>CP141729.1:0-2400000 GCA_035621215.1 Oscillospiraceae bacterium MB08-C2-2 | reverse complement strand
TAGGTATCCCCGGCCCAAAAATCTGGATCGCCCCGGAAATCAATGTAATGAGCACACTGACCTGCCAAAGCTTGGCTTGGAGAGAACCAATGGGCTTGTCCAGCGCAGTCATAACAGCGATATAAATCAGCAGGGGCGCCAAAAAGAAGGAGCTCCAGCTGAACATGCCGTAAATAAACCTATGTACAAAGAACCAGCCGCTTTCCCCGGGAATATAGGTCAGTGCGCCCAGCAACAGCCCGGCGGAGAACATAATCACCGCACCCATCTGCTTTTTGGCGTTGCGCTGAGCCGCAGTCTGCCGGGAAGGCGCTGCTCTCTTTTTTGTGGTTTTTCTGTTGGTTGTGCTTGCCATAAACACTTCGACCTCCGGCTATACTTGTTTCACTTAAATCAGTCTATAGGGCCACAATCAGGCCCCTAAAATCATGTTTTGCAAAGCGTGGCCGCTGACTGCCTCAAAAATACCGGTACCCAGCACCAGAATGCCCAAAACCAGCGTATACCATGCAAAAATCTTAAACTTGTTGGAGGTCACCAGCCAGTTTACCATTTTAATGGCCAGCAGGCCGAAAATCAGTGAAGTGACCAGCCCCACCAGCAAAACAGGCAGGGAGGTATCCAGCTTTTGCCCTGCAATATCCTTGATCTCCAAAAGATTTGCCCCCAGCACAGCCGGGATACCCATAATAAAGGAGAAAGCCACGGCATATTTGCGGTTGAGCCCTACAAATATGCCCGCCGCTATGGTAGAGCCGGAACGTGAAAGGCCGGGCAGGGGTGCAACAGCCTGCATACAGCCGATGAGCACCGCATCCTTATACTGCATGGTGGCGGCCTTTTTATTGCCCTCCTTGACCCTTTCGGAAAGGAACAGCAGAAGGCTGGTGAAAAGGAAGCAAACCCCCTCCATAATAATGCTGTTATCCGCAGAAAAAGAGGTGTAAAAATCCTTGAGAAAAACCACCGCACCCAGCGGAACCAGCGAAACAATTAAAAGGAACAGCATCCGCCTTTGCGGGCTGGCGTTTTTGATAGAAAACCGCCCTTTGAAAATATCCCCCACTGCGCCGAAGAACTCCACAATCAGCTCCAGAATGGTTTTATGAAAGGCAAGGCAGACCGCCAGCAGGGTCCCCAGATGCAGAAGAATGGAAAAAGCCGCTCCGCTTTCTCCCCCCTGCCCGGTAAAATACTGCACCACCGATAAATGCCCCGAGCTGGAAATGGGCAGAAACTCAGAAAGTCCCTGCACGATCCCCTGTAAAACTGCGTCAAATATACCCATTCCAAGGCCTCCATATGTAAATTGATTTGTTATTCTAATGGCGGAATATCTGGCTATGCACATTAAAGGTTTTTCTGATTTTAAGGCATCTCCCCTGCCAAAATATCTCTAGCCTTTTCAAAATCATGTTTATTGACATAAATATAATACAAAATAGAGCTTTCGGTTATCTCTCCGACCCTGCCCAAAGCTTTTCTGGCAAAGCCACGAAATGGGGGTGAAGCATCATGCTTTACTTGCAAATGCTTATATTTTATGCTGTTAAGCTTAAGAATTTCAATTGCCCTTAAAAAGCTTTCCTGTGATGTTCCACAGTATATCTCTTTCCACTTGGATAAAAGAAGCCCCAATTATGATCACCCACCAAAATCATATTCGGCGTATATCCACCGTTCAATCTGGAACTATACCCTATAGGTTAGCACTTATGCTGTAAAGGTATCTCGCACGGCTTAACAAAGTGAGCATTTCTCACTTCCGCACTCATGCCGTGCAGGCATATTCTTTCTTTTTACGCAGAAAAAGAAAGAATACAAAGAAAAATGAGCGACACTGCCGTCAGGCAAGGCCTTTTGGTCGAAATATAAGCTTTTTCATAGGCCGTGGTCGCAGTTTCTCTGAGACCACTTAGGTTTTAAGTGCATCGCCCATCGTCATTCATCCAGCTCAAGGACAAGGGCTTCTGCTCACCTAAACCCATAGTGATTTTTCTTTGCCTACTTTCTTTTTTTCTAAAAAGAAAGTAGGTTTATTGTACCACGATTGGGCGTACAGTGTAAAGGTCTGCAAACAATTGTTCCCGGGGCCGGGCTGTCTTTATGTACCCGGGGCAGGCGGTTAAAGCCTGCAAATGCCGCCGGGGGTGAAGTTAACATCCAGATACTGGCTGGGGTCGGTGGAAAGCAGCCGGTTCATCCGAAACCCTTCTGGGGTAGAAATCCCCTCCACGTAGCCGAAGGGTATTGCCTTGTATTCGGTTTGGGGTGCGGCCACCCCAGATACTGCGGCACTTTCCGGCCATGGGTCAGTCAGAAACTGGGCCGGCGTCACCGAATGGATTAACATAGCTTTTGGCACCTCCATCCCATGAGCGGCGTTCCTGACCCGAGCGGATATTTTGCCCTGTCAGCGGACCGGATAAGCGGTGAGGCGGCCAAACACCTGCCACTGCGCTGTCGTTCTTGACTGCGGCCGCACTACGAAAGGGTTCCCGCCTGCGGTTTTTAACCAATCTGCGGCGCATCACCGGCTGATAAACCTCCACCCGGCTGGCCTTGGGGCGTGACGGAGCCTTGGCAGAAGTTTCTTTTTCTTCGGCGGTATCCGATGCCGTTTCCTGCTCTTTTTTAGCTTTCTGTTCGTCAATCATGGAATACAGGCAGGTGATGGCATCCGCCAGCCCGCCCAAGTGGTCAATCAGGCCGATTTCCACGGCCTGCTGGCCATCCAGCACGGTGCCCACATCCATGACAAGCTCCCCTGTATTCATAATCATATTCCGGAAGGTATCCGCCGATACCTTGGAATTCTCGGTTACGAACCGAACGATTCGCTCCTGCATCTTATCAAAATAAGAAAGGGTCTGTGGAACACCCAGCACCACCCCGTTCATACGCACCGGGTGCAGGGTCATAGTAGCAGAGGGTACAATAAAAGATTGCTGGGCGCTGACTGCCAGCGGCACGCCGATGGAATGCCCACCACCTAATACGATGGAAACCGTGGGCTTACGCATACCGGAAACCAGCTCCGCAATGGCAAGGCCAGCCTCCACATCGCCGCCAACCGTATTGAGTATGATAATCAGCCCCTCAATTTGAGGGTCCTCCTGAATGGCCACCAGCTGGGGAATCACGTGCTCGTATTTTGTGGTTTTGTTTTGCGGCGGCAGAATATAATGCCCCTCCACCTGCCCCACAATGGTCAGGCAGTGAATGACATGCCGCCCCTTGGCAGGGGTGATGGAGCCGGTTTGGACAATCTGCTGGGTCTGCTGGGATTGGGCGTTATCGATTTCGGCCTGTTCCTCTTCTTCCTCAGAAGTGGCCGCATCGGTGGGAAGCGGATTTTCCTCTCCCACGGCAGAATCGGCTTTGCGTTTGTTGTTATCCATAGGTCAACACCTTTCGATGGGTTTGGTTGCTTTTAGTCTTCGCCTATGGGGATAAAATATACCCACCGCACGCTAAAGCCCAGTCTTGCATTTAAGGTGTAAATGCTGTACCATGGATTAAGCTTGTGTCTTTTTATAAATTACGGGATAACCTTTCCCAGCATCAGTGAACCGCTGCCGCAATAGAACAAATATAATGTGTTCTAATGGTATCATACCCCATCTATCGGGTCGAATCCTGATAAAAGACAAAAACAGCCCGCAAATTATGCAGGCTGCAAAAGTGATTTTTTCTTTTAAGTAAAAGCTTAGTAACCCATGGCTCCGCTGAGGGATTCATCGTTGCTGATCCATTCATCCCGGACAGGCACACTGCGGTATGTATTTTTATCATCCCGAATGATCACATTGGTAATACCGGCGTTAATGATCAGCCGCTTGCACATAGAGCAGGGGTTTGCATCCCGAACGTATTCGTCTGTATCGTATTCCCGACCCACCAGATACAAGGTGCTGTTCAGCATATCCGCACGGGAAGCGTGAATAATGGCATTGGCCTCCGCATGGACAGAGCGGCACATCTCATAGCGCTCGCCCCGGGGAATCTGGAGCTTTTGCCGGGTGCAGTAGCCCAAATCGCTGCAGTTCTGCCGCCCGCGGGGTGCTCCCACATAGCCAGTGGAGATAATCTGATCGTTTTTTACGATAATGGCGCCAAAATTACGCCGCAAGCAGGTTCCCCGCTCCAGCACTGTTTCGGCTATATCCAAATAATAGTTGATTTTATCTCGTCTGTCTTTTTGTTCTTCCATGGCTGTATTCCTCTCATTAATTCTTATTATAATACTCTATTTTTTACAGAAAATCAACTTAATTTCCTTTTTATGGGGAGTTTTGTTGTGCGATTCTTTGAACGGACAGGAGCCGATATATGGAAAATCTTACAAATATAAAAACAATCCGGGAGCTGCTGGATCGCCATGGCTTTCGGTTTTCCAAAGCGCTGGGGCAAAACTTTATCATTAACCCCGGCATTTGCCCCCACATGGCCGAAGCCTCGGGAGCGGATGAAGGGGTAGGTGTTCTGGAAATCGGTCCCGGCCTTGGGGTGCTCACCACACAGCTGGCCCGGCTTGCCACCAAGGTGGTCAGCATTGAGCTGGATGCTCGTCTGCTGCCGGTGCTGGAAGAAACCCTGGCCGACTGCCCCAACACCAAGGTTATCCACGGGGATGCTCTCAAGGTGGACCTCCACAAGCTGATTGCAGAGGAATTTGCCGGGTTGCGGGTGGTGGTTTGCGCCAACCTGCCCTATTATGTCACCTCCCCCATTCTGATGCGCCTGCTGGAGGAACGGCTCCCGGTGGATACCATCACCGTTATGGTGCAGAAGGAGGCGGCTACCCGCATCTGTGCGCCGCTCCCCAGCCGGGAGGCCGGTGCTGTCACAGTGGCAGTGCACTACTACGCCAAGCCCGAAATTCTGTTTGGGGTTTCCAAGGGCTCCTTTATGCCCGCCCCCAATGTGGATTCCAGTGTCATCCGCTTGGAGGTTCGCCCAGAGCCGCCGGTGCAGGGAATCGATGAGGCCCTGTTCTTCTCGGTGGTAAAAGGTGCTTTTTCCCAGCGGCGCAAGACCTTGCTCAACTGCATGGCTGCTCATTTCCGGTTGGAGAAAAGCGCAATAACCTCCGCTATGGAGCAGGCAGGCATCGCCCCCTCCACCCGGGCGGAGCAGCTTTCCATAGAAGATTTTGCCCGGCTCACCACCGCCATGTCTGCCCTGGTTGCTTGATGGAGGGCTTAGCCTCTTATTTCGGGCTTAGGCAAGGCATAACTCCACGTCTTTGCGCCCAATAGCTATCGTTTTGTGAGGCCTGTTTACAATTAGGGTAAACCCTTTTCCTTGAACCTTCCTTTTTTTAAGGAAAGCCAAACTGTGGTTTAATTCCCGCCGAAGGCTGGAGGGGGAACATGGGGGAACTAGTTCCCCCATGAGGCGCTTCGTGGCTGAAGGCCACCTCTACATTTTCCGCAGAAAATGTAAGCGCCTGAAAGGATGTGCCAGCCGCACGGCATGAGTGCGGGAGTGATGAATGAGATGCCGCAAAAAGCAGAGAAACCTGCGGCCGTTCCTGTTTTGTGTTATAATAAAGAATAACAAGCTGTTTTATCCAGTTTTTAAGAAGGAGTTTATGCAATACTATGATAACAGTCAGCGATGTAAGCCTCAACATGGGTGTAACCAAGCTCTTTTCCCATGTAGACCTGCAATTTGTTCCCGGCAACTGCTATGGCATCATCGGAGCCAACGGTGCGGGCAAATCCACCTTTCTCAAGGTGCTTTCCGGTGAGCTGGAACCCAGCAGCGGCAGCGTGTTTGTGGATTCTAAAGTCCGCATGTCCATCCTGCGGCAGGATCAGAACAAATACGATGCTTTTCCGGTTATTGAAACGGTGATTATGGGCAACCATAAGCTTTATGCCAACTTGAAAGAAAAAGATGCCCTTTACGAAAAAGAAGATTTCACCGAGGAAGACGGCGTTCGTGCCTCTGAGCTGGAAGCCGATTTTGCCGAAATGGGCGGCTGGGAAGCCGAATCGGATGCTTCCCGCATATTGCAGGGTTTGGGAATTGAAACTGCTTTTCACGCCAGCCTGATGAGCGAGCTGGATGGCCGCCAAAAGGTTAAGGTGCTGCTGGCACAGGCGCTGTTCGGCCAGCCGGATATCATCCTCTTGGATGAGCCTACCAACAACTTGGATTATGCCTCCATCACTTGGCTGGAGGATTTTCTTATGGATTTCCTGGGCACCGTTATTCTGGTCTCCCATGACCGGCATTTTCTCAACGCTGTCTGCTCCCACATCGTGGATATCGATTACGGCAAGATCAAGCTGTATGTGGGCAACTACGATTTCTGGTACGATGCCAGCAAGCTGATGCAGCAAATGCTCCGGGATCAAAACAAAAAGGCCGAGGAAAAGGCCAAGGAACTGCAAGACTTTATCGCCCGTTTTTCTGCCAACAAATCCAAGGCCAAGCAGGCAACCTCCCGGCGCAAGCTGCTGGATAATCTGGATATACAGCAGATTCCCGCTTCTTCCCGGCGTTACCCCTGGGTGGGCTTTAAGCCTGACCGTGAGGTAGGCAAGGATGTTTTGTTTGTGGAAGGTCTTACCAAAACCATTGACGGTGTCAAGGTGCTGGATAACCTGACCTTTACAGCGGGCCGTGAGGATAAAATCGCCTTTGTAGGGGATAACGAGCTGGCTCACACCACCCTGTTCAAGATTCTGGCTGAGGAGATCAAGCCGGACAGCGGCTCCTTCAAATGGGGTGTCAGCACTTCACAGGCCTTCTTCCCCCGGGATAACTCCTCCTTTTTCAACGACCGGGATGAAAACCTGCTCCAGTGGCTGGAGCCCTATTCCCCCGATCATCACGAAAGCTATCTGCGCCAGTTTTTGGGCCGGATGCTCTTTTCCGGGGACGATGTGCTCAAGTCTGTCAAGGTGCTTTCCGGTGGTGAAAAGGTTCGGTGCATGCTTTCCCGCATGATGCTTTCCGGTGCCAATGTGCTGGTGCTGGATCAGCCCACCAACCATTTGGATTTGGAATCCATCACCGCCCTCAACAACGGGCTGACTGATTTTAAGGGCATTGTGTTTTTCGCCTCCCACGATCACCAGTTTATCCAGACCATTGCCAACCGGATCATCGAGATCACCCCTGAGGGTGTGACCGATCGCCAGACCAGCTTTGATGAATATCTGGAATGGAAAAGCAGTATAGGAAAATAGGCCCCGCCCTTTTCGGCCAAGCATAAAACAATAAAGCGTAACGGGAATTGCCTTTCCGTTACGCTTTTTCTTTTATAAGAGGCAATGCAGCTGGAAACAATCCAACGCCGCACCACAAAATGATGCCTGCCAAAGCCATTACAGGCGTGCCAGTTTATCTTCATCCCACAGGAGCACCTTGGTCTTTTTCGCCAGCTCAACAGCGTTTCTGGTAAAGGTGCTGTTTGTGGCAACCACAGCAACATGGCAGTCGTAGTAGAGCTTCCCAGCCAGCACCTCCTGAACGGCCTTTACCCCCACAGGCTGGTTGTAAAACTTGCACTGAATGGCGTAGGTGATGTCATCCTTTTCCGCTGTAACATCCACGCCATAGTCGCTGGAGGCTTTGGTTACATCCACGTTGATAAATCCGTTGCGCCTGAGCAGCTGGGCTATGTAGGCTTCAAACTGGTAGCCATCTCCTACACAATCCAGCTCGGTGTTTCTGTGTTTTTTGCGCCAGTATTTCACAATGGGAATTAAGACAAAAAACAGGAACAATGCCCCTGCTGTTATACCACCCCAAACATAATGCTGGGTTTGCCAGTTGGCAAAGAGAGGCATAGAGCCCTCCATAAAATCACCCCAATCCGAATCTTCCGGTTACCCCAAGGCAGGGTTTAAATAATGTCCAATGAATAAATGCGCTTTGCAAAACGCATTTGCAAACAAAGCAATATTCGCTCTGTTTGACGGCAAAACAGGTCTGTTTTACCGTTTCAGATACATGGATTGACGGCCTGAAAAGTACTGCTGTTGTTGCATTTTTGAATTGTTTAGCAGACGCTAAATAAAGAAAAGCGAACAGCCGCAGCCGTTCGCTCCAATTTTTCCGCTAAACTCCGCATCCACGAAGCAGGAAACAATTAAAAATGCAAAATAAAACCCCACCAAGCCGTATGTCGCCCAATAAAACCCGTCAAAGACAGGTGGGTGTCCCCCCGTGGGGCTCCTGCTCCCTTCGTCCGGCCAAGGCCGGGAGGTCTGCAATCATATCCACGAAGATCAGGACTCCCTTTAATATAAGTGTTGGATTATATTAAAGCAGCATATACACGCACCCAGCAGGGGAGTAAGCTCTATTGGAATAAACGCAAAGAAAAAACGAGACTATGCTAAAACTCAGTCCTCAAAATCAAAGGTATCCTCAAGGCGCTTCATAAAGAAATCGCCCACACGGTTGAATTCATCCTCATCCTCAATGGATTCGAGGAATTCTTCCCCTTCGCCTTCTGAAACACGCAAAATCACCAGCTCACCGCTATCCTCCAGAATCTCCTCAGCCTGATTCAAGACAGGGATCAGCGCCATGTAACGCACACCTTCGAATTCGGCGGTATCGGCAATTTCAAATTCCAGCTCAGTGCCATCCTCGGCGATGAGGGTCAGAAGATCAACCTCTTCTTCTTCCTGCTCCAGATCCAGTTCCATATTTTCGTCCATATTACCCTCACTATCTGCCTGCCGACGGCAGGTCTTTTGCTTTTGACAATTGTTATTGTATCCTAAAGCTTTCCCGAAGTCAAGGAACCCTTTTTATTTATTCTGTGGGTTTTTTTCTTGAAAATCTGCCCATCCCTCTTAAACAGCCAGTTTCCAAGAGCTTTTTTTCAACTATTATCCAAAAAGAATATTATTTTATTCGTTCAGCGATTCGTTATTTATTATTAACATAAAATTAAACGATGTGACTATTTTTTTATTGACAAATACCCAGCTGTAGGGTATACTAAAGATGCAAAAGGGAAGGGATTCAAAAAGAGCTTCCCACAACTGTGTGAAAAGAAAGGCGGTGGGTCCGATGTACGCAGAAGAAGTTCCCTGTAAGATTTGGGGCCTGTGCGCCAAGCCCCTCAGCTCGGGTAAGCCCTCGTAAAGGCAGAATTCACTCCTTAAATTGATTTGTTTTTTAAAAAGGATGCTTCTGGAACGGACAGCAGTTTTGGCTGTATTGAAAACGGGCTGACCGGGTGAATTGGCGAAATATATCGATTTCATGACAGCGCAGTTTCACGTTTGTTTTAAAGATGCAGCCACTGGCTGTATACCTCGCTTAAGCAGCAAAACCAGGAAACCTATATATCGTTTGTCAACCCTCGTCTTGTGGATGGGAGAATGCCTGTCCCCTGCGAATGAGCCAGTCTCTGAGGAACTCCGGTATATCTGTTCCACTTATTTTGCGCTCTATGCAAAGCTAGTAAAAATTCGTGAAAGATGCATTAACTGTAAGCCCGGACTTGTAAAAAAAGGTCTCATGGTTTCAGACATGACTTCGTTTACCGTTATTCTGACATTTTTGTGTAGACACACACTGAAAGAAAGGAAATAACATTTTACAGGGTGTACCCGTTTTATGGGTACACCCTGCTTCAATTTTTCTGTTTTATGCTCTCAGCACTACCTGAATATCCAGCTTTTTATTGTGCTTTCATTTCACTCACTAAATAGGAAGTAATCTGAACGTAGTCTTTATAGTCTTCTGGCAAATCCGACCCTATCTGGTTCTTTACCAACTCGTAGGCATATTCATTGATATCTTTCAAAATTGGGTGTCCCGCAGGAAGAGGTGGTATTTTTCTTGAAAAAGCATTCCCACCTTGATTATACGTTATTAGATATTCATATACAGGCTCATCGCTGATTATTTTCTTTGTATAGCCCCATGGTTCAAAAGGCATGTTATTGCGGATGACCACACTGGCGACCAGCAAAGTAAAAACCAGCAACACTATGCACAGTATGATCCTGTCACTTTTCAGCATAAAAATCCACACCTCTCTTTTGGCTTTAAACACTATACATTATATCATGAGCGCAGTGAATGATATAATTGGCCATCGCCGTGAGGCGGGCCATAAAAATGGAACATATAATAAACGCTTCGCGGTTATTAATATCGTAACACATACTATTTAAGCATTCAATTATATAATAAAATTTATGCTACAAAAAGAAGGAAGGCTGGGAATGCTTTAACATTCCACAGCCTTCACTTTATTGGTTAAAAACTAATCCAGGTTCTTCTCCAGAGTGTTCAGCTCATCGTTGAGAGCCTTGGGCAAACGATCGCCAAACTTGCCATAGAATTCCTTGATACCGGCCACATCCTCTTTCCAAAGGGCACGGTCAACGTTCAGCAGACCCTTAACGGTATCCAGATCGATTCCCTCAAGGCCTTCGAGGTTGATATCCTCAGCCTTAGGCTCAAAGCCGATGGGGGTTTCAACAGGCTCAGCCTTGCCTTCGCAGCGATCGATGATCCAAGAAAGCACGCGCATGTTGTCGCCAAATCCAGGCCAGATAAAGTGGCCTTCGTCATCGGTGCGGAACCAGTTGACGTTGAAGATTTTGGGAGCCTTGTCGCCCAGCTTCTCGCCCATCTCCAGCCAATGAGCAAAATAATCGCCCATGTGGTAGCCGCAGAAAGGAAGCATTGCCATAGGATCACGGCGAACCACGCCCACAGCGCCGGAAGCGGCGGCAGTGGTCTCAGAGGCCATGATGGAGCCTACGAAAACACCGTGCTGCCAGCTTCTTGCTTCATAAACCAGCGGAGCGGTCTTTGCGCGGCGTCCGCCGAATACGATAGCGGAAATCGGAACACCGGCGGGATTGTTGAATTCAGAGCTGACACAGGGGCAGTTGATCGCAGGAGCGGTAAAGCGGCTGTTGGGGTGAGCGCCGGGAGTTGTGGCAGTTTTGCCGTTCCAGGGGTTGCCCTTCCAGTCAATGGCGTTTTCGGGAGGATTCTTATCAAGACCTTCCCACCAGACAGTGTTGTTATCCTCATTGAGGACCACGTTGGTGAAGATGGTGTTCTTCTTGGTGGATTCCAATGCATTGGGATTGGATTTCACGTTGGTTCCGGGAGCCACGCCAAAGAAGCCGGCTTCGGGGTTGATTGCCCACAAACGACCATCAGGGCCAACACGCAGCCAAGCGATATCATCGCCAACACACCAGACCTTGTAGCCCTTTTTCTTGTAAACTTCGGGCGGAATGAGCATGGCCAAATTGGTTTTGCCGCAGGCAGAAGGGAAAGCAGCGCAAACATACTTCACTTCACCCTGGGGATTTTCAATGCCCAGAATCAGCATATGTTCAGCCATCCAGCCCTCGTTCTTGCCCTGATAGGAAGCAATACGCAGAGCAAAGCACTTTTTGCCCAACAGAACGTTGCCGCCGTAACCGGAGTTGATGGACCAAATGGTGTTATCCTCGGGGAAGTGGCAGATGTAGCGGTTTTCTTCATCGATATCAGCCTTGGAGTGAAGACCCCGGACAAAATCGTTGGAGGTATCGCCCAGCTGGTCAAATGCCTTCTGGCCCATACGGGTCATGATATCCATGTTGAGCACAACATAGATGGAATCGGTCAGTTCAACGCCAACCTTGGAAAATTCAGAACCGATAGGGCCCATGCTGTAAGGGATCACATACATGGTGCGGCCCTTCATGACACCATCAAAAAGAGGGGTCAATTTGTTGTACATAACCTGAGGATCTTCCCAGTTGTTGGTGGGGCCTGCATCCTCTTTGCTGCGGGAGCAGATAAAGGTGCGGTGTTCAACACGAGCCACATCGTTGAGGGCGGTGCGGTGCAGAGTACAGCCCGGAAGCTCATCCTGATTCAAAAGGTGAAGCTCGCCCGAATCCAATGACTGCTGACGCAATTCGGTAAGCTGGCTTTCACTGCCATCGATCCACACTACATGATCCGGCTTGACCAGCGCTTTCATTTCCTCAACCCAATTAAGGACATTCTGATTTTTGGTCATTAAGAGACGCTCCTTTCTATTTGGCAAAACATAATACAACGGTTTAGGCGGGTTCTTAAAAAACATCATGACAAGACATCATGTTTTTCCCTTTAAGCAAATTTTGCATTAAAATACATAAATTCCTGCATATTTAAAAAAAGCGCCAAACAACCGCTTCTTTCCTGCTAAATAGGCTTTGCTGCACGAAATTTTATGCCCAGAAATATATGATATCCTATATAAAAAGGCAATAGAACCAGCATTTTCAGCACATCTCAGAACACCAACTGTCTGATATAAGCTATGGGTGCTGTGACCCACTCTTAAAATCGAATTCCCCCACTTATAACATTATACCTGAACAAATCCTGCATTTCAAGAGCTTTTGGATATGATTTTTATATGATTTTTGCAATTTTTTAGATAGCTTCCATCTTTCACTGTTGAGCTGCCACCGGTTGATCCACCGACTGGCTGGCAGTGCCGTTGAGAGACATATCCCCCACAACGCCAGCCTGAGCCTCATAAAAGGCCTGTGCGCCGATCATGGCGGCGTTATCTCCGCAAAGAGAAAGGGGCGGAAAATACAGAGAAAAGCCCTCCTGCTTGCAGGCACGGGTCAGGCTGGCCCGCAAACCGGAGTTGGCACATACTCCCCCGGCCGCCACCAAAGTGGTGGCCCCCACCTCCTTAGCCGCCGCTATAAAGGTGCCGGTGAGAATCTCCGAAACCGTCTTCTGGAAAGAAGCCGCCAGTGAAGGGGTATCCAGCTGCTCTCCCCTCTGCTCAGCCCGGTGCAGCAGGTTAATAACCGCTGTTTTCAGCCCCGAAAAGCTGAAGTCATAAGGGCTGCCCTCTACATGAGGACGGGGCAGGCTGTATTTTTCAGGATCGCCGGTGAGAGAAAGCTTGTCCAGATGAACCCCGCCGGGATAAGGCAGGCCCATGGCCCGGGCGGATTTATCAAAGGCCTCCCCCGCTGCATCATCCCGGGTTCTGCCGATAACCCGAAAGCGGGTGTAATCCTCCACCATAATAATGTGGCTGTGCCCCCCCGAAACCACCAGACACAAAAAGGGCGGTTTCAGCTCTGGGAAAGCCAGATAATTGGCGGCAATATGCCCCCGGATATGGTGCACCGGAATCAGGGGCTTGCCGGCGGAAAGGCAAAGGCCCTTGGCAAAATTCACCCCCACCAGCAAAGCACCGATGAGGCCGGGGGCACAGGTCACCGCCACCGCATCAATTTGGCGCAGAGAAAGGGCCGCCTGTGAAAGGGCGGCCCCGGTAACATCCACAATGGCTTCTGCATGGCGGCGGGAGGCGATTTCTGGAACCACTCCGCCATAGAGCCGATGCTCGGGAATCTGAGAGTTGATTACACTGGAAAGAACCCGCCGGCCATCCTCCACCACAGCGGCGGCCGTTTCATCACAGGAGCTTTCAATGGCAAGTATCTTCAAAGCTGCTGCCTCCTTGCATATTCATTCACAATTTACGGGTCAGGAGCAGAGCATCCTCCACCGGGTTCTGGTAATAACCGGTGCGCCGCCCTGCCTCTTCAAAGCCATAGGCCTTATAAAGGGCAATGGCCGCTTCGTTGGAAGGCCGCACCTCCAACGTGAGAAAATTCAGGTCATTTTCCTCACCATAGCACAGCATATCCTCCAGCAAAGCCCGGGCCACTCCCTGGCGGCGCAGCTGGGGGAAAACGCCTATATTGGTAATATACCCCTCATCGATAATATGATGCATCCCCATATAACCGGCCAGCTCCTCTCCCAGATAAGCCACACGAAACACGGCCATCGGGTTGGAGAGCTCCTCCACCAGCGAATCTAAACTCCATGGGGCGGAAAAGCAGGCTTTTTCCAGCTCTTCCACTTTCTCAACATTTTCCACCGACATCGCAGAAATGCGTATTCGGGGTTCGGGTGTATCCATTTGTCCTCTCCTTCGTTAAAATCTCTGTATGCCCTTTGAGGGCCTTTGTGTGTTTTACTTTTTCACCCATAAAAAGCTTATGTATACATTTGGGGCTTTCTAATGGGGGTGCTCAAACACTCTGGGGGTTGCTCCCTATTGGGAATCATGCAGACACCAAAAGCATGAGAGCAGCATCGCCGCATCCTAAAAAATTATATGTATTTTCGAGATGATTGTTTTTATTGTATCACATTTGAGCGAAAATTCAATAGAGGAATCCCTTCCCCCTCCCAGTTGGTCCTTTCGCTAAACGGCCAAGGAATGCAGGGGTTGGGGCCTTTCAACATCCGCACCTGTAATGCATAGAATAAAGAGAGTCTTTAGAAAGGAGCTGCACCCATGACCTATTCTCAAATTATAGAAGATATTGCCCGTCAGGGCGGTATTCTCAGCGATGTATTTGAAACCTGTCATCGCGGAGGTGGCTGCTGCAAGCCTTGTTGTAAGCCTTGCTGCAGACCTCGGCCGTGTCCTCCGCCCTGCCCTCCTCCGCCATGTCCTCCGCCCAAACCGCCTTGTCCGCCTAAACCCCCTTGCTCTCCCTGTATGCCTCTTTCCCTCTTTATAGAATCTCAAAAGGAAGAGCTCGAAGAAGAGGAATAACCCTCTTGCGGCCAAGGCTGCACCAAAAAAGCATAAAGCACACACTTTCCCGCCGGTGAATTGGATTTTATGCCGCTTCACCGGCGGCGTATTTTTGGAGGCTTCGCCTCTTTCGTCGGGCCTAGCTTGCTGAAAAATTCAGCCTTTGCACTCGATGGCGGAGGCTTTGCCTCTTTTGTCAGGCTTAGCCTGCTGAAAAATCCAACCTTTGCACTCAATGGCGGAGACTTCGCCTTTTTCGTCGGGCTTAGCTTGCTGAAACATTCAGCCTTTGCACTCGATGGCGGAGGACAGCACTCATTGGAAATCTCTTAAGTGGTTTTTCTTTGCGTACTTTCTTTTATCAAAAAGAAAGTACGTTTTTCTTTGTGTACTTTGCTTTTTTCAAAAAGAAAGCAAGTTGATAATAAAGAGAAAATGGTGTAAAATGAAAAAGATCGAATAAAACGCATGAGAATGAGGTAATTATGACAGTTTATTATATCAATCTGCTGCTGATTCTGGGACTGGCCTGGCCTCTTTGCATCTATAAGCCCAGCCGGGTGAAATCGGGTATCTACTTGGCAGTGAATTTTGCCTACATGTGGTTTATTGCCACCTTTCGCTATGGGATCGGCTTTGACTATGAATCCTACATTAAAATCTTCCAAGATATCAAGGCCGCCGAGGGCTTCTCGGGTCTGCTGAACCAAGGGCCTGAGCTGGGCTTTACACTGCTGACCAAGGCAATGGCCTTTTTTGTACCCAATTCTCTGGTGATGTACGGCATTTATGCCGCCTTGATTTTGATTCCCATTGCTGTTTTTATTTATCTCTGGTGTGACAACAAGTGGCTTTCCACTTGGCTCTTTGTAACCCTTACTTTTTTCTATACCAGTATGAATTTTATTCGGCAAAGCCTTGCTTGCAGCATTGTAGCCCTTTCCTACGGCTTTCTCCGCAGCAAAAAGCCCATTCCCTATTTTGCCATGATTCTGCTGGCGGCAACCTTTCACAAAACAGCACTGATTATGATTCCGGTTTATTTTGTCTGCCATTTGAAGCTGGGCAAAAAACTGGGCATCCTGTATGGAAGCATGACCGTGCTGCTTTACATCTTTTCTGAAACCATTTTGCAGCTGGTCACCCGCTTTGTTTTCACTTATTATAAGGATTCGGTTTATGTAACAGCTTTCAGCCCTGTCTTTTTGCTGATTCCTTTCACCATCTTCGGGGCCTGCCTGGCGCTGTGGCCGATCTGGCAGAAGCGTGACCCGGATAGTACTGTGCTTATGAACCTGATGTTGTACAGCGCCATAATCTGGCTGTTTATCACCCGCCACTTTATTTTGGAGCGGCTTTCCATGTATGTATATATCTTTGCACTGGTAGCGGCACCCGCTGCTTTGAGCTGCCTGCTGGCCTCCCCCGAGGAATATGCCCTGCGGGATGAGCTGCGCCAAGGAACCGATAAAAAGCCGGGTAAAGAGGCTTTGGCCAAGCTGAAAAAGCTTAACCAATCCATCAGCGATCACCAAAAGTATTATTGGAGCGCTGTGGTGGCTCTGGTCTTTCTCACGCTGTGTTACAATGAGTTTGGCTCCCATGTCAACGGGTTCCACAATGTGTTTCCCTATCAATCGGTGCTGGATTGGCTGGGCGGCAACGGAGCGCCTACACCCTTCAACTAAACAGATAAAGGCCAAGAAGCTGTCTTGCTTCTTGGCCTTTTTGATTGCCGGCTTATTGTAACGTCTATCCGTCAAGCCTACAGATCACGGTGGTGTTCCCATGCTCCTCCACCAGCTTGAGCAACTCCTCAAAAGCAAGAAAAACCGTTGCCGTGTTTTCCATGGGATGAATGCCGATGGTTTGCCCCACCAGCTTTTGATCCAACACCAGCGTAACATTTTTCTCCCCGTTGTTCAGGATGCCCACCGGGGTAACATGCCCCTTTTTCAAGGCCAGAAGCTCCCACAGCTTTTCTTCACTGGCAAAGCTCAGCTTTCGGCTGGGAATGCGCTGGCTCAGCTGGGCCAGATTCACCGTATGCTCCCCCGCCACTGTAACAAGGTAGTAGTTCCTTTTTTTGTCATCCCGCAGGAAAAGGTTTTTTACAATTCTCTCGGTGTGGGGAATATTACAGCCTGCCAGCTCCTCCATGGTGAAAACCGCAGGATGCTCATAGCTTTCATGGGGAATGCCCCGCTGCTCCAGCAAAGCGTAAAACTCGCCCTTATTCAACTCGCTTTTCCACTCCTATTTGGATGATTTATAAATATTATACGATTTGTTTAGGAATTCCTCCGCTTTTTTCCGGTCAAGGCCCCGCAAGATGTGGCACATCCGCCCTTCTGCTACTGTAAAGATGTGGCAGTCGCACCGATCCTTTCGCCGCTGCATCAGGCTTTGGCGGTTTTCAATCAGGATCACTCGGCGGGCTGGAATTACTACAGTGTGTAGATACATCCCCGCTGAATAACGTATAGTATAATTTTCTCCATCAAAAGCAAGGCCGCCCGTTCTGTAATCCATGACCCGGATGATAAAGAAATACAGAACCGGCACCAGCCCCATCAGGCCGAGAAACAGAACAAACTCCCACCAATCGGGGAACAGCAGCCTTGCCAACCCCATCACCGCCGGGATACCAATCCCCAAAGCCAGCGGCAAAGCCAAGAAGCGGAGGATGCCTCCCTTGGCCGGAGCGAGCTGGCGGGGTATCGGCTCCATCTCCCACAAAAGCAGCTTCAGGTTGGCGGCAAAGTCTTTTTTGTTTTCAGCGGGCATCAGGCAGGCAATATCATCCTTGTACTTTCCGTATCCTATCGAATAAATATACAAAGAGTAAATCTTCAAAAACTTGCTGGTCAGACTTTGCCGAATATCCAGAAAATTGATACGCCGGGTGGAAAAGGCATATTCCCGGTGGGTAAACTCGCCCCCGGCAATTTTCAGCAGCTCCCCGCTGCGGCGCACGTTGAAGTTTTTATACCGCAGAAAAGTGATGGCAAACCCCACCACCCACCCGAAAAGAAGAGCGTAGGCCACAGCGGCGGCGGCAGGCGGAATGCCAAAGGCCAAGGTTCGGGCGGTGGTTTCCCACGTATCCACCAGCTGCTGGGAAAACTCCGCTCCCACCAGTTTGCCTGACTGGGAGATAAGCGTGGCAATGAACACAATGCCTGCCAGCGAATTGGAGGTCAAAAAAGCCAGTGCCAGAACCGAGGTGGTGCGAGGAGTATAGCGGCGCACCATGGCCTGTTCCTCCCCTGCGTGCAGAGCCATGGCCCTTTCGGCGGTATCCCGGTGAACCAAAACGATAAAGTCCGCCTCCCGGCTGCCGCCGCCCAGTGTATCCATCCGCAGCCGCACAGCCCGGAATGGCCGCAGGTAAAAGGAATGGATGGCTGAAAGGGTGACGATACTGCCCAAGGGAACCAGCACCCTTTTGCGCACCAGCGCACCGGAATCGATTTCCAAGTGTTCCCCCTCATAGCGATACACCAGCGCTCTCCATTGCAGCACCGAAAGCCCCACCATAACCAACACCACCAGCACATCCACCCAAGCGCCCCGCAGCCATCCGGTAAGGCCCCCTTGAAAGGCGGCCAGCAACCCACGAATCACTGAGATGATGATCAGATATAGGAATCGCCGCAGATTCACCACAATGGTGATGGGATGCGCCCGAAAGGTCAAAGAAATCACCTCCGCTTGTGGTTTGGTTGGTGGCTGAGGGCGGCGGGCGTCTGCGCCTTGCGCAGCAGCGGGCAAAGCCCGCCGATCCCGAAGATGCAAAGCATCTTCGGGATACGCCCGCCTACCTTGCCTGAGATGAAGGGAACAGAGCCCGGTTGAGGCTTTCAATTTCCTCCAGCCGCAGGCCGGGAAGCATCATTCTGCCCCCCGCCGCCACCACCAACACCGAGCCGATCTTCCAAAAGCTGCCCAAGGGATTCATATACAGGGAGGTATACCGGACACTGCGCAAAGGCATGCGCAAAACCCGGCGGTAGAAAACCCCGCTGTGCTTCACCAGCTGCCCCTCCGCTATGGTATAAGAAAGCCGGTGGTATTTGGCGGGCAGATAAAAAAAGTACATAAACAAGAAGCCTGCTACCCAAAGGCCGGTCACCAGCAGCCATGGCACTGAACGAGGCTGGAAAAACAGCGCCGAAAGAAAGGCCGCCACAAACCCCGGCAGCAGAAGATACAGCCGCCAAATGGTGAGCATTGCCGGGTGAGGACGCTTCATAATCCAGTTCCTCCTTTCAGGTGCGGGCCATTTAAATGAGCATGATGTGTTTGTGCCTTGTCAGGAGGGCAAGCCCTTCATGGTTAAGGAAATGCGGCCTTTTTTTGCATCCACGCCCATAACCTTCACCTTCACAATATCCCCCACGCTGACTGCATCCAGCGGATGCTTCACAAACTTATCCGCCAGCTGGGAAATGTGCACCAAGCCATCCTGATGCACGCCGATATCCACAAAGGCGCCGAAATCCACGATATTCCGCACTGTGCCGCTGAGAATCATTTCCGGCTGCAAATCGGCAATTTCCAGCACATCGGAGCGCAGAAGAGGCGGCGGGAGCTGGTCACGAGGGTCACGCCCCGGCTTTTGCAGCTCGCTGATAATATCCTCCAGAGTGGGAACACCTACTCCCATTTCTTCGGCCAGCTTTTCCAGTCCCAAGGCCTTGGCCTTGCCGGTGAGCCCTGTGAGGCTGCCCGCCCGGACACTCTCCAGTGTATAGCCGCACTTTTCCAACAGAAGCTTTGCCGCCTTATAGCTTTCGGGATGCACAGCGGTGTTATCCAGTATGTTGGGGCTTTCCTTCACCCGCAGGAACCCGGCGCACTGCTCAAAAGCCTTTTTGCCCAGCTTGGGCACCTTGAGCAGCAGCTTGCGGTCGGTAAAGCGGCCGTTTTCCTCCCGATAGCCCACGATGTTTTTGGCTACGCCTGCATTGATGCCCGCTACATAGGCAAGCAGCGAGTGAGAAGCAGTGTTGAGATCGACCCCCACGCTGTTTACGCAGGCCTCCACCACACCACCCAAGGAATCATCCAGCCGTGCGGGGGGCATATCGTGCTGATATTGGCCTACACCGATGGCCTTGGGGTCAATCTTAACCAGCTCGGCCAGCGGGTCTTGAATGCGGCGGGCAATGGAAACGGCACTCCGCAAAGAAACATCAAATTCGGGGAACTCTTCCGCCGCCAGCTTAGAGGCGGAATACACCGAGGCACCCGCCTCGCTGACTACAATGTAAGAAAGCTCGCCGCCAATTTTTCCAATTAGTTCCACCACAAACAGCTCGGATTCCCGGGAGGCTGTGCCATTGCCGATGGAGATCAGGCTAACACCGTGCTTTTGAATCAGTCCGGTGAGAACTCGAGTGGCCTCTTCTTTTTTATTCTGGGGAGGTGTGGGATAGACCACTGTGGTATCCAGCACCTTGCCGGTGCCATCCACTACGGCAATTTTACAGCCGGTGCGATACGCCGGGTCAAGACCCAGCACCACCCGATCCTTCACCGGAGGCTGCATGAGCAGCTGGTGGAGGTTGGCGGCAAACACCTTGATGGCAGCTTCTGCGGCTTTTTCAGTGAGCTGGCCCCGCACCTCGTTTTCCAGCGAAGGGAAAATCAGGCGGGCAAAGGCATCCTCACAGGCGGCCAGCAGATACGGGCGGCAGGGGGATTCGCCTTTAATAAGCTGGGGGATCATCTGGGCAAGGCATTTTTCCTTATCCACCTCAAGGCTCACCTTGAGGAAACTATCCTTCTCGCCCCGGTTGATGGCCAGAATCCGATGCCCCGGCAATTTATTGACCGGCTCGCTGTATTCATAGTACATGGTATAAACGCTGTCCTGCGCCTCTTTGGCGGCTTTGGTGGATAGAATGCCCTCCCGGAAAAACAAGGCCCTCAGGCGCTTGCGCAGCTCGGCATCGTCCGAAAGACCTTCGGCGATGATATCCATGGCCCCGGCTAAGGCCTGTTCCGGGGTTTCCACCCCTTTTTCTTCACTTACATAAGCCTGCGCCGCCAAAGCGGGGTCAGGCTCTTTTTTCTGCTCCAGCAGAAGCTGTGCCAAAGGCTCCAGCCCCTTTTCTCTGGCCATGGAGGCACGGGTACGCCGTTTTTGCTTATAGGGACGGTAAAGGTCCTCCACCTCCACCAGCGTGGAACAGGCAGAGATGGCCTTTTCCAGCTCAGGGGTCAGCTTTTCCTGCCCCTCGATGGAGGCCAGCACCTCCCCTTTGCGCTTTTCCAGATTTTGCAGGTAGGTCAGGCGGGTGGAGAGCTCCCGCAATACATTATCATCCAGACTGCCGGTCTGCTCCTTGCGGTACCGGGCAATAAACGGGATAGTAGCGCCCTCTTCAATCAGAGCCATGGTGTTATCGACTTGCCAGCCCTGTAGAGAAAATTCCTTTGTCAGCTGCTGGGCAATATTCATTTCAAAACCTCCTAGGGATAAAGGGTATTAAACTGTTTTTCTTTGCATTCTTTCTTCTCTGCACAAAAAGAAAGCGAGGCTTCGCCTCTTTTGTCGGACTAAGGCTGTGAAAATCTTTGCCCTTGCGCCCGATAGTTATTATTTCGTGAGCTCTGTTTACAATTAGGGGAAACCCTTTTCTTTGTTACCTTTCTTTTTTTAAAAGAAAGGGTGCCCGTGCGGCACAAGCACGGTCTAAGCTTCACCGCCCACACTCCGCTGCATCCGGGCAGGGGAGGATTCCAAGGGGGGACACGCCCCCTTGGCGATTCTTTGCACACTTTCTCATCGTGGAGAAAGTGTGTGCCCCGGCGCGGCATGAGCGCCATAGTCTTAAGATCTCACTTCGTGATATTGACGAAGTCTCAATTAACGGCCTGCACCGCTTCACCGGCGGCAATGCGCTCCAGATTTGCCAATATCTGATCCATATAGGTGGTGCCGGTAAAGAACTGGGGCTCCAGATCACCGGCGGTGATAAAGAGCTTACGCACCGGGCCTTCATAAAAGCGCACCTCACGGGTACGCCCATCCTTGGCTTTATAGGCAAAGGTCATCACCGGCTCCCCTTCGGGGCGAAGGTCGGTATGCTCCCCGAAGGAAGCAGAATGAATGCCCTGATACAGGCGGCGGAACTGGTCGGCATCCACCTCTTTGCCATCCAATGTGGCTTTCAGCGCATCGCCTTCACCTGTAACGGCAAAGCTCCACTGCTTTTGGGGTATCGTGACCTGAATGGAATCCAGCTCGGTCAGCGGCATACTCACCGGGATGGTGCTCAGCAGGCTGCTGTAGGGCATCTGCACCCAAGACAATAGCTCTGTGCTGCCCATATAGATTACAGGTCTACCCTCCAGCATGAAGTAAAGTGCACCGGATTCCGCGGGGCGAGAAGCCTTAACCACCACAGAGGTTCCATCCTCAAGGCTGAGAGTCAGGGTGGCGTAAGGCTCCTTGAGGCCAAGGGTTTCCAGCTGGGTTTCGGAAGGCCGCACCGCCGCAACACCTTCTGCGGTAATGGAGGTGGCGGACTGCAAAAGATTAATGGCGGTGCTACTGATTTTATAGCGCACCGGTGCTGTCATAAAGAAGGTGCTGGTTCCGCTTTCATCGAGCTGAGTGGAAACCTCCACCGTCGCTTCCCGCTCTTCCCCGCTCAGTACAGCAGCAGAAAAAGCAGGCGGATTGGTGGGATCTTCTACAGCAGAAGCCACAAGACTGACATAATCGGTGGGAGCACGGTTAGCAAAAGAAAGAGAGTTAGCGGCCACCAGATACACCGGGGATTGCCCCTCTACTGAAACATAGACCCCTTCGTTTGCCGGAGCTTCGTTTCCGATGTTGAGGGTAACATCCGTTTGCCCTTCCACAGAAAGAACCACACGCACAGGAGGATTTTGCAGGCCGTATTTGCTCAGATCTCCGCCTTCCTCCGATACTACCAGCTTAACCGGGATCGCCGCTGCCGCAGTGCGGGATTGGCCCAGCAAATCGTTGTTGAGTGGGATATCACCCCAGTTTTCCAGCGTAAAGGCACCCTCTGCGTCAGCCGCAAGGCGAAAGCTGGCCTGCCCCTGCTGGATGGTAATGGCTTTGATCTGGTCGGCCTGAACATTCCCCGCCACATACCGGGTTTCCTCAGCGGCTTCCTCGGGCTGGGGATTCTGGGCCAAAAACAGCCACAGCCCCCCCAGTGCCACCAGCAGAATTACACCGGCAATAAGCGCTCGGATTTGTTTCTTCATAGCTTAGCGATGCCTCCTGCGCAGCCAAACGGTGATGCCCGTGATCAGAAGCCCCAGCGGGATGACCACAATCAGCACCAGCGAAATCAGAACCACCTGCAAGAGGGTGATGCCCAAGGTCTGGCCACCCAAGGATTTGGATTCCAGCACCAACGTGGTTTCACGGCGTGCCAGCTCATTGATCACATTCAGGAAATAGCTGGAGTTTGAGAAATAGGATTGCTCCAGCAATGCCTGATCCACCGCCACGGTGGAAGTGCAGACCATCACAGTGGAATACCGGGGCGTTTCACCGGGATAGCTCACCCGCTGGCCCATGGCCAGAGCCGGAATCGAGCGGCCTGTAGCGGCAGACTGTGGCTGCCAGTCGGCACCCGCATCCAAGGGCTGGGCAACCGCTGTATTGGCAAAGGCAAGCAGCACCTGTGTGCCGATGTTGTTCTGCTTTTCAAAGGCAATGCTCATGGGGCGTGCATAAGGAACAGAGGCATAGATATTGCTGGCCGCCCCTTCCTCCGAGGCTTTGCCGTTGATATAATCCACAAAGGAGAAATAAGGGGACTGAATGGCCCGGTTCGCATCGGTCTGATAAACCACACCCGGCTC
The DNA here is from genome assembly GCA_035621215.1 of Oscillospiraceae bacterium MB08-C2-2. Classification (NCBI taxonomy): domain Bacteria; kingdom Bacillati; phylum Bacillota; class Clostridia; order Eubacteriales; family Oscillospiraceae; species Oscillospiraceae bacterium MB08-C2-2. Next base: position 2,376,566 of record CP141729.1, on the reverse strand, counting down.
CAGCTGAAGCCCCCACTCAGCCAGAAAGGCCTCCAGATTGGGCAGCTCAGGCTGCTCGGGGCTGGCAAAATAGAGAAGGGTTTTATCCCGGTCGGTGCCGCCCTCCAAAAAGGCATCCAGCTTTTGGAGCTGCTCGGGGGTATAATCCAGCTTGGGGCCTGCAATTACGGCGATATCCGCATCGGCAGCCAAATCTTCTGTGATCAGGTTCTGCTGGGCAACGGTATAGTTATTCAGGGTCAGCAGGCTTTCCAGAGAACCCAGCTCGGTTTCGTTGTGGCCGGTGAGCAGCACAGCCTTTCCGGTCTGGCCGCTGGTTACCCGCAAAATGGCAGAGGTTACCGTCTGCTCGGCCTTAGAGGCTGTGATGTAGGTGCCGCCCATGCCATAGTAGGAAGATTCCACATTGAAAAGATCATAAGGGGAAAGAGACTGGCGGCGGTCTTCACAGGCCACAATCACGCTGTTGGAGCCAATCTGCAAATCCGGGAAGTTGGAGACAAAGTTGGGGTCTTCCCGGACGATATCCACATATTGCAGCTTGATTTTTTCGGGGTTCAGGCGCTGATAATTGCGCAGAACCTCGTTGGCTTGGGTGTAATATTCATTGACAGCGGCAAAGTTTTCCTCGGTGTTGAGAACGTATATCTGCACCTCTTGCTCGAGGTCGGAAATATACTCCTTGCTCTGCTGGGAAAGAGTGAACATTTTGGTGGGGGTTAAATCCATATAAAGGGCATACCGGTCGGATAAAATGGTGGTGACACCGTTTACCGCTACCAAAACGGCAATAAACAGGAGTGTCACCGCAGAGGAAAGCATCCCCTGACGGAACCGGCGGCTTTTAAACAGGCTTGTATTCATCTGCTTTGTTTCCTCGCTTTCATTGCGGCCGAAAAAGGCGGCGGGGTTTCCCCCAAGGCCAATTCCGCAGCAAAAGGCTTTTTGCTGCGGCAAGCGGGCTTTCGCCCGCTTTGTCCCGGCCTGCGCCGGGAAATTGGCCGGCCAACCCTTTCCGGCGCTCTCCTAAACAAAATGGTTGGCTGGAAAATCAGCTCCAGCGGCGGCGCTCAAAAACCCGGACTGTTAAAAACAGAAAGAGCGCACAAACACTCAGGAAAAACACCACATTGGAAAGGTCAAAAATGCCTGAGGTAAAATCTGTATACCGGTTGTTAAAGGAAAGAGCCACCATGATTTTGCTTAGCACAGGATTCTGCACCACAGAGGCAAGGGAATCCACAATAATCAGCACAAGGCCGCTGGCAAAGCCGCCGATGGCGGCAATCATCTGGTTCTCGGTCAGAGCGGAAATAAAGGCGCCGATGGAGGTCAGAGCCATGCCCATCAGCAAAAGTCCGGTGAAGTTCCCCACAATCTTGGCCCAATCCGGCCGGGCAAAGGAGGCGATCACCAAGGCAAACACAATGGTAATGGCAAGGCCCATGATGAATACAATCAATGCGGCCAGAAATTTACCCATAACCATACCCGGCAGGCTCACCGGGGCAGTCAGCAGGGCCTGATCGGTTTTATACTTCTTATCCTCGCTGAACAGGCGCATGGTCAACAGCGGGATGATAAACAGCACAATGGTGAACATGCTGGAAAAAACCACCGAAATATCCGTGGAATTTTGATACAGGGTTCCGGCAAAGAAAAAATACCCGGAAAAGACATAAAATACGGCTAAAAAAACATAGCCCAAGGGCGAACGAAAATAGGAGCTTAGCTCCCGGCGCAGTATGGCACTCATTGAGCCTCACCTCCATCGTTTTCTGAATCAGCTTCGGGCAGGTCTGCCTGTATGTCTTCCTCGGCTTCAGGGGCATCTTCCGAAGCAGAAGGCTCTTCCCCTTTTGTAAGCTGGAGGAAGATATCCTCAAGGCTCATATCGTTGGAGCGCAGTCCCAGCAAAGGCCAGTTTTCTTTAGCCAGCCTTGTGAACAGCTCCCGGCGCACATCCTGTTCCTTCTCCGACTCCAGCAGGAACTCAAAGGCACCCGGTTCCTTTTCGCCCAGCTTGTCCACTTGAAGCATGTGGGGCAAGCCGGTCAGCAGGGCGTATACCTTTTTCTCCGGGCCTGCAATGCGAACAGTGAGGCGGTGATCGGTGCTCATAGATTTGGAAAGGTTATCGGGGGTATCATCCGCCATGATGCGGCCCTTGTTGATGACAATAACCCGCTGGCAGGTGGCCTGCACCTCCGGCAGAATGTGGGAAGAAAGGATAATGGTATGCTTTTCCCCCAGCTCCTTGATCAGGCCTCTAATTTCGATAATCTGCTTGGGATCAAGGCCCACGGTGGGCTCATCCAGAATCAAAAGCTGTGGATTGCCCAGCAGAGCCTGCGCCAAGCCAACACGCTGGCGGTAGCCTTTTGAAAGGTTGCGGATCATGCGGTTAAACACATCGGTAATCCCCACCTTTCCGGCGATTTCCTCCAGATGCTGGCGGCGAGGGAGCTTGACCTTTTTCAGGTCAAACATAAAGGTAAGATACTCCCGAACCGTCATATCCAAATACAGAGGGGGCATTTCGGGCAGATAGCCGATTTTGGCCTTTACCTTTTGGGGGCTTTCCAGAATTTCATCTCCATCCACTGTAACGGTGCCTTCGGTGGATGAAAGATAGCCGGTGATGATGTTCATAGTGGTGGATTTCCCGGCGCCGTTTGGCCCCAGAAAGCCCAGTATCTCACCATCCTGAACAGTAAAGCTGATGTTATCCACCGCTTTCTTGTCCCCATACCGCTTGGTGAGGTTTTTTATTTCAATCATAGTGTATTTTCCTCCATTTGAGCCGGTTAGAAACGCCCGGCCGCAACTTATGTTGACAGCTTGGCCCCGGAAAAGAATCCGAGGCCTTGGCAGAAGGGCATGAGGCTGGAGAAAGGGTTAACGGGGCCCCTTCCCACGGCCTCCCCGATGGGTTTTTGCCCGTACATTCCTTATTATACCAAAGAATTCGGCGAAATTGTAAAAAAAATGAAAAAGTTTCACCAGAGTACCCCTGTATTGGGATAAATTCTTCCCCGGGGCTTGACATTTCCCCGCAGGTTGCTTACTCTTGAAAAGAAAGCAAAAGCCGGGCTTCCTGCAAAATGGCCCGGTGCATCTGTTTGAACCTGAAAAACCAATAAAAGGAGAGGTTTCCAACGTGGCAGAAATAAAAGCCTTTGGCGCTATGCGCTTCACCCCCAAGGCAGGCAAGCTTTCCGAGCTTGTGTGCCCCCCCTATGACATCATCAGCGAGGAGGAGCGCAAGGGCTATCTTGCCCGCAATCCCCACAATTTGATCCGGCTGGAGCTGCCCCGGGAGGGCTCTGATCCTTATGCACAGGCTGGCAGCACCTTGCAGGAATGGCTGGATAACGGCCTTCTTGCCTGTGATAACGCCCCTACCCTGTATATCTATCAGGAGGAATTCACCGTACTGGGCCAGCGCAAAACCGTAAAGGGCCTTTGCTGCTTGGTCAAGCTGGTTCCCTTTTCTGAGGGTGTAGTCCTCCCCCACGAGGAGACTCTTTCCAAGGCCAAGGCCGACCGCTTCAACCTGATGTGCGCCACAGGCTGCAATTTTAGCTCGGTTTATTCCCTCTATTTTGATGAGGATCGCCGCATTGCCGACCCGTTGGATGCCTTTTCTTCGGGCAATCCTGCTGTCACCTTTACCACTGATGACGGCATCATCCACCGGGTGTGGGAAATTACCGACCCGGCGGCTATTGCCGATTTGGCCGCCTCCTTTGCCGATAAGAAGCTCTACATTGCCGACGGCCACCACCGCTACGAAACCGGCCTGAACTACCGCAACCATATGGCGGAGCAGGGCGGCGACCCGAACCATGGCAGTGACTATCTGATGATGACACTGGTTGCCATGGAGGAGCCGGGCCTGGTGGTCATGCCGATCCACCGCCTTGTTCGTGGGCTGGAAAGCTTTGATGCAGAAGCGATTCTGAAAAGCTGCGAGGAATACTTTGATGTAACCCTCACCAGCGGCGATGTACAGCCCTCTCTGGACACTTTTGCAGCACAGGGCAAAACTGCCTTCGCACTATATTTGGGCGGCAGAAAATCCGCTGTGCTGGCTCTGCGGGATGCCTCCACCATGAAGGCCTTCCTGCCCGATAAATCCGAGGGCTATCAGGGGCTGGATGTGGCTGTTTTGCACATTCTGGTGCTGGAGCGCCTGATGGGCATTGATAAAGAAAACATGGCCAACCAGATCAACCTTTCCTATACACGGGATGCCGAAGAAGCTATGGCCGCTGTGGATGCCGGTGAAGCCAACTGCGCCGTGATCATGAACCCCACTAAGGTTTCCGAGATTGCACAGGTTGCGGGTGCCGGTGAGAAGATGCCCCAGAAATCCACCTACTTTTATCCCAAGCTGATTACCGGCCATTTGATGAACAAGATTTTATAACCTATTTTCTTTTTCGAAAAAAAGGAAATAGGCAAAGAAAAACCTACTTTCTTTTTCGAAAAAAAGAAAGTAGGCAAAGAAAAACCGCTTTTATTCTTTGGGGAACTTCTTCCTTGATGACAAGCTCCCTGTATAGCAAAAGGCCCTTTACTTTTATCTCCGCCAGAAGTCCGAAGGTGGTGATAAAGGTTGAGGGCCTTTTTGTGACCAAAGACAGTTTATTTTGCATCCTTATAAGCGAAGAAAAGACGCCCTCACAAAAGTGAGAGCGTTTTCTGCTGGTGACCCGTACGAGAATCGAACTCGTGATACCGCCGTGAAAGGGCGGTGTCTTAACCGCTTGACCAACGGGCCATATGAAAGGCAGGATACAGCTCAGAAGAAATATCCTGCCGGATACTATGGTAGCGGCAATTGGATTCGAACCAACGACACTCCGGGTATGAACCGAATGCTCTAGCCAACTGAGCTATGCCGCCATAAATAGCCTTTTTTCACCAAGCGAAATTAATTATACCGCACATTTTTGGACTTGTCAACTGTTTTTTTGAAGAATCCAAACCTTTTTTCTGTTTTTTCCCCGCCTGTTTCTTTAAGCCGTTTTTGGCGGCTTAAAGAAACGCTTTTCAGGGAAATAAGGCTTCTCTTTACTGCACGTTAACAGAATAGTTGGGAGCCTCTTTTGTGATATAGATATCGTGGGGGTGGCTTTCTTTCAGACCAGCACCAGTGATGCGAATAAACTGCGCCTTTTCCTGCAGCTCTTCAACGGTCTTGCTGCCGCAGTAGCCCATTCCCGCTTTGACACCGCCAAGGAGCTGGTATACACTCTCCGAAACCGTTCCTTTATAAGGCACCCGGCCTTCAACGCCTTCTGGTACCAGCTTTTTGCTGTCTTCCTGGAAGTAGCGGTCCTTGCTGCCCTCCGCCATAGCGGCCAAGCTGCCCATGCCACGGTATACCTTGAAACGGCGGCCCTGATAAATCTCGGATTCACCCGGGGATTCCTCGCAGCCTGCCAGCACAGAGCCCAGCATAACCACATTGGCTCCGGCGGCCAGCGCCTTAACCACGTCACCGGAATACTTGATGCCGCCGTCTGCAATGACCGGCTTGCCGTATTTAGCAGCCATGCAGGCCGCATCGTAAACAGCGGTGATCTGGGGCACGCCGATACCGGCTACCACACGAGTGGTGCAGATGGAACCGGGGCCGATACCCACCTTAACGGCGTCAGCGCCTGCCAGAATCAGAGCCTCTGTTGCGGCGGCTGTAGCCACATTACCTGCAATGAGAGGAATGTCGGGATACGCTTCTTTTACCCGGCGCACAGCATCCATAATGTTCTTGCTGTGACCGTGAGCGGAATCCAATACCAGCACATCCACCTGCGCCTTAACCAAGGCTTCCACACGCTCCAGAACATCAGCGGTTACACCAATGGCGGCGGCGCAGAGAAGGCGGCCGCTGCTGTCTCTGGCAGAAAGAGGATACTGAACGCCTTTTTCGATATCCTTAATGGTGATCAGGCCTTTAAGATAGCCGTTTTCATCCACTATGGGGAGCTTCTCGATTTTGCGCTTGCGCAGAATCTCCTGCGCCTGCTTCAAATTGGTGCCAACCGGAGCGGTCACCAGATTCTCGGTGGTCATGACCTCTTTAATGCGGACGTTGTAATCCTCCATAAAGCGCAGATCACGGTTGGTGAGAATGCCCACCAGCTTGCCTTGCTCACAGATCGGCACGCCGGAAATTTTGTATTTCCCCATCAGCTTATCCGCATCGTAGACAAAATGCTCGGGAGACAAAAAGAAAGGATTTACGATAACACCGTTTTCGGAACGCTTTACCTTATCCACCTCATCGGCCTGCCGCTCAATGGACATATTTTTATGGATAACACCGATTCCGCCCTCTCTGGCAATGGCAATGGCCATTTTGGATTCGGTGACAGTATCCATAGCCGCTGTCATAAGCGGGGTATTGAGGGTAATGTCCTTAACCAAAATCGTTTTTAGATCCACCTGGCTGGGAACGATATCCGATTCAGCGGGTATCAGCAGGACATCGTCAAAGGTTAAGCCCTCTTTGGTAAACTTTTCATTGAAATTGGTATTGAGCATAAATTTCTCCTCCCTTTTTTTATGCGGCTCTTGTGGCCTACAGCGGTTTTTCCTTTAGCTATGACCTTTCAATACCCCGAAAGGACGAAAAGGGTTTAAAGAAAACCTGTGGCCTTGGCCACAGGATCAATCCGGTATTCCACAAACACTCCGGCCAGAGAAATTCCTTCCCCTGCCGACGGTCGGCTTGGTGGTAACCCCTATAATAGCATGTTCTCCGGCGCTGTGCAACCGTTGTTTAGGCCTTTTGAGCATCTTCGTAAATGTCCACTACCGGAGCACACATATGGGTGAAAACTTATGGCAAATTGACACCTCATGGCTCTTGCAAGCCTGCGCTCGAGATGAGGATCAGGATGCTTTTTTCTTTTATGACTCTCCTTTTCAGCAAATAAGAGAAAGAAAGCTATGCCATCGAGTGGAAAACACAGGGACACTAGTTTTCTAAACCCGAAGTAAAAGGCCACTTCTCTGCGCTCATGCCGCGCAGACTGGCACAACCTTTCTCCACGATGAGAAAGGTTGCAAAGAATCGCCAAGGGAGGTGCATCCTCCCTTGGAATCCTCCCCTGCCAAGATTTAACAGTGTTCGGTTCGTTCAGCTTAGGTCGTGCTCATGCCGCACGGGCACCCTTTCTTTTAGCAAAAGAAAGGGTTCAAAGAAAAGAGCTTCCCTCAATTGCATTGCCATCGAGTACAAGGGCATGGATTTTCGCTGACTAAAGCCCGAAGCAAGGGGCGAAGCCTCTTTTTTCTAAAAAGAAAGTAGGCAGGCTAGGGCCTCAAAGCAAGTTCCCCGCTCATGGCCCCCGGAAACAAGATAACGCCCCTCCCCCAGTGGGCCGCTGGTCATGGAGATGGTATCCCCCCACCGGGCCTCATGCTGGAAATGGATGGCAACGGTATCCAGCCCACGGGTGCGCAGCTCCTCAAAGGGGAGCATATCGCAGACAAAATCGCCATAAACGCAGTTGTTCACATGCTGGTTGCAATCCAGATGGGAATAGCCTACCCGAATACTAGAGCAAAACTCCTGTGTCAGCGCTTCCCGAGAGGGCAGTTCGATATCGGTGACTGCCCCTTCCAGGGAAGAAGGCTCAAAGGGCATGGGATAAGGGAATTTGGCCGGGCGCAGAAGCTTGCGGCGGGCGGGATCAAACAGCACCCAAGCGGAAAGCCCGGAAATCAGCCGCTCCCCTTCCCCTGTTTCCATAACAAACTCACGGAAAATGCGGGGGCCCTGTGTGCTGACCGGGGCCGTTCCCACCCGGATTGTTTCATAAGCCGAGGGCATCCGGTGAATTTTCAGGCAAAGCTTAGTCAGAAGAAAAACCATACCCTTTTCATAAAGCATGTCATAAGGGAGCTGGAGATATTCCATATGATCCCCTGCGGCCTGCTGCATATACCGCATCACCCCGGAAAGCTTAAGCTGGTTATTGACATCGCATTCCGGGTATTTGATTTGAATATCCTTGGTGTAAAACAGAGGTTTTCTCCCCCTTTCTAAAAATGCAGGCCAGCCCTTTATTACCGGGCGGCCGAAATCACTTCGGTTCCCATATAGGGTACCAATGCCTTGGGAATGGTGACAGAACCATCGTCGTTCTGGTAGTTTTCAAGAATAGCGGCCACAGTACGGCCAACAGCCACACCGGAACCATTGAGAGTATGCACAAGCTGTGCCTTATCCTTGGGGGTGTTCTTAAAGCGGATGGCCGCCCGGCGGGCTTGGAAATCCTCAAAGTTGGAGCAGCTGGAAATTTCCAGATACCGGCCGTAGGAGGGCATCCAGACCTCGATGTCGTAGGTTTTGGCGGAGGAAAAGCCCAGATCGCCAGCGCAGAGGGCCACTGTACGGAAAGGCAGGCCCAAAGCAGTGAGAACGGCCTCTGCATCGGCAGTCAGCTGCTCCAGCTGGTTGTAGGAATCCTCAGGGGAAGCAAACTTCACCAGCTCCACCTTGTTGAACTGATGCTGGCGGATCAGGCCACGGGTATCCCGACCGGCGCTTCCTCCCTCTTTGCGGAAGCAGGCGGAATAGGCACAGTATTTAATGGGCAGCTTTGTTCCATCCAGAATCTCATCCCGGTGCATGTTGGTAACCGGAACCTCCGCTGTGGGAATCAGGTAATAATCCAGCCCTTCCAGCTTGAACATATCATCGCCGAATTTAGGGAGCTGGCCGGTACCGGTCATAGAGGCACGGTTTGCCATAAAGGGCGGGAAAATCTCGGTATAGCCATTGTCGCTGTGGCTGTTCAGATAAAAATTGATGACCGCACGCTCCAAGCGGGCGCCCAGACCCCGGTAAAAATGGAAGCGGGCACCGGTCACCTTCCCCGCTGTCTCCGGGTCCAATATATTCAGGTCAGCACCAATATCCCAGTGCGCCTTAATTTCAAAATCAAATTCCCGTGGGGTTCCAACCCGGCGTACCTCTACGTTCTGGCTGTCATCCAAGCCATCGGGTACACTGGAATGGGGTGCATTGGGAATGCTGTAAAGAATATCATCCTGCTTGGCGGAAAGCCCGGCCTGTGCTTCATCCAGAACCTTAACCTCATCGGAAAGCTCTTTCATACGTGCCATCAGCTCTGTGGTATCCTGACCTGCCTTTTTCATGGCGGGGATTTCTTTGCTGGCCTTATTCTGCTCCGCCTTGATGGCATCTGCCTTGGCAGAAATTTCACGCCGCTGGCGATCAATCTCAATAATTTCATCAACCTGAGCGCTGACATCGGCTCCACGGCGCCCAACGGCCTCCTTAACCTCCTGCGGGTTGGTACGAATGCGTTTAATATCCAGCATGTGATCTCATTTCCTTTCTATTTGCAGCCAAAGGGTAAAAAGCCTTTGGTTTTCACATTTATTAATGGGCGAGGCTTAGTCTTCTTGAGACGGTTCTTGGTCAGAAGCCTTGATGGCCTCGACGGCAAAGGGATTCTTCTGCCCTTGAGCGCCGCTCAGGCGAAAAGCGAAACTGGCCAACTCCTCGTTGGAATAAAACTCCACCTGTATCACCGATTTGCTTCCCTGACCGGTGATGGTTACCTTGCGGCCCAGCTCCTCAGTGAGAGCCAGCTCCACTTCTTTATAATAATTGTTGCCCCATGCACTTTCTTTTTGGGAAGAAGGCTCTGAGGGCGCCTTCGGGGTAATGGTTGGCTCCGGCATCCGGCGAGATTTGGCCAGCTTTTCAATCTCCCGCACCAGCAGGCCATCCTCCACCACACGGGAGGCCGTCTGCTTGATCAGCTGTGTATCCTCCAAGGCCAACAAGGCCTTTGCATGACCCATGGAGATTTTCCCGGAGCCCACATGCTCCAAAACATCCTCCGGCAGGCTCAGGATACGCACTGTGTTGGCTACCACCGGCCGGGATTTCCCCACCCGTGCAGCCACCTGCTCTTGAGTATAGCCGTGCTCATCCATCAGTACTTTATAGCCCTTGGCAAGCTCCACCAAGTTCAAATCCTCACGCTGGAGGTTCTCAATAATGGCAATTTCAAGGGTTTCGGTATCGCTCAAGTCCCGGATTACCACCGGCACCTGAGAAAGCCCCGCCATACGGGCGGCCCGCCACCGGCGCTCGCCTGCCACAATTTGGTAAGCTCCATTATAAGATCGAACCACCAGCGGCTGCAAAACACCGTGATCCCGGATGGAATCGGCCAATTCCCGCAGTGCCTCTGAATCAAACTGGCGCCGGGGCTGATCCTTATTGGGCTCGATTTCGGATACACGCAGCGTGGTGATAGAGCCATTATCTGTATTGTTGTCAACAAAAAGGGCATCTAAACCCTTGCCTAAGCCACTTCGTTTTTTCATGGAGCTCCCTCCCCTTTATTTTTGATTGGTCAGAAATTCGGCCGCTAAATCATTGTAGGCCTGTGTCCCCTTAGAGCTCCGCTCATAATACAAAATCGGCTGGCCATAGCTGGGAGCCTCCGCCAGACGCACATTCCGGGGAATTACCGATTTATAGACCTTACCCGGAAAATATTTCTTAACCTCTGCCACAACCTGAAGGGTCAGATTCAGGCGGCTATCAAACATAGTCAGGATAACGCCTTCCAGCTCCAAATCCTCGTTGTACATCCGCCGCACCTGACGGACGGTGGCCATCAGCTGAGAAAGCCCCTCCAGCGCATAGTATTCGCACTGTATCGGCACCAATATTCCACTGGAGGCACACAAAGCGTTGAGAGTGATCAGCCCCAGAGAGGGCGGGCAGTCGATGAAAATGTATTCATACTGCTCCTTGACCGGCGCAATAGCCTGCCGCAGACGAAAAACCCGCTGATCCAGTTCCACCAGCTCAATTTCCACACCGGCCAAGTTGATATTGGAGGGGAGCAAATCCACATTCTTAAACTCGGTGCGCACCAAGGTTTCCTCCACCGTGGCATCGCCAATCAGCAGATTGTAGGTGGATTGCAGAATATCCCGCTTTTTTACCCCCATTCCACTGGTGGCATTGCCTTGGGGATCAATATCAATGAGCAAAACAGTGTGTCCCATTTCACCCAGCGCTGCCGCCAAATTGATGGCTGTGGTGGTTTTGCCCACACCACCCTTTTGATTGGCAATTGCTACGATTTTACCCATTGACGCACTCCTTGTGTTGCTGATTCTCGGCCGGTTCTTCTTTTAGGGGGAAAAACAGACCGGCAAAAGGCGGTTTTGGCTCTCTGCTTCTAAAAAAGCACCTGTATGGTTCAGAAAAGGATAGACTTGTAGTAAATATAAGGTTATTATAACACCATTCGCCATAAAATTCCACTCTATTCTGGGGTTTGGCGGACAAGTTGTTCCACATGGAACAATAAAGTTGTGGAAAAGTCTTCTCCCCCTCCCCCAAATGCACAAAAAGGGCCGCCCCAATGGGACGGCCCTTTTTGTAATCAGCAGGAATCCTTTTTATTTCAGCTGCAGGCCAAATATAACTTCAACCTGCGGCAGAAAAACACCAGTATACATTATAAGATAGAAAGCTGCTGCATGGGAGGCTCCTTCCTCTGATAAGCCTGCCCTCTGGGCACACGCACCACAATTTCTAGATAACCGCTCTCCTCCCGGGTTTGGGAATCCACCGAAATACCGGCCTGCCGCATAATGCCCACTGCTTTTTCAATGGTATTGAGAAACAGGCGAATATCCTTCACAATATACAGCCGGGTACCCTTGGGCTTAGCGGCCTGCGCCATAAGCCCTTCTATGTATTTTTCCGACTGCTCCACAGTTAGCGCATTGCGCGCCATATGGCGGGCGGCCTTTTGCCGAAGCTCGGGGTTTTCCAGCTTTAACAGTGCTCTGGCATGGCGCTCCCCCATATTGGCCTCCAAAAGTTGGCGGCAAACGGTGTTATCCAGCTTGAGCAGGCGCAGCTTGTTGGCAACGGTGGATTGTGCCTTCCCCAGCTTTGCGGCCACCTGCTGCTGGGTCAGCCCTTCTTGCTCCATAAGGGCCGCAATGCCTGCGGCTTCCTCCAAATAGTGCAAATCCATACGCTGGAGGTTTTCTACCAGCGCTAAAGCCGCTGATCGGCTGTCATCCATCTCTTCGACAATGGCAGGAATAGATTCACGGCCCAAAAAGCGGTAAGCCCGTGTTCGCCGTTCGCCCGCAATCAGCTCATAATCGCCTCTGGCTGTTTTTCGCACTGTTACAGGCTGGAGCAGGCCGTTACTCTGTATGCTGGCCGCCAGCTCCTCAATGGCTCCTTGTTCAAAATATTTCCGTGGCTGTGCCCGGTTGGAGACAATCTTTTCCAAGGGCAGCATTACAACCCGGTTGATCTCTTTGTTTCGTTTCGTGAGCATTGGTATAGTCATGCTTTTCACCGCCATCCTAAACGAATCAGAAGCTTGTCCATACTCAGTATAGCAAAGACACGCCAAGGATGCCAGAAGTTTTCATCGCAGAAAACGCCGTAACACAGCAAAAAACGCCCCTTTACAGAGGCGTTTTTGTAATTTTCCCAGCGTTTCTGGGGTATTTTGGCGGTGTTTGCCTAATCTTTTTTATGAGCACCAACACACGGTGGTTATCCAAAGGCAAATCAAAGGGGACAAGTTTTTGCACTTTTCCACCTAAAAACTCAATTGCCCTTTCTGCCTTGGCCAACTCTTGTGCGGCATCCGGGCCTTTTAGGGCCGCAAAGGTTCCCCCTACTCGGACAAAAGGCAAGCAATATTCACAAAGAACCGGCAAGCCTGCCACCGCCCGAGCGGTTACCCAATCAAAGCTTTCCCGATAAACAGGCTTATTGCCCAATTCCTCACCACGGCCATGGATACAGCGGGTATCCTGCCCCAGCCTTCTGGAAAGCTCTTCCAAAAAGACAATGCGCTTTTGCAGGCTATCCATAAGGGTTACCTGCAAATCCGGACGGGCAATTTTCAGCGGTACCCCCGGAAAGCCTGCGCCGGTTCCCACATCCAAAAGCGTAGCACCCTGTTTCAGCTCCCCTGCCCGCAGCAGAAGCAAGCTATCTAGAAAATGCTTGACTGCAATTTCTACCGGCTGGGTGATAGCGGTCAAGTTCACCTTTTGGTTGTATTCCACCAGAAAGGAGGCGTATTCATCCATTTGCTCCACCATAGAAGGGGCCAGCTCAATGCCCAGCTCCCCCGCCCAGTGAATCAGCTTCTCCCGATCAAGCATGGGCTTCCCCCTTTCGTTGGGTCAAGTAAATGTGCAGCACGGCAACATCGGCCGGTGTTACACCGGAAATCCGGGATGCTTGCCCCAAGCTGACTGGCTGAATGCGGCCCAGCTTTTCTCTGGCCTCCAACCGAATCCCACCCACCTGACTGTAATCCAGCCCTATGGGCAGAGGCACCTTTTCCAGACGCTGCATCTGCTCCACCTGCGCCTTCTGCTTTTGGATGTACCCGGCATATTTAATTTCAATCTCTGCCTGCTCGGAGGCACCCGGTGCAAGAGACTTTCGCTCCCTATCAAAGGGCTCCAAATCCTCATAGCTCACCTGCGGCCGCCGCAGTAAATCCGCCAGCTTTGCCCCAGTGGATATAGGGGAGGTTTCTCTTTCTTCCAGCATTTTGTTCAGCTCCGGGCTGGGGGCAACGGTGGTTTGTTCCAGTCTGCGGATTTCCTGTTCCTTGTGGGCTTGTTTCACATGAAACATTTCCCAGCGGATGTCATCAATGAGCCCTAGCTCCCGGCCCAAGGGGGTTAGGCGGGTATCGGCGTTATCCTGCCGCAAAAGCAGGCGAAACTCCGAACGGGAGGTCATCATGCGGTAAGGATCCATACAACCTTTGGTAATCAAATCATCGATCAATGTTCCGATATAGGAAGTGGAGCGATCCAGCGTAAAGGCAGGCCGCCCCAATACCTTCAAGGCGGCGTTGATGCCCGCCATCAAGCCTTGGGCCGCTGCCTCCTCATAACCGGAGGTTCCGTTAAACTGCCCTGCCCCATACAGCCCCTCAATGCTGAGAAATTCCAGCGTAGGTGCCAAAAGGGTTGGGTCAATGCAATCGTATTCAATGGCATAGGCATTGCGGGTAATTTCAAGGTGCTCAAAGCCCTTGATGGTGCGGTAAAGGGCAATCTGTACATCCTCGGGCAAGGAGGAAGAAAGCCCCTGCAAATACATCTCCCGGGTATCAAGGCCCATAGGCTCCACAAAAACCTGATGGCGCGGCTTATCCGCAAAGCGGACTACTTTATCCTCGATGCTGGGGCAATACCGAGCACCAATGCCGTGAATCTTTCCACCATAGAGCGGCGAACGGTGGAGATTGGCCTTGATCACCTCATGGGTGGCCTCGTTGGTATAGGCGATATGGCAGACCGCCTGATTGTAAAGAGGCTTTGTGGTACCAAAGGAAAAGGGAACCACCGGCTCATCCCCCTGCTGCTCTTCCAGTTGGGAAAAGTCAATGGAATCCTTGTGTACCCGGGCGGGGGTTCCGGTCTTAAAGCGGCGCAGGGGAATTCCAAGATTTTCCAGCGATGCTGAAAGTCCCCTGGCACTGTGGAGGCCATCCGGGCCGCTTTCAAAGGAATAATCTCCCACATAAATCCGGGCGTTGAGAAAGGTTCCCGCTGCAATCACAGCGGCCTTAACTTGGTAGACAGCCCCCAAGTGGGTCACCACCTGAGAGACTCTCCCCTGCTCATCCAATCGCAGCTCCACAATCTCAGCCTGCTTGAGAGAAAGGCGAGGCTGTTCCTCCACCACCCGCTTCATACGCAGACGGTAGGCGGTTCGGTCAGCCTGTACCCGCAGGCTGTGAACAGCAGGGCCTTTCCCCCGGTTCAGCATACGGCTCTGAATGAAAACCTCGTCCGCACCCTTACCCATTTCACCGCCCAAAGCATCGATCTCCCGCACCAAATGCCCCTTGGCGGTTCCTCCGATGGAAGGGTTGCAGGGCATATTGGATACCGCATCCAACGATATGGAAAAGAGAGCCACTGTGGCTCCCAGCCGTGCCGCCGCCAAAGCTGCCTCCACCCCGGCATGTCCCGCTCCAATTACCGCTATATCATAGCTGCCAGCGTTATACTCCATCTATCCTTGCACCCCTGTATTTCTAAAAGTTGCGATCTATTTACCCACGCAAAAGCGGGCGAAAACTTGCTCCACCACCTGCTCGGTGGCTTTTTGGCCGGTCAGCACCAAAAGAGAATCCAAAGCGCAATCCAAGCAAACGCTGATCGCATCCAAGGTCATGCCAAAAGCAAGAGCCTCAGTTGCCTGCTCAAGCTGCTCTCGTGCTTTGCTGATACAGCTCCGCTGACGCTCACTAAACAGCATGGGGGCCGCCGCATCCAACCCGGCTATGCCCACAGCCCGTTCAATGGCCTGTTCCAGCGCAGCAGCTCCGGTACCGGTAGCGGCGCTCACCATAACCGTTAAAGGAATGGCCTCCCGCACCTTTTCCAATTCCAGCTTGGAGGGCAAATCGCTTTTGTTAACCACCGCCACAGCAGGCCGGGAACGGCACTGCTCCAGCAATAGCAAATCCTCCTGTTCCAAAGGAACCGAGCTATCAAAAACCGCCAGTATCAGGCCGCTTTCCTCCAAGCGATCCCGGGCAAGCTCCACTCCCACTGCTTCCACCGGATCGTTGGTGGAGCGAAGCCCCGCTGTATCCGCTAAGCGCAGGATGACCTTCCCCACCCGAACGGTTTCTTCCACCACATCCCGTGTGGTACCGGGTATGGCCGTTACAATGCTGCGGCGCGCACCGGCTAGTAAATTCATCAGAGTGGATTTTCCCACATTGGGTTTTCCTGCCAAGACAGCAGAAATTCCCTCTCTCAAAATCTTTCCCTTATCAAAGCTTGCAAGAAGCCGATCTATTTTTTTCTGAGTGGTGGAAAGAGCAACTGAGAGCGCCTGTGTTTCCACCTCTTCAATTTCTTCTTCCGGGTAATCAGCCCATGCCGCCAGATGAGAAGCCTGCTCCAGCAGCTCCCCGCAAAGAGCCTGTATGGCTTTGGTCAAAGCGCCATCCCGCATGGAAAGCGCCCCCCGCAGAGCCGCATCCGACTGGGCAGCAATCACATCCATCACGGCTTCGGCCTGTGTCAAATCCAGCTTGCCGTTTAAAAAAGCCCGGCGGGTAAACTCCCCCGGCTGTGCAGGAGCCGCTCCCTTTTCCAAGCACAGGCGCAGCACCCGCTGGAGGTTATAGGAGCCACCATGGCAGCTCAGCTCCGCCACATTCTCACCGGTATAGCTTCGTGGTGCCCGGAAAACAGTGAGGATACAATCGTCCAAATCCCCCTGTTCATCAAACACCCGGCCCAAAGCGGCGGTATAGCCTTCCATTTCCTCAGCAGATTTTCCGCCAAAGGGGCGAAAGACCGCCTCAGCCACCTGAAAAGCATCCGGGCCGCTGACGCGCACGATTCCGATTCCGCCCTGCCCAAAGGGGGTGGAAATGGCGGCGATTGTTGAGTTTTCCATGGGTTGCATCTCCTTTCCAAGGGGGCTTTGTCGCTTATTTTGCACATCACCTATTTTTTAGAAAAACAATATAGAAGGATAGCCATCGGGTACAAAGGCAAGAATTTTTGCTGCCCCATGCTCAAAGTGGTTTTTCTTTGCGTACCTTCTTTTTTTCAAAAAGAAAGTACGAGAAAAAACAGGATTCCCACATTGCTGTGAAAATCCTGTGGTCAAGGTTATTCCAGATCAATTTTGCCGTAAAGAGGGGCTGTTTCCAGCTCGATCTTAGGCTGTGTTTTAGCCGGAGCTTTTTCAGCAACTGGCCGGTTGGGAACAAATCCTTCTGCGGAAGTTTTTTCTTCCTGCCGAACAGGCGGCTCTGGATCGGGTTTACGGAAAGGCCGATTTTCTTTTTCAGAAGACCCGGTGGTGCGGAAACCGCCATCCTTAATATCCAGATAATCCCGACGGGGAACGCTTGGTCCGCCGCGGCGGCTTCTTCTGCGGTCCCGATCCCGAGGCTCGCTCTTATGCTCACGGCGCTCGCCGGAGGAATGAGGAGCCGGGGCTGGTGCATCGCTGGAAGAAATAACCACACGGCGCCCTGCACCTTCACCAATGGAAGTGGAAGAAGCGCCTTGAATCTCTGAAACAGTGGCGTGAATCACACGGCGTTCGAAAGGATTCATAGGCTCCAAGGTCACGCTTTTGCCGGTTTTGGCAACCTGAGCGCCGATTTTCTTAGCCAGCGCTTCCAGAGTTGTCCGCCGTTTGTTGCGGTAATTGCCGCAATCAATGGTCACCCGGAGATAATCACCCTCCAAACGATTAACCACAAGACCTGCCAAATACTGAATGGCATCCAAGGTTTCACCCCGGCGGCCAATCATAACACCTAAGCCGTTTCCGGCTACGTTCACCACCATATCCTCCTCGTGGAGCTCGGTGGTAACCTCGGCCTCCACACCCAACGCACGGATCATATCCGAAACATACTCAGTGGCCAGCTTTTCTTTATCGCCAACAGGGCGGGGGGCTTTCGGCGCTGTCTGCACAGGCGCTTCCGCTTGTACGGGGGCAGGGGCAGCTTCCTTTTTAGGAGCAGCGGGTGCCTTAACCGGTGCAGCTGCCGGAGCAGGAGCAGGGCGACTTGCCTGACGAGCCGGTTCACGAACAGCTCTGGGCTTGGGGGCCGGGACATCCTTAACCGGAACACTGACACGAACCTTAGCCGGTGTGTTCACAAGACCTAAAAAGCTTTTTCTGGGCAAACTGATAATTTCCCATTCAATATCTTCACGAGGGCATCCCAATTTTTCACAGGCTGAATCGATAGCAGCGTCGACTGTCTTGCCGGTTTCTATAATTTCCCTTAGCAAGGTTTAGCCTCCTTTTTATTCACAATGGGCCATGACAAGGCCGGATTATTTGAGGTCTTCGTCGGTAACATCGGCGTATTCCTCGCCATAGCGCTCTGCATCCCGCTGGCGGGCTTCTGCCAGCTTACGGCGATTGAGCTCTTTTTGGGTCATAGCCTTTGTCTGATCCTCCAGCTTGCCCTCTTTTGCTTTCTTTTTAGCCTCAATGCGCTCTTGGCGCTCTTTTTCCTGCTGGGCCTCATACTCAGCCTGTGCCTTTGCAGCCATTTCCCTAGGATTGTAGATTTTGTTCATGATCACGCTCTGAACAGCGCCGATCAAGTTGGAATAGGCCCAGTAAAGGCCAACACCGGCGGGCACCTGAAATGCAATCACAAGAGACATAATGGGCATAGTGAGCATCATGCCCTTCATGCTGGCTCCGGCAGCAGGGTCGGTGGTGGCGGCTGTGGTGCGCAGAGAAATAATGGACATAACCAAAGAAGTAATCCCTGAGAAGATGGGAATGAGAAGTACAGGGTTAAAATCGGTAAAAATGGTTTTAAACATATCCCAAGTGGGCTGTGTAGTCAGGTCAATGCCAAAAGAATTCAAATTAAGGGACTGAATGGCAGAAACCGCCGAATCACCCATAGCGCTGTAGACACTGGGATCATGCTTCACCCCATTAATTACATACAGCTGAATATGATTTGCGATTTTGGCAGGATCGGCAACCGTTGCCCGGACAATGTTGGCACCGATCTCAATGACCTCACTGCTCAGGCGCAGAATATGAGTCATGGGTTTATATATAACATCAATGAGACCAAACAGGATAGGGAACTGAATCAGCATGGGGAGGCATCCAGCCATGGGGCTGTATCCCTCTTTCTGATAGAGGTTCATCAGTTCCTCGTTGAGCTTTTCCTTGTTATTGGCATATTTGGTCTGGATTTCAGTCATTTTCGGGCGCAGCATAGCCATTTTGGCCGAGGTTTTCTGCTGCTTAATGGCAGTGGGCACCATAAATATGCGGGTTACCAGAGTAAAGATAAAAAGGGCTACTCCATAATTGGAGGTGATTTTGTAGCAAAGCCACATAATCCAGCCCAAAGGGTAACCCAACAGAGAATTGATAAATTTCATTTTGTATCCTCCGCTGCGGATTTTTGAGAGCGGCGCCTTTGCTCCCACTGGGTGGGAACAGGGTCACACCCCCCGGGAAACCAGGGATTGCACCGAAGCAGCCGCTTTATGGCAAGAAACCCACCCCGAGATACGCCAAAACGCTCGATGGCCTCATAGGCGTAAACTGAACAGGTGGGGTGAAATCGACAGCTCGGCGGAAGCAGTGGAGAAATCCATCGCTTATATCCCCGAAGCAAAAGAAGCATACATTTTTTCATAGCGGTTCGGAAGGCGCTTTCCTTCCCCCATCTAAAAGACCGAGCTTTTTGCAGGAGGCCAGCAGCCCGCCCGTTACACCGGCTGTTTTGGCAAAAACAGTTTTGCGCCGTGCCACCACAACAATATCTAAGCCGGTTGGCAGTTGGCTTTCCACCTGACGGAAGGCTTCCCTGATAATCCGGCGAGCCCGGTTGCGCTCCACAGCGCTCCCGATTTTCTTGCTGGTGGTAATCCCGAGACGGTTCAGGGGCTTTCGGTTTTTGACGACATAAACTGCCATAAGGGGATGAACAGCAGTTTTGCCTTTGGAGTATGCCCTCTTGAAATCCCGGTTCTCGGTCAGGGAAATGGTGTTAATCATAGAAATCAAAGACAACCTTTCGAGAATGCAGACAAAACATGGCCTCATCTTTTAAGAAGCAATGCTTCTTAATGGTTCTTCCCGGCCGGATGCACCCGGCAAAGAAACTGCCAACTTCATTAATTAAAACAAAAAGTGGAGCAGGGGACTGCCCCACCTTGTCCTGTTTTAAATAAAGAGACTGCCTGCACTGCGTACCCGTAAAAATAAGACCACAACTGGTGTGGCCTACTTTTATTAGTGGGTCAGGCGAGCTCTGCCTTTTGCTCTTCTGCGAGCCAGTACCTTGCGGCCGTTACGGCTTGCCATTCTCTTGCGGAAACCGTGTTCCTTTTTTCTATGAAGCTTTTTAGGCTGATAGGTTCTTTTCATTCTCCCAAGACCTCCTTTCAAGGCTGTGCTTGTTGCAGATCAGACCGAAAGTGAACAAAGGCCCGCTTTCCCCCTTAAACACAAATGAAAGGAAGGCCCCGGCACCCCGGTGAATCAACTCCACACATTTCAGCGAAAATGTTTTCCGCTGCGCCACTTAAAAATGGCTTTTGAAATAAGCAGCGAACCCTTTAAAAACAAAGAGTACTACAAATCAGTATTATATAGTAACTTTGGCCTTTATGTCAACCCTTATTTTCCCGCAAACACCGTATCCGAAAGCGAAAAGCAAAGGAAATTGCCGCCTCTTGAAAATCAGCCCCTTTTATGGTAAAATCAAATTGTTAACTGTTTGTTGATTTTATTTTTTATTAACCGATTTTTTCGGTTTTTTTTTCAGGTTTTCAACATTGGAAGAAACGCCCTCACCAAGGCCTGCTCTTCCCGGCTGAATTCCGCCCCCGAAAAGGAGTTTCAGGCAAAGAGGAGACACCCTCATCTGCTTTAAAGCAGCGCCAAAACAACTGATCCCATCCAGGGCGTCCTTAAAAATGAAATCAGAACACAAAAATTGAGAGGAAACGGGGAGAGATGGAGTCTTTGGAATCCTTTAGCCAAGTATTCAGCGCGGTTCAGGATTATTGCGCCCGGGAGCTGTCCGAAGTGGCTTATTCCTTATGGATTAAGGATATTGAGCCAATCAGATTCGATGGGAGCACCGCCTTTTTAAAGGTAAAATCCGAATTTAAAAAGAATATTATTGAAGAAAAATACCTTGATTTGCTTCTGAGAGCTTTTGAAGCAACTCTGGGCTTTGACTGCGTGATTCGGGTGGATTGTGAGGATGCCAAGGCAGTGGTTTCGCCTGTCAGCGAGCCTGCTCCAAGCCTTGATGCGGACGTGCCTTATCAAGGCGGCGAATATGAATATACCTTCGGCTCCTTTATTGTAGGCTCTTCCAACAAATTTGCTCACGCAGCCTCTCTGGCCGTGGCCTCCAACCCGGCGGGAGCCTATAACCCTTTGTTTATCTACGGCGCTTCGGGGCTGGGTAAGACCCACCTTCTTTACGCCATCTGCTCCGAAATTTCAAAAAATATGCCGGACCGCAAAATCATATACGTTAAGGGTGAGGAATTCACCAACGAGCTGATTGACGCCATCGGGCGGGAAACCACCAAGGCTTTTCACGATAAATACCGCATGGCGGATATCCTTTTGGTGGATGACATCCAGTTTATTGGCGGTAAGGAAAGCACCCAGGAGGAGTTCTTCCATACCTTTAATACCTTATATCAGGATAACAAGCAGATTGTGCTCACCTCCGACCGGCCGCCCAAAGAGATTAAAACCCTGGAAGACCGGCTGCGCACCCGCTTTGAATGGGGCCTTTTAGCCGATATCCAGCCCCCGGATTTTGAAACCCGCATTGCCATTATCCGCCGCAAGGCAGAGCTTCTGGATCTGGAGATTCCCACCGAGGTTTGCGAATACATCGCCAACCGCCTGCGCACCAACATCCGCCAGCTGGAAGGCACCGTGAAAAAGCTCAAGGCTTATAAGCTTTTGGCCGATTCACCTCCCTCCATTATGATTGCGCAGAATGCTGTGCGGGATATCCTCAACGACAACCAGCCGGTACCCGTTACAGTGGGCCGCATTATCTCCGAGGTTGGCCGCACCTACGGCCTTTCCGCTCAGGATATCCGCTCCAACAAGCGCAACGCCAATATCTCCAACGCTCGGCAGATTTCCATTTATATCATCCGGGAAATTACCCAAATGTCCCTTTCCGCCATCGGTGAAGAATTCGGCGGCCGAGACCATTCCACTATGGTTTATGCCCTCCAGCAGGTAGAAAAGAATATGGCTAAGGATACCCGCTATAAGGAAATGGTGCAGGATATCATCAAAAATATTAGAAACACGTAGGTACTTTCTTTTTTCTAAAAGAAAGTACCCAAAAAAAACCGTTTTGGGCATTCATAAGCAGAAATCATAAACTATTCACTCAATGGCAAAACCTCTAAAGTAAAGCCATCGAGCACTAAGAATAGCGAATTATTTAACCTAAGCCCGAAGTATAAGGCGAAGCCTTTCAACATTTTAACATTCAACGGTCTCCACTGTTTTTTTGAGGAAAATTTTTGGCGGGATTTTTTACACAAATTTCTCCACAACCCTTAAACTTTCCCCAATAAAAATTTGGGAGAAAAGTGGAAGAAAAAGTGCATTTCAACTTCTCCAATTTTACTGCACAGCGCTTTCAAAAATTTCAAAGGCCACATACCCGCTCGGGAGAAGGCTTGAGATATACTATTGACATTTCCACCGCCCCTACTACTACTACTAAAATAATAATATCTATTCTGTTCTATTCTTTCCAAAAAGGAGGGCGAGCCCTTCCCGGTGGAAAGAGAAACCCCAACTACAACACAAGGAGCTGAAAACCAATGCATGTTATTTGCCAAAAACAGCTGCTCAGTGAAGCTGTTATGAATGTAGGCAGAGCCGTGCCCTCCAAAAGCAGCCTCCCTGCCTTGGAAGGCATCCACCTGAAAACCTTGGACGGTGCTCTCCAGCTCAGCGGTTACGATATGGAGATGGGTATCACCACCAGCATAAAAGCTGAAATTCAGACAGCCGGTGAAATCGTTCTTTCCGCCCGGCTATTTTCTGACATGCTGCGGAAGCTCTCTGGTGATACAATCAGCATAGAGTGCGATGAAAAATATCTGACCAAGATTATCTGTGGAATGACAGAATTTACCATTTTAGGCACTCCGGCCGATGAGTTCCCCGAGCTGCCCGCTGTGGGAGACGGTTCTCCCCTTTCCATTCCGCAGGATAAGCTGAAATCCATGATCGACCAAACCCTCTTTGCTATTTCCACCAGCAACGATAAGCCCATCCATATGGGCAGCCTGTTTAACTGGGAACAAAACCTTTTGACTGTGGTATCGGTAGACGGCTACCGTTTGGCCTTGCGGAAGGAGCCTGTTGAAGGAGATTTGGACATCAGCTTTGTGGTTCCGGGAAAAACCCTCTCTGAAATCGGCAAGCTACTGGATGAAGAAGACGAAGACCCTGCCCGCCTGACTGTATCCAAAAAGCATATGGTTTGCGACATCGGCCCCTATTCCATCATTACCCGCCTGCTGGAAGGCGAATTTTTGGATTACAACGCTTCCATCCCCAAAGACAATACCACCTCGGTGGTGGTCTCCACCCGTGAGCTGATCGACAGTGTGGAGCGCACCTCTCTGCTGATTTCCGACCGGCTCCGCAGCCCTCTGCGGGTTACCTTTGAAGAAAATCTCATCAAGCTTTCCTGCTCCACTGCCATTGGCAAGGCTTATGACGAGCTGGGCTGTTCGTTAACCGGCCAAAAGGTGGAGATGGGCTTTAATAACAAATATCTGCTGGATGCTCTCAAGGCTTCCGGCTCGGATCAGGTGAAGCTGGAGCTGAACGGCCCCCTTTCACCCATCAAGGTGGTTCCCATGGAGGGGGATGATTTCCTTTTCCTGGTGCTGCCTGTGAGGCTTAAAAATGAAGTGTGAAAAAATTGAAATCAAAACCCCCTTTATCAAGCTGGATTCTCTCCTGAAATTTGCAGGAATCGCCGAAACCGGCGGGATGGCCAAAGAAATGGTTCAAAACGGAGAGGTTACCCTGAATGGGGAGATCTGCCTTATGCGGGGCAAAAAAATCGTGGCAGGGGATGTAATCACTGCCGGCGATACCCAGCTTGAGGTATGTGCTCATGCGGGTTGAAAGGCTTTTTCTCCGCCATTTCCGCAATGTGGAGCAGGCGGAGCTTTTGCCGGATGCAGGTGTGAACGTGATTTGGGGCGATAACGCCCAAGGAAAGACCAACCTGCTGGAATCGGTCTGGATGTTTACCGGAGCCAGAAGCTTTCGGGGCAGCAGCGAATCGGATTTGATTGCCTTCGGGCAAGAGGCCGGTAAGCTGGAACTGGATTTTTATGCCCGGGGCCGCAGCCAATCCGCTTCCTTGCAGCTGTCGGAAGGAAAAAAAACGGCTTTTCTTAACGAAATCAAGCTGGAACGGGCTTCCCGGCTCAGTGGAGAGTTTCTGGGTGTTGTTTTTTCCCCCGATCATCTTTCCCTTATCAAGGATGGGCCGGAAAAACGCCGCCGCTTAATTGATACAAGCCTTTGTCAGGTATATCCCAAATACATCAGCCTGCTTGAAGGCTACAGTCGGGTGCTGCGTCAGCGCAACGCTCTGCTCAAAGATGTGGCCCGCCACCCCTCCTTATTGGATAGTTTAGATATATGGGATGAAGAGCTTTGCCGCATTGCCGGTTACATGATGTTTATGAGGTCTCGGTATATCGCCGGGCTGGAGCGGGAAGCCAAGGAAATCTACAGCGGTATCTCCTCCGGAAAAGAAAGCTTTTCCATGGGCTATCAAAGCTCAGTGGGGGAAGTGCAGGGAGTCAAGGCGGAGGAGCTCCGCCACAGAATGAGAAAAGCACTGGAAGAAAGCCGGGGCGAGGATATTCGCCTTGCCCATACTCAAAAAGGCCCTCACCGTGATGATCTGGAAATTCTCATTGACGGCAAAAGCGCCCGGGGTTTTGGCTCACAGGGGCAGCAGCGAAGCTGTGTATTGGCTCTCAAGCTGGCGGAATGCGGCTTGATCAAGCAGAGCACCGGCAGCAGTCCGGTGGTTTTGCTGGATGATGTTATGAGTGAGCTGGATACCGGCCGCCGGGAATATCTGCTGAACCATCTCACCGGCCGTCAGGTTTTCATCACCTGCTGTGACCGGGGGTATCTGGCGGGGCTTGCACAGGGCAAAAGTTTTCATATCAAAAACGGCCGCTTGGAGGAAAACTGATTTATGTATTTATATCTTGGGCAGGATACAGTTGTGCAGACAAAGGATATCATTTCCATTTTAGATTTGGATAATACCTCCATTTCCCGGATTACCCGGGCCTATCTGAAACAAGCCCAGCAATCCGGTCAGGTAATTGAGGTTTCCCAGGAGCTTCCCAAAAGCTTTGTGGTCTGCGGCCATAAAAAAAAGGGGTATCAGGTTTATCTTTCGCAGATATCCCCCTCCACCCTGCGCAAGCGTGCTTCCTTTGTGCAGGAGCTGGCTAACCTGTGACCACCTTTCTTTTTGAAAAAAAGAGAGGTGGCAAAGAAAAACCAATATTAAGCATTTATCATCGAGTGAAGGTTATGAAATAGATAAAGTCAAGCCCGGCGAAAGGGGCGAAGCCCCCTTAAAGTAACGTTATTTTGCTGTGCAATACTCTTTTGGATGGCAATTTTTATACCATCAAGCGCAAAGGAAATAATATTTACCCACTTAAGCTTGACGAAAGGGGTAAAGTCCCCCCATCGTGCAGTAAGGTAAGAATTTCAATCGGCCTAAGCCCGACAAAAGGGATGAAATTCCTTGCCATCGAGCACGAAGGAAACATTATTTGCTTACCTAAGCCTGACGAAAGGGGCGAAGCCCCCATCGTGCAGTAAAGTAAGAATTTTAATCGGCCTAAGCCCGACAAAAGGGATGAAATTCCTTGCCATCGAGCACGAAGGAAACATTATTTGCTTACCTAAGCCCGACGAAAGGGACGAAGTCCCCCGAAGAGAGGATGTTTTTGCATGAACGATACCCCGGATATACAGCATTACGACGGTAACCAGATTCAGGTGCTGGAAGGATTGGAGGCAGTCCGCAAGCGCCCGGGTATGTATATTGGCAGCACCGGAGCCCGGGGTCTGCATCATTTGGTTTATGAAATCGTCGATAATTCCATAGACGAGGCTCTGGCGGGCTTCTGCGATCACATTACCGTGGAAATTCTGCCGGATAATATCATCAAGGTCAGCGATAATGGCCGAGGCATCCCCGTGGGCATTCAGCCCAAGCTGGGCATTCCCGCTGTTACCGTTGTTTTCACTGTGCTCCATGCTGGCGGCAAATTCGGCGGCGGTGGCTACAATGTCTCCGGCGGTTTGCATGGCGTGGGTGCTTCGGTGGTAAACGCCCTTTCCCAGTGGCTGGAGGTGGAGGTCTGCGACGGCCAGCACCGGTATTACCAGCGCTTTGAGCGGGGTGTGGCTGTTGAGGATTTGAAAATGACCGGGGATACCGAAGAGCGAGGCACCACCATTGCTTTCCGCCCGGATAGTGAAATATTTGAATCGGTTGATTTTGATTACAATGTGCTGTTGGATCGTCTGCGGGAGCAGGCTTTCCTCAATGCTGGCATTGCCATTACCATCACCGATTCCAGAGAGCGGGAGCCGGTGGTTAGCCGTTTGCAGTATGAGGGCGGAATTATCAGTTTTGTGGAGCATATCCACAAGCGCAAGGGTGCCCAGCTTATTCATGACGATGTAATCTTCCTGACCGGCCAGAGCGGCACCAGCAGCGCCGAGGTGGCCATTCAGTATAACGACAGCTACAACGAGCTGCTCCTTTCCTTCGCCAACAACATCCATACCGGCGAGGGCGGCACCCATGAAATCGGCTTCAAAATGGCTTTAACCCGGGTTATGAACGACTATGCCCGGAAAAATAATATTCTCAAGGAAAAGGATTCCAACCTGAGCGGCGATGACGTTCGGGAGGGCATTACAGCCATTATTTCGGTTAAGCTGCAAGAGGCTCAGTTTGAAGGCCAGACCAAGGGCAAGCTGGGCAATACTGAGATTCGGACACTGGTGGAAGGCCTGATCAGCGAAAAGCTCACCACCTATTTTGAGGAAAACCCGGCTGTAGCCCGGTCTATTCTGGAAAAATCCCTCAATGCCGCCCGAGCAAGAGAGGCCGCCCGGAAGGCGCGTGAGCTGACCCGCCGCAAGACTGCTCTGGAGGGGGCTTCCCTTCCCGGAAAGCTGGCCGACTGCATTGATCGGGATAACAAAAACACCGAAATCTACATCGTTGAGGGAGACAGCGCCGGCGGTTCGGCTAAAATGGGCCGTGACCGGCAGTTTCAGGCCATTCTGCCTTTGTGGGGCAAGATGCTCAACGTGGAAAAGGCCCGTTTGGATAAGGTTTATGGCAACGATAAGCTAATGCCCGTTGTAACCGCTTTGGGCTGCGGCATCGGTGAAGAATTTGATCTGGAAAAGCTCCGCTATGGCAAAATCATTATTATGGCCGATGCCGACGTGGATGGCTCGCATATCCGCACCCTTCTGCTCACTTTCTTTTTCCGTTTCATGAAGGAGCTGGTGGCGGAGGAGCATATTTATATTGCCCAGCCGCCTCTTTACAAGCTTTCCCGGGGTAAGGAGCATCACTATGCCTATTCCGACCGGGAACGGGATAAAATTATGGCCCAGATGAACGAAGCTGGCAAAAGCAAGGTGGAAATTCAGCGCTACAAAGGTCTTGGTGAGATGGACCCGGAGCAGCTGTGGGAAACTACCATGGACCCGGAAAACCGTATTATCCTCAAGGTTACGCTTTCGGATGCCGCTGCAGCCGATGAGGTGTTCACCATTCTCATGGGTGATAAGGTGCAGCCTCGGCGTGAATTTATCGAGCAAAATGCCAAATATGTCCGCAACTTGGATGTTTGAGGCTTCGCCTCTTTCGTCGGGCTTAGGTTAATTAAAACTCTTACCCTTGTGCTCGATGGCAAAATCAAAGATAACCGTTTTCTTTGTCGCTCGCTGGCTTTAGCTTTACCTATCGAGTGGTGAGGGGACATATTTTCCATAGTGATGTCTCGGAAAAGAGGCAAAACCGCAAGGAAGGAAAGTGTTTTATGAGCGATAAACAGCAGGATATGGAGCAGAGGCCGCCGGAAGGCACAGAGGATTCCCAGCAGGCTTTGGGGGTTACCCTTAGCTACCCGGTGGATGCAAAGCTTTACGGCAAAGCCTGCCAGATGCTGGATAAGCATTCCGGGGCTTTTCGCAAGCGGGATCTGATTCTTTGCTTTATAGCCGTGTTTCTGGCGGAAAGCTTCTGGAGCTGGATGGTGACAAAGGATCAATACGAAAAGCTGGCCTCTGCCGGTGTCATGCTGGTGGCCGGGGTTCTTGTTTATTTTATGCCCATCTGGCGGAATAAGCGGGAGGTGGGCGTCCTTCTGGCAGAGGGCGAAAATATGACCCTGACGGTTTCCCCCCAAGAAATCCAAAGTTTTTGCGGCAAAACAAAAAGCAGCCTCAACTT
This sequence comes from Oscillospiraceae bacterium MB08-C2-2, assembly GCA_035621215.1. NCBI lineage: Bacteria > Bacillati > Bacillota > Clostridia > Eubacteriales > Oscillospiraceae > Oscillospiraceae bacterium MB08-C2-2. Next base: position 2,348,394 of record CP141729.1, on the reverse strand, counting down.
TGATCACGAAACCACCGTGCTGGAGGATAAGCAGCTTTTTTATATCGAGCAGAAAAAAGGCGAGCGCTATTATGTTCCCAAAGCGCTTTTTAAGGAAAAACAGCTGGATGAGCTTCGTGCTATTGTGAAATCCCGTGCATCGGTGACCTACACATACATCGAAGGCTCTGAGAAAAACAGGCGAGGATGATGGAAATGCAAAATCAAGAGGAACGCATTATACACGTTGATATTGAGGATGAGATGAAAAAATCCTTTCTCGATTATTCTATGTCGGTTATTGTATCCCGGGCGCTCCCAGATGTGCGGGACGGGCTCAAGCCGGTTCACCGCCGGATTCTCTATACCCTGTTTGAAAACGGCCTGACCCCGGAAAAGGCTTACCGCAAGTGCGCCGATACCGTTGGTTCCGTGCTGGGGCGGTATCATCCCCACGGTGACGCCTCGGTTTATGACGCTTTGGTGCGTCTGGCTCAAGATTTTTCCCTGCGCTATCCCTTGGTGGATGGTCACGGAAACTTCGGTTCGGTGGATGGTGACCCAGCGGCCGCCTATCGGTATACCGAAGCCAAAATGAGCAAAATCTCCGTTTCCCTCCTCACCGATATCGAGAAGGAAACCGTTAACTTCGCTCCCAACTACGATGACCGCCTTATGGAGCCTTCGGTGCTCCCCTCCCGCTTCCCCAACCTGCTCTGCAACGGAAGCATGGGTATCGCCGTTGGTATGGCCACCAACATCCCGCCCCACAACTTGGGCGAAGTGATTGATGCGGTCTGCCTGCTCATCGATAACCCCGAGGCCAATCTCGAGGATTTGATGGAATGCATCCCCGGCCCCGATTTCCCCACCGGGGGAATTATCATGGGCCGCAGCGGCATTCGCTCCGCCTATGCCACCGGACGTGGAAAAATTGTTCTGCGGGGCTGCTGCGAAATCGAGGAGGCAAAAAACGGCCGCCAGCAGATTATTGTCACCGAGCTGCCCTATGGGGTAAACAAGGCTCGGCTGATCGAATCCATCGCTGTTTTGGTCAAGGATAAGCGCATTGAGACCATCAGCAACATTGCCGACCATTCTGACCGGGCGGGTATGCGTATCGTCATTGATCTCAAGCGGGATGCCAACGCACAGGTTACTTTGAACCAGCTGTATTCCTACAGCCAGCTTCAATCCACCGAAGGCGTGATCATGATCGCTTTGCATAACGGCCAGCCTAAGGTCATGTCTTTGCGGGAAATGCTGCAGCATTACATCGATTTCCAGGCAGAAATCATCGAGCGGCGCACCCGTTTTGATCTGCGCAAGGCCCAGGAGCGGGCCCATATTCTGCAAGGCTTGATCATTGCCCAGGATAATCTGGATGAAGTGGTCAATATCTTCCGTTCCTCCAAAACCACCGCCATCGCCAAGGAAAGGCTCATGGAGCGCTTTGGCCTTTCGGAAGAGCAGTCTCAGGCCATTGCCATGATGACCATGAGCCGTCTCACCGGCTTGGAGCGTGAAAAGCTGGAGGCTGAATTTGCTGAGCTGGAAACCAAAATCAAGGAATATCAGGAAATTTTGGCTGATCACAACCGGGTGCTTTCCATCGTCAAGGAAGAAATTGCCCAGATGAAGGCTAAATACAACGATGCCCGCCGCACCGAGATTCAGACTGTCAGCGGTGAAGTGGATATTGAAGACCTGATCCCCGTTGAGGATTGCGTCATCACCATGACCCACTTTGGCTACATCAAGAGCCAGAGCATCGATGTTTATAAAACCCAGCGCCGTGGCGGCCGTGGTGTCAGCGGCATGACCCGCCGGGAAGAGGATTTTGTGGAGGAGCTGTTTATTGCTTCCACCCACGATTACATCATGTTCTTCACCAACAAGGGCAAATGCTATCGCCTAAAGGCTTATGAAATCGGTGAATCCAGCCGTACAGCCAAGGGCACCAATATTGTAAATCTCCTTCAGGTAGACCCGGATGAGAAAATTTCCGCCATGATCCGTGTCAGCCAGTATGAGGATGACCACTACTTGGTGATGCTGACCAAAAAGGGCATCATCAAACGCACCCATCTTTCTGCCTACCGCAATGTGCGGCAAAGCGGCCTTAACGCCATCTCTCTGGATGAAGGGGATGAGCTTTGCTCCGCCCGTCTCACCAGCGGCGAGGATGAGCTGCTCATTGCCACCAAATATGGCATGAGCATCCGCTTTAAGGAAGAGGATGTCCGCTGTGTGGGCCGTACCGCCCGCGGCGTTAAGGCCATCACCCTTTCGGATGATGACCGTGTTGTGGGTATGGCGCAGGTTCGAGAGGATGCCACTTTGCTCACCGTTTCCGAGGCAGGCTCCGGCCGGCGCAGCCGCATGAGCGAATACCGCCTCCAAAGCCGTGGCGGCAAGGGTATCCGCAACTACTATGTGGACCGTAACTCGTTGGTTGCCGGTGTTCAGATGGTCGATGAGGATGACGATGTGGTGATTATCGCCGATAATGGCGTTATTATCCGTATTTCTGTCGCAGAGATTAACATTCAGTCCCGTTATGGCGTGGGTGTTCGTGTTATGCGTGTGGGTGGGGAAGCCAAGGTGGTAACCCTAGCTCGTGCTCCCAAGGAGGAAGTGGAAGAAACTGTTGGGGAAAATGCCGAGGATGCCGCTGAGGAATCACAGGCAGACCCTGAAGTAAACCAAGCGGAAGAAACCGCCTCCCCTGCCGATGCTCAGGAAGAAACGGAAGAATAAGCAAAAGCCCAAGCAATATATACAGGCCCCGGAAGTGTTTACACCTCCGGGGCTTACTTTCTTTTTAGGAAAAAAGAAAGTAAGCAAAGAAAAACCAATTGAAGCTATGCCTCTTCCTTCAGACCGATAAGGTAGAATAAGTTGCGCAAATTTAAAAAGGGATAAAAAGAGACATAGTTTGCAGTCTTTGATAGAATGAAGTTACCACACCACCATTCTGAAAGGAGACAGCAAACCATGTCTGAGAGAATTGTACAGTTAAATGAGGAAGCAATCAAGGGGCAAATCAAGGAATTAGTGCGAGAGAGCGTGGAAGAAACGCTCAATGGGCTGCTGGAGGCCGAGGCACAAAAGCTGACACAGGCTGCCCGGTATGAGCGTAACGAGGAGCGGCAGGCATGGCGGAGTGGCCACTACCAGCGCAACCTTACCACCAGTTCCGGAGGAGTAACCTTGAATGTACCGCGACTGAAAGGCGTAACCTTTGAGACGGCTATCATTGAGCGCTACCGCCGCCGAGAAAGCAGTGTGGAGGAAGCCCTGATCGAGATGTATTTGGCGGGAGTGTCTGTACGCCGTGTGGAGGATATCACGGAAGCTCTGTGGGGCAGTAAGGTATCCCCCTCCACCATCAGTGAGCTGAACAAGAAAGCCTACGTCCACATTGAGGACTGGCGTAACCGTCCCTTGCAAGGCGGCAAATACCCGTATGTCTACGTAGACGGCATTTATCTGCGTCGCAACTGGGGCGGAGAATATGAGAACGTGGCCATCCTGGTAGCGATTGCGGTGAACGCGGACGGCTACCGCGAAGTTTTGGGCGCTGCTGAGGGAATGAAAGAGGACAAAGCAAGCTGGCTGAGCTTCTTTCAGTGGCTCAGGGGACGTGGACTTGAGGGTGTGAAGCTCGTTGTCGGGGACAAGTCTCTTGGCATGCTGGAGGCTGTGTATGAAGTCTTTCCCGATGCAAAATACCAGCGCTGCACCGTCCATTTTTACCGCAATATCTTCTCCGTTGTTCCCCGTTCCAAGGGGAAGCTGGTTGCCAAAATGCTCAAAGCCATCCATGCTCAGGAAAGCAAGGCTGCTGCACTGACAAAGGCCAAAGATGTGATTGCCGCCTTGAAAGACTTGAAACTGAAGGAGGCCGCCAAAAAAGTTGAGGACAGTGTGGAAGAGACGCTCACCTACATGGCGTTTCCCTTTGAGCATTGGACGCGTATTCGCACCAATAATGCCATCGAACGCCTTAACCGTGAGATTCGCCGCCGCACTCACGTAGTGGGCGCTTTTCCTGACGGAAACTCTGCCCTTATGCTGGTTTGTGCACGGCTGCGACATGTTGCCGGCACCCAATGGGGCAACAAGAAGTACATGAACATGAAGCATCTGGAGGCGACTATGGACGACGAATCATTGGCTGGTTGACCTTATTCCATTACAGGCTGCAAACTAATTTGCGCATAATTCTTGACACTACCTTCAGACCGGGTTAATTCATAACCTTATCTTTATACACGATGGCAGAACCAAGCAAAACCCGTTAACTTGGCACTCATGCCGTGCCGGGCACACACTTTCTCCACGATGAGAAAGTGTGCAAAGAATCGCCAAGGGGAGCGCTCCCCCCTTGGTACCCTCCCAGAGCCTAACTTAGGTTTAACGTGGATTTAAGGCTTGGTTGGGGACTATGTCTGTTGGCATTCTCCCTGAATTATGCAGGATAATATTTTGCGTATTATAAAAGCTTTTCACTCACCAAAGTTCAAAGTTACAGGCGAAGCCTCTTGGTAAAGGCGGTTTAACTTTTCGTAAAATTTCACAATATACAAGCCTCATACACCCCCGGGCGTGGAAGAAAATTTTCTTTTCCAACGTGACAAGCAGTCTTTTCCACATTTTCCACAGACTTTTCAACAACTCAGTCTGGAATACTCGGGATTTTGGTTTACAATCCGTATAATATGCAGAAAAGGGCTGTATACTCAAAGAAAATTGAAAATGGAAACAATGCAATACTCCTGTAAAACTACAACATAAAGTATAGGAAGAGGTGTCAAGTATTGGATTTTGTGTATGAATAAACACGGGGAATGAATAATTTTAAAAATAGGCCGGTGCATAGTTTTATCCCCCATGGGAACAATAACCAAGGAAAAAGGGCAGCCTTGGAAAATAAACATAGGGGGAACCTTGAGATGATTAAGGGTGTGAATAAAAACATCATAGAAGTTTTGGAGACCGATAACCCCTGCTTTGAGCGGGCTATTTTGTTTATCAGGGAGAATTTAGGCAAAAAAGAGCCTGCGCAGCTCAAAGAGGAAGCACAGGCCTATTTGTCTGGGCTTAAGCCCCGCCGCAAGGGCTATACAAAGGTTCGCCTGGGAATCGCCGCCATTAAGCTGGGTTCTGCGGCGGCAGTGGGTGCCGCTATTACAGCCGCTCTGCTGAAGCTGTAAAACAGCAGATTTTAGTGGTCATGCTCAGCAGCCGCAGCTATTTCACGGGTTCGATGAACTGTCCCGAAGGGATGCTGCACAGGGGCATAGATGGAATAGAGCTTAATAGGAGCTGGGCCAGTGTTAATTAAATTGTGCCACTTTCCGGCCGGAATAATAAAGGCAAAGCCACCTCTTACCGGGCAGCAAAAATCCAGATTATCTTTTGTGTTTCCCATTTTTACCATTCCCTGTCCGCTTTCAATGCGGATAAATTGGTCGAGATGAGGGTGTGTCTCCAGCCCGATATCTTGGCAGGGTGGAATACACATAAGTGTAAGTTGGAGGTGCTCCCCTGTCCAAAGAGCAGTGCGGTAGGTATTGTTTTGCTGGGTTATGTCTGTTAGATTAACGGCGAAAGGTTTTCCTCCGTGGTCCGATAAGCAGGAGGACGATTGACATTGATCCATGATTAGACTCCTTTCATGTTGGTTACTATCAGTTTATGCGCTGTTTGCAAAGAGGATATATAAATTGTGGCTGTTGCATCTAGGAAATATGAAAAGCCGCCGGAAGTGCCTTCCCTTTGCCTGTTTTTTGCAAGAGTTGTACCCCTTTGTTAAAAGGGGTTTTTCTTTGCATCCTTTCTTTTTGTTAAAAAGAAAAGTTGTGGGATACACAACTGGGTGATTCTATGTTATACTGTAGAAAAGTGGAAAAGTCTGGCCTAATAAATGGGTACGGATTTTTTCTGTATTGAAATAACAAAACTTGATTAAACACAGAATATAGGAGAATTTATGAGGGACCAGGATACCCAGCAGACACTGCGGGAGGATATTGTAATCGGCCGAAACGGCGTAACCGAACTTCTGCGTTCCGGGAGAGAGATTGAAACCATTCTTATCCGCAAGGGCGGCGGCGAAGGCAGCCTGCCAAAAATTGCGGCCATGGCCCGGGAACGGGGTATACCGGTTAAGGAAGTCAGCCCCATCAAGCTGGATAACCTCTGCATGAATGGCAATCATCAGGGTATCATCGCCATGACCGCCGGGGCGCAATACAGCGAGCTGGAGGATATTTTTGCCCGTGCCGGGGACGAGCCTGTTTTTATCGTCATTGCGGATGGCATTGAGGACCCTCACAATTTGGGGGCTATTATCCGCACCGCCGAGGGCGCAGGTGCCCACGGAATCATCATCCCCAAACGGCGCAGTGCAGGGCTTACCTTTGCTGTTTCCAAGGTTTCGGCGGGAGCAGTGGAGCATTTGCCGGTGGTTCGGGTCAGCAATCTGGCCACCACCATCGAGGAACTGAAAAAACGGAACGTGTGGATTTACGCCGCCGATATGGATGGCTCCCCCTGGTGCCAGACCGATTTTGCCGGGCCTGTGGCGCTGGTAGTCGGCTCTGAGGGCAGTGGGGTCAGCCATCTGATAAAGCAGCGCAGTGATTTTGTGGTATCCCTTCCCCTGCGGGGAAAAATTTCATCCCTGAATGCCTCGGTAGCCGCCGGCATCGTACTCTATGAGATCGCCCGCCAGCGTCTGGGGCTCAGCAGCCGATAGAATGAGGTGAGATTCCATGGATAAACAATACAACGTAGACGATATACTATCCGAAATCAAGAGCCGCAAAAGCATGGCCCGGGCCGGCAAGGCACCGGCGGCTCCGCCTGCTCCCGAGCCGGAGGATTTCCCCATTCCTTCCTCCCGGCGGCAAGAGTCCCCCGTAAAAGCCTTTCCTTTTCCTATGGATGAGCAGGAAGAGCTGCCTCATCCCAACCCGCTGACCAGCGGAAGGCGCTCCAAATCCATCACCGAAAAGGCTCGTCTGCGCAGGGAGGAAGGCACCACAATACCCAAAGGCCCTTCCGCTGGCGGCTTTCAGTTTAATTTGGAAGAGCCGGAGGAGGATGTGCAGATTTTTAGCGGCAAAAATGAGCAGAGGCCTATTATGAGCGGCTTTGATCCCGATGTGGAGGAGGATTTTGGCTATGGGCAGACTCGTGTTTTGCCCAAGCTGGAAAAAACCGCTCCCCTAGACCCGGAGGAGTTTCCCATCGAGGAGGAGCCCCATTACCGGGATGAATACGAGGACGAATACTTAGAGGACGAGCCTGGCGGCAAGGTGGATTACAGCGAATACAATTCCCCCGGTGACCGCATTGACGTGGCCCGGGATATTGCCAATGTAAAGCTTTGGCTGGTTCTGCGGGCGGCAATTACCCTGCTCCTTACCGGAATTTTGGTGTATTTGGCCTTTTCCCTGAACAATCAAAAGCTTCCCCTGCCTGTATTCATGTTCCCAGAAGAAAATATGAAGGTGTTTTTGCTGGTGAACGTGGTGCTGACTGCCGCTTTGGCGTTGGTTAACAGCTCGGCTATGGGCGGCGGGCTGATTAATCTCTTCCGGGGCCGTGCCAATTCGGATGCTCTGCCTGCCTTTGCGGTGCTGGCTGCTGTGGCACAGGGCGTGGTGCTGGTGGCCAATCCCGAGCAAATGACCACCACCGGTGTAAGCCTCCTTTTCTGTTCATCGGCTATGTCCATGCTGTTTAATGCGCTGGGCAAGATGTCTATGATCAACCGGATTCAGCGGAATTTCCGCATCATCGGTTCCGAGCGGCCCAAGCGCACAGCAGCTTTGGTGGAATCCGAAAGCTTTTCGGCTGAGTATGTCCGGGATTCGGTGCGGCGGCATCCCACTGTGGTTTACAGTGCACCTGCTACCTTCTTTACTGATTTTTTGGCTCTCTCTTACAGCGATAAATACGATGTGGGCATTTACAAAGCCGTGGCTCCTGTCTGCTTGGGTGGTGCGTTGGTGGTGGCTGTGGTCACCTATTTTCTCACCAAAAGCCTTGTGATGGCCACAACGGCCCTGGCCGCTGTTTTGTGTGTCAGTGCGGCCTTTTCTTCCACCTTTATTGAGAACATTCCCCTTGGAAAGCTCACCAAGCGCCTTGCTCCTGAGGGCGGGATGGTTTCCGGCACCAAAGCGGTAGAGGATTTTTGTGACACCAAAGCGGTGGTGCTCACCGATACCGATCTGTTCCCCGATGGCTATGTGAAGCTTCACGGCATCAAAAGCTTTGCCGAGGGGCGTGTGGATCAGGCCATTATTGATGCGGCCAGTGTAGCCTGTGCCTGTCAGGGAGCCCTGCACCCGGTGTTTATGCAGATGATCGGCGGAGATAAAAAGCTTTTGCGCCCGGTGGATAACATTGTCTGCGAAAACGGCATGGGGCTTTCCGCATGGGTGGATTCCAAGCGGGTGCTGATTGGCAACCGGGAGCTGATGAAAAACCATGGGGTCAAGGCCCCTTCGCTGGATTATGAGCAAAAGTATACAGTGGGTGAAAACGAGGTTGTGTATCTGGCTTGCAGCGGGGAAATTTCCGCCATGTTTGTGGTCAGCTACCACTGTGTGCAGGATCTGGCCGAGCAGATGGATCTTCTGGCCGGAAAAGGTACCAAAATCGTTCTGCACACCACCGATGCCAACATCAACCCCCAGAAAATCTGGGAGGTTTATGGTTACCCGCAGGAGGATGTTCTCCTCATGTCGGGAGACCGCTACCGGGAATTTGACGAGATGCGTGCCCCCAAGGAAAAAGTCATGGCCAAGCTTGCCTATACCGGCCGTGCCAGCGTTCTGCTGAAAGCGATTATCGCTTGTATCAACGCCCGCTCCTCCATACTGGCGGCCACTGTGCTTCAGTTGGCGCAGATTGTGGTGGGCTATGGGGCTATTTCCTTCTTGGCTTTTGTGGGTTCGATTTCTTCTGTCAGCTTTTCTCTGCTTATTGGGTATCAGCTCATTTGGTTCCTTGTGATTTTCCTATTCCAGCAGCTCAAGCAGGCATAACCTACTTTCTTTTTGAAATAAAGAAAGTAGGCAAAGAAAAACCACTTCGGGTTAAGCAGAGCGGAACTCCAAGTCTTTGCGCCCGAAAGCTTTCGTTTGGTGAGCACTGTTTTTAATTAGGGGAACCCCCCTTTCCTTGTTGCCTTTGTTTTTTAAAAGAAAGGCAACCTGTGGTTTTATTTCCGCCGGAGGCTGGAGGGGGACCATGGGGGAACGAGTTCCCCCATGAGGCGCTTCGTGGCTGAAAGCCACTTCTGCATTTTCCGTAGAAAATGTAAGCGCCTCAAAGTGTGTGTCAGCCGCACGGCATGAGTGCGGAAGTGTTGGATTTTAACTTTATAAAACCAAAAAAAGATGCAAAGAAAAACCACTTCAGGCTTAGAAGGTTAAATTTCCTGCGCTTCCACTGGATAGAAAAGCTTTCTTGCTTTTAGAATTTGCGTTTTTCTGAGCTCACTTGTGTTTCCGCAAGCGGAATTTTAGGTTTTTCAATTGCGTTTAACGTGTTTTTTCGTTATAATGAGGAAGTAGATAAATTGATAGCTTCCGGGTTTTTCGGGGGCTTAGGTTTTGGGGCTCTAAGGAACAACATTTTAAAGGAGGATGGAACTATGTTAGTAACAGGTAAGGAAATTCTGGATCTTGCCAATCAAAAGGGATACGCCGTAGGCGCCTTCAATGTAAGCAACATGGAGATTTTACAGGCAGTTGTGGCCGCCGCTGAGGAGCAAAACGCTCCCGTTATCTTGCAGACTTCACAGGGCGCTATCAAATACGCCGGACTGAAATTTCTCTCTCAGATGGTTCGTTTTGCCGCTCGGGAAGCCAGTGTCCCCATCGCTCTGCATTTGGATCACGGCTCTGACTTGGATATTGTGGTTAAGTGCATCGCCAACGGCTGGACTTCGGTCATGATCGATGGCTCCCACTATTCCTTGGAAGAAAACATCGCCGTTACCAAAGAGGTTGTACGTATTGCTCATTCTGCCGGTGTTTCGGTTGAAGCCGAGCTGGGCCGCCTTTCCGGTGTGGAAGAGCATGTTTCGGTCAGCGAAAAGGACGCTATGTACACCAACCCGCAGGAAGCCAAGCGCTTTGTTGATGAAACCGGCGTGGATTCTCTGGCCATTGCTATCGGTACTGCTCACGGCAAATACAAGGGTGTTCCCAAGCTGGATTTTGACCGCCTGGTTGAAATCAAAAAGCTGCTGAATATGCCTATCGTTCTTCACGGTTCCTCCGGTATCCCCGAGGGTGATATCCGCAAGGCCGTTTCTCTGGGCGTTAACAAGATCAACATCGATACCGACCTGCGGCAGGCCTTTGCCGATGGCGTCAACGATGTGATCAAGGCAAAGCCCGATGAATACGATACCCGCAAGCTGTGCGGCACCGGCCGTGACTATGTAGCCAAGGTTGTTTCCGGTAAAATCCAGACCTACGGTATTCGCTAGGAGGCATTGCCTCCTTTACTTCGGGCTTAGGCTGGTACGAATTCTTGCCTTTGCACACGAGAATTTAAGCTGCTCCATCCTTGCTTTTGATTGTCTGTGAAGTTAAGGCTGGAAAAGGCACAAGGTTTTTCTTTGCTTCCTTTCTTTTATCAAAAAGAAAGGAAGTTTTTCTTTGCCTTCTTTCAGGCGCTTGCATTTTTTGTGAATAATGTAGGCACCTTATGGTGGAGCTGGTTTCCCTCATGGTTCTTCTCCAGCCTCCGGCGGGGAAAATAATGTGGTTTTTCTTTGCTTACTTTCTTTTTTTCTAAAAAGAAAGTAAGTTTTTCAAAAGAAAGAAGGTTTGCCAAATTTTCAGTTTTATAGTATAATGTGATTTGTATCGGTTTCATTATATGATTTTTCTTCCTGAAAAGGGGAATAATGCCTGTATTGAGACAAAAAGGTAAATATAACGTTTTTGTGAAAGGATTGGATAAAACAGTGAAAAAACCCATTCGGCTTCTTTCCATATTAATGGTTACGGCTGCTTTGATCAGCGGCTGCTCCAAGCAGGACGACAAGTCCTCTTCTTCTCAGGCTGAAAACAGTTCTGAGCCGCCTGCTGTTTCGCAGGGTGACCCCACTGTCAGTGAGGCCGCCGAACACAACCAAACCATTAAAGAGGAGGATATTAACTTGGTTCAATTTGAGAAGCCCGCTGCCGATCAGCCCATTGCTGTGATGAAAACCGGTATGGGCACTATCCGCATCATGCTCTTTCCCGAGCAGGCTCCCAAGACAGTGCAGAACTTTGTAACCCATGCGCAGGAGGGCTATTACAATGGCCTGACCTTCCACCGCATTATTGAGAACTTTATGATTCAGGGCGGCGATCCTTTGGGCAACGGCACCGGCGGCGAAAGCATCTTCAAGGATGCCTCCGGCAAGGCAGTTCCTTTTGAGGATGAATTCAGCCTTGATCTTTGGAACTTCCGCGGCGCTCTTTCCATGGCCAATGCAGGTGCCAATACCAATGGCAGCCAATTCTTCATTGTGCAGGCTCCTGTTGTCAGCGCTGATCTTCTGAACCAGCTCAAGCAGATCAACTGCCCTGAGAAAATTGTCAACAAATACGCCGAAGTTGGCGGCACTCCTTGGTTGGATGGCGCCCACACTGTTTTCGGTATGGTTATTGAAGGCATGGATATTGTGGATCAGATTGCAGCGGTTGAGGTGAACGGCAATTCCGGCAGCCCTGTAGAAAAGGTTGTCATCGAAACCATCACCATTGAAAACGCCCCTGATTATTCCGCAGCAGCTTCTTCTCAGGCCGATGCTTCCAGCGAGGCTTCCAAATAATGTCCACTGAACAACCGCGCTTTGCGAAGCGCAGTTGCCCCAAAGGCATTGAATGAACTGTTTTTTGGTTTGTTCAGCGGCTATTAAATAAGCACTCTGCTTTTTCTCTGTAATTGAGCTTTCAACCCGTCTTGCCAAATTGGTGAGGCGGGTTTTCTTTTTGTGCCTATACAGCTTATCCCCCGCGAAAACGTGTTGGTCTTCTTTTTTGTTCCCTTTAAGTGAAGATATTTGCTGCCAACAGCCAATTGCTGGCACATGTTTTGCTCTTTTGGAATACCATAAAAATAGGTAAGGGATCATTTTCAGGCAATGTGAATGGCCCCCTATGGTTCCAAGCCCAGTTTGCGCCAAAGCCTACGGAAGCGCTTTTCATCGGCTAGAAGTATACATACATTGAGCTTTAAACATATTTCTTCTTGACTGTTGAAAAACCTCCTTAAGCGGCTGCTTCAAAATGGTATAGGATTCGACTGAAGCTCTGTGCACAGCCGTGCAAAAAACCCAGCGAAAGCCACCCTTTAACCATGCTGGTGAGCCCGAAGCGTTTCAGGCTTTTGGCAGAGAGTCCCGGCAAGTGCTCCTTTTTTCTTTTAGTGTAAGGGGGCGGGCATAAAAGGCGGCAAAGCAAACAGGAGCGGGAAGGCGCAAGCCCGTTCCCATTAGTCTTCCCCAATCCCAAGGAGGGCCGGGAAGGATACTATTTTTTCAAGGAGGCCTGTTCATGCAACAAAATGAAAAAGCCCTGCACTTTTTCTTAGGCGCCAACACTCCGCAGGGGTTTGTTTCAAGATTTGATCAGTTGGCGGATACAAGGGATGGCTGGCGTTCGCTGATTATTAAAGGAGGCCCCGGCAGCGGAAAGTCGACTATGATGAAAACCATTGCCGCAAATCTGGATCAAGAGGGCGAGCCGCTGGAAATGATTCACTGCTCCTCAGATGTGGATTCGCTGGACGCTGTTATCGATCACAACCGCCGATTCAGTATCGCCGATGGAACCTCCCCCCATGTCATTGATCCAAAATACCCGGGGGCGTTCGAATCCATTATCGATCTGACCAGCTGCTGGGATGACAGCAAGCTTTTTGCCTGCCGGGATGAGATTATTCCGCTGGCGCAAAGATGCTCCCGCTGCCACGAGCACTGCTGCCGTTTTTTGGCTGCTGCCGGTTCTCTGATGAGCGATACATACCGATTGGCTCTGGAATGTGTCAACACGCAAAAGCTAGCCAGTCACTGCGCAAGGCTGGCACTGAAAGAATTCAAACCCTTAAAAAACGCTGTTCCCAAGGAGCGGGTACGGTTTTTAACCGCTGTCACCAATAAGGGAGTGGTTTCCTTTACCGATACAGCTAAAAAACTGTGCGATCGTGTTTATCTGATTACCGATGATTATGGCGCTGTTTCCCGCCTGATGCTCACCGCCATGCGCTCTAAAGCGCTGGAAGCAGGCTATGATGTGATTTCCTGCTACTGCCCGCTGGCACCCTTTGATAAGCTGGAGCAGCTTTTTATCCCCAAGCTGCGCATTGGCTTTATGACCTCCAACCGCTTTCACAACTACGAAGAGGCTTTTGACCCTTACCGCATCATCAATTACCAGCGCTTTACCGATAACCACAGCTTCAAGCAAAAGCGTAAGCGCATTTCCTTTAACCGTAAGGTGGCGGCCCAGATGGTGGAGCAGGCCCAGAATCTGCTGGCCGAAGCCAAAACCCACCACGATGAGCTGGAAAGCTATTATATTGCCGCAATGGATTTTAAAAAGGCAGAGTCTCTCACCGAAAAAACCATCAAAAAGATTCAAACCTTTTAAACGCCATGAAGGATACCCCCAGCCTTTCAAAATCTGCCTGTAATGGCAATAGGTATTTTCCCGGCAGCAGCAGGAACAAAAACCTTGCTGCTGCTTTTTACATAGTGTGGTTTCCATTGCCGGCAAATGAACAGAAGCAGCATACAGCTGAGAAGAAAGGATAAGGATTTGCCTTATTTTTGCCGCTATGCCGGGTCAAAAAGAGGACAAGTTCCGCTTCTTTGATTGAGCAAATCAGTATAATTTCCGCATTTAAAGGAAATTGGCGGATATTTTGCCTTTATTTTTCATTGGTAAGACCTGTTTTTTCTGGAATACTAAAGGAAAATAGCTGAAAATATCGCCTAGAAAAGCGGTAACAGGTATTTTTACCGCAATGGGTTCCTATTTTTGACAATTATTCTGAATGCGGAAGAAGTAAAATTGGATTAATTGCAAATGTGACAGAATTATGATATCTTATGGGGGGAAACTCTCTGTTATAATGAGTAACAAGTTGTTCAGTTGGAATGATTTCTGCGATCAAAAATACCAATGCGGCAACAAAGCGCTGCTGGTGTTTTTCCTCTGAAGCTGTGAAATTCTCATGAAATAGCAGCTTCCGTAGAAAGAATGAGCGGGAGTGAAACAAATGAACAATCGGCAGAGGGATATCCTAACTATTTTATACGAAGCCGGCGATTTTATCACCATTGATCAAATTGCCAATCGGCTGGAGGTTTCCTCCAGAACCATACGGGGCGATCTGGCGGCTATCCGCCAAGAGTATCCCGGGCTGGAACAGCTCATCACCCGCCCCAATCGGGGTGTTTGCTTTACCGGCACCAAGGCGCAGCTGGATCAGCTTGCAGGCGCTCCTCTGCGTTGGCAGCTTCCTATGGATTATAAATCCCAGCGTGGCCTTCTCACGGCCTGCCTGCTGCTAAAAGCTTCCTCTATTACCCTCACACAGGTGGGGGAACAGATGTATCTTTCCCGCAGTATGGCTTCCAAGGCATTGGATGAGGGCGAAAGCTGGCTGAGCCTGCGGGGCATTTCGGTTATTCGCCGCCGGGGGCTGGGTTTTTCTATCGACTGCGATGAATACCGCTGGCGCATGGCCATGTGGGATATGTACAGTACGCTGGAGCAGAGCGGCCTTATTGAGGATGGCGGCACCCAGCGGGGCACAAGCTTTGGCAATCTGGAAGAAACCGTTGCAGGTTTGCGCTGGTTTCTGGATGGCTTTGATGCTGCCCCCATTGTGCAGATCATCACTGGTTTTGAGCAGAGCTACGGTTTTTATTTCAGCTACCAGGCCAAGCAGCAGTTGCTTTTTCACACCTCTCTGTGTATTCTCCGAAACCGAAAGGGCAAGGCGGTATTTCCCCCTCCCCTCACCGGCAACGATCTGGATATGCATCACAACGGGGTGCTGGCCGAGCATCTGATCCGCCAGTTGGAGGCTCGTTTTGAGCTTTCCCTTCCCGGGGGCGAGCAGGAATACCTGCGAAACCAGCTGGGTGTGGCAGAGATACAGGGCTTTAATACACCGGCCCTGCGCCAGGTGTTTCAGCTCCAATATCCGATTCTTTGCAGCCTGACAGCCCAAATCATCGATATGACCAGCCGCATTTTGGGGTTGGAGCTTTCGGTGGATGTGGTGCTTTCCAATCACCTGTTTTTGTATCTCCGCTCGGCGGTGGCCCGGCTGGCACAGGGTGTGCATATTGCAAACCCCCTGTTGAGCCAGATCAAGGAAAAATACCCCAAGATTTATACCGCGGCCTGGTCGGCCAGTGTGGTTTTTGAAAGCCGCATGGGGCTGGATGTCAATGAAAACGAGCTGGGCTTTTTGGCTCTGCACATTGGCGGTGCAGTGGAGCGTATCACCTTCCGCAGCCGGGTGCTGATTTTGTGCAACTACGGCATGAGCGTTTATCGTCTGCTGAAAATTCGGCTGGAAAAGGCTGTGGCAGGCATCACGGTGGAAGGGGTTATCTCCTCCAGCGAAGAGGCAAAGGCCCGGCGAAGCAACTGTGATTTTATCATCTCCACCCTGCCCATGGAAAAAACCTTTGGGGGCAAGGATGTGGTGGTTGTGGATAATTTTCTGCTTGCCTCCGATGTGAAGGCAGTGGAAAATAAAATGCACGCCCTGCGCAGGGGCAAGCGGGATTCCATTGGAACCCGGGAGGAAAAGGTTCTGGAGCTCTTTGAACCGGCACTGATTTTTCTGCAAAGGCCGCCGGCCACCAAATGGGAGCTGTTGGAGGATATGTGCCGGGCACTTGAAAAGGCCGGGCATGTCACCCCGGAATTTCTGGAATCGGTGCTGGCTCGTGAAAAAGCTGTTTCGACCGAGGTGGGGCCCGGTGTGGCCATCCCTCACGGAGCCGCCCGGCATGTGCTGCGGCCTATGGTGGCGGTGGCGGTGCTGCGGGAGCCGATTTTGTGGTCTAAGGAAAGCCTTGTGGATACCGTGTTTCTGCTGGCTTTCAATCTGACCGACGCAAGCCCCGAGAAAAAGGATATTCTAAGATTCTATTCCGCTTTCGCTGCTCTTTTGGAGGATCGTGAGGGGATGAATAAGCTCCGGAAGATGACCGATCCGGTGGTCTTTGCCCGGTATATCAATGCCATTGTGAAAAGAGGAGACACCTACCCATGAAAACTGCCAGCTATACTATACACAACGAAGAGGGCCTTCACGCAAGGCCGGCTACCGATTTTTGCGAAACAGCCATGACCTTTGACTGTGATATCAAGCTGCAAAAGGAAGGCGAAGACGATATCTTCGAGGCCAAGAGCATTATTTCCATCCTGTGCATGGGCGCTGTAAAAGGCGAAACCATTATCATCACCACCGATGGTGCGGATGAAGAGGCCGCTATAGAAGCTCTGCTGAAGGTTCTGCAAAACGCCTGATCCGGATGGAGTATACCCCCATCTGGCGCTCCAAAAGTTCTCACGGCTTTTGGATGCACAGTTTATATGAAGAGGAGATAGAATATGTCGGTCAGTGAAGTAATCAATCAAAATGCTGTTGTCACCGATTTGGATGCTGCCAACAAGGCCGAGGTTCTGGATGCGCTGGCCCAGCTGCTTTTTGAGGATGGAAGCGTCACCGATAAACAGGCTTTTATTGATGATGTATACCTGCGGGAAAGCGAAGGCAAAACTGGTATTGGTAACGGCGTTGCCATCCCTCACGGCAAATCGGAAGTTGTGGCAAAGACCTGCATCGCTGTTGCCAAGCTAAAAAACCCCATCGAGTGGGAAACCATCGACGGGAAGCCGGTTCAGGTTATTATTTTGTTCGCTGTGGACGGCAACGACAAGAACAACTATTTTGTCAAGCTGATGTCACAGGTTGCCAGAATGCTGGCTCGTGATGGGTTTTGCAGCTCCCTTATGTCCGCTAAGGATAAAGACGAGCTTTTAGAACTGTTCCAGAATATCTAGAAAGAGGAGTGGATGAACTTGCGCATTGTAGGAATCACGGCTTGTATTGCGGGTATAGCCCACACATACATTGCCAAGGAGAAGCTGGTCAACGCTGCCGAGGAGCTGGGGCACTGGGTTAAGATAGAGACTCAGGGAACCATCGGAACTGAGGATGAGCTGACTGCTGATGAAATTGCCCAGGCCGATGTAGTTATTATCGCTGCGGATATTGCGATAAGCGGCAAGGATCGTTTCAAAGGCAAACGGCTGGTTGAAATCCCCGTTTCTGTGGTTATGAAATCCCCCAAGGCTTTGATTCAGAAAATCGAAGCCAAGGTCAATGAGTAAGCACAAAATCAGCCTTTTCAGGAACCTTTTTTGGAAAAACCACGTTTAGAAAAATTATAGGTTGGAGGTTTTTTGAGGTGAAATTGAATACTGTTAAAAAGCACCTGATGACAGGTATCTCTTACATGATCCCTGTAGTCGTCGCCGGTGGTCTTTGTATGGCTCTGGCTCGTGTGTTTGGACTTTTGATGGGTCTTTCTGCCGCTGAAATTCCCGACATCAGCAAAATGGAGGGCACCATTCCTTGGATGGTCAACTCCATTGGTTCTGCGGCTATGACTTTTGTTGTGCCTGTAATGACCGCCTTTATTGCCTATTCCATCGCCGATCGCCCCGGTTTGGCTCCTGGCCTGACTCTTGGCCTGATCGCCAACAACCTGAAGGCCGGCTTCCTGGGCGGCATTCTGGCCGGTTTCCTTGTTGGTTACTTTATCCTTTGGATGAAGACCTGGAAGGTTGGCAAATCCATTCAGGGTCTGATGCCTGTTATGATCATTCCCTTCCTGACTTGCTTTGTCATCGGCTTTGCCTTCTATTTGGGGCTCAGCAAGCCGGTTGCCATGGCAACTGAAGCCATTACCAACAGCCTGAAAAACATGCAGGCCGGCGGCGCCAAGTTCGGTTTGGGCGCAATCATCGGCGGCATGATGGGCTTTGACTTGGGCGGCCCTGTCAACAAGACAGCTTCTGCCTTCTGCAACGGCCTTCTGGCTGAGGGCATCACTGCCCCCACCGCTGCTAAGATCGTTGGCGGTATGACTCCCGCTCTGGGTATCGCCGCTACCGTTCTGATCCAAGGCAAAAAGAAATGGGATAAAGCACAGATCGAAACCGCCAAGGCTGCTGTTCCTCTGGGCCTTTGCTTCATCACCGAGGGTGTGCTTCCCTTTGCCGCTGCCGACCCGATCCGTGTCATCATCTCCACCTGTGCCGGCGCAGCTGTTGCTGGTGGTCTGACCCAGATTTGGGGCGTTGCCTCTCCCGTTCCCCATGGCGGTATCTTTGTTGTTCCCGTTATGGATAACCCCGGCGGTTTCCTGCTGGCTCTTGTCATCGGTTCTGCTGTAACCGCTGTTCTTTACTTCATTCTGCGCATGGGCGCCAAAGAAATCGATAACAGCAAAGAGGATCTGTCTGAACTGGATTCCTTGGATCTCGATTTCTAAGAAAAAAGAAAACACAAGTTCGACCCTCCTCCCCGAAGGGCCTCAAAGGCCCTTTGGGGGTTCCTTATTGGGTAAATTCAAAAGCAGGCTGTAGCCTGGAGAAGGAGTCAAGCAATATGTATGTACCAATGAAAGTTTTCCTGGACGATGCTAGTAAAAATTATTACGGTGTTCCCGCAATTAATGTCGTCAGCATGGAGCTGGCCCGTGGCGTTATCAATGCCGCTATTGCTGAGAATGCGCCTTTGATCCTTAACATCGGCGAGGGCCAGATGTCCGGCCACGGCCATGCCAATATTATGGCTCCCATGATCAAGAGCCTGGCCGAGAATGCACCTGTGCCCATTGCTCTGAACCTGGACCACGGCAAAACTTGGGAGCGCATCACCCATACCTTCCGCTGGGGCTTTTCCTCCATCATGATCGATGCTTCTGTTTATGATCTGGAAGAAAACATTGCCCGCACCAAGAGAGTAGTTGACCTGTGCCATCCTCAGGGTGTTTCTGTTGAAGGCGAAATCGGCCATGTTGGACAGGCTGCTGACGGTGACGGCCAGACTGCCGACCTCTTCACCAAGCCTGCCGATGCTGTTTACTTTAAAGAGAAGACCGGCGTTGACGCGCTGGCTGTTGCTGTTGGTTCCGCACACGGCAAATATCCCGATGGCTTTGTTCCCACCCTGCATTTTGACCTGATTCGTGAAATCAAGGAAGCTACCGGCCATATGCCTTTGGTTCTTCATGGTGGTTCCGGTTCCGGTGATGAGAACATGACCAAGGCTGTTGAAGCCGGTATCAACAAGGTGAACATCTGCACCGATATCTGGACCGCTGGCCGTGACTATATGGTCAAAACTCTGGCCGCTAATCCCAAAACCGATCTTATGCCCCTTCTTCAGGGATATGAAAACGCCATTAAGGAATCCGCTCAGCACTTTATGCGGGTTCTTAAAACCAGCGGCAAAGGCAGCAACTTTACATGGGAATCCTGCCGTGAAAAGGATAAGGAAATTATTTACGATAAGACCGGTGAATAATTCGCCTGCTTGTTTTTGCTGAGATAAAGCCCCCTTTTGGTGTTCGTTTCACCCGCAGAACGGTAAATTGGCTTTTCGCCTTTTGCCGTTCTGGCGGGTTTTTTTGTGAAAATTCCAGGTGAAACCGCCTGTTTTGAATAGATTTTGATCTTGAATTCTAAACATATTGTTGTATTTTTAAAATTAATTACCCGGTGTTTTTGCCGAAGAAATGGAGTGGAAAAAAACATGACACATCTCACAGGAAGGCCCGGCGCCCCTGGTGTAGCCCAGGGAAAAATCATTGTGCTGAAAAAGGCAAAGGTGGAGGCTCAAACAGGCCCCGTTGACCCCGCAGAGGAAAAAAGCAAGCTGGAGCTGGCTCTGGCTCAGTGTCTGGAGCAAACACGTGCCCTGCACAGCGAAATGCTGGAGCGTTTGGGCGAGGAGGATGCCAAAATCATCAAGGCTTATTTGATGATGCTGGAGGATAAAACCCTCATCACCCCCATTTTTAAAGAGATTGAAAAGGGCGAAAGTGCCCCGGCCGCCATTCAGGGCCAGACCGATAAGCTGGCACAGATGTTTGCCGGTATGAAAAACGATTATATGCGCCAGCGGGCTGATGATATCCGCCATGTAGGCCAAATGCTGATCGACCGTATCCATGGTGTCACCGAGCTGGTTTTGCCCCATGAGCCCTGTGTGCTGGTGGCAGAGGATCTTTCCCCCGTGGATACCCTCAAGCTGGATAAAAACCATCTGGCCGGTATGGTCACCCAGCTGGGCGGCGTGACCTCCCATACTGTTATTCTGGCCAAAACCTTGGGCAAGCCCGCCATCATCGGCGTGCAGGATATTTACAATGTCTTTGAGGAGGGCCAGCAGGCCATTCTGGACGGCAGCACCGGCGATATCTATATCAATCCCGATGAAGAAACCATCAAGCGCTATCAGACGGTTATCAAGGGTGAGCAGGCTGTCCGGGAGAAAATCCGTTCCGCCAACCTGACCAAAGGTATTACCACCGATGGTTTCCAGATTCAGATTTGCGCCAATGTGGGCAACGCCGAGGATATGGTTCCTCTGGAGCCCATTGAATACGACGGTATTGGCCTTTTCCGCACCGAGTTTGTATACAGCGCCTTTACCCGTTACCCTACCTTTGAGGAGCAGCGGGAGGCCTACTCCGCTGTGGTTAAGGCAGCCAAGGGCCGTCCGGTTATCATCCGCACCTTGGATATCGGCGGCGATAAGGCACTGGTTTATTTCGGTCTGGAAAAAGAAGAAAACCCATTCCTTGGCTATCGGGCTATCCGTGTCTGCCTTGACCGGCAGGAAGTGTTCCTGGATCAGCTGATGGCCATACTGGCCTCCAGCGCCCATGGCAAGGTTCGCATCATGTTCCCCATGATCACTGAGCTGCGGGAATTAACAGAAGGCAAGAAACTTGTGGAAAAAGCCAAGGCTTTGCTGGCTGAAAAGAACATTGACTTTGATTCGCAAGTGCCTGTGGGCATTATGGTGGAAACACCTGCCTCCGCCGTTATGGCCGACCGATTTGCCCCCCACTGTGATTTTATCAGCATCGGCACCAACGACCTGACCCAGTATGTTACCTGCACCGACCGCATCAACCCCAACATCCAGAATCTTTATAACCCCTATAACCCGGCTGTGCTGCGGCTGATTGCCCACACCATCCGTTCCGGGGCCAAGGTGGGAACCGAGGTTGGTGTCTGCGGCGAGCTGGCAGGCGATCTGGATTTTGTTCCCCTGCTGATTGGTTTTGGTGTCAGCAAGCTGAGCGCCGCCTCCGGCCTTGTGGAAAGAGTGCGCTATTTGGTTTGCAACGTAAGCCGCAAGGAAATGGAAGAGCTGGCTGACAAGGCTTTGGAAATGGATGATCCCGATGCTGTGCGCCAGATGGCTTCCGCCATTCGCCATAAGGTGTTTGGCGCCTAAGGTACAAATCCCCTCTTGTCAGACTTAGATAAACAAAAATTTTAAGATTGCGCCCGATGGCGTTGCTGGCATATAAAATAAAAACCCGCTTCTACTTCTCCGAACAAGGGAGTAAGAAGCGGGTTTTTATATGTCCGGCCTTTTGAGGGGAAATAAATGATTTCTAAGCCATCAAGAATAAGTGCAAGTGCCATGGGGCTATTATGCCACAGCATTTCTTTTTCTTGGCTTAACAAAGTGAGCGTTTCTCACTTTCGCACGGGCACCCTTTCTTTTAGAAAAAGAAAGGTAACAAAGAAAAGGGATTCTCCTTATTGTAAGGCCATCGTGCACAATGGTAAGAAATTAACTGTTCTAAGCCCGACGAAAGAGGCGAAGCCTCAGATACGGTGGAGCAGATCGGTGTAGGTGGGAATGGGCCACACATCCGAGGCAACCAGCGCTTCCGCTGCATCGCAGGCGGTGCGCAGAGCATGCATTTGAGGGCGGATGGTATCGGTCATATAGTTAGCCAGTTCCTTGAGGGAGAATACCGCATGATCGGTATGTTCCAGCGCTTCAAGAGCAACCGATTCACAATGAATGGCGGAAAGCAGACCGGAAAGCTTTTCCAGAAGCCCATGAAGCTGAGCATTTTCAAAGCCAGCCCCGGCAAGCTCGTTGTAGCTGGCGGCTGTATCCCCGATAAAGCGAGTCAGAGAGGGCAGAATCTGCTGGCGAACCATCTGCTGCATGGTTTCTGCCTCCATGGTGATCACCTTGACGATGTTTTCCAGATGAATTTCATACCGGGCATGGCATTCGGTGCTGCTGAGAATGCCAAGGCTCTCCAGCATTTCCACATTGCGGGGGTTTACGATGGCCTCGGCCGCCTGTGCGGAATTGCTGATAATGGGCAATCCCCGCTTCTGGGCTTCCTCCACCCACTGCTGGGTATAGTTGTTGCCATTGTAAAGGATGCGCCCGTGGTTGCAGATGGTTTCCGAAATAATGTGGGAAATCTCCAGCTCCAAATCCTCCGCCTTTTCCAAACGGTCGGCAAAGCGGGAGAATACATCCGCCGCCACTGCATCCAGCACCGTGTTGCAGAAAGCAATGGACTGGGAAGAACCCACCATCCGGAATTCAAACTTATTGTTGGTAAAGGCAAAGGGAGAGGTACGGTTCCGGTCGGAATCATCCCGCTCCAGATTGGGCAGGGCATCCACATCGGTGTAAAGGTTGCTGCAAGAGTGGGCACCGGCGGTACTGCCCTTTGTAATGTTGGAAAGCATGGTGGTAAGCGCTTCGCCAAGGAAGATGGAAATAATGGCGGGAGGCGCTTCGTATCCACCCAAGCGGTGGTCGTTGCTGGGGGAAGCGGCGGTCATGCGGATCAGGTCGGCATAGGTATCCACCCCTTCGATCAGAGCGCAAAGAGTAATGAGGAACAGCTTGTTTTCCTCCGGATGCTGGCCGGGGTCCAGAAAGTTCAGGCCATCGTCGGTGGAGATGGAAAAGTTGTTGTGCTTACCGGAACCATTGATGCCCTCGAAGGGCTTTTCATGGAGCAGGCAGGCCAAGTTGTGGCGCTTGGCGGTTACCCGCATAACCTCCATGGTCAGCAGGTTGTGGTCAACCGCTGTGTTCACCGGCTCAAAGATGGGGGCCAGCTCGTGCTGGGCAGGAGCGGCCTCGTTGTGTTTGGTTTTGGAGGTTACACCCAGCGCCCACAGGGCATTATCCAGCTCGGTCATGTAGCTGGCAACCCGCAGGCGAATGCGCCCGCAGTAATGGTCCTCCAGCTCCTGCCCCTTGGCGGGCTTGGCACCCAGCAGGGTGCGGCCGCAAAGCTTCAGGTCAAGGCGCTTTTCATACTTTTCCTTATCGATAAGGAAGTATTCCTGCTCGGCTCCCACGGTGGCATAAACCATGCGGGAACCATTATGCCCCAAGGCACGCAGAAGCCGCAGTCCCTGCTTGTTGAGAGCCTGCATGGAGCGCAGCAGCGGTGTTTTGGAATCCAGCGCTTCGCCGGTATAGGAGCAGAAGGCGGTGGGGATATAGAGTGTACCATCCCGCACAAAGGCAGGCGAGGTGGGGTCCCATGTGGTGTAGCCACGGGCCTCAAAGGTGGCCCGCAGACCGCCGCTGGGGAAGGAGGAAGCATCCGGCTCCCCTTTCACCAAAGCGGAAGAAGAAAACTCGGTGACAACATTTCCATCCCGGGTGGTGGAAATAAAGGAATCGTGTTTTCCGGCGGAAAGGTTGTTGAGCGGCTGGAACCAGTGGGAATAATGGGTAGCCCCAAGGCCGGTGGCCCAATCCTTCATGGCGGCGGCCACCACATCGGCAATCTCCTGATTGAGGGGTGCGCCCAGCCGGGTGGTCTCCTTCAGGCTTTGGTAGATTTTTTTAGGGAGTCGTTCCCGCATAACAGCATCATTAAAAACCTGTGTGGCAAAAATTTCTCCAATTTTCATATATGCCGATCCTTTCTGCGCTTATTGAAAGAGAAAACAGTTTGTTTTCTTACTTTTACTTAACCTGAAATGTTGGCGCCTGCGCGCATGCCGCACAGACTGGCACAACCTTTCTCAGCAATGAGAAAGGTTGTAAAGAATTGCCAAGGAAATATCATGCTGTAAAGGTATCTCTCATGGCTTTACAGAGCTGAGATTCATCACTCCCGCACTCATGCCGTGCGGCTGGCACATCCTTTCTCCACGATGAGAAAGGATGCAAAGAATCGCCAAGGGAGGTGCGTCCTCCCTTGGAACCCTCCCCTGCCCAGATTCAGCAGCATCGAAGATGCTCAGCTTAGGCCGTGCTTGTGCCGCACGGGCACCCTTTCTTTTAGAAAAAGAAAGGGTTCAAAGAAAAGGGTTTCCCTTGAATTGCAATGCCACCGTGCATTAGGGTAAGGTTCTTTCGCCTACCTAAGCCCGACGAATGAGACGATGTCTCTTACAGTAGGTGAATCCCATTGGCCTCGCAGTCAGCAATCATCTGCTCCGGCCAAACGGAGGATTGTACCTCACCAATGTGAGCCTTGCCCAGCAGCAGCATACACATACGGGATTGGCCGATGCCCCCGCCGATGGTCAGGGGAAGGTGGTCGGCCAGCAGTGCCTTATGGAAGGGCAGACTCCGGCGGTCATCACAGCCTGCGGTGCGAAGCTGTGCATCCAAGGACTGTGCATCCACCCGAATACCCATGGAGGAAAGCTCAAAGGAACGCTCCAAAACTGGGTTCCAGACCAGCAGATCACCGTTGAGGCTCCAGTCATCGTAATCGGGGGCACGGCCATCGTGGGGCTTGCCGTTTTTCAGGGCGCCGCCGATTTGGGTGAGGAACACGGCACCATATTCCTTGGCCACCTTGTTTTCACGCTCTTGGGGAGTCAGCTCGGGATAAGCATCCTCCAGCTCCTGAGTGGAAAGGAAGGTTACACTGCCATCCAGCACCGGTGCCACTTGGGGGAACTGCAAAAGCAGGGTATCCTGCGTGATATGCAGTGCCATAACAATCCGGCGGACAATATCCTGCAAAAAGGTTTCATTGCGGTATTCCCGGGAGATAACAGCCTCCCAGTCCCACTGATCCACATAAACGGAATGCAGGTTATCCAGAACTTCATCCCGGCGGATGGCATTCATATCGGTATAGAGGCCGTGACCCTGCTCAAAGCCATACTGCTTGAGGGCCAGACGCTTCCACTTGGCCAGCGACTGCACAACCTGCACATCGGCGCCAATATCCAGCACATCGAACTGAACCGGACGCTCGGTGCCGTTGAGATTGTCGTTGAGGCCGGTTTCGGGCCGCACAAACAAGGGGGCGGAAACACGGGTCAGGTGCAGAGCCTTTGCCAAATTGCGCTCAAAGGTATCCTTGATTAGCTTGATGGCCTTTTCGGTTTGGATTACTCCTAAGGGAGAGGCATAGCCCTTTGGGATTTGCAGCGGGGATGACGACATATGAAAACCTCCTTGGCGGTAAATCCGCCGTTTTAACAATAAAAATAACAGGCATTCAGGCAAGGGCAAAGCCCAATTCAAAATGCCCAAACTTGGCCCAAGCGGATTGGTTATATACACAATACTAATAGTACTTCCAAGAGAGTGGTTATGTCAATGAAAAAGTAGGATTCCTCGGGAAAATCCCTCTTTGGTGTTGACAAAAAGCTAACAGTTGTTACAATTAGAGATAGAGGCCTGTGAATCATCACAGCCAAGGGCAAAATGCGGCAAAAGGCCGCCTGCCGGAAAAGGGGATGCTATGCAACAGCTAAAATGGGTGGCGCTGGGCTATAATGTGCCGGTGAACCCATCTAAAAACCGGGTGTATGTGTGGCGAAAGCTCAAGGAAATGGGTGTTGCCTATTTCAAGCAGGGCGTGGCTGTTTTGCCCAAAAACCAAAAGAGCATAGCCGCTTTTCGGGCTCTTGCCGCTAAGATACGCAGTATGAAGGGAGAGGCCTCCCTCATTGAGATCACCTTTCTTGACCCGGAGGATGAACAGGAATTTGTCAGCCGCTTCCGGCTTCAATCGGAAGGGGAATACGGCGAACTGATGCGGGATTGCGCCAACCTGATGGAAAGTATCCGCCATAATCTGCTCACCGACCCTGCTCTGCCCGATCATATTGGCCGGATGATCAAGCGCTATACCAAGGTCAAACAGCGGGATTATTTTAAATCCGAGGCCACGGCTCTGGAGGAAATGGTAGCGGATATTTTGGATACAGCCAAGCGGCTGGGATTATAGAGGCCGTGCCTCTTGCTTCGGGCTTAGATGATTTAAAATCGTTGCCCTTCCACACGATGACAGAACCAAGGGCAACGATGGTTTGCCTGCCGCCAGAGGAGGCTTTTTTCTTTGGTGGCTTTCTTTTTCAGCCAAAAAGAAAGCCACTGCCTGTGCGGCATAAGCACGACCGAAGCTTAACATTTTTAGCATTGCTACATCTCGGCGGCGGGGTACCAAGGGGCTTGCCCCTTGGCGATTCTTTGCACACTTTCTCATCGTGGAGAAAGTGTGTGCCCGGCACGGCATGAGTGCCAAGTTTTGAAGCTTTGTTTGCTGATATCTAAGAAAAAAAAGCATAAAAGAAAAAAGCATTCTTTGGCGTTTGGGAGCGTTTTACTCCATTCCCGCCAGAGGCCGAGAAAATAAAAATACGTTTTTTTGCTTTTCTATAGTAGAAGCAAAATTCCCCTGTCGAGAACAATGCAAGCGCCATGGGGCTATTATGCTATAAGCATTTCTTTTCTTGGCCTTACAAAGTTGAAACGCATCACTTCCGCACTCATGCCGTGCGGACTGGCACATCCTTTCTCTGCAATGAGAAAGGATGCAAAGAATTGCCAAGGGAGGTGCGTCCTCCCTTGGAACCCTCCCCTGTCCAGATTCAACAGTGATGGAAATGTTCACCCTAGGTCGTGCTTGTGCCGCACGGGCCCCCTTTCTTTTAGAAAAAGAAAGGGTTCAAAGAAAAGGGTTTTCTTAAATTGCAAACAAGGTTTACGAAACTATAACCATCGTGTACAGGGGCAAGAATTTTCACTGCCTATACCCGACGAAAGAGGCGAAGCCTCAAGAAAGTAACTTTGTGGTAATGGCATTGGAAAGCAAGCACCCGGCATGAGTTAGAGCCAGCCGCCTATTTTCGCAGGTCACAAGTCCGGCCTGAATCAGAGGCTCCGCCCGCTTAAGGATAGGTTGTGTATCCATGGCATAAAGCCGTTCCAGCTCGGCTAAATCGAGGCCCGAGGCTAGTCTCAGGCGCAGCATGGCATATTCTTCCCAGTCGCCCCCGGTGCCATCCGCTGTGGTGAGCGCCCAAGGATTGAGTGCCTGCAAAAAGCCCTGCAAATCCCGCCCGAAATAAAAGCGCTGCCCATTCATAAAGGAATGAGCACCCGGCCCGATTCCCAGATAGGGCACACACTCCCAGTATTTCAAATTATGCTTTGCCACAAGACCGTTTCTGGCAAAGTTGGAAATTTCATACCGCCCAAAGCCCTGCGCTTCAAGGCCTTCACAGCAATCCAGATAAAGCTGTGCCGTCTGATCCTCATCGGGGCAGAGGGCGGCTTTATTTTGGCTGAAAAAGGGTGTTCCCTCTTCGATTTTCAGCAGATAGGCCGAAATATGGCAAACCCCCGACCGAGCCAGCCCATCCATAGAGGTGGCCAGCGTGGAGGGGGTCTGCTCCGGGATGCCCAGCATCAAATCAGCGGAAATTTGAGGAAAGCCTGCCTCCAATGCCCAGTCAATGGCTTCCAGTGCCTCTTTTGCAGAGTGGCGGCGGCCCAGCAGGGCAAGCTCTCGGTCATTGAGGGACTGCACCCCCAGCGAAAGACGGTTAAAGCCCGCTTGCCGAAAGGCTTTAAGGGTTGCAAGCTCCAGTGAGCCGGGGTTGGCCTCCAAGGTAATTTCATCCTGCTCTTGCAGGCCAAACCGCTTGGAGACAGCCTCCACCACCGCACCCAGACGTTCCGGCCCCATAAGGGAGGGAGTGCCGCCGCCCAGATAGAGGGTATCCGCCCGCTCTTGCCCCGGCCATGCATCAATAGCCCGGAGCACAGCCGCCAGATAGGCATCCGCCAGCTCCGGGGTAAAGGGTACCGAATAAAAATCACAGTAGGGGCATTTGGAAAGGCAGAAGGGAATGTGCAGGTAAAGCCCAACCGGCCTATTCATCCAGCTTGAGCACCGCCATAAAGGCATCCTGCGGCACTTCCACCGATCCTAGCTGGCGCATTTTCTTTTTGCCCTCTTTTTGTTTTTCCAGCAGCTTCTTTTTACGGGTGATATCGCCGCCATAGCACTTGGCAAGCACATCCTTGCGCATGGCCTTGACCGTTTCCCGGGCAATAATCTTGCCGCCTACCGCCGCCTGAATGGGGATTTCAAACATCTGCCGGGGAATGTGCTCCTTAAGCTTTTCCGCCATGCGCCGGGCACGGCCATAGGCATTGTCCAAAAATACAATAAAGCTCAGCGCATCCACAACGTCGCCGTTGAGCAGGATATCCAGCTTGACCAGCTTGGCAGGGCGGTAATCCGCCAGCTCGTAGTCAAAGGAAGCATAACCCTTGGTGCGGGATTTGAGCGCATCAAAAAAGTCATAGACAATTTCACCCAGCGGCAGCTCATAATGCAGCTCTACCCGGTCGGCATCCAGATATTTGGTATCCATATAAATGCCCCGGCGCTGCTGGCACAGCTCCATAATGGCACCGATGTAGCTGGCGGGGGTAAAAATGCTGGCCTTGACATAGGGCTCCTCGGAGCTCAAAATGTGGGCCGGGTCGGGGTAATTGGTGGGGTTATCGATGAAGATGGTTTCCCCATTGGTCATGTGGAATTTATAAATAACGCTGGGGGCGGT
This sequence comes from Oscillospiraceae bacterium MB08-C2-2, assembly GCA_035621215.1. Lineage (NCBI taxonomy): Bacteria > Bacillati > Bacillota > Clostridia > Eubacteriales > Oscillospiraceae > Oscillospiraceae bacterium MB08-C2-2. The sequence goes on along the minus strand of CP141729.1, from coordinate 2,319,433 downwards.
TGTAATCATATCCAGATTGTATTCCCGCTCCAACCGCTCCAGAATAATTTCCATATGCAGCAGCCCCAGAAAACCGCAGCGGAAGCCGAAGCCCAGTGCCACCGAGGTTTCCGGCTCAAAGGAAAGGGAGGCATCGTTGAGCTGCAAGCGATCCAAAGCCTCACGCAGGTCGCCATAGCGGGCACCATCCACCGGGTATATACCGGCAAACACCATGGGAACCGCCTTGCGGTAGCCGGGCAGAGCCTCCTTGGCCGGGTGCTCGGCATCGGTGACAGTATCGCCCACTTGGGTATCCTGCACATTCTTGATGCTGGCGGCAATATAGCCCACGTCTCCGGCCAGCAGCTCCGGGCAGGGAATCAGGGAGGTAGCACCCATGAAGCCCACTTCCACCACATCAAATTCGGCACCGGTGGCCATCATACGGATGGTCATGCCCGCCCGGATAGAACCATCCAGCACCCGCAGATAAACAATAACTCCCCGGTAGGTATCGTAGTAAGAATCGAAAATCAGGCCCCGCAGAGGAGCCTCTTCATCGCCCTTCGGCGGTGGGATATCCCGAACCACAAGCTCCAGCACCGATTCAATGTTCACACCGTTTTTGGCGGAAATCCGGGGTGCATCCAGACAGGGGATGCCGATGATATCCTCCACCTCTTGGGCAACTCGCTCCGGGTCGGCGGCAGGCAGATCGATTTTGTTGATAACCGGTGCAACCTCCAAATCGTGCTCAATAGCCAGATAGGTGTTCGCCAGAGTCTGTGCCTCGATGCCCTGTGAAGCATCCACCACAAGAATAGCCCCCTCGCAGGCAGCCAGCGAGCGGGAAACCTCGTAGTTGAAATCCACATGTCCGGGGGTATCGATCAGGTTGAAGGTGTAATCCTTTCCGTCCTGCGCATGGTATTTCAGGCGGACAGCCCGGGCCTTGATGGTGATGCCCCGCTCCCGCTCGATATCCATGTTATCCAAAAGCTGTTCCGACATATCCCGCAGAGCCACTGTGGAGGTCTTTTCCAGAATACGGTCGGCCAGGGTGCTTTTCCCGTGGTCGATGTGGGCAATGATGCAAAAATTGCGAATGTGTTCTTTGCGGTCTGACATACAGTATACTCCTTAAAAATGTCGCCGGAGGCTTCGCCCCTTTCATCGGGCGCAGCCCAGCGAGAATTCTCTATCTTCTCACTCAATGGTATCACTTTTTTTGTGGCATAACCATGACCATATAAATAAATCTTTAATCAACGAGTGGTATAATATCTACTTTAGCAGATATTATACCATAAAAAGCCCTCACAGGTATACTGCCTGTGAGGGCTGGGAGTAAAAAATTGATCAGGGCCTGCTGCCTGCTTCCGGGGCTGAATAAGTGGAAGGAAAGGAAGCGTCTTCTTCCGGCTGCTGGCGGTAAAGCTCCCAAGCCTCCAAGCCCAGCCGGGTTAGGCGGCTGGAAAGGGTCAGGTGCGGCGGCAGCCAGCCGGTAATGGCCTCCAGCGGTTGTTTTGCAGCTTGGGGAAGCTCCCGGGAAAGGAAATATTCCTGCCCCAAAAGGGAAAAGGTGATCCCTTTCTCCCCCACTGCGGAAACAAGGAGCAGCTCCCCAAAAACCTCAGCGCTGTAGCGCTGGGTGCTGAAATCCACAGCCATAAAGCCGCAGAGCATACCAATAATGAGAAGAGAAATTAAAAAGGCCGCAGCAAAAAGCCTTGTCTTTTGCTTCAAATTTTCACGTCCGTTTCTGTTTGGAGTATTCCACAGGTGTTTGCTGGAAGGAGTAAGGGCAGTGAAGCTCATCAAACTTTGTCTTAGGTAAAAGATAAGCCTGCCGTAGAGAACAAAGAGAATGGATTTTTCTTTGCCTACTTTCTTTTCTTCTAAAAAGAAAGTAGGTTTTTCTTTGCGTACTTTCTTTTTCTCTAAAAAGAAAGTACGTTGTCATGGATTAAATCGGCCAGCGCCTGAGCGGAAAGCTGGGCGGAATAAACCGCTTCCTCAAGAGTATTGGCATTGGAACCGAATTCTAACAGCAAAGATCCGGTTGACAGATCCATATTGTATTTTCGGTAGCAGAAATAGACCGGACGGGTCAGCCCCGGATAGGCCGATTCCATATAGTTTTGGTATTCGGCGGCAAAGCGGAAGTTCTGCTTCCACTCGGGGATATCCATAGTGCCGTCGTCGCAGGCGGATATGATCATAATCTGAGCGGCCTTTTGGCCATCAATTTCCGCCACCGGCTTGACAATCTCGCCGCCCTCCCGCTGGATAGCATCCCGGTGAAGATCCAGCACCACCTTAATAGAGGGGTATTCCTCTAAATACTGCTGGATGGTCACCCGGCTCCGCTCATAGGAGCCGTTATAGGAGGGGTAATCGTGCTGTGTGGTATCGTGAAGCACACCGATGCCGTTTTCTTCCAGCACCTGCACAAAGGCATTCCCCACCGCCACCATGTTCCGCTCATCGTTGACGGAGCGCCAAGTGTTGCGGGTGTCATACTCATCCCGGTCATAGGGTTCAAAGCTTTCGGTTGCATGGGTATGGAAGATCAGCACCTGAGGCTCCTCGGTATCCTCAAAAGCAATGGGGAAATCCTGCATCAGCAGTTTCTCCACCGCCTCGGCGGAATTCTTGGTTTCATTTTTGATATAGGCGCTTCCATATTTAGCCAGCCCCTTATCCGGGCCGCCGCCAAAATCTTCCGCCAGAAGCAAATCAGCATATTGGGTGGGAACAGGTGGCGGGTTATCCTCCGTAGGCAGGAATTCGGTGGCCGAATCGCTATTCGATGCATTAGGCAAGGAGGAAGCCTCCGGCTCTTGTGGCTGGGGCTGAGCCGGGCGGGCGGTATAGGGGTGATCCGGTACCGGCACGGTGGGCAGAAGCTGATCCTGAAAACGCTCCCGCAGAACATCCAGCCCAGCCTCGGACATAGAAAGCAGGGCGGAAAAAACGGCGGCCTTTTCCCCCAGATCACTCAAAGAGTATTCATGCATTCTCAGTGTGCCGGCTAAGATAGAAATGCAAAGCAAAAAGCCCATGATCACCGGCATGGCAGAACTTCCTGTTTGTTTCAAACGACTTTTCAAGGCGTAACCTCCAAAGGCAGATTGCAGCCGCCCGGGGGCGGTGCAGCGCTTTTTCATGCCAAGGCCCCGCAAAAGCAAAAAAGCCGTGGGACATGAAATGGACAACAATCCTCTACCTCTATAGATATTCGCCTGCCCTCTCAGATATACGGGGTTTTTCCTGCTGAGAGAGTCTGTCCTGAAAAGCCTGATTTAAAAGGCCCTAGGAGGCTAAGAAGGAGATATCCTCCAACGAAAGCTCCGGTTGGAGTGCCTTGTTAATGGCCATAGAAAGCGCCTTGCAGGCATGACCGATGAGCACATCAATTTCACGGGGCGTAATCATAAGCGCCTCTCCCCTTGGCTCAAACTGCTCCCGGCGGCTATCCACGGCATTTTGATCATCCTCCAGCAGATCGCAGGCCAAGGTGGTGGCATCCACCACAGTGGGAATCCCGATGGAAACCACAGGAACCTTTAAGGTCTTGAGGCTCAGCTCCTTGCGCTTGTTCATAACACCGGAGCCGGGCGAGATACCGGAGTTGGCAATCTGTATAGTGTTCCCCAGCCGGGAGGTGCTGCGGGCCGCCAGTGCATCCACCACGATCACGGCGGAGGGGTGGATATCCTTGACTATAGAGCGGATGATTTCGGAGGTCTCAATGCCGGTCTGACCCAGCACCCCGGGGGTGACGGCGGCGGCGGGTCTCAGACCTTCCAAGCCGCTCTGGCGGGCCAGCTCACCGGTGATGTGGCGGGTGGCCAGCACCTGCCGCACGGTGCGGGGGCCGATGGCATCGGGGGTGATATCGTTGTTGCCAAGGCCCACCACCAGCACAAGGCCTTCCTTGGGAAGCATGGCGGCAATTTCCTTTGCTACGTTTTCGATATCCTCATCCGAAAGAACCGAAGCACTGGAAAAGGGCGGGGCCACAATGGTGACATAATCCCCCGGCGGTTTGCCAATTATATCGCCTCCGGCCTGATCGGCAATGGTTACCCGGTTGATATTTAAATTTCCTGTGGTATAATCATCTACAGTAACCCCCGCAGGTAAATTGTTTTTATGGGGCTCGGTTTGCTCCATAGCAAGGTCGGTTCGAAAAGGCATGGCATTCCACTCCTGTAATGTAAATTTGAACCGGCTGAAAAAGGTTTTGCACTGCTGCCGGCTCAATTTATTTTCCGCTTTTTGGGCGGAAATTATGCCCCGTAGAGCTATGATTGAAGATTTTTTTCGGCAATGCTTTCCAAAAGCAGGTAAATGTTAAAAATTAACGCAAAAGCACTTGCATTAAGGGACAAAACGTGGTACCATACCATGGTAAACTGTCGCAGAGTGAGGAGGTGGAACAATGCCCAACATCAAATCGGCTAAGAAAAGAGTAAAGGTCATCGCAACAAAAACTCTGCAGAATAAGTCTGTCCGTTCCGACTTAAGAACCGCTGTTAAAAAAGCGGATGTAGCTCTTGAGCAGGGAACTGAAGATAAAGCCCTGGCTGTGCGTGCCGCAATCAAAAAGATTGACAGCGCCGTTACCAAGGGAATTTTGCACAAGAACAATGCAGCCCGTCAAAAATCCCGGCTTGCTCTCAAGCTGAATCAGGCAGGCTAAGTCCCTTTTGAATCGCTAAAGCAGAATGAGCAGTCCGCTTTCCGTTAGTGGGCTGCTTTTTGGCATATATTTGACTTGGGACTAACAAGAAGGAGGCAATAGCCATGAAAGAAGCAATCTCCGGTGCACGGCCCTTCCCTTTTGTTCGAAGCAAGAAAACCGCCGCTGCGGATGCAGGCGTGGCCAGTGCCTTTATTGGTGCCATTGTTGTGCTGGTGCTGGTGGGGGTTTATGTAGTCAGCCGCACCTCCAGCGATCGGGCCTATCGGGAAAAATGGAAAGATTATTACGACTGCGGCTGGGCGTAAGGCCTGGTGTGTGGCGTGCTTTAACAGAAACGAAATAGGAGCTGCTCCATTTCAATTAAACTGAAATGGAGCAGCTTTTTTATTTTGAAAACTTTTTGCGGAGGACACCTGAACAAGAGCCATTACCCGGCGATTTGAAGCAAAATACTCAAAATTATGCCGTGTATCAGCATGACTGTTTTAAAGCGCATTGAGTATGGGCATATTTTATGGTAAAATAATTAAGTTACGCAGACTCAACCTTATGAGCAGAAAAGAAGGTGAGCCATATGGCGGTTGATAATATACTTTATACAATAATTTCGGGAACGGTGTGCCTATTGCTGGTGGTGCTGTTTTTTCTTGCACGCAGGCATTCCCATGACAGCGGAGCCGAAGTCCGTTATTATCAGCAGGCTTGTGCCGCTCTTTTTGTGTGGGCCTTTTTTGATATGGCGCAGTTTGTGATCCCCGATCCGCAATTGGCCCTGCGGTATGCCCGGTTTTGTTTTATCGGTGTTGCCTTTATGCCGGTGGCTCTGTTTATGCACATCTGGCAGCAGTTTACGCAAAAGGAAGTCAGCCGGCTGCACATTTTCTTGTGTTACATTCCGGCCTTCATCAGCAGCTTTTTTATTGTGACCAATGAAAAGCTGCATCTTTTTTATCACTCTGGCGATTTCCCCTATTATCCGCTGCGTTGGGCGCAGTTTGATTGGGCCGGGGGATTTTATTTCCACTGGGTGTTTTCTTATGGATTTGTTCTGGCGGCCATTATTTATCTGCTGAAAATATTTTTCCTTGTGCCCCCCAATATGCGGGGGAGCATACAGCTGATGCTGCTGGGCAGCCTGCTGACTGTTTTGGTTAATATCCCGGTAACGACAAAGCTGATCCGGGTTCCGCTGGATTTATCCATTGTATCAGGCGGGCTGACTTTTTTGTTTCACTACTGGGCCTTTCAAAAAAACCCCTCGGCCAGTGTGGTCATCACCTCCCGGGCTTATATCTATAAGCGCCTGACCTCCATGATTTTTGTGTTGGACCCCAACCGAACAATACTGGATAACAACGACAATGGCCGTGATAAGCTGCTGGAACTGGGCTTGCCCCAATACGGGGGGAGTTTTGATGGCTTTATTCGCCGATGGACTCAGCGGGAGAACGGCCGAATCTCCCCCTATAACCCGGAAATTCTTTCGCTGGTTCGGGCGGGGCAGGAAACCCATTACAATATGATCACCGATGAGATTTACACCAAAAGCCAGTCCATTCAGGGCTATATCATCGAGATTTTAGATATCACCAAAATATATACTCTCCAGCGTATGATTGAAAATACCGCTCTCTATGACCAGCTCACCGGGGTTTATAACCGCAACACCTATCTGCACAGCATTGCCGAACTTTCGGCGGCAGAGAACCTCCCCCTGGCGGTGGTTGTGGGGGATATTGACAGGCTGAAATCGGCCAACGATAAGCTGGGGCATCTGGTGGGAGACACATTGCTGGTGGATGCCGTAGAGGTGCTCCGGGAGTGCCTGCCCAAGGGGGCTTTTCTGGCCCGGATCGGCGGCGACGAATTCTTTGTGGGCATCAAAAGAAGCAGCCGTGAACAGGCGGAGCAATTTATAGAAGCAGTAGACCAGACATGTGCCCAAAAGCAGGTAAGGCCCTATGGGGAGCTGCATATTTCCATGGGATATTCCCTTCTGGAGGATGCTGCCGGGGATTTTGAAGCGGTCTTTACCCAAGCGGATGAAAACATGTACCGGAAGAAAAAAGGCCATAAGGAGGCCCCCTTCTGCCGCCCCTTTGAAACGCCACTTGCTGCCAACACAGACAAGAAGATATAGAAAAGGCCTGAGGGTGTAGACAAAAGTCTACACCCTCTATGGGGGGCATCCAATGCCCCCCATAGTCCCCCCGGATTGCGCCGCTTCGGCACAAAAAGTGGGATTCCTGCGTCGAAATGAATTCGACTGGGTCAGAATTACGAATCACAAAGACTGTACACTTAAACTATTTCTATATTTGTCCACAGTCTAAAGGCCTTCCCACAAAAAGGGAAGGCCTTTCATGTGCCAAAAGCAAGGCGGTGCTTTGTCAGGCGCCGTGCCGTTCCAGATTGGTGATTTCATAGGGGAACAGCGCACTAAAGCAGACACTGTTAATATCCACCGGCAGAATCTTGGAGCGAACCCCGAAAAACCGCTCGATGTTTTGTTCGGTTGCCACCTGCCGGGTATCGCCCACCTGCTGCAGGTTGCCATAGCCCAGCATCAGGGTTTTATCCGAAATTTTCAGAGCATGGTTGGGGAAATGGGTGTTGATGATGCAGCTTGCGTGAAAATCTCGCTTGATGCTCTCAATCAGCCCCAATACCTTGAGCTGGTTGCGCATATCCAGATTGGATTCCGGCTCATCCAGAATTAGAACCTCCGGCTGAGAAATCAGCGCCCGGCCGATGAGAACCATTTGCAGCTCACCACCGCTGATTTTTCCAAAGGATTTTTTGGCAAGGTGGAAAATTCCAATCCGCTCCATAATTTCCTGTGCCTTTTGGTAGTCCTTTTTGCCGGGGGAATCAAAGAAGCCCAGATGGGAATTGAGCCCCATGACAATCATATCCTCCACCGAATAGGCAAAGGCGTTCTTTTTGGCTTGGGGCACATAGCTGATCTTCTGCCAAAGCTCCTTGCGGGAAAGAGAAGCAAAGGGCCTGCCGTCAATGAGGGTTTCACCCTGCTTCCATTTCAGAAAGCCCATAAGGCACTTGAGCAGGGTGGTTTTGCCTACCCCGTTGGGGCCGAGAATGGTCAGAATCTGATCCTTTTCCACAACCAGATTGATATCCTTTAAAACAGCCTTATCCTTATAATCAAAGCTGCCCTGTCTTACTTCCAGCTTCATACGGATTCCGCTCCTTTTTTTCTTAGCATATAGGCAAAAAAGGGCGCACCTATAATAGCAGTCAGGATGGAAAGGGGAATTTCCCCAGTGGTGGCGGTTCGAGCCAGATTGTCAATGAGGACAAGATAGATTCCCCCCAGAACCGTAGAGACCGGCAGCAAAATCCGATGATCGTTGCCCACCATAATGCGGCCCATATGAGGGATAACCAGCCCAATCCAGCCAATAATGCCGCAAACCGAAACGGCGCTGGCGGTGATCAAAGTGGAGGCCACAATCACAATGCCCCGCACCTGTGCCACATTAACCCCAAGCGCCTGTGCCTCCTCCTCATCCAACGAGAGCAGGTTCATTTTCCAGCGCAGAGCCAAAAGAACCCCAAGACAAACGAGAATGGTTACCGCTCCCGTCATCAAATCCCGGTAAGAGGCGCTGGCAAGGCTGCCCATCAGCCAAATTACAATGGCAGGCAGCTTATCCTGCGGGTCGGCGGTGTATTTGATGAGGGAGACTAGGGCATCAAACAGGGCGGTTACAATCACCCCGGAAAGCACCAGCACAAAAAGCTGGGTTTTGTTGCCGATTCGGGAAAGCAGCATCACGGTGATGACAGCCAGCAGGCCAAAGGCCAGAGACATTCCCTGAATAAGCATCACAGAGCCGGAAAAGAGAATGCCCAGCGAAGCGCCGAATCCGGCCCCGGAGGCCACCCCCAACACATGGGGGCTGACCAATGGGTTGCCGAAAATGCCCTGATAGGCAGCGCCCGCCGCTGAAAGGCCCATACCGATGACAATACCCAGCAGAATGCGGGGCAGGCGCACTGAAAGCACAACGCTGACCTGTGTGGGGTCAAGCAGATGGCTTCGGCCGGTGGCGGAGTAAAAGAGAATTCGCACAACCTCAGCAGGGCTCACCGCATAGCGCCCGATGCAGAGGGAAAAAACAAAGATCACACCAAGAGCTCCCAGCAGAAGCAAAAGGACAGCCCGGCCGGAAAGCTTGGGTTTTGGCTGTAGGGCGGCCGGGCTTCTCATTGGTTGCCCAGAATCTCATCGATCATGGCGTCGGTGATGTCGAACTCATAGATTTCCTTATAGAAATCCCGTACTTCCTGCTTCATATCCATATCGGCCAGCAGCTCGGGGTGATTTTTCTGGGCCATCCACTTGACCATAAGGGGTGTTTCTACACAGGGAGGGTCCCAGCGGTAGCTGCCAATGGGGATTTTATAGACACGCTTGTTTTTTACAGCGTCCACCAATGACCAATCTTGACCGGCCAGCTTGTTTTCCAGCAGGTCCGCGGGCATAATATCGGTAAAGTTGCCGATGTAAATGACTTGAGGGTTCCACTGGAGAACCTGCTCCATATCGATTTTGCGGTCGTCCCCTTCCAGATCCTTGCCGGGGTTTACCGAACCGCTTTTATCGATCCAGAAGTTGGAGAAGCCGGTTCCTGCCACAGTCAGGTCGGCGGTGAGTTGAATCATGGAAACATAATCCTCCTTGGGGAGCTTTTCCATGATAGCATCGGTTTCGGCGATGTTTTCGTTAAAGAGGGTGATGATTTCCTCAGCACGCTCTTCACGCTCCACCAGCTTGCCGATGATGCGAATCCAAGTTTGCAGGTCTTCAAGGCTGCCGTATTTGAGGGCGATAACCTTGAGGCCGGCGGCCTCCATCTTTTCGATTTCCTCGGGCATATAGGTCCACTGGAACACCACATCGGGTTTGAGCTTGAGGGCTTCTTCCACATTGACAATAAAGCTGGTATCCACAAAGTCGGTGCTGACCTGAGCCATCTCGGGGGAGAGATATTTCAGGGTGCTGTTGTTATAAGCCACCAGAGAAGAAGGGTTCATGCCCACCAGCCGCTCGGCGGAGCCTGCCACAGTGAAGTAAATGGAAGGGAAAGGCATAATGGTGGTGGCGGTGCGGGTGGGTGCCTGATCAAATTCGATGGTTCTGCCCAGCTGATCTTCGATGACAATTTTACCTTCCGAAGGAGATTCCTCCGCCGGGGCCTTTTTCCCGCAGAACATCCAGAACGGTAGGAACCTTGCGGCCGCCGCTCAGGTTCTGGGTGGAATCTGCCTTAGGGTCACAGCCGATCTGCATGACCCTGTAGCCCATGGTGGAAAAAGCGGCCGCCACATTGGAGGTGGTGGTGGATTTACCGATGCCGCCCTTGCCGTAGATTGCGATTTTATACATGTTCAGCCTCACGATCTTTCTTTTTTGGTACCGGATAAACAATTGCCCTATATGTTTTCTTAAGATAACATATAGGGCAAACCAAAGGTGGCAATTTCTCGCCTTCTCAAGGTATATACTCACATAGCTTCAAAACTGTTACGTGATTTTGAAGCTGCGGGCTCGCCCGCAAACACGCATTGCGTGTAAATAAGTATAAATCCAGTTATGTTTCCCGCGTTTAACTTTTGCCGCTTTAGCATACCACCTCATCTTGAGGCTGTCAAGATATGGGATGAAAATCGCCACAATATAGTCAAGCTGCCTTGTAAAATATTTGTGCTATGGCAGTGCCGCCGGGTGTAAAATATGCAATTTCTATTGAGCATGCCACTGCCATAGCAACCTTCTAAAGCAGATCAAGAAAGCGGCTGGCCTTCATGGAAGCACCGCTGTTTTCGTTGGTTTTATACCACGAAAGGAACAGCCGCTTTTTGGCCCGGGTGGCCGCTACATAAAAGAGCCGGGCTTCCTCCTCCAACGTGCCGCTGCGCAGAGCAACCACACCAGGGAAGCGGTTTTCCATCATAGAGGGGAGAAAGACCGTGTCGAACTCACAGCCCTTGGCCTGATGAATGGTGATAATGGAAAGCTTTCGGGAGGATTTGCTCAGCCGATCCAGCTCACTGGAAGAAAGGGTGGCGTATTCCAAAACAAGGGAAAGGCTTTGCTTCCACCAGCCCTGATCAAACATGGGGTCGGCCATAAAGCGGCAGAAGCGCCCGAGATTTTCCAGTCGGGAAGGTTCCTTTGCGTACTTCCCCGCAAAATCAAAGGTCTCCATCACATAGGCACACAGGCCGGGAATATCCGTTTGAGTGGCTTCTTCCCGCAGAAGAATCAGTGCATCGGTCAGAGGTAAAAAGCGGGCAAGGTATTCCCCAAAAGCGCTCCGGCGGGCTGTTTCTTGCGGCAGAATAAACCGGCTTGCCAGCCCGGCCAGCACCTGTGCCGTGGCCAGAATGTCGTCCATAGCATCGTGGGAGGGCTTGGCGGCGCTTTCAAAATAGGCCGAAACTGTCGCCAACTTGTGGTTGGGCAGCTCCGGCAGATAGCGGCGGCTCAACTCCAAGGTATCGTAAACCCCGGCGATTTCCAGCGGCGGCAGGCCATAGCGGCGGAGCTGAGCTTCCAGAATGGAAAGATCATACCCCACGTTGTGGCCCACAACAATTTTCCCCTGCAAAAAGGCGGTCAGCTCTGCAAGCCCTTCCTTAGGAGAGAGGCCCTCTTTCGCCAGAAAAGCATCGGAGAGGCCGTGTACCGCAAAAGATGCCCCCACCGGCTTTTCCGGGCGGAGGTACCGTTCAAGTGATTCCAACGTTTGGGCGGTGCTGTTGGTTCGAATCGCCGCAAACTGTATGATCTCATCTTGATAGACATCCACACCGGTGGATTCCACATCAAAAACCACCACATTCCCCGCATCCAGCGCCTGTGTCAGCGGCTCAAGATAATCGCCATGGGCATGGGTCACAGGGGAAAGATAATCCGAAAGGCGGATGCCCATCCCCTCCCGCTGACGTCGGATGGCCTCCAGTGTTGTGCCGCCGATGCCGGGAGCGTATTCCAGCACAATCCGCCCAAGAGCGGTATCCTCCTGCGGAATCAGCACAGCCCGCATAAAGGCCAGCAAATCCTTGACCTCCTTGGTGCGGAACAGGCGGAATTCCTCGGCCAGCATAAAGCGCACCGGCTCCCCTGTGTGGTTTTTTTGGCACTGGGCAAAGCCCTTAGCAATGGCGGCGCACAAGGCGTTGCTTCGGCAAAGAATGGCCACCCGGGAGTAATCCCCCTGCAAATTCAAGGTGATCAGCCGGTCAAACATCCACTGAATTTGCTCCTGCTGGGTTTTGAGAGCAGCAACGGCTACCTCCTGCCGGGTATAAGAAACAGGCGGCGATGTGGTATGGCTGAAAGCATGAGCGGCAATTCGCTCCCCCAGATTTACAAGGCCGGGGCTGCTGCGGTAATTGACCTCCAGCCGCACCTCCTGCGGGGAAAAATCCCGCTGAAACCGGGGCAGAATCTGCTGAGGCACCGAACCACGCCAGCTGTAAATGGTCTGGTTCACATCCCCGCACAGGAGAAAAACCGCCTCAGGGGCCATGCGGGTTAGGATGGAATACTCAATATCGCTGATATCCTGCACCTCATCAATGTGTATGTAGCGGTATCGCTGGTGCACCAGTGCGGAAACAGCAGGATGCTCCAGCAAAAGCCCCGCCTGCAAGACCAAGTCGTGGAAATCATACAGGCTCCGTTCCAGCAGAAGCCGCTGGTAGCTCTCCATAAGAGCCGCACCCTTGGTTGCCAGAAAGCGGAAAAACTTGGGGTCTGGGGTATAGTTATCTACGCAGACGGTGGTCTTGAGGAACTCCCCTTCCCGTTCCAGCACCTGAGCGGCGGCAAGGGGAATATCCCGGGTTTTCTCCCGGTACATCTGGTGCTTGACCATTTCCATAAAGGAGGCCAGCGCCCGAATCATGGAGCGGACCCGGGCCGGGTCAATTTTTTCCACCCCCGGCACCCCGGCCAGCACCTCACCGATGATTTCCGCCGAATCCTCCTCGTCGCAGATGCCCATGGCCGAGGGCTTTTCCCCGGTTAGAGGGCCATATTCCAGCAGCAGATGGTAGCAGAAGCTGTGAACGGTGCGCACCGTTATTCCGGCAGCGGCGGCACCGACCACCGATTCCACCCGTTCCAGCATTTCCCGGCAGGCCCGGTTGGTGAAGGTTAGGCAAAGAATTTCCTCGGGTAACGCTTTCCCAGAGGCGATGATGGCGGCGATCCGGGCGGAAAGGGTGTTGGTTTTCCCGGTTCCGGCCGGAGCAAGCAGCAGAAAGTGGCGGTCAAGGGTTTCTGCCACCAAGGCCTGCTGTGGATTAAGCTGTATAGTTGAAATCAAGGGCATAGCCCCCTTTGCTGTAATGTGGTGGGCAATTAGAGAGGGGCAACCTGCCCAAAAGAGGAAAAAACAGCCCCCGGGCTAAAAAACAGCGCAGCGGAGCCGAATAACTTTAGTATAGCGGGATTTTTCGCCAGCGTCAAACCCCGCCGATCTGCATGGAAAAGTACTGCTGTTTGTGCTACAATATAGTACGAAAACCACAAAATAATATTTTGATAGAAGCGGAGTTCTTTCGCTTATTACGAAAGGCTTATTTCTCAGGCTAATGGCTTTATTTTAGGCACCACTAAGTGAATTTTGGCGCTCATGCCGCGCCGGGGCACATCCTTTCTCCACGATGAGAAAGGATGCAAAGAATCGCCAAGGGGGCGCTCCCCCTTGGTACCCCCCAGATCCGAACTTTAGTGGTGTGTAAATTCCTGTGCTTTAAGCTGGTGGGATTGGCCACTTTTCTTTCCGCTCGCAAAGTTTAATTTTCAATGCATGCCCTTAAAAAATAAAAGCACCACCACCGATAGAGTAGGAGAAAATAATATGCTTAATGGAAAATCCATTCTCATCACCGGGGGCACCGGTTCCTTCGGCAATCACTTTGCTTCTTATGTTTTGGAGCATTATAAGCCGAAAAAAATCGTCATCTATTCCCGGGATGAGTTCAAGCAGTTCAATATGCAGAATAGGTTTCGGGAACACCAGCCGCTGATGCGCTATTTCATCGGCGATGTCCGGGATAAGGAACGCCTTGTCCGTGCTTTTGACGGCATTGATTATGTCATCCATGCCGCCGCCATGAAGCAGGTTCCCGCCTGTGAATATAACCCCAACGAGGCCATCAAAACCAACATCCATGGTGCTATGAATGTCATCGAAGCGGCGCTGGATACCGGAGTGCGCCGGGTGGTGGCCCTTTCCACCGATAAGGCAGTTAATCCCATTAACCTCTATGGTGGAACCAAGCTGGTTTCGGATAAGCTGTTTATTGCGGCCAACGCCTATTCCGGCTTCAAGGATACCCGGTTTTCCATTGTGCGCTACGGCAATGTGGCTGGGAGCCGGGGTTCGGTGATTCCCTTTTTTGCCAGCCTCATCCAGCAGGGAAAAACCGAACTGCCCATCACCGATTTTGCCATGACCCGCTTCTGGATCAGCTTGGATGAAGGGGTTCGGCTGGTTATCAAGGCTCTGATGGAATCCAAGGGCGGCGAAACCTTTATTTCCAAGATACCTTCCTTTAAAATCACTGATCTGGCCAAGGCCATGCTTCCCGGTTGTACCTTGAAGGAAATCGGCATCCGGGAAGGGGAAAAGCTCCACGAAATCATGGTCACCCGTGAGGATTCCCTCAATACATATGAATACGATCAGCACTTTATTGTATATCCCCATATGGATTGGTGGAACACCGACAAGCTGATTCCCGGGGGTATTCCCATTGAGAGAGGGTTTGAGTATTCCTCGGGAACCAACACCCAGTGGCTTTCAGTGGAGGATTTACAGCGCCGTCTGGCTGAGACAGCGGCACACTAGGCAAAGAAAAAGAGGGCTCTTTATGGAAAAGCTGGCAATTTTCGGGGGAACCCCGGTGCGGGAAACCCCTATACACTATGGCCGCCAATACATTGATGAGGCGGATTGCGCCGCCGTGCGGGAGGTGCTGTTGGGGGATTACCTGACCACCGGCCCCAAGCCCGGCGAGCTGGAGGCACGCCTTTGTAAAATAACCGGAGCAGCCCATGGGGTGTGTATTTCCAATGGAACAGCGGCCCTCCACGCCGCCTGCTATGCGGCAGGCATCGGCCCGGGGGATGAGGTCATCACCACGCCCATCACCTTTGCCGCCTCAGCCAACAGTGTTCTTTATTGCGGGGGAACTCCTGTATTTGCCGATATCGACCCGGCTACATGGAATCTTTGCCCAGAGGCAGCGGAGGAGAAAATAACCCCCCGCACAAAGGCCATTATAGCGGTGGATTTTGGCGGACAGCCCGCCGATCTGGAAAAGCTGGGTGACCTTTGCCGCAAACACAATTTAATACTGATTGAGGATGCCGCCCATTCTCTGGGCAGTTCTTTAAATGGCAAAATGGTGGGGAGTATCGCAGACCTGACCACTCTCAGCTTTCACCCGGTGAAAACGGTCACCGGTGGTGAAGGCGGTGCTGTGCTCACCAATCGCCCAGACTTTTATGAGCGGCTCGCCCTATTCCGCACCCATGGCATCACCCGCAACCCGGAGCAGATGACCCGGGAACCGGAGGGCCCTTGGTATTATGAGCAGATTGAGCTGGGCTATAATTACCGGCTCACCGATTTTCAGGCGGCTCTGATTCTCAGCCAGCTGGATAAGCTGGAGCTGTTTGCCACCCGCCGCAAGGAAATTGTTCAGCGGTATAACGAGGCCTTTGCCGGTATGCCCCAGCTTACCGTTCAGCAGGAGATTCCCGGAGCCGACAGTGTGCGGCATTTCTATGTATTGCGGCTGAATCTGCAAACCCTTTCCGGCACCCGGCGGGAAATTTTTGATGCGCTGACTGGCGAAGGGGTGCTGTGCAATGTCCACTATATTCCGGTGTATACCCTGCCCTATTATCAAAACCTTGGTTACCTGAAGGGGCTTTGCCCACAGGCAGAGGCTTTTTATGAGGGGGCTATCACCATTCCCCTTTATTATTCCATGACCGATGCGGATGTGGAAAGTGTCATAGAAGCGGTGAAAAAGGTCTTGCTTTTCTTTACCAAAAAAGAGAAGTGAGGCTTCGCCTCTTTTTTCGGGCTTAGGTGGGGTAGAAATTCCTGCCCTTATTCCCGATGGCAGGAGCTGTTCAAAAAAACAACCAATGAGGAAAGGGAATCAACATGAAAATGGGATTGGGAACGGTTCAGCTTGGCCTCGAATACGGCATTGCCAACAAAAGCGGCAGGCCCACCGGGGAGCAGGCCATGGCTATTTTGCAGGCCGCCTGTGATCATGGGGTTACGGTGTGGGATACCGCCGCCGCTTATGGGAGCAGTGAGGAGCTGATCGGCGGCTTCTGTGCAGCCGGGCGGGGAGCGGACGATGTGATGATCTCCACCAAAATCCGGCCCCTTCATCAAACCGAGCCGTCTTTGATACCCCAGACTGTTTCCCGGGAAATTACCGCTTCTCTGCATCGGCTGGGCCGGCGGCTGGATTTTCTGCTTTTCCACAGTGCGGCTGATTTGCTGGCGGGCGGTCAGGTGACGCTGGAGGCAATTGCTCCTTTTCAGGAGCAGAGGCTGGTGGGGCGAGTGGGAGTTTCGGTCTACAGCCCCGAGGAAATCCGGGCGTGCCTTGCCTTTCCCCAGCTGGGTGTAATTCAGGCGCCTTATAATGTATGGGATCGCCGTGTGCTGGAACCGTCGCTTCTGGCGGAGATGAAGAGCCGGGATATTTTGCTTCACAGCCGTTCGGTTTATTTACAGGGGCTTCTGCTACTGGAATCGGAGGCGCTCCCCCCCTATCTTTCACAGGCAAAGCCGCATTTGGAAGCCTTCCGCTCCCTTTGCGGGGAGCTGGGCCTCACACCTCAGCAGGCGGCGTTTTTATATGTAAGGGATCAGCCGGAAATTGATACCTTCTTTATCGGCTGCGAAACCACAGAGCAGGTAAAAGAAAACCTGCACCTGTATTCTCAGCCTCCCCTTTCCCCTGCTGGGCGGGAAAGGCTGGAGGAAGCCTTCGGGGCAATGCCCGAAGAGCTGATCAATCCATCCAAATGGAGGAAATAAACATGCGGGATTTGTTTGATCTGACCGGCAAAACAGTGGTGATCACCGGCGGAGCCACCCATTTGGGCAGGGCTATGTCCGAAGCCCTTTGCCGGTATGGAGCCAATCTGGTGATCGGCAGCCGGGATGCGGAGCGCAACCGGGTGCTGGCGGCGGAGCTTTCCCAGCGCTATGAGGTAAGCTGTATCGGTTTGGAGCTGGATTTTGCCAGCGAGAAAAGTTCCCAACAATTTATAGAGTCTGTGTTGAAAAAGCACGGCCGGGTGGATATCCTCCTGAACAACGCCGCCTTTTCCAACCCTGGTTCTATTGAAGAGCAGCCGCTGGAAGCTTTCATGAAGGGCGTGGAGGGAACACTGGGCGGAACCTACTGCATTACCCAGCAGGCAGTCAAGGCTATGCTGACCCAAGGCGGAGGCAATATTATCAATGTGGGCTCTATGTATGGGGTGGTTTCCCCCGACCCGGCCTTGTATGAGGGAACTTCCAACACCATCAATCCCATGAACTATGGCTGCGGCAAAGCGGCCATTGGCCAAATGACCCGGTACCTTGCCTGCCGGTATGGGCGCAAGGGCATCCGGGCCAATTGTGTGGTTCCCGGCCCCTTCCCCAACCCGCAGGTGCAGAAGGATGAGCTGTTTGCCCAGAAGCTAGCGGATAAAACCCCGTTGGGCCGTATCGGTCAGCCGGGTGATCTGATGGGGGCTGTGGTGTTTCTGGCCTCCGATGCCTCCTCTTATATCACCGGCCAGAGCCTTCATGTGGATGGGGGGTGGACTGCGTGGTAAAAGCCACCGCCATTGTGCAGGCCCGGATGTCCTCTTCCCGCCTGCCGGGCAAGGTGCTGATGAATTTAGAGGGAAAGCCTTTAATTGTGCATTTGCTGGAGCGGCTTTCCCAGTGCCGCCATGTGGGGCATATTCTTTTGGCCACCAGCGACAGCCCCAGTGACGATCCACTGGCGGCACAGGTGGAGCAGGCGGGCTTTTCCTGCTTCCGTGGGAGCCTTGACGATGTTCTGGCGCGTTTTTATAAGGCCGCTCTCACCCGCCCGGCGCAGGTTATTGTGCGGGTCTGCGGTGATAGCCCCCTTCTTGATCCTTTTATTGTGGATAGCGCCATTGAGCAGTATAACCGGCGAGTAGCGGCCATCGTGAAAACCGTCGGTATGCCCTTGGGCTTGGGTACCGAGGTTTTCTCCTTTTCTGCCTTGCAAGAGGCTTTCCAAAAAGGGGATGCCCCCTATCACCGGGAGCATGTTACGCCTTATATTTATGAGAATTTCCCCACCTATACCCATACCCTAAGCCCCGATCTTTCCCGGTATCGTCTGGTGGTGGATACCCCCGAGGATTTTGCCTTGATTTCGGCAATCTATAAGGCGCTGTATAAAGGAAAGCATGATTTCTATTTAAACGAGCTGGCGAGCCTGTTGGAGAAGCGGCCGGAGCTGGCGGAAATCAACCGGGAAATCCAGCAGATTCAAGTGCCACTGCATATAAAGGAAGGGCTTTAACATGTTGTATATCCGTGCGGATGGAAACGCCAAAATTGGAACTGGACACATTATGCGCTGTATGTCCATTGCAGTGGCGGCCCGGAGGCTGGGCGGGGACTGTACCTTTATTACAGCGGATCGGGAAATGGAGCCCCTGCTTACACAGCGGGGGTTTTCTGTCATCTGTCTGGAATCGGCGTGGGATGATCTCGAACAGGAAAGTGAGAAAATGCAGGCGCTTATCCGGGAGCGAGGCATCAAAACGCTGCTGGTGGATAGCTATTTTGCCGCCGAAGCCTATCTTGCTCACCTGAAAACCCTCACCTGCACCGCCTATATGGATGATTTAGATGAGCACCCTTATCCCTGTCACATCCTGATCAACTACAACCGCTATGGTGAGGAGCTGGGCTATGACGCCCGGTATCCCCACACCAAGCTGCTGCTGGGCAGTCGGTATGCGCCCCTGCGGGAGGAATTCAGCGGTTTGCCTGCGAAAGGCACCGCCCAAACGCCCCGCTCGGTGCTGGTGACAACCGGCGGCAGTGACCCTTATAATGTGGCGGGCAAGGTTGTGGAGGCCGCAAAGGCCCATCCCCTGCTTGGGGGCTTGATCTTTCATATAGTAGCGGGAAGGTTTAATGCCCATTTGCCCCAGCTTTTGGAGCTGGAAAAAAATACCCCCGGGGTGAAGGTTCACACCGGGGTGGAAAAAATGGAGCCGCTGATGTCTGGCTGCGATCTGGCGGTTTCAGCGGCGGGCTCTACCTTATATGAATTGTGTGCCTGCGGGGTGCCGACTGTGCTGTTTGTTATGGCGGATAACCAAATCAAAGGCGCTCAGGCCCTTGCCCAAAAAGAAATGCTTTTTGGCGGGGATGTGCGCAGTCAAGAGTCGCAGTGGCTGGGCGCTATCATAGAGGGTTTAGAAAAGCTTGCCGGGGATGCCGCTTTGCGCCGCCGCCTTTCCCAAAATGCTCAGAGGCTTGTGGATGGGAGAGGGGCAGAGCGCATTGCCCATACCCTACTTTCTTTTTGATAAAAGAAAGGGTTCAAAGAAAAACCACTTTGGCGTCCTGTAGGCATTTGCCTTGTTTGGGATTTTAAATAGTGGAGCTTTGAAGTTTTGGCACTCATGCCGTGCCGGGCACATCCTTTCTCCACGATGAGAAAGGATGCAAAGAATCGCCAAGGGAGGTGCGTCCTCCCTTGGAACCCTCCCCTGCCCAGATTCAACGGTGTCTGGGCGGCTCGGCTTAGGTCGTGCTTGTGCCGCACGGGCACCCTTTCTTTTAGAAAAAGAAAGGTAACAAAGAAAAGAGCTTCCCGCTGAGGCAAGGCTATTGAGCACAAGAGTAAGGCTTTTTGCTTGTCTAAAACTGTAGCCTTTGCCATTGGGTACTAAGGCAAAGGTTTTTCCTGCCTAAGCTCGACGAAAGAGGCGAAGTCTCCCCGAAGTAAGAGGCAGCCTCAAGAGCAGAAAAGATGCTTACCGATCTGGGTAATAACCGGCCGGGTACGAATCCACTGGTTGATAGCCCGGTCGGGGTTGTAATAGTAGATAGCACCGCCGGAGGGGTCTGCCCCGTTCAAAGCCTCACGAGCGGCCCGGTAAGCGGAATCCGCCACATTCTCATTGATCTGGCCATCTGTCAAAGCGGTAAAGGCGCCGGGCTGGTAGGCTACACCGGAGATGGAATCCGGGAAAGAGGGATGCTCCACCCTATTGAGAATTACGGCCGCCACGGCAACTTGTCCATTAAAAGGCTCGCCTCTGGCCTCGGCGGAGACCAGTCGTGCCAGAAGGTGAAAATCCGAATCGCCCATGCCTGCGGCGCCGCCGGAGGTAGCCTCTGAGGAGGCAATTCCCATTTGCTCCAAAGTCTTGGGGCCTGCAACGCCGTCTGCCGTCAGCCCGTGATCCTGCTGAAAGCGGCGCACGGCTTTGGCAGTCTGATCGCCAAAGATACCATCCACCTGCCCGCTGTAATAGCCCCAGTCGGAAAGGCGCTGCTGGATTTCCTGCACTTCATTCCCTTGGGAGCCCTGCTTGGAAAGCACCTCAACGGTTTTGGGCTGGTATCCCTGATGAATCATATAACCTACAATTCCAATCACACATAGATTTAGAAATACCACGATTAAAATACGAAGGATATATTGAGCAACACGGCTCATGAAAACGGCCTCCCTTTTTTGCGTATATAATGTATAGATCCTGCCGGAAGATTTCAATAAAAGGGTTTCCCGAAAATACGGCAAAATACATGGCAGGGAAAACCTTTTTAGTGCTGGACAAGAGAATAGGTGTATGATATAGTCAATAAACTTGAAAGCCAAACCATCGTTTTTAAACGCAGACACAGCTTGCTTTGCGCCAAAGGTGCAGCTTTTGACTCGCAGAATGTTGTTTTGAAGTTTGGCTACTATAAAGTATATTTCCCGGTAAGCTCAAACATCCGTATATTTTTAGCCGATTCGGCCATATTATGATTATTGCGCACCAGTAAAGGAAAAAACCTGGTTTGCAAGTGCCAAATTCCCCCTATTTTTACAGGAAAAAACACCTTTTGACAAATTCTTTTAAAAAACTTGGAAAAAGGTGTTGACATAAAGTAAGTGGCATGGTATTATAACTAAGCTGTCTCGAGCGAGAGCGACGGCGGCGAGAAAAGAAAGCACCTTGAAAATTGAACAACATTAGCTGTTTTGATAAGAAAGAAACAGCCCTTAGAAAATTCTTTTAAGAAAAACCTAAAGCGAACGAACGAACGCTAGTAAGTTTGAGAGCAAAGGGTGACAAAGCTTGATTGAAAGCGATATTGGACTTGCAGTGATGCGGGTTTAAATATACCAATTAATTAAGAGTTTGATCCTGGCTCAGGATGAACGCTGGCGGCGCGCCTAACACATGCAAGTCGAACGAAGCCTTTTGGAGTGCTTGCACTCCGGCTGGCTTAGTGGCGGACGGGTGAGTAACACGTGAGCAACCTGCCGAGAAGTGGGGAATAACGTCTGGAAACGGACGGTAATACCGCATATAATACCGAGAAGGCATCTTCATGGTATGAAAGGAGTAATCCGCTTCTTGATGGGCTCGCGTCCGATTAGCTAGATGGTGAGGTAATGGCTCACCATGGCGACGATCGGTAGCCGGACTGAGAGGTTGAACGGCCACATTGGGACTGAGACACGGCCCAGACTCCTACGGGAGGCAGCAGTGGGGGATATTGCACAATGGGGGAAACCCTGATGCAGCGACGCCGCGTGAGTGAAGACGGTCTTCGGATTGTAAAGCTCTGTTGCAGAGGACGATAATGACGGTACTCTGTGAGGAAGCCACGGCTAACTACGTGCCAGCAGCCGCGGTAATACGTAGGTGGCAAGCGTTATCCGGAATTACTGGGTGTAAAGGGAGCGCAGGCGGGGACTCAAGTTGGATGTGAAATACCGCAGCTTAACTGCGGGGCTGCATCCAAAACTGGGTCTCTTGAGTGAAGTAGAGGTAGGCGGAATTCCTAGTGTAGCGGTGAAATGCGTAGATATTAGGAGGAACACCAGTGGCGAAGGCGGCCTACTGGGCTTTTACTGACGCTGAGGCTCGAAAGCATGGGGAGCAAACAGGATTAGATACCCTGGTAGTCCATGCTGTAAACGATGATTACTAGGTGTGGGGGGACTGACCCCTTCCGTGCCGGAGTTAACACAATAAGTAATCCACCTGGGGAGTACGGCCGCAAGGTTGAAACTCAAAGGAATTGACGGGGGCCCGCACAAGCAGTGGATTATGTGGTTTAATTCGAAGCAACGCGAAGAACCTTACCAGGTCTTGACATACCACGAGTACCCTAGAGATAGGGAATGCCCTTCGGGGCGTGGATACAGGTGGTGCATGGTTGTCGTCAGCTCGTGTCGTGAGATGTTGGGTTAAGTCCCGCAACGAGCGCAACCCTTACTATTAGTTGCTACGCAAGAGCACTCTAATGGGACTGCCGTTGACAAAACGGAGGAAGGTGGGGATGACGTCAAATCATCATGCCCTTTATGACCTGGGCTACACACGTAATACAATGGCAATTAACAGAGGGAAGCAATACCGCGAGGTGGAGCAAATCCCCAAAAATTGTCCCAGTTCGGATTGTAGGCTGCAACTCGCCTGCATGAAGTCGGAATTGCTAGTAATCGCGGATCAGCACGCCGCGGTGAATACGTTCCCGGGCCTTGTACACACCGCCCGTCACACCATGAGAGTCGGTAACACCCGAAGTCAGTAGCCTAACCGCAAGGAGGGCGCTGCCGAAGGTGGGATTGATGATTGGGGTGAAGTCGTAACAAGGTAGCCGTATCGGAAGGTGCGGCTGGATCACCTCCTTTCTAAGGAGCTAACAAAACGTAAAGTTTTGTAGTATCCGGTCAGGTAAGAGCTGTTACCAGAATAGATGAGAGTTTTAAAAGAATTGCTTTCGTTGAGTTTTGGCAAAAACACTAATGTTGTTCGATTTTGAAGGTACTTTTAGTACTTTCAAAAGGGTAAGAGAGGGAAGCGAGCCTACAAGTCTCCCATATGGGGGTGTAGCTCAGCTGGGAGAGCACCTGCCCTGCAAGCAGGGGGTCAGGAGTTCGATCCTCCTCATCTCCACCATGACCTTCGGGTCAGGAGACAAGTAGAGGAAGCCCCGACTCTAACCGTTCTACATGGGCTCATAGCTCAGGTGGTTAGAGCGCACGCCTGATAAGCGTGAGGTCGGTGGTTCGAGTCCACTTGAGCCCACCAATGGATTCTTTGAGAATCCGGATGTACCTTGAAAATTGAACAATGGAAAAGAAGGTTTAAGTAAAGATTTAATCTATGCAGGAAACTGTATAGTTTGGGTAAATTACTACAAAGAAGCCGAAGAACAAAGCAAGAACACATAAGGTCAAGCTACAAAGAGCGCAGGGTGAATGCCTTGGCACTGGGAGCCGAAGAAAGACGCGATAAGCTGCGATAAGCCATGGGGAGCCGCAAATAGGCCTTGATCCATGGATTTCTGAATGGAGCGATCCGGCAGTGGTAAAGCACTGTCATCATACACTGAATTCATAGGTGTATGAGGGGAACCGCCTGAACTGAAACATCTAAGTAGGGCGAGGAAAAGAAATCAACCGAGATTCCGCAAGTAGTGGCGAGCGAACGCGGAGAAGGCTAAACCAGAGGCAGCAATGTCTCTGGGGTTATGGACTGAATACGGCATTGCAATCGTCTAGCAGAAGTGAATGGGAAGTCATACCATAGAGCGTGAGAGTCGCGTAAGCGAAAGATGAGAGCAGCTATCAGTATCCAGAGTACCGCGGGACACGAGAAATCTCGTGGGAAGTCGGGGGGACCACCCTCCAAGCCTAAATACTCCCCAGTGACCGATAGCGTATAGTACTGTGAAGGAAAGGTGAAAAGAACCCCGGGAGGGGAGTGAAATAGAACCTGAAACCCTGTGCTTACAAGCACCTAGAGCACGTCAATGTGTGATAGGGTACTTTTTGTAGAACGGTCCGGCGAGCGTATGTATGCAGCAAGGTTAAGGACTTATGGTCCGGAGCCGAAGGGAAACCGAGTCTGAATAGGGCGAAGGAGTTGCATGCATAGGGCCCGAAACCGGGTGACCTATCCATGTCCAGGTTGAAGTGACGGTAAAACGTCATGGAGGACCGAACCAACCCCCGTTGAAAAGGTGGTGGATGAGGTGTGGATAGCGGAGAAATTCCAATCGAACCCGGAGATAGCTGGTTCTCCCCGAAATAGTTTTAGGACTAGCGCTGTAATTGAGATTACTGGAGGTAAAGCACTGAATGGGCTAGGGGCCGAAAGGTTACCGAACCCTATCAAACTCTGAATGCCAGATAATCATATACAGCAGTCAGACTATGTGAGATAAGTTTCATAGTCGAAAGGGAAAAAGCCCAGACCCACAGCTAAGGTCCCGAAATGTCATTGAGTGGAAAAGGATGTGGGGTTGCATAAACAACCAGGATGTTGGCTTAGAAGCAGCCATACATTTAAAGAGTGCGTAATAGCTCACTGGTCGAGTGACCCTGCGCCGAAAATTTAACGGGGCTAAATGACATACCGAAGCTTGGGATTCATCCATTTAGGATGAGTGGTAGGGGAGCGTTGTATGCGGGGTGAAGCATGAGCGGAAGCGCATGTGGACTTCATACAAGTGAGAATGCCGGAATGAGTAGCGAGAATTATGTGAGAATCATAATGGCCGAAAACCTAAGGATTTTGGAGGAAGGTTCGTCCGCTCCAAGTTAGCCGGGAGCTAAGGTGAGGCTGAAAAGCGTAGCCGATGCACATACGGTAGAAATTCCGTAGCCGTCGAATGATTTAAGCAGAGGGACACTGAGAAAGCGTGTGACCCGGGCGTTGGTTGCCCCGGGCGTAAGGGACCGAAAATTAGTAGGGAAGCACATGTGGAATCAGGCGAGAAAAGCTCTGCGGGATATCATAGACGCCCGTACCGCAAACCGACACAGGTAGGTAGGAAGAGAATTCTAAGGCCAACGGGAGAAGCGTTGTTAAGGAACTCGGCAAGTTGACCCCGTAACTTCGGGAGAAGGGGTGCTCAGGAAACTGAGCCGCAGAGAATAGGTCCAGGCGACTGTTTAGCAAAAACACAGGTCTGTGCTAAATCGAAAGATGAAGTATACGGGCTGACGCCTGCCCGGTGCTGGAAGGTTAAGAGGAGGAGTGCAAGCTCTGAATTGAAGCCCCAGTAAACGGCGGCCGTAACTATAACGGTCCTAAGGTAGCGAAATTCCTTGTCAGGTAAGTTCTGACCCGCACGAATGGCGTAACGATCTGGACACTGTCTCAACAGCGCACCCGGCGAAATTGTAGTACCGGTGAAGATGCCGGTTACCCGCGACAAGACGGAAAGACCCCATGGAGCTTTACTGTAGCCTGATATTGGATTTCGGTATTTCATGTACAGAATAGGTGGGAAACTATGAAGCAAGGACGCCAGTCTTTGTGGAGTTGCCTTTGGGATACCACTCTTGGAATGCTGAAATTCTAACCTGCAGCCATGAATCTGGCTGGGGGACATTGTCAGGTGGGCAGTTTGACTGGGGCGGTCGCCTCCAAAAGAGTAACGGAGGCGTTCAAAGGTTGGCTCAGTACGGACGGAAACCGTGCATTAGAGTGTAAACGCATAAGCCAGCCTAACTGCGAGACCGACGGGTCGAGCAGTAACGAAAGTTGGAGTTAGTGATCCGGTGGTTTGTTAGTGGAAATGCCATCGCTCAACGGATAAAAGCTACCCTGGGGATAACAGGCTGATCTCCCCCAAGAGTCCACATCGTCGGGGAGGTTTGGCACCTCGATGTCGGCTCATCGCATCCTGGGGCTGTATTCGGTCCCAAGGGTTTGGCTGTTCGCCAATTAAAGCGGTACGCGAGCTGGGTTCAGAACGTCGTGAGACAGTTCGGTCCCTATCTGTCGTGGGCGCAGGATATTTGAAAGGAGCTTTCCCTAGTACGAGAGGACCGGGATGGACGCACCTCTGGTGCACCAGTTGTCACGCCAGTGGCACAGCTGGGCAGCTATGTGCGGAACGGATAAACGCTGAAGGCATCTAAGCGTGAAGCCGACCTTAAGATAAGATATCCCACTGAGTTAATCAGGTAAGACCCCTTGTAGACTACAAGGTGATAGGCCCAATGTGTAAGCGCAGCGATGCGTTAAGCTTGTGGGTACTAATCGGTCGAGGGCTTGACCTTGCAAGTGTGTTGCTTGCTTTGTTTGGCCGCTTCCATTCCCTTCTTTTTCCATTGTTCAGTTTTTAGGGTATATCCCTGAAAGTCGGCGTTGATGACGGTGAGGTTCCACCCGTTCCCATTCCGAACACGGAAGTTAAGCTCACTTGTGCTGAAAATACTTGGATGGTGACGTCCTGGGAAGATAAGTAGATGCCGGCACAAAAAACCTGTGTACTTTTGTACATGGGTTTTTTGCATTATTTAGGTGAATAACAATTGCTTACTTTGATGATTTGATGAAATGAGATACAGGCAATAGAGAAGGCCCTTCCCACGGTAAATGGGAAAGGGCCTTCTTTTTATATACGCATTTTACTATAAGTAGAGCAGTCTTCTATGCTATGCCTTGGCAAAGGTATGGATGGTTCGCATAATGGTATCCACAGTGAGTGCAAGATCCTTTTTGCTGCGCAGCTTGGCTTCCGAGAAAGGAACAGCCAAACGGTTGATGCTGTAAACAGCAACCACACCCTGATCATAGATCGGCTCAATGTTATCCCCAATATCCCCTACCACGGCAATGACAGGAGCGCCGCATTTCTGTGCCCGGCGGGAAACGCCATCAATGACCTTGCCGCGCAGGCTTTGGAAATCAATACGACCTTCGCCAGTCAGCACAAGATCCGCTCCCTGACACCGCTGGTCGAAGTTAACGGCATCCAGGACCGTTTCAATACCGGAACGCAGAGTCGCTCCCAAGAAAGCCACGGCACCACCGCCGGCTCCACCGGCTGCTCCGGCACCGGGCATAGGATTCACATCCATCCCTAAATCTTTTTTGATGATCTCATTCATATGTGCCAAGTTTTTATCCAAAAACTCCACCATAGCCGGGTCCGCTCCCTTCTGGGGGCCGAACACGGCAGAAGCGCCATGGGGGCCGCAGAGAGGGTTATCCACATCGCACATAGCGGTGATGGTAATCCCGGAAAGAGCGGGCAAGAGACCGGAGGTATCAATAGAAGCGATTTCGCTGAGGTTTCCACCGGTGGGGACAAAGCTATCCCCCGCCTGATTGCGGAACACAACACCCAGCGCTGCGGCCATACCGACACCGCCATCGTTGGTGCTGCTGCCGCCAAGACCCAGAACAATTTCCTTAACACCCCGGGAGGCTGCATCGGCTATCAGCTGGCCCACGCCGTAGGTTGTGGCCAGCAGCGGGTTGCGGCGGTTTTCCACCAGAGGAAGCCCGGCACAAGCGGCCAGTTCCACAATGGCGGTTTTCCCCTCTGAAACCAGCCCGTAAAAAGACTGCATTTCTTCCATAAAAGGGTTCATAGCCTGCACAGGAATGCGCTGGCCGCCAATGGCCTCTAAGAAACATTCCACGGTTCCTTCGCCGCCATCGGCAACAGGAAGGGCCTCGATTTGGGCCTCGGGGTAATAGGACTTAATCACCCCATCCATAATGCTGCAAAT
Organism: Oscillospiraceae bacterium MB08-C2-2; assembly: GCA_035621215.1. NCBI lineage: Bacteria > Bacillati > Bacillota > Clostridia > Eubacteriales > Oscillospiraceae > Oscillospiraceae bacterium MB08-C2-2. Next base: position 2,291,904 of record CP141729.1, on the reverse strand, counting down.
TTCCAGTGAGCTCATTGTGCCTTTAAAGGAATCGGGTATCAGTATAACCTTCTTCATGGAAGTCCTCCTGTATGAGCGGCGGGGCCGCTGAAATAGGTACAAAATGTTGAGGGGATGTCCCTCAAATAGTTAAACATATTCTAACACAGTAGCTAGAAATTGTCTATCGGGACTGCTCAAGTCATAAAAATTGAATATATTTACATTTTATAATAGTACATATGATTTTAACGGCGGATTTTTGAAATTTATGGAAGAATGTGCTATACTAAAGAGCAACGTAATATGCTTTACTAGGTGGGAACAAAGCCTTTTTTAATAAAAGACCACCGGTGGGGGACTGACTATGAGATGCCCAAAATGCGATAGCTATCTGCTCATGAAGGATCTGATCAAAATCAACGCGGTTCGTGTGGAAAACGTGGAGATGGAATATACCGCACAATGCCCCTTTTGTGGTGCCATAATCGGCCGGTATTTTTGGGGAAAGATCCATTTTTCCGGCAGCGGGCCAAACCGCAAATAGAAAAGCAAAGGGCGGCCTGATGTTCATTGTAATGACGGCCGGTTGGTATATACGGTTTTCCCCCTGTGCCGCTGTGAGCGGTGCATTATATCTGAATGCGCATATAACAGTATTTTTTGATGGATAAGAGCTGCCCCTTGCATAAGTCGGACAGCTTATGAATAAGCTTGCAGTGAGAGGCAGGGCAAAACCGCTGCCTCTGGCTGGCGGAGGTGTTTACAGTCGGCTTTCAAATGATAACAAAGGAGCGGTTGATGCCGCTCCTGCGTATGATGGGCTTTGAGGAAACTGTTTTTCTATCCCTTCCCATGCCTTATGGGGGCAAACACCGGGATGCTGCCTTTATCGGTCTGCCGCCCGGAGAAGGAGAAGCTTCTGCCAAGCGCCCTATCGGATGGGTTACATGGTGCGCCCGAACCGGGCGGCCTCTGACTGTCAACTGGTGCGAGCAGCTTGATTTTGTGGAAACCGAGGCCTACCCCTTAGAGAACCCTATCTCTGCCGCCACTCTTTTCGATCAGCCCGCCGCATGGGAGGAGCAGAGCTATCAGGAGCTTTTGGCCAGCTACAGCCTTTTTCGCCCCAAGGTGTTTGAGGAGCCGATGGAAGAAGCCGAGCAGGAGATTCTTGCAGCCTACCGGGAGGATTTTTACCGATTGGTTCCAGCGGGGTATATTCCCTTTTACCGGGAACTGTCACCCCGGTTTTTTGAGTGGTCGGGTCTGGAAGCGCATATGCCCAGCCCCTTGGGGCAGGCCTTCCCCGCCCCTTCCTATAAGCGCTTGGAGGAATTGACACAGACCCTTGCTCAGATTGTTCGAACCGATACCAAGCGGCAGAGCATGCTGGATAGCCTCCACCGGGAGTTGCAGGAATACCGTGGGGGATTGCTGGATCGCCTCACCCGCCCTCTGGAGCTGGATGTGATTGGGATTATCGATGGGCTGGAAAAATCCATGGCATTGTTTAAGGAATGGGAGCCTACGGCCGAAAATTATAATAAGGTATTGAATGCTCTTGGGGGAGTCGGCGAAGATTTGACCGATCTCTTGTATCGGGCAGGAATAGAGCCCTTTGAGGTGCCGGGCGGTCAGGTGGATATGGCCCGCCAAAAACTGGTGGAGCTGGTGGAAACTGCCGATCCGGCCTTGGATAAAACCGTGGCCCGCCGGGTAGCCCCCGGCTATGAAAAGCAAGAAAAAATTATCCGGCCTGAAAGGGTCAGTGTATTTGTGTATAAATAAGTGGCCGCCGGTGGCTCCATGGCTTCGGCAGAGCTGGAAGTGTAAGGGGGATATGCATGCAAAAGGTACTGGGAATTGATCTGGGGACAACCTATTCTTGTGCGGCCTACATCGATCACAGCGAGAAGCCTGTAGTGGTGAAAAACCGGGAGGGTGAGCTGACCACCCCTTCGGTCGTCTTTTTTGAAACCGCCGAAAGCGTGGTGGTGGGCAACTCCGCCAAGGAAAGCTCCCGCCTTTATCCCGATGAGGTGGTTTCCTTCGTTAAGCGCTCCATTGGCCAGCAGGGCGCCTGCTGGAATCTCCACGGAACCTTGCGCACCCCTTCCGAGATTTCTTCCTACATCCTGAAAAAGGTTGTGGGGGATGCGGTGGAAACTCTGCGCAGTGAAACTTTGCTAGGCCCGGAGGAAACCATCACCGATGTGGTGATCACCTGCCCCGCCTACTTCGGGGTCAACGAGCGGGAGGCCACCCGGCAGGCAGGTGAGATTGCGGGGCTCCATGTGGTGGGCATCATCAACGAGCCCACAGCCGCCGCTATCGCCTATGGCGTTGCCAACGCCCACGAAAATAAGGTGGTGCTTGTCTACGATCTGGGCGGCGGCACCTTTGATATCACCATGATCGCCATCAACGCCGGGGCCATACAGGTGATCTGCACCGGCGGCGACCATTCCCTTGGCGGCAAGCTTTGGGATGACCGCATTATTCAGTATCTGGCCGAGGAATTTGCCCGCCAGACCGGCAACACCGAGGATATTTTGGCCGACCCCGAAACCCTTCAGGAGCTGGCTCTTTCTGCCGAGCGAGCCAAGAAGATGCTCAGCGCCCGGGATAAAGCCCCGGTGGCGATTAACTATAAGGGGAACCGTGCCCGTGTGGAGCTGACCCGCACTGTTTTCGATGAGATGACCCGTGACCTGCTGGAGCGCACTGTGATGCTGACGCAGGAAATGCTGGAGGAAGCCAAGAAAAAAGGCTACAGCCTTGATAAGGTGGAGGAGATCCTTCTGGTGGGAGGTTCCACCCGGATGCCGCAGGTAACCGAGCGCATCGGGCAGGAGTTCGCCATCCCCAGCCGCTCCTTTGATCCCGATGAGGCAGTTGCCAAGGGTGCCGCTCTTTACGCCAGCCGTCAGGCCGCCTTTGACCGCCTGCTGGAAACCGCCGCCCGTGAAACCGGCAAAAGCCGGGAAAAGCTGGGCAAGGAGCTGAGCATGGGGCTTACCAGTGTGGAAAAGCTGGCCCTTGAGGCAGGCATTTCCCCCGATGAGCTGGGCGGCGCTGTGAATATGGATATTGTCAACGTGACCAGCCGCAGCTTTGGTACCATTGCCATTCAAACCGAAGGTGAGCGGGAGGAGGTTCTCTGCAACCTGATTCTGCGCAACACCCCCCTCCCCGCCCGAGAAAAGCGCCAGTTCTTTACCGTTGCGCCCAACCAGCAGTCGGTGACCATCCGGGTGCTGGAATCCCTTTCATCCCAAGAGCTTGCTCAGCCGCTGGAGGGCACCGAGATTGGGGAAACCGTGTTGGAGCTGCCCCCAGGCCTTGCCGCTGGTTCTCCTTTGGAGATTGAGTTCACCCTCAACGAAGGGGGCTTGCTGGAGCTGGAGGCGCAGGAGATTACAGGCGGCCGGCAGGTTAGTGCCCGCTTTGAAACGGTGGATGCCATCACCGCCGAAGAGCTGGATGAGGCCAAGAAGCGCCTGGAAGAAACCCAAGTCGTCTAGGTTACTTTTCTTTTGAAAAAAGAAAAGTAACCAAAAGAAAACCATTCCGGGCTCAGGCAGGCCGAAATACTTCCCATGGTGCTCGATGGTGCTGGGATTATAGAACAACCTTTTCTTCCTGAAAAAACAAAGGCAACCAAAAGAAAACCGTTCCGGGCTCAGGCAGGCCGAAATACTTCCCATGGTGCTCGATGGTGCTGGGATTATAGAACAACCTTTTCTTCCTGAAAAAACAAAGCAACCAAAAGAAAAACCAAATCGAGCTCAGGCAGGCCGAAATTCTTCTCATGGTGCTCGATGGTGCTGGGATTATAGAACAACCTTTTCTTCCTGAAAAAAGAAAAGAAACCAAAAGAAAACCAATTCGGGCTTAGGCAAGCCGAAATTCTTTCTATGGTGCTTGCTGGTGCTGTGCTTATAGAGCCGGCTTTTCTTTCTCTAAAAGAAGAGCCATTAAAAGAACAGAAGCTAAAAACAATTCGGGCAGGAAAGCGGGCGGAATTTGCCTGCATTTCTGCCCGATGGCATAACCGTTGGTATTTTGTGGAAACATTAGCGGCCAAAGGGGGAAGCCTGTGAAAAGAGAAAACTATTATATCCTGCTGGAGCTGGAATTTGATCCACCAGTTATGGATGAAAAGCAGATCAAAAGCGCACTTTCCGCTAAAAAGCAGGAGTGGACCCGCATGCAGGATAACCCTGCTGGGCGGGGTAAGGCGCTGAAATATCTAGGTCTGGCTCCGGAAATTGAAAAGGCTATGACCGATCCGATGCTTCGGGGCCGGGAGGCGTTAGCGGCTCGGGAACTGCGCCGGGAGGCACTCCGGGATTTTGAAGCAGAGCTTCGGGTGCTGGAGGGCAAGGGTTATATCCTGCCGGGTGAGGCCCGGGAAATCGTGGCGAAATACGCTCCCTACCGCATCGGGGAAAAGCTGCTGGAAAAATACCGCCGGTGCCCGGTAGGCAAGGCTCCTCCCATGATGCAGGAGCCGCCCTCCGATGACCGCCCCGCTGTGATTGACCGGCTCACCGCCAAAAACATTCACCGCTCGCTGGAAATCACCGGCCACAGAAACCTCTATGACTTTCTGGAGCTGCCCAGCTATTCTTCTATCAAAAAGCTGCGGGAGGCGGCGGAGGAAAAACGCCGCTGGGCCACGGCAAGCGCCAACCGAAGTGCAGTCAATGCGGCGGCGCAGGAACTGGCAGGCATTTGCCTGCGCCAGTTCCAGAGCTTTGAAACCAAAAGCCGTTATGACCGCTATATGGCCATCTCCGCCTTCCCTGCTCTCAACGATTTGATTCACGATGAGAGCATCCGCTCCAAAAGCATCAGCGAGGGTGTTCTTCTGCGGCTCATTAACTTTGCCGTGGAAAAATACGGCGCAACGGTGCTCAATGCAGAGGCTTATATTCGGGAATACTGCCTTTCCTATGCCATTCCCATGGGTCGGGAGGAAGCCCTGGCCGAAACGGAGCTTCGCTGCCCGGAATGCGGGGCAAAGCGGCAGGCCGATGCCCGGCTGTGCGGCTCCTGCGGCTCCTTTTTGCAAGGCCCCTGCCCTTCCTGCGGTGAGGAAAACCTGCCCGGAGCGGCCGTTTGCACCGCCTGCGGCTTTCGTATCGGGGCCATGCACAACGCCCTGATCCACTTGGAGCAGGCCAAGACCGCTTTGCTGGATAAGCGCTGGGGTGCCGCCCGGCGCAGTCTGGAGGTTGCGGCCCGGTTCTGGCCGGGGCATAAGGAGCTGGCCGATTTGGAGCTCCAGACCAAGGCTCTGGTGGATGAATACAAAGCCTTGGCCGATTCGCTGGACGACTGCCTTGCCAACAAGCAGCTGTATGCGGCGGCTCAGCTTCTGGCCGAGGCTCAATTACAGGGCATCACTCTGCCGGAAGGTTACCGCCGTGCGGTGGAAAGCTCGGTGGGCGAGGTGGAGCGGATTTTGGACGATGCCCGGATCAAGGGCGAAGTCAACGCTCAGCTTTTGGTGGAGCTGGGCGAAATGGTAACCGACAGCATTGAAATCAACCGGATGCTGGCTAAATACCCTCCGGAGCCCCCCTCTGCCTTGCAGGCCCGGGTGCAGGAGAACCGCATCCGCCTGTATTGGGGCAGTTCGAATGCCAGCGGCGAGCCTTATTATCGATTGGTGCGCAAGGAGGGTGGCCCCCCTGAAAGCCCGGGGGATGGGGAAACCATCTATACCGGTGGTCTGCGCCGCCATGAGGATACGGGAGCCCAGCGCCTGAAGCTCTACTATTATCGAATATTTGCCTGCCGGGGAAACGCCTGTTCCGGCAAAGGCCCGGTGGCTGGCCCGGTGGTGCTGGTGCCGGAGCTTTCGGAGCTGATGCTCCTCCCCACCGATGGCGGAGCCTATATCACCTGGAAATTTGACCCAGCTATCCGGGAGGTGCGCATGTGGCGCAAGCTGGGCGGCGAAAAGCCCAAAACACTTGGGGATGGCATTGACTTGGAAAACAAAAGGCTGGATGGCTTCACCGATACCCGCCTGCGCAATGGGGCGGAATACTGGTATTATTTCGTGGTGGGCTATCAGGTGGGGGAGGAGCTGTTTTATTCCCCCGGCCGGTGTGAGAGCGTGGTTCCCCACCCGAGGATGGCCCCCATTGACCGGTTGGTGGTGGCCGGTGCCGGGCCGGATGAGTATGTGGTCAACTGGAGCACGGCCCATCAAGAGGATGTGCTTCTGCTCAGTTCTTCCAGCCGCCCGGCTTATCGCTCCGGGGATATGGTGGAGGTGGCGGAGCTGCTCCAAAAATACCGCCGTCTGGATTTGGAATCCCGCCATAACGGCAGTGGGCGGTTTCATATGGACCTGACCGGGGGATGCTATCTGTTTGCGGCGGTGGTGGGCGGCCGGTTTGCCACGGTGGGCGAACCCTCCTATCTGGTGAATGTTCCCAATGTCCATAAGCTGACATGGGATGTAGCGGGAGAAGAGCTGTTTGTCAACCTGAAATGGCCCTCCGGTGTCCGGGAGGTGGCGGTGGCCTACCGCTTTGACCGCTACCCCGAAAGCCCCGAAGAGATTGGAGCTACCACCTTCCGGTGCAGCCGGGAGCAGTATGATTACAACGCAGGCATCGTGATCCGTGGCCCAGAGCCAGTAACCTATTACATCGCCGTGTTTTCGGTGTTTGTTTCCCCGGAAGGCAAGGGCTTTTACGCTTCCGGCAGCCGCCTGCTGGCGGATAATCGGGCAAGGCGGGATATTGTTTATCAGCTGCGCTACCGGCGCAAACGGTTTTCGGCAAAGGGCAAGGTATCCATCACGCTTTCCAGCCCCCAGACACAGGCGTTTCCCCCAGCCGTGATTGTGGGCCGGGTAGGGCGCATGCCCCTGAAAATTTCCGATGGGATGCCCCTGTTCTCGTTGGAGGATAAAGAAACCGGCGGCCTTACCATTCATGAATTCCATACCACCGATTTGCCGGAGGATCTTTATGTTAAGATGTTTTTCTGCGATGAAGCCTACTATGAAAAAAACAGGCTGCTTCCGGGGAGCTCCTGCAAGCTCACCTAAAACAGCCTGCTGAAAGCGAGAGAATGCAATGCGTCATTATACCTGCCCCAAATGCTTCAGACGGTATTTGGTGGGCCAGTACAATTACCTATGCGGAAACGAGGCCTGTGTAAACTGCCGGGATCATGACCATCCCGTTAAGGCGGGGGGGCGTTTTTCTCCCACTCCAATCTGTTCGGCCTGCGGGCGGGAGCTTTCGGTGCGTCTTTGCCCCGGCTGTGGGGCAGAACTGCCCGCTGGTGTGGAAACCGGGCAGGAGTGCGCCATTTCGGTTATCGGCGGGGAGCAGGCCGGGAAAAGCCACTATCTGGCGGTGCTGATCAACCAGCTGAAAAACGAGATTGGCAAGGCCTTTGACTGCACCCTTTATGCCCAAGGGGGGGATAAGACCCTCCGCCATTATGAGCAGGCCTATTACAAGCCTTTGTTTGTAGAAAAGCACTGTCTGGAAAGCACCCGGGAGGAATCTTTGGAACCGCTCTATTATTCCCTTGTCTTTGGGAACCGCAAAAAGGGGAAGAACACCAACCTGACCTTTTATGATACCTGCGGCGGCAATTTTGAGGATGCACGCCTGCTGGAGCAGTTTAACCAGAGCATTGTCCATTCCAAGGGGCTTTTGTTTCTCATTGACCCCATGGAACTGCCCCGCCTGCGGGAATATACGGGGCAAAGCGGTGGCGAGGAGCAGGCTTCTCACGCCGGGGATATTCTCACCCGGGTGATTCATCTGATCCGCTCCCAAAGTAAGATGGGCTCCCTTAGCCGTAAGATTCCCATCCCCATTGCCGTGTGCCTGACCAAAATCGATAAGCTGGAAAAGTTTTTGGATGTATCCAGCTGCCTGCGGTACCCTTCCCGTCTGCTGGAGCCCGGCAGTTTTGACAGCATTGAGTTTCACAACACCAGCCTGGAGGTGCAGAGTATGCTGGAGGGCTGGTCCGACCGCCAGCTCATCAACCAGATCACCTCCCAGTTTGAAAAGTATGCCTTTTTCGGCATCAGCGCTCTTGGCGCCGATCCCCAGCCCAGTGGTGCGGTATCCAGGCCGGTGCCCTTGCATACCGCCGATCCTCTCTTGTGGCTCCTGTGGACCAATGGCAGCCTTTCTTTTTAAAAAAGTACAAGATTAAAGAGAAACTACTTGGGGCATAGGTTGATCATGTAGCTGCCTTTGCACACGATGGAAGAAAGATCCTGATAGAAGGGACAAAGCCCCTATTGGCTTTTATCTACGGTGCGGGGGATATGCCTCGGCTATATCGGTGCGTCCCACCAGATAGTCAAGGCTGGTCTCATAAAAATCCGCCAGCCGCTCTAAAATAGGGATGGGAATGTTCAGTCGGCCCAGCTCATAGTCGGAATAGGTTGTCTGGTGAATTTGCAGATAAGCTGCCAGCTGTGTTTGGGTCATATCCCGATCTTCCCGCAGGCCGCGGATTCGCTCATACATAAAAATCCCCTCCGGCTCCATAACTTAACAATGAGGCAAGTGTGGCTATAAAAGAAAGGCTCTTCCCTGAGGGAAAAGCCTTTCTCTTTTTTCTTAAAAGCGACCAAGCATATAAGCCGAGTTCTGTATTTGACAACGATCTATCTGTGCCCCCTGTCGCCAGTGAGGCATCAAGCCGCCCTTGGGAGGAAACGGCGGGCAGCCGTATATTTCCCCGCTTGGCGTTGCTTCGGATAGGGTTTACACAGCAGTGCAGTCACCTGCACTCTGGTGAGCTCTTACCTCGCCTTTCCAGCCTTACCGGTTAAAAACCGGCGGTATATTTCTGTTGCACTTTCCCTAGAGTCGCCTCTGGCTGCCATTAGCAGCTATCCTGCCCTATGAAGCTCGGACTTTCCTCAAAAACGCCCTTTCGGAGTCGTTTCTGCCGCTGTCTTGCTTGCTCGCATGTTTGATTATAGCAAATTTATCGATTAAAATCAATCCTTGAGGGGAACACCCATGGCATCCCGCTGGTAGCGGGGGTCACCGGTGAGAATGAAGATACCCTCCACAAGCCCCCATACGCCCATACCAAAGGAAGCAATGCCAAAGGAAAGAAAGCCGCCGATGATTGAAACCAAAAGCTGAATCAGAGCACGCTGGGTAAAGCCCAGATAAAAGTTGTGAATGCCAAGACTGCCCAACAGAATGCCGAGAATGCCCGCCGCCATTCTGGATTTCTGCCCATAAACAGGCTGGCTTACCGGGGGTATAAACTGAAAGCCGCAGTTGGCGCAGACCGGGGGCTGCACGGGAAATTGCTGGCCGCACCGGGGACACTGCACGCCCTCGGGTCCAGCCTGAGTACCGCAAGTGCTGCAAAAAGAAGCGCCGGGGGGGAGCTGGCTGCCGCAGGTTTTACATTGCATTGAACATCAATCCTTTACTCGTACTAATTGCGCTTCAAAACAGGATCAAAACCGGTTTGAAGTGAATTTACTGTATCATTGCCGTGCATGGTGGTTGGCTCATATCCAAAGCTCTAAAACCTCTTTTATAACAGGTATATGCACTGAAAGACTTTTCCCTAAATGTGAAAATGTCTTCTGAGAACAGTATAGCATTTTTTCACCCCTTGCACAATGGGCAGCACTGGATTTTACGTTTGATAAAAAAGCCCCCGCATGTTATACTGGTAGGTAGTTTATCCCATTTTGGAGATTCCTTTTCTCTTTGAGGAAAACAGCATAAATCTGCGCTTTTCCAGCAATACTGATTCTATGGTAGGGCTGCATCAAACCAAAAGGCTACAGGAGGCAAAACGAACAATGGACGACAAAAGGTTTTATATCACCACCCCCATTTATTACCCCTCGGATAAGCTCCACATCGGGCACAGCTACACCACTGTGGTAACCGATGCCATGGCCAGATACAAGCGAATGCGCGGGTTTGATGTGATGTTTTTAACCGGTACTGACGAGCATGGCCAAAAGATTGAGGCCAAGGCCAAGGAAGCCGGTGTTTCCCCCAAGGAATATGTGGATGACATCGTAAAAGGCATCAAGGCTCTCTGGGAGCGGATGGGTATCACCTATGACCGCTATATCCGCACCACCGATGATTACCACATCCAATCGGTACAGCGGATTTTCAAGAAGCTGTATGATAAGGGTGAAATCTATAAATCTGTATATAAGGGCAAATACTGCAAGCCCTGCGAATCCTTCTGGACCGAAAGCCAGCTCAAGGATGGCCGGTGCCCCGATTGTGGGCGTGAGGTTGAGGCCGCCGAGGAGGAGGCTTATTTCTTCCGTCTTTCCGCTTATACCGGCCGTATTCTAAAGCTGTATGAGGATCAGCCCGAATTTCTTCAGCCTCAAACCCGGGTCAACGAGATGGTTAACAACTTCTTAAAGCCGGGCTTGGATGACCTCTGTGTTTCCCGCACCTCCTTTACATGGGGTGTTCCGGTGGATTTTGACCCCGGCCACGTGGTGTATGTCTGGGTGGATGCCCTTTCCAACTACATCACCGCTCTGGGCTACGAAAACGACCGCTATAACGATATGGCTTACTGGCCTGCCGATGTGCAGCTCATGGCCAAGGAGATCATCCGCTTCCATGCTATTATCTGGCCCGCTCTGCTGATGGCTTTGGAGCTGCCCCTGCCCAAGAAGATTTACGGCCATGGCTGGCTGCTCTTTGATGGGGATAAAATGAGCAAATCCAAGGGCAACGTTGTGGACCCTGTGATTCTCTGCGAGCGCTATGGTGTGGATGCGATTCGCTATTATCTGCTGCGGGAGATTCCCTTTGGGCAGGATGGCAGCTTTACCAATGAATCCCTCATCGGCCGCATCAACGCCGATTTGGCCAACGATCTGGGCAATCTCGTTTCCCGTACCGTGGCTATGGTGGAAAAATACTTTGGCAGCACCCTGCCCACCGCAAGAGCCGAAGGCCTCGAGGATGCCGAGCTGCTGCAAATGGCCGGTGCACTCAAAGCCCGGGTAGAGGATGAAATGGAGCAGCTTCAATTTCCCCACGCTCTCACCGAGATATTCCAGCTGGTGGCCCGCACCAATAAGTATATTGACCAGACCATGCCGTGGGTTCTGGCCAAGGAAGAAAAGGATCAGCCCCGGCTGGCCACTGTTATGTATAACCTGCTGGAAAGCATCCGCATCATTTCGGTGCTGATCACCCCCTTTATGCCCCACACCGCTGTGGAGATTCAAAAGCAGATCGGGGCGGGAGAAGAGCTTACCCTTTGGGAATCCACAGCCAAATTCGGCTTGCTGCCTGAGAATGTAACCGTCTCTAAGGGCCCGGTTCTCTTCCCCCGCATTGACTTAGAAAAGGAACTGGAGGAGCTGGCCAAGCTGGACGCTCCCTCTGAAAAAGCTAAGGAAGCCCCCGCTCCTAAGGCTGAGAAGAAAAACGAAGTCCCCGGTGTGGCAACTGCTCTGGATATTGCCGATTTTGCCAAGGTTGAGCTGCGGGTGGCACAGGTTACTGCCTGTGAGCCGGTTCCCAAGGCCGATAAGCTGCTGCTGCTCAAGCTGGATGATGGGCAGGGCGGCCGTCAGGTGGTTTCGGGTATTCACCAGTGGTATGAGCCCGCTGATCTGATCGGCAAAAAGATTATCGTGGTGGCAAACCTCAAGCCCGCCAAGCTGCGGGGTGTGGAATCCCAAGGTATGATCCTAGCCGCCGATGTGGGCGAATCTGCCCGGGTTCTTTTTGTGGATGAGGATGTACCCGTTGGTTCTAAAATCCGCTAGGGGCTTCGCCCCTTTCGCCGGGCTCAGTTTCTAAGAATAATTTTGCCTTGTGCTCGATGGGAGAACTTTACCCAATATTAGTAAGCGGCTTTTTTTCAGCTAAATAAAGAAATTGCCTGTGCGGCATAAGCGCGACCTAAGCGAAAGGAATTCCACCTAGTGCGATTTCGGATCTGGGGGGTGCCAAGGGGGAGCGCCCCCTTGGCAATTCTTTGCATACTTTCTCATTGAAGAGAAAGTATGTGCCAGTCCGCGCGGCACGAGCGCGGGAGCTTTGCTCTTTCGCCGAGCGTAGCCTGACTGAAGCTGTTAAGCATGTTCGCGATGGCATGTCCTTTCTTTATGAGAAAAGGAAGCGGCCAAAGAAAAACCAGTTTTAGTAAAAAAGGTTTTACGTTTCAGGAATGCAGTTGTGTGCAAGGGTAACGTCTTTGCCTGCTTAAGCCCGAACAAAGAGACGAAGTCTCACCAATAAAGGAGTCTTTAAACCTGTGAACCATATTTTTGACAGCCATGCACATTACGATGACAGCCGCTTTGACCCGGATCGGGAGGAGCTTTTAGCGGGTCTTCCCGAAAAAGGCGTTGCTTATATAATGAATGCAGGCACCAATTTGGAAACCTCAAGGATTGGATGCGATTTTGCCGCCCGGTATGATTTCATTTACTCTTCCGCCGGGATTCACCCCCAGCCAGCGGGGGATGCCCCCGCTGGCTGGGAGCAGGCCCTGCGGGAGATGGTGGGGGAATCCCCCAAAATCAAGGCGCTGGGTGAAATGGGGCTGGATTATCACTATGATTTTTCCCCACGGGAGATGCAAAGGGAAGTTTTTGAAAAACAGCTGATCCTTTCCAAAGAATTGGATTTGCCGGTGATTATCCATGACCGAGAGGCCCACGGCGATACTATGGAGCTGCTTCGCCGCCATCGCCCCAAGGGGATCGTTCATTGTTATTCCGGCTCGGCCGAGATGGTGCGGGAATTGGTGAAAATGGAGCTGTATATCGGCTTTACCGGCGTGGTCACCTTTAAAAACGCCCGCAAGACCGTGGAAGCGGCCGCTGCGGTTCCGCTGGAACGTCTGTTGGTGGAAACCGACTGCCCCTACATGGCCCCTGAGCCATACCGGGGTAAGCGGTGTGATTCCAGCATGATTGCGCAGACGGCTCAGGCTTTGGCGGCAATTAAGGGAATATCCGCCCAGGAGCTGCTGGATGCTACCTGTGAAAACGCCCGCCGGGTTTATGGCATCTAAAGTCTTGCAGCAACATCCGGCCACAACGATAAAATTGCAAGACAACTCTTCATTATAATAGTGGTATAGCCGAGATATTTGATGTAGATATGGAAAGGAGGCGCAGTCATGCTCAGAAAGCTGATCGCCCTTGCTGTGGCTCTGGCCAGCATGCTCTCAATGACAGCACTTACACAAGCCTATGGCTTTGATTACGGCGGCGGGCTCACCGATGAAACTCTTTCCTTCGGTTTTTCAGAGGATGAAGCGGTGGTCGTTGGCAACGGTATTCTCAATACCGACCCGAATTATTCCGAGCTGCTGCCCGGAACCGTTATTTATGTGCCTATTGTAGTTATGGATGAGCGGGATCAAAATCCTCAGTTGGTGAGGGCAACTTCCAAACATTTAAAGGATAATGAGCTGCGTGCCAGCATTCAGGGCGTTGTAGGCGGTAACTTTGTGGAATCGGTGGATACCGTTGACGGCAAAAAAGAAAAGATCAAAGGCATGGAAGCTGGCGTTTACGCTAAAATTAAGCTGGTGGATGACTATTTGCGGTTGAATCCCAGTGCCGTGGAGCTTAAGCTGGTGCTTTCGGTCAACAAGGTTTCCTACCAGCAAACCCGGGTGGAATTCCGGACTCAGATTGCCAACCGTACCGTTGAGATTGATGATAACTCTGTATATGGAGCGGAAACCCCCACTAAATTTAAGACCAACGGCCATTATTATGGGGATGTTTCTTTTGATTTCGGCAAAGGTATTACCTATGCCGGGAGAGTGACCCGTACTGGTGTCTATTACCTGAATCTGAGCCGTGAGAAAGACCCCAGCTTATCGGTTATGTATCCCAAGTTTTATATGGAATACTATAACTTCCTCGGCGGCAACGATTCCTTCCCCTCCAATGGAAGCCTCAAAATTGATGTGAACAATAAAAAGTTTACCAATAAGGCTGGGCAGGTGCGGGTTTATACTTATGAGATTGTGGGCGATACACTGTATGCGCTGGATTCCACCAAAGCAGGCTTTGACAAAGGCAGTGGAGCCACCGGCACCGTAACTATACGCACCAACACGCTGGGGAACTATGTGCTGTCGGCTGAAAAGCTCAATAAAGCCATAGAACCGGACAGCGATTATTACAAAAACGGATACGCTGACCCGCCCATAGAGATTTCCAAGCCCGCGGAAAGCTGATTGCAAAGCGGAAAATTTTTAAAATTGATTTTGTTGCATTCAAAAGTTACAAAAAAATTACAAAAACTTTCATAAACCCATTGCATTTTATTTCTGAGTATGATATTATGAACCTACAAGTCAAGGGGATAGCTGGAGAGTATGTCCCCCCTAATTGACGTTTTAAATTTTAAGGAGGAAATTCTAATGAAAAAAGTATTAGCACTCGTGCTGGTAGCTGTTATGTCTATTGGCATGATGGTTACTTCTTTTGCTGCTGAAGCTAAGTTGGACATTAACGATGTATCTCAATTGGGCTCTTCCGGCGTAAAGTCCACCATCGGTTCCGATTATCAGGATGTTTTGGTTCGCGCTGAGGGCGAGATTTCTTTGCCTGTTGTCAACGCTCTTACCACTAACGGTGTTGTTGTTAACGAATCCAACCTGAGAAAAGCTAAGATCACCATCCAGAGAACCATTTCTTCCGGTTCTAATGTAATTCGTGATATCGAATTCAACACTAAGGACAAGATCACCTATGTCCGTGTTCGCTTCCTGGAAGAATATGTTAGCACTAAGGCTACTTCCTTCTCCATGAAGATCTATCTGGCCAAGGATGGCAAGAGAAGCTCTGACTACTTTGAGCTGTCCGGCGAAATGAAGAATGAAGTTGAGACTGTTGAGAGCGATCGCGATTATGTGGATCTTTCTGACAATCTGGTTGCCGAAGCTGATGGTTACAACTCCAAGATCGAAGTATACGGCGGCAACAACGTATCCCTCATCACTAAGATGATGGATGGCAAAAAATACTACTTCACCGTTAACATGGATGTTTCTTCTGCTGATGAGAAAATCCTCAACAAATATCCTGATGTTATCGTTTACAACCTGAACCAGGTTGGTTTCACCACTGGTGCCAAAATGGTTAAGTTTGACCTTGATGGCGACAAGTACTATGCTTACAACGAGAAGGGCGAAGCTATCGGCACCACTGCTGATCTGCTTGCTTTCTCCAAGAAGATTTACCTGTCCGACAAGAAGCTTGACATGAGCGGCATTTCTGAAGTTGAAGAGTCTGATGTTGATGCTTCCGAAGCTCCTGCTGAGTCCTCTGTTGCCAACAACAACAACAACCCCAATACTGGTGTTAACGGCTTTGCCAACATCGCTGTTGTGGCTGGTGTAGTGGCTCTGGCCGCTGCTGGCGCAGTTGCTTTCAAGAAATAATTAATCCTTTAAAGGATAATTAATAATTGAATTTAATCGTACCCGATTACTCTCCAATCGGGTACGATTCTTTTGCTTAAGAACCACCGGCTTTGCCGGTGGAGAAAGACCTTATAGGTATGGACAAGAAAAAAGCTCCCCGATATATTAAAAGTTAAGGTCTGCCAACCTAACTAAAAAATCGAGGAGGTCTTTAAATGAAAGACATAAACAGTTTAGAACATACCAAGTGGAGATGTCAATACCACGTAGTATTTGCACCAAAATACAGGAGACAAGTAATATATCGGGAAATTAAAGCAGACATAGGGTTTATCCTAAGGAAATTGTGTGATCAAAAAGGGGTAGAAATTATAGAAGCGAACGCATGCCCAGATCACATCCATATGCTAATCAGTATACCACCAAAGTTTAGTGTATCGCAGATAATGGGGTATCTAAAAGGGAAGAGCAGCTTAATGATATTCGACCGTCATGCAAATTTGAAGTACAAATATGGAAATAGGCATTTCTGGGCAAGAGGGTATTATGTGGATACAGTAGGGCGGAATAAAAAGCAGATACAGGAGTATATCAAAAAGCAATTGGAGGAAGATGAGCTATCCGATCAGATGAGTCTCAAGGAGTACACTGACCCGTTTACGGGTAGCAAGAACACCAAGGCATAAAAACGTACCCCTTTAGGGGTTGCCCGAGAAAGCAATGCGGATGGCAGATCTTTCGGGACCCCTTTAGGGGTACTGTCTGTATTGTGCCCTTCTAGGGCTTATTCAAGCCTCCGGCTTAGCCGGAGGTTTTGACTATATGGAAAAGAGAAATTAGAGTGGGTCTATTAACGGGTAAAAAGGCGAAGAGACAGCAATTGAGGCAATGTCTTTATATAAGTATTATGGTAGCCTTTCCAGAAGATTGCTTTGGGTATCTTGCTTTACCATAGAAAAAAGTTACAAAGTTATGACGAAAATTTGCAGAAGAGTATTGATTTTTGTTTTGACTTGTGGTATTATGTAAACAATAAATGGGGAATAACTGGAGAGTAATTTCCCGAATTATAGTTAAATAAAATGAAGGAGGAAGTTTTAATGAAAAAAGCATTAGCGCTTGCGCTGGCAGCTGTTTTATCTGTTGGCATGATGGTTACTTCTTTTGCAGCAAATGAAAAACTGTTAGTTGATAAAGATGTAGCTATGACTGAAAAAAGCAATGGATCTCTGGATGATTTGGAGGTTCGTGCAGATGGAAGTATCCTTCTTAGCTTAGATGGAGCTGTTGTTCCTCAAAAAGATAAGAGTGACAAAGCGTATCCGATCAATGAAGCCAATTTGAAATCTTCTAAAATTAAGGTCCAGAGAACCATTTCTTCTGGTTCCAATGCAATTCGTGATATTGACTTTTACACTGATAGTAATAAGGTTACCTATGTGCGCGTTCGCTTTATTAAAGAGCATATTAGCACAAAGGCCATTGATTTTTCTATTAAAGTCTATCTGGCTCAGGATGGTAAAAGACAGTCTACTTATGCTGAGTTGGTAGGCAAGTTGGAAAATGAAGTTGAGCTTGTTGAGAGTGATCGCGACTATGTTGATCTTTCCTCCAATATTGTCGCCGAAGCCGATGGTTACAACTCTAAGGTTGAAGTATACGGCGGTAACGGTGTTTCCCTCGTAACTAAGATGATGGATGGTAAAAAATATTACTTTACCGTCAACATGGAAGTTTCTGCTTCTGACGAAAAAATGCTGAATAAATATTCTGACTTGATGGTTTATAACCTGAATCAGTCTGGTTTCAGCACTGGCGGCAAAATGGTTAAATTTGACCTGAGCGGCGACAAGTTCTATGCCTATAACGATAAGGGTGAAGCCATCGGCACCACTGCTGATCTGCTCCCCTTCTCCAGCAAAATCTATCTGTCTGAGAAGAAGCTGGATGTTGCTACCGCTGTTGAAGAAGTAGAAGAGTCTGAAGAAGCTGTTGAGTCTTCCGTAGCTTCCTCTTCCGCTCCCGAAGCTTCTGTTGTCAATCCTAACCCCAACAACAACCCCAACACTGGCGTTAATGGCCTTGCCAATGTCGCTGTTGTTGCTGGTGTAGTGGCTCTGGCTGCTATGGGCGCTGTTGCCTTCAAAAAATAATTAATCCTTCGTATTAATTAACAAAAGAATTAAGCGTATCCGATTTCTCTCCAATCGGATACGCTTTTTGTATTTACAGACATTCGCCAGCCCTATTAGTGGGATGAATGTTAGCTTTACCCCGCTTGTTACCTTTAAAGCCAACAGGGAACACACAAAGACAGCCGTGGAGTTTTGCCGTCTCAACGGCAGCGGAGCAGGAATGCACATACAAGGGCATTCAATGTATTTTTAGATGTTTACCAGTATAATGCTCGTTTAGAGATAATCAGGCCTCCGGCTTAGCCGGAGGCCTGATTTATGCTTTGCCAAACAGAAGAGGCGAATATTTACATTAAAGGAGCAAAGAGTTTAATAAATGCCCTTACAACACGCATAGGCAAGGAGATTTTTCGGGCTTCTTCCAGCGTCACTTTATGGGATACAGCAAAAGTGGCTTCCATGTCGGCTTTTACTTTACCCACCATAGAGGAAAGATAAAACACAGCACCGCATTCGTAGTGGAGATAAAAGCTGCGAAAATCCATATTACACGTTCCTACAGTGGCGATTTCATCGTCGGCCACAATCATTTTTCCATGCATAAAGCCGGGCGAGTATTCATAGATAGTAATTCCGGCCTGAATTAAGTGATTGTAGTAAGAGCGGCTCAGCAAGTGTACATACCATTTATCCGGGATGCTGGGCGTTAAAATTCGCACATCCAAGCCCATTTGTGCAGCGTTGCAAAGGGTGTTTTCCATATCGCTGTCTAATATTAGGTAAGGTGTTGCAATATAGATATATCGTTGGGCCCGGCTGAGCATATTGCGGTAGATGGTTTCACAAACATTAAAGCGATCCAGCGGGGAATCATCGAAAGCCTGAACCAATCCATCCTGCTCTGCTACTGTTAAAGTGGGCCTGTATGCATCGTAATCAATCAGCTCTGTTGTCTTTCCACAGCTTACCCATTGCTGTAGAAACATAAAGGTGAAGCTCCAAACACCGTCTCCTTGAAGCATAAAGCCGGTATCCTTCCAATGGCCAAACCGCTCGAATTCGTTGATATACTCATCGGCTAGGTTGTAGCCGCCACTGAATGCCACATTACCGTCAACCACCAGAATTTTGCGGTGATCTCTATAGTTGGCCAAGGGCGTAAGACGTGGCCGAAAGGGATTAAAAACCCGTACCTTGATGCCCGATTTTTCCAAGAGCTGATCATATTCCGGAGGAAGGGTATTGATACAGCCGATGTCGTCGTACATGACCCGGACTTCAACACCATCAGCGGCCTTTTTCTGCAAAATGCCTAAAATAGTGTTCCACATTCGGCCGGGACGGATGATAAAGTATTCCAGAAAAATAAACTTCTCCGCTTTTTTTAGCTGCTCCAATATATGCGGGAAAG
Organism: Oscillospiraceae bacterium MB08-C2-2; assembly: GCA_035621215.1. Lineage (NCBI taxonomy): Bacteria > Bacillati > Bacillota > Clostridia > Eubacteriales > Oscillospiraceae > Oscillospiraceae bacterium MB08-C2-2. The sequence continues at coordinate 2,272,950 of CP141729.1, read as the reverse complement.
CATCGTCCCCTAGAGCGTAGTAGTGATTGGCAGTGTTGCCCATAGCCGTGAAGCCGGAAACGTTGTAAATGTAGCGGCTCTGAATGGCAAGCTGACTGTTTTTTGGCTCCAGCTGTGTTTCGCACAGACGGTTTTCACCATGAAATTCTCGGGTTACAAAGGAAGTATTCTTGATCTTATTTCGCATCTTATGGGGAATCCGCTTATTGCCCAGCAGCAGATAAAATACGCCGCCAGTCAAAGGGAACAGCATAATGGCAATAATCCAGGTCATTTTATAGGCGGGATTCTCATGGTTGGATACAACACCCATAACAGCAAAGAAGCTTAAAGCGTTAAGGCCCAGATAGAGATAAATTGCATTTTGGCTGTAATGTGTCAATACTGCGATCAGTAGAGCCATCTGAACCAAAAGCATTAAAGCAACAACAAACAGACGGCTGAAAAGAAAGGTTACGATTCTCTTCAAGGCATTCATGGATTCACATCCCTTCCCACAATCTTTTTTAGCCGTATAGCGTAAAAGCACAGCATAGGTCTAAAGCAATCGGCCTATGCTGCCATTATTTGCGCCTTATAGTTACATACCGTCAGGATTTTTTTGAACAAAGCTCCAGGAATCCCGGCACATCTGAGCTAAATCCAGAGAGGATTTCCAGCCCAATTCCTTAAGCGCTTTGGTGCAGTCTGCGTAGCAAACGGCAATGTCTCCGGCTCGGCGGGGATCAACTACATAAGGAATGGTGAGGCCGCTGGCTTCTTCAAAAGCCTTGATGACATCCAACACGCTGTACCCGTGTCCGGAGCCCAGATTAATGGCAGTGGCACCGCTGTGATCCATGACATAATCGATGGCCTTCAAATGGCCCAAAGCCAAATCTACCACATGAATGTAATCCCGCACACCTGTGCCATCCGGTGTATCGTAGTCATCACCGAAAACATGAAGCTTTGTTAGCTTGCCCACAGCTACCTGGCAAATATACGGCAACAGGTTATTGGGGATTCCGTTGGGGTCTTCTCCCAAAAGGCCGCTGGCATGGGCACCGATGGGATTGAAATACCGCAGGAGAGCCACGCTCCACTCCGGGTCAGCGGCACAGATATCACGCAGCATATCCTCTATCATCAGCTTGGTTGCACCATAGGGGTTGGTGGTGGAAAGGGGATAATCCTCACGGAAGGGGACATTCTGGTTCAGGCCATATACAGTTGCGGAGGAAGAAAAAACAAGCCGCTTGCAGCCGAACTGTTCCATCACCCGACACAGGTTCAGGGTGCCGGTTATATTGGTGTAATAATAGCGCAGCGGCTGCCGAACCGATTCGCCTACTGCCTTAAGGCCTGCAAAATGAATGACCCCTTCGATCTTGTTCTCTTTAAAAATTCTGTTGAGAATGGCCTCGTCAAGCATATCACCGGTATAAAGTCGAAGCTCCTTGCCGGCAATTCTTTGAATGCGTGCGATAGCCTCCGGTTTGGAGTTAGAGAAGTTATCTAAAACCACCAGCTCATAGCCCTGTTCCAATAATTCCACGCAGGTGTGGCTTCCAATAAAGCCGGCACCTCCCGTTACCAATATAGCCATATTAAAACTCCTTCCTTTTAGTAAAACCAATCATAGAATTCCTATTGTTCTGTATAAAAATCAGGCTTGATAGGGAAAAACCCCAGACACCAGGTAAGGGGTCTGGGGTTCAGCGGCCATACCGATTTTTAATAAGCTTGGAGAAGCCTTTCATATTAATATTGCCGCTGCTTGCGCCGGCCTGACGGTTGGTGACCAGCAAACCGGAGATTTCACCCCGGTCGATCTTAACATCTTTCGGGGCGTTGATGCCCAAAACAGCTTTGCCACCCGAGATATCCAAAATGGTTACCTCAATATTATCGCCAATAATAAAAGATTCTCCAATCCTTCTGCTGATAACAAGCACAGAGGTCCCCCCATTGTAGCCAATTTTAAGAATTATTCTGCTGGACTTTCTGCGGCGACAGCCGGTTCTTCAAAGGCGGGCTGCGGGAAAAGAGAGAAACGGACAGGGTAATCCCGGTTGGCTAAAATCACCTGACGGGCGAGCTGATTGCTTTTATTCAGAATGATAGGACTTTTCAGGTTTACAGTGGTTTGAGTCATATCCTCCGGAACAACAGCAATCACCAGAAAGGTCAGCTCTTCAAAGGTTTTGCATCCCAAGTGTTTTAAATCACTGGGTTCCACTATGGGGTCATAGCCCTCGATAATATCAAAAGGATCAAATACAACAAAGCAAGGCACAACATCCTCAACAGCCTGAAACCATTTTAAAGTAACGTCCTCATCCTGCTTGGTGATCAGAGCGTATTTTTCTTGGTCTTCAAAGCCCAGAAGCCCTCCGGGAATGTTATAAACTGCATGGACGTCTACATCCATTTCGCCAAATACTGCGCTGTTGACAATCATATGGTTCCTCCATTGATGTTTTTAATGTTCCTGTGCGTTGGCTCATCAAAATAGCATCAAATCGTGCCACACAACTAGAGTGGCACGATTTCGCGTAATTATACGAATTTATTCATTTTATCCGCGGATATCCAGAGCCGAATGGTGCTGGTAATTCGGGTTTGCGCTGGGAGGCGCATAAACCGGCTCGCCGATGAATTCGATATTCACCGAAGGGTATTGGGTAACCGTAACCTCTACCTTGCCTGGAACATATTCCATCTGTGGCCGCTGCTGGATATGCCAATCATAATTGAGCACATCCGGGGTATACTGCATCTCCAATGAATGAGGGACATATTCAAACTGGGTGGAAGCCGAAGGCGAAAAAGACATAATAGTTTCGGCTGTATTCATCACTCGAGACATAGCAATGTCTGCAAGAGGCTGGCCTTTTCCGTAGCTATCCAGCATCTGGTTGCCCTCTTCGGCGTAACGGCGAGAGGCCTCCATAGCGGCTGTACGCCCGGCTGATGCTGATTCAGAGATGCTGCGGCGCACCGATTTCAGGCCAATGCTGGCCCGCATTTCGTAAGAATCCATGCGAATCTGCGCCGGTGAAGACTGCATTTCCAAGCCTCCCCGCTGGCGGGTAACCGTGGCAGAGGGCAGCTCTGTGTTATATTGCAGAGAAGCACGCTTGGTCTGCATTTGGATTTCAATAGGAACTGTTGAAATTTTGAGCAAAGGCTTCATACAATCACCACCATAAAATCATTTGGTGCAGAGCTTGCCGCCTTATAATAGCCGATTAATTTTAAAAATCTCAAAGAGATTTTTAAACCCTGACGTTGTCAGGAACGCACAAAGTGCGTTTAATCTTGCTGTATGTGTCATTTGTGTGAAGAGCCACACATTGCATTTTTTGCAACAACTTAAAAGGCTTAGATGCTTTTTAAGTTGAATGACTGTAATAAAACAATCCCTGCAGCTACAAAAAGAACAATTTGTGAAAAGTCAAATCCCTAGGCGGGAACTCTGAGCATTTTCTCCCTCTATTATACACAAATAGCTGAAAAAAGAAAAGAAGAATTGGAGATCGGATGAAAAATATTTACCTAAAATTAGGCTCGAGTTCTGTCACATTTTCTGAAGAGAAGGGGCTATCCTAAAAAGTTGAAAAGGGAAGGCTGAAGAACCCGGCTGCCCATCTGTAAAGCGGCGTTGTAAACATACTCTGCCATTTTAAAATCCATGATGGCTTCGGCTGGATTAACAAATTCCAGATACTCCTGCTTTTCAATCAGATTAGTCTGAGCGTTGGTCAATCTTTCAGTGGTGAAATCTAAAAACTGAGTATCGGCACCCAGCTTGGTCACCTGTAAGCTCAGATTGGCGGCACTGCCCTTAAAGTCATCCAAAGCCTCACCGGCTTTATCGGAATCAAAGCTGGGGGCTCTGAGAACATCAATCATAGCGGTGAGGTTATCGTAGATGTTGTTGCCATCTTTGCCCATAAAATCCACGCCCCGCAGGGTGAACTCAAACACACTGGATGAGTTGACCTGACCGGGAGCATCAAAGTTCATCCCCATACCCAGATCGGCGTAAGCGGCATCCTCCAGAATTGCCTTGTGGTCAGGATTGCTGGGGTCCAGCTGATTGACCTCAATTCCCTGATAAGCCAGCTTGCCGTTTACCACTGTAAAGGGAACTTCGGTATCGTTGGTTCCGCCGAACATATAACGGTCAGAAAATTGACCGTTGGCCAGCTGAAGGATTTCACTCTGCAGCTTTTCCAGCTCTGCGGCCAGAATATCGCGATCCCCTGTATCGTTGGAGCCATTGATGGCATAGGTGAACTTTGCAGCCGCATTTTGGGTGAGGGTATTGATCTGGCTCAAGGTATCCTCGGCGGCGGTCATTTTGTTCTTAATGGTTTTGGTGGTGTCAATTTGGGATTCCACCCGCTCCAGTGAACGACGAACCTGCATAGCCCGAACAGCGGTGGCCGTATCTTCTGACATCTTGGTGAACCGCCGAGAGGTAGTTACTTTATTGTTGGCATCATTGAGCCGGCGCTGATTGACTGAGAGGGTATTCAGATAGTTGCGCTTGATCATTGAGTTGGAAATTCTCATGTGGTTTTCTCCTTGCTTTACAATGGTGCCACTCAGCGGCCCACAACACCCATACCCTGAATAATTTGCCCCAGCGCTTCATCCAGCGTGGTCATAAAACGAACAGCGGCGTTGTAGTAGTTTTGGAAGGTCATCATATTAATGGCCTCTTCATCGGTTTGCACGGCGGAGTTGGCATCACGCAGATCTGTGATGGTGGTCATAACCGTGCCGGAGGTATCCAGCATACTGTCAGTCAGTTTAAGATCCTGTGAAAGGGTGCTGGTGGTGTTGATAATAAATCCCTGAAAGGAGAAAGAGTGGTTAGTGCCTCCGTAGGAGAAGCTCTGATCTCCTTTTAAAGAATTGAGCAGGGTGAGCAGGTTATCGTTTTTTGCATCTGGCTTAGTGTCGGTAGTAACATTAGGATTCTGGGTTGTAGTCAAGAAAGTGGCATCATTTTTCCAGTCGCTTGAAACTCGGATATTCAGCGCCGTTACAGGGGCTGCTGAGCCGGAAACAAACAAATCCTTGGCAACGGTTGAACCGGAGGAGGTATCGGCATTAACCTCGTTGAGCACTTTGGCGAAGGTGCTGGCCAATGTATCCAGCGTGTTTTGGTAATAAGGAATACCCCGGAAGGTATTTTCGCCGGTGGCGGCGTAATCCCCCTTGCCGTTGATCATATCCAGATAGCCCTTAATGGCACCGCCGGAAAACATTTCGGTAATATCGCTGCCGCCGGCAATCGCCATCAGGCCATGCTCATCGGTGAGAGAAACAGAGAGAGGGCTGGTGGCAGGGGTGGTGGCGCTGGTTACCTTAAACTGGTTGAAAGTTTTGTTATCCACCAGATTAATGGCGGTACCAGAGCTTTCATCTACCATATCAATGCTCAGGCGCTCAACGTAATTGCCTTCGCTGATTTTTTCCGGTGTGCGCACAACCCGGATATTCACATACTGTGAAAGTTCATCCAGCAGCATGTTGCGCTGGTCGTTCATTTCGTTGGCAGGATCACCATAAATGTTGGCCTGCCGAATTTGATCGTTGAGAGCGGCAATGCTGTCCAAAATGACATTCACATTTTCAGCAACAGCGGTTTGCGTATCAAAAATCTGCTGCTCCATGGCTGTATTCAGTTCGGAAGCATTTTTGTTGAGAACCTGCAAAAACTGTTCGGCGGCAGTGCGCACCACCACGGCCAGCTCCTTGTTGGAGGCATCGCTGTGATAAGACTGCACCTGCTTGATGAAATTTTCCATTTGAGCATGGAGGCCGGTGGTCATGGATTCATCAAAGATATTTTGGAGGTCAGTCAAGCTGTTGCTTCTGGTGGTGAGCTCACCGTAATTGGAGGCCTCGTTCCGGTAGCGGGTATCCAAAAACTTATCCCGCACCTGATTCACGCCGGTGACCTGTGTGCCAAGCCCTGCCATTTTCCCGTTTGTGCGAAATTTGGTTTGGTAACCGTTCAGGTTCACCGAAACCTGATCCACCCGCTGGCGGGTATAGCCGGAGGTGTTGACATTGGCAATATTATGGCCCACCGTATCCAGCCCCAATTGGCTGGCGGTAATGGCCGAACGGGCTGTTTCAAACCCGGAAAAAGTTGATCGGATCATAATAACACAGTCCTTTCCCTGTCCCTAAACAGACTTGGTAAGCATGCGTGGCTGCCCGGCGGCGGATTGACCCTTGCTGCCGCCTTTCCCATAGGTGGAGGTGGGGGAGCCGCTCAGCTCTCTGAGCTGTTTTTCCACAACATGCAGATGATCGCCCAAAAGCTCCTGGCATTTTTCGTTGAGGTTTTTCACATCGGCTAAAATCAGCGAAAGCTCCTGATGCACAGCCTCAAAGCGGGGGCGCTCCTGCTGGGGCATTTGGGGGAGCAGCTCCCGCAGCGTGTTTCCGGAAAGCCCCAAATCGGTTTTAAATGCCGATACCGCCTGATCAAAGCCCTTGGATAACAAGACAAAAGCCTGCTCCTCTTTCATGATATTCTCTAAGCGGGCAACATCCAGGAGGCTGACTGCCTCCATTTTTTGCCGAATCAGCCCAGCCAGATCGCCATAGCTGCCGCAAAGCTCCTGAAGATAGGCATAAAAATTCTCATAGCTTTTCAATGGGGCGTCACTTCCTTAATAGTTGATAAGTGAAAAGGCAACGCTATTCCCCACCCAAAATCGAGCTGACAATCTGCTCGGTGGAAACCCGGTAAGTACCGGCACGTATATCGTTGCGTAAAGCCTCCAGACGCTCGGGGGAGGCACCTAGAGAAATGTCATGATGAATGCGGGATTTCGCTCCTACCAGGCTTTTATCGGAAAAAACGTTTTGGCTGGAAGAAAATTCGGCAACATCGGTCTTGCTGCGGGAAGAAGCAATTTGCTTTTCTGGGTGGGTTTTGGCAGCTTCTTTGCCCGATTGGGAAATTCTGGAGTAAGCATTAATAAAGGAATCTATTTTCATAGGGAATTCACCTCGTTTTCTAGGCGGTTGTATCTACTTTTCCTCGCATCTATATATTCGGCAGGATCAGCGCTTACTTTAATTTTTTCACGCATTTTTTTCAGGAGAATATCATGTAGAAATTTGAAAAAAAGGAAAACCATACCAAAAAAGTCTTTCATGAAGAGCGCACAGAGTCGATCTAATCTTGCAGCGAGGGGGAGAGACTTCTTTCTGTGCAAAATGTAATTTTCACAATTGAAAAAATGCTCTATACAGTTAAATCATACGCAATTGGTATAAAGCTGAAAGTTACAGCAAAGGTGAAAAAGCGACAATATTTAACAATTATTGCCAAAATATTACCTTTTTCGACAAACCCCGTATTGACAAGCTATACCGCCTAGACTATAATGTTTACAAGATAACTACGCTGGATTTATGCGAAAAAACGAGACAAAAATTGTCCAGTAAATCTATTTTTAGAACGGCTTGCAAAAGTTTTGAACCTTTGGCGGCGAACCCTTTTTATTTTATACAAAAAATAGGGATTAAGCGGTGCTTTTTTGCTTTGTTACATAAAAACTCTCATGTTGAAACATATTTTTTTCAGTAAAATATCAGAGCACTTAAAAAATGTTTTTTTATAGATAGAAGTTTTTTGGCGGAATATAGTATAAAATTTGTGCTGTTTTTTTGTGCAACTTTCTAATGCTACTATAGCGCAGGGCAATTTGCACAACACACGTTTTCGTTTTGGCGGCAGCTTTGGCTGGTGTCATTGGATGCAAGGCGGGAGGTCTTTGTTATGATAAACAGCTCGATTCCGGCCACCTTGGCGGAAAAATCGCTCTCAGCTCAATGGCAAAAGATGCAGCTGGTTATGCACAATATAGCCAATGAGGATACCCCGGGCTATAAAGCCAAGCGCATGGAGTTTGAAAATATCCTGCAAAAAGAGCTGACAGCCGCTCGCAGTGCTGCTGCGCCCCGCTCCCAGCTGCTGCAAAAGGTGCAGGAAGCCCAGCCCTATGTTTATGAAGATAACACCACCTCCATTCGGGCGGATGGCAGCAATGTGGATATTGACAGCGAGCATGTGGAGCTTGCCCGCATCCAGATTCAGTATCAGGCGCTGCAGCAAAAAATCAGCGCACATTATTCCAGCCTAAAATATGCCATAACCGGAGGTAGATAAGCATGGCGTTTCTCGGCTCACTCGATATAGCCGCTTCAGGCATTACCGCCCAGAAAAAGCGGATGGATGTTATTTCTGAAAACATTGTAAACCGCGAAACCACCCGCACGGCCGAAGGCGGCCCTTACCGCCGCAAGCTGACTGTCTTTCAGGAGATTCCCAGCCAAAGCCGCTTTGCTTCCCGCCTGAAAAGCGAGAGCCTGCGCTATCGCGAAAAAAGCAGCGCCAGCCACGGGGGTGTTATGGTTCGGGAGATCATTGAAGATCAATCCGAGATGATTCCGGTATATGACCCCAATCATCCAGATGCCAACGAAGAGGGCTATGTGATGATGCCGAATGTGGATAACACCAAGGAGATGGTGGATGCTATGGCGGCCAGCCGCTCCTATGAAGCCAATATAACCGCTTTTAACGCAATGAAGGCCATCGCGCTCAAGGCGCTTGAAATCGGCAAATAGCCTGTGCGGGAGGCTGTGGTCTCTGCCGCAGAGTTGAATAGAATAGAGGTAACTGCATCGTGAATATTATTCCAATTAATACGTTTACCCCAGCCGCTACAGGCAAGGTGCAAAACGGTGTGCAGGGAGCTGTACCTTTCAGAGAGCTTTTTGAATCGGCACTGACCAATGTGGAGGAGACACAGGCAATCAAGGATCAGGATACCGTGGATATGGCACTGGGGCTTACCGATGATCTGGGGGCGGCCATGGCCAATATGCAGAAAGCGGATATTGCCGTTACCATGTTGGTGCAGATGCGAAACAAGGTGTTGGATGCCTATTCCGAAATCATGCGAATAAATCTCTAAAAGTCTCTCTGTTAAATGTGTGCAGCCTTTTTGGAAGGCCGGGGATTTGACAGAAGAGATTTTTGTCTTACTTGGGTTCGGAAATAATTGCTTTGAGGTACGGTATGAAAGATAGAGCTGTGGGTTTGATTGATAAGACACGAAGTTTCTGGAACAGCCAAACAAAAAAGACCAGGATTTTAATTCTTTCCTCTGCGGCCGGGATTGTGTTGATTTCCATTGTGCTTGCGGTTGTGCTGAATGTAAGATCCAGTAAAAATGTAGTGCTGTTTGATAATCTGGGCAATGCCGAGATGGCTCAGGTTGTGGCGGCCTTGCAGGAGTTGCAGGTTACTGCTTCGCTCAACGGTGATGGCAGCGCTGTGAGCATACCGGCGGAGGATGAGCTCCGTGTTCGCATGCATCTGGCCACTGCCGGCATTCCGAAGGCCGATGGCTTTGATTATTCCACCTTTCAGCGGGGCATGGGCTTGACTGCTACTCAGCTGGAAAAGGATCAGTATAAACTCTTTGACCTTCAGGACAGGCTCGCCGCCACCATTGAAACCTTTGACGAGGTGCAGAAGGCTGTGGTGACCATCAGCCTTCCGCAAAGCAGCAGCTTTGTTTTGCAGGAAGACCGCACCCCCGCCACCGCTTCGGTGAAGATTCAAAAGAAAAGGGGCAGGATCTTGCGCAGCGAGCAGGTTTACGGCATTCTCAACATTGTTAAGAATGCGGTGCCCGGGCTCCTTGAAGAAAACATTTCCCTTGTGGACGAAGACGGGGATATGCTTACCAACCTGGATAGAAACTTTGTGGATGGCTTTTCTCAAAAGCTGGTGCTGACCGAGCAGGTTAACAACACCATCCGCAACCGGATTCTTTCTTTTATTCAGCCGGCTTTTGGCGAAGGCAAAATGACAGTGGCTGTCAACAGTATCCTGGATTTGGACAGCAAGGTCACCGAAAGCAACACCTACATTCCCGCTGACCCCGCCAACCCGGGCAACAATCCTCTGGACTATGTGGAACGCAGCCGAGAGACTACCGGCGGCGGCCAACTGGCAGCAGGGGTTCCCGGCGTTGAAGATAACACCGATGTTCCCCAATATGCAGCCGAAACCGGCGATTTGAATGCAGATGGCTACAGTGCCACTCACGATGTGATGGATTATCTGGTCAGCAGTGTTCGGGATCAGGTGGTCAAAGAAGGCTATGACATCACCGATATGACCGTTGCGGTGATGGTGGATTCTTCTTTGCTGGCGGATGGCCAGCGGGATCAAATTATTGATCTGGTGGCCACGGCCGCCGGTATCAGCCGGGAAAAGGTTTCGGTTCAGCCGGTTCGCTTTAAAGTGGAAGAACCCACCGGTCTCGTTCCCATTTTGCCCGACAATGTGGTGGCTCGCCGAATTTTGCTGGGCGCCATTATCTTCGTTATTTTATGCAGCCTGCTGATCATATTCTTTGTAACCATGGCCCGCCGCAGAAAGAAGCTATTGGCGGCAGCGAACCAAGGCGATGAGCTGGAATATTATGATGATGAGGGAACGCCGCTCATTGATCTGGTGGACCCGGAGGTTGAATTTGATCCGATTGTCATGCAGGAAACTGCCGAGCAGAAGCTGAAAGCACAGATCAAAGATCTGGCGGATACAGACCCCGAAATTGTTGCGCAGCTGATTCGCACATGGCTTGCCAACTCCAAGTAACAGCTTTTTGAAGGAGGGATTGTTATGTCATCGCTGACTGAGGCCCAAAAAGCGGCTACTATTGTTATTTCGCTGGGTTCCGAGACGGCTGCCAGTGTTTATAAGCATTTAAATGAAGATGAAATCGAAAAACTGACTTTCGAGATTGCAAAAATTCAGAAGATCGGCTCCGACGATGTGGAAGCCATCCTCAATGATTTTTACTCCCTGGCTCTGACCCAGAAGGTTATCACAGAAGGCGGCGTTACCTATGCCCGCAATGTTCTGGAAAAAGCCTTCGGTGTCCAGACAGCGAATTCTTTGCTGGATCGGGTCACAAAATCACTTAAAACCAAGGCCTTCGAGTTTATTCGTAAGGCTGATTATAAAAATCTGATGACCACCATCCAAAACGAAAACCCCCAGACCATTGCTTTGATCCTTTCTTACGCCAGAGCCGATCAGGCCTCCACCATTATTGCGGAGCTGGATAAGGAAGTGCGCATTGAGGTGGTGGAGCGTGTCGCTAAGATGGACCGCACCTCCCCCGAAATCATCGCGCAGGTGGAAAAGGTGCTGGAAAGCAAATTTGCCACCATGGTTTCCACCGACTTTATGGAGGTGGGCGGTGTGGATTATATCGCCGATGTCATGAACAATATTGACCGAAGCTCTGAGAAATTCATCTTCGACGAACTTTATAAAAGAGATGCTAAACTGGCCGATGATATCCGCAAGAAAATGTTCATCTTCGAGGATATTGTCAATCTGGATAACATGGCCATCCAGCGCTTCCTCCGTGAGGTGGATAGCAAAGACCTTGTGGTTGCCCTCAAGGGAGCCAACGAGGAGGTCAGTGCCCTTATTTTCGAGAATATGTCTCAGCGTATGGGCGAGACCGTCCACTCCGATATGGAATATCTGCATAATGTCCGCATGAAGGATGTGGAAGAAGCTCAGCAGAGAATCGTGGGCGTGATCCGAAAGCTCGAAGATGACGGTGAAATTGTCATCTCTAAAGGAAAGGACGATACCTTTGTCTAATATTCTCAAAGCCCCCTTTCCCCGGGCCATTGACCGGTCGGAAAAACGGTGGGAGGCTTATCAAGCTGGCGGCGTTCTGAAAAACGGAGCGGCTGTGCTGGATTTTGAGGCGGCGGGAAAGCTGCCGCCGGTGCTCAGCTATGATCCCGAAAGGGATGTGTTTAGACTTTCCGGTGAAGGCGCTTCCAAAAGAAGATCTCACGGAGAGCTGCTGGAAAAATCCAATCTTTCTCCTATGGAGGAAATCCGCTTTATGCGGGAGGAGCTCCGCCGGGAGCGTGCCGAAATGGAAGAAGCTCTTGGCCGGGAACGGGAGTCTGTTGAGCAGCAAGGCGAGGCGCTGCTGCGGAAAGCCAGGGCACAGGCAGAAGAGATCATAAAGGATGCCGAGATCCGGAAGAAGAGCCTTTTTGAAAGTGCCCAGAGTGAGGGCTATATGGCAGGTTTTTCCGAAGGCTACAGGGAAGCGGAGGCGGATTTTGATTCCCACGCTGTTCCCCAGCTTGAGAGCATCCAGACTATCTTGGGGCGTTTGGTGCGCTATGAGCAGGAGATGCAGGAAAAATACAGAAACGATATGGTGGATACCGTTTTCGCTGTGGCCTCCAAGGTGATTAAAACCCAGCTGCAAACCGACCGAAAGGCTATTGTTGGCCTTCTGGAGGATGTCTTGGAAAAGAACAACCGTGAGGAATGGATCAAGATTACCTTTTCTAAGGATATGGCCCCTGTTGAAGCGGTTTCAAACGGTGAACTGACCCGGATGCTCACAGAGCTGGGCAATAACATCAAAGTGGAGGTGATCCCCCATGAGGAAAACCTTGTGCTGGTGGAAACCCCCAAGGGTTATACCGAGGTTACCCCGCAGGTGCAGCTCGAAATTTTAAAGGACGCTGTTAAAGCTTAGAATAACCGGTAAAAGGAGTGGGATTTGTTGAATTTTGCAGCGATTCGAAATACCATCGACAAATGCGATTCCTATCAATATATGGGTAAGATCGATAAAATAGTGGGACTGATGGTGGAATCCATCGGCCCCAACACAAGCGTAGGGGAGGTTTGCCGCATCCGCAACCGGGAGGGTGGCTGTGTCTATGCAGAGGTTACCGGCTTCCGGGATAACCGGGTGCTGCTCATGCCCTATGAAGAGCTGACCGGCATTGGCCCCGGCAGTATCGTGGAGGGCACCAAGGAAAAGCTTCGGGTGCCGGTTTCCGAAAAGCTGATAGGGCGCACCATCAACGCCCTTGGCCAGCCCATTGATGAGCTGGGCCCGCTGGATATCAGCACCCACCGGGAGGTGGAAACCGCCTATTCCAATCCCCTGAACCGCCCCCGCATCGATACAAAAATGACCTTTGGGGTTAAGCCCATTGATGGCCTGCTCACCATCGGGAAAGGCCAGAGAATGGGAATCTTTGCCGGTTCCGGTGTTGGCAAAAGTACCTTGATGGGGATGATTGCCCGCAATGTTCACGCCGATGTCAATGTGATCGGGCTGGTGGGGGAGCGTGGCAGAGAGGTGAAGGAATTCATCGAGCGGGATTTGGGCGAAGAGGGCATGAAGCGTTCGGTGCTGGTGGTGGCTACCTCAGACCAGCCGGCCATGCTCCGCCTGAAATGTGCCATGACCGCCACCTCCATTGCCGAATACTTCCGGGATCAGGGCAAGGATGTTCTGCTGATGATGGATTCTCTCACCCGTTTTGCCATGGCCCAGCGTGAAATCGGGCTGGCCTCTGGCGAACCCCCTGTGGCTCGGGGCTATACCCCCTCCATGTACACCGTTATGCCCAAGCTTTTGGAGCGAACCGGCAACTTTGAAACCGGCTCCATCACCGGCATCTATACGGTTCTGGTAGAGGGTGACGACACCAACGAGCCCATTTCGGATACAGTCCGCGGCATCATCGACGGGCACATTATCCTTTCCCGTAAAATTGCCGCCCGCAACCACTACCCGGCCATTGATATTCTGGGCAGTGTCAGCCGTTTGATGAACGACATTGCTTCGGAAGAACAAACCAGCGCCGCCAACCTTTTGCGAAACATCATGGCGGTCTATGAAGCCAACTACGATTTGATTTCCATCGGCGCTTACAAAAAGGGGGCTAACCCCGAATTGGATAACGCCATTTTAAAGATAAAGGCCATCAACGGTTTTCTCACCCAGAAAACCACCGAAAAATTTGATTACGACCAGACAGTGGAGCTTTTAAAAGCCGCTGTCAGCTAGGAGGCAGGCAATGAAGCGATTTTCTTTTTCACTCCAGCGTCTGCTGCGCTTTAAGGAACAGCTTATGGATGCGGAGCGGGCCATATTGGCCGAAATGAACGCTCTGCTGTTTCAATATCGGCAGGAGCTGGAAGCTCTCCGGGCTGATTTAGCTGCCCGCTCCGAAGAATTCAACCAGAAGGTTTCGGTGGGGATGCTCCCCAGCGAAATTGCAGTTCACAAAAGCTTTATCCGACTCATTGAGACAGCCATTGAGCAAAAAATCCGGCAGATTGAAATGCAGACCCAGGCCATTGATAAGCAGACCGAAAAGGTTCGTGGCCTGAAAATAGAAATTTCCAGTATGGAAAAGCTTCGTGAAAAGCGCTTGGAGGAGTACAACTACCAAGCCACCAAAGCGGAGGAAACCTTCATCGAGGAATATGTGAGCACCTCCAAGGCAATGGCCGCCAACTAGCGGCGAAAACTCTGCTCTGCATACCGATAGCCCCGCCCCATGAAGGGGACTGTCTGTATATAGGACCTATTATAAAAGAAAGGAGGAGAAAAATGATTGAAATCAGAACATCTGCCCCGGAACCCAAAGCACAGCTAAAATCCGATAAAACCACCGCTCAACAGGCTGTTGTGGATTTTCAGAAAATGCTGACTGCGGCTGGGCTTACATCGTTGGGTGCTTCTTCTGCCGGTACAGCCTCAAAGCAGCCGGAGAAAACGGCTTCTCCCAGCCAAAAGAGTGAAAGCTCCAGGCAGCAAAGTGGGAAAAAGACCGATAAGGCTGTGCAGACCGATGCATCTGCCGATTCCGACCAGCCTTTGCAGCCCGAAACGGCAGCCGAAGCCGGTGCACAGGCCGCTTTAGCCGCTGGAATGGTTCTGGTTCCTGTTGTGATTCAGCCGGATGTGCCCACAGTGCCTGCCACAGCGGTGGATACCGGTGAAACCCAGGCAGTGGGAGTGGTTCAGCAATCCTTGACTGCCGCTACGATTCAGACGGTTACGGAATCCGCCGCACCTCTCCAGACCCAGTCGGTTCAGCCCATGCAGACTGCCCCTGTCACACAGGCGGCCAAGGATTCCACCGACCAGCAAACACAGGCCCAGAGCCATACTGAGCATGCCCCTTTGATTCAGGTTTTGGCGCAGCCTCAGGCCCAGTCCCCTGAAACACGGCGGGAGCAGACCGCTACCGTTCCGCTGGAAAGCTTGCAGATAAAACCGGCCCAGCAAGAGGAGAAGCAGCTTCGCTTTGACCAGAAGCTTAGTCAGGCGGTTAAAGAGCTGGAACCCACTGCCCCCAAGACAGAAACTGCACCTTTGCATCCGGTAACGGAGAACAAGCTGGAAACCTCTGTGGCGCCTGAAGACAAGGTTTTGGATATCCCCCTGAAAAAGCAGGAAATTCAGGAAGGGTTGGTCACAATAGAGGCTGATAGCGAACTAAATACAGAAACAATTGTGACTGAACAGGTTCGGACGGCACCGGAGGCACCAGCAACGTCTGATCCGGAAATACAGGTTCGGGAGCGAATTCTCACCGAACTCAGCCAAGACCGTATGGAGTTTCAGATGCAGCTCAATCCCCGGGAGCTTGGCACAGTGGGTGTTAAAATGGTGCTGGAAAACGGCAAGCTGGCTGTGGAAATTACGGCTGGCAGCCTGAAAGCCTATTCTGCACTGCAAAAGAATTCCGAGGCATTAACCGCCGCTCTTGGCTCAGTTTACCGGGATGTGGAGGCCACCACCACTGTCACACTCACCCAAGGCAAGGATGGCCATATGGAGGGTCAGTTTGATATGAACAGCCGGGCCGGCAGCCAGCAGGAACAGCAATCGGGCACGAGACACTCTTTCAGCGGTTCTGTTATCTCCGAGCAAAGCGATAGCGGCACTGAAAGCTTGCCCCAGCAAAGCACGCTGCTCAACTATATGGTTTAAAAACCGGAAAGGAGAAACTTCTTAATGAGCACTGCCTTTAATATCAACGATTATATGATGACCAATACCTCCAATAAAACCAAGCTAACCACCGATAAGGTCGAGGGCAAAGATTCCAGCAAGCTGGATATGGATGATTTTTTCAAGCTGTTGGTGGCCCAGATGACCAATCAGGATATGATGAACCCGGTCAACGATACCGAATTCATTGCCCAGATGGCTCAGTTCACCGCCTTGCAGGGCATTCAGTCCATCCAGCAGCAGCAGCTTTCGTCTTATGCGGCCTCTTATGTGGGCAAATCGGTCACCATTGCCGATACTGAGAAAAACGGCGATCTGAAAACCATTGCCGGTGTTGTGGAAAGTGTCACTTTTTACGATGGAAGCCCCCGCTTGATTGTGGGCGGCAAATCCTATGACCTTTACAAGGTAATGGAGATCAAGGCCCTCGGAGCGAAGACAACCGATCCCGATCAAGATAAATCATCCGATTAAACCTGAGAAAGTGGTATAGCAATGAGCCAGTTCATTCAAGGTTTACCTTATGCGGTAACCACTGGGAGGATACAGCCTGTAACCCGGCCGGTCAGCACACCGGCAGCCTCCAAAACCACCGGCACATCCTTTGAAGAGCTGCTGCGGCAGCAACTGGAAAAGCAGGAAGGCCTTACTCTTTCCAAGCACGCCAAAGCTAGGGTGGAGCAAAGAGATATTTCACTTTCACAGGCGGATATGCTCCGTTTGGAGGGCGCGGTGGAAACCGCCGAGAAAAAGGGCCTTACCGATACCCTTGTGCTGATGGATAGCACCGCCTTTATCATCAACGTTCCCAGCCGGGTGGTTGTCACCGTTGTGGGGCAAAACGACCGGCAAGAAAATGTATTCACCAACATCGATGGCGCCGTTATTTTGTAGCCGGACCTTTTCAAGGAAGCTGCGGGCTTTTGACTGACCGATAAAGCCTTATCCCGGTGCCTGTTCATTATTCGAAAGGAAGTAAGCTGCCCTATGATGAGATCACTTTCCTCCGCTGTTGCGGGGCTTAAGAGCCACCAGACCAAGATGGACGTTATCGGTAACAACATTGCCAACGTCAACACTTACGGCTTTAAAAGAAGCCGGGTAACCTTTGCGGATGTTTATTACCAAAGCCTTTCCTCCGGTTCCAAGCCGGGAACCACCACCGGTGGTACCAACCCCACCCAGATCGGTTATGGCTCGGCTGTTGCCACCACCGACGTTTTGATTTCTCAAGCCGGCTCCGCCTCCACCGGCCGGGCCATGGATGTGTATATCTCCGGCGATGGCTACCTGACCGTTAAGGATGCCTCCGGCAACAACCTGTATACCCGCTTGGGCATTCTGGGCTTTGATGCCAACGGCAACATCATCGATTCCAACGGTAACTTTGTGCAGGGCATCAATGTGGAGCAGAAGTTTAACGCCGACGGCACTTTGGATGAAAGTGCTCTGCGTTCCCTGAGCATCCCCACCGATATTCTCAACGAGCTCACCGGTCTTGGTGTAAACAACAACGGTGATATTGTGGGAACCAAGCCCGGCGCTACCACCATTAAGGCCAGCGCAGGCTTGAGTGAATACTACGATCTGACCAACCTGACCATTGCCGAAGGCTCCAACTATTCCGGCAAAATGCAGATGAAGGTTGGCGCACTGCCCAAACTGGCTCAGATGCAGGGTGCTTTTAACTGGATTACCGATGTGCAGTTCGGCGATATGGCTTTTGCAAACAATGATTTTGCTTTTTCCTATACCAACGGGACTCCCGGTGAGCTGAAAATGACGGTGGATGGCACGAGCTATACCGCCAACGTTACGGCCAACGGCACCTTTGATTTGAAGGATAGCTCCGGAAAAGTTGGGATGGTGATTTCCACAGGTGCCACAATCCCCACTGCGGCCAGCTCGACTACTTTTGCAGCCGCCGACATCGAAAATCTCTATCAGGTTAAGGTCACCGATAAGGGCGGCAACCTCCAAACTTTCCCCGCCGGGCCTTCTGCCTTTACCGCCGGTTCCGTGATCACCGCCGGGGATATCAAGTTCACCCTCGGAACGGTGACCAAGCCTTATTTCGGTGAGATGGCCACCATCACTTCGGATACGGAGACCATCACCTTCGGCACCTTGGCACTGGCCAAATTCCCCAACGCCATGGCTCTGGAACAAACCGGCGACAGCTACTTTGCTGCCAGCGCCAACTCTGGTGAAGCGGAATACAGCCGCCCCGGTTCCAAGGGAACAGGTGCTCTTGCCTCCAACTATTTGGAAATGTCCAATGTGGATATCTCGCAGGAGTTTACCGATATGATCACCACCCAGCGTGGTTTTCAGGCCAACACCCGTATTATTACCGTTTCGGATGAAATGCTGCAGGAGCTTGTTAACCTGAAGCGCTGATTCTCTGGTGTTTAGTCCGTGAGCCTTCTTGGGCGTAACGGCCCTTGGCAACAGCGCGGTACGATGCGGTATACCCTTTGAGTAAAAGAGAAAAAATTGTGTATTCCGGCAGGCGAGCGGCCCTGCCCGGCCTGTCGGCTGCCGGAAGTATATTTTGGAGGGCGAAAAGGCTATGATCAAGCTGACAAAACTCAATAAAAAGGAATTCTATCTCAACTGCGAACTGATCGAAACAGTGGAGGCAACACCGGATACGGTGATCACTCTTCGGAATGGAAAGCTCTATATTGTGGCAGAGTCTCCGGATGAGATCGTGGAGAGCGTGCTTAAATATAAGAAGGGCATTCTCTAAAAATTTCTACGCTAAAGGAGAGGCGAGCAGGTGGATCTGTCATTTATATTAGGCTTTTTAGGTGCTGCCGCTGTAATCGTATATGGTATTGTTTCCAGCGGAGATATAGGCAACTTTATCGATTTGTCCAGCATATGGATTACCGTTTTTGGAACACTGCTGGCGATGATGGCGTCGTTCCCCATGAAGGTATACCTCAAAATGTTTAAGGTTACCAAGATTGTACTGGGGCGCCAGAAGTTCGATCCCGAATACTATATCAACACCATCGGCGAGCTTTCGGAGGATGCCCGGAAAAAGGGGCTTCTTGCCTTGGAAGATCAGGTATCCGGCTTTACCGACAGCTTTTTGAAAAGCAGCGTGATGCTGATTGTGGATGCCATTGAGCCGGATAAGGTGCGCCAGCAGTTGGATAGCGAGCTGAGCAACATCGAAATGCGCCACGC
Source organism: Oscillospiraceae bacterium MB08-C2-2 (assembly GCA_035621215.1). Lineage (NCBI taxonomy): Bacteria > Bacillati > Bacillota > Clostridia > Eubacteriales > Oscillospiraceae > Oscillospiraceae bacterium MB08-C2-2. Next base: position 2,253,835 of record CP141729.1, on the reverse strand, counting down.
ACAGGTGTGGGCGATTTTTGATAAAGGAGCCGCCTTGGCACCGGGTTTTGGTATGATCGGTACACTGATCGGCCTGATTAACATGCTGGCGGGAATGGATCTTGCCGAAGAGGGCGGTGCGCAAAAGCTGGCCAAAAACATGGCAGTTGCCCTTGTCACAACCTTCTACGGTTCCTTTATGGCCAATGTTTTGTTTATTCCCATCGGCAACCAGCTCCGGCAGGCTCACGAGAAGGAAATGATCTGCAAAGAGATTGTAATGGAAGGCGTTTTGGCAATGCAGGCCGGCGATAACCCGAGAAATATTCGGGAAAAGCTGATGACCTATCTTTCTCAGGCACAGCAGGCCAAGATGAAGCCCAAGGAGTCCTGAGCAGAAAATTAGCCTTATTGCTATAATAGATTAGGAGGCTGTTTGAGATGGCCCGAAGAAAAGCCCCAGATACAAGTGGCGGAAGCGGCGATTGGCTGAACACCTATGCCGATATGGTAACCTTGCTTCTTACCTTTTTTATTCTGATGTTTGCTATGTCCAATGTGAATGAGCAGAAGTTCAATCAATTGGCAGAGGCTTTCCGTGCACACGGCAGCAACTGGATGGATCGGATTGCCATTGATACCGGCACTTCGGGAGGAACCACTACTCCCAACTCAGCTTCTGAAGGCAGAGGCGTTGAGCAGGCGCAAGCCGAACCGGAGGTTGATGTAACCACCCTGCCGGAGGTTTATGAGCACCTTAAGGAATATCTGGATGAGCACCCTATGGGCGATCAGGTTCAGATTAGCCAAGGTGATGGGTATGTGTTTATTCGCTTTATGGATGGCCTCTTGTTTCAGCCAAACAGCGATACGCTAAAAGCAAGCGATTTGGAAATGCTCAACTTTATTGGTTATGGAATCAAGGCTGTGCAGGATAAAGCCGCTGTTATTCGTATCGATGGCTTTACTGCGGCGATTCTGGATAACCCCAACTATCCGGTTTCGGACCGCAGGCTTTCCAGCAATCGGGCGAATGCGGTTCTCATCTATTTCGAAGATGTAATTGGCATAGACGGAGAAAAGCTGATCGCAGTTTCTCACGGAAAATACCGCCCAATCGCCGATAACGATACCGAAGAAAACATGGCCAGGAACCGCCGTGTTGAGATATTAATCAGCGATGAAAACTCGCTTTCCAAAGAGGCTGACCTGATCTATGAAAAGCTGCTTAATGATTGACATTCAGAATCCACCGCTATACAATAATGAGGTCATAATCCGCTTTAATGCAATTTCCATTTTTACCTTGCGGTGCCTGCCGCTTTTCGGCAGGAAAAAGGCACAGGAGTTCTTTCGGCGTTTGTGCCGACAGAGGGCAGGGTATTGAAAGCGGCCTCGGTTTTTAAGGCTGCATAAATAGAAGCCCTCATACAAACACGGGGCGAGGGGGAAAGAGTTAGTGGAGGTACTGTCACAAAGCCAGATCGATGATTTGCTCAATTCGCTAACATCGGGAGATGTGGATATTACCGCTGTGGGCGATGAGCCTGCCGCTAAAAAGGTTAAGGAATACGATTTTAAAACACCCAAGCGCTTCACCAAAGAAAACCTCAAAATCGTTAACAGCGTTTATGAAAACTATTCCCGTCAGCTTTCAACCTATCTTACCAGCCTACTGCGGTTATTCGTAAACGTGGAGCTGGTGAATGTGGAGGAGCTGCGTTATTCGGAGTTCAGCAACGCCATGCCCGATTCGGTTATGTTCGGTATGGGAGAGATGATCTTCCCCGGCAGCCCGGAAGAAAACAACATTATGATTATGGATATTTCCAGAGCCACCACCTTTGCTGTTATCGAAAGGCTGCTGGGCGGCTCGGGAGATGGATTAACCGTTAGCCGGGATTTCACCGAGATCGAAATCTCGCTGATGGATAGTGTGTTTAAGGGGGTTTTTCCCAGAATGTCCGATGCATGGGCCAGCTACTTTGAGCTGGATACCCGTTACCGGAAAATCGAAACCAACTCCCGATTGGCGCAGGGCATTGCGCCGGATGAAACCGTTGTGATCATTGTGCTGGATATTCTGGTTAAGGAAACGCAGGGCAACATTACCATATGCGTTCCCGCAGTCTGTCTGGAGGATGTGATTAAAAAGATCAATTCCCAGTATCTGCGCAATCTCAAAACCATCAACAGCGCCAGCGATAAAGAGCGTCAGGCGTTGGTTCTGAAGTATCTCAGCGAAAGCGAGCTGGAGCTGAGAGGGATTATCGGCGAGGTGGAAGTCAGCCTTGGCGATGTGGTGTATTTGAATGTGGGGGATATCCTACAGCTTAACAAGCCCATCGGTTCCCCGGTGAGCTTGTATGTGGGAGAATCCTGCTGGTTCAAAGGTGCGATTGGAGTGCAGCGCCGTAAAAAGGCAATCCGTATTGCAGAAGTCCTTTAGTAAGAGAGGTGTGAACATAAATGAGCAATGCCAATGATACGCTGTTCTCCAACCTGGAGATTGATACCATCGGTGAAATCATGAATATCAGCATGGGCTCGGCTTCTACAGCCGCCTCAACCCTGTTGGATAGCAAGGTGAGCATCACAACCCCGGTGGTGAGAATCCTGCCGGTAGCTGAACTGGAGATTGCTTCACTGGAGCCGGCAGTTGCAGTGGATATCCGCTATGTTGAGGGGATTACCGGTTCCAATATTCTGGTTCTGCGGGCCGATGATATTAAAAAGATTCTTGCCCGTATGATGCAGATGGATATCCCCGAAGACTTTGAAATGGATGAAATGGCTCAAAGTGCCATCTGTGAGCTGATGAACCAGATGATGGGCTCCTCCGCAACGGTGCTTTCCTGCTTCTTGGGGCGCAACATTAATATTTCCACACCGGTTGTGGTGCAGATCAATGAGTTTGAGGAGCTGAAGGCCACCTATTTTAAAGGAGAAGAAGCGGTTATTACTGTTTCCTTTACTCTAACGGTAGATGGGCTGATTGAAAGCGAATTCATGTGCATTATGCAGGTGGAGCTGGCCAAAGAAATCATCGATGTTTCTCTGAATTTTGAAAGTGGCGAAGATTCTGATTCCGCACCTGCGGCTGTGGAAGATTCGGCTCCGCAACCAGTTGTGACAGAGGCACCACCCACACCACAGGCCCCTGCCGCCCCGGTGGCACAGCAAGCACCTCCGGCGCCGGTTCAGGCCCCCCCTGCACCTGCAATGCCGCCTATCCAGCAGGAGATGCCCATGATGCCGCCTCCCGGCTACCCGCCGGTTCCGGGCTATCCGCCCCAGCAGGCCTATTACCCCCCTTATCCCCAACAGCCGGGTTATCCGCCCCAGCAGCCGTATGGCGCTTATCCTCCGCCTGCTCAGGATAGCCAGATGAAGGTGCAGAGCTATGCCTATAACGAGTTCAAGGATGGCGGCGATCACATTGCCGGCAGCAATCTTGATTTGGTTATGAATGTTCCGGTTACGGTCACAGTAGAGCTTGGCCGCACCAGACGCAAGATCCGGGAGATACTGGAATTTGGGCAGGGCTCTATTGTGGAGTTGGATAAACAGGCCGGTTCGCAGGTGGATGTGATTGTAAACGGCCAGCTCATTGCCCGTGGTGATGTGGTTGTGGTGGATGATAATTTCAGCATTCGCATTACAGAGATACTCAAAAACCGGGATGATCTCAGCATACTGTAGCAGCATGCTTTTGTGCGGCAATGCCGCTGTTCCAGATAAGTTAAAAGCATATAGTCGGTCTGCCCGGAGTCAGGGTGGCTGAGTATAGATGACAGCTTTTGGTAAAAGGCTGTGGGTTAATAAATAATTTTTAGGTGGTGCAGGATTATGAGTAAAATATTAGTGGTTGATGATGCTGCTTTTATGAGAATGATGATCAAGGATACCCTTAATAAGCTGGGCTATACCGATGTAGAGGAGGCTGCGGACGGCGCCATTGCGGTGGAAAAATTTCAGCAGCTGAATCCCGATCTTGTTATGCTGGATGTAACCATGCCCAATCTGGATGGAATTGGTGCGCTGAAAGCCATTAAGGAGATGAATCCCGCTGCCAAGGTCGTTATGTGCTCTGCAATGGGTCAGGAATCCATGGTTGTGGAGGCTATTAAGCTGGGCGCTTTGGATTTCATTGTGAAGCCCTTTAAGCCCGATCGGATTGCCAAGACTATGAAAGCGGTATTGGGCTGAGTCCCTTTGGCTCTGCTGCGGTTTTTTGGCAGGGCTGCTTCCGCTCTGGCGGAGATGCTCTGTATCCATTAAAGGAGAATGAACGCCTTGGGTTTAACCGATATACTGGCCCTGCTGGGCTCGGGTATTTTGATTGTGCTGTTGCTGGTGGCCACCTATTATGCCAGCCGCTGGTATGCAAAGCGTATTGGGCGGGTTTCCGGCGGCCACTATATAAAGGTTGTGGATCAGGCCGGTCTTGCGCCGGGCTCCAGCTTGATGATTGTGGAAATTCAAGGAAGCTATTACCTGTTGGGGATTAGTGATAAGAATATGCAGCTGATCACCCGGCTGGAGGATTTTACACCCGATGCCCCTACCGGGCCTCAGGGAGCCTTCCCTTATGGAGAAAGCTTCCGTGAGCTTCTTAGCAAGGCAGGCTTTACGGGTAAAGGGCGAAATTCCAAAGATAACGGTGACTCATAATGAAGAAAATCAAAGGAAAATGGTTGGCTGCCCTTTTGGTGGCACTCCTGCTGATTTGCGGGCTTGGCATCAGTGTGCTGGCGGCCGTTGGCCCCACCCAGCCTCAGGCTCCCACGGCGCCGGAGGTTCCCGAACAGGTGGGGGAGGCGGAGCCGGGCATTAATGTCAGCATCAATGGAAAAAGCTCCGATTCGGTAAAAATCATCCTGCTGATGACTTTGCTGACTCTGCTGCCCTCCATTCTGATTATGATGACCTGCTTCACCCGAATCATCATTGTATTTTCGCTGCTGCGAAACGCCTTGGGTCTCCAGCAGACCCCACCCAATCAGGTGCTGATCGGCTTGGCGTTGTTTTTGACTTTGTTCATTATGAACCCTGTTATCTCCCAGGTGAATGAAACCGCCTTCCAGCCCTACAATGCAGGGGAATTGACCACCCAGGAGTTTCTGGATACGGCCAAAGGCCCCCTGCGTGATTTTATGCTTAAACAAACCGATACCAAGGATATGAACATGTTCCTCAATCTGGCGGGCCGGGATCGCCCCGGCACCGTGGAGGAATATGGCATGGATGTGGTCATACCAGCCTTTATTACCAGTGAGATCAAGCGGGCCTTTATTATCGGGTTCCTTCTCTTCATACCCTTTTTGGTGATTGATATTGTGGTTTCCAGTGCACTGATGTCCATGGGTATGGTTATGCTTCCGCCGGTTTCCATCTCTTTGCCTTTTAAGCTGCTGCTGTTTATCACGGTGGATGGGTGGGGGCTTCTGATCAAGGCCCTTGTTTCCAGCTACAACCCCTGACCAGCTACTTTCGATAAAGGAGAGTGATCCTTGAATATGACCAACACCGCTATAACCGAAATATTCCGGGATGTGCTTTTTACAGCTCTCAAGCTCTGCGCCCCGGTGCTGATTGTGAGTGTGCTGGTGGGGCTTGTGATTTCCATTTTGCAGGCAGCCACACAGGTTCACGAGCAGACCCTGACCTTTGCCCCCAAGCTGGTTGCAATCGGGCTGGTGCTGCTGCTGCTTTCCAATTGGATGATGGAGCAGATGAACGATCTTACTTTGCGTATATTCGAGGCAATTGCCTCCTCTATGTAAAGGGGAATCGGTGTGAATATCAATCTTGATCTGGTTCTTCTGTTTGTGCTTATTACCATCCGAATGTTGGGGATGTTTGTTTTCAGCCCCATCTTCGGGCGTACCAATGTTCCCACCATGGTTACAGCGGGAGCCAGTTTTTTTCTGGGGTTGCTGCTGGTAAATGTGGTGGCGATGCCCAATCTGGGTGACCCCAACCTGCTGGAATTCTTTTTGCTGGTGGTCAAGGAATTGGCTGTGGGACTGCTTGCCGGCTTTGTGCTGCGGATGTTCCTTTCGGTGCTGATTGTGGGCGGCGAAATTCTGGATATGCAGATTGGTGTATCCATGTCCAAGGTGTTTGACCCCAGCAGCAACAGCTCGGTTTCTCTCAGCGCCACGATGCTGAACATCCTGTTTATCCTTGGCTTTTTTACCAGCAACAGTCACCTGACCTTAATTCACATGACAGCCCTGACTTTTCGGGTTATTCCCATCGGCATCACCGGCATCAATTGGGAGGTGGGGCAGTATCTGGCGGAGCTGCTTTCCACGGTGCTGCTTTTTGCCATTCAGCTTTGCATGCCCATGGTGGTGCTGGAGGTCATTGTGACCATGGCAGTGGGCATTATGATGCGGGTTGTGCCGCAGATCAACGTGTTTGTAGTCAACATCCAGCTCAAGCTGCTGGTGGGCTTTTATTCTATGATTTTCTTGGTTCCCGCTTTCAGCGCTTTTATTGAAAATATGATGGCTGTCTGTATGGAGAAAATTCAGCTGGCATGGGGCTATCTGGCATAAGGTCCTTTGCTTTTGACCCCTTGGGAGAAACACGACTGAATCGGTAAAACAAAGGGGGGAGAAGGGTGCCAAACAACGAGGGCGGTGAAAAAACCGAAAAAGCCAGCCCCAAAAAGCGGCAGGACGAACGCAAAAAGGGTAATATCTTTATGAGCAAGGATATTCCCGCAGTGGTTGGCATTCTCATTTCCTTTTATATGATGAAGGCTTTTTTTGGCTCCTTTTTTGATCAGCTTCAGGATCAGTATATCCGGCAAATTCGCCGGGCCGCTGAGATGGAGTTTCTGGATATTGAAACGGTGGGCCTGATGGGCCGGGAGGTAGCGCTGCTCATTGGAACCACTCTGCTGCCGGCTATGCTGGTGATTATGGTGGTGGCGGTTCTTTCGGTGGGCGCTCAGACAAAGTTTATTTTTTCCGGCGAGACCATGAAGTTTAAGATGGATCGGCTCAACCCTTTGCAAGGCATCAAACGGATGATTTCTCTCAAAGGGGTGGTGGAGCTGCTCAAATCCCTGATCAAGATCATGGTTCTGGCTTGGCTCCTGTATGGAAGTGTACAGCAGGTTATCGAGATTTTGCCCGCCATGATGGATTGGGAAGTGCTTCAGGGGATGAGCTACACCGGGCAGCAGATTCTTTCCATGGTGATTTCGGCAGCAATTGCCTTTGGTGCCATTGCGGTTCTGGATTATCTTTACCAGCGGTGGGAATACGAAAAAGGCATTATGATGACCAAGCACGAAGTGAAAATGGAATACAAGCAAATGGAAGGTGATCCCCAGATTAAAGGGAAAATTCGTGAAAAACAGCGTGAATTTGCAAACAAGCGCATGATGCAGCAGGTCAAGGAGGCGGATGTCATTGTCCGTAACCCCACCCACTTTGCTGTGGCGCTGAAATATAGCATTGAAACCGACATTGCCCCCCGTGTGCTGGCCAAAGGGCAGGATATTGTGGCCCTGCGCATAGTGGAGGAGGCAGCTAAATACAACATTCCGGCGGTGGAAAATAAACCCTTGGCCCGGGGGCTCTATGAATCGGCCGAGGTGGATGAAACGATCCCCGCAGAGTTCTTTCAGGCGGTAGCGGAGCTGCTGGCTTGGCTATACAATTCGAAGGATAAGGAATCAGTGAAAAGATGAAGCTTTTTATTAACAACATGGTCTCAATCTTTGTCATATTGATCATTGTGATGATCATTATTCCTTTGGCTCCTTTTTTTCTCGACTTTATGTTCCTGCTGAACATTGCTCTTTCGCTGGTGATTATGCTGATCACCATGTATATAAAAGAAACCCTTGAGTTTTCAGTATTTCCCTCCATGATGCTCCTGACCACCCTGATTCGGCTGGCGCTGAACGTTTCATCCTCCCGGTTGATTCTTTCCAAAGGAGGCAGTGCCGGGCAGGTGATCAAAACCTTTGGCGATTTTGTTATTCAAGGCAACGCCGTGGTGGGTTTTATTATCTTTGCCATTATTGTGTTGGTTAACTTTTTGGTTATCACCAAGGGCGCCGAGCGTGTGGCAGAAGTTTCCGCCCGTTTCACCTTGGATGCCATGCCCGGTAAGCAGATGGCCATCGACGCCGACCTCAACTCTGGCCTGATTGATGAAGCACAGGCCAGAATCCGCCGCTCCAAGATTCAGCGGGAGGCGGATTTTTACGGCTCCATGGATGGTGCCACCAAGTTCGTTAAAGGGGATGCCATTGCCTCCATTGTGATTACAGTAATCAATTTCATTGGCGGTATTATCATCGGTATGGTCACTTCGGATATGAGCTTCGGCGAAGTGGTGCAGGTGTATACCGTTGCCACCATCGGTGATGGGCTGGTTTCGCAGATACCCTCCCTGCTGATTTCGGTTGCCACCGGTATGCTGGTGACCCGTTCTTCCGCCGAAAACAACCTGAACATCGATGTCAGCCGCCAGCTGTTGGCTCAGCCCAACGTTCTGATGATTGCGGGCGGCGTTATAACAGCCATGCTGCTGATTCCCGGCTCCCCCAAGGCGCAGGTTATTATACTGGGCACTATGCTGGTGGGTTTTGGGCTGATGCTCCAGCGCAAGCCGGTTATGGCCGGGGCCGGGCCTGCCGCCGATGCAGCCCCTCTGGAAGGGGAAGAACCACTTTCGGAGATTTTTAACGAGGCCGCCTTTTACAAAAATATCGACAATGTCTATGGCCTTCTCAATGTAGACCCTATCGAAATGGAGTTTGGCTATTCCCTTGTGCCGCTGGTGGATGAAAGCTCCGGCGGAAGCTTTATCGACCGTATCGTCATGTTCCGCAAGCAGTTCGCCTCTGAATATGGCGTGGTTATCCCCACCGTTCGCCTGCGGGATAACGGCCTGCTCAACCCCAACCAGTATGTCATCAAGCTCAAGGGTGAGGAAGTGGGCCGGGGTGAGGTGTTGGTGGATTACTATCTGGCTCTTGACCCTGGCGGCACCACCGGCGAGGTAGAGGGCATTGATACGGTGGAGCCCGCCTACGGCATCCCCGGCAAGTGGATTCTGGAGGAATCCCGGGAGGCCGCCGAGGTTTACGGCTATACCGTTATTGATCCTCTTTCGGTTATTGTCACCCATATGTCCGAGGTGATCCGGCGCTATGCTCATGAGCTGCTCAGCCGTCAGGATGTGAATCAGCTTTTAGAAAACACCGCCAAGACCAACCCAGCTATTGTTTCCGATGTGATTCCCGGCGTGATCGGGATTTCCGACCTGCAAAAGGTACTGGGCAATCTTCTTCGGGAGAATGTCTCCATCCGGGATATGGAAACCATTTTGGAAACCATCGGGGATTATGGCATGACTGTGAAGGATACCGACCTGCTCACCGAATATGTCCGCCAGCGCCTCAAGCGCACCATTACCCGCCAGTATGTCAACGGCAATGTGCTCAAGGTGATCACGGTGGATCAGGATGTGGAGCAGACCATTCTTTCCAGCATCAAGAAAAATGAGCAGGGCACCTATATGGCCTTGGAACCGGAAAAGGTGCAGGCTATTGTCAGCAACCTGATGGATGATATTAACCGCATCAAGGATATTGTATCGGTGCCGGTTGTGCTCACCTCCCCGGTGGTGCGGATTTATCTGAAAAAGATGCTGGATCAGTTCAACCCCAACATCGTGGTTCTCAGCTTTAGCGAGATTGATCCCAATGTGCAGATTCAGGCTCTTGCCAACGTGCAAATCTAAGGGGGGCTTCGCCCCTTTCTTCGGGCGTAGGCTCATTAAAAGCGATTGCTTTTGCGCCCAATGGCGCCAGCTTCCCCTTTCCGGCTGGGAATAGAAGAGCAGAAAAGGGCTGTTTTCTGCCAATGGCAAAAGAGAACCCATTGGGAACAAAGGTGAAAATATAAAAGGGCTTGCGCCCGAAGCAGGGGCAAAGCTCGAAAGGAGTGGAAAGACAGTGGCTGTACAGACCGCCGTGGAGCAGGAAAAAACAGGCGTAACCCTGGAAATGTGGGAGCGGTTTATGCAGACAGGCGATACCAGCCTGCGCAACGACATTGTTTTGCATTACTCCAATTTGGTCAAGGTGATTGCTCTCCAAATGCGAGGCATTTATAAAAATTACGCCCAGCTGGATGATGTGGTGAACCAAGGCATCATCGCTCTCATCGACGCTGTGGAAAAATACGACCCCGGCCGCAACATTAAGTTTGAAACCTTTGCCTCCATCAAGGTTCGGGGCTCGATCATTGATTTTATCCGGGCGCAGGATTGGATACCCCGCAAGCTGCGCAAAATGTCCAAGGATTTGGATGCAGCTACAGACACCCTTTATTCCCAGATGGGGCGGCAGCCCACCAATCATGAGCTGGCTCACCATATGGGCATCACTGTGGAGCAAATTGACCGTATTTTGGAACAAACCTATAATTTTAACCTTCTTTCTTATGAAGATGTAGTCTGGCAGAGAATGTCCTCTGTAGGCGGCGACCGGCTGGAGGATAGCACCTCCGCCGAATCCCCGGAGGGCAACCTGATGGAAGAAGAGCTGCGCCAGCAGCTTGGTGAGGCAGTTGATAGCCTCAACGACCGGGAAAGAACCGTTATCTCCCTTTATTATTACGAACGCTTGAAACTGAAAGAAATCGCCGAGGTGCTGGGGGTCAGCGAATCCCGTGTCTGCCAAATCCATTCGGCTGCTATCAACAAAATGAGAAAACGTATGCGGGATTATATCACCGAATAACCCCGAAATTCTGAGGAAAAGAGGTCGAATCATGGTAAGAGGCTTTTATACAGCGGCATCCGGCTTGCTGACACAGCAAAAACGGCTCAATACCTATTCAGATAACATCGCCAATGTGGGAACCGCCGGTTACAAAAAGGATAATCTGGTTACCGGAACCTTTGGCGAGCACCTGATGAACCGGATGAACAGCTACAGCACCTCCACCCTGCACCCCATCGGCCCCAGTGTTTATGGCCAGAACGTGGCGGATAGCTACACCGATTATACCCAAGGGAGCCTTGAATCCACCGGGCGCCATTTGGATGCGGCCATCAGTGGGGCAGGCTTCTTTGTGGTGAATGTGGGGGATGAGGAGCGCCTTACCCGCAACGGCCAGTTTACCTTGGATGAAGAAGGCTATCTTGCCCTGCAAGGCCTTGGCCGGGTGCAGGGAGAATCCGGGGATATCCAGCTGACCAGCGGTGAAATCACCATTTCCCGGGATGGAACCGTCTTTTTGCCTCCCGAAGAAGAAGGCGACGATTACACAGAGGTAGGCCGCCTGCGGCTGGTTCTGCCTGTGGATTACGATGCCATGCGCAAAACCACCGACGGCACCTATATTTCCCCTGAGTTTGCCCAGCTTGAGGAGGGGTATCCCACCGATATCCTCCAGTTCAGCCGGGAAAAATCCAACGTGGATTTGGGTGAGGAAATGACCCGCTTGATTTCCAGCCAGCGGAGCCTGCAATCCGCCAGCCAGATTGTAAAAATGTATGATCAGCTCAACGAAAAGACCAACAGCCAGATCGGCCGGGTATAGCCGAACCTAAACCGTTATAAAGGGAGGAACCACCTATGATAAGAGGCTTTCACACCGCCGCCACTGGCCTTTCCACTCACCAGAATCATTTGAACATTGTGGCCAACAATATATCCAACGCCAACACCGTGGGCTTTAAAGCCATGAATGCCAGCTTTCAGGATTTGGTTTACCAGAGCCTTGAGCGGGTGGAGGGGCTTCCGGAGGCGCAGGTGGGCCACGGCGTTAAAATAGCCAAAAGCGATGTTGTCATGGAGCAGGGTCCGCTCCAGCCCACTGAGCGTAAGCTGGATTTTGCTCTGACCAACAGCGGCCAGTTTTTTGCTGTGCGCAACCCGGAATCGGATGAAATCCGCTATACCCATGCAGGCAATTTTATTATCAGCAACGACAGCGATACGCTCTATCTGGCCACTGCTTCCGGCGATCGTGTGCTGGATGAAGATGGTTCGGATATTGAGCTGCAATACAATGAAGAAGGGCAGCTGGATTTTTCCGAGTTCAATCTGGGCGTTTTCCACTTTGCCAATCCTTATGCCTTGGAACTGGCAGGCTCCAATTCCTTTAGAGCGCCCGAGCTGGCCGGTGAGGCCGTGGCTGTGGAAGATCCGGAGTATAAGCAAGGCTATCTGGAAGGCTCCAGTGTGGCTGTTTCGGACGAAATGGTTAAAATGATCGAGGCTTCCAAAGCTTTCAGCTTTAATTCCCGCATGGTTCAGGTGGCCGATGAGGTTGAGCAGGTGGTTAACTCTCTGCGTTAGTCAGCATTACCCACAGAGGATAAAGTCGGTATAGACCGCCTTTAGCGGTTAGCGGCGGATTGCCGCTGTTTAAAACCACACGGCGGTTTTAAACCTATACAAACTATAAAGAAAGGACCTTCGGTGCGCTTTCGCTGCAAGGTCTTTTTGTTTTTAAGCTCCAGAATCTTCAAAAAAATATAAAATAAAGAGAAATAGTCATAAAATTGTAATTATTTTCATTTTTATCATTGTTTTAAGACTGAAAATAGTATAAGATGAGTATAAGATGCATCGCTGAAGGGCTTTCAGCGATCAAGCTACGTAAAAACAGAAACTCTGCTTGAAAGCGAGAGGATAAAAACCACAACACCATAGGTGAGGGGTGCAAGACAGGAGGATACGCCATGAATAACGAGTTATTGGATCATGTAAGCCTTGATGTGGCTGCAGAAACGCAGGAAGAAGAGATCGTTTATGAGAAACCGGCTATTTCTGTAAATATTTCCTACGATCAGATGATGGCAGCGGTGAAGCTGACAAAAACGAGTGTGTTTACATCCGATCCACAAGAGGAAGATATTCGGGCGGCATTGGCCGAAAACCGCGTGGTGTTTGGCATCAAGGAGGAAGCGGTCAAGCAGCTTTGCATTCTCCCTATTTATGATCGCGCTATCCCCGTTGCAGAGGGCAAAAAGAACCAGGTCGGCGAGGATGGCCGACTGGAATACCTGATTCGGGAAGAAAAAAACCTTGCCCCCAAAATTCGGGAGGACGGAACGGCGGATTTCAAGGATTTGGGTGTGGTGCAGAATGTAAAGGCCGGGCAGGAGCTTTGCCGTATTATTCCCCCCACTATCGGGGAGGAAGGCACCAGTGTTTTAGGGGAAGTTGTCCCCGGGCAGGCAGGCCGTGCAGTAGCCCCCAGAACAGGGAAAAATGTATCCCTCAATGAAGAAGGCACAGCAGTCATTGCGGATTGTGACGGCAGCGCCGAGGTGTTAGACGGCAAGATCGTGGTTTTAGATGTGCTGCGCATTGCCGAAAATGTGGATAACTCCACCGGCGATATTACCTTTACCGGCAATGTGATCATTGGTGGGGATGTGCGTCCGGGCTTTACCGTTACCGCTCAAAACATCACCGTGCGGGGCAGTGTGGAGGGAGCCACTCTAAATGCGGCAGAAAGTATTACCATATCCCAAGGGGTCAACGGAGCCAACCGGGGCAGGCTGATTGCAGGCGGTGATATTCGGTGCCCTTATTTGCAGGCTGCAACCGTGGAGGTTAAAGGAAATCTTTATGCAGATTCCATCCTCTATTGCCAGTTGAACATAGGGGGGAATCTGGAACTTACCGGAAAGCGGGGCAGCTTGATTGGAGGCCGCACCACTGTGGGTAAAAAGGCTATAGTTAAAAACATCGGGGCGGATTTCGGCACAACCACTGAGGTGTCCATGAAGGGCATGTACGATGAAAATGATCCCGAGGTAGTGGAGCTGCGCCAAGCCATTCTGGAGCTGCAGGAGGAGCAATCCAAGGTGGCTCAGGTGCTGGGCCAGTATCGCTCCTCCCCCGGTTCCCGGCGTGGGATTATGCCCATAGACGATGCAACCCGCCAAAAGCTGCAGGCTTTGGAAAAGGCCAGCGGGGCCAGAGCGGCCCAACTGGAGGGCTTGGAGGCAAAACTCAGAATAGTGATCAATCAGAAGGAAGCAGAAGGCCGGAAGGAAAACGCCATTCAGTGCTCCAACACCATCTATCCGGGGGTTAAAATCGCCTTTGGGCCTTATGCGATGGCGGTTTCCTCCCATATCGTTCATTCTATGCTGTATGTATCCGAGGGCGAAATTAAAACAGGCACCCTGTAACGTACTTTCTTTTTGAAAAAAAGAAAGTACACAAAGAAAAACCACTCTTCTAAAAAAAGAAAGCGCGCAAAGAAAAACCACTTTTCTAAAAAAGAAAGTACGCAAAGAATAGTCTTCTTTCCTAAAAAGAGAAAGCCCCTCACCTTATGGCGAGGGGCTTTCAAAATTAAAGCTCTTTGATGTTTTTATTAATCGATTTCACTGTCATAATGCCGGTAGAGGGATCGAAAAAGGTTGTCCGGCCATAGTTTGCCAACACATCCTGTGCGGCAACGGGAATTCGGAGCTGCCCCAGAATCTGAAGAACAGCCTGCACATTGCGCTGGCCGATCTGCCACATAGGATTTTTGTTCTGCAAATCAAACATCTGAGCGCCGCCAGCGATTTTTGCAACCAAACGGTTGCGTCTGGCACCCTTCAGCTCCATCTGGCGAATCAGCTCGGGAATAGCAGTATCGGCAAATTTCATTACATTGGGGTCACTGGGGGAAGCAGAGGATTGAGGAAGCATGATATGGCTGAGACCACCTACCCGGGTTGCGGGGTCCAACAGGCAGGTGCCAACACAAGAGCCCAAAGCATATGTTACCAATATATCGGGAGCGGCTGCTACCTTCAGATCCGATATACCTACCACCAATGTAGCCATACTACATAAGCCCCAGTTTTTGCAGTATTAAATTCAGCGATTCCATCTCCGCAAATAGAATCATATTGCATTGAACACTTTCCTGACCGCTCTCAAAGCTTTCTTCAATAAAGAGCACCTTATCGCCAATGCTGCCGAATTTAATGATCGGCACACTGAGCAGAGCACCCGCCATATCGATGGAAACATCCGGGATCGACATATCAATATGCAGCCCGGTTAACTCGGATATGGAACGGACATAAGCCGCTGAAAGAATGTTCCCCACCTCTTTGATAGCAGAGAGCGACATTTCATTCATATCTTCAAAGTTAACAAAGCTTTCACCCAATAGAATATTCAGCATCAGATGGGCGAAGCTCACATCCAGCAAAAACATGATCATGCCTGAAATATCGCCATCCAGACTGACCAGCACACCGTAGGTCAGGGCCTCTGCCCCACCCACAGCCTCGGCACATTCATTAAAGCCCACCAGATTCACTTGGGGAAGAGTCATATCAATGGGCTGATTCAAAAGCTGAGAAAGCGAAGTTGCCGCATTACCGGCGCCGATGTTGCCGATTTCCTTGAGCACATCCATATGTATTGCATTTAAATCTTCATAAGAACCCGTCATCTTGATCCCCTTCTTTCTGCCGAATCAGAATAGGCATTCCGGAGGAAATCCCAGCCTGAGATCAGCTTTAGTATTAAGCTGCACAACATGTGCTTTGGTATAGCTGCGCATTTCGAGCGGCAGTGAACAGAATAAGCAGGCCGCTCGGCGCATAAGATGGTATTATCTCCCACGGCTTGCAGGTGGGGTCATGCGCAATTATACCATAAAAGCAAAGCGTTCTGGTATAATACCCGCTCTGCGGTCATGATATTTTCAAAACAAAGTGAAACATTATCATATCCGTGACCGGAGGCGGGGCATAGAGATGAAATGGTATAATAACCACTTAGTGATTATTATACCATTTCATAGGCAAAAAACCAACAGTGTTTCCCTTATAATTTTAAGGATTTTGTGCCGCAGCGGATTCTGGCGGCGGAACTTTACAAATAAGGTTTTTACCACTATAATAAAATAGGTTTAGTTTGCAAAAGCTCCGCTCAACAGGGGCTAAAAGCCTTTTGGGGAGATTTTTTGGCTGGGAATCCAAGGGCTGAACAGGTGCAGCGATTGCAATGGGAGTGGAATATGAAGAAGGGCGTGGGTGCATTGGCCAGAGTCATCACAGTGACCAATCAAAAAGGCGGCGTGGGCAAGACCACAACCACTCTGGCAGTGGGAGCTGGGCTTATGAAAAAGGGCTTCAGGGTTTTGGTGGTGGATTTAGACCCACAGGCAAACCTGAGCTTCAGCCTTGGCGGCGATATGGAAGAAGCCCCCACCGTTTATGAGCTTCTTAAGCGGGAGATTCGGCCTCAGTATGCGGTGCAGAGGGGAAACGGTGTGGATTTTATCACCTCCAACATCTTGCTCAGCGGAGCGGAATTGGAATTCACCCAACTGGGGCGTGAGTTTTTGCTCAAGCGGATGCTGCTGCCTCTTATGGGAAAATACGATTACATTATAATCGATACACCGCCGGCTCTGGGCTTTTTAACGGTCAATGCCTTTGCCTGTGCGGATTATGTGATTATCCCCATGCTGGCGGATATTTTCAGCCTCCAGGGCATCGCACAGCTCAGCGATACCATTGAGCGGATGCGGGCCTATTGCAACAGCCAGATTGAGGTGGGTGGAATCCTGCTTTGCAAATACGATGGCCGCAAGGTTTTGAGCAAACGGATTCTCGAAACAGCGACTATGGTGGCCGAGCAGATCGGAACCAAGGTTTATCGCTGCAAAATCCGAAACAGCATTGCAATCCCTGAATCACAGACAAATCAGACAAGCATCTTTGAATATGCGCGCAGCAGTGAGGCGGCTCGGGACTATATGAGTTTTGTGGCCGAATTGCTGGAGGAGGGTATATAGTGTCGGCCAAGCGTATAAAAAAAGATTTTGATAAAGAGCAGATGTATCTGAAAATCATGCCAACCTTTGCGCAGGCTGCTCCCAAAGGCGAAAGTGCAGGCGCAGCGTCATCTGCCCCGGAAGGGCCTGTTGCCGAGGCAGAGGGGAAGCTCATCCTCCACAATTTTATGGAGGATATGCTTTTGCGCAAGCTGGATCGTGTAATGGAAATGCTGCGCTGCTGCCGCTGTGAGCGGTGCAAAAAGAATGTGATGGCGGCCGCTCTCAACGCTCTGCCCTGTGCTTATTATGTGGCGGAACCCGGGGAAGAAGGCCTGATTATAGAGAGACTCTCCAAAGAAAAGGAAATACAGATTACCGCAGCCCTGATTAAGGCGGCCCAAAAGATCAAAGCAGAGGCCTGCCATTGATCTCAAACTGTAGCTGCAATTGACTTTATCTTGAGGATATTGTGATTTTTATTGGTAATTCTTCCGAAGTCGAATTGATTTCGGCGCACAAATACCATCTTTGGTGCCGGGGCGGCATCGTCCGGGGGGAATATGGGGGGTGGATGCCCCTTAGATCAAGGCAGAGGCCTGTCCTCGATCTTTTCGCATATTTTCCACAGTTGTTGTGAAAAAATCCGAGGGCGGAGGCTTCCGCCTATGTGTTAAAGAGGTAACTGCCCATGAGCTTAAAGGAAAGCAGTGAGATTTTTCAGAGCATCAATCGCAAAAAGCGGATGGCGGCACCGGTGCTGTTGGGTGATGCCGCCCAGCAGAATCCTTTAGAGGAGGTCGCCCCAATGGCTCCGGAGGCCATGCTTTCGGATGGGGAAACCCCTGAGGAGGGTTTGGCTGCATTGGAAGCCTTTGAGGAGCCTTCTGAGGAAAAAGAGGACCGGCATCCTCTGGATTTTGGTAAATACCAGCTGCCCACATTGGAAAAGCCGGTAAAGGAACAAAAGCCTGCGGCCGCGGCCTTGCCGGAGGAGAACGCTCCGCCGCCTGCGGTGGATATCCAGCAATATGAGTTCCCCGTGTTTGATCAGGAGCCGGAGCCTTTGGAAACCGAAGCTCGGCCATCTGCTTTTGCCCCTGCCGATGGTGCGGCTTCTGAATATCAGGCACTTCTAAACAGGCTTTCCAGCGCCTTTGATGAGCAAATCAGCAGTGCCTTTGGGGATGTGCCCAAGGGTGGCCCCCGTGTGATTCAGCCTCTGGAACGCCCTCCTGTTCCACAGCCCCAGCCAATGCCTGAACCCGAGCCGGAGCCACAGCCCCAGCCGGAAAGAAAAGGCTCCTCCCAGGAGCTGTCTGCCGGTCTTCCGGTGCAGCCCCGGCGGGTGCACGAGGCCGATTCCGGGGGAGAGCGCCGTCTGCGGGCCAAGCGCCCCATTCAGGAAAAGGCGCCCAAGGCCGCCAATACCCCCCAGCCTGAGCCACCCCCTTTGGAATACACCAAGGTGGAAGAGCCCGCTCGAGAGGCCTCTGCCGGGGAAGACCCCATGGTGGATGATTTCCTCCGGGATTTTGGTCTGGAAGTGGAAAAGGCGGTTGAGGCCAAAACTCAAAGCTTTAAGGATGCTCTCACCGAAAAATATATGCGTGAGCGCCAGCGTATGCTCAAGGAAATCGACCTGGATCAGAACCTTACACCCAGTGAGGAGCAAGCCTCTCCTCCCTCGCCGCCCCGCCGCCTGAATGTGGAGGTTCAGCCTGAAATGCACATGGCTCAGGGCGAGAAGGCGCCGGTTCAGCCCATTGGCGGCTATTCTCGTGATTTCCCCAACAAGCCTATGTTTACCATAACCGGCCCGGATGTGCTGAGCACCTTGGGCAAAGACCGGGAAGCACCACCTGCTCCTGCTAAAAAGACCAGCGAGGAGCTGCTGCTGGAGCTGGGGAAAAATGGCGGCCGCAGGCAGGCGAAAAAGGGTGGTTTTGTTCCGGTAAAATCCGATGCGAATGCGAAAGCCGCCGCCGTGGTGACCCGCAAGAAAAGCGAAACCCCAGAGGATTCCCCCCACCGCCCTTGGTATATGACGATGATTCCGGTGCTGGTGGTGCTGATGCTGCTTACCCTTGTGCTGGTTCCGGTGGGGCTGTGGCTGGCTGGCCGTGAAAGCGGTGACCAAGACAGCACAGTCAGTGTGGTGGAGGGAGAAGAAACTCTCAATGCCTATGAAACCCGTATTTTCCCCCAGCAGGTGGCCTATAACGATGTATTCATCAAAAAAGCAGGGATTCTGCTGAAAAATATGCGGGTAGGCAACTATCTTGTTATTGAAAACATCACCTCCCCCGGCACCATTGAGCTGGAGGATGTGCAGGTGGATGGGGCTATCTATATCAAGGACAGCGCCATTGATACCCTGAGCCTGCGCAATGTGCAGGCCGAGCGGGTGATTATTACTAATCCCCAATCCAAGGTGACTCTCCATTTGCAGGGGCAGTCTCAGGTGGATACGGTGGAGGTGAAAAGCCCGGTCAATCTGCTCCACGATCCTGTGGATATGACCGGCGCCGGAATACGCAACGTGCAGGTCAAGGCGGGCGAAGGCGCCGCCAACCTGATACTGACCAATCTTTCTGCCGAAACGGTGGCCATTTCCGGGGATGCGGTGATCCAGCTTGAAAACAGCGAAATTGCCAGCATGAGCGGCGAAGGCAATGTTTCACTCAGCGGAAAGGGCAAAATCCTGCGGCTGGATACCGGCTCTTCTGCTGAGGCCACAAAGCTGGTGGTGCACATCGGCGGCCCACGGGTTGAAAACCTGACCCTGCGAGGGCCTGCTGAACTGACCGTTACCGGTGATATTGGCGGCCTCATAGCGGCCTCCTCGCTGTCGGTGAGCGGCGGCGGAACGGTGGATAGCCTGACTGTAAACCCCGATACCGCCGGCAACCGTGTTCTGGTGGATTTGGCAGGGGTGAATGTACATAACTTAACAGCCAACGGCCCCACCCGGCTTTTTACCGGCAGTGGTGCAAGGGTGAACAATGTAACGGCCAATGAATCCACCTATCTGCTGGGCACAAAGGTCAACAACCTGATGGTCAACGCACCGCAGGTGATCTATGAAACCCAGCCCGACCGCATTACCGTGAAGGATGGGGTTCGCCCGCCGGAAACCACAGCGGATAATCCCAATCTGGATTACAGCCTCAACCAGACCGGAGGCTTGGTGGATGTGACCGGTGATTCGGTGGCCACCACCTGTGGGCATACCCGGGAAGAGGGCGGCTTTACCCGAGGGGATGGCTCCAAAGAAACCCCCTTTGAGGTTTCCACGCCTGCTCAGCTTGCCCACATCAGCAAACATCTCACCAGTCATTTCATCCAGACAGCCGACCTCAATTTGGCGGAAGACAGTGCCTTTGCTTCCAGCTTCCCGGTGATTGCCGGAGAGGGAGCACCTTTTTCCGGCAGCTACAACGGCAACGGCTACCGCATCCGCAATCTGAAAATCACCACAGCCACCCAACATGTGGGGCTTTTCGGGCAGAATACAGGTTTGATTCAAGGGATAACCATCCTTTCGGGTGAAATCAAGGCCACCGGAACAGGAGCCAGTGTGGGCGCTGTGGCGGGTATGAACTACAGCGGCGGCACTATCGCCAGCTGTTCCAATGGAGCAAGAGTCAGCGGTGTTGCCGGGAGCTATATCGGCGGGCTGGTGGGCTACAATTTCGGTGGAAAAATCGGTGACAGCTACAACACGGCGCAGGTAACCGGAGCGGATATAGACATCGGCGGCCTTGCTGGCGTTAACCGGGATGGCGGCTCCATTGTAAGCGGCTACAACGTGGGGCAGGTTACCGGAACCGATGCCGGTGCCATTGCAGGCACCAACGATGGCTCGGTGATCACCAACTGCTATGCACAGGAAGGGACTGCCGCCTTGGCCATCGGCAGTGGGGAAGGCTCTGCCAGCTTCCGCACCGACGAGGAAATGCGCAACGCTCTGCTGGTGGCGGAGCTGAGCGTGGGCCGGTCGGATGCACCGTGGCGGGCCGGTTCCGGCAGCTATGAGTTCCCAATTCTCAGCGTTCCCCATAAAACCACAGGGGAGCAAGCTGGAAGCGCCGCTGTTGGCGGTTAAAATCGCATAGATATAAGCAAAGGCCCCTGCTGATTCAGCAGGGGCCTTTTGGGTTTCATGAAGGTTTGCCACCGAGTGCAATGGAGATGGAGATTTTCGTCTACATGCGAAGCCTCCCGCGCCCATGCCGCGCGGACTGGCACAGCCTTTCTCTACGATGAGAAAGGTTGCAAAGAATCGCCAAGGGAGGCTAAGGTGCTTGCATTTCCTGCGGGAAATACGGGAGTGGCTTTCGCAAAGCTTCAGCCACAAAGCACCTCATGGGGGAACTAGTTCCCCCATGAACCCCCTCCAGCCTCCGGCGGAAATAAAAACACGGTTTTCTTTTGCTTAATTTTCTTAAAAGAAAAGTAAGTCGTGCTTGTGCCGCATGGGCACCCTTTCTTTTAAGAAAAGAAAAGTAACAAAGAAAAGGGTTCTCCTTCATTGTGGGGGAAGCTGCCATAAGCATTGCCATCGAGCACAAGGGTAAGGGCATTCCTTCACCAATGCCCGACGAAAGAGGCGAAGCCTCTAAAGCACCGACAGCTTGGCGTGTGCCTTCTCAATGGTTGCGGGGATATCGATACCCTGCGGGCATTGAGGGGAGCAGACGCCGCAGGCAACACAGGCGCTGCCCTGTCCGCTGCCCAGAGCTGAATATTGATTGTAACCCTGAATGGAGTTCTTAAACATCATATATTGGTTGTAGGCATCGAAAACACCGGGGATATCCACCCCGAAGCCGCAATCCATGCAGTAGCGGCAGCCGGTGCAGGGAACCGCCTTAACAGCCAAAATCTTTTCCCGCACCAGCGTGATACACTCGAGCTGTTCTTCGTTCAGGGTATCCCCGGGAGTGAAGGTGGCTACATTTTCCTGAACCTGTTCCAGTGTGCTCATACCGGAAAGGATGACCTTAATGTTTTTCTGGCTGAGGCACCAGCGCAGAGCCCACTGCGCTTGGCTCATGGAAGGATCATAGTCGGTGAAAACCTGAGCCACATCCTCCGAAAGGCGGGAAAGGAAGCCGCCTCGGATGGGTTCCATGGCAAGGCAGGGAATGTCCTTTTCCAACAGCTTGTCATAGAAGGCTCGGGCATCCTGAACCTCTTCATCCATATAGTTGATCTGAATCTGCACAAAATCCCATGGGTGGGCATCCACGATGGTTACAAAATCCTCATAGGCACCGTGGAAGGAAAAGCCCAGATGCCGGATTTTGCCTTGTGCCTTCTGTTCCAGCAAGTAGTCATAGAACTTGTGCTCTTCGCAGTGGGGCCATCTCTCGCCATCAAGGGAATGGAGCAGATAAAAGTCAAAGTATTCGGTTTTGCAGCGGTTCAGCTGCTCGTGGAAAATCCGGTCGGCATCCTCCCGTGTTTCGCAGAGCCACACTGGCAGCTTGGTGGCCAGATAAAAGCTTTCCCGGGGATATTTGGCCAAAGCCTCCCCCAGAAAGGATTCGGATTCCTGATTGTGGTAGACATAAGCGGTGTCGTAATAGTTAACACCGTGATCATAGGCATAGTCCAGCATTCCCTGTGCTTTGGGGCGGTCGATTTTTCCATCCGGCAGGATAGGAAAGCGCATGCAGCCAAAGCCCAGCCGAGAGGTGGTGACCCCCAGCTTATCCATTTTATTTGTTACCATTTCATCACACATCCCGCATCAAAATTATGCCCCGCAAACCCCCGCTGCCGGGCACGGCAGAGAGCAAAAACTTCTCTGAATTCAGGATAACACAAATTAGAGCCACAGGCAATTTAATATAGCCTCCAAAACAGGTGGGCTTTAATTTATCAGGATATTTTCCATTTTAGGGCGTCGGGTTCTGTAAATAATATCCAAGGGCTAAAAAAGCTGTCAAATAAGGGGAGCAAAATATTTTTTAACAACTGCGCGGTTGACCTTTAAAGGCTGTTAGTTTACAATGTATATGGGAAACTGTATCGATTTGCCGGGATTTGCTTTCGGCATTTCCAACCTGCGGTACAGACTTTGGCAAAAATAAAATGTCCGGAAGGGAACCGCCTTCCGGAGTTGAGGAGAACTTATGATTCAAATTTCACCTTCGGTGCTGGCCTGTGATTTTTCCCGTCTTGGGGAAGAAACCGCCCTGATGGCGGCAGGCGGAGCGGATATGATTCATTTGGACGTTATGGATGGGCATTTTGTGCCCAATATTTCCTTTGGCATGCCGGTGATTGCAGCTCTGCGCAAAAAATCCGATGCTTTTTTTGATGTGCATCTTATGATTTCCCGTCCCCTGACCTATGGGGCGGATTTTGTAAAGGCAGGAGCCGACCGGGTCACCTTTCATCTGGAAGCCGAGGATGAAACAGCTGCTGTTCTGGATGAGCTGGATCGTCTGGGTGTGGAGGCCGGCATTTCCCTGAAACCGGGTACCCCAGCTGAGGCGGTATTCCCCTATCTGGAACGGCTGAAGATGGTGCTGGTTATGACCGTGGAGCCCGGCTTTGGCGGGCAGAGCTTTATGGCGGATATGCTGCCCAAAATCCGGGCGATCCGGGAAGAAGCCAACCGGCGGGGTCTTGCCCTTGATATCCAGGTGGATGGCGGCATTGACGAAAAGACCGCTCCTCTGGTAGCAGAAGCGGGCGCCAATGTGCTGGTGGCAGGTTCTGCCCTGTTTTCCAAGCCGGACTATAAGGCAGCAGTCAGCGCTCTGCGCCAAAAAGCGCAGGAGGCTGTGCAAGCCTAAGTCTACTGGGAAAAATACCGTGCCAGCAGATCAATGGCATTGTCGACGGCCAGTTCCTTGCCGTGCTCCTGAATAAAGGCAGCGAGAATTTCCCCCTCCCCCACTCTTTTGGCGTATTCCCCCAAAAAGAATACACTGAGCCGGTCACTGTAATCCAGCGGATAGAGAATCAGCCGGTAGCGCTGGCCGTAAAGGTAAAGAGAGCTTTTGTAGATGCGATGGGAATACCGGGAAAAAAGCCGGATTGCCGCCTGAATCAGGGTTTCTGAATCTTCAAACTCAAAAATAATGGGGCCCACCTGATAGCCTTTTTTTGGCCCCCCATACCAGCTCCCTGAGCTGTGAGAGGTGAAATAGAGCACACAGCCGCCTTCCTGCGTGGGGTAAACCTCAATGAAAAGCTTGGTGTTTTTGGGGTTAAAGCCTGCCTGCTCTTTGGCTTGCTCCAGCAGGCTCACAATGACCTCCTTGGTTTGAAGATCGGTGTAATCCATATCTTCATACTCCAGCGAGAGATTATTCATATCCTGCCGGGTGAGAATGATTTTCAGCTTTTCCGGGCTGACCAGTATAATCTCCACTCGATCCCGCCTCTCAAAAGGATTTGCTCAGCAACCGTCTTAAACGCATATTACTCTTAAAATAGTTAGGAGGGCACCCACTCAGTGTCAGCCATGTTTACCAAAGGGACCGTGCTGCTCCAGCATAAGGAGCCTGCGCTTTCCCGGCCGATTATACGATTTGTCAATCCCCAGACCGATGCGCTGCGTCTGGAGGAAAGGCCTGCGGCCGACCCTGATCACATAACAGGGGAGGAAATCATTCAAGCCGCCCGGTTGGCCCAGATTGTGGACGAGCGGGATGGAAAGCCTCTGTTCCGCAAGCTGATGAAGGCGATCCGCAACAAAGCGGAAATTATCATTGTGGATGCCGTAGATGATGAGCCTTATGTTTCCAGCCAGCTGGGGCCTTTGCTCAAATGCTCGGATGAGGTTCTAAGCGGCTTGCAGCTCTGCCAGAAAGCGGTGGGCAGCACTGAAAGCATTATCGCTGTTTATAAAATGCTCACCGATTTAGAGGTTCGCATTCCGGCCTTTATTGGCCCGGTGCCGGTTCTGCGCCTGCGGGGAGGCTATCCGGCTGAGCCCCGGTATGTCAAGCTCAGCGGGCTGGCGCAGCAGCGCAAGCTTTTGGTGGGCAGCTGTGCCTTGATCCATCTGCACAGGGCGGTTCATCAGGCCAAGCGGCAGACCAGCGTATTTGTTACCGTTGCGGGCAACTGTGTAGCCAATGCCGCTAATTATGAGGTTTCCATCGGTATGACAGTGACCCAGCTTCTGGAGCGTGTGGGTTTGGTGGGCCAGCCCAGCCGCATTGTGTGCGGCGGCCCCATGACCGGCGTTGCTGTTATCGATTGCGACCGCACCACCATCACCAGCAGCACCCGGGCCATTCTGGCCTTTGCCGAAAACAGCCGGGACGGCCATTACCGGTGCATTGGCTGCGGCCGGTGTGAGCAGGTTTGCCCGGCGGGGCTTAACCCCATGTACATTTATAAATTTGTGGAGCACAGCTATTACCGGGATCTGGAAACCTTTGACCCGGATCTGTGCATCGGCTGCGGCACCTGCAGCTATATCTGCCCCTCTAAGCTGGATGTATCGCTGGCGGTGGAAAAGGCCGGGCGTCTGGTGAAAAGCAGCCGCATGACCACAGAAGAGGAGGTGGAGGGCTTTGAAGACTAAAAGTATTATGCCGCCTCATATCCGCCACGGGGAAAGCACCCGTACCCTTTCGGTGAATACCATGCTGGCGCTGAGCTTTGTTTATGCCATGGCCCTGTTCTTTTATGGGCCCCGGGCGGTTGCGCTGGGTGTGGTTTCGGTGGTAACCTGCGTGATTACCGAGCTGCTCTGCCTGCTGCTGGCCAGAAAGAAAATCAACATCCGGGATTATTCCAGCATCATCACCGGTATGGTGCTGCCCCTGATGATGCCCGCCTCCATCGCCTACCACATTGTGGTGGTGGCCGGGATTTTTGCCATAGCGGTGGTCAAGCATCCTTTTGGCGGAACCGGCCAGAATGTGTTCAACCCGGCGGCCGGTGGTTTTGCCTTTGTGGTGGTCAGCTTTGGCGATAAGCTGTTCCAGTATCCACTGCCGCTGGAGCGGATGGATGTGCTTGCCGATCTGAGCGGAAAGATTTTTTCCTCCTCCCCGGCTTACACATTGGGGCTGGGAGGCCGCCCTCAGTATGAGGCCCTGAGCATGCTGCTGGGGAATTTCCCCGGGCCTATGGGCGCCACTAATATTCTAGTAATCCTTGCCTGTCTTTTATACCTGGTATTCCGAAATACCGTTCACTGGACTCTGCCCATCTCTTTTTTGAGCACGGTGGCGGCTTATTCATGGCTGTTTCCCCGATTAATTGGGGGACGCAGCCTTTCGGTGGTTTATGAGATGACCTCCGGCATCCTGCTGTTTGGCGGTGTATTTTTGCTGGGTGATCCGGTGACCACCCCCAAGCGGAATGTCTCCAAGCTGGTTTATGGGGTATCGGCCGGCATTGTGGTGATGCTGTTCCGCCGGTATGGCGGCTATGAAGAGGAATTTGCCTTTGCCCTGCTGCTGCTGAATGCGGCGGTTTGGCCCATTGATATGCTCATTGAAAGAATCAGCAGCAAAGTGAGGAGGAAACGGTTTGAATCTGAATCTGCAAGCGGCAAAAAATTACCGAAAAAAGCATAAATACAGCGGCTATCTGCTTCGGAACAACCCGGTGCTCACCATGGGGCTTGCGCTGCCCTTTGCTGTGGTGGCCACAACCAGCATGAAAAATGGTGTATCTATGGCTCTGGAAATGATGATGATTCATCTGCCCACCATGCTGCTGGCTTTGCTCATTAAAAAGAATCTACCCATGCCCCGCTGGCTGCGTATACTGGCCAATGTCATGATTTCCACGGTGTTTATGGTTCTGGCCCGGGCCGTGATTGTGCGGCTTTTTCAGGATATTCCCAACTCCATGGGGGCGTATCTGTATCTGCTGTCCATCAACTCCATGACCCTGCTGCAAGCGGATACCATGGATCGCAAAACCCCGGTTGAAGCAGCGTTGGCGGCTTCTTTTGCCAGCGCTATGGGCTTTGCCCTTGTGGTCTGCTCCCTTTCCTTTTTCCGGGAAGTGGCGGGCAACGGAACCATTTGGGGTGTAGCCGTGCCGTGGGGCTTTAAGCTGCGGGGTTTGTTAACCCCTTTTTCTGGGTTTATATTGGTTGGTGTTATGGTGGCGTTTTTCCGATCTCTCAACAGAAGGGTTCTGGGGCTTTTGCTGCTGACCAACCGCAACCGCATTTAGCTTGGAATTAAGGTGAATAATTACACCGGCTCAATGTGGTGATCGCTCTTTGCCTATGGTCAAACAGCGATCGGTACACGAAAGGCCATTTCTCTTCATGGTCTTTTTATACGCAAACGCATGTGAAAGGAACACTCTTTATTATGGAAGCGATTGTACAGTTTTTCTTGATGGCTTTGGCGGCTGCCGCCGGGGAGAATGCACTTCTTTCCCGTGGGTTGGGTTTGAGCAAGGCACCTCTTTCCATCAATTCCATTAAAATGGGTATACTATATGGCGGGCTGATGACAACGGTTTCCACCGTATCTTCTTTTTTGACCTATTTGGTGGGGCTGTTTTTTCAGGGCAGGCCTTACGCTCCTTATATTCGGCCGATCTGCTTTGCTTTGATGGTGGGCCTTGTTTATGCGGGGGTATACCTGCTGTGCAAAAAATATCTGCCCGCTTATTTTAAGAGCGTGGAGACTCTTTTGCCGCTGGCCTCTTTTAATTCGGCTTTGTTTGGCGCTATTTATATGTCCTTGAGCCAGCGGCATACTCTGGCCCAGACTATAGGCTATGCCTTTGGCACAGGGATGGGCTTTACTGCTGCGATGTTAATCGTTTATCTGGCACGCAAGCGGCTTTCCATCAGTCATGTGCCCCGGGCCTTTCGGGGGTTGCCCATTGTTCTGCTTTATATCGGCCTGCTTTCACTGGCGATTTTCAGCCTGGTGGGTCATGAGCTTCCCACCTAAGCATGGTTCCTTTGTTAAAAGTAATTCCCCTTTGTGAGTGGTTACCAGTATACGAAACCGGGAGAACTGGATATGGCAAAAGAATTTAAAATTAAACGAAATCGCCTCCGTATCGGCAGGGATACCTATAAGGCAAGGCCGCACCCTTTCGCTGTGGTTTTAACGGTGGTGGGCTTGGTGGCGTTGTTCTTTGTAGGAATGAGTGTTTATAAGCCGTTCTATAACTGGATTATGAGCACCCCCTCCATTATTTGGGAACCGCGGGAATCGGAGCCTGCCTCTCAGCCCCAGCCGGCTGAATCCTCGGTGCCTGAGCCGTCAGAGCCTTCCCAGCCCCAGGCCCCGGCAGCCGTAAGCCTTGGCACTTTGCGTGCGGTTTATCTCCCCCATGGGATTGCGGCGGAGCCCCAGCAGCTGGAAGCATTTCTGGATAAGCTGGGGAATACTTCCATCAATGCGGTTATGGTGGAGCTCAAGGATGAGCAGGGCAAGGTTTTGTTTGATTCCGCTCTGCCGCAGGTCAGCCAGTTGAACAGCAAAAACGAAACCACCTTGGATCTAGCCGCTCTTTCAGCCCAGCTTAAGGAGAAAAACCTGACTCTGATCGGCAAGATGACTGCTTTTCAGGACCCGCTGGCCTGTCTGGTTGACCGGCAGTATGCCATAACCTATCGGGATACGGCGTGGCTTTGGCTGGATGCGGCCAAAGAGGACGGCGGTAAGCCATGGATGAACCCTTATTCCTCCGCTGCCAGAGACTATTTGAGCGGGTTGGCGTTGGAAGCGGCTGAAAGCGGTGTGTCACATATCATCTTTGAGGCAGTTCAGTTCCCGGCTTACAGCACCGGGGTTAATGCCAATTTTGGAACCGATACCGGGAACCTTACCCGGGCACAAGTGCTTCGGGCTTTTGTGGATGAGCTGGAAGGCTCTCTGAAAACCAAGGGCTCCGGCCTTTCGGTGGCGTTTGGAGCCGGAGTCTTTGAAGGCGGGGATACACTTTCCCTGTATGGCGGCTCACCGGCGGCGGTTGTGGGCCGGTCAGCGGTAATCGGGCTTTTGCCGGGACAGATGAGCATGGCTCTTATCAACACGCTTACCAGTTCAGGTAAGCCCTTGGCGCAGGCGGGGCTGGCTTATGCCCAACAGCAGCTGGAAGCCGCTCAGCGCCCTGCGGGTGAGGTGGAGCTTCTGCCTATGGTGGAGGCTGCTCCCACTGGTGCAGAGGGCTATATCCTATACAATGAGCAGGGCAGCTATACCCTAGCCCTAGGATAAACGCAGAAAATGCATTGAATAAAGGGGCTGCGATTCCGTGATTCGATTGTGGACATAACAGCCTTTAGCTTGGGAATATACTAGTTTTTGTTGGTAATTCTTCCGAAGTCGAATTCATTTCGACGAAGGAATTCTGCATTTTGCGCCGAGCGGCACAATCCGGGGGGAATATGGGGGGCATTGGATGCCCCCCATAAAGCGTGCAGAATTTTGTCTGCACACCCATAAAGGGGCCGCGGCTCCTTTATTCTTTCAAGTTCAGTTTTTACAGTCTAATGCCTGCCGGAGAGCAGGCCGGCGTGAGGAGATCAGTATGAAAAAGCGTGTGTTTGTTATTGTGCTGGATAGCTTTGGCGTTGGCGCTTTGCCCGATGCAGAGCAGTATGGAGATGAGGGAAGTGATACATTGGCGGCTGTGGCGGGGCATGCTGCTTTTTGTGCCCCCAACCTGCAAAAGCTGGGGCTGTTTAACATAGAGGGCGTAACAGCGGGGCAGGCGGCGGTGGAGCCGCAGGCTTCCTTTGCCCGTATGGCAGAAGCCAGCAAGGGGAAAGACACCACCATTGGCCATTGGGAGATTGCCGGTGTCGTTTCGCCAAAGCCTCTTCCCACCTATCCCGGCGGCTTTCCGCCTAAAATATTAAACCTGCTGCGGGAAAAGACAGGCCATGAATACATTTGCAACCGCCCCTATTCCGGCACCCAGCTTCTGGCGGAGTACGGCAAGGAGCACATGGAAACCGGTGCCCTGCTCCTGTATACCTCGGCGGATAGTGTGCTGCAAATTGCCGCTCACACCGATGTGGTGCCGCTGGAGGAGCTTTACCGCTGCTGTGGCATTGCCCGGGAAATCATGACCGGGGAGCATGGCGTGGGCCGTATCATAGCCAGACCCTTTCGGGGGGAGTATCCCAACTTTTTGCGCACCGCCGACCGCCACGATTATTCCCTTGAACCGCCAGCCTTCACGTTGCTGGATCATTTGAACCAAGCGGGGCTGGATACCGTTGCAGTGGGCAAAATATTTGATATTTTTGCGGGCCGGGGGATTTCACGGGCTCTGCGCACCCGCAACAACACTGAGGGGATGCGTCAGGCAACGGCTATGGCACAGCAGGAATTTCATGGGCTTTGCTTTGTGAATCTGGTGGATTTTGATATGCAGTATGGCCACCGCAACGATACCGAGGGCTATGCCCGGGCTATCAGCCAGTTTGACAGCCAGCTTGTTCCCTTTATGAAGGAGCTTTATCGCGATGATCTGGCGATTATAACGGCGGATCACGGGTGCGACCCCTCCACGCCTTCCACCGATCACTCCCGGGAGTATGTCCCCATGCTTGCCTTTGGGGATACCATTCGAGGCGGGGTGAATCTGGGCACACGCCAAAGCTTTGCCGATATCGCCGCAACGGTGCAGGAATATCTGGATTTGCCGGTGCGTACAGCCGGAAAATCTTTTCTGGCAGAGATACTGAAATAGAATGCACGCAGGCATTGGGAAAGGAGAGTTTGTATGGGGGATTATGAGCTGGTCAGGCTGGCATGGCAGGCCAGAGAGCGGGCCTATTGCCCCTATTCCGGTTATGGGGTAGGTGCTGCACTGCTGGCGGAAAGCGGCCGGGTCTATCAGGGCTGCAATGTGGAAAACGCAGCCTATCCGGTGAGCAGCTGCGGGGAGAGAAGCGCCCTTTTTGCGGCAGTCAGTGCGGGGGAGAGGCACTTTTCTGCCTTGGCCATTGTGGGCGGCCCCATGAATAACCCGGCCGAGATGATCACAGCCCGGGTATCTCCCTGTGGAGTATGCAGGCAGGCTCTCTATGAATTTGAACCCCAGCTTCGTCTTTTGCTGGTGACAGGCCCGGATACTTGGGAGGAAACCACGCTTGAACAGCTTTTGCCCGATGGTTTTGGTCCTCAGAATATGGAGTGACCCGCATTTTGCGCCGAAAAATAAAAATTGCAGAATTTGCAAAAAAAGTTGAAAATAGGACTAGCTTTTTTGCCTCGGGTATGCTATAATAAATTTCGGTTCAGCCCGCAAGAGCCATCCCGCAGCGGCAAGAGCTTGAAGTATAGCGAGGGTCTTTAAAGAGAGGATGCCTGCCATGCTGATCTTAAGCCGAAAAATTGAAGAAGCCATTGTTATTGGCGATAATATCGAGATCAAAATTTTGGATGTCTTTGCTTCGGATGCCAGTGAAAGCAAAAAATCCAAGGCGGTGTCGATTGGAATTTCTGCGCCAAGGGATATTCGCATTGTGCGCAAGGAACTTCTTCAAACAGCGGAAGAAAATCTGGAAGCCAGCAAATCGGTTCAGGTTGTATCAGCTGAAATTATGTCTGAGATGCTTCGTAAGAAGCGAGAGATTGCTTCTGGAAAATAGCATTAATTGTTTTGGGGGCGTAGCTCACCTGGGAGAGCGCTTGAATGGCATTCAAGAGGTAGTCGGTTCGATCCCGATCGTCTCCACCAAAAAACGGCACTGGAATTTTCATGATTCCACTGCCGTTTTTATTTTTACCTTTATGATACTCAATAGGCTCGTAATTGACTTCCAGCACCTTTCCTTGTGCCCACATAAATCATATGAATAGAACTTCCCATTGTGTTTATGCCAATATCGTTGCAATTTTCGGAGGTCCTCTATGCCGCATACCTACCTCACCGCAAACGTCTATTGCCGTCGGCTATTCGGGGGCAAAGTCTATAAGCTAGCGCTCTCCGCCTCGACTAGCTGCCCCAACCGGGACGGTACGGTGGGCGTGGGTGGCTGTGTGTTTTGTTCCACGGGTGGCTCTGGGGATTTTGCCGCATCAGCCGGGCTGCCCGTTTCACAGCAAATCGACCAGGCGAAGCGGATACTCGGCGCTAAGGGCGAGGGACTCAAGTATATCGCATACTTTCAAGGCTATACCGGTACCTACGGTGATCTTGAGCACCTTGAGCGCATCTACACCCAAGCGGCGGAGCATCCGGATATTGCTGGGCTTTCTATTGCAACAAGGCCCGACTGTCTTGGTGGAGAGGCATTGGCAATGCTGGAGCGGCTGGCGGCGAAAAAGCCCCTCTGGGTGGAGCTGGGTTTGCAGACCTCAAACGAGGAGATGGCAAAACGCATCAACCGCGGTTATCCGCTCTCGGTCTATGAAAAGGCAATGGCGGATTTGAAAGCGCTGAACGTCCATCGAATCACCCATATTATCCTCGGCCTGCCCAATGAAAGCCGGGCCAATACACTGGCGACCGTGAAATACGTGGGGCAGTTTACCGATGGAATCAAGCTCCAGCTGCTTCATGTGCTGGAGGGGACGAAGTTGGCGGAAAGCTACCGCCGGGGCGAGTTCCAAACGTTAGAACCGGCCGAATATTACGAATTGCTGGCTGACGCATTGGGACTATTGCCGGAAAATGTGGTTATTCATCGCCTCACTGGTGATGGCGCAAAGCGGGATCTGATTGCGCCCAAATGGAGTGGCGACAAGAAACGTGTCCTCGCAGACATAAATCGGGTGCTCCGTGCAAGAGAAATCCATCCAGCAAGGGAATAACGTGAATTGCTAAACATTTTGTCAACAGATGTAACGTTCCAATAGCATGTTTTTCATAAAAGGGGTTGACATTTGATGGAATGCGTGCTATACTTAAAAAGTATTCTAAATGTAGCATTGTCTCACATGTTTTTGTAAGTCATTGATTCGTTTAATGATTTACTAAAGCATGTGATTTTTTGTGCAGAGGTGGATGCAAAATAATTTATTGGAGGTACCAGTTATGAATAACGGTACAGTAAAATGGTTTAATTCCGAAAAGGGCTTTGGCTTTATCACAAATAATGACGGCAGTGATGATGTGTTTGTGCATTTCTCTGCAATCCAGAGTGATGGCTACAAATCTCTGAATGAAGGCGACAAGGTCACCTTTGAGACCGAACAGGATCCTAAGGATAGCCGCAAGCTGCGTGCTGTCAACGTCAGAGTGGCGTAACAAAGCGATGCCAAAAGCCGCCAACTCCACTGGGTTTGGCGGCTTTTCTTGCGTTAAGATACCATGGACCAGAAGAATGTAACGTATAAGAACCACATAATTGAAATGGAGAATACTATTATTACACAGTTTAACAAATTTGATCTTTCCCCTGAGCTGATGCGCAGCCTTGCTAAAATGAACTTTCAGACTCCTTCCCCGGTACAGGAAGCGGCCATTGGGCCTATGCTTGGCCACAGCGATTTATTGGTGCAGGCTCCCACCGGCACCGGCAAAACCGCTGCATTTGGAATTCCTGTGGTGGAAAACACCGACCCTGCCAACCGAAATATTCAAACAGTTATCTTATGCCCCACAAGAGAACTTGCTGCACAAACCACAAATGTAATAAAGCAGTTAGCTGCCTTTAAACCGGGTGTTGGAATTCTCGCACTGTATGGCGGGGATCCGATTCAACGGCAGATTGTGGCATTGCGGCGGCGTCCACAGATTATTGTGGCCACCCCCGGCCGTCTGATGGATCATATGCAAAGGCGCACCATTCGGTTAAATCATATCCAGTGTATTGTTCTGGATGAGGCAGACCGTATGCTGGATATGGGATTTCGGGATGATATTGGAACCATTCTGCAAAGCATTCCCAATAAACGGCAAACTGTATTGTTTTCTGCCACATTGTCCAGCGAAATCAAAAACATTGCTGCAACCCACCAAGTGGATGCCCAGTATATCGGCATTCGGCAGAACACGCTTACCATTGATAAGGTGGAGCAGTTTTATTCGGAAATCAGAGGCAATGCGAAAACCCCAGCGCTTATTCATTTGTTGGGCGAAAAGAAGTTCGGTCTATCCCTGATTTTTGTTGCCACCAAAATTATGGCAGATACACTGGCCCGCCAGCTTACTGAGGCAGGTTACCCCTCGGATGCCATTCATGGTGATCTGCGCCAAAGCCAGCGTGATAAGGTGATGCGCCGTTACCGTGACAAAAAAGTGAGGGTTTTGGTTGCCACCGATGTAGCTGCCCGTGGGATTGACGTTAGCGGGATCGATGTGGTAGTCAATTATGACATTCCCAGCGATTCGGATAGCTATGTCCACCGTATTGGTCGAACCGGCAGAGCAAACAACAGCGGAGTGGCCTATACCTTTATTTATCCCAGAGAACGCAGCAAGCTTCAAGGAATTATGGCAAGCACCAGAGCCACCATATTGCCAACCACTCTGGAGGCATATTCGTTTCCGGTGAAAGGCAATAAACCCTTGAATAATAAATCCTCAAAACACAGAGCCAGCAACCGTTCCTGGAAGCGCAACAACACCTTTGATCGAAAAGGTGCATAAGGCTGGAACCCCATGACCCACATAAGCTGGATTCAACAAAACAGCGCACTTTTGCTTAGGCAAAGCTGCGCTGTTTTCTTTGAGCAATATAACATTCACAGTTGGCAGGTTAAAATATTCCTTCCAGACTGCCCGCAGAAAGGGCAGCATGAATGCGGGGATACAAATCCTCCGCTAACTTTTTAAGATATCGCTGCGCCGCTGGCTGCCGGATATTCAATGCTTCACAAACCCCAGAAGCGGCGCAGCGCAGTGAGCTCACCGACTGCTTTTTAGACAGGGGCCTAAGCAATGCTTCCATGCGCTCACGTTCCTGGGGCAAAACATTCAGCCTGTGGATATCGCCCCCAATCAGCGCCAACCCGATGGCGTTGGTTGCCACCGGCTCGTAAAGATTAATAAGCAGCCCCCTGTAATCGGGGCAATAGGCACTGAGCACGCCCACGCACAAAGCCGGGTCAAGGCGGCTGAGGAAGTCTTGCTCTATTACAATGCGGCGCAGATATTCCAGTATATAATCCACTCCCAAAAGCGTTTCCGGAACCGGCTGGCACAATTGATAGTCAATATCACAGGGGATTTCGTGGGCAAAATAGCGGTAATGATACCGCCTCGAAAAACTGCCGATGCTGCGCAAGGTGCTGGTAAGAGAGAGGTTTTCAAGCTGCGGGAGGCTGATACAGGCCGCTTCCCACAGGTCTTGAGCGGTTTTAATTTTTTCTTCGACAGTTTTAATACCGTCGTTAAAGCGGATGTCTAAATCCCAGTCCAGCACCGCTTTCAGTGCCGAGGGATCACCGTCCAGATGAATTCCCAGCAGATAGCAGGCAGAATTTAAAAGCTCCTGTGCGGTTTCCGTTCGCACTGAGCTGCTGTCCCCCATGGTATAGGAACGAACCCGCCGGCCCAGAAACTCCCATAGCTTGATCTGTGCGGCCAATATGTCGGCGTTTCCAGGCTCCTGATGCGAAAAAGAGTCAGCGGGGATCAGATCATTCTTCATATTCTTCTTCCTCCTGCGATTCCTCATCTTCCTCGGCCTCGCCGCCCCGAATGATGCGGCATAGATTCTCCAGCGCAGTTCCCTCCAGATAGTCCAGTGAGCCTTGGGCTTTGCCGCCAAACACCGATTTCATAGCCTCGATCAGCTCATCGTCGGAGAGAGTATCTTCCGATTCGTTCTTGAAGTAATAAAAGATGCTTTGCAGCTCACCCAGCGTTTCTTCGTAATTTCGCTGGGTGATATAGGGAGAATCGCAGAAGGCAGTGACCAGTTTTTTCAGTATGCCCTCGCCAAACTCGGTCCGCCCGGTGGCTTTCAGTGTCTGAAACCGATGCTCGGTCAGCTGGAGCATCTGCTTCTCTGTCAGGAGCAGCCCGTAGTGGCGGGATAGGGAATTGCACACATCCAGCTCCTGCATGGCGGCAGCCAGCTGTACCTGAATAGGAATTGGCAAAAAATTTTGCTCGATACGATCACCCCCTATACTTACTGTTTCGTTTTCATATGACTATATATACACCCTTGGGCAACGCATTACAAGTCTTGAAATTTAGGCGTTTTTGTGGTATGATTATAGTAGAAAATAAGGCGAAATTAAACGCTGGGATGCCCTTTGGCACCCCAGCGTTTTACACTGCTAAAACAAACTGTCTTTTGGCTTAGTAATTCTTCCGGAGTCGAATTGATTTCGACGTAGGAATACCACACTTTGTGCCGAAGCGGCACAATCCGGGGGGGGATATGGGGGGCATTGGATGCCCCTTGGCACCCCAGCGTTTTTGTATCTCAAAAAGTTTTGTTAAGCAGATTCAGAAGGCTCCGATCCGATTAAGGAAAGCACCTTTTCTTCTTCGGGAGCAAACAGGCCGGTCAGCTTTATATCCATGCCTCGCTCTGCAAGCATTTCACCGATTACATCAAACAGCACACCCGGCTCCTTTGCCAGATGGCCCTTTGCGATCACCTCGTCCAAGTCATCTCTGCCCCGCAGGCTGCCGCCGGAAGGGCCTTGGCCGGTGTAATCCACGCCGCAGCTTGGGCTGCCGTCAATGCCCACAAAGCCCAGAATCTCAAAGCGCTCAGGATCGGAGAGATATTCCTCCAGCTCCATAAAAATAGGTTCCAGCTGCTTTTTGCAGTGAGCCCGGAAAAACGGGTTGTTGAACTGACTTTTGGTGTGCCCCCAACGGCGGCTGCCGTATAAAGTGAATTCCGGGCAGGGCAGCTGCACCAGTTGGATGCCCGCATCCACGGCCTGATGCAAAAAGCGCTTGCGCAGGCTTTCTTCTGCCGCCATTTGCTCTTTGTTATACATAACAACCTTTGCGGCTGTGTTGAGCACACAGCTGCTGACAAACAGTATCTTTTGTTTCATTTCCCTCATCCATCCCTCATCGTTTTATACAGCTGCAAAGCATTAATTCTCCGCCGGGCTCGCCGCCTCCAAAGCGGCCTCCAGTGTATGCCATGGCATGGTGGCGCACTTGACCCGTGCAGGCATGTTGGAGATGTTGGCAAAAGCAATGGCCTCTTCCAATTCCTGCTCCTCCTCTTCGGTAAGAGGTGTGCGGCGGATCATATTCAAAAACAGGCCGCAGAGGCTCTTGGCTTCTTCAAAGGTTTTGCCCTTTACCATATCCAGCATAATCGAAACCGAGGCCTGTGAAATGGCACAGCCAACCCCGGTGTAGGAAGCATCGGCGATTATACCATCCTTGAATTGTAAGAACAGCTGGATTTCGTCACCGCAGCTGGGGTTATGGCCGGGAACCACCACACTGGGCTCTGCCAGCTCGTGCTTGTTGTGCCGGGAAAGGTTATGATCTTTGATGATTTGGGAATACAGCTCATTCAGCTCCAAAGCCCAGCACCCCTCTCACTGTTTTAAGGGCCTCGGCAAGGCGGTCAATATCCTCTTGCGTGTTGTAAAAATACAGGCTCATACGGCAGGTGGCATTTACGCCCAAATGGGCCATCAGAGGCTGTGCGCAGTGGTGCCCCGCCCGGACAGCTACCCCGTGGGTGGCCAGAATGGTGGCGGTATCGTGGGGGTGAACATCGGCAACATTAAAGGAAATGATGCCGGTTTTGTTTTGGGCGCTTTGCCCGCCGTACAGCACCACACCGGGAAGGCCAGAAAGCCTCTGGAGGGCATATTCGGTCAGGCGGTGCTCGACTTGCTGAACAGTGGCAAGGCCGATATCCTCCAAATAATCGATGGCGGCGCCAAGGCCGATCACCCCTTCGGCATTTTGGGTGCCGGCTTCGAAGCGCAGAGGTGGGTCCAGATACCGGACACTTTGCTGGGTGACCTCTTCCACGATTCCACCACCCAGACGCACCGGCTCCATTTCCTGCAAGAGCTTTTTCTTGCCGTATAAAACGCCAATTCCGGCGGGAGCCAGCATCTTGTGGCCGGAAAAAGCCATAAAGTCCACATCCAAATCCTGCACATTCACCGGAATGTGGGGGGCGCTTTGGGCACCATCCAGCAGAACCACCGCTCCCTTTTCGTGAGCCAAAGCGGTAATTTCTTTGATGGGGTTTACAACACCCAGCACATTGGATATGTGGGTGATGGCCACGATTTTGGTCCGGGGGGTCAGCTTATCGGCAACCTCCTCGGGGGAGATGCGCCCGCTTTCATCCGGGAGAAGATAGCGCAGCTCCGCGCCAGCCTGATGGGCCAGCCTTTGCCACGGCAGCAGGTTGCTGTGGTGCTCTGTCACCGAGATGAGAATTTCATCACCCTTGCCCACATGGGCGGCCTCATAGCTCAGCGCCGCCAGATTGATGGCATCGGTGGCTCCGGCGGTGAAAACAATTTCTTCCGGGCTGGCCGCACCGATAAAGCGGGCCGCCTTTTCCCGCACCTGCTCAAAGGCCTCTGTGGCCTTGACACTGATGGAATAAGCCCCCCGGTGGGTGTTGGCGTTGTAGGATTTATAGTAATCCGAAACCGCATCAATCACCTGCCGGGGCTTTTGGGTGGTGGCGGCGTTATCCAGATAGGCCAGTATACGGCCATCCGCTTCTTTTTGAAGGAGCAGGGGAAAATCCTGTTTGTAATCAGTTTTCATCATAGATAACCTCATGTATCCGCTCATAAATTGTGTTTTGGAGCTCTTGAGATGGAATCTTGTTTAGAATGGGTGTAAAGGAGGCCTCCACCAGCAGGCGCTTTGCATCCTGCCGGGAAAAACCCCGGCTCATCAGATAATAAAGCTTCTGTTCATCCGGCTTGCCGGTGGAGGTGGCGTGGGCACCCTCCACATTTTCTTCTCCGCAGAGCAGAAGCGGCACCGAAAGGTTCACGGCCTTGTTGCTGAGAGCCAGCACCGTTTCGGATTCCCGGCCCTTGGCCCCCGCCGCACCGGAAACAAAATCCAGTGTGCTTTTAAGCACCTTTTTTGCGGTGCCTGCCAATACTCCCTTGACAGTAATTTCACCCTCAGAGGCGGCCCCTTGTATATCCAGCCGGTAGTTGAAATCCTGCTTCTGGGAGCCGCTGCCCAGATAGAGGCTATCCAATATGCCGCGGCTTTCGGCCCCAGCCAGTGTCAGGTTGCAGGCGGTTACAGTGTGCTTGCCGCCCAGCTCGCAGAAGAGAACATCGCCTTGCCCCCCAGCCTCTGCAACCACAGCGGTGGTATCCACGTGGATATCCCGCTTAGAAAGCAGCTGGGATTTGATCAAACGCACCTGTGAGCCGGTTTCCGCCTCCATCAGGGCAAACCCACTGTGGAAATAAGAGCTGTCACCGGAAGAACGATAATTAACCAAAATATCCGCCCGGCTGTTCTTTTCCGCCCGGATGTGGAGAAAATCCACCAGCACCGGGGATGCCTCATCCAGAACAAAATCCAGAGAGATTGGCTCGGAAAGCTGAACCCCCTCCGGGATGATAATGGTCAGGCTGTGGTTGGCGTGGGTGCTTACAAACTGCCGCATTCGCTCCATATCAGCCGGAATGGAAAGGCTCTCCTGCGGGGTAACCGCAGGCTGAGTTTGTATCTGCGCCAAGGAACCGGAAAGAATGCCACCCTCATAGGGAAGATCAAGCTCAAAATCCGGGCCTAAATCCAGTTCCGCTTCGTTTAATTTAAGCCAACGCCATGTTGGCATTTGCAGCTGGTTCAGCTGTGTCAGTTTCATGATTTTGCCCCCTTTTATCCAATGGTGCCTTCCAGCTCCAGCCCGATGAGCCGATTCATTTCAACGGCATATTCCAGCGGAAGCTCTTTGGTGACCGGTTCTACAAAGCCCCGGACAATCAGTGCCTTGGCTTCTTCCTCGCTCAGCCCCCGGCTCATCAGATAAAAAATAGATTCCTCGCTGATACGCCCGATTTTGGCCTCGTGGCCGATATCTACCGCATCGCTGCGGATGTCCATAGCCGGGATGGTATCCGAGCGGGAGAGGCTATCCAGCATCAAGGCCTCGCAGATCACGCTGGATTTGCTGTTAGTGGCCTTTGGCAGCACCGATACGCTTGTTCGGGTGGTGGTGTTTCCCCCCGCCTTGGAGATGGACTTGGAGGACATGGTAGAAGAAGTATTGGGTGCGGCGTGAATCACCTTGTTGCCGGTATCCAAAAACTGCCCGGTGCTGGCAAAGCTGACGCCGATGTATTCACTGCGGGCGTATTCGCCCTTGAGAATGCTGCTGGGATACAGCATGGTGATGTGGGAGCCGAAAGTGCCGGAAATCCATTCAATAGCACCGTTCTTTTCCACAACCGCCCGCTTGGAGTTCAGATTCAGCATATTTTTGGACCAATTTTCGATGGTGGAGTAGCGCAGGGTAGCCCCTTCGCCCACATAAAGCTCCACACCGCCTGCATGGAGGTTGAGCACATTGTAGCGGGGAGCGGAGCAGCCCTCAATAAAATGGAGCTTGGAGCCCTTTTCACAGACAATGAGAGTATGTTCAAACTGGCCTGCACCAGGTGCGTTAAGCCGGAAGTAGGATTGAAGGGGCATTTCCACTTCTACCCCTGGCGGGACATAGACAAAGGAGCCGCCGGACCATACCGCCCCGTGCAGAGCCATAAACTTGTGGTCACTGGGTGGGAGCAGCTTCATAAAGTGGGCTTTAACGATATCCTCATGCTCCCGCAGGGCAGTTTCCATATCGGTATAGATGACACCCTGTTCCTCCAGCTCCGCCTGCATGCTGTGGTAGACCACCTCAGAATCATACTGAGCGCCTACGCCGGAAAGAGACTCCTGCTC
Organism: Oscillospiraceae bacterium MB08-C2-2; assembly: GCA_035621215.1. Taxonomy (NCBI): domain Bacteria; kingdom Bacillati; phylum Bacillota; class Clostridia; order Eubacteriales; family Oscillospiraceae; species Oscillospiraceae bacterium MB08-C2-2. Next base: position 2,213,306 of record CP141729.1, on the reverse strand, counting down.
CGCCTTGGGGATGCCTAGACGGTCAAAGGTAAGGCGAATATCCTCGGGAAGCTCCTGCCAATCGTCGGTCATGCGGGTTTCGGGCTTTACATAGGTGACAATCTGGCTCATATCCAGCTCATGGAGAGAAGGCCCCCATGGGGGCATTTCCAGCCTTTCAAAGGTGGCAAGGCTCTGGAGGCGCAACTCCAGCATCCAGTCGGGTTCGTTCTTCCCAGCGGAAATCTCCCGCACAATTTCTTCGGTCAGGCCCCGGCTCACCTGATAGCTGGTGTGGCCGGTATCCTTTATGTCATAAATGCTGCGCTCAATTTCGCCCAGCAGTGTTTTTTTTCGTTCCATGGTTTCACCTCGTACCTGCTTGGGTAAAACGGGCAAAGCCGTTTACGTTGATTTCATCGATCAGGCTCCGGTCGCCTGTGGTGACAATTTTTCCGTGCGAAAGAATGTGCACAAAATCCACCGGGAGTGCATCCAGCAAACGGGTGCTGTGGGATATAATCAGCAGAGCGTTGTTTTCGTTTTTATAGCGGAGAATCCCCTCGGTAACCACACGCACTGCATCCACATCCAGCCCGGAATCCACTTCATCCAGAATGGCCAGCTTGGGGCCCAGCATAAGGAGCTGCAAAATTTCGCTTTTCTTTTTTTCCCCGCCGGAAAAGCCAACGTTTAGATACCGCTGTGCATAGGCCCGGTCAAACTGAAGGGTATCCATGGTTTCCTGAAGCTGCTTTTGGAATTGAAAAAACCGCAGAGGCTTTTCAGAAGAGGCGGTTTTTGCTGTTTTCAAAAAATCGCTGACTGTGATGCCGTCGATTTCCTCCGGAGCCTGAAAGGCCATAAAAATGCCTTTTTTGGCCCGCAGATCAACGCTGGCCTGCGAAATATCTTCGCCCTCCAGCAAAATTTCACCGCCGCTGACCTGATAAGCGGGGCTGCCCATAATGGTGTTGGCCAAAGTGGATTTTCCCGAGCCGTTTGGCCCCATAATGACATGGATTTCCCCCGGCTGAATGGTTAAATCCACACCCCGGAGAATTTCCTTACCTGTTTCAAGCGTCGCCTGTAAATTGTGCACATTCAGTAGTGGCTGGTTCATGGTAGGCTGCCTCCTTATTGTTCCTCTTTTCTTCACCGCAGTGGCAGGGAAATTCGCAGAAGGGTATGCACTCTCTGAGACACCCCAAAAAGCGAAAAATCACAGCCATTTCATCCCGGTCAAGTGTAGCAAAAAAATCACAGAGCTTTTGATTGGCCTGCTCGTGAAACTGCTGGTGTCCTTTTATGGCTAGTTTTCCGCCTTCTGTTAGACGAAAAGACTTTTCTTTTTTATTATCTGCACGTTTAACTGCTTCAATAACGTTTTTTTGAAGCAGCTTGGCCGACATTTGTGTAACCGCACCCTTTGTGATTCCCAAGCGTTTGGAAAGATCGCTGACATTTTCATTGGGATATTGGGCAATGGATTCCAAGAACATCACTTCTGCATAATAAAGAGAAGCACCCACGCCATAATCCTTTGGTTTTTTCTTTTCCTCCTCCAAAAGGCGGATGATGTCAAAGAATTGGTTTGTCACTCGGCAATATTCCATAGAATCCACCTTTCACAGCAATACAGCAAAAAAAAGATTTTATTTAGCTGCTAAACAATTTTCATTTATTGTACTCCTGTTTTTTCGCCTTGTCAATGGCCGGGGCCCTCAATGCCCCGATTTTTGGTTGAATTTTTACCCAAAGCCTCCCAGCGGCTTCGATTTTAAAGCTATAGGAGTATACGCAACAAAAGCACAGCGAAGAGGAAAAATCCCCCTGCGCTGTGCCATTTGAAAACGACAGTTTAGTATCTGTTTTTTCAATCACTCAGTGTGCCTTGATTTTTACCTAGTTAATATACTCGGTTTTCCAATCCTTGGTATTCACAAAGGAATTCTGCGCGGTGCTGTAGCTTTGCCAATCTGGCGGAGAAGTTTTGCAGTGCAGCCATTCCAGTGTATTCTGCATAGTTTTGTCATTGGCACCCAGCTTGCGCCCTTTAAGCAGGTTGGAGCTGTAAACAGTGGGGCTGTAAAGAGGGTAGGCAATGTCTGTATCCGATTCGATGTGCAAATGGGGTGAAACTTTTAAAGAGCCGGTGGCTCCATATATGCCCAAAACCGTATCCTTGGTTACCTTTTGCCATTTGGAAACGTTCATGCTGCCTAAATGAAAATACCGCAGCACCACATCCTCAATTCGCCCGGTGACCCGGTTGTAGGCATCCAGATAAAGAACAGCCAGCATATTGCCCACAACGTTGTCGTAGCCCCGTTCCAGCACAACACCCTCACCGGAGGCATAAACCGTACGGTTGCCATCCACAGCGCCGGTGGTGCTGATCAGGTCCACTCCATAATGGATAAAGCCAAAGCGGTTATAATAAGCATCGGTTTTCCAGCTTGCGGTCAACCGGCATTTGTTGATGGGTAAAATCAGCCGTTGACTACTCATTTTTGTGTCCCTCCTGTTTGATTATCTGATGCACGCCGGTAGCAGCCCATCCGCTAACTGCGCCGATACTGCCTGCCACCAGCCAGTTCTCTGCCGGAATATAGCCCGGCAGAGTATAAAAGCTCAAAACGCTGAGCAAAACGCCCAGCGCCGCACAAAGTGCGGGTATATGCTTGTACAGTGTTTCCGATACAAGGCTTTTATAAAGCTCTCCAAAGAGATAGCATAAAATTGTGATAGAAGGGATTGCCACAAAATTATCCGGCAAATTCATTTTGTTTCTCCTTTCCGCAGTTCAGTATATGTGGCTTTTTCTGCAGGTGTGCCAACCTGCATTTAGCTTGCCTGCACTGATTTATCAGAATAACTGGGTAAAGTACACAAAGAAAACAAGCTTTATCCCCTTAAAATTGAGGCAAAAGAGAAAAGTATATTTTACGCGGCTTCATTGCTTTACTTTGGTAGAGTGGTGTGCTATAATACATTACAGAGACAGGAAGCACCCCGGATCAGGCGGCGGAAAGCTTCTGAAAAAACAAAATTATTACATAAGCAAAGGACTGTTTATTATGAAAAAATCCATTTCCTTTTTGTTGGTGCTAACGTTTGCTCTGACCATGCTGGCCGGCTGTGGCGGTGCAGGCGCCAGCAGCAGTGCAGCTCAGCCCGCCCCGGAATCCGCAGCAGAGCCTGCTGCATCTGCCGAGGGAAGCAGCGCGCAGTCCGCTCCCGCATATGCCACCTCTCTGGAGGATATCAAGACCAAGGGTGAGCTGGTGATCGGCTTGGATGATACCTTTGCTCCCATGGGCTTCCGTGAAACAGACGGCACTTTGGTTGGCTTTGACATCGATCTGGCCACCGCAGTCTGCGAGGAGCTGGGTGTAACCCCCACATTCCAGCCCATTGACTGGAACGCCAAGGAAATGGAGCTTTCCACCGGCAACATTGACTGCATCTGGAACGGCATGTCCGCCACTCCTGAGCGTCAGCAGAGCATGAGCCTGAGCAAAAGCTACCTGAACAACAAAATCGTGGTCATGACCAACACCGGTGTGACCATTGCCTCCAAAGAAGATTTGGCCAACTTCAACATCGGCATTCAGGCCGGCTCCGCCGCTCTGGAGGCTGTGCAGGCCGACCCGATCTATGATTCCATTAAGGGTAAGATTGTGGAATTCGCCACCTATGACGAAGTTATTCTGGACATGGGCACCGGCCGTCTGGACTGCATGGTCATCGACGAGGTTTACGGCAACTACAAGAACACCAAGCTGGGGGGCAAATTCGGAACTGCTGAATTCGATTTTGGCGATGACCTCTATGCCGTTGGTTTCCGCAAGGGAGATACCGAACTGACCGGTGCTGTGGATACTGCCATGGAAACCCTGATTGCCAATGGCAAAGCCGCCGAAATCAGTAACAAATGGTTTGGCAAGGATATTGTGGTGAAATAACCAAGGCTTCAATTTATCCAATAATTCAAGGCAGATTGGGGAAGGATTCCCCTGTCTGCCTTTTGGGCTTCTTTTCGGATGGACATGGGGATTGCCTTATCATCTACTCATATAATTTCAAAATTTTGTTGCAATTTTGAAATTGCGGGCTTTGCCCGCAAACACACACTGCGTGTATTATGAGTATAAAGTTGCTACTAACCGCCTTTTAGCGCCTGAACGTATGTGAAAGGAATGGACTTTTTATGGACATTGGTTATATACAAAGCATTTTGCCGGCTCTGCTTCAGGGAACGGTGCAAACCCTGAAAATATTTGCACTGACCCTGATATTTGCACTGCCGCTGGGGCTGCCCATATCCTTTGGCACTATGTCCCGGTTTTGGCCGATTAAGGCGATATCCAAGCTGTATGTGTGGGTTTTCAGAGGAACGCCCCTGATGCTGCAAATATTCTTTTTCTTTTATTGCCTGCCGCTTTTTACCGGCCTCAAGCTGGATCGCCTTTCCACAGCGGTGGTCACCTTTATGCTCAATTATGCCGCCTATTTTGCAGAGATTTACCGGGCGGGTATTCAGTCCATTGACCGGGGCCAGCGGGAAGCTGCCAAAAGCCTTGGGTTTTCGCCGTGGCAGACCATGAAAATGATTGTGATCCCCCAAGCTCTCCGCCGGGTTATTCCCCCCATCAGCAACGAGGTGATTACCCTGATCAAGGATACCGCCCTTGTTTATGTCATTGGGGTGCCGGAGCTGCTGAAAGCCGCCAAGGATGCCAACAACCGGGATGTAGACCCCACCGCTTATTTTGTTGCGGCGCTGATTTATCTGGGCCTGACCTTTCTGCTCACCCTGTTTTCACAGAATATGGAAAGACGCTTCTCCCGCCATGAGCGGCAGGATGCAGTTTGATGCTACGATGACAGGCTGTAAGGCCATTGATACGATTCTGCAAAGGGGTAAAAGAATATGCCGATTCTCAGCATTCGCAATGTAAATAAAACCTATGGTGGTTCCCTCAAGGCGCTGGACGATGTATCCCTGACCGTTGAGCAGGGTGAGGCCGTGGCCATTATTGGTTCCTCCGGCAGCGGGAAATCCACGCTGCTGCGCTGTGTCAACAATCTGGAGCGGGTCACACAAGGCAACATCACCATCGATGGAGACGAGCTGGTCAAAACCGGCTCCGATGGCAGTGTTTCCTATCCCCCTGATAAGGAAATCCGCCGCATCTGCACCAAAACCGGTATGGTTTTTCAGCACTTCAACCTGTTCCCCCATTTAAGCTGCTTGGAGAACATCACCATTGCCCCGGTTAAGATTCTGCGCCGGGATCGAGAGGCCTCGGTCCAGAAGGCCCACGAGCTGCTTGAGGTGGTGGGGCTTGCCTCCAAGGCGGAGAGCTACCCCGATCAGCTTTCGGGGGGGCAAAAACAGCGGGTAGCTATTGCACGGGCTTTGGCTATGAACCCCCAGATTATGCTGTTTGATGAGCCCACCAGCGCCCTTGATCCGGAAATTACCAACGAGGTGACCAATGTAATCCTCAAGTTGGTCTCCCAGAAGATCACCATGCTGATTGTCACCCACGATATGCGGTTTGCCCGCAGCGCCGCCACCCGGGTGATCTTTATGGATGAGGGTAAAATCATCGAAGAAGGAACCCCGGAGGAAATTTTTGACCGGCCTCAGAGTAAGCGGCTTCAGGAATTTCTCAAGGCCTATACCGAGGATAATCTATACAATTCATAAAGAAATAAAGCGAAAATAGAGAGCACCTGCCCGGCGGATAATCCGTTCTTGGCAGGTGCTCTTTTTGTGTGGAAAGAACCCGGTTACTCCAAATTCAGTGTAACCCAGTAACTCTCCCCTTTAAGGTCGCCCTCAAAGTATTCGTCGTAAAGCAGGCGGGCCTCCTTGGTTTTGGCAGGCACCAAAAACAGCAGAGTGCCGCTGAGAGTATCCCGATTCTTGAGGATTGTTTCCTCGGCAATATTTTCCGGTGTCTGGGGGAATTCCGGGAAGCGCTTTTCTTCCCCAGCCTCCAGCTCAAAGTCATCGAAATAAACGGTGATTTCCTGCCCGGAGGTGTTTTTTACCTCCACCTTCACCACAAGCAGGCGCTGATCCTTGCCGGGGCTGATTTCACCTACAGGGGTATCGGTGAAGGAGAATTCCGTGGCGGAAAAGGAAAGCAGCTTGGTTTCCACCGTTTCCCCCGGCAAAGCGCCGGTGCCGCCGGGAGATTCGGTCTTCTTTGAGGTGCACCCGGCCAGCAGCAGGCAAAAACTCAGGGAAACCGCCAAAAGCTTTTTAGTCAGCATGATAGAAAGCCCTCCATGTTTCATTCAGATGCCTGACAAAGGGTCAGAAGGTGCGCTTGCCCTTTCCGGTGCCGGAGCTGCTCTCGGCACGGGTCGCGCCGGAGACAGTCAGGCCGCTTTCAGGGTGCAGCAGAAACACATCCTCGGCCGCAAAATCAGCCGCATACACCCGGCGGGTCAAATACTGGAGTGTGACAGTATCCGCAGGTGTGGCAGAGGATGGCCCCATGCTGGGGTCATAATCCAGGTAACGGTAAAGGGTAATGGGCATGCTTTGCTTTTCCCGGGTATACCAGCTCCAGTGGCGGGGCTGCCCGGGGATACCCTCCTGATCGTTATAGGGCTCATAGGCCTCAAAGCGCAGGGGAGAAGGAATGCTTTGGGTGATTTCATAGGTTCCTAAAGGCGCCTGATCGGTGAACTCCACTGTGATTTCCACCAAAACCATCCCCTTCATGGAGCTGGGGTCCCAGCCCTCGCCGCCGGGAATAAACCGGGTGATTTCGCTGGGGGAGGCCTCCCGGATGCTGCGGGAAATACTGGCAATCTCGGGTTGGCGGGCAGAATCTTTCGGAGAGCTTTGGGAGGTATCCCCCTCCGAGGATTGTTCTGGTGCGGAATCCGGGTTTTGCGTCTGTCTATACTCCTCCAAGCTGCCCATGTAGTAGGCGGTAGCCAGTATTTCACCCCGGGTGGCCCTGAAGCTTTCCCCGGCCAGATCGGGGGCCATAAAGCTGGCATAGTGAATGCCGTCTTCCTTTAGACCAACCTTGACCGCCTTGCCATTTTTCTGATACTCCAAAGCGGCGCTCCCGGAATGAACCGGCTGGAACCGGCTGATATACAGCCCCAGCTCCAGATTGGGGGAATAGGAGGCGGAAGGGGTTTCGGCCAGATAGCGGGCCAAGCCCTCGGTATCCGGGTGGTTCATAGCAGCACAGGCCAGCAGCGAAAGAGCGGTCAGACGGTAGTTATCCTCATCGGAAAGGCTCTGATCCCGGTAATAGAGGTTACTTCCCACTTCGTTAAGCCGGGGGGCAAAGCGTGTGTCAAAGGCCTCTCGGGCACCGTCCTGATCGCCAGTCAGCGCTAAAGCGGCAATGAGATAAAGCTGCGATACATCCCCGTTATAGGCAGGGTCAGCCAGCAAAGAGCGGATTTTCAGCAGAACTGGCTCCCCGACAGTGGCAAGCCCCACATAAGCGGGTGCAATTTGCTCCGGGAGATACTCCATATATTCGGCGGCGCTCAGCTCACTGAGCAGGAATTCCCGCATGGAGGGGGCGCTGGGATAATCCGGCCCCAGCAAAGCCAAGGTTTTGGCAGTGAGGGCAATATCCGGCGCATCATAAGGGTAAAGCCGCATCCCGGCATAGCTCAGAAAATCCCGGTCAGGGAGCAGATAGTCACCCAGCTCCTCACTGATAAAGTCGAGATATTTTGAATCCTCTTCGCTCATAAAGCGAAGCATAGAGCGTTTGGCGGCAATGGCGGCAACCCGCTGATCGCCCCGGTTGCCATAGTCGCTTACCAGCTTTTTGGAAACCCTGAAAAAGGTTTGATATTGAGAGTCGGCAAAGCCCATGAGTATAGGATATTGGGCCGGTGTGATGCCAAGACCGGTGCTTTTCTCACCCAGCGTGAATTCCTGCACAATGGGCAGGGCAAGGGTGGATTCCACCACCTCGATCTCATGCTGAACCGCATCGCTTCCATCGTTGGTGGCGGCTTTCAGGGTCAGGGTATACCGCCCGGCGGGCAGTTTGCCGAAGTTTAGAGTGGTTTGCCGGTCTGTGCGGCCTTTGATTTCCAGTGTAAGCGGGAAAGCGATCTCCCCCGCCTCCACAGTTTCCAAGGGCTCCAGTGTGGCGGTGTAGCGCACAGGAGTGCTCCGGGTTAGGGAGGTGCCGAAGCAGCTGGCGCTGATTGCCACATCATCCCCCGACAGATAAGCTTCGTTGAACACCGGCTGAACAAACAGAGGCAGAGAGCAATCAATGTTGGAAACACCTGCCCCCGCCCGCAATGCCTCCTGTTCCACCGCCACGGCGGTGATGCGCCACGAGGTGATGGAATCGGGCAGCTCAAATTCCAGAGAAGCAAGGCCTTTGTTATCGGTGGCAAGGCTCAGAAATTGAGCCGTATCCGGGAAGTCGCTGCGGGGCATATCATCGCCGCCACCGCCGCCCTTGCCGCCGATTTCCTCAATATAAAGCAGGTGCTGGCGGTAGGATTCATGGGTAACGGGGGCGCGGTAATAGCACCGGGCATAGAGGCTGTCTAAGGGGGCAAGGGATTGCTCGCCCAAAGCGAACATCGCCTCGTCCACAATGCTCAGGCTCACCCTAGCTTCTACCGGTGAGCCGGTTTTATCCTTGACCTCAACGGAAAGGCTGGCCTTTTCCCCCGGCAGATAGCGGGAGGCACCTGGCCGAACCAAGATTTCCAGCTCTTCGGCCGCCGTATCGTAGGCGGCGGTGAAGGAGGAAACCGGGTAAATGTAGCGGCCATCAAAATAGGCACCGCTGATGTTCACATTGGGGATAAAATCCGCCGCCTGCTCAAGAGAAAGGGTGGCCTGCTGGGAAATACCGGCCTCTAAGATTTTATCCTGCACAGCGGTATAGAGCACTCGGCCGGTGAAGCCGTCATCCTTGGCCTGCCGTTCGGTCAGGGCAAATTCAATGGGTTCCCCTGCCTGATAGGTGACAGAGGGTTGGTCATAATAGGAATAGTAGGGCGAATCATTGTCTTTGGCAGGGGAGAAATAGAACTTCCGCAGGTTAGAGGTTTCTTCGTAGTAGCTCCGGCGGGTATCCCACCCGGCCAAGAGGTAGGTTGTTTCGCTGATGGAAAGGCCACGGCTGTCCTCGGCGGTCACCATAACCTCATAGCTTTCTTCCTTGTTGGGCGCAGGCAGATCGCTTAAAGAAAGGGTGCCGTTTTGAGTGCGGGCGGTATAGCTGCTGTAAAGGCTCTCGGAGCTTTCGTAGGTATAGGTGGTCACATTCCGCTTGGATGCCCAGTCGTAATAGGAACCCAGCGGCTTTTTCACCGACCGGTAGCGGGTGATTTTCACCTCGACCTCGGTGTCGGCGGCTTCTCCCACAAAATTATCCGGGTAGCTCTGGTAGATGTCGCCATAGCTCTCAATGCGGGAGGTATCCAGCCGGTTGGTGGAAACGGTAATCTTTGGCTCACGGGATGTTCCCTCCTGCTTGACCTGCAAAATCAGGTCGCTAGGGAAATAAAGGAAGGAGCCGTAAATGGAGGGGATTACATTTCCCTCGCCCGTTTGGATAAACTGGTAGCTTAGGTGAGTGGGGGCCCAGTGAGCAACAACAGGGCCGGAGGTTGGGTCAACCATCATCCGGGCGGTGCCGGTTGCATCCAGTGTCACCGGCTGGGAGGACTGGAAATCTCCCTGCACCCACAGGGGAAGCCCCCAAACCGGGGTGCCCTCAAAAAAGGAAACATGGGCGTTGATATCCGCCTGCTCACCGGGCAGATAAAACAGCTTATCGCTGCTGGTGCTGGTTTTGTAAACCGGCTTTTCGTAGTTGCGCACCTCAAAGTTGGCATAATCCACTTGGCGGCCATCCGGGGCCATAACCGCCAGATAGTAGTTGCCGCTCATGAGGTTTTCCAGCTTCATGGAGCCGATGTAGGTGCCATCCGGCTCCAAAACCGCCTCGGTGGATTGAAGAAAGGCCTGATTATCATAGAAGCCGTAATCATAGCCGCTCCAGTTGTAGTAGTTGCCGGAGCGCAACTGGATCGTCACGGCTGTACCGGCGGCAATGGCCTCCCGGCGGCCCCGGAGGATTCCCCAGAACTGAGCTGTATCGGTGGGCTTATAGAGAAGGCGGTCGGTATAGGTGAAGGCTGTATAGCTCTCCGCCACGGTCAGAGGGGTGGTTTCCTGCAAAAACAGGAAATCCCAGTATTCCGGCTGCTCCCCCACAGAAGGGATGTGGATGAGTGCGGTGGTGTTTTCGCCGCTTTGAAACCGGGCAATGCCCGCATCATCGGTGGAAACAGAGGCAATGGAGGTTTCCTTCAAAGGAGCCAGCAGCTCCACCGGCGCTTTTGCAAGGAGCTGACCGTTGGCGGCATCGTTGAGCCAAGCAAGGCCATCCCCATTGAGAGACTGAACAAAAAGGGAGGTGTCGCTGATTTGAATCAGCTTCTGCCGGGTGACAGTCTTGCCGTTAAAGGGGTCTTGCGCCGAGACGCTGACCAGATAGTGCCCCGCAGGCAAAGGCTCGGGAAAAGGCAGATACCGGGGATAGTTGCCGTACCCATAGCGGGAGACCACCTGCACAGCCGCTGTTTCAAAGCTGACAGCCGGCTCCAAGGAAGCTGTGGAGGCGGTGTAATCGCTGTCGGGCTTGTAGGCTTCATCGTAATGGCGGCGGTTAAAGGCCAGCAGCTCGTCCTTATAGCGGCTGGGGGTAAGGGGAAAAGCCTCCACTTTAAACTCCAGCGAGGGCAACAGGTTATAGCCGGAAATTTCCAAGAGAGGCGAATCGGTGGTTAAAAAAGTTTCCTGATCGCTGCCGGTCATGAAAAATTCCAGCTCCCGGGATTTGGCTTCGTAGGTGCTGGGCTCACCGGTAACAAACGCAAAGGAATAATCCTCTGCCAGAGTTACGCCATTTCCGGCAGGCAGCCCGGCCTTGATGGTGACCCGAAAGCGGGTGTTGCGGGGCAAATCCCGGTCAGGAACAAAGGCGGAGCGCTCCTCATTGGTGAGAAAGCTCCCCCGAACCGGCGGTGTGATCTCAAAGTGCTGGGAAATATCCACATCGGTATAGTTAAAAACCACCTCGATGCCGGTATCCGGCAAGCTTTCATACCGATCGGAATCCGGGGTGGTATACACAACCCTCAATTGCTTCCGGGACTGAAAAGCCCACGTGCGCCCCTTGGTTCCGGCTGGGGTCTTGGCAAAGAAGGTATAGATTTTATCCGGCTCCATTGGCTCCAACAGGGTAAGAAGCGACTTGCCCCCTTTGAGCTGGCTAATGGAGAAAGGAAGGGCGGGCTCCAGCTCTAAGGCATCGGATAAGGCCTTCTGGGAGAGTTCCCCCCCAGGAGTCAGGATAAAGGCGCTTTCTAAGGCAACGCCGGTATCATCGGCTTGCTCTGCTTCAATGCGCAGGCCTTCCAGCGCCGCATCCAGACTGTAGCGGGTTCCGGAGGGAGCGGCATCGGAATCTGTCTGGGGCAAAGCATCACCGCAGGCGGTGAGTAAAAGCAGGGCGGCAAGCAAGAGAGAAATCAGCTTATGCGAGCGTTTCATAAAAGGGTTACCTCCTCTATACCGGCTCTATATAATGTCCACTGAACAACCGCACTTTGCGAAGCGCAGTTGCCCCAAAGGCATATTGTGCCTTTGGGGGCGACAAAACAGGTGTGTTTTGTCGCTTCAGATGCATTGATTGACTGTTCGCTTGTCTTTGTTCAGCGGCCATTATATGAATATATCGTAGAATGTGCACCAAGCGGGTTCACACTTTGATTCACATATGCGTCTATATGCAGGAAAGCTCCCGCCCCCGAGAAACCGGGAGCCGGGAGCTGAGATTTGTTGCTATAGCAGTGGATTAGTTTTTGCGCTTGCCCAACAGGCGAAGCAGCTTAAGGAACAGGTTGATGAAATCCAGATACAAGCAGAAAGCGCCATAAATGGCAATTTTGTTGATAGGGTCACTGTGCTCGTCGGCATCTCTTTCTGCCACGGCGAAGAGGTAGAAATTCTTGATTTTTTGGGTATCATAGGCAATGAGGACGATAAACACCACCACGCCGATGCTGGTGATAACCATATCCGCCGGGCTGCTTTTAAAAAGCAGAACATTCAGCAGGTTGGCTCCGATCAGCCCCAACAAACCGAATATAGCCAAACGGCCGATGCTGGTGAGATCACGCTTGGTAACCGAACCGTAAATGGCCATAGCGGCAAAAATCAGGCTGGTCAGACCAAAGACAAAGATCAGGCTGTTCATTTCAAAGGCATAAAACAAAACCGAGAAGGTTACGCCGGTTAGAGCGGAATAGAGCATAAACAGGATTGTGGCAACGGCGGAATTCATCTTCTGCAGCCCGACACTAAAGCCCAGCGCAACGCCGATCTGTGCAATGAAGATACCATAGAAGGTGTATTCACTGGAAAAAATCAGGGACATGGCAGAGCGGCTTGTGGCGGTGGCAAAGGCAACCACAGAGGTAACCAGCAATCCGACGAACATCCACCCGAACACACGGGAAAGATAGGCCACCATCCGGCTTTGATCCACTTCCTGCACAGGGGACTGAACAAATTCAGGCTGAGGTGTATTTTGCTGCATGGGTTGATTTTGATTTTCGTACATTCTTTACAAGCTCCTTTTTAAACGAATATATAACACAGATTTTTTGCCCGGTTTAAAAGGCAAATAAAAATTATTTTTTCTCCACATAAACCCCGGTAATTTCAGCCACATAAAAATGGTGATAGTCCTTATCGGGATAAAAGCTGGTGAGCAGGCTTGGGTCCAAAAAGTTTTCCTCTGTTTGAACCTGGCAGAAAAGCTTGCGGCAGGCAATAACCGTTTCAGCTTCTTCAAAGGCAGGCGCATTCTCAAACATGCGAGGGGTAAAATGGCAGGCTTCCACTTTGTTGATATCGCGGCCGGATTGTTTGCCGCAAAGGGTCATCTGCGGGCGGAAGCTCCGATCATAAAAGGATAGGGTAAACTCCTCACCGGCATCCAAAAACTCACGGGTATAGCGCTGGGGGCGCACAAATAAAAACACCACTGGTTTATGCCATAAAAAGCCCATTCCGCCCCAATTGGCTGTCATGGTGTTGATCTCTTCCCCTCGCTTGGTGGTGATGAGCATCCAATCATCCCCAATGCGCTGGATTGCATTTCCCGGCATTTCTTTTGGATCTATTTTTTGGAATTCCTTCATAGCAGCAATCACTCCTTCTCCAGAATTATAGTATTCAAAGGCCTAAAAAAAGTGGGAAGGTGGGTAGGCCTTACCAACCTGAGCCCGTGGGTAGATATAAGAAAACAGGCAGGGGGCAAAAGCAGCCAAAACAATAAAAGTTTAGCCTATAAGGCTGTGGGATACATTGTTTAGAGCGCTGATTTTTTAAAGCGTAAGATTTTATTCAGTATACCACAAATTTTGGGAAAAGTGGAGTTTTCTGAAAATTTGTTACAAAGATTTAAAAAAGCCCACCTTCCTTTTTACTGGACAAGGCCGATAATAAGCTGATATACTGATATCAAAAATTTTAGGAAGGGCTGGTGAGCGATCATGCAGGAAAAATTTGTTCCCGAATACAGCGGCGTTTTGCGCAGCCACATGATAAAAATGCCGGAAGCAATCTATAAATGCGGCGGAATCCGTATTTTTGGAAAGCGGCTGAAATCCATCGTGTTTTCCACAGATGTGGCGATTATCCGCAACTGCAACGCCGATGCTGTGATTGCAGTGTATCCCTTTACCCCGCAGCCCATCATTACCCATGCCCTCATGCTGGCGGCGGATATTCCTGTATTTTGCGGGGTGGGCGGCGGAACCACCACCGGCTCCCGTGTGGTGCAGCTTGCTTCCGATGCCGAATTTCAGGGCGCTATGGGCATTGTAGTGAACTCTCCCACTCCTAACAGCACCCTTGAGCAGATCAAAGAGGTGGTGGATATCCCCATTGTGGTCACAGTAGTCAGCGAATACGAAAATGTAGGGGATCGGCTCAAGTCTGGTGCCAGCATTCTCAATGTGTCGGCTGCTGCCAGAACCCCTTGGCTGGTGGATCAAATACGCCGCCAGCACCCAGGTGCCATTATCATTGCCACCGGCGGGCCAACCGAGCAATCCATTGCGGATACTGTCAATGCCGGGGCCAATGCCATCACTTGGACACCACCCTCCACAGGGGATCTGTTTAAATCTATGATGGCCCGCTACCGGGATATTACAAAGCCCGAGCCCTCACCGGAGAAATAGTGGAGGAAGGCGTTTCCGCTTCTTACCAGCTTACCCGCCTATGGTGTGGGAGCCAAACGAATGGGGGATGCTTATGCTGAATGGGAATGCGGCCTATGTGTTTTCTGTTGCATCCGCTCTATTTGAGGCGGCGTTTTATCTCTTAGGGAGCCTTGCCTTTCTCAAATACCTGCTCCGCAGAAAGTAATAATCAAACCATGAAAGTGCGGTTTCCCGGCATACTGATTGCCGGGAGATCGCTTTTTAATGGGGGAAATCGGCGTATATGGAGCGGCTATGCATGAGCAGCCAGAAAATCCAGCAGCTGCTGTTTGCTCTTCACCGCCGCCGAAGCCCCCACCTGCTGCACCGAAATGGCACCGCATCCATTGCCCCGGCGCACACATTCCAGCAGGGGGAGATCATCAATGAGGCCGGAAATAAAGCCCGCCACAAAGTTATCCCCGGCACCAGTGGTATCCACCACAGGAACCGCAAAGGCAGGCAGAGTAACCTCCAACTCGGTATTTTTAACAAACACGCCCTCGCCGCCCATTTTGATGATCACAGTGCCCACGCCCTTTTCCAGCAGAACCTGCGCCATTTGGGAGGGCGTTTCTTGCCCGGTATAATAAGCCGCCTCCTCAAGGCTGGGCAGCATGTAATCCAAATAGGGCAGAGCCTTTTCAACCTGCTCCAATGAGGCCCCCAGCTCCATCATTATATCCGCACAGGTTATGGTCCCGGCCTGCTGTGCTTTGCGTAAAATGGGCACCAGCTTTTCGCTATCCAAATCGCCGGAGGTAAACAGGCTGCCGTAAGAAACCACCTTTGCCTGCTCAATCAGCTCCATATCCAAATCCTCAGCATGGGTAACTGCCAGCGTTTCATCCCACTTGCGAACCGCAAAATGCCGCTGGCCATCGGGGCGGATGAGCACAATGCTCAAGCCGGTATGCTGCCCCGGCTGTATTGCCATGCCGTTCTGAACGCCCCGCTTCTCTATGGTTTCCACAACATGGCGGGCAAACAAATCATCCCCCAGCCGGGACATAAGCGAAACACCGTAGCCAAGGCTTGCCAGCACGCTGGCCTCGTTGAGAGCATCTCCGCCCACGCTCAGTTCCATGCCCTCCATGCGGGTCAGGTCGCCTGAAAACACCACCTCCGAGTTAAAGCCGGTAATGAGCAAATCGGTAACCGCCAGCCCAAAGCAAACCGCATCGATCTTTTTCATCTAAGCCACTTCCTTTTCTGAGGTTAATTTGCCGTCGGAAAAAGCTGTTAATTTCAGTATAGCATAGCCTCAACGACAGGAACAATGGGCATAGAGCACAGATTTCTCCCCCGGAATTGAGACATCTGACCCGAAACGCAAAGCGTTATTTGGCGATAAGGGAATAAAAACAGCCGGCCCGCAGAAAGCATCCCGCAGCACCGGCTGTAAAACAATATTCAGAAGCGCTTATGCATGAGCAGTCATGAAATCCAGAACCTGCTGCTTGCTTTTCACAGCACCGGAGGCTCCCACTTCACCCACATTGATGGCGCCGCAGGCACTGCCCCGACGGGCGCAGCTCAGCAGGTCTTCGCCATCCAGCAGGCCGGAAATAAAGCCGGCTACAAAGTTATCGCCTGCACCTGTGGTATCCACCACCGGCACCTTGTAAGAGGGAACGGTTACTTCCAGATCGGCATTTTTGAGATAGACACCATCGCCGCCTTGCTTAACGCCTACAGTACCCACACCCATATTCAGGAAGATATCGGCAATGCGGGCCGGGTCTGTTTCGCCAGTATAGAAGGTGCCTTCTTCCAGACTGGGCAGGAGGTAATCTATGTAGGGCATCGCCACACGCACATCCTCCAAAGAGACACCGGGCTTGTTGAGGAAGTCACTGATGGTGAAAGCCCCGGAATCCTTAGCGGTTTTGAAAACAGTTTTCAGGTTTTCGCCAACCAGATCCATGCTGGTGAACATACTGCCCTGTGTGACAGCACGAGCCTGCTTGATCAGCTCCAGATCGATATCCTCAAAGCAGACACGGGCATTGAGCTTATCCAGCTTGCGGCCCAGAAAATAACGGTCACCATCCGGCTTGATCAGAACGATGGAAATAGGAGAGATCAGCCCTTCCTTGACAGCAAAACCGGGCGTGATGCCTCTTTCAACACAGGTGTTGATAATATGCTGGCCGATAATATCTTTGCCTAAACGGGCCACCAGTGTGACAGAATGACCCAGCTGTGCAAGAGTGGAGGCTTGGTTGAGAGCATCGCCTCCCACACTCAGAATCATATCCTCCGCCCGGGAAACATCCTCTTGAAGCAGGGTATCGGGAACTCCTTTTACCAAAAGGTCTGCTACTGTAACACCAAAACTGACTACATCCAAGGTTTTCATGGCTAATACTCCCTTTTCTATTGATGCCGGCAGTTGCCTGCTGTGCAATTTCGATTCAAAACACGAATGAAGGATATTGTCATTAAACTTAAAATATTTTTAAGTTAATCAGTTATAATCTGCCTTTGGATTACCGGGTAAACCATAGCATAAGGTGGTGTAAGAAAATGTCGAATCCAGTCGCGGCTCAATTAATAGGCTTTGCCCCAGACCACCATGCTCTTGGCAGGTTTTCCGCAGCAGACACAGGTTTCACCCACAGTTTCCTGCTCAAAGGGCATGCAGCGGGAGGTAACACCGGCCTCTTCCTTCAAGCGCATTTCGCAGGCTTCTTCGCCGCACCACATGGCCTTGATATAGCCGCTTTTCTCGTTGCTCAGCTTGATCAGTTTCTCCAGAGTAGCGGCGCTGTAGGTGCGGTTTTCACGGTTCTGAGCCGCCTTTTCAAAGAGTGCCTTGGCCAGCTCCTCCAGCATCTGGGGGATAGCGGTTTCCAACTGGTCAAGAGGCACAAAGGTTTTTTCACGATTATCCCGGCGAACCAGCACACATTTGCCCTCTGCAATATCCCGGGGGCCGATTTCCAAGCGCAGGGGAACGCCCTTGACTTCGTATTCGGCGTATTTCCAACCGGCGGAGTTATCGGAGTCATCCAGCTTGACACGGCAGAATTTGCTCAAACGCTCAGCCAGCTGGCGGGCTGTATCCAGAACGCCCTCCTTATGCTGGGCAACCGGCACAATGACCACCTGAATGGGGGCAATGGCGGGAGGCAGAACCAAGCCGCTGTCATCGCCGTGGGTCATGATGATAGCACCGATGATGCGGGTGGAAACACCCCAAGAGGTTTGGAAGGGATACTGCTGGGTGTTATCCCGGCCCTGATAGGTGATACCGAAGGCACGGGAGAAGCCATCGCCGAAGAAATGGCTGGTGCCGCTCTGCAAGGCCTTGCCATCATGCATCATGGCCTCGATGGTATAGGTAGCCTCGGCTCCGGCAAATTTTTCCTTGTCGGTTTTGCGGCCTTTGAGCACCGGGATGGAAAGATGGGTTTCGCACACGTCGGCGTAAATATCCAGCATTTGCAGGGTTTCCGCCACAGCCTCATCCTTGGTTTCATGCATGGTGTGGCCTTCCTGCCACAAAAATTCAAGGGTGCGCAGGAAAGGACGGGTGGTTTTTTCCCACCGCACAACCGAGCACCACTGGTTGTAAAGCTTAGGCAGATCACGATAGGAATTGATGATGTGGGCATAATGCTCACAGAAGAGAGTCTCAGAAGTGGGGCGAACACACAAACGCTCGGTGAGCTTTGTGCTGCCGCCATGGGTAACCCATGCAACCTCGGGGGCAAAGCCCTCCACATGATCTTTTTCTTTTTGCAGAAGGCTTTCGGGAATCAGCATCGGCATATAGACATTTTCGTGGCCGGTGGCCTTGAATTTGGCGTCCATAATTTTTTGGATGTTTTCCCAGATGGCGTAGCCATAAGGTCGCAGAATCACACATCCCCGGACAGACGAATAATCAATCAGCTCCGCCTGCTTCACTACATCGGTATACCACCGTGCAAAATCTTCTTCCATGGGGGTGATGGCCTCGACCATTTTCTTTTGTTCCGCCATTGTTTTTTGCCTCCTAATTTTTCTGCGGATGTATTTTCTATAGTCTTGGGGCATTGAATGCCCGTGCCTATAGGAATAACTTGAGTTTTTTAAATAGCCGCAATTTTTAGTTCGTAATTCTTCCACAGTCGAATTCATTTCGACGGCGGAATACCGCCTTCTGCGCCTTTGAGGCGCAGTCCGGGGGTACATGGGGGTATTGGATACCCCCATGAAGGTGCCTCCTAATTTTTCTGCGGATGTATTTTCCATAGCCAGCGAGGCATTGAATGCCTTTTAAAGATTACACTAGATATGGAGCGCTAAAAAATAACCGGAGCGGGAAGAACAGGGCAAACGCCCTATCCCTTGTTAGCCGAAGCTCCGGGATTCTTTATTAAACAGCATTCTTTTAAGCAAGCGGGTACACTTGCTTCGTGGTTTGCGGGGGATAGCCATGCCCCCTTGGTGTAATTATATCCAAATATTTAGTGGTTTTCAACCGCTAACCCGAATTTCCGCATGAAAATGTTGTTCTTTACGAAATATTTCCAGCGGGATAGAAGGGCGGGCTTTTCTTTTTAAGGGCAAAATGTTATAATATACCTTAATATTGTTCAATCGCCCGGGGGTTCTTGCCGGGCAAAACAGTCCCACTATACTAAAAGGCAGCGTTTGGGAGGTTTTTTTGTTTTGATTAAGGAAAAATCATGCGGCGCGCTGGTTTACCGGAAGGCCGATGATAAAATACAGCTTTTGATTTTAAAGCATAAGCTGGGAGGGCACTGGTCTTTTCCCAAGGGCCATGTGGAAGAGGGAGAAACCGAGCCGGAAACAGCACTTCGGGAGGTCAAGGAGGAAACCGGGCTGACCATTGAGCTGCAAGAGGGCTTTCGGGAGCGGGTTACCTATTCGCCTCGCCCCCATGTGAGCAAGGAGGTTATCTATTTTCTGGGCTTTGCCCAAGATAGCCGAACCAAGCGTCAGGAAGAAGAAATCAGCGAGATTCGCTGGGTTGATCTTGAAAAAGTGAACCGGTATCTTACCTATGATAACGACCGTATCCTGATTCGCAATGCAAAGCGGCACATTGCCCGCAGGGCTTCGGGGGATTCCCCTTTGGCCGCAAAGAAAAGCACCACCCTGAACTGATCCTGCGCCGGCTCCTTTGGGCGGCAAGCTCCCGGCGGGGGCTTGGCCCAAGGTGTGAGCCTGAGGCGGCAGAGATCCTGTGCTTTGGCCGCTGCACTTGCAGGGGCGGCACAGCTTCAGAGTGGTGCTTTTGCTCAAACATGGCTGGGCTTGCTTTCTCAAACGGTGAAAAAGCTTAGCGCATCATGTAGGAAACGTTATCGATAAAATCCCCCACTTGGCGAAGAGCCTTGCCGGTTGTTCGCTTAATTCTGCGGGTGCGGGCCTTGGCGTTGGCTTTATCGCCAGAAACCAGCATGTAGGCGGCGGTTCCGACTGCCATGCCAACGGCGGCGGTGGTGATAGCGGTGGTTGTTCTGCGATTCATTTAGGTGGCCTCCTGTTGATTGATAATGGGTTGCAAATTCTTACCTTAGGTCGCATCATTAGTTTGACCGCCGGAGCAGGCAATAACACCAAAAAGAATTTGGCAGAAATGGAAAAGCTCCTCTATTAAAGAAGCTTTTCACATTGTTGGGTTAAGCTGCCATTTAATTTGACTGCAAAATTTTAAAAAAGAGATGCATTTTTTGCAAACCGTACGCAAAGCGGCGGATTAATGCAGGAGGAAAACTATGGAAACACAGCGCTTTCACCGGGTGGCGGCTATCCACGATTTATCCGGCTTTGGGCGGTGCTCGCTGGCGGTGATTCTGCCGGTGCTTTCGGCTATGGGGGCGCAGGTGTGCCCTATTCCCACCGCTGTTCTCTCCACCCATACCGGGGGCTTCGGGGAGGTGGCTATGCGGGATCTCACCGATTATCTGGAGCCTGCCCTTGCCCATTATAAGCGGCTGGAGCTGGAGTTCACCTGCATTTACAGCGGTTTTTTGGGCAGTGTGGATCAAATTGACCACTGCTTGGATTTTTTCAGGGCTTACCCCCAGGCTTTAGCAGTGGTTGACCCGGTTATGGGGGATCACGGAAAGCCCTATCGCACCTGCACCCAGCCCATGCTCCGCCGGATGCACGAGCTGACCAGTGTGGCCCACATCATCACACCCAACCTAACCGAAGTTTCCATCCTGCTGGATCAGCCCTATGACCATCATCCCCTGACCCAATCCAAAGCCAAGAGCCTGTTGGCCCGCCTCAGTGAGCTGGGGCCGAGGCAGGTTGTAATCACCGGGGTGGAGCTGGTGAGCCGGGGCATGTGCAACATTGGCTACGACCGGGAGCGGGGCGCTTTCTGGTGTGTGGATTGCGATTATGTGCCGGTTTCTTACCCCGGCACCGGCGATATTTACGCCAGTGTTCTCACCGGCGGCTTTCTGATGGGAGACAGCCTCCCCATGGCCATGGCAAGGGCTACCTATTTTCTCGAGGCAGCCATTAAAACTACCTATAGCTACGGCACGGACCCCCGTTGGGGTGTTATGCTGGAAAAATCCCTGCGCTGGCTTTCCAGCGATTCCCTGCCGAAGAATTATCATACACTCTAATTGCTTGACGATAAAAGCCCTGTAAGAAAAAAACGGGCCTGCTTTCCATATGGAAAGCAGGCCCGTTTAACGTCTGTAATTCTATGTGGGCATTGGATGCTCACATAAGGGTCTTATTCACCCAAAGTGGTGTGGGAAAGCTTCTCGTAGTAAGCCAGTATACCGGAATGATCGTTCTGGCCCATGCCCTCGTTGCGCAGAACCTTGAGAATTTCAAAAGCCTGGCTGGTCAGGGGCAGATAGGCATCCAGCTCACGGGCGGTATCCAGAGCGTTGGCCAGATCCTTGTGGTGCAGATCAATTTTAAAGCCGGGCTTGAAGTTGTGCTCAATCATCATGGGGCCTTTGGCATCCATAACGGTGCTGCCGGCGAGGCCGCCCCGGATGGCGTTGTAGATCAGCTGAGGATCAACACCGGCCTTGTTGCCCAGAGTAAAGGCTTCGGCAACAGCAGCAATGTTCAGGGCAACCACAATCTGGTTGGCCAGCTTGGTGGTGTTGCCGGCGCCGATATCACCGCAGAGCACAGCGGAGGAGCCCATTTTCAGAAGCAGGTCACGGAATTTTTCAAAAACAGCTGCATCGCCGCCAACCATGATGGAAAGGGTGCCATCCACAGCTTTGGGTTCTCCGCCGCTGACAGGGGCATCCAGCATGTCCACGCCCTTTTCTTTCAGAGCAGCAGCAACCTCCTTGGAGGCAATGGGGGAAATGGAGCTCATATCAATGAGGGTCATGCCTGCATGAGCGCCTTCCAGAACACCGCCCTCGCCCAGAACAATGGCTTTAACCTGAGGAGAGTTGGGCAGCATGGTAATAACAAGATCGCTGGAAGCGGCAAGCTCCTTAACACTGGAAGCCGCTTTGGCACCGGCAGCCACTACATCTTCCACCGAGGGGGCGTAGATGTCAAAAACGGTCAGAGAGTATCCGGCCTTAATCAAGTTTTTGGACATAGGCTTGCCCATGATACCCAATCCGATAAATCCAATATTCATAATTTTTCCTCCTGTTGTTTGTGTGGAAAATGGTCGCTTGTTAAAAGAAGAATCTCCCGGCTGCCAAAATGGCAGGGGGATATTCCTGAGCGGCGAAAGCCTCCGGGGAGACAATGCCCCACGGTTTTTTCTTGTAATAGTATAGCATGGCACACAAATGTTTTCAATCCACTTTCTGACAAAGGCTGCGCTAGCAGCGCAAATCCTGTTTGGTTTAGGGAATTCTCTGAGTAAGGGGCTTTGACTTTTTTCTTGTTTTGTGCTACAATCTCCCGTTACAGCGTACTTTTCAGGCGCAACTTCTTCCATTTTTGAAAGGTGGTTTTTATTTGAAGCTGATGTGGCGATACCTGTGGCGATACAAGGGCTATCTGCTGCTGAATCTGCTGAGCGCTTTCGGGTTTATCCTCATTGAACTGGGGCTTCCTACATTGCTTGCCCGAATTATCGACATAGGGTTTCTCCAGCAGGATTTTGCCTATGTTGTGCGGACAGGCCTGCTTATGCTGCTGTGTGCTTTGGTGGGCTTGGTGGGGCTAATTGCACAGGCTTATTCGGTGAGCCGGGTCACCTCCAATATTGTCCGGGATATCCGTGGCGATATCTTTGCCAAAACCATGGGCTTTTCCCATTATGAATACGAGCAGTTTGGGGCATCTTCCCTGATTACCAGCACAACCAACGATGCCTACCAGATCATGCTCTTTTTGCAGACTGCTATGCGCACAGGGCTGGTGGCACCGCTGATGTTTATAGCCAGTATTGGCATGATCTGGATTCAGGGGGGTAGCATTGCCCTGATTGTGCTGATTGCCATCCCGCTGCTGCTGGTGGGGGTGCTGCTCATCGGGCGGGCTTCTGAGCCACTTTCGCAGGAGCAGCAGACCTCTCTGGACAGCATCAACCTGAGCATGCGGGAAAGTCTTTCCGGCCTGCGTGTGATCCGGGCTTTCTGTAACGAGGATAACCAGCAGGAGCGCTTTGCCAAGGTCAACGAGCGGTATGCCCAAATTTCCCGCCGGCTGTTCCAGTTGATGGCCATTGCCCTACCCGCCTTTTCCCTGATTTTTACCGGTATGATGGCGACCGTGCTGTGGCTCGGTGCGGCAGGCGTGGCGGATTCCACCTTGCAGGTGGGAACGCTGGCCGCTTTTATTGAGTATCTGTTCCACGCCCTGTTTTCCTTCCTGATGTTTGCCATTGTGTTTGTCATGTATCCCCGGGCTTCGGTTTCGGCCAAGCGGCTGGAAAAAATTCTTGCAACCCAGCCTTCGGTGGATGACAACTGGAATGGTGCCACCCAAAGCGAAAGCAGCGGTTATATTGAGTTTGACCGGGTGACCTTTGCATACCCGGATAATGCCGGGGAGCCGGTGCTCAAGGATGTGAGCTTTACAGCAGAGCCGGGGCAGACCGTGGCCTTTATCGGCAGCACCGGCAGCGGCAAATCCACTCTTATTCAGCTGATCCCCCGGTTTTATGATGTAACCGGCGGCCGGGTGCTGGTGGATGGTGTGGATGTGCGGGATTACCGGCTTCCCAGCCTGCGGGATAAAATTGGTTTTATTCCCCAGAAGGCACTGCTATTTACCGGAACCATTGCAGAAAACCTCCGCTTTGGCAAGCCCGAGGCCACCCGGAAGGAGATTGAGGAGGCTGCGGATATTGCCCAGGCTGCCGCCTTTATTTCCGCCAAGGAGGATGGCTTTGAGGAGCATCTGGCCGAGGGCGGAGCCAATATGTCCGGTGGTCAGAAGCAGCGGCTTTCCATTGCCCGGGCGCTGGTTAAGCGTCCGCCGATCTATATCTTTGACGACAGCTTTTCCGCTTTGGATTACCAGACCGATACCAAACTCCGCGCCCGGCTGAAAAAAGAAATTTCCGGGGCAACGGTGCTGATTGTGGCCCAGCGGGTCAGCACCATCCGCCATGCGGATAAAATTGTGGTGCTCAGCGAGGGGCAGGTCGTTGCCCAAGGCACGCACCAACGGCTTCTGCGGGATTGCCCCCTTTATTATGAGATAGCTGCCTCCCAGCTTTCCAAGGAGGAATTGAATTGAATACCTTTCTTGCTCCGGCCAAGCGGCTGGGAGCCTATATCAAGCCCTATAAGGGGCGGTTTATTCTTTCGGTGCTGCTGACCGTGGTGTATTCGGCGGCCAATTCACTGGGACCCTTTATTATTGGGCTGGCTCTCACCGAGCTGGCCAACAACACCATGGCTATTTTGGCGGGAACACCCGGCGCAGGGGTCAACTTCCCCTATATCCTATGGGTGATCGCCCTGCTGGTGGGCAGCGGCCTGCTGGGTGTGCTGGCGGAATATGCCTCGGATTATCTCCTTTCCCATGTGGTGCAACTAAGTATGCGGGATTTGCGGCGGGATATCAGCCAAAAGATCAATCGCCTGCCGGTATCTTATTTTGACCGCAACCAGTTAGGCAACACTCTGAGCCGGGTTACCAATGATGTGGATGCCATCGGCTCGGCGCTCCAGCAAAGCCTGATCCGTATTATCGGTGCTGTGCTCAGCATCACCTTCACTGTGGTTATGATGGCGGTGCTTTCGGTTCCCATGACCTTGGTGGCGCTGGTGCTGATTCCCGGCTCTATGCTGGTTTCCAAGGTAATTATAAAAAAATCCCAAAACGATTATCAAAACCTGCAAAACTCGCTGGGTGATCTCAGCGGCCATGTGCAGGAAAGCTACAGCGGCTTTTCGGTGATCAAGCTTTATGGGCAGGAAAACCAAATGGCGGACCGCTTTTGGCGCATCAACCACCGTTTGAGCTATTTCAGCTTTAAAGCCAATTTTATCTCCAGCCTGATGCAGCCTCTGGTGGGGCTGGTGGTTCACCTGAGCTATATCCTCATGACAGTGATCGGCGGCTATTTTGTGATTACGGCGGGTTTTCCTGTGGGCAGCTTGCAAGCCTTTGTCCAGTATATCTGGCTGATTAACCAGCCTTTGGGGCAGGTCAGCCAACTTTCTGGCTCCCTGCAAAGTGCGGCGGCATCCACCGTTCGTGTGTTTGAAATTCTGGATGAACCAGAGCAATCCCCCGAGCCTGCGCCGGTGGAACTGCCCCAGTCCTGCCGGGGGGAGGTTTCCTTCCAGCATGTCCGCTTTGGTTATCACCATGAAAGCCCCTTGATGAAGGATATCAGCTTTGATGTGAAAAGCGGCCAGACCGTTGCCATTGTGGGCCAGACCGGTGCGGGCAAAACCACCCTCATCAACCTGCTGATGCGTTTTTACGATGTGGATGGCGGCGCCATCTGCATCGATGGCGTGGATATCCGGGAGATGCCCCGGTGGCAGCTCCGTTCCCTTTTCGGAATGGTGCTGCAGGATGCATGGCTGTTCCACGGCAGCATAGCGGATAACATCCGCTTCGGCCGGTTGGATGCAACCATGGAGCAGGTGGAGGAAGCGGCTAAGACCGCCAATGTGGATCATTTTATCCGCACTCTTTCCGGCGGCTACGATATGGTGCTGGATCAGGAGGGAGAAGGCATCTCCCTTGGGCAGAAGCAGCTTTTGACCATTGCCCGTGTGGTGCTGGCCGATCCTAAAATCCTGATTTTGGATGAGGCCACCAGCTCGGTGGATACCCGGCTGGAAATTCTCATTCAAAAGACCATGAAAAGAGTTATGAAGGGGCGCACCAGCTTTGTAATTGCCCATCGGCTCTCCACCATCCGGGATGCGGATTTGATTCTGGTGATGGAGCAGGGCGATATTGTGGAGCGGGGCACCCACGAGGAGCTGCTGGCCCAGCAGGGGCAGTACTGGCGACTTTATAACAGCCAGTTTGCTGAGGAGTAATCTGTTTTTTTTGATAAAAGAAAAGGTTGCAAAAAAACCTATTCTCTTTCCCTTATCCCTGCCGGAGGCTGGAGGGGGCCTGTGGGCAAAGGCTTTTTTTCTTATTGTTAACAGCATCCGGCCGATCACTTCCGCACTCATGCCGTGCGGCAGGCACATCCTTTCTCCACGATGAGAAAGGATGCAAAGAATCGCCAAGGGGGCGCTCCCCCTTGGTACCCCCCACAGTCGAAAGAGAGCGGGTAATATTTTGTTCAGCTTACACCGTGCTTATGCCGCACAGGCAATGACTTTCTTTTTAGCTGAAAAAGAAAGTCATCAAAGAAAAAAGCATCCTCTGGCGGCAGGCTCTTGTTCTTTACCCCCGCCCAAAGTCAGGGCAAGCCAAAAGCCAATTGTGGCCAACAAGCAAGAACCTGTTTCTCAATCCATAGCAAGAAAAATCCCTGCCTCTTTTATCTAAAAAAGAGCAGGGATTCTTTTTGTTTGTAAAATATTCGTTATATTCTACTAATATTCATTCAAAAAATAAATTTTTACTACAAATGTTCCAAAAATTCCTTGAAATAATACTGGTTCTCTGGTACTCTGAATATAGGTTGGGAGGGGTTTTGCGATGGACATGAAAATGCAGCTGGAGAATATGCCCGAACTGTTCAGACAGGGTCAGGGGATCTACGCCTACCGCTATTTCGGCTCACACCGCCACTTTCAGGGAGAAATAGAAGGCGCCATTTTTAGAGTCTGGGCGCCAGCCGCCCGGTCGGTTTCGGTGGTGGGGGATTTTGGCGATTGGAACCCCGAAGCGGCTCCCATGGAAAAACTGCCCCAGACCGGAATCTGGCAGGCTTTTGTTCCGGGAGTTAAGAGCTTTGCCGCCTATAAATACAGCATCATCGGGCGGGATGGAAAAACCCATCTGAAATCCGATCCTTTTGCCCGCCACTATGAAAGCCCGCCGGGCAATGCTTCCAAGTTTTTGGAGGAAAAGCCCTACCGCTGGGGGGATAAGGCTTGGATGACCCAGCGGAAAAAATGGGATCACCGCCACAGCCCCATGAATATTTACGAGGTGCATTTGGGCTCATGGCGCCGGTATCCCGATGGCAACTGCTTTGAATACCGCAGATTGGCCCGGGAGCTGGTGGATTATGTGGTGAAGATGGGTTATACCCACATCGAAATTCTGCCGGTTACCGAATTCCCCTTTGACGGTTCGTGGGGCTATCAGGCCACCGGATATTTTGCACCCACCTCCCGATACGGCACCCCCGATGATTTTTGTTATTTTGTCAACCGGTGCCACAAAGCGGGAATCGGGGTAATTCTGGATTGGGTTCCGGCCCATTTCCCCAAGGATGAATGTGGGCTCTATGAATTTGATGGCACCCCCTGCTATGAATATGCGGATGCGCAAAAGCAGGAGCATGCCGCTTGGGGAACAAGGGTTTTTGATTATGGAAAAAAGGAGGTAGTCTCCTTTTTAACGGCCAGCCTGTTTCTGTGGATTGAGGCGTTTCATATTGACGGCATCCGCATGGATGCGGTGGCTTCCATGCTGTATCTGGATTATGACCGAAGCCCCAGTCAATGGACCCCCAACATCCACGGCGGGCGTGAAAATCTGGAGGCAGTGGCGTTCCTCCGCAGGCTTAACGAAGCTGTTTTAACCCGGCACCCCGACGTTATGCTCATTGCGGAGGAATCCACAGCGTGGCCGCTGGTTACAAAGCCGCCCCAGAGTGGGGGGCTTGGGTTCAACTACAAATGGAATATGGGCTGGATGAACGACACCCTCAGTTATGTTGCCATGGACCCGCTCTTCCGCTCCTATAATCACGACCGTATTACCTTCAGTCTTTACTATGCCTTCAGTGAAAACTATATTTTGCCCATCTCCCACGATGAGGTAGTCCATGGCAAGCATTCGCTGCTTGATAAATTTCCCGGGGAATACCAATTGAAATTCGCAGGTGTGCGGACCTTCTTAGGTTATATGATGGCTCACCCGGGGAAAAAGCTTTTGTTCATGGGCTGTGAGTTTGGGCAGTTCATCGAGTGGAACTACAACCAGGAGCTGGATTGGCTGCTGCTGGAATACGAAAGCCACCGCCAGCTCAAGGAGTATGTGCGGCATCTGAACCATTTCTATAAAGAAAACCCGCCCCTGTGGCAGATTGAGGATTCATGGGAGGGCTTTAGGTGGATTGTGCAGGATGACAACACCCAGAATATTGTGGTGTTTATGCGCACCGATGAAAAAGAAAACCGCCTCATTGCAGTTTGCAATTTTTCCCCTATCCGCAGAGAGGAATACCGGTTCGGCGTTCCAGCGGCTAAAAGCTACATAAAGGTGTTCAGCTCCAATGAAGAAAGCTTCGGCGGGGATGGAGAATCAGGAGAACCGTTGGTTCCTTGCCAGCCCATCGCCTCCCATGGCTTCGAGCATTCTATTGTGGTTACGATTCCACCTATGTGCACTTTCTTTTTGTGCCCACAGGAGCCGGAAAGAACCAAGGCGCTCCCCGCAGAATAACAGGCATAGCCTTTTAAAAAATGCTATATGCGTAAACCGCTCATTGTATCAGTATATACTCATATATAAAAAAAGAGAGGTAATCGGGATGGCCAACAAAAAAGAAATGATCGCTATGCTGCTGGCCGGCGGCCAGGGAAGCCGCCTCTATGCCCTGACCAGAGATTTAGCCAAGCCTGCTGTTCCCTTTGGGGGCAAATACAGAATCATCGATTTCCCTTTATCCAATTGTGTGAATTCCGGTGTGGATACAGTGGGGGTGCTCACCCAGTATCAGCCGCTGGTGCTCAACGAATACATCGGCAACGGCCAGCCATGGGATTTGGACCGTATGGGCGGCGGGGTTTTTGTCTTGCCCCCCTACCAGAAAAGCACCGGCTCCAACTGGTATATCGGCACAGCCAACGCCATATACCAAAATATGAATTTCATCGACCGCTATGACCCGGAATATGTGCTTATCCTTTCCGGCGATCACATTTACAAAATGGATTATGCCCTCATGCTGGAGCAGCACAAAGAAACAGGGGCCGACTGCACCATTGCGGTGGTGGAGGTGCCGTGGGAGGAGGCCTCCCGCTTTGGCATCATGAACACCGATGAAGAGGGCCGGATTGAGGAATTTGTGGAAAAGCCAGCCTATCCCAAAAGCCGGCTGGCCTCTATGGGTATCTACATATTTTCCGCATCTATCCTTCGGCAGTATCTGGAGCGGGACGATCAGGATGCCTTTTCCTCCAAGGATTTTGGCAAGGATGTGATTCCCGCCATGCTGGAGGATGAAAGGCGGCTGTATGCCTACCGCTTTGACGGCTACTGGAAGGATGTAGGCACCATCGACAGCCTCTGGGAGGCCAACATGGATCTGCTGGATGTTCATGTGGCTATGGACCTTCACAGCAGTGATTGGAAGATTTACGCCCGCAACGCCTGCCGTCCTCCCCATTTCATCGCCCGGGGTGCCCGGGTGCAGGGGTGTCTTATCACCGGCGGGGTTGAAATTTACGGAACAGCCGATTCCTCGGTTCTGTTTGCCGGGGTTACGGTGGAAAAGAACGCCATCGTGCGGGATAGCATCGTAATGCCGGGCAGTGTCATCAAAGAAGGTGCGCTGGTGCAGTATGCCATCGTGGGCGAGGGCTGTACCATCGGTATGGGAGCCCAGGTGGGGGTTCGCCCGGAGAATACACCCGATAAAGAGCAGTGGGGGATTGCCGTGGTGGCCAACAACGTAAGCGTTGCCCCCGGCAGTGTAATTCCGGCGAAAGCCATTGTGGATGCAAGAGCAGAGGAGGTGCGGGTGTGAGAAACCGCAATATATTGGGCATTGTCTTTTCCAATATGCACGATGATACGGTCCGCAGCCTGACCACCCACCGGAGTATGGCTTCGATCCCGGTTGGGGGGCGGTATCGTCTTATTGATTTTGCCCTTTCCAATCTGGTTAACGCCGGTATTGAGGATGTGGGTGTGATCACCAAAAGCAATTACCAATCCCTGATGGATCATCTGGGCAGTGGCCGGGAGTGGGATTTGGCCCGCAAAAGGGGGGGTCTGAGCATCCTGCCGCCCTTTGGAAGTGCAGGCTCCGGCATCTACCGGGGCAAGGTGGAAGCACTGGCCAACATCGAAACCTATATTCGGTTCCATGACCCGGAATATTTGCTGCTGACCGACTGTGATATGCTGGCCAACATTGATCTTGGCCCCTTTATCGATGCCCATATGGAAAGGGGTGTGGAGCTTTCGGTGCTCTATGCCAGAGCGAACCTGTGGCCCGAGCATGCTCAGGATACCACCGTGCTGGAGGTAAACGACCGCTCCATGGTCACCGGGGTACAGCTTCATCCCCATGCCCGGGGGCAGCAGAATATTTTTATGAATGTCTGCCTGGTTTCCCGCCGCTATCTGGAGCGCCGGGTGTTTGAGAGCTTCAGCCGCAGCTGCTTTAATTTTGATGAGGCCATTTTGCAGGCCGGTGTGGAAGAAACCGCCATCTACGCCCACCCTTATTCCGGGTTCTTCTTCCGCATCGGCTGTATGAAAAGCTATTACGATGCAAACCTGAGTCTGCTGGAGCCGGAGGTGCGCCACGCCCTTTTCCCCATGAGCCAGCCGATTTACACCAAGGTGCGGGATGATCCGCCCACCCTTTACGGTCTGGATGCGCAGGTGAGCAACTCTCTCATTGCCGATGGCTGCCGCATAGAGGGCATTGTGGAGAACAGCATACTGTTCCGGGGCGTTCAGGTGGCCAAGGGAGCCAAAATCCGCAACAGCATTGTGATGCAGAACACCTGCGCCGGGGAGTATTCCTCGCTGGATTGTGTTATCACCGATAAGGATGTGATCATTCAGGAGGGCCGGGTTATGCGGGGCTTTGAGACCTACCCCGTTTTTATTGAGAAGGGTGCCACGGTTTAAGAGCCAAGGCGCTTGTGTAGGATTGGAGGGAGCAAAGTGAAAATATTATTTGCAGCCAGCGAAGCGGTGCCTTATGCTGCCTCAGGAGGGCTGGCGGATGTAGCCGGTTCACTGACCAAGAGCATATGCGGCCGGGGCCACGGTTGCCGGGTTGTGCTGCCCCTTTATGGGGATATCTCGGAGGAGCATCGGCAGTCTATGCGGTTTGTGGCCTCCTTTACCGTGGTGTTGGGGTGGCGAAACCAATACTGCGGGGTGTTTGAAGCCCAGCGGGATGGAGTTTGGTATTATTTTCTTGACAACGAATACTATTTCAAGCGGCAGGGCCTTTACAGCTTTTACGATGATGCCGAGCGGTTTGCGTTTTTCTCCAAGGCTGTGCTGGATATGCTGGAGCAGGTGGATTTTGAACCGGAAATCATCCACTGCAACGACTGGCAGACCGGGCTGATTCCAGTGTATCTCAATACCCTGTATCGGGCCAGCCCCAAGCTGCGGGAGGTTAAAACGGTTTATACCATCCATAACATCCAGTATCAAGGGCAGTATGATCTGGAAATAGCGGGGGATGTGCTGGGCCTGCCGGAGCCGGCTGTAGCGATGCTGGAATACGGCGGCAGCCTTAACCTGATGAAGGGTGGCATCGATCAGTGCGATTTGCTCACCACAGTCAGCCCCACCTATGCCAAGGAGATTCTTGATCCTTATTATGCCCATGGGCTGGAAGGCTTTTTGCAGACAAAAAGCTATAAGCTCCACGGTATTCTCAATGGCATTGATACGGTCAGCTATGACCCTGCCGCGGATTTGAGCCTGCTGGAAAACTATAGCTTATCGGCGCTTAAAGGCAAACAGCGAAGCAAAAAAAAGCTTCAATTGGAGCTGGGCCTTTCCCCCGATTCCAAAGCGCCTATGCTTGCCATGGTAACCCGGTTGGCCTCCCACAAGGGGCTGGATTTGGTGCAGTATATTTTTGGCCGCATCATGGATGAGGGCGTGCAGTTTGTTCTGCTTGGCTCAGGAGATTGGCAGCTGGAAAAGTTTTTCCGGGAGATGGTTGCCCAGTATCCGGGCAGAGTCTCGGTAACCCTTGGTTTTGAGCCGCCTTTGGCCCGCAAAATCTATGCAGGGGCGGATTTGTTCCTCATGCCCAGTAAAAGTGAGCCCTGCGGGCTGGCCCAGATGATCGCCCTGCGGTATGGTACCCTGCCTGTGGTGCGCAGCACCGGCGGGCTTGCGGATTCCATCATAGACGTGGGGGATGATGGCTATGGCTATACCTTCCAGAGCTACAACGCCGAGGATATGCTGGGTGCAATCCAGCGGGGCTTGGCCGATTATGCCCAGCCGAAAAAATGGGTAGGGCTTGTGAAAAAGGCCATGGCCTGCGATTTCAGCTGGGAGGCCTCCGCCGGGGAATACATCCGGTTGTATCAGCAGATTGTTGAGGGGTAAGGCGCTTGGTGATAGAGCGTTATATATGGTTTAATAGAGCTTATATTTTTCACTTCCGCACTCATGCCGTGCGGCTGGCACATCCTTTCTCCACGATGAGAAAGGATGCAAAGAATCGCCAAGGGGGCGCTCCCCCTTGGTACCCCCCAGAGCCGAAATGGAGCGTCATAAAAATTCCTGCCTCTCGGTCGCACTCATGCCGTGCGGGCAATGACTTTCTTTTTGGCTGAAAAAGAAAGTTATCAAAGAAAAAAGCCTCCCTTGGCAGCCGGCAAAGCGTTTTATCCCTATGGGTAATACGGGTTGAGATTTTGGGCCGCACGGTTTCCACAAGGTTTGCACGGCTTCTGTTTTGTGCTAAAATAGAATGGGTAAGTAAAAGGCAGCTCCGGCCTCTTTGCCGGGGCTGCTTTGGCTTGCGGGCTTTCCGGGTGATGATTGGGGTATCCCAACCGGAGAGCAGCGCTGGCAATTGATGAGAAAAGCAAGGGTTTCCGGTAAAAGAAAGGGTTAGGGTGTTCAGGATGGAAAAGATTCTATTGGGAAAAACAGGCCTTGAGGTAACCAGAACCGCCTTTGGCATGCTGCCGCTTCAACGGGTGGATGCTGAAACCGCTGTGCAGATTCTTCGCACAGCCTATGAAGCAGGCATTAACTTTTATGATACTGCCCGATCCTACAGCGACAGTGAAGAGAAAATGGGGCTGGCCCTTTCAGATGTGCGAAAGAATATCATCGTCGCCAGTAAATCCATGGCCACCAATGGCGATGAACTGAAAAAGCATTTGGAAATCAGCCTAAACAATATGAAGACCGATTATATTGATATTTATCAGCTGCATAACCCCACACAGCTGCCTGACCCGGAGGATAAAAACAGCACCCTTTATGCTCTGATGGAAGCGAAACGCCAGGGGATGGTCCGGCACATCGGCATCAGCAACCACAGTGTGGATCGAGCCGTAGCGGCGGTAAAATCCGGCATCTACGAAACCATGCAGTTCCCCTTCTCTCTTCTTTCCATTCAGCGGGATAAAGACTTGGTGGCTCTTTGTGAGGAGCATGGAATGGGCTTTATCGCCATGAAAGCCTTATGCGGTGGGCTGCTTACCAATGCCCGAACTGCCTTTGCCTATCTGCGCCGCTTTCAGGCAGTTGTTCCCATCTGGGGCATTCAGCGTATGGAAGAGCTGGAGGAGATACTGGAGCTGGATGCCAATCCACCGGTATACGATGCCGAGATTCAGGCACTTGTAGCAAAGGAAAGGGAAGAGCTGAGCGGTGACTTTTGCCGGGGCTGCGGCTATTGCTTGCCCTGCCCGGTGGAAATTCCCATCAACATGGCGGCCAGAATGACCTTTTTGCTGCATCGCTCCCCCTATCTGAGATTCCTGACCCCTGCGTGGCAAAAAGAAATGGCTCACATTGAGGATTGCATCGAGTGTGGTTCCTGCGCCTCTAAGTGCCCATATTCTCTTAACACACCCCAGCTGCTGAAAACTATGCACAAGCAGTATGTGGCCTTTTTGGAAGAGCACAGGGACGAGATACCCTCTGTTTAATAAGAGAAAAACGGACCGAACCCAGATAGCCAATTTCTTGTGACAATACAAATAAGGCTCCATGAGATTTAAAATCCCATGGAGCCTTATTTTAATCGAAAAAATGTTAGATAAATTTAGAAGGGTTGATCTTGACGCCAGGTCCCATGGTGGTAGCAACCACGCAGGAGCGGACATACTGGCCCTTGGCGGCGGAAGGCTTTGCTTTCACAATGGCGCCCATAAGAGTATCCAGGTTTTCCTGGAGCTTCTCAACGCCGAAAGAGGCCTTGCCAAGAGGGCAATGGATGATGTTGGTTTTGTCAAGACGATACTCGATCTTACCGGCCTTGGCTTCTTGAACAGCCTTGGCAACATCAGGGGTAACAGTACCGGCCTTGGGGTTAGGCATCAGGCCGCGGGGTCCGAGAACCTTACCGAGGCGACCAACAATGCCCATCATATCGGGGGATGCGATAACTACATCAAAATCCATCCAGCCTTCGGTCTGAATCTTGGTCATCATATCCTCTGCGCCAACATACTCAGCACCGGCTGCCTGAGCGGCGGCCACGTTATCGCCCTTGCAGAAAACAAGAACACGAACCTTTTTGCCGGTACCATTGGGCAGAACCACAGCGCCGCGAACCTGCTGGTCGGCGTGACGGGAGTCAACACCAAGGCGCACATGAATTTCCACAGTTTCATCAAATTTAGCCTTTGCGGTTTTCAGGCAGACATCGAGAGCCTCGGTTGTGTCATGCAGAGCCGCTTTATCGAACAGCTTTACGCTGTCCGCGTATTTTTTTCCACGTTTCATTGCGTAATTCTCCTCCTAATTGAGTGGTATAATCGGATTTTTTCCTCCCACCCGGGGAGCTATTCCTCCACCGTGATGCCCATGCTGCGGGCGGTACCAGCCACCATGCTCATGGCTGCTTCCAGATCGGCAGCATTCAAATCGGGCAACTTTGTCTCAGCGATCTTTTGGACCTGCTCTTTTGTGAGCTTGCCCACTTTGGTCTTGTTGGGGACACCCGAGGCCTTATTGAGACCAAGTGCCTTTTTAATAAGCACCGGAGCCGGAGGAGTCTTTGTGATAAAGCTGAAAGAGCGGTCTGCGTAAACAGTGATAACCACAGGAATAATCAGGCCCACGTCACCCTTTGTGCGCTCGTTGAATTCCTTGGTAAACGCCATGATATTCACGCCGTGCTGACCCAGAGCAGGGCCTACCGGCGGGGCCGGAGTTGCTTTACCAGCGGGAATCTGCAACTTGATATAGCCCGTAACCTTGTTTGCCATTTTAATTGCACCTCCAAAAATAGTGGTTTATGCCGAGAAATCCTTTTGATTTCTCTCCCACCTTGTTTTCTTTTCTCTAAAAGAAAACAAGCAAAAGAAACCCCATATTTTTCTTTTAGAAAAAAGAAAAATATGTAAAAGAAAACCATTTGCGCCTTCCCTCTAAAACATACAAAAGAAAACCCCTTACTTTTCTTTTAGAAAAAGAAAAGTAAGCAAAAGAAAACACCCTTGCTCTTTTTCAGAAAAAATGCACAAAAAACACATTGTGGCTTCCCTTGGGAAAAGGATAAGGCTAATCCAGTGTTTCCACCTGATCCAGCTCCAGCTCAACCGGAACATCCTTACCCATCATGGAAACGGTAACCCGAACCAGATTGTTTTCCGGCTCAATGGAATCCACAACGCCGATAAAGCCTTCCAGGTAGCTGTCTACAACCTTAACCGAATCGCCCACCTTAAAGTTGACAACAATTTCCCGAACCTCAACACCAAGGCGGCTTACTTCCTCCTCGGTGAGGGGAACCGGCTTGGAGCCAGGGCCCACAAATCCGGTAACACCACGTATGTTGCGCACAACATACCAGCTGTCGTCTGTCATAATCATTTTGACCATAACATAACCAGGGAAAATCTTGCGCTCAACTTCTTTTTTCTTGTTGTCTTTAATTTCCACAACGGTTTCGGTGGGAACCTTAACCTCGCAGATCAAATCATGCAGCTTACGGTTCTCCACAGCTTTTTCGATATTGGTTGCCACTTTATTCTCGTAACCGGAATAGGTATGCACCACATACCATCTGGGTGTTTCAGACATACTTACACTCCCTTTTCAGCTCTAGTTCAGGCGCTACGGCCATTAAAACAGGGACATAAGCAGCTTGACAAGCTGGGATAAAAGAATGTCGAACCCACCGATGAGAATCGAAGCTACAATCATAAAGCCGATAACAATAACAGTGTTGTTCATAACCTGTTTCTTGCTGGGCCACACAACCCGCTTCATTTCTCCGAGAATATCGCGGAAAAACCGGGAAATTTTGCCGAAAAATCCAGGGCCGGACTTGCTCTTTTCTTCTTTTTTTACGTTTGCTGCCAATTCAAAGTCCCGCCTTTCTACTTGGTTTCCCGATGAGGCGTGTGCTTCCTGCAGAATCTGCAATACTTGTTCATCTCAAGCCTGTCAGGATCGTTTTTTTTGTTTTTCTGGGTATTGTAGTTGCGTTGCTTGCATTCGGTGCAAGCCAAAGTGACCTTTACTCTCATTGCGGCACCTCCTGATTCATGGATTTTTTTGCCTCCCTCACAAGGGGACACATTTGAATATCTCCAAATGGCCTGGTTTGCGGCTTTTAAGCCTGTCCGTCTTCAAACAATTCTGAACAGATTTTTGCACACAAAAAAAGAACCCTTTTAGAGGTAATGACACTATATCATAATTTGGCCTGATAGTCAACGATATAAAGGGATTTTTTATTCTAAAAGCTAAGGTCGGTGGTATATGATAGTAGAGTGCACTGTGTGCAGGGCAAACTGCTCACTTTGCGCACCACCGCCCCAAATGCGCCATTTTATTAGAACGCTTTTCTTTTGTGATAGAAAGTGAAGATGAAATTTTGCCGGTTTTTCAGCCCGAGGCGCAAAAAAACGGCAGGAAATGTTTGTGTTAAGGCCGTCATTGTGCTATTATTACGATGGTAGTTGCTGTCAGAAAATAGGGAGCCAAGCCCGCTGTTTTTCTTGGTGGGAATATAGTGTTGGCCCGGTTTTGAGCAACTGCCCATAGAAATGGAGATGAGCTGCTTTGTCTGTTAAATTGTGTGTACTATTTGGCGGGGTATCCAGCGAGCATGAGGTTTCCCGCATATCAGCGGCTTCGGTGCTGGAAAATCTTCACCGTGACCGTTATGAACTGACTGTTTTGGGCATCACCCGGGATGGCCGCTGGCTGCACTATACCGGCCCGGCTCAGCTGATTGCTGAAGATAAATGGGAGGCCCCTGAATATACCGCTCCTGCCATTCTTTCCCCCGACCGCTCTCACGGCGGCCTGTTGGTGAAAAAAGAAACCGGCTGGGAAAATCTCTCGGTGGATGTTGTGTTCCCGGTGCTTCATGGCAAAAATGGAGAGGATGGCACCATACAGGGTCTTTTGGCCTTGAGCGGCATTCCCTGCGTAGGCTGCGGCGTGCTCTCCAGCGCGATGTGTATGGATAAAGCCATTGCCCACTCGGTTTTGCAGGCGGCGGGTGTTCCCAAGGCAAAGCTCCTTGCCCTTTATGAGGACGAAGCTCAGGATATGCAGGCGGTGGAGGCTCGCTTTGCCCGGGAGCTTGGGTATCCACTGTTTATCAAGCCGGCCAATGCCGGTTCTTCGGTGGGCATCACAAAGGCCCATAACCCGGCGGAGCTGGAAGCCGCTTTGAAGGCTGCCTTTGTCCACGACCGCAAGATTGTGGCCGAAGAGGCTATTGCAGGCAAAGAGGTGGAGTGTGCCATTATGGGCAACCGTTCTCCCGTTGCTGCACAGGTGCTGGGCGAGATTGCTCCGGTTAAAGAGTTTTATGACTACGAAGCAAAATATGTGGATGGCACCACCGAGCTGCATATCCCCGCCCGCATTGATGAAGTAACTGCCCAGCGGGTTCGCAAAACAGCGGTGCAGGCTTATCAGGCATTGGAATGCGCCGGTCTTGCCCGGGTGGATTTTTTTGTGCAGGCGGATGGCAAGATCATTCTCAACGAAATCAACACCCTGCCGGGCTTTACCAGCATCAGCATGTATCCCAAGCTGTTCACAGCCAGCGGTGTTGCTTATTCCGATTTGATTGACCGGCTCATTGAATATGCCCTTAAAGGTTAGACCGAAAACCACCGCCAAGCCCATGGTGCCTTGTGCGGAATGAACTTATGAAAGGGGGCTGTGCCCGTGGACAGCCGGCCTATTGGTGTGTTTGATTCCGGGGTGGGGGGCCTTACAGCGGTCAAGGAGCTGCAAAAGCTTCTCCCCTCCGAAGAAATAGTCTATTTGGGGGATACCGGAAGGGTCCCTTATGGAACCCGCTCACGGGAAACCATTATCCGTTATGCGAAGCAGGATATTGCCTATCTGCGGCGGCAGGATGTGAAGCTGCTGGTGGTGGCCTGCGGAACAGTCAGCTCCAATCTGGATGAAGCGCATCTGGAAGAGATCGGTCTTGCCATTCCATGGACTGGTGTGGTGGTTCCAGCTACCCGAACAGCCTGCCGCACCACCCGCAACGGGCGTGTGGGGCTGATTGCCACCCCTGCCACCGTGCGCAGCGGAGCCTACGAAAAAAATGCAAGGCAGATCGCCCCTGAGATTCAAGTGATCAGTCAGGCCTGCCCTCTGCTGGTGCCGTTGGCCGAAAATGGTCTGGTGGAAAAGGATAACCCCATTTCCCGCCTGACACTGGAAATGTATTTAAAACCCTTGGCCCAGGCGGATATCGATACCCTGATTTTGGGCTGCACCCATTATCCCTTGTTTTATGAAGCCATCGCCGAGATCATGGGCCCGGCGGTCACCCTCATTGATTCCGGGGCAGAAGCGGCCCGGGAGACCCGCCGCTTGCTGGAGCAGCATGACCTGCTGACCTCCCGGAAAGAAGAAGGCACCGCCCGCTACTGTGTGACCGATACAGTGGAACGATTTGCGGAAGTAGCAGCCATCTTTTTGGGGAAGAATGTATTGGGACAGGTAAAATTCGTACAATTGGAGGAAAACACCGGCGACTGACGCCCTCCGGTAATAAAAAGCCATGAAACAAAATAAAAAGTTCCTGATCAGCATCAAAGGGGTTTATACCAACTACGAGGATTCGGATACCATTGAGCTCTTTACCACCGGGGATTTTTATGCCCGGGGAGGCAATTACTACATCAGCTACGATGAAACCGAGGCCACCGGCTTTGAAGGTTCCCGAACCACCCTCAAGGTGGAGGACAGCCGCCGGGTGACCATGGAGCGCAGTGGCAGCTCCCAGGCCCAGCTGGTGATTGAAAAGGGTGTGCGCCACCAGTGCCATTATGATATGGGCTACGGCGATCTGATGATCGGTATTTCCGGGGAAAAAATCAAATCTTCTCTCACTGAGCAGGGCGGAAACCTGACCTTTAAATATTCGCTGGATGTGAACTCCCAGCTGGCCAGTGAGCATGAAATGTATATAAACATCAAGGAGAGTGCCAATTAAATGATGAACAATATCGTGGAGGCTGCCCGGCAGCAGATCAACAGCATTCTTGAGGCAGCCGCCGGGAAAGCGGCAGCACAGGGGCTTTTGCCTCACGGGGAGTTGCCTTCTTATTCCATCGAAATCCCCGGGGATACCTCCCATGGGGATTTTGCTGTCAATGCCGCTATGGTGGGTGCTAAGAGCTTTTCGATGGCACCCCGGAAGATTGCCGAGGCCTTGTGCGGCAATATGGAGCTGGAGGGAACCTTCTTCCAGTCGGCTCAGGTTGCAGGCCCGGGCTTTATCAATTTTGCCGTGAATCCCTCATGGTTTGCTCAGTCGGTGGAGCTGATTGAAAAGCTGGGCGGCGAATATGGCCGCAGCGACTACGGCAAGAACGAAAAAATTATGGTGGAATTTGTTTCCGCCAACCCCACCGGCCCTATGCATATGGGCAACGCCCGGGGCGGCGCCATTGGCGACTGTCTGGCCGCCGCTATGGATGCGGCAGGCTATCAGGTGCAGCGGGAATTTTATGTCAACGATGCAGGCAACCAGATCGCCAAGTTTGGTCTTTCACTGGAGGCCCGGTATATGCAGGAGCTTCAGGGTGAGGATTCCTTTGCCTTCCCGGAGGATGGCTACCACGGCGAGGATATCCGTGACCGTGTGAAGGAATACATTGCACAGGGCGGCGCAAAGCTGCTGGATGTGGAAAGTGCCGCACGCCGTCAGGCCTTGGTGGATTACGCTCTGCCCCGCAACATCGCCAAGCTGGAGGAGGATCTGCACACCTACCGCATTGATTATGACCTGTGGTTCCGGGAAAGCGGCCTCTATGCAGACGGTACAGTGGAAAAGGTTGTGGGTATTCTGGGCGAAAAGGGCCTGACCTATGAAAAGGATGGCGCCCTTTGGTATAAAGCCACCGAATTCGGCGGTGAAAAGGATGAGGTTCTCATCCGGCAGGGCGGAAGCCCCACCTATTTTGCGGCGGATATTGCCTACCATTACAACAAGTTTTCGGTCCGGGGCTATAACCGGGTTATTAATGTATGGGGTGCAGACCACCACGGCCATGTGGCCCGCCTTAAAGGTGCTATGGATGCCGTGGGTCTGGATGGCTCCAAGCTGGATATTATTCTCATGCAGCTGGTGCGCCTCATGAAGGACGG
Organism: Oscillospiraceae bacterium MB08-C2-2; assembly: GCA_035621215.1. Taxonomy (NCBI): domain Bacteria; kingdom Bacillati; phylum Bacillota; class Clostridia; order Eubacteriales; family Oscillospiraceae; species Oscillospiraceae bacterium MB08-C2-2. The sequence continues at coordinate 2,172,944 of CP141729.1, read as the reverse complement.
CCAGCCTTATAAGATGAGCAAGCGTACCGGCCGCAGTGTAACCCTTTCCGATCTCACCGATCTGGTGCCCATCGATGCCGCCCGGTTCTTCTTCAATATGCGGGAGCCCGGCTCTCCCATGGATTTTGACTTGGATTTGGCTGTGGAAGAAAGCTCTCACAACCCGGTTTATTATGTCCAGTATGCCCACGCCCGGATTTGCAGCATTCAGCGCAATCTGGAAAAGGAGGGCATCTACACCCGCCCCTGCACCCGTGAGGAGCTGGAGCTGCTCAGCCAGCCCGAAGAGCGTGAGCTGATCCGCAAGCTGGCCCAGTATCCCGATGAGATTGTCAAGGCGGCTAAATACTATGACCCGGCGGGCCTGACCCGTTATGCCATGGAGACCGCCACCTTGTTCCATAAGTTTTATAACACCTGCAAGGTTAAGGGCGAGGATGAAGCCCTGATGCAGGCCCGCCTGCGGCTCTGCCTGTGCATGGGAGGGACCCTGCGCAACCTGCTGGAACTGCTGAAAATCAGCGCCCCTGAGCTGATGTAGCAAACTGCCCCAACATTTTGTTAAAGGAGAATGCCTTGATGAAAGTCCCTTTGCCCCGGCTGCTGGATGGAAGCGTTTTGCAGCTGTATCCGCCGGCGGTGCCCCGGGATTTCTGCGCCCCCCAGTGGTTCTGCGCTCATTTGGAGCCGCTTAAGGAGCTGCTCGCCGCCTATGCCGGAGTGGGAGCCGGTGTAATCTGCGCCCCAACCGGAGGGGCCGATCCCCTTTCCTTGGAGGCAAAAGGGCTTTTCGACCAGATGGAGGCCTTCAACCGCTCACTGATGGAGGCGGCTGTGGAGGCCGCCGGCAAAACCGGGTTGGCGGCGGGTGTGCTGGAATCCACAGGGCTTGGGCATTGGGAGGAGATTCCCTTTGGCCGCCGGGTGGATTCTTATGCCCAGCAGGCCCTTTGCCTGAAAGAGGCGGGAGCCGTACTGCTGGTGATTCGCAAAATGACTTGGCTGCCCGAGGCACGAGCCGCTGTGCTGGGTGCCCGGCAGACAGAGCTTCCCATTTTGGTGGCTATGGAACCTTGTGATTCTCGCCTGCCTATGGAGGAAGAAGCAGTATTGGCCGCTTTGGTGGTTTTGCAGGAGCTGGGAGTAGAGGGCTTCGGCTTAGAGGGCAATGCCCCGCCGGCCGTGATGGAGCCCATTCTGCAAAGGCTGGAGGGTCTGGCCAAGGTGCCGCTGATTGCGAAGCCTGCCGCCGCCTACTCCGATGAAATGGGCAGAGCCACCTTGCTTTCTCCCGGGGCTTTTGCCGCCATGGCACAGGGCCTTATTCAGTCCGGTGCGGTTTTACTGGGCGGCGGCGTGGGAAGCACGCCCGAGCATATTCGGGCACTATCCAGCCCATCGGCCGGGGCTGCCGGCTCCCATGACCGCCAGCCTGCCCCCTTGGTGCTGGCCGGTGAGAAGGGTGTTTATTATCTGGATGAGGATTTCACCTTTTCCCAGCCTCTGACCTGCCATCTGGATATGTCCGAGGCTGTGCTGGAAGCGGAGGATTGCGGCTGTGATGCTTTGCTGGTGCGGGTTTCCACTGCTGCCGATGGCATTATGCTGGGGGAAAACGGCTATCTTTTCCGTATGCCCATCTGCCTGCTGGCGGATAGTGCCGAGGCTCTGGAATCCGCCTTGTTCCATACCACCGGGCGCCTCATGGTGGATCGCCGCTCCGATCTGCCTGGCGAAGAACTGGATCGCATTGCCGCAGGCTATGGCGCATTGGTGCGGTAGCCTTTTTGATCCAAATGGCTGTATTGAACCAAACAATTAAGGATGTGAAAAACCTTGGCTTTTAAAATCAGCTTTCAGCCCGATCCGCCCCAAATGGAATCGCTGCCTGTTGCCAAAATCACTTCGTATCCGCTGGAACAGCGGGATTACCGCCCCTATGCCCAAAACCGCATCTGCCTGACCCCCAAGGGTCTGGTGCTCCAGATGTGGGCCTTTGAGGTGAGCCCCCAGGAGGATAGCGCCCTGCGGGGTGTGTTTGGGCTTTTCCCCCAGGAAAGTGAGGTTTATCTTTCGGTTACAGCTCTGAGCACCGAAAAGGTGCAGGTGGAGCTGCTCCGGGATGGCAGCTTTTTCCCTCTCCCGGCCGAGGTGCGGGAGGCCTTTTCTGTGCATCCCTTTGGTGGGGAGGATTTGCAGGGGGTCTATTGGGGCAATACTATAACCATCACCAAAGAGCTGATTCAGGGTGTATATGGCGGCTTCTCCTTTGAGGCTGGGAATCAGTTCAAAGGGAATTTTTATAAGCTCAGCCAGCAGCCGCCCAGCCCCCATTACGGCTGCTTTTATCCGGCGGATTTTGCCGGCAACCCTTATGGACCTGCTTCTATGGGGGATTTTTTGGTGGTGGATTATTGAGGTCTTTGAGCAGGAAGGATTAAAACAAAGGAGGTAGCCTGCAAATGAAATATTTTGGCAAGGTACTGGCTTTTCTGCTGGCGGCGGTTGCCAGTGTGCTGGCTGTCCAGCAATTGATCGGATGGCTTTATTACCGCAAAAAGGGCCGCTATCTTTCCGCAGGCTCCGACGAGGCGGCCTAATTATATGGATTCTGCCTTACTGGCGGCATTGAGCCGCCTTGCTTGGTGAGCCCTGATTGCAAAATTCCCCAAAAAGGAGGAGATGCTCTTTGGCCCCCAAAACAGCGGAAGAACAGAAGCGCAGCAGGCACAAAACCAGTGCCCGGGCGAAAAAAAGCCACGATAAGGACCAAAAGACCATCCATCCGCCTGACAGTGAGAATTTTTTTGAAGTCAGAAGCTATCTCCAAGATTTGGAGGAAGCCGGGCAGTGGAGGGAACTGTTGGCCGCCATTGAAGAACACCTGAAAATCCTCTACTACAAAGAACGGTTTGTGGAGGATTTTTTTGAGAAGCTTCTCTTGCACCGGCGCTGCTTCACGACCCTGCGCCTTTCAGGGGATTATGAGGAATATCTTGCCCAGCGGCTGCGGGCCGCCAAGGTGCCGGGGGTTTTTGCCGCCATGACCGGGGAGACCGAGCGCCTGATCTGGAACGGCGAGTTTTTCAAAAACCGAGCCCTTGCCAGTGAGAAAAAAGGCCAGCTGCAAGAAGCGCTGGATTACTGCGATTTAATGCTCCGGGTGGGGGGGCAAAGCAGCCAGGCTTATCTGATCAAAGGGCGTGTGCTGGAAAATCTGGAGGAATTCGATGCGGCCGGGGATTCCTATAAAAGAGCCATTGAGCTGGATGACAGCAACTACAGCGCCTATCACCGGCTGGCCATTCGCTTTACCGAGAAAAGCCCCGAAATCGCCATGACCTACATAGACCGGGCACTGGATATTCATCCGGCCAGCGCCGCCATCATCGCCACCAAGGCCCGTATCTATCGGGAAATGCGGGAATACCAAAAAGCAGTGGAGCTTTTTGAGGAGGCAATCCGGGTTTCTTCCGACAATGCCTTTTATATCTACGAAAAGGCGCAGCTTCTGGAAAAAACCGGCCAGCCCGCAGAGGCGGTCAGCCATTATCGCCGGGCTATCCAGCTGGATGCCAAGCTCAGTGGTGCCTATTATGCCTTGGCCGGGCTTTTGGAGCAGAGCCAGCCCGATTGGGCGCTGGTTTATATGAACGAGGCGGTTAAGCTTTGCCCTGAGGATGTGGAAATGCTCTATAGGCGGGCGGCGCTGCTGGAGCTTCTGGGCGAAACCGCTGAGGCGGTGGAGGAATACGCCAAGGTTGTGGCCTTGGAGCCTTCTCACCATCAGGCGCATTTCCAAAGGGGCTTTCTGCTCAGGCAGGAAAACCCGCTGGAGGCATCGGTTAGCTTTGGCAAGGCCGCTGCTCTTGTCCCGGAGGATGGGGTTTACCAGATGCACTACGCCCGGGCATTGATGGAGACCGGGCGAGAGGGAGATGCGGCTAGGGCCTTTGAGCGGGCTGTTCAGCTTGACCCTGTAAACGACGAGGCATGGTATTTCTGGGGGAGCCTTCTGGTTAAAAAGAACCCCCAGCAGGCGCTCGAATGCTTTGAAAAAGCCAGTTCCCTTGATCCGGCTAGAGCTCTTTATATTTTTCAGCGGGGACTGCTTCTGCTGGAATGGAAAAAGGAACCTGAGGCGGCGCTGGAATGCTTTGATACGGCCGCCCAAATGGACCCCAACAGTGCGCAGTTCCGCCTGCATCTGGCCATGAGTCTGGATGCGGCAGGCAGACCCGCCAGTGCGGTGGAAAATTATAAAGAAGCTCTCCGTATGGGAGGCCCCAATGCCGTTGCCTGCTCCAGCCTGGCTCTGCTGCTGTTTCAGAGTGAGCCCACAGCGGCACTGGATTATATCGATACAGCCCTTGAGCTGGAACCGGCCAACAGCGAATATTATTTTCTCAAGGCCAACCTGCTTTTTGCTACCGGAGTTCGAACGGGAGCCATCCGGGCGAAAAAGGCAGTGGAGCAGGAGCATACCCCCATGCTGATGGATGAGGGTGATCCCACCCGTCTGCTGGCTGAAGCCAACCCGGAGGATGTGCTCCGTTATCTGGATAAGGCTGTGCGGCTCTCACCGAAAAACAGCGATTATTACCGGGCTCGGGGCACTATTTTTGCCAGCTTGGGCAGCAATCGCCGGGCGCTGGAGCAATACCGCAAGGCCCTGCGGCTCAATTCCCGCAACCATATGGCTTATTTTGGTACGGCTCAGCTGGTTTCACAAAAATACCGGGATAAAGCCCTGCCTCTTTATGATAGGGCCATTGCGTTGGCTCCCCATGTAGCGGAATACCCGGCCCGCAAGGCGGAGGCTCTGCTGTGTGAACCGCCGGATTTTGAAAAGGCCATGGCGTGCTACGAGGCGGCGCTGGATATTTTGCCTGCCGACCCCAATCTTCTGCTGTATAAAGCCCAGCTGCTGGAAAAGCTGGGAAATCTTCAGGAAGCCATGGAGTTTTACCGCCGGGCGGTTTTGGTCAACGATAAATGTGCGCCTGCCAGCGGGCGGCTGGGTTATCTTATGACCTCCTTTCAGCCGGAAAACGCTTTGGAGCATCTCCAAAAGGCCATCGAGCTGGAGCGGGAAAACATTGATTATTCCCTTTGGGCGGCCCGGGCTATGGACCGGCTGGGAGATAGCGCAGGTGCGCAGGCCTATTATACCCATGTGCTGGAAATTAGAGGGGATACCCCGGAAACACGCTGCGAGATTGCTTCGCTTTTGGCGGAGGTTGCCCCCCAAGCGGCGTTGGAGCATATTGAACGAGCCTTGGTGGAGGATACAAAGAACCCGGAATATCTGCTGAAAAAAGGTGAGATTTTGGGTGCTATGGGCCGCAGCGAGGAGGCTCTTGCTCTTTTTGAAAAGCTGGCCCAGAAATATGGGGCAGACCCCCGACCTATGGTGTCAGCGGCTAAACTGCTTTACAGCTTTGGGGATGCCGCCAGCCTGGGCAAAATGGATAGGGCTGTTTTGGCCGCTCCACGCAGCTCTGATATCCTAGCGATTCGCTCGGAAATGCGTCTTGCACTGGCAGATGACCTTGACGGTGCACTGGCGGATATCGCAGCCGCTGTTCGCCGCAGGCCGAGAAGCTTAGCTTTTCGTGAGCGATATGTCAAGCTGTTGGAGCGTAAAGGCTCCCGTCTGCTCCTGTTTTTTGAGCGGCAGAGAGTCCTTTGGCAGCGCCGCCAGGTCAGGGTGGTTTCCACTCTGCAAGCCTCCTCTTTGCTGAGCAATGCCGGGCGCTTTCCCATTGATTGAAGTGTGGAAACACAAGGTACTGCACTGCCTGTTTAGAGGATAAAGCCTTTCGCCACGAACTGAAAACACGCCCTATCCCTGTTATCCGGGATAAGGCGTGTTTTATACTCACGTGGCGGTTAGCGGCAGATCGCCGCTGTTTAAAACCGCACTGCGGTTTTAAACCTATACAACTATAATGCTGATGATTACACTTCATTGCCGGCGTGGTCAGCCGGAGCGGCTCCGGTGAAAAGCTGAACAGTCATGGAATAGGCCGAACCGTTTTCGATTCCGAGAGAAACCCCTACCCCCACATATTCATAATCGCTGCGAACCATGTTGGCGTAGTGGCCCGGGCTTTCCTTGAATTGATCATAAAGAATCTTGGCTACCTGTGCATCGGTGAAGCGAACCGGGGAAAAGGTATAGCGGCTCAGATTTTCTCCGTGCCACCGACCCTCATAAGGGTACCCGACCTGATCAAAAACCGTAGGGTAGGCGGTTCCATCCGGGCGGGTGTGCCCGAATTCCTGAAATATTTCCGCCGCACGAATAGAGGCCGCTTGCGCAAGCTTTTCATCCGGCTCTAAAATGGCAATGCTGCGGATTGACCGCTCCTCGTTGATCAGGCGGACCATTTCAGCCTCAATTCCCTGAACTGTCAAAGATTGAAGCACTTCCTCACCGGTTAAAGGCTGTTGGGATGGGGGGGCGCTGGTGCGGGGTGTGGAGTTTTCCGCCAGCAAAATCTCTTCACCGGTTCTGGCAACCTCCATTTGCTGCGACTGCGCTTCTGCCTGGGGCAGCGGTTCCCCTACCCGGGAAGACAACACCTCTGCCGAAGATTCCGCCTCCAGAGGAACGGGCTCAGGGAACAGGGAGGAGCCGCTTTCCTCCTGCTCAGGGGGGAGGGCGGAAGCGCTCTCCTCCGGCAGTTCGGAAGCTGGCTCATCCGGTGCAGAAAGCTTCTGCCCGCTCAGGGAATAGCAGCCCCCTGCAGTAAAGCACAGCACCAGACAAAGTACAATAGCTAAAAGTTTACGGATTTTCATATGGATTTCCCTCTGTTAAACAAGGTCGTTTAAAATTATTTCCAACGGTAGGGATTATCGGCCGGGCATAAAGGTAGAGCGTATAGCAATCGAATTATAGTTATTATACCCTTTTATACATAAGCGATTCCTTTTGTAAATTTTTGGAGTATCTTAAAAAAGAGCCTGAATTCCGCACTTCATTCTACAAGATAAGCAAATCTTTGTAAATAGAATTTAGCCGAGAAGCGCAAAAAAACCACCATTTTGGTGATTGTTGCTGTATACTGATCCCTAATTAACCGTTTAAGATGCTGGACATCCAAATTTTCAGGGATTTTGATACGCAATAAAAGGTTGAAGCAAGGAATCTGACAGCAAAAAATAAAGACAGCCGTAATTTTTGTAACATTTGTGACGGAAAGTAAACGCTTTTTGCGCTATACTATGGTCAAAGGCAAATGATGAAAGCCTGATGGATAAAAATTCAACTGTAAAAGGGTAAACAATCATAGATGAGAGGGAGCATGAATATGAAAAGAACCATTATTGAGATAGATCGGGATAAATGCAACGGCTGCGGTCTGTGTGTGGATGCCTGCCACGAAGGGGCCTTGGCCATGGTGGATGGCAAGGCTATGCTGGTTTCCGATAGCTACTGCGATGGGCTGGGCCACTGCCTGCCTCAGTGTCCGGTGGATGCCATTCATTTGATCGAGCGTGAGGCACAGGCTTATGATGAGGAGCTGGTGCAGGAGCGTATGAAAGAGAAAGAAAACAAACAAAAAGCGCCGGGCGGGTGCCCTTCGGTTCAGGCAAAAACCCTGCATATCGGCGGAGGCTGCCCTTCCGCTCAGGTGAAAACAATTTTGCGGGAAGGTTTTCCGGCGAAAATGGCACAGCTCCAGCCCAATCCGGCCACGGCTCAATCGGAGCTGCGCTCTTGGCCCATTCAGATTCAACTTGTGCCCGTTAACGCCCCTTACTTTGATGGCGCACACCTGCTGATTGCCGCAGACTGCACAGCCTTTGCGTATGCAAACATACACGAAGAGTTCATGAAGGGCAAAATTACCCTGATTGGTTGCCCCAAGCTGGATGCGGCCAATTACGCTGAAAAGCTGGGTGCGATTTTAGCGCAGAATGATATTCAGAGTGTCACAGTTCTGCGGATGGAGGTTCCCTGCTGCGGTGGGATAGTGCATGCGGTTCAGGAGGCGCTCAAGCTTTCGGGCAAGACGATTCCGTGGGGATACGCCATCGTTACAACGGATGGAGCCCTTGCACAGAGAGTATAAGCTCTTTGAAAAGACAAAAAGGCCATCCCTCAGTGGTGAGGGATGGCCTTTTTGTTTGAGTTGGGGGGAGTTTAAGGGAAAGTATTATGCCCGGGAAATCACACTCAGAGGGTCACACCAAGCGCTATCCTTTTTCATGGCAAAATGCAGATGGCTTGGGTCGTTGACTTCACAGGGAATACTGTCAATAGAACCGATCACCTGCCGAACCATTACATTATCGCCGGTAGCAACCATGACTTCACGGCCAAGACCTGCGTAAATGGTTTCGTGGCCATCTTTATGAGAAATGGTAACAACCGTTCCCCAAAGGGGATCACTGGCCACGCTTTTGACAGTGCCATCGGCAGCGGACATAACCTGTGTGCCCTTTTCGGCACGAATATCCACTCCGTCATGGGTGCGCCAATCGTTGAGGGATATGTTTTTGACCAGCTCGCCGTTGCTGTAGGGGTTGATAATATCACCCTTTACGGGCAAGGCGTAAACCGTTGCAGGTAGCGAGGGCGATACGGGCGATGCGGCCGGTTGTGCGGAGGGTTTTGCAGGCTCTGAAGAAGCTTCGGGCTGAGAAGAAACCTCCGGTGAGGAAGCAGAAGGTTTTGACGAGGGCTGCTGCTGATTCTCGTCTTTTTTTTCCGCCGGTTGCAGTGGGACGGATTGCTCTAAAAAATAGTCGTTCTCCAGCATTTGTTGATTGTTTTGTTCAATTCCGTTCAGCGTCCGATCCACTGCCAGCCATGTAGCAACACCGGCGCCCATCAGGCAGACCGCCAATGCCACATAAAATCCTTTAGAAGAAATGAACCTGCTGAATTTACCCTTTGAAAAATTCATTTTGCTCATAGTGTCGTTGCACCTCCGATAGTAGTTTGAACCGTTGCAATCCTGTTTATTCCAGTTGCTGCATGATTTTCAAAATTATTCCTGATGGCGAGTTAGGCGGCCGACTATTCCTCCTTTTGCTGGGATTTCCCAAACAGTTCCCGTAGCCCAATCACCAGCAGCAGGCAGGCAAAGGCTTTGGAAAGAAGCTGGGAACCAATTTTCTGCGCCAGCAGGGCACCGCCCCAAACACCAACCAGACCGGTCAGCACAATGGGGAGCACCAGCCGCCAGCGAATCAGGTGGTTTCTGGCGTGAAGGAAAATGGCAACTGCGGCAATGGGGAAAAAGAAAACCAGATTGATGCCTTGGGCGGTGAGCTGATTCACTCCGGCATAAGCGGTGAGATAAATCAGCAAAATGCCGCCTCCGCCCATCCCCAAGGAGCTGAGCACCGCACCGATAAAAGAGACCACAAAAATCCAGATCCAACCGCTCATTTAAGCAGCAGCCTTCCGGCAGAAAAGAGAATGACCACACCAAACGCACGGCGAAGCCAATCGGTTTTCAGGCGGGGCAGCAGCCATGACCCCACCACAGCTCCCAACAGGCCTCCCGGCAGATAAACCAGCGCATTGCCTAGCTCCAGATTGCCTGCCCGCCAGTATAAAAACCCGGAAAGGAGACTGAGCGGCAGAATAATGGCTAAGGATGTTGCGTGGGCCTGCTGGCCCTTTACCCCCAACCCTTTCAGCATAGGTACTGCCACCATTCCGCCGCCTGAACAAAAAAGGCCGTTTAAAAAACCCACTGCCAGCCCCAATGGATAAAACAGCCATTTGCTTCGGCCCATTTGGTTTTTCATGGGCAGCCCTCCTTTTCGGATGTCTCACCGGTTATTAGGTAGTATTGTTGGAAAAAAATGATTTATACCGCCGGTGGAACATTTCTCCGCCTCTTTTTTGGGCTTTTGCCACAAAAGAAAAAAGGCGGCTGTCTTTTCATGAGAGGATGAAAAGACAGCCGCCTGCAAACAAAAAAAGTCCGGTGTCACCCCATTCAGGGAGACACCGGACCCAAAAACGAAAAGAGATTAGTTGTGGTCCACTTTGTTCATGTGCTTGATCAGCTCAAGAACCTTGTTGGAATAGCCCCACTCGTTGTCATACCAGCTAACCAGCTTGACAAAGTTGGAGTTGAGCATGATACCGGCCTTGGCATCGAAGATAGAGGTGCGGGGATCGGTGAGGAAGTCAGAGGAAACCACTTCGTCCTCGGTGTAGCCCAGAATGCCCTTCATGGAGCCTTCGGAAGCTTCCTTGATCTTGGCGCAGATTTCTTCGTAGGTGGTGGCTTTCTCAAGGCGGACAGTCAAGTCAACCACAGAGACATCCAGAGTGGGAACACGGAAAGCCATACCGGTCAGTTTGCCCTTCACTTCGGGAATAACCAGAGCGCAAGCCTTGGCAGCACCGGTGGAAGAAGGGATGATGTTGCCGGCAGCAGCACGTCCGCCTCTCCAATCCTTCTTGGAGGGACCGTCAACGGTCTTCTGGGTAGCAGTGGTGGAGTGAACAGTGGTCATAAGGCCTTCCACAATGCCAAAGTTATCGTTGATGACCTTGGTCAGAGGAGCAAGGCAGTTGGTGGTGCAGGAAGCGTTGGATACAACGGTCATATCCTTGGTGTATTTGTCGTTGTTAACGCCCATAACAAAGGTGGGGGTTTCAGCGCTCTTGGCAGGAGCGGAAATAACAACCTTCTTGGCGCCGCCCTTCAGGTGCAGGCTGGCCTGATCCTGAGCGGTGAAAACACCGGTGGATTCAACAACATATTCAGCGCCGCAAGCGCCCCACGGGATTTCTTCGGGCTTCATGGAGGCATAGTATTCGATCGCCTTGCCATTCACAGTGAATTTGCCATCCTTAACGCAAACGTCACCGTCGAATCTGCCATGGATGGTATCGTATTTGGTCATGTAAACCATATAATCAACATCCACGAAGGGGTCGTTGATACCAACTACCTCAAAAACGTCGGGCTGGGCGACAGCTGCACGAAAAACCAGACGGCCGATGCGTCCAAAACCATTAATACCAATTTTTATTGCCATTGCATGTTCCTCCTACTTTATATTCTGGATTCATTTTATACCAAAACCGGACAAACTACAAGGACTCTGGGGGATATTTACATATTTTTAAGAAATTCTCCAAAGCCGTGCAAGGCGCCGCGGTTGCGTATTTACATTATGTACAAAATTATATATAATATTGTGTTGTAAGAAACGAAGTCGCTTCTGCTATAAAAATTTTCCTTTTATTTTGGCTGAAAAAAGCCATTTTTTATATTTTACCTCATTGGAGCGAGTCTATTAGAATGATATAAAAAAACCAGCGAGTTTATCCATTAGAGCGCTTGGCGTTTTAAATTGGGGCTGTATATCGCATAAGTCGGCAATAGAAGATGCTTTTTTGTGGCATACTATTGCTGTTGCCGCGTTCCTTTTTTCAGAAATGGAAAGGCGGTAAGAGGCCGCCTGCCGATGCTGCTTCTGTGTTGAAAGCGGCGTGGAGAAAAAGAAAAAGGAACCATGTACATGGAATTGGATTTACTACAGAGTGCCAAACAATACACGGAGATGTACCAGCACTTTCCTCTGCCAGTGGTGTTGGTGGATACCCGCTTGGCGGTACGCTGGAACAATCATAAGGCGGATGAATTTTATCCCCACCTAACGCACACCGAAGGGATGGGTCAGGTTTTTGCAGAAATCAACATGGATATTCTGCGTGAAAAACTGAGCCGGGATGGCAACTATACCATCAGCGGTCTTTTTCCTTTGAGCGATGTGCGCCTGAGCTTTTCTCCTGTTTGGCAGGAAAAGGAGCTCAGCGGCATTATCTGCATGGTTCTGGGGGATGAGGTTCTGCCCGATTCCCGGCAGATTTATCTTTCTGGCCAGACAGCCAGTTCGCTTTCCAATGGGATACGGGATTCCATTGATACCATCTTCTCGGTAATGGATATTGCCAGCCTCAAGGCTGAAATGATGGGTGCCGATTGGATAAAAAACAGCTTTAACCGAATCACCTTCAGTTCCTACCGCATTTTGCGCATCAGCAACAATGTTTCGGAATATGCCAAATACCGCAGCGGCCTGATTCATATGGAAAAACGAGTGCTGGATTTCACCAGCTCCTTTCATGTTGTCAGCGAAACATTAAAGGCTTTAGCGGAGGAAGCCGGAGTTCCGGTGAGCATTCACTGGCCGGTGCAGCCGGAGCTGCTTGTGCAAATGGATATGCAGTCTTTCGAGAGAGCGCTTTTTAATGTGGTTCACAACAGCCTGTATTATACCCGGCCCGGCAATCGGGTGGATATTTATGTCAGGCAGCAGGAAAATAAAATACTTATCACCATTCGGGATCGAGGCATCGGTATTCCGGCAGATGTGCTGCCGGATGTGTTTTTACCTTATTACAGCTATAACAAAGGCGGTGTTACCTTCAATTCCGGGATTGGATTGGGGCTGACACTTTCGAAGCTGATTGTGGAAAATCATGGGGGCACTATTTCTATTTCTTCCCGTGAGGAGGAAGGCACTTCGGTGGATATTTCGGTTCCGGTTTCGGAGAATACCTTTGATATGCAGATTCCGCTTCATCAGGAGGATACTACGCTTTCTCAAGCTATGAACCGATTTTCCCCGGTTTATGTGTGTCTTTCGGATGCTGCCCTAAGCCCATACCGGCAAAAAGATGACTAAGCTGTGCAGCCTCGGCAATGGCCGGGGCTGTCTCGTTTTTTTAATGGATAAAATGACGAAAACGCCGCCGTTCGTTTGACTTATACCCTGTTAGGTGGTAAAATTACATGTTAGTGCTTGCGGACAAGCGGTACGTTTAATACAACTATCGGGGGTTAAAAAAAAGCTATGGCAGTCAAGTATATTTTTGTCACAGGAGGAGTGGTTTCCGGCCTTGGTAAGGGCATTACAGCCGCATCTCTGGGGAGGTTGCTCAAGGAACGAGGCTATAAGGTCACCATTCAGAAGTTCGATCCTTACATCAATGTGGATCCGGGAACCATGAGCCCTTATCAGCACGGTGAGGTCTTCGTTACGGACGACGGAGCCGAGACCGATCTGGATCTGGGTCACTACGAGCGGTTTATTGATGAGAATCTTTCCATCAACTCCAACATCACCACCGGCAAAATTTATTGGACTGTACTGAATAAGGAGCGCCGGGGCGACTATCTGGGCGGAACTGTTCAGGTCATTCCCCACATCACCAACGAAATTAAGGAACGCCTTTATCGGGTGGCCTCCAGCAGCGCCGCTGATATTGTCATTACCGAAATCGGCGGCACTGTGGGCGATATCGAAAGCCAGCCCTTTTTGGAGGCAATCCGTCAGGTATTCACCGAGGTGGGCCGTGAGAATGTGATCTGCATTCATGTAACCCTGCTTCCTTTTATTTCCGGCTCCAACGAGCTGAAATCCAAGCCCACCCAGCACTCGGTCAAAGAGCTGCTTTCTCTCGGCATTCAGCCCAACATCATTGTTTGCCGCACCGAGCAGGAAATCCCCGCTGATATGCGGGCCAAGCTGGCTCTTTTCTGCAACACCCGCCCCGAGGATATTATTCAGAACCTGACTCTTCCCATTTTGTATGAGGCGCCCCTCATGCTGGAAAGAGAAGGCCTGGCCGATGCTGTCTGCCATCATCTTCGGCTGGAAAATCCTACCCCCACCCTCAATGAATGGACTGCGATGGTGGAAAGAATGCGTTCCCCCAAAAGAGAAGTGCGGGTGGGCGTTGTGGGCAAATACGTTGCCCTCCCCGATGCTTATATCTCCATCACCGAGAGCCTCAAACACGCCGGGATCAACCACGATGCCCGGGTGCAGGTTATCCTGATGGATTCGGAAGAAATCACCCCCGAGAATGTGGAAGAAACTCTGCGGGATTGTGATGCTATTATTGTGCCCGGCGGCTTCGGCGACCGTGGCATTGAAGGCAAGATCTGCGCTGTTCGCTATGCCCGTGAAAAGCAGGTTCCCTATTTGGGGATCTGCCTTGGCATGCAGATGGCTGTGGCTGAATATGCCCGCCATGTGCTGGGTTATGAAGGCGCTACCTCCACCGAGTTTGATGAAGAGACCCCCTACCCTGTCATTCATATTATGCCGGAACAGCGGGATATTACCGATAAGGGCGGCACCATGCGTTTGGGGCTGTATCCCTGCAAGCTCAAGGAAAACAGCCGTTCCCGTGAGCTTTATGGCAGTGACCTGATCTATGAGCGTCACCGCCACCGCTATGAATTCAACAACCATTACCGGGATATTTTTGAGCAAAACGGCATGAATATTGTGGGCATTTCCCCCGATGAAAAGCTGGTGGAGATTGTGGAAATTCCCGATCACCCCTGGTTTGTCGGTGTTCAGTTCCACCCGGAATTCAAATCCCGGCCCAACCGCCCTCACCCCCTGTTCTCCGGTCTGGTGGGCGCAGCACTCCAGCTGCAGCAATCCGACAAGTAACACTGTTACCCACGCAGTCATAAAAAGGAGGCAGCAGCTATGCGTAGCGATATTGAAATTGCCCAGAGTACATCCCTTTTGCCCATTGAGGAAATTGCGCGGAATGCAGGGGTTTTGCCGGAGGAGCTGGAGCTTTACGGCCGTTATAAGGCCAAGCTTTCCGAGGGGATTTTTGAGCGGCTTTCCGATCGAACCGACGGCAAGCTGATATTGGTTACAGCCATTAACCCTACCCCCGCCGGGGAAGGAAAAACCACCACCACCGTTGGCTTGGGAATGGCCATGAATAAGCTGGGCAAAAAAGCCATTATTGCACTGCGTGAGCCAAGCCTTGGCCCTGTTTTCGGGGTTAAGGGAGGCGCCGCAGGAGGCGGCTATTCACAGGTTGTGCCTATGGAGGATATTAACCTTCACTTTACCGGTGATATGCACGCCATTACTGCCGCCAACAACCTGCTCTGTGCCGTGGTGGATAACCACCTGCATCAAGGGAATGAGCTGGGCATTGACTGCCGGCGCATTTTGTTCCGCCGGTGCATGGATATGAATGACCGTGCGCTGCGTGAAACAGTTGTGGGGCTGGGCGGCAAAATCAACGGGTTCCCCCGTGAGGATAGCTTTCAGATCACAGTAGCCAGCGAGGTTATGGCCATTTTATGTCTTGCCTCGGATTTGGCTGATCTCAAAAAGCGCCTTGGGGATATTCTGGTTGGCTACACCTTGGATAACCGGCCGGTTTATGCGCGGGATTTGGGTGTGGAAGGCTCCATGACCGCCTTGCTCAAGGAGGCTATCAAGCCCAATTTGGTGCAGACGCTGGAAAATACCCCCGCTCTTATGCATGGCGGGCCTTTTGCCAACATTGCCCACGGCTGCAACTCTATTCGGGCAACCCGGCTGGCTCTCAAGCTGGCGGATTATACCGTCACCGAGGCGGGCTTCGGCTCCGATCTGGGTGCTGAGAAGTTTTTGGATATCAAGTGCCGCTGTGGTGGGCTGACCCCTTCCGCTGTGGTGGTGGTTGCCACGGCCCGGGCGCTGAAATACAACGGCGGCGTTCCCGCCAAGGAAACTCCTCAGCCCAATCTGGAGGCTCTCAAAGCCGGCCTGTGCAATTTAGGTGCCCATGTGGAAAACATGCAGAAATATGGCCTGCCCGTTGTGGTTGCCATCAACCAATTTGCCACTGACAGTGTCGAGGAGCTGGAGGCCATCGCCTCTTACTGCAAGGAGCTGGGTGCGGATTTCGCCCTTTCACAGGTGTTTGCCAAGGGCGGCGAGGGCGGCCTTGAGCTGGCTCGTCAAGTCGTAGCTGCCTGCGAAAAGCCCTCTGATTTTCAGCCCATTTATGCCTTGGAGCAGTCGGCTCAGGAGAAAATACATACCCTTGCTACCCGGATTTACGGGGCCGCCGGGGTTGAATACACCACCACCGCCAAAAAGGCGCTGGCCGCCATTGAGGCGCTGGGTAAAGGAAACCTGCCGGTGTGTATGGCCAAAACCCAATACAGCCTTTCGGATAATCCGGCTCTGCTGGGCAGGCCTTCCGGCTTCACTCTCAGTGTGCGGGATGTGCGCCTTTCAGCAGGGGCAGGCTTTCTGGTGGTTTTCACCGGCGAGATTATGACCATGCCCGGCCTGCCCAAAAAGCCCATGGCTCTTTCCATCGATGTGGATGAGAAGGGCAATATTCTGAACCTGTTTTAAAGGATTTTACCGCCTTAGCCTCAAAGGAGAGAAGCCCATGAAGGAATATACCACCTATAGCGAAGCCGAGACCCGGGCTTTGGGAGAAAAGCTGGCCGGCCTTTTGCGCCCCGGCGATGTGGTGGCCTATCGGGGGGGCTTGGGTGCGGGAAAAACGGCCTTTACCCGTGGGCTTGCCAAGGGGTTGGGCCTGCCGGATGAGGTTTCCAGCCCTACCTTTGCGCTGGTGCATGAATACCGGGGCACAGGGCCTACCTTGTATCACTTTGATCTTTACCGGATCACTGGCTTTGAGGATTTGGAATCCACCGGCTATTTCGACTATTTGGAGGCTGGGGGGATTCTGGCAGTGGAATGGAGCGAAAACGCTCTGGAGGCCCTGCCGCCTGAGACCATTACAATTGATATTCAGCGGGTGGATGACACCACCCGGCGCATAACAGTGGAGGGGGATGACCGGTTTTGATGATATTGGCGCTGGATTCCTCCGCCAAAGCCGCTTCCTGTGCCTTGTGGGAGGATGGCGTGCTGCGGGGGGAAACCTTTCTCAACACCGGCCTGACCCACTCCCAGACCCTGATGTCTGCGGTGGAGGCACTGCTGGAGCAAACAAGGATTTCCCTTTCGGCTGTGGACCGGCTGGCTGTTTCGGCGGGGCCCGGTTCCTTTACCGGCCTGCGGATTGGCATTGCCGCTGTCAAGGGGCTTGCTATGGGGCTGGAAAAGCCCTGTGTGGGGGTTTCTACCCTCAAGGGGCTCGCCTTTAATCTGGAAGGCTTTGAGGGCATTGTGGTGCCGGTGATGGATGCGCGCCGCCAGCAAGTGTATACCGCCCTCTTTGAAAGCGGAGGCGGCGGAATGATCCGCCTGTGTGAGGATGCCGCTCTTTCCATAGAGGAGCTGAGCCAACGTCTGGCAGCCTATGCCGACCAATCCATCTGGCTGGTGGGGGATGGAGCCGCACTCTGCTACGGTGAGCTGAGCGGGGAGAACCTTCGTCTGGCGCCGGAGCATCTGCGCCACCAGCGGGCCGCCAGTGTGGCCAGAGCCGCCGTAGAGGAGCCATCTGTTCCGGCGGGAGAGCTTTTGCCTGTTTATTTACGCTTGCCTCAGGCGCAGCGAGAATATCTTGAAAAATTGAAAGGAGAATCTGTATGATTGCCATCGGTTCGGACCACGGGGGCTTTGCCCTCAAAGAGGAAGTCAAGCTTTATCTGGATCAACTGGAGGTACCCTATAAAGATTTCGGAACCCACACCGAAACCTCCTGTGATTATCCGGTTATTGCAGAAGCTGCCTGCCGTTCTATCCAGTCAGGGGAATGCGAAAAGGCACTGCTTTTTTGCGGCACCGGAATCGGTATTTCTATTGCAGCCAACAAAATGAAGGGGATTCGTGCAGCTTGCTGCTCGGATACATTCAGCGCCCGGTTTACCCGCCTTCACAACGACGCCAATGTTCTTTGCATGGGCGGACGAGTGGTGGGAGCCGGGCTTGCTTGTGAGCTGGTGGATGCTTTTCTGAATTCCGAGTATCTGGGCGAGCGCCATGCCCGCCGTGTGGCCATGATCACCGAGCTGGAGAACAAAGAGCTTTAAAATCAACAAACCATTGGATGGAGGGACTATTTTTATGAGTCAAGAGCCTATTATTTTTGATCATCCCCTGATTCAGCACAAGCTGGCATTTCTTCGGGATAAAAACACCAATTCACAGGATTTCCGGGATTTAATTTCCGAAATTGCCATGCTGATGTGCTATGAGGCCACCCGTGATCTGCCCCTGATGGATGCCCAGGTGGAAACCCCTGTGGCAACGGCAAACGTTAAGGTTATTGCGGGACGCAAGCTGGCCTTGGTGCCGATTCTGCGGGCGGGCATGGGCATGGTGGATGCTATGCTTTCCTTGATTCCTGCCGCTAAGGTGGGGCACATCGGCATTTACCGGGATCATGTAACCCATCAGCCTGTGGAATATTACTGCAAGCTGCCCAGCGATATCTGCGAGCGTGATGTTATTGTGCTGGATCCCATGCTGGCTACCGGCGGTTCCGCTGTGGATGCAATCTCCCTGATTAAGGACAGAGGCGCCCTGAGCATTAAGTTTATGTGTGTGATCGCCGCTCCCGAGGGTCTTGCTGCCCTTTTGGCTGCTCACCCCGATGTGCAGGTCTATTGTGCCTCTTTGGATAAGAAGCTGGATGAGCACGCCTACATCATTCCCGGGCTGGGAGATGCCGGCGACCGTATTTACGGCACAAAGTAGGCATTGGTTCTAAAAGTTTAAATCAGGCGCAGAAATGCTTCGGAATATAAAAAGAGACCAAGTCGAAAGACAAGGTCTCTTTTTTTGCGTTGTAGAGGGCGCCTTCTTATTCAGAAGAGGTGACTTAGCCTATAATCAGGTTTTTCATTTCATGCAGGCAAACTTGGCAGATATTTTTGTTTTTATACTGATGGATATGCTCTTGGCTCCCGCAGAAAAAGCAGCTGGGCTCATATTTCTGCAAAATAATGGAGTTGCCCTCCACAAAAATTTCTAAAGGGTCCCTTTCTGCAATATCCAGGACGTTACGAAGCTCTTTAGGGAGAACTATACGTCCGAGATCATCTACTTTACGAACTATGCCTGTCGATTTCATACCGGTTTCCTCCTTGTTATCAGGCAATATGTAAAACTGCATTCAGCATTGTCAGTATAGGGGATTTTGAAGAAAATGTCAAATTATAGAAATTTCTGGCAAATGAACAAAACGTAAATTTTCACAAAAAAATTAATATTAAATTAATGGACGTGAAAATATTTTTTAAAAATTCCAGCGATTCCGAGCGCATTTTTACGGAATTTAAAAGCCTTTAGTACTATTTTGTATGCATGGGGTAATATGAATGTAACATAGAAACAACAAAGATACAGTTGGGTAAACACAATAAAACAGTGTTACTAGGGGGAGGCTTCTGACCTTTTTGCACCCGGTGGGCTGGGTTAATGGCTTAGAGCTTCGGCAAATAGGCGGGGGAGGACAGCTGTTATGATGAAGTGGATTTTTTCAGGGATGATTTTTGCGGCAGTGGTGTTTGGTATCTTACAGGGCAGAATGGATGCAATCTCACAGGCGGCCATAAGGGAATGCGGGGGTGCTGTTGAGCTGACCCTCTCTCTGATGGGGTCTATGTGCATGTGGAGCGGATTTATGAAAATCGCGGAGAAAGCAGGGCTTACCAAGAAACTAAGCCGGTTATTTTCACCGGTGATTCGGCTGCTGTTTGAAAAAATGAATCCGGATAGTGCGGCGGCACAAGCCATTACCCTGAATATTTCTGCAAACCTTTTGGGGCTTGGAAACGCAGCCACACCTTTGGGGATTGCAGCTATGCGCCAGATGGAAAAAGACGGAGGTTATTCAAAAACCGCCTCCAACAATATGGCAATGTTCGTTGTGCTCAATACGGCTTGTCTCCAACTGATTCCCACCACCACGGCACTGCTCCGAGCCAATGCAGGCGCAGCAGAGCCTTTGGATATCATGCCCGCCGCTTGGGCAGCTTCACTGCTTTCAGTTCTCTCTGGAATCATTATGGCCAAAATTTTGTCGAAATACACTTAATTCCTCTACATTTTACCATTATTTGTAAATTAATGCAATAGAAAATAAAAAATTAACAAACATATACCCATGTTTCCTTTTTAGATTCTCAGCTTTATTCCAAACTCTACTCTATATTGATATCGGGTGAAAATGCTATGACTTTAAACAATATGTCCATTCCGATTGTAATTGTGGTTATTTTGGGGGCGGGACTGTGGCACAAGGTGGATATTTTTTCGGTTTTTTTGGAAGGGGCCAAAGAAGGTTTCCACACGGCCGTTAAGGTTTTGCCAGCTATGGTGGCTCTCATGACCTGTATCGGCATGTTCAAGGCCTCAGGGGCATTGGATATTTTATCCTACGCCATTACCCCTATAGCGAAGTTTTTGCAGTTGCCCACCGAGGTGGTTCCCTTTGCTCTGCTCCGACCCATTTCGGGCAGCGGGGGATTGGTTCTATTCAACGACCTGCTCAAAACCTATGGGCCGGATAGTTACATAGGCCGGGTTGCCAGTGTAATGGAGGGCTCCACCGAAACAACCTTTTACACCATCGCTGTATATTACGGGGCCACTAAAATTGCCCGAACACGCCACACTTTGCCTGCCTCCCTGACAGCGGATTTGGTGGGTTTCGTGGCAAGCGCATTCATGGTGCGCCTTATTTTCGGTATGGCCTGATCTTTTATGCTGAAACATAAGCGGCGGCATTTTCATAAATCACGCTTTATCCTACTTTATCGCATAAGTCAATATTAAAAAGGATATCCTGCTATTATTTACTAGAGGTGATAATGATGAAGCCGCTTAAAGTAAAGGTCAGTGTGACTTTGGATCAGGATATTGTTGAGAAGTTAAAAGAACTGGCCGAAAAGGACGACCGCTCGTTTTCGAAATATATAAATGTTTTAATTAGAAGGCAGTTGGAAAACCCTGAGAATTCTTCCGGTAATAATCTCTAAAAAGAGTATTCCCGAGGGTCTGTTGGAACTGCTCGTGTTCATGGCCTAAGCATTCCGCCATTTATTTCGGCGGGGTGCTTTTTTTCTTTAGCCAAACAAAAATGACTTGGCATTTTCGGAATCTTTCTCCATAAAAACAGAAAACCCATCCCCCTTTGCCCTGGGGCATAGGGAGGACAGGCCTTGGCTGCTGTAGAAGGCGAAAAGATTAAACATCCTCTTCGGGGTGAGGGGGCTCTTCTTGGGGGGCAAGCTCCTCCACAGATGGCTCATCCGGTTCCGGAGTGGGCTGCGCTGCTTCTTCTGCAAAAGCCTCTAGGGGTGCCTCTTCAAAAAGGTCTGGTTCCAGTGAAGGCGCAGTGGGAGGGTGGGGCTGGGCAGGCCATAAATCCATAACCGGCTCTTCGTCCCGGATGATTTCCACCGCCTTAAATTCCTTGGTAGGCGCCGGGATGGCTGATTGGTTCTTTTCAATGATATACCGGGCATACAGCGCCATAGAGGTTTGCAGATAAGGCCCTACAAACAAAATAGGGAATAGGAATATACACAACAGAATCCAGCCCAGAAAAGAAAGGCTGAAACTAAACAGACTGAAACGATAACCCTTAGTAAAGCGGATTGAGGTTCGAATGGCCTTGCCCACACTCATCTTGGGGTCCTCTGCCATTAGGTAGGGGGTGAGAAAATACTTCATCATATGAACCGTATAAAGGATGGTGGCCAGAATCAGCAGCACACAGGAAATCAGAAGGCCAAAGGTGGAAAGGGAAGCCTGAATCCGGGTGACCTCTTCATTCATCAAGGGCACAACCGAAAGCGCCATAGCACCCATGGGGATACATAAAAACAAAACAGCCCAAAGGCTTTGGCGGATGGTCAGGCTGATATAATACCAAAGGCAGCGGAAATATTTTCCTGCTCCTTCGTAATAATGAAAGACATTACTAATTGGTTCGGATTGGTCGTGAACTAGCTGATGATACCAGCGGATCTGCCCCAGCCCCAGGGGAACCACCAAGAGAAAATTCAGCAGGCCAAAAGCGCCGGGAACAGCCAGATACACCCAGGGTATGACGGCAAAAAGCTCCATGGGGGAGGAAAATGAAAAAGAAAAGGAATCCAGCGCAGGCATGGAGGAAACAGCCAAAATCGCTGAGGTAATCCCTTGTATCGTACCCAGCAAAACCCCGATTCCCATAACCAGAAGTAAAATCCCCAAAGCCCGGCCCCAGCTATCCTGCAAGGCCAATCTGGCATTTTTCTTGAAAACCCGAAACAATGACATAACGTTCCTCCTTATAACAGACCCAAGGGCCTGTGCAGACTGTAAACATAACGGTCATTAAATGGCAGACACTTAGATTCCGATTGGTAATTCTTCCGAAGTCCAATTAATTTCGAGTTCGAAATACCACTTTTTACGCCGGAGCGGCGCAATCCGGGGGGACTATGGGGGAAATTGGATGCCCCCATAGAGGGTGGAGACTTTTGTCTACACACTGAACAGGCCCAAGAGCCTGTGCAAATGACCCGAAAAAATTTTACTGCCGGTATACCCCGGGCCGGTTCTTAAATAAAAGGGCCAAGCATACAATCTACTATACCGGATATGAAGCGGCAAAATTATACGATTTGTGTAAAATCCATTGTCTTTACAACCAGTAGTCATCCTCTTCTGCGGCATCCGGCAGGTTGGGGATGGGAGCGAAAACCTCCATAGCATGGTCTCGCATCCACATCTGGGGAGTGGCCAGCAGAGTGAAACCGGTTCCGTTGGCAACCGCCCACTGGCTGACCGGCTGCTTGGGCAGGCAAATGGCGGCCAGCAAAGTCATAATCACCCCACGATGGGTAATCAGGGCTGCACTGGTAATCCGCTGATCCATCATGGTATGAAAGATTTCTTCCACCGAAGCCACAATCCGACCCAGAAAAGCATCCAAATCTTCACCGCCCGGCGGTGGATTCTGGCGGGCATCCTCCAGCCACAAGCGGAAATCTGGTTGCTCCTGCAACTGGGCAACGGTTTGTCCCTCAAAATCACCCAGCCCTAAATCCTGCAAGCCGGGAAGCACCTGTGTGAAGGTATCGGGGAAAAGCTGATAGCCGGTCTGCACACAGCGGCGCAGCGGGCTTGTGTAAACCTCCTGCACCTTGGGGTAAATCAAATCCTTTTTCAGCTGCTTCAGCTCGGCCACTCCCTGGGGGCTGAGGGGCAAATCCTGCTGACCCACCAAGCGGGGATGGGCATCCATAGCCGTGCTGCCGGTGCGGATTAGGTGCAATTTATAGCTTATCATAGGCCAAAGTCTCTTTTCCTCATAAAATGTTAAACAAATAAAACCGGCAAAAGTGGTTTTTTGACCAAAAAGCCGGGAAATTCGCATAAAAAGTCGAAATACTATTTACATTCAGTTTTTGCTATAATATAATATACTCGATGTTATGAAACTTGCGGAGGTTGTATCCATGAGCTCAGATTTTCCACGCATCCTGACGCTGCTGCGAAAGGAAAAAAATATCAGCCAGAAAAAGGCGTCGGCCGAGCTGGGCATTTCCCAAGCTCTTCTCTCTCATTACGAAAAAGGAATACGCGAGTGCGGGCTGGATTTTCTGGTGCGCTGTGCGGATTTTTACCAGGTATCCTGTGATTATCTTTTGGGCAGAACTCCCGATCGAACCGGCACTCAGCTGACAGTGGATGATATCCCTGAGCCGGATGCCGCCGGGAAGGAAAACCGCTCTGCCGGGAGTATTCTCACGGTGCTGAATAAAAAGCTCATTGCCAATTCCATGAATGTGCTGTTTGATCTCCTTGCTAAAACAGGCAGTAAAAGCCTGACCGGTGAGGTTTCCGCTTTTCTGATGCTGGCGGTTTACCGGATGTTCCGTGTGGTTTATTCCATCAACCCCCGCAACCAGCAAAGCATGTTTCAGCTCCCTGCCGCCATTGCGCCCATGTATGCGGATGCCGCTATGCAGATCAGCGAGGCCAATGCGGGCTCTGTTGCACAGGGGCAGCCTGTTTACGGAATGGAAAAGCTGGATCGGGCAGAGGCCCCCAGTGTGGATACCGAATCTCTCAGCCGGGATTACCCCCTGTTTGCTTCTTCTCTCCTGAATCTTATCCAGAATGCCGAAAGCCGTGTGGATTATTCCAGCCGAGGCTCCAAAAAGTAGCGGCGTTTTCAGGGGCTGGTATAGTTGTATAGGAAAATGGTACCAGCTTTCATTTTATCATTATTGGCAGAAAACTGCAACAAGCGGGCAAAACTTAACAATTTGCCCGAAAAAATTTTTTCAGCAGCAGAAACAGCTTTGAAAAGACGCGGCCGCCCTGTTCCCGGGAGTTACCGGAAAGAGGGTGGCCGTTTTGTTTTGATATATTTTGCTGAAAAATAACAAGCCGACAGGCTAATGAAGAAAAATCCAGAGCAGGCCATAAATAACAGGCTGGTGGATCATATAAATCCAGATGGTCTTGCTGCCGATCTTGCTCAAAAGTGGAAGCCGTGGCTTGTAGAAAAAGCCGGGCATCTTGCCCTTCTGCAAAAAGATACTTAAATAGCTGCCCGCCAAAAAGAAGAAGAACCATGGCAGTATAGGCACATAGTCGGCGGAGAAAAACGCATCATTGGGAAAGCCCAAAGGGAATAAAAACGGAGTCTGATAAAGCAGAGTTGGCAGAGAGACCGAAAAGGCTTCACCAAACCCGACAGTTCCCGAGGGGAGGCGCCAAGTGAAGGCAAAGAGAAGCAGGGATAATACGGCGCCTAAAGAGGGCTTAACCCGATCCAGCAGAGGGCGCAGCAGCCCAAAGAGAATCATGGCTGTTCCCATAAAATGCAAAACACCAAAATAGATCACCTGCGTGGGCATTGCAAAAGAGGTGGTCACAGTCAGCACCATGCCGCAAACCAGCACCAGCAGCCCCCGGCGCAGGCTGCTGCGGGAATAGCGGCTCACCAGACCCGAAAGCAGAATAAAGCCGCCTACAATGATTCGCTGGAATACCCGAAAGGCAGGCCCGGTAAAGCCGGGCACCGGAATATCAAACAGATATACCAAGTCGTAAAGAGCATGATAAACAATCATTAAAATCAGCCAGATTCCCCGCAGTTCATCCAGCAGATAAACCCGGGGGTGCTCAAGGCCGGTGGTGGTTTTCATTGGCTCCGCCTCCTGCCCGGCATTACCGGGGAATGTAAAGATCAATGATTTCCTGCGCAGAGGCAGTATCCGCCAGCATCAGCAGAACGATGTAATCACCCTGTGTATACAGCAGGCCGTTCTGGGCAATGGAATAAGCATCCAATATATCGTAATTCTTAAACTGTGCGGTGCGGTTTTCCTGATATTTCAGCAGCGCTGTGCGCACATCTTCTTTCTTTCCAGTATCCGGCCGGATGATGATAACATCGGCAAGGCCGTAATCGCCAGAGGAATACCGCAGGCTGAAGCCGGTTATAATGCCCGGATCAATGCCCAGTGTATCGGATACAAACTGCAGGTTCCCTGTCGTGATTCCGCCCACATCCACCGATTTGTAGATTTCCTCCACCGCTTTATCCGGGTCGGCTTTATCCACAACCTCCTGAATGCTGACTTCCTGGTTCAGCAGGGCTTCTTTAGAGACAGGCTCATCGCCGCAACCGGCAAGAGCAAAAAGGATGCTCAGCAAAAGGCATCCCAACAGTGCTTGTTTCATTTTTATCACCAATTTTCATGGCGGTATGCTTGACATAGCGCCGGGGTAACGAATATCCAACCAGCCTGAGGCAACAGGTTGTCCTCATTAAAGTATAGCGGAATGTGTCGCTGTGTCAAGGACTTTCGTCAAAGTTTACGCTTTGAGACGGCTGGTTATGGGAGTTTCTGTTAAACTGAGCATTTCCTTTTTTATAAAATAGTGGTATAATATTCTTTATATTGTATTTGGAAAAAAGGCAACTGCCGCTGCGGGGCGGACGGCGAAAATGGTAAACATTTTCATGTTCTCCGGGTCTGGGGTCTTTTGGGGTGAATTTAAAACAAATAGCCTGTTTTTGACAGGCTTTATAATATGGAGGTTTGTTTTTATATGGCCATGGGGATGGGATCCGTTTATTATTGGGCAATCACCGCTGTATTGATGGCGCTGGTGCTGTTTTTGCTTGCCATTCCTTATCTTTCCAACAACGTGTGGGATACCAAGGGCAAAAATGCCGATAAAAAAACCGCCCGGGTCTTTTCCCGCTTTGGCCGGTCTCGGGGAGGCCGGGTTCTGCGGGAGGTCACCATCCGCCACGATGGCAAGACCGCTTCTCTGGGAACGGTTCTGCTGCTGCCTTGGGGGCTTGTGATTGCCGATACCTTGGGCTGCAAGGGGAATTACTACGGTGATGCGGCCAGCGAACAGTGGGTTCTCACCAGCGGCGATGAGCGCACGGTGCTCCCCAATCCTCTGAAAACCCAGCGTGAGGCAACAATGCTGCTGCGGGAGTATCTGGCCGCCAGCAAGCTGTATAACATCCGAGTGGAAACACTGGTGGTTTACACCAACAAATCGAAGGATACCACTGTTTTTGTGGATGGCCTTGGCAAGCAGGAGCAGCACACCGTTCTGCCTATTGGCAAGCTGGCACGCTACTTGGAAAAGGATCGCTTTGAGGCGGATAACGGCGTGAACATCGAGGCTCTGGCTGCCCTGCTGGCTGAGAATCAAGGCAGATAAAAATATCGGAGGGAACGAATTTGGAGCAGTGGGCGCTGGAATTTGAGAACATCAGCCGACGCATCAACAGCGAATTTTATCTGACCGATATCAACCTGAAAATTGCACCCGGTCAGGTGCATGCTTTTGTGGGCAAAAATGCCGCAGGCAAAAGCAGCCTTTTCAAAACACTGGTGGGCATTTTTCCGCCCGATCGGGGCAGCCTCTATGTTTTTGGCAAGAAATCCAGAATTGCCTCCCCGGTGGAGGCCAAGGCTTTGGGCATTACTCTGATCGCCCAAAACAGCGAGATGTTTGAGAATCTCTCTGTATGTGAAAACATGTTTATGAATACCCCGGATTTCACCTCCGGCAAGCTGGGGCTTATTGACCGCAAGGGTATGCGGGCCAAAGCGGCCCGTGTTTTTCAGGATATGGGGGTAAGCATCAACCCCGACAGCCCGGTGAGCCAGCTGAGCCGCAGTGAAAAGCAGCTGATGATGATTGCTTCGGCACTGGTGGGCGATTCCAAGATTATTCTGCTGGATGAGACCTCCACCCATTTATCCCAAGAGGAATGCGAGGTTCTCAACGATTCCATCAACGCCATGAAGGCCAAGGGCATCACCTTTTTGCTGGTTTCTCACCGGCTGGATCAAATCCTCGCGGTTTCGGATGCGATCAGCGTGATGGAACGGGGGGCGGTGATTCGCACAGCCCCGGTCAGCGAGTTCAGCTTTGCCCTTTTAACCGAGCTGATCACCGGCTATTCGGTGGAGGATCTTTACCACAAGCCCCCCGTGGAGTGGGGAGAGCCTGTGCTGGAACTGGAGGGTGTCTCCGGGCCGGGCTTTGCAGACATCAGCCTTAAAATCCTTTCCGGGCAAATTGTAGCTGTGGTGGGGCGGCACAGCAGCGGCAAGCAGCAGCTTGCAAGGCTGTTGGGCGGGTTTGAATCCGCTAAAGGCAGTATGCGCATTGACGGAAAGCCCATCACATCCCCAACCATTATGGAAGCCATGCTGGCCGGGGTTTCTTATTCTCAATCCAGCCGTGACGATTGGGTGATTACGTGGCTGGATCGATACATGGAAAGCCACCCTGTGCAGACAAAGGCTCAGCAGGTTAAGGCGCAGGTTGCTCTTTGGTGGGCGGTTTCGGCCAAATCCCTGAGCAATATGATGGCAGGGTTCATGCGCTTTAATGAGCGGAACAACGCCACCGGCGGTTATATCCAGCGGGAGCTGACCAACAAAGCACTGGATCGCCGGGCAAAGCTGTATATTCTATGTGAGCCTACAGCGGGCTTGGATGTAAGCGCCAAAATGGGCGTGTATGCCCGGCTTGGCGATAAAATTCAGCAAGGCTCCTCTGTGCTGCTGGTAACCTCCGATTTTGAGGAGGCCAAGGGCATGGCAGACTGCATCGTATTCATGGAAGAAGGGCGGATTACCCGCCAAATCCAGCGGCAGGACCCCCAGTGGGATCAGCTGAGGGCTCATTAAATCAAGGTCTGGTGAGCGGAGAACCCCTCTGCTCTCTCTATGGGGGGCATCCAATGCCCCCCATAAGCCCCCCGGGCTGCGCCCTTTCGGCGCAACAAGTGGTATTCCGACCTCGAAATCAATTCGATTTCGGAAGAATTACGAAGGGATTCTTAGGTTTTATCTGCCATACACTGCAATTGTTTAACAGTCTGAGCGGAGAACCCCTCTGCTTGACCATATATTTATTTAAACTATTTAGGAGGCGCGAACATGGCAAGAGTTTATAACTTTTCTGCAGGACCATCCATGCTGCCAGAGCCGGTTCTTTCAAAAGCAGCGGCTGAAATGATGGAGTATGGAGCATCCGGCCAATCTGTTATGGAGATGAGCCATCGATCTCGTGAGTATGAAGAGATTATAAATGAATGCGAGTCTCTGCTGCGGGAGATTATGGAAATCCCTGATAACTATAAGGTGCTGATGCTTCAGGGAGGCGCTTCCAGTCAGTTTGCTATGGTTCCCATGAACCTGTGCACCGGCAGCGGCAAGGCCGATTATGTGGTTACCGGCCAGTTTGCCAAGAAAGCTTTCGGTGAAGCCAAGCTTTTTGGTGATGCCAAAGAGGCGGCTTCCAGTGCCGATAAAAATTTCTCTTATATCCCCGAGCTTTCAAAAGAGAGCTTCCGCCCGGATGCCGATTATGTCCACATCTGCTACAACAACACCATTTACGGCAGCCGCTATGCAGAGGTTCCCGATACAGGTGATGTTCCCCTTGTGGCGGATATGTCCTCCTGCATTCTCAGCGAGCCGGTGGATGTGAGCCGCTTTGGCGTGATCTATGCAGGCGCTCAGAAGAATATGGCTCCTGCCGGCCTGACCGTTGTCATCATCCGGGAGGATTTGATCGGTGAACCCCAGAAGGGCACACCCACCATGTTCAGCTATAAGGTGCACGCTGAAAACGATTCTATGTACAACACTCCCTCCACCTATCCCATCTATATCTGCAAGTTGGTGCTGGAGTGGATCAAGAACGATGTGGGCGGCCTTGCAGCTATGAAAAAACGCAACGAAGAAAAAGCCGCTCTTCTTTATGATTATCTGGATCGCTCCAAGCTGTTTAAATCCACTGTAGAAAAGCCCTTCCGCTCCATGATGAACGTCTGCTTTGTTACCGGTGATCCTGAGCTGGATAAGGCATTTGTGGCAGAGGCTTCCAAGCGTGGCTTTGTCAACATCAAGGGCCACCGTTCGGTTGGCGGTATGCGTGCATCCATCTACAATGCCATGCCCAGAGAGGGTATCGAAAAGCTGGTTGAGCTGATGAAGGAATTCGAGGCGGCTCACTGAGAGCGGGCAGCGCTTATATGAGAATATAGGAGGTATCAGGACAATGGTTAACATTCGTCTTCTCAATAAAATCAGTCCGGAGGGTCTTGCCCAGCTGGACAGCACCAAATATGCCTGCTCGGAGGAAGGCTCCACCGAGGATCAGGGCATCATTCTGCGCTCTGCTTCCATGCACGATATGGATATCCCCTCCCACATCCGGGCCATTGCCCGGGCAGGGGCCGGTGTCAACAACATTCCCATTGACAAGTGCAGCCAGCAGGGTATTGTGGTGTTCAACACCCCCGGCGGCAACGCCAACGCCGTTAAGGAAATGGTTATGACCGGCCTTCTCCTTTCAGCCCGCAAGGTTTACCCGGGTATGCAGTGGGTGCAAACCCTCAAAGGGCAGCCTGAGGTTCCTAAGCTGGTGGAAAAAGGCAAGGGCAAGTTTGTGGGTCCTGAGCTTATGGGCAAAAAGCTGGGTGTGATTGGCCTTGGCGCCATCGGTGTGTTGGTTTGCAATCTGGCCCACCACTTTGGCATGGAGGTTTACGGCTACGACCCTTATCTTTCCATTGATTCGGCTCTCAAGCTGACCCGCTCGGTGCACCGGGTGAACAGCCTCAAGGAGATTTATTCCAACTGCGATTTCATCACCCTTCATGTGCCGCTGGGCAAGGAAACAAAGGGAATGATCAATTCTCAATCCATCGCCACCATGAAGCACGGGGTTCGGATTATGAACTTCTCCCGGGGCGAGCTGGTGGAAACACAAGATATTCTGGCTGCTCTGGATGAAAAGAACGTCTACTGCTATGTGACCGATTTCCCCAACGATGATCTGCTGGGGCATCCCGGTGTTCTGGCGCTCCCTCACCTGGGCGCTTCTACCCCCGAATCGGAGGATGTCTGTGCCAGCATGGCGGCCAGCCAGCTGCGGGATTTCCTCGAGAACGGCAACATCAAAAACTCGGTCAACATTCCCGATCTGCATATGGAGCGCACCGGCGGGGAGCGGGTTACCCTGTTCCACCAGAATATACCGGAAACGCTGGCCAAGTATACCGGGGTTTTTGCCTCCCACAACATCAACATTCGCAATCTGATCAATAAATCCAAGGGCGAATATGCCTATACCGTTTTGGATCTGGATGGCCATGTTCCGCCCGCTGTGCTGGAACAGCTGGAACAGGCCAAGGGAATCATTCGGGTGACCTTGCTGAAATAAAGGATAAATGGCATGCCCGACCCGGTTTGATACCGGTTCGGGCTTTTTTTCTTTATTGGCATGAACAGAGCGTTTAGCGGCACAATATACTCATATGTCTAAAATTTCGCTGCGGCTTTAAACCTCTGCAGCTATAAAAGAGAAGTTCTGGTCAGGGTCTGCCCTTTAGTACAAATAGAAGGAGAACTGTATGCACGAAAATGCCGAAACCATGGATATTGTCCTTTTAGTGGGGGTGGATCTGGAACAGTATGATCTGGAGGCCTCGCTGGATGAGCTGGAAGAGCTGAGCGGTTCGGCTGATATGGAAGTGGTGGGCCGTATCACCCAGAAAAGGGATGCACTGGATAGGGCCACTTGTATCGGTGCTGGCAAGCTGGAAGAAATCAAGGAGTTTGCCTCCGCCAATGAGGTAACCCTGTTGATATTCGACCATGAGCTGACCTCCACCCAGCTGCGAAACATTGAGGAGGCCTGCGGCCTGCCGGTTCTGGACCGCACCATGCTGATACTGGAGATTTTCTCCCAGCGGGCCCGCAGCCGTGAGGGCAGGCTTCAGGTTGCACTGGCGCAGCAGCGGTATCTTCTGCCACGCTTGGCGGGTATGGGCATCAGCCTTTCCCGGCTGGGCGGCGGTGGAGGCGGTGCAGGGGGTGGCGCAAGGCGAGGCAAGGGTGAAACCAAGCTGGAGCTGGATCGTCGCCATATTCGCCGCAGCATCACCCGGCTGGAGGATGAGCTGGAAAGCTTGGAGATTCGCCGGGAAAATATGCGGTCTCGCCGCAAAAAGGATGGCGTCACCACAGTGGCCATTGTGGGCTATACCAATGTGGGAAAATCCACCCTGCTCAACACCCTCACCGATGCGGGGGTGCTGGCGGAGGATAAGCTGTTTGCCACTCTCGATCCCACGGCCAGAGCCTTGACTTTGCCCGATGGGCGCACCGTGATGCTCATCGATACCGTTGGCTTTGTCAGCCGCCTGCCTCACCATTTGGTGGAAGCCTTTAAATCCACCTTGGAAGAGGCTGTGGGGGCAGACCTTTTGCTGAATGTGTGCGATCTTTCCAACCCGGAGGCCGCCGCTCAGATTGAGATTACCCAAAAGCTTTTGGCTGAGCTGGGGGTAACCGATACCCCGGTGATCACCATTTATAACAAGCGAGATTTGGTTCCCTATGTGGCGGTTCCGGAAAGTGACCACACAGCGGTGATCTCCGCAAAAGAGGGCAAAGGGCTGGATGGCCTGTTGGCCAAAATTGCCAAGGCGCTTAACCCCACCCAGAAGCGGATGAAGCTGCTGATTCCCTTTGATCAGGGCAGGCTGCTGGATGAAATCCGCCGGGAGGGCAAGATATTCAGCCAAACCTACGAGGCTGAGGGAACCTTGGTGGATGCGCTGGTGGATTATCGCATTCTGCACCGGGTCAGCGATTTCGCAGTGGAATAAGGTTGAAAAAAGGCTTGGGAGAAAACCGCACGCTGCGGTTCGCTTCCAAGCCTTTTTAGTTCCCAAAATCTAGGCGGAGGGAAATAATATACAAAAGCTAACGTTTTTGTCCATCCTTTTCAAAAGGTGGCAGGGTTTGGGTCGGCGCTTAATTCTGTATATTTTGATGCTTAGGGCAAAATACCTGAAATCATTCCTTTGTGGAGAGCCCCTTTTTGTGTATCAGATACTCCGAGATATAAGCCGAAAGCTGCAAGGATAAAATTCCGATGATGGTGCCAAAGACACCGAAAACAGCAGGCAGAAAAACCACCACCACCACTACAAGGATAGTCAGCAGATAGCGCATGGCCGCTTGAAGACCGGCGTAGTTTTGAGCCTGTTTTTTCTTCATATCCATAGAGCGGCCGAGGGATTTTTCCAGCAGAATTACCTTTGCCATGGATAAAAGGGTACCGGCCAAAAGCCCCATAGCAAAGGGGAGAGGCTTTTCAAAGGGATATACAAGACTGGTGACCGCAAGGCCCACCAATAAAAACACCCCAAAAAGGCCGCACAGCACCTTGCACATGAGCACAGCGGTGGGAGAAAGATTTTTAAGCCAGTTCATTTCTTTAGCCACTCCTTGATTACCGTATCATAAAGCACCTTAAAAGAAGCCAAGACCCCCAGCGCCACACACAGCAGCAACGCCCAAGGGCCTGCACCAAAGCGGTTAATGAGAAAGCGCCCGATCCATACTCCCACAAAAACACAGGAGAGCATGGTCAGGCCAAGCTGGGTAAACAGGCCCAAAGCCCTCAAAACTTCCCGGTGCTCGCTCTCTTTCATGATTCAGACCCGCTTCCCTCATGGCCCTTAATAATGGAATAAGAGCTGATATCCATGCTGACAAGCGAATGCCGCAGAGCGGTTTCCAGCCGGTGCATTTCCAGATTGGCGGTTTGCTCATGGCGGAGGTTTTCTTCCCGCTCCTGTGCAATGCTCTGGATCGCTGCCTCGATATGTTCGGGATCATCGGCCACGGAGGAAAGCACCACAAGCTCGGTCCCGCTTACTGTGGCAAAGCCCTCCAGCACCGCCAGTGTCAGAACCTGCTTTTTATCCGAAAAAGCCCGGAGAATGCCATAATCCAGCTGCACAAGGCAGGGCGCATGGCCGGGCAGAACACCCATATCCCCTCCGGTGGTGCGGAGAATTACATAATCCACCGCCTGCTCCGTTACCGTTCGGTTGGGGGTCAATACTTTCAGCAGAATCTGTCGCTCAGCCATGATGCGTCACCCTCCCTTAAGCTTATTTGCTGCGCCGCACGACATCCTCAATGGAGCCTGCGTTGAGAAAATGGGATTCGGGGATTCCATCGTGCTTGCCATCCAGTATTTCTTCGAAGCCCTTGAGGGTATCGGCCAGAGGAACATACACACCGGGAATGCCGGTGAAGGGCTCCGCCACCGAAAAGGGCTGGGAGAGAAAGCGCTGAACCTTTCGGGCACGGCCCACAATCAGCTTGTCGTTTTCCGAAAGCTCGTCAATGCCCATAATGGCGATGATATCCTGTAGCTCCTGATAGCGCTGGAGAATGCTTTGGACATCCCGGGCAACCTGATGGTGCTCGGAGCCCACCACAAAAGGGTCCAGAATGCGGGAGGTGGATTCCAGCGGGTTAATAGCCGGGTAAATGCCCTGCTCCACAATGCTGCGAGAAAGCACGGTGGTGGCATCCAGATGGGCAAAGGTTGTGGCCGGGGCCGGATCGGTGAGATCATCCGCCGGAACATAAACGGCCTGAATGGAGGTGATGGAGCCGCTTTTGGTGGAGGTGATACGCTCCTGCAAGATGCCCATTTCGGTGGCAAGAGTAGGCTGATAGCCCACGGCGCTGGGCATACGCCCCAGCAGGGCCGAAACCTCCGAGCCTGCCTGCACAAACCGAAAAATGTTATCGATAAACAGCAGAACATCCTGCTCCTGCACATCCCGGAAGTATTCCGCCATGGTCAGCCCGGTGAGGGCCACCCGCATTCTGGCCCCCGGCGGCTCATTCATCTGGCCGAAAACCAAAGCCGTTTTGCTGATAACCCCCGATTCAGTCATCTCATGATACAGGTCGTTGCCCTCACGGGTACGCTCGCCCACACCGGCAAAAACCGAGTAGCCGCCATGCTCGGTGGCGATGTTGTGAATCAGCTCCATAATCAGAACGGTTTTTCCCACGCCTGCGCCGCCGAAAAGGCCGATTTTGCCGCCCTTTACATAGGGGCAGAGCAGATCGATAGCTTTGATGCCGGTTTCGAGAATTTCGGTGGTTTCAGCCTGCTCGGAAAATTCGGGGGCCATTCGGTGTATGGAACGGTATTCCTGATGATCCGGCATTGACTGCCCGTCCAAGGGCTCGCCCAACACATTAAAAATGCGTCCTAAGGTGGCATTGCCCACCGGCGCGATGATAGGGCGGCCGGTATCCAGCGCCTGCATCCCTCGAACCAAGCCGTCGGTAGGCCCCATGGAAACACAGCGGACGATACCGTCCCCCAGCTGCTGGGCAACCTCGGCCACCAAAATATCTTCGGTGTTTTGGATTTCAATGGCATTGTGAATGGCAGGAACAGAGCCTGCCGGAAAGCGGATATCCAAAACGGCTCCTATAATCTGGATAACCTCGCCGATTGCGTTTACTACCACAGTCTCATTCCTTTCTCCTAGAGAGTTTCCGCTCCGCTGACGATTTCGATGATTTCTTGGGTAATAGCCGCCTGCCTTGCCTGATTGTAAAGCAGGGTCAGCGAAGCAATCATTTCATCGGAATTTTTGACAGCGGAATCCATGCTGGTCAGGCGGGCGCTTTGTTCACAGGCCGAGGCCTCCAGCATAGCACCATATAAGGAGCCTGCCACATAAAAGGGAACAGCCCGCTCCACAAAAGATTCCACGTCCGGCTCAAATTCGATAAAGCCAGACCCCGGTTCCCGCTCACCTGACCCCAGCGGCAGCAGCTTTTCTGCCTTGGGGTTTTGCTCAATGGCGGAAACATACTCCGTGTAGACCATATAAATCTGATCCACCTGGCCTTTTTTATACCAATCCAAAGCAAGGGAAGCAATTTCCTGCGCATCCTCGAAAAAGGGCTTTTCCGACATACCGATAAAGGATTGGGCAACAGCACTCCCTCTGCGGCGCTGGCAATATTCCTTTGCTTTGCTGCCGATGGTGATAATCCGGCAGTCTCCCAAGCTTTTAACCAGCTGGGTGGCGCTTTTGCCCACCGCCGCATTGTAGCTGCCGCAAAGACCCCGATCCCCGCTAATTACAATGACTGCCGAGGTTTTCACCGGGCGGGCCGCAACATAAGGGTGGCGATCCAGCTCCCGATTGTGGAGAACAGAAGAGGCCATCTGCCGGGCGTTGGCCAGAAAAGGCTGGTTATCCACCATTCGGTTGCGGGCCTTCTGCACCTTGGAGGATGAAACAAGGCGCATGGATTGGGTGATCTGCCGGGTTATGCCGATGCTGTGAATGCGGGCCTTGATTCGCTGAATGGATTCCACTTCTTCATCCTCCTTCTAAATATTTTGGCTCACGGGGTGAGGGTGGAGGCAAATTGTTTGATGGCCTCAAGAATATCCTCTTCCAGCTGGGGGGATATCTCGTAGGTTTTGCGAATTTCTTCGATGATATCGGGGTGCCATGTATCAAAGTGCTCCAGCATTTTGCTCTGGAACTCCAGCACATTTTCCACCTGAATTTCATCCAGACAGTGGTGGGTCAGCGCAAAAAGAACCAGAATTTCGTGCTCGAGTGAAAAGGGCTTATACTGGGATTGCTTGAGGGTTTCCACAATGCGGTCGCCGTGATGCAGGCGGCTGCGGGTATCCTTATCCAAATCCGAGCTGAACTGGGCAAAGGAGGCAAGCTCCCTGTACTGCGCCAGTTCAATGCGGATGGGGGCTGCAATCTTTTTCATGGCCTTCACCTGAGCCGAGCCTCCCACACGGGAAACCGAAAGCCCCGGGTTGATAGCGGGGCGAATGCCTGCATTAAAGGAATTCGCCTCCAGATAAATCTGCCCGTCTGTAATGGAAATCACGTTGGTGGGGATATAGGCGGACATATCGCCGCCTTGGGTTTCCACGATAGGCAAAGCGGTAATAGAGCCGCCGCCGTATTCCTGCGAAAGCCGCCCGGCCCGCTCCAGCAGCCGGGAATGGAGATAAAATACATCGCCGGGATAGGCCTCACGGCCCGGCGGCCTGCGAAGCAGCAGAGACATGGTCCGATAAGCCACCGCATGCTTGGAAAGATCGTCGTATACAATCAGCACATCCTTGCCCTGTGCCATCCAAGCCTCTGCCATGGCACAGCCGCTGTAAGGGGCCAGATATTGCAAAGAGGCGGCTTCCGAAGCGCCCGCCACCACCACAGTGGTGTAGCGCATGGCATCATACTGGGTCAGGGTGTTGACAATATCGGCCACCGTTGAGTTCTTTTGACCAATGGCCACATACACGCAGTAAACGCCGGTATCCCGCTGGTTAAGAATGGTATCCAGCGCAATGGCGGTTTTACCGGTCTGCCGGTCGCCGATAATCAGCTGACGCTGCCCCCGGCCAATGGGAACCATGGCGTCAATGGCCTTGATTCCGGTTAAAAGGGGAACATCCACCTTTTGACGGGCCAGCACCCCCGGCGCTACCTGCTCAATGGGGCGCAGGGTTTGGGCCAAAATCAGCCCCTTCTGATCAATGGGCTGGCCCAGTGCGTTGACAACCCTGCCCAGCAGCGCTTCACCCACCGGGACCTGCGCTATGCGGTTGGTTCGGGTTACAAGGCTGCCTGCGTTTACCCCTTCGCTGTTGCCAAGGAGCACAACGCCTATGTTATCTTCCTCCAGATTCATGGCAATGCCAACCACGCCGTTTTCAAACTGGAGCAGCTCGCCGCTCATGGCCTGCTTGAGGCCGATGACACGGGCAATGCCATCCCCGATTTGGTAGACCCGGCCGGATTCATCTATATAAGGAGAGGCCACAAAGCCCAAAATTTCATCTTTGATAATGGAGCCTATTTCGGCAGAATTAAAATTCATTGTTTGAAATACACTCCTTTGTATATGCTGCGTTTCATATCCTCCAGCTGCCTTTTAATGGTGGCGTCGATGACCTTGTCATCCACAATAACCCGCAGCCCTCCAATGAGGGAAGGGTCCACCGTAGCTGTAATATCCACCTGCTTTCTGTAAGCATGAATGAATTCCTGCTCAAGGGCGCAAAGCTGCTCCTGTGTCAGGGGAACTGCGGAAAAAACCTCAACAGTGATAATATCCATCCGCTTTCTCGCCATATCCAGAAAGCGGTAGAGCACCGCATCCACTTCTTCTTCGGGAACATGCTCCAAAAAGCGGCCCAGTGCAGTTTCTGCATCCGGCAGAGAAGGGTGCCCGGCGTTGATGGATAAAATATAATCCAGCGCCTGGCAGTAGACCAGCTCCAGACCATTTTCCTCCGCATAATGCATGAGCGCCAAGGCATAACGGCCAGTTAACGCCAGCATCAGTTGGCCTCCCAATCGGAGAGGGCCTCTTCGATGTAGCGGTTTTGGGTTTCGGTATCCAGAGAAACGGTGACAAAGCGGCTGGCAACCAGCATGGAAATTTCAATCATCTGCTTTTTCATTTCGTCTTCCATGCTTTTGCGCTGCCGTTCCAGCTCATCCATGGTCCGGTCATAGGCAGCGTCGGCCTCCCGGCGGGCTTCAAACAAAAGCTGGTCGCTTTTTTCCATGGCCTTTTTGTGGGCCAGCCGCAGAATTTCCTCCCGCTCCCGCTCAATGTTGGCGATCATCTCGCCATACTGCTCCTTGAGCTGCATAGCTTCTTCCCGGTCGTGGCGGGCATCTTCAATTTCGGTCTTGATGCGGGCGGTGCGCTCCGACATAAATTTACGAACCGGCTTGTATAAAATAAAAATCAGCAGCCCTGTGAGAAACAAAACATTAACCCATTGAATCCCCAGCTCAATGAGCAGCTTTTTATCCAAATGGAGAATGGTACCCGGGGGAAGCTCCTGTGCCGCCCCAGCGGCAAGCAGGAAGGATTGCGTTAAATAATGGGACAAATCCGATCCCTCCTCTCAATTTCTTAAAGGCATGCGTGGATATGGGGCTGCTACAGCAAAGCCACCAGAGGGTTAGCCATCAGCAGAATCAAAGCAATAACCAGACCATAAACCGAGCAGGTTTCTGCCACGGCGCAGCCGATGAGCATGGTGCTCATAATTTCGCCCCTTGCCTCGGGCTGGCGCCCCACAGCAGAAGCGGCCTTGCCTGCGGCGATGCCCTGCCCAAGGCCGGAGCCTAAGCCGGAAAGTGAAGCAAGCCCTGCCGCCAAAGCGGAGCAGCCCAATACAAATGCCTTTGGATCCATAAAATTTTACCTCCTGAAAAATAAGTTGACTGGCTGTATGCGGGTTTCTTGGTTTGGGGAGAAAGCCCCCGAATTATTCACCCGCAGCCTTTTGCTGGATAAAGGTCATGCTGAGAACCGTAAAGATAAAAGCCTGAATGGCCCCTGCAAACAAATCAAAGTAAGCATGGAGCAAATCGGGCAAAATAAAGCGGAGCAGAATGGGCAAAGAATTATAAACCAGACCCATAATAATGGTGCCGCCCAGAATATTGCCGAAAAGGCGGAAGCCTAAAGAAACCGGCTTTGCAATTTCACCCACTAGGTTGAGGGGGAGAAAGATCGGCACTGGCGCCAGATAATCCTTGAAATATTTCCACTTGCGCTTTGCAAGGCCTGCGCCGTGAATCAGCACAAAGGAAGAAAGGGCAAGAGCGCCGGTGGTGGCTAAATCCGCTGTGGGCGGCCGAAGCCCCACAAGCCCGCTGAAATTGGAAATCAGGATAAAGGCAAAAACACCAAAGAAATACCCGCCCAGCGCATCCATTCCGGGGCCCATGGTGTTGCGTGAAAAATTGGCCATGGTCTCCACCATAATCTCAACTGCATTCTGGAACCCCTTGGGCACACTTTTGAAACGTGTCAGCCGGATGCGGACAACAATGGCGAATATCACCAGCGCCCCCATGACAATCCAGGTGGAAAGCAGTGTATCGGTCAGGTAAATATCCACATCGCCCCAGCGAAACAGAAAGGCTAAGTTCTTGTCGGAAAAATCCAGATCGGCCACCTCCTTTTGCTGAATGGAGCTTTTCGTTGAATTAAAGATAGCGTTGCTCCCATATGGCGCTCCAATACCCGGGGGTATTCAGCCAAGCCTGCTTGAGGATGAAAAGCTCTGTTTACATTGTAACGTTTCTCTGCTAAAATTCCCATAAAGAACCCGTTAAGATTTGTTCGGGAGGATTTTTTTGCAGAAAATGCCCTTTTGCAAAAACAGTGCATGGAAGGAATCATACACATGGAAAAGAATTTTTATGAAAAGTTAAATGTGGATATGGCAGAAGACCGAGGCAGGCAGCGGGGTGTTTTTTATAACACACTGAAAACCATCGGCCTTTTAATGGCAACCATCCTGCTGGCCGAGCTGCTGCGGCAGGTTCAGGATAACACCCAGAACCTGATTTTGATTTATGTGGTATCGGTTCTGATTATTTCCCGGGTAACCCCGGGCTATAGCTATGGCATTGTGGCCGCTGTTGTGAGCACCTTTGCCTATGATTATTTTGTCACCGAGCCCAGCCGCCGATTCAGCATAACGGTGGGTTCGCCCATCACCCTTTTTGTGATGCTGCTGGCCACCTTTATTACCAGCACCCTGACCATACAGATGAAAAGTCAGGCGCTCCTTTCTCGGGAACGGGAGCACCGGGCGCAGTTGCTTTATGAAATCAACAACAAGCTGCTGGTGGCCCGGGATGTGGAGACCGTTGTGCGGCTGGCAAACGCTTATTTGATTCTGCATCTGAACCGTTCAGTTATTTTTTATACCGCCGATCCCGCTGTTTCCAAAGAGAGCAGCAGCCTGCGCCTGTGCGGGCCCCAGGATCAGGAAATTCCCTTCTACAGCCCCGAAGAGCAGAAACGGGTGCATTTGATTTTTCGCACCGGGGCGGAATCGGCGGTGGTTTCGGAGCAGGAGACCGAGCGGGTGCGGTATGTGCCCATTGTTTTTAAGGACAATGTGCGGGGGGTTATCGGCATTGATTGCAGGGCCCGCCCTCTCACCCCCAGCAATATAACCTTTATTCATATGCTTGTGGGGCAGGTGGCGCTTGCCATGGAGCTGCAATCCCTTTCTAATGAGCAAAACGAGATTTTGGTGGCCGCAGAGCGGGAAAAAACCCGCAGCGCCCTTTTGCGGGCCATTTCCCACGATTTGCGCACCCCCTTGACCAGTGTTCTGGGGGCCAGCTCCACCATCCTTGAGCAGAAGGATATGCCGGAGGAGATGCGGGAGGGGCTGGTTCGGGACATTCAGGAGAACAGCCAGTGGCTGATCCGCATGGTGGAAAATATTTTGACAGTTACCCGGATTTCCGGCAATACAGTGGCACTGCACAAGACCTTGGAGGCCGCTGAGGAAGTGGTGGCTCAAGCGGTGGATATTGTGCGCAAGCGTTTTCCCGATTGCAGCATCCATGTGCGGGTGCCGGGGGAGCTGCTGGTGGCCCCCATGGATGCCACCTTGATTTCGCAGGTACTGATCAACCTGCTGGAAAATGCTGTCAAAAACTCCCCGGTAGGCTCGCTGATTTTGATGGATGTGTCCAAGCAGGGAGCTTATATCCGGTTTGATGTGAGTGATTTGGGTCGGGGTATTCCCGACTATCTGTTGGAAAACTTATTTGAAGCGCATTCTCCCACCGCCGAGCCGGTTATTGATGCGATTCGGGGTATGGGGCTGGGGCTTTCTATCTGCCGCACCATTGTGGAAGCCCACGGCGGGCACATAGAAGGCTATAATAAAGAGGAGGGCGGAGCCAAGTTTTACTTCATGCTCCCTCTGTGCCAATAAGCTCTTTGTTAAAGGAAAAACAAAGGAGGCTATGGGTTGAAAAACCATGCAAAAATCTTTATAGTAGAAGATGAGCGGGTGATCAGCAATTTTATTACCGCCTTGCTGACCACCAGTCAATATACGACATTGGTTGCCGCCACAGGGGCAGAGGCCATTGAAATGGCGGCCGAGCACAACCCGGATCTGATTCTGCTGGATCTGGGATTGCCGGATATGGATGGAATGCAGGTTCTCCACCGCATCCGGGAATGGTCGGATGTTCCCATCATTGTGGTTTCAGCCCGGCAGGATGAGCAGGAAAAGGTGGAGGCCCTGGATGCAGGGGCCAACGATTATGTGACCAAGCCCTTTGGCAACAGTGAGCTTTTGGCCCGTATCCGCACCGCACTGCGCCAGCATATCCGTTTAGGCAGCTTGAAAGAACCGGCGGCCAGTTCGTTTTCGGTGGGCGGCCTTTTCATTGATTATGCAAAACGGCGGGTTCAAGTAGAGGGCAAATCGGTTCACCTGACGCCCATTGAATATAAAATCGTGGCGCTTCTTTCCCAAAATGCCGGGAAGGTGCTCACACGGGATTTTATGATTCAGCAGATATGGGGGCCTTTTGGCGGTGACAATCAGGTGCTGCGGGTGAATATGGCCAACATTCGGCGCAAAATTGAAGAAAATCCAGCAGACCCCCGCTTTATCCTCACCGAGGTTGGGGTGGGTTACCGGATGATCGACTGAGCAGCTTCTCTCCAAAAAGGGGGGGAGAAGCCGCACGATGATGAGAGGAAAATGATGAGATGAGCAAGCACGTAATTGAAGATGCAAGGCGCTGTCTTCAGTGCAAAAATCCCCAGTGCAGTGTTGGATGCCCGGTTCATACACCGATCCGGGATGCGATCAAGCTGCTGTTGGAAAGCAAAATCGGGCAGGCAGGCAAGCTGCTGTTTGATAACAACCCGCTTTCTCTTGTTTGCTGCCATGTATGCTCCCAGGAAAACCAGTGTGAGGGGCACTGCATTTTGGGCCGCAAGGGTTCCCCGGTGCAGATCAGTGCCATTGAACGTTACATTTCAGATTATTACCTGAATATTTTTCGGCCGACTCCCTCCAAGAAAACAAAGGGACGCATTGCGATTATCGGCTCGGGTCCTGCGGGTATTACCATTGCCTTCACCCTTTCTAAAATGGATTATGATGTAACCATTTTTGAAGGGCATGACCAGATTGGCGGTGTTCTGCGGTATGGCATACCGGAATTTCGCCTGCCAAAAGATATTTTGGATCGCCTCAAGGAAACTCTGCTGGAAAGCGGCGTGAAAATCCGTCCCAACACCTCTATTGGTACCAACCTGACCATCGATGATCTTTTCCGGGATGGCTACCGGGCCATTTTCGTGGGAACCGGTGTGTGGCGGCCTCAGAAGCTTGGCATTTTGGGCGAGAGCCTTGGGCATGTGCACTATGCCATTGAATACCTGCGCAACCCCAATGTATACAAGCTGGGCAAACGGCTGGCGGTGATCGGTGCCGGCAACGTGGCTATGGATGTGGCTCGCACCGCCTTCCGTCAGGGCTGTGAGGAGGTTTATATCCTTTGCAATATGGATGAAACCACCATTACCGCCCGGCCTGTTGAAGCGGATTATGCCAAAATCGACGGCGCACGCTTTATCTTCTATAAAACGGTGGTCGAGTTTGTGGATGAAGGCGTTATAGTGGCCGACAGCCGTGTTTGGGAAGATGAGGATGGCCGCAAGCAGGCGGAGCCGATTCCGGGCACGGAAGAGCTGTTCCCGGCGGATTCGGTGATCGTTGCCATTGGGCAGGGGCCACGGTCAGTGATCGTATCCTCCACCACCGGCATGAAGGTGCTGAACAACGGTTTGGTGGCCACCGATGAATTCGGCCACACCAGCCGCCCCGGCGTTTTTGCCTCCGGCGATGTGGTTACCGGTGCTAAGACGGTGGTTGAGGCAGTGGATGTTTCCCGCCGGGTAGCGGGCGCCATGGATGAGTATGTTCAGAGCCAGTATCCTACACCGAAGAGTTAGAACCTTTACGGCAAGCATGAAATGCTTGCCAGCTCGGGTAAATGCCGGTATACTGAGAATATATGAAACACAGTGGAGGTGGCGCTATAATGGACAAGGAAATGCTGGAGCAGTTTGGTTTGCTGATGACGGCTATTGAGCAAACTCGAAGTGAAATGAAGGCTTCCGAAATGAAAATAATGGAGCAAACTCGAAGTGAAATCAAGGCTTCCGAAACCAGAACCCAGGCCTTTATAGAAAATGCAGTCAACAAGCGGATTGACAGTTTGTTTGATGGCTACAAGCTAACCCACGAAAAGCAGTATGAACTGGAAAGAGAAATGGAGCGTACTCGGGATGAGATGGAGCGGAAAATGAGCGCTCTCGAGGCTCGGCTGGCTGTTTTGGAAGAAAAGACAGCCTGAAAGAATACAAACACAGGGGAAAACCGGCTTGCCCGGTTTTCTCTGCGCTTGGTTGCAATTTTTCAAGATGTCTGTCCCCATAATGGGGCCGTTTGCACAACACAATACTTTCGATTCCATAATTCTCATGAGTATAATGCTGGAAATGAGGGCAGACAGGCCGGGCTTTCTATGTAAAAATCACCGACAAAATCGGTATACACTTGTAAATGCCGATTTAACCTTGACGCTTTTCCAAATTATCAGTATAATATTCAAATAAAGTAAAAACCCGGGCTGTGTAAAATTCGTTTTACACAGCCCGGAAAACAAACAGCGGTATTGGGGCACAGCTCCATCGAAAGGGCCTTAGCGGGGCCACCGCTGTTTTTGGCCGTTGCCGTGGGTTTCGGCAAAAAGCCAATGAGGAGGGCCTATGACCAGATACATCCTGAAGCGTCTGCTGTTTATGCTGTTGGCGCTCTTTGTAATTGCCGCCCTGACCGCATTTCTCCTCCGCACCATGTCCCGGGGAGCCAGTGCCTCTCGCCGGGCCTTGACGCCTGAAGTGAAGGCGGCTCTCAGCCAAAAATACAAGCTGGAGCAGCCCTTGCTGCGGTGCGGTGCGAACAAGGAGGGCCTATGACCAGATACATCCTGAAGCGTCTGCTGTTTATGCTGTTGGCGCTCTTTGTAATTGCCACCCTGACCTTTTTTCTGATGCACGCTATTCCCGGAGGGCCTTTTACCTCTGACCGTGCCCTGCCCCCGGCGGTGGAGGCGGCCCTGAACAAAAAATACAATCTGGATCAGCCTCTGCTGCTGCAATATCTGGATTATATGAAAGGTCTGCTCCGGTTGGATTTAGGGCCTTCCTTTAAATACGAGGGCATGACAGTCAATGAATTCATTGCGGGGGGCTTTCCCATTTCGGCAAGGCTGGGCGGCCTGACCATTCTGTTTTCCCTGATTGTGGCGCTGCCGCTGGGGATTATTGCCGCTTTGAAAAACGGCAAGTGGCAGGATATGTTCACGATGTTTATCGCAACC
Source organism: Oscillospiraceae bacterium MB08-C2-2 (assembly GCA_035621215.1). NCBI lineage: Bacteria > Bacillati > Bacillota > Clostridia > Eubacteriales > Oscillospiraceae > Oscillospiraceae bacterium MB08-C2-2. The sequence goes on along the minus strand of CP141729.1, from coordinate 2,128,576 downwards.
ATTGGGGTAACCATCCCTTCCTTTGTCATCGCCTCTCTTTTGATGTATGTCTTTTCCCTCAAGCTTGGCTGGCTGCCCACCTTTGGGCTGGATAGCTGGAAGGGCTACATTCTGCCGGTGGTGGCGCTGGGGGGATATACCCTCTCTTATTTGGCGAGGCTTATGCGCTCCAGCTTGCTGGAGGTTATGGGGCAGGATTATATCCGCACCGCCCGGGCAAAGGGCCTCAGTGAACTGAAGGTGGTGGTGCGCCACGCTCTGCGCAATGCGCTGATTCCGTTGATCACCGTTTTGGGGCCAACCATTGCCAGCCTGCTCACCGGCTCTTTTGTAATTGAAAAAATATTTGCGGTTCCCGGCCTTGGGCAGCATTTTGTCAACTCCATTTCCAACCGGGATTACACCACCATTATGGGTGTTACGATTTTCTATGCGGCCATACTGATTGCCATGACCTTTATTGTGGATATTTTTTACTGTCTGGTTGACCCGAGAATCAAGCTGGATTAATGTTTCCGTCGATTTTGATCGACAGAAACTATGGGGGTATCCAATACCCCCTATAGGCCTCCCGGCTTGCGCCGAGGCGGCACAAGAAAAGGAATTCTGCGTCGAAATGAATTCGACTTCGGAAATATTACTGAAAAAACGATATATGTTGCTGTATCTAAAGCTTGGATTGATTTTGTTTTGCGGGCGGTGACCGTTGCCCCCGGGAGGAGAGCTATGTCGGAAGATATGGAAAAGATGGATAAATGGGCGCCTTTGAAGGCGGATGCTGAGGAGCGGGAAAAGCTTTGGAGCAAGAGCCTTTCTTTCGGGCAGGATGTGTGGTATCGGTTTTCCCACAAGCCCACCGCTCTTTTAGGGCTGATTCTGTTGGTTTTGCTGGTGCTTTTCTGTGTGGTGGGGCCCCAGATGGTCTCCCACAGCTATGAGACCCAGAACCTTGATTTTGTCAATATGCCGCCCAGCTTTAAGGCTTATGAGGTGGATGGCCGGTATATTTACCTGACCCCCAGCCTCAAGCTTATTGAGGTGGCACCGGATGGCACCCTGATGAAGCCGCTGGCTCGCCTTGAGGATGACGGCATGAAAAAGCGTATGACCTTTGATATGGGGGATGGCACCGAGATCATCCTCAATTATAAGACAAAGCCTCCCCGGCTGGAGAATGCCCAGAAGGAACCGTATACCGTTTTCAAAAGCTTTCGCAATAAAACCTACCCGCTGGGCACCGATAATCTGGGCCGTGATATGCTCATCCGCCTGATGATGGGTATGCGTATTTCCATGCTGATTGCTCTGATCGCCGCCTTTGTGAACTTGGTGATCGGGATTTTATACGGCGGTATTTCGGCTTATGCCGGGGGTATGACCGATACCATTATGATGCGCATTGTGGATGTGGTCAGCACCATTCCGCTGACCTTGTATGTGATTCTATTGCAGGTGATGATGGGCAGCAACGGCGGTATCCTCAGCATTGTGATTGCACTGGGTACTGTTTATTGGGTCAACATGGCCCGTGTGGTTCGGGGTGAGATTCTCTCCCTCAAGGAGCAGGAGTTTGTCTATGCGGCCCGCACCCTTGGCTCCAGCACATGGCGGATTCTCACCACCCACCTGATTCCCAACGCCATGGGGCCGATTATTGTTACCGTGACCATGCTCATTCCCTCGGCCATTTTCATCGAGGCCTTTATGAGCTTTATCGGCTTGGGGGTTATGGCTCCCATGGCCAGCTTGGGGACGATGTGCAACGATGCTCTTTCCACCCTGCGCTCCTCCCCCTATCAGCTCTTTTTACCCTCTCTGGCAATTTGCCTTGTGATGTTTGCATTTAATTTTGTGGGCGATGGGCTCCGGGATGCGCTGGACCCCAAGCTCCGCAAGTAGGAAGGCAGTTATGGATAAAATTTTGCAGGTCGAGCAGCTTCATACCTCTTTTAAAACCCGGGCGGGCACGGTCAACGCAGTCCGGGGCGTCAGCTTTGAGCTGGCCAAGGGGGAGATACTGGGGTTGGTCGGCGAATCCGGCAGCGGCAAAAGTGTAACCGCCATGTCGCTGATGCGGCTTTTAGGTTCCAACGGAAAAATTACACAGGGCAAGGCGGTTTTTGACGGCGTGGATTTGGCGGCCCTTTCCCCCAAGCAGATGCGCAGCATTTGCGGCAACCGCATTTCCATGATTTTTCAGGACCCCATGTCCTCCCTGAACCCGCTGATTACGGTGGGTAAGCAGGTGGGGGAGATGCTCACCGAGCATAAAAAAGAGCTTTCCAAAGAGCAGGTGCGGGAAAGGGTGCTGGAGCTGTTTCGTCTGGTGCGCATTCCCGAACCGGAAAAGCGCTATTCCAGCTATCCCCACCAGTTTTCGGGCGGTATGCGCCAGCGTGTCATGATTGCCATGGCCTTGGCCTGCAACCCGGAAATGGTGATTGCCGATGAACCCACCACCGCTTTGGATGTAACCATACAGGATCAGATTTTACAGCTGCTCCGCTCTTTGCAGAAGGAGCTGGGTATGAGCGTGCTTTTTATCACCCACGATTTGGGCGTGGTGGCCGAGCTTTGCTCCCGGGTGCTAGTGATGTACGGCGGAATGGTCATGGAGGAAGCTCTCATTGACGAGCTGTTCCATGCACCTTCCCACCCCTATACCTTGGGGCTGCTGGAATCCATTCCCCGGCTGGATCAGGATAAGAGCCAGAAGCTTTTGCCGATCCCCGGCTCGCCGCCGGATATGCTCAACCCGCCTAAGGGCTGCCCTTTTGCCCCACGGTGCCGGTATGCCCGCCGCATTTGCGCCGAAGAGATTCCGGCTTATACCTATATCAGCGAAACACACCGCTCCATGTGCCATCTCTTGGCGGCTGATGCCCCAGCTGTGGATAATCCCTTTAAAGGAGGTGCCCAACATGGATGATTCGGTTATGCTGCAAGTGGAAAACCTGAAAATGTATTTCCCCGTTAAGGGCTCCCGGGGAGATGTGGTTCACGCTGTGGATGGTGTCAGCTTTTCAGTCAAGAAAGGCGAAACACTGGGCATTGTGGGTGAATCCGGCTGCGGTAAATCCACCGTGGCACGCACAATTCTACGTATTTATGACCCCACAGAGGGTAAAATTTATTTGGATGGCCAGGAAATCGGCGGCCTGAACCAGCGTCAGCTGCGGCCCTTTCGCAAAAACATTCAGATGATCTTTCAGGATCCTTACGCCTCCCTCAACACCCGAATGGTGGTGCGGGATATTGTGGCGGAGCCGTTGTTGGCCCAGGGTCTTGCCAAAAGCAGCCGGGAAGCCGATGAGCAGGTGACCGAGATGCTGCGTCGGGTGGGCCTTTCCAAGGAGCATGCCGGGCGGTATCCCCATGAGTTTTCCGGCGGACAGCGCCAGAGAATCGGCATTGCCCGGGCCTTGATTCTGCGCCCGCAGGTGGTGATCTGCGATGAGCCTATTTCGGCGCTGGATGTTTCGATTCAGGCACAGATTGTCAATCTGCTCAAGGAATTTCAGCAGGAACAGGGGCTCACGTATCTCTTTATCGCCCATGATCTTTCCATGGTTCGGTATGTTTCCGACCGGGTGGGGGTTATGTATCTGGGCAAGCTGGTGGAGCTTTGCGAAAGCGAGGAGATTTACCGCCAGCCCCTGCACCCCTATACCATGGGGCTGATGGAGGCGGTGCCCATTGCCGATCCCCGCAAGGCGGGCGAAAAAACCACGGCGGCCATCGGTGGGGATATCCCCAGCCCGGTGCATCCGCCCAAGGGGTGCCGTTTCCACACCCGCTGCTTTAAGGCGCAGACGGTCTGCTCTGAGCAGGAGCCTTTGTTGACCGACACAGGCTGCGGCCATTTTGTTGCCTGCCATTTCCCCGGGGATGCCCGCTGAGCCGAGGAGCCAAGGGGTAAAACGCCCGAGCTCTGCTCGGGCCCCCGGCCAAAAGCCGGGGCGGCGGGCTGGGCCCGCCGGCTTTACCCCCACCCAACCCTCCTTACCCATTCTACAGACAGTATGCAATGCTCACCCTTCTTGTGGGTGGTGTGCTGAAAATAGATTTAACAACGAAAGTGAGGAATTTTCCATGAAAAAACGTTTACTGTCTCTGACAGCCCTCGCGCTGTCTCTGATGATGGTTCTGAGCGCTTGCGGCGGTTCTGGCAATTCTGCCGGTTCCAGTGCCGCTCCCGGCACCGATCCTGCTGCTTCCGGCACTGCAGCCGAAGGTAGCGCCCCCGACCAAAAAATTATCTGGGCCATTCACAACGAGGCCGATACTCTGGACCCCGGTATTACCAACAACACCTTTGCCTCCCCTGTCCTTATGAACACCTTTGAGGGTCTTATGACCTACGACAACAACAACAACCTGGTTCCCGGTGTTGCTGCCGATTATAAGGTCAGCGAGGATGGCACCCAGTATACCTTCACCCTGCGGGATGGCCTGAAATGGTCCGATGGCAGCGCCCTGACCGCTGAGGATTTCATTTATTCCTGGACCCGGGTTATCACCCCCGAAACCGGAGGTAAATTCTCCGGCCTGATCACCGACTATGTCCTGAATGCGCAGGAATTCTTCGATGGAACCGCTAAGATCGAAGAAGTCGGCTTCAAGGCTCAGGATGAAAAAACCATCGTGATCACCACCAAAGCCCCCACCCCTTGGTTCCTGGATATTCTGGTAACCTACACCTGGAGCCCTGTTAAAAAGGCTGCTGTTGAAGCCAGCCCTGATGCATGGGCAAAGAATGCAGAAACCTTTATCTGCAACGGCCCCTTCAAGCCCAGTGCCATCACTGTTGGTGAGGGCTATGTGCTGGTTAAGAACGATGAGTACTACGCAGCCGATTCTGTGAAGCTGCAAGAGATTAACATGCGCCTCATCCCCGATCAGGCCACTGCCCTGACCGCTTTTGAATCCGGCGAAATTGACGGTTTCTATGAAGTTCCCTCCGACGATATCCCTCGCCTGAAATCCGAAAGCGACGAGATGTATTCCGTTTCTCAGTTCGCGCACACCTACTACATCATGAATCTGGAAAGCGGCCCCCTCAAGGATGCCCGTGTCCGCAAGGCGCTGGCTCTGGCTCTGGACCGTACCCAGCTGATCGAAAACGTGTTGCAGACTGCTGATAAGCCCGCCACCGGTCTGGTTTCCCCCGGCTATATGGTGGATGGCAAAGATTATACCGATGGCCGCCCTGACTATGGCATCGCCCCCACCGCTAACGTGGAAGAAGCCAAGAAGCTGCTGGCTGAGGCTGGTTATCCCGATGGCAAGGATTTCCCCAAGCTGCGCCTTTCTTACTACACCAACCCCATTGTCAAAAAGGTAACCGAAGCCATGCAGCAGATGTGGAAGGAAAACCTTGGCATTGAGATGGAGATTTCCACCGAGGAGTGGAAGGTCTACTACGATAACGTGCAGGCTCATAACTATGACATTGCCGCTATGGGCTGGGGCGCCGATTACCTGCATCCCGCCAGCTTCTTTGAGACCATGCTTTCTACCTCTGTGAACAACAACTCCCAGTATGCAAACGAAGCCTACGATGCACTCATCCGTGAGACTATGGGCACTGTGGATGCAGCCAAGGGCCGCGACCTGATGCTGAAGGCCGAGCAGATTCTGATCGGCGACGATATGGCTGTGATTCCCCTTTACTACCGCTCCCGTGTTCTGATGATGAGCGACAGCGTAGATGGCTGGCTGCTCACCCCGCTCAACAACATGTATTTTAAGAATGCGGAAGAGATCGCTGCCTAAAAGAAAGCCACTAGAGACAACACTACCCAGTAAGGGGCCGGAACAGCCGGCCCCTTACTGTTTTTTAAATAAAGGGAGTGAAAGTTATGTCAAATAAACAGTTGCCCGTTGCGGTTATTACTATGGAGAATGGCCTTGTTATGCGGCTGGAGCTTTACCCGGAGCAGGCACCCATCTCGGTGGCAAACTTTGCCGATCTGGCCAACACCGGTTACTACGATGGCCTTGCCTTTCACCGGGTGGTTAAAGGTTATGTCATTCAGGGCGGTTCCACAACCAACGCCTGCACCGGGGATGACCCCGGCTTTACCATCAAAGGAGAGTTTGCCCAGAACGGCGTGGATACCGGCCTGAGCCACCGCCGTGGTGCTCTTTCCATGGCACGGGATGATGACCCGGATTCCGCTTCAGCCCAGTTCTTCATTGTGCACCAAGATGCCTTCAAGCTGGATGGACGCTATGCCGCTTTTGGCCAGCTGCTGGAGGAAGGTGGTTTTGCGGTGCTGGATTCCATCGCCCAGGTTCCTACTCTTTCTCCGGAAGAAGAGAACCGTCCGCTGACCCCGCAGGTGATCCGCACCATCCGGGTAGAGCCGGGGGATTATGATCTTGCTGCACCCGTTCGCATCGTTTCTTCTCTTTAACCGGGGCTGGCAAAATTGGACAAATTGTGATAAAATAAAAAGAACCTACTTTCTTTTTAAGAAAAAAGAAAGTAGGCAAAGAAAAACCAATGTGCCTTTTTGTTAAGAAATACAGACAAATGACTCGGCTTTTCTAAAAAAGGTTACAAAGAAGAACCACATGAACAGATTCGGCCGGCCTTTTTGTATAGAGGTGCAGGCAGGCAATGTATTTTTCCCCGCCGGGGTTCTGCATTTTCCATATAAAATGCAAGTGGAAGAAAGGATGAACTTCAATGAAAAAGCTTACAGCCATCTTTTTGGCATTGTCCCTGCTGGTGATTTCGGGCTGTGCCAGTCGGGAAGGGCTGGTGCCCTCCGAAAGCGCTCAGCCTCCTTCCAGCCAGAGCGAATCGGAGCCAGTGAAGCCCTTGCAGGAACAACCCGCTGCCGGTGAGGAAAGCGACACCTCCGAGGCGGAGCCGCAGGATGATCTGGAAGGCTTTTTGAAGGAAGCCTTTGAAACGGTAGCCGGGGGCGATAAAGCGGCCATTGACCAGTATCTGGATTACAACACCCTTATGGGGATCAGTGAGGCGGGGTTATCTTTTTCTCCCGAGATCTATAAGGCGATGCTGGCAGGGGTCAAGGCAGAGCTGATCAAGGTTCAGCAGGTGGAGGATCGGGCTAGTGCCCAAGTCCGCTTCACCAACATCAGCATGGGAACGGTTTTGGAGCAGTATATGCGCAAGGCAGGCGAAATCGCCTACAACAATGCCTTGGAGGATGACCCCCTGAGCGATGAAAAGCTTCAGGTTCAGTTCAACAAGCTCTTCTTGGATCTTATAAAGGAGCACACCGGCACCAAGGCCACTATGGCGGTGGAGCTTCAAATGGTTAAAAAGGATGATAAATGGCGCATTCAGGTGGATTCCCCATTGCGTGACGCTGTGCTGGGCGGCTATGTAACCGCTTCGGGCAAGGTGGGAGAAAATGCCGGGATTTAACCCGGATTATCCGGCCTGCAAGGGTCTGAGCAGGTGCGGAGTTTCGGTTGATTTTGCCACAAAACTGGTATATACTTAATAAAGCAGCTTGTCCGAACGCCCGTGAAAGTCTCCTTTTCTAGTTGGAAAAGCGATACGGGTGTTTAACTCACAAGTGAAATCGGAGGAAGAATTTCATGGCGCAAAAAGAAAAAACCGCTGACCAGAGCAGCCGCCAAAAGGCGCTGGAGACAGCACTGGCACATATTGAAAAGCAGTTTGGCAAAGGCGCTGTGATGAAGCTGGGCCAGAATTCGGTGCTGAATGTGGAGGCCATTCCCACCGGCTCCCTTTCACTGGATATGGCGCTGGGAATTGGCGGCCTGCCCCGGGGCAGAATTGTAGAGATTTTTGGGCCTGAAAGCTCCGGTAAAACCACGGTGGCCCTCCATGTGGCGGCCGAGGCACAAAAGGCCGGCGGCGAATCGGTTTTTATTGATGTTGAGCATGCCCTTGACCCGGTTTATGCCAAGGCCCTGGGTGTGGATATTGATGCATTGCTGGTCTCCCAGCCGGATACCGGTGAGCAGGCTCTGGAAATTTGCGAGGCTCTGGTGCGCTCCGGTGCTGTGGATGTGGTGGTGGTTGACTCCGTTGCCGCCATGGTTACCAAAGCGGAAATTGAAGGGGACATGGGCGACAGCCACGTGGGCTTGCAGGCCCGGCTTATGTCACAGGCCCTGCGCAAGCTGACCGGTGCCATTTCCAAATCCAACTGTATTGTTATTTTTATTAACCAGCTTCGGGAGAAGATCGGTGTTTCCTATGGCAACCCGGAAACCACTCCCGGTGGGCGGGCGCTCAAGTTTTATTCCTCTGTGCGGCTGGATGTCCGCCGGTCGGAGCAGCTGAAAAGCGGCGGCGATGTCATCGGCAACCGCACCCGTGTTAAGGTGGTTAAAAACAAGGTTGCCCCTCCCTTCAAAGAGGCGGAGTTCGATATTATGTATGGGCAGGGGATTTCCCGGGATGGTGAAATTCTGGATTTGGCTGTACAGCTTGATATCATCAACAAGAGCGGCTCGTGGTTTGGCTATGGGGATACCCGCCTTGGCCAAGGCCGTGATAATGTGAAAATTTACCTCAAGGATAACCCGGAGTTTGCCGAGGATATTGCCCGCCAGATTATGGAAAACAAGGAATCCCTTTCTATGGCAGCCAAGCCCAAGAAGGGCCGTTTTGCCCCTAAGGAGGCGCCCAAGGAGGAGGAACTGGCTCCTCCTGAGCCGGCCCCCAAGGCCCCGGCGGCACCTGCCAAATCGGTGGATATTGAGGTCGACAGTTGATTTCTGCTCGCATTACGGATATCCACAGAACCAAGCGGGGGCGGTATTCCGTTTATTTGGATGGCGAGTTTTCCTGTGTACTCCATGAGGAGATTTTAGCCGAAAGCGCTCTGCGCATCGGGCAGGATATTGATCCTGCCGAGCTGGAGGCTTTGTTTGTCCAGTCTCAGCTTAAGCTGACCAAGGAACGGGCACTGGGGCTTCTTTCCCTGCGGGCCTATACCTGTCAGGGACTTATGGATAAGCTTTGTGAGCGGGCTGACGAAGATATTGCCGCACAAGCGGTGGAACGGATGTTGGAGCTTGGGCTTTTGGATGATACCGATTATGCCCGGCGCTGTGCCTCCCATTTGGTGGAGGTTAAGGGCTATTCGATCAGCCGTGCCGCACAGGAACTGATGCGCCGGGGAATTGACCGTGAAACTGCCCGGGAGGTGCTGGAAGAGCTGGAAGTGGATGCACAGCCGGCCATTGCCGCTGTGATTCGCCGCAAGTATATGTCCAGCCTTGAGGATGAAAAGAGTTTGCGAAAGGCCACCAATGCGTTGGCTCGGTTGGGGTATTCCTACAGCGACATTCGCAAAGTAATCGAAAATCTGCTGGAAGATGAGAGCTATTACGATTAGCAGCAGCTTTTGCGTGCACCATACAGAGGGTTTTCGTTTGATTAAAAGGGATATGCCGCCTCCCCGGCGGGAAACCGCCATACAGGTTGGCGAAAGGAAGGAATGGTCATTAAAATGACAACACATACAGCCCCCACCATTGGAATGGTTTCGTTGGGCTGCTCTAAAAATCAGGTGGATGCCGAACGAATATTGGGGCTGCTTCGAGCCGATGGCTTTGAAATTATTTCAGATGCCGCCAGCTGCGATGCGGTGATCATCAACACCTGCGGTTTTATAGACGATGCCAAAAAAGAAAGCATCGAGGCAATTCTGGAATTTGCCCGCATGAAAGAATCCGGCAAGGTCAAGGCAGTGGTGGTTACCGGCTGCTTGGCTGAGCGCTACCGGGAAGAGGTTGCCAAGGAGCTCCCCGAAGCGGATGTGGTTGTAGGCATTGGCAAAAACAGCGAGATTGCCCAGATTATCCGCCGTGCCCTTGGGGGTGAGCGGGTGCTGGCTTTTGGCGATAAAAACGATCTGGCCCTTTCTGGTGAGCGGGTGCTGACCAACGCACCTTATTTTGCCTATCTCAAGGTGGCGGAGGGATGCGACAACTGCTGCACCTACTGCGCCATTCCCCTGATTCGTGGGCATTTCCGCAGCCGCCCCATGGAGGATGTTTTGGAAGAGGCCCGGCAGCTTGCCCAGTGGGGTGTGCAGGAAATCAACGTGGTCGCACAGGATACCACCCGATATGGGCAGGATATTTACGGCAAGCTGATTTTGCCTGAGCTGCTGGAAAAGCTCTGTGAGATTCCGGGGTTCCGCTGGGTGCGCATTCTCTATTGTTACCCCGAGCGGGTCACCGAGGAGCTTTTGCAGGTCATGAAGCGCCAGCCCAAAATTGTCAACTATATGGATATTCCCATTCAGCATTGCAGCGGGAAAATCCTTTCCCAGATGAACCGCCGGGATAACCGTGAAACTCTGACCGCCTTGATGAAAAGAGTGCGGGAGGTTTTGCCGGATGTAACCCTGCGCACCACTTTGATCACCGGCTTCCCCGGTGAAACCGAAGAGGATTATACCGAGCTCTGCGATTTTGTAGAGGAAATTGGCTTTGAGCGCCTTGGCTGCTTCACCTATTCCCAAGAGGAAGGTACAGTGGCCGGCGGGCGGGAGGATCAGCTGGAGGATGAGGTCAAGCGCCGCCGTGCCGAAGGCATTATGGAGCGCCAGATGGTCATTGCGGCCCGGCACAATGAGACCTGCATCGGCCGCATTCTGGAGGTACTGAACGAGGGCTATGACACCGAAATGCAGAGCTGGTATGGCCGCAGCCCCATGGATGCCCCGGATATTGATACCCGTGTTTATTTCACAACCCATCGCAAGCCGGCTATTGGGGAGTTTGTTCAAGTTCGCATCACCGACAGTATGGATTATGATCTTGTGGGTGAAGAGCTGGGAATTAACCTGCAGTAAAGGAGTAGGGGCATGAATTTACCCAATCGGCTCACTGTTTTGCGAGCCTGTCTTGTTCCGGTTTTTGTCTGGCTTTATCTGACCGATCATATGCTTTGGGCCTTGGTGGTGTTTGCGACCGCTTCACTGACCGACGCTTTGGATGGCCGCATTGCCCGCAGCCGGGGGCTTGTCACCAATTTTGGCAAGCTGATGGACCCGCTGGCCGATAAGGTGCTGGTGATGTCGGCGATGCTCTGCTTTGTTGCCACCGATTATGCGCCGGTTACGGCGGTTATCCTGATTTTGGCCCGTGAGTTTCTTGTGACCTCCATCCGCTCCATTGCCGCCAGTCAGGGCGTGGTGATTGCCGCCGATATTTGGGGCAAGCTAAAAACCGTGGCACAAATGCTGTGGATCTGTGTGCAGCTTCTTTCTATAGGTCTGACGGTCACCACAACCAATGCTGCCGGGAATATGGTAACGGTTACCTTTAGCGGGCTGGTCTTTTTCCTCAATGGTCTTGCCGCTGTGCTTCTGTGGGCGGTTGTGGCTCTGAGTATTTTCAGCGCTTTCCATTATATCTGGAAAAACCGTACCCTTTTTGGCGATATGTAGAGAGGTTTCACCTCAAACCGCTTTTTTGCATAGATTTGGGAGTATAACAGTTTTATAGAGAAATATGCCATGACGCAGGAGAAGTAACCCCCAGCCATCCGACAGAGAGAGCCGAAGCAAGCTGAAATCGGCTTAGGAAAAGGCTTTGGGCCAAGTGCGCCTGCCAGCATAGAAGGAGAAGGATTCCCCGGAATCTGCTACCCTTCTGCGGTTTGCCCCCGTTATCCGGCTGACTGAGTGATAAATCAGAGTGGAACCGCGGGGAGCCCCGCCTCTGTGCCGTGCCTTGCCGCCGGTGCATAGGCAGTGGCTCCCTACTTTCTTTTAGAAAAAAGAAAGTAGGCAAAGAAAAACCACGTCGGGCTTTACCGAGTGAGAATCGTTGCCCTTATGCTGGATGGGATCACGGAAGCTTTGCTGGAAAAAGTAGGCAAAGAAAAACCATGTCGGGCTTCATCAAGTGGGAATCGTTGCCCATATGCTCAATGGCACTACTGGAAAAGTGACATACAAGAGAACCGTAGGATAACTGTTTTCCGCAAAACAGGTGGGCAATATTGTGGTTGGAGGGAAAGCCATGAAATATCAAGGTGTCTGCATTGCAGTCAGCGATGTGAAGCTAGCCAGAGAATTTTATGAGAATTTATTTGGTCTTGAGGTGTTTCAGGATTATGGGATCAACATTTCTTTTACCTGCGGGATTTCTTTACAACAGGAATTCGATTGGCTTTTAAACATTCCGGGGGACCGGGTGTTGAAAAAATCCCACAATATGGAGCTCTACTTTGAGGAAGATGATTTTGATGGATTTCTCACAAAATTAAAGGAGTACCCGAGCCTTGAATATATGGGCAAGGGTGTTCATGAAAAGACTTGGGGCCAGCGCACCATTCGCTTCTATGATCTGGATGGCCATATCATAGAGGTTGGCGAGAACATGAAGACAGTTGTGAAGCGCTTTTTGGCCACGGGCATGACCATGGAGGAAACCTCCAAACGGATGGATGTATCGGTGCCGGATTTGGAAAAGCTTCTGAGCCTCTAAAACCAGCCGTTTATGCATGAATAAGGTCACTTGACCTAAGAATAAGCATATACACAAAGTATAATTACACAGCAAAGGGAGAAAGCATATGAAAATTTTTAACACCCTCACCCGCCAAAAGGATGAGTTCATCCCCCTCGAACCCGGCAAGGTCAAAATGTATGCCTGCGGGCCCACCGTTTACAACTACATTCACATCGGCAATGCCCGGCCTATCTGCGTTTTTGATACCCTGCGCCGCTATTTTGAATACAAGGGGATGGACGTTACCTTTGTTCAGAATTTCACTGATGTGGATGATAAGATCATCAAGAAGGCCAACGAGGAAGGCACCACCTCTCAAGAGGTAGCCCAGCGCTTTATGGAGGAATACCGCAAAGATGCCGAGGGCTTGGGCATCCGCCCGGCTACCATTCATCCCTTGGCCACCGAGACCATGGATGAAATTATCGAGCTGGTATCCTCCCTTATTGAAAAGGGTTATGCCTACGAGCAGGATGGGGATGTTTATTTCCGCTCCCGCAAATTTAATGAATACGGCAAGCTTTCTCACCAGCCGCTGGATGATCTTGAATCCGGCGCCCGCATCAGTGTCAACGAACAAAAAGAGGATGCGCTGGATTTTGCCCTATGGAAAAGCGCCAAGCCCGGCGAGCCCTACTGGGAATCCCCTTGGGGCAAAGGCCGCCCCGGCTGGCACATTGAATGCTCCGCCATGGTCAAAAAGTTTTTGGGCGATACCATCGATCTCCACTGCGGCGGGCAGGATTTGATCTTCCCCCATCACGAAAATGAAATTGCTCAAAGCGAATGCTGCACCGGCAAGGAGTATGTCCGCTACTGGATGCACAACGGCTACATCAATGTGGATAACCGGAAAATGAGCAAATCCCTCAACAATTTCTTCACTGTCCGGGATGTGGCGGAAAAATTCGGCTATGAGCCCATCAAATATATGATGCTGCAAGCGCATTACCGTTCCCCAATCAACTATTCTTTGGAGGTTATTCAGCATTGCCAAGCTGGTTTGGAACGGCTGCACACCTGCCGGGATAATATGGATTTTGCCCTGAAATCCGCCACGGATGCCCCCACCGAAGGGGAGGAGGCTTTCTCTGCGGCTTTGGCTCAGCGTATCGCACAGTTTGAGCAGGCCATGGATGACGACCTGAACACCGCCGATGCCATTGCCGCCCTCTTTGAAATGGTGCGGGATATCAACGCCTTCCTCACCCAGCCCCGTTCCAAGGCATGTGTGGAGGAAGCGATCAGCCGCTTTGATACCATCACACAGGTTTTGGGTCTGCTCTATAACCGCAAGAAAGAAACACTGGACAGCGACATTGAAGAGCTGATTGAACAGCGCCAGCAGGCCCGTAAGGATAAGAACTTTGCTTTGGCCGATCAAATTCGGGATCAGCTCAAGGCACAGGGTATTGTGCTGGAGGATACACCCCAGGGAGTCAAATTCCACCGGGAAAGCTAATCAAGCGCAATGGAAAGAGGGTGGCTGCATACAGTCCCCCTCTTTTTAATTGCAATGAAAAAGTTTATTCGAATGGGTTGGAAAAATTGACTTATCCGGGCTTTTTGTGGTACAATAAAAATGCAGTAAAATGCAAAGAATAACTTATTGCGAGGTGAAAACCAGGTGGAACATGGCGATGTTCGACGAACCCAGTTGGGAAGATACATAAAGGGCGCAGCAGCGCAGGGCAAGCGGCGAGCCATGCTTTATCGGGTATGGTGAAGCCTTTTTGTCTGCGTGCAACAACAGCGCCCTTTGGGGCGCTTTTTTGCTGCCCTTTTACCCGAACAAACGGGAAAAGGGATTTTTGCATGCTTTTGATGCAGGTTAAGGCCTGCCGGTAATTGTATAGAAGCGCCGCTGTATTTTCCTGAACCATTTTAGGAAAGGCGGTATATGAATATGAAGAACAACAAACGCTTAAATGACCGGCTGCGCCAGGAAATCGAACAAGCACTCACAGAGGCCTCCCGGCTGGAGGAAAAGGCCTTATTTGCCCGGTATGAAGCCACAGCAGAAGGCTTTAGCACCTTGCAGGCCGAGGAGCTTTTGGAGGATAAGGGCACCAACACCATTGCGCAGGAGGCGCCCCGCCCATGGGCGGTGCGGCTGCTGCTGGCCTTTGCCAATTCCTTCAATTTTGTGCTGATGGCGGTGGCTGCGGTCTCTTTTGTCACAGAGGTTTGGCTGGTCAGCCCGGAAAGCCGCTCTTGGGCTACTGTGCTTATTATTGTGGCTCTTATATTGGTTTCGGGTTTGCTCCAGTTTTTTCAGGAGGAAAAATCCGATGGTGCGGCCCGCAGGCTTAAAGAGATGGTATCCTCCAACACTTCGGTGCTGCGGGATGGCCGTTTTCAGGAAATTCCCATGGCGCAGCTTGTGCCGGGGGATGTGGTTTCTCTTTCGGCCGGGGATATGATTCCCGCCGACCTGCGGGTTTTAACCGCTAAGGATTTGTTTATCAGCCAGGCGGCTTTGACCGGAGAATCGGAGCCGGTGGAAAAGTTTTCGGAGGCTCCCGACCAGGAGCACAGCTTTATGGAAATCCCCAACATTGCCTTTATGGGAACCAATGTGATCAGTGGGGCGGCAACCGCCTTGGTGGCTGGCACAGGGGATAATACCTATTTTGGCACCATCGCCCATTCTCTTGCAGGCCAGCGGGCAGCAACCAGCTTTGAAAAGGGCATTGCCGATGTGAGCCGGGTTTTGCTGCGCCTGATGCTGCTGATGGTGCCGATTATTCTGGTGGTCAACGGTGTCACCAAAAAGGATTGGCTGGGAGCTCTGCTGTTTGCCATGTCGGTGGCGGTGGGTATCACCCCACAGCTTTTGCCGGTGATTATGACCAGCACCTTGGCCAAGGGCGCTTTGGCCATGTCCAAGCACAAAACCATCGTGAAGAACCTGCCTGCCATCCAGACGTTTGGTGCTATGGATGTGCTGTGCACCGATAAAACCGGTACCCTTACCGAAGATCGCATTGTGCTGGAGCGCTATCTGGATATCCACGGTAACGAGGACCAGCGGATTCTGCGCCATGCTTATCTCAACAGCTATTTCCAGACCGGGTTGAAAAACCTGATTGATCTGGCTATCATTGAGCGTTCCAACCGGCAGGGAGCGGAGCAGTGGCGGCAGGAGTATACCAAGGAAGATGAAATTCCCTTTGATTTCAACCGCCGCCGTATGTCGGTGGTTCTGCGGGATGGAACAGGCAAGCGCCAGCTGATCACCAAAGGTGCGGTGGAAGAGATGCTGGATATTTGTGCCTTTACCGAATATCAGGGGGAAGTCACGCCCCTGACCTTAGAGCACCGTGAGAGGGTGCTGGCTCTTTCGGATAGTCTCAATGAGCAGGGCTTGCGGGTGCTGGCCATTGCCCAGAAAAACCATGTCAGCGATGTGGAAACCTTTGGTGTGGCCGATGAAAGTGAAATGGTGCTCATTGGCTTTGTAGGCTTTCTTGACCCCCCAAAGGAATCCGCAAAGAAGGCATTGGCCGCTCTTTCGGAGCACGGTGTGCGTGCCATTGTGCTCACCGGCGATAACGAAAAGGTTGCCCGCACCGTTTGCCGCCATTTGAATATGCAGGTGGACCGCTATCTCATGGGCGATGATGTGGCCGCCATGACCGATGAGGCTCTGAGCGCATCTTTGGATGAGGTCAATCTTTATGCCAAGCTTTCTCCGGCGCAAAAATCCCGTGTGGTGCGCCTTCTTCAGCAAAAGGGACATACGGTGGGCTATATGGGGGATGGCATCAACGATGCCCCCGCTCTGCGGCAAGCGGATATCGGCATCTCGGTGGATAGCGCCGTGGATATCGCCAAGGAAAGCGCCGATATTATCCTGCTGGAAAAAAGCCTCATGGTGCTGGAACAGGGTGTTCTGGAGGGGCGGCAGACCTTCGGCAATCTGGTGAAATACATCAAAATGGCAGTCAGCGGTAATTTTGGCAACATGTTCAGTGTGCTCATTGCCAGCGTAGCACTGCCCTTTCTGCCGATGCTTCCCATTCAGATTTTGGCCCAGAACCTGCTGTATGATTTTTCTCAGATGGCAATTCCCTTTGATCGGATGGACCCTCAGTATATCCTGCACCCCCGGAAGTGGGATGCCCGGGACATTCAGCGGTTTATGTACTGCCTGGGGCCGGTTTCTTCCCTGATGGATATTCTCACCTTTGTGGTGCTGTATTTTGTTTTTGGCTTCAACACCCCGGAAAAGGCGGTGTTTTTCCAGACAGGCTGGTTTATGATGGGGCTGTTATCCCAGACTCTTGTGGTGCATCAGATCCGCACAGCCGGGTTGCCCTTTACACAGAGTCGGGCTTCGGCGGCGCTGACCGTTTCTACCTTTGCGGTTGGGATTCTGGCACTGGTGATTCCCTATACCTTTATCGGCACTGCACTGGATATGCATCCTGTGTCCTTTACCTTCTTCCCTTGGCTCTTGGCGCTGATGCTTCTCTATTTCGCCTTGGTACAGGTGGTTAAAAATTGGTATATCCGCCGATATGGCAATTGGATTTAGTTTTTCAACCGATTTAACCTAAATTTATAAATTTCTGGATTTTGCAGGAAATTAAATAACATCTTTCGCCTCCAAATTCGCTGTTTTATCAGCAAAATTGGGGGTGTTTTTTTGTAGAAAAATGTCGAATTTTCATTTTGGTTAAAATATACAACGTGATCACGCCACATTTACATTTTGTTAATTGATTATTAAAAAATTGAATGTTTTATATAAAAACAGTTGATTTATATAAATACATATGGTACATTTACAATAGGAAAAGTTGGCGAATTATTAAATAGGGAGGGTCTTTTTATGAACATGCTATGGCCAGTCATCGCAATTTTAGTTTCACTAGCAGCTTTCGGGGTTGCGGCCTATTTCTATCAGTGGGTCAGCAAACTGCCGACAGCCAACCAAAAGCTAGAGGATATCGGTCTCCTGGTAAGAAACGGCGCTTTTTCTTTTTTGCGGAAGGAATACAGAATATTGGCCGCTTTCATGGGGTGTGTGGCCGCCATTATTTTCCTGTGTTTCCCTAAATTCATTGGACAGGGTTCGGTTTTAGAAAATCTTGGAATGGCTCTTGCTTACATATTTGGCACCGTGGCTTCCGCATTTGCAGGCTGGATTGGCATCAGCATTGCTACCATTGCCAATATAAAAGCGGCCACAGCGGCTACTGAGGGCATTAAGCCTTCCTTCTTGGCTGGCTTCCGTGGCGGCGCTGTTATGGGCATGGCCGTTGTGGGAACCTCCTTGATGGGTGCGGCTATCATGTATCTCATCACCGGGGATGACAGCTTGGTGCTGCCTTTCAGCTTCGGCGCAAGCTCGCTGGCATTGTTTGCCAAGGCGGGCGGCGGTATCTTCACAAAAGCTGCGGACATTGCCGCTGACCTTGTCGGTAAAGTTGAATTCGGCTTTGAAGAAGATGACCCCCGCAACCCTGCCGTTATTGCCGATAACGTGGGCGATAACGTAGGCGACGTTGCCGGTATGGGCGCTGACCTTTTTGATTCCAACGTGGCGGCTATTGCGGCGGCTATGGTTATTGCCATGGGAGCAGGCCGCATCGATATGATTTTCTGCTATGGTGCGCTGGGGCTGTTGGCCTCCATCATCGGTGTTCTTTGCTCTCGGGTAGGCAAAAAGGAAAACATTTCCGCCACCCTTAACAATGGCACCTATCTGACCTGTGCACTGTTTACCGTGTTCTCCCTGATTGCCACTGTTGTCTCCGGGTTCCCTATGGCGATTTGGGGCTCCTGCATCATCGGTATGGGTGTGGGCGTGCTTATCGGTGTCAGCTCCGATTTCTTCACCGGAGACGACAGACAGCCTGTTAAAATGGTTGCCAAGGCCTGCGAAGCTGGCCCTGCCTTTACCATTCTTACCGGTTTCTCCTATGGCTTGATCAGTGCGTTCCCTGCGCTGGTTGGTATTGGTCTGGCTGCTCTGATTTCTTACAATCTGGCCGGTATGCTGGGTATTTCCATGGCAGCAATCGGCATGCTTTCCATCGTGGGTATGATCACCTCCAACGATGCTTACGGCCCTATCGTGGATAATGCCCGTGGACTTGCTGAAATGGGCGGTCTTGGCGGCAAGGTTCTGGATATTACCGATGAGCTGGATTCCGCTGGCAACACGGCCAAGGCCATTACCAAGGGCTTTGCCATCGGCGCCGCTGGTTTAACTGTTATCTCCCTGCTGGGTGCCTTCCAGGAAATCGTTGCCCGCCAGTGGGAGGCGCTGGGTATCACCGAATCGTTTGTGTTCGATCTGATGAACCCCACCGTTTTCTTTGGTATGCTGGTGGGTGCCAGTGTGCCCGCTGTTTTCTCCGCCATGCTGATTATGGGCGTGGACCGCAACGCACAGCGTCTGGTGGGTGAGATTCACCGCCAGTTTACCAGCATTCCCGGCCTGAAAGAAGGCAAAGAGGGTGTTCTCCCGGATTACAACGCCTGCATCGATATCGCCACGGTCGGCGCAATCAAAGAGCTGATTCCTGCCGGTCTGGTTGCCATTCTCACCACTTTGGTGGTAGGCTTTGTGGGTGGCGTTCACGCTGTAGGCGGGTTCCTCACCGGCAACATCACAATTGGCCTTCTGCTGGCTATGCTGATGTCCAATGCGGGCGGCCTTTGGGATAACGCTAAGAAATACATCGAATCCGGCCATAACGGCGGCAAGGGCTCTCCTGCCCATAAGGCTGCGGTTATTGGCGATACCGTGGGCGATCCCTTCAAGGATACCTCCGGCCCCTCCATCAACACCCAAATCACCGTGGTGTCGCTGGTTGCATCGCTGGCCGCTGTCCTGTTTGTTCAGTTCTCTATCTTTTAAATAAAGCACATCTTCCATAAAAAAAGTCCGCCTATCTGATCAGTTCAGATAGACGGACTTTTTTATAATGTTACTGGGATTCCAATAAAAATGATTTAAAGTACTTAGCAATTTCAATAAGCCTCGCTTTTTCGATAGCGAGTGTCTCCCCGCTGAACAGCACTTGGCTTGGCTGGGAATAGATAGGAGCCGGGTCAAAGCGCACGCTTTCTATAATGGGAGACCCTTCGGCCCAGCTGACGGTCATCTGCACAGATGGCCCATCCACAGCACCGGTTCCAGTGCCCGTTGCCTTGGTAACGGATATATGAAGGCTTTGTGAGGCCTTATTCCAGATGGCAGTGCCTTCATTCCGATTGGAGAATTCAGGGATAGTATCCAAACACGCAAAATACAAAGAGGTGGTATTTTCTGAGTGGGTCAGCTTGGTGTATAATTCCGGCTCGCTGTGTGCTATGGAAGCATATTCAATCAGCTCCATAGAATTTTCGCTAAGCCAAAGACCGCTGTTATAGCTCATATCCAGAATCCATATACTGCTGTCTAAGATGTCCACTGCAATCTTAGAAACTATCTTCCCTTGGTAATTTACATCAAAGGTATAGCACTCCGGTGAGAGAAAATCTTTCTCATCAGTGGCAATGGTCTTTTGCCCGGAAAATGAAAGGGATACCTCAGGCGGATAGTAGGATATGGATTTATCCAATGCATTTTCTCGGGTTATATTAACTGGAGCGGTTATCGGTGCATCGTTAGAGGAAAAGACTGGTTGGGGCTTCTCCGCCATGGAAGCAGAACAGGCCGACAGAAAAAGCAAAGAAGCTAGCAAAGGAATAAAGGCTTTCACCGGCGTGATCTCCTTTCTTGTATAAATTCTTCGCCGCAGATTAGCATAAAAGCATACAGCAACAGCCGGAACAAAAGCCCTTGGCAGCTTTTGTTCCGGCTGTTCCCACATTCCGTGTTTACAGCTTAAAGCTGTCTTTCAGGGTTACAATGCGGTTGAAAGTGTTTTTGTTGTGTGTATCCATGCAGAAATAACCCATGCGCACAAACTGGAACCGATCCCCGGGCTGTGCCTCGGCCAGAGAAGCCTCCAGCTTGCAGCCGGTCAGCTTGGTGAGGGAATTGGTGTCAATATAATCCAGATAGTTGGCATCCTCGGGAATGTCGTTGACATCCTCAAGGGTAAAGAGGTTATCATACAGGCAGATATCCGCCTCTACACAATGAGCGGCGCTAACCCAGTGAATGGTGCCCCGCACCTTGCGGCCATCGGCAGTAGGCCCGTTTTTGGTTTCCAGATCGCAGGTGCACAGAAGCTGGGTAATGTTGCCTTGCTCATCCTGCACAACCTCGTTGCACTTGATGATGTAGGAGCCCATAAGGCGAACCTCGCCATCCAGCCGTAGGCGCTGGTATTTGGGCGGGGGATCCAGCGAAAAATCAGAATCTTCGATATAAAGCTCCCGGCTCAAGGTAACCTCACGGCTGCCGGTTTCTGGCTCCACAGGGTTGTTGGGGATGGGGAAGGTTTCCTCCTGCCCCTCGGGGTAATTGGTGATCACCACCTTGATTGGTTCGGTAACGGCCATGCGCCGGAGAGCGGTGCGGTTCAGCTCCTCGCGGATGCAGTATTCCAGCAGGCGAAGGTCCACAATGCTGTAGGTCTTGGCCACGCCTGCCCGTTTGACAAATTCCAGTATGGAGGAGGGGGTGTAGCCCCGGCGGCGCAGACCGCACAAGGTGGGCATACGGGGGTCATCCCAGCCGTCTACCCGGCCGGTTTCCACCAGCTCCCGCAGATAGCGCTTGGACATAACCGTATGGGTCACGTTGAGGCGGGCAAATTCATACTGGTGGGGCTTTTTCTCGAAGCCGATGTTATCCACCACCCAATCATAAAGGGGGCGGTGATTCTCAAACTCAATGGAGCAAAGGGAATGGGTGATGCCCTCCAAAGCGTCCTGAATGGGGTGAGCGTAGTCATAAAGGGGATAGATGCACCATTTATCTCCCTGCCGGTGGTGGCTCACATGAAGAATGCGGTAAATAGCCGGGTCACGCATGTTCATGTTGGGGGCGGACATATCAATCTTAGCCCGGAGGGTGCGGGTTCCGTTGGGGAATTCCCCTGCCTTCATCCGCTCAAACAGGTCAAGATTTTCTTCCACCGAACGGTTGCGGTAAGGGCTTTCTTTGCCCGGCTCGGTGAGGGTGCCCCGGTATTCCCGCATTTCGTCGGCGGAAAGGTCACAGACATAAGCCTTGCCCTCTTTGATCAGCTGAATGGCAAATTCATAGCACTGGTCAAAGTAATCGGAGCCATAAAAGATGCCGCCGGTGGGGTCAGCACCCAGCCAGCGCAAATCCTCCTCAATGGAGCGGACGTATTCATCGTCTTCCTTCACCGGGTTGGTATCGTCGTAGCGCAGGTTAAACAGCCCGCCGTATTTTTGGGCAGTGCTGTGGTTGACCCAGATGGCCTTGGCACTGCCGATGTGCAGATAGCCGTTGGGCTCAGGAGGAAAACGGGTGTGAATCTGGTGGGGAAAGCCTGCCTCTATATCCGCATCCACAATGTCGTATATAAAATTGGTAATGTCACTCATTGGTGATCGCCTCCGCAATTTTGTTGGTTCCGTAGGGTTGGTTAAAGAGCCTGCACAGCCGCCTTGATTCTGGCAATAACCCGCTCTGCCCCCAGCAGGGACATAACCTGATGCAGATCGGGGGAATTCTGTCGGCCGGTTACCGCAATACGCAGCACCATGCTCACATCACCCACGTGGCCGCCGAAGGCCTCGGGGTTCTTTTTGTATTCCTTCATATTGGAGGCAAAGCCGATGGAATCGGTCAGCCCCCGGATGGCCGCAAACCAAGCGTCACTGTCGTGGTCGGGGTTATACAGCGCAAGATATGCGGTGAGAATCTCCTTAACTTTCTCCTTGGAGAGAGCTTCGGGATAGGCGGTGTAATCAGGTTGGAACAGGCTGTCATAGAAAAAGTTCATGTAGCTCTTGGCCTCACTCCAGACAGTCAAATCCTTGCGGGGCTTGGCGCCGCCCCGGCCGATGGAGAGAATGGCCTTGGCGTAATCCGCATCACCGGTGAGCAGAGAGGCAAATTCCGGGTCAAAGGTCTCAGCCCACTGGGTAAGCAGGGTATAGACCTCCTCGGCGCTCATGCGGGAAAGCACGTTTTTGGAGACATCATCCAGCTTGTCCATATCAAAGAGGGCACCGGAAACGCTCATTTTCTTGATCGAGAAAGGGAACTTATCCAAAGGCTCGCTGGGGTTGGCAATGCGCCATTCCTCAAAGTTGGAATTGAGCAGGGTGAGAATGTATTCCTTCAGGGCTGCAATGCAGTAGCCCTTTTCCTTGTAAAAATCCAGCGCCAGCTCGGGATCCTTGCGCTTGCTCAGCTTGCGCTTGGAGCCGCCGTCCATTTTCATCAGCTGGGCGGTGTGCAGATATTTGGGCAGCTTCCAGCCCATAGCCGAAAAAAGCTGCACATGAATGGGCAGGGTGGCCAGCCATTCTTCGCCACGCACCACGTGGGTGGTGTGCATCAGGTGATCATCCACCACATGGGCGAAATGGTAGGTGGGAATGCCATCCGATTTGAGCAGCACAACATCCTGATCGTTTTCAGGGAATTCCATAGCGCCTTTCACCTGATCGGTGAATTTTACCCGGCGCTCGAGACTGCCTTCGCTGCGGTAGCGGAGCACAAAAGGCTGATTCTGTGCCAAGCGGCTCTGGATATCCTCCATGGTCAGGTCACGATGGAGGGCATATTTGCCGTAGTAGCCGAAGTTTTCTTTCAGAGCGGCCTGCTTTTCACGCAGAGCGGCCAGCTCTTCCTCCGAACAGAAGCAGGGGTAAGCCCTGCCCTGCTCCACCAGCCATTTGGCAAAGGTTTGGTAAAGCTCCACACGCTGTCGCTGTCGGTAAGGGCCATAGGAGCCGTTATCTCCCTCCAAGGTTGCACCCTCGTCAAAGGGAAGCTGGTAATCCTCGAATACATTCAGAATCTTTTCAACACCGCCGGGAACCTCCCGCTTTTGGTCGGTATCCTCAATGCGCAGAAAAAAAACGCCGCCGCTTTGGTGGGCCAAGCGTTCATCCGCTACAGCGCCGAAGAGATTGCCCAAATGCATAAAGCCGGTGGGGCTGGGGGCGATTCGGGTTACCTTTGCGCCCTCGGGCAGAGGTCTGGCCGGATAGCGGGCTTCGATTTCCGCAGGCGTGGTGGTGATATGGGGGAATAACAGTTGAGCCAGGGCGATGTAATCCATGGTGATGCTCCTTTTGGCATATTCCTAACAAGGCCATTTTACTATATTTGGCGGCCTTTTTCAACCAAAGATAACCATTCACAGTGCATTTCCCTTAGTTTTGGATGACCAGCAGACGGATATACACATGCTTTCTTTTTGAAAAAAAGAAAGCACGCAAAGAAAAACCTCTTACTTTCTTTTCGAAAAAAGAAAGTAAGCAAAGAAAAACCACTTCGGGCTTAGATATATATAAAGTGAAGCACTTCCGCCCGACGGCAGAACCAAGGATAAAAAAAGACTGTCCCTTTTCCCTGCCGGAGGCTGGAGGGGGTTCATGGGGGAACTAGTTCCCCCATGAGGCGCTTTCTGGCTGAAGCTTGCGAATGCCACTTGTGCATTTTCCGCAGAAAATGCAAGCGCCTGAAAGTATGTGCCAGCCGCACGGCATGAGTGCGGAAGTGAAAAGTGCTCACTCTGTTAAACCATGAAAACTATTTTAAATGTTCCATCTTACCCTAAGAAAAGGTTAAACACGCAAAAATCCCCGAAGCATTTCGCTTGAAACACTCCGGGGATTCAAAACCAACCTACCGGGGTAAAGTAACCGTAATCTGTGTGCCGATACCCGGCTCACTGGCAAGGGCAACCTTTCCGCCGTGGTAAAGAGCGGCATGCTTGACAATGGAAAGCCCCAGCCCGGTGCCGCCGGTGATGCGGGAGTGGCTTTTATCCACCCGGTAAAATCGCTCGAACACCCGGCTTTGATGCTCCTTGGCAATGCCGATACCCGTATCCGAAACACTGAGGGAGATCCCTGTATCCAGCGATTCCACTTCTATATCCACCCTGCCGCCGATGATGTTGTATTTAATGGCGTTGTCGCAAAGGTTAAAAACCATATCCTCCAAAATGCGGGGGATACCGGAAACAACACCCGGCTGGCCGGTAACCGAAACGGTCAAGTTTTTGCTTTCGGCAATGGAGGCAAGGCGGCCCATCACTGCATTGGAAAGCTCCAGCAAATCCACCGGCTCTCTTTGCACATCTCCGGCGGATCGCTCATCCAAGCGGGAAAGCTCCATAATATCCTCTACAAGAGCAATCAACCGTTTGGCTTCACTATAAATGCGCCCTGCAAACTGCTGCATATCCTCGGGCTTTACCAGCCCATTCTGCATGATCTCCGCATAGCCGGAAATGGAGGTGAGCGGGGTTTTCAGCTCGTGGGAAACATTGGCGGAAAACTCCCGGCGCATCTGCTCATTTTGCAGCTTTTCGGTGATATCCAGCAGCAGCAAAACCACACCGGTGACCTCGTCGCTGCGGCGCACCGGGCTGACCAAAAGCTGGAACTGCCGCCCATCCATGGAGAGAACCTCTTCCCATGAATTGCCCTCCAAAGCCTTTTGCACCGAGCTTTGAAGCGCTAATGAGCGGTTGAGGTTGAGGATGTGCTTGCCGATATAATCCTGCTCCCCAAGCTCCAAAGCACGGCGGGCGCTTTGGTTGATGGAAAGCACCGTGGCCTGCGGCCCCAGCAAAATCATACCCTCGCTCATATTTTCGGAAATGGCACTGAATTCATCTTGATTTTCCCGCAGTTGGGAAAGCTGTTCCCGGATTTGAATGCGCTGCTTATCAATACGGCGCAGCAAAGGGGAAAGCTCATCGTAAACGTCATTGGAAAGAGGGTCCTCCAAATTCAGAGTGTTGATGGGGTGAATCAGCTTGGCGGTGAGCCGCTGGGCCAGAATGGCGGCCAGCATCGCCGAAAGAATGCTCACCAGCACCAGCAGAGGCAGATACCGCAGCACCGAGCCATAAACGCTGGCCACTTCACCGGTGACACGCAGAACGTTGCCGTCATCCATGACCACGGCATAATAATAGCTTTGGATCGCCAGCGTTTTGGAAAGCCGCTCCGCCTCGCCCTGACCCTCTGCCAAAGCGTGGGCAACCTCGGGCCGATCCCGGTGGTTCCCCATGGCGGAGGCATCCTGATCACTGTCGTAAATCACAAAGCCATCGGGGGCAATCAAGGTCAGCCGGTTGGTAATGCTGCCGATTTCCTTGAGATATTCCATCCCCTTCATGTTATAGGCGGCACTCACATAGGTGGCCTGATCATGAACGCTGGTGCGCATATGATCCAAAGAGCTTTTGTATAAGATTCCCGTGATGCAGATACAGGTCAGCAGAGCACTGCTGACTGCCACCAGACACATACCGCTGAAAATTCTGCGTTTCATGACCCATTCCATTCCGCCGCTGCGTAACGGCTTGCAACAATGTAAAGATAAGGCTCTCTGTCATACGCAGCCGATGTTTGACTGAGAGAGGGGAATGCGGAAGGCTTTTCCTGCTAAAAAATTAGGCAATGCCTATCCGGTAACCCACGCCCCGAACCGTTTCCACCAGATCACCCAGAGGAGCCAGCTTTTTGCGCAGAGAGCGGATGTGCACATCCACAGTGCGGGTTTCGCCGTCAAAGCTGTAATCCCAGACCCGTTCCAGAAGCAGCTCCCGGGTAAAGACCATGCCCGGGTTTTCCAGAAACAGCTCCAGCATTTGAAACTCCTTGATAGTCAGGGGAACCTCATTTTCCTCCACATAAACACTGTGGCGGGTGGGATCCAGCGTGATGCCGCCATAGCTAAGGGTTCGGGCAGAGGCTTTAGCGGGGGAGCAGCGGCGCAAAACGGCCCGCACCCGGGAAACCAGCTCCATCATGCCGAAGGGCTTGGTGACATAATCATCGGCGCCGCTATCCAGGCCGATGACTTTATCGTATTCAGTGCCTTTGGCGGTGAGCATGATGACCGGTATGGTTCGGGTGGATTCGTTTTCCCGAATGCCTGCCAGCAGGGACATTCCATCCCGGCCGCCGGGCAGCATAATATCCAGCAGGAACAAATCGGGCAGCTCTTGGCTCAGCGCCTTGTGGAGAGAATCACCATCGGCAAAGCCCCTGGCCTCATAGCCGCTGGAATTCAGGGTGTATACCACAAGCTCCCGGATGCTTTCATCGTCTTCCACCAAAAAAATTTTCATTCCTTGCCTCCATGGCGGCCGGTAATGGAGAACTCCACCCATTCCGCAATGTTGGTTGCATGGTCACCGATGCGTTCAAAATATTTGGCAATCATCAGCAGATCCAAAGCGTATTCACCCTTGGAGGGGTCTTTGCCGATAAGATCAATGATTTCAGCCTTGACCTCGTTGAAGCAGCGATCCACCACATCGTCATAGGCGATAACCTGCCGCACCAGCTCCAGATCCTGCCGGACATAGGCGTCCACGCTTTCGCTGACCATTTTAATAACAGCCTTGGCCATATCGTTGATGGAGAAGGTTTCGTCGCTGGCATGGATATTATCCATGCTGACAATTTCGGCAATATCGGCGGCCTGATCGCCGATGCGCTCCATATCGGTAATCATTTTTAGAGCGGAGGAAATTTTGCGTAGATCCCGGGCCACCGGCTGCTGCTGCAAAAGCAGCTTCATGCAAAGGGTTTCAATTTCCCGCTCCATATCATCGATGGAGGCATCAATGGAAATGGCCTTTTCCACAAGGTCGGTGTCGCCGCTGAGAAGCGCCTTGATGGCGCAGGCGATGGCGGTTTCACACATGGCTCCCATAGACATAAGCTCTGTGTGGAGTTTTTCAAGCTGAGAATCAAATTTGCTGCGCATTATCCAAACCTCCCGGTTATATAATCCTCGGTACGCTGGTCGGTGGGCATTGAAAAAATGGTTTCGGTCTCGCCGTATTCCACCATATCCCCCAACAGGAAAAAGGCGGTTTTATCGGAAATACGGGCTGCCTGCTGCATGTTGTGGGTGACCATAACAATAGTATACTGTTTCTTTAGCTCCACTGCAAGATCTTCGACCTTTAAGGTGGAAATCGGGTCCAAAGCCGAAGTGGGTTCATCCATTAAAAGGACATCCGGCTTAACAGCCAGTGCCCGGGCGATGCAAACTCTTTGCTGCTGGCCGCCGGAAAGACCCAGCGCACTTTTACGCAGGCGATCCTTCACCTCTTCCCAAATAGCGGCATCCCGGAGAGACTGCTCCACAATTTCATCCAGCTTGGCCCGCCCGTGAATGCCGTGGGTGCGGGGGCCGTAGGCAATGTTGTCATATACGCTCATGGGGAAGGGGTTAGGCTTTTGGAACACCATGCCCACGCGCTTGCGGAGCAGGTTTACATCCATGTGGCCGTATATATCCTCATCATCCAGCAAAACCTTGCCGGTGATTTTGCAGTTTTCCACCAGATCGTTCATTCGGTTCAGAGATTTGAGCAGGGTGGATTTGCCGCAGCCGGAAGGCCCGATAAAGGCGGTGATTTCTTTGGCGCTCAGCCCCAGATTGATCTTTTTAAGTGCTTGAAAGTCGCCATAAAACAGGTCTAAATCCTGTACTGTAAATTTATTCATTCTGTTCCCCTTTGCTTTATGTGAAATAGGAGCCTTTTCCTGCTCAGACTTTCGCGATGCGCCGGGCGATCCAGCCGGAAAGGGCATTGATGCAGACCACCATTAAAATCAGCACAACGGCGGTGGCGTAGGATTGGCCCACATACAGCCCCTCGCTGGAAAGGGCATACATATGCACAGCCAGGGTTCGGCCGGAGGCCAGCAGGTTTTGGGGGATGTTGGCTACTGTACCGGCGGTGTAAATCAGGGCCGCTGTTTCACCCACAATACGGCCGATGGCCAAAATAACCCCGGCCAGAATACCCGGCACAGCGGAAGGCAGCACAATGCGGAAAACCGTGCGCAGCTTACCGGCTCCCAGACCAAAGCTGCCTTCCCGGAAGGAGTCGGGCACAGCTTTAAGGGCTTCCTCGGTGGTTCGCATAATCAGAGGCAGAATCATAATGGAAAGGGTAAAGGCGCCTGCCAGAAGGGAGTAGCCCCAGCCAAGGGAGGTGACAAAGAACAGCAGGCCAAACAGCCCGTATACAATGGAAGGAATACCCGAAAGGGTTTCGGAGGTCATTCGAACCGCATTGACCAACTTGTTGCCCCGCTTGGCGTATTCCACCAGATAAATAGCGGCAAAAATCCCCAGAGGAGCCGCAATGAGCAAAGCAAGAAAGGTCATGGTGATGGTATTCACCAAGGCCGGGAACAGGGAGACGTTTTCCGAGTTATAGGTGAAGGCGAAAAGAGAGGGGGTCAGATAGGGCAGGCCCTTGACCAGAATGTACACGATAATCATAAGGAAAACGCCGACTGTAAGGATAATTCCGCCCAGAACCAGCAGAAAAAGAAAGAGAGAGAAGGGGCTGCGGCGGTAGGATTGCCATTTCTGCGCAAAGGTACGGTGGTTGATGCTGTTTTTCATTGGGCAGACCTCCTTCGCAGCAGACTCAGCAGCAGGTTAATGAGCAGGATAAAGACGAACAGCACCACGCCGGTGGCAATCAGGGCTTCCCGGTGGAGATCGGCGGCATAGCCCATTTCAATAACCACATTGGCGGTCAGCGTTCGTATTCCCATCAAAAGCCCGGCGGGCATGCGGGCTTGGTTTCCCGCCACCATAACCACAGCCATGGTTTCACCAATGGCACGGCCGATCCCCAGCACCACCCCAGCCCAAATCCCCGATTTGGCGGCGGGCAGTGTGACGAAGAAGACACTGCGTTCATGGGTGGCACCCAAGGCGAGCCCGCCCTCGTAGTAATTTTCCGGCACGGCCCGAATGGCGGATTCACTCACGGTAATAATGGTGGGCAGAATCATAATGCCCAGCAGCACCGAGGCGGTGAGAATGCTGGAGCCGTTGCCGCGAAAACCTAGTATTTCACCAAACAGCTTGCGGGAGGCAGGCACCAGCACCACCAGCCCGAAAAAGCCGTATACCACCGAGGGGATACCGGCCAGAAGCTCCACCATAGGCCCCAAAACCCGGTGTACCCGCTTAGGGCAGAATTTGGCCAGATAAACAGCGGCCAGAAGCCCCACCGGAACACCCAGCAGCACAGCACCCGCCGTGATATAAATGCTGCCGAGAATCATGGGCAGAATACCATAAATGTTGTTGCCGGGGCGCCATTCCTTACCAAGTAAGAAATTGGTTACGCCGATTTCTCCTATTGCGGGGAGCCCACCGGCGAACAGAAAAACGCAGATTAGCAACAGCGCCAGAATACAGGCACAGGCACACAGTAAAAATACAATCTTTAGGATTTTTTCCCGAGCTTGCTGCATACTTTTCACTCCATGGAAAACAGACTGAGACTTTCGTCACAGTCTGTTTTATTGAATTTTTGATCTTTAGCCAAGAATCTCTGCCCATTTCAGGGTTTCGCCGGTGAAGATGGAAGCAACCTGCTCGGGGGTCATGGATTCAACCGGGTTTTCTTTGTTGACAACAACCGCAATACCATCCATAGCGATGGTGGTTGGCTCAAGACCCTTTTCGATTTCGCTATCCTTCAATTCCCGGGAAGCCATACCGATATCGCAGATACCGTCGATAGCGGAGGTCATACCGGTGGTGGAATCACTTTGCTGGATTTCGATGGAAACATCGGGGGCGACTGCTGCATAGGCTTCTTTGAGTTTTTCCATAACCGGGGTGACCGAAGAGGAGCCGGCCACAACGATTTTGCCTTGCGGGTTTCCGATGGAGTAGGCAGGGGCGTTATCCAGCGAGATATAACCGCTCTTTTCAACAACGGCCTGGCCTTGGTCACTGAGGATAAAGGAGATGAAATCGGCAGTGGCGGAGCTGGCCTTTTTAGAGACTGCAACGTTAAATGGGCGAGAGATTTTGTAGCTGCCGCTTTTGATGTTGGCTGCAGTGGCTTCGGTTGCATCAATTTGCAGTGCCTTTACCGTGTCGTTGAGGGAACCCAGAGAGATATAACCAATGGCGTATTTATCGCCGGCTACAGTGGTCATCATAACCGAGGTGCTGTTGGTGATGTTGGCTTCCTGTGTGGTGTAATCTACCTTTTCGCCTTTATCGTTTTTCTTCTCAATTCCAAAAAGCTCGATGAAAGCGCCGCGGGTACCGGAACCATCCTCGCGGGAAACGACGTTGATGTGAGAATCGGTTTTAAAATCATTGGCTGCCGGTGCGGGGGCAGCGGGAGCAGCAGAAGGGGCAGGGGATGCACCGGAGGATTGTGCTCCACCCGAGCTGCCGCAGCCTGCCAGGCTGGCAGTGAGCAGGAGCAGTGCCAACACTATTACGGAAAGCCTTTTCATACTTATACATTCTCCTTCAATTACAAACAGTTTTTAGTTACAGCCTTATCTTATTCTGGCAATGTAAAATGCAAAAGAGAAGTTTTGTTAAAAACAGGTTAAATCCCTGAACGCTTTTTTGCCTGAGTTATACGTAAATATGCCTATAGAGCCAATTAATGGCATGTTCAGTGTTCCCATTTCTTTATAGAATATAAAACTGTGTTAAGAGAGAGGCTGGATGGTGTTCTAAAAACCTGAAATTATTCTGTAGCTTCTTGGGTAGTACACGGAAAAACAGGCATAAAGCTTTTATAAATCGACCTTTAAACAAACAAAGGCTTCGGGGAAAAAATTATAACCGAATTGCCCCTAAGTTATAGGCAATTGCGGCCGAAAGGGTAAATGAAGAAAGAAGGATGGTATTTACAGAGGAGTGTAATTACAATGAAAAAAGCGTTTTACCGTGCAGCCTTTCAGCAATCGCCGCCTTCCAGTGGGTAGATGAACAATCAGGCGCTTCTGCCGCTGAGCTTTTTTGAGCATCTGGGGCAAAATTACTTAAGTCGAGCTTGTGTTGAAGCGCAAAAAAACTCTAAATGAATCATAAGATGCAGAGGAATAAAAGGGAGTATTGGCAAAGAAATTAACTGGCGGATTGCAAAATCTAAACAAAAATTGGAAATTACATTTTAACATTTGTGTAAGACATAGAGGAAAACAGAAGAAAACAAGAGATGTTTCTATACATAATTTAATAATTGTGTATAGATAGAAGGAAGATAGAATTTTAAATTGTAATTTACATTATTTGCTGTACTTTAGTGTGGGAATAAGGTATACTATACTTAAAACATCGCGATTTTCAAAATAGAGATTTGTGGCAGTGCAGGGCACATTTTGGCCAGTCAGGTGAGCAGGAGCGGAGCGCTTCTGTATGCAGGTGAATCTCTTTTGGCAGGCAACACGTTCCGAGACTGTATGGTTTTTTCACCGGTGTGCGGTTTGCCCATAGAGTTTTAAAAAGCCAATAGAATCAGTCAACTTGAAAGTGCAGATGAGGCTGATTGAAAGGTGAAAATTTAGAAAATAGCTTGTCCTTGAAAGGAGGACTCAGGATTGGATAAACAGAAAGAAGGCGAAAAAATAAAGGAGCAGGGTGCCAAAGTCACCATATCCCAGGTGGCTCAGGCAGCAGGCGTATCGGTGGCAACTGTATCCCGAGTGATCAATCAATCGGCGGATGTGAGACCGGATACTTTTCGCCATGTGACAAAAATTATTGAGGAAATGGGCTATAGCCCTAGAGGAACTTTATCCTCCAACCGGCAGGGGGAACTGATTATTGCGGCAGTTCCCAGCCTGATGGATGGTTTTTATGGCCCCATTATCGACGGAATTCAGGCAGCCTCTGTGCGGCACGGCTATAGTCTTTTGGTGCACAACGGTGAGCTGACACCGGAATACTTCCCCGCCTTTAAGGTGCTGCTCAGCTCCACTCGGTCAGCCGGGCTGATTTCGGCATGCTACTTGGCCCCGGAGCTTTGGGCAAAGCTTTCCGGCCATATACCCATTGTCCAGTGCCATCAGTATTCGGAGGAATACGGCGGCTCCTTTGTTGCAGCGGATGATTTTTCCGCAAGCCAGAATGCGGGGGAGTATGCACTTTCCACCGGGCGGCGCAAGATCGCTATCATCAGCGGCCCGCCCCTTTACCAAAACACAATACGCCGCAGGCAAGGCTTTTTGGCGGCAGTTGAAAGCGCAGGTGTAACGGTACCGGTGGGTTGGCAGCTTTCCGTGCCTAAAACCAGCTTTCGTCTGGCCATGTTTTCGGCCACACAGATTCTTAGCGCCGCCCACCGGCCCAACCTGATCTATGCTACAACCGATGTGTATGCCGCCGCTGTGATCAAGGCGGCTTCTCAGCTGGGGCTGCGGGTTCCAGAGGATATTATGGTGATCGGATCGGATAACACGGATATTTCGGTCAGCACCAGCCCTTCCATTACCACCACCAACCTGCCCCGGTTTCAAATGGGGTATACCGCCTGTGATGTTCTGGCACAGCAGCTTTCTGAACCGGATACACCCTCCCAGCACATTTATCTGGGAACAGAGCTGATTATTCGAAATTCTACCTGTCTGACCCAGGAGTGAGTCAATACTGGGACCCCTGCTCTTGATGAGCATGAAACAGGGTGAAGCTATGACATATTCTTTTCTTGAAAACACCTTTAAAAATGCCCCTACCCCCATCGTGGTCTGCCGAAACAGGCCAGGTAACCCGCTGGTATTTGTGAATGTCAGTGCCAAGATTCTGATCAACCCCCTGCTTGCCATTGAGCACTTTGGGAAAGATCAGCAGGAGCTTGGCCTGAGCCAGCTGCTTCGATTCGAAAACCCGGAGGATATGGAAAACATTCTTTACAGCCTCACCAGCGTGGGTTTCATTCATCGGGTTAAGGCGCGTTTAATCAACTTTGAATCGGCGGCGGTGGAGGTTTCCATCTCCGGCAATCATATGGAGTTTCAGGGCGAGAATTATTTTATTCTGTATATTTCAAGGCGCAGCCATGCCGAGGCACGTGCTGTTATGGATACAAGCAATTTAATGTCCGGCATTTTTCAGGCGGCTTATCATACCCAGGATGTGGATGCAGCCATCAACAAGATTTTGCGTATGGTGGGGCGGTATGTGCGGGCCAGCCGGGCTTATGTTTTTGAAGAAATATCCGATACCATGACCCGCAACACCTATGAATGGTGTGCGGAGGGCATAGAGCCTGTTATTGATATGCTCCAGAACCTGCCCAAAGACTCTTATCCTTATGATTCCATTGTTGACAGTGGAGTGTATGTTACCGAGGACATCCAAACACTGCCGGTAAAAGACCGGGTGATTCTTGAGGCGCAGAATATCCGTGCGCTGGCCATTATCACTCTTTATCAAATGGATCGCCCGGTGGGATACATCGGCTTCGATGATTGTGTCGCGTGCCGCAAATGGAGCAGCAGCGAAATTCAGCTCCTCAAAAACACAGCCAGCGTGGTGGTTTCTTTGATAGCCCGGCGGGAAGCGGAGGAGCAAAGCCGCAGAAGCCGGGAAATCCTCCAAACCATCTCGGATAACATTGAAAGCGTTATTTATGTCAATACGCTGGATACTTATGAGATTACCTTTACCAACCGGGTGGTTGCAGATGTTTTGGAAAAGCCGGTGGACCAACTGATCGGCAAAACCTGCTGGCAGGTGCTTCAGGTGGGGCAGACCGGCCCCTGTCCCTTTTGCCCCATTCCCAAAATGATCGATAATAAGGGGAACATTCTGCGGGAATCCTACAGCTGGGAGTTTCAAAATACAGTCAATGGCCGTTGGTATTTAGCCAAGGATTCCATTATCCGCTGGATTGACGGGCGCAATGTGCACATTGAAACCGCTGTGGATATCACCGCGCAGAAGGTGCATGAGGAGCAGCTTAAATACTTTGCCTCCATCGATAACATGACAGGCGTTTACAATCGGGATCATGGCTACAAGCTGATGCAGAATTTAATTTCCAATGCAAGGCTTGTGCCGGCACCGGTCAGCGTATGCTTTGTGGATTTGGACGGCCTGAAATACATCAACGATACCTACGGCCACGATGCCGGAGATGAAATGATTACCGGGGTTATTGGTGCCATTCGCCAAAGCATTCGCCAGAGCGATGCGATCTGCCGCTGGGGCGGGGATGAATTTATTGTGCTGCTCCAATGTGAAACGGATGTGGCAGAGAGGCTGATTCTGCGGGCGCAGCAGGCATTGGAGGAAATTAACCTCTCGGAAAAAAGGGCTTACAAGCTTTCTTTCAGCTATGGTATTACCAGTTTGACACAAGACCCTCAGGCGAGCATTGATCAGGTGGTTTCATCGGCAGATAAAAAGATGTATGAGCAAAAAACCAGTAAGTATGCTAAGCGGGCCGCTGAAATAGCCGCCGGGTATTAAATACAAACCAGAAAAAGGGAAGCGGCTCGCAGAGCCGCTTCCCTTTCAAACTTTTATAGTTGTATAGGTTTAAAACCCCACTGGGGTTTTAAACAGCGGCGATCTGCCGCTAACCGCCAAAGGCAGTCTATACCGGCTTTATACTCATCTACACGCAAGAAGTTATATGAGTATATCCGTTGCCTGTTGTAATTTCATTATACAGTGAGGCGATTGCGGTATCTCAAAAAGGCTTCGCTTTATACGATGTTGACTCCCGCACTGGCAAAGCCAGTCAGAGTAGTAGCAATGTCAATACCTGCTGTTACATTGGCAGCGAAAACCAACATTAAGCGGGTACCTGCTGTAACCGGTATTGAAAGCCCGGTGGTTACCCCGGCAGAGGAGGCGCCTACAGCTACAATTCCAGTATAAGGCGGAGCCAGTGTGACAAGTGCCCCTGGTACCGCTGAAAAGGAATTGCTCAGTGCAGGTGCTGAGAACAATTGTGCCGACACTGTAACGGTGGAGCCAACTAAGGTTGCAGCCAACGACAGGCTGAATTCAGCAGCGAGAGAAGTTATTGTGCCATCACGAGGCACAGAGAAGGCCATATTGGTGGTACCGGTGGTATCAATAACACCACCTACAATATTCAGGCCAGCAACGGAGTTGCCGAACCCGACTGCAGTGGTGGTACCCACCAAGCCACCCAGAACCGTGGTGACTACTGCGGGGGTACCCGATGCAAAGGCAACAACTGCACCAGCGCCGGTAGGACCAGTAGGGCCAGTAGCGCCGGTAGGACCAGTAGGACCAGTAGCGCCGTCAGCGCCGGTAGGACCAGTAGGGCCAGTTGCGCCGTCAGCGCCGGTAGGACCAGTAGGGCCAGTTGCGCCGGCAGTACCGGTAGGACCAGTAGGGCCGGTTGCGCCGAGAGTACCGGTAGGGCCAGTAGGGCCGGTTGCGCCGTCAGCACCGGTAGGGCCAGTTGCGCCGGCAACGCCGGTAGCACCGGTAGGGCCAGTTGCGCCGGCAACGCCGGTAGCGCCGGTAGGGCCAGTTGCGCCGGCAACGCCGGTAGCGCCGGTAGGGCCAGTTGCGCCAGTTGCGCCAGTTACACCAATAGCACCAGTAGGGCCAGTTGCGCCGTCAGCACCGGTAGGGCCAGTTGCGCCAGTTACACCGGCAGCACCAGTAGCACCAATGGGGCCGGTGGCACCCTATGTTTATACACAACCAATACGGCCAATTAAATTATGGAAAGAACTTCTCCTGAAAAAGAAAGGGACTGGCACATTGAAATCGTATGGTAATAGCGTTCCCCTCAAAAACATAGATGGAATCAACCAGCTCTGTCAGGAGACTGCGGTCAAGACTGGGAATGTTGGCGTGCTTTTTCAGATGTTCCCAAACCGGATTCCCCATGCTGTTCTGAGCCGTTTGGTCGTTTTTCTTGGTCTGTATGTATTGGATGGAATCCTTGAGGCGCTCCGCCTCTTCTTCCCAGTGTTTTTTAAGGCGTTGATATTGCTCCTTTGAAATTTCACCGGTTTTCCAGTCGGCATAGAGAGAATCCAGAATGGCGGCGGCCCTGTTTTGCTCCTGCCTGCGATTTTTAAGAAGAATATCCAGCGGATTTTCTCCGATGGGATGCAAAAAGCCCGGCTCATTCGGCGGGCCGGCGGGATTCTCCAAAAGGGAAACTCCAGCCTGCACAGCCCTTAGAACCGCTTGCTCCAAGGCCTTTTCGTTGATGGAGTGCTTGGTGCAATGCTCCTTGGATTGCTCGGAATAGGTGCGGCAGGCATAGTAAACATACCCCTTTGCCGTTTTGCGTGTGAGAGCCTTACCGCAATCCCCGCAGCGCAGAAAACCCGAAAAAAGATAGAGGGTATTTTTCTGTGGTGCCACCCGGGTATCCCGCTCTTGTAGGCGGCGGGCCTGCTCGAAAAGTTCTTCCTCCACCAAAGGGGGATGGGTGTTTTCCACAACAAACCATTCGTGGCTTGGGGTAAGAACCTGTGTATGAACCTTATGGCTCTTAACCCGCTGGCGCCCCTGCACCATATGCCCCAAATAAATGGGATTTTGCAGAATGCGAGTCAAGGTGGAGGTGCTCCACAAAACCCCCTTTCCATTGGTGTGGGGGTTCTGGTATTTTAGCCCGGCCGCCTTTTTATAGCCTGCCGGGTTGGGAATTCCCAGCCGATTAAGCCGCTGCACAATGCCGCTTTTGCTCAGCCCTTCCCGGGCATACCACTGAAAGACATTCTTCACCACATCCGCTGCGGGTGCATCTATGGCCAGCCGATGCTTATCCTCCGGGTGCTTGCAGTAGCCATAGGGGGCAAAAGCTCCGATGAACTCCCCCCGGCGGCGCTTGGCATTGAGAACCTCCCGCACCTTTAGGGAGGTTTGCTTGCAAAAATCATCGTTGATTACATTTTGAATGGGCACGGCAATGCTGCTCATTTGCTCGGGGTGGGCATAGCTATCCAGAGGGGGAAGCCCCAGCGAGATGAAGCGCACGTCGTGCTCCACGAAAAAGCGCTCGATGTATTCTCCAGCCTCCGAGTAATTACGGGAAAGCCGGGAAAGGTCTTTGACCACCACGCAGTTGACCTTGCCTGCTCGGATATCCTCCAGCATTTTTTGAAAGCCTTCCCGCTGAGAGTCGGTGCCGGTGCAGCCGTCATCCACATAAAGCCCCGCAAGCTCCAGTTCGTCTGGACGGCTTTGCTGGAACTCCATAAGCTGCCGGGTTTGGTTTTCGATGCTCAGGCTAACCTCCCGGCCATCCTCACGGGAAAGGCGGACATACAGGGCGGTTTGCCAGCGCTGCCGAAGAGCGGAGCCTTCCTGCTTTTTTCGGATGCGGGCCACGGGGATGCCTCCTTTCAATCGGAATGACCTTGCGATGCCTCCAAATGGTATAAATAGCTGCGTAAAGCTTCTTCAAAGGGTTTGCCGCCGGGGGTGAACTCCAGATTGACCACAACTTTGCCCACACGAAAACGGCAGGGGTTCCCAATTTGGCGATAAAATTCCTGTGCCCTTTCCTTTTGGGGGAGAGCCGGGTTTATGTAAACATCCTCCAGAGCCACTGGCTGTTCCATAGCAATCACCTCCGAAAGCTTACCGATCTTTTAAAGATATATGCCGAAGCGACATAAAACATGAATCTTTGACAAGCTCTCCCAAAAGCAAAAGCCCCTGCCTTCCCAATTCTGTGGGAAAGCAGGGGCTTGAAAATCTATGGCTGAAAAGCTATACCGGCAGGCTTGGGCCGTGAGCCTCAAAGGCAGGCAGCACCCCAAGCTCATCCAGCTTATCCCGCAGAGCCAGAAAATCAGCAAAGGCCTCGGGTTTCATGTTGGGGTTACGCAGCAGGGCGGCAGGGTGCAAGGTGCCCATCAAAAGAGTCTCTCCCCGCTGAAAAAAATGCCCGTGCTGCTTGGTAACCTTAAAATCAGGGGAGATGATGTTCTGTGCGGCCACTCTCCCGAGGCAGACAATAATCTTGGGGCGAATCAGCTTGACCTGATTGCGCAGGTAACCCATACAGCATTCCACCTCATCGGGCTGGGGGTCCCGGTTTTTGGGCGGGCGGCATTTCACCATATTGGCTATATAAACATTGCTGCTGCGGGAAAGCTCCACCGCATCCAGCATTTTATCCAGCAGGTTTCCGGCACGGCCCACAAAAGGCTCCCCCTGCAAATCCTCGTTTTCTCCCGGGCCTTCCCCGATCAGCATAACCGGAGCATCCAAAGGCCCCACGCCGAAAACCACATTGGTGCGTGTTTCGGCAAGGCGGCAGCGGGTGCAGGATAAAACGGTTTCCCGCAGCTGGTCAAAGCTTTCAAGCATCTGAGCTCATCCCCTTTCTTTTATTATTATACAGCATTGCAGGCAAAAATAAAATGGTGGAAAAAGCCGAAAAACCCACTGGGAGTGCGCCACAAATTTGCTGGGGCCTCTTGCAATGCGGGATGCAAAGGGGTAAAATAGAAAAATAGGGTATTGTGTCGGTATAAATGGAAAAAATTGCCGATGCGGTGCATAGCTTTAGAGGCTTTTTTGTTTTGCCGTGGAGGGGAAAATGGGAAAAAGGCCTTATTTCAGTCGGGGCAGTGTTTGGGGCGATGGTGCCCGAAGCTTTGTCCAGACTTTTATTTGTGGGAGGAATTATCATGAGTGAAAAATTTTTAGTGGAAACATCTGCAAGACACGTTCATCTCTGCCAGGAGGATTTGGAAATCCTTTTTGGTAAAGGCGCCGCTTTGACCAAGAAGAAGGATCTTTCCCAGCCCGGCCAATATGCCTGTGAAGAGCGTGTTGACGTGGTTGGAGCAAAAAAAACCATCAGCAATGTTATTATTTTAGGGCCTACCCGCCCCGCCACTCAGGTGGAGGTTTCCCTGACCGATGCCCGCACCTTAGGCGTGGTTGCTCCCATCCGTGAATCCGGAAACACCGCAGGCTCCGGAGCCTGCAAGCTGGTTGGCCCCAAGGGTGAGGTTGAGCTCAAAGAAGGTGTGATCGTTGCAAAGCGCCATATCCACACCACCCCCGAGGATGCCGCTAAGCTGGGCGTTGCGGATAAGGAAATTGTATGGGTTCGCCTGGATTGCCCCGAGCGTGCCGTTGTGCTTGGTGATGTGGTGGTTCGTGTGAACCCCTCTTTTAGCACCGCAATGCATATCGATACCGATGAAGCCAACGCAGCCGGTGCCAGCTGCAACATGCAGGGCGAAATCGTTAAGCTGTAAAATAGACATACAGTATATAAAAAGAACTGCGCCGAAGGGCGCAGTTCTTTTTATATTTTCAGATTCCTGTTCACAGATATAGAAGCAGGCTGGTTATTTCATCAAATGCACCAGCACGGCCTTTTGGGCATGGAGGCGGTTTTCAGCCTCATCGAAAATTTCGGCGGCGTGGGCATCAAACATTTCCCCGGTGATTTCCTCTTCCCGGTGGGCGGGCAGGCAGTGGAGCACCAGAGAATCAGCCTTTGCGTGGCTCATCAGCTCCCGGTTGATCTGGAACCCGGCAAAATCCTTGCGGCGCTGCTGGGCTTCGCCTTCCTGACCCATGGAGGCCCATACATCGGTAATCACCACATCCGCATCCTGAGCGGCAGTGGAAAGATCTTCTGTGAGGGTGAAGGCATCGCCAAAATCAGCGGCGAAATCCAGCACAGATTGATCCGGCTTATAAGCGGCAGGGGTGGCCACACGAACCTTCATACCAACCTTGAGGCCGCCCACAATGAGGGAGTTGGCCATGTTGTTGCCATCCCCGATATAGCACATGGTCAGCCCTTCCAGATTGCCCTTGTATTCCCGGATGGTCATGAGATCGGCCAAGACCTGACAGGGATGAGCAAAATCAGTGAGCCCATTGATAATGGGGATGCTGCCGTAGGCGGCCAAATCCTCCACATCCTGCTGGGCAAAGGTGCGGATCATAATGCCATCCAGATACCGGGAAAGCACCCGTGCGGTATCCTTGATGGGTTCGCCCCTGCCCAGCTGCATGTCGCTGCTGCTCAGGAACAGGGGGTAGCCGCCCAGCTGCACCATGCCGGTTTCAAAGGAAACCCGGGTGCGGGTGGAGGATTTGGAAAAAATCATTCCAAGGGTTTTGCCCTCCAAATGACGGTGGGGGATGTGGTGCTTTTGCTCGTATTTCAGCTGGTCACCCAGATTCAGGATGCTGAGAATTTCATCCCGGCTTAAATCCAGCATTTTCAGCAGATGCTTCATATCCGTTCACTCCTCTGTTGATGTTTAAGCGATGCCTTCCAGCACCTGCGAAAGTATAGCAAGGCCTTTATCCAGCTGATCAGAGCTGATATTCAGCGGAGGGAGAAGCCGCAGCTTATGCTTGGCGGTGAGCAGGATAAGCCCCTTTTCACCACAGGCCTTGACTACATCCACCGAGGCAGGGCCATCCAGTTCCACACCCAGCATCAGGCCCTTGCCGGTTACGGATTTCACGTGCTTCATGGCCAGCAGCTTCTCGGTGATGGCCGCACCCTTGACGGTAACCTCTGCCAAAAAGGCGGGGGTAAGCTGTTCCACTACATAATTTGCCCCGGCGCACACAATGGGGTTGCCGCCAAAGGTGGTGGCGTGATCCCCGGGGCCGAGGGTATTCTTGGTTTTCTCACCAAACAGCACGGCACCGATAGGGAGGCCGCCGCCCAGACCCTTTGCAGTGGAGACTACATCGGGTTGCAGGCCAAAATGCTGGTAGCAGAAAAAGGCTCCGGTGCGTCCCAAACCGGTCTGCACTTCATCCACCGCCAGAACCAAATCTTTTTCTGCACAGAGCTTGGCAATTCCGGCAATAAATTCTTCGGTCAGGGGGATAACGCCGCCTTCACCCTGCACGCACTCCACAAAAATGGCACAGGTTTTTTCGGTGACCTTAGCGGTCAGATCAGCTAAATTGTTGGCCTCAGCGAATACAAAGCCGGGTGTGAAGGGGTGAAAATGCTGGTGGAATACTTCCTGACCCGTTGCGGAAAGGGTGGTTATGGTGCGGCCATGGAAGGAATTGTGCAGGCAGATGATTTCATAGCGGCCGGGGCCGTATTTGTCGCTGGAATATTTGCGGCAAGTTTTGATGACGCCCTCGTTGGCCTCAGCACCCGAATTGGCATAAAAGACCCGCTGCATCCCAGATTTTTCACACAAAGCCTTAGCCAGTTCCAGCTGGGGCTGGGTGTAGTAAAGGTTGGAGGTGTGGTTTAGGGTGTGCAGCTGGGCTTCAATTGCCTTTACCCAGCCCTCATCGCAAAAACCAAGCGAATTGACCCCGATGCCGGAGGAAAAATCAATGTATTCCTTGCCTTCGGCGTTTTGGCAGGATGCTCCCTGCCCTTGCTCCACATCCAGATCAAACCGGCTGTAGGTGCCGGCAATGCTTTGCTGGTAGCCGCTTTTTAGGTCAGCAAATTTCATGGTGAACCGTTCCTTTCCCATTGTAATGTCGTATGTTGTTGAGTAGAAGGGGGAAGCTGGCGCTCTATGCCGGAAAAAAGGACAGAAAACCTTGCCTGTCGCCAGAGGAGGCTTTTTTCTTTGCATCCTTTCTTTTTCAGCCAAAAAGAAAGGATGTGCCTGTGCGGCATGAGCACGACCACAG
The DNA here is from genome assembly GCA_035621215.1 of Oscillospiraceae bacterium MB08-C2-2. Taxonomy (NCBI): domain Bacteria; kingdom Bacillati; phylum Bacillota; class Clostridia; order Eubacteriales; family Oscillospiraceae; species Oscillospiraceae bacterium MB08-C2-2. The sequence continues at coordinate 2,086,590 of CP141729.1, read as the reverse complement.
CTTTTAATTAGCAACTCTGCTCAATCTCGGCGGCGGGGTAACAAGGGGCAGAGCCCCTTGGCGATTCTTTGCACACTTTCTCATTGTGGAGAAAGTGTGTGCCCGGCACGGCATGAGTGCCAAGTTTGAAAGCTTTGCTTGCTGAAATATAAGGAAAAGAAAGGTACCACGAAAAGGGCTTTTCCCTCCAACAAAGCTGTTGTGTGCAAAGACAGGATTTTAAGCGTTCTAGACCCCACAAGAGAGGCGAAGCCCCCTAGTTGTTGCAGAACATGGTGCCAATGCCTTCGTTGGTCATCATTTCAATGAGGATAGAATGGGGGATGCGACCGTCAATGATAAAGGCCTTGACCACGCCTCGGCGCACCGATTCCACGCAGCTGTCGATCTTGGGGATCATGCCGCCGGAAATAATGCCTTGGCGAATCAGAGAAGGAACTTCGCTGACATGCACCACCGGAATGAGGGTGGATTCATCCTCTTTATCCCGCAGAAGCCCACGGATATCGGTCATGAGAATCAGATTTTCCGCTTTCAGCTCGCTGGCAATGGCGGCAGCGGCGGTATCGGCGTTGATGTTGTAAACATTCCCTTCGCTGTCGCTTCCCACTGTGGAAATAATGGGGATATAGCCCTTATCCAGCTGGTCAAGGATAATACCTGCATTGATCTTGGTGATATCCCCCACAAAGCCAAGATCAACCTCACCCTCCAGCTTTTTCGCCTGAATCATGCCGCCATCCAAGCCACACAGGCCGATGCCTTTTCCGCCGCAGCGTTGGAGCTCCACCACCAAATCCTTGTTGGTTTTGCCCGCCAGCACCATCTGCACCACCTTGGCGGTTTCCGCATCGGTATAGCGCAGGCCGCCGATAAATTTGGATTCAATCCCCATGCGGTTCAGGGTTCCGGTGATTTCCGGGCCGCCCCCATGGACCAGCACCACCTTGATGCCGATGAGGGAGAGAAGCATAATGTCGTTCATTACGGCGGTTTTCAGCTCATCGTCAATCATGGCGTTGCCGCCGTATTTGACAACTACAATCTTGCCGAAATACTTTTGTATATAAGGCAGGGCCTGTATCAGCACCCCTGCCTTGTGCGCGTTGGTTAAATCCATCATGAGCGGTAATCTCCGTTGATTTTGACATAATCGTAGCTGAGATCACAGCCCCATGCTACTGCCACGCCATCTCCCTGATCGAGAGAGACAAGAATCTCAATTTCTTTTTCCTGCAAAACCTTTTTGGCTTCTTCTTCGCTGAAGGAAACCCCGGCACCCATGCGGCACACCTCAACAGAACCGGCGGCAGAAGCCAAGGTGACTGCTACGAGATCAATATCAAAATCGCAGGGAGCATAGCCAAGAGCGCAGAGGATACGGCCCCAGTTGGCATCCTCACCGAACATGGCAGCTTTAAAGAGGCTGGAGGTAATCACCGATTTGGCCAGAATGCGGGCGGCCTTTTCGGTGGGTGCCCCGGTGACCCGGCATTCCAGCAGCTTGGTTGCACCCTCACCATCGGCGGCCATGGAGCGGGCCAAATAAATGCACACATGGGTGAGTGCGGAAACAAACTGCTCAAAATCCTCGTTATCCTCCAAAATAGGGGTGTTGCCTGCCAGACCGTTGGCCAGCACAGCGCACATATCGTTGGTGGAGGTATCCCCATCCACGCTGACCATGTTGAAGGTATCCTTCACAACACTATCCAGAGCGGCTTGGAGCTGCCCGGAGGAAATGCACACATCGGTGGTGATAAAGGCCAGCATAGTGGCCATATTGGGGTGAATCATTCCCGAGCCCTTGGCAATGCCGCCAATGGTGCAGGTTTTGCCGCCCAGCTCAAAGGAAACCGCAATTTCCTTTTCTGCAAGGTCGGTGGTCATAATAGCCTTGACTGCATCGCCGCTGCCCTGCGGGCTCAGGCGGGAAACCAGCGTATGCATACTGCCCTCAATGGGCTCAATGGGCAGGGATTGCCCGATTACGCCGGTGGAGGCAACCACCACATCCTCGGTGGGGATATCCAGTGCATCCCCTGCCAGCTGGCACATACGCTTGGCCTTGGCGGGGCCATCCGCATTGCAGGTGTTGGCGTTGCCGCTGTTGCAGAGAATCGCCCGGGCCTTGCCGTCTGCGATGTGCTCCTGTGTCACCCAAATGGGTGCGCCCTGTACCTTGTTTTGGGTATAAACGGCGGCGCAGGCTGCATCCACCTCACTGACAATCAGGGCCAAATCTTTTTTATCGGGCTTTTTGGCAATGCCGCAGTGAATGCCTGCGGCTTCAAAACCGGCCGGGGCACATACGCCGCCGCTGATGGGTGTGATTTTCATAGCTGTCTCCTCTTTCTGTAGGAATGGCTTTTACAAACAAATCGGGGTGCTGTAGTGAATACAGTGTTTGAGCTGGTTTAGAATGCGGGAGGAACAAAGTCAAGGCCGGTATCCTCGGGGAGGCCGCAGACAAGATTCATGTTTTGAACCGCTTGCCCGGCCGCACCCTTCATCATGTTGTCAATGACCGAAACCACCACCAACCGCCCTGTGCGGGGGTCCGGGTGGAGGGAAATATCGCAGTAGTTGGAAAGCTTGACATTGCGCAGGTTGGCGCTTTCCCCCAAGGGCATGATTCGGACAAACTTTTCCGACTGGTAGAAGGAGGTATAAAGCTCATGGAGCTCCTGCCCGGAGGGCCCACCGGTAAGGGTGAGATACATGGTGGAAAGAATGCCACGGTTGATGGGCAAAAGGTGAGGAACAAAGGTAATGGAGGCGGGCTTGCCGCCTAAAGCGGAAAGGGTCTGCTCGATTTCGGGGGTATGGCGGTGGCTCGCTACCTTATAAGCGGAAAAAGCCTCGTTGCAGTCGGGATAATGGGTATTCTGGGTCAGGCCCCGGCCCGCCCCAGTTACACCGGATTTGGAATCAATGACAATCCCGCTGGTTTCGATTGCACCGGTTTTGAGCAGGGGAGCCAGTCCCAACGCCACAGAGGTGGGGTAGCAGCCGGGGTTGGCAATAATCTTTGCTCCCTTAATCTGCTCCCGGAAAAGCTCGGGGATGGCATAAACCGCCGCTTGATGCAGTTCATAGTCATCAAACTGCCCACCATACCATTTGAGATAGTCCTCGGAGCGGTGGAGGCGAAAATCCGCACCCATATCAATAAACAGCTTGCCTGCATCAAAGCAGAGACGAGCCAGCTTTTCTGAAAGGCCGTGAGGCAGGGAGGCAAAAATCACCTCCGAGCGCTCCACTGCCTGTTCATCGGTGCACAGAAGGTCATCCACGATCCCGGCCATGGAAGGGTATACCTGACTGAGGGCTTGGCCGGTAAAGCTCACCGAGCTGACCGCCGCCAGCTCCGCCGCCGGATGTGTGGCTAAAATACGGGCAATTTCCAAGCCGGCATAGCCGGTGGCCCCGATAATTCCTGCTTGAATCTTTTTCATGAGTGTTTCCTCCTTAGAGCGGAAGAAACCGCTCTTTGTATATATCGGCACAATTGCCGCCGCTTTGATTATTAAAATGCCTTTGCCGCCGAGCACAAGGGGAAGGATTTTTACTCGCCTATGCCCGACGAGAGAGGCGAAGCCCCACAAAAAGTGGATAGGGCAAGCCATCGGGCGCAAGGGGAGGGATTTTTATTCGCCTATGCCCGACGAGAGAGGCAGTGCCTCTAGCTGTTTGAGAACAGAGGCAGGGCTTGGGCCGCCCTCAGAGGTGCGCTGGTTCAGGCAGGTCATCAGGTCAATGGCCTCGAACACATCCTCTGCAAAAAGAGGTGAAAGAGCTTGATAGCGGGCAAGGGGCAAGGTTTCCAGTGTTTTGCCTTCTTCAATGCAAAGGGCCACAAGCTGGCCGGTAATTTTATAGGCATCCCGGAAGGGGAGACCCTTTTTCACCAGATAATCGGCGCAGTCGGTGGCGTTGATAAAGCCCTTAGCCGCCGCTTCCCGCATGTTTTCTTTGCGCACGGTCATGGTAGCCACCATGGGGGTGAAGGCCTCCAAGCACATCTTGACAGTATCCAGACAGTCGAAAATGGCCTGTTTATCCTCCTGCATATCCTTGTTGTAAGCCAGCGGCAGACCCTTCATAACGGTGAGCAGGGTCATGAGAGAACCGAAAACCCGGCCGGATTTGCCCCGCACCAATTCGGCGATATCCGGGTTTTTCTTCTGGGGCATAATGGAGGAGCCGGTGGAAAAGGCATCGTCCAGCTCAATGAATTTAAACTCCCATGAGCACCAGAGGATGATTTCCTCTGACATGCGGGAAAGATGAACCATGATAATGGAAAGAGCGGAGGCAATTTCCAGACAAAAATCCCGGTCCGAAACACCATCCAGACTGTTGGCACAGGGCTGGTCAAAGCCCAGTAAGCGGCTGGTCAACTGTCGGTCGATGGGGTAGGTGGTGCCGGCCAGCGCACCGCAGCCCAGAGGGCTTTGATTCATGCGCTTGCCTGCATCGGCAAGGCGTCCCATATCCCGCAGCAGCATCTGCGCCCATGCACAGAGGTGGTGCCCAAAGGTTACCGGCTGAGCCCGCTGGAGATGGGTATACCCGGGCATGACCGTGTGGGTGTGCTCCCGGGCAAGCTCGGCCAGCACGGTGATCAGCTCCTGCACCCCATGGGAAAGCTGCTCCAGCTCATCCCGCAGATACAGCCGCAAATCCACCGCCACCTGATCGTTGCGGCTCCGGGCGGTATGCAGGCGCTTGCCCGCATCACCAATGCGCTGGGTAAGGCAAGCTTCCACAAACATATGGATATCCTCCGCCTCCGGGTCAAACTCCAATGCTCCCGATTCCAGATCAGCCAGAATTCCTTTCAGCCCTTCCGAAATAGAAGCGGCATCGCCGGAAGATAACAGCCCCACCTGTTCCAGCATAGCGGCGTGTGCCAGCGAGCCTTCAATATCCTGGGCCGCCATCCGGCAGTCAAAGGAGATGGAGGCGTTAAAATCGTTGAGGCGCTTATCGGCCTCCTTGGCGAAGCGGCCTGCCCATAGCTTCATACAGTGCGTTCCTCCTTGGGAGTTGAAATAGTAATAGCCAGCATGAGCACAATTCCTGCGCTCATGCCGTGCGGTTGGGACAACCTTTCTCCACGATGAAAAAGGATGCAAGGATGCAAAGAATAGCCAAAGATTAAAAGCATTTTTTCTTGGTTTTATGACGTTAAAATCCAGCACTCCCGCACTCATGCCGTGCGGCTGGGACAACCTTTCAGGCGCTTGCATTTTCTGCGGAAAATGCCGAAGTGGCATTCGCAGGCTTCAGCCACAAAGCGCCTCATGGGGGAACTAGTTCCCCCATGAACCCCCTCCAGCCTCCGGCAGGGAAAAGGGGCAGTATTTATCTTGGCTCTATCTTCGTGTGCAAAGGAAATAATTTTAATCAGCCTAAGCCCGAAGAAAGTGACGAAGGGTTCCCATCAAGCGTAAGGGTAACAATTTTTATTTACCTTCACCCGACGAAAGAGGCGATGCCTCCTCCCAGTTTTTGGAGGCAATGGCTCTGACCTTGATGGGCAAGCCAAACAGGTTGATAAAGCCCTTGGAATCATACTGGTCATAAACGGTATCCTCACCGAAGGTAGCAACCTCCTCGGAATAGAGGCTGTAGGGGCTGGTGACACCGGCATTCATGATGTTGCCTTTATAGAGGTTCAGCTTAACCTCACCGGTTACGGTCTGCTGGGTGCTGTCCACAAAGGCATTGAGGGAATTGAGCAGAGGGGTGAACCACTGGCCGTTGTAAACAAGATCGGCGTATTTCTGGGCTACCAAAGCCTTGTAGTGGCTGGTTTCCTTATCCAAGCAGATGCTTTCGAGAACCTCATGAGCGTGATAGAGAATGGTGCCGCCGGGGGTTTCGTAAACGCCGCGGCTTTTCATGCCTACCAAGCGGTTTTCCACCAGATCAAGGATACCGATGCCGTTCGCGCCGCCCAGTTTGTTCAGCTCGGCGATAAGCTGAGAACCCTTCATTTGCTTACCGTCCAGAGCCACGGGAATGCCCTTTTCAAAGGTGATGGAAACAGAGGTAATGGCATCGGGGGCCTTCTGGGGAGAAACACCCAGCTCCAAAATCTTATCCAAGTCAGGAGCGTTGGCGGGGTCTTCCAGATCGAGGCCTTCGTGGGAAAGGTGCCACAGGTTCATATCCTTGGAGTAGTTGGTTTCGTAGGAAATATTCAGGGGAACATCGTGAGCCTCGGCATAGCGGATTTCATCCTCACGGGATTTCAGCTCCCAGGTGCGCCAAGGGGCAATGATATCCATATCCGGGGCAAAATGCTTAATGGTCAGCTCAAAGCGAACCTGATCGTTGCCCTTGCCGGTGCAGCCGTGGGCAATGGCATCGGCGCCTTCTTTGAGGGCGATTTCGGCGATGCGCTGGGCAATAATGGGGCGGGCAAAAGCGGTGCCCATCAGGTAGGTTTCGTATTTAGCCCCGGCCTTGAGGGTGGGGAAAATAAAGCCATCCACAAATTCATCCACCAGATTTTCGATGTAAAGCTTGGATGCACCGGTTTTGATGGCCTTGGCTTCTAAGCCTTCCAATTCGGCTCCCTGCCCTACATCGGCGGCTACGGCGATAACCTCACAGCCATAATTTTCTTTGAGCCACGGGATGATAACCGAAGTATCCAACCCGCCGGAATAGGCTAAAACTATCTTTTTGTATTGCTTTTTCATTGTAAATCCTCCCCATAAAAGGCTGGGGCAAAAGGCCGCCAGCTAAATTTTATTCATCTATGCGGTTTATTATACACCTATATGCTGTTTAAATCAAGCTAAAATGCATAATTATTCTATAGATGTTTTCCACAAAGAAAAAAGCCGTTACCCCCTGCGGGATAGCGGCTCTGTATATATTCATTGCAGACTGTAGACATAACCGCCTTTAGCCTGAATACCTTATGGTTTTGATGCGTAATTCTTCCGCAGTCGAATTGATTTCGACGCAGGAATCCCACTTTTTGCGCCGGAACGGCGCAATCCGGGGGGAATATGGGGGGCATTGGATGCCCCCCATAGAGGGTGTAGACTTTTGTCTACACCCTCAAATGAAACAGTGTACCTGAGATTAGTCGAGCAGGGTTCCGCCCCATTCCACCACAGTAAAGCCGGTGCGGGAAAAGGCAGGAAGGGTTTGGGGCTTTACCTCCACAGGCGAAGAAAGCGGCTTGAGCACCATATGCACCCGCAAGATGCTGTCTGGCTTGGGTGATATGGTAAGAGGAGCCAACTCCTCGTATTCCTCTGCGGCGAAGGTGACTAGATTATAGGGGTTTTCCACCATTTTCGGGCCCCAATAGGTAATGAAATCGTTGTATTCCCGGGCAGTCAGCCCCATTGCGGAAAGCTTTTCGGCCAAGAAGCTGGCACTTTCCTTCCCTGAAACCACAAACCCGGTCGATTGATCCCACTGGATTTTGTTGGGGATACCCTCCCAGAAAAGGTAATAGTGGGAGGAACCATCAGCCAAATTGGTCAGGAACCCATCGGGCCGTGCGGTTACCGACCAGCCATTTTGGTAAGCGGGATAGGTAAAGGTCAGCCGCCCCTTGTAGGCAAGGCTCACATCCACTTTTGTTTCGGTTTGGGGATACAGGTAGATAACGGGCTTGGCGGTCATGGGATTTTCCCGAGCCTCCTCCGGCTGGGCCTGTGCAGGCTCCGCGGATTTAGAGGCGGGGGTGTCTTTATCAATGGCGCTTTGGAAAAGGGTAGCTAAAAAGCCCTTATACCAATCGGCGCTTTGAAGAGTATACCGGCACCCGAAGGACATGTCACTGGATTCAATATACAGGTAATCCCCGGCATAGGCCAGTGTATAGGCAACGCCGCTGTCAAAATAGAGCTTTACCCACAGGTCGCCGCCCTGATAATTAATAGTCGAAAGCAGATTGCCTGTATCCGGATAGGTGAAGAGAGAACCATCCGCTACTGTGCCAATGCGGATATCACTGGCCAGCCAGTTCATATCCCGAGGGGAAAGCGTTCCGGAAGAAGCCTTAACCTGAGCGCTGCCGATCTCCATATCGGTTACCCGGTTGGGATTCAAATGAAGCAGCCACTGGGGGTGAGCCTCACCTTGGGAGTAAGATTCGGTGACCAAATCAAGCAGATAGCGGTAGGCGGAATCTTCCATAACGTAGTATTTGCCGCCAACCTCCACGCCGGTTCCACGTAGAATATAGGAAAACTTCGTATGATCCACCAGCTCCACCAACAGCCCGGCATCCACGGTAAAATCCGGAACACCTGTTGGGGAAAGCTTACCGATGGTCTGCAAAAGCTCCAGAGCCTCTCCATAATGGGGGTTGGAGCCGCCCATGAGAGAATAGGTCATATTCGTGGGATTAAAGGCATAAAGGCCGCTGATATCCTCCTGACGCAGGGCGAAGGGGGTGGAAACAGAAGCCCCCGGGTTGGAATTCTCCTGCGAAGGCGAACTGCTTTCAGAGCCGGGGGAGGAAGCTTCGGAGCTTTCTACCGAGGGGGTAGAGGGATTTTCCTCACTAGGCAGGGAGGATTCCTGCGATGGGGAAGAAGTGTCTTCACTGGAAGAATCTGAGGCCGCCCCGGAGGAAGCCTCGGAAGAGGGCTGAGAGCCGCAAGCGGATAGCGCAAGGCATAAAGCCAAAAGCAGTGCCGCCGCAGTGCGAATGCTTCGTCTTTTCATGATTTCTCCTCACAAATGTGATTGTCATATTGGCTTTTTAAATGAAGACATTTAACCGGAGCAGGGCATGCCCCTGTCCGGATAAAATGTTGGGCACCAATTGAAAGCTGGCTGGCACAATTGTAGCATTATGAGAAGAAAATAGCAACAAAAAAGGGGCGGCGCAGGCTCCGAAAAGCCTGCGCCAAGGGTGTAGAAAATGGATAGAGGAGATATATTCGGTCATTCCCCCAGGGGAGGGAGGAATGAGGAATAAGCTGAAGCGGTCTCATTTTTTGTCAGACACAGAATCTCAAACCGAACACGATCCTGTTGGTTGATGTAATTGGTGCCGATCACCTGCGAAAAATATCCACGGCCTTCCAGCCGGCTGATAAAATCCACATAGCTTTGGAGGCTAGGCGCTGTTCCGGTAATGGTCAGATCACGGCCATGATACCGAAACTGTGAAATTTCAATATCCTCCGAAAGACTCTCGAAAATTTGGACGAAGGTTTTGGCCTCGTGCATAGGGATAAATTCAAAGGTGACATAAGCATCGGTAACAGCCCGGGCAAATTTCAGGGCAGTATCCACCGACTGGCCATCCTCCATCAGCCCTGCAAGGCTGATGCCATCCTGCGCCACAATCAGCTGAAGCAAACGGCTCTGCTGATAAAAAGAACTTTTTTTTATGGCATTCGCCGCCGCGGTACCTCCCAAAAGAAGCAGTGCTGCCAGCAGAAGGGCGGCAAAGAGCGAAACGGCCGAATACCTTATATGTGTTGTATGTTCCATTTGCTTCCTCCCTGCCATCCTAACATAGCTTGTCCGGGGAGAATGTCGAATCTTGACGAGAGCTTTATTTTTTCGGCATAGCCGGTTACAAGTTGCCTGTGGCGTAAAGCACGGCGGAAAGTGCCGCAATTGGTGCCGTTTCACACCGCAGGATGCGGGGCCCCAGCAAAGCGGGCCGTATCCCGGCCTCTCGTGCCTGTGCGGCCTCCCCAGCCGAAAAACCGCCCTCACTGCCCACCATTAAGGAAATCTCCCCTGCTGATGGTTCCAACACGGAAGAAAGCGCTGCCTCGGCCTTTTCATAGAGAAGTATCCCCTGACCGGCGGCTTTCATACAGGCCAGTGCCTGCGAAAAGCTGCAAAGGGGCTCCACTGTGGGGATGACCCCTCGGCCGGATTGCTTGGCGGCCTCCAAGGCCACACGGGCATAGCGCTGCTGCTTGGCCTCCCACTTTTTGCTGTCCGGGCGGGAAACGCAGAATTCGGTGAGCACCGGCACAATGGAGCAGACCCCCAGCTCCACCGCCTTTTGGACGATAAACTCCATTTTATCCCCCTTGGGCAGTGCCTGAAAAAGGGTCAGCCGCAAGGAAGGCTCGCTTTTGGAGGGGCAGCTTTCCAGAACCCGCAGAGCCACTTCGTCAGCCTCGGCAGAAAGAATCTCACAGTGATAATCCATCCCCCGGCCATCGCAGAGGGTGAGAGCCTCACCGGGGCGCATCCGAAGGGAACGGGTGATATGGGCGGCATCCGCCCCAAAAAGGCTGGTGGTTTCTCCAGCCACTGAATCAACAAAAAAGCGGGGCATTCTCAGCTCTCCTCGTATAATCAGTTTATGGTATTTTTCGCAAGGACACGATAGAAAACTTGTTATCCCATGGTGGCTGTGGGATAATGAACGCAACACAAGGAGGGTTGCCAAATGGATTTTAGAAAAGCGACATTGGAAGATGTTCCCGCATTAGCAGAGCTTCGCAAACAACAGCTGATTGATGAGGGGCTTCTGCCCTTGCAGAACATTGATGCACAGCTTAAGCATTACTTTAGCCGTTGTCTGATGGATGCTTCCTTTATCGGGTGGCTTGCAATTGATGGTGCCATTATTGCCACAAGTGGATTGTGCTTTTATCAATTGCCGCCTTCTTATGCGAATCCATCGGGCAAAATAGCCTATATTACCAACGTTTTTACCGTAAAAACACACAGAAGGCAAGGCATAGCTTCCATTCTACTGGATAAAATTCTGCAAGAAGTTCGCATACAAGGGGTTTCTGTTGTCAGGTTACACGCTTCGTCCGATGGTAAAGACCTTTATGCTAAGTTTGGCTTTAGTCCGGCTGAAGGGTATATGGCTCTGAATCTTTAGCCTTACTTTTATAGTGGGTTTTCTCTTTAGTCTTAAGCCTTCCGCTCACAGCAAAGGGAAACCCAGCCGCCCTCGGTCAGGCGGTCGATAACAGTCAGCCCCGATTGCTCCAAAGCAGCCAGAACATCGGCCTCTCGGGTATCGATGATGCCGGAGGTAATAAGCCGTCCGCCTGGATTCAGCAAACCCGGAACAGAGGGGCATAAGCGGCAGATTACATCCGCTACAATGTTGGCATAAATCAAATCAAAGGTGCCGGTTACCTGTGCGGCAAGATCGCCCATCAAAAACGTTGCCTTATCCTCCACATGGTTGAGGATCGCGTTTTCCCGAGCGGTAACCACGGCCACCTCTTCTAAATCCACGCCTACAGCGGAGGAAGCCCCCAGCAGCAAGGCAGTTACTGCCAGAATGCCGCTGCCGCAGCCAATATCCAGCACAGTATCCCCTGCATTCAGATGATTCTCCGTATGCGCCATGCACATGCGGGTGGATTGGTGGGTGCCGGTGCCAAAAGCCATGCCCGGGTCAAGGTGAATCACCACATCCTCGGGCTGGGGCTGATACTGCTCCCAAGAGGGGCAGACTACCAGCTTTTTACCGATGCGGGTGGGCACATAGTATTTCTTCCAGCCTTCGGCCCAATCCTCCTCCCGCAGTGAGGTGCTTCCGGTGGCAAGGCGGCCCCAGCGGCCATCCTCATTTTCCTTACGCAGAGCGGCCACCAGCTCACCGGCGGCCTCCAAAAGCTGCTGACCCTGATCTCCCTCGGGGAGATAAAAGGTCACCTTGGTTTCGGCGTTTTGCAGCTTCATGACTTCATCGTCGATGTAATCCCAGCGGCCCTGTTTGCCCGCCAGAAATTCCGCAAAATCGGCGGAATCGGAAATGGCAACCCCTTCCACACCGATATCGGTGAGGCGGTCGCAGAGAGCATCAATTTGGGCGGTGGAGGTGTAAATATCGTATTGTATCCACTGCATGGAAAGTCTCCTTTCAGGCGCTTACATTTTCTGCGGAAAATGTGGGAGTGGCTTCTGCGGGGCTCCAGCCACGAAGCGCCTCATGGGGGAACTAGTTCCCCCATGTACCCCCTCCAGCCTCCGGCAGAGAGAACTAAGCGGTGTTCCTTTTGCTGTTTTTGGGCTGAAAAAGAAAGTACTCAAAGAAAAAAGTATCCTCTTGGGGCAGGTAAAGGCATTTTTCCAAAATATAAGCGGTTTTTCTTTTGTTACTTTTCTTTTTTTCTAAAAAGAAAAGTAATCCACAGCACCACGGAAGATCGGCATGGCCTCGTGGGGGAAGTTAACATACAGCCCCTGGCCCCAGCGCTCGGTGTGACCCATTTTGCCGAAGATGCGGCCGTCGGGGGAGGTGATGCCCTCCACGGCGCCAATAGACTGGTTGGGGTTGAAATCAATATCCATAGTGGGCTGGCCTTCAAAATCCACATACTGGGTAGCGATCTGGCCGTTTTGAGCCAGCTGCTCCAGCATTTCGGGGGAAGCAACGAATCGACCCTCGCCATGGGAAATGGGGACGGTGTATTCTTCGCCGGGGCGGGTGTGCATCAGCCACGGGGATTTATTGGAGGCCACCCGGGTCTGCACCAGCCCGGACTGATGGCGGCCAATGGTATTGAAGGTCAAAGTGGGGCAGTCTTCATCCATATCCCGAATCTCGCCGTAGGAGACAAGACCCAGCTTGATTAGAGCCTGAAAACCGTTGCAGATGCCGCACATCAGGCCATCCCGCTGTTGGAGCAGAGCGGTAACCGCCTCGGTAATGGAAGGATTGCGGAAAAAGGCGGTGATAAACTTGCCGGAGCCATCCGGCTCGTCGCCGCCGGAAAAGCCCCCGGGAATAGCGATGATATTGCTTCTGCGAATTTCCCGCACAAAAGCCTCCACGGATTTTTGGGTGGTGTGGGGTGTCAGACTGCGCACAACAAAGATGTGAGGATTGGCTCCCGCACGGCGGAAGGCCTCAGCGGTATCGTATTCACAGTTGGTGCCGGGGAAAACGGGAATGAGCACTCGGGGGGAGGCTACGCCGATTTTAGGCCCCTTCCATTTCTCGGCAGTATGTGTAAAGGTGGGAACCTTCTCTTTGGAATCGCCAGTACGGGTGGGGAACACTTTGGCGTGGCTTCCAGAAAGAAGATGCTCGATGGCTTCAATTTCCATCTCCCAAGGCATATTGGTCAGAACGGGGCGGCTGATGGTATGGCCGACTAAGCAGCTTTCCAAGCCGGGCAACTCCGCCGCTTCCAGAATAAACCCGCCATAGGCAGGCTTGGTGGGGATAGGCCGAGAGGCCTCAAAGCCGATGCGGTTGCCAAGGGACATCTTGGCAACGCCTTCTGCCAAGCCGCCCGGGCCCAAAGCCCATGCCGCACGGATTTTCTTCTGGGCAATGAGCTTTTCAACCAGAGCGAACAGCTCCAGCAAATCTTCAAAATCAGGGGTTCCATCCGCCAGCATACGTGGAGTGAGGCAGTAGACACTGCTTTCCGCCTGTTTGAATTCGGGCGAAATCACCCGGTCAGTCTGGGTTACCGAGGCCGCAAAGGAAACCAGCGTATGGGGAACATCCAGCTCCTCAAAGCTGCCGCTCATGGAATCCTTGCCGCCAATAGCAGCGATTTTCAACTGTAGCTGTGCTTCTAAAGCGCCCAGCAGGGCGGCTAAAGGAGCGCCCCAGCGGAGCGGATCGCCCTTTGTACGCCCAAAATATTCCTGAAAGGTCAGCCAGCACTGGGAAAGGCTTCCCCCAGCCGCCAGAACCTTGGCAACCGATTCGATCACCGCCAGCATGGCTCCCAGATAAGGGTTCTGCCGGGAAAGATAAGGGTCAAAGCCCCATGCCATCACCGAAGCGGCGGTGGTTTCCGCTCCCAGCACCGGCAGCTTGGCCGCCATAGCCTGAGCGGGGGTGGTTTGGTATTTTCCACCGAAAGGCATCAGCAGGGTACCGGCCCCGATGGTGGAATCAAAGCGCTGTACCAGACCCTTTTGGGTGCACAGGCGGGGGTTGGAGAAAAAGCCGGTCATATCCGCCGGGTCTGCGGCAAGGCCGCTTTCCTGCTTGTTTTCCATGGCGGGAATCACCACAGAGGCATGCTTATCCGCACCGTTGGAGTTAAGAAAGCTCCGGGCCAGATTGACAATTTCCTGCCCCTTCCAGTTCATAACCAGCCGGGGTTCCTCGGTGACAGTGGCCACAAGGGTAGCCTCCAGATTTTCCCAGCGGGCCAGCTTGATAAAGGCTCTGGCATCCTCCGGAGAGACCACTACTGCCATACGTTCTTGGCTTTCGCTGATGGCCAGCTCGGTGCCGCTGAGCCCGGCATATTTTTTCGGTACAGAATCCAGATCGATGATCAGCCCATCGGCCAACTCACCGATGGCAACCGAAACGCCGCCAGCGCCAAAGTCGTTGCAGCGCTTGATCAGGCGGGTGGCCTCCGGGTTGCGGAAAAGCCGCTGGATTTTGCGCTCCTCAGGGGGATTTCCCTTTTGAACCTCGGCACCGCAGCTTTCCAGCGAATCGGCGGTGTGGCTTTTGGAGGAACCGGTTGCGCCGCCGCAGCCATCCCGGCCGGTGCGCCCGCCCAAAAGGATGACCACATCACCCGGCTCAGGCACCAGCCGCACCACATTGGCACGGGGAGCCGCTCCGATGACAGCGCCGATTTCCATACGCTTGGCCTGATAGCCGGGATGGTAAAGCTCATGAACATGGCCGGTGGCAAGGCCAACCTGATTGCCATAGGCGCTGTAGCCTGCGGCCGCTGTCTGCACAATTTTGCGCTGGGGCAGCTTGCCAGGCCGGGTCTGGGCGGTGGGCTCCCAAGGGTTGCCCGCTCCGGTTACCCGCATGGCCTGATAGACATAGCTCCGTCCCGAAAGGGGGTCACGAATGGCCCCGCCCAAGCAGGTGGCGGCTCCGCCGAAGGGCTCAATTTCGGTGGGATGGTTGTGGGTTTCGTTTTTAAAGAGCAGCAGCCACTCGGTGGGAACGCCATCCTGATCCACCTGAATTTTCACGGTGCAGGCGTTGATTTCCTCCGATTCATCCAGTTGGCTCAGAAGCCCCTGGGCGGAAAGTGCCTTGGCGCCGATGACAGCCATATCCATCAGGGTCATGGGTTTATCTTTGCCTGCATACAGGGTTTCCCGCAGCTGGGTGTAGCGCTCAAAGGTTTTGGCGGCGGCAGGATGCTCAATGGTAACCGAATCAATGTGGGTCAGGAAGGTGGTGTGGCGGCAGTGATCCGACCAATAGGTATCAATCATGCGAATTTCGGTGAGGCAGGGGTCACGGTGCTCTTCATCCCGGAAATACCGCTGGCAGAAGGCCAAATCCTCAAAATCCATGGCAAGACCATACTGGGCAAGAAAGGCTTCCAGCGCAGGCGTATCCATATCGATAAAGCCGGTGAGCATAGGCTCGGCAGAAGGCTCCGGGTAATCGGCCTCCAAGGTGGTGGGGGTTTCAAGGCTGGCTTCCCGGCTTTCCACCGGGTTAATGAGATAAGCCTTGACTGCTTCAAGTTGGTCGGCGCTGAGCTCTCCTTCCAGAAGAAACACCCGGGCGCTGCGCACCAGAGGCGGTTCTTTGGCGGTGGAAAGGGCGATGCACTGGGCGCAGGAATCCGCCCGCTGGTCAAACTGGCCGGGTAGATATTCCACAGCGAAAAGATGGGAGCCGGGCTGGCTTCCGCCCTCGGGGAGCTGGTCATAGACCACATCCACCTGCGGCTCGGAAAAAATCGTATCCCGGGCGCTGTCAAAATCCTCCTGCGTCATATTCTGGACAAAATACCGCTGGATAATTCGCAGCGAAGCAATTCCCTCCATACCCAGCGCTGTGCGCAGGTCGGCCAGAACCGCCTTGGCCTCAACAGCATAGGGCGGCTTCTTCTCCACATAGATGGAAAACACAGACATGCAACCATTCCTTCCCTTCAAACAAGTTTAGGGCCTCGCCGGGGGGGCTTGGCCGCTTTTGGCAAAAGTGAAGCCGCCTTAAAGACGGCGTTGATAGCAGCGTGAAAGGATCAAATTAAGGAGGAGAAACCAGTTCCCCCATGCAGCCCTGTCCCTCCACTGCGGTAATGTGCACCGGAAGAATGCGGCGGGCCAAGGTTTCGCCATGGGGAACGGTCACCAGCGTATAGTTGGGGGTGTGCCCGGGCTGGCGGCCGGGGGTATGGGGATTTTCAAACAAAACCGGCTGTATCGTACCCACCTGCGCCTGTAAAAAAGCGGAAGCAGAGGCATTCGTTACCTCAGAAAGCAGATGGCTCCGGTGGTTTTTTACACTTTGGGGAACCTGCCCGGGATAGGAAGCGGCGGCGGTTCCCTCCCGCCGGGAATAGGTGAAAATATGAGCCTGTGCCAGCTGAATTTCGCGGGCAAAGGCAAGGGTCTGCTCGAATTCCGCATCGGTTTCACCGGGGAAGCCCACCATAATATCGGTGGTGATGGCACAGCCGGGGAAAGAGCGGCGCAGCTGCTCCACGATCCGGCGGTATTCGGCGGTATCGTATTGACGGCGCATCCGGGCCAAGGTGGCATCACAGCCGCTTTGCAGCGAAAGATGGAACTGAGGGCAAAGACTTTCCAGCCGGGACATGGCCTCCATGGCCTCGGGGGTCAGCAGCTCCGGCTCCAATGAGCCAAGGCGCACCCGGTCAAGGCCCGGGGTCTCGCAGGCAAGGGTAACCGCATCCAGCAGGGTCAGCCCCAGTTCGACACCGTAGCAGGGCAGGTTGATGCCCGCCAGCACCACCTCACGGTAGCCGGAAGCGGCAAGCTGGGCAAGCTGTTCCCTCATTTGCGCAGGGGGCATGGAGCGCAGAGGCCCTCGGGCGGTGGGGATGATGCAGTAGCTGCAAAACCGCCGGCAGCCATCCTGAATTTTCAGGAGGGCTCGGGTGCGGCCGGTAAATTCCCCGGCGGAAAGAGGCTCAAAAGGGGTTCCGGGGGCGTGAGGCAGGATGGAAACAATCCGCTCCCCGGTGAGAAAGGCCTGCTCGGCCAGCTCCACAAGGGCGCTGCGGTTGCTGGAGCCCACCACAATATCCGCCTCGGGGATAATCTGTGCCTCCTCGGGGAAGGCTTGGGGAAAACAGCCGGTGAGGGCAATTTTGGCAAGGGGGCTTTGGCGGCGGAACCGGCGCAGAGCCTGCCGGCTTTTCTTATCGCCTTCCGCTGTAACGGTGCAGGAGTTGACCACATAAAGGTCAGCCTCCCCCCCAGACTCTACCACTTCATAACCCCGGTGGGAAAACTGCTCCTTTAGAGCAGCGGTTTCATATTGGTTGACCTTGCAGCCCAAGGTATAAAAGGCTACCCGCAGGGAGAATCCCTCCAATCGGCAAAAAGTATTTCAGCAAAATAAAAAAGCGCTGGCCCACCCTCAGGAGAGGCATGCTTTGGCATGCTGAGGGTGTAGACAAAAGTCTACACCCTTTATGAGGGGCATCCAATGCCCCTCATATTCCCCCGGATTGCGCCGCTTGGGCGCAAAAAATGGGATTCCTGCGTCGAAATTAATTCGACTGCGGAAGAATTACGCATCAAAACCATAAGGTCTTTAAGTTAAAGGCAGTTATGTCTACAGTCTGAGCCATGCTTTGGCATGCTGCCCAGTATAAAAAGCCAGTACTACTTGAATATTATATAAAATTTTACCCATAAATACAATTAGCAGTTGACGAAAAAGAAACCGACTGATATAGTGGAATTGTAGACACAACCTATAACAAAACAACAGAATGAGGAGGTTGCCTTGGATATGAAATCGGTAAATGTAATGCTCAGCACCATTAATGACGTCAAGGAATTTGTTAATATGGTGAGCCGTTATGACTTTGATGTGGATCTGGTTTCCGGCCGTTATGCGGTAGATGCTAAATCCATTATGGGTATTTTCAGCCTGGATCTTTCTAAGCCTATTAAGGTGGAGGTTCACAGCGGCGAAGGCGACGCTTTTTTTGCGGATATTCAAAAGTTTGTGGTCTAAAGGATTCATTGAGGCCCGAAAATATGGTTGTTTGCTGTGTGCTGCATAGCAAAATACCCCTGAGAGCGGGCCGCGAAGCCTTTTCTCAGGGGTGTTTTTGTTTTAATTAGGCAGCTTCATCTGGGGTTTCGGCCCCCACCTCCAACTCATCCTCGGCTTCCTGCTCTTGGTCGGCATCCAAATACTGCTCTTCTTCAGGAGAAAGGACATCTAATTCATCCTCTTCTTCGGGGGAAAGAGCTTCCAGCTCTTCTTCATCTTCCAGAATGGGGGCCTCAATGGGATAAACGGTGCGCACAGCGGGGCGAATTTGCTTGGAGCCATCCAGCCAGCCGCCGCTTTCCACAATGATTGGCCCCGGCTCAGTCTGCCCGGAGGTGTTCAAATAGGCGGCGGAGGCATTGGGTGTCATTTGCAGCATCGTGCGGATCAAAGTGGAAAAGGCACGGGGAATGGTCATGCGATCCACAGCCTCACCGGCCATCAAAAGATATTCGCCCACAACGGTGCCATCCACCATAACCTCCACCTTGCCCAGTGTCTGGCCCTTTTCAATGGGGGCTTCCACATCCGAAACCAAGGTGACCTCTTGTGTGATAGAATCCTTTTTCAGTTTATCCACCAGAATGGGTTTGGGAGGGCTATACTGCACCGAAACCTGCCCATTTACCCCGCGCAGAACCTTAACAGGAACCAGCTGATCATCCACAGGGGGCGGGGCAACGGTGGTGAAATTGGCAAAACCATAATCGAGTAGGCCTCTGGCAGAGGCAAAGCGCTCATCCGAAAGGGCGCTGCCCATAACCACGGCCACAAGGGAAAGGCCCTCCCGGGTTGCGGTGGCGGAAAGGCAGCTCCCCGCTCCGTTGGTTGTTCCGGTTTTCAGCCCGGTGGCGCCTTTATAAAAGCGCACCAGCTTGTTGGTGTTGACCAGCTGGGTTTCGCCGCCCCGCAGTTCATCCATCCAAATGGTGCTGTATTGTGTGATCAACGGGTGGTTCATCAGCTCACGGGACATAATGGCGATATCCCGTGCGGTGGTCAGGTGGCCTTGCTCATCCAGCCCCGAGCAGTTGAGAAAATGGGTGTTATCCATTTTCAGCTCGGCGGCCCGCTGGTTCATCAAATCCACAAAGGCATCCTCACTGCCGGCCACATGCTCCGCCAAAGCCACCGAGGCATCGTTGGCGCTGGAAATGCAAATCGCCTTGAGCAGCTCATCCACCGACATTTTTTCCCCCACCTTGAGCCAAATCTGGGAGCCGCCCATAGAATTGGCATGCTCGGAGGTTTCTACCATATCGTTTAGGGAGATTTTCTTGCTTTCAATGGCTTCCATCACCAACAAAAGGGTCATCACCTTGGTGATGGAGGCAGGCGGAAGCTGCTCATCGGCATTTTTTTCAAACAGAACCTGCCCGGTATCCTGATGGAGCAGAATGGCAGATTTAGCCGGCAGCTTATCATCTACGATGACCGCCGTTGGCAGAGGCTCGTTGATTTTCAGATCCACCTCCACCTCATCGGCAAAGCCGGATACAGGCAGCATCAGGGCCAGCAGCAGAGCCAGCAGCATGCTTGCGGATTTCTTTATCATATGTTCCACACCTCGTTGTTTTGGTATTGGGCCCCGGCCGGTCGCCGCCGGAGGGAGCTGCCAGTACTATATGTATGCGGTTTTTAGATGGAACATGCACCTGCTTTTCTTTTTGAAAAAAGAAAAGCAGGCAAAAGAAAAACCTCGGGGGCACAGGCAGGATTAAAATTGTATAATCGGTTCTCGAAGGCAATGATTTTTTATAAAATTAAAGGGGCTTTGCCCTCTTTGTTAGGCAAAACCCCTATTAAATCGTAATTTTTGCTTTTCGATCGTAACACTTTTGAAAGCCTATGCCCCAACAGCGAGGCGAAGCCTCCTTAGGCATCCAGCAGGGAGAAGGTATAGCCCTTAAGCTTCAGGGAAGCGATGGCCTCATCCAAAATATCGGCGTTGGTTTTAGAAACCGCATGGAGAAGATAAATGGCACCCGGGTGAGCCTTATCCACGATCTTTTTTAGGGAGGCCTGAGGATCGGGCTGGTTGTTGATGTTGTAATCGGCGTAAGCAAAGCTCCAGAAGATGGATTTATAACCCATGGATTGGGCCAGTGCCAAGGTCTGCTCGCTGAACTCCCCCATAGGGAAGCGGAAAAGGGTCATGTTGTAGCCAAAATTTTTGAGCACATAGTCGTGCAGGTTCTGCAAATCCGCAGCAGCCTCGTCTATGGGCATGGTGGGGAAGGAAAGATGCTTGGTGCTGTGGTTTCCGATGGTATGTCCCTCGTTGATCATGCGCTTCACCAGCTCGGGCTGTGTCTTGGCAAAATCATATGTGATAAAAAACACGGCCTTTACCTGATGATCCAGCAATGTATCCAGAATCTGAGGGGTATAGCCGTTTTCATAGCCTTCATCAAAGGTCAGATAAATGCGCTGCTCTTCGGGGTAAATAAAGTAGGCGCTGTAATCCCCATAACGCTTTTGGTAAAGGGTGCAGCCATCCGGCCGCAGTTTATCATCGGTGGGGCCGCCTGAGCCCCACTCCTTCTTTTCAGCATTAAAAGCGGCGAATTTCGCAAAATCGCCGCTCATTGTTGTTGTGCTTTTAACATCGGAAATATCCGATCCATCACCGATCAGGTCTTCGCCGAGAGATTCGGCCTTATCAACTACTTTTGAGGTATCTTCCTCCAGATCAGAGGTAAAATCTTCTACATCCGAAGGCAAATTACGGCTTTCTTCCGCAGGCATGCTGGCAACGGGCGGAACACTGGATACGACTTCCGGCAGGCTGGAAACTTGTCCATCCCGCTTACCGCAGCCTGTAACCGCAACCAGAACAACCAGTAAAAGAGCAAGGAAACGCAGATGTTTCATTTTAAAGTTCCTCCATATTTTTGTTTCTGCCGTAAAGATGTTAACATAATCAAAGAAAAATTGACTTTCTGGTGTTATTATAACATTGTGGCAGATTTTGTGTGTGAACAAAGATGCTGGAATTGGTTGGACAAATGTATTTTGCACAATTATTTGTCAAACATAACTGGGATGCAATTGGTATTTTTAAACAATTTTTGATTTTATAGGAGGTAAAGCAATGAGAAACAGACAAAACATCGTATGTGTAAAAGGCCGTGAGATTATCGATAGCCGGGGGAATCCCACTGTTGAAGCGGTTGTAACTCTGGAAGATGGTTCGGTAGGCTCTGCGGGTGTACCCTCCGGTGCTTCCACCGGTATTTTTGAGGCCCATGAGCTGCGGGATAAAAAATCCAAGCGCTTTATGGGTAAAGGCGTTATGACCGCCGCAGGCAACGTTTCCGGTGATATTGCCGAAGCGCTGGTGGGCATGGATGCAAAGGATATCAGCGCACTGGATCGTGCTATGCTTAAGCTGGATGGCACCGATAATAAATCCAGTTTGGGTGCCAACGCCATTCTGGCCGTATCTCTGGCGGCTTCCAAGGCGGCTGCCAATTCTCTGCACATTCCTCTTTACCGCTTTATCGGCGGCATCAACGGTGTAACCCTGCCGGTTCCGATGATGAACATCCTTAACGGCGGTGCCCATGCCTCCAACAACGTGGATATTCAGGAATTCATGATCATGCCTGTGGGCGCTCCCAGCTTTAAAGAAGCCCTGCGCTATTGCGTGGAGGTGTTCCACACTTTGGGCGGCCTGCTCAAAGCAAAGGGACTTGCCACCGCTGTTGGTGATGAGGGCGGCTTTGCCCCCAATCTGGGCGACGATGAAGAAGCCATTAAATACATTCTGGACGCTGTGGATAAGGCCGGCTACCGGGTAGGCGATGATTTCAAAATTGCCATCGATGCCGCTTCCAGTGAATGGGCCAAGGACGGCCAGTATGTTCTGCCTAAGAAGGGGACCCAATACAGCCCCGATGAGCTGATCGGCTTCTGGGAAAACCTGTGCAACAAATACCCCATCGTTTCCATTGAAGACGGCGTAGCCGAAGAAGACTGGGATGCATGGGTGGATATCACCAAGCGCCTTGGCCATCAGGTGCAGCTGGTTGGTGACGATCTGTTTGTTACCAACGCCAAGCGCCTCCAGAAGGGCATCTCTCTGGGTGCGGCCAACTCCATTCTGGTTAAGGTTAACCAGATCGGCAGCCTTTCCGAGACTTTGGATGCCATTTCCACTGCGCAGCGCAGAGGTTATACCTCCGTTATTTCCCACCGCTCCGGTGAGACGGAGGATACCACCATCGCTGATTTGGCTGTGGCTGTCAACGCCGGCCAGATCAAGACCGGTGCTCCTTCCCGCTCCGACCGTGTTGCCAAATACAACCGCCTGCTTGCCATTGAAGAAGAGCTGGGCGCCAGTGCCGTGTATCTGGGCAACTCTGCCTTCAATTTCCGGTAACTTTCTTTTTGATAAAAGAAAGTTACCAAAGAAAAATCGATCTGGGCAAGCCTGATAGAGGACGTTTAACAGGTTGCTCAATGATTAACCCTCATTAAGGGCGGAAATACCGATTCCTTTACTTCGGGTATCTGCCCGGTAAAGATTACGGGCGTTCTTCCCAATGGGAACACAAAAGAAAAGCTGCCGGTAAAGAAACAAGCAAACGCTTGGCCTTTACCGGCCTTTTTGTGTAAAAAATACCCCCATCTGCTAAGCAGGTGGGGGTATTTAAAAAATCGCAAATCTTAGCCAAAGGAAACCGCATCGTAGCCGGCATCCTCAATAGCAGCCTGAATGGCGCTATCCTCAGCAGAGCCTGCAAAGGAAGCAAAGCCGCTCTCCAAATTCACCTGAATATCCGAAAGGCCCAGACCGGATAAAGCAGCGGTAACGGCATCCACACAGTGCTGGCAGCCCATGCCTTCAATGTAAACCTTACGCATTCTTTCGCCTCCTTTCATAATCATAACTTCTTTCAGTCAAACTGCTAATATATCTGGGATTAATTCGT
The DNA here is from genome assembly GCA_035621215.1 of Oscillospiraceae bacterium MB08-C2-2. Lineage (NCBI taxonomy): Bacteria > Bacillati > Bacillota > Clostridia > Eubacteriales > Oscillospiraceae > Oscillospiraceae bacterium MB08-C2-2. The sequence goes on along the minus strand of CP141729.1, from coordinate 2,063,727 downwards.
AATTCTCCGCAGTTGAATTTAGTTTGACGCAGAAATTTCACTTCTTATGCCCCAGCGGCACAATCCGGGGGGACGATGGAGGGCATTGGATGCCCCCATAGAAAGCGCAGACTTCTGTCCGCATTCTCAGTATATACTGTTTCGGGTGAAAAATCCAGCGTATTTGCCTATATGGTGATTAGCGGCAATTTTTAGAGCAATATTTTTAAAACAGCCAAAAAGCGGAGGGCACATCGGCTCTGATTTTGCCGGAAAAACTCAAAGAAAAAGGAGTGGTGTGGGTTCTTTTCAAAGAATGGTTGGGAAGTTAGTAAATTTACACAAATGTCACAATCACAGAGCAGGATTGCTTGAAAAAAACACCACAATAGGGTACAATATAGGCAACCCTTCCAAGTGGAGATTTTGCAGCGCAAGGGCAGTCTTTCGGCTGATACAAAGGCGCTTTTTGCGCAGAATATTGGAATGGTATTCTGTAAGCCGGCTTTTTCGGCTTCTGAAAAACAAAGGCACACGAACCGTCAGCCGACTGGCTGGTTTCGGCATGATTCTGACTGAAAGGGTGTTGACGATGGCACTGACCTTGGATACACGCTATGTGGAGGATTTTATCGCCCCGCACGAGCTTTTGGGCATGCAGCCTCTTGTGGAGGCCGCCCATCAGGTGCTTCATTCGGGAAGCGGTTTGGGCAGCGATTATTTGGGCTGGCTCAACCTGCCTGTGGATTATGATAAGAAGGAGTTTGTCCGCATTAAGGAGGCGGCTGCACGCATTCAGAAGCAAAGCCAGGTGCTGGTGGTCATCGGCATTGGGGGCAGCTATCTGGGAGCTCGGGCGGCCATTGAGTTCCTCCGCTCCAACAACTATAACCTTCTTGATAAAGAAACGCCCAACATTTATTTTGCGGGCAACAGCATCAGCCCCACCTATCTCAATGAGATTATCGAGCTATGCAAGGGCAAGGATATTTCAGTCAACGTGATTTCCAAATCTGGCACCACCACCGAGCCTGCGCTGGCCTTCCGGGTGTTCCGGGAGCTGCTGGAAAAGCGTTACGGCAAGGAAGGCGCCAAAAGCCGCATTTACTGCACCACCGATAAGGCCCGGGGCACCATGAAGGAGCTGGCCGACCGTGAAGGCTATGAAACCTTTGTTATCCCCGATGATGTGGGCGGACGCTATTCGGTGTTGACTCCGGTGGGGCTGCTGCCCATCGCCGTTGCGGGCTGTGACATTGAAGCGCTGATGGAGGGTGCAGCCAAGGCCCGCCGTGATTACAGCGAAATCAATCTGGAGCAAAACGATTGCTACCGCTATGCGGCTATTCGAAACATTCTTTACAGCAAGGGCAAGGCTGTAGAGGTGCTGGCGGCCTACGAGCCCTGCATGACCCTGATGAACGAATGGTACAAGCAGCTCTTTGGCGAAAGCGAGGGCAAAGACCATAAAGGATTGTTCCCGGCCTCGGTGGTGTTCTCCACCGATCTGCATTCCATGGGGCAGTTTATGCAGGATGGTTCCCGCTGTATGTTTGAAACAGTAATCAACATCCAGCGCCCGGTGGCCGATCTCTTTATCCGGGAGGACCCTGATAACTTTGATGGGCTGAACTTCCTATCCGGCCAGGATATGTCGGTGGTCAACCGCAAGGCCTTTGAAGGAACGCTTCTCGCCCATGTGGAGGGCGGTGTGCCCAACGTAGTTATCCATGTACCCTGCATCAGTGAAGGGGAGTTGGGCTATCTCATTTATTTCTTTGAGAAGGCCTGTGCCATCAGTGGTTATCTGATGGGGATCAACCCCTTTGATCAGCCGGGAGTAGAAGGCTACAAAACCAACATGTTTGCCCTTTTGGGCAAACCCGGTTACGAAGAGGCAAAGGCTCGGCTGGAGGCTCGCTTGGGCTGAGCAGAAACTTATTCTATATGCAGTTCGTGCCTGCCTTGTGTGGGCATCCTATCATAATACAGCAACAGAAGGGAAGGATTTCACATGATTAAATTGATTGCAGGGAACAAAGGCACCGGAAAAACCAAGGCTTTAATTGATCTGGTCAATCAGGCCGGAAAAACCTCCAAGGGAAATGTGGTCTGCATCGAAAAAGGAGATTCTCTGAAATTTGATGTGAACTACCACATCCGTCTCATCGATATTGAGGAATACAAAACCTACGGAGCCGATGCATACTATGGCTTTATTGCAGGCCTGCTGGCTGGCAACTACGATATTACCGAGATTTTTGCAGACGCTACTCTCAAAATTATTTCCAGCGAAAAGGGCACCAAGGATATTGCGGCTCTCGAATCTCTGATTGTGCGCCTGAGCGAACTGCTCAAATCCACCGATACCCAGATTACCTTTACCGTTTCCTGCGATGAAAAGGATCTTCCCGATTCTATAAAATCCTACGTGATTCACTAAGTGGCGATTTGCCCGAAAATTGGTAAAACCGCTCAATAAGGCCATAATGCTGTGATCACCCGGTAAGGCACCCGAAGGGAGGCTTCCCTTCAGGTGCCTTCGGGTCGTTTATTGCAGGCTCCAAACCGGAAGCCTTTTCCAGTTTGTGGGGGGTTCTGGGGGCGAACTGGCATTAAAAAGGGATTTTAGGGCAAGTTTTGTCCTCTTTTGCCGGACGGCCTATTGACAAAAGCCTTTAAACTTACTATAATAACTTCGTGACTTTTGGAAACTGTGTTGTTTTGCGCTCTTTTTTAGCGGCAAAGCACATACTTTGGTGGGAGTAAATGAAAATCAATGTAAGGCCTCTTCTTAAAGGGGAGACCCGGCAGCTGGAGTTTTCTCATAAGTTGGATTTGGCGGATATACGCCTGTGGGGAGAGTATCCCTTTCACCAGCCTGCGGAAATTACCGGATGTGTGCGGGAGGATATTCAGGGTATCACCCTTGAATATGAACTGAATGCTGTACTCGAAGCCCGCTGCGGGCGGTGCCTTGCTCCGGTGAGTGTGCCTGTTCGTTATCATTTTTCTCATCCTGTGTTTCATGAGCCCCGGGAGGATGCACTTTTCTGTGATTCCAGCGGTATGCTGGATACCCAAGAATTGTTTGAATCCGACCTGCTGCCTGAGCTGCCCTCCAATGTTCTGTGCCGGGAGGATTGCCCCGGACTGTGCCCCACTTGTGGAGCCAATTTGACCGAAGGAGCCTGTGGCTGCTCTACCAGCCGCCCTGACCCCCGGTTTGATGTATTAAGGAAGCTTATCGAAAATGACAGCATCTAAAGGAATCTAAGAAGGAGGTGACCGGCAATGGCAGTACCAAAGAGAAAGGTATCTCAAGCCCGCCGTGATAAAAGAAGATCCAATGTATGGAAGATCAGTGCGCCCGCTTTTTCTAAATGCACCCAGTGTGGTGAGCTCAAAGTACCGCATCGTGTTTGCGGAACCTGTGGCTACTACAAAGGCAAGCAAGTTATTGAGATGGAAGCATAAAAAAGCTTATGTTACCAGAGCATGTGGGGTGGAGATGTTTTCCACCCCTTTATGTGTTTCTGGGGATTTTTGAAAAGATATGAGAGAGGCGGTGCCTTTCCGGGGAGGTTTTTGGTATGTCAGTCAGGATCTGCGGGGCGCAGGAGGGCTCCATTGCCCAGCGTCACGGTCTTGGGGATGGCTTTATCCTGCATACCATCAACGGGCACTCCATCCGGGATGTATTGGATTACCGCTTTTATATGGTGGAGCGCCACCTTGTTATCGAGCTGAGCGATCCTGCGGGCCAGCCGGTTACCGTGAAAATCCGCAAGGGTGAATACGATGATCTGGGGCTGGAATTCACCACCTATTTGATGGACAAGCAGCATACCTGCGCCAATGACTGCATGTTCTGTTTTGTCAATCAAATGCCGCAGGGTATGCGGGATTCCCTTTATATCAAGGATGATGATAGCCGCATGTCCTTCCTCTTTGGCAGCTATGTCACTCTGACAAACCTGAAGGAAGAGGATATCCGGCGCATCATTAAAATGCGCATCAGCCCCATCAACATTTCGGTGCACACCACCGACCCGGTTCTGCGGGTGAAGATGATGAAAAACCGCTTTGCCGGTGAGGTTCTGCGGTTTATTCCCATGCTTACTGAGGCGGGCATCAAGGTCAACGCCCAGCTGGTGCTTTGCCCCGGCGTCAACGATGGGCCTCAGCTTGAAAGAAGCCTCTGTGATCTCTGCAAGCTGGCTCCCAATCTACAAAGTTTGGCGGTGGTGCCGGTGGGGCTGACCAGCTTCCGGGAAAAGCTGCCCCAGCTGCGGCTGTTCACCCCGCAGGAAGCCCAGCAGGTTGTGAGCCAGATTCAGGCGGTTGGGGATGAAATGCAGGCGCTCCATGGAGTGCGCATTGCTTATGCCGCCGATGAATTTTACCTCAAGGCCGGTCTGCCCATTCCGGATTCCACCTTTTACGGCGATTTTGAACAGCTGGAAAATGGTGTGGGTCTTGTTTCCATGCTGACCCATGAGTTTGAGATGGCATTGGAGGGGGAAGGGGAAACCATTTCTCCCCGCCGGATTACACTGGCCACGGGAACAGCGGCAGGCGGTCTGCTGGATAGATTGGTGAAAAAGGCCCAGTCTGCTTTCCCGGGGCTGGAGGCAGAGGTGGTGCCGATCCGCAATGATTATTTTGGCCCCACCATTACCGTTGCGGGGCTGGTTACCGGTACGGATCTTTGTGCACAGCTGGCAGGGCGGCCACTGGGGGATGAACTCCTGCTGCCCATGGCGATGCTGCGCCATGAAAAGGATCGCTTTCTGGATGATTACACGGTCCCACAGGTGGAAAAAGCACTGGGCTGTACCATTCGCCTGGTAGAGAACGATGGCTTTGACCTGTTGGATGCTCTGCTTGGCCGCTGACTTTCTTTTTGAAAAAGGAAAGTCAGCAAAGAAAAACCACATACTTTCTTTTTAGAAAAAAAGAAAGTATGCAAAGAAAAACCGCATCGTATTAAAGTAGGCAAGGAAACCCAGCTATAAATTAAAGTTTTCCTCCTCCTTTTGTGGGAAAACCCTCGCATAGGGATCGTCGGTGCCCCCCTTTGCGGCACTTCGTTTTTTAGGTAAAAAAAGGCGAAGCCTTTGTCATCGAGAGCGAAGAAAATGATTTTGCCGAGCCTATGCCCGACGAAAAAGGCGAAGCCTTCCCGTTTGAAAGGGGGATTATTATGGAAAAACCTGTTGTAGCCATTGTGGGCCGCCCCAATGTGGGCAAATCCACGCTTTTCAACAAGCTGGTGGGCCAGCGGCTCTCCATTGTTGAGGATACGCCCGGCGTGACCCGGGATCGGATTTACGCGCCCTGTAACTGGCGGAACAAGGATATTATGCTGGTGGATACCGGCGGTATTGAGCCCTATTCCGATGATTCTATGCTGGAGCAGATGCGCCGTCAGGCCCAAGTGGCCATTGACAGTGCGCAGGTGATTGTGATGGTTACCGATCTGCGGTCTGGGGTAACGGCCACCGATGCAGATGTGGCCTCCATTCTGCTCAAAAGCGGCAAGCCCATTGTGCTGTGCGTCAACAAGGCGGATAGTGTTGGCGAGCCGCCCATGGAATACTATGAATTTTACAATCTGGGCCTTGGCGATCCGGTGGCGGTTTCCGCTGCTCATGGCCATGGCACCGGCGATCTGCTGGATGCTGTCTTTGAGCACATTGATTTTGAGCACATGCCTGAGGAAGAGCCCATGGTCATCAAGGTGGCGGTGATTGGCAAGCCCAATGTGGGCAAATCCAGCCTGATTAACAAGGTGGCTGGTGAGGAACGGGCCATTGTTTCGGATATGGCAGGAACCACCCGGGATGCCACCGATACGGTAATAGAAAACGAATTTGGCAAATATATATTTATTGATACAGCCGGTATTCGCCGACAATCCAAGGTGGATGAGGCCATTGAGCGCTACAGCGTGCTCAGAGCCTATATGGCGGTGGATCGTGCCCATGTAGCAGTCATTATGATTGATGCCGAGGTGGGCTTTACCGATCAGGATTCCAAAATAGCCGGGTATGCCCACGAGCAGGGGAAAGCCTGTATTGTAGCAGTCAACAAATGGGATGCCGTTGCCAAGGAAACCAACACCATGCGGGATTACCAGCGGGATTTGGAGGATAACTTCTCCTTTATGTCCTATGTGCCCATTGTGTTTATTTCTGCCAAAACCGGCCAGCGTCTGGATAAGCTTTTCGAGACGATCAACCACGTGGATGCCCAGAATGCCATGCGTATTTCCACCGGTACCCTCAACGATCTGCTGGCTTATTCCACCGCCCGGGTGCAGCCGCCCTCCGATAAAGGCAAACGGCTCAAAATTTTCTATATGACACAGGCCTCCACCCGCCCGCCGACATTTGTTTGCTTTGTCAACCGGGCCGAGCTGTTTCATTTTTCCTACCAGCGGTATTTGGAAAACCAGATCCGTGAATCCTTTGGTCTCACAGGTACCCCGGTGCGTCTGATTGTGCGGGAGCGGGGCGAATAAGGGCTGTCAGCCGTTTCGGAGCAGACCCCCAAGGAAAGGCATGAGAAAATTCTATGTTCAGTACAGTCAATCTGGTTCCTATGGCGCTGTGCGCCCTGATTTCCTACCTGTTGGGAAGCCTTAACTTTGCCATTATTGTGGGGCATATTTATGCCAAAGAGGATATCCGCAACTACGGCAGCGGCAATGCGGGGATGACGAACATCCTCCGGACATACGGCAAAAAGCCCGCCTTCTTTACCGGTGCGGGGGATTTGCTCAAAGGCATCCTAGCGCTTGCCATTAGCCGGATTATCTTCCAGATGTCTGGGGTAGTCTTCATGGATTCGGGCTATTTTTCCGGCCTGTTTGTGCTCTTGGGGCACCTGTATCCTCTCTATTTCCGCTTCAAAGGCGGCAAAGGCGTTATGACCTCGCTGGGGATTATGCTGCTGGTTAACCCGCTGGTTTTTCTGATTGTGGTTGTCATCTTCGTTCCCATTGTGTTTATCACCCGGATTGTTTCATTGGCTTCTATTTTAGGGGCCATCGGCTTTCCGATTATTACCTTTGTTGTTCAGACTGCACTGGGGCGTCCGGCTTTGTATGAAACCCTCTGTGCCTTGGTTTTCGGCATTATCCTTCTAGCCAAGCACCATGAGAACATTGGCCGGCTGCTTAAGGGCACCGAAAACCGCTTCGGCAAGCCGGGGAAAAAGTAGCAGGTCCGGGGCATCCGCCCGCAGCGGCGCTGCGGCTGCAAGGTTCCCTTGCAGATTTCGGCTTTGCCGAAATGCGGATGCTCCCAGCTATGCAAAAGAGCTTGTTTACACCCAAAAGGAGGCTGCTGCCTCCTTTTTTTGCGGAAAGATTGCGCACAGAACCGTATTTCCATGCACCTTTGCCGGGTGGGGGGCAGAACAATCCAGTCACTTTACAAGGCAAGGAAATATTCACCATTTCCTCGGAAATGCAGCCGGAAACATTGCCGGAGAGTCAGCCATGTGTCAAGACTGATTTGCCTGTTAGCCGCAGTGAGCTAAAAAAATGGCTTGTCAGGCAGAGCCATGTGATGTATACTGATGAAACACATAGGATAAGGGTGATTTAAAATATGCAGCATATTATTGGATACATGCGCCGGGCCATACAGGATTATAAAATGATTTTGCCGGGGGATAAGGTAGCGGTAGGGCTCAGCGGCGGCAAGGATTCGGTGGCCCTGTTGGCCGGGCTGGAACGGCTCAAGCGCCATGTGGGGATGGATTTCGAGCTGGTTGCCATCACCCTTGACCCCTGCTTTGGCGGGGTGAATACCGATTACAGCCCCATTGAAGCCTTTTGCGAAAATCTGGGGATTGAATATATTTTAAAACGCACCGATATTGGGCACATTGTTTTTGATATACGCAACGAGCCCAATCCATGCAGCCTTTGCGCCCGTATGCGCCGTGGGCTTTTGCACGATACCATGAAGGAGGCAGGCTGCAACAAGCTGGCCTTGGGGCATCATTATGACGATGCCGTGGAAACCTTTGTCATGAACCTGTTCCATGAGGCGCGCATCGGCTGTTTTTCGCCAGTAACTTATATGTCCCGCAAGGATATCACCGTAATACGTCCGCTGGTTTTGGCTCCTGAGCGGGAGATTCGCCGGGCCGTTGCCAATGCGCAGTTCCCGGTGGTCAAAAGCCGCTGTCTGGTGGATGGCGCCACCAGCCGGGAGGATACCAAAAACTGGCTGGTTTCCATGGAAAAGGACATGCCGGGCATCACCAAGCGCCTGTTTGGAGCTATGAAGCGCAGCGGTATAGACGGCTGGTAATTTTAATAGGCTTCATCAATATTTCCCAGAAATTTGCGTATACTAACTTCGTGCTTGCCCTGCATGATGCAGAGGCGGAAGAATCGGGCAAAAGAGGGAAAAGCAATGAGTGCGCTGATTGAAATGAAAGAGCTTTGCAAGATATACAACACGGGTGAAAATGAGGTTCGGGCGCTGGATGGAATCTCCCTGACCGTGGAGCATGGGGAGTTTGTCTCCATCATCGGCCAGTCCGGTTCCGGGAAATCAACTTTGATGAATGTGATGGGCTGTTTGGATTCCCCCACCGGAGGCCAGTATTATCTGGATGGGCGGGATGTCTCAGCCCTGACCGATGATATTCTTTCCTCCATACGCAACCAGCAGATCGGCTTTATTTTTCAAGGCTTTAACCTGATTCCCAGCCTCAGCGCTGTGGAAAATGTGGAGCTGCCGCTTCTTTACAGGGGTTATGGCCGGGAACAGCGGCGCATCCTTGCTACAGAGGCCCTTTGCCATGTGGGGCTGGAGAAAAGGATGCTCCATCAGCCTGCTCAGATGTCCGGCGGGCAGCAGCAGAGGGTTGCCATTGCCAGAGCCATTGCCGCTCGTCCCCCTGTGATTCTGGCGGATGAACCCACCGGTAATTTGGATTCTCAGTCCGGTGCGGAGGTGCTGGCTATTTTGCAAACTCTGTGGCAGGAGGGGAAGACCATCATTCTCATTACCCATGACCCGGAAATGGCGCAGGTAACCAATCGCATCATTCGCATTCAGGATGGGAAGATTACGCAGGATTGCTTGAACCGCTCCCGCATCGCTTGAGATGCTGGGGCGTTTTACTTTTCTTTTTTGAAAAAAGAAAAGTAAACAAAAGAAAAACCATTTTCGATCGGCTAAAGGCTGGGATCAAAAGCAATAAGCCTTGCCTGTTGCCAAAGGGGACTTCGCCCTTTTCGCTTGATAAAGATTCACTCAGATAATTATGGTTGTGCTGCAACGAAGGTGATACCATCAAGTGGAAGGGTAAGAATCCTCGCTGGATGATTTCCGACGAAAGAGGCGAAGCCTCCCTTGGCGATTCTTTGCATCCTTTCTCATTGTGGAGAAAGGATGTGCCCGCCGCGCGGCATGAGCGAGGGAGCGAAAAACATAGACCCATAAAAGTCACTACACACAATTTTATGGGTTTATAACAAAGCCGTATGCACTGCTTTCAGCTTGTTCAAGAAGTCCCACTGGGACTTCTTGAAGGATAGCTTTGTTTAAAAAAGAAGCCTGTACTTTCTTTTCCCTTGCAAAAGAAAGTACCAAAGAAAACGGCTTTTTATTAAGAATTCCACTGGCTGCGGCCAGTGTCCAAAGGCGCTGCCTTTGGACACCGCAAACCTTTAAAAAGGTTTGATCCAAACTTTACTTATGTTCTTTGACAATGTGAAAGCAGTATGCACCGCTTTTATTTTGTGCTATAATAGCATAGACCAAGCAATTCCTTTGCAGGAGGCCTTTGAATTATGATATTGGCAGTGGATATCGGCAACACCCACATCAAGGTTGGTGCCTTTGATAACGAGCGGCTGGTTTTTGTTTCCCGCCTGCAAACCAACCGTCTTAAAACAGAGGATGAATACGCAGCCAATCTGGTGGATATTTTCCGCCTGAATGACTGCAATTCAAACCAATTTGATGGGGCTGCCATTTCCTCGGTGGTACCGCCGCTTTCCACCACCATACGCAGTGCGGTGGAAAAGGTAATCCGCTCCCAGCGGGTTTATCTGGTATCCCCCGGCATCAAAACCGGGCTTAATATCAAAATCGATAACCCCTCCACTCTTGGCTCTGATCTGGTTTGCGCAGCGGTTTCGGCCCAGTCCAGATATTCCCTGCCTTGCATCATGATCAGCATGGGAACAGCCACAGTTATCACGGCCATTGATCGGGAGGGCTATTTCAGAGGTGGTGCCATCACAGCGGGAATCAACATTTCGCTGGAGGCTCTTTCCCTGAATACTTCCCAGCTTCCTCACATCAGCCTTGAATCGGTTGAAAGCATCATCGGCTCCAATACAGTTGATTCCATGAAATCCGGTGCGATTTATGGGACAGCCAGTATGCTGGATGGGATGATTGCCCGGTTTAAGCTGGAGGTGGGTGAGGATGCATCGGTGGTGGCGGATGGCGGGCTGGCACAGTATATTATCCCGCATTGCCATGAGGATATTATATTGGATGATGCGCTGGTGCTGGATGGTTTGCGCCTGATCTACAAGAAAAATGCAAAGTGATTGTGGGGAATAAATGCGCTGCATCCTGAGGAGGGAGCGGCAGCAAGGAGAGTTTTCCATGATAAACAAGAAAAATCTACGCAGCTTTGTTCAGTTTTCTGTCCTGTTGGCTCTGGAGGCCATCGTCTGTTTCACCCCACTGGGGTCACTGCCGGCGATCGGGCCGATGGTCGCCACCCTTTCCGCCATTCCGGTGATTATCACTGCCATTATGCTGGGCACCGGATGGGGCAGTCTGATGGGCTTTTTCTTCGGACTTTTCAGCTTTTTGGTCTGGACTTTTACACCCCCCAGCCCGATTGTTGCGTTCCTTTATACACCCTTTTATTCGGTGGGTGATATTGCGGGCAACTTCTGGAGCTTGGTGATCTGCTTTGTACCCCGTATCCTGATTGGTACGGTAACTGGTTTGGTTTATGGCCTGCTTTCCAAAAGGATGCAGGGGAATGCCAAGAAGGATGCCGTGGTTTATGGGGTCAGCGGTGTTTTGGGCAGCCTGACCAATACCTTTTTGGTGTTGGGTGGGGTATACATTTTCTTCGGCCGGGATTATGCTGCCGCCATCGGCCAAGGCTTTGAGCTTTTGCTGGGCATTATGGGGAGCATGATTCTGCTCAATGGCCTGCCGGAGGCAGTTTTAGGGGGGCTGTGTGCCTTCTTCCTCTGCCGGGCGCTGAAAAAGCGTGAGGTTCGCTGAGATACCAAAGGGCATACAGGGCGGGAAAACACAATACATGCGCATAGAGAACATACAGGGCACCGGAGTGTGTAGACAAAAGTCCACACACTCTGTGGGGGGCATCCAATGCCCCCCATATTCCCCCCGGATTGCGCCTCTAAGGCGCAAAAAGCGGTATTCCTTCGTCGAAATCAATTCGACTGCGGAAGAATTACGAATAAAAAGGCATTTTTCGTTGCCGTATTTATTTATACCTATAGTTAGAGGGCGCCGGAATGAATCCGGCGCCCTTTTTTGTTGGAAATCTATTGTTTTTTGATCTGCCCGGCGGCACGGCGGATGAATTCTTCCGGTGTGGGGGCGGCGCTATCCATAGACAGCCTTGCCTGCATGGCTTTTTCCGATTGGGTTTTGTTTGGACTTTGGTAGGCATAGTCAAGAGCGGCCTGCATGTCCCTTTTCACATCAGCGGCGGTTACGCCATGCTTTCGGGCAATTTTGCGATAAATGCTTCTCATACTCATAATCTACATTCCCCTTATATCTAAATGATATCTTTGTTTAAACCATTATATATTATTTGATCGTCCGTTTCAATGATAAAAACTTATTTATTCGTCCGAATTAGCTCATAATATCTATTAGAATTAGATATGGGTGAGGATATGGACGAAAAATTTATACGAAATAGAATTAGTCAGCTACGAATGCAGAAGAACGTATCAGAACGCAGTATGAGCATAGAATTGGGTCATAGCCCGAGTTATGTTCATAGTATTATTTCTGGGAAGGCTTTGCCTTCTATGGCGGAATTTCTTTATATCTGCGAGTATTTCGGGATTTCCCCAAAAGAATTTTTTGATGTGGAAAATTCGAACCCAACGTTGCTTCGTGAGGTTATAAAGGATTTGAGCAGTCTGGAAGAAAAGCAGGTAAATAGCCTCCACGAAATCATTAAGGGGCTAAAAAAATAGAGCCAAGCGGCCTGCCTGTGCAGGTGCCTAGACTCTGGTGAAAGAAATTGTGTTGACAAAAAGTTGGGAATGGCGTATCATAAAAATAACGAGAAGCTCCTATAGACGGTTGCTTCCTCATATGTGTTTAAAGAGATAAACTGCACAGTTGGTAGCCGGGCGGTTTATTTCTTTTTATGTACAATTGTGAGCACCAAGGTGCACACGCCAACGACAACCAATGTAAATTGCATCAGGTCACCGAATGTGATGTACAGAAAGCATCTCCTCCTTTCTCTGCGCTGGGCGCAGGGATGGGGGAGGAGGCAAAAAGAAATTCCTGCATCCTCTCTGAATTTGCATTCTTCAAGGAAGCAGCCGCCTATCACCGTCTGGATCAAGGGATCATGATACAGAGCTTCTCGTCTTTCTCACAATACCATATTTTTCCTCCCAATACAAGAAAAAGAAAAAAGGAGCTGTCGTTGACAGCTCCTTTTGCTCGTTGCTATTTCTTTGAAAATTCATTGTCGTATTCGACCTTGCAGATGCGAATGGTATAATCCTCATACCATTTGGCCCGGCCACCGGCCTTGGCCTGCATATGCAGGGTGTCGTGCTTCCATTTTTCAATGTTTTCCAAACTGGCCCAATAGGAAACTGTGATGCCGATTCCATCGGAACCTCGGACACTGTCGATTCCCAAAAAGCCCTCCTGCAATTCCGCCTTCATAAGCATCTGCCGAGCCATTTCATCATAGCCGTTGTCGCCGGAGCTTCGCTTGGATTTAAAAATGACAGCATAATAAGGCGCATCAAATATTTTTTTCACTACAAAAGCTCCTTACCGGGCATCGGGGTTATATTCTGCCAGTAGACGGGTATTTTCTTCCGAAGGAAGGTCACGAACCGCCACCAGCTGGTAATCGTTTTTAACCTTACGCATCACATAAGTGGAAAACTTATCCGGTTTGCGGGCGTTTTTGTTGCCCACAAAATCGGTGGTCCATGCCGTATCAGGTGGGATATAACCCACAGTCAGGTTATAAAACTCCTTATCCCGCTGAATATCCACCACCACCGGGGAATAAACAAACAGATCGCCGGTTACCGGTACATAATAGGAGGCAGTCTCCGGATCGTAGGTATAGGGGGAAAGGTAATCGCCAAAGGATTTGTGCTCCAGCTTGACCTCAGGCCCCAGCAGCTTGGAGGCCGCTACATCCAGATCGGAGGCGGGGATGGTCAGGGTGGCATTTTCGCCCATAACAAAGGTGCTGCCCTTTTCACCGGAAAGAGTAGCCCACATGCTGTACTGCAAAAGAGAGGTGGGGTCCAGATCGGTGGCTTTCTCAAAGGGCACCGGGTTGAACATAACAACCGGGCGGATCAGCCTTTCGAACATGGTTTTTTCCTTGGAGTTATCCAGCATCCGGGTGGTTAACCCAATGCTGCCCACCACAATGGTGATCACCCCGATCAGGGCTATGAGAATGAAAACGCCGCCAATGGGTGCGGCATAACGCCTGCGGCGTTTCTTGTGTATTTCCATGGTTATATCGCTCCATTCTGCCGCCGGGATCAAAGGCCATTTCTAACGAATCTGGCCGTTCCCGGTAATGATGTATTTGTAGCTGGTTAAATGGGTCAGCCCCATGGGGCCTCTTGCGTGCAGCTTTTGGGTGGAAATGCCCAGCTCGGCGCCCAGCCCGAACTCTCCGCCATCGGTAAAGCGGGTGGAGGCGTTGACATATACAGCGGCGCTATCCACCCGGCTGGTGAACAGGCGGCTTGCTTTTAGGCTTTCCGTAATAATCGCCTCGGAATGGCGGGTGGAATAACGTTCAATGTGCCGGAGTGCCTCTTCAATATCCGGAACCACACGGATTGCCAGAATATAATCATCGTATTCGGTGGCAAAATCCTCTTCTGTGGCTTCCAGCACCGAGGCGCCTAAAATGGCACGGGTTTGGGGGCAGCCCCGCAGATCCACGTTGTGGGCATCCAGCCGCTGTTTCATCATGGGGAGGAATTCGGCCGCCACAGCCTCGTGGCAAAGCACCGTTTCACAGGCATTGCACACGCTGGGGCGGGAGGTCTTGGCGTTGTCTGTAATAGAAGCCGCCATTTCCAGATCAGCGTCTTTATCAATGTATATATGGCAGTTGCCCAGCCCGGTTTCAATAACGGGAACCCGGGCATTTTCCACCACCGAACGGATCAGCCCGGCACCCCCACGGGGAACCAGCAAATCCAGATAGGCGGTGAGGGTCATCAGCTCTGCGGCGGATTGACGGCTGGTATCCTCAATGAGCAGGATATAATCGGGATCAAAGCCCGCTTCTTCCAACGAGTGGCGCATACTGTCAACCAGCGCTTTGTTGGAGTGAAAAGCCTCCCGGCCTCCCCGCAGAATGCAGGTGTTGCCGGATTTCAGGCACAGAACAGCGGTATCCACCGTTACGTTGGGGCGGGCCTCATAGATAATACCCACCACGCCGAAGGGGACGGTTACCCGGAAAATTTGCAGGCCGTTGGGGCGATTCTGCCCATCCAGCACCCGGCCCACCGGTTCGGGCAAGGCAGATACCTCATGGATGGCAGCCACAATGCCTTCCATCCGCTGGGGGGTCAGGCGCAGGCGATCCTGCATAGCGGTGGACATGCCGTTTTGGCCCGCTTCCTCCAAATCCAGCTCATTGGCCCGGAGTATGGCTTCGATGTTTTGAGAAAGGCCCAGCGCAATGGCCGCCAGCGCTCTGTTTTTTTCTCCCTCTGGAAGCTGCGCAAGAGATATAGAGCTGGCCTTGGCCCGGGCTCCCAGTTGTTCGGTGGCAGTCATGCCGATCCCTCCTAGTTAATCATGTAGTTTAGACCGTGTATGCGTTATGAGCGGGGCTGTGCCATGAAATGGGTTCCATGGGGCTTGCCTTCCAGCAAGTCGTAAAGGATTTTTGGGTTTTCGCCGCAGACGATGGCCATATCCACGCCGTTTTGCGTAGCAATTTCCGCTGCGTGAATTTTGGTGATCATGCCGCCGGTTCCCCGGTTGCTTCCCACGCCGCAGGCCATGCTGCGAATGCTGTCGTCAATGCGCTCCACCACCGGAACCAGCTTGGCTTCTGGGTTGACTCGGGGATTATCGGAATAAAGCCCCTCAATGTCGCTGAGGATAATGAGAAGATCGGCGCCGATAATCTGAGCCACAATGGCTGAAAGGGTATCGTTATCTCCAATTTCAATCTCTTCGTAAGAAACGGTATCGTTTTCGTTGACAATGGGGATGACTTTCATGGCCAGCAAGCGGTCAAAGGTGTTGGTTACATTTTGCTTGGGGTGCTCATCGTTGATGATATCCTTGGTCAGCAGAACCTGTGCCACGGTGCGGTTGTATTCACTGAACAGGTTATCGTAAAGATACATCAGCTCACATTGGCCCACAGCCGCTACAGCCTGACGGGAAGGGGTATCCTTTGGTTTGCCGGGCAGGCCCAGCTTACCCACGCCCACCGCCTGTGCACCAGAGGTGACCAGAATGATCTCCCGGCCGCTGTTGGCCAGATCGGCCAGCACCTTAACAAGGGATTCCATCCGGCGAATGTTCACTAAACCTGTATCGTGGGTCAGGGTGGAGCTGCCCACCTTGATGACTATTTTCTTTGCATTTTCAAAACAGTTTGACACTGTTATTCCTCCTGAATCGGGTGGGTTTCCCCTTGGGGAATCGCTGGGAAGATAGGGGAGGGCATTGCCCTGCTGTCTCCCGCCGGCCTCGCAGGCCGCTATACCTCGATTGTATGATCCATTTCAAACTGGCTTAAGTATAACAGAATCCCGCCCTTTTCACAAGTTTCATTTGCAGGATTTTGTCGACTGCACAGCATAAGCTGTTCTGTCCTGGCAAGGCGGGGCGGAAGGCCTCACCGGCCCGGCCGTTCCCCGCCCCAATGGGGCGTGGAAGCCGCCAGAGGCGGCAAAGAACCGGCAACGCCGGTTCCGGCCGGGCCTGACTGGGCAATCACCGCTGCCACCCGGTTGGGCAGGCAGACCACGCTTTCTCCCTCTTGGGAAATCCAGCCTGTTTTTTCACATAGGTGGTCGGGGCAGTCCACATCCACAAACCGCAGCTTTCCCCCGGATATTTCCAGCGAAACCGGCACACCGTATTCCTCGGCAAGGTCAATGCGTCTGACGGTGGAATCCAGCTTGAGGGCCATAACCGCCTGGTTGCCAATATAGAGTTGAGCAGTTGCACCTGCCGGGCGCTGGTACTTCCACCAAAGCAGCCCGCAGACCAGCACCAGCAGAAGCACCAGCTCCTGCCAGCGAAGAAAAGGCCGCTGTTTCTTTTCCATAGGGAGACTCCTTAAATAAGATAAGTTTATTTGATTTTTCCCTGTCGGGAGGATAATTATATAAGAATAAAAGGCTCTGCCTGCCGCCAGAGGAGGCTTTTTTCTTTGATGCCTTTCTTTTTCAGCTAAAAAGAAAGGCATTGCCTGTGCGGCATAAATAAAAGAAAACCACGGGTTTATCCCCACCGGAGGCTGGAGGGGGTTCATGGGGGAACGAGTTCCCCCATGAGGCGCTTCGTGGCTGAAGCCCTGCGAAAGCCACTTGTGCATTTTCCGCAGAAAATGCAAGCGACTGAAAGGATGTGCCAACCGCACGGCATGAGCGCGGAAGTAAGAAAAGTGGGATTTGTAAAGCCATGGAAAGCAATTTTATGGTATAATAAAAAACAAAAACAAACGGGCTCTCTGAATCCGGCAGAAAATCAGAGGAAGGAGCTTACAAAAAAGAGTAGCCTATTGGTGGAGGTTGATGGTATGGATTGGGTCTCTCAACTGAACAGTGCACTGCGATATATTGAGGATAATCTGGATTCGGAAATCCATCTGGAGGAAATTGCCCAGATTGTCTGCTGCTCCGGCTTTCATTTCCAGCGGATGTTTTCCTATATGGCGGGGGTGCTTCTGTCTGAGTATATCCGCAGGCGCAGAATGACCAGAGCCGCTTTTGATTTGCAGAACAGCGAGGATAAAATCATCGATATTGCCCTAAAGTATGGTTATGATTCCCCCACCGCTTTTAACCGTGCCTTTCAGAGCATACACGGGATCTCGCCTTCCGGAGCACGGCAAAAGGGTGTCAGCTTGAAAGCCTACCAGCCCATCAGCTTTAAAATTACCATACGAGGTGAAGCTGAAATGAATTACAGCATTGTGGAAAAAGAAGCATTCCGTATCGTAGGCCCCAAAATAAGCTGCCCCTGGAGCCCGGAAAAGCAAGAAGGCTTTTCTCTCATTCCCCAGTTCTGGGCCCAGCAGCATCAGGAGGGAATTGTTCCCAGACTGTGCACAATTATGAATCAGGAGCCCATGGGTGTTCTGGGTGTTTGTGTGGGCGACTGGCAAAAAGAAGGCCGCTTTGATTATTACATTGCGGTTTCCAGCAGTCAGCCTGTTTTAGAAGGCACGGAAGAATACCAAGTGCCGGCTGGAACGTGGGCGGTTTTTGAATGCAGAGGCGCCATGCCTTTCGCTATACAAAGAATGCAGGAGCGCATTATGACCGAGTGGCTGCCGGGCAGTGGCTACCGGTATGCTAATGCCCCGGATATCGAGGTCTACACCGATGGCGATCAATCCAGCGAGGATTATCTCTGCTATATCTGGGTGCCGGTTGAAAAATAATGCAAAAGGGCTTGCCAAAAGCCGAGAGCGTAGCGCATAGCTATGCTCTTTGAGGGTGTAGACAAAAAGTCTACACCCTTTATGGGGGGCATCCAATGCCCCCCATATCCCCCCCGGATTGCGCCGCTCCGGCGCAAAAAGTGGGATTCCTGCGTCGAAATAAATTCGACTGCGGAAGAATTACGCATCAAAATCATAAAGCTTTCAAGTTAAAGGCAATTATATCTACAGTCTGAAGAGCGTAGCGCATAGCTATGCTCTTTTTTTATAGAAAAAAGACGTAAAAACAGTTTACCCGCTTTTGGAAAGGCTGTCAATTAAATGGCGCTCAAAGATGTAGGCAAGATGTCAGAAAAAAACGGCATGCATGTCATTACAAATTTCGCATGTTAATCTTTACTTTTCAGGTCAAAGATGGTAATATCTAAGAAGATTCGTCCAATATTGTTATAATCTCCTAAAAATTGCGATATGGGCGTTAGGGGCATTTTGCATCGCCTCACATTGTTTATTTTTTATCATTACTTGTTAGGTAAGAAATGCTGAACACACAGAGGGAGGAAAATTTTAGAAATGGCAAGAAAAATGAAAACCATGGACGGCAACACCGCTGCGGCGCATGTATCTTATGCGTTTACAGAAGTGGCTGCCATTTATCCCATCACCCCATCTTCCAACATGGCGGAGGCCGTTGATAAATGGTCTGCATCTGGGCTCAAGAACATTTTCGGCCAAACCGTTAAGGTTGCCGAAATGCAGTCTGAGGCAGGTGCCGCAGGTTCGGTTCACGGCTCTTTGGCAGCCGGTGCTCTGACCACCACCTACACCGCTTCTCAGGGTCTTCTGCTGATGATCCCCAACATGTATAAAATGGCTGGTGAGCTTCTGCCTAGCGTTATGCATGTTTCTGCCCGTGCCCTCGCTTCCCACGCTCTTTCCATCTTTGGTGACCATTCCGACGTTTACGCCTGCCGCCAGACCGGTTACGCCATGCTGGCTTCCAGCAGTGTGCAAGAGGTTATGGATCTGGGCGCTGTGGCTCACCTTTGCGCTATTAAGGGCCGGGTGCCGTTCCTGCATTTCTTTGATGGCTTCCGCACTTCTCATGAGCTGGATAAAATCGAAGTCTGGGATTACAAAGATCTGGCCGAGATGGTGGATATGGACGCTGTGGATACCTTCCGCAGAAAAGCCCTTAACCCCGAGCATCCCATCCAGAGAGGTACCGCTCAGAACCCTGACATTTTCTTCCAGGCAAGAGAAGCCGGCAACAAGTTCTACGATGCCCTTCCTGCTATTGTTGAAGACTATATGGGTCAGGTCAACAAGAAGATCGGCACCGATTATGCTCTGTTCAACTACTATGGCGCTCCCGATGCCGAGCATGTAATCATTGCCATGGGCTCTGTCTGCGGCGCTATTGAAGAGACCGTTGATTACCTTGCTTCCAAGGGTCAGAAGGTGGGTCTGGTCAAGGTTCGCCTGTATCGCCCATTCTGCGCTGACAAGCTGATTGACGCTATCCCTGATTCGGTCAAGACCATCTCTGTTCTGGACCGCACTAAGGAGCCCGGTTCTCTGGGTGAGCCCCTGTATCTTGATACTGTGCTGGCTCTCAAAAACTCCAAGTTTGATGCTGTTCCTGTATACTCCGGCCGCTATGGTCTGGGTTCTAAGGATACCTTCCCCGGCGATGTTCTGGCGATCTACAAGAACGCAGAGGCCGGTGAGAAGAAGCGCTTCACCGTTGGCATCACCGACGATGTAACCTACCTCTCCCTCGAAGCCAAAGAGCATCCCAACACCGCTCCTGCCGGCACCACCAGCTGCAAGTTCTGGGGTCTGGGCGCAGACGGTACTGTTGGCGCCAACAAGAACTCCATCAAAATCATCGGTGACCACACCGACATGTATGCACAGGCTTATTTCTCCTATGACTCCAAGAAATCCGGCGGTGTTACCGTTTCCCACCTGCGGTTCGGTAAATCCCCCATTAAGTCCACCTACCTGATCAATCAGGCGGATTTTGTGGCCTGCCACAATCCTTCTTATATCGGTAAGTACGATATGATCTCCGACTTGAAGCCCGGCGGCACCTTCCTGCTGAACTGCGGCTGGTCCATGGAAGAGCTGGAAGCTCATCTGCCCGGCGATAACAAGAAATACATTGCCGACAACAACATTAAGTTCTACACCATCGACGGTGTTGAAATTGCGAAGGAGCTGGGTCTGGGCGGCCGTGTCAACACCATCCTCCAGTCTGCTTTCTTCAAGCTGGCCAGCATCATCCCCGCTGAGGATGCTGTTAAGTATATGAAGGACGCTGCTACCGTTTCCTACGGCAAGAAGGGCGAGAAGGTTGTCGCCATGAACCACAACGCCATTGACCGCGGTATGACCGGCGTTGTTGAAGTCAAGGTTCCCGATTCCTGGAAGACCGCTTCCGGCGGCATCCAGCACCAGAAGGCTGTTGGCGAGAACAAGGATCTGATTGACTATGTCAACAACATCCTGATCCCTGTCAATGCTCAGAAGGGTGATACCCTGCCTGTTTCTGTATTTGACGGCCGTGAAGATGGCCATGTGCCTCTGGGCTCCTCTGCTTTTGAGAAGCGCGGCATTGCCATTGATACTCCCTGCTGGGTTCCCGAAAACTGCATCCAGTGTAACTTCTGCGCCTATGTCTGCCCTCATGCCGTTATTCGTCCTATGGTTCTCACCGAGGAAGAAGCTGCCAAGGCTCCTGCCGGCACCAAGCTGGTGGATATGACTGGTATGCCCGGCCTGAAATTCGGCATGACTGTTTCTGTTCTGGACTGCACAGGCTGCGGCTCCTGCGCTAATGTCTGCCCCGGCAAGAAGGGCCTCAAGGCTCTGGAAATGAAACGTCTGGATACTCAGCTTGAGCAGCAGGAAGTCTTTGCTTATGGCTTCAATGCTTCCGAAAAGCCTGAGGTTCTTGAGAAGTTCAAAGAAACCACTGTTAAGGGCAGCCAGTTCAAGCAGCCCCTGCTTGAATTCTCCGGCGCCTGCGCAGGCTGCGGCGAAACTCCTTATGCCAAGCTGGTTACTCAGCTCTTCGGCGATCGGATGTATCTGGCTAATGCCACAGGCTGCTCCTCCATCTGGGGCGGCTCCTCTCCTTCCACTCCTTACACCACCAACCGCAGCGGCCAGGGTCCTGCATGGGGCAATTCCCTGTTCGAGGATAACGCCGAGTATGGTTATGGTATGTTCCTGGCTCAGTCCGCTCTGCGCGGCAAGCTGATCACCAAGGTAACCGAGCTGGTTGCTTCCACCGATAAGGCCGATATTAAGGCTGCCGGTGAAGAATATCTGGCCACTCAGGCAGATGGCAAGCTCAACGGTGCTGCCAGCAAGAAGCTGATTGCTGCTCTGGAAGCCTGCGGCTGTGAAGAAGCCAAGGATATCCTCAAGGATAAGGATTATCTGGCCAAGAAATCCACCTGGATCTTCGGTGGCGACGGCTGGGCTTATGATATCGGCTACGGCGGTCTGGATCATGTTATCGCTTCCGGCGAGGATGTAAACATTCTGGTATTCGATACCGAGGTTTATTCCAACACGGGCGGCCAGTCCTCCAAATCCACTCCTACCGGTGCTGTGGCGCAGTTTGCTGCTGCTGGTAAGGATATCAAGAAAAAAGACTTGGCTGCAATGGCTATGAGCTATGGCTATGTCTATGTGGCTCAGATTGGTCAGGGCGCCGATTACAACCAGTGCCTCAAGGCTTTCAACGAGGCCGAGAGCTACAATGGTCCTTCCATCATCATTGCTTACGCTCCTTGCATCAACCACGGCATCAAGGGTGGTATGGGCAAGAGCCAGACCGAGATCAAGAGCGCTGTAGCTTCCGGCTACTGGCACCTGTTCCGGTTTGACCCCCGCAACACTCTGGAAGGCAAGAATCCCTTCATGATGGACAGCAAAGCCCCCACCGCTTCCTATAAGGACTTTATCCAGAGCGAAGTTCGTTACAGCGCTTTGGAGCGTGCCTTCCCGGATCGTGCAGGCGAGCTGTTCACCAAGGCTGAGAAAACCGCTACGGATAAATACGAGCACCTGCTGCGGCTTTCCAAGCTCTATGATGTGGAATAAGATTTAGCTTCTGTTCCCAACCTGTTATATACTGCAAAGGAACCGGCCTTTAGGGCCGGTTCCTTTTAATTTAACAAACCATATTTAATTTAAAGAAGATGTGTTTTTATCCATAATTATTCCGCTTTTTGCGCTGTAGCGGCGCAATCCGGGGGGATTAAGGGGGGCATTGGATGCCCCCCATAGAGCGTGCAGACAAATATCTGCACGCTCTATGGAACCGGTCTTTAGAGCCGGTTCCTTTTTTATCCGGCAAAGAGCCCCAAGAGCCTTGCTTCTCTTGATTCCGTAAAAGAAATGCGATATACTTAACTTTGTCCGTGGTACATGCATAACAAAAGTGAAGAATCGGGGGAGCTGTCTTGGAAGGGTATCTTGGGATTGACATTGGAACCACCAACTGTAAGGTGGGTTTGTTTGATGAAACGGGCGCAACGCTGACTGTAGAATCGTGCCCCTCGCCGGTAAAGGAGCGCATCTATTATGATATGGAGGCCATTTGGGCCTCGGTCATGCAGATGCTGAAAAATATTACTTCCCGGTATCCGGGGCTGGTTGTTAAATCCATCGGAATCACCGGTATGGCCGAGGGCGGCTTGCTGGTTGATCCTGCTTCCGGGCAGGATTTGTGCGATATGATGCCTTGGTATTTTGCGGCGGCTATCCCTGTATACGATTCAATGCGGGATGAGATCGATGATGAAGAACGCTTTTATATAACCGGCCTGCACAATTACCACAAATATTCCTTCTACAAGCTGATGTATCTCCAAAAGGTCAAGGGGATGAATCTGCAGGGAACCAAATGGCTTTCACCTCCCGATTATATCTGCTACCGGCTCACCGGTGAATTCCTCACCGATTATACCTTGGCTCTGCGCACCTACTGCTTTAACATCAATACCCTTGAATACGATCAGGCCTTTATGGAAAAAATGGGCCTTCCGACGGATATTTTCGCCCGTGCCAAAAATGCCTCGTCCCCTTCGGATGTCATGGTCAAGCAGGATATTATGGAGACTGTGGGTCTTTCCGGCAGTATTCCTGTCAATGTGAGCGGCCATGACCATTGGTGCTCCGCTGTGGCGGTGGGCGCTGTGCATGAGGAGGATATTTTTGCCTCTATGGGTACCGCTCAGGCCATTTTGGGCAACTTTAAATCCCGCCCCCTTACCCGGCAGGATTACGAGCGGGGCTTTTCCTTCGGCCTGCATGTGCTGGAGGACCGCATGACGTGGCTGGGTTCGGTTCAGGCCTCCGGCGGCTCTATGGAGTGGATTCGGGAAATTCTCGATCTCAAGGATCGGGATAAGGATTATTCCATTATGATGGGTCTTATGGAAGAATATGCGGATGAACCTTCTGGGATTTTGTATTATCCCTATCTGGTGGGCAGAGGCGCTCCCCGGTTGGATGGAAGCTATAAAGGCTCCTTTATCGGTTTGGAGCGGGGCGCAACCCGGGGCCGTATGCTCAAAGCGGTTATGGAGGGTATCGCCTATGAAACCCGATATGTTCTGGAAGCCGTGGAAGGTGGGCCGGGCAACAACTTCATGATGGTGGGCGGGGGCACCCGCAATAAAGTGCTGATGCACAGTATGAGCGATATCACCGGCATTGCCATCACCATTCCTGAAATTCAAGAGACCACCTGCCTTGGAGCGGCGCTGGTTGGTGCGGGCAAAGATATGAAGGCAAGCTTCTCCAAGACCCGTATAGAACCCGATGCCGGTCGGCATCCGCTTTATGACCCTATGTATCAAAAATATCTGGAACTGGGCCGCATTTTGGATGCGGCAGGCTGGCATATATAGCCTGTCTGCTCCCCGATGCCGGACCCGCTGAAAACAGAAGGGAGCAAGACAAATGAAATATTCACTGGAGGGCGGGATTTGGAGCAGTGTGTTTGCTGTTCCCACCGAGCTTGTGGATAAGCACCTCAAGCTGTGCGGCCGGGATTCTCTCAAGGTTCTGCTGGTTTTGCTGCGTCATGGCGGGCAGATTGAGGATGAGCAGATTGCCTCTTTGCTGAATATTTCTCTGACCGATGTGCAGGATGCCTTTCATTACTGGGTGCAGCTTGGCTTCGTTCAGCGTGGGGAGGAACCATTGGCTGAAAAGCCACAGCCACAGCAGGCCGAACCCCAGCCCGCTGGGCAGGAGGGCTCCCCCGTTACACGGCTGGTTCCGCCTCCCCAAGAGGATAGCCAGCAGGTGGTGCGCCTGACCCGGGCACGCCCCAAGCTAACCACCCGGGATATTACCCAGATGGCGGCCAGCGACCAGAACATTGTTTATCTTTTGCAGGAAAGTCAAGGCGTGCTGGGCAAGCCCCTGACCGCTCAGGCCACCGAGGTCATTGTCTCCCTTTACAGTTACTATGGCATGGCTCCCGACCTGATTCTGATGCTGGTGCATTATTGTGTCACCGATGGGCGGGATTCTGTACATAACATTGAGCGGCAGGCCGCTCGGTGGATGGAAAAAGGGGTGGACACCCACGAAAAGGCGGAAAAGGAAATTCTTCGCTGTGCACAGCGCCGCAATATTTATGGGCAGGTTCAGGCCTTGCTGGGCATCAATGACCGGCGGCTGATTTCTAAAGAGAAGCGCTTTATCAATGCGTGGACTGAGGAATACGGCCAAAGCCCCGATTTGATCGGTATGGCTTATGAACGCTGTGTGGAAGCCATTGGTAAGCTTTCCTTCGATTATATGGGCGGCATCCTCAAAAGCTGGAAGCAGAGCGGCATCACTACCCCCCAGCAGGCGGCCCAAGAGGCCAGACCCGAAAGTGCTAAAGGCAAGGTTCCGGGCAGCAAAGAGAAGCCTTCCAGCTCCTACAGTATGGATGAACTGGAACGGATGGTCACCTATGGCCCTGTCGGGGGGGCTTCGCCCCATTCGTCAGGCAAAGGCTTGTAAAACTTTTTGCCTCTGTTCACGATGGCTGAGGTATCGCCCATTTGTTGGGGGTTTCGCCCCATTCGTCAGGCAAAGGCTTGTAGAACTTTTTGCCTCTGTTCACGACGGCGGGGGGCGTTGCAATAAGATTAGGTCAAGCTCATTGAAGCCGTTACAGCCATAAGCCCAAAACCCGAAATGGAGGTGAAGTCTTGGGATTTTCCAGAGAGGCATACAGTCAGGCGTGGGAAACGCTGGATCGCCGCCGGCAGGAGAGCCAGGAGGAAAGCCGGCGCCGCCGGGCGGAAATATATGCAAAGCTCCCCGCTGTGGAGGGGATCGAAAAAGAGCTTTCCGGAACAGGGCTGCGCCTTGCACGGCTGATTCTTTCCAAACCCGAAAGGGCGCAGGAACTGGTGGAGCGCCTGAAGGAAGAAAACCAGCGCCTTCAGCGCCGCAGGGGAGCCTTGTTGGAATCGGCGGGGTATCCGCCTGATTATCTCCAAGAGCTTCACTATTGCCCGGATTGCCTTGACCGGGGCTACATTGGCCCACACCGGTGCCGATGTATGGAGCAGCTGCTGCGCCGATCGGCTTTTCGCAGCCTTTCGGAGAAAGCACCGGTGGAAAAATTTCGTTTCGATAATTTCTCGGTGGATTTATATCCAAATGAGCCCATCGATAACACCGGAATTATCCCTCGCAGGCGTATGGGGGAGATACTGACCCTCTGCAAAGGCTTTGTAAAGGATTTTTCAAAATCCTCGCCCAGTCTTTTGCTGCTGGGGCCCACCGGGTTGGGAAAAACACATCTTTCACTGGCAATTGCCGGAGGGATAGCGGAAAAAGGCTTCGGCGTGGTGTATATCTCGGTGCAGAAGCTGATGGATAAGCTGGAAGCCGAACGTTTCTCCCGAGATGGGGATACCCGGGATCAGTATACCGATACCATTCAGTCGCTGTTGGATTGTGAACTGCTGATTCTGGATGATCTGGGGGCAGAGTTTATCACCCAGTTCACCAACTCGGTGCTTTATAATGTAATCAACAGTCGGGGGATGGAGGATAAGCCCACCATCATCAGCACCAATCTGGAGCTGAGTGCCATTGAAACCCGATACACCCAGCGTATCTTATCCCGGCTTGTCTGTGGCTATACAGTTCTAAAATTTGCTGGCAAGGATATCCGTTTTGTGCAGAAATCCGGCAGCCAAAATACCAACAAATCCAATTGTTAAAAATTCTTCAATACCCGGAGACGCATTTTGCGTCCGGGTATTTTTTCTGCCCGAAGGAAAAGTTTTTTTACCATATAAGCGGAGCATACTAAAACAACGCGGTTTGAATGCCGGCCTTCAAATTGAACAAGCAGCTGGAAAAATGCTTATTTAAAGCAGAAAATTTTTTCCTGATGATTATGCGAAATAGCCGAGTAAAATGGTGTGTTTTGACTATATTTGTAATTACATATGGTTGACATACACAAGATTTAGTATTATAATCGAAATATAGACTATATATAGATATTTCAATTTGTTGCACTTGACTAATTTCTTAAAATGAGAGGAGCAAAACCTATGAAAAATCAACAGGCCCCCTGGAAGAAGGAAATCGACGTCCGCAGTTTTATTGTGGATAGTTATACCCCATACGATGGGGATGACAGCTTTTTGACTTCACCCACCCAGACCACGCTGAAGCTGTGGGATCAAGTGGTAGAGCTGATGCACAAAGAGCGGGAAAAGGGTGGAGTTCTTTCCATTGATGCCGATGTAATCTCCGGTATCGATGCCTATGCTCCCGGTTACATTGATCAAAAGCTGGAATCCATTGTGGGGCTTCAGACTTCCGCCCCGCTGGAAAGAGCCATTATGCCTTTTGGCGGCATCCGTATGGTCGAAACCTCCCTCCAAGCCTACAACACCCCCATGAATCCGAAGGTAGCTGAGGTTTTCAAATACCGCAAAACTCACAACGACGGCGTATTCGATGCTTATACCGACGACATGAAAAAAGCTCGCCATTCTCACATCATCACCGGCCTGCCCGATGCCTATGGCCGCGGCCGCATCATCGGCGACTATCGCCGGGTTGCCCTGTATGGCCTCAGCCGCCTGATCGAAGAAAAATCCAAAGCCAAAAAGCAGCTTGACCGGGATGTAATGGACGAAACCACCATTCTTGCTCGTGAAGAAATTTCCGAGCAGATTCGCTCCCTGAAAAAGCTGGGCAAAATGGCTGAAAGCTATGGCTTTGATATCACCGTTCCCGCCAGCGATACCAAAGAGGCAATTCAGTGGCTGTATTTTGCCTATCTGGGTGCTGTTAAGGAGCAGAACGGTGCCGCTATGTCTTTGGGCCGTGTCTCCACTTTCTTGGATGTTTATGCTCAAAAGGATCTGGCCGAAGGCCGCTACACCGAAGATCAGATTCAGGAGTTTGTGGATCATTTTGTCATGAAGTTGCGTATGGTCCGCTTCCTGCGCACCCCTGCCTACGATGAGCTGTTCTCCGGTGACCCCACATGGGTAACCGAGGCACTGGGCGGTGTGGGCTTGGATGGCCGCCACATGGTCACCAAAATGACCTACCGCTTCCTGCATACTCTCACCAATCTGGGGCCTGCTCCCGAGCCCAACATGACCGTTCTTTGGAGTGAGAACCTGCCCCAGAACTTCAAGAGCTTCTGCGCCCGCCTTTCCATTGAAACTTCTTCCATCCAGTATGAAAACGATGATATCATGCGGGAGAAATGGGGAGACGACTATGGCATTGCCTGCTGCGTTTCCGCTATGCGCATCGGCAAGCAGATGCAGTTCTTCGGAGCCAGAGCCAATCTGGCCAAGGCTCTTCTCTATGCCATCAACGGCGGCAAGGATGAGCTGACCGGCGAGCAGATCGGGCCTGAGTTTGCACCCATTACCACTGAGTATTTGGATTATGATGAAGTCTCCCGCAAATTCGATACGGTTTGCGATTGGCTGGCGCGCCTCTATATGAACACCCTCAACGTGATTCACTATATGCACGATAAATACTGCTACGAGAGCTTGGAAATGGCTCTTCACGATCAGACCATTCTGCGCACACAGGCTGCCGGCGTGGCCGGACTCTCTGTGGTAGCAGACAGCCTTTCTGCCATTAAGCATGCCAAGGTTAAGGTGATCCGCAACGAGCAGGGTCTGGCTGTGGATTATCACGTAGAGGGTGCATACCCCGCCTATGGTAACAACGACAGCCGGGTGGATGATATCGCTGCTGATATCGTCAAGAGCTTTATGAACAAGCTGCGCCAGCACCCCACCTATCGTGGCGCTATGCACACCCTTTCTGTTCTTACCATTACCTCAAACGTAGTATATGGCAAGCACACCGGCTCCACTCCCGATGGCCGCAAATACGGCGAGCCTTTTGCTCCCGGTGCCAACCCCGGCCACGGCAGAGACAGCAACGGTGCACTGGCTTCCATGAAGTCGGTTGCCAAGCTGCCTTATGAGTATGCACAGGACGGTATCTCCTACACCTTCTCTATTATTCCCGATGCCTTGGGCAAAACACTGGAGGAGCGGAAGGCCAACCTTTCTTCTTTGATGGATGGCTACTTTGCAGAACACGCCCACCACATGAATGTCAATGTGTTGCAGCGTGAGGTTCTGCTGGATGCCATGGATCATCCCGAGAAATACCCGCAGCTGACCATTCGTGTTTCCGGCTACGCTGTTAACTTCGTCAAGCTGACCCGTGAGCAGCAGATGGATGTTCTCAACCGCACCTTCCACCACAAATTCTAGGGGCGTTGCCCCTTCCTTCGGGCTTAGGCTGGTGGGAATCATAGGCTCACCACCCGATGATGTCGGTTTAGTGTTGTTGGGAACGGGGATTTCACCCCTTGCTTCGGGCCTAGGCTGGTAGGAATCATAGGCTCACCACCCGATGATGTCGGTTTAGTGTTGTTGGGAACGGGGATTTCACCCCTTCCTTCGGGCTTAGGCTGGTGGGAATCATAGGCTCACCACCCGATGATGTCGGTTTAGTGTTGTTAGGAACAGGGGTTTCACCCCTTGCTTCGGGCAACAGCAGGAGGACTTTATCTCCCTTTCCACTCGATGGCGAAACCCTTGCCATTGAGAAGGAAGTCAGGGCACCACCCAAACCTGCGCCCGACAAAAGAGACGAAGTCTCCCTTCCCACTCGATGGCGAAACCCTTGCCATTGAGAAGGAAGTCAGGGTACCAGCCAAACCTGCGCCCGACAAAAGAGACGAAGTCTCCCTTCCCACTCGATGGCGAAACCCTTGCCATTGAGAAGGAAGTCAGGGCATCCGCCAAGCCTATGCGCGACGAAAAAGATGAAGCCTTTGCCATCGTGAAGGAAGGTAGAGTATCACCCAAACCTGCGCCCGACAAAAGAGACGAAGTCTCCTCGACGAAAGAGGCGAAGCCTTAAATTCATTGCAAAGGATATGACTTGTTATGCCCCCTGATATAGACTCCCCTATTTATGGACGCATCCATTCCTACGAGACACTGGGAACAGTGGATGGGCCGGGTCTTCGATTTGTCCTGTTTTTACAGGGATGCAGCCTGCGCTGCCTTTATTGCCATAACCCCGATACATGGAGCAGTGTGGGCGGCAGGCGCATCAGCTCGGCGGAAATGGAATCCATTATTCTGGAGTATAAGGGCTTTATTCGCACCGGCGGTGTAACCCTTTCCGGCGGGGAACCGCTGCTGCAGCCGGCCTTCTGTGCCGATTTGATCCGCCGCCTGAAAAAGCACGGCATCCACACAGCGTTGGATACCAGCGGTGCCCTTCCGGTTAAAAGCTGTCTGGAGGCACTGGAGCTGGCGGATATGCTTCTGCTGGATATCAAAGCGCTGGATGAAGGCCTTGCCACCGAGCTGACCGGTGTGGGCACTGCCCGTGCGCTGGAAACGCTGGATTGGTGTGAACAGGTGGGGAAGCCGGTCTGGATACGCCATGTACTGCTGCCTGGCTATACACTGGATACAGAGCTGCTGGAGGATATGGCTGCCTTTTTATCCACTTATACCTGCATAGAGCGGGTGGATTTGCTTCCCTTTCATAAAATGGGGGAATACAAGTGGGAAACTCTTGGTCTGCTGTATAAGCTGACCGACACACCCACCCCTGAGCGGGAGCAGGTGGAGGCGGCCAAGGGTATTTTTCGCCGGCATGGCTTGTATATCCCGGTTTAGGTTACGGGTAGATTGAATCATAGGCTGCACTCTCGGGGTAAATGCGGGAGTGCGGCCTTTTTTGTCGGGGTCATCCCGAAAAAGTATGGATGGTCTTCAAAAGAAGCGATGGACAAATATAAAAATATTGATTATAGTAGAATTCAGATCAAACAGAACATATGTGGTAGTGTAGACTCTTATTTTCAATTTTTAAACAACAAACATTATGTGGCATTGGTTGGGAGATGGTGACAACATGGCAAATTGTATCAAGGAACTGCGGACAGCGGCTAATATAAGCCAAATAGATCTGGCTAATTATTTGAATGTATCGCAGGGAACACTTTCTAATTGGGAGCGCGGCCTTTCAGACCCGGATCGCCGGGCGGTTCTTAAGCTGGCACAAAAGTTTGATGTGAGCTGGGAACAGATTTTATGCATTACGATGCCCTTGCCGCCACCGCCCCGTGAGGATGGTGACACGCTGATCAGCCAGCGAATTACCCAGGCAAGAGAGGCGGCAGGCATGAGCTCCACTCAGCTGGCCTATGCAGCGGCCATTGACAGCCGCACTATGCAGCGCTATGAATCGGGGGAGGCATTGCCAAGATACAGCCTGCTGGTAGATGTTGCCAGAGCACTTGGAACCACCACCGATTACCTGTTGGGGAACGATCGGCCTGCTGACTATATGGTGGAGCTTCCTGAAGGCGGCAACAAATACGATGAACGGCCTGGGGCAGGCCCTTCCCCCCGGGAAGCACTGCGCATTGGGGTATCCGATATTTTAAAGCGCCCTGCCAGTGACGATGATCTGGAGCTGGTTGAGCAGCTTTTGTATGCGGTTGAAAAAAGACTGATTATGGGATAAATTCTCGTGTTTAAAGGGCTTTTTTGTAGAATGACCGACTGATGAGCTGCTTTTGGTGTATATTCTATAAATTTACTCAAACCATCTTGAAAAGATAGTCAAGACAGGGTATTATGTTAGAGGACAACTTAGGATCATGGGGCGTTTCACCCCACAATATCTACATTGGCAAACCCTACAGTATAGAACAGGAGGAAGACAATGCAAACAAATCTGAACGAAAAGGCAAAAGAAATCCGGCGGCTGACTCTGGAATGTATCGGCAGCCTGGGCAGCGGCCATGTGGGTGGTTCTCTTTCACTCGGCGATCTGCTGGCTGTTTTGTACCACGATAAGATGAATATCGATCCCACCAACCCTAAAATGGAGGGCCGTGACCGTTTGGTGTGCTCCAAGGGTCATGCCGGTCCTGCTATCTATGCTGCTTTGGCAAGTAAGGGATTTATCCCTGTTGAACAACTTAAAACCCTCAATAAGCTGGGAACTGATCTCCCCAGCCATTGCGATATGAACAAAACCAGGGGTATCGATATGACTACCGGTTCCTTGGGTCAGGGGTTGTCTTTGGCTGTGGGTGCTGCTCTGGGTTCCAAAATTTCTAAGGATAATGCAACCATTTACTGCATCATCGGCGATGGTGAAAGCCAGGAAGGCCAGATCTGGGAGGCTGCCATGTATGCCGCTCATGCTAAGGTTGATAACCTGATCACCTTTACTGATTTCAACAACCTGCAAATCGATGGCAGCATCGACGAAGTCAACGGCCTTGAGAAGCTGGATGAAAAATGGCTGGCTTTCGGCTGGGATGTTCAGCGCATCAACGGCCACGATGTAGATGCCATTGCCGCTGCTATTGATAAGGCTAAGGCCGTTAAGGGCAAGCCCGCTATGATTATCCTGGAAACCACCAAGGGTAAGGGTGTTCCCTTTATTGAAGAGAAGAAGGCTGGCTGCCATCATATGCCTTTATCCGGCGATGATCTGGCTAAGGCTTTAGAAGCATTGGCATAAGGAGGGAGAACTAATAATGGAAATGCGTCAGGTATACGGTTCCGAAATGGAAAAAATTATGTCTCAAAACCCCAAGGTCTGCACCATCGACGCCGACCTTGCCCGTGCCAATGGCACTTGGGATCTTCGCAATAAATTCCCCGACAGAGCTCTGGATGTGGGTATTGCCGAGCCGAACATGGCCGGTGTGGCTGCGGGTCTTTCCTCTTATGGATTCATTCCCTTTATCTCCACCTTCGCCAGCTTTGCCGCCAGAAAAATTGCCGACCAGATTTATGTTTCTATGGCTTATGCCAAGCAGAACGTAAAGGTTGTTGGTACTGACCCTGGTATCTCCGCTGAGCTCAACGGCGGCACTCATATGCCTTTTGAGGATATTGGCACTCTGCGCAGCATCCCCACTTTGGTTATCTATGAGCCCGCTGATAATGAGCAGCTCCGTCAGGCTCTGCCCCAGATCGTGGATCATTATGGCCCGGTTTACATCCGTATGAACCGCAA
Source organism: Oscillospiraceae bacterium MB08-C2-2 (assembly GCA_035621215.1). NCBI lineage: Bacteria > Bacillati > Bacillota > Clostridia > Eubacteriales > Oscillospiraceae > Oscillospiraceae bacterium MB08-C2-2. The sequence continues at coordinate 2,031,219 of CP141729.1, read as the reverse complement.
AGTGGTTCCCGATGTATTTGGCCCTGACTATAAGTTTGACCTGTTCAAAGCCGATGTTATTTCTGAAGGCAGCGATGTTTCTCTGCTTTGCACCGGTGTTCTCGTTTCTGAGGCCATCAAAGCAGCCGCTATCCTGAAAGAAAAAGGCATCAGCGCTGAGGTTATCAACGTTCACACCATCAAGCCTCTGGATGAGGAAACCGTTCTGGCTTCTGCCAAGAAGACCAACCATGTTGTGACCTGTGAGAACCACAATGTCATTGGTGGTTTGTATTCCGCTGTTGCCGAGCTTCTCTCTGAGAAGTATCCCTGCAAGATGGGCAAAATCGGCGCTTATGACCGTTTCGGCGAAGTCGGTGTATACCCTGAGCTGATCAAGCACTTCCACATGACCGCTGACGACATTGTCGCCAAGGTTCTGGAAGGCCGGTAACTTTTATAAAATAGTCTCCGCCGTGGCGGGGATCAGTTGAATTAGCAGGCACCGATATCACCTATTCAGGTGGTATCGGTGTTTTCTATACTGGAAAAAATAACCGTTCTCTTTATGGGAAAAGATGCGGAAAGGCTTTTGCTGTTTACTTCTGGACATGCCTGCTGAATCTATGCTATCATTGATATATTCAACATGCTGAAAAGGGGTAACTGTTTATGAATAAAATGATACTGTTCCCTGATAGAGGGGCTTTTCGTGAATGGCTCAAACAACATGGAGAAAGCAGCGATGGAATTTGGCTGCTGTTTGGCAAGAAGGGTGGGCCGGTAACGCTCAAAGCCAACGAGGCGCTGGAAGAGGCCCTGTGCTTTGGCTGGATAGACGGACAAATGCAGAGCATGGATGAAACGCAGTATAAGAAATATTTCGCTCGCCGCACACCCAATAGCAAATGGTCGGAGAAAAACAAAGCGTTGGCTGAAACCCTTGAAAAGCAGGGGCGAATGACCGACTGGGGCAGAAAGAAAATAGAAGAAGCAAAGAAGAATGGTCAGTGGAATGCCACAAAGTCACTGAGCATTACGGATGAACAAATAGAACAGCTATCGGAGTTGTTGAAAGCATACGAGCCGGCTTATACGAATTTTCAGGCCATGTCTCCATCGGTGAAAAAAACATATACCCGAGCTTATTTTGATGCCAAGACAGATCCTGGCCGGCAGAGCCGCTTGTCATGGATGGTTGAGCGCCTCAATAAAAACCTAAAGCCAATGTGAAAAACCGGGTATTTCATGGCTGTTTAATGTGAGGGTTTCAAGGGCAGGGACGGAGATTTCGTTCGTGTCCTATTTTGTATAAAAAATCTTGTTTATAGAGGTAAAAAATAGTATCATATAAAAGTGAGCCGAAAATTCGGTGACTATACCGGAGGAATACGGTAAAAATACCCTGTGGATTGCTTTTGACTATACAGCAGGCTCTTTCTCAAAAAAGTACTCTTGGCCTGCCATTTTCATCCAAAGGAGCAAAAATGTATGAATGTTGAAATCCTGTGCGTGGGCACAGAAATTCTTTTGGGGGATATCGTCAACACCAATGCGGCGTATCTTTCCAAAGAGCTGGCCCTTTGCGGCTTTAACTGCTATTACCAGACCGTTGTGGGTGATAATCCCCAGCGCCTCAAGGAGGTTCTGGCTCTGAGCCTTTCCCGCTCGGATATGGTGATCATGACCGGCGGCCTTGGCCCTACCTACGATGATTTGACCAAAGAAACAGTAGCCGAGTTTTTTGGCCGGGAAATGGAGCTGCATGAGCCTTCCCTCAAATCGATGACCTGCTTTTTTCACAAGGTCGGCCGCCCCATGACCGATAACAACAAAAAGCAGGCTTATATGCCCAAGGGCGCCGTTGTGTTCCCCAACGAGGCAGGCACTGCCCCTGGATTGGCTGTAGAGGGCCAGCTGGAAGGCAGTGAAAAGATTGCCATTATGCTCCCCGGCCCGCCTCGGGAAATGACCTCCATGTTCCAGAGTCAGGTTTTGCCCTATTTGCAGAAAAAAGCCAAGACAACATTGGTTTCCCATACGGTCCATATGTTTGGCATTGGTGAATCCGCTATGGAGGAACGCCTGCGGGAAACCATGGTCAACAACACCAATCCCACGGCCGCTCCCTATGCTAAGGAAGGGGAGGTGCTGGTTCGGGTTACCGCCAGCGGAGCCAATTTCGAGGAGGCCAACCGTCTTGCACAGCCTATGATTGAGGAAATCTGCGGCGTATTCCCGGAGTATGTTTACGGTGTGGATGTGCAGACCCTGCAAAATGCGCTGGTTCAGCGCTTAATGGAAAAGAAGCTCACGGTGGCAACAGCTGAAAGCTGCACCGGTGGCTGGGTCTCCAAGCGGATTACAGAGGTCAGCGGAAGCTCGCAGGTTTTTGGCTGCGGCATCTGCGCCTATGAAAATGCCATTAAGGAAAAGGTGCTGGGTGTCAGCGCTCAAGCCTTGGCTGACCATGGCGCTGTTTCACAGGAGACAGCCCTTGAGATGGCCAGAGGGGTTCGGGCTCTTGCCGGTGCGGATATCGGCCTTTCCACCACCGGTGTTGCCGGGCCGGAGGGCGGTACCGAGGAAAAACCCGTGGGCCTTGTTTACATTGCAGTTTCCTGCGATAAGCTGGAAACGGTGGTGGAGCTGCGCCTGAGCCGTGGCTATAAGCAGGAGCGGGAGATTATCCGCAATCTGGCTTCATCCAATGTTTTGCATCTGGGCTGGAAGGCCGCAGGGCTCTATTAGAACGAATAAAATCAAATAAAAGGACCCGCCTGTGGGAGAAGTTGTTCCCTCTACTAGGCGGGGCTTTGCTTTTGTAAGATCATTTACGCAGTTGAGCGAAAAAAGTATCCATAAGCTGTTGGCAAGGTTCCTCCAGCACACCACCATAAACCTCCGGCCGATGATTGAAGGGAAGCTCCGCTAAATTCACCAGCGAGCCCATACAGCCGGTTTGCAGGTTGTAAGCACCGAAAATTACCCGCTCCAGCTGGGCATTCAGGATAGCACCGGCACACATGGGGCAGGGCTCCAGTGTTACATACAGGCGGCAATTGCGAAGCCGCCAGCTTCCCAGCTTTTCACAGGCAGTTTGAATGGCCAAAAGCTCTGCGTGAGCCACAGCGGATTGATCGGTTTCCCGCCGGTTATAGCCGGTGGCGATGACCTCTCCATTTTGCACGATAACCGCTCCCACCGGGATTTCTCCCAGAGAAAGGGCACGCTTAGCCTGCTCCAAAGCCAGTGTCATAAAGCGATGATTGGGTGTAGCCTTGGGGTCAAACATCCTGTCTGCCTCCCGTTTAAATAATGTCCACTGAACAAATGCGTTTTGCGAAGCGCATTTGCAGACAGAGCGACTTTTGCTCTGTCTGACGGCAAAATAGGCCTATTTTGCCGTTTCAGAACCATTGGTTGGCTGCCCTGAAAGGATTTGCGGACACACGCCGCAAATCCCTTGTGCAAGGTTTTTTGTCATATTCGGCAAAAAACCTTGCACCTAAACAATTCAAAAACGCCGTTAAAGTATTGCTATTGCTACATTTTTGAATTGTTCAGTAGGCATTAAATAAAGGTATTGCCACTACTGGAAATTCACCATTGTAATGCCCAGCACCGCCAGAAAATAGAGAATAAAACCGGGCGTGGTGAAAAAGTGCTTATATTTCCAGCCTTCCGATACAGGCAGGCGGCGGGGCAGCGAAACATAAAAGTTAGGATACCGCAGCCGCATCCACAAGAAGCCTGCTGCACCCAATGCCAGATAGAACAGCAGCATCAAGCCATAAAGGCTGTCGCCACCGGGAATGCTGCGCAGCAGCAGCTCAAAAATCATCGCTAAGCTGTTGTTGACCAGATGCATCCAGATGCCCGTTGCAACAGAGCCGGTGCGCAGCACAAAATATCCCATCACCAGACCGGATATAAAAGCATTGGGCCCCTGCACCAGATTGCCGTGGGCAAAGGAAAACAAAATGGAGGAACCGATCAGTGCGAAGCCATCTCCGAAACGCCGCAGAGACTGCATGACAACACCACGGAATACCAGCTCCTCACAAATGGGGGCTACAATGCCAATAAGAGCAAAGTTCAGAAGAATGCCCACCGGATCTTCCGGCAGGCTGATATCCGCCATGGTAGGCACAAGCCCAAACACACTTTCCAGAAATACTGAAAGCATGCTGGCCAGGGATACTCCGCCCACCACAACAGCCAGATTCACACAGGCGGCCGCCGCAATCAGCCCTGCCGGAACCGGCTTGCGGGGGATCGCCGCCTTGGCAGGAATGCCCACCACTGCTGCCATCAGCAGCCCGGGCCCTAAAAAGGCTACAATGTAGGTAATCAGGTTGCCTAAATGATAGGCGATGCTTTGGTCATCCACCGAAATGGAGAGCGTATCAATATCCAAAGAAATAAAACCGGCTCCAAAGCCCAGCAGAACCGGCAGAAAAAGGCTGATTACAATATTAAGCAACAGCCCGAAGCCCACAGTGTTGGAGTTGCCCCGCAGCATCTTCCGGAATTGCTGCTGTGGGTTGGGATATGGGGAACCCTCTGGCGCCGAGCTGTAGGAGGCGCCGGGCACTTGATTTTCATTCATGAAACCACCTCGGTGTTGAAAAATAAGCGAAGTGAATCGCCTTGCATAAGAAATAGCGGATTTTAGCGATATTACGCCGCAAAAATACCTTTCACGGCCCAATGGAGTTGATATTCAGCACTTCCGCACTCATGCCGTGCGGCTGGCACATCCATTCTTTTTAAAAGAAAAAGAATGGATGCAAAGAAAAAAAGGCTATTTGCTCTTGCCCCGCCGGAGGCCGGAGGGGGTTTATGGGGGAACTGGTTCCCCCATAAGGCGCTTTGTGGCTGGAGCTTAGCGCAAGCCACCTATACATTTTTCGCAGAAAATGCAAGCGCTTTGTTCCCCCTTGGTACCCCCCAGATCCAAAATTAGGCTGAATGTAAATTTGGGCTTTAGCTCTTGGCTGTATCCGACACAATTCTCTCAAACATGAAAGTAAAGCGTTATGGTAGAATTACCCATGATCGCAGGCAGAGCATAAGATGATACAATTTCTGCCTTGCAAATATTGTATCATAATTTTCATCAAATAACTACCGCTTGCGGGCAGATCCCACAAATGCTGTATGGGTGACAGCCTCGTGGTAAAAAAGGAAGCCTTTTTTGCAGTTGGACAAGGCAATTTTGCTCCGTTGGGGCAGTAAAGGCATTTTTAAAGAAATCCCCTTTAACACAAATGGCCTTCCTTGCGTATACTAAACCAAGGTCACATTTTAATTCATGCCAAACACAGATTAAACAGCCGATCGATTTGAGCTGTGCTTGGTAATATGGGGCAAATACTCGTGTGGGGTGAAGAAAGTGGGAAGAAGGTGCCAAAGAAGATTCCGATGTGAAAGAACCGTTACAATGTTAATTGCTTTTGGCGCAGGAATGCTTTTGGCATTGATTTGTTCTTTAAGGCTGGCGCTTCTGCTCGCAGCCATTGCGCTGATCTATCTGGGAATTCTTTTTATTTCATACTGATTGCAAAGGTGGTGTATTGGTTTGAAGATTGTCGTATTTAAAAGCCCTCGATTTCTCAGTCCGCTTCTGCGGCTTATTTTTAAAATCAAAAAAGAGGCTGATTAAAAAATTTTTCCTCCCAACACGCCTGAACCTCCTTTGCAGCGCTGTTAAAAAAAGGGCCCCATTTATCAGAAAAAGATATTTCAGCGTCTCATTGGATTAAGGCGGATATTCCCGGCTGAGGAAATAGAAAGTGTGGGGAAGCCCCAAAGAGGTGTTCCCCGGTTTTTCGCAGTACATATAAACAGGCTTTGAAATTTCCCTTTCTCTTTGCCCAACGCCCTTGGCTGTATTCAATAGACTTCCAAAGCATAAAAAGGCTGTTGCTTTCTCTTTAAAGAGAGCAGCGGTCTTTTGTTTGTATACTTCTATAGCTTCAAAACTGTTATACAGTAAGTTGGCGGCAAGTGTGCCTATAGTTTGTGCCATTATTTTTTCTCTTTGAGAAAGACAATGGCTTTTTTGTACTATATTGGACAACAGGCGAATATATTTGTTTTAGAAAATAGGAGAGGTGAGGGATTTTTATGGAGCTTAAAGTATCCAAGCAATCAGTTGCCATAAACGAAGTGATCTATGATGGTTCTGTGGAGCAGCCCATCGAGTGCGATGCGCTTCTGCCCGATTATTGCCCAGACATTGTTAAAATCCTCAAATGCGGGATTTCCCCCACAGTGTCCAGCAGTACAGTGACAGGAGACCGCCTGACCATCGAAGGCATGGCCATCGCCAAAATTTATTATACCTCCGAAACACCTTGTGTGCGGCAGGTAGAGTACAAAATCCCCTTCAGCAAAACCATCGATTTGCGCTCAGCCCCCAACAAGCCAGTTGTGACAGTGGATGTTACGGTGGATTATGTCAACTGCCGGGCCGTTAACCAACGCCGGGTGGATGTTCGGGGTGCCCTGACCCTTTCTGCCAAGGTGATCAGCATCAAGGAAGAAACCGTTGTCAGCGGCTGCGAGGGCGGTGGTGTTCAGCTGCGCCAGAATGTGGTGCATGCCACCGAGATGACCGGCCAGTGCCGCAGCCCCTTCACTGTATCGGAGGATCTGGAGATCGGCAATGGCAAATGCTCAGTGGGCGTTGTTCTGCGGGCGGATGTGCAAGCCAATGTGCAGGATTTCAAGATTGTGGCCGGCAAACTGGTGGTTAAAGGCGATTTGATGGTGCATGTGCTGTATCAATCCAAAGAGGATGAAAACGATTTGGAGTGCACCGATTACAGCCTGCCACTGAGCCAGATTGTGGATTGCGATGGCGTGGATGAAGACAGTGTCTGCATGGTAGAGCTTTGTGTGCTTTCCTGCGATGTGCAGCCCAAGGCGGATAGCGATGGCGAATACCGGCTTCTTTCTCTGGATGCCCGCTTGGAAGCTATGGTAAAGCTGCACCGCCATGTGGAGGTGCCTGTTGCCTCCGATTGCTACTCCACCCAGTATGACTGCAAGAGCCACCGCAAGGCCGTTGCCTTCCAGAAGCTTACCGATGTGGTGCGGGAGAATATCCCCCATAAAATGAGCTTGGATCTTCCTGAAAATGTGGAGAAGGTCATGGATGTTTGGTGCCAGCCGGATCAAACCGGATGGAAGCTGGAGGATAATGCCATTAAGGTGAACATCAAGTTTAACATCTGCATGTTTACCAAGATGGATGACGGCTCCACCATGTATTTTGAGCAGCCAGCCTCTGTAGAAAACAATATGTCGGCACAGCCTTCTTCTGGAACAAACTTTTCCCCTAAAGCGGCGATTCTTGCCACCAGCTTTGCACCTATGGGCAAAGAAAAAGTGGATATACGCTGTGATATTCTGGTGAGCGGTTGTCTCTACAGCGATTTCAAACGGGATATTCTGGATCAGGTGGAGGTCAATGAGGAATCACCCAAAAAGAAAGATTTCAACAAGCTCTATATTTACTACACCGATCCGGGTGAAACCGTTTGGGATATTGCCAAACGCTACAATACCTCCCAAAACGCCATCTGGGATGAAAATTCGCTGGAAAGCGATGAGCTGGGTGAAAAACGTATGCTTCTTATCCCCATTATATAGTGACTTCACGCTAAAAATGGCAGCCCCTGCATAAAAAATTAAGCATTCCGGGCAGAGGCAAGGCCAGTGAAGAAACTATACACCACCTTTCACCCGCTCCTGCGGGAGAAAAAAGCCGCTGCGTGTGCAGTGGTTCCCAAGCAGCCCGCAGGACTGCTTGAAAGTGAAATAAGTATACAGTAGCCCAAGTGGCAACGAAAGGAGATTTAGCGGGTATGGAAAACCGTAGCATATACACCGATATTGCCAAGCGTACTGATGGCAACATCTACATTGGGGTGGTGGGGCCTGTGCGCACAGGTAAATCCACCTTTATCAAAAAATTTATGGAAACACTGGTTATTCCCAACATCGAGAGCGAATTTGTACGGGAGAGGGCGGTGGATGAGCTGCCCCAGTCCTCCGGCGGGAAAACCATTATGACCACGGAGCCCAAGTTTATCCCAGAGGAAGCAGTCAATGTCAAGCTGGGCGAAAATGCTTCCATGAATGTGCGGATGATCGACTGTGTGGGCTACATTGTTCCAAGCTCTCTGGGCTATATTGAAAACGAGCAGCCCCGCATGGTTATGACCCCGTGGTATGATAAGGAAATTCCCTTTAACATGGCGGCGGAAATCGGAACCCAGAAGGTGATCAACGATCATTCCTCCATTGGGCTGGTGGTCACTTGCGATGGTTCCATCAACGATATCCCCCGTGAGGAATATCAAGAAGCGGAGGAGCGGGTTATTTCCGAGCTGAAAGAGATCAACAAGCCCTTCGCCATTCTTCTCAATTCGGCTTATCCTCAATCCGAGCAGGCCAACCGCCTTTCGGAAGAGATGATGGAAAGATATAGCGTTCCGGTTATTGTAGTCAACTGCCTCCAAATGGATGAGGAAGACATCAAAGAGGTTCTTAAAGGGGTTCTCTACCAGTTCCCGGTCAAGGAAGTCAGCGTGGATATCCCCAGCTGGATTATGTCTCTGGATAAACATCACTGGCTGAAATCCGATGTGTTTGGCGCCATTCAGGAGTCTGCCAAGGATATTGAGCACATTAGTCAGGTAGAGCCTGCTTTTGAGAATTTGAATGAATGCCAGCACATCCAATCCCACCAGATCAAAGATATTAATCTGGGAACCGGCAGCGTTCAGATTACCATCACCGTTCCTTCCGAGCTGTTTTATAAGATACTGGGCGAGGTCACCGGGCTGGAAATCGGCGGTGAAGGCGGCCTGATGCCTTGCATGATCGAGCTGGCCCGGGTGAAGAAGGAATATGACAAGATCAAGGGCGCTCTGGAAGAGGTGGCCGCCACCGGCTATGGCATTGTGATGCCGGCCTTGGATGAGCTGACCTTGGAGGAGCCGGAAATTGTCAAGCAGGGTGGCCGGTATGGTGTTAAGCTTAAAGCTTCCGCTCCCTCAATACATATGATGCGTGCGGACATTACCACCGAGGTTTCGCCCATTGTTGGCAGTGAGAAGCAGTCGGAAGAGCTGATTATGTATCTGCTCCGGGATTTCGAGGAGCACCCGGAAAACATCTGGAGCTCCAACATCTTCGGTAAATCTCTCCACGAGCTGGTCAACGAAGGACTGCACAATAAGCTTTACCGGATGCCATCGGATGCCCGCATCAAGCTGCAGGAGACCATTGAGCGGATTATCAATGAGGGCTGCGGCGGCCTGATCTGCATCATCCTTTAGCGTTTACTTTTTTAAGCAAAAAGGGTTTGGGGTGTAACCATTATAAACAAGGGCACTGCCTATAAAAGGCGGTGCCCTTGTTGCATTTTATTGGTATAGTAAAATATTACAGTTGTTTTTATATGCTGTCGCGGTGCACTTCGAGCAAATAAAAAAGGCACAGCCCTCAAAAGGCTGTGCCTGTGCTGCGTGTTCTATTTAGTATTGTAAATCAGCCCAGCTCACGGGCCACCGAACGGCGAAGAGCCACGGTAAAGCACAGAGCATAAAGGCTCATGGCGAAAATCAGCAGGCTGCCCCACTTGCCGAACAAGCCGCTGGATAGAGGCCGCTGAGTCAGAAGAAGCCAGAGCGTATCGGGAATCACAGCTGCAAAGCCCAGCAAAGAAGCGCTCAAGCCCATGGGTACCGCATAGTTTCGGCCCTTGAGACTGCCTACGTTGCACATGGTGCGGGCGTGGCCCAAAAGAAAAATATTATAAGAAGCCAAAAACAGCAAAACCAAAACATTATCCGAAACCGTTGCAAGAGTTGTTGTATGATTGAAGGAGATAATCAGCAGAAGAGCCTGCCAGATCACCGGGATAATCAGCCAGAACACACTGGGCTCCCGGGGGTTGGCTCGCAGGCCGCCGGTTCCGATAATGAAAAATACGATGCCGGTCAGCACACAAAGCCCCGCCAGAAAAAAATTCCCCACCTTGTTAAACGGGTGAACCTCCCGCTGGGTTAAAATATCCCCCACCACCTGCGTGGTATAGAGGAAGCAGGCAAACCCCAGCAGCACAGCGGTAAGATTCATCGGCCGGTCGTTGTAAAAGGCGCTATACCACGTGATGGTGTTTTGCCGCAGCATGTTCCAGAGGAAAAAGGCGATGGCGATCACCAGCAGCCCACGGAATATCCAGACAGCAGGCGCCCCGCCGTTATAAAAGCCGGAAAAGGGATCGATGATCTGAAACTTTAGAAACAAACGCAGCCCTGTGCACAGGGCCAGAGCTGAGAGATACACCGCCATCATATTGCGAAAGGCTGTTTTTTCCATATAGTCAGTCCTTATTTCGTGAGTATTGCCCCAAAGAGGCTTCTTTAGATAAGATAAGTATACCCCAAAGCAGGTTCAGGGTCAAGGAAAAGAGAACAGCGCTTTGTGCAAAGCTACTTTACCCTATGGAACTATTGTGCTACAATTTTGTTATATAGTACATAAATTTAAATAAAATTTAAAAAACTTTCAAAAATCAGCTGTTTATGCGCAAATTATGTCTGTTTTATCCCTATAGGTGAAAGGAGTTTTTCCTTATCACATAATAGGGGTGACAGAAATGTATGTCAAAAAAATGTGTGGGTATGTATTGCCCTACGAATCCACAGGTGCTTATTTAAAGGGGCTGCTGGATTTTTATGACCCGCCCACTACAGAAAGCACCAATTGGAAGCACTGGATAACCCAAATCGATTTTAGGCGATGCCGGCTCTGTATGGTCATGCACGGCAAGATTTACGCTATAAACGAGGTGCCCGAACCGGAACCGCCCCTTCATTACAATTGCCGATGCGATATTGTGGGTATGAAGGCGGTTCTGGCAGGAAAGGGAACCAAAGATGGCTTCAATGGGGCAGATTGGTGGATCAAAAGCTTTGCCGCTTTGCCGGACTACTATATTTCAAAGGAAGCGCTAGAAGAGTTAGGATGGAGGAGAGGAAAGTCTCCTGTTAAATTCGCACAGGGGAAAATGGCTACAATGGGCGTCTATAGAAACGATGACGGGCATTTACCGCAGGCTCCCGGCCGCATCTGGCATGAAGCGGATATCAATTACTACAGCGGAAAGCGCAATCGGCATCGCCTGCTTTGGTCCAACGATGGTTTAACCTTTGTAACCTACAATCACTATGAAACCTTTGCCGAAATTTTATAAGGAGGCCCTGAAAATGAGCGAGAAGAAAATCATCACCCTGGATTTAACAGACTGCAAAAATTGGGTGGAGCTTCAAGAAAGGATTCAGAAGGTTTTTGACTTTCCAGATTGGTACGGAAAGAACTGGAGTGCCTTCTGGGATTTGCTGCGCACCGATTGCGATGCAGACAAGATTGAAATTATAGGGGAGCACACATTGTCTGAAGGCTTTGAATGGCATCTTGAAAAAATGCATGAAATACTACAGAGAAACAAGGAAGATACAGAAAAAAGTGGGTGGATATGTGATTTTGAAATCCTAAGCTAGCACCTGCCGAAATAGTTTAAGGAGGCCTTTCAAGTGAACGAAAAGAAAATCATCACCTTGGATTTAACAGGCTGTAAATCGCTGGATGAATTACACCAAAGAATTAAAGGGGCCTTTAACTTCCCGAATTTTTATGGAAAGAACTGGGATGCCTTTTGGGATTTGCTTTGGAGCGAGTGTGATGCAGACAAAGTTGAAATCATAGGAGAGAATACATTACCTAAGGATTTTATATGGCATCTTGAAAAAATGCATGAGGTTTTACAGGATAATAAAGATGAGCACAAGCTCTGTGAGTGGTCGCCCTTCGATTTTGAAATCCTAAGCTAACGCCTGCCGAAATAGTTTAAGGAGGCTTTTCAAATGAACGAAAAGAAAATCATCACCTTGGATTTAACAGACTGCAAAAATTGGGTGGAGCTTCAAGAAAGGATTCATAAGGTCTTTGATTTTCCAGATTGGTATGGAAAGAACTGGAGTGCCTTCTGGGATTTGCTTTGGAGCGAGTGTGATGCAGACAAAGTTGAAATTATAGGAGAGCATACATTATCTAAGGATTTTGAATGGCACCTTGAAAAAATGCATGAAATATTACAGAGAAATAAAGATGAAAATGAACTGTATGGATGGCCCCCCTTTAATTTCGAAATCCTAAGCTAACGCCTGCGAAGTAGTATAAGGGGGCCATGCAAATGAGCGAAAAGAAAATCATCACCTTAGATTTAACACACTGCAAAAATTGGGTGGAGCTTCAAGAAAGGATTCAGAAGGTCTTTGACTTTCCGGATTGGTATGGGAAAAGCTGGGATGCCTTCTGGGATTTATTGAGTACCGATTGCGATGCAGATAAAATTGAAATTTTAGGGGAGCACACATTGTCTGAGGACTTTGAGTGGCACCTGGAGCAACTACATGCAATATTACAGCGAAGGAAAGAAATGGGAGAAAAATATGGATGGGAAGGCAATTTTGAAATCCTAAGCTGACGCCTGCCGAAATAGTATAAGGGGGCCCTGAAAATGAGCGAAAAGAAAATCATCACCTTGGATGTGACAGACTGCGAAAATTGGGTGGAGCTTCAAGAAAGGATTCAAAAGGTCTTTAACTTTCCGTATTGGTACGGAAAGAACTGGAGTGCCTTCTGGGATTTGCTGCGCACCGATTGCGATGCAGACAAAGTTGAAATCATAGGAGAGCATACATTATCTAAGGATTTCGAATGGCATCTTGGAAAAATGCATGAAATATTACAGAGAAACAAGGAGAACAGTGCGAAATATGGGTGGGAATTCGATTTTGAAATCCTAAGCTAGCGCCTGTCGAAATAGTTTAAGGAGGCCCTGAAAATGAGCGAAAAGAAAATCATCACCTTGGATTTAACAGACTGCAAAAATTGGGTGGAGCTTCAAGAAAGGATTCAAAAGGTCTTTGAATTTCCGTATTGGTATGGGAAAAGCTGGGATGCCTTCTGGGATTTGCTGCGCACCGATTGCGATGCGGACAAAATTGAAATTATAGGGGAGCATACATTGGCTGAGGACTTTGAGTGGGACTTTGAGTGGCACCTTGAACAACTACATGAGATATTACAGATGAACAAGGAAGATTCAGAAAAAAATGGGTGGATATGTGATTTTGAAATCCTAAGCTGACCTTTACCTTTTATTGCTCAGGCCGAGAATATAATCAGCGCTGGTATTGTAATACTGCGCCAGTTTGATAAGAGCCCAGACCGGGATTTCCCGCTCGCCAGTTTCATAGCGCCAATATACGGTGCGTTTCATGTTTAGTAATTGGGCAATTTCATCCTGTGTTTTGTCGGCATCGTCCCTTAAATCACGAAGTCGCTGGAAATACATACGATCACCTCTTGACAAAGATACCATTTGGCGACATAATATAATTTATAATTTCACCGTACGGTGAAAAAAGAGGTGATAACATGCCGGATTACCAAGCTTTGTATTATGGGCTGTTCAACGATGTCACCGATATTATTGAACGCCTGCATGCTGCCCAGCAAAAGGCAGAGGAAGGCTACATAAGCGCTGGGGAAAGCAGCCCTTCCGAAGAATACCTCGATTAAAGCCTTTCAGGGCAGAGCAAAGGGCCACGGAACACTTCTGTTCCGTGGCCCTTTGCTTGCTGCTCCGCCCCGGCAAGGGACAGTTTCGGGGTGCTGCATTGTTTTTTCGGGTAAGCTTATCTTTCCGAAAGGGGAATATACTGGGCACTGCGGCCCAAAGCACGGTATGCAGGACGAATAATTTTACTGCTGGTGATGATCTCCTCGATCCGGTGGGCGCACCAGCCGGCGGTGCGGGCTACCGCAAAGATAGGAGTATACAGCTCGGGCGGGATGCCCAGCATCTGATAAACCAGCCCGGAATACATATCCACATTGGCGCAAAGCACCTTGCGTTCGCCACGTTTTTTGAAGAAAACCTCAGGGGTCAGCTTTTCCACCAGATTGAGCAGCTTATAATCCTGCTCCACTTCGGTGCCAACCATCAGCTTTTCAGCATGGGATTTTAGAATCAGCGCACGGGGATCGCTGAGGGTATAAACAGCGTGGCCCATACCATAGATCAGGCCGGAGCCATCACCCACTTCACCGTTGACCATTTTCATCAAATAGGCAAAGACTTCGTCTTCGTCCTCATAGTTCTTGATATTGGCCTTCATATCTTCCAGCATGGCCTGCACCTTATGGTTGGCGCCGCCGTGGCGGAAGCCCTTCAAAGAGCCGATGCCCGCCGCAATGGAAGCATAAGTATCGGTGCCGGTGGAGGTGAGAACCCGGGTTGCAAAAGTGGAGTTATTACCGCCGCCATGCTCTGCGTGGAGAATCAGGCAGAGATCAAGCAAGCGGGCTTCATCCTCGGTGAACTGCTTGTTGGGGCGCAGCATCCGCAGAATATTCTGTGAGATCGAAAGATTGGCTTTAGCTGTATGAAAATACATGCTCTTGTTGTCATAGGCGCGGCGCTTCACCTGATAGGCTTCCACCATAATCAGGGGCAGGCGGGCCAAAATCTCGATGGACTGGCGAATCACATTCTCCAGAGAGATATCATCGGGGTTTTCATCATAGGAATAAAGAGCCAGCACCGAGCGGGCCATTTTATTCATTATATTGCGGGAAGGGGATTTAATAATCAGGTCATCCACAAAGTTGTCAGGCAGCACCCGGTTGGCGGCGATCAGCTCCTGAAACAGTCCTACCTGCTCTTTGTTGGGCAGGGTGCCGAACAGCAGCAGCCACACCACTTCCTCAAAACCATAGCGGCCCTCGGCGGCACAGCCATCAATAATATCCCGAATATCCACGCCACGGTAGACAAGTTGGCCTTCCTGAGGGATACGCTCGCCCTCATCGATCAAATAACCATGTACATTACAAATACGGGTAATGCCCACCGGCACGCCGGTTCCGTCTGCGTTGCGGAGCCCTCTTTTGATTCCATACTTCTCGAAATCAGAAGGGACAATGTAGTTATACTTGCGGCTCTGCTCGCATAGAATCTTAATGTCGATACTGCTTGCCTTATTGGTCCCCAAGGTTTCGTTCATGGTGTTGCCTCCTCATCATTTAAGGGGTCTGACAGATGAAATCATGCAAATATCAATATCAGATATTATAGCTTATTAAAGAGGCATAGTCAACAACAATAGTTAAAATGCGGATTTGCGGTTTTTTGTGCAAAAAGACGAGGAGGTTCATTATGAAGGCTGCGATGACATTTATTGCAATTTTTGCGTTGATGCTGCTAATTGTTCCCATGATTGCCCTCAATTTTAGGGTGGCCACGCCTGCCAAAGAAAAAATCCCGGTTCATACCCCCGGGGCAGCCGCTCAGGTGGATGCGGTTCTGCCTGCCTCATCCTCCGAGAGCTCTTCTAAAGAGCTGCCGGAGCAATCCCAGCCGGAAAAAGAGGAACCGAAAAAAAGCACAGCCGCTTCGGCCGAGACTTTTCGCATCCTCAACCAGACCACCGGTGCGGTGGAGGAGGTTTCTCTCCGGGATTATGTAAGAGGAGCCGTGGCGGCAGAAATGCCCGCCCTTTTTCATACAGAGGCACTGAAAGCACAGGCGGTGGCGGCCCATACCTTTGCCCTGAACCAGCGCCTGACCCAGCAGAAAAACCCCGACCCGGCTCTTATGGGAGCGGATTTTGCCGCAGACCCCATCAACCGAAAGATTTATATCACCGAGGCCCAGGCCAAGGAATTTTATGGCGATGGCTTTGATGTTTATTGGAAGAAGGTCTGCGAGGCCGCGGATTCGGTGGTTTCCTATGTGCTGGAATACGATGGAGAGCCCATTGTGGCGGCTTATCACGCCATGTCTGCCGGGCTGACAGAATCGGCTGAAAATGTCTGGGTCAACGGAGCGCCCTATCTGGTTCAGGTGGAAAGCGAAGGGGATTATTATGCCCCCGATTACCACACCGAGAAAAAGCTTTCCAAGGCAAAAACGGCCGAGGTGCTATCCGCCGGTTTTGCCGGCTTTGACCCCAAAGCCGACCCGCAGGAGTGGTTTTCCGACATTGAGCGGAGCGATTCCGGTTATGTCACGGCGGTGACCATTGGAGGTGAGCAATACCACGGCAAGGATTTGCGAACAGCCTTTGACCTGCGCTCCCACAACATAGATATTACCTATGCGGATGGAACCTTTACCTTTGATGTTTACGGCTACGGCCATGGGGTGGGGCTTTCTCAATATGGTGCGGATTTTCTGGCTCGGCAGGGCTATACCTTTGATAAAATCCTTGAGCATTATTATGCCGATACAGTGCTGATGCGAATTGAATAAAAATTAGCCAAAACCCGGGCAGGGAAACGAGATTTCAAACGTTTTCCTTGTCCGGGTTCTTTTTTGGTGTTGGGAGATTCACCAACTGATGGGAGGAAGCATACACTGAACAATGAGCTTTGCTGCAAATAGGAGGCGTTTTAATGGCAATTACCATCAGTCTTTGCATGATTGTTAAAAATGAGGAAGAGGTTCTAGCCCGCTGTCTGGATGGGGCTTCCCGCTTTGCGGATGAAGTTGTGATTGTGGATACAGGCTCCACCGATGCGACCAAAGAAGTTGCGGCCAAATATACCGATCGTATTTATGATTTTGAGTGGCAGGATGATTTTTCTCTTGCCCGGAACTATGCATTTTCCCTTGCAACTCAGGATTATATCATGTGGCTGGATGCCGATGACATTGTGGATGAAGAAAACATTGCCAAAATCCTCGAGCTGAAGGAAACCCTTTCTCCCGATGTGGATGCGGTGATGTTTCTTTATAATATTGCCTTTGATAAGCAGGGAAAGCCAACCTTCCATTATTACCGGGAGCGGCTTGCCAAGCGCAGCCAGAACTTCCAGTGGAAGGAGCCGGTGCATGAGCATCTGGCCGTAGGGGGCAATATCAAAACCTTGGATATTGCTATTATTCACGGGCATAAAAACCGAATCCACTCCGACCGGAACCTGCACATCTATGAATCGATACTGGCCAAAGGAGAAGAGCTTTCCACCCGGGGCTGTTATTACTATGCTCGTGAGCTGATGACTCACAAGCGGCACCGGGCCGCTGTCAGCCGCTACCAAATGTTCTTGGATCGCAAAGACGGCTGGGTTGAAGATAAAATCAATGCCTGCGGCGATATGTTTGATTGTTACGCAGCATTAAATGAGTCGGATAAGGCCCAGGAGGCCTTATACAAAAGCTTTACCTATGACCTGCCCAGGCCGGAAATCTGCTGCCGGCTGGGGAGCCTTTATATGAAAAGCAACCGGTTGGAAAAAGCCATCTTCTGGTATGAAACGGCACTCCAACTTAAGCCCGGAGTAAACTGGGGCTTTGTGCGTGAAGATTATCGGGGCTACATTCCCCACATGCAGCTGTGTGTCTGCTACGATCGAATCGGCAATCGTGAAAAAGCTCTGCTGCATCATGAGGCCGCCAAGGCGCTGCGCCCAAACGATCCGGCCGTTTTGTTTAACGAAAATTACTTTAATCCTCCCAGTGAATCCAGCAAAAAAGACAGTAGCTCAAAAGAATAAATTGATTGTTCCGTAATTCTGACTCAGACGGATCGATTTCGAAACGCTTAAGCTCCAGCCGCGCCGGGTGCTCTTGCCCTGCGATTATATATGCCTGCCAGAGGCTTTGCAAAAAGTTTTTGATTTGGGAACAGCCCTGCCGGGGTTGCTCCCAAAGGCAGGCCGCTGCTGTCTCATAGGGTCCCAAACAATGCCTGGGCTTCAAAACATCCTTGAGATGAATTGAGGTCCGGGCATATTTGAGTGGTCTTAATCCGGGATATATTCCACCACATCGGCCAGAGTGCAGCCAAGAATTTTGCACAGGGAATTCAGGGTGTTGGTGGAGACGGATTGATTTTTTTTCAGCCGTAGAATGGTGGAGCCATTGATGCACTCATCCTTCCGTTTGTTGCGCAGAGTATAGGTGGTTGCGCCTTTGGCTTTCATGGTTTTCCACAGCGGTGCGTATGAGATCATGGGGATTTTCCTCCTTTACTTTTCTTCATTATGTCTTATAATGATCATAGTACGTTATGATTAATATTAATCATAATACAAGAAAGGGGTAAAGAGATGGATTATAAAAAAGCTTATTGTATTTTGTTTAATGGGATCACGGATGCTCTTATGGAACTGAATAAAATTGGCAGATATGTGACAGAAATTGAGGCCACAAGAGTGATGCTGCAAAATATACAGAAAAAAACAGAGGATATGTATATAGAGGCGCCCTGATATGAAAGAAGCCCTGGAGCAGGCTCGATGTAGGTTTTTATTAGAAAATGGATTGGGGAATTTTATATTAAAAACCGATCTTTGGTGGCGAAGGGAATGTTTTAGCCTTGACTTTAGGGACAAACAGTGAGAAAATTAAAGGGAGAAAAAAATCCCCGGCGGCGCCGATTTGGCGGTGCCACAATCACCAAGGAGGAATTAAGCCATGAGAATAGCAATACTGACCGAAATGAGCACCAAGGCAAAAAACCAGTTTGTTGTCAAGGCACTGGAAGGCAGACCCGGCCATGAGATTCACAATCTCGGCATGAAAGATATCGAGGGAGAGCCCGAACTCAACTACATTGATAACGGTCTTTTGACAGCACTTCTGCTCAATTCCGGAGCAGTGGATTTCATTGTCAGCGGCTGCGGCACCGGTCAGGGCTATTTTAACTCTGCCTGCATGTATCCCGGTGTGTTCTGCGGCATGATTTTGGATCCTGCTGATGCTTATATCTTCCCCCAGATCAATGCTGGTAACTGCATTTCCTTGGCTCTGAACAAGGGCTTCGGATGGGGCGGCGATGTGAACCTCCGCATGATTTTTGATGAACTTCTTTCTGTTGAGTTTGGTGGAGGCTATCCCCCCGAGCGCAAAGCTCCTCAGGAGAAATTCCGCAATATGCTGACTCAGGTTTCCAAAGATAATCACCTGGATATGCCCGCTATCTTTGATACCATGAATCAGGATGTTGTTAAGCATTGCTTCACCTTCCCCGGTGTGAAAGAGCTGATGGATCAGAACGCTGATCCTAAGAACCCCACCACCATTGCCTACTACGCTAAGCTGAAAACCCTGTAAATTCGGCTTTGTGAGCACAAATATTTAGAAAAGCGCCCGGACTTTACCTTAGAGGTAATGTCCGGGCGCTTTTATGCCTGCGAACGTTATTTCCAAAAGGAATTGGCACCGAGCAGGAAGAAGGATTCGGTGTTACTCGGTGTCGGAAAGCCGAAAAGCCCGCTTATATAGCAGCCAAACTTGAAAACGAAGCCATCGTTTTCAAGTTTGGCTGCTACAGTTGTATAGGTTCAAAATCGTCGCGTGGTTTTCAACAGAGGCAATCAGCCTCTAACCACCAAAGGCGGTCTAACCGGCTTCATATTCATATGCAAATGAGAGGAGTGCAATGCTTTAGTGGCTGTGGCCGCCAATATCCCGGCGGAAGTGAGCATCCGCAAAGTGTATGCACTCCACACCGGCATAGGCCTTTTCTAAAGCTGCGGGCAGGCTCGGGGCAGTGGCGGTAACCCCCAGCACCCGGCCTCCGGCGGTCAGATATTGGCCGTTTTCCAAGCGGGTACCGGCGTGATAAACGGTGGTATCCGCCTGCGACTCCAGCTGGCCTGCGGTATTTAGGCCTTCAATGGCACAGCCGGTTTGATAGCGGCCGGGGTAGCCGCCGCTGGCCATAATCACGCAAGCGCTGGCGCCCGGCTTCCACTTAATTTCCATGTCGGCCAGGCGTTCTTCCCGCACCGCCATGAGAATATCCAGCAGGTCGGTTTCCAGCAGAGAAAGCACAGCCTGTGCCTCTGGGTCGCCAAAGCGGCAGTTGTATTCAATCACACGGGAGCCTTTGGGGGTCAGCATCAGACCGAAATATAGGCACCCTTTAAAGGGGCGTCCTTCTGCGGCCATGGCTCGGATGGTGGGGAGAAAAATCGTTTCCATACACTGGGCGGCGATATCGGGGGTATAGTGCGGGTTGGGCGCAATGACACCCATGCCGCCGGTGTTAAGGCCCTTGTCGCCATCCAGTGCCCGCTTGTGATCCATGGAGGAAATCATGGGGAGCACCGTTTTTCCATCAGTGAAGGCCAGCACTGAAACCTCGGGGCCGGTGATGAATTCTTCCACCACCACCCGGCTTCCGCTTTCGCCGAACACCTTATCCTCCATGATGGACTTGATGCCTTCCAGTGCCTCCTCCAGATTCTGAGCGATGATAACACCCTTACCCAAGGCAAGGCCATCCGCCTTGATAACAGTGGGGAAGCTGTTTTGGCTGCGGATGTAATCACCGGCCTGCTCGGGTTGGTCAAAAACAGCAAAATCCGCTGTGGGGATGCTGTATTTGCGCATCAGGTTCTTGGAAAAAACCTTGCTGGCTTCAATTTGTGCCGCCAGTGCCGTGGGGCCAAAGGCAGGGATGCCCGCCTTTTCCAGCGCATCCACCATGCCCAGCGCCAGAGGATCATCAGGGGCCACCACCACAAAATCAATGCTTTGCTCTAGGGCGAAAGCGGTCATGGCCTCCAAATCCGTGACCTTGATGGGTACACACTGGGCCTGTGCCCCGATGCCGCCGTTGCCCGGTGCACAGAAAAGCTGGGGGGCCGGGTTGCTTTGGGCCAGCTTATGGATGATGGCGTGCTCTCGGCCGCCGCTGCCCACTACCAAAACCTTCATGCTGCTGTATCCTCCCTATTTAAGCTGGAAAGTATTGTATTAGAGTATAGTCTTTTTATGCTGTTCCCCGCCTTAGGCGGGGAACAGCATAACCTTTCCAGCGTTTCGTTGCAAACTGTGGTTAGTGTTTAAAGTGACGCATCCCAGTAAAGACCATGGCGATACCGGCCTCGTCACAGGCTTTGATGCTTTCCTCATCCCGCACCGATCCGCCGGGCTGAATAATGGCGGTGATCCCTGCTTTAGCTGCCGCTTCTACACAATCGGCAAAGGGGAAGAAGGCATCGGATGCCATCACGGAGCCGGTTGCATTTTCTCCGGCATAGCGGATCGCCAGCTCCAAAGCGGTGATGCGGTTGGTTTGCCCCGGGCCTATGCCGGTGGTGCGATTGCCCTTAGCCAGAGCGATTCCGTTGGATTTCACATGCTTGACCACCTTCCACGCAAAGAGCAGCTGTTCCAGCTCCAAAGCGGTGGGGGTGCGTTTGGTGACTGTTTTTAGCTCGCCTTCCAGCAGGCAGGTATCCAGCTGCTGAACCAGCAGGCCGCCAGCCACCTTTTTCATATCCAGCATGGTGCTGTCGTTGGCTTTGGCCAGACCGGGCAGCTCCAGAACACGCAGGTTCTTCTTTTTCAGCAGAATTTCCAGTGCTTCCGGGGTATAGGCAGGCGCAAGGATAATTTCCAGAAAAATACCGTGGAGCTTTTCTGCTGTCAGCCCATCCACTGGACGGTTCAGAGCCACGATGCCGCCAAAGATCGAGACAGGGTCGGCATCATACGCATTCTGGAAGGCCTCAGCCAGCGTTTCGCCCACGCCTACACCACAGGGGTTGGCATGCTTGACCGCTACAGCGCAGGGCTGGGTTTCGCCGAACTCCTTAAGCACATCCAGCGCACCGTTGGCATCGTTGATGTTGTTGTAGCTTAGCTCCTTGCCGCCCAGCTGCTTGGCGGCTGAAAGAACATTATCCCGGCTGGAAATCTCCCGGTAAAAAGCGGCTTGTTGGTGGGGATTTTCGCCGTAGCGCATGGTCTGCACCCGCTCATAGGTTAGAGTGAGATCGGGGGCAAAGGTTTCAAGGCCTGCCTTGCGTCCAAGATAATCGGCAATGAGGGCATCGTAGGCGGCGGTATGGGCAAAGACCTTGGCAGAAAGGGCAAACTTCTGCTCCCGGGTGATGCGGCCGTTTTTCAGCGCCTCCAAAATGGGGGCATAATCCACCGGGTCAACCAGAACCGCTACATCCTGCCAGTTTTTAGCGGCTGCCCGCAGCATAGTGGGGCCGCCGATGTCGATGTTTTCCACGGCCTCCTCAAGGGTGCAGCCTTCTTTGCGGATGGTTGCCTTAAAGGGATACAGATTGATAACCACCAAATCGATGGGCTCCACGCCCAGCTCTTTAAGCTGCTCCATATGGGTGGGGTTTTCACGCATGGCCAGAATTCCCGCATGAACCATGGGGTGCAGGGTTTTCACCCGGCCATCCAGACATTCGGGGAAACCGGTGATTTCTGAAACCTGGGTAACGGCGATTCCTGCTTTTTCGAGTGCCGAGGCGGTGCCTCCGGTGGAAAGCAGCTCAAAGCCCAAGGCTTCCAACTCCCGGGCAAATTCAACCACCCCGGTTTTATCTGAAACACTGAGAAGTGCACGCTTTTTCATCATTATTACCTCCGTCAAAGAGTTGCTGTCTGTGTTATCTGATTTCATCGGTGCACAAAAGAGCCACCGCCCGGGGCAAAAGCTCCCATTCCGCCTGCTCCATGACCCGGCGCTGGAGGGTTTCGGGGGTATCCCCTTCCACAACCTCCACCGCCTTTTGCAGCAGGATAGGGCCGCCATCCACCACGCCGTTGACCAGATGCACGGTAGCCCCAGTTATTTTAACCCCACGCTCCAATGCTGCTTCGTGAACCCGCAGCCCATAAAATCCAGCGCCGCAGAAGGCAGGAATCAGGGAGGGATGCACATTAACAATACGCCCGGAAAAAGCGGCAATCAATTGTTCACCCAGAATGCGAAGAAAGCCAGCCAGCACCACCAGCTGGATATCCCGCTCTTTGAGCAGACGCACCAGCTCACGGTCATAAGCCTCACCGGGGAAAAACTTCGCCGAAAGGGTCAGGGCTTCGATGCCCGCCTTTTTGGCTCTTTTCAACGCAAAGGCATCGGCCCGGGAGGAAATCACGCAGGCAAGGCGGCCGTTTCCCAACTGGCCAGCCTGTTGGGCATCAATGAGAGCTTGCAGGTTGGTGCCGCCGCCGCTGACCAGCACAGCGATTTTCTTACGCTCAGACAAACCGTACCCCCTCGCTTCCCTCTGCCACCGAGCCGATAATCCAAGCCTGCTCACCCTGCTCCTTGAGAATAGCCACTGTACGGTCGGCATCCTCCGGGCGAACAGTTAAGCAAAGCCCGGCACCCATATTAAATGTATTGAGCATATCCCGCCGGGGAATGCCGCCGGCCTTTTCAATCAGACGGAAGATAGCGGGGATTTCCCAAGAGTTTTCCTCAATAACAGCGGTCATGCCCTCGGGGAGAGCACGGGGCAGGTTTTCATAAAAACCGCCTCCGGTAACATGGGAGATGGATTTTACTGTGATTTCTTCCAATAAAGCCAGCACAGGCTTAACATAAATTTTGGTTGGGGTCAGCAAGGCTTCGCCCAAGGTCGTGCCAAGTTCGGGGAAGTATACGGAAAGATCGCAGGTTTCGATATCCAGTACCTTGCGAACCAGCGAAAAGCCGTTGGAGTGAAGCCCCGAGGAGGCCACAGCCACCAGAGCATCCCCCGGACGGATGGAATCCTTATCCAGTATTTTGGCTTTATCCACCACACCCACCGAAAATCCAGCCAGATCGTATTCGTTTTCAGGATAGAAACCGGGCATTTCAGCGGTTTCCCCGCCGGAAAGGGTGCATCCTGCCTGCACACAGCCCTCAGCCACACCGGAGACAATTTCAGCCACCCGCTCGGGAACGTTTTTGCCTACGGCCAAATAGTCAAGGAAGACCAGCGGCTTTGCCCCACAACAGATGATGTCGTTGACACACATAGCCACGCAGTCAATGCCGATGGTATCATGCTTATCCATGCGGAAAGCGATTTTCAGCTTGGTGCCTACACCGTCGGTGCCGGAAACCAGCACCGGGTTGGAGATGCCGGTTAAATCCATTTCAAAGAGGCCGCCAAAGCCGCCGATATCCGATAAAGCCCCTTTGGTCAGGGTGCGCTGAACATGGCTTTTCATCAGCCGAACCGACTCATACCCGGCGGTGACATCCACCCCCGCTGCCTTGTAGCTTTCACTAAAGCTGTTCTGACTCATGCTTTTACCGCCTTTCCGAGGGGTTGCTCGAATTTATTTTTGCAGGTTTCTTCCGGGGGCTCAATGGGATATCGGCCGGAGAAGCAGCCCACGCAAAAGCCGCAGTTTGCCCCCTCAGCAATTTTTTGCACATTTTCCACTGATAGATAGGCAAGAGAATCCACGCCGATGTAATCCCGGATTTGGGGAATGGTTTTTTGGCAGGCAATCAGATGATCCCGGCTGTCAATATCCGTTCCAAAATAACAGGGATTGAGGAAAGGAGGAGCGGATACCCGCATATGAACCTCTTTGGCTCCGGCCTCCCGCAGCAGCTTAACAATACGCCCGCTGGTGGTGCCCCGGACAATGGAATCATCAATCATAATGACCCGCTTGCCTTTAACGGTGGAGGCAATCACATTCAGTTTGATTTTTACCGCATCCTCCCGCTGGTTCTGGGTGGGCTGGATAAAGGTGCGCCCCACATAGCGGTTTTTGATGAAGCCTACCCCATAAGGGATGCCGGACTGCATGGAATAACCTAAGGCCGCATCCAGCCCCGAATCGGGAACACCGATGACCACATCGGCATGAACCGGGCTTTCCAGTGCCAGAAAGGCGCCGGCACGCTGGCGTGCTTTGTGAACATCCGCCCCTTCAATAACAGAATCGGGGCGGGAAAAATAGACAAACTCGAAAACACACAGATTGCCCTTGCTGCCGCAGTGGGTTTCAATGCTGCGCAGGCCGTCGGAATCCGCCACCACAATTTCACCGGGCTTCAGCTCCCGAATCAGGGTTGCCCCCATGGTATCCAGCGCACAGCTTTCGGAGGCGAAAATAATGGATTCACCAACCCGGCCGATGCACAAAGGCCGGAAGCCGTTGGGGTCACGGGCGGCAATCAACTTGGTGGGGGACATCACCACAAGGGAATAGGCTCCCTTGAGCTCGAACATGGCCTGTTCCACCGCCTTTTCGATGGAACCGGAGGTGAGGCGGGCCTTGGTAATGATGTAGGAAATCACCTCGCTGTCGTTGGTGGAGTGAAAAATCGCCCCGCCCAATTCCAGCTGCTCCCGCAGGGAGGCATGATTAACCAGATTGCCGTTGTGAGCCAGTGCCATGGTGCCTTTCACATGGCGCACCACCAGAGGCTGGGCATTGGCCCGGTTGTGGCTGCCAGTGGTGGAATAGCGCACATGGCCCACCGCCATGTTGCCGGGGCCAAGGCGTTCCAGCTGCTCCCGGGTAAACACCTCGGGAACCAGCCCCACATCCTTGTGATCCCGGATCACTCCATCGTAATTCACTGCAATGCCACAGCTTTCCTGCCCACGGTGCTGCAGAGCGTACATTGCATAATAAGCCCTTACGGCCGCATCCTCACGGGTAGGGTCATAAATGCCCACAACACCGCATTCCTCGTGCAAGGTATTCATCATAGAGTTTTCTCCCTCAATTGCTTGTTGGATGATCGGCGGTTGTTCCAAGACTTATTTGCCCATGAGGCGGTGGAGAATCTCCTCATAGGCCTGCTCCACATCGCCCAGATCACGGCGGAAGCGGTCTTTATCCAGCTTTTCGCCGGTAACACTATCCCAGAAGCGGCAGGTATCGGGGGAGATTTCATCCGCCAGCACAATGGTGCCATCGGTGGTGCGGCCGAATTCCAGCTTGAAATCGATCAGCTCAATATTCAGATCGTGGAGATATTCACCCAACAGCTTGTTGATTTTAAAGGAGTAATCCGCAATGATTTCCAGCTCCTCGGGGGTAGCCAGCTCCATGGCGAAGATATGATACTGGTTGATCATGGGGTCACCCAGTGCATCATCCTTATAGCAGTATTCCAGCACGGTTTTGGCCATACGGGTGCCCTCGGGCAAGCCAAGACGCTGGGAAAGGGAACCGGCGGCGATGTTGCGAACAATCACTTCCAGCGGAACAATGGTAACCCGCTTGACAAGAGTCTCCCGGTCGCTTAATTCCTCCACAAAATGAGTGGGGATGCCCTGCTTGGCCAGCAAGCCCATCAGATAGTTGGTTACTCGGTTGTTAATGGAGCCTTTGCCTGCAATGGTGCCCTTTTTCTGACCATTGAAAGCGGTGGCATCGTCCTTATAGGAGACAATGCAAAGCTCCGGGTCGGCAGTGGCGAAAACTTTTTTGGCTTTTCCCTCATAAAGCTGCTGTGTTTTTTCCATCATATTAACCATTCCTTTCAAACTGTTTATGGGTTGATGGCATCCTGCCCGATTTAAAGGATAGATGCACCTAATTTTATTAAGAATTAAGCTTGTTTTGTTTTTTCCTGCATGGCGGCGTCTTTTGCCAGAACCGACTGCTCTTGTTCCTTTTTCATCGCCGACAGCTTAGCGGCCAGTGATTCGTCAGAGAGAGCCAGCATCTGGATAGCCAGCAGAGCGGCGTTTTCTGAGCCGTTAATAGCAACGGTGGCAACCGGAACCCCAGCGGGCATCTGCACAGTGGCAAGGAGGGCATCCAAGCCATCCAAAGCGGAGGCCTGCACCGGAATGCCGATAACGGGCAGAGTGGTGTGAGCTGCCAGAACACCGGCCAGATGTGCAGCCTTGCCTGCGGCGGCAATGATTACCCCAAAACCGGCTTCCCGGGCACTTTCCGCAAAGGCACAGGCGGCCTTGGGGGTGCGGTGGGCACTCATAACCCGTGCCTCGGCTTGGACACCGAATTTCCGCAGGGTTTTTATGGCCGGTTCAACAACCGGATAATCGCTGTCGCTTCCCATGATTACAGCTACTTTTTTCATTGATGCATGTCCCCTTTCAAAATAAATAGAACAAAAGACACAAGCTCCCAGTGCCTGAGGCAGAGGAGGCTAAATTGACAAATCAGCGAAAAAATCAAAAAGGCTGCAACACTCCCGTGTTACAACCCTGCTAATATTGTGCGGCAATATATCCCTTCCCAAAAGACTGAAAGGCATCTGCAAAACTTTTTTTATTCAGTTGTTGATTCCCGGTTGAAGACGGCACGCTAACCCCTCCCGAAAACAGCAACAGCCAACCCAAGGTCAGCCGTCATTTTTTGAATGTTCCATCAAAAATTCGAAAACTACGCCCAATTACTCTTAAATTGTATCCCATCCGAGGAAAAAATGCAAGTGCTAAAAAAATAAATTGCAAAATATACAATCGGGGGCCAAGCTTTATCCTGTTTTTTGTGCAATAGAGTTTCGATTTCTATTTTCAGGATTTTGCTTGTGATGGAAGTGTCAATGGCTTTTCAGCGCTGTAAAATCAGAACGTTTTTTTATAGCTTTTTAGGATCGCGAAAGACACAAAAAAGGTTCGAATATTCTGTAAATCAAAAGGCCGGATTTCCACCCTTTTTCATAAATTATATGCTATACTGGGCATAAAGACCGCTGGTATATACTCCCCTTTGTGGGAACCCGCCAACCTGCAATGCAAATGTGGGCAGGGGCGAGTGTCTTTGATCAGGCAGAGGGTGGGGTTCACTATTCTATAAAGGAGCTGAAAAAATGAGACTGACAAGTTTTTATGAAAAAGGCATAGAGTGTCTTGGCGTTGTCACTGAAAATGGAATTCTGGATGTGCGGCAGGCGGCGGGCCAAGCAAGTGGGGTTCCTCTGACGATGGCACAGGCCATTGAAATGGGCGCAGAAGGGCTGCGCAGGCTGGAAGCTCTGCCTTTGGAGACTGCGCACCTGCGGCAGGCAAGCGAACTAGAGTGGGCACCGGTGATCCAGCCGGGCAAAATGCTTTGCGTGGGCTTTAATTACCACAAGCATGTTTCTGAAAGCAGTGCCGAGCTGCCCAAGTTCCCCATTTTGTTCAGCAAGTTTTCCAATGCCTTGGCGGCTCACAACCAGCCGGTTTCTTTGCCGGAGGCGGTTTCCGGCCAGTATGATTACGAAGCGGAGCTGGTTATTGTCATTGGGCGTGAGGGGCGCTTTATCCCCAAGGAAAAGGCCATGGACTATGTGTTTGGCTTTACCGTTGGCAACGATATATCCGCCCGTGATCTCCAGTTCCGCTCCGGCCAGTGGCTGATCGGAAAATCCTTGGATGGCTTTGGCCCCATTGGGCCTTACCTGACCACCACCGATTCCCTTGACTGGGCCAATCTGGAGGTAACCTGCCGGGTCAACGGCGAGCAGCGCCAGAAGGGCAACACACGGGAAATGATTTTTGATTGCTGTGAAATTATCCGTTATGCCTCCCAGTTTATGACCCTGTGCCCCGGCGATATCATTTTCACCGGAACCCCCGAGGGTGTGGTGATGGGTATGCCTAAGGAGCGGCAGCTCTGGCTCAAGCCGGGCGATGTGGTGGAAGCGGAAATTCAGGGGATTGGAACCCTACGCACCCCTTTTATCAAATAAAAAGTGCCTGCGCCAAAAAAGGAAGGTGACCGGATTTGTGTGAAACCGATACCCGCCCCCGGGAGCTGTGGAGCAACAGGGAGTTGGTACAGTTGGTGTGGCCTTTGGCCATAGAACGGCTGCTTGTGGCGTCTCTGGGCATTATCGATACCGTGATGGTTGCCTATCTGGGTGAAGAGGCAGTCAGCGGAATTTCACTGGTTGATATCATCAATATCATCCTGATTGATGTTTTTACATCCCTCGCCACCGGCGGCACGGTGGTATGCAGTCAGTATCTGGGCAGGCGGGATGGGGAAAATGCTTCCCGCAGTGCCGAACAGCTGATTTATACCGTAACGGCGATTTCCTTTGCGGTAAGTATTTTCGGGGTAGCGTTCCACGGCCCTATTCTGCGTCTGCTTTACGGTCAAATTGCTCCCGGGGTTATGGAAAGCGCCCAAACGTATTTTTGGATTTCAGCAATTTCTTATCCTTTTGTGGGAATCTATAATGTTGGCAACGCTCTTTTCCGCAGCACCGGCAACAGCCGTGTGGGCATGGCTACCTCGTTTTTATCCAACATTCTAAAGGTTGGGGGCAACCTTTTCTTTATGTCTCGATTGAATATGGGAGTAGCCGGAGCCGCTGTCTCTATGGTCATCTGCCGGGCAGCCTCCGCGGCCATGGTGATGATTCTGCTTTATCGCTCCCACGATGGGCCTCTGCGCATCGGGCGGCTGTTCCCCATTCGGCTGCGGTGGGATATCATCCGGGGTATCCTCAAGGTTGGGGTTCCCACTGGCTTGGAGGGCGGCATGTTCCAGATGGGCAAGCTGTTTTTAGTTCGCCTGGTTACCACCTTCGGAACAGCGGCCATTGCAGGCAACGCTTTTATTAACATTATTATGACACTGGGGAACATCCCCGGTATCTCCATAGCCCTTTGCATGCTCACGGTGGTAGCTCAGTGTGTTGGTGCAGGGGATAATGGCGCTGCCCGCCGCTATGCCCGCAAGCTGGTTTTAGCCAGCTATGGCGCTATGACTGTAGCCAATGTGGTGATTGCTTTGCTGCTTAGGCCGGCGTTCAGCCTTCTGTCCATTTCCGGCGAGGCGATGACCTATGCCTTTTGGGGCAGTCTTGTCTTTTGCATAGCCGCCATTTTTCTCTGGACCTTAGCCTATTGCCTGCCTTATGCCCTGCGCGCTGTGGGCGACGGCAAATACACCATGTGTGTATCCGCCTGCTGTATGTGGATGCTGCGGGTAGGCTCGGCCTATTTTGTGGCCCATGTGTTCGGGCTGGGCATGCCCAGTATCTGGATTGGCATGGTATTGGAATGGACCGCCCGGGCCATCGTTTATCTGACCCGTTGGAAAAGCGGCAAATGGGAAGCAAATCGGGTTTTAGCTGACTAATACTTTCGGGAGGGTACCATGAAACAATATATACTGGCATTGGATCAGGGGACAACCAGCTCAAGAGCCGTGCTTTTTGACCACAGCCAGAGGCTGGTGGCACTGGCTCAGCAGGAATTCCCCCAGCATTTCCCTAAGGCAGGCTGGGTGGAACACGATCCTATGGATATTCTGCGTTCCCAGCAGGCGGTGATGGAGCAGGTTCTGCAAGAAAGCGGCGTAACCCCGCAGGAGCTGGCGGCGATCGGCATCACCAACCAGCGGGAAACCGCTGTCATCTGGGAAAAAGATACGGGGAAACCCATTTACAACGCCATTGTGTGGCAGTGCCGGCGCACCTCGGGCATTTGTGACCGGCTGCGTGAACAGGGTCATGCCCCTTATATACAGCAAAAAACCGGACTTGTTATTGATGCTTATTTTTCCGGAACCAAGTTCCAGTGGATTCTGGATCAGGTGGAGGGTGCAAGAGAGCGGGCCGAAAAGGGAGAGCTGCTGGCTGGGACTGTGGATAGCTGGCTCACATGGAACCTGACCGGCGGCCAAACCCATGTCACCGACTATACCAATGCCTCCCGCACCATGCTCTTTGATATTGAGCGGCTCTGCTGGGATGGAAAGCTCCTTGAGCTTATGAACATCCCCGAGGTCATGCTGCCCCGGGTGCAGCAATCCAGCAGCCTGTTTGGCTATGCACGGCTGGATGGGGCTTCGGTTCCTATCACCGGCATTGCCGGGGACCAGCAGGCGGCGCTGTTTGGGCAGGTTTGCTTTGAAAAGGGCGAGGCCAAAAACACCTATGGAACCGGCTGCTTTCTGCTGATGAACACCGGCGAAAAGTTGGTTCAAAGCGGCAGCGGGCTGATTTCAACCATTGCCTGTGGGCTAAACGGCCGGGTAACCTACGCCTTGGAGGGCAGTGTTTTTGTAGGCGGAGCGGTTGTGCAGTGGCTGCGGGATGAGCTGCGCATGATTGAAGATCCTTCTCAAATGGAGGGGATTTGCAGCGGGCTTTCGGATAACGGCGGCGTGTATGTGGTGCCTGCTTTTACCGGGCTGGGAGCGCCCTATTGGGATATGTATGCCCGGGGAACCATTGTGGGGCTGACCCGTGGGAGCACCCGTGAGCATATTATCCGGGCGGCGGAGGAATCCATTGCCTATCAGGTGGCGGATGTGGTGCGGGTGATGGAGCAGGATTCCGGCACATCTCTTAGCCATTTGAAGGTGGATGGCGGGGCAAGCCGGGATGGCTTTCTGCTCCAGTTCCAGTCGGATATCTTAGGAACCACCATTCGCCGGGGCAAGCAGCTGGAATCCACCGCTATGGGTGCCGCTTTTCTGGCGGGGCTGGAGGTTGGCTTTTGGCAGGATATCGCTGAGATTGGTGCAGGCTGGCAGCCCGATGTGGAATTTAGCCCTTCAATTTCTCCCAGTGAGCGGCAGGCCCTTTGCCGGGGCTGGAGCCGTGCTGTAGAAAAAAGCCGCAGATGGGCTGCTGAGGAATAGGAATTTATCTTACAAAAAATTTGCGAAACTGGCAATTTCTGTGATTGTGTTACTGGCATGTGACCCTTCCATGCTATTCTGGGGTCAAATAGGATTGCTTATCCGATCTATATCTGGGGGCTGTGCCCAGTGGATAAGCGGCATGGATAATCCCAAAACCGGAGGTGCTTTGTCAGTATGGCGGAACCGATTATAACCGCTTCTCCAAGTGGTAAAGCTACATTTATCGTGCAGATACAATACCAGCAAAAGGCCAATTGGCACGGAAAAATTTCGTGGGCGGAGGAGAAGAAAACCCAATCCTTCCGCAGCTTGCTGGAAATGATTCAGTTGATGAACGAGGCGGTTTCCCCTGTTGAGGTGGAGGATGCCCCCAGAACGTGGGAGTGATTCCGCATTTCACTCAAGATGTTTAAATGCCCGGAGCAGAAGCTTTTTAAGGCTTATGTTCCGGGCATTACGCATTTATTTGTTCTTAAAAAAGCTTTGCACTGTATCAAAAAGCTCCGGCTGTATCCATGGATAGGTGAGAGGCTCAGGAACCGCATCAAACAGTTCGATCTTTTCCATTTCCAATGGGGGGATAGGCCCCAGCTTCTGCACAGAAGCATAGCAGAGAAAGCCATATTCGGTGGTCACATCGGTCATGGAATAGATACAGATTGGGGTAAGCTTATATTCCAAAGCCCCGGTTTCCTCATAAAGCTCCCGCCCTGCGGTTTCCAGAATGGGCTCACCCGGCTCCCTGTGACCGGCGGGAAGCTCCCAAGTGCTTCGCTCCTTGTGTTTGCAAAATATCCACTTGCCCTCATATTCGCTGACAACTACAGCGTATTTCAGCAAGGAATGATCAATTTCGTCCAGATGATGCAGTCCGACCTTCAAAAGTGCCGCCTCCTTGTGGTGTGGTGGTTAGAGTATACCATAACGTGAAGCGTTAGGATATAATTGCCCATGGCCGTAGGCCGGGCATAAAAATGGAGCGTATAATAAGCGCTTTGGGGTTATTATACCATAAAAGCGAAGCGTTATGGTATAATTGCCCATGGTCGTAGGCCGGGCATAAAAATGGAACGTATAATAAGCCCTTTGGGGTTATTATACCATAAAAGCGAAGCGTTATGGTATAATTGCCCATGGCCGTGGGCCGGGCATAAAAATGGAACGTTTAATAAGCCCTTTGGGGTTATTATACAATGACATCGGCCTGTGCGGCGGATATCCCCAGCTTTTTGAGCATGACCTCCGGGCTGGTGCTGTAAATCACCGCATTGCGGGCATCGATTTGCCCCTGCTTATAAAGCTCCAGCAGTGAGGTATCCATGGTGACCATTCCCTGACCAGCCGAGGAATGAATCACTGTATCGATCTGATGAATCTTGGATTCCCTGATCATATTGCGGATGGCGGAATTGACCACCATAATCTCAAAAGCCGGCACCACACGCCTGTCGGCGGTGGGGATCAGCTGCTGGGAGATGACCGCCTGCAACACCATGGAAAGCTGAATGCGTATTTGATGCTGCTGATTGGGGGGGAAGGCATCGATAACCCGGTCGATTGTGTTGGCCGCCCCCACAGTATGCAGGGAGGAAAGCACAAGGTGGCCGGTTTCAGCGGCGGTCATGGCCACGTTGATGGTTTCGTAATCCCGCATTTCCCCCAGAAGAATCACATCGGGGGATTGGCGTAGAGAAGCCCGCAGCGCCCGCACATAGCTTTCGGTGTCGCTGGAAATTTCCCGCTGGCTGACAATGCTTTTGTTGTGGCGGTGCAGATATTCCAAAGGATCTTCCAGCGTGATGATATGGCTGGAGCGGCTGCTGTTGATTCGGTCAATGAGGCAGGCCAGCGTGGTGGATTTTCCGCTGCCTGCCGGGCCGGTTACCAGCACCAGCCCTTTAGTGTGGTCGGCAAGGCGAAGAACACTATCCGGTATGCCGATGCTGGCAGGCTCGGGCAGGTCAAAGGTGACCACCCGGATCACGGCTGCCAGAGTGCCCCTTTGCTTATAGGCGCTGACCCGAAAGCGAGAGATCCCCCGCAGGGCAAAAGAGAAATCATCATCGCCTCCCTGAGAGGCAAGCGCCGGATTCCGGGAATCAGCCAGCCGGTAAATTCCCCGAATCAGCTCTTCGGTGGCACCGGGGTCCAGCTTGGTATCATCAACAGGCAGCATATGGCCGTTGATTTTAAAGGTAACCGGAAGCCCGGCCACAATGAAGACATCGGATGCGTTTTTTTCCACCGCATCCTGCAAAAGCTGCAATATATCCATTCTTGGTTCCTTTCCAGCGGATTTCTCCCCAGCACAAGGGAAATGATCAATCGGCAAAAACCAACCCGGGAGCCCCATCAAAGCCGCCGTTCCATAGGTTTAAGGCTTCTTCGTCCAGCTCAGGCGCCTCGCGGATCGCCTCTGCCTGCCATTTGGAACGCCGAAACAGGGGAGCTTCTGCCCCTGGAGGGAACAAAAGCTCCAGCGAAACCACCAGCTGAAGTTTTTCGTTGATGGGCACTGTATATTCAATAAAGGTTTTCTGCTCATTTGTCACCAGCCGGGCAGGGAAGGACAGTTCAGAAAGGCTGCTTTCCAATCGGGAAAAATAAGCGGCAGAATCCCCCGGTGTATAGGCTTGCTGAAGCAGAGGAATGAGCTGGGCAAGGGTTTCCTCTCCCAGCGTGTCGGCGATATAATATTCGGTGGCGGCCCGTGCCGTTTTTTCGGTGAGGCGCAGGTCGGCATTGGCCGATACCAGTGATAGAGTGGCAAAGGTGGTCAGGCACAGCAGCACAAAAATAATCAGCAGGGAGGAGCCGCCCACATTGATGCCGGTCGTTTGTTTCTTTTCCATAAAGCTTCTCCTTACTGCTGGGGGATATCCCGGGCCTTTTTGGCTGTCAGGGTATAGAGGGCTTCTTTAGGGGAATCGGTGGCCCAAACTGTGATGGCGGCCGTTTCCAGAAAGGGCTCCGCCTTGAGGTAAACGGTCATACGGTATTTTTCATCCCCTGAGCTGCCTTGCTCCAAGGCCTGCCAATCCCGGCCGTAGGAAACCTCTATTTCACCGCTTTCAGTCTGGTAGCGCCCACCCAGCAACAAGGCCACAGCCTCCGGATCATCGGGGGAGGCCTTAAAGCATTCGGCGGCATTCTGAGCCGCAATGACACCGTGGGTCAAATCCCCGCTCCTTTGGCTGGTGAGATGGGCCCGGACAAAAAGCTGGGTGCATACAGCGCAGGCCACAGCAAAAAACAGAATGGCAGCAATCAGTTCCACAAGAAAAAGCCCGGATTTGGAGGAGCGGTTGTTCATAGGTTTGCCCCCTCTTCCGCACCGGTGCGGGGTGCAATCAGCAGAGAAACCGGCAGGCCCTGTGCATCCACCGAGGTGAATTTTAGCAGACTGCCTTCTTTCTGAATCTCAAAAACAGGTACCTCCAGAATCTGCTGGCCGCTGGCCGGTTCAAAGGCGTTGCCCTGTGCCGTAAAAACCTCCATCAGCATGCCGTTCCAGTGGTAAATCCAAGTCTGGTAGCGGCTGTCACCCACCTGCTGTTCCAGCACCAGAGCGGGGGTATCCCCCACCTGATCCACAAAAACGGCGCCTGCCTGGTCATTCTGCCGGATTTTGGTGGCTACATATGTAATGGAGGTTCGGGTATCAAAATTCGAATTCATTTTTTGGGTGGTTCCCCTATAGATGTTGGCGCCCATGAGCACCACCATGAGAGAGGAAGCCGCAAAAACGCAGAAAAGCGCCAGTGTGAAAAGGATATCGATCATATGGCCGCTGGGTTTTCCCGGTGCAACCTTCATGGAACAAACCTCCTGCCGGTGTTGAAAGAATCAGAAGCTTCTGGGAATCACCAGAATGTCTGGCATCAGATTGCCGCCTATGGCCCTATACTGCACCACATAGGTTTCGTGATCCACGGTCAGGCCGTAGTTTTCCTCCAAATAGGCGATGTCGGGAGGATATTGCCCCTCAATGGCATAGCACTGAACCGCAGATTGGGTGATAGCCCTTTCCACAGCGCTCAGGCGCTGTTCCCATGAGGTTTTGCCAAGGCCCGCCAGCCCCCATAAGAATAAGCACAATATCATCAGGAAAAGCACCACAGGCATCAGAATGCCGGTGGCAAGCTGCCTTTTTTTCTTTTGTGAGAACCGGTTTCTCATACAGGGCTCCTTTTATCCGATAGAGGACATAATTCCCATGAGGGGCAGCATAACCGAAAGCAAAACCAGCCCCACAATAATGGAAAGCACCGCCACCAGTGTGGGCTCCAGAATGGAAATCACACTGTTCATCCGGTTATCCACCTCTTGTTCGTAGCGCTGAGCCAGCTTGGCCATCACCACATCCACCGAGCCGGTTTTAAAGCCCACCGTTACCATACGGGCGTAAACGCCACTGAAAACTTCCGCCTTGACCAAGGCATCCGAAAAGGTGAGCCCCTGCTTCATATAATCCCGGCAGGCGTCCAGCTTGCCCTGAAAATATTCGTTATCCACCAGCCGATAAACCATGTCCAGTGCCTGATCCACATCCAAGCCGCTGGAAAGAGCCATGGCCATAGCGGAGGCAAAGCGCCCGGAGGCGATATCGGCATAGAATTTACGGGTCAGGAAAAACCCCGACCGAAAGCGGGCCAATGCTCGCTTGCCGTCCGCGGTAACCCGCAGCAGGATGTAGCCAAACACCAAAACGGCCAGAACGCCTAAAATCACAAAGGCATACTGCCCAACGACCGCTCCCAAATGCAGAACACCCTGCGAGAACCCGGTCATTTCACTGCCCAGCTGGCGGTATACCTGATTGAAAATGGGCATGACCTTGACAAGCAGCACCGCAATCACCAACAGCATCATGCCGATCATAATCAGCGGATAGGTTACGGCGTTCTTGATGTTGCGGGCCACGGCTTCTTCCCGTTCGTAGTAAGCGCTTAGAGAATCCATTACGTCATCCAGCCTGCCGGTGGTTTCGCCGATTTCAGTCATATCCACCACATATTTGGGGAAGCTGCCGGTATCCTCCAAAGCCTGATACAAAGGCCTGCCTGCTTCCACCTGCCCCAGAACAGCGGTCAGGATAATACGCCCTTGGGGATTCTTTGTATCCTCCAGCATAATAGAAATGCCTTCGCTGATCCCAATACCGGATTTAAGGATCATGGCAATCTGAGCGCAGAAAGCGGCGAGCTCAGTGGGGGAGAGCGAAGTTCGGGAGCTTGCAGTCCCGGCGGTTTGTGTGTTTTCCATATGCGATACTCCTTTGTGACTTGATTCGCATCAATAGATATACTGCACACTGTAGTTGGTGCCGTTGCCGATAAAGGCCATGATTTCACTGCTTTGGCCGCCGCTGGAGGCAAAGGTAGGGTCCATCATCTTCCAGCTTTTGCCGTCAAAATAAATAATGTTGTTCACCCAGCCCACATCGGTGATGTAGGTGTTGATCCAAGCGTGGTAAATCCCGCCGGAGACATAGCCCACATGAAGCTGGGTGGGGATATTCTGGCTGCGGAGCATGGCAGTCATCACGGCGGCATAATCAAAGCAGATACCGGTGCCGGTGGATAAAATGGTATCCACCACCGGGAGATACCCCGATTTAATGGTGGCGGCCTTGTTGTAATCATAGGTGATGTTCTGGATGCAGTAATTGTATATCTTGGAAACCAAAGCCAGCTCGGAATCGGCGCTTCCCGCCAGCTCTGCCCCCTTTTTCACGGTGTTGGATTGGGCGTTGTAGTTCACATACTGGCTGGGATACAAAAAAGGCAGGGTAGAGCTGTTTAGCGTTACCTCCAGTGTGGTGCCGTAGCCCAGCGCATATTGGTTGCTGTATACGTTTTCGTATACATTGATGGTGTAGGAGCCATCCCCGTTGGTGAGTGGAAAAACCTCGAATTTGCCGCCAGTGTTCAGGTCATAGGTGTAGGTTGTGCGCCCAGCCTTGGTAATTTGAACCTTTACCTTAGAGGCAGAGCCGGAATACTGAATCATCACATAGCCTTCGCCCATATTGGAGGAATCGATGGTAACCAGCGAATTGCCGCTGGTGGAAGTGCCGGGAGCACTGGGATAGCGGGCAGTGGAGGAACGGTCAGCCAAGGGGACAGGCGGCTCCTCAATGGTTACGGTGCCCCGCTGCACAGCAGAAAGGGCCCTTGCACCCCCATATGGGGCGGCTGCGCTTCCGGTTAGACCGCCTAAGGAGCTGACAGTGAGCATAACGGCGGTTGCAACCGAGAGGGTTTTCAATGTTGTCGTGGTCATTTTTTTCTCCTCGAAGAAACTGGATATACCGGTTGCCGGGCTATATGGCATCAACGGCAATCAGCCTGCCGGTTACAATGATTCGGTTGAGTGAGGTGCCGATGGGATCGCAGGAGGTCAAGGTAATGGAGCTGAAATCCTTGCAGCGGATCGGGTCCCAATTGTCGCTGGCTACAATGGTGGTATCCTCGTATTCGTAGGTGTATTTCACGCCCTGATAGGTCAGGTACAGCAGATCCCCCGCCCCAATGGTATCAATCTTCAAAAATTCGGCCCCATAAACATCACGGTGGCCCGCAATGCTTACATTCCGGTTGCCCGGCCCGGGCGGCTGGGCGTAATCATAAAGGCCCACGCCTTTTTTTAGGGTGGTTTCTTCATCCACATCCCCCAAAACGGGGGTGTTCAGTTCAAGGCGGGGAATATCCAGTGTCATGGAACCGGATTCATAATCAACGCGGTCCTGTATAATAAACAGCTTATCGGTGGGGTAGATCAAATCCTGATTCATGAGCGGCTCAGGGGCGGAGACTGCCTGAGAGGAGATGGGTGCGGAGGATTCCCGATTCTCCCGGGTGCGGGTATTGCTGAGGGTGAGCCAGATGGATGCCGAAACAATGATCATGCCGGTAAGAACCAGCATTACTCTCCAAACAAGCTTGCCGGAGGGCTTTAAAGAATCGCTGTTCATGGCGGATTCCCCCTATTCAAAAATACTGCCTCTTACCTATATTCTATGAAGTTCATTATAATATGTAAAAGGAAAAACTGCAATGGCGCAGTGAAGAGGTTTTTTCAAATTGATGATACTCACCAAGAACACCGCCGCAGAAATCCCTGTTTATACCAATTTGTCAAGATACCCGGTGATAGACCCGAGAGCCTAAAAGAATAGCGGGCGAATCTTGGCGGATATAAATATCAAATATTTTCATGGCACAGTCGTATTATCTGTGAGAAAAATATGCTAAACTATGGGATGGATAGACCAAATTTTGGGAAGCACAGGAGGAGGATGGAATATGGCGGGTTATGCATCTCCCAAAAGGCAGGAGGTAATCCGGGTTCGCATGCTGGGCGAGTTTAGCGTTATGGTGGGGGAAACTGTAATCAAGGATACTGCCTCCCGGACACGCCGCCTGTGGAATCTGGTGGAATATCTTGTTGCCTACCGCAGAACCACTCTTTCCATCGATGAAATTATTGGAGCGCTTTGGCCGGAAAATGACATTGAAAACCCCGCCAACGCCCTTAAAAACCTTGTTTACCGCATTCGCTCCACCTTTGCCAGCCGAGGCGTGCTTTTTGCCAAAGAGATGATTGTATTCAATCGGGGCAGCTACCGCTGGAACAACGAGCTGCCCTGTCAGGTGGATACCGAGCTTTTTGAGACCGCCTGCAAGCAAGCGGAACAGGCGGGCCTTGGCCCCCAGCAGCAGCTGGCTCTTTGTTTGGAGGCAATTTCTCTTTATAAAGGCAATTTTCTGCCGGAATCCTCTTTCGAAAGCTGGGTGGTGCCCCTCGCCAGCTATTACCGTTCCATGTATTTCAAGTGTGTATACAAGGCGCTGGAGCTGCTCACGAGCACCGGGGAGTTCGGGCAGGTGGAGCTGATCTGCAAAAAAGCACTGCTGGTGGATCAATTTGAAGAGCCGGTGCACCAATACCTGATTGTATCGCTGATCCGACAGGGCCAGCAGGCCCAAGCCATGGAGCACTATAACACCGCCACTGAGCTTTTCTATCGCGAACTGGGGGTTACCCCTTCGGAGGCCATGCGACAGCTCTATAAAGATATAGCGGCTCAGGTGCAGCTTCCCCGGATTGATCTGACCACCATCAAGCAGGAGCTTCGGGAAAGCGAGGGTGCTTCCGGTGCTTATTACTGCGAATATGAAATTTTTAAAAGGATATGCCGCATTGAGGCCCGTTCTGCGGCCCGCAGTGGACAGGCCGCTTTTCTGACCCTTATCACACTGGATACCTTGCAGGAGGCCTACCCGGATTCTTCTCAGCAAGGCCGGGCGATGGCAGAGCTTTATGAGGTTTTGCAGGAGGGGCTGCGAAAAGGGGATGTGTTTTCCCGGGTCAGCGTCAGCCAATATCTGGCGCTGCTGCCCACGGTCAGCGAAAGAAACTGCCGGCTTGTTACCACCCGCATCAGCGAACGCTTTAAGCGCAAGGGCTGGGAAGAAGAGCTCCAGCTCAGGATGCAGATTCAGCCTTTGGAGCCGGTGGGGACAGCGTGATGGTTTCGATGCTTTGAGGATACATATCTACTAATTTAGTATAACATATTCAGGAATAATGCGGAATGCTTTTTGCCAGGTTTACCTTTTAGGGCCGCAAAGCTCTGGTGCAGAGGCCTTGAAAATGCAATTTATTTGTCCGAATGGATTTCACTGCGGAAAAAGGGAAGATAAAAACGATCTCTTTTTTCAGCTCAATGCAATTCTATCTATAGAATGGGGGAGGGGGCTGGCCCCTCCTTTTTTAACCCTTTTTTCAGAAAAATGCCGCAGGAGGCCTTTGTAAACCCGCATAAACAGCCAAAACACCATAAAATGAAATGTATTTACAAAAGGCGCCGTTTTTTGTTGCAAAAGTGCTGGGAATACAGTATAATTTAAAACAATCAGGGAGGTGCCTCAGGGAAGGCTGCTGGCGTACTCCGCTATAACAAAATTTATGAAGGATGTGAGCTTTATGACCTATATGGGCATCGATATCGGCACTTCCAGTGTGCGGGCGGCCATTTATGGGGAAGATGGAAGCTTCGTAAGCATGTCACAGCGGGAATACACCATGATCAGCACTGAGGTTGGCATGGCCGCACTTGCGCCCGACGAAGTCTTTGAGGCTATGCTGGATTGCATTGCCGACTGTGTTAAAGAAGCGGGCCAGGCCCCGGCAGCGGTCTCTTTCAGCGCGGCCATGCACAGCTTTCTCGTTTTGGATGATGAGTACAAGCCTTTGACCGACGCCTTTACTTGGGGAGATACCCGTGCGGATGAGCAGGCCAGAGCGCTTGGTGCACGCCCCGATGTGGATGCACTTTGCTCCGCTACCGGCTGTAAGGTTTCTCACCCTCTTTACCCCTGTGCCAAAATTCTTTATATCAAAGAGCAGCAGCCTGAGATTTTTGCCAAGGGCAAGCTGTTTGCAACCATGAAGCAGTATTTTATCATCCGCCTGTTCGGCCAGAACCTGGTGGATTATTCCGATGCCGGTGCTTCCGGCCTGTTTAACATCCACTCTTTTACTTGGGATAAAACCATTGTGGAAGACATTCTGGGCATAGGGCTGGAAAAACTGGGTACCCTGAAAAAGTGCACCACTGAACTGGGTGTGATGCGTCAGGATTACAGAGAGCGCTGCGGCCTGCCCTTTACCACTAAATTCTATATTGGTTCCACCGATGGCCAGCTTGCCCATTATGGCTGCGGTGCGTTGGATGAAACTGCCGCTTCCTCCACTGTGGGAACCTCCGGCGCTCTGCGGGCTATCGTAAATAACCCGCCCCCGGATGCAGGGCAGAACCTCTGGTGCTATGCTTTCCGCCCCGGCCTGCTTCTTTCCGGCGGTGCAATCAACAACGCCGGTCTTGCCCTGAAATGGCTGCGGGATGAATACCAGCAGCAGTTTGAGGCCGATGCGGCTGCAAGAAATATCAGCCTCTATCAGCTTTTCGATCAGGAGGCCGCCAAAATTGCCCCTGGCAGTGAAGGGCTCCTGTTTATGCCCCTCCTGACCAGTGAGCGTTCCCCCGACTGGATGATCGGCGCCAGTGGCTCCATGTATGGCCTGCGCCTTGGCCATGGCCGGTTCCACATTGTCCGTGCCGCCATGGAAGGGGTTATGTACCGCATGTATTCGGTGTTCGAGGTGCTCCTAAGGGAGAACCCGGCTATCACCAAAATCATTGCCAACGGCGGCTATGCAAAAAGCCCCTTTTGGCTCCAGATGCAGGCGGATATTTTTAACCGTGAGATTCATGTTTCTCAGGTGGGTGAGGCCTCGGTATACGGTGCGGCTCTCCTTGCCATGTGCGCTATGAAGGGGCAGGATTTCCCCTATTCCCTCAAAGCCGCTCCTTTGACTCAGGTTTATAAGCCGAATCCGGAAGCGGCGGCGGTTTACGCCAAGGCTTATCAGCGTTATAAGGTGGTTTATGAGCGTATCTATAAGGATGGCATTGCCCTGTAGGAGCTTTTGGGCCCATTTTCAGAAAGGAATGGACTTTTATGCGTATTATGAATGAAAATATTACCGGTGCTTTGAGCCATGAGCAGCTTGTAGAATCGGTTAAGCAGTCGATTTCGGAGTGGGGCAAGCCCCTGAACAAGGTTCTGCTCATTCCCCCCGATTTTACCCGGGGCAATTCCGGTGCCGGTATTTTAACCGCTATTTATTTTGATCTTCTTGAGCCCGCATGCCATGTGGATATTCTGCCCGCTTTGGGCACCCATGTTCCCATGACGCGGGAGGAGCAGATCGCCTTCTTCGGTGAGAAAATCCCCGAGGATCGCTATATTATCCACAACTGGCGCACCGATGTGGTGACCCTTGGCCATGTGCCCGGCTCCTTTGTCAAGGAGGTTTCTGAGGGTGTTATGGATGAGGATATTGAGGTGCAGGTTAACAAGTGCCTCACCAGCGGCGAATACGATCTGATCATTTCCATTGGTCAGGTGGTTCCCCACGAGGTTGTGGGCCTTGCCAACTACACCAAGAACATTCTGGTGGGCTGCGGCGGCTCCCAGATGATCAACCGCTCCCATATGGTGGGTGCTTTCTATGGTGCCGAGCGCCTTATGGGCCGGGATTTCTCCCCTGTTCGCAAAATCTTTGATTATGCCGAGGAGCATTATCTGGCACCCCTGCCTATTATTTATGCTTTGACTGTGGTTTCCACCGTTGAGGGCAAAAACGCCATTAACGCTTTGTATATTGGCCGGGAGCGTGGCCTCTTTGAAAAGGCAGTTGCACTGAGCCAGAAAAAAAACATCAATCTGGTTAAGGAGCCCATCAAAACCTGTGTGGTTTATCTGGATGATGCAGAATTCAAAAGCACATGGCTGGGCAACAAGGGTGTTTACCGCACCCGTATGGCTCTGGCCAAGGGCGCTCAGCTGATTATTCTGGCCCCGGGTGTGGATAAATTCGGTGAGGATGATGTCAACGACAAGACCATCCGCAAATATGGCTATGTTGGCCGCAAAAAGATTCTGGAGCTGGTGAAAACCGAGCCTGAGCTGCAAGCCAACCTTTCGGTGGCGGCTCACCTGATTCACGGCTCCTGCGATGAGCTGTTCCACATTACCTATGGTGTGCGGCATCTCACCGAGGCGGAAGTGACCGATGTTGGCTTTGGTTATGCCCGTTACGATGAGCTTATCAAAAAGTATGATCCCGCTGTTTTAAAGGATGGCTACAACACCTTGGAAAACGGTGAGGAAGTTTACTATATCAGCA
This sequence comes from Oscillospiraceae bacterium MB08-C2-2, assembly GCA_035621215.1. Lineage (NCBI taxonomy): Bacteria > Bacillati > Bacillota > Clostridia > Eubacteriales > Oscillospiraceae > Oscillospiraceae bacterium MB08-C2-2. The sequence goes on along the minus strand of CP141729.1, from coordinate 1,988,036 downwards.
ATCCGGCTCTGGGGCTGTGGGCCTCGGAGGAGACCTTCAACAACATCTGATCCGGCCGGGTTGCTATGCAGGGACAAAAAACAGATTCAGTATAACAGGAGGCAATGCAGTGGGAAATTGTGAAATCGGCGTTTTTGGATTGGCAGTTATGGGGCGCAATCTGGCCCTGAATATGGAAGAAAAAGGCTTTACGGTGGTCGCTTATAACCGTTCTACCGATAAAGTGGACGATGCTCTGAAAGAAAGCGCCGGCCGCATGGAGGGCGCCTATTCTCTCGAGGAGTTTTGCTCCAAGCTGGCTAGCCCCCGCAAGATCGTTCTGATGGTCAAGGCAGGCGGCCCGGTGGATATGGCCATTGAGGCTCTTTTGCCCCATCTGGATCAGGGTGATATCATCATCGATGGCGGCAACTCCTTTTTCAAGGATACCATTCGCCGCACCAAAGAACTGGAGGCAAAGGGCTTCCGCTTTATCGGCTGTGGTGTTTCCGGCGGTGAAGAAGGTGCACGCTTCGGCCCGGCCATGATGCCCGGCGGCCAGCAATCCGCTTATGCCGAGGTGGAGAAAATTTTCACCACCATTTCCGCTCAGGTGGAAGACGAGCCCTGCTGCACCTACATCGGTTCCGATGGTGCCGGCCACTATGTGAAAATGGTGCACAACGGCATTGAATACGGCGATATGCAGTTGATCTGCGAGGCCTATTTCATCCTCAAGGAACTGCTGGGTCTGGATGAAAAAGAGCTGTATCAGGTATTCGATGGCTGGAATCAGGGTGAACTGGATTCCTACCTCATCGAGATCACCAAGAACGTTTTCACTAAATACGACGAGCAAACCGGCAAACCCATGGTGGATATCATTCTGGATAAAGCCGGCCAGAAGGGTACCGGCAAGTGGACCTCTCAGGAGGCTCTTGATCTGGGCAGCCCCATCCCCACCATTGCAGAAGCGGTTTTTGCCCGCTCTATGACTTCTATGAAGGAAGAACGTGTGGCGGCCTCCAAGCTGCTTTCCGGCCCCACCCCTTCCTATACCGGCAACCGTGAGGAGCTGATTGAGGCCGTTCGTCAGGCTCTTTATGCTTCCAAAATCTGCTCCTATGCACAGGGCTTCTCTCTGCTGCGCACCGCTGCCGCTGAATATGGCTGGGAGCTGGATTACGGCAAGATCGCTATGATTTTCCGTGGTGGCTGCATCATTCGTGCTCAGTTCCTCCAGAAAATCAAGGATGCCTATGACCGTGACCCTGCAATCGCTAACCTGCTGTGCGACAGCTACTTTGGTGATGTGGTGCAGAAATATCAAGAAAATTGGCGCAAGGTGATCTGCTTGGCCGCTCAGAATGGCTTGGCTGTTCCCGCCTTTATGTCGGCTCTGGGCTACTTTGATTCCTACCGCACCGCCCGCCTGCCCCACAATCTGCTGCAGGCACAGCGTGATTATTTTGGCGCTCATACCTTTGAGCGTGTGGATGGCCCCGGCGCGTTCCACTACAACTGGATCGGTTAACTTTTCTTTTACAAAAAAGAAAAGTTAACGAAAGAAAACCGCTTTAAGCCACGGTGAGCAGGATGTAATGATGTTCGCTGACCAGCCTAAGCCAGCACCTGTTTCCCCGATTTAAAGGGAAGCGGGTGCTTTATTTTTTGCCTATAGAAAATTTTTGCCAAATCAAGAACAAATGTTTACTTTTGCGTTCTTAAGGAGTATACTGGTTGCAGTGAAGAACAAAGCTTCGCCTTCACTCAACTATCTCAAAACGGGGGATACCCAATGGATATGCAGCAAAAGCTGACTATTTTAACCGACAGCGCTAAATACGATGTAGCCTGCACCTCAAGCGGCGTGGATCGTGCAGGCAAAAAAGGAGTGATGGGCAACACCACTGCCGCCGGAATTTGCCACTCCTTTGCAGCCGATGGCCGCTGTATTGCCCTTTTAAAGGTGCTGATGAGCAATTACTGCGTTTATGACTGCGGCTATTGCATCAACCGCCGCTCCAACGATGTGCCCCGGGCGGCCTTTACACCCCATGAGCTGGCGGAGCTGACCATCGGCTTTTACCGCCGCAATTATATTGAGGGGCTCTTTTTAAGCAGCGGCGTTTTGCGTAACCCTGACTATACCATGGAGCAGATGTGCGAGGTTCTGCGCCTGCTGCGGGAGGAGTATCGGTTTGGCGGCTACATCCACGCTAAAACCATTCCCGGTGCATCCCCCGAGCTGGTGAGCCGATTGGGAATGCTGGCGGATCGCATCAGCGTCAATTTAGAGCTGCCCTCTGAGGAAAGCCTCAAGCGCCTTTGCCCCGATAAGCCCAAGAAAAACATTCTGGCACCTATGGGCCAGATTCGGGATACCCTCGCCGAGAACAGCCGGGAGCTGACTGTTTACCGCAAAGCCCCTGCCTTTGCTCCTGCCGGGCAAAGCACCCAGATGATCATAGGCGCCACCCCGGATACAGATTTGCAGATTGTTCGGCTGGCGGAGGGGCTTTACCGCAAATACAGCCTCAAGCGTGTCTTTTATTCCGCCTATATCCCCTTGGGAACCCACGCCCTTTTGCCCAAAAACCAGCCGGTTCCCCTTTTGCGGGAACACCGGCTTTATCAGGCGGATTGGCTTATGCGGGTGTATGGCTTTGCCGCCTCTGAAATTCTCAGCGAGAAGAATCCCCATTTAGACCCCATGCTGGACCCCAAATGCAACTGGGCTGTCCACAATTTGCAGCTTTTCCCTGTGGAAATCCGCACAGCCGATCAGGAACAGCTGATGCGGGTACCGGGCATCGGCTTTATCGGGGCCAAAAAGATTATCATCGCCCGCCGCAACGGCCAGCTTTCCTATGAGGATTTGCGAAAAATGGGCATCGTGCTTAAACGGGCGGCTTATTTTATCACCAGCTGGGGCAAAGCCATGCCCGGCATCCGCTTTACCCCTGAGTTTATCTACCGGGGTCTTACCGCCGAAACCCGGCGCAGTGAGCGGGGCCTGCCTTTTGCACCCCAGGCCGAGCAGCTCTCCCTGTTTGGAGCGCCCTCACTGCCCATGCTGGAGGAGGGAAAAACATGGACGACAGCATGAATCTTGCCTATGTGTATGACCACACCTTTGATGGCTTTCTCACAGCGGTTTTTGAGGCCTATGACCGCCGGGAGGTTCCCCGGGTGATTGTCCCGGAGGGGCAGCTTCAGCTTGCCTTTGGCCAGCAAACCCGGGAAATCGAGACCGACACCGCCAAAGCGCTGCGGGTGGAGAAGGGCATGACCCACAAGCTGGGAAGTCTTTTTTATCATAAGGTCTGGAACGTGTTTCTGGCCGGTGACCCGGAAAAGGATACCAAGCTTTACCGCTACATCCGGCAGGGCTTTGCCATGGGGCGGCGGGTATACAATGCGCTGCCGGAGGATTCGGTTCTGGCAGTGGACAGCCTCTATAAAAAGGTGCGCAACGAGGCGCACCGCTTCAATATGTTTTTGCGCTTTTCTGAAATGGAGGGCGGTGTGTTTTATGCAAAAATTGCCCCGCAGCATCAAGTTCTGCCTCTGATTATGCCCCACTTTGCTGACCGCTACTGTGTTCAGCCTTTTATCATCCACGATGAAACCCATAATCTTGCGGGGATTTTTGACCTGAATTCCTGGCACCTGACCGAAACCAGCGGCATCACCCTGCCTGACCCTGCGGCTGGGGAAATCCAGTATCGCCGCCTGTGGAAGCATTTTTACGATGCGGTTGCCATCAAGGAACGCACCAACCCCAGATGCCGAATGAATTTTATGCCCAAGCGCTTTTGGAAAAACCTCACCGAAATCAATTTTATGGAAACCCCAAAAACCAAAGCGCAGGAGGCGGCCGCTCCCCCGGCTTGGGAAGTGGACAAAAATTTGCCCAAGCAGCTGGATTCCTAAATAAAAGCAGGCAATTTTAACAAAATGAATATTAACCTTTCTGAAATTCATTAAAAGTATTGCTTTGCCCCCAGGTTTTTTCTATACTAATAGACAGAATGTGTCGGATTCTGTCGAGACAGCGTCAGCATTAAGCTGCTTTAGCCGGACCTATATTGCCCCGGTTAAATGAGGCTCTTAACGAGCCAGACAGCCTTCCGGCCAAAAGGAAGCAGGGGGGCGAATCCATCGACACGGAGAGTTTTGCTCATAGCGCTTGTGCTGTCTGTCTGCTGGCTGGAGGCTTTCGCCAGCCCCTTATCCTCCTATGTGGATATCATGCAGTCTCCTATGGACAGCTCCTTTTACCAGCGGCACAACCTGAAACGGGTTTCTTCCGGCCAGATACCCAATCATTATGAGGATCGCACGGCTTTGATCGCCATCGGTTCCACCAAGCCCACCGGCTACAGCCTTTACCGCATCGATTATGCCCGTACTGTTACAGTAGGGGTGTATTCCCGGCAAGGGCTTTTTGCTATTCCGGGCAGTCAGGGCGGTTTCGAACCGGCTCACTTTTCAGGGCAGGCGGGGATACTCCCCGCTCTTTACAGCTACAGTACTAGAAAGGCTTATATCCAGAAAGAGGGGCAGCTTTATCAGCTGGATGCCTCTGGAAGCCGGTACGAAAAGACAGCTGAAAAAGTGGCCGATCTTGTCTATTACGGCGTGAATATTTTCACCTCCACAGATGGCAAAGGCTTCAGCCGCCTTTTGCAGAACAGCGTCTATGGCAGCTACGAGGCCCCTTGGTATGAGGAGATAACCGCTGTTTTGCCCGCCAATACCCGATGGATCAAGGTGGAGCTAAACGATACGGAAGATTTCCCCGAGACCCAGCGCAATATGCTGGCCAGCGTGACTTTTTCTGGGGATAATATGGTTCTGGGCGGTGAGGAGGATCTGCCAAGCGGCTCTTCGTCTGCCCCTTCGTCCAGTGCAGTTTCTTCGGAAAGCTCTAAGATTTCCTCCAGTTCCAAAAGCAGCAGCTCCAAAGCGTCCTCCAGTTCCCAAGGTGCATCCTCTAGCTCGGGCTTTTATGCCGATCAGGGTCAGCAGGGTGAGAAATTTTCAGGGATTGTCCAGTATAGTGCCGCTCAGCCCAAAGAAAAAGAGACTAAGCCACCCAGCTCCTCGCCGCCTTCGCAGAAGGAAAACGCAGGGAAATTTACCGGTGTGGCGGAGGAATCAAACGGTGGAGGGCAGGCAAAGTCATCTTCCCAAGAGGATGAATCCACCGGGCGGCAGCCCGATGTGCAATACCGTGCGCTTCCCACTGAAAACCGGGATCATCGGGGGACACTGGCCGTTGTCTATACAGTTTTGATTCTGGCTTTGGGAGCCTTTGTGGTTTTCAGGAAATGACCGCGGCCTATAATTTAAGGCAAAAAAATATCCCCCTGACCACTCTTTTCAGAGATCAAGGGGATTAAACCAATTGAAAGAATCCGAAGAGAATCGTGTTAGTGTTCTCTGCCAGCAGGAGCGGCCAGAGCAATGCCCAAATCCTCTAGGATGGCATCTCTGGTTTGGGTCAGCTGCGCTACACACCTCTGGACTACATCTTTTTCCAGAAGAGATTCATCCTTAAAAATAAAGATATCCTTATAGGTTCGGTCTGTTTCGAGAAAGGGGCGCACTACCAGACTGTAACGATCAAGCAAATCCTTGGGTAAAGGGGAACCCATCACATAGGAACCCGGAATCTGAGTAAGCAGTTCAAACTGGCTTGCACGCTCATAAATGGTGATACGGTGCCGCTCAAGGCCCTGCGGAATGGTTCGCTTTATTTGCGGAGGCGAAAAATTCGCTACCTCTATATCGCCGATTTGGATTTCAACAGAGTCGTTTAAATCCACAAAGGAGACTTTTTCCCGTTCCGCCAACGGATGGCTTTGGTGCATAATGGCCATGTATTCAAATTCCCAAAAATGCTTGAATTTCAGCCCTTTGTATTCCAGCAGGTCCATATAGTATCGTTCCTGCACAGTGGGATAGCGAATCATGCCGAAGTCATAATCCCGCTCCAGCAGATTCGCAATGGTTACCCCGTTGCTGGCCTCGTGGAAAAACACATTGAATTCCTTCTGCCAATCCACACCCCGCATAAAACTGGCAAAAGAGTGGGTAATGTAGCTGGCCCGGGGCACTGAAATCTTATAACAGAAAACATCGGTTTTTCTCTTTTGATAACGGGCCTCAAGCGAATAAACCTGTTCCAAAATGTCAGTTGCATATTTTAAGAAGGCTTCGCCCTCGGGTGTAGGAAAAGTCCCGATCCGATTCCGGCTGAATATTTTAAGGCCCACACTTTCTTCCAGTTCTTGAATGGCCTTGCTCAAATTAGGCTGCATCATGAACAGGTTTTCGGCAGCCTGTGTTATGGAACCGGTCTTGGCGATTTCAATGGCATACTCCAAATGTTCCAGTTTCAAAGTGTCACTCCCTTTTATGTGGTGCAAAAAATCCAGACTTCCGGTGTGCTGTTTGCTTAAACTTTCGTATGAAACTTTCAGGCCGCCGGTCTGTGACCGAAGAGGTGGTTAAGGATAGCAAGACAAAGCCCATTAGGCTTTATCATCACATATTCTTTGTTTAGCAAGCAGGCAGATCGATGCTCCGGAGTTTTAGAAATAATGTAAAGCTGAATCTTGAAATTTCAGAAAAACACAGCTTCTTCAATCATACCAAACTGTGCAATAATGTCAAATGTTTCTGTTTTGAGTCACATTTCCACTTGAAGAAACCCATTTTCTGGCAAAATGGCGAGCCGTTGGTTTGAAATTAGTGCAAAATGCTCAAAAAAAGCAACATATCATTTTGGAATTACACTATCTAATATATATATTTCTGTAATGAAGTCACAAAGTGATATACTATACAAGTCGATATTTTAGATTTAGTGACTGTTCTTGAGACTAAAATAGCAAGAATTGTCGAAAATTACAAGCCTTTTGACAAAATTGTTCATATTTTCCTGATTATTGAAGAGTGCCCGCCATTTATTACCGTTACTGCGATCACTCTTAAAAACTGCGGCGCTTTCCTTGAAAGTAAGTCATATCACTTGATATGCTTGTGGCAAAAGTGGCTGTTTGAAGCAGGAATGTTGTTGAAGCCTCTGTTTCTATACGAATTTTGCCAGTAGATTCGGTGGGGGTTCTCCTGTAGGAATGGTTCTTAGTTCGCACAGGCAGGCCGGATAGACAAGCTGTTTGAGTGATAGCACTATCTTCTAAGCGCATCATATTCGATGCGCTTTTGTTATTGTAACAGGAATTATTTGCAAAGGCCATTACATTAAAGAGGAGAAGACAACATGAAAACAAAAAAGGCGATAAAGATCAAAAAGGTTTTCAAGGGTATGGGAGTTGGCAATAAAAGCCTGATGGTCAAAATTCTGGTGCTTATAGGGCTCCCGGTTGTAATTTCTTTTGTTTTGGTGGCCGGTATTTTGCAGTATCTGGTGGGGAATACCGTCTCCGATCTGACAAACAGGGAGTTGCAGGCCAAATCACAAACAGCGGCTTTGGATGTGAACAGCTATTTTGCAAAGTGCGCGCAAATGGTGAAGTCTCTGGCTCTTACCGGCCAGATGGAACAGATGTGTATTCGTGTGGGAGCCGGCAACAAGATTTTCTTGGATCCGGATTTTAACGGAATTAAGGCTACCTTGGAAAAAGCGGAAGAAATGGATGCCGAAAATTTGATGTCAGTATGGATTGCGGATTTTGATGCCAACCAGATCCTGCAATCCACCGGTTATGGTCTTGAGGATGGCTATGTGGTGCAGGAGAGAGCTTGGTATACTGTTCTGCAAGGAGCCGCCGGTGAAGTTATTATGACCGATCCTACAGAAGACTATGTCACAGGAACTCAAATAGTCAGCATTGTGGCTCCTATTTTTCAGAAGGATTATTCGGGTATTCAAAAAATGATTGGGGCCATTGGCGCTGATTTTTCTTTAGACAAAATCAGCGAACTTATGGGAACCTATACACTGGGTGAACATGGTTATTATGTTCTGACCACCTCAAATGGCCACATGCTGTATCATCCGGATGCAGACCGCATTGGCACCAACATTGCGGATAGTGATTTTTCCAACGAGCTTAAAAATGCAATAATCAGCAAGCAGGAAGGCAGTGTTACTTATACCAAGGGCGGCGAGAAGGGCTATGGCTATGTCGCGCAGGTTGGCACCAGCGGTTGGACAATTGCCACCGGTTTGCCTGAGAGAGAGTTCCTGCAGGAATATACCAAAATAATTTCAACATTGATCACCGTTTTCATTGTGGCCGGCCTGATCCTGGTGGCTATGATTGCGCTGGTGACCAGTGGCATTGTTTCGCCTCTGCGTAAACTAACTAAAGCCGCTAACCAAATTGCAGACGGTAATCTGGATGTGCATTTGGATATTCGCTCCAAGGATGAAACCCGGCAGGTGGCGGATGCAATCGGCAGAACGGTAACCCGCCTGAGCCACTATATCGATTATATCCAAGAAATCACACAGGTGTTGGGCACGATGGCACAGGGAAATCTGCGCATCAATCTGGAGCAGGATTATGCCGGTGAGTTTGCCCCGGTTAAGGAAGCACTGCTCAATATTTCCTCTACACTCAGCGCGACCCTTTCCCATATTCATATGTCTGCCGAGCAAGTTGAGGTGGGCGCTTCCCAAATTTCTTCCTCCGCACAGGCACTGGCCACCGGAGCTTCCCAGCAATCCAGCTCTATCCAACAGCTTTCTGCTTCCATTTATGAGGTTTCGGGTATGGCGACCCACAATATGGATAATGTGATCAAGGCCACTGAATATGTGGGTGAGGCAGGCAAGGGATTGGTCGCCGGTAACCGGCACATGGAGGAACTGCAAGCCTCTATGAAGGAAATCAATCAGGCTTCCGGCCAAATTCGCAAAATTATCAAGGCCATTGACGATATCGCCTTCCAAACCAACATTCTGGCACTCAATGCCGCCGTTGAAGCTGCTCGGGCCGGTGCGGCAGGCAAGGGCTTTGCAGTTGTAGCCGATGAAGTGCGCAATCTAGCTGCTAAATCGGCAGAGGCCGCCAAGCAGACCGAAGACCTGATTCACGCATCCATTCAGGCGGTGGAAACCGGTACCAAGATTACCAAGGTGACCGCAGATGCTTTGCAGGATGTGGATCGGAACTCCCAGCAGGTGCAGTCCATTATCGTCCAGATTCAGAAGGATTCAGAGCGGCAGGCGGATTCCCTCAAGGAAGTCACACAGGGCATTGAGCAGATTGCCACCGTTGTGCAGACCAATGCAGCCACAGCTGAGGAGAGCTCGGCTTCCAGCGAGGAGCTGACCGCACAGGCTGTGCTCCTTCGGGATGAGGTTGGCAAATTCCAGCTGGCAGGTGTTAAAGAGCAGGATAGCGAAGTGCCTGTTCAGGAGCTCCAGTGGGATTCGGCTGAAAGCAATATGTCTTTGCAGCCCGATGACCGGTTCTAAGCTATAAAAAATCTTGCGTATACCAAAAGCAGGGACCTTTTGAGGGTCCCTGCTTTTAAATTGTAGAAGTAGCGGCGTTAACCACGAGAGACGTAAATCTTTTATTGGTAATTCTTCCTGCGTTGAATTGATATCGATGCAGGAATTCCATTTTTTGCGCTGTTGCGGCGCAATCCGGGGAGAATACGGGGGGCATGGGATGCCCCCCCATAGAGCGTATAGACTTTTGGATATTTGCTCAAGCAGGGACCTTTTTGAGGGGTCCCTGCTTTTTTAGCGTGAAGAAGCTTTTATGAAAACAGCCCCATGTAATAACCAAAAAGATCAAAGAGCATAAGAAGGCCCACAATGATTAAAAGAGTGCCGGAAATCATCTTGATTTTGTTCAGGTGCTTTTTAATAAACCGCATTGCTCCCTGCAGGCGGTCCCACAGCAGAGCGGTCAGCAGAAAAGGTACGCCCAAGCCCATGGAAAAAACAAACAGAAGGGCGATCCCTTGCGGCAACGTGGAGGAGTTGGAGGCAAGGAGCAGAGCCGAGCCCAAAAATGGCCCAAGGCAGGGGGTCCAGCCAAGAGAAAAAGCGCCTCCAAACAGCAGGCTGGAAAAAAAGCGCAGATCCTTGGTGTTGGCTTGCAAGGTCTTGGTTTGGTTGAGGAAGGAAATGCGCAGAATTCCCATGAAATGCAGGCCAAATACAATCATGATTACACCGCCGATGCGCTGCAGCCAATCACGGTGCTGGGAAAGCAGGCTCCCAAGGCCGGAGGCAGTGGCACCCAACCCAACAAAAACAAGAGTGAAGCCGCAAATAAAGCCAACAGTATTGCGAATCAGCCGATCCCGGTTTTCCTGCATGTTGCCGGTGCCGCTGAGATACAGCAGATAAATGGGCAGCATGGGTAAAATGCAGGGGGAAAGGAAGGCAAACAATCCTTCAGAAAAAACCAGCCCAAAGAGAGCGGGCGTAATTTTGGGTGCAGCCTGACTAAGCATTTTTGGCCTCCTCAATCATCTGCTTTACCGTTGCTAAATCGGTTTTGCCCAAAACAAAGTCGGAAAGCCGCCCCTCTTTATCGATCACCACAGTGGTGGGGATGCTTTGAATCCCGAAGATTCCAAAACCCACTTCCCCGGTATCATAGAGGTTCATAAAGGTATGGCTGTTATCCGCCAGATATTTATCCGCTTTTTCTTTGGTTTCCCGCTGGCCGTCGGTCTGGTTAAGCAGGAGAAGCACCACCTCTTCGGAATCAGCCAGCTCATCGTGGAGAATCTGGAAATCCGGCATTTCTGCCTTGCAGGGGGGGCACCAGCTTGCCCAGAAGTTCAGAACCACCACCTTACCTGCATAACTGGATAGGCTGACGCTTTCTCCATTGTTGGCTTGCACAGTAAAATCGGGCACCAGCGGCATTTCCTCTGGCTCAGAGGAAGATGTATCGCTTGATTCGGGGATGCTTTGCTGGGCTTGTGAAGAAGGCTCAGATAGTGTTTCTGCAGGCTGTGAGGTAGATATGTCTCCTTTGCCGCAGGCTGCAAGAGATAAAGTGAGTGCCAATGATAGAATCAAAAACTTTTTTTTCAAAATTCTCATCCTTTCGGTTCAATGAGGTGTGAGGATGCATCGGCCGCATCCTTGATAATCAGCTTAATAAAAGGCTCAAGCTGGTCACAATCGATGCTGTAATCAATTTCCAGCCCATGGCGGTGGCCGAAAACAATTCCGGCATTTTTCAACACCAAAAGATGGCGGGAGATGGTAGACTGGGGTAAACCCAACCGAGTGTATAAAGTGGTAACATTAATCTGGTTGACACAAAGCTCCCGCAAAATCCGCAGCCGCACCGGATGTGCCAAAGCCTTGAGAAGCTCGGCTCGCTGGGTATAGTATTGCTCCTGGGCATCCATGTAGGACGAGCCCCCTTTATTTGTATATGCGGATATTATAATATAATATGCCGGGCGCTGTCAATCCCATGCGTGGGAAGAGAAAACCGGCCAATTCTATGGGTGAAACCGCCGGAAAACCATAGCGGAGCTTTAGAAAGAATCGTCGAAATAACCATAAAAAAGTAGGAAACATTGACAAATAGATTGCCCTTACCCTATACTGTTGGATGTGCATAGGGCCAGGACATAAAGAAAGGTTGAATTTATATTAAAATATATGTCATAAAAACGATGCGGGTGTTGCTGCTGCTCTTGGGGGGCGCTTTGCTGGGCCTTCTGGTGTATCATCTTTACCTGTCCTCCTACCGGGAACAAAACCGGTATAATCCGGTTCCGTTGGAGGCGCCTTCCAGTGTGATGAACCGCCAGAGCAAGGCTCCGGTGTCACTGGGGTTCTCCTACTACCCGGTGGATGAGGAAACGCTGGAATCCAAGCTTTCCCCTAAACCTTTTATGGCACCGCTTTATGATATCCCGCTGGATGCAGAGCTGCAGGAATATACCTACAGCCTGTGTCAGGAATACAATGTGGATTATGAGCTGGTGCTGGCGATCATGGAGAGGGAAAGCCGATTTATGGTGGGCATCCGGGACAATGTCAATGAAAATGGGACAAGGGATCGGGGGCTGATGCAGATCAACCAGAGCAACTGGAAGTGGCTTTCCGCCCAAGGTCTGGATGTGAACATCCCCGAAGATAATATTGAGGCCGGGGTGATGGTCATCAGCGATTATGTGGCAAAATACGGCGAGACCAATGCTCTCATTGCCTATCAGTGCGGCGAGGCCCGCATGCGGGAGCTGGTGGAGCAAGGCTATATAACCCAGTATGCCACCGAGGTTTTGGGCTCAAGGAATTTCCCACTGGTTTCCCCGGAGCAAGCCAAGAGCCGAGAGACAGAAGCCTTAGCCTGACAATACAGTTCAATCCGCTGGTATAGATGCATATGCCTTTTACCCTTGGCGGGCAAAGCCTGCTGTTGCACAAAAGGGGGCGTATGCGTATCAAAAGGAATGCCATGCACCACAGGTGTTCCGCTTAAATACTGGCCCTGCCTGCGGATGAAATTTGAATGAAGCGACAAAGCTTGTTCAAAACAGATTGTAGATAAAATATATGAGGGCATCACCGTTGGATAAAATGGTGATGCCCTCACTTTTATAGAATGCCCCTATGTAGGAAGATTTAGCTTTAATGCGGGAGCTTACTGTTTGATACGTCTTCTGCGATAGATGAAAAGCACAATCAGGAAGGATAGGGTCTGGGCAATGGAAATACGGATTACCTGCATCTCATCCATGCCGGATGCTGTGGCAATATGCAAAAGGTTAATGATGGTGTTGTTAAAAAAGTGATCGGCCATGGGCATCCAAAGAGAACCGGTTATCTTGGCCAGCAGGCAGAACTTAAATCCCGTGATTCCGGCTGTTACAATCAGCACCAGGGCAGAAAATATCGCCCCGGCTTCACTGATCTCTCCATCCAGCAGGCTGCGAACAGGAGCCGCAATGTGCCAAACGCCAAAAAGGATAGAAGAAATAACAGCCGATTTTATAAAGGAAAGCTTGGATTCCAGCAAGCGAAGGAACAGCCCTCGGAAAATGCCTTCCTCCATTGCTACGTTGATCAGGTTCCCAACCAAGCAAAAAACAAAAAACCACAGCCCGGTTTGCCTGCCTTGATTGCCCTCCAGCGCATAGCTGGTTACATATACCTGCAGGGATGGGTTAGCACCCTGCATCTGCTGGAAAACAAATTCTGCGCCATAGGCAATCACATACACGCAAGCGCCGAGAAGCAGGCCGTATAGTGTATTTTTTGCCCGCTGCCCTCCCAGCCCCACTTCCGGCCAACTGAGTGAAAAATAGCGCAATGCGATTGCAAGCACCATAATCCCGGCAAGCTTATGGAGAAATGCCTCGCCGAATATGCCTTGATCGGTACGGATAATCATATACTCAACTGCCCTGAACACAAAACAGATCAAATAAACAGAAAGGAGCGACCATACCGGATTCGAAAATCTGTTTTTAACCATACAATAGCTTCTCCTATTCTGTAACATTCTCTCATGATCATATTACAGTCAGCACCAAAAAGCAAACGAATCTTTATAAGCTATATTTGCATTTTTTAATATACTGCCATCACAAAGGGGAAGGGCCGCTGCAAGGTTGCAGCGGCCCTTCCTTCAAGCATCTTTATTCTGGAAAGCTATAGAGGTTAATTTGTTTTACCTGCTTTGAAAATCCAGCGGACAAGCACGATCAGCTCATGCATCACCAGCGGCACCATGGCCAGCAGGAAGAGCTCCAGCCATTCCATAAAGGAGAGGGCAACGGTTCCGAACAGCCCGGTGAGCAGAGGAATTTCGGTGACTGCCACTTGAAGGAGCAGCCCGATCACAAAGGCCATTACCATAGTGCGGTTTTCAAAGGGATTGATGCGGAAGATGGATTTTTCCACATTGCGCATTCCGAAGGCATGGAACAGCTGGGAGAGAGCCAATGTGACAAAGGCATAGGTCTGGGCGTGCATGAGCAGCTCAGTGTCACCCAGCATGGCTTTAATGCCTTCAAAGGTAACCGGGGAGCCTGCGTCCATTAGAGCCTTCACAGGGGAATAGAGGAAAGCGCCTAAGGTCATAGCGGCAATGACAACACCATAGAAGAGAGTGAGAGCGAGGCCCCCGTGAGCAAACAGGCTTTCCTCCGGGTGGCGGGGCGGAGCCTTCATGATGTCCTTATCCTTGGAATCCACGCCCAGTGCCAAAGCGGGGAGCGTATCGGTGAGCAGATTAACAAAGAGAATGTGGGTGGCCTGCAAGGGAGCCGCCAACCCCGCCAAAATGGCGCCAAACATGGTGATAACCTCGCCAAAGTTGGAGGAAAGCAGGAACAGAACCGATTTTTTAATGTTGCTGTAAATTCCCCGGCCCTCGGCCACAGCCTTTTCAATGGTAGCAAAGTTATCGTCGGTGAGCACCATATCCGCTGCGCCCTTAGCCACATCGGTGCCGGTGATGCCCATGGCAACACCGATATCGGCGGTTTTGAGAGAGGGGGCATCGTTAACGCCGTCACCGGTCATGGAAACAATATATCCGTGGGATTTCAGCGCCTTTACGATCATAACCTTATGCTCGGGCGAAACACGGGCAAATACCCGCACATCGTCCACCACCCGATTCAGGTCATCCTGTGTCATTTTGGAGAGCTGTTCCCCGGTCATGCACTGTTCTTCACTGTCTGCGATTTTTAGCTCACGGGCAATGGCCAGAGCGGTATCCTTATGGTCACCGGTGATCATGACCGTGCGGATTTTGGCATCCTTAAACACCTGAACAGCCTCGGCAGCCTCGGGGCGGGGCGGATCAATCATACCCACAAGGCCCACAAAGGTCAGGTTCTCTTCGGTTGCGCTTTCATCGTTTTCTTTAAAAGCAAGGGCCAGCACCCGCAGGGCGGAATGGGCCATGGAGCTGGCGGCCCGGAAGACCTTTTCACGGTCTATCTGGGTGAGAGGGCGAACCTGCCCGTTGATGATAATGTTTTCGCAGCGGGAAAGCAGGATATCCATAGCGCCCTTGGTAAAGGCAATGGCTTTGCCATCCCGTCTGTGAACGGTGGTCATCATTTTGCGGTCGGAATCAAAGGCCTGCTCCGCCACACGGGGGAGTGTTTCCTCAAGGCCCTCTCTGGAAAAGGCGGTGCGTGCGCCCATATCCAGCAGGGCAATTTCGGTGGGATCACCGATAGCGGTGCCGTTTTTAATGGAGGCATCGTTGCAGAGCACAAAACCCTCGAGAAACAGCTGATCCTGCTCGGGGGCAAGAGCGGAGACTTCTTCCAGCTTTTCATCCCGATAAACCTGTGTGACAGTCATTTTGTTCTGGGTGAGGGTACCGGTTTTATCAGAGCAAACCACACTGACTGCACCCAGCGTTTCCACAGAGGGCAGGCGGCGAACAATGGTGTTGACCTTGACCATCCGCTGAACGCCCAGGGCCAGCACAATGGTTACCACAGCGGGCAGACCCTCGGGAATAGCCGCTACTGCAAGGGAGATCGCGGTGAGAAGCATTTCCACAATGGGGCGCTGCTGGATGATGGCAATGGCAAACATAGCCACACAGATCGCAAGGGCAAGGCCGCCCAACAGCTTGCTCAAATCAGCCAGACGTTTTTGCAGCGGAGTCATGGAGGTGGCAGTCTGGTTAATCATCGTGGCGATTTTGCCGATTTCGGTGTTCATACCGGTGGCGGCCACAATACCTTCGCCACGGCCGTAGGTGACACTGGTGGAGGAGAAGGCCATGTTGACCCGGTCGCCCAGAGAGGTATCCCCGGTGGCCACAAAATCAGAATCTTTTTCCACCGGAACCGATTCACCGGTGAGAGCGGATTCCTCCACCTTCAAGTTGATGGAAGAAATCAGCCGAAGGTCGGCGGGCAAAACTCTTCCGGCTTCCAGCACGACCACATCACCCAGCACCAGTTCGGCAGCGGGAACATCCATTAGCTTGCCATCCCGGCGCACAAGAGCAAAGGGGCTGGAAAGCTTTTTCAGAGCCTCAAGAGCCTGCTCAGCCTTCGCCTCTTGGCTCATGCCCACAATGGCGTTGAGCAGAACCACCATCAGAATGATGACAGCATCCCCCCATTCCCGAAGGAACATGGAAATGGCCGCCGCCGCAAACAGAATATAAATCATGGGGTCGTTGAGCTGGCTTAAAAACATAGAAAGCTTGGATTTGGGCTTTGCTTCCACCAAAGCATTGGGGCCGTATTTTTGAAGCCGCTCCGCTGCCTGCTGGCTGGATAAGCCCATTTGCGGGTTTACATCAAGCTCTTCGCAGGATTGCAGGATGTTTTTTTGTTCATACACGATAAACTCTCTCCTCATTGTTGATACATGTTTTTACAGATGGATTTGCTTACCGTCTGCTGCAGAAAACACAGGTGATCCAGAAGCGCCTTTCTGCTATTCTGCCCCGGATTTCCCGGAAGTTTACCAATTGACCTTAAATGATCCAGGAAAAGAGGCCCTGCGGACAGTAAGAAAGATAATAAAAAAAGACTTTTAGCTTATACCAATCCTATTGGTATAAGCTAAAAGTCTGGTTACCTATACGGATTTCAGGCCAGAACCAAACATGATTCATGTATGTTGACCTGAAATTTAAAACTACTCCCCATTAGCTATGAGCAATATTAAATTGTATAATCAATATACACGATGCACCTATGGGATTCATCTCTTATATATTGACAAGTGATGAACAATATGTTAATAAAATTTCCCAAGCTTCCAGCAATATCCAGCGCAGAATAGCAAACAAACAAAAACGTTGGTATCTGTAAGGTTTTTTTAAAGAGTTTCCGCACGCTGGCGAATGTTTTTGTTAAAGTTAATCACCTGATGGTTATAGGGTTCATCCATCAGCGGGGAGGTAATCATAAAATCCGCGGTGGATTTGTTGCTGGCCATGGGAATATCGTATACCTGCACAATGCGCAGAAGTGCCTTCACATCCGGGTCATGGGGCTGGGCAGTGAGAGGGTCAGAAAAGAAAATGACCATGTCGATTTTCCCTTCCACAATTTTAGCTCCGAGCTGCTGGTCACCGCCCAAAGGGCCGCTGTTGTAGCCCAGCACCTGCATACCGGTGCGGTCGGTGATCATACGGGCGGTGGTGCCGGTTCCGCAAAGGCGGTGGTTCTGCAAAATGCTCTTATGCTGGAGGCACCAATCAATAAGCTCCGACTTTTTGTTATCGTGGGCAATCAGAGCGATGTTTTTTTCAACGCTGATGGTAAAGGTTATATAATCGTCATTAATCAAGAGACAGGCTCCCTTCAAATGCATATTTTTGTCTGAATCTGTCGAACAAAATAAGTGTAGCACATTTTGCTTGGGCTGGCTAGAGCGGCCTATGTTAAAAATAGTTAAAATTTAACGTTTCTCGATTTTGTAGCCAGTGTGGGAACTTAAAAAAGCCTTGTTTTTCTCTAATGAAAAAGACAAGGCTTGAAGCCGGATTAGTCTGGGCGCTTCCACACCATGGTGTATTCGCTTTCACCGGTATCGCTGTTTATTTTTTCTTCGGTTACCGCAAAGCCGTGCTTTTTATATAGTGAATTAATTTGAAAACTGTCACAGTTTTCAAACAGAAGGCTGTGCCTGCCGCTGCGCCAAAGGCGCACAATCCACTATGAAGTCTAATGAATTCGCCTTTTAGGCGATCGCACGGTTTGACCGTGCGACATCAAAAGTGATCCACTTTTGATGTTCATTGACTATAAAAAGAGATGGCAGGCCGGTTCCGGGTGTATACATCCAAGGTCAGGCTGGGCAGGCGCTTTTTACAGGCGCTGAGCAGGGCCTCTCCAATACCCTGCCCCTGATGTGCCTTGGCAACAAACAGCCCTGCAATATAGGAGCCATCTGCTATGCCTAAAAAGCCTCTGACCTTGCCATCTTGCTCATAAACGGTTACATCCGCCTGGGGCAGTATGGCCTTCACCTCTTGGAAATGGCTTTCCCAGTATTCCTTGGGAATAAAGCTGTGGGCGTCTATGTTGGTTTGCAGCCATATAGTTAATCGGCCTGAAAATCAAAGAAGATTTTCAGGCGGCAGGCATTGCCTGCTGACACGCTTTGAGCGTGCGATTAACTATGCACATCAATGAAACCGCCCATTGGGCGGCCCACAGCTTCTACTGTGGGGCTTCAAAATGCACGCATTTTGAAGTTCATTGGGTATATTTCCATAACCTGATCCAGCTGGGAAAGGTGGAGCGGTTTAATCATAAGCAATTTCTCCTGTTTTCAGTGGCTGCTGTGTATGCACAGTCAGCTGATTTTCAACACAATCCACCACCAACGTGGAATGTGGCAGAGAACTTTCGGCAATCAGATACCGGGCCAGCAGGGTTTCCACCTTTTTCTGGAGGAACCGCCGCAGAGGCCGGGCACCATAGACAGGGTCGTATCCGTTTTCCACCACAAAATCTTTGGCGGCGGGGGTCAGCACCACAGAGAGCTGGCGGTCGGCAAGGCGGTGGCCCAGATCGGCTACCATCAAATCCACAATGGAGCGGATTTCCTCCTTGGTGAGAGGCTTGTAGAACACAATCTCATCCAGACGGTTGAGAAATTCCGGCCGGAAGCTTTGGCGCAGAATGGTTTCCACGGCAGCCTTAGCCTGCTCGGTAATTTCACCTTTGCTGTCGATACCCTCCAGCAGAAGATTGGAGCCAAGGTTGGAGGTGAGGATGATGATGGTGTTTTTGAAATCCACCATACGGCCTTGGGAATCGGTAATACGGCCGTCATCCAGCACTTGGAGCAGGATGTTGAACACATCCGGGTGAGCCTTTTCCACCTCGTCAAACAGAATGACGCTGTAGGGCTTGCGGCGCACCGCCTCGGTCAGCTGGCCACCTTCCTCATAGCCCACATACCCCGGAGGCGCTCCCACCAGACGAGAAACAGCGTGCTTCTCCATATATTCGCTCATGTCAATCCGAATCAGGCTCTTTTCCTCATCAAAGAGGCATTGAGCCAGAGCCTTTGCCAGCTCGGTTTTACCCACACCGGTAGGCCCAAGGAACAGGAAGGAGCCGATAGGCCGGTCAGGGTCCTGAATGCCTGCACGGGAACGGAGAATGGCATCGCAAACCTTTTCAACCGCTTCATCCTGCCCCACCACACGCTGGTGGAGGATTTTATCCATGCTCAGCAGCTTTTCCCGGTCGCTTTCCAAAATCTTGGAAAGGGGGATACCCGTCCACCGGCCGATGATCCGGGCGATTTCCTCGTCGGTTACCTTATCCCGCAGCAGGCTGCTGCCCAGCTTGGATTTTTCGGCAAGCTCCTCTTCTTGTTCAAGCTGCTTTTTCAGCTCGGGCAGGCGGCCGTAGGTCAGCTCGGCGGCCTTGTTGAGATCGTAGCTGCGCTGTGCCTTTTCGATTTCGGCGTTAACGCCCTCAATCTCTTCCCGCAGCTTCTGTACCTTGGAGATGGCGTTCTTTTCATTTTCCCACTGGGCTTTCATGGCGGCAAACTGATCCCGCACCTCGGAAAGCTCCT
This sequence comes from Oscillospiraceae bacterium MB08-C2-2, assembly GCA_035621215.1. Lineage (NCBI taxonomy): Bacteria > Bacillati > Bacillota > Clostridia > Eubacteriales > Oscillospiraceae > Oscillospiraceae bacterium MB08-C2-2. The sequence continues at coordinate 1,968,550 of CP141729.1, read as the reverse complement.
TTTGCACAGCGGCGAGATGTTCTTTGGCCAGCTCATCGTGATCTTTTTTCAGGGCGGCTTCTTCAATTTCAAGCTGCATAATCCGGCGGGAGATTTCATCCAGCTCGGTGGGCATGGAATCAATTTCGGTACGAATCATGGCGCAGGCCTCATCCACCAAATCGATAGCCTTATCCGGCAAAAAACGGTCGGCAATATACCGGGAGGAAAGGGTAGCGGCGGCGATGAGAGCCTGATCCTGAATTTTTACACCGTGGAACACCTCATACCGCTCTTTAAGGCCACGCAGAATGGAGATGGTATCCTCCACAGTCGGCTCGCTGACCAGAACCGGCTGGAAACGACGTTCCAGAGCCGCATCCTTTTCAATGTAGCGCCGGTATTCATCCAGTGTGGTGGCGCCGATACAGTGAAGCTCGCCCCGGGCCAGCATAGGCTTGAGCAGGTTGCCTGCATCCATGGAGCCTTCGGTTTTGCCCGCACCCACAATGGTGTGCAGCTCATCGATAAAGAGGATAACCCGGCCTTCGCTTTTCTTAATTTCAGAAAGCACAGCCTTGAGGCGCTCCTCAAATTCGCCCCGGTATTTGGCGCCTGCAATCAAAGCACCCATATCCAGCGCAAAAATGGTTTTATCCCGCAGGCTTTCCGGAACATCCCCCCGGACAATTCGTTGAGCAAGGCCTTCCGCAATGGCGGTTTTGCCTACGCCCGGCTCGCCGATAAGGACGGGATTGTTTTTTGTTTTGCGGGAAAGAATACGCACCACGTTACGGATTTCATTATCCCGGCCGATAACAGGGTCAAGCTTTTGTTCCCTTGCACGGGCCACCAGATCGTAGCCGTATTTGGTCAGGGCATCGTAGGTTTCTTCGGGGGAATCGCTGGTGACCCGGGTGTTGCCCCGAACGGTGGAAAGAGCGGCAAGAAAACGGTTTTTATCCAGCCCAAAGCGCCGAAAAACAGCCTGTATACTTTTATCCGGTTTTTCCAGCAGAGCCAGAAACAAATGCTCCACCGAAACAAATTCATCCTTCATTTTGCCGGCAAGGGCTTCCGCCTGCACCAGCGCCGTATCCACGGCTGGGGAGACATAAATTTTATCCGGCTCACGCCCCGGCCCGCTTACACCGGGAATACGGCCGATTTCCTCCTGAACCGCCTGTAAAAAGCTTTCCGGCTGGGTATCCATTTTCAAAAGAAGCTGGGGTATCAGGCCGTTTTCCTGCGAGGCAAGGGCATAGAGCAGGTGGGGCTGTTCAATCTGCATGTTTTGGTTGCCAAGAGCCAGACTCTGAGCGGCTCCGATGGCCTCAATGGATTTTTGAGTAAATTTTTGCATGTTGGTCATAGTTCAGCACTCCTTTCGCCCGCTGATAGGGCTATTTCAATATGTTGCAAAGTCCCGGTGCAACCACCGGGTGAAAAAGTTGAAACAGTAGGAACTATTTACTTGGTGGCGTCGTCGAAGTATTTTTCCAGATAAACCATTCCGCCGCCGATGCGGGCGGCATGGAAATAAGCGGAAAGGGCCAAATCAAGCTGGTGGATATATTGGCCGATGCGCTTTCCGATCACATCAGTGGATTCCTGCCCATCCTTTTGGGGAAGGCTGAACCGCCGGTAAAAGCGTCCGTTCTCCACTTGCACAAGCAGAGTATCCGGGGGATGCCTCCCGGATTCCAAAGCGGCCCAGTGGGTAAAGAAATCCTCCAGCATGGCCAGCAGACCTTCGTTTTGGGTGCGGGAAGAAACCCGAAGTTCCCCGGAGTAGCCTTCGCCCTCAGCAAAAAGCTCTACACTGTAACGAATGGTTGGATTGTATTTATAATCCAAAAAGCTTTTCAGCGACAGCATGGAAGCGCTGGGTTGAGGCTGGAGCTGGAGACGCTGGCGGGTTTCGGTAATCTGCGCCACACAATCGAGAACGCTTTCATACCACATATCTGGCGTTGTCATGGAAAACTGCTGAGCCAAAATCCGATTGATCAGGCCGGAACGGCTCATGCCCCGGTCATAAGCCATTCGATCCACTGCCCGCACCACCTCATCGGATAGCATCAGACTATATAAGCTTTTCTTCACAGCCTCACCTCCTGTTTATTATTTTAGCACTCAAACATATAATTTGCAATAGATATTATATAATTTAATTTACAAATTATGATTTTTTTTGATTATAGTTTAACTTGTCCTGCGTTTTATGCTATACTGTCTGCAAAAGCAGAAGGAGAAGCCACATGAACATTTGGCACGATGTAAGCCCTCAGCGCATTCGCCCCGAGGATTTTCTGGCTGTAATTGAAATTCAAAAGGGCAGTAAAAAGAAATATGAGCTGGATAAGGAAACCGGCCTGATTATTCTGGATCGGATTCTTTATACCTCCACCCATTACCCGGCCAACTATGGCTTTATTCCCCGGACCTTTGCCGATGACGGCGACCCTTTGGATGTTCTGGTGCTTTGCAGTGAGCCGGTGGAGCCGCTGGTGCTGGTGCGGTGCTATCCCATCGGGGTCATTTCTATGGTGGATAACGGCGAAAAGGATGAGAAAATTATCGCCATCCCCTTTGAAGACCCCACCTACAATTCCTACCGCTCCATTGAGGCGCTGCCCTCTCATATCTTTTCCGAAATGCAGCATTTCTTTCAGGTCTATAAGGCACTGGAAGGCAGAGACACCGCAGTCAGTGAGGCCAAGGGCCAGAAGGAAGCCTTGGCGGTGATTCGCAAAAGCATGGCGGAATACGACCGCTGTTATGCCGCAGAAGCAGATAACGGGCAATAAAATCTCATTAAATACTGCCAATCGCAACCGGCCGGTAATTTTCGGATTGTCCTCTGGCATCTCCCCTTATGGTCTGCCATACATATAGGATAGGGGAGGTGGCTGAATGAACTGCCGTATAACCGATCTTCGGTACAAGGAGGTCATTAATGTCCGGGATGGAAGCTGCCTTGGCTTTGTTTCGGATATAGAAGTGGATACTGTAACAGCTAAGGTGGTATCGCTGATTATTTTTGGCCGGTGCCGTCTGTTTGGGCTGTTTTTCAGGGGGGAGGATATTATCATCCCTTGGTGCAACATTGAAGTGATCGGGGAAGATACCATTCTGATCAACATGGAGGGCGGCGTTGTGGGCCGGCGGAAAAGGAACGGTTTTTTCTCCGGTTTCGGCAATTAAAAAAACACAGCAAAAAGCACTTGGCAGCTGCCAAGTGCTTTTTGCTGTAAAAGGGGGTTATCAATGATGAGGTAAAACAACTGTTTGATGAGGGTGTTAGCGTTGGATAACTTACGCTATAACCGTATATTACACCATATAAGAGCCGTTGTCAACGGTTTGTTTTAATAATATTGGCGTTACCTGAAAAAAGTTTGGGAAAGAATAAAAAGTATCCAGATATGAGCGGGATAAAACACATAGAAGAACCACTTGGCAAAAAGCCCCGAGGGGCCTCTTTGGCCGTTATAAAACCATATGGGAATCACAGAAAAGATCATAAGCCATTGGAATTTGCCAAAATCAAAAAAGGCGAGAAAAATCAGAGAAGCGGCCGCAAAAACGGCACACATAAGCCTTTTGCGCCCCCGCAGATAATAAAAGATCAGCGACATCATGGGAATCACGAGAAAGCCCTCCCACACCATAGAAAAAGCCAGCAGGGTAATCGCCAGAAGGAAAAAGCGGGTCTTTTCCCCTGGGGTCTCAGCGGCAATGGCTTGATCTATAGCGCAGATCAGGCTACCCGAAACCGCAAGAGCCATGATGATGCTGTTGCCGGGTGTTGTGCCGAATACAGCCGTAAAAACAAAATCCATAGCCAGCATGATCAGCCCGATGGTATACAGACGCAGCAGGTATTTTTTGCGGCTCCGGGTATACACCAGACCTTCGGTCATCAAAAAGCAGAAGCAGGGAGCCACCAGACGGGAAACAGCCTCAAACCACACGGGAAAGCCCGGCAGAAACACATAGAGATGATCCATGAGCATTAAAGCGGCCATGAATAGTTTCAGTGCAAAGGCATTCAGGCCAACCCGGCGGGGAGAAAGAGGCATTTCATCCATAAAAGGCTCCTTAAAAATGATTTATAAAGCAGTTCAGCTGGTTTTCTTGAGAGCGGGAATTTTTTGGCCAAGCCCGGCTCGCAGCAGCGCTTTTTTGCAGGCGGGCGCAATGGCAACGGCAATAATCACGGCTGCAACGGCGTTGATCCCGGAAACCACCAGCTTCACGGTAGCCGCTGTAACGGCCGCAGAAAAAACACTGCCTGCCAAGACCAGCTCGGTGATGTTTTTTACCCAGTAAAAAGCAAGGGAAAATGCCGAGCCAACGGTAGCCGCAAGAATGTTGACGGCAAAGCCCTTCTTGTTCCGATTGCCCCACTGGGCAATCACGCCGCATAGGAAGGCCATGAGAAAAAAGCGGATAAAGGTCAGGGGAGTATCCGCCACAAAAAGCGGGTCGGTCAGGTCATACAAAGCGGAGCCGATGCCGGCGGCCAGCCCGCCACGAAGCCCGCCGAACAGAAGGCCGGCCAGCAGACAGAAAACATTGCCCAGCTTAAGCATCACAGGGCCGGCGGGTGTGGGAATGGTAATCTTTAAAAAGACGGTTGTGGCAAAGCAGATTGCCGCCATTACACCCACAAGAACGATATCATAGAGATCAAACCGATTGTTTTTCATAGAGCAAGCCCCCCATATGGAATATTTCTTTAAACAGTATATTCTTTCCCGGGTTGACAGGCAACCAACGGCTGAAGGGCAAGCTTTCTGCGAAAAATATACAAATATTATAATTGATCACGAGGATTTTTGCAATCTGTTGGATAATATGCGTGTATTATTAAACGGTTATGGAGGCCATGGTTCAGGCAGCTCATGCATATGCCAATTTCCTGAAATAAATATGGTATTATTCTGTGAGAAATGCAGAATTTCAAAGACAAGTATATATTCGAAAGGGCATGATTGAAGCAGGTTTGCCGCATACTATGGTGGTATAGCTTGCCAATTGCAAAGAGGTTTTACAGTTTGTAGAAACAGCGCAAGGGATGATGGGACATCAAGGAGTTCAAAAAGTCTTATAAAACCCATCAGACCCACCCGCAGGGAGCACTTTCACGGGTGGGTGCTTCGCTGTGCCTAAAATGGAAAAAGGCTTTGGGGAGACTTAAAGGATTTCCAAACCACATAGCTGCTTTTTTGCAGACAGCGGCAAGGAAAATAGTTATGCAGCAACCCGGCTGGCTAAAAGCCTATTGGCTGGGCGGATTTTTTGCACTGCTTGTGGCAGTGATGACTTCGCTGTTTCTGGGATGGGGCTGGCCCTTTTCCCCGGCTGGCCTCTGGCTGTGGTGCTTGCTAGGGGGAGCACCGGTTTCGTTGGTTCTGCGCTATCGCAAGCATCCGCCAAAGAGCCGCATGGTGAAGGGCAGGCGCGTGCTTCTGCCGCCTGCCCGTGAGACAGTACAGCAGAACACAGGCAGGCGAACTATGGTTATTGTGAATCGGCCCAATACTGCCAACAGCCAAAAAAGGCTTTTCAGCCGTTCCAATTTGGTTGGCTCAGTGGGAATACTGGCCCTTTCCTCCATTTCCATACCCAGAGAGGCAAGGGACATAACTGTTGCGGGAACCTTGATTTTTTCTGGTCTGCAAGGGGTTTTGATCGGCGTTTCCACAGCTATGGCTTATGGGTTGGGGAGCCGCTCAGCCGTTTCACGATTGTTCCCGCCCTCAGAACCGCTGGGGTGGTATTGCTCGGCTGTTGGGCTGGTGCTGGCGATGCTGTTTTGGGGCGGTATGGTTACAGCAAAAAAGATGGGCAGAACCAAAAGCCGTGGGTGGCTTGCTGTTCTGCCCGGAATGCTTTTTTTATGGGTGGGGTGCCTGTGGCCGCCTGCGGAAAAGGCCCTGAGGCTGGGGGATATTTCGGTTTATCATTGGCTCACCTTGATTATGCTGGCGGCCGCTCCCTCGATTCTCATTCGCTTTTTTCTCACCGTGCAGGAGCTGTTTCGAAAATAGAGGGTGGTTTTTTCCCGGTTCTATTATCCGGTGGGAAAAATTATCCCAGCAGTGCCCGATAAGTGTTGGGGCCAGCAACGCCATCGGCTGTCAGGCCTCTGTCCTGCTGGAAGCGGATCAGAGCATTTCGGGTGTTAGAGCCGAAAACACCGTCAATGGTGCCGGGATTGTAGCCGCTCATATAGAGGGCGGCTTGGAACAGATAAACCAGAGGGCCACGGCTCAGTTCCCGCAGAACAGGAAGCTGGGCAAGGGTGGCGGGCCCCAGCACACCGTCCACAGTGAGGTTAGAGCCGGTGGTTTGGTTGAGGGCACTTTGCATAGCCCGGATCAATGCGGCTTTGGTCTGATTGCCGTAGCGGCCATCTACCGTCAGGTTGGCACCGTACCAGTCGTTGAGCATCTGCTGGATGGCGGCAGTGGTGGGGTCGTATGCAGTGGGAGGCGGCGGAGTTTGCCCGGGTGGGGTATAGGGTTCGCCAAGGGTTTCCAGAATGCCCCGAACAATTGCCTCGGCATATTCGTCCAGATAGGTATCGAACAGGCGGTTATCTTCGTCGTTGATTATGTAGCCCATTTCCAGAAGCATAGCAGGCATTTTGGAACGCCGCAGAACTGAGTAATTGCCTCGCTTAACGCCACGGTCTGCCTGAACACCCACCGATACCACCTGATTCAGCACATTGGCGGCGGCCTGTTCTGTGCTGGCCGGTGCCGTAGTATAAACCCAGTTTTCCACACCGTTGCTGGTGGGGGTCAGCTCTGTGTAGGAATTCCGGTGGAGGGATACAAACAAATCGCTTCCGGCCTGGTTGGCCATATCGGTGCGGGTTCGCAGGGGAATAAACACGTCGGTATCCCGGGTCATCTGCACACGCTGCCCCTGCTCCTTCAAGCGCTTTTCCACCTCCAGTGCAAGGCGGAGGTTATCGTCTTTTTCCAGCCGGCCATTGTGCGAGGCTCCATTATCGAAGCCGCCATGGCCCGCATCCACAGTGATCAGTTTACTCATAGCTGATTATTCCTTTCAAAAGTTCTCACTGATACTATATGAAAGAAATCTGAGCATGGTGCGCATTGGTACTGGCTGGACAAAAGCTTTTATCCGAAATATAAGGGTTTTTTAAACAAAAGCGGGTTTTCAGAGCAAAATGCCATTGCAGGGAACCTGTCACCTTGCTTTTTGAAAATACATATAATGCAGCATGGAAGCCAGCGCGTTTCGGCCCTGCTTTTTTCTGGTGAACAGCTTTACCAAATTTTACATGAGGGATATTCGCGGGCTTTTTATTATAAACAGGAGGAATTACTCAATGGATATAGTGCAACACAGCGGTTTAGGCTGTGGATCTCATTCTTGTGGCTGCACCTGCAGCATGTGCTGCGGAATCACCGGCCCGAGAGGACCTATGGGTTATCCCGGCCCTCAGGGTGTTCCTGGCCCGCAAGGCCCTCAAGGGCCTGCCGGAGCGAATGGCGCAACTGGTCCGCAAGGCCCTCAGGGCCCTCAGGGTATACAGGGTCCTCAGGGACTTACCGGAGCAAACGGTGCTACAGGCCCCACCGGCCCTCAGGGCCCTCAGGGCGTGCAGGGCCCGCAAGGTCTGCAAGGCCCCACCGGTGCAACCGGTGCTGGCGGCGCCCAAGGGCCAGTCGGCCCGCAAGGTCCCCAGGGCATTCAAGGCCCCACCGGCGCCCAAGGGCCACAAGGTCCTCAAGGCCCTCAAGGCCCTATCGGAGCAACCGGCCTTGCCGGCGCAACTGGCCCGCAAGGTATTCAAGGCCCAACCGGTCCAACCGGTCCAACCGGCCCGCAGGGTATTCAAGGCATTCAAGGCATTCAAGGTCCAACCGGCGCAACCGGCCCGCAAGGTGTTCAAGGTATTCAAGGCCCAACCGGCGCAACCGGCCCGCAAGGTATTCAAGGCATTCAAGGCCCAACCGGCGCAACCGGACCGCAGGGTATTCAGGGCATTCAAGGCCCAACCGGCGCAACCGGACCGCAGGGTATTCAGGGCATTCAAGGCCCAACCGGCGCAACCGGACCGCAGGGTATTCAGGGCATTCAAGGCCCAACTGGCGCAACCGGCCCAACCGGCGCGCAGGGTATTCAAGGTATTCAAGGCCCAACTGGTGCAACCGGCGCAGCTGGCGCAACTGGTGCAGATGGGGCAACCGGCCCCGCTGGCCCCACGGGGCCATCTGTTTATACACAAACCTGAACACAGGAAGAACCGATCGTGAAGCGGCTTCCTCTATCCCGCATAAGAGGACAAGAATACCCCGCGAAAAATGTGATGTTCCAAACAAAAAGAAAAAAGGAGCAAGCCTCTCTTGGCTCCCTCCTTTGGTATTGGGCTTGCTGAAAAGGATCACTCCGGCAGGCGATACCCCACACCCCGAACGGTTTCGATATAACCCTCTCCGATTTTTCGGCGAAGGTTGAGAATATGAACATTAACCGCCCCCGGCTCGGTTGCGGCATTAATCTGGGAGGAATGAATAAGCTGTTCCCGGGTGACCACATGTCCGGCATGCTCCACCAGCATTTTCAATATCGAATATTCGGTCAGGGTTAAATTCACCCGGCTGCCATCACATTCCACAAGGTGGGCATTGATATCAATGCGAAAACTGCCAGCGCTCAGGATACCATCTTCCGGCTGATCCTCACAGCGGCGCAACGCAACCCCGATGCGGGCGAAAAGTTCCCGCAGACCAAAGGGCTTGGCAATATAATCATCCGCACCCATGCCAAGGCCAATCACAGTGTCGGTTTCTTCGGTTTTGGCGCTGACCATGATAACGGGAATATGGCGCAGCAGCCTGTTTTGCTTGAGACGGCGGCAGGTCTCGAGGCCATCCATTTCCGGCATCATAACATCCAGCAGAATTAAGTCAGGAAGATGGGCCTCTGCTATTTTAAGGGCCTCCAAGCCCGAGTAGGCGCAAAGGGGTTGGTAGCCCTGCTTTTTGAGATTCAGTCCCAGCAGCTCTACAATGTGGATTTCATCGTCCACAACCAAGATTTTCTTCTTCAACGGCGCGCTCCTTTCGGCCTGATATGATGGGGCGAAAACTTCAGCCAGCGCTGTAGCACCTATTTTAGCATATTGGCCTGTGCTTGTATACGGGAAGGCCTTTGAATTTATCCACAGGTTTAATGCAGCCGATCACCATCACCAAAAAAGGCGGCCGGTATCTGTTTTTTATTGTGTCAAAGCTGTGGGTTTCCTGAAAGGATGAAAATAGCAGTGTAGTGAGCTAGTATATATTACAAAAATATCTCTCTTCTGGCAGGAACTTCCTACAAAAGATAGGGAAACTCCTTTTGTCACGAATAAGCAACCTTGTTCACTTGACAGTACTTTCGCGTGACCGTATACTAGACATCGTCAAACGAATTTATTAGGAACAAAAAGTAAGGGGAAGAAGGTCTGAAAAAATGCGGAGTTTTAAATCCGAGGGACTTCAGCTGAAAGGGCAGCTCGTTTTATTTGCTGGAATGCTCTATTTGGGTGTAGTGGCGGCGATTTCCATTTTAGCGTGGGTTATGCTGGGCCGTGCTTATGATACAGCTATATTGGAGAAGAGAGCGGTTTTTGATACAAAAATCCAGACCGTTACCGAGAATCTGGTCAACACATTGAAGGCCAATGAACAGCGGCGTATCAAAGGCGAGATTACCAAGGAGCAGGCCCTTGCCTTTGCTGAAAGCACTGTGAGGGATACTCGATACAGTGGGGAGAGCGGCTATTTTTGGGCAGATACGGCGGATGGCATATGCGCTATCCACTTTAACCCTGAATACGAGGGCTCCATGCGTTATGATGCTGTTGATCACAACGGCAACCTATACATACAAAACATAATAAAAGCAGGCAATAATCCGGGAGATTCTTTTACAGAATATTATTTTCCTAAGCCGGGGGAGGAGGATGGTCCGGTTTATTATAAGCGGGCCTATACCCAATTCTTTGAGCCTTATGGCTGGTATATCAGCACAGGAAATTACTACGATGATATTGATAATGCTATTTTAGAGCTCCAACGGGAAAAGCTCATAGCTGATCTGATTATTTTAGGCTGTGGGATTCTGCTGGCTGCTGTGGGAACAATCCTGCTTGCTTTGTGGGCATCCCGGATTACCCGTCCGCTGCAAGAGGTTACTGAGCGGCTTCAGCTGTTGGCTCAGGGCGATTTGCACAGCCCTTCTGCCAAGGTTTTGGCAAGGCAGGATGAAAGCGGAAAGCTTACCCAAGCCACAGACCATTTGATTTCCAGCATGGTTGGCGTTGTGGCCGACATCACCGGGCATCTTCAGAAAATGTCTAAGGGCGATATGACCTCTTCGGTTAACTACCCTTATGCGGGTGATTTTGTTCCCATCGGGCAGGCTATGGCGGGTATTTATTCTTCACTGAACGAAGCTCTTTCAGCCATTCGGATTTCCTCCGAGCAGGTGAATGCAGGGGCAGCTCAAGTGGCCGCCGGAGCAGGCAATTTGGCAAGGGGAAATTCCGAGCAGGCCGGTTCTATTCAGCAGCTTTCTGCAACCGTTTCTCAGATTTCGGATCACACCAGAAGCAATGCGGAAAACGCCCGTCAGGCGGATCGTCTGGTCACCGAAACTGGTGAAGGCATCAACGAGGGCAACCGCCAAATGCAGCAACTTATTGATGCCATGAACGAAATTTCTGCCAGCACCGGCGAAATTGAAAAGATCATCCATACTATTGACGGCATCGCCTTCCAGACCAATATTTTGGCCCTCAATGCGGCTGTGGAAGCTGCAAGAGCTGGTTCTGCCGGCAAGGGCTTTGCAGTTGTGGCCGATGAGGTTCGGCGCCTTGCCGCCAACAGCGCAGAGGCTGCTAAGAATACAGCTTCTTTAATTGAAAATTCCCTTTCCACCGTTGCCAATGGGGTAACCATTGCCGATGAAACAGCGCACTCTCTGCAAAATATTGTGGAGAAGGCCGATTCGGCTTTGATGCTGGTGAACGGCATTGCCAAGGCTTCCGGTGAGCAGGCTGTGGCTATTGATCAAATTGTTCAGGGAACTGAGCAGATTTCTTCGGTGCTGCAAACCAACTCTGCCACAGCTGAGGAAAGCTCCGCCGCCAGTGACCATCTTCTGGAGCAGGCACGTGTGCTTTACCGGGAGGTTGAAAAATTCCAGCTGATTCAGGGCAAGGCGGAAGCCACTACTGTTGCTTCCCAAACAACCGCCATGAGCATGGGTGAACCGCTCTTTCGCTAAGATGGTAAAGTTACACAAAAATGGGAATGTATTTTAAGCGGATTTACAGTGATCGGCAGCAGTTTCCCAATAAAATCACTTGAAGCCACAACCCCAAAAGGCTTTATTATGGTTTTATCAAAAGCTTTTTTGGGATTTACCCGAATGTTCAAACCATGAAACACTTTGATACAGTGTTGATTAACTTCTGAGTATAATTTGGAAAAAATATTACACACAAATGATTTTTTTCTTGCTATTCACCCAACGAATTGGTACAATATCATTAGTAGAAATTTTGCACCCATCGGAAAGGAGTTTATACCATGTCTTACAAAAGTCCTTTGCACCAGATGAGCCAAACCACTCCAACCCAGTTCTGGAATGACAGCTGTTCAATTCCGGAGTTGACCTATGCACTGGAATACGGCGCTGTAGGTGCCACCACCAATCCGGTCATTGTTGGCCAAGTGCTCAAGCAGGAGCTTGAGACCTATATTCCCACAATTAAGCAGCTTATCAAGGATATGCCCACTGCCACCGAGGATGAAATCGCCTGGGCGCTCAACGAGAGCATGGCTGTAGATGGCGCAAAGCTTTTGGAGCCTGCTTTCAAGGCCACCGAAGGAAAAGCCGGGTATATTTCCATCCAGACCAATGCCAAATACTACCGCAGTGCAGAAAAGATTGTGGAGCAGGCTGTTCATTTTAAAGGTCTTGCCCCCAATATCATGGTTAAAATGCCTGTCACTACCTCCGGTGTGGCTGCTATTGAAGAATCCACCTATCAGGGCGTGAATGTTAACGCCACTGTTTCCTTCTCTGTTCCCCAGGCGCTGGCTGTTGCCGAGGCCATTGAGAGAGGACTTGCCCGCCGCGAAAAGGACGGGCTGGATAACTCCGGTATGCACCCTGTCTGCACCATTATGGTTGGCCGTGTGGATGACTGGATCAAGGATGTTGCCGCTGCCCGCGGTATCACTGTAGATCCTGGCATCATTGATTTGGCCGGTGTAGCCACCTTCAAAAATGCTTACAAAATCTATAAGGAAAAGGGATACCGTACCCGGCTGCTGGCTGCTGCTTACCGCAACCATTATCATTGGTCTGCTTTTATCGGCGGCGAGGTTTCCCTGACCATTCCTCATAAATGGATCAAGCAGTTTAATGAATCCGATGTTACCTGTGAGAACCGCATGGATATTCCTGTGGATCCCCATGCTATCGAAGTTCTGAAAAAGCACTTCCCCGAGTTTATCCAAACGTACGAAGCAGACGGCATGACCGTGGAAGAGTTTGATGACTATGCGCCTAACCGCATCACCCTGAACCAGTTCCTGAATGGTTACAGCGAAATGGTCGGCATTATCCGCAAAATTATGCTGAATATGTAATTTGTTTTATACACGAAAATCCCGGAGCGATGCTCCGGGATTTTTTTGTGCCGTTCAATCGTTTATCTGCATTTTCGGGGGCAGATACTCCCCTTCTTTCATTGACAAACCGGAGGTTGGCTAGTATCATTAAACTAGAAAATAAACAGAAGGAGATGGTGACATGCAAAAGGGGAGATTTGGAATTGTTCTGCCTCTATATGCCGTTTTGGGCTTTCTTGCGGCATATCTGGGCCAGCCGCTTATGGGGCTTTTGCTTCTGGGCTTTGTCATAGTGATGGAGCGCAACGAATGGCTGAACAGGCAGCTGATACAGGCAGTGATTCTGGGCCTGTTTGTGGTGTTTGTTAAAGGGATCGCCAGCAATGCCTCTCTACCGGGTATTCCGGTGGTGGGAGCGGTTGTACGCATGATTCCTTCCGTGTTGGTATCCATCCTGATGCTGCTGGTTTTGATCTTCACCATTGTGGCTCTTGTCCGGGTGACCAAGGGGCAGGATGCGGGTGTTCCCATTGCCGGCAAGATTTCCAATTGGGCCTATGGCATTGTTGCCCAAACCATTTATACCAATGTGCCCCCTGGGGCCGGTATGCCGCACCAGCCTCCTTATAATGCGCCCCCTGCCGGTCATGCCCCCGGAGCCGCCCCCGGATGGGCACCTCCGCCTAACCCCAATCAGCGACCGGTTCCTCCGGTGCCGCCGCAGCATCCTTCCGGTCAGCAGATGCCGCCCTCCGGCCCGCCGCAGCATCCTTCCGGCCAGCAGATGCCGCCCTCCGGCCCGCCGCAGCATCCTTCCGGCCAGCAGATGCCGCCCTCCGGCCCGCCGCAGCATCCTTCCGGCCAGCAGATGCCGCCTTCCGGCCCGCCGCAGGCTTAGCAGGCAAACCCTCAGCTAAAAAAATGCAAATGCTGTCTATAAAAAGTCCTTCATCCTGATTAATTGGATGAAGGACTTTTTTGTGCCTAAAAGGAGTCTTGGCTGCTCTTTTGCAAAGATATTCCGCAAGGCGCATTTGCTGAGTGAACATTATTTGCGCTTACGCCTGTCGCCTTTACTCCAATGGGAGGGGAACGCTACATACAAATCTCCTTTAAAAAGCTTGGGCTTGGCGGGGGGCATTTTCCAGTTGAGGCTGCCCCATAGGGAAAAAATTAGAATGGTACACATGGCGGTCAGGCAAAGGGCCAACAGCAGGGTTTTGGATCCAGTGCTCATAATAGGGGGAATCCGGTTCAGGCTGGCAGGCAGTACTCTAAAAAAAGCTTTATACAAGGGGAAAGCCATGACCGCTGCCACGATGCTGTGAAACAGCCGGGAGAGTAAAAAAGGCCCGAACCGGATTGTCCCGGCAGGAAAGCAGGAGATAACCTGAAAAATGACTGAAAGCCCGCAAATGGAGGTGAAAATAGAAATCAGCAAAAAGCCTGCATCGCCGCCCAAAGCAGAAGCGGCTACGCACCCGGAGGTTACCTCCAGAAGCCCCGCCAGTAAAGCCCCTGCCATTTCTTTGGTTACCGGAAAGATTTCCGCCAGCCACCCGGCGGCTCCCACTGCCTGCAAAAGAGCCAGCACACCCGAAAACAATACCGCAAAAGAGCACATGGCGAACATTCCCTGTGCCGCATTCATAACCGCTGTCACAAAGCCCAGAGCCGGGGTCATCAGCCTGCCCTGCGGAGCAAAGGCCTCCTCAGACCGGCTGCCAAGAGAAACCACCGCACCGATCAGCAAAGTTGCCAACGATTGGGTGACAAATAAAACAACACCAGCTGCCGGGTTCATCAGCATACCGGCACCCACGGCGGTGATGAGGAAGGAGGGCCCGCAGTTAACGCAGAAGCAAAGCATACGCTGTGCAGTGGCAGTAGAAATGCGCCCTTGCTCTAGCAGCGTGTGAATTGTTTTCGCTCCCACCGGGTAGCCCCCGATCAGGCTGAGAAAAACTACCACCCCCAGTTCAGAGGGCAGTTTAAAGACCCGGCGGGCCAGCCAGCCAAAGGGCGCAGAAAGAATGCGGGAATACTCGGTCAAGGCAATAAAGCCGGAAAGCACCATAAAGGGAAACAACGATGGAATCAGCACATTGGCGCAGACTGTCAGCCCCTTTCGGATGCCTTCGGTAACCGGCTGGGAAAAAATCAAAAGCCCTGCTCCCAGTGCCGCCAGTAAAAGTGCCGTAATCAGTTTCAGTGAAGAAAAGGCTGCTCCTCGCCTCATCTATATATCATCCTTTCCTGTGGGGGTCTATCTTCATCTATATGTCCCAGGCAGGTGCAAAATGTGTCTAATAAGCTCTGTGCCTGCATATATACTCATAGAGCCCGAAAAGGGCCAAAGCTTGGGATTTGACATAAAATAGGCCGCTTTGCGGCTTGCGGCCTTTGGCCGCAGAAATGAAAACACAGTTTTTATTTCTATTCAACTATAGGAAGGACGGTGTATGGATGAGAAGCAAAAGCACCCGCAACCGCAAGCAGACACAGGAGCAGCAGGAGCCTCTCACCAAAGGGGAAAAGCTCTCCCGTATATTGGATATTCCCCAGTCGGCGCTTGGAGGCACCTGTCAGATGGAAATAGCCGATAACCGGGAGGTAATGGTGGAGGGCTGTCAAGGGGTTTTGGAATACGATGAAAATGTAATCCGCCTGATGACCGGGAAGATGACAGTCAAATTTACCGGGCGGGGTTTGCAGATTCAGACACTCACCCACAACAGCGCTTTTGTTACCGGATTTATCACGGCCATTGAATTTGTGTAAGCCTGCCGTGATCAAAAAATTCTGGATGGGGGAAGCTGTATGCTGATACTGAGACTGATCCGTTATTTACGGGGCTATGTGCGCTTTAAAGCCACGGGTGTTTTTGTGGAGCGCTTTTTGAATCTGGTGGCACGGGAGCATATCCCCCTTTGGGATGGACGTAAAAAAGGCGATACCTATACAGGCTCCACCATTGCCGCTCATTACCACCGCCTGCGCCGCCCCGCCAGAAAGGCCGGTGTTTCACTCCGGGTAGCCGAAAAAAGAGGGGCGCCCTTTGAAAAAAAGAAATACCGCAAAAGAAAAGGTCTGCTGGGGGGACTTTTGCTTTTTGCGGCCTTTATGTTTATTGTCAGCCAGTTTATCTGGCGCATCGATGTGGCGGTCAATCCCCATGTGGATGAGAGCCGGGTGCGCCAGGCGCTGGATAAGCTGGGTATCGGCGTGGGAACACTGCGCAGCTCCATCGATGTGCGGGATGCGGAGCGCAAGCTCCTGCTGGAGCTGGATGAGGTTTCGTGGATCGCCCTGAATATTGACGGCAGCGCTATTCATGTGGAGCTTAACGATACCACCCCGCCGCCGGAAAATTTTGTGGATGTTAACACCCCCTGCAACATTGTGGCCAGCCATTCGGGGCAGATCATCACCATGCGGGTATACGATGGGCAGGCAGTGGTGCAGCAAGGGCAGGCAGTGGAGGCCGGGGATATTCTGGTCAGCGGCATTATGCAGGATCGGCATTACCAGAATATTTTCCGCCATTCTTTGGCGGATATCATTGCACAGGTGCAGATTACCGAAACAGTTCGGGTTCCTATGAATCAAACGGAATACAAGCCAACCGGAGAAACCAAGGTTCGCCGGTATTTGCAGTTCCCCAAGTTGGATTTGCCGCTGTTTATTCCTTTAAAGCTGCCTCAGCCCTATGCGGTGGAGCGGCAGAAAGTTCCTTTTAGTTTTTTCGGGATGCCACTGCCTATAGGCTATTTGCGGGAAGATTATATTCTGATGGAGGAAGTCCCGGTAACCCTTACCGAGGAGCAGGCTAAGGCGCAGGCACTGGAGCAGCTGAACCTAATTCAAAAGACCCGCTTGGCGGATGCGGAAATATTGGATAAAAAAGCAGTGGGGAAAATCCAGGATGATACCCTGATTGTGGATGCAACCTATATATGTAATATGAACATTGCTATGGAAAAAGCGATTTTGGCAC
This sequence comes from Oscillospiraceae bacterium MB08-C2-2, assembly GCA_035621215.1. Taxonomy (NCBI): domain Bacteria; kingdom Bacillati; phylum Bacillota; class Clostridia; order Eubacteriales; family Oscillospiraceae; species Oscillospiraceae bacterium MB08-C2-2. The sequence continues at coordinate 1,951,897 of CP141729.1, read as the reverse complement.
CCGAAGATACCCAAATAGAAAGCAAATGAAAGGCCGTCGCCAAATAATTCTATAAAATTCTATTAAAAATTCATAAGAAATTGACAATTGCCATTGTTTTTATGGTATAATAACCGCAGAGCGTTTATTATACGTTCCATTCTTAATGCCCGGCAACGAAGCGCCTCTGGCAGCGATAGGGGCAAACCGCTTTGCTTATTGCAAAAGAAGGTGTTTTTCTTTCTATAAGGAATCTACAGCACTGCTGAAACTTTGACGGCAGAGAGGATATATAAATTCGATGATAGAACAGCTTATCAGCATTGACCGCATGGAGCACGCAGCGGCGCTTTTCGGAAACTTCGATCAGAACATTGAGCTGATTAAAAAGCACTTTCATGTGGATATTCTTTCCCGAGGCTCTGACCTGAAAATTACCGGTGAAATGGAAAATGTCTATCTGGCGGCTAAAGCCATTCAGGCCTTGCTGACTCTGCTCAACAGCGGAGAAAGCCTCACCGAGCAGACAGTGGGCTATGTGATCACGCTGGCGGAGGAAGGCACCGAAGAAAATGTGGAATCTCTGGTCAGCGATGTGGTGTGTGTCACCGCCAAGGGGCGGCCCATTAAGGCCAAAACCTTGGGGCAGAAGGCTTATGTGGATGCCATGCGCAGCAGCACCATCACCTTTGGTGTGGGGCCGGCGGGCACCGGCAAAACCTATCTGGCGGTGGCCATGGCGGTGCAGGCCTTCCGGAACCATCAGGTGAATCGGATTGTGCTCACCCGCCCGGCGGTGGAGGCCGGGGAAAAGCTGGGTTTTCTGCCCGGTGACCTGCAAAACAAGGTTGATCCTTATCTGCGGCCTCTCTACGATGCCTTGTTTGATATGCTGGGGGCGGAAAACTTCCCCAAATATCAAGAGAGGGGCAACATCGAGGTGGCACCGCTGGCCTATATGCGGGGCCGGACACTGGATGATTCCTTCGTAATTCTGGATGAAGCCCAAAACACCACCGGCGAGCAGATGAAGATGTTCCTCACCCGTTTGGGCTTTAACTCCCAAATGGTGATCAACGGCGATATCACCCAGATCGATCTGCCCGATCCCAAGCGCTCGGGGCTGTTGGAGGCCACTCGGGTTCTCCAAAAGGTGGAGGATATTTCTGTTATTCGCTTTACACAAAAGGATGTGGTTCGCCACAAACTTATTCAACAAATTATAAAGGCCTATGATCAGTATCATGAGGAGGGTCGAAGGAGCAGGTAGCCATGGATAAATTAAAAGTAATGATCACCAATCGACAAAAAGAAGTGAAGATACCCACGGGCATTCGTTTGCTGATTCGCAAATGCTGCCACGCTGTGTTGACAATGGAAGAAATGGAAGGTTCATATGAGGTGAGTGTCAGCTTTTTGGATAACAACCAAATTCGCCAGCTCAATCAGGAATACCGCCATAAGGATAAATCCACCGATGTGCTTTCTTTCCCTTTGGGGGTGGATGGCAAATACGATCTGAATCGGGAGACAAACGCTTATATGCTGGGGGATATTGTGATCTCCATGCCCACGGCTGTGGAGCAGGCAGGGCGCTTTGGCCACACCCTTCAGCGGGAGGTGGCGTATCTCACTGTGCATTCCATGCTGCATCTTCTGGGCTATGATCACGAGGCGGGCGGCATTGACGCTGTTCGTATGCGGGAAAAGGAAGAGCAGGTGCTTACTCGGCTGGGTTTGCGCCGGGATGCCAGCTACGTCAGCGATGAATAAGCGCTCCAACCGAAATCTTCTGCAATCCTTTGGCTGTGCCTTCCATGGTCTCGGAAGCGCACTGGCAAGGGAACGAAATATGCGTATCCATACAGCGGCGGCGGTGCTTCTGCTGTATTTTTCCCGTTATTATAGCTTTTCTTCCACCCAGTATGCCCTGCTGTTTTTGGCTATGGGGCTGGTGCTCACCGCTGAAATGATCAACACAGCCATTGAAAAAGCAGTGGATTTGGAATCCCCTGCCTTTCACTATCTGGCCCGCATCTCCAAGGATGTGGCGGCCGGGGCGGTGCTGGTGGCGGTTTTTTCCAGCGTGGCGACGGGATTTGCTCTGTTTTGGGACAAGCTGATATTGGAAAGAATCCTTAAAGATATTTTGAGCCGTCCCCTGGCAGCGGTGGCAGCGGCGGCCTTGCTTTTTGTTTTGATTTTTGTCGTGCCGCTCCGGGATGACTCGGGGAAGAAGAACCAACGACGCTGAAGGGATAGCTTTCGGCGCCTTTTAACAGTGACCCGCTGTGGAAAAGCTTTTCCGCAGGCGGATACGGAAGGAACACAATATGAATACAAGATCCGGCTTTGTGGCCATTGTCGGCCGGCCTAATGTGGGAAAATCCTCCCTCCTCAATGCTTTTATTGGCGAGAAGGTAGCCATTGTTTCCCCCAAGCCCCAGACCACCCGCACCCGTATCACCGGTGTGCTCACCAATGGGGAAGATCAGATGGTGTTTATCGATACACCCGGTCTTCACCGCCCCCGCACTAAGCTCAGTGAATATATGGTGCGCCAAATTGAGGACAGCATCGGCGACGTAGATGGTGCCATACTGGTTACCGAGCCCACCGGCCCCATTCAGCAGGCAGAGCGGGATCTGATCGAAAACTTTAAGGCAAAAAAGATTCCTGCCATTCTGGCCTTTAATAAAATCGATACCCTTGCAGCCAAGGAAGAGATGATGCCCAAGATACAGGCTTTTTCCACCCTGTTTGATTTCGACCACATTGTGCCGGTCAGTGCTTTGCGGGGTGAAGGCGTAGAGGTTCTGCTGGGCTTGCTTTCGGGTTATTTGCAGCCCGGCCCCCATTATTTTGACGATGACAGCTACACCGATCAGCCCGAGAGGGTAATCGCCGGGGAAATCCTGCGGGAAAAGCTGCTGCGCAACCTCCGGGAGGAAATTCCCCACGGCACAGCTGTTACCATTGAAGAAATGAAGGAACGCCCAAACGGTGATGTGGTGGATATTCAGGCGATCATCTATTGCGAAAAAGATTCCCATAAAGGCATGATCATTGGTAAAAACGGCGAGATGCTGAAAAAAATCGCCTCACAGGCCCGGCAGGAACTGGAACACTTTTTGGCCTGCAAGGTCAATTTACAGTGCTGGGTTAAGGTTAAGGAAGATTGGCGCAACCGGGAAGGTCTTATGCGCAATTTCGGCTTTAACTGATTCGGGGTATTCCCATAAAAAGCTTTTACGTAAAGGGAATAAGGCCGATTCACAGGATCACAGGTTTGTCAAGTATCAATTATTACCGCTCATAAGTTCTCCCGCCTTGGAGACAATTTTTACTGCTCCCTCAATCTGAATTGGGTTGTTGGGGATTAAAAAGTACATCCAAAGGAAGTGAATCATATGCTCCGTGGGCAATCACTGTGGGAAGGCTTTATGCGGTCGGGAAAAATAGAAGATTACCTTCTATATTGTAAAGAAAACGCTGTAAACGCTGTTTCGGAAGGCGAGGGAACCACTGGCACAGATCACGACCAACGCCGTAGTCCTGCATCGGCGCAAGCTGTTGGAGGAGGATACGCTGCTCACACTCCTCACCCCTGAGCAGGGGGTGGTGACAGCTTTTTTAAAGGGGACAAAGCGGTTGAGGAACCATATGGCTTCCTCGACCGAATTGTTGTGCTATTCCAGCTTTGTGCTCTTCCAAAACAAGGAAAAATGCTATGTGGATAAGGCAGATCCCATCCGCCTCTTTTTTGGCATTCGGGAGGATTTGGAAAGACTGGCCCTTGGTTCATGGTTTGCACAGCTTTGCCAAACCCTTTGCCCACAGGGAACCGAGGCGGGAGAAATTCTCCGCCTTTTGCTCAACAGTTTGCATATGCTGGAAAAGGGCAACATGCCTCTGCCCCAATTAAAGGCTCTCACAGAACTGCGTCTGCTGACCCTCAGCGGCTATATGCCCGATTTGGTTGCCTGCCGGGAATGCGGCTGTTTCAAGAGTGATAGCATGACCTTTTTGCCCATAAGCGGCGAGCTGCTTTGCGGAGACTGTGCAGGCGAAGGCGGGCAGGAGGGGGCCTTGCCGGTGAGCCGGGGTGTTCTGGCGGCTATGCGGCATATTATTTATGCCCCGGCGGCCAAGCTCTATTCCTTTTCTCTTTCCCCCGAGGGGCAGCGCCAGCTGGAGCGGCTTTCAGAAGCCTATTTATGCTGCCAGCTGGAGAGGAGCTTCCCCACCTTGGATTTTTACCACTCCCTAATGATTGGGCTATAGAGATTTGCGGCACATTATATAATAGTATGCACCTCAACCCAGGGAATGGTTTTCTTTGTATATAGGTATACAGCGGGGCTGCGATTTTAAGCCTCTGAGAATGATTTATATATTGTATAAGCCGCTCCTTATTAAGGAGCATGGACTGAAATGTTAAGGAGGTGACAGAGCGTGGAAGCAATGCCTAGGCATTATAAAGCTCTGGAACTGGATAAAATATTGGAGCTTCTGGCCGGGCACACCGGCAGTGAGGATGGCCGCAAGCTGGCTTTGAGCCTGCGCCCATGTGAAAGCTATGAAGAAGCAATGCAGGCCTTGGAGCGCACCGGAGCCGCTCATGCCCTGACCAATCGGTTTGGCACCCCATCGGTGCCGGCCCTGAATACGCCCCAAGCTTTGCTGAGTCGGGCACGGGTGGGGGCTTCTCTTTCTATGGGTGAGCTTCTTGAAGTGGCTTACATACTTCAAACCGCCCGGGTGATGCTGGGCTGGCAGCGCCAGTGGCAGGGGGAAGAAAACGCCCTGACCCCACTGTTCTTTATGCTGCGGGATAACCGGGAGCTGGAGGAGGCCATTACCAGAAGCATTCTTTCTCCCGATGAGATGGCGGATACGGCCAGCCCTGAACTGGGGGATATTCGGCGTAAAATCCGTCAGGCCCAGCTGCGCACCCGGGAACAGCTGGATAAGCTGGTCCGCTCCGGTTCCACCGGTAAGTATTTGCAGGAGCAGCTGGTCACCCTGCGCAACGGCCGTTTTGTGGTACCGGTTAAGGCGGAGCACCGTGGCGAGATTAAAGGGTTGGTTCACGATACCTCCTCCAGCGGAGCCACATTGTTTGTGGAACCCTTGGCAGTGGTGGAGGCCAACAACCAGATTCGAGAATTGGAAAGCAAAGAGCAGCACGAGATTGCCCGTATTCTTCTGGCTCTTTCGGGGCAAGTGGCCGGGTGCCTTGAGGACATTCGGGATGATTACGATGCGCTGGTGCAGCTGGATGTTCAGTTTGCCAAGAGCCGTCTGGCCGATCATATGAAGGCCACTCTGCCTGTTTTGGGCCGGGATGGAAAAACCCAGCTTAAAAAAGCCCGGCATCCTCTGATTCCTGCTGCCTCTATCGTGCCCATTGACATTATGATTGGCGGAGAGTTTGATACATTGGTTATTACCGGCCCCAATACCGGCGGTAAAACCGTTGCCCTGAAAACCCTTGGGCTTCTCTCCCTGATGGCTATGTGTGGCCTGATGATTCCCGCCGCTGAGGAATGCCCCGTATCCTTTTTTGAAAAGGTACTGGTGGATATTGGGGATGAACAGTCCATCGAGCAGAGCCTTTCTACCTTTTCCGGCCATATGACCAATATCATTGCTATTCTGGCGGCGGCGGACAGCGGTTCCCTTGTGCTCATCGATGAGCTGGGCGCGGGAACCGACCCGGTAGAGGGTGCGGCGCTGGCTGTTGCCATTATCACCAGCCTGCGGGAAAAAGGTGCACGCATTGCCGCTACCACCCATTATCCTGAGATCAAGCTCTATGCCCTGCAAACCCCCGGCGTGGAAAATGGCAGCTGCGAATTCGATGTGGCGACTCTGCGCCCCACCTATCGCCTGCTGATCGGCATACCCGGGCGCTCCAATGCTTTTGCCATCAGCCAACGCCTTGGCCTGCCCGAAGACATTATCGAGAAGGCTAAGGAACTGGTTTCGGGAGAGAATACCCGCTTTGAAGATGTGGTATCCAGTCTGGAAGAAGCCCGCCTTGAGCTGGAAAAGGAAAAAGAGCAGGCACGGCGCTACCGTATGGAGGCCGATGAGGCCAAGCAGATTGCCTCCAAGATGAGGCAGTCTCTTGAAAAATCCAACGAACAGGAACTGGAACGGGCAAGAGCACAGGCCAGAAGCATCGTGGAGCAGACCCGTTTTGCCTCACAGCAGCTTTTGGATGAGCTGGACGACCTGAAAAAGGAAAAGGACAAAAAAGAGTTTTCCGCTGCGGTCACGCAAAAGCGGGGCTCCTTTAAAGGAAACCTGCGCAAGCTGGAGGAACTGGCCGATCCGGTTACCCGCAAAAAGAGCAGTTACCGGCTTCCACGCCCCATTCGTCGTGGCGATTTGGTGCAGATGGCAGATACCGGCACCCGAGGCACCGTTCTATCCGAGCCGGATAGTTCCGGTCAGGTGCAGGTGCAGGCAGGCATCATGAAGCTGAAGGTGCCCTTGGAATCCCTGCGCCTTTTGGAAAAAGAAGGCAGAGTTAGCGTGGGCGGCGGAGCGGTCAATACCCGCCGTGTGGTTGGCGCAGCCAAGGAGGATTCCCAAACCGAAGCCGATTTGCGGGGCATGACCTCGGATGAGGCCTTAATGGAGCTGGATCGTGCTATCGATAAAGCTTTGCTGAGCAACATCAAGCTGCTGACTGTTATACACGGAAAAGGCACCGGTGTTTTGCGCAAAGCTGTTCACCAGCGCCTGAAACAGCATCGGCTGATCAAAAGCTACCGCCTTGGCGTCTACGGCGAGGGCGAATCCGGAGTTACTATTGTAGAGTTTAAATAATGTTTGTCAATCCTTCGGGTCCTCTTTACAAGGCCCGAAGGATTGAGTATACTATGTTAAATCATTTTTCTTAATCACGGCTTTAGCTTTGGATACAATTAATACGGTTTAGGATGACATCATGAAATTGCAGATTACACTTATAAGGAATGGGATTACCGCCGGGGGGCTTGAAGGCCGCTTTATGGGCCTTAGCGGTGAGGGGTTGACTGCGGCAGGCAGGGCAGAGCTGGAGCATTTTGCTCAAAGCGGGCACTATCCTCAGGTGGCCCGGGTATTTGTCAGCCCTGTGCGGCGCTGTATGGAGAGTGCCCGCATTATATACCCGGATCAGCTCCATGCCATTGAAAAGGGTCTGCGGGCATTGGATTACGGCGATTTTGAGAATCGAACCTATGGTGAGATTCTGGGAGACGAGCGTTTTCTTAAATGGGCCGATTCCCCCCATCTGCTGGCTTGCCCCGGTGGTGAGGAGCCTCATGATTTCACCGTGCGCTGTGTGGTCACCTTTGACAATATTGTAAAGCTGATGGATAAGAAGAAGATACCCAACGTGGCCTTGGTAACCCATCAGGGAGTCATTAAAGCCATTCTCAACCGCTATTGCCTCCCAAGGTCGGTTTACTCCGCCTGGAAGGTCTGTTATGGCGGCGGATATACGCTGGATTTCAATACTGAGTCATCCTCGGCACGTATTCTGCGGGAATTTTAGGCCGATTTTCCCTTTAAGTAAAGGAAAAGTAAAATTCTTTTAAAAAACTTGGAAAAAGGTGTTGACATAAAGGGAGTGGCATGGTATTATAACTAAGCTGTCTCGAGCGAGAGCGACGGCGGCGAGAAAAGAAAGCACCTTGAAAATTGAACAACATTAGCTGTTTTGATAAGAAAGAAACAGCCCTTAGAAAATTCTTTTAAGAAAAACCTAAAGCGAACGAACGAACGCTAGTAAGTTTGAGAGCAAAGGGTGACAAAGCTTGATTGAAAGTGATATTGGACTTGCAGTAATGCGAGTTTAAATATACCAATTAATTAAGAGTTTGATCCTGGCTCAGGATGAACGCTGGCGGCGCGCCTAACACATGCAAGTCGAACGAAGCCTTTTGGAGTGCTTGCACTCCGGCTGGCTTAGTGGCGGACGGGTGAGTAACACGTGAGCAACCTGCCGAGAAGTGGGGAATAACGTCTGGAAACGGACGGTAATACCGCATATAATACCGAGAAGGCATCTTCATGGTATGAAAGGAGTAATCCGCTTCTTGATGGGCTCGCGTCCGATTAGCTAGATGGTGAGGTAATGGCTCACCATGGCGACGATCGGTAGCCGGACTGAGAGGTTGAACGGCCACATTGGGACTGAGACACGGCCCAGACTCCTACGGGAGGCAGCAGTGGGGGATATTGCACAATGGGGGAAACCCTGATGCAGCGACGCCGCGTGAGTGAAGACGGTCTTCGGATTGTAAAGCTCTGTTGCAGAGGACGATAATGACGGTACTCTGTGAGGAAGCCACGGCTAACTACGTGCCAGCAGCCGCGGTAATACGTAGGTGGCAAGCGTTATCCGGAATTACTGGGTGTAAAGGGAGCGCAGGCGGGGACTCAAGTTGGATGTGAAATACCGCAGCTTAACTGCGGGGCTGCATCCAAAACTGGGTCTCTTGAGTGAAGTAGAGGTAGGCGGAATTCCTAGTGTAGCGGTGAAATGCGTAGATATTAGGAGGAACACCAGTGGCGAAGGCGGCCTACTGGGCTTTTACTGACGCTGAGGCTCGAAAGCATGGGGAGCAAACAGGATTAGATACCCTGGTAGTCCATGCTGTAAACGATGATTACTAGGTGTGGGGGGACTGACCCCTTCCGTGCCGGAGTTAACACAATAAGTAATCCACCTGGGGAGTACGGCCGCAAGGTTGAAACTCAAAGGAATTGACGGGGGCCCGCACAAGCAGTGGATTATGTGGTTTAATTCGAAGCAACGCGAAGAACCTTACCAGGTCTTGACATACCACGAGTACCCTAGAGATAGGGAATGCCCTTCGGGGCGTGGATACAGGTGGTGCATGGTTGTCGTCAGCTCGTGTCGTGAGATGTTGGGTTAAGTCCCGCAACGAGCGCAACCCTTACTATTAGTTGCTACGCAAGAGCACTCTAATGGGACTGCCGTTGACAAAACGGAGGAAGGTGGGGATGACGTCAAATCATCATGCCCTTTATGACCTGGGCTACACACGTAATACAATGGCAATTAACAGAGGGAAGCAATACCGCGAGGTGGAGCAAATCCCCAAAAATTGTCCCAGTTCGGATTGTAGGCTGCAACTCGCCTGCATGAAGTCGGAATTGCTAGTAATCGCGGATCAGCACGCCGCGGTGAATACGTTCCCGGGCCTTGTACACACCGCCCGTCACACCATGAGAGTCGGTAACACCCGAAGTCAGTAGCCTAACCGCAAGGAGGGCGCTGCCGAAGGTGGGATTGATGATTGGGGTGAAGTCGTAACAAGGTAGCCGTATCGGAAGGTGCGGCTGGATCACCTCCTTTCTAAGGAGCTAACAAAACGTAAAGTTTTGTAGTATCCGGTCAGGTAAGAGCTGTTACCAGAATAGATGAGAGTTTTAAAAGAATTGCTTTCGTTGAGTTTTGGCAAAAACACTAATGTTGTTCGATTTTGAAGGTACTTTTAGTACTTTCAAAAGGGTAAGAGAGGGAAGCGAGCCTACAAGTCTCCCATATGGGGGTGTAGCTCAGCTGGGAGAGCACCTGCCCTGCAAGCAGGGGGTCAGGAGTTCGATCCTCCTCATCTCCACCATGACCTTCGGGTCAGGAGACAAGTAGAGGAAGCCCCGACTCTAACCGTTCTACATGGGCTCATAGCTCAGGTGGTTAGAGCGCACGCCTGATAAGCGTGAGGTCGGTGGTTCGAGTCCACTTGAGCCCACCAATGGATTCTTTGAGAATCCGGATGTACCTTGAAAATTGAACAATGGAAAAGAAGGTTTAAGTAAAGATTTAATCTATGCAGGAAACTGTATAGTTTGGGTAAATTACTACAAAGAAGCCGAAGAACAAAGCAAGAACACATAAGGTCAAGCTACAAAGAGCGCAGGGTGAATGCCTTGGCACTGGGAGCCGAAGAAAGACGCGATAAGCTGCGATAAGCCATGGGGAGCCGCAAATAGGCCTTGATCCATGGATTTCTGAATGGAGCGATCCGGCAGTGGTAAAGCACTGTCATCATACACTGAATTCATAGGTGTATGAGGGGAACCGCCTGAACTGAAACATCTAAGTAGGGCGAGGAAAAGAAATCAACCGAGATTCCGCAAGTAGTGGCGAGCGAACGCGGAGAAGGCTAAACCAGAGGCAGCAATGTCTCTGGGGTTATGGACTGAATACGGCATTGCAATCGTCTAGCAGAAGTGAATGGGAAGTCATACCATAGAGCGTGAGAGTCGCGTAAGCGAAAGATGAGAGCAGCTATCAGTATCCAGAGTACCGCGGGACACGAGAAATCTCGTGGGAAGTCGGGGGGACCACCCTCCAAGCCTAAATACTCCCCAGTGACCGATAGCGTATAGTACTGTGAAGGAAAGGTGAAAAGAACCCCGGGAGGGGAGTGAAATAGAACCTGAAACCCTGTGCTTACAAGCACCTAGAGCACGTCAATGTGTGATAGGGTACTTTTTGTAGAACGGTCCGGCGAGCGTATGTATGCAGCAAGGTTAAGGACTTATGGTCCGGAGCCGAAGGGAAACCGAGTCTGAATAGGGCGAAGGAGTTGCATGCATAGGGCCCGAAACCGGGTGACCTATCCATGTCCAGGTTGAAGTGACGGTAAAACGTCATGGAGGACCGAACCAACCCCCGTTGAAAAGGTGGTGGATGAGGTGTGGATAGCGGAGAAATTCCAATCGAACCCGGAGATAGCTGGTTCTCCCCGAAATAGTTTTAGGACTAGCGCTGTAATTGAGATTACTGGAGGTAAAGCACTGAATGGGCTAGGGGCCGAAAGGTTACCGAACCCTATCAAACTCTGAATGCCAGATAATCATATACAGCAGTCAGACTATGTGAGATAAGTTTCATAGTCGAAAGGGAAAAAGCCCAGACCCACAGCTAAGGTCCCGAAATGTCATTGAGTGGAAAAGGATGTGGGGTTGCATAAACAACCAGGATGTTGGCTTAGAAGCAGCCATACATTTAAAGAGTGCGTAATAGCTCACTGGTCGAGTGACCCTGCGCCGAAAATTTAACGGGGCTAAATGACATACCGAAGCTTGGGATTCATCCATTTAGGATGAGTGGTAGGGGAGCGTTGTATGCGGGGTGAAGCATGAGCGGAAGCGCATGTGGACTTCATACAAGTGAGAATGCCGGAATGAGTAGCGAGAATTATGTGAGAATCATAATGGCCGAAAACCTAAGGATTTTGGAGGAAGGTTCGTCCGCTCCAAGTTAGCCGGGAGCTAAGGTGAGGCTGAAAAGCGTAGCCGATGCACATACGGTAGAAATTCCGTAGCCGTCGAATGATTTAAGCAGAGGGACACTGAGAAAGCGTGTGACCCGGGCGTTGGTTGCCCCGGGCGTAAGGGACCGAAAATTAGTAGGGAAGCACATGTGGAATCAGGCGAGAAAAGCTCTGCGGGATATCATAGACGCCCGTACCGCAAACCGACACAGGTAGGTAGGAAGAGAATTCTAAGGCCAACGGGAGAAGCGTTGTTAAGGAACTCGGCAAGTTGACCCCGTAACTTCGGGAGAAGGGGTGCTCAGGAAACTGAGCCGCAGAGAATAGGTCCAGGCGACTGTTTAGCAAAAACACAGGTCTGTGCTAAATCGAAAGATGAAGTATACGGGCTGACGCCTGCCCGGTGCTGGAAGGTTAAGAGGAGGAGTGCAAGCTCTGAATTGAAGCCCCAGTAAACGGCGGCCGTAACTATAACGGTCCTAAGGTAGCGAAATTCCTTGTCAGGTAAGTTCTGACCCGCACGAATGGCGTAACGATCTGGACACTGTCTCAACAGCGCACCCGGCGAAATTGTAGTACCGGTGAAGATGCCGGTTACCCGCGACAAGACGGAAAGACCCCATGGAGCTTTACTGTAGCCTGATATTGGATTTCGGTATTTCATGTACAGAATAGGTGGGAAACTATGAAGCAAGGACGCCAGTCTTTGTGGAGTTGCCTTTGGGATACCACTCTTGGAATGCTGAAATTCTAACCTGCAGCCATGAATCTGGCTGGGGGACATTGTCAGGTGGGCAGTTTGACTGGGGCGGTCGCCTCCAAAAGAGTAACGGAGGCGTTCAAAGGTTGGCTCAGTACGGACGGAAACCGTGCATTAGAGTGTAAACGCATAAGCCAGCCTAACTGCGAGACCGACGGGTCGAGCAGTAACGAAAGTTGGAGTTAGTGATCCGGTGGTTTGTTAGTGGAAATGCCATCGCTCAACGGATAAAAGCTACCCTGGGGATAACAGGCTGATCTCCCCCAAGAGTCCACATCGTCGGGGAGGTTTGGCACCTCGATGTCGGCTCATCGCATCCTGGGGCTGTATTCGGTCCCAAGGGTTTGGCTGTTCGCCAATTAAAGCGGTACGCGAGCTGGGTTCAGAACGTCGTGAGACAGTTCGGTCCCTATCTGTCGTGGGCGCAGGATATTTGAAAGGAGCTTTCCCTAGTACGAGAGGACCGGGATGGACGCACCTCTGGTGCACCAGTTGTCACGCCAGTGGCACAGCTGGGCAGCTATGTGCGGAACGGATAAACGCTGAAGGCATCTAAGCGTGAAGCCGACCTTAAGATAAGATATCCCACTGAGTTAATCAGGTAAGACCCCTTGTAGACTACAAGGTGATAGGCCCAATGTGTAAGCGCAGCGATGCGTTAAGCTTGTGGGTACTAATCGGTCGAGGGCTTGACCTTGCAAGTGTGTTGCTTGCTTTGTTTGGCCGCTTCCATTCCCTTCTTTTTCCATTGTTCAGTTTTTAGGGTATATCCCTGATATGTGCACCACTAGCTCAGTTGGTAGAGCAGCTGACTCTTAATCAGCGGGTCCTGGGTTCGAGCCCCTGGTGGTGTACCATTTTTGGCCCGTTGGTCAAGCGGTTAAGACACCGGCCTCTCACGCCGGTAACACGGGTTCGATTCCCGTACGGGTCACCATTTATTGTCTTACTTAGCTTGTTGTTCTTTACAAGGCAGTTAATTTGCTACATAGTCGGCGTTGATGACGGTGAGGTTCCACCCGTTCCCATTCCGAACACGGAAGTTAAGCTCACTTGTGCTGAAAATACTTGGATGGTGACGTCCTGGGAAGATAAGTAGATGCCGGCATTAGATAACACAGGGAGATAAAGTATTTGCTTTGTCTTCCTGTCTATATTCCTCAATAGCTCAGTTGGTAGAGCATGCGGCTGTTAACCGCAGGGTCGTTGGTTCGAGTCCAACTTGGGGAGCCATCAATTTATAGCTGGAAATAAAACGCATCTCACATTGTGGGGTGCGTTTTATTTTTGTAATCGTTGAAGGCCTTCTACGAAAAGAAACGCATTGGTGATTTTAAGGCATTGATATAAAGCCAAAGTATAATCTTTTCATGCGTTTTTTCTGTCAGCCACTTATAAATGTAAACTCTTTCGCCTGGAACCAATATGATTAGGTATTTTAACAGTAATTTGCTATTAACTTACTCAATATTTTGGGCCTTAAAGGTTGCAATACCTCAATAGCTGTAGTATAATAAAATTGTTCTGTATGGTTTGTTGATAGCTTATTTTAGTTGGCGCATTGCATTGCGATTCCAAAAAAGCTGATAAATACTCTCTTTTTGGGAGCTTAATGTATAGATTCTATTTTCGGCTTGTATTTTTCACTGACAATAGCTTTGCAGTGTTCATTTTTTAGATGGTATGCCTTCACTATAAGTTAATCAAAACATAACCATAATATGCTAGTCTGTATATGTGGCAATGAAATTTATCAACCATATATCAATATAGGAGGTCACAATCATGTCAAAGAAGCTCCAATATTTTGTGGAAGGCAAATGGCTGGATTCTGAAACCACCAAGTACATGGATGTTTACAACCCCAGCAAAGGCGAAGTCATTGCACAGGCTCCTTGCTGCACCCAGGGAGAGGTAGAGCGGGCGATTGCTTCTGCACGCAAAGCTTTCCCGGTCTGGTCCGATACCCCTGTTATGAAACGTGTTCAGATTCTTTATAAGCTGCGGGATCTGATTAGTGAGAACATGGATCGCCTGACCGAGCTGTGCGCTACCGAAAACGGTAAAGCATGGGGCGATGCAATGGGTGATGTGCTCAAAGCAAAAGAAGGCACCGAGATGGCTTGCGGCATGCCCACTTTGATGCAGGGTGAGAACCTGATGGATACCTCCAATGGTGTCGACACCAGCCTGTATCGGGAGCCCATCGGTGTATTTGCTGGTATTGTTCCTTTCAACTTCCCTGCCATGATTCCGATGGGCTGGATGACCCCAATGTGCATTGCAGCCGGTAATACCATTGTAATCAAGGCTGCCAGCATGACCCCTATGACCTGTATGGAGATTGCTAAGCTTTATCAGCAGGCTGGCCTGCCGGATGGCGTTATCAATATCGTTACCTGCTCCCGTGCAGAAGCCGATATTCTTTTGACTCACCCCGATGTCAATGGTGTTTCCTTTGTTGGTTCCACCAAGATTGGTCTGCATGTATACTCCAAGGCCGCTGCTCATGGCAAACGTGTACAGGCTCTCTGCGAGGCCAAGAACCACGCATTGGTGCTGGAGGATGCTCCTATCGGACGTACTGCCGCCGGCATCATTAACGCCTCTTTTGGATGCGCTGGCGAGCGCTGCATGGCTCTCCCTGTCGTTGTGGTGCAGGAAAGCATTGCCGATGCTCTGGTAGCTTCTATTGTTGAGAAAGCTAAGGCCCTTAAGGTTGGCCCCGGATATTTCAAGGATGTTGATATGGGTCCTGTTATTTCCGCTGACCACAAAAAATTTGTTCTGGATTGGATCGAGACCGGCCTGAAAGAAGGCGCTACTTTGGCTCTGGATGGACGCAACGTTCAGGTCGAAGGCTGCCCCGATGGCTATTATGTTGGGCCTACCATCTTGGATCACGTGACTTCTGAAATGACCATTGGTGATAAAGAAGTCTTCGGTCCTGTGCTTTGCATCAAACGTGTCAAGACCTTTGAAGAAGGCCTTGATGTGATGAATAAGAATGAATTCGCCAACGGTTCTGTTATCTTCACCCAGAACGGCTACTATGCCCGTGAATTCAGCAAACGTACCCATGGCGGTATGGTTGGTGTCAACGTTGGTATTCCCGTTCCTGTTGGCTTCTTCCCCTTTGCTGGCCACAAGCACTCCTTCTTTGGCGATCTGCATTGCTTGGGCAAGGATGGTATGCGCTTCTATACCGAAACCAAGTGCGTAACCACCCGGTGGTTCGATGAGCACGAACTGAAGCGTGAAAAGGTCGATTCCTGGGATGGCACCATCTAAGGAATAGAATCCTTTATACAATTGTCTGCATACATGGCTTCTGGGTCGATTGCAATCGGCTCAGAGGCTATTTTTTTATGGAGAGTCGGCCATATTGGCTCTCTATTGCGTATATACTTATATAGATGCGAAATTGCGTGTTTATGTGTATGGAGTCGCTATAGACCGTCTGCGGCGGTTAGAGGCAGATCGCTGCTGTTTAAATCCACACCGCGGTTTTGAACCTATACGGCTATAAGCACACGAGGTTGGCCTGAATTAAAAAAATATGCTATACTTTAGTATAAATAGATGGTTGCTTATACTAATCTTCTACTGAAAAGTCGAAAGACTTTTCAATAAGCCCCATGAAATGCGGCAGCGGGCACACCCGTGGAGATGTTGTTCAATGCGTTCTGCCTGCGCTTTCAGTGCAGCGGCAAGCGGTGCTTGCCGGATTAAACAATCCATATTTTTATCGATTGTTTAATCGCAGATAAATATTATGCGGCTGAATTGTTTGTAAGAAAAGGGTGAGAGTGAATGGTTTCAGAGTCGTCTTCCAAAAAGGCAGTAAAGAATACACATTCATACAGTGCGGGGAGAACCATTTTGCTGGTCGGTGGTCTTGTTTTTGTTGGCCTGGGGGCCTTGGGTGTTGTATTGCCTGTTCTCCCTACCACACCTTTTCTATTGTTAGCCGCTTATTGCTTTTCAAAAAGTTCCATTCGATTTCATCGCTGGTTATGCTCTACACACCTTTATCAAAAGCATATGGCCAGCTATGTCAATGAACAGTCCATGCCCCTTAGAACAAAGCTGTTTATTCTTCTATGGTCTTCTACTGCCATGATCGCGGCCGCTTCTATGACATCTGTGATACTGGTTCGTATCATCCTCACCATTATTTTAATTTTTCATTGGTGGTATTTTATTTTTTGCATTAAAACCAAATAGATAAAATAACAAAGTCAAAACCTCCGGCTAAGCCGGAGGCTTGAATAAGCCCTAGAAGGGCACAATACAGACAGTACCCCTAAAGGGGTCCCGAAAGATCTGCCATCCGCATTGCTTTCTCGGGCAACCCCTAAAGGGGTACGTTTTTATGCCTTGGTGTTCTTGCTACCCGTAAACGGGTCAGTGTACTCCTTGAGACTCATCTGATCGGATAGCTCATCTTCCTCCAATTGCTTTTTGATATACTCCTGTATCTGCTTTTTATTCCGCCCTACTGTATCCACATAATACCCTCTTGCCCAGAAATGCCTATTTCCATATTTGTACTTCAAATTTGCATGACGGTCGAATATCATTAAGCTGCTCTTCCCTTTTAGATACCCCATTATCTGCGATACACTAAACTTTGGTGGTATACTGATTAGCATATGGATGTGATCTGGGCATGCGTTCGCTTCTATAATTTCTACCCCTTTTTGATCACACAATTTCCTTAGGATAAACCCTATGTCTGCTTTAATTTCCCGATATATTACTTGTCTCCTGTATTTTGGTGCAAATACTACGTGGTATTGACATCTCCACTTGGTATGTTCTAAACTGTTTATGTCTTTCATTTAAAGACCTCCTCGATTTTTTAGTTAGGTTGGCAGACCTTAACTTTTAATATATCGGGGAGCTTTTTTCTTGTCCATACCTATAAGGTCTTTCTCCACCGGCAAAGCCGGTGGTTCTTAAGCAATAAAAAAGAAGGAACCGGCACGATGAAAGCCGGTTCCTTCTTTTTCGGACATTATATTAAGGATTAGTCAAGGGTAAAATGAAGGGTTATTTCCCGTAGTAGGCTTGCAGGTAGATCTCGCGAATCTCTTTGATCATGGGGTATCTGGCGTTGGCGGTGGTGCACTGATCTTCCAAGGCACGATCGCAGAGGTTATCCAGCTTGGCAAGGAAATCTGCCTCAGCAATGCCGCACTGCTGGATGGAAGTCACCATATTAAGGTCCTTCATCAGCTTCTGAATAGCCTGAACCAAGTTTTCTACACTCTCTTGGGTGGTCTTGCCGGCCAAGCCCAGATGAGCAGCGATTTGCGCATATTTTTCATCGGCAATAAAGCTTTCATATTTGGGGAATGTGGCAAACTTGGTGGGCTTCTGGGCATTGTAACGAATTACATAAGGCAGAAGAATGGCGTTGGCACGGCCATGGGGGATGTGGAACTCACCGCCCAGCTTATGAGCCATAGAATGGTTCAGGCCTAAGAAAGCATTGGTGAAGGCCATACCGGCAATGGCGGAAGCATTGTGCATCTTCTCACGAGCCTTGGCAGAGCCGGACTTAAAGGATTCAGGCAGGAATTCAAATACCAGCTCCACTGCCTTCATGGCAAGACCATCGGTGAAGTCAGAGGCCATGATCGAAACATACGCTTCAACTGCATGGGTCAGAACGTCCATACCGGTATCCGCTACAATTGCAGGGGGCAGAGACATAACAAACTGGGGATCAATGATGGCCACATCAGGGGTCAGAGAATAATCGGCCAGAGGGTACTTCACATTGCCGTTAACCTTGTCGGTGATAACCGAGAAGGAGGTGATTTCCGAGCCGGTACCCGAGGTGGTGGGGATACAAACCATCTTGGATTTTGCTCCCAGCTTGGGGAAATGGTAGGCTCTCTTACGGATATCCATAAATTTCAGGCGCATGCCGTCAAAGGAGGTCTCGGGGTGCTCATAAAACAGCCACATACCCTTTGCAGCATCCATAGCGGAACCGCCGCCCAAAGCGATGATCACATCAGGCTGGAAGGCCTTCATAGCTTCCACACCACGCATAATGGTTTCCACAGAAGGATCAGGCTCAACATCGGAAAAGATTTCACTGTGGCAATAGGTCTTGCGCTTGCGGAGGTAATAAAGGATTTTATCCACATAGCCCATCTTAACCATAGTGGGATCGGTTACGATAAAGGCACGGCTGATATCTTCCATTTTCTCCATATACTGAATGGAGTCGTTTTCAAAGTAGATTTTGGGCGGAATCTTGAACCACTGCATATTAACCCTCCGTTTTGCCAGACGTTTTTTGTTATACAGGTTAACCGAAGAAACGTTGGAGGTGGTGGAGTTGCGTCCAAAAGAACCGCAGCCCAAGGTCAGGGAGGGGGTATTGGTGTTGTAGATATCGCCGATAGCACCTTGGGAGGAAGGCGAGTTGGTGATCACACGGCCAACCTTCATTTCCTCGCCATACTGGCGGCAAAGCTCTTCATCGGTGGAATGAATGACAGCGGAGTGGCCGAGACCACCGAATTGCAGCATCTTGCGGGCCTTCTCGAAGCCTTCCTTGCTGTTTTTAACAACAAAGTAAGCCAGCACAGGGGAAAGCTTTTCTCTGGAAAGAGGATAATCGGGGCCCACATCATCCAGCTTGGCAATGAGGATTTTGGTATCCTCGGGAACAGTAACACCGGATTTGGTGGCGATCCAATGAGCGGTCTGGCCCACAACATCCGGGTTAACAGCGCCCTTGGCGGAGTTGATTACAAAATCAGAAACCTTCTTGATCTCGTCGCCTTTGAGGAAGTAGCAGGAATTCTCACTCATATAAGTTTCGAAATCCTTGGAGATTTCTTTATCCACAATAACAGCCTGCTCAGAAGCACAGATCATACCGTTATCAAAGGTTTTGGAAAGCATCAGATCGGTGCAGGCACGCTTCAGGTTGGCGCTTTTCTCAATGTAGCAGGGAACGTTTCCAGGGCCAACGCCCAAAGCGGGCTTGCCGGCGGAATAAGCGCTCTTGACCATGGCGGAGCCGCCGGTGGCCAAAATCATGGAGATGCCGGGGTGATTCATCAGCTGGGTGGTAGCATCAAGGGAGGGAACCTCAACCCACTGAATGCAATCCTTGGGGCCGCCTGCTTTAACAGCGGCATCCCGCAGGATGCGGGCAGCTTCCACCGAACATTTCTGAGCGGAGGGGTGGAAAGCGAAAACAATGGGGTTACGGGTTTTGGCGGAAATCAGTGCCTTAAACATGGTTGTGGAGGTGGGGTTGGTAACGGGGGTAACACCGGCAACGACACCAACCGGCTCAGCAACATCTACATAGCCTTCCAGCTCATTTTCATCCACAACACCAACCGTCTTCTGATCCTTGATGGAGTGCCAGATGTATTCAGTGGCAAAAATGTTTTTAATGATTTTATCTTCGTAAATGCCTCTTCCAGTTTCTTCCACGGCCATTTTAGCCAGCGGCATATGTGCATCCAGCCCGGCCAGAGCCATTGCGTGGACCATAGCATCCACCTGCTCTTGGTTCATGTTCATATACTCAGACAGAGCCACCTGTGCCTTATCCACCAAGGTATTAATCATAGTGGCGGTATCGGGGGTCTGCGGGGTTGTTTCTTTTGTTGCCATTTGGATGTTCCTCCTTCAGCAGCATGTTGTTAATGATTTAACAATATAATATGTTATTTTTATAACAATGTCAATCCGTATTTTAAACTTTCTAGCACTATGTGTTTACAATTTTTTTTTAAGAATCCATAAGAAATATATTTATTTTGCGCAATTGGCGGGCGTTTACTCCTTAATGGGCATAAGTTGAAAAAATTGTCGGGATACGGTATAATAACCTCACCCCGGGCGCTTGCATTTCCTGCGGGAAATGCTAAAGTGGCCTTCAGCCACAAAGCGCCTCATGGGGGAACCAGTTCCCCCATGTACCCCCTCCGGCCTCCGGCGGGGATAAGATCAGGGGCCTATGCTAGAGCTTAAACCCTCAACCCTCAACCAGTTCCCCCATGTACCCTCGACCGCCTCCGGCGGGGGGAAGGGCAAAGTCTTCGCCCAACGCCAAAGAGGGCTTTTTTCTTTGATGACTTTCTTTTTCAGCCAAAAAGAAAGTTATTGCCCGTGCGGCATAAGCACGGTCTAAGCTGAACAAGATGTCGCCTACTTATTTTTGGCTCTGGGGGTACCAAGGGGGAGCGCCCCCTTGGCGATTCTTTGCATCCTTTCTCATCGTGGAGAAAGGATGTGCCAGCCGCACGGCATGAGTGCGGAAGTGAAGAAAATTATCTTTGCAAAGCCGAGGAAAGAAGTTTTACGGTATAATATCTGCTAACGCAGACATTCTATGTTTCGTTCTTATACTTAGACTAAAGCCATGAGAAATGATATCTCTTGATATGCAGAATGCTTGCCCCGATGCCCGAGCATGCCAAAGAGAAAAAAGAAAATATTTTATACATATGCAGTATTCGGCGGAGAAAGCCGCACTATAGTAATAGAACAGCCAAAGCCCCTTGGGGCCTTTGGTGCTGTCTGTTCTTCTAGTGCGCCGCCAGAATTTGGTGGTGTTTCAGTGATCGTTGATCCAATAAAGGTAGAGGCCGCGCGCAGCGGCGATAAGGAAAGCTTTGCTCAGGTGTATGAAGCCATTGCACCTGATTTATATAAGGTCGCCCTTTATACCTTGGGCAACGCCCACGATGCCGAGGATGTAGTGAGCGAAACCTTTATAGAAGCCTATAAAGGGATTCAGAAGCTGAAGGATGTTACCAGCTTTAAGGCTTGGATGATGAAGATTTTATCCATTCGCTGCAAACGCAAAATCGGCGAGTATGTTAAGGGGAAAAACACCTACGATATCGAGAATTTTCTGACTGTTATCACAAGCGGCGAAGATGTTTCGGAGCAGGCCTCCGAAAAGATAACCGTTTTGGAGGCTATGCAGCGCCTGACTTCTCAGGAGCGCTTGATTTTGACCCTTTCAGTGCTGGAAGGTTACACTACCAAGGAAATTTCCAGCATAATGGGCACCCCCCATGGAACAGTCAGCTCCAAGCTGCATCGCACATTGGCCAAGCTCCGCAAAATGCTGGAGCCGGGGCAATTTCAGTGACATCATTTTTTCCGGAGAGGGTTGGGGGCTTTGGCAGAGCGTCAAAACAAACAGGAGGCTAGGCGGGAAATGCTGTATACCGCTAAATATATTGGCAAAACACTGGATGATCTCATTGATCCGGTGCAGCTTCCCTCTGCCCTGCGGGGAGAAGCCCTCTTGAAAAGCATTCAGGATATTCAGCTGCCGCCTTTGCGCCCCAAGGTGAGCTTTTGGCAGCAGCTTAAAACCTATAATTATCGCCCGGCCTTGGCCTATGCGGCCGCCTTTGCCGTTATTGTGGGTGCCTTTTATGGCTTTGGCTTTAATGTAATCACCAATGACCTTGTGGGTGGAAATGTGCGGGTTGCCCCCAGCACAGCCGCCGCTCCCGAGCAGGCGCAGCCTCAGCCCCAAGCGGAGCTTTTTTCACAGGAGATTCCGCAGGAAGCTCAGAGCGCCTCGTCTGTTTATCAGCAGGAACCCAAAGCAGAGATGGCGCCCCAATCCGTTCCGGTGCAGGAAGAAGCAGCCAGCTCCGGCCGATCGGCATCGACAGCACAGGATCGGCGATCCGGTGGTATAGGCGGGCCGGGAAAATCCCAGCTGCTGAAAACCCAAGGGGAATATGACCTTTATTACCGCAACAACGACCGGACTGATCCGGATAAAGAAAATACCTTTGTCACAGTGGAGTTGATTCATTCGGTTACCCAGCAGGCGGTTTGCCAGCTTAGTATACCCGGTATGGATAAAATCCGGGATTTGTTCCTCTCCCAGAACCAATTGGCTGTTGTAGGCTCTCATGCAGACCGGGAAACGTCGGTTCGGGTTTATGACCTGACCGATATGACCGCCCCCCAGGAAAGCTATTCCGACAGCTTCCCCGGCCAATATGCTACCAGTGGTATGGGCCAAAATGTGCTGTATCTGGCGGCCTGCGGCGATGCAGGCGTGGCTTTTTCCAAAGAGGGTGAACTCATTGTACTTCCCGGAGCCGATCAAAAGAATTATACTGTTCTCATGGCTCTGCAAACAGGCATTGCCAGCCCCAAGGTGACCCGTAAAGTTGTGGCGGGGGGAACCTCCCCGGTGTATCTATCTTCGACCTGTGCTTATGTCACCTATCAGAAGCAGGTGGCTGAAATCACCCTTGAAGGCTTGGATATGCAGCTGGGTGAACTTCTGGATAAACTTCCTGAAACCATCGATGCCTAAGGATTGAGCAAACAAATAAAACCCCGAAAGTATCTTCTAGTTGAAGAGCTTTCGGGGTTTTGAGTTGTATGGGGGTTTACGGCTTTTGGCCAATATAGAGGGTAACCTCTGCTTTTGTGGTGCCTTTTGGCTCAAAGGTATTGAGATCATAAACGGTGATTTCAGCAATGCAGGGGTAAACACCTTCCGCCAGCTCCACGTTCAGTTTCTTTTTTTCCTGGGATTCGCCCGGGTCGACAAAGCCGGTAAAAAGCACTGATTTATCCGTTTCCTGCAAAATAATGTTTACGCTCATTTTATAGCTGTTTTCAGCCGGATTGGTGAAAAGCAG
This sequence comes from Oscillospiraceae bacterium MB08-C2-2, assembly GCA_035621215.1. Taxonomy (NCBI): domain Bacteria; kingdom Bacillati; phylum Bacillota; class Clostridia; order Eubacteriales; family Oscillospiraceae; species Oscillospiraceae bacterium MB08-C2-2. The sequence goes on along the minus strand of CP141729.1, from coordinate 1,929,176 downwards.
ATTGCCGGAGCTATCCGGTCTGGCAAAATAGATTTTGGAGTTGAGCGTAAAATTCGGCGCATCGGGGTCAGCGGGCTGACTGCTTTGGCTGGAATCCTCCGAGGGGGTTCCGATCACAGCCACTGCCTGGGGGTCTTTGAAAACGGTAAGGCACAAAACCAGCACCACCAGCGTAACCGAAAGCAGCGAAATGGCAAAGGCGCTGGTCAGTCGCTTCATATTCGAAAAAAGCTTTTGCTTCATGTTAAATCCTTCCCGTTTTTCTATATTTATGCACTTTGAAGAGAGCTTAACAACTGTATGAACTGTTGAAGCCCGACCAATAAAAATGTGTCGAGGGATGTCGACTATCATGAATATATATGATACCATATTTTCCCCGCAGGTACAACCCGGCAAAAATTTCCCAAAGCAAAAGCCTGCCGATTCATTTGCACCGGCAAATGAATTTCCCCGGAGCCTATGTGGCCCCGGGGAAGATATTCCGGCTTTGAGCCGGAATAGCCGGCAGGCTGTGAGTTAAACGCTAAGCTGTGCTTTTTCGCCCAAAATATCTTGATTGGCCAGCCGAATGGGCTCGACTATATCCCGGATGTATTCCTCCACCTGCGGGATACAGCAGCCGATGAAATCCTCCGGCTTTAAGATGGCATCCAGCTCCTCCTGACGCAGACCAAAAGCAGGATCGGCGGCGATCCGAGAGATCAGGTCATTTTCAAGGCCTTCCTCCTTAACCATTTTACCGGCCTGAATGGAATGCAGGCGCAGTCTTTCATGGAGCTCCTGCCGGTTTCCACCCTTTTTGACAGCGGACATCATGATGTTTTCGGTAGCCATAAAGGGAAGCTCACGCATAATGCGCTGGCTGATCACCTTGGGGTATACCACAAGGCCATCGCACACATTGAGCATAATGTTGAGGATAGCATCCACAGCCAGAAAAGCCTCAGCCACAGCAATGCGCTTGTTGGCGGAATCATCCAAGGTGCGCTCAAACCACTGGGTAGCGGAGGTGAAGGCAGGGTTGAGCAAGTCCACCATCACATAGCGGGAAAGGGCCGTGATGCGCTCACTGCGCATGGGATTGCGCTTGTAGGGCATGGCGGAGGAGCCGATCTGGTTGGCGGCAAAGGGTTCTTCCATTTCCTTGAAGCTTTGCAGAAGGCGCATGTCGTTGGAAAATTTGCTGGTGGATTGGGCGATACCGGCCAAAACCGAAAGCACCTGAAAATCCACCTTGCGGGAGTAGGTTTGCCCGGAAACAGGCACTACGCTGTCAAAACCCATTTCCTTGGCGATACGGCCTTCCAAATCCTTGATTTTAGCGGTGTTGCCCTCAAACAGCTCCACAAAGCTGGCCTGTGTGCCGGTGGTGCCCTTGGAGCCCAGCAACTTGAGGTTGGCCGCACGGTGTTCCAGCTCCTCCAGATCCATTACCAGCTCGTTGATCCACAGAACGGCACGCTTGCCTACGGTGGTCAGCTGGGCGGGCTGCAAATGAGTATAGGCCAGTGCAGGCAGAGCACGATGCTCCATGGCAAAGCCGGAGAGCAAATCAATTACATTCACCAGCTTGCGGCGCACCAGCTCCAAGGCCCTGCGCATGATAATCACATCGGTGTTGTCACCCACATAACAGCTGGTGGCTCCCAGATGAATAATACCGGCTGCCCCAGGGCACTGCACCCCATAGGCATAGACATGGCTCATCACATCGTGGCGGACTTCCTTTTCCCGCTGGCGGGCAACATCGTAGTTGATGTTATCCTTAAAAGCCTCCAGTTCGTCAATCTGCGCCTGTGTAATGGGCAGGCCCAGTTCCATTTCGGCTCGGGCCAGTGCGATCCAGAGCTGCCGCCAGGTTTTGAATTTCATATCCTCCGAAAAGATATACTGCATTTCATCGCTGGCATAGCGAGTGGAAAAAGGGCTGATGTAAGCGTCATTCACCATTTTTACCTCCAATATCTGTTCTGCATTCTTGCGATAGGTCCTATAATTATTTCAGGTCATACACCTGTTTTTTAGATCGGTAGACTGGAAAGATCGGGCAATAGACCGACATTAGAAAAAGACGGTTTTTCTTTGCATCCTCTATTTTTTTCAAAAGAAAGGATAAAACCTGCCGCAAAGAAAACGGCAGGCTGCCTTCTGGTAGTAGGGATAATCTTTAGGCGGCCAGCAGCTTTTGCACACAGGCGATTTTCACGCATAGGCAAAGCAGATTGGCGGCCTGACCCAGCTCTTCCAAAGTGGGGAAGGTGGGGGCAATGCGGATGGTGGTATCCATTGGGTCTACCCCATAGGGGGAAGAAGCACCGGCACCGGTCATCACCACACCGGCCTCCTTGCAGAGAGCCACCACATGTTTGGCACAGCCTTCCATCACATCCAGAGCGATAAAATAACCACCCTTAGGCTCAATCCAGCTGCCCAGCCCGGTGCCGCCCAGCTCCTTTTTCAAGGTGCTCAGCACAAGCTCGAACTTGGGGCGGATAATTTCAGCGTGGCGGGCCATTTGTGCACGAATGCCATCCATATCCTTCAAAAAACGCACATGGCGCAGTTGATTCAGCTTATCGTGGCCAATGAGCTGGAAAGCCATGCTGGCCTTGATTTGAGCAAGGTTTTCTTTAGAAGCACCCAAAGCGGCAAGACCTTCACCAGCAAAGGTGATTTTAGCGGTGGAGCAGAAAAGAAAAGCCATATTTTCCTTGCCGTTCTTTTTCAGTTCAGGCAGCAGGGGGAGCAAAATATCGGGGTTTTCCGGGTAAAGATCGTGGACACTGTAAGCGTTATCCCAGAAAATGCGGAAATCCGGTGCGGCAGGGCTCAAATTAGCCAGCCGGCGAACGGTATCATCGGAGTAAGTAATGCCTTGGGGGTTGGAATATTTAGGCACACACCAGATGCCCTTAATTTTTTCATCGGAGGCAACCAGCTTTTCCACCAAATCCATATCCGGGCCTTGTGGGGTCATGGGGATAGAGATCAATTCAAAGCCGAAATGCTGTGTAACGGCAAAATGCCGGTCATACCCGGGAGAGGGGCAAAGAAATTTCAGACCTTCCTCCTTGCACCAAGGGCGCAGAGAGCCCACCACGCCGTGGGTCATGGCTCTGGCCACACAATCAAACATCAGGTTCAGGCTGGAGGTTCCGCCCACAAGCACCTCATCCAGCCCCACATCCATCAAGGGAGCCATAAGAGCCTTGGCCTCGGGAATTCCATCCAGAACGCCATAGTTGCGGCAGTCGGTTCCATCTGCTGCACGTGCCTCCGCTGAGGTGGGGACAGCGCAGAGCAAATCAGCCGAAAGATCCATTTGGTCGGCGCCTGGCTTGCCGCGGGACATATCCAATTTGAGATTTTTTGCTTTGTAACTTGTATACTCTGCCTCAAGGTTAACGAGCAGCTTGCTGAGCTGTTCCTTTGTCATTTCTTGGTATAAAGCCATATTCAATCCTTCTCCCTATGTGTTCTACAATGGTTATTGTAAACCATAAGGCCGAGTTTTGCAAGATTAAAATTAAAGCTTTCAATTTTCTCCTGTTATGGCATGATATGCGGCGTTGTAAATTTGGTTCAAAGGCAGAGCCTTTTCCTTTGCCAGCTTTCTGGCACTTTCATACTCCACAGCGGTTTTAAACACATCGCCATAAGAAAGGCGCTTGACTGCTACCGGCCCCAAAGGGGTTTCCACCGCATCGCTGCGGCGCTCCATTTTGCGGCGCTTATGGGTGGTCATCCGCACGCCGATGGTGGAGGTATGCAAAAACAAAAGCTTTGCCATTTCCTCCTCCTGACTGGGCTCAATGAGCAGAGAAAGCATATGGGCCGGGCGATTCTTTTTCATCTGGATGGGGGATACCCACACATCCAAAGCACCCTTTTCCAGCAGCAGCTCACAGGCAAAGCCCAGCTGCTCACCGGTCATATCATCGATGTTGCAGGTCAGCTCCAGCACCTCATCACTGAGATAGAGGCTGTTTGGCTCCCACAGGCTCACACGGAGCAGGTTTGCAGAATGCTCAAACTCTTTTTTACCGGCACCATAGCCGATGCGCTTGAGAATGCCCCGGGTGGGTGCGCAGAAGCCCTGCGCCAAAGCGGCTACGATAGCGGCACCGGTAGGGGTGACCATTTCGCCAACGTTTTTGGTGATCACCATGGGGATGCTCCAACGGCGCATGATTTCAAAGGTAGCGGGTGCTGGCACCGGCATACGCCCATGCTGGCACCAGACTGTACCGATTCCTTCGCTGAGCGGGGAACAGAAAATGCGGTCTACCCCCAGATTATCCACGCAGATGGCGGTGCCGACAATATCCACAATGGAATCCACTGCCCCTACCTCGTGGAAATGCACCTGATCCACCGGCAGGCCGTGAACGGTGGCCTCAGCTTGTGCCACAACACGGAAAATGGCGCAGGCAATATCCTTAGCCCGGTGGCTGATACTGGATTTGCCGATGATATCCAAGACATCCGAAAGATTCCGATGCTCGTGGTGATGATGGCCGTCGTGGTCGTGGTGATGGTCATCATGGTCGTGATGATGGCCGTCGTGGTCGTGGTGATGGTCATCGTGGTCGTGGTGATGGTCATCGTGGTCGTGGTGATGGTCATCGTGGTCGTGGTGATGGTCATCGTGGTCGTGGTGATGGTCATCGTGGTCGTGGTGATGGCCGTCATGGTCGTGGTGATGGCCGTCATGGTCGTGGTGATGGCCGTCATGGTCGTGGTGATGGCCGTCATGGTCGTGGTGATGGCCGTCATGGTCGTGGTGATGGCCGTCATGGTCATGATGATGACCGTTGTGGTCGTGATCATCATGGTCTTCATCCAAAATCACATTGAAGTCACAAGCCATAATCCCGGATTTTTTGACCCGGCTGATCTTCAGGGCGTACCCGCTCACATTCAGGCTGGCCAGCCCTTCACGGAGGACCTTTTCATCGGCGCCCAAATCCAAAAGAGCCGCCACTGTCATATCACCGCTGATGCCCGAGTTGCATTCAAAATAAAGAGATTTCATCGGTTTTCTCCTTTGCGGCCACAGGCCAGTCGATTGATTTGGCAGGCTAAATGCCCTGCCCCAAACCCATTGTCAATGTTGACCACGCCGATGCCTTCGGCGCAGGAGTTGAGCATGGTCAGCAAGGCGGAAACGCCGCCAAAGCTGGCTCCATAGCCCACCGAGGTGGGAACCGCCACCACCGGGATATCCACCAGACCGGCCACCACACCGGCCAAAGCGCCTTCCATACCGGCCACTGCCACAATGGCGTTGGCACTGCGCAGGCGATCCAGCTGGCTCAGCAGGCGATGAATGCCCGCCACTCCCACATCGTAAATTCGATCCACCTTTGCACCAAAGAATTCAGCGGTAACCGCCGCCTCCTCCGCCACTGGGATATCCGAGGTGCCCCCCGTGCAGACCGCCACCAGCCCCAGGGGCTCCACCGGCTTTGTAATCAGTGAAACGGTGCGGCTGACAGGATCATGGGTACTCCCGGGTATAGCCGCCAGAACGCCCTGAGCCTGCTCTTCGCTGGCCCGGGTGCCCAGCACATTGGAGCCTTTCCCCGCAAAATGTGAAAAAATCGAGACAGTATGCTCCACCGATTTTCCGGCGCAGTAAATGACCTCGCCAAAACCGGAGCGCAGCTGGCGGTGATGATCCAGCTTGGCAAAGCCCAAATCCTCATAAGGCAAATCCTTGAGCAGGCCAGAAGCGGCCTCCACTGAAAGGGAGCCATCCTTCACTGACTGCAAAATCCCCTGAATATCCAATGTTCTAGAGCCTCCCAATCAAAAGTACTGCGTTATTTGCGGATGTGGATATCCATGCTGCCGGAGCGGAAGCCTTCCAAATCCAAGGTTACATAATCATAGCCAGCCTCTTTCACCCAGCGGGTCACTGTTTCCCGGTGGGGAAGAAAATCGGCAAGCTGATCGGCAGGCAGCTCCAGCCGTGCCACATCGCCGTGGATGCGCACCCGAATAACCGCAAAACCAAGGCTGCGAATCTGGTTTTCCAGCTTATCCACTGCGGCCAGCCTCTGGGGTTCCAACGTGGCCCCATAGGGGAAGCGGGTCGCCAAGCAAGGTGCCGAGGGCTTGCTTGCTACAGCCAGCCCCAACTGTGCTGCCATTTCCCGCACCTGCGCCTTGGTGATGCCCAGCTCAGCCAGCGGGCTTTTTACTTTCAGCTCCGCCAAGGCTCGAAGGCCCGGGCGGTACTGCTGCAAATCATCGGCGTTGGTGCCGTCCAGCACATAGGCAAGCCCCTGCTCTTTCGCATATTCCCACAGGGAGCGGAAAACCCAGCCCTTGCAGAGATAGCATCGATCCACCGGGTTGCAAAGCACCTCCGGGGGAAGCTCCTCCAACCGGATAATCTGATGGGCAGCGCCCAGCTCCTGGGCGGCCTCGGCGGCTTCCTGGGGCTCTCTGGGGGAATGAAAGGGGGTGAACAGGGTGACAGCATGTACATTTTCCACCGTCTTACAGGCCAGAGCCAACAGAAGGGCACTGTCCACACCGCCGGAAAACGCAACGCAAAGACCCGGCCCCAGCTCACGCAGGTATTGGGTCAGCTTTTCTATACTCATATAAACCTCTCGGGGATGGGTTCTGAAATCAATATTCGGCAGAGCCGGTGGTGCGGGGGAAGGGAATAACATCACGGATGTTGCTGATGGCGGTCATATACATAATCAGGCGCTCAAAGCCAAGGCCAAAGCCGGCGTGCTTTGTGCCGCCGTATTTCCGCAATTGGAGATACCAGTCGTAATCCTCTTCACTGAGGCCGCACTGGGCGATGCGCTCTTTGAGAACATCCAGACGTTCTTCACGCTGACTGCCGCCGATGATTTCACCCACGCCGGGAACCAGCAAGTCCATGGCGGCCACGGTTTTGTCATCGTCGTTGATACGCATATAAAACGCTTTGATTTCCTTGGGGTAATCGGTGACAAACACAGGCCGCTGGAAGATGGTCTCGGTGAGGAAGCGCTCATGCTCGGTTTGCAGGTCACAGCCCCAATACACAGGGTATTCAAACTTATCCTTATGAGGAACAAGCAGGTCAATGGCCTCGGTGTAGGAAACACGGGCAAAGTCGGATTCCACCACACCGCGCAGGCGCTCCAAAAGACCCTTGTCGTAGAAGTCGTTAAAGAATTTCATCTCATCGGGGCAGGTTGCCATCACATGGCTCAGCACCGATTTGATCATGCTTTCAGCAAGCTTCATATCATCGGAAAGATCGGCAAAAGCGATTTCCGGTTCGATCATCCAAAACTCAGCCGCATGGCGGGGGGTGTTGGAGTTTTCTGCTCGGAAGGTAGGCCCAAAGGTGTAAATCTTGCCAAAAGCAAGGGCCATGATCTCGCCTTCCAACTGGCCGGAAACGGTCAGGTTGGTGGATTTCCCGAAAAAGTCCTGCGAATAATCGATAGCACCATCCTCGGTACGGGGCGGGTTGCCTATATCAAAGGTGGTGACATGGAACATCTCACCGGCGCCCTCAGCGTCACTTCCGGTAATAATGGGGGTATGGGCATAAATGAAGCCGTTTTCGTTGAAAAACTTATGAATGGCATAGGCCGCTACCGAGCGAATGCGAAAGACTGCGTTGAAGGTGTTGGTGCGGGGGCGCAAATGAGCGATGGAGCGCAGAAATTCCAGAGAGTGCCGCTTTTTTTGCAGAGGATAATCTGGGGTGGTGGCTCCTTCCAGCCGGATCGCAGAGGCATGCACCTCATAGGGCTGTTTGGCATCGGGGGTGAGGATAACCTGCCCCTCCAGCACAATGGAGGCACCCACGCCAATTTTAGTGATTTCCTTATAGTTATCCAGATTCTTCTCCTCAAAAACAACCTGCAGGCTGTTAAAGGTGGAGCCGTCGTTGAGCTCGATAAAACCGATGGATTTGCTATCCCGCAGGGTACGCACCCATCCGCATATTGTCACAGTCTCACCGGTATAGCGGCCGGGATCGGCGGCCAGCCTGGCAATTTCAAGTCTGTCCAACTTTTTGTTCCTCCCTGTCTCCCTGTGGTATGCCTGCATTCGCCGGAATGGGCATGGGAGCTTTTTTTCAGTATTCCTATTATAGTATAAAATCATGTGTCATACAAGCGCTTTTCTGATATACCAATGGTGTATGCTATAGTAGCGCAGCTTTAAAACCGCTTAAGCGGTTTTAAAGAATCTGCCGAATTTTCGGCAGATGGGCGGCCTACAGCCGCTGGCGCATTCTACATAGTGTGCCAAAGCACTTTGTGCTTTCAGCGTGCAAGGCACGCTGTTTAAAACAGCAAAGCCTGTTTTAAAGTGGCATCACTATATCAATTTGATACAGAGTGGCATGACAAAAGAAGGCTCCCGACCATAGAGCCGAAAAGCCTTCTGTTGGAGCGGATAAAACCTAATTGAGAGCCGCTATGGTGAAATTCAGAACCATGGCGAAAATCAGCCATAAAAGATAGGGAACCATCAAAAATACAGTAAACCGGTCGATGGTATAAAACCGCACCACAACCACAATGGTCACTATAATCATGGCGATGATTAGGCACCCTGCCAGTGTGAGCAGACCAAGGCGGAAAAATAGAGGAGACCATAGAAAGTTCAAAAACAGCTGGATAAAATAGGGGGAGGCGGCTTGCGCCTTCTGGTTGGAATCCACTTTGGGCTTGGTGAAAACACGATAAGCGCTGTAACCCATCATCAGGTAAAGCACAGTCCAGATAAAGGAGTAAAACCCGGCTGGCGGCGCAAACGACGGCAGCGCCAGAATCTCGTAAACCGCCCGCGTATCCCCAGCCAGATAGGAGGATACTGCGCCGGCTACCAGCGGGATCGCCAGATTACAGACCAGCGGTTTGAATTTAATGACAGTGTTCAATACAATCTCCCCCCAATGTGTTGCGGTGAAAAAGCGGATATAGTTCATGTATATACGTAGAAAAGGGGAAGTAGACCCGCCTTTTTTCACCGTACAGGCTGTTTGCAGGAATTTTTGACTGGCGCATAAAATAGCGGGTATTATCGGTATTCTAATATGGAGGCCATGGGATATCTATGGTATAATAACCGCAAAGCGCTTATTATATTTCATTATACTTCTCATGCTTATGCTTGAACTGTGACGGGGGTCGGAGGGCGCTGTGACAGATACAATTATCTGGCAAACCTAAGATTTAGGGGCGAGTGAATATAGGGTCTGGGGGGTACCAAGGGGGAGCGCCCCCTTGGCGATTCTTTGCATCCTTTCTCATCGTGGAGAAAGGATGTGCCAGCCGCACGGCATGAGTGCGGAAGTGAAGAATATCAACTGCGTTGAGCTGTGAAAGGTCTTCTTATGGAGCAATTTTGGCAAAAGCGGATATTACACTGCTTTATGCGCAGAGTGAATATACCACAACGCTTCGCTTTTATGGTATACTACAATACAACAATCAGTTAAGGGGGGTTCCTATGAAATGTGTGGTGCTGGATGGATATTTGGTAAATTTTGACAGGCAGGCTTGGGCAACAGCGGCCTGCCACGAGCTGGTGTGGCACGACTATACTGCCCCGGAGGAAATTGCGGCAGCCATTGGCGATGCACAGGCAGTTTTTACCAACCGTGCGCCCATCACCGCCCAAACAGTGGCGGCCTGCCCGGCCCTGCGGTATATCGGGACCTTCGGAACCGGCTTTAACATGATCGATTTGGAGGCCACCACGGCGGCGGGGATTACTGTCTGCAATGTGCCGGGCTACAGCACACAGGGTGTGGCGCAGGGGACCTTTGGTCTGCTGCTGGATATTGTGAGCCGCATTTCGGTTTACAACGATTTCGTTAAGGCAGGCAAATGGACAGAGTCGGTGGATAGCCGCCTGACTGCCATCACCACCACCGAGTTGGCGGGAAAGACTATGGGTATCATCGGCTTGGGATCAATCGGGCAGGCCGTGGCAAGAATGGCCATGGCATTCGGTATGAAGGTGATCGCCTGCCGCCGCTCCTCCGGCCGGGGTATGGATGGGGTGGAGATGGTTTCCTTTGAGGAGCTTCTTGCCCGTTCCCACGTGGTTTCTCTCCATTGCCCGCTGAGTGCGCAAACGGCCGAAATCATCAACGCATCCACCCTTTCTCAAATGCGGGAGGAGGCCATTTTGCTCAACACAGCCCGGGGCGGCCTGCTCAATGAAGCAGATGTGGCGGCTGCGCTGGATAGCGGCAAACTTGCGTGGGCCGGTCTGGATGGGCTCAGTCAGGAACCGCCCCAAAACAGCCCTTTGACCCTGCATTCCCGCACGGTGATTACCCCCCATGTGGCGTGGATGGCCCGTGAAACCCGGGGACGTCTGCTGGAAATTGCCGCAGCCAATCTGGAGGCCTTTGTGGCCGGAACGCCGCAAAATGTGGTTACTCTTCAAAAATAAAGGAGCCCTATGCTAAATAAAAACGATACAATTGAACTGGAAATTACCGCTGTTGCCCACGATGGCAACGGCTTGGGCCGCCATGAGGGTATGGTGGTTTTTGTACCCATGACAGTAGATGGTGATTTAGCCCGGGTGCAGGTGGTGAAGGTGCAGAAAACCGCCGCCTATGGCATTGTGAAGGAGCTTCTTCGGCCATCCCCCCACCGGGAAGAGAACGACTGCCCGATTTTTCACCGGTGCGGCGGCTGTGCTTTGCGCCATATCCAATACAGCCATGAGCTGGAAATCAAGCAGAGCTGGGTGGAGGAAAATCTGCGGCGAATCGGGGGAGTGGATGTTGTCGTGCAGGAGATTTTGCCCTCACCCCAGCTTCAGGGTTACCGCAACAAGGCGCAGATTCCTGTAGCCTTGGAAAACGGAAAAGCCGTCGCAGGCTTTTTTGCACCCAGAAGCCACAGGGTAATTCCATGGGAAAGCTGTGCCCTCCAGCCGCCTGTCTTTAACCGGATTACCCGGTTTGTGCTGGATTTTATGGATGCCCACAAAATTCTTCCTTATGATGAAACAAGCCACAAGGGCCTTGTTCGCCATATTTACCTGCGCTGTGGCGAAACCACGGGTCAGGTCATGGTCTGCCTTGTGATCAACGGCAAGAGCCTGCCCCATGAAAAGGAATTTGTTGATCAGCTTACCGCCGCTTTTGAGGAAGTAAGCACCGTTACCCTCAACAGCAATACCCGGGATACCAACGTGATTCTAGGGTCGAAAACCCGTACTCTGTGGGGCAGTGGGGTCATTCAGGATGAAATTTGCGGTGTAAAGGTAGAGCTTTCCGCTCAGTCCTTTTATCAGGTGAACCGCCGCTCAGCGGAAAGGCTGTATGAGCTTGCCGGTGAGTTTGCCGGCCTGACCGGCAAGGAAACGGTTCTGGATCTTTACTGTGGAGTGGGCACGGTTGGACTTTCCATGGCCAAAAAAGCAGGCAAGCTGATCGGGGTGGAGATTATTCCGCAGGCTGTGGAGGATGCCCGGCGCAACGCAGAGCTGGGGGGCTATAATAACGCCGAATTCTTTTGCGGAGATGCCCGGGAGGGTGCCCGCTATTTAGAGAAGCAGGGCATCCGGCCGGATGTGGTGCTGGTTGATCCGCCCCGAAAGGGCTGCGATCAGGCGGTGCTGGAAAGCATTGAGCAAATGGCCCCCGAAAAAATAGTGTATATATCCTGCAATTCGGCTACTCTGGCAAGAGATTGCCGCATTTTGGAGCAAATGGGTTATCGGGTGACCGCCGCCCGGCCTGTAGACCTTTTTCCGAGGACATCACACGTTGAAGCAGTGATAATGATGACGTATTGTGGTTCGGACAAGAAAAATAGGAGTTAGACCACAAGATGTTGTGGTTTTTGGCTCAAAAACGACCGGTTTCAGAGCTCAAAAAATGCGATTTTTGACCCCGCTTTTTTGCCCTTTCCACAGATGACATAGGTCTTTTGTGTGATGCCATCAAAAAATAAACTTAATTGAGGTTAATATGATTAGAAAATTTGAAAACAAAGATTTGGAAAAAATAATGGAAATATGGCTTGATACTAACATTCAAGCTCATAATTTTATCTCCAAAGAGTATTGGGAAAGCAACTTTGATTTGGTAAAAAGTATGCTTCCAAGTGCAGAAATATATGTTTATGAATCAGAGGGTAAGATTAATGCTTTTGTTGGAGTTGATGGTGGATATATAGCAGGGATATTTGTCTCTAATGATGAGCAATCAAAAGGGATTGGGAAACAACTGCTTGATAAAATAAAGGAGCATTATTCCGAGCTTAGTTTAGCAGTTTATAAAAAGAACGGGAAAGCCGTTAATTTCTATCAACGAGAACTATTTGCAATTAAACAAGAGCAGATTGACGAAAATACAGGTGAAGCAGAGTACCTCATGTTATGGAATAAATAAAAAAATTATTTAAAAAACACAAGAGGCTGAGTTTCAGGTCGACTTTAATGACCAGCAAACTTAGCCTCTTTTTTTGTTCCCATTTTTATGACACAAAAAATATAAAATGCAGGAGGTCAATTCATCATGAGCAAAATTTTTCTATCCTTGGTCTGGAAACCAATACAGGAATTCCTAGTGCTGGAATCATGAGTGGTATTCCGGAGGTAAAGGACATACAACGATCCAATCTATACAAGGAGCTTCGCTGGGACTGCGGTGCATCCGAGTACATCGCCGTGATCGTCAAATCTTTTCGCTACGGCCACGGTCCTCCCGAACCTGCCTATGCGGAGGATTTAAGTTGGATTGCTCTGCGTCGTGAACTGATTGAAACTGGTGAAGCGGTAGAGCTGCAAACCTCCCGTCTCGTCATTCTCTATCCCGGTCAAGGGATGTAACTTAATAGTAGCGTCTTTTGGTTTCAACTGAAACTGAAAGGCGCTTTTTCTTTTTCCTGAATCAACTATGATAAACAGAATAAGAAAACATGAGGCGTCGTCTTTGGAAAAAGGCGGCGCCTTTTTTGTTTTCAGCGAAAGGAGCATAAACCATGAATCAAAAAGCAAATCCATTAGAAAAGCCGGGTGCGGGAGCAACCGGTCCCCCCAAACGTTATGGCGTGCCGCTGCCAGCCGAGCGTTCCCGCTGCGAGGGCTGTCCCTATCCCCGTGTCGGTTTCATTTGCTGGAGTCCGGATGGAACCTGTATGAAAACGGATGTTGATGCCATCAACCGCCGCAGTAAAGGCAGGTGAAAAAATGAACAGCATCATCAGCTGGGTGGGTGGAAAAAAAGCATTGCGGGAGTTGATCTATCAGAGAATGCCCAAAGAGTTCGGGCGGTATATTGAGGTTTTCGGCGGCGGTGGCTGGGTGCTGTTCGGTCGGCCAATTGATACTGCCATGGAGGTGTACAACGATTTTAACTACGACCTCACGAACATGTTCCGGTGTGCTAAGGAGCAAACCCTTGCACTGATTCAGGAACTGAACTTCCTGCCGCTGAATGGGCGAGATGAGTTTGGTGTGCTTCGCAGATATTTGGAGAAGCAGGAATTTACTAGTGAGTATCTCGCAAAGGAGTTAGTACTTGCCGAGCGATATCTCTCCCCACTTGAGTATGAAGACATCCGGCAGATTCTTACAGAGAAAGCAGTCATGAATGATGTCAAGCGTGCCGCCGCTTTCTATAAACTCATTCGATACAGTTACGGAAGCGGATGCACTAGCTTTGGCTGTCAGCCCTTTGATATCCGGAAAGCCTTCCACCTGCTCTGGCAGGCCAATGTTCGTTTAAAGGATACGGTCATAGAGAACAAGGACTTTGAAGACCTCATCCGACAGTACGACAGAGAGAATGCTTTCATTTATTGCGATCCTCCCTATTACCAGACAGAAGGACATTATGCTGTTGAATTCAGAAAGGAGGATCATTATCGCTTACGGGACACGCTGACAGCCTGCAAGGGTAAATTTCTGGTCAGCTATAACGACTGCGAATTCATCAGGGAGTTGTATAAAGACTTCCAGATCGAATCGGTCAGCCGTCTCAATAATCTGGCGCAGCGCTATGACAATGGAAGTGAGTACGCTGAGGTACTGATTTCCAACTATGATACCGGTGAAAGGTTGCTGGATATGCCATCACAGCTCAATCTTTTTGACACCGGTCTTTTCTTTGACCAATAACCCAACTCCCGCAAGGGATATTAATGAAGGAGGAAATATTCTATGAAAATTATGAAAACAAAAGCGGTCGTCGATTCCCATGGACTTCTGACGTTTCCTGCAATTCCTGCAGGGCTGACACCCGGTGAACAGGTCGATGTTATTCTTGCATCCCAGGGGGAGCAATCAGCCCCTCTGCTTTTGCTTACCCAATCCGGCATCGAGGTTGCCGTACCATTGTGTGCTTTGTCGGATGCACCGGAGGATGAGGATAAATCAGATGACGAGAACAGTTTGAATCTGCCGGAAGAACTGCTGGAGGATGCGGGAATTCCTGCCGACAGTGCTCTGGAAATCATCTGTGGGGACGGCGCCATTGTCATTTTTGCCTCAGATATTTTAAATCAGCTGCCAGAGGAGCTGACTGGGCTCTTTCAAGAGCTTGGTATTCACCCCGATACCGTTCGGGAGGTTATGGAAAAGGAGGGTTACTTTGTATGAACGCAAAAAACACATACCGCATTATCGACAGTAAGGGCAGAGTGCTGATTCCCAAGGACATGCGCTCAGCATCCGGATTGGACTACGGCGATATCGTAAAGCTGAATGTCCGTCAGGGTGCAGTAAGCATACAAAAGGTGGAGCTTATTGAGGTGGGAGACCAATCCCCCGAAGCGGTGGAGGCTTATGTTCGCGCTGCTATCAAGCGTATGCCGGATGACACGCAGCTAAGTCTTATCACCGATTTAACGGAGCTGCTTAAGCAAAGGAAGGAGAATTAATTCGTGGAAGAAAAAAAGCTTTTAGCTTCGCAGGACTGCCGGCAGACCGGATATGACATATCACTGGAGGGAAAGGTGGTTGTACTGAGTGCAGCCGTACTGCCTGAAGCCCATCGCAGTGCAGAGCATCAGCTGTATTTCTGTACCGGTGGCTTTGGCAGTAAGCAATGTCAACGGCGGTTTAAATTTGCAATAAAACGCCGAATAAATTTTGTAGGTTTTCGGCGGGAGGAATGTCGGGTATAAAGTTAGATTACTGAGCGTTCTGCTCAAACAAGGTATTGACGATTTGCTGCTTTTGCTTCATGTACTCTTTGCGCTCTTTCAGGCGATAACTTTCGCCCTTGATGTTGATGACGGTACAGTGGTGAAGCACTCTGTCGAGGATAGCGGAAGCAATGGTAACATCGGCAAAAACTTCATTCCACTGGGAAAAAGTCTTGTTTGAGGTAAAGATGGTAGAGGCTTTCTCGTATCTTTTGGCAATGAGTTGAAAGAACAAGTTAGCGCCTTGAATATCCATGGGCAAATACCCAATTTCGTCGATGATGAGCACCTTGTAACGGATGAGGGTGCGGAGTTTGTCTGGTAGCCGATTCTCGTAGTGGCTTTTCTTCAGCTGCTCAATGAGGGTATGGCAGTTGATGTAGTAGGTGGAGTAGCGGTTTTTGGCGGCAACCATACCCAGCGCATTGGCCAGATGGGTTTTGCCAACGCCAGGTGGCCCCAAAAACACTACATTCTCAGCATTCTCCACGAACCGCATGGTAGAAAGCTCGTCGATCTGGCGCTTGTCGATGGAGGGTTGAAAAGAGAAATCAAAGTCCTCCAAGGTCTTCTTGATGGGGAAGCCGGACATCTGAATCTGCTTCTCGTAAGCTCTCTGACGCTTGCTCCTAGCCTCTTCGGTGAAGATATGATCGAGGACATCCACAATGTTGAGTTCATCCTTGATAGCTCGTTCCAGGTAGTTGTCGATGATCTCCAGGGTATTGCGCATTTTGAGGGATTCCAGGTTTTCTTTGAGTCGCTCGTACAAAACTTCACTCATACTGCGCCACCTCCGCTACTTCATCGTATGCGGACAGACTTGGCGGCCGGATAGGAAAATCAATGACATTGTCGCCGTCCAGCAAGGTGTTTTCGATGTCAAATGATTGCTTAAGGGTTAATCTTCGGTAATGTTGGGCATTGACTACCATATCTTTTTTCTGGTACGATATGCGGTGCAGGGCGATTTGCTTTCCTTCGTAGTAGGCGGCAAGCATGTTGTCCAGGGCTACGACTGCCACATCTCTGCCGACGTATTCTGCTGGTACAGAATACTGATTGCCGGCATACGAGATGAGGCAGTCTTTTTGTACCCGGCGCAGGTTGATTTTGTCGATGATATATTCTCTGGAAAGGGGGCTGAGGCCCTCTTTTTTTAGCCTCTCAAATGGAATCTCATTTGTGGTGGCGTGCACTTTCCCATTGACCTTGTTGCACCATGCCACGGCCTGTCCGTTTAGGTCGTCAAGCGAATTGTACCGGATTCCCACCATGAAATTATCCCGAACAAACGCCACTGTCCGCTCCACCTTGCCCTTTGTCTGGCCCCGGTAGGGTCGGCACAATACCGGCTTGAACCCGTAGAATCCAGCAAAATCCTCAAATTGTCGGTTGAGCGTGCTGTCCTCCTGCCGGAGCAGACGCTTGACGACCACCTGCTTCATGTTGTCGTACAGTATCTCCTCCGGGTAGCCGTGAAAGTACCGAAATGCGTTCTGGTGGCAGCGGATCAGCGTGTTGGTGCTCATGTCCGTCACAAATTCTATGTACCGCATCCGGGAGTATCCCAGCACCATCAGGAAGCAGTACAGCTTCTTCTGTTTCCCATCTTCCAGCACAACATGATCTTCAAAGAATGCCCAGTCCACCTGGCCTTGTAGCCCCGGCATCGTCTCAAACCGCACCGTTGCTTTCTCATCCAACTGTCCTTTTTTCCCTCGCACGTAGTGCTTCACGATGGAGTATTCTCCCGGAAATCCCATTTCCTTGATCTTCTCCAGTATCCGCAGCGCCGAATACGGCGCTTCTTCCAGCCACACGTCAATCTGTTCTTTGTATGGATCCAGTTTTGATGGCTTGGGATCTGTCAGGCTGTACACCGGTTTTGTGTCGGCCTGGGCATATCGTTTTGCTGTGCGTGGGTCTATGTTGTACTTGCGGGCGATCTCTGTGTAGCTCATTCCTTTTTGGCGGTCGCTTCGGATGTCCATCCAGTTGTCTCCTTCCATTTTGCCACCCTTTCTATCTGCTTTTTACAGACAGAAAAAAGTGTATCATATGTCATCCCTATCCGCCAGAAAACTGCATTTTTTAATTGGCACTTTCCTTCATTTTATCATCGGCGCTGACAAACCATTTAACCCTAATTTTATACAGAAAAAACCATTGGGATTTGGGACTAGAAGAACTCCATTTCCAAAAAACAAAAAAGAAGCTGTTGCTGCTACAGCAGTTCGATTAGCCCAAACGGGAACAGTTATGATATATTCTGCAAGAGCAAATTCAATCGAAGGACTGGCTGCAAGTGTACTTTTAGCGCTGGGGAATCAACCGAAAGATTACCCATGGGATCATTCTTTGTGGAATGTTTTTGAAAGTGTATGTACTGAAGAACTTAGTGATGACGATATTGTTTTAGTTGCTGCGAAGAAGGGGGTTATTTGCCATAATAATCGCCTTCCAACACTTGTACGTATTGCTATAGAAAAGCTTATGCGCTCTAAGCCCCCTTTAATAATTATAGCTTCATCTACACTTGGGCAAGGGGTAAATGTTGGAATATCAACTGTAATTGTATCCACACCCTATTATTCCAATGAAACAATTAGTATAAGAGACTTTTGGAATATTTGTGGGAGAGCTGGACGTGCTTTTTCTGATGTTGAAGGAAAAATTCTTTATGCTATTGATACCACTGAAGAACAATGGCAAATAGATAAAAATAGAAGACTTGCTCATAGTTATTTTAATAATCAAAATATGGAAAAGGTACAAAGTGGTATACTTGTTGCGTTAAGATATCTTTGTCAAGTTTCTAGACAAACAAATACTGATTTTAATTTGCTTGTTGAAGCTATTGCAAATGACTTTGTAGATACAGATATCAATGAAAAATATATTGAATCATTGAATGTGATTTTTGATTATTTAGATGATGAACTACTTGCAATGCATGAAGATTTTAATGAAGATGATGAGGTTGACTGGATTGATGATGTTTTTAGAAAATCGTTAGCACTTATCCAAGCGGAAGTTAAGGATGAAGAGAGTTATATAGATCTGTTACGCGCTAGGACTACGGCACTATTGAACCGGATACCAAATAAATCTGTCAGGAAAAAACTCATTGCATCAGGGGTCCCTCTTTCGATATCTAAGATGATATTTGAAAATACTGATTATTTCAGAACACTTATTTTAGCATTTATTCAATCTTTTGGAGATGATGGTACTCATAATAAAATAATTGACAGTACTATCCGAGAAATCGAGATCTGGAGCAATGAGAATGCACATACTTTGATGGATACAGTACCAAATCAGATGGTTTTAGATAGGGTACGTTGTCACTGGATTTATGGGGCTCCTCTTGTTAAAATAGTAGAATTAGAACCAGGAGCGGATAAAATTTCTAAAGATTACTATGGTTTTACATTGCCATGGATTATTCATGCGATCTCTCAAATGTTTGACTCTGAGTCTGAAGAAAATATTGTCCAAGCATATGCATCACTTGCAATGTTCGTTGAACTTGGCTTACCAAATTTAGCAGCAGCAAACATATATATGGCTGGTGTGCGCTCTAGAAGTGCTGCACTAGAACTTTCTTCTTTTGAAATTTTTATGGATAAAGATATTTCAGAAATTAAACAGATTTTATTAGACTTTCCTTTTCAGGAGATAGCTATTTCAGATGGAGTCAAAGTGTGGATTGAATTGCTTTCAGAGTCTGCAAGAGAACAATTACCTAGAAAGATATCTTTCCCAACTTTCACATGGAAAAAAGCGAACCTCCCTGATAAATTATACCTTCGCGAAAATGGTGGTGAATTATTTCTATCTTCAAGTGACGGATATTTTTATGAAAAAGTAGAATCAATAGAGGAATTGCCTTTTCGGGAAATAGCAAATATCAATGGTTTGTATTTTGAATGCGAAAGTGATGAATGGAGTTTAAAATCGTACGATCCTATGGTGGTTGCGAATACCATGAGATAGCGATAAAGTAAACCTAAGGAGATGTTCCATGAATATACAAGATTTAACTGAGCAGGTCGACAGCTTAATCTCCTTGAAACAAGAAGGTGATCATTGGGATTTTAAACGGGAATGGTATGGCAATAAGGCTGATCTTCTGCATGATATTATTTGCATGGCGAATAATTTATCAAGCAAAGATGGCTTGATTATTATCGGTGTTGATGAAGAAAGAGACTATGAAATACAAGACATCGTAGATGATTCTCACCGGAAGAAAACACAAGATTTAGTATCTTTTTTGCGTGATAAAAAATTCGCTGGTGGAATCAGACCCACTGTTACAGTTCAATCAATTCTCTTATCTGAAAAAACTATTGATGTAATAATCATACATAATGATCGCAATACTCCGTATTATTTGACGGAGCAATATCAGGGAGTTTTTGCAAACAACATATATGTTCGCATTATGGATACTAATACACCGAAAAACTCTTCGGCTGACATTAATATTATTGAAATGCTTTGGAAAAAGCGCTTTGGAATAGATGCTACAGCACTTGAACGTGTCATTCTGTATTTGCAAAGTCCATCAGATTGGGTTGACTCGGCTGATGAATCAAGAAGGTATTATAAGTATGCACCAGAATTCGTAATAGAACAGGTCTCGGCTGCAGATAACAGGGATGGATATGAGTTCTATCTGTTTGGGCAATATGATAGTCGTCCTCATTGGTATGATATCAATCTCTATTATCATCAAACAATATTAGATTCTTTGGGAGGGGCAGCCTTAGATGGGGGTAGATATTTCACGGCCACTCCAAAAATAGCAGGATTATCGTTAGATAGAAACAGAATGAATTGGGATATTAGTTATAAGTATCTTATTAAAGAGTCAATGGAGTATATTGTTCATAAGTTCTATATTACTGATGATATGGATGAGGAACAAACATCAAGGAGACGTTTCTTAGAGTGCATTCTTATCTTTGATTCAGAGCTTGAGAAGGCAAGATTCGATAAGTTTGTGAAAGAAAATTATACTGACTATAATTCTTCCGATTTTGAAGGAAAACTTCCTCTTTTTCCAAATATAGAGGGATATATGATGAGTGCTTTTAAAAAAGATTATACAAATGCACTTATCTTGAAAAAGATGCTAAATGATTTTAGAGCTAATTATTAAGCGAATGAGTTGACACTTAAACAGAAATATAATTATTAAATTGTTTATTATATACTTTCACTTTAAATACATGGAGGTGATTAAATGACAGCAAAAATGTTGGATCAACAGCAATTAAAAGCAGTGTGTGATGTTTTAGCTCATACCAGTGAAGGGTTTTCAAAAAGCGAATTGTCTGGGTTATTGCAACAGAGTCAAATAACCTTGGTTGATGATGGAAAGTCTAGTAATGGTTACACCTATACATTAGGCTTGAATAAACGAGATTGGCTGTATAATTGTTTGGCGAATGAAATAAATACCAATAAATCGCTTCAACGAGTCTTTGACTTCATTGCCAAAGCGCTAAATCCCGTTGCTTTTACAGTACAAAGTAATAGAGAAAAATACCTTCATCTTTTAGAAGAAACTAATAAAGTGTTATTATTGGCTGGTCTATCTGTTAGTAAAGAAGGGAAAGTCGTTGATGTAGAACAGGCAACAACATTGGATGAAGTAGATAGGCGTATGAATCATCTAAAGCGGGAACTTTATAATAGGGCAATTCACAATGAGGTACAAAAATATTGTATAAAAGATTATCTGCGTAAAGACTACTATGACGCAGTGTTTGAAGCGGCTAAAGGACTTGCAGAGAGAGTACGCCAAATAACTGGTTTATCTTCAGATGGTGGTGAGTTGTTCCAAAAAGCATTTGCTAAAGGTGATCCATATCTTTTTTTTAATTCTATGCAGACAGATAGTGAGAAAAGTGAGTTTACTGGAGTAAAAGAATTATTAGAAGCTATATTTCATTTGGTAAGAAACCCAGCAGCTCATACTCCTAAAATTAACTGGATGATAGAAGAGACAAAGGCTTTAGATATTTTGACACTAATATCGTTTGCTCACAAATATCTGGATGAGTGTCACCGGATGCCTAATAAATAAGACCAGGAGGATAAAAATATGGGTGTTGTATTGGATAGTAAGGAAGATAAAAGTTTAGCTCAATTGTGCAGCTTTTTAGACATACCCATAAGGCGTGTTGCACATAGGACTGGAAATGGTTTATTAGAGCTTATACTTGGATGTATTGGGGCATCTTCATTGATAGAGGAATATGGTTATTTTTTTAATCCATATAGCTTTAATCGAGGATACCGCAATGATAATGATCATTTTAATCCGGAAATGGGTATGTTGAAAGTATGCAATGAGATTAAGGACAATAAAGAACTACTTAATGCGTTTTTAAATGAAATATTTCGTAGACTACAACGTACTGAAATTGAAGATGAAATTATAGATAAAATTAGAAATGGGTTGGAATTATTAGGGTATGAGCTTCAGGTAGATTATGGCGAGGCAGGATATACATATACAATTCAATACCTATCCATTGGGGAAATTGAGAGACAATCACAAATGTCGCTTATGAGGAAAGAACTGTTAAGAAATTCCCCAGAGGTATTAAGACATTATAACGAAGCCTTGGAAACCTATAGTAATGGAAATTTTAAAAGCTGCATCGATAACTGCAGAACTGCCTTCGAAAAATATT
Organism: Oscillospiraceae bacterium MB08-C2-2; assembly: GCA_035621215.1. Taxonomy (NCBI): domain Bacteria; kingdom Bacillati; phylum Bacillota; class Clostridia; order Eubacteriales; family Oscillospiraceae; species Oscillospiraceae bacterium MB08-C2-2. Next base: position 1,907,302 of record CP141729.1, on the reverse strand, counting down.
TCGCGAAAATTGATAGTGATAATTCCGATTATTTAAAAGGTATTTTGAAAGCTACCGATGAGCAGATTGTAGAGAATGGTATAGAGCTAAGCACGAAAAATAAGATTTTTAAGTATTGGCTAGATAAAAATAAAGGGGCAAATAGATATAGAATTTTTGCAACTTTATATAGTGCAATGTCTGGATTAGGAGCACATGGAGAGGACAACCCGGTTCAAGAAGATGCGCTGATGATATTAAGAATGACTGAAGATTCATTTTTATGGTATATACAAAAATCTTAAATAATGAATTGAACGGATTAAATTCAATACCAAATCCGCTTTTGTAGAGAGGTGATATTAATATGAATAAATTTGAGAACAAAAGATGGAAAGAAATAAGTGAAGAAGATAAAGTTAAGTTATTAAAAGATGCAGTATGTAGAGATTTTATGATGGGAAGCCCCTTGTTAGATGGAGAGGGTATGGTTGATTTTTATGAGACACTTGCTGCAACAGGTCGGATCAGTAATGGCGTAATTGAAATCGATGATGATGAGGTTTTATATAATCCTTGTATTGGAAATAGCGGACAACCAATAAGTCAAGAAGAACTAGACTCAATGTTTGAGGAATATAAATCAAGCGAACCAGATGATTTTGAAGATAAAGTCCATCAGTTTGAAAAGTATTATAAAAGCAGACCCCATGTCGTTTTGCTAGGCGCGGGAGCAAGCGTGGCTACAATATTGAAGGGTGACAAAAACGGAAAAAAGATATCTGCAATGAAAGGGTTTATAGATAAATTAGGAATGCAATCCATCATTTCAAGCATTAATTTAAAGACAACAAGCGATAACCTTGAAGATATCTATATGGAAATGTATGAGCGAGGCGATTGCGAGTCACAGCGAATTCAGCTAGAAGATGCTATTGAGAAGTATTTTTGTGATTTTGAGTTACCTGATGAACCAACGATATATGATTTCTTATTGCTTAGTCTAACAAAAAAAGATTTAGTTGCCACATTTAATTGGGACCCTTTGCTGGTCGAAGCATATGGCAGATGCACTAGCATTACAGATAATTTACCGCAGATGGCATTCTTGCATGGGAATATTGCGGTTGCCACTTGTGAAGAAGATATGGTATTGGGCAGTCCCTATGCCGTTTGTTCAAAATGTGGACGAATGTTAAAAAGAGTGCCGCTGCTGTATCCAATAAGAGAAAAAAATTATGATGAAAACTCTTATATTTCAATGAGCTGGAAACAACTAGGCCAATATCTGGAAAGTGCATATAGGTTGACTATCTTTGGTTACAGCGCTCCTAAAAGCGACCAAGCCGCAATTGATATGTTGAAAAAAGCATGGGGAGCGGTTAATGATAGAAATTTGGAGGAAATAGAAATTATAGATATAAGGTCTGAGGAAGAGGTTATTGAATCGTGGGAAGAATTTATACATACCCATCATTATTCTGTATGGAATGACTTTTTTGATTCTGCACTCGGAAAATTTCCCAGAAGAACTTGTGAATTACTATTCGATAATACTCAAAACAATCGATGGATACATGGAAACAGAGGGTTTAAAAAAGGAATGGGCTTTGATGCATTGACATCATATCTAAAGGATCTATTGCAAGATGAAAGTACTGGTAAAGAAATACTAAGCGATCCTTATATATGATTCAATAGATTTAATACTAGTAAGAGTGAAGTTCTTGAGTTCGTTGCTCAAGAGCTTCGCTGTTGGTGGTAATTGCTATCGGCAGATAATTTGCTTTTAAATAGACATAAGCGTACTTGAGGTAAAATATATGGTATAATTGGAAAGGTGGAACTCTCAAAAAATGATTATAATCCATACTCGTCAGAAAAAATAACGATTCCGCCAGGGCGAAAATACGCCTTGGCGGAATCCGATTCACAGCATCAACACATATAGAATGTTGTGTCCTGTTGCAGTGGGTATAGATAAGGAAAGAAAACTGATCAGAGGATGTTATTATGCCTATAGAAATACTGGCACAACATTTGATCGGACTACTTATTCAATAAAACCCCAAGAGAAATACCTAATGCAGAAAGTTTATGCGTTGGATTTTTTACAAAGGGGCCATACATTGATAGGGAGGAAGGCAATGGGAATATTTGATGGTATCAATTTTGGTGCTCTACCCGTAGAATTTAAAGAAGACAGTGTAAGGGAAGAAGTTATTACCCCACTTTTAAAATGTTTGGGATATTCAAGCTTTGATACAGAGAATCGCATTATCCGAAGTCCCCGTTTAGAGCATCCTTTCGTACACTTTGGAACAAGACGCATGAAAATTGACCTGATTCCAGATTATCTGATTCAGGTTAATAAAGTAAATGCTTTTATTGTAGAAGCAAAATCTCCGTTAGAAAGTATATTGACAGGTAAAAATGTTGAACAGGCATATAGTTATGCAATTCATAGCAAAGTGCAAGTAAGACGTTTTGTTTTGTGCAATGGGAGAGAGATAAGTATTTTTGATGTCGATAAGATAGAACCCTTGCTATATTTTAAACTAGAAATCGCCAATGAAAAAAATTGGGGGGATCTATTTGAATTATTAAGCCCAGTAGCATTTACTAATCCTCATATATTTAATTACAAGCTTGATTATGGGATATGGTGCATTGAAAATGGGATAGAGCAAGACCTGCTCCAATGCTTTTATAACTGCTATATTACTAACGTGGTTAAATTGGACGAAAATACATTTACTTTTATGTCAGCCTTACAAAGGGGAGTTGAGCTGTTGGCTTCCTTTGACTTCGATATTTCATTACTTCAAGGCTTTATGCAACAGATACCTGGTTTTTTAAAGGAAACAGTACAAAACTCTTTAAGCATGTATCCATTCAAATACTCAGCAGAAGATAGTGGCGAATCTTTTTCATTAAATTTTGAGGCTGTATTATCAGAATATGTAATCCCAAACAGTATGGAGCATTACTTACCGTTAAAGGTGAAACGATTTCTATAAGTGCCGGTTGAATCTAATGCTTCCGCCAAGGCCAAACCGCGCGTTTGGGGAATCCCTATCACGGCATCAACACATATAGAAACAGTGGTATTCCTCGCCAAGATGTCAGAAAGGAAACTGCATCTCTGAAAGCATAAACGGATGCGGAAAATGAGAATGAAAAAATTGAATGATTATTTATACTCTGGCGATACTGTTCTTAAAATCTTGCAGAGATACAGTGAGGATTTGAAACAATCCTCGAAAGAAACCAACAATCAGATTGATCTTGTGCACTGCAATTTTTTGCTTCAAATTGCGGAACTCTTGCAGCATAACGAATTTCTGACTTCTCAGTCTCAGCGGATTCGGGAATTCTATAAACATATGGCAAATGAATATCCCTTTCTTGCCTTTACTTTTAAGGGCCGCATTAAATCGCTGATCCGTGCGGAAGCCAAATTTAACGGATACATTGTGGAATATATTTACGAGTATTATGTTAAACACGGCGATTACCCTTCTCTTCCCGAATTGAAAAACTATTTGAATTGTTTCCGGGATCTGATCGCATATAGAATCGTGATTTCACTTCCCAAGTGTCATTTGAAGGAAGATGAGATTTGCGCAGAGGAAGAGAATAAATATCTATATGATGTTGCCAACCAGCTGCTTGGTTTTATGGAGGAACGTGGATTTACCGCGGAAATCGCCTCCTTTAAGGGTCAGAGAAGATCGCCTTTGCTCAAAGAGAATATAAGCCCTTATTACAAAGATTATGTTGTCAATCCCGAGCCTAGCGGCTATCGTTCCCTGCACATAACTTTTTATGATAACATTGCACGCTGCTATGTGGAGGTACAGCTTCGGACAAAAGAGATGGATGATTTTGCTGAAATCGGCCCTGCTAATCATTTGGGTTATGAAAAACGGCAGGAAAGTGAAAGAGCGAAACGAAATGCAATTCCCAAAGGAGAAAATATTTATTTTGATGATTCTTATGAAAGAGGCATCCTGCTGCAGCAGCTTGAATTATCAAAATTGGATGTAAACATGTTCTCGGCGATGAACAACTCGCTTATTAACGATGGCTGCGGCTTATACCGGGGAAGACTGATTCTTCCTTACGAGCATCTTTCCAGATTTCAAAATGATCTTGTTGATTGATTATTTGTGAAGTCACTCAGACTCTATAGATCAATATTCAATGTGGCGGAAAAGCTGTTTGCGCAAAAAAATTTGGTGGCACAAGCACCAATGAGTTTTTAGAAGCTGCCGAAATTCCATGGGGAACACGGTATCGCCATTTTAAATCCAAAGAGGATGTTATGGATGCGTTGATTGAGCGGCACAGCAGCCGTCTTTTAAAGGCAGCGAAATGATGCATCAAAAGGTGCAAAGAACCATTTCATATAGAGTGCCTGTTGGGTGTAGAAAGGGGTGCCTTTTCATCGGCGTCACAAATGTTTGAGAGTGAATCGGAGGGGCACCATGTCTAATACTTCAAAGCCTTTTGGAAAGTTTCTGCTTCTTTGGTCCGGTGAGCTTGTTTCAGCTGTGGGAGGCGGGCTCACGTCTTTTGGGCTGGGTGTTTATGTTTATCAGCAGTCGGGAATGGCCTCTCAGGTATCAATGGTTATGTTGCTGGCTTTTCTGCCTTCTCTCCTGCTCAGCGCGCCTGCAGGGGTATTGGCCGACCGCTATGACCGCAGGCTCCTTATGATATTGGGAGACAGCCTTTCAGCCATCGGGCCGCTGCTTATCCTGTTTTTTGTTTGGGATGGGGTGGCATCGTTTTGGCAGATTTGTGTAGGCGTGACCATCAGCTCTGTATTTTCATCATTGCTGGAGCCTGCTTACCGGGCAACTGTAACAGATTTGCTGACAGAAGAGCAGTATACAAAAGCCAGCGGTCTGGTTCAAATAGCGGGTTCTGCAAAGTATTTGATTTCACCTGTTATGGCAGGGCTTCTGCTGGCGGTATCGGATATACGGCTGCTGCTTATTCTGGATATCTGCACTTTTTTTGTAACCGTTGCAGCAACGCTGGCTGTCCGTAAGGGATTAACCGCCAAACCGCAAATAGAAGATGCTTCTTTTACAGTCAGCTTTCAGGATGGATGGAAAGCCGTCGCGCAAAACAAGGGTGTGTTAACGCTGGTTTTGGTTGGCTCTGTTATAACCCTATGTCTCGGCTTTATTCAGACACTCGCTTCTCCTATGATTCTGAGCTTTTCCGACAGCGGCGCGTTGGGTTCAATACAGTCTCTGGCGGCTATGGGGATGCTGGCCTCCAGTGTTTTGCTCGGTATCTTTTCGGTTAAAAAGGGCTATGTAAAAATCCTATGCGGCTCGCTGTTTGGCGCAGGCATTTTTATGGCATTGTTTGGCTTGCGGGAAAATGTTATGATGATCACCTTGGCAGGGTTTCTGTTTTTTTCTATGCTGCCATTTGCTAACATGAGCCTTGATTATCTGCTGCGCACCAACATTGACAATGAATTTCAAGGACGTGCATGGGGGCTGGTGGGGCTCATTTCCCAGATGGGTTATGTGGTTGCCTATAGCCTTTCGGGCCTGCTCGCCGATTATTTCTTTACACCATTGCTGCTGGAAGGAGGAAGACTCTCGGGTAATCTGGGTAAGCTGCTGGGAACAGGGGCAGGCAGAGGATCGGGCCTTCTCATCCTGTTAGCGGGGGTTTTGCTGTGCATTGCTTCCATTTTTCTGTACCGCTTTAAATCCATTCAAAGGCTGGAAAAAGAAGCCGGCTAATGTTCAGGTGAATCATCTGCCGGCGCAGTGTGCCGTTGTTGAAAAGTAAAGCGAATTGATCAACCATTAAGGTTATTTTCTTGCTGCAATAAAGCCGGAATTATGATACTGTAATCAAGAGAACAAAATATAAAATAAGGGTCTGAACAAATGGATGCTAAAGTGATTTTTCATATAGACGAGTTTGCTAAGTGGAACCTGCTTCTGAACAACGTTCAAAATTTATTGGGTTCCTATGAGGGTGCGCCCTTCGGTGTATCCATAGAGGTTTTGGCTAATTCGGAAGCCGTTAAAGGCTATGCAAACAGCGGCGGCTTGATGGATACAAGCAAGCTGGAAGCTTTATCACAAAAAGGTGTTGGCTTTGTTGCGTGCAAGAATGCATTGCTTGGAATGAAGCTTTCGGCAGAGCAGATTTTCCCCTTTGTCAAAGTGGTGCCTGTGGGGGTGAGGGAGTTAATCGATAGGCAAAATGAAGGATATGCGTATATCAAGCCTTAAATCCTCAGCCGGGATGCATTCTGTATTCTGCAATACGAGAAAAGACGGCCGGTTGTGTGAATAAGCTGTAGCTATCCCGATTTTCCCTTTCTGTTCCTATGGTGTTACACAAATCTGCATCAAAATCAATTCGACTTCGGAAAATTCCGAATCAGAACCATACCCTCTTAAATTCAAACTGGTTATATCTACAGTCTGAGACAGACAGGCAGGCATAAAGCCGGCCTGTCTGTCTACAGTTGTATATTCTAAGTTGGAAAACACACATCCAAATGTCTTTAGCTGGGCACAAACGCCTTGGGGAATATGGATTACACCAGACATATATGTTGAGTTTTAGGTACCGGAACGTGTATAATAGCCTTAGAACATTTTTGTGTCAGGAGAATATGTATAATGAAAGTGAGTTTAAAATCCATTCAGACAAAACAGGATGTAGCCGAGCTGCTGCCCCTGCTGCAAAAAATCTGGCGTGAGGTATTCCCACCCATTATCGGAGCGGAACAGACCGAATACATGCTGTGCCATTACCAATCGCCGGACAATATTATGCATGAGATTACAGATGGGGCACAGTATTTTCTTATTGAGGCGGATGGAGAGCGTGTGGGCTATACTGCTTATGAAATACGGGCCGATCACCTGTTTATCAGCAAAATATATCTGCTGAACAGCCAGAGGGGCAAAGGGCTTTCGTCAGGGCTGTTTGATTGGCTGGAAAATGAGGCACGCAAGGCGGGGAAAAACCGCCTGCATCTGCATGTAAACCGAAAGAATCAACAGGCAATCGCTGTGTATCAGCATAAGGGCTTTGCCGTGGTTGATTCGGTTGATCATGATATTGGCAATGGTTATGTGATGGATGATTTCTACATGGAAAAGCCGCTGATTCAACCCGCACAATAAATTGGAGACACCTGGGTTTATGCTTTATAGTTGTATAGGAAAACCACGGCGTGGTTTTATAAAATTTTTTAATTTATTATCGGCACAGGTGGAAAGATGTCAGAAGACCAAATGAATCAATTCCAAGTCAGCCAGATACAGCAGGAATACGATAAAATTGATAACCATTGGCTCAACCTGCACTATATCATTTCAGTGGCCGCAGTTGTGCTTGCTTTTGCTTTGGAGTGGATTATCAGTATTTTTGTTATGAGCTCCGATATGCGTACCTCCAGTGTGCCGGTCTATCTGCTGAAATATATAGCGGCTCCCAGCGGAACCAACTTTTTTCTTCTTTTGGTGGGTACAGCGGTGATTCGCAGCCGAAAACTTTCTCGAACGTTCAAAATGTACGCTGTCTCCATCATGTTCACATTGATTTGCTTTGTTTTGTTCACGGCCCACAGCATCTTTGTTGCCACCTACTACATTTTTTCCGGTGCGGTTATTCTGACCACTGTATACGCCAGCTATTGGGTTACCTTTTGCACCGCTTTTTTAAGCACCCTGCTGCTGATTGTTTCGGAGGCTTTTATTGTCTGGGATGTAGATAAGGAGACTATTTTCAACAGTTCCCTGCGCTTTGCCAATTTTCTGGTTGCGCTTTCTATTCTCGTGGCACTTACAGGTATATCCATGGTGGTGGTTCGGTATGAGCGCAAGAAAAACACCGTCAGCATCCGCATTGAAAGGGAACGGCTGATCTTACAGCAAAGCCTGCAGTTGGACGAGCTGACCGGTATATTCAACCGTAAAGCGCTGCTTGATATGCTGCGGGATATGGATGTAAAAAGAACTATGGAAAGATGCATTTTTTCTATGGTTGATATTGATAAATTCAAAAACATCAACGATACCTTGGGGCATCAGGCAGGTGACCAATGCCTTAGCGGTTTTGCGCAGGTGCTCAGCCAACAATGTGAAGATGCCATCCCTTTTCGATATGGCGGGGATGAATTTTGCCTTTTATTTCCTCAAACCGATATGGCGCAGGCTGTGCGGATCTGCCAAGGCATTCAGGAAAAGCTGGAAGAGCAGTATGTGATTACAGATCCGGATTTAAAGCTGACCGCCAGCTTTGGCTTGGCTGAGTACTATAAGGGAATGAAGCTAGCGGAGCTGTTTATCCGGGCGGATCAGGCTTTGTATCAGGCCAAGGCCCAGCGGGGAAGCATACGGGTTTATGTTGGAGAGGGCGAATTTTCCGGCCCACACCAAGTATCTTCTCAGTACTGATAAGGGATTGGCAAATCGGTGCAGGTCTTTTCCCGAAAATGGCAGCCCTGCATTGCACCTGTGAATTGAAAACAATTTCATAACTGCAATTTAAGCTGTGGTTGTTTACTTTAGCGTGTGGAAAAGTCTGAATTTTTATGCTATGATATTATATTGTGCATATATCCTGCCTTTTGAGCGAAAAATCAGGGGGACCGCGCCTGTTTACATCTGCTCAAAAGAAACGGGCTGAGCCAGACTACCCAGATCGATGAGGCTGCCCGAGGCGGCATTGTCTGCATGAAAATGGGCTTTTCGGATTTGTGGGTTTTCATAGGTGTTGAAATAGTATTCCCCGGTGCTGGCGTTGAGGCTGGCGGTATACCGTGTATAGTCATCGGTGCCCCGGGCTGTAACCACAGCACCTTTCGGAATGGATACGCTTTTTAGGATCTGAAAGCAGGAAAGAACAGCTTTTTCACCATTTCCCGGTTGGGGGATATGGGTTTTCAGATAAGCTGTGCGCACAAAACGCTGGGGCGAGGTGTATCCTCCCGGCAATGTGTCGGTTCCTCCGCCCTGCCCAAAAGGGGTAAGCTGCACACTGCCCCAGAAGGCCTCCTCCGTTTGCCGGGGCGAGGCTTCCGTATAATTTCGAAGATTGGTCATATGCCATGGGAAATCGGGGCTGTTGGCCAAAACGCCAATGGGATTGTTGTATGCCAAGAGCCGATCTCCCGCAGGCTCAAGAATCACACATCGACCGGTTCGGTCGGTGGCGATCCAGTGTAAAGGCGCCACCGTTTGGGTTACCGGGTCGGGCATACCCACAATTTGAACGCTGCCAAGCTGGCTGATCAGTTCTTCCACCGAAGAACAGCTTCCCAGTATGTAATGCAGGAAGTCATAAGAGGCAACAGGAATGGCGGAGGAATTGGAACCGGCGGTGGCATATTGGGCGTATCCTGCAAAATACAGGGATGCCGCTGCAAAGCCTTTTTCATTTACACCATCAAAAAAGCCCAGAAGGCTCCCCAACTGCTGGCCAATGCCCATAAAGCTGTAACGATCTCGATTGTAGCGGCCGTTGGGGGCATTGTTCCAGACAAAATTTCTGGGAACAGCATAAAGATGGGGCTGAATATCGTAAGAAAAATCCATTGTTCTTGCAAAAACATTTTCTCCCCCTGCCGATTGCAGGGTAATTGCAGTACACATAACAGCATGCCTCCTAAAAGTTGAAATAATCCCATTCTAGTTTATGTTGCAGTGGCCGGAATGGTTTTCAGGTGGCAATGAAAAGCTCACTTTAAGAGGCGAAACCGGCTGGTGCACCGCAAGAAGAAGAGCAGCAAGCGGTGGGTGTTCGGTTCGAAATTTAAAACAATTCAACCGGTGAGCTATTATTCGTTTGAGCCGCCGTATGGAAGCTGAAAAAAACGAAAAAATAAATTAATAAGAAAAAATTGCCTGGATGTGCGAGACCCGCGGGAAGCTTGGAGAGGGTCCGAAGCAGATATCCGGCTCTTTTATACACAAGACAGGAGAAACTATGGAATTTAGTGAACTGAATATTATACCGCCTATCCTTCGTGCTTTAACCAAGGAGGGCTATAAAAACCCCACACCTATACAGGAGCAGGCGATTCCCCCCGTGCTGGAGCGCCGCGATTTGCTGGGCTGTGCCCAGACCGGTACCGGAAAAACCGCAGCTTTTGCCGTGCCCATTCTTCAGCTGCTGTATGAGAAGGGCAAAAGACCGGAGGGCAGACGCCCCATCCGTGCCCTTGTGCTGACCCCGACCCGTGAGCTGGCACTGCAAATTCAGGAAAGCTTTTCGGCTTACGGCCGCCAGACCGGCCTGCGCAGCTGCGTGGTATTCGGCGGTGTTTCCCAAAAGCCGCAGGAGGAAAACCTGCGCCGGGGCGTGGATGTGCTGGTGGCAACCCCCGGCCGATTGATGGATTTGATGAATCAAAAGCTGGTGAATCTTGCCAAGGTGGAAATATTTGTGCTGGATGAAGCCGACCGTATGCTGGATATGGGCTTTATCCACGATGTGAAAAAGATTATTTCCTATCTCCCCCCCAAGCGGCAGACCCTTTTGTTTTCCGCAACCATGCCTCCCGAAATTCAGCATTTGGTGGATACCTTGCTCCAGAACCCGGTCAAGGTGGAAATTACCCCTGCCGCCACCACGGTGGATACCATTTCCCAGCGGGTGTATTTTGTGGATAAAATCAACAAGCGCGCTCTTTTGCAGAGCCTGCTTGCAGACAAATCCATCCGCACCGCTCTGGTGTTTACCCGCACCAAGCACGGAGCCGATCGTGTGGCACGGGATTTGAGCCGGGCCAACATTACATCTGCTGCCATTCATGGGGATAAATCCCAGGGTGCCCGGCAGCTGGCGCTGACCAACTTTAAAAACGGCAAGCTGCGGGTGCTTGTGGCTACCGACATTGCCGCCCGGGGCATTGATATTGACCAGCTCTCCCATGTGATCAACTACGATCTGCCCAACATCCCCGAGACCTATGTCCACCGCATCGGCCGGACAGGCCGTGCAGGATTGAGCGGCATTGCTATTTCTTTCTGCGATGTTACCGAAAAGCCCTACCTCAAGGATATTCAGAAGCTGATCCGCAAGGATATCCCGGTGGTTGGAGCTCATCCCTTCCCCATGACAGTGATGGCCCCTCCGCCCAAGGAAGCGCAGGCCTCCCGTCCGCCCCGCCGGGAGCGGGCAGAGCAGGCACCTGCTATGCCACGCCCAGAGCGTTCAAGAAGAGGGAAAGGTGCTCCCGGAGCCGGAACAGGCAAGAGCAGCAGCCGCTTTAACCGCCCGCCCCGCCGCAAAAGCGCTCCCCGTAAGGAAAGAGAAGAGTAAAAGAAGCCGCCGTATCAATACGGCGGCTTCTGGCTGTAAATAATGCTATGCATGTCAAAGTATAAGTATACAACGCCTTCTCCGAAACCACATTCCATGCTACAATATGTTTGATAAGGGATGGAAACACAAGACAAATGGACCATATTGATATTTTTGCTGTAAGAGGATATAAGAAGGAGCGGTGTCGGCATGCAGAAAAAGGAGTTTCCCATTTTAGAATTTGATGGGGATAAGAATGCCTTAATTAGACCCTTTCACATTTTTCAACCTACGGATATTGCCGAAAGGTGTGTCCTTTGTAATTTTGGTGAAGCGATTGAAAAAATTCTTGAAGAGTATTCTCATAGGATAGTCACATACTTTGAAGCGGAATCTATCAAATTACCGATATACGAATTAGAGTATAAGGGTGAAAAGATAGTATTGCTTCAAGCATATGTCGGTGCGCCAGGAGCAGCGGTTCAAATCGAAGTATTGACAGCTTTAGGGTGCCGCAAATACATTGCTTGCGGCGGTTGTGGGGTTTTGCAGAAAGATATTGCTATCGGGCAGTTAATAATACCGACGGTAGCAGTTAGAGACGAAGGCACATCGTATCATTATGTCAAGCCCGCAAGACAGATTGCCGCCAACGAACGCGTTGTCCAAGTAATTGAGAATACTTTAGCTGAGCGCAACGTTTCCTACATAAAGGCAAAAACATGGACAACAGACGCGTTTTACAGGGAAACTCCCGCAAAAATCCGTCAGCGTATAAGCGAAAACTGTGTAACAGTAGATATGGAAGCCTCTGCGTATATAGCGGTTTCACAGTATAACGATGTAGATTTCGGGCAAATCTTTTATGCAGGCGATAGTTTAGCCCATGCCGAATGGGATAGTAGAGGTTGGGACAATCAAACCGATATCAGAGAATTTGTTTTAAGAATTGCGCTTGATGCGTGTATGTCAATTTAGCGCCATATCTTATAAGCAAACTGCAGGGCATGCCGTTGCCAAAGTTCCTGTTCTTTGAGACTTTCCGGGGTGACGCCGCTGCTATGCCTATATATTTGCAAAAAATGGGCGGCATAATGCCTGCCCATTCAATCACATATGTATCACCCACTTCCCGCAAGGCCCCGGAACCCCTGCAAATGAGCCGTTTGCCACGGTATCCGCCCTTTACAGCATACATCCGACAAATGAAACATTGTTAAACAATGTTAATGAATAGCAACCGGTCAAGGGACGGTGCGGAACCAATCCACACCGTCCCTTTTGTATAGATATGCAGTAGCATACGACTGGTTTGGATTTTTTGACAGTGAATACTAGTGCATAGATATTCACTGACTTTTCTATTGAAATTGAATGTGCTAAAATAAGTCTTAATAAAGATTGTTGGAATAAGGTCACGATGATAACTTATATAACCTAAAATGGAGGAAAGATTTCTATGGAATTAAGGAACGAACTACAACCACCAATAAGGAAAAAAGTAAATAAGAAGCAACTTGAACAATTAATTATGACTGTTGAAGACGCTTATGAGTTTAATCAGGATTATGCTGAATTTTTATTACAGATAAATGAACTTTTACCTCCATCTAAAAGTATTACTTTGTCGGAAATAAGAAGCTATTCAGGAGTATGTTCGCTTGATGAGTTTATTGATGACATTTTAACTATTTCCCCTAAACTTATTAAAGATATCACTAAGGAAGAGCTGTTTCATATAATAAATTTTATCATGGAAGACCCTTGTAATAAAGATATTCATTATTACATTAATTTGTTGGAAAAAAATTTCCCCAATGGAAATACATGGGACTTAATTTTTAATCCTGATGTTTTGGGATATGATTTGAAAAATTCTCCATCTGCTAAAGAAATAGCAGAATTAGTGTTTAGTAGTCAGCCTAGATAATAAACAGCGTATACTACATTAGCCTTCGGCGAACAAAGCTAACGAGCAATTACTTCAATAACAAGGGCGCGGGAAACTCCATCGCCCTTGTTATTGAATAGATATACAGCAGCATACAGCTTGGTTTAACTTTTTTTAACACTCTGAACCGCCGTATCAATACGGCGGCTTTTTAATTTATCCTTGGTCGGAAGCAAACTCATTCAGATCGTAGGTAACAGGTGGCAGAGTCGTAAAACTCTGTATTGGACCTCTTAGGGTAGAGGGGGGCCTTGCAGCATTTTGCTTTATATCAATCAGCACCTGAAAATCCAAGGGCTGGCCATCCAGCGTAAAGGCAATGCCTTTTTCATCCGCATACCGGGAAATAGCTGTCTCCAAGGCCGATATGTCATTTGCAAATTCATTTTCAAACAGAATTCGGCGTTTGGTTATAAATAGCATTTGGGAGTCGGTGTATTGCTCATATTCTTCCACTGTGACTCCCATGGCCTCGGCACATCTTTCCATCATGCTGAGTATTTGGTGCAGATGTTCAATTTCATTTTGATCTCCACGGGAAAGGGCTTTCTCATATTCTTCGCGTACCGAAGCATATGGAAATTGCGTTTGTGTTGGGATATTCTCCGGCACCGTTATTTTATATTCGTCAAACATCAGCTCAAGAACATATTGGGTGGCTAAGGAATTTGAAATTTGAGTTCTCTCTGTCTGTTGGGTGCCAAATTCCTGATGCATAAAATGTGACAGGCTATAGATGGATTCCACAGTTTGAGAATCGATGCTGCAAATGTATTCTGGTTTAGTGGGGTGCTTTTTATCGGGAAAAGCAAGCTGTGTGAGCAGTAACACGGCAGCAATCAAACAAACGCTTATCGCAACGATACAGACAGCTTTTCTGTTCACAACAGGCCCCTCCTCTTGCTTTTTGTTCATTATACTAAAAAACAGCGGTTGGGTAAACAATTTTGTGCAAAAACAGGTTGACAAAACTGGATAGGAACGCTATACTATAACATAATTTAATATTTTAATGCGTAGATGAGGAATAGTAGCTTGGTGCAGGTCTTTCAGAGAGCCGCGGTTGCTGAAAAGCGGCAGATGGGCAGCAGGTGAACTCACCTCGGAGCAGTCAACTGAATTTACAGTAGGTTTGAACGGAGTCCTTACCGATATAAAAGGAGCATGTTGGCGTGCGGGTGCACAAGACATGGCAGAGTGGATGCATTTTTAGAGGCATCAAAAGAAGTGGTACCGCGGAGGTTTTATGCTTTCGTCTTCTGATAAAACAGAAAGACGAGAGCTTTTTTATTGTCTTTTTGCTTTATCCTTTCGGCCAAAATATTAAATTCCATATACTCATATACTGCACTTCACCCCACTGCAAGAAAACGTGCATTGGCTCTGCTGCCATATGAGTATCCAACAAATTTATTTTTATTGGAGGATTTATAGCCATGGAACAGTTTTGGGAATGCACAGTAGGCCAGATGCTGGAGGATGTAGCGAAGAAATACCCCGATCGGGAAGCCATTAAATACATTGACCGCCCTTACCGCCGCACTTGGAAGGAATTCAACGAGGAATGCGACCGGGCCGCTAAGGGCTTTATGTCCATGGGCGTGAAAAAAGGTGATCATGTTGCCATTTGGGCCACCAATGTTCCCCAGTGGATGGTCACTCTTTTTGCAACGGCTAAAATTGGTGCCGTTCTGGTTACCGTTAACACCAACTATAAGGTGTTTGAGATGCAGTACCTCATGAAGCAGTCGGATGCCAAGGTGTTGGTTATGACCCGGGGCTTCAAGGATGTGGATTATCCCGCAACCATCTATAAGATGTGCCCGGAGCTGAAGAATTCCCAGCCCGGCAGCTTTTCCAGTGAGGAATATCCTTTCTTTAAAAATGCCGTTTATGTCGGTGACGATGCCTGCCCCTCTGGCATGACCCCGTGGGATGGCCTGATGGAAATGGGCAGCGGTGTTTCGGATGCGGAGCTGGAGGCGGTCAAGGCCGATCTGGACTGCCACGATGTCATTAACATGCAGTATACCTCCGGCACCACCGGATTCCCCAAGGGGGTTATGCTCACACACTACAACATCATCAACAATGGCAAATCCATCGGTGACTGCATGAAGTTCACCGAGGAGGATAAGCTGTGCATCCCGGTGCCGCTGTTCCACTGCTTTGGCCTTGTGCTGGCGGTTATGGCCTCGGTGACCCACTCCACCTCTATGGTGCCGCTGGAATACTATAACCCTGTCAAGCTGATGCAGGCCTGTCAGAATGAGGAATGCACCGCTGTTCACGGCGTTCCCACCATGTTTATCGCTGTGTTTGAGCATCCTGATTTCAGCAAATACCGCTTCCCTAAGCTGCGCACCGGCATTATGGCCGGTTCTCCCTGCCCGGCCAAGGCCATGCAGATGGTCATTGAGAAAATGGGCATGAAGGACATTACCATTGTGTTCGGCCAGACCGAATCTTCCCCCGGCTGCACCCAGACCACTGTGGATGATCCCGTTGAGCTGCGGGTGCACACCGTAGGCCGTAACCTGCCCGGTGTGGAATGCAAAATTGTTGACCCCGAAACCGGCGAAGAGGTGGGGGTGGATACCCCCGGTGAATTCTGCGCCAGAGGCTACAACATCATGAAGGGCTACTACAAAATGCCCGAAGCCACCGCACAGGCCATTGATTCCGAGGGCTGGCTCCACACCGGCGATCTGGCTACAGTGGATGAAAACGGCTACTATAAAATCACCGGCCGCATTAAGGATATGATTATCCGGGGCGGCGAGAATATTTATCCCAAGGAGCTGGAAGAGCTGCTCTATATCCACAAAAAGGTGCAGGATGTGCAGGTAATCGGCATTCCCAGCAAGGTTTACGGCGAAGAGGTTGTGGCCTGCATCGTGCTGCGGCATTTTGTCACCGAATGCACACAGGCTGAAATTCAGGAGTTCGTCCGGGAAAATATGGCCCGCCACAAGGTTCCCAGCCATGTGCTGTTTATCCAAGAACTGCCTATGACCGCCAGCGGCAAAATCCAGAAATACAAGCTGCGGGATTATGCAGCCAAGGAATTGGGTCTGGATGAAGAGGATGACAAGGATAAAAAAGTCGGATAGACTGTATCCGCCTAAAAGTGCCGGGGCCTTGAAGAAAAGGCTCCGGCACTTTTACGTCTGCATAAGCTCAGCCTCTCAACATTCTCTGTGAACCTTTTTCGTCTTTTTTCCATAAACTAAAGGATAAAGCGGTTTGAGTGACACAAAACCGAAGAAAAAAGGGAAAGGCGGAGTAGAATATGAGCAGGCCCTTGGGTTCGAGAGAAATACCCTATAACCGGGAAAAGGCAGTGGCTTATGCCCACAAATGGGCGCTGGGGCGCAACCCCGCCTATTATAATTTTACGGGCCTAGGGGGAGACTGCGCCAATTTTGCCTCTCAGTGCCTGCATGCGGGGGGCGGCGTGATGAACTATAAGCCCCTGTTCGGGTGGTATTACAATTCCCCCAGCGACCGAACACCTTCTTGGTCTGGGGTGAAGTATCTTTACAATTTTCTCACCAGCAACATCGGCCCCGGCCCTTTTGCCGTGGAAACCGATATTACCGCCATGGAGCCGGGGGATATCATTCAGCTGGCGGTTTATCGGGAGGATTTTCACCATACCCTTGTTGTGGTGGAAACCGGCTCGGTGCCCGATTATCAAAATACCCTGATCGCCTGCCACTCCTACGACAGCGATTACCGCCCGTTGGATACCTACAGCATTCGGACTATCCGCTTCTTACATATTGAAGGCTATCGGGGCTGATAGACAGACTATACGGATATTGCAGGCTTTGGGGTGTGGTTCATTGCGTCAGCGTGTGCATTTGTGGTATACTATTTACAATAGTAGGCAGTATACCACCTTATTGCGCAGGGCTATGATACCATTGACTGGGTTCATGGCATCATAACTCCAAGAAGTTGGCCTGCCGCCAGAGAAGGCTTTTTTCTTTGCATACTTTCTTTTTCAGCCAAAAAGAAAGTATGTGCCTGTGCGACAACAGCACGACCGCAGCTTAGGGATTTACACACTGCTTTGTTTAGGCTCTGGGGGGTACCAAGGGGGAGCGCCCCCTTGGCGATTCTTTGCATCCTTTCTCATCGTGGAGAAAGGATGTGCCAGCCGCACGGCATGAGTGCGGGAGTTGAAAATATCGGCTTTATTAAACCGCAGGAGATGCGTTATGGTATAACGAAGCACATAAAGCGCTATTGGATGCTCTCAATGGCATAATAAAGGGATTTTAGGCTGTAAAGCCAAACGCTTTTACAGCGCAAATGTGGATAAAAAACAGGAGGACTGCAAAGTGGATTTTCTACAGCTTGCAAAAACCAGATACGCCGCCCGCCAATATCAGGATAGGCCGGTAGAGCAGGAAAAGCTGGATATTATTTTAGAGGCTGGCCGTGTAGCACCCACAGCCTGCAACAACCAGCCCCAGCGGGTTTTGGTGGTGCGTACACCCGAGGGTATGGAAAAACTGAGCAAGGGCTACAAAACCTTTGGGGCTCCTGTTGCCCTCATTGTGTGCGCCAATCACGAGGAATCATGGCGCCGCTCCTACGATGGTTTGGATTCCGCTCAGATTGATGCCTCTATCGTCACCGATCACATGTGCTTGTGCGCCGCCGATCAGGGGATAGGCAGTGTGTGGGTCTGCGCCTTTAACCCCACTGTGATTCGGGAGGAATTCGCGATCCCGCAGGAGTGGGAGCCGGTGAACATTCTGCTTCTTGGCTATGCGGACGGTAAGGTTCGCCTGCCCGATCGCCACGATCAATTCCGTAAGCCCCTTACTGAAACCGTGTTCTACGATCACTTCTAATCAATACAATTTGTATATTTTATAGGCTCGTATTCCGACTGTAAATAGAATGAGCCTTGTTTATTCTTTTTTCTTCTTCCGGAACCGACAGGATGTACTTTTCAGGAAAACCTGTAATAATGGGAATTGTTTATTTACTATCTGTATAAAATATTAGGTATACTCTATTTAGTTGAATCTACTGAGAGGCTTGTAGTTGGGAGGTTTGAACATGACTGATTTCTTGATCCGACTGCTGGTGAAAAACCCTTCCCAAACTGAGAATCCCGCAGTCCGGGAGGGCTATGCCCGCTTGGCGGGGGTGGTGGGAATCGTTTCCAATCTCCTGCTGTTTGCGGCAAAAATGGTGATTGGAACCCTTGCCGGCAGTATCGCCATCACGGCGGATGCTGTCAACAATCTTTCCGACTGTGGCTCATCGGTGATTACGCTGGTGGGCTTTCGCCTTTCCCGTATGCCGGCGGATGAGGAGCACCCCTACGGCCATGCCCGCATAGAGTATCTCAGTGGGCTGGCGGTGGCTATGATCGTGATGGTCATCGGTTTGGATTTCCTTAAATCCTCCTTCCAGAAAATACTGGCACCCCAGCCGGTTGCTTTTTCATGGGTGACAGCAGGGGTCTTGGCTCTATCCATCCTTATTAAGCTTTGGCAGGGCCGTTTCAACAGGCAGGTGGGCAGGCGCATTGGCTCCACGGCGCTCATTGCTACAGCCGCTGACAGCATGAATGATGTCTACACCACGCTGGCGGTTCTAGTCAGCGCTTTAGTAGCCTATTTCACCGGGCTTGAGCTGGATGGGTATGTGGGTGCGGCGGTGGCGCTCTTTATTTTGTGGTCAGGCGTGGGGCTGATTCGCCAGACGCTGGACCCTCTCCTTGGGATGGCGCCCGATCACAAGCTGGTGCAGTCTATTGAAGGAAAAATCCTCAGCTACCCTTCGGTGCTGGGGGTGCACGATCTGGTGGTGCACAACTATGGCCCCACCCAAAGCTATGCCTCGGCTCATGTGGAGATGCCGGCCAGTCAGGATATCCTGATCAGCCACGATATTGTAGACAGCATCGAGCGGGATGTGGCCTGCGAACTGGCCATTGATTTGGTGATCCACATGGACCCCATTGTGGTGGATGACCCGGAAACCAACCAAATGCGGGAAAAGCTGCGGGAGATTGTGGCCCGAGTGGATTCAGCCCTTTCCATGCATGATTTTCGCATGGTCAAGGGAACCAGCCACTCCAACCTGATATTTGATATTACAGTGCCGCCAAAATATAAAATGACCAACAACCAGCTGCGCCAGAAGATTTCGCAGGAGGTGCGGGAGCTGGGGGGACAATATTTCTGTGTCATTACGCTGGATCGAAGCTATACCATCTCCACACAGAGGGATGAAGAATAGCAGGCGCAAAAAAACACCTCGCTGATGCGGGGTGTTTTTTTATCCTCGAAAGCAAGGCTAAATCGCTTTTAGCCGAATTTTTTCGGTGAGCTGTTTCACCTGCTCCTTTTCCACAAACCCCACCTTGCTGTAGGTGGCGTTGCAGACACCGCAGGCCATGGCCAGACGCAGGCAATCCTCCGGGGCAAGGCCACGGGAAACGCCCACAGCAAAACCGGCCACTGTGGAATCCCCACTGCCGATGGTGGAAACTGTCTCCACTGGGGGAATTTCGGCCAGCAGGGCCCGGCTTTCCTCCACCAGCAGGCCGCCCTCACCGCCCATGGAGATGAGCACCTGACCGATTCCCTGCTCACGGGCTCTCTGACCCAGCTTTACCATTTCAGCCAGATTCGGCTTGCCGCTCAGGCCGAACAGAAAGTTCAGCTCATTGGCGTTGGGCTTGGCAAAGCGGTAGTTTCCCGGCAAAGCGCCGGAAAGATACTGGGCGGAGGTATCCAGAAAACACTCAGCCTTTTTGCGGGCGCAAATTTCACTGACTGTTTTGTATACATCCTCCGGCATCCCAGCCACAGCAGAGCCGGAGCAAATCACCACATCCCCGGGCTGGGTATCCTGTTCCAGTTCCGCAAAGAACCGGGCCAGCTCCTGGGGGGAGACCGCCGGGCCGGGCTCAGTAATTTCGGTTTCCCGGTTGTTTTTCCGATCCATAATGTTGATGGTGACCCGGCATTCGCCCTCCAGAGAGATGGTGCGCAGCTGAACATCCAGCTGTTCCATCTCCCGGGCGATAAGCTGGCCGCCTAAGCCGCCTAAAAAGCCGTAGAGTGCACAGGGCTCCCCAAGAAGAGAAACCACCCGGGCAATGTTCACACCCTTGCCGCCGGGGTATGCCAAGGGAGCAATGCCCTTGTGGAGCTTTCCGGCTATAAAATCATCGATGTAATACATCCGGTCGATAACCGGGTTGAGACAGATGGAACGAATCATAGGGGAGCCTCCTCTAAAATATGTTCAGTCATGGAATATCCAGGTGGGTATGGCTGCTGCCGCCGCTTCGGAGCACCCGCAGCTTGGCCGGAATATAGCTTTGCAGCTCGGGCACATGGGAGATGATTCCCACCATGCGGCCCTCTTGCCGCAGTGAGAGCAGGGTATCCAGAGCGGATTCCAAGGATTTTGCATCCAGTGTGCCAAAGCCCTCGTCAATAAACATCGTATCAATGGAAACGCCGCCGGAATACATCTGCACCACATCTGAAAGGCCCAGTGCCAGCGACAAAGCCGCCTTAAAACCCTCGCCGCCCGAAAGGGTGCTCACCGCCCGGCGGGTGCCGGTGTAGCTATCCAAAATTTCCATATCCAAGCCTGCGGTGCGGCTCTTGGAGCCATCCTCCTGCCGCCGCAGAGTATAGCGGGAATCGGTCATGCGCCCCAGATGCAGATTGGCCACCTGTAAGATATCATCCAGATAAGCGGCCAGAATATACCGCTCAAAAGAAATATTAGGTGCCTTTTGCCCAGTGGCAAGCCCGGCCAGCTCGCTGAGAGTGCCATAGGTTTTTTCCAGCTCCCGGGTATGGGCAAAGCATGCTTCCAGCTCTTTTACATGGCGGCGTGTGCCCAGCAGGAACACCGATAAGGTGGCCTGCTCTTTTTTTAGTGCATCCAGCATACCTGCGGTTTGAGCGACTTCCTGCTCAAGGGCTTCCAGATCAAAGGGCTTTCGATCACCAACCTCCCCGGCCAAAGCCTCTTGACGGGCCTTAACGCTCTGAAAGCGGGTCTGTTCGGCCTCCACCTGAGCCCGAAGCCCGGCAATTTCGCCCAGCCGCCCGATATAGCTTTCGTAATCCTTATAGCCCCCAAAGCCGGAGCCCTTGAGCTGGCCAATAAATTCACTGCGCAGGCGCTGAAACTGCTCCTCCAGCCGGGTCTGATGGGCTTGGGCGGATTCCAGACGCACACCGGCCTGCTCCACGGCAGATTTGGCTTGTCCGCAGCGGGCTTCATAGTCAGCAATCTGCCCGGTCAGGCGGCTGTGTTCCGCTTTGGTTTGTTCTATACGCTGGCTAAGGGCTGCGGGGTCTGCGGCTTCGGGCGGCAGCTGCTGGCGCTGGTGGGCAAGCTGTTCCTCCAACGACTTTGTTTGTTGACTGGCTTGGGCTAGTTCCATTCGAGCCTTTTGCAGGCTTTCGCTGATTGCCGCCGGAGCCAGTGTTGTTTTAAAATTCGAAAGACCAGCCTGCTCCTGCTCCAAGGCGGTTGCCTGATGGGAAAGGCCCTGCGTAAAGCTGGCCAGTGTCTTTCCCAGAGAGGCGTTATCCCATTGATCTGGTTGATCCGGCCAGTTGAGGGCGGCGGCGAGGGTATCTCGCTTGGTACGGAGCTGCCCGAGAGTTTCCAGAGACTGTTCCCGATTGGCCTTGGCCTGCTCCACCGCGTTTTCGCTGGGGAGATTTTCCGCTGGAACGGCGGGGTTGGGGTGATCCACAGAGCCGCAAACGGGGCAGGGTGAGCCCTCTTTCAGCTCCCCGGCTATGAGGGCGGCCTGTCCATCCAGAAATAGGCGGTTGGCCTCCAAATAGGCGGCGTTTGCGGATTGGTAGGCGGCTTGCTGCCCCTCAAACTCCCCCATACAATGGCTGAGAGCTTGGCCAAGGCCCAGCTGATGCTGTAAAACCGCTCTTTCCTGTTCCAGCTCAGCCCATCGGAAAGAGCCTTCCAAGGAGGCGAGCTGTTTTTTCAGGGAATCCTCTTGGGCGATATTTTGGCGAAGGCGCTGTGCAAGGGTTTCTACCTCCTGCGCCGCTTTGCCCATCGCTTCCAGCCGCTGGATCAGCAGCAGGGATTGTTCCTGCTGTTTGCGCAGGGAGGGCAATTCCCGAAGCATAGAATCGGTTTCGCCAAGGCGCTTTTCCAGCTGTTCTGCCTCAAGGGTGAGAGCTGTGACTGTCTCTGCGGCCTCCTTGGCACTGCTTTGGGTGGAGCGTATAATCTTCTCCCGGGCAAACAGGGAATCGGCCCCAGTCAGCCTTTCCAGCAGTGAGCGCCGGGCCTCTCGGGCAGGTGCTTCCTCTTCCAGTTGTGTTAACTGGGCAGTTAGAAGCGAAAGCCGCTCCAACTGCTGATTTAAGGCTCGGGCTTCCTCCGGGTTCAGGCGGCTGCGGTGTAGCTCCAGCCGGACTATTTCCTTTTCATTGCTTTGATAGAGCGTTTCCTTAGCCCTAATTGCTTGATAAACCTGTTCTAAAACAGCGGCGGAATCGGAAAAAGGGGTTTCCTGCGGGGAGATTCCGTCATGCCCCAGCTCCACCAAGGCTTGGGCGGCCTGCACCACAGCATCACGGTTTTCCCGGAGCTTGGCGGAAAGAGCGCTTTCCTGACGGCTGAGAACCTGTGCAAGCCGGTTGTAGGCGGCGGTGCCGAAAATTTGGGAGAAAATCTCCTGTTTTTGGGTGCTGTTGGCTTCGATCAGGCGGCGAAACTCCCCCTGCGCCAGCATGGTGGTTTGCTTAAACTGCTGGTAATCCAGCCCCAAAAGCTCCTCTAGCTTGGTGTTAACCTTGGAGGCGCCGGTGAGGATACTGCCATCCGGCAGGGTCAGTTCTGCTTTTTCTCCCAGCTCCTTGGGGGAGCCATCCCGCTTGCGTCCGGTTTGCAGGGGAGAGCGCCAAATCCGGTAGGTTTGGCCGTGAAGAGAAAAGGTTAGGTCAACATAGCAGAGGGTATCCTCCGGCGCATGATGGCTTTTGAGGGTATAAGTTTTGCGATTCTGGCTGCTGGCGGCGCCGTAAAGGGCAAAGGAAACCGCATCAAACAGCGAGGTTTTGCCTGCCCCGGTATCCCCGGTGATGAGGAACACACTGCCATCCAGACGGGTGAAATCCACTATCTCCACCCCGGCAAAGGGGCCGAAGGCACACAGCTCCAATCGTGTGGGCTTCATAGGCTTTCCTCCTCTGCGGGGTTCTCGGTCTGGGCAATGGCCGCCTGCAAAAGCTCCCTCTGGTCCGGGGTTAGCTCCTTATCCCGCACTTCGCTGTAAAAGCGGGAAAAAAGCTCCTCCATAGATTGCTTGGCCACCACCTTTTGAGCACTGAAGGAAGGGGAGCCCTGCTGCTGGGTGAGGGTGACAAACCGAAGGCCCAACAAATGGGGGAACAGAACCCGCAGCTTTTCCATAGGGTAGGGAACAAGCTGGGGGTCGGTGATCTCGGCAAAAACATAATCCTCAAAGGAGCCGGTGTGAAAATCCCGGCGGAGAAGTTCTTCCAGACTGCCACGGATGGTGCGGACATTGCGCAGCCGGGGTGGGGTGAGAAAGCTGAGCTTGACCTGCCCGGCGGCATCCAACTCCACCAAGGTGCAGGATTTTTTCTGGTGCTCCTCTGAAACGGAATAAGGCAAAGGGGAGCCGCTGTAGCGCAGATGCTCGCCGCCTGCCCGCTGGGGAGCATGCAGATGCCCAAAGGCCCCGTAATGATACGAGCGAAAGCGGCCCCCATCCACAATATCCACACCGCCCACATGAATTTCCGATTCGCTGGTGAGCAGCTCCCGGCCTTCCTCCCCCAACGCCCCGAACAATCCATGGGCCACCAACACATGGCGATGACCCGGCTGGGGCTGATTTGCAGGCTGCTCCAGCATCACTTCGTAGGCCTGATCAAAGGTGCGGGCTTTTGCCTCGGGGAAAAAGCTGCGAACAGCGGCAGGCTCCAAATAGGGCAGCAGATGAAACACCACCGGGCCGTGCCGGTCGGTTAAGGTGATTTTTTTAACGGCAGGGCGGCCCTGCCCCGCCATATAATAGCCACTGGATTCATAGAGGCGGCTGCCGAAATCCAACCGGCTGGGGCTGTCGTGGTTGCCGGAAATCGCCAGCACCGGAATTTTAAGGTCCCGCACAATGCGGGAAAGGGCAGTATCATAAAGCTCCACCGCCTCAGAAGGGGGGAGGGCACGGTCATAAATATCGCCGGCAATCACCAGCACTTCCACCTTTTCTTCCTTCAAAAGAGGGTATAGCCCCTCCAAGAAATAAGCCTGATCCTCCAGCAGGGAAAACTCATAAAGCCGTTTGCCCAAGTGCCAGTCGGAGGTATGTAAAAACCGCATGAGATCACCTCGTTTTCCTCGTGTAATACTGCTCAGCGAATCTATTGTAACTCTTTTCACAGCATTCGTCAAAAGAAAGAAATCGAAAAACCCGACAGGATTCCTGCCCACTCGGCAAGAATTTCGTGCCGCCTTCGACATCTTTTGGTTTAAACAAATAGTATAATTTGGCTATTCCATTAACGTCAAAATAAGGTAGGGTGAGGGTCATGGATTTTTATGATTACAAAATTCCATACAGCCGGATGAAGGCGCAGCTCCATCAGGCTCTGGATTCCATTGTGGAAAACGGCGATTTTATTCTTGGCGAAGAGGTGGCCCATATGGAAAGCCGCTTAGCGGAAAAAATAGGGACAGCCCACTGTGTCAGTGTTTCCAGCGGCTCGGCGGGGCTTATGCTGGCGCTGCTGGCCGCCGGTGTCAAGCCGGGGGATCGGGTGCTGTGCACCTCCTTCAGCTTTTTTGCCGTTGCCGAGGCCATCTCCTTTATTGGAGCCACCCCGGTGTTTGTGGATATTAACCCCAACACCCTGAATATGGACCCTTACTGCCTTGAAATGGTGCTTAAACGTCACTTCAGGCGGGAAGAACCCTTGCCCCGGGCGCTGGTTGCATCCGATTTGTTTGGCCTGCCTTGCAATCTGCGGGCTATGGAGGAAATTTGCAGCCGTTATGGCATCCAGCTGATTGAGGATATGGCCCAATCCTTTGGCGCCCGTATTGGGGAGCGCATGGCCGGGAGCTTTGGCCGGTTTGCGGTGACCTCATTTTACCCCAACAAGCCGCTGGGCACCTTCGGCGATGGCGGAGCCGTTTTCTGCCATACTGATGAGGATGCGGCCATGCTTTGTTCCCTGCGCAACCACGGCGCACAAAAGGGAACCCCTTATCACCTGCACATTGGCATTGGCGGGCGGTTGGATACCATTCAAGCCGCTGTGGTCAGCTGTAAGCTGGATTTCTTTGACGAAGAGTTTGAAAGCCGCCAAAAGCTGGCGGATTATTATAACCGACAGCTGGGCGGAAAAATAAAAACACAGTGGGTGGGTGCCGATTATACCAGCGGATGGGCCCAGTTCCCGGTGATACTGGAAAGCTGCGCACAGCGTGAAAAGCTGGTTACAGCCCTGCGGGAGGCGCAGATTCCCTGCCATGTGCCGTATCCTGTGCCGGTGCACCGCCAGCCGGCCTTCTGCGATTTGCCACGGGTCAGCCTTGTCAATGCGGAAGATATGTCCCGGCGGATTCTCTCACTGCCTATGCACCCCTACCTGACCAAAAAGGTGGTGGATTATATCTGCTCGGTGGTGCTGGATACAGTGGCGGCAACCAAAATTGCGGTATAAAACTCCATTGTATAAGCTGCACTCTGAATTCCTGCTTCAAAATAGCGTTACAGCTGTTTGAAGCAAATTGGCGATACAAATAAAGTATCCCCTGCCGTCTTTTCAGAGGCAGGGGATATTCAGTGTGGATAAATATTTTTTATTTGCTTAGTGGGTCTGGGCGGCGGTGGGGTTATAGAGACCCTCGGTTTCTCTCTTTTTGCCTGCTACATCCGCTTCGGTAAAGCTCATATACTTGATACCGATGCGATCATGATACGCAAATGCAAGATGGATTCTTTCATCGCTGCTCTGCATGATGAAGGGATATTCATACTGCCGGTTGTTGCTTCTGTTTTCGGGGCCTACAAAGCCTTCGCCCATATCCATCAGGCGGATCAAAGGCCAACTTAAGCCGCCATCCTCCGAAAGAGCAACGGCAACAGGACTGCGCAGACCGGGCCATACGGAAACGCCTTGCTCAACCTTATAAATGCTGCTGGTGGGGTTATAGGTAATCGCAATGCGGCCGCTTTTCAGCTTCACAGCGCTGATGCTGGCATTGTTGTTGGGCAGTGTGGTGGGCACCGGTGCACTCCAGGTTTCGCCCCAATCGGAGGATTCGCTGCGGTATATGAAATCTGCCATTCGAGTGCGCATAAAGGCCGCCAAACGGCCATTTTCCAGCTCCACAACATTGGCGTGAACACAGCCGGCGCTCTGAGGCATTTCCACCAGCCGCCATGTTTTACCTTGGTCATCAGAAAGCTGGAAGGCGGTATAGTCGCTGCCATTGCTGCTGTCGTCATCCAGGCAGAACCAATGGGTGAAAATCCATCTCCCGTTGGAAAGCACCTGAATGGGCTGGCGGCAGAAGGAACCCTCACGAGGGAACATTACATCAGGCTCTCCCCAGGTTTTACCGTTATCCAAGCTTCTTTGAC
This sequence comes from Oscillospiraceae bacterium MB08-C2-2, assembly GCA_035621215.1. Classification (NCBI taxonomy): domain Bacteria; kingdom Bacillati; phylum Bacillota; class Clostridia; order Eubacteriales; family Oscillospiraceae; species Oscillospiraceae bacterium MB08-C2-2. The sequence goes on along the minus strand of CP141729.1, from coordinate 1,880,405 downwards.
GGCGGATAAAGGAGGTGAACTGCATATTGGGTTTGCCGGGTGTCCGTGCGATCTGTGCGGTATACATGACCCAGATCTCACCGGAGGGCAACAGAAACAAAGAAGGATTCTGTTCACTTCTGGTGTGATCGTGGGATACCTGAACAGGCTTTTCCCAGCGGTCTGCCCCTTTGGGGAGGCGGGCACACACGATGCTGATATCGGTGCTGCCCTCAAAGGAACCGGCGAACCAAGCGCACAGCATATCGCCATTGGGCAGTTCCAACAGAGCCGGGGCATGAGCAGTGCTGTAATGACCCGGTGTTACCAGTGCTTCTAGAGTACCCAAAAGCTCGTTTTCATAGACAACGCCGTCTGGTGTAATACCAGGTAGTTTTTTATAAGTCATTAAATGATACGTCCTTTCTCAGAAGCAATACTATAGAGGGCTTATTCCATCAGCTTTCCGCCGCTCAGGTTGAGGCTGACGCCTGTAACAAAGGCTGACAAATCCGATGCAAGATAAACCACCGCATTGGCCACATCCTCCGGCAAGCCGAGGCGGCCCAGCGGTATTTTAGAGAGAGCAGCCTTGCGGTATTCCTCTGACCATTGCTGGGTCATAAGGGATTCAATGGGGCCGCACTGCACAGCGTTGACGCGGATGTTGTGATTTGCAAACTCCAGTGCAAAATGCTTGGTCAGATACGTAACAGCAGCCTTGGTAGCACCGTAAGAGGGTGCAGCATTGGGGTGAGGGGTTTTGCCGTTGGCCGATGTGATGTTGACGATATTACCGCTGTTTTGCTTTACCATCAGCGGAAGCAGCGCACGGGACATATACAGCAAGCCGTTGAGGTTGATATCTATCACACGCTGCCAATCCTCCAGAGCCATATCCAATGTGCCCTTCCGGTCCATAATACCAGCGTTGTTGACCAACAAATCGATTCGGCCGAAGGCTTGCTCTGCCAGTGTGCGGGCTTGTTCACATACTTGAGGATTGCGGATGTCACCCACCAGAATCTCACACCGGCGGCCTGATGCGATGATTTCAGCCTGTACCTCTTTGGCATCGGCTTCGTTGACATCAAAGACAATAATATCCGAGCCTGCCTTGGCCAGAGTTACAGCAATGCTGCGGCCAATGCCACGGCCTGCCCCGGTAACCAGTGAAACTTTATCCTGCAACAATTGATCCAACATAAAAACTCTCCTTTTATCCACCAAGATAGGATTTACGGATATCGTCGCTGGCTTTCAGTTCAGCAGAAGGCCCCTGCGTAACAACTTTTCCGTTTTCCAAAACATAGGTATAGTGTGAAACATCCATTGCCTGGCTTGCATTTTGTTCCACGATTAAAATGGTAATGCCCATTTTCCGATTGATTTCTTCAATGATTTCAAACATCTGGGTCACAATAATAGGGGCAAGACCCAGAGAAGGCTCATCCAAAAGCAGGATTTCCGGTTCTGCCATCAGGCCTCGGGCAATGGCCAGCATCTGCTGCTCACCGCCCGAAAGGGTGCCGGCCATCTGGTTGCACCGTGTGCCTAAGATGGGGAAGAGCGAGAACATTTCCGGAATCTTTTTTCGGCTTTTGGCAGCGTTTACACGATACCCGCCCATGATCAGATTCTCAGTAATGGTCAGCCCGGGGAATACCCGGCGGCCTTCCGGCACCTGCACAAGATTGCGTCGAACGACCTTATGAGAGGCTGTAGGCAGGGGGGTTCCATCCAATAGGATTTCGCCGCCACAGCGTTTCACTAGACCCGAAATGGTGTTTAAAAGAGTGCTTTTTCCAGCTCCGTTGGAGCCGATAATGGATACGATAGAGCCCTTGTTCACCTGAAAGGAAACATCGTTCAATGCTTCGATGTGCCCATAGCGAACCGAAAGATTTTTAATCTCCAGCATTGTTCTTTTCCTCTCCAATATAGGCTTTGATGACTTCGGGATTGTTCTGAACCTCAGAAGGAGTGCCGTGGGTAAGCAGGTTGCCGAAGTTTACCACATAGACATGATCCGACAGGTCGTTGACCACTTGCATACGGTGCTCAATGATGAGGATACCAAAGTGGTATTGTTCCTTCAACACACGAATCATAGCGATGAATTCCAGAACCTCTCTTGGGTTCAGCCCTGCGGCAGGCTCATCCAGCATCAGAAGCTTGGGGTTGTTTGCAATGGCGCGAGCCAGTTCAACACGGCGCTGGATACCATAACTCAGGTTTTTTGGGTTTTCATCGGCATATTCTTCTAACTGCACCACTTTGAGAATTTCACGGATACGTGCGCGGTTCTCTTTTTCCATGCGCCGCTTGTCAGGGAGCGTCATCATAGCGCTGAGCACGTTATAATGGCTGATGGGATCCAGCGAAATCATAATGTTCTCAGTAACCGAAAGGCCGGGGAATAAGCGAATGTTCTGAAAGGTACGGGCAATACCGGCAAGAGCAATTTCATGCTGAGGTTTGCCGATAAGTTCTTGGCCTTCAAACAAAATCTGGCCTGCATCCGCTTTATAGATACCAGAAATCAGGTTGAAAACAGTGGTTTTACCTGCGCCGTTGGGGCCAATTACACTGATGATTTGGTCGGAATCCACTTTAAGTGAAACATTTTTAACAGCCTGCACACCGCCGAAGCTTTTTGCAAGATTATTTATTTCCAACAGCATTCCGGTTCCCCCTTCCCAATTGGTTTGCCAGCTTTTTGAAACCACGACGAATAGTTGCAATATCCCATTCTGTGGTGCCAAATAAGCCCTGAGGACGGAAGTTGACAGCCAGAAGCACCAGCACGCAGTAAATAATCATTCTCAGCTCATTGGAGAAACGCAAAAGCTCCGGGATCAATCCCAAAACAATTCCGGCCACTAAAGAACCGGTCAAGCTGTTAACACCGCCGAAAAACACCATAATGATCCACATAGAGCTTTGATCCCAGCCGAAGGCTGCGGGATCCAGATAAGTGGTGGTGTGCACATAAATACTGCCGCCCAAAGCTGAAATGGCACCAGCCATTACAAAAATCAGCAGTTTAATGCGCGCCACGTTGATACCCATAGAGGCTGCTGCCAGCTCATCCCCCTTGATGGCTATGCAGAAGCGGCCAAAACGGGATTTTTTAAAGTTCCAGATAAGAGCCACCAGAACCACTAAAACCACACAAATAATAGTTTTATTTGTGTATTTTGGAATATTTGTTATACCCATGGCACCACCGGTGAAAGTGGAAAAATTATTCAGAAAGGCAACCAGAGCCTCACCAAAGCCAAGGCTTACAATCGCCACATAGTCGCGCCGCAAGCGCACAGCCGGCAAACCGATGAGCAGGCCAAACAGTGCACCGGCCGCCATGGCCACTATCATAGAAACAATCAAAGGCATGTGCAAATATTTTGAAACAATTGCTGCTGCGTATCCACCCACTGCCATAAAAGATGCCTGCCCCATCGAGAGCATACCGGTCAGGCTGGTGAGCAGGTAAACGCTCAGCATTCCAATCATCAAAATAAAAGTATTATTGATGAGGTAGGAAAGCAGAAATTGTAGCATTCCCATTTAATATCTCCTCCTACGCTTTGTCTACCACAAATTTACCCGCAATACCCTGCGGCCGGAAAATAAGGAACAGCAGCATGAACAAAAAGGTTCCAACGGGTGTCATTGCTGAACCGATTGTTGCTGTCAGGCCGGTTTCCACAAGACCAAGCAGCAATGCGGCATAAAGGGCTCCGTTCAGGCTCCCAAGGCCACCAACAACACTGACCATAAGGCTTTTTACAGTAAACAAGCTGCCCAGCTGAGGGGAAAGAACAGTGCGGATGCCAACAAATACACCGGCCACCCCCGCCAAAGAACCGGCAAGAAAAAAGGTTGCCATAACAACAAAATCCACATTGATGCCCATTAGCGAGGTGGCACCGGGATCCATGCTCAAGGCCCGCACAGCAATGCCCAAGCGGGTTTTATGAAGAATAAAAACCAAAGCGCCGATAATAACGGCTGCAATCAGCAGCATAACAAGATCGGCCACATCGAAGGTGAGATTTCCAACGTTGATATAGCGTGTTTCAAAAAACTTCGGGTACGAATACATAACACCTGAAAACTTCAGGGAAATCAGATTTTGCAGGAGCATGCCCATGGTGATAGACGATACAAAATAGAGCAAAACCTGTTTGGAGCTTTTGCGCAAACGGTGAAAAGCCACCAATTGAACACCCATATTCAAAATGCCGCTAAACAAAGCAGAAGCAATAAGCACCAGAAGGAGGTTGCCGCCTATTAAACGCGCAAAGAGCAACCCTATATAGGCACCGCACACCATGGTTCCGCCGTGGGCCAGGTTGGAAAATTTGAGAATACTGAATATCAGAGCCCAGCCAACTGCAATAATGGCATATACCGCTCCGTTTGAAATTCCGTTTATAAGTAGCTGAAATAAATACATGTTACTCCTCCATCAGGCACCATTCACTTTGCTTCACGCATGTATTTTTTAAAGGTATGAATAGCTTGTATAGAAAGGTTTGGCGGTTTCTGCCCCGCCAAACCTTTTACCCAACCTTCACCTGAGATCGTTTAAAATATAGTCCGAGGAACTGTTTTATTGAGCAGCGGCGGGGAAGTACATTTCAAGGCCGGTGTACTCGCCCTTATCCAGCTTGTACATAAACATGCCAAGACCATCGGGCATATGGGTTTCGGGGTTCATATTAAAGGTGGGGGTAATCAGAGTGGGAACATCCTTCAGGTTTTCAAGAGCGTCACGCACAGCTACAGGGTCGGTTCCGGCCTGCTCAATGGCATGGGCTGCCAGCACAACCTGATCATAACCAAGGAAGGATTTGGGGCCAGGGGTTTCACCGAAGCGCTCGGCATAGGTGTTGAAAACACTGGAAACAGAATCAGCTGACATATCCAGATTAGTGGCAACATAGATATTGCGGGCCATATCGGGATCACTCACCAGCTCGTTAAAGGGAATAGCAAACTCAAGGCCACCGGTCTGAGGCAGATCAATACCTAACTGATAAATCTGGCTGGTGGAAATAACCAGAGACTGGCTGGGGTTGGCGTTAAAGATAAAGTCTGCACCGCTGTTTTTGATGTTGGTCAGCTGTGTTTTAAAATCGATGTCGCTTTGCTTGTTATACTGAACAGTTGCAATTTCAATGTTATTAGCTTTGCAATAATCGATAAAGGTGTTGGCCATGTAGGAATTGTAGCTGTGATCCTGTGCAACCAAGAAAGCAGGCTTGGAAAGACCCAGTTTTTCCATCATATAAAGGCCGGAAATGATGCCTGCCTGTGCAGCGGAGGGCTGCATAAGGAACATGTAAGGGTTCAGGGTATCCAAATTTTCACCCAGCATGCAGCGGGGATCGCCAAACTGTCCAAGGAAAGGCATTTTCAGTTCGGTGCTGTAAGGTGCCACGGCCAGGCCAACATTGGAGATATTGGGCCCCAGAACAGCGCTGACCTTATCTACCTCTGCCAGACGTTTAAAGGCGTTGATTGCTTCGTTGGGATCGCTTTTGCAATCGTAAACAATCAACTCAAGCTTCTTGCCGTTGATGCCGCCTCTTGCATTGATGTCTTCAACTGCAAGCTGATGACCCTGCAAAATGGCGTTTCCAACAACGGAGCCCTTGCCGGTGGTATCTTGTATTGTGCCGATTTTAATGGTTTCACCACTGGTGGTTGAACTGCTGGTCTCACCAGAGGCAGCAGGTGTGCTGTTGGTGGAGGCGGAAGTGCTGCTGCCGGAGGGGGTTCCGCAAGCAGCCAAAGACAAAATCAAAGACAGTGCCAATAGAGCGGATGCAAATTTCCTTTTCATTTTTATTCTCCTTTTTAATAACAAAGCGGAAGTCTTAAAGCTTCGCTGCTTTTTTGGTGTTAGCCATCACGATGGCATAATCAATGGCGTTCACAAGGCTTAGTTCGTTGGCACGGCCATCGCCGGCCCTGTCTATACCTGTGCCGTGATCCACGGAGGTTCGAATAATGGGCAGCCCCAATGTAATGTTCACACCGGCAACGGCATCCCAGTGCCCCTCGGCTCTGTTGTATACAAAGCCTTTTACTTTCAGGGGAATATGCCCTTGGTCATGATACATTGCAACCACCATATCATACCATCCGCCTAAGGCTTTGGAAAAAATGGTATCGGGCGGCGTTGGCTTTTTCTCGGGGATATTGATTCCTTCGGCCAAAGCCAGATCAATTGCCGGCTGAATCTCATCAATCTCTTCTCGGCCAAACATGCCGTTTTCCCCGCAATGAGGATTAAGCCCTGCAACACCAATTTTGGGGTTTTCGATGCCAATTTCCAAGCAACCCTGATGTGCAATGCGGATAACCTCCAGCACACGGTCTTTGGTTACCTTATCGCAGGCGTCCCGCAGAGAAACATGGGTGGAAACATGCACAACCCGCAGGTCATCGTGCGCCAGCATCATGGTGTATTTTTCAGTACCGGTGTAGTGGGCATAGATTTCTGTGTGACCACTGAAATGATGACCGGCCATATTGATGGCTTCTTTGCTGATGGAGTTGGTAACTGTGGCATCAATTTCCTTTGCCATAGCCAGCTCAATTACCTTTTCCACATAGGAGAAGGCAGCTTCCCCTCCCAGCTTAGTGGCACCAAGGCCAAATGGGCGGGGGTGTTCCGGGTCGCCCGGGATATCATGAGGCTGAATCATGCCCATATTCAGGACATCAACAACGCCGTATTCATATTTGGCTTCGCTTACAGCCGAGATGGGGTTGAGCCTGATGGTGATGCCATGCAGTGCCGCTACGGTTTTTATGGCATATTGCAGGCTTGCTATATCCCCCACCACCATAGGACGGCACCGCTGGTAAACACTCCGGTCTGCCAAGGCTTTTACTGTAAGCTCAGGGCCGTTGCCAAACGGATCCCCCATGGTTATTCCAACAATTGGTTTATACATGCTTTCCTCCTTGTGCGAGAGATTAACACATTCCCTTTTCACGGTTTTCATCCAGCACCTTCTGCAATGCCTGAATGCCTTCTTCCGAAAGCTGGTTAAAGGGAGCGCGGCATTTTCCTACCGGATGTCCCAGCAAGGCCACGGCTGTTTTCACCACTGTGTTGGGGTTGCCATATTTAAAGCAGTTCCGCAAGGAACGAATACTGTCCTGATAAACTCTTGCCTGTGCCAGATCTCCGTTTATAAAGCAGTTGTAAATGGAGGATAAGGTGTGGGGATAAATATTGGCACAACCGGCAATACCACCGTTTCCACCAGCATAAAGATTCCACAGAATCAGGCTGTCGTTGCCGGAAAGCACACTGAAATCTTTATTGGCGGGGCGGGCTTCTATATATTGCAGCATATTGTCAAAATTTCCGCTGGAATCCTTAACGCCCACAATATTCTCAAATTCCCCGGCCAGGCGCCCCATGAGCTGGGGGGAGAGGGTATTACCGGTGCGAGCCGGAATGTTATACAGCACCAGGGGAATGTCCACGGCCTTTGCGACAGCGGCATAGTGGGAATAAATCTCCTGGGGGCTGGCGCTGGCAAAGCTGGGGGTGATGAGAGACAAAATATCTGCCCCTGCATCCATGGCGCGGCGGCTCAGCTCTACCGTTTCCTTGGTGCTGATACAGCCGGTGCCTACATAAACCGGTACTCTGCCGTTTGTATGGCGTATGACAGTTTCCATCACCAGTATTTTATCCTCTTGGGAAAGGATATAGGCCTCGCCGTTGGTTCCAAGACAAAAGATGGCGTGCACACCGCCTTCAATCATACGATCTACCTGATTGCACAGCTCTGTGGTATTCACCGATTCATCCTCGTGCATCGGTGTAATCAGTGCTGGGATCACACCCGACATATTGATTTTTTTCATGTTTTGCCTCCTGTATTTGCTCAACCGATTATTTGTAAGTAGATTTTTCGTGCATCATCGGCGGTGACTGTGCGCATATTGTTTTGCAGAAGCCGGGTCACCTGCATGCCTGCCTCCACTAGAGTTTCCAGATCCTCGGATGGCACTCCGAATTCCTTAAGGCTTGTGGGAATCTCCAAGTGCTTGATGATTTCTTCCATGCGGGTAATCAGAAAATCACTTTTCTCTTCTGTGGAGAGAGCGTGATTTTGGAAGCAGCGGTCATAAGCAGCGGCAAAAAGCTCCTTGCACACAGGCTGATTAAAGCGCATAACCGGTGCCAGCAGGATAGCGTTGGAAACACCGTGAGCAATGTGATATTTGCCTCCCAAGGGATAGCTGAGAGCGTGCACAGCGGTGGTGCCGGAAGCAGTGATAGCCACACCGGCATAAAAACTGGCCAGCAGCATGGCGTTTTTGGCATCCATATTGTCCGGTTCATCGCAAGCTGCTTCAATGTTGCGGAAGATAATTTCCAGAGCCTGCAAGGCAAACATGTTACTGAAAGGAGTGGCCTTGTTGCTTGTAAAACATTCGATGGCATGAGCCAGTGCATCGATGCCGGTAGCTGATGCAATTTTGCGGGGCAGCTTTTTAATCATGGCAGCATCCAGAATAACATAATCCGCAATCATAATGGGATTTACAATGCCTACCTTTAGCTCTTTTTCGGGAACAGCTACAATAGCGTTGGGGGTTGCTTCAGCTCCGGTGCCTGCTGTGGTGGGAACCATAAGAGTCTTGCACTGTTTTTTGGCCTGTGCGGGATTATCCAGCAGATCTTTTACAGTATATTCATCTGTCAGCATCAGGCTGGCAAGCTTGGCGGTATCCATAACGCTGCCGCCGCCCACTGCCATAATAAAATCGGCTTGGTAGGCTCTGCTTTGATCAATTAGCGCCTGTGCCTGTTGGTAGGTAGGCTCCGGGGCCAAATCATCAAACACCTTGTAGCCTATACCGCTGGCACGAAGAGGGGCCAGCGCCAAATCTAAAATACCGGCTCCTGCAATGCCTTTATCGGTAAATACAGCCACTCGCTGCGCCTTATTTTCTGCCACAATGCTGCCAATGTGAACCAAGGCGCCGGTTCCGGCAAAAACAACAGGTGGCATTTTCAACTGATAGTTGTTCATTTCATTCTCCTTGTTGCCTTTGAGAGGTTCCGGCAACAAAAGCTGCCAGCTTGGGTAAAATATCCTTTTCCCCAAAGCCTCCCGATTTTGATATGAGGTGAAAGGTCTGCTCTTTGTATGTAAAGCTGGAAAGGATGACCCCCTGATAGATTTCTCCAATGGGGCTAAGTTCCTGTACACCCAGCGCTTTGGTGGCTCCCAACAAAGTATCGCCGCCTGTCAGCATTAAAGTGCCATCAAATCCCTGATCCAGCAGCTGTTTTACAAGGCTGCCCAGATTGGTGGCCACCATAACACGAACCTGCTCAACATCCAGATCCTTTACAAAGGCTGCGGTTTCCACACTGTGGGTTTCCAGCGGACCGTTAATATCCAGTATCAGGCGGTTTTTTCCGGGATAAAAGTTTTGAAGCAGCTGGGCACATTCCGCGCTTTCTCCCCAACGGGAAGTGAATTTTTGCGCTGCGGTTAGTGTCAATCGATGAAAGCCTTGTTCAGCGGCATATTCCAATTGCTTTGTGGTGATCGGATTGATGCTGCCGCACACCACCATAAGCACCGGATTCAGCTCCGGAAGCGGCTGTTTCGCACCCTCCAAGCCGAATAACCCCAGCAAGATAGCGGCAAAACCCGCACATCCGGCCGAAAGATGCAACTGCTTTTCATCAAGACCATCACCGATTTCCTGCATTCTGGCTTCGCTGCAAGCATCATAAAGCTGTATGCCCGGCTGTGCGTGAGGGTTAACCGGTTGGTTCTCTGGATGAAGAACCACAGGAACCGGGCTTTGCAGTGCAATGATTTCCCGCACATCCGAGCAGGTTACCGGCTCAAATAAATCTTGCCCAAAAACGCTTTGATGAACCGGAATGTCATTGATATAGTGGACACCATCCCGCGTGCATCGGCCAATTTGCGGAAAAGCAGGCACAAAGATAATTTGTTCAGCTTGTGCACCGGCCATTGCCGCTGCCAGTGAGCTGCCCACATTGCCCCGGAGAGCGGAATCTGTTTTGATATAAATGTGTGGTATGCCGGCCTGGTGGGCGGCTTGCACCACTCTGAAAACAACATCATATGCTTGGTCAGCCTTTAAATGCCGCGTTTCTGCATTTATAACAAACACCTGAGTATCCTGTTGCTTCTCATTTGGGATGCTATAGGTGGGGGTGGCCAATACTTTGGTTTTTACACCATGCTTAACAAATTGGATGCCGGTATCCAACGCACCGGTAAAGTCATCCGCAATAATGAGCAGTTTAATCATTCCGTAGTCTCCAGTTCGCAGATAGTTTAAATATGAAACGATCAAGCCCCGAAATTGTACTGCAAACGGCTGGGACTGCAAAAAAACAATCGTTTTTGAAGTTAAATCCTTGCATTACTTAGTTTACTAAAGGTTCATAAAGTATGCAACACTACAAAGTTGTCTTTAGTGTTCATAAAAGAAACTGTCGTAAAAATATTTGACGATTTTTCGTATAAATGTTATAATGTGTTTAAAAATTGGGCAATATGGAAGGGGATCCCATGAAAAATAGAATAAAAGTATTGGGAATTGCGCCCTACGAGGGTATGAAAGCCCACTTCTCCTTATTATCAGAGGAATATCCTGAGATCGATTTTTCATTCTTTGTAGGCAACCTGCAGGAGGGGGTTGAGATTGCCCAGCGCAATTTCCACTCTGAATATGATGTTGTTGTATCCCGAGGAGGAACAGCTCGCCTGCTGCAAAGCCGCATATCTCTGCCGGTTGTAGAGGTTACTGTTTCATCCTATGACATTCTCTGTGCGCTTAAAATGACCGATGGCCTGCCCGGGCCTGTGGCAATGGTTGCGTTCTCCAATATTACTGAAAATGCCAAACGCCTGTGCACACTGCTGAACTACGAGATACATATTGTAACAGTGGAGCAGGAAAATGAGGTAGAGGCCTCCTTGCAGGAGGTTAAAAGAAAAGGCTACCAGATGGTTTTGTGCGATGTTATTGCTTCCAATGTTGCCAAAAAGCTGGGGCTCAATGCCTTTCTGATTTCCTCGGGGATTGACAGCATCCGCCAAGCGCTCAACCACATTGTTCAACTTTTTGCTAATCAGAGTTACCTGCGAGAGGAAAACAGCTTTCTGCGGGAGATTGTGCGCAGACAAATGGGCCAAACTGTGATTTTTCACACCAATGGAGAGCTTTTCTTTTCTTCTCAAAGTGATTTGGAGCCGGAGCTGTTGGATATTCTTTACCATGAAATTGCGGAAACCCAAAAGGAAGGCCAGCGGCGTATGATCAAAAACCTGAATGGGATGACCTACTCCATTCGGGCGGAATGCATGAATTCAGGCAGTCGGGCATACACGGTGTTTTTCTTTTTTGAGCGGAAAGCATCCCTTGCCCCTAATCAGCAGGGAATCCGCTTTTTTACCAGGCAAGAAAGCGAAACCTTTTTTTACGAAAGCTTTTTGAATATTACCGGTGTGCTGGCTGATTTAGAAAAGGAGCTCATCACCCTGAATCAGTCTGTTTTGCCTGTGATGCTCTGTGGCGAGGATGGCACCGGGAAAGATCAGGTTGCCAGCATTTTATATACCCGCAGCAGCCTGAAAAACAATCCTATGGTGCAGATCAATTGCAGCCTTCTAAATAAAAAAAGTTGGGAATTCTTGTTTGAGAATCACAACTCTCCTTTCGCCGATACCAACAGCACCATATATTTCAGCAACATCGATGCTCTTTTACCGGAACAACAAAGGCAGCTGTTGGCTGTTTTGGAAGAAATGGATGTTCACCAGCGAAACCGCACTGTTTTTTCCTGCCTTTCACAGCGAGAGAATGTTATATCCGAGGTAGGGCTGCGGTTTGTCAACACCCTTGGCTGCACTGTGTTGCAGCTGCCTGCCCTGCGGCAGCAGGCGAAGCGCATTCCAGGCTTTATTGGTCTTTCACTCAATCATATGAATGTGAATATGGCAATGCCGGTGCTTTCCATTGAGCCGGAAGGCGTGCGTCTGCTGCAGCATTATCATTGGCCCTATAACTATGCCCAGTTTAAGCGTGTCATTAAGGAACTTGCCGTTTTGGCAGAAAATCAGGTTATCACCGCCAAAAAAGTGGCAAGCCTTCTGGGGGAAGAGAAAAACACGGCGGCATTCTCCCATTATTCTGAAAATGCAACTCGTCCTTTGGATTTAACCCGTACTCTGGATGAAATTACGCAGGATATTGCCTTGCGGGTTTTGGAGGATATCGGCGGTAACCAAACGCTGGCAGCCAAGCAATTGGGGATCAGCCGTACAACTCTTTGGAGACTGCTGCGGGAAAAATAACTATAGTAGAATGCACAATAAAACAGCGGGGGACAAAAAGGCAAAGCCGCATTTGTCCCCCGCTGTTTTATTGGTTATGCTCATATCCCATTAAAGATTATATGGATGCTTAGATGGCAAAGGCCTCATGAATGGCTTGAACTGCCTTTTTGCCGTGTTCCTTATCCACAAGCACCGAAATTTTGATTTCGCTGGTGGAGATCATATGGATGTTGATGTTGGCTTCGGAAAGAGCCTCAAACATAGTGGCGGCAACACCGGGGTGGGATTCCATACCGGCGCCCACAATGGAAACCTTGGTTACGCTGTTATCCGCCTGAAGGTCATAAAAGCTGATGTTTTCCTGATGCTCTCTGAGAGCGGCCAAAGCGGCTTCGCTGTCTCCGCTGGAAACGGTAAAGGTAATATCCTTGGTGCCATCCCGGCCCACGGATTGAAGAATGATATCCACGTTGATTTTGGCACTGGCCAGAAGAGAGAAAATTCTAAAAGCGATGCCCGGCTTATCGGCCAGACCGATAATTGAAATACGGGCAATGCTGTCATCCTTGGCGATTCCTTTAATAAGCAGTTTTTCCATTTTGACAACCTCCTTGACTATGGTTCCGGGCTTGGGATCAAGGCTGGAAAGAACCTCCAGCTGGACATTGTATTTTTTGGCCATTTCCACCGACCGGTTGTTGAGCACCTGAGCGCCCAGAGAGGCCAGCTCCAGCATTTCATCGTAGCTGATGGCTTTAAGCTTTTTGGCGGTGGGCACAACGCGGGGATCAGCGGTATAAACGCCGTCTACATCGGTAAAAATCTGGCACTTATCGGCATGTAGAGCAGTGGCAATGGCAACGGCACTGGTATCCGAGCCGCCCCGGCCCAAGGTGGTCAGGTCGTCGTAGCGGTTAAGGCCCTGAAAGCCCGCCACAATTACAATGTTGTTTTTAGCCAGCTCGTTTTCCAACCGCTCCTTGTTGATGCGGCGGATACGGGCAACGGTGTGGTTGGAATCGGTGAGAAAGCCGGCCTGCCATCCGGTGAGAGATTTGGCACGGTAACCCATTTTATCCAGAGCCATGGCCAGCAGAGAAATGCTGATCTGCTCACCGGAGCACAACAGCATATCCATTTCCCGGCGGTTGGGGGAAGGGTTGATTTCCTTTGCTTTAGCAATCAGGTCATCGGTGGTATCGCCCTGAGCCGAAACCACTACAACCACGTTGTTGCCCTGATCGTATGTATCGGTAATAATTTTGGCCACATTGAATATGCGCTGGGCATTTGCGACTGAACTGCCGCCAAATTTTTGTACAATGAGTCCCATGAAACTGCCTCCAAATCTTTGTTCTCGTATCAAAAGCATTGCGTGTGGGCTCTATCTTCGTTTGCCAAAGGCAAAAACGGGATAGGCGTTTGCAATTGCAGCTTTGCTTTATGCCAAGGGAGTGCCTGCTTCATCCAACAGGCAAGCGCCTTTATTATCCCCCTCCAGTATATGCAGTCCCCAATGAGAAATCCTTAAATCCGCTAGGCCTTCCCGAATTTTTGTCGGAAAATCAGCATTTTCTTTCTCAAAAATGGCTAAAAGGGTGGAACCGGAGCCGCTGATAAAAGAAGCCAAGGCACCGCTGCTTTGGCACAGCTCCAAGGTTTTGCTGCCTCGATCAATCAGCCCGATGCGATAGGGCTGGTGAAGGCGATCCTGACAGGCTGCCGCCAAATTCTGGTATTGGCCGGTGGCCAGTGAGGTAGCCATCAAAGCGGCTCTGCCTGCATTGAACCGGGCATCCATATGGGAAACAGCATCGGGGAGCGCTTTGCGGGCGTAGCTGGTTCTTAGCTCAAAATCCGGAATAATGGCGGCAAAAGCCAAATCCTTCGGCAGCCGCTGGTGGGTATAGTAGACCTTTTCCCCATCCATGACAGCGGTGACCAGGCCTCCCAGCAAGGCAGGGGTGGAATTATCGGGATGCCCTTCCAGCTGAGCCGCTATCACGATCAGTTCATCCAGCGAGAAGGGGTTGCCCAGCAGAGCATTGCCGCCAATAAGCCCTCCGGCAATGCAGGCCGAGCTGCTGCCCAGCCCCCGGGCAAGGGGAATACGGTTGGTCTGCAAAAGGGAAAGCCCCGGAAACGGCCTTCCGCACAGCTCATACAGGTGCCGAACGGTCTGATAAACCAGATTATCTTCCCCTGTGGGAATCTCAGTATCATCCTTAGAGGTTATATGCAGACCCTGTGCCTCTGCAACCTCAATTTCATTGTAAAGGGACAAAGCCAGCCCCAAACAGTCAAACCCGGCGCCTAAATTGGCACTGGTGGCCGGGATGCGTACCTTAATCACAAAGCCGCCCCCTATTCCTCCAGCAGCCGGATTTTGCCGAGAATTTCAACACCCTGCCGGCGCATATTGTTAAGGTTTTCTTCCAGCTTTTCTTCAGAAAGCAACGGAGTTACGAAAGCAGCCTCCTCCATGGGGCGGCCCTCCCGGGAAAGAAACTCAACCTCACCAAAGAGGGAAGCGGCCAGTTCAGCACCCTTTTCGCCCAAATACCGGACATAAGCCCGAACCGGCTGCTGTTTGTAATCGGCTACCCTGCTCTCGGTGGAATCCTGCCATTGCAGGCTTTTGATGGTGCCATCGGCACGGATGCAGTCGATGATATCGCTGACCACAGCGGAGGCAGTGGGGAGCTTGCCGGCACCCTTGCCGTAAAAGACCACATCACCGGTGGCACTGCCACGCACCAGAATGCCGTTGTAAACGTCATCCACGCTGGAAAGCTGGCTGCTTTTGGAAACCATCATGGGGCTGACCATAATGGAAACCTGATCGGAATCCTCCAGCTTTTTGGCGTGGCCAATCAGCTTAATCACCCGGCCAAAGCTCTCAGCATAGGCTACATCTTCCAGCGTAATCTTGGTGATGCCCTCTGTGGGGACACTCTCGGGGTAAATGTGGCGGCCAAAGGAAAGGGAAGCCAGAATGCAGATCTTGCGGCAGGCATCGTGGCCTTCCACATCGGCGGCGGGGTTGGCTTCGGCGTAGCCCAGCTTTTGAGCCATAGCCAAAGCATCGGCAAAGGACATGCTTTCCCGAATCATCTTCGTGAGGATAAAGTTGGTGGTGCCGTTGAGGATACCAGCAATCTCAAAGATTTCGTTGGCGCCAAGGCACAGGTGCAGAGGCTTGATGATGGGGATGCCACCGCCTACGCTGGCTTCAAACAGGAAGTTGACGTTGTGCTCATTGGCGATTTTAAGCAGCTCGGCTCCTTTGGCTGCTACCAGCTCCTTATTGGAGGTAACGACACTTTTGCCTTTTTTCAGGCTTTCACTCACATACTCATAAGCGGGATTGACGCCGCCCATGACCTCAACCACCACGTGGATGCTGTCATCCGAAAGGATCTCCTGAAAATTCTTGGTGAACCGATCGGCATAAGGCAGGTCAGGGAATTCTCTGAGATCCAGTATTTTTTTGACCTCAATGTTTTTCCCGGCCTTTTTACCGATGTTTTTTCCGTTGGAGGCCAATACCTCCATGACGCCGGAGCCCACGACGCCGTGTCCTAAAACTGCAATATTAACCAAAGTCAATGCCTCGCTTTCTATAGATACGCCGAAACCCTGAGGGCGGCTGATAAAGACACGAATAAAAAATCAGTTGGCGATCAGCTTTACATTTACCACACCGGGCAGTCTTTTCAGGCAGAGCACCAGTTCCCCCCGCTGTAGTCGGAGATTATCGGTGCGCATGGAAATGGAAACCGGCGCCACGCCATCCACCGGGATGTTCTGGTTGATGGTGAGGATATTTGCTCCATGCTCATACATCTGGGAAAGCAAGCTGGAAAGTATACCTGGTTCATCCTCCAGTTCCGCATAAATAGTGGCGATTTGATTGGCCTGTTCACCGTCATAAGTAAAAACCGAATCTTTATACTTGTAGAGAGCACTGCGGGAAATCCCGGCCATCTCTGCCGCTTCGGAAAGGCTTTTTGCCTTGCCTTGGGCCAAAAAACGCTTGGCTGTCATCACCCGGGTGAAAACCTCTGGCAGAACCTTGGCTTCAACCAGATAGTAAAGGGTTGTATCTGGCATGTTTCCACCTCCAAAACACGATTGTACTCGAATAAAACACACTATACCATGATACGCCCCAGGTTACAAGAGCGATATAGCAGGTATTGAGCCAAAACAAGTCAATTTTGGCGGTTTTTTTAATATAGAGGGCTTTTTTCTGATATATACTGGTATTTTCGCCCAGTAAAGGTCTGTTCTAATTGTTTTGTCAGTTGATTGAGGCGATTACACAGCAAAATGCACAATTTGTTTTGTGTAATTATAAATAGGGCGAAGGTTGCAGAGTTTATTGGGCAGACTAAGAATCTGTATTCAACAAACCTAGTTGATGCGGATGATAAAAAAATTCACGCATCTATAGCATAACTGCATTTTTCTTGATTTTCACGAGGCGAAGCTTCAAAACTTGGCACTTATGCCGTGCTGGGCACATCCTTTCAGGCGCTTGCATTTTCTGCGGAAAATGCATAGGTGGCTTTCGCATGCTATAGCCACGAAGCGCCTCATAGGGGAACTAGTTCCCCTATGAACCCCCTCCAGCCTCCGACAGGGAAAAGAGGCAGCCTTCTTTTTCCTTGGCTCTGCCATCGTGTGCAAAGAGAATGCTTTTAATCAGCCTAAGCCCGACGAAAGGGACGAAGTCCCCGTGCTCATGCCACACAGGCACATCCTTTATTTTTGCAGAAAAGAAAGGATGCAAAGAAAAACAGCATCACTGACGGCAGATTAAGCCATAGCGCCGAAGGCTAAGCTCTTCCTTTGACTGTGGTCGCAGTTCCTCTGAGACCACTAGGCTTGTTCGGTGAGCAGGTCAGCGTTTACTATACTCGTTGAAATATTCATTTAAATACAGGTTCTAACAAAAGGAATCTTGCTGGAGGTTTAAAAAATGCCGCTGGAGTTAAAAAAGAAAGTGCTCATTGAAATTGGTTTTTGGGGAATATCCGGGTTGGCGGCGTATCTGGCCCTGCGGTGGCTGCCGGTCATTTTGATGCCGCTGCTGATCGGCTTGGCGCTGGCTTTTCTGATACGTCCGTTCATTAAGGCGGTGGCCCGGGGCACACGTATGGGAGAAAAAACAGCCGGTATTTTCTGCTCCGTATTTTTTTATCTGGTAGTGGGGTTTCTTCTGTGGGCGACCTCGCTGCTGCTTTTATCGGGGGATTGGCCAAAACGCTTGGCCGGGAGCTATGGCACCCATTTGGGGCCTTTTTTTCAAGCGGTCAACAGCCGCATCACCCTTTGGATTACCCGCATTGCCCCTGGTATGGGAACCGGCGTCCAGCAAGCCTTTGCCATTCTGGATGGTGCGCTCCAAAGCCTGCTGACCCACTTCTGGGAAAAGCTTGCAGAGCTGTTGGGAGGGATGGTGCAGGGGCTCCCGCTCTTTTTGCTTACACTGCTGTTTTCGGTTTTGGCTTCTGTGATGATTTCCATGGATTTTGCCGGGGTATTGGGCTATCTCCACAGGCAGATACCAAAAAAATGGCTGCCCGTGGTGGACAGCCTTCGAGTCTTTATTACCGACACTTTATTGAAAATGGCGAGGGGATACCTGATTCTCGCTGTAATTTTGTTTGCTGCTCTGGCTTTGGGATTTTGGATACTGGGGATTCGCCCCATTTGGGCCACATCCTTTGGCGTGGCTCTGCTGGATATGCTGCCTGCCCTCGGCAGTATGGTTTTGCTGATCCCATGGGGTGTTTTTGAGCTGATAGCGGGCAGCTATTTTCAGGGAATCGGGCTGATTGTTCTGGCCTTGCTAACCGGAATCGGCAGGCAGGTGCTGGAGCCAAAAATACTGGGTAAGCAAACAGGACTGCACCCTTTAACCGCCCTAATTGCCATGTATGCGGGCCTGCGTGTGGGCGGCTTTTTAGGCCTGCTTCTGGCCCCGCTTGCTGTGCTGGTGCTGCGCCATCTCCACCGGAACCGTGAGGCTTTGTGGAAAGCTTTTACCGCAGACGGTACCACTGCTCCTGACAGTGCTGGGCAAAGCTCTTCCACACCGATTGATTTGCAAGATACTCCTTGATTTCGGTAGCGAAAACCTCTTGGGTAAAGCCTTGGGGAAATTCCCGGTAAATCCAGCCACGGCTGCGCCCGGCATCGATGTAGCCTTCCAATTGTTTTTGCAGAGGATTGGATGCAGCCACTTCCTGATCTTCCGATTGGGGAAAGGGGGAGAGAATGCCAAGGCCATTCTGTGTAAGATAGATTCCCTGAGGGGAGGTATAGAGCCACTCAAGGAACTGAGCGGCGGCCTCCTGTACTTCGGGAGCAGAGGTTTGATTCACCCCCCAGTAAAGCGGGGAATCGGCATAGACAGCAGCCGATTCCTCACCGGGAAAAGGGATCGGCTGAAAGGAGAGGGTATCGGCAATTTGAGGGTCTACCGCCCGGATTTCCTTGTAAACACCGGTTACATCCTGAATAACAGCAATGCGGCCGGCGGCCAGCCCTGTTTGGAGCTGGCGGTTGCGGGGAATCTGGGCCAAAAGGGCAGGCTCTCCCCGGCTGGAGGAACAGCGGACCATTAAATCCACATAGTCTTTGGCGTGCTGCGCCCCGGTAAAAGGCAGAATCTGGGTGGCAAGGGCTGTGGGGGAATCCAGCAGATCAGGAAATAGGGCCATGTTGCTGATTTGCTCGCCTAAAAAACTGCGATCCTGAGCCGGAAATTCGGTAACCGCACGCAAATGGGGAAACTCTTCCCGCAGTTTGTTATCCCGAATTTGAACCCGCAGCTCTTCAAAGGCTTTTTCCAGCTCCTCAAAGTTTTGAATGTTCCGAATGTTGATGCCTGCGGCTTCCCAAATAGCGGTGTTATACAGGAGGCCGTAGCCCTCTAAGCTGTAAGGAACGCCGTAAAGCCCATCATCCAGTGTGATGCCGGCAAGGCTTTGAGGGCGAGCCTTTTTCAGCCACTGCAAATGGGAAAGCCGGGCCAGATATTTTTGCAGCTCTCTGGCCTCGGTCTGGCTGAATATGTGAAACAGATCAACCTGCTCGCCGGAAAGGAGCTTTGAGCGGAGAGTGGAACGGTAATCGCTCTGGCTGGCCACCGTGTGTATGTGGATGCGTATATTCGGGCGGTCGGCGCAGAACATATCCGCCGCCTGCTGAATGCTCTGGCTGTTTTCCCCCAAGGAGGAGAGAAGATGAATGGTCACCGTTTTTTCAGCATCTTCCTTGAGGGGCATGTCGTCAACAGGGGTCAGCACATTCTGTGTCTGGGGGGAGGCCGGGGCGGTGAAGATAGAGAAAAAAGCGATAGCAATGGCAAAGAAACTAGAGAGTACTTTTATGGTAATGCCAGACATATATTTCATCCTTTCCAGAGGGCAGAGAGCTTCCTTCAGAAAAAGTATGGGAACCCAAGGATGAATTTATGCTGTGTAAACAAAAAAGAGCGGGCAGAGTTTTTTCTCTGCCCACTCCACACTGTAGGCGTAATTGCCTTTAACTTGGAGACCTTCTGGTTTTGATTGGTGACTCTGACCCAGCCGAATTTATTTCGACACAAAAAGCCCACTTTTTGCGCCGGAGCGGTGCAATCCGAGGAAAAACATAGGGGGCATTGGAGACACCCGAAAACAGGGTGTAAAACTTACCGGGAATAGTTCATATAGCTCCCGGAGGATGAGACCATATTGTTCATGTACCCCATTACTTTTTGCTGGTTGTTGTTGGCTGCCAGCTCCTTCTTGGCTTCCAAAAGAATACGGCTCAAAGCCTGAATAACGGTTTTATCCATATCCCGCATGTTGGAGAGCATGTTGGAAACCTCAGCTGTGCGGGTACCATCCATACCAGAGAGAAAATCAGGGGAATTCTTGACCCGATCAAACTCATCCATTAAAACCTGCCGCCGATCAATGGCGTCCACCAGAAACTCGTAATCCTCCAAGTGGCCGATCATTTCACAGGTGAGATCGAACATATTCTGCACAATTACAGATTTATTGCGGTGCTGGGGAGCTTGTGTAGCATTCATACGGCGGATTTCCCCCCCATAACGGCATGATGCTTCTGGCGGCTTATTTTCTCGGCCTGAGAAAAGGCTTCCCGCAGATCTTTGATGAGTGAGATGCATTCATCAATCATATGGCTGTCTTTTTTCAAGTTGGCCTTCAAAAGCTGCTGGGCCAAAAAAATATACATAGGCTTGAGCTCCCCGGCAATGGGATAACGCATATCCAAGGAGCTTGCCAAGGTTGTCAAAATAGCCTGGGTCTTGGTCAGACTGTCGTTGGTCGCTGCGAAATTGCGCTGGTTGATGCCGATAGAGGCTAAACGCATTTGCTTAATGCATTCATCAAACAGTTTGACCAGGACCTCCCCAGGAGCCAGAGTTGCCAGCGACTGGCTTTTATACTGGGCATAAGGATCGCCAGTTAGCATGTGGTCACCTCGTTTTAATTGCTCAGAATTACTGATTGTTTTGGGTTAGCCAAGAGCTTTGAGAATTCATTCGGGAGATTGCTTTTTCTAGGGCAGAGAATTTGTTCCAATATCGAGTGTATTCGCTTTTTAAACGACTCTTAAGATTGGTGACCAATTTATCTACATTTTCAATCTGTTTGCCAAGAACGCTGGTGTTGTTACCGGTGAGGGTCTCGGTGCCCGCCAGCTCCACCAGAGTACCTCTGTTGACACTGCTGGTGTTGGCAGCGCCTGTAATCACATTATCAAAACGCTTGGCAATACCGTTGGTCTTATCGGTAAACAGGGCCTGAACAGAATCAGGGCCGTTTTTATCAATATAAGCTTTAAGTTTTTGCGTATCCAGCTTAATCTTACCATCGTTTTTGTAGTTCACACCGTTGGTGGCACTGGAATCCAACAGAGACATGGTGGTGATGCCAATATCAGAAAGAGAAATCCCGGCTCCGTCTACCTTTTCTACAAGGGAGCTGCGAAGCTGACCCACAATGCGGGAAATGGTGCTGTCACTGCGCAACAAACCCTTTTTGGCCTCAGTTTCCCACTTGGTGATTTGGTCTTGGGTCATATCCGCCCTTTGTTCATCGGTGAGAGGCTCATAGCCCTTGACCTTTTCCTCTTTGAGCATTTTGTGAAACGATTCAACCAACACATTGTATTCACCAACAAACTCCTCCAGCTTCTCCACAAGGGAATCTGTATCGTAGCTGGTGCCGATTTTGATGGGTGTAGTGCTTTCTGCGTTGATCTCAATGGAAACACCGTCAATGGTGAAAGTATTGGAGGAGCTGTAGATGGTTTGGCCATTGACCACGATTTCAGCATTTTTGCCCGCTGTGTTGGTCAGGCTGGTGGCATAGCGGGTGGAATCATAGGCTATACCTTCATCATCGGTTCCGAAAAGAACAGACAATGCCCCGGCAGCACCCAAAGCTGGGTCTTCCTTGATAGTCAGGGGATTGCTGCCCATATCAACGGCAAGGTGGCCATCCTTGAAGGAAGCGACCTGACTGCCCACCGCACTGTTGATCTTGTCAATAAAGGACATGACGTTTTCGTTCCCGGTATAGCTGATAACAAAAGGGTTACCGGGATTGGCAGGATCATCAATGGTGAAGGAGCCGGAACCGATACCCAAATCGGAAAGCTTGGTGCCCTGAGCCGAATTACCGTTGTTTACCGCGGAACCGGTAAAGCCCATAGCGGCAAAAAGATCAGCCTTATCACCCCGCTTTGTTGCGTCGGTTGCGGCAAGGGAAACCTGTGTGTTGCCGCCGGAGGTGCCTTTCTTATTGGAGGCTATGGTCAATACAATCTTGCTGCCGCCCTCGGCGCTGACGGTAATATCCTTGGCAATGTCGGCCCCAAAAGCAGTTTTTATGCTTTCGTTGAGAGCTTTGGCCAGTATTTCGGGGGTGGCCTCGGCGCCGGAGGAAATCTTAAAAGCAACCTCTTTGGTGACACCGTTGACAGTCATCATAAAGGAGCCGCCTTCGGCGGAAAGCTGTGAGAACAAAGACGTCAGATCACCAGCCAGATTGCTGCCTGCTTCAATGGAGCTGTCGTAGCCCAGATTCAGGCTGTTGTTCTGGCCGTGGGTAAAGCCCATATAACCCAGAGCATCGTAGGTGGTGGAGCTGAGTGTGCCGGTAGCCACAGAAACAGTATGTTCCCGGGTGGTTGCCAGCCGCAGGGCGCTATTGCCGTCTGTGGAGAGGGGATCAAACTCCAGCTTCACGCTGCCGGCAATTTTATCGCCAAACTGCTCCTTAATAGAGGCGTTGACCTTGGCAATGACCACTTGGGCGATTTCATTGCTGGTGGAGGAGGAAAGAGCGGTTTTTTCCTCGTTGGTCAAGCTGATACTGATTGTCTTGGTGGTTCCATCCACCGTCAGCTTAAAGGAACTGCTGCCCAGCTGGGTGAGCTTG
The DNA here is from genome assembly GCA_035621215.1 of Oscillospiraceae bacterium MB08-C2-2. NCBI lineage: Bacteria > Bacillati > Bacillota > Clostridia > Eubacteriales > Oscillospiraceae > Oscillospiraceae bacterium MB08-C2-2. The sequence continues at coordinate 1,857,577 of CP141729.1, read as the reverse complement.
GTGTTATCAAAGTTAAAAGCACCGCCTCGGATAGAGGTTTCGTTCAGGGTTTGGGAACCAACCGCAGAACCAGCCTGTGCGCCCATAAGAGTGTTGAGCAGATTGCCCTCCACATCTTTAATCACAATGTTATTGGTACCGCCGCCGCCGGTTTTGGCAGTAACGGTGAATTTATCGGTAGCAGCAGAATAGGTCATTTTTACATTGGCCTTGCTGTTGTTAACCTTGGACATAATATCACTGATGGTTGAATTCTGGTCAAAGGAAAACTCCACATCGTTGATGGAAAAGCGGAAGTTCTTACCCACCAACTGGTCAGCCAGCCCCAATTCAGAAAGCTTGGCGTTTTGGGAAACCCGGTTGGATTCGCCGCCCTCAAAGCCGAGAGCAGCCACATGCCCGCCCGCAACCGTGATTTTGTTGCCGCTCTGGGAAGCAAACCCAAGGGTATCTTGGCCGCCAGAGCTGTTGACTGTAACCTTGACCACCGGGTTGGTGGTTTGGCCCTCATAGCCGAAGGTATTGTTAATCAGACTTTGCAGTTCGGTCTGAAGTGCAGCTCCGGTTTTGCCGTTTAAAGTATCCAGCTTGATGGTTTTCACTGTGCCGCTTACATTGAGCAGCAGGGTTTTATCGGTATAATCCTCACCAGTGGGGATTACACCGCCTTCCAGCTTTCTGGAGACGGTAACGCCGCCGCTAACCGTTTGCTGCTGAGCCAAAGAGGTGATTTTATCAATGGTGATATCACCTATGGTAGCACCGGTGCCGGGGGTTACGGTGACTTTATCGGAGCTGGTGGTGGATTTATAGGTGTTGAAAAACGCCGCGCTGGCCAAATTTGTGTTGGAGCCGGCCGAATAGGAAAGATATTTGCTTTGAAAAGCCCGCAGAGTGTTGGCGACGCCCCGGTAGGCGCTGACCTTCCAGTTTAAAAGCTGCTTGGTCTGGCCCTGCTTGGCAATTTTGGAACGGGTAGTGGCGGTGAGGGATTCCACCAGGCTGTCGGTGTCCAACCCGGAGGCGAGCCCTCCAACACCTTTGTTTCGAATGCCATACTGGCTGAACATATTGGTCGATGAAACGGAAGCCATACAAACATACCTCCCTTATATATACTCGCCCCTAAAAGGGGCCCTAACGATTCCAGCTTCTACATAGAATATCGGCAGAAGGCGTGAGAACTTAAATAAACAGAGGCACTATTTTGTAAGCTGCCGGAGAATGGCGGGGGCAATCCCCCCAAGAGGAAGCTGCTCCTTTACACCGCCCAGATTGTAGGCGGCCATAGGCATGCCATAAACGATGCAGGAGGCCTGATCCTGCCCGATGGTATGGGCACCGGCGCTGCGCATGGTCAGCAGATGCCGGGCTCCGTCGGCGCCCATGCCGGTGAGAATAACCCCGATGGCATTTGGCCCGGCCGCCTTGGCTGTGGATTCAAACAGCACATCCACCGAGGGGCGGTGGCCGCTGTATTTTTCACCTTCTGAAAGCCGCACAAAATAACCGGAGGAATCGGCCATCAGGCGCATGTGCTGCTCACCGCCCGGGGCGATAAGAGCAACACCCGGTTTTACCCGATCGCCGTTGACAGCCTCTTTTACCTGCATGGCGCATTGTTTATCCAAACGTTCCGCATACATTTTTGTGAAAACAGGAGGCATATGCTGCACAATGACAATGCCCGGCGTGTTGGCGGGCAGATCCTTCAAAACGGCCAATATGGCTTCGGTTCCACCAGTGGAAGCCCCGATAGCGATGACTGCTTTCGGGTTTTTAAAAACCCTCGGGGCATTCATCTTGGAAAAAAGGGAAGAAACGGCAGGGGAGGTTACTTTTTTGTTCATGGAGCGGGCGATGCGTATTTTGCCTACCAGCTCGTTTACAAATTCCCCCGAGCCATCCCGGGCGCTGGCAGGCTTAGAGACAAAATCCACGGCCCCTGCACTCAGTGCCTCAAAAACATTTGCCGGCTGAGAGCTGATAACCACCACCGGAATTTCAGGGTAGCGGGGATGAAACTGCTTGAGAAAATCAGCCCCCCGCATAATGGGCATTTCCATATCCAAAACAATGGCATCCGGTTTGTTGGAGAGAATGCTATCCCGAGCGGCAACTACATCCCCAACCGAATCACCAATCTGAATGTCAGGGTAGCCGCTAAGGCCCCGTTTCAGCATCTCACGGAAAAAGACCGAATCATCAACAAGCAGAACTTTAATGGGATTACTCGGCATACTGCTATACCCCCTTTTGATAAACAGACGGCATAATATAATTAAACCGTGTTGGTTTGGCTACCGATTCTGTATGGCCGATGAACAGATAGCCCCCGGGAACCAGTATATCATACATACGATTCACCAAATCGGCTTTGGTGGGCGCATCGAAATAAATCATGACATTGCGGCAGAAAATAGCATGAAAAGGCCGTTTGAAGCGGAAAGGCTCCATTAAGTTGTTGAGGCGGAAAACCACTTCCTTACGGAGCTTAGGTGTGATTTGAAAGCTGCTTTCGTCTATTTTGGTAAAATACTTGGTCTTCCACGAAGCCGGCAGCTCCTTGAGAGAATCGGCATGGTAAACACCGGCTTGTGCCAGCTCAATGACCTTGCTGGAGATATCCGAGGCCAGCATCTGCTTGTTCCAGCCCGGGCTGGCTCCAAAGTAATCCTCCAGAATCATAGCCAATGTATAAGGTTCCTCCCCGGTGGAAGAGGCGGCGCACCAAAGGCGTAAATCCCGGTCGGTGATTCGGCTTTCCAGCTGGGGCAGAACGGTGTTTTTAAAGTATGCGAAATGTTCAGCCTCCCGCATGAAGTAAGTGTGATTTGTGGTAACCCGGGTCAGGAGAATGCCAACCTCCTTGCCGGTGGTATCATTTTCAAGAAGCTTTAGATAATCGGAGTAGCTGAGAATGCCACGCTCAATGAGATAATTTCCCAGGCGGCCTTCCAGCAGCACCCGCTTGTTGATCAGATTGATTCCATAATTGCTTTTGATAAAATTAACCAGTGTAATAAATTCCTGATCCGTGAGTTTTATCATAAAACGGTACCTGCCTTATAGTAATGTCGACTGAACAAATCGTATACGATTTGTTCATGGGGCCAAAGGCCGCATTATTCGTCCAGAAGTATCTTTGCAGATGCAATTCAAAAAACATATTATACATGATTTTGTTAGGTTGTTTTTTGAATTGTTCAGTGGGCATTATAGTCGGATTCGTATTAAACAGCAACGAGCGCCATTGGGTGAAAGGCATTTCCTGCATTTTTGCATGAACACATCATACAGGACACTGCTTTATATGGCAAGATCGCATTTTGTGTTAGCGCCGGGATACAGAAAAAGAAGGTGGTATAATACCACCTTCGCGAGAAGTGTTCGGAGGTGGCCGGACGCCGCTTGCTTGTTAAAAGACTTTGACCGGCCCGGAGCATCCGCAATTTTCAGTTGTAAACCATCGGGAAAAGTGGATTGAGCACTTTTAGTGAAGCTCTTCCACGGGGCTGTCTGTGGCATCGCTGAGGATTCTTTCGCAATCCAGAATCAAGGTTACGCCATCCCCGTTGTGGCCCACACCGGAAATAAAGCGGCTGCCTGCATTGTCGTTATAAACAGGCGGTGCGGCAATCTGAGAATCCTCAAAAACAATTACTTCAGAAACCTCATCAATGATCAGGCCCACCACAAACAGCTCGTATTCCACCACAATGATGCAGGTGCGCTCGGTATAAGTGCTCTGCTCTTTTCCAAAGCGAAGGCGCATATCAATAATCGGGATAATCTTGCCCCGAAGATTGGTAATGCCGGTGACATAATCAGGGCAGTTGGGAACTCTGGTAACCGGCAGGATGTTGATGATATCCACCACATGGGCAACCGCTACGGCATATTCCAAACCATCCAGAACAAAAACCAGATATTTATTTCGAAGGGTATCCTCTTCCTGAGCCTCTGCATAGGCGGTGGCGGCACCGCCGGAATACGTTTCAGTCATCTCAGTTACCTCTTTTCCATGACAGTGTCGATGATATTGCCTACATCCAGAATCAGGCTGATGCTGCCGTCACCCAATATGGTGCACCCAGCGATTCCCCGGCTCTTGACTTCGTACCGATTGAGATAAACCGGCAGAGGCTTGACAACAATCTGCTGCTCGCCAATGAGTTTATCCACAAACAGGCAGACTGATTTATCTGAATCGGAAACCCAGATCAGCAGGCCCTCTTCAATGTCGGTAATGGCATCCGGCACGCTGTAAAGCTCATTGAGGCGAATAATGGGATACACGTTGTTGCGCAGCATAATCATTTCATTGCCGCTGGTATCGTGAATCACCTGCTCCTTTTTGGCCTTGAAGGATTCGTTGATGGAGGTAATCTGCAGCGTGTAGATTCCATCACCCACGGTGATATCCATGCCATCCACAATGGCCAAGGTCAGCGGGATTTTTAAGAAAACGGTGGTGCCATAACCCTTTTTGCTCTCAATGGTCAGATGGCCGCCGATTTTTTCCACGTTCTTTTTGACCACATCCATGCCTACGCCGCGGCCGGAGTATTCAGTAACCTGCTCCTTGGTGGAAAAGCCCGGGAGAGTCAGCATATTGAAAATTTCCCGCTCGGTGTATTCTTTCTCAGGCTTGGTGAGCAGACCGGCGGATTTGGCTTTTTTCAGCAGCTTTTCGGTATCCAGTCCCTTGCCGTCGTCCGAAACGGTGATGAGGATTTCGCCGCCGGTGTTTTGGGCGGAAAGGGTGATGTTGCCCTTGGCGTTTTTGCCTGCGGCAACACGCTCCTCAGGGGTTTCAATACCGTGATCCATGCAGTTGCGCACCAGATGCATAATGGGGTCTGCAACACCATCGATGATGGTTTTATCAATGTCCGTTTCCTCACCCATGGTAGTCAAATTGACATCCTTGCCCAGTGAACGGCTCATATCCCGGACAATGCGCTGCATTTTCTGGAAGGTGGCGGAAATGGGAATCATACGGATGGACATCACCATATCCTGCAGTTCATCGGTCAGCTTGCGGAGCTGGCGGGCGGATTTATTGAAGTTATCCAAGGCCAGACCGTTCAGATCGGGGCTGCGGGTAACCATGGATTCGGTGATCACCAGCTCACTCATAATATCCATCAAAGCATCCAGCTTTTCCAGATTCACCGTGATCAGATTCTGCTTAACAGGTTTGTTGGTGTGATTGGCGGCAGGAGCCTCCCAAGCAGGGGCGGCGGGAGCCGAAACGGCAGCCTTGGCAGGTACCGGTGTGCTGGAAGCCGGTTTGGGGGCTTCCGCTTGGGTGGCGGCCGGTTGAGCGGCCACAGCTGTCTTGGCGGGGGAGATCAGCGTGACCCGGGCGCTCTTGACATGCAGGGCTTTTTGAACTGCGGCCTGAAGATCGGCCTGATCCAACAGGCTTTCCAGCTCAAGGCTAAAGCCGTTCTGCATGATAACAGTAGCGGTGCCGGGGTTGGATTCAATATCAGGGGGGTTAAAGCTCAGGACCCGGCTGTTGCTGCGCAGGGAGTTCACCAGCATAAAGGCCCGAAGATTTTCCATTCCGCAGTCATCTTCAAAGAGAACCTCCACGTGATAGAGGGAGCCGCCTTCCTTGGCAGACTGGGCGTTCATATGACACTGGAAGGATTCCGCAGACATGGGTGAAATCTCAACCGAAGCCACATGTACAAACTGGGATACCATCTGCTCCAGCACTGCCTGCGGCATATCGGTGGCCATAACAATTTCGAAGCCAGAGGCCAGAATCACATTGGCGCTGGCGGGATTGCGTTCGATATCAGAAGGCTCGGTGCACAGAATGGAGCCCCGCTGTGCCAATGCATTGACCAGCATAAAGGCACGAAGGTTTTCCATCCCGCAGTCTTCTTCAAACAGTACATGCAGATGATATTTGGGGGGAGAATCCGGCTGGGCCGGTGTGGCTGCCGGAACATCGGCAAACAGGTCAGGAACCGGTGCCTGGGGTGCGGCGGCCGGTTGGGCAGGGGCCTCACCACGCAATTCATTCATAAAGGATTCCACCCGGGCAATCAGTTCATCGTTGCCCTCGGCCAAAGCGTTGCCATTCTGAATGGCCTCCAGCTGACTGCGCAGAAAATCGGAAGCATCCAGCATAAGATCAAACAAATGGGTGAACAGCGCGTGATCAATGCCGTTTTCCCGGATATAATAAAAGGTATCTTCCAATCGGTGGGTTACAGTGGCGATAATGGAAAATTCCATCATGGCGGAGGAACCCTTGATGGTGTGCATGATCCGGAAAATCTCATTGACATCATCGGTGGAAAGCTGCTGGCTCTTCTCGCTGTTGAGCAGAATTTCATCCAACTGCTCCAGCAGGGAAGACATCTCAAAAAGAAACATTTCCAGCATAGAATCGTTTGATCTCATATCACTCATACAAATCACACTCTATCATCAGTATTTTTGTGACGCTACTCTGGACCGGCGTTTGTGTATAACAACAAACCGGGAGCTTCCACCGGTTTGTCATAAAAGGAACTGTATCGGACGGGGCACGGCCGCAAAGCCGTTTTGAGCACTGCCAAAGAACAGAGAACCAATACTATGTACTTCGGCTCAATGGAAAAAAAATTTAGCAGTTAAAAATCCTCTTCTGACACAGATGAATGACTGCCTTCACAGGAAGTAATTAGCCTGTATATTAAAGAGGTATACCATCAGCATCTGCAAATAGTATACCATAAAATGCTAATTTTTGCTTATGTTAATTCTGAATTTGTGTAAAATTATTGCTGAAAATAATGTGTTTTTACAGAAAATGTCTCCGATTCAAAGCTAGCGATAGAACTTGAAATGAAGTTTTTATACTTTATTTTTAAAAAATTGTATAAATGCAATGATTTTCCAGAGACTTTTTATAGAATGTTCTAAAGCTAGTTTGCCGATTGAATGTAAATAGAAATTATTTTCAGGCCGCTGGTGCCCCGCAAAAACATATTAACCAAATCAGTTGCAAAAAGATTTGTTCTGTGCTATAATATTGCGGGTAAACACCAAAATCACACGTTTTACAATTGACCGGCAGGTTGCTTTTTCTGTTGTTGGGGAAGGTTGCCGGGCCAAAATGCGTAAAACGGCGGAAAAAACAAGGAGGATTTTTAGTAATGGGCGTAGTATCTATGAAACAATTGTTGGAAGCAGGTGTTCATTTCGGACACCAAACCCGCCGCTGGAACCCCAAAATGGCTCCCTATATCTTCACCGAGCGTAACGGCATCTACATCATCGATTTGCAGAAGACTGTTCGCAAGCTGGAAGAAGCCTATATGTTTGTTCGCCAGCTTTCCGAAGAAGGCAAGCAGGTTCTGTTTGTAGGAACCAAAAAGCAGGCCGGTGATTCCATCCGTGAGGAAGCCACCCGTGCAGGCGCTCATTTTGTGAACGCAAGATGGCTGGGCGGTATGCTGACCAACTTTAACACCATTCGCACTCGTATCGATCGCCTTGCTCAGCTTCGCACCATGGAAGAGGACGGCACCTTTGAGCGCCTGCCCAAAAAAGAAGTGGTTAAGCTGAATCTGGAAATCGAAAAGCTGGAAAAATTCCTGGGCGGTATCAAAACCATGGAACGCCTGCCCGGCGCTTTGTTCATTGTTGACCCCCGCAAAGAGAGAATCGCTGTAGCCGAGGCCAAGAAGCTGGGTATTCCCATTGTGGCCATTGTTGATACCAACTGCGATCCCGATGAGATCGATCATGTCATCCCCGGCAATGACGACGCTATCCGCGCTGTCAAGCTGATCAGCCAGGTTATGGCCAATGCCATCATCGAAGGCCGTCAGGGTATGGATGCCCCCGAGGAAGCCGCCCAAAACGAGCAGGCTGCTGAATAAGCTTTTATGATGTGGTATGCCCGGGCGCGGATGCTGTCATGGGCATACTTTTTGTATATAGCCATTTGCGCATCAAACAGGGTTCTGCTTGATATGGCGGGCAAAGCCCGCAGGAGAGAAATTATCCCAAATGACTATGAAGAACGAATTTGATGCTGTGCTTTTGCACTGCATTACAGCCCCTCAAGGCTGCTGTGTTAAACAGCTGTTTAACACAAATTCTACTATAAAACCGAAATTGAGGATCGGCCGCCCAGGTTGCGGCTGGTTACGAGAAACAGGAGGAAACTATTATGGCATTTACTGCAAAAGATGTACAGGCCCTGAGAGAGAAAACCGGCGTTGGCATGATGGACTGCAAAAAGGCCCTCACCGAAGCTGGCGGCGATATGGAAAAAGCAGTGGAGCTGCTGCGTGAAAAGGGCTTGGCTGCTGCTGCCAAGAAATCCGGCCGCATTGCTGCCGAAGGTATTGTTGTTTCCATCGTGGATGATGCCAAAAAGGTTGGCGTGGTTCTGGAGGTTAACTCCGAGACCGATTTTGTTGCCAAGAATGCTGATTTCGTAGCCTTTGTTGAGGCTGTTGCCCATGTGATTATCGATCAGAACCCTGCTGATGTTGACACTCTGATGGCTCTGGAACTTCCCGGCACCGGCAACACCGTTACCGCTGCTTTGCAGGAGAAGATTCTGGTTATCGGCGAGAACCTGAAGGTTCGCCGTTTTGCCCGTCTGGAAGGCGTTCTGGGCAGCTATGTTCATGGCGGCGGCGCCATCGGCGTTATGGCTAAGTTTGAGACCACCGATGCAGTTGCTGCAAACGAAGGCTTCAAGCCCTATGCCAAGGATATCTGCATGCAGATTGCGGCTGCCAGCCCTCTGTATTTGAATAAGGTCGATGTTCCTCAGGAGAATCTGGACAAGGAGAAGGAAATTCTCACTGCTCAGGCTATCAACGAGGGCAAGCCTGCTAACATCGCTGAAAAAATGGTTGTGGGCCGTATTGCCAAGTACTATAAGGAGGTTTGCCTTGTAGAGCAGGCTTTTGTAAAGAACGGCGATCTTTCCATCACCCAGTATACCGAGCAGGTTGGCAAGGAGCTGGGCGGCGATATCAAGATTCTTGAGTTTGTCCGCTTTGAAAAGGGCGAAGGCCTTGAGAAGCGTGAGGATGATTTTGCCGCTGAAGTAGCCGGCATGAACAAGTAAAGCAAAGAAAAACCGCATTGGGCATTTTGCCAGATGGGTGAATTGCTTTTGATGGTGTAAAGGAGCCCCCTTCCAAGGAGGGCTCCTTTTGTTTTGCCCGTAAACATACAAAAAGGCCCGGCCTTCTTGAAAGAAGGCCGGGCCGAGCTTCTCTAACTGCTATAGAGCTATGTGTAACACCCTCGCTGACTATGCCGGGGAGGCCACCACAAAGACATTCTTATCAAAGTCTTTGTCAAAGCGGTTGCTCCAGTTGTAATAAAGCCGCTCAAAGGAAAGAAGATAATAGCCATCCTGGTTGTGGTCGGTGGTATCATAGGGATCTGCCAGAATCAGCACATCATCGGCAGTGGTTTCGGTACCCATGGTGTCATAGCCGATGATGACCTGCCAGTGCCCGCCCCAATCGTCCCAGCCCAGCAGAATGGGTTTTCCTTCCTTTAAGTAGTTCGCAATCATATCCTGGGGGATTGTCTCAGGATCGGCCAGATCGTAGGTGCTCTCCACCTTCCAACCGCCGAGTCCGTCAAAAATATTTATCATTTGCTGCAAATCGGTAGCGCCGGGCTCATCCTTTTGCCGCAGGGCGACTAAATCCATCTCGTTCATTTCTCCCCGTTTGCCATACCATTCCAACACCATCAAAGCCGAGGTGGGCCCGCAGGTCCATTCGGTGGCCTGCTGGATGGTTTTAAACTGCTCCAGAATGGTCAGGGTGTCGCTGGATTTCATGTTATAAAAATCCGGGTGTTTATAATAGGGAGAATCTTTTACATCGCCGCTGCGCTCGACGCCGGCTGCGCCTTCCAATTCGAGCTTATCGCCATAAGGAATCTTGTTGGCATCGGTAAAAACCTCTGCCTGTTTGGTTTCGGCCCCTTGCGCCGAAGCTGGCCCTGCCGTTTCCCCTCCAGCACAAGCACTCTGCAAAATCAGTGCCGCACAAAGTGAGAGAACCAGTAAAACCGTCTTTTTCATATCTCAGCAACCTTTCGTCCTCCCATTTTCCGGGAGGGTTTTCATTATTACGAGCCTTTTGGCTCTGAGATGAAATTTTACCATAAACATTCCAAATAGCAATAGGTTTGGAAAATATTTTTTGCACCAGAAAGGCCCAATTGACACAGCCGCCATTCTCAGGTATACTGAAAACCGTAAAGAACCTCTGGAAAGCGGCTGGGGAGCCTTATGCCGGGCGCTTTTTCAGAACCTTAAACAGGAGCTAAGGAGCAGCTTTTTGAGCTGCCAAATAGAATATCTGTTTCTTTCGCAGGTATTCTTAAAATGGGGGAAACCGGGTGAAATTCCCGTGCGGTGCCGCCACTGTATTGGCCGAGCTTTCAGCGGCCTGAGCCAGATTACCCACCTTTGCTGCTTAGAGCCGGCTTTTCCGGCAAGCTTGCACAGCTAACGGCCCATTGGCAGGTGTAATCATGCGCAGCCCCGCTGGTCGGGGTATGATTCCTTCTCCGTCAGCGGGAGAAGGTTTTTTTATGCCCAGAGGTCTGTCAAGCGCTAAAAACATCCAAAAGGAGATTTCATGAAAACCACAAGCGTTAAAATTTTGATCGGGGTCATGATTACGGCCCTTTTATTCACCGGCTGCCTTCCACAGGGGCACAGCCAATCACTCCCCACAGATGAATCTGCTCCCATGGAGCAGGCGGCTGCTTCCCAGCAGGCGGCTCCGGCAGAGGAAATCCGCTTTACCGATGCTCTTGGCCGTGAGGTGAAGCTGGAGGGTACCCCAAAAAAGGCGGCAGCAGTGATGGGCAGCTTTGCCCAGGTATGGCTCCTTGCCGGCGGTGAATTGGCGGCTGTGACAAGGGATGTCTTTCAAGAGGGTATTCTGCCGGAAACCGCAGAAGTCATTGACCTGGGTACCATGAAAGCCCCCAGCGTGGAAACCATGCTGGCACAGGGAATTGATTTTGTTATTCTTTCCGCCAAGCTGGAGGAGCATGTTGCCCTTCGGGAGCAGCTGGAGCAGGCTGGGATTCCCAGCGCCTACTTTGCGGTGGAAGTATTTGAGGATTATCTGGATATGCTGAAAATATGCACCCAGATTACCGGAAAGCCGGAGCTTTATGAAGAAAATGGAACCGCTGTGCAGGCCCAGATTGATGCGGCCAAGACTATGCAGGAGGGGAAGGAACCTCCCACTGTGCTGTTTATCCGTGCTTTTTCCACCGGGGCCAAGGCCAAAGGCAGCGACAATATGACCGGCGCCATGCTCCGGGACATGGGCTGTATCAACATTGCCGACCGGGAGGGCAGCTTGCTGGAGGATTTGAGCATGGAGGTCATTATCCGGGAGGACCCGGACTTTATCTTTGTGGTCACCATGGGCGAGTCCAGTGAAAAGGCCATACAGTCGCTGGAGCAGAGTGTTATGTCCAACCCGGCATGGAGCCAGCTTTCCGCTGTGAAAAATGGGCGGTATGTGGTGCTTCCCAAGGAGCTGTTTCATCTAAAACCAAACAATCGTTGGGGGGAAAGCTATGAAATGCTGGGGCAGCTTCTCTACGGCGATGCGCAGTAAAAGCCCTTGGCTGCTTGTGGCCCTTGCCGGAGCGGCCATGGTGCTGTTTGCCGCCGCCAGCCTATGCCTTGGTGCGGCACCCCTTTCCCTTGGGGAACTTGCGTCGGTGATAGCCGGTGCGAGAGAAACCCCGGAGGCACGGATTCTGCTCTATGTGCGCCTGCCCAGAACAGTCGCCACTGTTCTGGCGGGTATGGCGCTGGCTGTGGCGGGGCTTGTGATTCAGGTGGTGCTGGATAACCCGCTGGCCGGGCCGAACATTATTGGTGTCAATTCCGGGGCGGGGCTTTTTGTGGCTCTTTGCGGCGTGCTGTTCCCTTACAGCAGTGCGCTGGTCCCGGCTGCCGCCTTTTTGGGGGCTATGCTGGCTGTGCTTCTGGTGTATTTTCTAGGGCGGGTCACGCAGGCCTCCCGCATGACCATTGTGCTGGCGGGTGTGGCTGTGAGCAGCATCCTGAGCGCAGGCATCGATTTGGTGGTCACCTTTGTTCCTGAGGCGCTGATTGGGAGCAATGCCTTCCGTATGGGCGGTGTGGCCGGGGTTACGCTGAGCCGCATTTTCCCGGCGGGCTGGTTTATTCTGCTAGCCCTTGTTGCAGTTGTGCTTCTGCGCAATGAAATGGATGTGCTGGCTTTGGGGGAGGAAACCGCCCGGAGCCTTGGAATGCGGGTGGCCCCCATTCGGTTTGGACTGCTGTTTCTGGCGGCTGTATTGGCCGGGTCGGCGGTAAGCTTCAGCGGACTTTTGGGGTTTGTAGGGCTGCTGGTACCCCACGCCGCCCGCCGGATTGCAGGCAATGAAAACCGGTATCTGATCCCCTTTTGCGCTCTGATGGGGGGAGCCTTCCTTACCTTTTGTGACCTGCTGGCCCGTCTGATGTTTGCTCCCTTTGAGCTGCCGGTGGGGCTGGTGCTTTCGGTGCTGGGCGGGCCGTTTTTCTTATGGCTGCTGCTGCGGCAGAAGAGGAGGAAAAACCATGCTTGAGCTTGAGGGCATTACAGGAGGCTATCGGGGCGAGACCAAGATTGGCCCCCTTTCCATCACCTTGCCCAAGGGGCAGATCACAGCGCTGGTGGGCCCCAACGGCTGCGGCAAAAGCACCCTGATGAAAATCGCCGCCGGGCTGATGCCCCCCTATACCGGGCGTGTTTTGCTGGAAGGGGCGGATATTTCCGGGATGAAGCCCACCCATCTGGCAAGGCGGGTGGCCTATATGGCCCAAGGGCGGAACATTCCGGGCATACTGGTGAAAAATCTGGTGCTCCATGGACGTTTTCCTTATCTCGGATATCCCCGGCATTACCGCCGGGAGGATACAGAGGCTGCTGCGGCCGCCATGGAGCAGATGAAGATTGGCCATTTGGCCGGGCGCAGTATGGCCGAGCTTTCTGGCGGCGAGCGGCAAAAGGCTTATATTGCTATGCTGCTGGCTCAGGGCGGGGAGCTCCTGTTTATGGACGAGCCCACCACCTACCTGGATATCAACCATCAGCTGGAGGTTATGTCGGTGATTTCCCGGCTTAAGGCGATGGGAAAAACGCCTGTGCTGATTTTGCATGATCTGAATTTAGCCATGCGCTGGGCCGATCGGCTTGCCGTGATGCAGGCGGGCAAAATCCGGTTTGCCGGTACCCCTCAGGAGGCGTTTGCATCCGGCATTTTGGAGCAGGTGTTTTGTGTTCGCTCCGGATGTTACCAGACTGAAACCGATGGCACTCAGTATTATTTTTCCTGAAAATACCCCTTGGAGGATTAACATATGAAAAAAGCCCTGATTGTAACCAGCTTTGGCACCACCCATAAAGAGACCCTTGACCGCTGTATTGAGGCTGTGGAGGCGTTTGTTGCCGAAAATATGGGGGATTATACCTTGATGCGGGCTTTTACCAGCTCGATTATTCGGTCGATCTGGCGAAAACGGGGAGTGGAGATCGATGATCTCGCTGCTTCTCTCCAAAAGGCACAGGAGGCTGGAGTGCAGAATGTGGTGGTTCTGCCGACTCATCTTCTCTATGGTGAGGAATACGAACGGATTCTGGCCGAGGCTGACCGTAAAAAGAACCTTTTTGAAAGCTTGACCATTGCTCCGCCCCTGCTGGCCTCCACAGAGGATATGCGCACAGTGGCGCAGGCTGTTGCAGAGGCATTCCCTGTTGAGACTGGCCGTTGTGTGGCTCTCATGGGCCATGGCACCGAGCACACTGTCAATACGGTGTATGGGGCGCTGGGCATGATGTTTCGGCAGATGGGCCGCCCGGATATACTGGTGGGCACAGTGGAAGCCTATCCCGGCATCGAGGAAATTACGGATACCATTTGCAAGGAAGGCTTTGACCGGGTGCTTCTGGCACCCCTCATGCTGGTTGCAGGAGATCATGCCCGCAACGATATGGCGGGGGAGGAACCCGAAAGCTGGAAAAGCATTCTGGAGGCCAAGGGCCTCGAGGTGGAGTGTGTGCTGAGAGGTTTGGGCGAATATCCAGCGATTCGGCGGCTGTATTTGGAGCATGCAAGGCAGGCGGCCGGCTTGGCAGAATAGCCGAGGCCCGGCAGGCCGCCAATTTCACTCGGCTTTGCCGAGTGAGGGGGAATGCCCCTTCCCGGTTCTCCCCAGAGAACCGGGAAAATTGGCGGTGTCTATCCCCTTTGATTGACCGTTGAGAATATGCATCGGCTTTTCCCGGAAGGAGAGGAACCCTATGCCCTTTGAGCATTACATCTACAGCGGCGGGAAGCGCCTTCGCTGTGGCTATACCACCGGCAGCTGCGCCGCTCTGGCGGCCAAGGCGGCTTGCCGTATGCTGCTCACGGGGGAGGCGGTTTTTTCGGTATCCATCGTGACCCCCAAGGGGCTGACCGTTGAGGTGGAAACCCGGGAGGCCTTTTTTCAAGGAGAGCGCGCCATCTGCGCTGTAGAAAAAGATGCGGGAGATGACCCGGACAGCACCAACGGGGTCTTGGTTTATGCGGCGGTCACTCGGCGAAAAGAGCCGGGCGTTCGGCTGGAAGGCGGCAAGGGAGTTGGTCGGGTGACCCGCCGGGGCTTGGAGCAGCCGGTAGGAGAACCGGCCATCAACCGGGTTCCTCGCCAAATGATTCGGCAGGCCGTGGAGGAGGTCAGCGAGGAGCTGGGCTATGACGGCGGCTTTGGGGTGACCATCAGCATCCCGGCCGGGGAAGAGCTGGCCAAGAAAACCTTCAATCCCCGCCTTGGCATCGAAGGGGGCATCTCGGTGCTGGGAACCAGTGGCATTGTGGAGCCTATGAGCACACAGGCGCTGGTGGATACCATCCGCCTTGAGGCTAAGGTGCAGGCAGAGGTAGGAGCCAAAAGCCTGATCATCACCCCCGGCAATTACGGGCAGGCTTTTTTGGAAAGTTACCCCCATCTCACTGGCTGCCCCAGCGTGAAATGCTCCAATTATATAGGGGAGGCGCTGGATATTGCAGCCGAGCTGGGGTTTGAAAAAGTACTGGTGGCCGGGCATATCGGCAAGCTGGTGAAGGTGGCGGGGGGGATTATGAATACCCATTCCCGCACAGCCGACTGCCGCATGGAGCTGGTGGCTCTCCACGCCGCCTTGGCGGGTGCGCCGACCGAAGAACTGCCCCGGCTGCTGGAATGCATCACATTGGATGAAGTCCTCGAAAGGCTGGAAGCCATCGGACTGCGGGAGCCGGTGCTCCAGAGCCTGCTGGCTGAGATACAGCGGCATCTGGAGATGCGTGTGGGGAGCGGTATTTTGGTGGGGGCGGCTGTCTACAGCAACCAGTGGGGGCTGTTGGGCATCACCCCACAGGGAAAAGAAATCATTGGCAAAATAGGAGAAACAGCATGAAAAAAGGAACCCTTTATGGAATCGGCGTAGGCCCCGGTGACCCCAAGCTTCTGACCCTCAAGGCGGTGGAAATTATTTCCGCCTGCCCGGTGGTGGCGGCCCCGGTGGTGGGGAGCGGGCGTACCACGGCGCTGGATATTGCCGCACAGGCGGTGGAGCTTTCAGGCAAAAAGCAGCTGATGCTCCCCACCCTGATGCAGAAGGATGCGGCCAAACTGGAGGAAAGCCACCAAAAGGCCGCCGCTCTTCTGCGGCAGGAGCTGGATGCGGGCCACGATGTGGCGGTGCTCAATCTGGGGGATATCTCCATTTATGCCTCCTTTGCTTACTGGAAGAACATTCTGGAAAAAGAGGGCTACTCTGCGGTTATGGTGCCCGGTATTCCCAGCTTTTGCGCCGTGGCGGCGGAGCTGGGCATCAGCCTGACCACCATGGATTCCCCTTTGCATATTATCCCGGCGGATACTGAGGCTTTAGCCCCCTGCCTTGACTTAAAGGGGACAAAAATCCTCATGAAATCCGGCCGAAAGCTGGAAGGGGTTATTGCGGAGCTGAAAGAGCGGGGCAAGCTTTCCACTTCGGCCATGGTGCAGAACTGCGGCCTGCCGGGTCAGCGCATTGTCCGGGAGCTTGACCGGGAGGAATACGACAAAGAAGCCTATTTCAGCACCCTTGTGGTGAAGGGCTAAGGAAAAGGAGAACAGCCATGGCAAAGGTATATTTTGTAGGAGCCGGGCCGGGTGCGGCGGATTTAATCACCCTGCGGGGCAAGGCCCTGCTGGAAAAAGCGGATACGGTGATTTATGCGGGAAGCCTTGTGAACCCCGCTCTGCTGGAATATACAAAGCCGGGCTGCCGGATTTTCAACAGCGCCAAAATGACGCTGGAGGAGGTCATCGGGCAGATGGAGGAGGCGACCACCCGGGGAGAGGAATGCATTGTGCGTCTGCATACCGGTGACCCCAGCCTCTATGGGGCCATACGGGAGCAGATGACCCTGTTGGAGGCAAAAGGCATACCCTATGAGGTGGTGCCGGGGGTTTCCAGCTTTTGTGGAGCCTCCGCCGCTCTGCATGCGGAATATACCCTGCCGGGGATCAGCCAAACTCTGATCATCACCCGGATGGAGGGCCGCACCCCAGTACCTGAAAAGGAAGCACTGGCTGGCCTAGCGGCTCACGACAGCAGCATGGCGCTGTTCCTCAGTGCGGGCATGCTGGGGCAGGTGCAGGAGCAGCTATTGGCGGGAGGGCGACCCCCTGAAACCCCTGCCGCCATTGTATATAAGGCCACATGGCCGGAGGAAAAGGTGTTTCACTGCACCATTGCCGACCTTGCCCGGACGGCAGAGGAAAACGGCATTACCCAGACCGCCCTGATTTTGGTGGGGCATTTTCTGGGCGATTCCTTTGGACGTTCCCGCCTTTATGCCCCTGATTTTTCCACCGGTTACCGGGAGGCGAAGGAATGAGGATCGAAATAGCCTCTTTCACCCAAACCGGCTATGCTTTGGGCGAAAAGCTCCAAGCCGCTTTGCAGGGGATGGGGGATACAGCGGAGTTGACACGGTGTGGAGAAGATGTTTCGGTTTATGATTGGGTCAGCCGCCATTTCAATCAAGTGGAGGCTCTGGTTTTTGTGGGGGCTGTTGGCATAGCGGTGCGGGCGGTTGCACCCCACCTGCGCTCCAAGCTGACCGACCCGGCTGTGGTGGTGCTGGATGAGCGGGCAGGCTTTGCAATTCCTCTCCTTTCGGGGCATGTGGGAGGTGCTAACCGGCTTGCACAGCGCCTTAGCCATATCACTGGTGCAGTCCCGGTGGTCACCACTGCCACCGATCTTCACGGTGCTTGGGCTGTGGATAGCTGGGCAAAATCCCAGCGGCTTTGCATCGCCAATCCCAGCCGAATCAAGGCGGTATCTTCCAAAATATTGGAGGGGAACCCGGTTTCTCTTTATAGCGAAATGCTGGTGGTGGGGCATTTTCCCCCTCCGGTTTTCTTGGCGGAAGAAACGGAAAGCTGTGATGTTTACATTGGCATCCACCTACCACCGGGGGATGCTCTGCATCTTGTTCCTAGTGTGGCGGTGCTGGGAGTGGGCTGTAAAAAAGGCATCCCTGCCGATGTTATCGAGATGCGGTACCAGCGCCTTCTGAAAGAGCATAACCTGCACCCTGCCGCTATCCGCAAGGTCTGCACCATAAACATGAAACAGCATGAACCGGGGCTGGTGGAATTTTGTAAGAACCACGGTCTGCCGCTGGAAGTGTTTTCCCTGGAACAGCTTGAAAAAGTGGAAGGCTGCTTTTGCGCCTCCGAGTTTGTGCGCCGCACCACCGGCGTGGATAACGTGTGTGAGCGCAGTGCCGTTTTGGGCAGTGCAGGGCGGCTTGCGGTGCCTAAAACCGCTGGCGAAGGTGTAACCATGGCGATAGCAGTGGGGGAGTTTTCCTTGGAATTTGAGGTGAAAGAATGAACAAGCTGTATGTAATCGGAATCGGCCCCGGCAGTCCCGAGACCATGACCCCGCAGGCCGCTTCGGCTCTGGAGCAGTCAGAGCTGCTTTGCGGCTATCAGGGCTATATTGACTTGGTGCGGGAGCGGTATCCGGAAAAGCCGATGCTTTCCACCCCCATGACCAAGGAGGTGGAGCGGTGCCGGGCGGCTTTGGAGCAGGCGGTGGCGGGCAAAACCGTGGCCATGCTCTGCAGCGGCGACCCCGGTGTTTACGGCATGGCAGGGCTTCTGCTGGAGCTTTCAGAGCAGTATCCTCCTGTGGATATTGAAGTGGTGCCGGGGGTTACGGCGGCGCTGAGCGGGGCGGCTCTGCTGGGCGCTCCCCTCATGCACGATTTCGCCGTCATATCCCTCAGTGACCGTATGACACTGTGGGCGGATATTGAAAAGCGGCTGCGTTTGGCGGCGCAGGCGGATTTTTCCCTCTGCCTTTATAACCCCTCCAGCCGCCAGCGGAAGGATTATCTGTGCCGTGCAGTGGATATTCTGCTGGAGCTTCTGCCGGGTGAAACCGTCTGCGGCTGGGCCAAAAATATCGGCCGTGAGGGCTGTGACAGCGGCGTTTTAACCCTTGCTCAGCTTCGGGATTTTCCGGCGGATATGTTCACCACTGTGTTTGTGGGCAAAAGCACCACCCGGTTGATTGGCGGCCGTATGGTGACCCCCCGGGGCTATCCTGTGGAGCAAAAGGGAGAGAACCCGTGAAAAACCTGCTGATTTTCGCCGGTACCACCGAGGGGCGGGCCTTAACCCAGCGCCTTGCCGCGTATCCTGTTCATCTGACAGTATGTGTTGCCACCGACTATGGCCGGGAGCTGCTGCCTCCTACCGGGAAGCGGCTGAGGATTCTCACGGAGCGCCTTGACTGTGCTCAAATGGAAGCGCTGATGCGTCAGGAAGCCTTTGCCTGTGTGGTGGATGCCACCCACCCTTATGCCGATGAGGCTACCCGCAACATTGCAGAGGCCGCCCGCCGGGCGGGGGTGCCCTATTTGCGCCTTCTGCGAGAGCAAAGCATGGTGGGGGACTGCCTGTATTTTTCTTCACTGGCAGAGGCGGTGGAAGGGCTGGAGGCCTTGCCGGGGAACATCTTGGCCGCTACCGGCAGTAAAGAGCTGGAGCTTTACACCCGCATTTCTGGCTTTGAAAGCCGGGTTTATCCCCGGGTTCTCCCCACTGTGGAGGCGTTGGAAAAATGCCGGGAGCTGGGCTTTGCCCGGAGCAACATCATCGCTATGCAGGGGCCTTTCAGCATAGCCTTGAATAAGGCGCTTCTGGAGCAGTATTCCATCGGCCTTCTGGTTACCAAGGATGGCGGCCCTCAAGGGGGATTTGCCCAGAAGCAGGAGGCGGCCGAGGCCTCCGGGGCAAGGCTGGTGGTTATTGGCCGCCCCACCGAAGGAGAGGGCCTTGCCTTTGAAGATTTGCTTGATCAACTGCTGAGCCGATTGGAGGTGTCACCGTGAAAATTACCCTTGTTGCCATGGGAATGGGCGGGGGCGAAACCCTTACCCTGAAAGCACAAGCTGCCATCCAATCGGCGGATGCTTTGCTTGGTGCGACCCGCCTGTTGGAAAGTCTTACCCTCTTGCCGGGTCAGCAGACGATTGGAGCCATTGCGGCGGCAGAGATCGCACGCCATCTGGGGGAGAATCCCCAGTGGAACCAAGTTTGTATCCTTTATAGCGGGGATGTGGGCTTTTACAGCGGTGCCGCTGGGCTTTACCCTTTTTTGGAGAGCTATGAGGTGGAAACGGTCTGCGGTGTTTCCACCGTGCAGTATTTTGCCGCCTTGCTGCGCCGTCCGTGGCAGGGCTTTCATCTGGTCAGCGCCCATGGCGGCCCTTGCGACATTGCCGCCCATGTGATCAACCACCGGGAGGTATTTTTCCTCACCGGAGCCGGGGCCTCTGCGGCGGAAATCTGCTGTACCCTGTGCGAAGCCGGGCTGGGGGATACCCAAGTGTGGGTGGGAGAAAACCTTTCCTACCCCCATGAAGAGATCATCCACGGCACCGCCCGGGAGCTGTCGGGGCAGGCCTTTGCTTCCTTGAGCGTGGTGCTGGCCGAGGGTGAGCCTGCCTTTTACCGTGCCGCTGTCACCACTGGCATTGAGGATGAAGCCTTTATCCGGGGAAAGACCCCCATGACCAAGCGGGAGGTGCGGGCGGCCGCCCTTTCCCGGTTGGAAATCCGCCCGGAGGATACCCTATACGATATCGGGGCAGGCACTGGCTCTGTAGCGGTGGAAATGGCTCTGCTGGCCCGGTGGGGCCGGGTGTATGCCATGGAGCAGAATGCCGAAGCCTGCCAATTGATCCGGCAGAATAAGGCTCGCTTTGGCACCCCCAATCTGCATATTCTGGAGGGTCGGGCAGAAGCGTTGGTGGAGGAATTGCCCTCGCCCGATGCCGTTTTCATCGGCGGCAGTGGGGGTGAGCTTTTAGAGATACTGAAAAAGCTGTTGGCTAAAAACCCGGCCGTGCGGGTGGTGATCACGGCTGTTACCCTTGAAACCTTTACCCAAGCCTCTCAGGCTTTGAAAAGCTTGGGCTTTCGGAATCCGGAGGTTTGCCAGCTTTCGGTGAGCCGGAGCGAGCCGCTGGGAAGCTATACCATGCTCAAGGCCCAGAATCCGGTGTTCATTCTTTCAGCGGGAGGAAGGGCCAATGACTGATTTACCTCGTCTGCTTTTCACCGCCTCCGCCAGCGGAACCGGCAAAACCACTGTCACCTGCGGCTTTTTGCAGGCTTTGCTTGGCCGGGGGAAAAAGCCGGTTTCCTTCAAATGCGGCCCGGATTATATTGATCCTATGTTCCACCGAAGGGTGCTGGGGGTTCCCGGCCACAATCTGGATTTGTTTTTCACCTCGGAGCAGGTAACGCTTTCACTTCTGGCCCAAGGTGCGGCCAAGGGGAATATCGGGGTGCTGGAGGGGGCCATGGGCTATTACGACGGCCTTTCCGGCGGCTCGGATACAGCCAGTGCATGGCATATGGCGCAGGTCACCCGCACCCCCTCCATTCTGGTGCTGGAGCCGGGGGGGATGGCTCTTTCAGCGGCGGCGCTGGTTAAGGGTTTTGCCACCTTCCGGGAGAACAGCGGCCTGCGGGGGATTTTGCTCAACCGCTGTGAAAAATCCCGTTTTGAGGCGCTGGCTCCGGTGCTGGAGCGGGAAACCGGCCTCCCGGTGCTGGGGTATCTGCCCCGGCGGGCAGAGTTTGCTTTTGAGAGCCGCCATTTGGGGCTGGTAACCGCCGATGAGGTGGCGGATATTCGCACCCGGCTGGAGCGCCTTGCCGCCCAGCTGGAGCAATCGGTGGATATCTCCGCCCTTTTGGATATTGCCGCATCGGCTCCTCCCTTGGAGGTGGATGCGCCCACTATACAGCCTGCTGTTTGCGGTTCCCCGGTCATTGCCGTGGCACGGGATAAGGCCTTCTGCTTTTATTATGCGGAAAACCTTTCGCTGTTGGAAAAGCTGGGGGCAAGGCTTGCCTTTTTTAGCCCCTTGGGGGATACCGCTCTGCCCGAGGGGACAGCGGCGCTCTATTTAGGGGGCGGCTACCCTGAGCTATATGCAAAACAGCTCTCGGAAAATCTTCTCATGCGGCAGGCGGTTGCCAATGCCGTAGCGGCGGGGATGCCCACTGTGGCCGAATGCGGCGGGTTCCTCTATTTACAGGCGAGCCTTGAGGATGCAGAAAATCAGTCTTACCCGATGGCAGGAGCCTTGCCGGGAAAGGGCTTTCCTACAGGAAAGCTGGGGCGGTTTGGGTACATTGCCCTCACCGCAAAAGAGGATAGTCTCCTGCTTCGGCAAGGGGAAACGGCCCCCGCTCACGAGTTCCATTATTGGGACAGCGACTTCTGCGGGGGGGCTTTTTCTGCCCAAAAGCCGGTAACAGGCCGTCAGTGGTCTTGCGGGCAGGTCAGCGAAAGCCTGTATGGGGGCTTTCCGCATCTTTATTTCTGGGGCAGGCCCCAAATGGCGGAGCGGTTTGTCAAAACCGCCGCCCGTTGGAGCGAAAGGAAGGCACAAACTTGGAACGAATAGCGGCACTCTGCATGGGCTATACACTGGATTTGCTCTTAGGTGATCCACTCTGGATGCCTCACCCGGTGGTGGCCATGGGCAAAGCCATTTCCCGATTGGAAAAGCTTCTGCGCAGGCTTTTCCCGAAAACCCCAGCCGGGGAGTTAGCAGGCGGGGCTATGCTGGCGGGTCTTTTGCCGTCAGTGTCTTTTGGTGCCGGGTGGGTGTTTCTTTGGCTGATGGGCAGGGTACATCCCATAGCCCGGTTGATAGGGGAGGCTTTCCTCTGTTATCAAGTGCTGGCCACAAAATGCCTGCGAGATGCGGTACGTCCCATCTTCAAGGCGCTGAAAGAGAGTAATCTTCCCGCCGCCCGGCTGGCTTTGGGTCAGGTGGTGGGACGGGAAACCAAGGAGCTTGACCGGGAGGAAATCCTCCGTGGAGTGGTGGAAACAGTGGCGGAAAACACCAGCGATGGTGTGGTGGCGCCTATGCTGTTCTTTGCCCTTGGGGGTGCTCCGCTGGCGCTGGCCTATAAGGCGGTCAACACCATGGATAGCATGCTGGGCTATAAAAACGAACGATACCTATACTTCGGCCGGTGGGCGGCTCGTTTGGATGACCTTGCCAACTGGATACCCGCCCGGCTGACCGCCTTGCTGATGATTCCGGCGGCGGCACTCACCGGGCTGGATGCCGGGAACGCCTATAAAATTTGGCGGCGGGATCATCGCAGGCACACAAGCCCCAATGCGCCCCACCCAGAGGCGGCCTGTGCCGGAGCCTTGGGGGTACAGCTGGGGGGAAATGCCCGGTATTTCGGGCAGATGGTGGAAAAGGAAACCTTGGGTGATCCTCTGCGCCCCTTGGAAGAAGAGGATATCCCACGCACCTGCCGCCTTTTGTATGCCACAAGCTTTTTGTGCCTGCTCCTGTGCCTTGGGGGGCTGGTCTTGATTTGGTAGGGAGGGATGCTCTGATGAAGCTGGTGCATGGCGGTGATGTGCTGGGCTTTGAGGAAAAGTATGGCCGCAAACCGCTGGATTTTTCGGTGAACACCAACCCCTTGGGGATGCCCCCGGGGGCTAAAGCCGCCGCCACCCGGGCGCTGGAGGAGGCGGGCGCCTACCCCGACCCTTTGTGCCGAAGGCTGACCGAGGCTTTGAGCAAAAAGGAGGAGATTCCCCCGGAAGCCATTCTCTTTGGCAACGGGGCCGCCGACCTGATTTTTCGCTTAGCCTACGCTTTGCGCCCCAAAAGTGCCATGGTCACCGCCCCCGGCTTTGCGGAATATGCGCTGGCGTTGGGGGCGGCGGGATGCCCGGTACAGCGGCATTTCCTGCGGGAGGATGAGGGCTTTTGCGTTACACCCCGCCTGTTGGAAGAAATACAGCCGGGGCTGGAGATGCTTTTTCTGTGCGAGCCCAACAACCCCACTGGGCAGACCACAGAGCCATCCCTGCTAAAAGCGACTTTAGAGCGGTGCCGCCGCACCGGCACCCGGCTGGTGGTGGATGAATGCTTTGTGGGCTTTTTGGAAAACCCGCAGGAGCATACCCTAAAAGGGTATTTGACGGAATACCCCAATCTGGTGATACTGGGGGCTTTCACCAAGTTGTATGCCATGGCGGGGCTTCGCCTTGGCACCTGCTTCTGCACCGATCCAAGCCTGCTGGAGGGGATGAAAAAAGCCTCCCAGCCGTGGCCGGTATCCTCAGTGGCGCAGGCGGCGGGGCTGGCGGCTTTGGAGGAACCAGACTACCTTGCCAGAACTCGTGAGATGATTGCCGCCGAAAAGGAATATCTGCGCCAGGGGCTTGCGGAGGCGGGCATAATGGTGCTGGGCTCGGAGGCAAACTATTTGTTTTTCAAGTCTCCCATTGTAGATTTCTGGGAGAAAATGGCCCGGGAGGGCATTCTCATCCGTGGCTGTGAGAACTTTCCCGGCCTGAGCGCTGGGTATTTCCGCATTGGAATCAAAACGAGAGCCGATAACCAGCGTTTTTTGCAGGAGCTTCAAACGATACTTGGGCAGGAGGATGGCGGATGGCAAAATCCATAATGATACAGGGTACCATGTCGGATTCCGGAAAAAGCTTAATTTCCACCGGCCTCTGCCGAATATTTAAGCAGGATGGATTCCGGGTGGCCCCCTTTAAGAGTCAGAACATGGCGCTCAACAGCTTTATCACCCGGGAAGGGCTGGAAATGGGCCGGGCGCAGGTAACGCAGGCAGAGGCGGCGGGGGTAGAGCCTTCGGTGCTGATGAACCCTATCCTGCTCAAGCCCACAGGGGAAACCGGCAGTCAGGTGATTGTAAAGGGTGAGGTTCTGGGGGATATGAAGGCCACGGAATACTATGCCTACAAGCATCGGCTCCGGGAGCCTATTTTGGAATGCTACACAGAGCTTGCCCGTACTCACGATGTGATCGTGCTGGAGGGTGCAGGAAGCCCCGCGGAAATCAACCTGAAAAGCGGCGATATTGTCAACATGGGCATGGCCAAAATGGCAGATGCCCCGGTTCTGCTGGTGGGGGATATCGACCGGGGCGGGGTGTTTGCCAGCCTTTATGGAACGGTGGCCCTGCTGGAACCGGAAGAAAAGGCCCGCATCAAGGGAATTGTGATCAACAAATTCCGGGGCGATGTTGAAATCTTGCGGCCCGGGCTGGCTATGCTGGAGGAGATGACCGGTATTCCGGTGGTGGGTGTGGTGCCCATGCTGAATGTACACATAGAGGAGGAGGACGGCCTCTCGCTGGAAAACCGCAGCCAGCAGGCCCCAAAGCCGGTGGATATAGCGGTTATCCGCCTGCCCCGCATCTCCAACTTTACCGATTTTATCCCGTTGGAGAAGCACCCGGCTCTGGGGGTGCGGTATGTAAGCAGTCCCCGGGAGCTTGGCTATCCCGATTTGATTATCCTGCCCGGAACCAAAAATACCATGGCGGATTTGCTGTGGCTGCGCCAAAATGGGCTGGAGGCCGCCATCAAAAAACAGGCGGCGGGAACCCCGGTGCTGGGTATCTGCGGCGGCTATCAAATGCTGGGCAATACCCTTAGTGATCCCCACAATGTGGAAAATGGGGGGGAGCTCCGGGGCATGGAGCTTCTCCCGGTGGAGACCGTGTTTGAGGCCAGTAAAACCCGTAGGCAGGTCAAAGGGGAAATACAGCCGCAGGAGGGCTTTTTTTCCTGCCTGAACGGCTGTGGGCTCACCGGCTATGAAATTCATATGGGCAAGACCGCCCGGCTGGCGCAGGCTCTGCCTTTTGTCCGCTTAGAGGGAGACAGCTTGGATGGTACTGCCTTGGCCAATGTGGCTGGATGCTATATTCACGGGCTTTTTGAGTCAAGGGAAATGGTGCAGGCGCTGGCCGGGGCTCTTTTGACAACCAAGGGTCTTGGCGCACAGCAAGAGGGACTGCCGGATTTTGCCGCCTATAAGGAACAGCAGTATGATCTGCTGGCGGAGGCTTTGCGTCGGGCCTTGGATATGGAACAGATATACCGGATATTAGAAAAGAAGGGGGACTGACCTGTATGGAGATTATGAAGCCGGAAGAAATTGAACGCCGCAGTATGGAGATCATCAGCGAAGAGCTGGGAGACTACACTCTGGATGAGGAAAACGAAGCCGTGATCAAGCGGGTGATTCACACCACCGCTGATTTTGATTTTGCGGATATTCTGGAGTTTTCCCCTTATGCTGTTTCGCTGGGCATTAAGGCTCTGCGGCGGGGTGCAGCTATCATCACCGACACCCAGATGGCCAGAGCAGGTATTAACAAAAAAGCAGCAGGTGAGCTGAAATGCCCCATCTGCTGTTATATGAACGATTTGGATGTGGCCAAAAAGGCCGAAGAAGAGCAGACCACCCGGGCGAAAGTTTCTATGGATAAAGCCGCTTCCCTTTGGCCTGTAGGAATTTATGTGGTGGGCAATGCCCCCACCGCCCTCATTCGCCTGCACCAGCTCATTGAAGAAGAAAAGATCTTCCCACCCCTGATTGTGGGCGTTCCCGTAGGCTTTGTGAATGTGGTGGAAAGCAAAGAGCTGATCTTGCAGAGCAAAACCCCTTATATTGTTTCTCGTGGCCGCAAGGGGGGCAGCACGGTAGCCGCCGCCATTATCAACGCCATGCTGTATCAGGCAGCTCCCAGAGATACACAGCCCAAGTGAACAACAAAGGGTTAAAAAAAGGAAGTGCTTTCACGGTTAAAAAACCGGAAGGCACTTCCTTTTCTGTGGGAAACCCCGCTATTTATGAAGGCGGGAAAAATTGGGGCGAAGCCCGGATTCTGCCCCGTCAAAGGTGCTGATATCCTGCCGCAGGTATTCCAAAGCCATCTCCTTGCTGCCGGTGCGGATGCAGTCCACCACTTTTCTGTGGCAGCCCGCAGAGCTGAGAAAAGAAGTGGTTTGGTGCCATTTATCCCAGTAAAATTGAGCATAGGCCCGGTTAAGAACCCGCAGGGTTTCGCTGATGCGGTCATAAAGGTAGCGATTTTGGAAGCAGGACATCAGCTCGGTATGGAACTCTGTGTTCATCTGCCAGTGCTCCAAAACATTGTATTCCTTGCCCTCCTGATAGTGCTGGTCCAGCATTTGCTGGAGGCGTTCCACATGGGTTTGATCCAGCATGGACCAATAGGTATCCAATGCGCCAACCTCGATAATCATGCGGAAATCCTGAATCTCCTGCACATCCCGGTCGGTAATGCGCACAACCTCGTAGCCGCACCGGGGAATGCTGCGCAGAACCCCCTCGTTGCAAAGCTCGATCAAAGCCTCACGAACAGGGGATTTGCTGACCCCGAATTCCTCTACAAGAGCTTTCTCGTTAATTAAAGATTCCAGGGGATAGCTCCCTTGAATAATATTTTCCAGTACCTGGCTGTAAATTCGTTCTTTAAGGCTTTGAACAGGCATTATACCAGTCTCCTTCTGTGAATCAACAAAGAATGTATTGCCGTAAAAATTCTGGCTGAGAGGCCAAAAAATATGCCGGGCCAGGGCCAGAACCGGCTATTGGTCTATTTCAATGAAAATAGTAAAAAGATTTGGGTGGGTGCACAAAATATTAAAAACTCTATTGATTTTTTTGTCCCATGCTGGTATTATCAGTCCATAACGCAACTGATAATACCAGTAAGATATCACGAATTGCGGAAAAATGCAATACAGAAAGACAGGCTGTTTTTTTTAAAAGCTCTGGTATGATTAATAATACATCAGAAACATACCAAGCCATAAAGCCAAATAATCTGGAACATACTCTGTTTTTGCAGGGGATGCTTCCGGTGAGGGAAAATATGATTGATGATGAGAGGGGTAACTTACTATGTCTAAAATTACCAATAACGCCAACAAGGTTTCTGAGCCTGTTCAGGTCAACCGTGACCAGATTGAGCACCGCGCTACTTGGATGGCACTGATCTATGATGAGATGGTTAAAGCCGGAATCGACGCAGAGCCCATTATCCGCCGTGCCATTCGCCGCTGCGGCCGTTTTCATGGCGAAATCTTCAAATCCAAATGTGCCGATCCCAGCAATTGCGGCGATTTCCGTGAAGCCTTTTTGGGCGATCTGGGCGTAAACACCTTCAATATGGATAACATTGGCGCCGACAGTGACAATGTCAACGTAGATTTCCATTACTGCGCACTGGTCAATGCATGGCAGAAGCAGGGCTTTGATGATGCCACCATCGATCTCCTCTGCGACATGGCTATGGAAGGCGACCGCGGTATTGCCGATGCTATGGGCCTGAGCCTTGACCTGAAAGAGACCATTGCACAGGGCTGCTCCAGCTGCGTGCTCCACTTCCACAAGTAAGAAATTTTGTTATTTGTGGTGCTCTCTGGTCTATAGGCTGTTCCCATATGTGATACATAGGGATTGTTTTATAGTAGAATTCGTGTCAAACAGTTATGAGTGTTTGACACAACAGGCCCAAAGGGCTGTAATGCGGTGCGGATGCACCCGCATGAATTCGTTCTTTATAGTGATTTGGGATATTTTTTCTCCTGCGGGCCTGCCCCGCACACATAAAACAGGAATTTGTTTTATGTGCAAATGACTATACATACAAATATACTCATAATGATTTGATTTTGAAATGGCTTGGCCTGCCTTTCCAAAATGAAATAGAGACGGCATTCACACCGCCTGTGGCCCGCCTGGGCCGGTTGCAGGCATATGCGACACAAACAAGAGGAGAAGTTTTATGAAAAGAATAGTATCACTTCTGTTGATTGCAGTTCTGGCACTGGGAACACTTGCCGGCTGCGGAAGCTCCAGCACCCCGGCATCCAGCACCCCCGCCGCTTCTCAGGGAGAAGCTTCAACCGCCGGAACCGATACACCCGCTCCTGCTGAAAAGGGAACCATTAAGCTGGGCGTTTTGGCCCCGCTGACCGGAACCAACGCCGAATACGGCAAAGGCTTTGAAGTTGGCATGAAGATGGCTGTGGATAAGATCAATGCAGCCGGCGGCGCCAATGGCTACCAGCTTGAGCTGGTTGTGAAGGATTCCAAGGGTGATGCAAAAGAAAGCTCCGACCTTGCCCGCCAGTTTGCCGATGATGAAAGCGTTCTGGCTATTTTAGGCGATTTCACCTCCGGAAGCTGCATGGCCAATGCGCCTATCGTGGATGAGGCCGGTATCGTTCAGCTTTCTCCCACCGCCTCCAACCCGGATTATGCTGCTATGAGCCCCTACTGCTTCAGCATCATGGGCCGTCAGGACGGCGAGGCTCCTTTCTATGCCAAATACATTCTTCAGAAGTATATGGGCATGAAAAAAGTTGGCGTTATCTACATAAACAGTGACTGGGGCCAATCCTGCTATGATAACTTCAAGAAAGAAGCCGATGCAATCGGTCTGGAAATTGTTGAGACTGTCAGCTATGTGCAGGATGAAAAGGACTTTTCTTCCCTGATCACCAAGCTGAAAGCAGCGAACCCTGAAGTAATCGCTATCATGGATCAGGGTGCTGTTCCTCAGGTTATCAACCAGATTCGTGGAACCGGTTGGGATATTCCCATCACCACACTGGGGCCTGGAACTTCTCAGCAGCTTCTTGATTTGGCCGGTGCCAATGCCGAAGGCCTGCTGCTGACCTCTCCCTTCTTCTTCAACGAGGACGACAAAGATTTGATGGCTTGGAAAGAAGAGTTTGTTTCCAAAGCCGGTTTCCAGCCTACCATTCACCCTGCCTGCGCCTATGACACCGTGAACCTGATTGCAGCAGCAATCGAAGCAAGCGGCGATGGCGAGGTAACCCGCCAGACTATCCGCGACAATCTGGCCGCTGTTGAGATGACCGGTGTTACCGGCCCCATCAAGTTTAATGAAGCTGGCGATATTACCCGTCAATACCTGATTTGCGGCGTTGAAAACGGCAAGTATGTCATCAAGGAAGGCTTTGATTATTCCAAATCCTAAGACTGGGCCGAGATTTCTTTAAGCCCAAGGTACTGTGCTTTTTGATTCTGAAATAGGTGGGAGGCGCTTTGCGATTGGATTAAAATTGTAGAGCGTCTTTTGCTTTAAGCTTCAATTGGGGAGGCCAATATGGTTTATGTTTTAAATCAGCTAATTAACGGCCTATGTCAGGGTGCCATTTATGCCCTGATGGCCATCGGATATTCTGTGGTGGTTGGTGTGGTGGGCATGGTAACCTTTACTCATGGTGAGGTTATTATGATTGGGGCCTTCGCCGCCTACTACACCTTCTTACTCTGCGGGAACAACCTGTTCATCGGATTTATTGTCAGCTTTGCCGCCTCCTGGGTTTTGGGCATGCTGGTGTATAAGGTATGCTATGAGCGGTTCTTCAATGCGCCCCGGCATATTTCCCTTCTGTGCACCATCGGTTTTAGTATGCTGGTGAAAAACCTTGCGCAGATGGTGTTCGGCCCCAACCAGAAACCGATGCTGGATGTGGTGGATAACACCTTTTACGAATTGGGCAGTGCCCAGATCACCCTTGTTCAGCTGGTGATCATCGCCACAGTTATTGTGCTGGCTGTGCTGCTTTCTCTGCTCTTTAACAAAACGAAGTTCGGCATCCGGCTCAAGGCGGTCAGTCAGGATAAGAGCGCTTCCTACCTGATGGGCATCAACGTTAAGCGCACCGCTATGCTGGGCAATTGTCTGGGCTGCGGCTTGGGTGGTGTGGCCGGTTTGCTGCTGGCTATTTATTACCAGACACTTCAGGCAACCATGGGTGGCTCGCTGGGTATGAAGGCCTTTGCCTCCTCGGTTA
The DNA here is from genome assembly GCA_035621215.1 of Oscillospiraceae bacterium MB08-C2-2. NCBI lineage: Bacteria > Bacillati > Bacillota > Clostridia > Eubacteriales > Oscillospiraceae > Oscillospiraceae bacterium MB08-C2-2. Next base: position 1,827,263 of record CP141729.1, on the reverse strand, counting down.
TGGGCGGTCTCACCGACGTGCGTTTCTCCGCTTTAGGCGGCCTTTTGATCGGTATTATTGAAAACCTCGGCATTACCATTTCCTCCGCCAGCTTCCGGGATGTTTTTGCCTTTGGATTCTTGATTTTGGTGCTGGTTCTCAAGCCGGAAGGATTCTCTAAGAAGAAGGGGGCCAAGGTATAATGCGTCAAGTGCTGGATACACTCAAAGGCTTCTATCGTCAGCACAGGGTTTTGGTATTTCTGGCCCTTCTGGTAGTGATGATTTTGTTGCCTGTTCTTTTCCCGAAAAGCTATTTTATGGGTGTCATGTGCCGTATTTTGATCTATTCGGTGCTGGCGGGTGCTCTCAATGCCATTAATGGTTACAGCGGCCAGACCTGTTTGGGCATGGCGGGCTTCTTTTGCATTGGCTCTTACTGCGAGGCGATTCTGGCCGTTAAAGCAGGCTGGAACTTTTGGATGATTCTGCCCATAGCGGGTATTGTTACTGCTGCCATTGGCTTTGTGTTGGCGATCCCCACTCTGAAAATGTCGGGCATTTATCTTTCCATCGTAACGCTGGGCTTTTCCGAGATTGTTCGTCTTATTGCCCTGAACTGGACCGGCCTGACCGGTGGGCCTATGGGCATCAAGGGCATTCCGGTTCCCAGCTTCTTTGGGTTTGAGATCAAGAATTCCCGCTCCTATTACTACATCTTTCTGGCTCTTGCGGTGCTGTTTATTTTTGTCACCAACCGGGTCATCAAATCCCGGGTGGGAAGGGCTTGGATTTCCATCCGTGAGGATCAGCTGGCCGCTCGCTCTCTGGGTGTGCAGGCCTCCCGTTACAAGGCTCTCAACTTTACCTACGGCGCTTTCTGGGCTGGGTTGGCCGGTGCCTGCTACGCCCCTTATGTGCGGTTTATCGATTCAACCTTCTTCACGTTGGATGAGGGCTGGAACATTCTTTCCATGGTAATCATCGGCGGGCAGGGAACCCTCGTAGGCCCGGTTGTGGGCTCGGTTCTGGTCAACTTCCTCACCGAGTGGCTGCGGCCCATCGGCCAATGGAGAATGGTGGCCTATGCTCTGCTGATCATTGTGATCATGTGGTGCCGCCCCCAGGGTCTGGTTGGCTCTTCGGACAGTATTCTTGCCGGACGCAGCATTCGCCGCAAGGTCTCCAAGGATAAGAAGAAGGAGGGAGCAAGAGTATGAGTGCTGTTTTGGAAGCAAAGGATATCTGCATGTATTTCGGCGGCCTGAAAGCGGTTGAAAAGGTCAATATGACAGTCAGCCAAGGCGATGTCTTCGGCATCATCGGCCCCAACGGCGCTGGAAAAACCACCTTCTTCAATGTATGCTCAGGCATTTATCAGCCCACCTCCGGCGATATTCTTCTCCACGGCAAAAGCGTGATCGGCCTGCGGCCGGAGCAGATTGCCGAACGGGGAATGGCCCGAACCTTTCAGAACATCAAGCTGTTCAACTATATGTCGGTGCTGGAAAATGTAAAGATCGGGTTCCACAACAAAACCTCCACCGGTATATGGGATGCAATCCTGCGCACAAAAACCTTCCGCAAAGACGAGGAATACGCCACCCAAAAGGGGCTGGAGATTCTGGAGCTGGTTGGGCTCAGCGAGTTTAAGGATACCTTAGCGGGCAATCTGGCTTATGGTATTCAGCGTAAGGTGGAAATCGCCCGGGCACTGGCACTTGATCCCAGCATTCTTTTGCTGGATGAGCCTGCCGCTGGTATGAACCCCAACGAGACCATGTCTCTCATGGGGCTGATCAAGGAACTGAGCGCCAAGGGCTATACCATTGCGGTTATTGAGCATGATATGAAATTTGTAATGAATTCCTGCAACCAGATTTTGGTGCTGAATTTCGGCCAGAAAATCTGTGAGGGTGGCCCGGATACGGTTAAATGCTCCAAGGATGTTCAGGAGGCCTATTTTGGCAAGGGAACCATTGCAGGAGAGGCGGTGCGCACCAATGCTTAAAATCGAGAATCTTTCTGTAAATTACGGCTACATCACAGCTCTCACCGATGTGAGCCTGCATGTGGAAAAGGGCCAGATTATCACCCTGATCGGCGGCAATGGCGCGGGAAAAACCACCACTCTCATGTCCATCTCCAATTTGGTGGAAAAGGATGGGGGAACCATCAGCTTTAAAGGAACGGATATCACCCGCCTTTCGCCGGAAAAGATTGTAAAAATGGGCCTGAGCCATGTGCCCGAGGGCCGCAAGATATTCCCCGGCCTTTCGGTTTATGAGAATTTGATCGCCGGCTCGCTGGGCAATCCCGGTCTGAGCAAAACGGATATTGAGCGCCTGTTGGAATACAACTATAAGCTTTTCCCCCGCCTCAAGGAGCGCACCAAGCAAAATGGCGGCAGCCTTTCCGGCGGTGAACAGCAGATGCTGGCCATTGCCCGGGGCCTGATGATGGACCCTGAGCTGATTATGCTGGATGAGCCTTCGTTGGGCCTTGCCCCCATCATTGTGGAGGAAATCTTTGAGCTGATCATGGAAATCCGCAAGGATGGCAAAACAGTGCTTCTGATTGAACAAAATGCCTCCATGGCACTTTCCATTGCCGATTGGGGCTATGTGCTGGAAACCGGCAAGGTTATCATGGAAGGGGAGGGCCGTTCCCTCCTGCAAAATCCTGAGGTTATCAAGGCCTATTTGGGCGGATAAAACAGAGGTTTGTTGCCACACACCGCCAACCACACAAAGCATTCCGGTTGGCGGTATAGGCAGCAGGCGGAACCACTGCACAGAAGCAGAATAAAATATTGGAAAATATCCAAAAGCTTTTCACTTTATGTTATAATCATATCACAAAGCATACTAGCGCTTAATCAGTGATTGCCTGCCGGTTTGAAGCAGGAAAATCCGACAACGCCATTTGCAGAAAAAACAATAATTTGACAAGAAGGGGGATCTAAAATGGAGCAGAAGGTGTATAATGCTTATGTTGCTATTTTGGAAAATGAGCTGGTTCCAGCATTAGGGTGTACCGAGCCCATTGCAATTGCCTACGCAGCCGCTAAGGCCAGAGAGATACTGGGCAAAATGCCGCAGGCCATCGTAGTCAACAGCAGTGGGAACATTATCAAGAATGTCAAGGGGGTCACAGTACCCAATTCCGACGGGTTGGTCGGAATCAATGTTGCCGCCATTCTCGGAGTGGTGGGGGGCAATGCATCCAAGGAGCTGGAGGTATTGGCCGATATTGTGCCAGAGCATATTGAGCAGACAAAGAAGCTCATGGAGCAGGATTTTTGCACCTGCGGATTGGTGGAAGGCGTAGAGGGCCTTTACATATGGGTGGAGGCAAAGGCCGGAGAAGATACAGTCTCGGTGGAGATTACCGGCAAGCACACCTACATCACTAAAATCGAGAAAAACGGTGAGGTTCTGTTTACCCAGCCGGCGCCGGATGGTCACGAGAACCCGGCAGCGGATAAGGATCTTCTGGATGTGGCGGATATCATCACCTTTGCAGATACAGTTCGGCTGGAAGATGTGGACGATGTCATCAATCGCCAGATCAACTTCAACAGTGCTATTGCGCAGGAGGGCCTTGCAGGGAGCTGGGGCGCCCAGATCGGCAAAACACTTCTCAAGCATTATGGCAAAGAGGATGTGCAGATCAGAGCCAGAGCCGCTGCTGCCGCTGGGTCGGATGCCCGCATGAACGGCTGTGCCATGCCGGTGGTCATCAATTCCGGGAGCGGCAATCAGGGTATGACCGTTTCTCTGCCGGTTGTGGAATATGCCCGTGAGTGGAATAAAAGCCACGAGGAGCTGATTCGTGCGCTGGTGCTTTCCAACCTGATTGCCCTTTTGCAGAAGAAATATCTGGGCAGTCTTTCGGCCTTCTGCGGCGCTGTTTGTGCCGCAACCGGAGCCGCCAGCGGCATCACCTATCTCCATGGCGGCCGCTACGAGGAAATTTCCAAAACCATCACCAATACCCTAGCCAATGTGGGCGGCATTGTCTGCGACGGAGCAAAATCCTCCTGCGCGGCTAAAATTGCCTCGGCTGTGGATGCAGGTATTCTTGGCTTTATCATGAGCACCGAGGAGGGCAATTCCTTCAATTCCGGTGAGGGCCTTGTAAAAGACAATGTGGAGCGCACCATCGAAAGCTTTGGCCGTATGGGCCGTGAAGGTATGCGCGGCACCGATATTGAGATTCTCAACATTATGCTGGAAAAATAATTCTGTGGCAGATTGCTTCGCCAACCTGTTTTCAGAGAAAGGATGGTTTTAAAATGAGCATTGCAAGCATCATTGACCACACAATACTCAAGCAAAATGCCACTGAGCAGGAGGTTCTGCGCATCTGTGAGGAGGCTCTGACCTATGGCTTTGCCTCGGTTTGCGTTAACCCCTGCTGGGTGCCGCTGGTAGCGAAACAGCTTGCGGGCAGTGCGGTTAAAACCTGCACGGTCATTGGGTTCCCTTTGGGGGCCACCACCACCCTGAGCAAGGTTAACGAAACGGTGGAAGCCATTAAGAACGGTGCCGGGGAGGTGGATATGGTCATCAATGTGGGCGCTCTGGTTCAGGGCAATCTGGATTATGTCCGCCAGGATATTGCCCGTGTGGTGGAAGCCGCCGCAGGCAGAGCCGGTGTCAAGGTGATTATTGAAACCTGCCTGCTTACCGACGAGCAGAAAGCGGCAGTTTCTCTGTTGTGTGTAGAAGCCGGGGCCGATTTTGTGAAAACCTCCACCGGGTTCAGCACCGGGGGGGCCACAGAGGCCGATATCGCCCTCATCCGCAAAACAGTGGGGGATAAGGCGAAAATCAAGGCCAGCGGCGGCATTCGCACCTTGGAGGATGCACAGGCGATGGTTGCGGCCGGAGCTGACCGCATTGGAGCCAGCGCAGGCGTTTCCTTTGTGAAAAGCTAAAGAGGAGGGCATTATGGGGCACAAAGCAGTTGTTTTTGGCAGCTACGTGGTGGATCTGATGTCCCGGGCCCCTCATCTCCCGGTGCCCGGCGAAACCGTTCGGGGTTCCCTGTTTAAAATGGGGCCGGGCGGCAAGGGCTTCAATCAGGGGGTGGCCGCTCACAGAGCGGGGGCGGATGTTACCATGATCACCAAGGTGGGTAAGGATGCCTTTGGCCAAATGGCGCTGGATACCATGCAGAACTTTGGCATGTCCACTGAGCATATACTGGTGCACCCCACCGAGCCTACCGGCACGGCCTTGATTCTGGTGGATGAGCAAACCAGCCAAAACTCCATTCTGGTGGTAGCAGGAAGCTGTGGTGATATTACCAGCGATGACATTCAAAAGCTTACCCCGGTTCTGGCAGGTTGTAATTTTTTGCTGACCCAGCTGGAAACCAATCTGGACGCCGTGGAAAAAGCAGTGGAAATCGCTTTCCAAAGCGGAGCTAAGGTGATTCTGAATACAGCGCCGGTTCAGCCGGTCAGTGCACAGCTTCTTTCCCGGGTGTATCTCATCACCCCCAACGAGGTGGAGGCGCAGATTCTCACCGGCATTGAGATTGCGGATGAAGCCAGTGCTGAAAAAGCCGCCCAGTGTTTTTTTGAGCAGGGCGTGGAAAATGTGATTATCACATTGGGGAGCCGAGGCGCCTATGTGGATACAAAGGATCGCCGTGGTATCCTGCCGGTGCCCAAGGTTAAGGTATTGGATACCACCGGGGCGGGAGATGCCTTTAATGGCGGCCTCCTTACCGCATTGACCGAGGGGAAGGATATCTGGGAAGCGGCGGAGTTTGCCAACCGGCTGGCCGCACTTTCCATCCAGCGGATGGGAACCTCGGTGGCGATGCCCACCCGGGCTGAAATCGATGCAGGCACGCTGCTTTAGAGAGCAGAAAAGGTACCAGAATATAGACTCAAAGGCAAAGTCAGGCGGAAAGCTCCGCAGGTCTTTGCCTTTTTTCATCCGCTTCTAAGAGGCGAAATATTAAACAGGATAAAATTCCATGAACCTGTTTACTTTTTGTCAAAGGAGTGATAAAATATAAAATGTAAGGACATATTTGATGAGAGGAGGGTTTCTTTGCAACTAAAGGATCGGCATATTGACAAAGCCTCCACAGTGCCGCTGTATTTTCAGCTCAAGCAGATTTTGCTGGAATATTTGGAGCAGGGGCACCCTGATCCCAGCCTGCCCATTCCCACCGAGCAATCTCTCAGTGAAGATTTCGGTATCAGCCGGCCCACTGTGCGTCAGGCAATCAACGAACTGGTGGTGGAAGGCCGACTCTATCGAATCAAGGGGAAGGGTACCTTTGTTTGCACCCCCAGCATTGAGCTGAACATGCTTATGCGGGTGGATAGCTACGAAAACAGCCTGCGCCGCAAAGGGATGATCCCCAAAACCGATGTGCTTAAGTTTGTGGCCAAGCAGGCGGATGCCCGCATTGCCGCCGGTGGTGGGTGACCCAATCTATGAGCTTTGGCGGCTCCGTTATGCGGATGGACAGCCTATGGTGTTTGTTATCACCTATCTGCCCCGGGTGCTTTTCCCGGATTTTGAGCAGGAGGATTTCAAGGATAGCTCACTTTACTATTTGCTTGAAACCCGCTATGACAAAAAGGTGGATTGGATGTCCCGAACCTTGGAGGCCACGCTGGCCGGTGATTACGAGGCCGGGCTGTTGGGCATTCACAAGGGCGATCCCATCCAGTTTTTTGAAAGTGTGGGGTATCTCAAGGATAACACCCCCATTGAGTATTCCCATGCCCGGTATAGAGGCAAGGGAAGTCGTTTTCACTTTAAGCTTTCCCGGTAGCTTCTACCGGCCGAACATACACTAAAACGATACGATGCAAGGAGAAAAACTATGAGCAACACGATGAAGCGGATAGCAGATACCGGCTTGGTGCCGGTTGTAGTCATCGACGATGCCTCAAAAGCAGTGGCCACCGGCCGTGCTATGGCTGAAGGCGGTGTGGATATTATGGAAATCACCCTGCGCACCGAAGCAGGCATGGAATCCATCGCCAATGTCATTAAAGAATGCCCCGATATTCTGGTGGGCGGCGGCACTGTGCTGACTCTGGATAAGTGCAAAGAAGCCATCAAGCTGGGCGCCAAGTTTATTGTATCCCCTGGCTATAACCCTGAAATTGTTCATTACTGCCTTGATAACGGCATCAGTGTATGCCCCGGCTGTGTAACCCCCACCGAAATTGACACCGCCATCCGGGCCGGAATTTCGGTTATCAAGTTCTTCCCTGCTAATGTATATGGCGGCATCAAGGCCATTAAATCCTTGGCTGGCCCTTTTGGCGGCGTGCAGTTCATCCCCACCGGCGGCGTGGCGCTGAACAATCTTGTGGATTTTATCGATCCTTCTGTGTATGCAGTCGGCGGCGGCTGGCTCTGTGACCGTAGCGCCATCAACAAGGGCGATTTTGCTTCCATCACCGAAATTTGCAAAAAGTCCATTGATGTTCTGCTGGGCCTCAAGAGCGGGGACACTGCCATCACTTTGGATGAGCTGATGGCCAAGGGTGGCACTGTCACCACCATCAACAAGAACCGCACCGTTTCCCAGCTTTCCCGCCGTGGCTTTGTTCAGAATCCCGATGGTACCCTCAGCCGTGAAGGCATTGTGGTAACCCTTGCCTAAACAAGGCTCTGTTTAAAAGGATATGTGAATACCCCCGGAGAAGGTTTTCTCTGGGGGTGTTTTTTTGCGGCAGAAAGTGCAGAATATGCGGACAAGGCCTTGACTTTTCGGGATTTTGGACTATAATTAGAAAGTATTCGCGGGTGTGATTCAATGGTAGAATTTCAGCTTCCCAAGCTGACTGCGTGGGTTCGATTCCCATCACCCGCTCCACAAGACATAGTATCCACTAAGGTGGTGCTATGTCTTTCTTTTGTGCAAGAACCGGATATACAATAAAAGGAAAACCAGTTCAGTGCCCATTAAATCACAATCGGTAGAGGGATTTCAATATGAACAATCATAAGCCCATCCATGCCATCATACCCGGCTTTGGGCAAAGAAGCATTAAAACTGCTCTGGCAACCGCAATTCTCGCTCTGCTGTATCTTCCCCTGAAAAGGAACCCCACTTTTGCTTGTATTGGCGTGATATTCGGTTTGGGTGCCGATATGGAGGATTCAAAAAAGAACGGCGGCAACCGGCTTATTGGAACCATCATCGGCGGGCTTTTGGGTATGGCAATCTTTTGGTTGGAACATTCCTTTTTTCCAAGGGGGCATTATTACCTAAGAGTTCTGCTGATCTTTTTTGGTGTTATCCTTTTGGTCTGTCTTTCTGTTGTATTCAAATGGCCCGGTGCTGTTCAGCCTGGTGGGGTGGTGCTTTGCATTATTTTGTTCAACACTCCTGCGCATCACATTTCCTATGCCTTCAGCAGAATGCTGGATACCGGCATTGGTGTTGTTTTTGCCATCGTGGTAAACGCTCTCTTCACACGGGAGCGGGTGGATAAGTGGCTGAAGCGAGATGTTGCAGCCAATCCCAGTGAATAAGACCCGGTTTCTATTTTTTTATCCCATGCTCAAAACAGCCTCTTCCCGGCAGCGGCTTTGGCCTGCTCCGGGATTTTTTATGCTCTTTTTCATAGCGGCTCATTATCTTCCTGCTCAAAGGGGCAAGCAGCCGCACCTTCGGGTTGATGCTCTCATATATTGGAATAGTCCACCTACCCAAAAGATAAAACTTTACACCTCAACCCTTTTTAAAAGGAGGTGCTTTATATTGGATTGCTGTAATTGTGACTTGACCGGCCGTGTTGTAATCCCGGCCGATCCCTTATACAACGAGGCGAGGCGAGACTTCAACCGGGCCATCCAGCAATACCCCCTTATTATTGTGTATTGCCGGAACAAATGTGATGTTTCCAACGCTGTCACATGGGCCAGAACCTATAATGTGCCGCTGCGCATCCGAAACGGCGGCCATAACTACGAAGGCTATTCCAACGGCAACTGCACGTTGGTGATCGATATCAGCGAAATGACCCGCATTACGCTGGATGAAAGCCGCAGCCTGCTGTCTGTGCAGGGGGGCGCAACCAACGGCCTTATTTATGATTTTGTATCCTCTAAGGGGTATCCCTTCCCCGGGGGAACCTGCCCCACGGTAGGCATCAGCGGATACGCCACAGGCGGCGGCTGGGGGCTTTCCTGCCGTATGCTGGGCCTGGGGTGCGACAGCCTCGAGGAAATCGAACTGGTCAACTACGAGGGCGATATCCTCAAGGCCAGCCGCAGCTGCAACAGTGATCTGTTTTGGGCCTGCCGGGGAGCCGGTGGCGGAAACTTCGGCGTTGTAGTCTCCATGACCTTCCGGCTTCCACCCAAAACCGATTTTGTTACCCTCATTGAAATTGACTACCTCCACGTGACCTCTTTGGAGCAGGAGGCGTTTCTTGCAACATGGCAAAGCTGGCTGGCGCAGGCTGACCCTCGGGTGACCTTGGTTGCCCGGATTTACCATTCCGAAACGGATGGCCTAGCCATGCTGGTGCGTGGCATTTTCTATGGCAGTGAGCAGGAGGCACAGGCGATTATGCAGCCTTTTCTGGCGCTTCCCGGTGCTCGCCCAAGCTTTTTGTATACAACCTTTCTGGAAGCGGTGACCATTCTGGGCAGCAGCTATCCGCCCTATGAGAAGTTTCAGGCAGTGAGCCGCTATGCATTGCGGGAGTGGAATCCCTCTGAAATTGCGGAGCTGGCTGGGCTGATTCAGGAACCTGCCCAAGGCTCTGTGTTTGCCGGGCTTTCCCTGTATGCTCTGGGCGGCAGGGTGGAGGCGGTTCCACAGGATGAAACGGCTTTTTATTACCGGAATGCCCACTTCATTGTCTGGCTCGAAACTATCTGGGAGGACCCTGCCTTCCGCAGAGAGAATGAGAAATGGATCAACAATCGATTCCCGGCGTTAGCCAGTGTTACAGCCGGTTCTTATGTCAATTTCCCCTATAGCTGTCTGCCAAATTATCTGGAAGAATATTATGGTACACATGTCGGCCGGCTCATGCAAATCAAACAGCGCTATGACCCTTATAACATTTTCACCTTCCCCCAGGGAATCTGGGCCGCAACGCCCTCGCTGGAAAGCCCGAAAGGAACCGCCGAATACCCGGTGGAGGCTCCTTTGGTGCAGCAGGGTTCTGCGCTGTATCGTGGCTTCCGGTATGTATGATACCATTTAAGCGTGAAATTGACCCAGCCTTTTGGCTGGGTCAATTCAGACTGTAGACATAAATGCCTTTAACTTGAGGGCTTTATGATTTTAATTCGTAATTTTTCCGAAGTCGAATTGATTTCGACGCAGGAATCCCACTTTTTGCGCCGGAGCGGCGCAATCCGGGGGAATATGGGGGCATTGGATGCCCCCATAAAGGGTGTAGACTTTTGTCTACACCCTCAGGGCCTCACTGTTGGTTAGAACGGTGAGGCCCTATGCTATGTTTGACTTTATAACCTGTATTTACCAAAGGCTTTTTCTGGATCGGAATGAACCTCTTTAAAAAACAGTACCAGCCAGATAGCAAACGAGGCAATGGCGAAATAGGGTGAAAGAAAATAACATAAAATTGCGCCAACTGCAAATATAGTGACCCAAATAATCAATGAGTTTCGCATATCCTTGCTCATTTTTGCCTGATCATAGTTTAAACGCTGTTCCTTTGGCAGTGTATTGAACCCGCTGATTAACACTGCGCCTTTTTCTTTAAGCAAGGCAAAAATAACAGCGAGAAGCAGGAATATTCCTGCCATAAATAAACAGGCTGCTGCACCCACATTCATAATACTCACCTTTAATATAAATTCTTGTCCTTGAGCTAACACTTTCAGTCTAAGTATTCATAGGCGATTCTGGGGGTGTTATCCACCATCCAAACGATACCCCGCCGCTCAAAGCCGCTTTGCTCCAAAAGACGCTGCATAATTTTGTTATCCTCGTGGGTATCCGCTCGCATATGAGGAAAAAGCTGCTTGCAAAAATCAAGGCAGAGACCGCCCAGCCCCTTGATCGCTCCATCCCCGGCGATTCGGTGCAGGGTGCCATAGGGGGTGTCACTCTTCCAACTGCCGTCTTCAATCACCGCATAGGTAGGCTCTTCGCTGGAGAGGAGCACAAAGACCCCGTGAACCTCGCCGTCTTGCAGGCAGACATAGCAATGCCCAATCTCGATATCCTTTTCCAGCAGGTCACGGGTGGGGTAGTGCTCGTTCCATTGGGTGGGGTTGCCGTTTTTCACCATATGGCTCTTGGCGCTGGCATAAATCTCCATGATCCGATCCAGATGCTGGGGCTGGGCTTTGACGATCTCCATGTTATCATTCCTCTTCTGGTTTAGTCTGTATCAGCTGCACAACCGGCTGAGCAGAGATACCTTTCTCTGCGGCTATCCACCCGGCTCTGAAAGCAATTCTGGTCATGGCAAACAGTGTGCCTGCGGCCCGGTCGTATTCCTGCCCATCAATAAATTCCTCGAAAGATTTTTCAAAATCCATTCGGTATCACCTCAATAGAAGTATACCATTATATTCCTCAAGTTTTGCATTGCATTTGCCGTGCATACTTTATCTCGAAAGTGTATTACAATCAATCTTATGAATTGGAATGCAGAGATGATTGTGTGGGTAAATTTAAAATTCCCCGTATCCCGGCAACAACCAACAAACCCATACGCTTTCCCAACGATGTAATTGAGCAGGTGGAGGCCGCAATCGCAGGGAAGCAATGCACCTTTTCCGCCTTTGTTATTGAGGCGGTTCGCATTGCGCTGCAAGATATTGCGGCCGATGACACACAGGATTAGGTAAAAAGGTCGATTTTCTGCTGCCTTGACATGGTTGATAGTAAGACTATTTTATGTTATTGTAACATATAACGGCAATTTTATATATCCCTAAAATAAAGAGGAAAAAGCAAGTGGAAATGAATGAATTACGGCTCCGGGTGGCATCCCCGGACGATGCAAAAGAGCTTCTGGAAATCTATACACCCTATGTTAAAAACACGGCCATTACCTTTGAATATGAGGTGCCGAGTGTAGGGGTGTTTGAGGCGAGAATACAGAATACTTTAAAGAAATACCCCTATCTTGTGGCGGAAAAAGACGGCGAAATTCTCGGCTATGCCTATACAGGTGCCTTTGTGGGAAGGGCAGCCTATGCATGGGGGGCAGAGCTGACCATTTATCTCAAACAAAACAAAAAGAAAATGGGGCTTGGCAAAAAGCTTTACCATGCTTTGGAGAGGGTTTCTGTAGCGCAGAATATCCTGAACTTAAATGCCTGCATCGGCTACCCAGAGGTGGAGGATGAATACTTAAACCAGAACAGCGCACAGTTTCATGAGCATTTGGGGTATGCGCTGGTCGGGCGTTTTCACAAATGCGGCTACAAATTCGGAAGATGGTACGACATGATCTGGATGGAAAAGCTGTTGGGCGAACACAGCGCCGATCCCGCCCCTGTGATTTCGTTCCCCGATTTGAGCCCGGAAGTTCTGCATGCTCTTGGAATTGAATAAATCTCTGCCTTGGCGAGGGAATAAAAAGAGGGTGTCATCGTTCTGATAAAACGATGGCACCCTCAATTCATGTTTGGAAAAGGAGGCCTTACCCTTAAAGGGCCGCATCCTGCCTTTCTTTGTAGCGGTGAGCCTGTTCCAGCATCATATCCTTGACCTTCATAAGGCGGATTTGAGTGCTGCGCTCGTTTTCATCCAGCTTCATCACGATATACTTGATTTTGGTGCGGATATCGGGAATCAGCACATGCTCCAGCGCATTCACCCGGCGCCGGGTCTTTTCAATCTCCGAGGCCATCAGCTGGCATGCTTTTTCCCGCTCGGCCAAGCGCAGCATATCGGGCAGAATATCCGCCAGCGATTTCACGGCACTATCCAGATCGCCGGAGGTGAAAGCAAAGCCATAGCAGTAGATGTCGTTGGGGTCGGAGGTGCGGGTGCTATACTCAAACACCGGGATATCCACGCTCATAACATTTTTGGTGGATGCCTCCAGATAGACCTCCTGCCGGGGGGCCATCAGGGCCACATTCATAGCGGCCTCCTCCATCCCGGCTTTCGCCAGAACAAAGTTCTTGTTGGAGGCGATAATCCCGGCCTCTACCTTTTCACGAAGCGATTTGTTTTCCCGCACCATATCCAGAAACTGGCGCATCAGCTCATCCCGCTTATCCTTTAACAGCTTGTGGCCTCGCACAGCTGTGGTAAGCTTCTTTTTCAGCCGGGTAAGCTCCATGCGGGTCGGATTCACGTGTGTTCCTGCCAACCTTCAGCGCCCCTTTCTTTATTTGCCGTAGTATTCATCAAGGAATTCATCCTTAATGCGCTTGAGCTCTGATCTGGGCAGGATGGAAAGCAGCTTCCAGCCGATATCCAAGGTTTCTTCGATGCTGCGGCTTGTCTCATAGCCTTGGGATACATATTCCTGCTCAAAGCGGTCTGCAAACAGGGCATAGAGCTTATCGATCTGGGTCAGGGCAGCCTCACCCAGAACCACCATCAGCTCCTTGGCCTCCTTGCCGCGGGCATAGGCGGCGAAAAGCTGGTTCATGGTGTTGGCGTGATCAGCCCGTGTTTTGCCTGCGCCGATTCCCTTATCCTTCAAGCGGGAAAGGGAGGGAAGCACATCAATGGGCGGTGCGATTCCCTGCCGGTAAAGCTCACGGCTGAGAATGATCTGCCCTTCTGTGATATAGCCGGTCAGGTCGGGGATCGGATGGGTTTTGTCATCCTCGGGCATGGAAAGTATGGGGATCATGGTAATACTGCCATTTTTGCCCTTCTGCCTGCCCGCTCTCTCATAGAGGGAGGCAAGGTCGGTATACATATAGCCGGGGTAGCCTCTGCGCCCGGGAACCTCCTTGCGGGCGGCGGAAACCTCCCGGAGAGAGTCGGCGTAGTTGGTGATATCGGTGAGGATAACCAGAACATGCATGCCCTTTTCAAAAGCCAGATATTCCGCCGCTGTCAGCGCCATGCGGGGGGTGGCGATACGCTCAACAGCCGGGTCGCTGGCCAGATTGATGAACATGACTGAACGGTCAATAGCGCCGGTTTCCTTAAAGCTTTCGGTGAAAAAGTTTGCCTCCTCAAAGGTGATGCCCATAGCGGCGAACACAACGGCGAAAGGCTCGCTGGTGCCACGCACCTTGGCCTGACGGGCAATCTGCGCCGCCAGATCGGCATGGGGCAGACCGCTGGCCGAAAAGATCGGCAGCTTTTGCCCTCTGACCAGCGTGTTCAGGCCGTCAATGGCGGAAACACCGGTCTGGATAAACTCCTGCGGGTAGTTCCGGGCGGCGGGGTTCATGGGCAGGCCGTTGACATCCATGCGCTTATCGGGCAGAATCTCGGGGCCTTTGTCAATGGGGCGGCCCAGACCGTCGAACACACGGCTGAGCATATCCTCCGATACACCCAGCTCCATGCTGCGGCCCAAAAAGCGTACCTTGCTCATAGCAAGGTTGATGCCGGTGGAGGTTTCAAACAGCTGCACCAAGGCATTTCCACCGTCAATTTCCAGCACCTTGCAGCGGCGGGTTTCGCCGCTGGCCAGCTCGATTTCACCCAGCTCGTCAAAGGCGACATCCTCAACCCCACGAACCAGCATCAGAGGACCGGCAACCTCCTGAATCGTTTTGTATTCCTTCGGCATGGTTTAGTCCTCCTTTCCAATCAGGTCGGCAACCTGATTGTGCAGATGATGCAGGATCGAATTGTATTCGGCATCCAAACTTGCATCCGGTGTATATTTATAGCGGCCAATGCGCTCACGCACGGGAATTTGCACAAGCTCCTCAATATCGGCGCCCTTTTGCAGTCCATCCAGCGCTGTATCGTAGTAATCCAGCATCAGGGTCATCATCTTGAACTGCTTTTTGAGGGAGGTATAGGTATCCACCTCATGGAAAGCATCCTGATGCAAAAAGTCCTCACGGATGGAACGTGCGGCCTCCAGCTTGAGGCGGTCAGGAGCCGAAAGGGCATCCATACCAACCAGCTGCACAATTTCCTGTAAGCCTGCTTCATCGCTCAAAAGGCTCATGATTCGGCCCCGGTGCTCCATCCACGAACCGCCAGCTTCTTTATCAAACCACTTGGACATACTCTTTATGTAGAGGGAGTAGCTGGTGAGCCAGTTGACAGCCGGGAAATGCCGCCTGTAGGCAAGGCTGGCATCCAGCCCCCAGAACACCTTGACAATGCGCAGGGTAGCCTGCGAAACAGGCTCCGAAATATCACCGCCGGGAGGGGACACAGCGCCGATTACCGACAAAGCGCCTTCACGGCGGTCGCTTCCGTTGGAGATAACCCGGCCGGCCCGCTCATAAAACTGAGCCAAACGGCTGCCCAGATAGGCGGGATAGCCTTCTTCACCGGGCATTTCCTCCAAGCGGCCGGACATTTCCCGAAGCGCTTCTGCCCAGCGGGAGGTTGAATCCGCCATGAGAGCCACAGAATAACCCATATCACGGAAATATTCCGCAATGGTGATTCCCACATAAATGGAGGCCTCACGGGCGGCCACCGGCATATCGGAGGTGTTGGCGATCAGAACAGTCCGCTCCATGAGGGAGTAGCCGGTTTTGGGGTCTTTCAGCTCAGGGAACTCGTTGAGAACGTCGGTCATTTCGTTGCCACGCTCACCGCAGCCGATGTAAACCACAATATCCGCTTCGGCCCATTTGGCAAGCTGATGCTGCACAACGGTTTTGCCGCTTCCGAAGGGGCCGGGAACAGCCGCAACACCGCCCTTGGCAATGGGGAAGAGGGCATCGATGACCCGCTGGCCTGTAATAAGCGGCATTTCGGGGGAGAGTTTTTCCTGATAGGGGCGGCCCACACGGACAGGCCATTTTTGCATCAGGGTAATGTCTACCCGGGAACCATCGGACTTTTCCACTGTAGCGACAACATCGCTCAGGGTATAATCGCCCTCACGGATAGCGGCCAATGTGCCGGAAACGCCGTTGGGGATCATGATCTTTTGCTCAACGATAGGGGTTTCTTTCACGATACCGATAATATCGCCGCCAATAACGGCTGCGCCCGCCACAGCGGTGGGGGTAAAATGCCAGACCTTTTCCCGGCTGAGGGAGGGGAGCTCCACACCACGGGTGAGGTTGTTGCCCTCTTGCTTCATAATTTCAACCAAGGGGCGCTGGATTCCGTCAAAAATGCTGCCGATCAAGCCGGGGCCCAGCTCAACTGTAAGAGGGGCGCCGGTGGATTCCACAGGTTCGCCCGGCCGAAGGCCGGAGGTTTCCTCATAAACCTGAACGGAAGCCTGATCACCATGTATTTCAATAATTTCGCCGATCAAACGCTGATCACTGACACGCACAACGTCAAACATATTGGCGTCACGCATTCCCTCTGCGATCACCAAAGGGCCGGCTACTTTTTTTATCAAGCCCTTGCTCATTTTCACTTTCACCTGCTTTTTGTTTAATTGGATGCCGCATTAACCTTCGCTGCCAAAGATAATATCCGAGCCCACAGCCTGCTCCACCATTTTTTTCACCCGCCGGATTCCCGCACCTGTATTGCCGGAGACCCCCGGGATGGGAATAACGGCAGGCAGCAGAGCACCTGAATGCTTCTCGATTTCTTCCGAGAGCAGCAGGTGTGTGGCCTCGGTTATATAAACCACCGCATAAGTGCCCTGTGTCAGGGCTTTAAAGGCTTCGGCGGCTTCTTCCTTGCCGCTGACCGGGAAGATCTCCAGCCCCAGTGCGGCAAAGCCATAGATACTATCCCGGTCGCCCAATACCGCTATCTTATACATACAGTTCCGTCAGCCTTTCCCGGACAGATTCTTCGGGCAGGTCGTTCCGTTTGCCTGAAAGGATGATTCTGACCGCCTTTATTTCATATTCCCGGGCCAAAATATAAGCAGCCAGCGGGGAAATGGTAAAAGGATTGTATTTCTGAGGGCGGATATGCTGGATGATCCGATTGGAGCACCAGCGCTCAAACTCGGAGAGGGACTTTTTCAGAGGCTCCACGCCGTCGGCATAAGCAGTTCCCTTCAGATAGGCATAAACCGCCTCTTCGCTTTCCAGAGCCGCCTGTATCAGCACCGAGATATCCAGTGTTTCGCAGGGCACCAGAGCACGGCTGAGGAAATCCCGGCTCTTGCCGGTGCGGCAGCCCCGGATAGCAATGCTGATATCCGCCGCGGCAACCTTGAGCAGGGAATAGCCTGCAAACAGCTCGTTGCCGGAACGCTTTCCGGCGGCTAAAATGGCTTCCATAGCCGCATGGTCGATCACAACGTCACAAAGCTGGCTATCCCGGGTCTTCAGCTGAATTTCGTAAGCCTCTTCGGCACACTGCCGCATTTCCTCCGGCAGCTTTGTGAAATCCTTTTCCTGAACTGCTTCGAAAATCAGAGAGGGTTCCAGCAGCCCCTTATCCATAAAAATACCGGGGACCTTTTGACCTGTGCAGACCTGCTTGATGGCCGCCTTTAGGTTGTGGTAGTCGTTTTCATACAGAAAAACACCAAACACCGAGGTGTCTTCAACCAATTCACGCATCAAGGCCCACATTTTGCCTCGTTCGGCACTCAAAAGCTCTTCTGGTGAACCGGAAGGATCACCCCACCCCTTATCTGCCAAAAAGCGAAGGCAATCTTCATAGCTTTTGCATGCCATCAGCTGATCGAGAATCTGCTTGCCGAACAGTGCCAGCTCACGGGAACGAATGCGGGCGACGGCATAGGTATATTGCTGGTCGGCCATAACGCATCATCCTTCCCTTATTTAAATAACAGGCTGCACACCTTATCCTGCAGGTTTTCCTTTTTTTCAGCAAACAGAGATTCAAAGGAGCAATTTTCTTCGATTCCATCATAAAGCAGAACAAAGCCGCCATCCAGCTCCCGGGTGCTTTCAGAAACACTCAGAGAATATTCCCCCAGCTTTTGCCGAAAGGAAGCGGGGAGCCGCTGCAAATCCTTTTGGGAAAACAAAATCTCCCCGGCTTGGGGTCTTGCGGATTTTTCCGCCAGCTTGAGCAGGGCAGAGAAATACTCATCCTCCGGCAGCAGGCAGAGCTGCTTTCTGGCGGCTTCCAGCATTTCACCGATGGTCTCCTGTTTGGCTTGCAGCAGCAGCTTGCGCTCCTGCAGCTTGGCCGCAGAATGTCCTCTGCTTAAAACAAGTTCAATTTCAGCATCCAGCCCGGCCTGAAATGCGGCGCGCTGCTGCTCTGCCTTTTCTTTTCCTTCGGCATAAACAGCATCCGCTTGGGCTTGGGCCTGTGCAAGCGCATTTTCAGAGGAAGCCTTTGCCTCGTCTGCAATCTGCGCTACTATTTTTTCCAGTCCAGTCATGGCCACTCTCCTAAACAATTATACGTTAAGGCCGCTGATGCCGGTAACCGCCAGAATCGAAATCAAAAGAGCAAGAATGGCATACGTTTCAACCATTGCAGGGAAGATCATAGCTTTACCGAACTGATCGGGGCGCTTTGCTACAACGGCAATACTGGAGACAGAAGAACGAGCCTGTTTTAAAGCGGAGTAATAACCCACAATGGCCATAGGCAGGCAGCCGACAAGGTACATGGCACCCTTGATCAGAGAAATATCTGAGCTTCCGCCCAGAACACCAATCTGAGAAAAAGTAATAAAAGCAATCAGAAGACCATAGATGCCCTGTGTGCCGGGGAGAAGCTGCAAAATAAGCACCTTACCAAACTGTGCAGGATCTTCTGTGATAACGCCTGCGGCAGCCTCGCCACCCATGCCAACACCCTTCGCAGAGCCCATACCGGCTAAAAGAGCCGCTAACACTGCACCGATAATTGCCAATACAATACCATACTGATCCATAAACTAATTCTCCTCAATTTTATAAAATTTTGTTTTATTGCTGAAGGGTTCAAATTTGCGTCCGCCGCCTTCATAGAATTTGCCAAAGAACTCAACATACTGCAAACGGTTGGTATGAACATAGGCACCCAGCACATTGATGGCCATATTGAGGGCGTGGCCCAACAGAAAAACCACGATAAAGATAACAGCGTTGTTGGTCATAGCCCCCATCTTGTTGATAACGGTGCCGATAACGCCGGTAGCCAGACCAAGAGCCAGCAGACGGGAGTAGGAGAGCACATCGCTTAAATATCCGGTAATGCCATAAAGAGCATAAGCCCCTTTTAAAAAGCGCTTGAAGGGGTTGCGGGATTCCCGGCCATTGGTAGCCACAATTCCCACAGATGCTGCAAGGGCAATGACCGCCGCAATATTTCCGGCCATTTTGCTCACAGTAAAACCAGCACCGACAATTTCCATAAACAGAGAGCTGGACATCAGCAGCACCACGCTGGAAACCAGCAGCACAATCCAGAAAACGGAATCGTATATGCCGCCTAAGGTATCCCCGTTTTTGATACACTGATAAAGCTTCATTCCAAGGCCCGCAAACAAATGGATAAGACCCAGAATCATGGAAAACACCAGCATCCGCATAGGCTCCGCTGTGGGCGAGAACCAGACCGGGGGAACGGTAACGGCTTTTCCAAAGAAGGTAGCAGAAACCACATCCACCACATCGCCGAAATAGCTGCTGAACATAATGCCCCAGAAAACCGTGGAAAGCCCACAGAAGAAGAACATTTTCACACTGCGCCTGAGAGAGGGCTCAATGTTTTTAAATTTGAGCAAAATCAACCCGCAGGCAAGGGCCATTATAGCGCCATAGCCGGCATCGGAAAGCATAATGCCGAACAGCATGTAATAAAACACGGACATAATGCCTGTGGGGTCCATTTCGCCCTTGCCGGGTGGGCTGAAGCTTTCGGTGATTCCTTCCAGTGAGCCCACAAAGCCGTTGTTGGCAAGCAATACCGGAACATCCTCATCCTCCCCGGGGGAGAACAGCTGTATATCCACTGTATATTTACTTTCCAGAAATGCCTTTAGCCGCTGGGAATCCCGTTTTGGTATGTAACCGGTCAGCAGGAATATGTGATTGGATTGCCAAAGTCGACTAATTACAGAGTATTTTTCTTCCCGAATCGCTTCGTAATCCGCATAAAAGCTTATAAGCTCCCGCTTTTCCGAAAGGCTCTTCAGCTCTGCCTGTGCCTTGCTTATTTCCGCCTCCAGAGCCGCCGCTTCTTTGTCATACTGTTCAAACTGCTGGGAGGGAGGAAGAACACTCTGCACGCCGGGCTTCGAAAAGCCGTTGATCCGCAGAAGCTCCAGCATCTGCGGGGCGTGTTTCTTTAAACAAAGCAAAAACAGAAAGGTCTGCTCTTTTACAACACTGAATATTTCCGACTCGAGAGGAACAACCTCCGCAAAGGCTTCATAGATTCGGCTTTGGTCCCATGTACCGGGTAACACCCCGATAAAAGCCGATGTTGACTTTGTTCCTGAAAAATTCAGGGGGACATCAAGGTCTTTCCATGGCTCCAGTGCCTCTTGTTGAAGGCGAAGCTTGATGATTTCGGCCTTGTTTTCGTGCATACTCTTAGAAAGGTTTACAATCTTTCTAGCGGTAAGCTTAGCTTCCTGCTTGAGGTTAACAAAATCATCGTAACGATCAGCGGTAACCGCCGTTTTTCCCAATAGCGCCGCAAACATAGATTTCTTTTGCGGCGCATATTGATCCAGAATTTCCAGAGCCTGCAAAGCCATTTGCCGGTGCCTTGAAAGATAAGATGCGGGCTCTGAGACATCCACTTTTTTGAAAACGGCCTCATCCTCGGGAGTGTCGCAAAGCTCTACCGCACCCAGTCTCTGCATGGCTTCCAAAATAGGCTTTCGTTCCTTTTTGAGCCCGCAGATTTGAATGCGCTCCATTGCCACCACTGCCATAAACCAAAACACCTCCTTTTCTTATAAGAATTTGATTTGCCTGCGAAGAAACCTGAAAGTTTAAGCTAAAAGCTCACTAATGATCTGCCGGATTGCTTCGGCCTTTTTGGTTTCGGCATGCAGGCGCAGATCAACAATGCACTTTTCAGTGTTTGCAACTGCTTCCCTAAGCATTGCCTCGCTTTGACCGGAAGCTTCCTTTAAAGCGGCTTCTTCTTCCTTGGCAAAATCTTCTTTAAGCCTGACAAGGCTCTGGGCAACATCCTGCCGTGCTTGTGCCAGCATATGGTCTGCTTTTTCGACTGTTTCCCTTTCCAGCCGGGCTGCATCCAGCTCGGCCTGCCGGACCGTCTGAATGGTATCTTCTGCCATACATATCCCCTATTCTTTTTTATTTTAGATCAATGCCTTTTTATCTATAAGTTCTATCATACTATAGATTGCAACCTATATTCAATGCTTTTGCCCCTATTTATTGCAAAAAATGGGGGATTTAACCTGTTCCTAACAGCAAACAGGCTAGGTCTGGTTTATTTATAATATGTATAAATTTTTCAGGTTAGATATAGGCAGTTTGGATAATAGCAGTCTTCGTTTTTGCTGAGGGCATTTATTGATGAAATAAAAAGAGCCGTGACTACCCGGAGGTGTCACGGCTCTTTTTTTGCTGGAGCATTTTTCGTATAAGACAGGGGAATTAAGGAGGCATATATAATCGAGACAAAGTAGCTGGCAAAAAGAACCCGGATTATTCGCCGATGCGCTTAATCAGATAATCATCAATAAACTGCATGTGTTCGCCCATTGCACGGGCGGCGGCTTTGGCATCCCGCTTTTCCAATGCGGATACAATTTCAGAATGCTGGCAGTCAATGGTTTCGGCACCAATGACGCTGACATTGATACCGGAAATAAGCTCGTTGATTAAATTAGAGGATGCCTTTAATACGCACCAGATAAAAGGATTGCCTGAAATCTCGGCTATTTTGTAGTGAAATTCAGAATCATATCTTGCCCGGCTGCGGTCATTGGGGGCAGTATGGATCAGTGTAGCAAGATTCCTAAGCTCATCCACATCCTCATCGGTGGCCAGCAGAGTGGCCAGCTCCACCGTTTTCACTTCCAGTGCATGGCGCAGCTGCTGAACCTCACGGACATTGCTGCCGCTGAGAGAAAACATAATGGAAAGAGGCTCCAGCAAGCATTCATCCAGCTCATCAACAAGATAGTTGCCTTCTCCCTGCACACACCGAACCAAGCCGATCAGTTCGAGAGAACGGATAGCTTCGCGGATTGTGGCGCGGGAAACCCCCATTTGTTCCGACATAACCCGCTCGGAGGGCAGCTTGGAGCCTTTGGACAGAACACCCTGCCCGATTAACTCCTTTAATTGCTCGAGGATATTTAAGTATACTTTTCGATGTCCAATTTTCTTAAAAATGATAAATCCCTCCACTGCTCTATCTGGTAATTCTATCACTTAAATCTTGTATTGTCAAGATGATAGTTAACTGGACTGACAAGATACCACTTGAAATTTTTATATACAAATTAATCGATTTATTTGTGGTCACAAAACAATAATTGTTATAAATTGATAATTATTTGTCGATTACTTTAGAGGGAATGCCAGTTTTATTCTGGTAAGGCCTATGCTATAATTTAACTGGTCAGTCCACTAACCTCTTGCATTTAAATCATCGATTGGAGGAGATTATAGAACAAAAAAGCTTTTTTAGGATGTTGAAGCTAGAACCTGAGCCTTTAAATGAAGGAGAATGAAAGATGATTAAAAAGACAATAGCCCTCTTTATGATGGTTTGCCTGGTTCTTTCCCTTGGAGCGTGTGGAAGCACATCCTCGGGCACACCCAGCACACCCGGTACGTCCGGCTCGCCCGATGCATCTGGCAATGGTGAGGGGGCAGCCCCGGCCAGAAAGGAAAGCATTGTTTCTGCCGCAGCTTCCGAGGCCGATTTGTTCTTTATGTACAACACGGTAGGCGCCGCCACCAATATGGATGAGGTGCCTATTCTACATAACGTATACGACACTTTGGTGAAGCTCAACCCGGATAACTCCATCACCCCTCTGCTGGCTGAAAGCTGGGAAATTTCTGAGGACGGCATGGATTATACCATGAAAATCCGGCAGGGTGTTACCTTCCATAACGGTTATCCCCTCACTGTGGAGGATGTTGCTTTCACACTGAACTATGGCAGTCAAACACCGGGTGCTACTTCGCTGATGTTTGCAGTGGATAATTGCGAAATCATCGATGATTCCACTGTGGTCATTCATCTGAAAGCCCCCTTCGGCGGATTTTTAAACAGCCTTGCCTCCCGCTATGGCCTTGTGGTCAGCAAAAAGTATTTTGATGAGGTGGGTGAAGAGGGCTACGCTGAAAAGCCTGTGGGAACCGGCCCCTATATCTTCGCAGACCGTACCCCTGGAGACAGCATCACTCTTGAAGCGTTCCCTGATTACTGGGGAGGGGAAGCCTCGATTAAAACCATTTATCACAAGGTGATCTCCGATCCCAACGCACAGATTATGGCTCTGGAAAACGGCGAAATCGATGTACTGATCAATACCAACATTGCGCCGCTTCTCAAGCTTCCCGAATCCAGCCCGGTCAAATATAAGGTGCAGACCGCTGCTTCGGTGATGCCGATGCACTTTAACATGGGTGAAAAGGCCGGCATTACCAAGGATATCAATTTCCGCCGTGCTGTTCAGTATGCCATCGATAAAGAAGAGATCAACATTGGTACCTATGAGGGTTATGCTCAGCCTGCCCCCATTGTTATTGTTCCCGGTTTTACCGGTTATCCCGGAGAAGGTAACTTCAATGTTATTGAGCGGGATGTTGAAAAGGCCAAGGAATTCCTGAAAGCCGCCAACTACAATGGTGAGGAATTTTCCATCTGCGTAACAGCCGGAACCAGAGCCGAAACAACGGCACAGATTATACAGGGCCAGCTGATTGAGGTTGGTATTAACTGCACAGTCAATGCGGTGGATTCTGTTTCTTGGACTGCTATCACCCGTCAGTCCGGCGATTTTGGCGCTCATTTGCGGCCTTCCTCCAGCTCCACTCTGGACGCAGATATCATGTATTTCAACTTCAACAGCACCTATCTTTCCAAAGAGACTTACCACATCGGCAACCACCTGCCTGAGCTGGATGAATTGCTGGTGACCGGACGTACTGAAAGCGACGCTGAAAAGCGCAGGGAAATCTATGCCCAAGCCGCCAACATTGTTACCGATCAGGCTCTGGCTATTCCGACTCTCTACGATATGAATGTGGTTGCTTTCAACGAAAAAATGAACGGTGTGGAACCGGGTGCATTGGTTGGCCTGTATTACATGCACGACTGGAGCTAAGGTTCAGTATATTGGTTTGAATTAAGCAAAGGGGCCTTCCGAAAAGTGCATCAGCTTGCGAAGGCCCTTTTTATTAGTGGGGGGAAAACATGCTTAAATTTATTATTCGGCGTTTGTTCATGCTGGTGCCCGTTGTTCTCGGCATAACGCTGTTTATCTTTATTATTATGGATATTGCTCCCGGAGACCCAGCCCGTACCATTCTTGGTGCAGAAGCCACGGTGGAAGAGGTAGAGGCATTGCGCGAAGAGATGGGGCTTAATGACCCCCTGCTTGTGCGGTATGTAACCTATCTCGGCAATTTGGTGCGCGGGGATTTCGGACAATCCTGGTACAGCAACTTTGATGTGCTCACAGAATTTTCTTCACGCCTGCCCAATACGCTGGCGCTGGGCACGATGGCTTTTGCCATTGCGGCAATTCTGGGTATCCCCATCGGCATTATGGCGGCGGTACGCCAATACCACATTGTGGATTACACCTCCTTGGTTCTGGCAATGGTTTTATCGGCCATGCCCGCATTCTGGTTCGGCCTGATGTCGCAGGTTTATTTTGCGCTTAAACTGGGTATGTTCCCGGCAACAGGCACAGGCTCCCTGGCCCATTTTATTTTGCCCGCCTGCACCCTTGCAGCAGGGCAGATGGCCACACAGGTGCGTATGACCCGGTCCAGTATGCTGGAAATCATCAAGCAGGATTATGTGCGCACGGCACGCTCCAAAGGGGCAAACGAAACCCAGATTATCACCCGGCATGTACTGCGCAACGGCCTGCTTCCGGTTGTTACTCAGCTGGGCATCAGCTATGCTGGCCTGATCAGCGGCTCCGTTGTTACAGAGAGCGTTTTTTCCATTTCAGGAATCGGCTCCTTTTTGATTAACGCTGTCAAGATTCGTGATGTGCCCATTGTCATGGGGGTGCTGGTTATCATATCGATCTTTGTTGGCGTGGTCAATTTGCTTGTCGACCTGCTGTATGCTGTCATCGATCCCCGTGTTAAGCTGGGATTTGAATCCTAAATGGGAGGAAACGCAATGAAGACTAAAAAACAGAAACAAACGAGAAGCGAGGATATTGTTGGCCGCAGTCAATGGGGCTTAGTGGTTTTTCGCTTCCGCAAAAATAAGCTTGCAATGCTGGGGCTGATTATGCTGGTGATCATGGCGATTTTGTGCCTCACCGCACCGCTGTATATTGATTACAGCAAGGTTTATCAGCAGAGCATGGCCAATCGCTTTATCTCTCCTTCTGCCGAATTTCCCTTTGGCACCGACCAATACGGCCGGGATCTTTTCGCCCGTATTATTTATGGCGGCAGAATCTCTCTGTTTGCCGGCGTTGTCACCGTTTTGCTTGCCTTGACCATGGGCGTTGCCTTGGGCGGAGCCGCTGGCTATTTTGGCGGACGTGTTGACAATATCATCATGCGCTTTTGCGATATTTTTATGGCGGTTCCCAATATGCTGCTTTCTATGGCGGTTGTGGCGGCACTGGGGCAGGGGACGATCAAGATGCTGATTGCCCTTGCTATTGCCACCTTTCCTCGATATGCCCGTGTGGTGCGCTCTTCTATTTTAACCATACGCAATCTTGAGTTTGTAGAAGCCGCAAAGTGCTGCGGAACCAGCTCTATGCGCATTATTTTTAAGCACATTGTTCCTAACGGTTTGGGGCCTGTTATTGTAACAGCCACCCTTGGCCTTGGCCTGACTATACTGAATATCGCTTCCCTCGGCTTTTTGGGAATAGGCGTTGCCTCCCCCACACCCGAATGGGGAACCATCCTTTCCGAAAACAGGGTAAACATCCGCTATTATCCGTATCTTGGCTTTATACCCGGGCTTTTCATCTGTCTTTCCGTTATGTGCCTGAATTTTATCGGCGATGGATTGCGTGATGCCCTCGACCCAAGAACAAAGCATTAAGGGGGCGGAAATATGAGTGAAAAACTACTTGAAATTAAAAATCTGCATGTTCAGTATAACACCGACGATGCAACGGTTCACGCCTTAAACGGAGTGGATTTGGAGCTGGAGCGGGGAGAGGTTCTAGGGCTTGTGGGAGAAACCGGTGCCGGTAAAACCACAATGGCCCTGAGCACGCTGCGTCTTTTGCCGGATTATGTGGGGGAAATTACCAGAGGCAGCATCCATTACAACGGCTTGGATGTTCTCAAAGCCAAAAAAGGGGAGCTGCTGCGGCTGCGGGGTGCCAAGATTTCTATGATCTTTCAGGACCCCATGACCAGCCTGAACCCCATCATCACGGTGGGCAAGCAGATTCGTGAAGTGCTGCAGCTGCATTTTCCCGAGATGCCCATACAGGAAGCAGAGCAGCGTGTGGATGAAGTCTTAAAGCTGGTGGGCATCCAGCCCCAGAGAAAAAAAGATTTTCCCCACCAGTTTTCGGGCGGAATGAAGCAGCGCATCGGCATTGCCATGGCGCTGGTTGCTGAGCCGGAGCTGCTTCTTGCCGATGAGCCTACCACCGCTCTTGATGTGACCATTCAGGCGCAGATTTTGCATCTGATGAAGGACCTGAAAGAGAAATACAACTCTGCCATGATTATGATTACCCACGATCTTGGTGTAGTCAATGAGTTTTGTGAAAATGTGGCGGTTATGTATGCCGGTGAAATCATTGAGCGTGGGCGGGTGGAGGATGTGTTTTTACGTGAGCGCAACCACCCCTATACCCAAGGGCTCTTTAACAGCATTCCCGAGCTGACCAGCACCGCAGACCGTCTGATCCCCATACCGGGCTTTATGGCTGATCCCACCAATCTGCCGGTAGGGTGCAAATTTGCGGACCGCTGCCCCCGCTGTATGGATATCTGCGGTCAAAAGGCCCCGGAGCTTTATACCAAGGGCAGCCATGGCATCAAATGCTATTTGTATAGCGAAGGGGGAGAAACAGCGGATGTCTAACGTTATTTTAGAGACGCAGGATCTTAAAAAGTATTTTAAGACGTCCAGAGGCACGCTGCATGCCGTGGATGGAGTTAACCTCAAGATCAATGAGGGCCAGACACTGGGTGTTGTGGGGGAATCAGGGTGCGGAAAATCCACATTGGGCCGAACCATCCTGCGTCTGCTGGATGCCAACGGTGGCAAGGTGCTTTATCGTGGCGAGGATATTTTAACCTACAACAAGCAGCAGATGAAAAAGATGCACTCCACCATGCAGATGATCTTTCAGGACCCCTTTACCTCGTTAAATCCCCGCCTGAGCATTGAGGATATTATTCTTGAGCCTATGAAGGTAACCGGCGTGGTCAAGGGGAGAGATCAGCAGAAGCAGAAGGCCCATGAGCTGATGGAGCTTTGCGGCTTACCCCGGCGGTATGTAAACACCTACCCTCACGAGCTGGATGGAGGACGCCGCCAACGTGTTGGCCTGGCCAGAGCCCTTGCAGTGGACCCTGAATTTATTGTGTGCGATGAGCCTGTATCCGCTCTGGATGTTTCCATTCAGGCGCAGATTCTCAACCTGCTGATGGATTTGCAGGAGCATAAGCATCTGGCTTATATGTTCATTACCCACGATTTGTGCGTTGTGCGCCATATCAGTGACTATGTCGTTGTGATGTATCTGGGCCAAGAGGTGGAATATGCGCCCCGGGATGAACTGTTTTCAAACCAGCTGCACCCCTATACACAGGCACTGCTTTCTGCTATACCCTCCACCAGTTTGAGCATGCGGGGCCGCCCTAAGCAGATACTCACAGGCGAAGTGGCCAACCCCATTGATCCCGCCCCCGGGTGCCGCTTTGTGACACGCTGCAAATACGCCACCGAAAAATGTAAGGAGCCGCAGCATTTGCGGGAGGTCTCCCCCGGCCATTTTGTGCGCTGCATGCTGGTGGATTGATGAATGCTCTCCCAAGGTAGGGAGAGAAGGAAAACCGATTGGAGTTATTGGCAATGAAAATAGAAGAAATAATTGAACAGGCAAATCAAAAGGTCATAGATGTGATGCTGCAAGGCCGCCCGGTTTGGGTGGATGTGCAGCCGGCCGGAACCGTGATCCCCAACATGAAAAAGAATACCATTTTGGTTGCGGGGCCACCCATTGCCGCAGAAAATATCGTTCCCCCGGTTCGTGTAACCATCTGCGGAGCCGCTATCCATGAAGGGCTTGCCAAAACCGCCGAAGAGGCATGGGAGATGGTGATCAGCGGTGAAATTGAGATTGCCTCCGGGCAGGATTATTCCTGTGCCTGCGGCGCTGCTATGGCTACCTCGGCCTCTATGCCGGTGGTGGTTTGTGAGGATAAGGAATTTGGCGGCTTTGGCTTTTGCACACCCCACCCCGGCAATCGCCAGCATGTGCTGCGCTGGGGCTTTTATGACGATGAGATCGAAAAGGAACTGGTATGGTTTCGGGATCATTACGGTCCTGCTCTTGGCAAGACCGTGCGCAAAGCGGGCGGCATAGACCTGAAATCCATTCTTTCCAAGACAGCCGGTATGGGGGATGAAAACCACAACCGCCAGCCTGCCGCCTCTATGGCTATGGCTCTGCAAATGATCCCTTTTATGATGGATATTGAAACACCCCAGAAGGATGCCATCATGAAAGAATTTGCTGCAAATGACCGCTTTTTTCTGCACATCATGATGGCCGGGGTAGAAAGTGTGCTGGCTTCTGCCAAGAACGTTCCCATGTCCACCATTATGGTGGGAATGGGCGGCAATGGTGTAGAATTTGGCTTGCAGTTCAGCGGCACAGGCAACGAATGGTTTACAGTTGAAGCACCCAAGATTCTGGGCCAGTTCCTCAATCCCGCTTATACAGAGGATGATATTCTCGGGTTCTTGGGGGATAGCTGTGTCACTGAAATTTATGGTCTGGGCGGTATTTCCGCCGTAGCCGGGCCTTCTTATGTCAGGCTCACCGGCGGAAGCTTTGCCGAGGCCAAGCGCCGCACAGACAATGCAAGGCAAATCTGCCTTGGTGAGCATATGTTTGCGCCCATTCCGTGGGATGATTTCCGGGGCTTCCCGGTGGGCATTGATATGCGCCGTGTTGTGGGGCTCAACATTCTGCCCACCAGCCACGGTGGGTCAACCCTGATTGCAGGCGGGCAGGGTGGAGCAGGCTCTTCGGAGCTGCCCTTGGAATGCTTTAAAAAGGGCTTGGTGGCCTTGAGCAAGCTTGTGCAGGAAAGGAGTACCCTATAACATGCCGGTGTTTACGAGCATTAAGAAAAATATTTACTGGGATTCCTTGCAGGTGCTCTACACCACCTCGATTTTTACAGAGTGTGAAGGAATTGAGGCAGGGCTTGTGATTATGGGCAGTTCGGCTGGAAAAGCCGCCCTTGAAGAATTGGATTTGCTGACCAAAGAAGCGGGCACCGCACGGGATATGGATTTGATCTTTGCGGGGCGCGCTCACTCTGAGGAAGCCTTTTTAGCGGCAGTGGAGTTTGTGTTGGGGCAAAACCAAAAGGTTTCTGCCGGTGAGAACCGCCCGGCCTATACCTCTGCTTCGGCGGCTTTGGAGCAGCATTCAAATGTGAATATATGCACCATTGCCGTGCCGGGCGAATATGCCCGTGAAGAGACCGAAAAAGCCTTGAATGCAGGGCTTCACTGTGTTGTGTTCAGCAACAATGTCTCTTTAGCCGATGAGCGTGCCATGAAAGAACTGGCCAGAGAAAAGGGGCTTTTGTGTATGGGGCCGGATTGCGGTGTAGCCAATATCAACGGCTATGCCATGGTGCTTGGCAGCATTACCAACCGGGGGCCCTTTGGTATCTGCGGTGCTTCGGGCTGCGGTATCCAGCATGTGGCGGCTATTCTGCATAAATGCGGAAGCGGAATCTCTCAAGGCATCGGCACAGGCGGCAGTGACCTGAAGGATGAAGTGGGCGGCATTACCATGCTTATGGGCATAGATGCTCTGGAACAAGACCCCGAGACTAAATATATTGTGCTGATTTCACGCAGTCCGGGTCAAGAGGTGCTTCAAAAGCTCCTTGCCCGCATTGGGCAGTGTACAAAGCCGGTGGTAGCCTGCCTGATGGGCAGTGATGCTCAAATGGTGCAGGCCTCAGGTGCAGTCTGGGCCTCTGATCTGGATGATTGTGCACAAAAGGCGCTTGCTCTGATTGGCAAGGAAAACCGTTTTGAAACCGAGGAAGAAATTCTGGAGATGGCCCAAAAAGCCATTCAGAATATGAGCCCGGAGCAAAAATATGTGCGGGGTGCCTATTTAGGCGGTACCTACTGCGATGAAGCCATGAAAGCGATGCAGGAAAAAATCGGCGGCATCCACTCTAACTGCCCCCTTTCCCCCGAACTGAAGCTGGCCGATTCCGCCAAAAGCGTGGGTAACGCCGTGATTGACTACGGCGAGGAGGAATTTACACTGGGCAGGCCCCATCCTACCATTGACCCCAGTGTGCGCAAGCCAGCCATTCTGCGGGAAGCCGCCGACCCCGAAACAGCGGTACTGCTGATGGATTTCATCCTGACTCCCGCAGGCCCTGATGAGCCGGTTGGCTCTGTTATTCTGGATATTTTGGCGGCCAAGGAACAGGCCAAGAGCCGGGGTGGCGATTTGGCGGTGGTGGCATCGGTGCTGGGCACAGATGCAGATTTGCAGAACCGCCACCATCAGGTGCAGCTTCTGCGGCAGGCCGGGGTGCTGGTGTGTGGCACAAACTACCGGGCAGCCCTTTTGGCCGGGGAGATTATTCGCCAGAAAAAGGAGCGTGACTTAAAATGATAAACCCGATTCTTACACTGTTTAGCTCACCTCTTGTGTTTATGAATGTGGGTCCCGCAGTGTTTACAAACGCTCTTGAGCGGCAGCAGGCCACCGTTATACAAGTGGATTGGAAACCTCCGGCAGGTGGAGATAAGAATATGCAGGAGATTTTAAAGCTTCTGGGAGAATATTAACGGGGAGAGCCTTTAATGAAGATACTGGTATGCAATACAGGCAGTACATCCTTGAAATTCAAACTCTACGAAATGCCCGGAGATACGGTGCTTTCCCAAGGGAAAGTTGAGCGGGTAGGCAGCAAGGCCGACGCTATTTTTCAGTACCAGAATTTAAAAACCGGGTTTAACCTAAAGCTTGAGCAGCAGGATATACCCGATTACCGTAGCGGCATTAACCACTATCTGAATTGCCTGACTGCTCCGGAGGGCGGCTTGCTTTCCAGCATTGAGGAAGTGGAGCGGGTGGGATTTAAAACCACCGTTTCCAAAGGACACCTTGGCGTTCATGAATTGACTGACGAAGTGCTGCAGGGAATGCGGGATTGGATTACCATTGCCCCATTACACAACCCTGCTTATATACAGACCATTGAAACCATGCGGGAGATGCTCCCCGGCGTGATCTTTTTAGGTGTTTTTGAAACAGCCTTTCACCACGATATCCCACTGCACCGCAGGCTGTATGGCGTTCCCTATGAGTGGTATGAAAACCATGGTGTCCAGCGGCTTGGTTATCATGGTGCTTCCCATAGCTATATCGCCGATTGGCTGGGCCGTGAGTATGGCAGGGAATACCGGGCCATCTCCTGCCATTTGGGCGGCAGCTCTTCTATTTGTGCTATTGAGAACGGTGTAAGTGTTGATACAAGCTTCGGTATGACCTTGGAATCGGGCCTGATTCATGCTAATCGTGTGGGGGATATGGACCCGGATATTTACCGCTTTTTGGAAACCGAGGGCCTCTCACAGCAGGAAATTGACGACGGCATGACCAAAACCGGCGGCCTCTTGGGGCTTTCTGGGGTTTCCGGTGATCTGCGCTATGTGGAAGAAGCAGCTGCTCAAGGCAATACCCGTGCACAGCTGGCTATTGATGTCTTTGTAAGTGGTATCGTTCATTATATCGGTGCCTTTTATATGGATTTGGGAGGCCTTGACTATCTGGTGTTCACAGCAGGAATTGGTGAAAACTCTGATGTCGTTCGCCGCCTTGTTTGTGAAAAGCTTGCAGCAGCGGGTGTGGTGCTGGATCAGGAAAAGAACCAATCCTGCAAGGGCTTTGGGGAAATCTCGGAGCCTTCTTCCCAAGTTAAGGTACTTGTGATTCCCACCGATGAAGAATTGGGCATTGCCCGGCGCACCTTTGAATTTGAGCGCTGAGGCTAAAAAAGGAGGTATGCTTTATGGCTGAAAAGCTTTGGTGGCAAAAGCAGCTGCGCATCATACAATACAATTTGCAGTCTCGTGACTGTGCTTTGATGGACCCCGAAAAGATTGCCCGGGAGACACAGGAAATGGGCGGCGATTCGGTTGTGATCAACGTGGCAGGCGGCGGGGTGACCTACTTTCCCACTGTATCCAAATACCATGCCATAAACCCCTTTCTGCCAAAGGGACGAGATCTGTTAAAAGACCTGATTGATGCATTCCACAGCCGTAACATCAAGGTGTTTGCAAGAATCGAGTTTACCTTAATGGAAGAATCGGTCTATCACCAAAAGCCCCAGTGGGTATCCCGGCTGGCGGATGGTTCACCTCGCTTGGTGGGAGCCGAGCGCCCGGGCAACTGGAACCTGATCTATGTTGCCTGCCCCGCAGGCGGCTATCAGGAAGAAGGGCTGAGAATCTTCCGGGAAGCTATGGAAAAATACGACATTGACGGTGTCTTCTGGATGGGCGGCTATAAAATGCCCTGCTGGTGTGAAGATTGCAGGCGCAAATACCGTGAGCATTATGGCACCGAGATGCCGCTGACTACTGATACTGGTGAGCATTGGGCCGATTGGTCCAATCATATCTCAGGGGAGATTGCGGCTAAGTGCTTTGATTTGATGAAGAGCATTGACCCTGCAAAGCCGATTATGCGGCATTTCTGGCCCTTTGACCGAATGGGCCACAGTGATATTCCCATGTACGCAACCGATGTGCAGCAGAGCGTGAAGGAAGGCAATATGCTGGTTACCGAGGCGCAGGATATTCTTTCCCTCGGCACCCGCAATCTTCCGGAATGGAGCACCCCGGCCCTGCGGATGAAGGTGGGCCGATCTGTTCCCGATTTTGCGCCGCCTGTGGGCATTATTCATGCCTGCCCCGGTATGGATTGGCGGCATGCTTGCATGGGAGAAGCGGAGTTCCTGTATTGGGCCGCCCAAATCCCGGCCAACGGCGGTTCTTATTGGACCACCCTGACCGGTTTCCCCGATACAGTGACTGACAAGCGCATGCTGCGGGCCATGACCCAGCTGAACAATATGATGAAAAGTGTAGCCGGGGATATGGATGGTGCCAAAAGCATAGCGCAGGTGGCGGTGTTCAGTGATGGAGGCATCAATGTGCAGGGCTGGGCAGAGGCGCTTTTCTGCGGGCATATTGAGTTTGATATGCTGATCCACAGCCAGATGACTTTTGAACGCATTCAGGGTTATAAGGTCGTCATTCTGCCTCGTGGGTTTGCCTATCCCCAAGGCTCGAAAGAGATTCTTGAGCGTTATGTTGCCGAGGGCGGCCGCCTGATTATAGAGGGAACCTCCGGTGCCGCACTGGCTCCCGTTCAGGGTTTGATCGGGGCACAGGCAGAGAGCATTATCCAGAGCAATCCTCTTGAATCCACCTATCTGCGCATTGAAAAGGAAGGCCAAGCCTTGCAGCAAATCATTGGAGACAGCGTTTATATTCCTTTGCGGGGTACAGTGGGCTTCCATACTCCCGGAGAGGGTGTAAAGACACTGGTGAGCTGGGTGCCTCCTTTTGCTCCCGCCAATGTTTCCGGTCTACCGCCGGAGCGGGCGTCCCTCCCTGCTGATCATACCGAGGTGCCTATGTGCACTCTGCGGGAATACCAGAAGGGTAAGATAATGTTTATCTCTTACGAGGCCAGCCGTTTGGTGGCTCAGTATGCCCTGCGGGATATGTTTGATCTTGTGGGCGGCTATGTAAAGCTATTGCTGGGTGAGGATAGATTGTTCCGCTTTGAAGGTCCCCAAAGAGTTATGCTGACTGCCTTTGAAAAGGAGGGGGATTATCTTTTCCACCTAATCAACGGCATCGGGCAGCGGCCCTTGCAGGATACCATTCCCTGCCATAACCTGCGGATACACCTGCGTCTGAATGGCCGAAAGGCCGTTGGGGTGCATTCCAAGATAGCTGGATGCAAAGTAGAGTGGGAGGCAAACCAAGATATCCTGAGCATCACCATCCCCTCTCTGGAAGTATGGGATATGCTGCGGGTTTCACTGGGTTAGCAGAACACCAAGGTTTATAGAGTAGAACCAGAAAGGCCGCTTTATAGCGGCCTTTCTGGTATGAATACAATAAGCAGGCGGTAAAGAAAGCGAGGGGTAATATGTCAAAAAACAAGCAGCATTGGTGGGAGAACCGAGCATGGCGCATGGTACAGACCAATTTGCGTGAAATTGATATGGCGGATATTTCGGCCGACCAATATGTGCAGGATTTGCAGTCCTTTCACGCAAACACGGTGATGATCAACACAGGCGGCATTGTGGCTAATTACAACACCCAGCTGCCCTTTCATTATAAGAATCCATATCTTCAGGGAGATTCGCTGGAGCAGATCATAAAAGCATGCCACAGTGCAGGGATTCGGGTCTTTGCCCGTGTGGATTTTTCGAAGGTACGCATGGCGATCTATGAGCAGAACCCCCAATGGGCATACCTGAGCCCCAAGGGAGAGATCATCAACTACAATGGCGATGTTCATATGTGCTTCAACAGTGAATACCAGAGAGTTCATGCGCTGAGCATTATGCGGGAAATTGTAGAGCTGCTGGATGTGGATGGCTTTTTTATGAATATGTCCGGGTATCAAATGTCCTATGACTATACCCGGGGATGGATGGGCATATGCCAGTGCGAAAATTGCCAGCGTGATTTTTTCAGGCGGTACGGCCATCGTATCCCCTTAGAGCCGGATGAAAGCAACCTTGTCTATCAAAAATATCTGCAATACCAGCGTGAAACCACCCAGGAATACTATGATGATATAGCCGGTGCCATGCGGGCGATCAAGCCGGATATATGCCTGAATAAAATCGATTATCTGCGCACTGAGGCGGGTACATGGGTTGAAATCCCCGAAATGAACTACCACTATAAGGCTGCTGAAATCACAAAGGCCGCCAAATACTCCTTTCCGGGCAAGGTGCCTGCCTCCACTACGGTGGATTTTATCGATATGATTTATCGCTTTTCGGCTGTTGCTCCTCAGCAGCAGGTGCTCCGCATTGCAGAGGCCGTGGCCAACGGTGGTGTGGCGGATTATTATATGATGGCCCGCCTTGATAACAATCCGGATAAATCCGGCCACAGGCCATTGCAGGAGATGTTCCGTTACCTTGCGGAAAACGAGGCGGATTACACCACAGGGGTGCAGTCACTGGCAAAGATCGCCCTGATCAAGCCGAGGCTGGAAGGCTTTAATGTGCGCAACGGAGCCATGATGGCCGATTATATGGGGTGGTTCCGCTTTCTGAGCCAATACCATTATCTGTTTGATTGCATTGAACACGGTGCCCTTGAAAAGATTAGCCTGGATAAATACGCGACTGTGATTCTGCCCGATATTGCCATGCTCAGCGATCAGGAAACCCAAAAGCTGGATGCCTTTGCCCAGCGGGGCGGCACACTCATCTGCGATGGGGAAGCCGGGCTCCGGGATGAAAAAAATGCAGTCCGTAATACCCCGGGTCTTGCCTGTTTGGGTATTGAGCGGGTTGGTCTTGTTGCCCGCAATATCCAAGCGGCTTATTTTCAGCTTTCGCAGGAAGATCCATTCCCGCTGTTTGCAAAAGAAAACACCACCCGTATTCACCTGTATGGGGATTATGTTTATGCTGATTACACCTCCGAAACAGTGAAATACATGCGGCTGATTCCGCCTCATATGTTTGCACCGCCCGAGCGGGCGTATCATACCAATATTACCGAGTATCCCGCTGTAACAATACACCGCCATGGCAAAGGGCATGGGGTTTATATTCCATGGAAGCCGGCTGCGGATTATTATCGATATGGCTTTCCGGCAACTTGCCGCTTTCTGGCTGACCTGCTGGAAAATGTTTTGCATACAAGCCGCATTACAGGCAACCTGCCCCCTATGGTGGAGGTCAATTACAGTGCTGCACCGGATGGCAATGCCCGTTATGTTCATTTGGTTAATGGCAGCGGTTACTTTATCAATGCCTATTTTGACCCGATAGAGCTACACGATCTTGAGGTGGAAATTCCCTATGAAAAGAAGCCCCTGTCGGTGGAAAGCATGGTGCAGAAAAAGCCCTTGCCTTATCAGCTGGCCGATGGAAAGCTTACAATTCAAGTGGATAAAATGGGGCTGTTTGAGGCTGTGAAAATTCTATAGCCGAGAATAAGCGTATCTTTTCCTTTTCAGTTTATGCCGGATGCTTTCAGAAACCATATTTTGCCGCTGCATTGACTTTTTTTGGCAAAACGGCTATACTGACTTCGACAATTAAATACTATACAATCAGCAAACGCATTTCTTGCATAAGAAAATTGGGAAGCAGGTGAAAAACCTGCGCAGTGCCGCTACTGTAAGAATGGAGCTCCCTCCAAATGCCACTGGGAAACCGGGAAGGCGGAGTGGATGCGGTGAAGTTCGAGCCAGGATACCAATGCGTTTGAATTCTGCATCACTACGGGTCATAGGGTGCGGGGAGAAAGTATCACATTTAGTGCTTTGAGGAGTATTGTCTCCCCATGGCTTATTAAGTGTTTTTTGATGCGTACTGAACAGGAATGACGACCCTGTTCGGTACTTTTTTTATTTTGCGGATAAATTTGTATTGAATTTGCTTGGGTATTGGGAACGAACCAAAAGGGGGAGCCTATGGGTAAATACATAGTCCGGCGCCTTGGAGCGCTGGTGATCATTCTGTTTGGGCTTTCGGTTTTAGCCTTTGGTTTGACCAACATTTTGCCTTCCGACCCGGTTCAGCAGCTTTTGGAATCTATGGGAGCAGGGCAGGATCCTGTGGTTGCCCAAAAAATGCGCACTCAATATGGTCTTGACCGTTCTTTGCCGGAGCAGTATCTAAGCTGGCTTGCCGGTATCCTTCACGGTGATTTCGGCGAATCAGTCAAATACGCTCAGCCGGTTTCACAGATTCTGAGTCGCAAGCTCCCCAACACCATCAAGCTGGCTTGCTCCTCTTTTTTGCTTATGCTCATGATTTCTCTCCCCTTGGGGATTCTTTCCGCCCTTTACCGCAACCGTCCGGCGGATTACTGCATACGCTTTCTCTCTTTTATCGGTATCTCTCTGCCTAGCTTTTGGATTGGCCTGATGCTGATTTACCTTTTTTCTGTGCGGCTGCGTTTGCTCCCGGTTAATGGCTCCGAAACAACAGCCCACCTGATTATGCCCACGGTTACACTGGCACTGGGAATGGCTTCCGCCTATATCCGCCGCATCCGCACAGCCATGTTGGAACAGATCCGGGAGCCGTATATCGTGGGGCTGCTATCCCGGGGGGCCTCCCGTATGCGGATTGTTTTCTGCCATATCCTGCCCAATTCGTTGCTGAGCATCGTAACCATGCTGGGCATGTCCTTTGGGGGACTTTTAGGGGGAACCATGATCGTGGAAACAATTTTCGGCTGGAACGGAATCGGCAGAGCCGCTGTAGAAGCCATTGCCAACCGGGATTATCAGCTAATTCAGGGCTATGTGATGTGGATGGGCACCATCTATGTGCTGCTCAATCTGCTGGTGGATATTTCTTATCGTTACCTTGATCCCCGTATCCGAATCGGTGAGCCGCTATGAGCAAACAGAGAGATAAAAGAACGATTGCTTCGTGGGATTTATGGCTTTATCTTTTTCTGGCACTTCTTCTGCTTTTGTTTGCACTATTTGCGGGCTATCTTGCCCCCTATGATCCGCTGGAAGCCCACTATGACCATATGCTGGAGCCGCCCAGCAGTGATTTTCTGCTGGGAACCGATCAGCTTGGCCGGGATTTGCTTTCCCGGATTCTTTACGGTGGCAGAACCTCCTTGCTGATGGCGTTTGTGGTCACTCTGATTGTTTCCGCCGTGGGCACTCTGACGGGCACGGCGGCGGGCTTTTTCGGTGGCATTGCCGATGCGGCCATTATGCGTATTTCCGATGTGCTCATGACTTTTCCGGGCAGTATTTTTATACTGGCTCTCATCAGCGTTTTGGGAACGGGCCTGCCCAATCTCATCATTGCCATGACCTTTACCGGCTGGACCCACTACGCCCGTATCAGCCGGTCTCTGGTGCTTTCGGTGAAGCATCATGATTATATCGAGCAGGCTCGGCTGGGTGGTGCAGGTACCTTCCGTATTCTGCTTTACTACATCATCCCCAACGTTGTTCCCACACTTCTGGTGCTGATTGTGCAGGATATCGGCGGCAAGCTGCTGACCATTGCGGGGCTTTCGCTGCTTGGTTTGGGCACCCAGCCACCCACACCGGAGTGGGGATTTATGCTGAGCGAGGGCAAAAATTATATGACATTGGCCCCATGGATGCTTTTTTATCCGGGGCTTACCATACTGGTGAATGTGATTGTTTTCAATCTGTTAGGCGACAGCCTTAGAGATAGAATGGATCCGGAAACATATTAATTTCAGGAGGCTTTATCAATGAAAAAACGAGTACTTTCCATGCTGCTTGCGGCAATACTGCTGATGAGCGTGATTACCGGCTGTTCCCAGCCTGGAGGTGAAAGCGCCGGAGCAGATGCTTCTGCCCCGGCGGCAGAGGCATCCACAGAGCAGCAGCCCAAAGATACACACATTAATGTGGCCCTGTTCACCTACATTGAAGGGATGGACCCCGCCATTGACTGGTGCGGATGGAACCTGACCCGCTGTGGCGTGGGTGAAACGCTGATCACAGTCAACGAGAAAATGGAGTTTGAAGGCCAGCTGGCCGATTCGTGGGAGCAGCTGGATGACCTGACCTATAAATTCCATATTCGTCAGGGCGTGCAGTTCAGCAACGGCACTGCACTGACACCCGAGATTGTCAAAGCTTCCATTGAACGGACAGTTGCCACCAACTCCCGGGGTGAAAGCATTAAGCTGGCCAGCGCTGAGGTGGAGGGTGAGTATCTGATCTGCAAAACCACAGAGCCTTTCAGCGCTTTCTTAGCCAACATTACCGAGCCTATGTTTGTCATTGTGGATACAACAGCCGATACAAGCGATTATGCCAGCAAGCCTGTCTGCACCGGCCCTTATTCCGTGGAGGAATATGTTTCGGAAGAAAGAATCGAGCTGGCCTCCAATGAAAGCTATTGGGGCGGCGCACCCGAGATCAAAACCATTACCGTGCGCAATATTGGCAGTGATTCCAAGGCAGATTCCATTCTGGCCGGGGATATTGACCTTGCCCAAGGCCCCGCCGCTACCACCCTTGCACGCATTGAAGGCAACACCCAAGCAATCGAAGCGGTGAAGGTTACCGGCACCCGTGAAAACGATATGCTTCTGAATTGTCGTGAGGGCAGCCCTCTTTCTGATATGCTGCTGCGTCAGGCCCTGTCGTATGGTGTGGACCGTGAGGTCATAGCCAAGGTGGCCGGCAATGGTTACGCCACTGCACTGGGAACTGCATTCCCCTCCACCGTAGGCTACAACTCCGATAAGGTGAACGGCCAGACCTACGATTTGGAAAAGGCCAAGGCACTTCTTGCGCAGGCCGGTTATACCGATAGCGATGGAGATGGTATTGTCGAAAAAGACGGCAGCAAGCTGGTGCTGACTATTTCTCTTGTCAGCTCGGCATTCCCCATTGTATCCGAAGCCTTGCAGGATATGTGGCAGGCCATGGGTGTGGGCATTGAAATTGAAATGCTGGAAAATATCAAAGATAAGCGTGCCAGCGGTGAATTTGACATTCTGGTTTCGGCCGGATGGCAGACTGTGAACGCAGGAGACGGCCAGAAATACCTAATGGAGCGCTGGGGCACCGAAGGAACAGATAACTACGGCAAATACAGCAGCCCGGCCTTTGATGCAGTTATGGGCAAGCTGGATTTGGCCTTCGATCAGCAGGAGCGCCTTGACTGTTTTGTGGAAGCACAGCAGATACTGGCCGATGAAAGCCCCTGTGTTTGGATGTATGCCAACGATAATGTAACGCTGGTCAATACAAACAAGGTTGCCAATGTGACTATTTTCCCCATTGATTATTATTTGATCACCAACGAACTCAAGCTGCCCGCCTGATTGCTATGAGCATTCTTCGGGTTGAAAATTGCAGCATTGCCTATGCAAAAGGTGTGCCGGCGGTGGATGGGGTATCCTTTTCGGTGGAAAAAGGTGAGATTGTCAGCTTGGTGGGTGAAAGCGGCAGTGGCAAAACAACGCTTCTGCGTGCCATTATGGGTATTCTGCCGTCAGGCGGGTGCATCACAGGCGGGCATATCTGGTTTCAGGAGACCGATATCGCCATAGCGGACGAGTCCTCTTTGCGCACCCTTCGGGGCAAGGACATCACCATGATTTTTCAGGACCCCGGCCGCTCGCTGGACCCTATTCAGCGGATTGAGGCCCAATACCGGGAGCTGATTCGGATACACAAGCCACGGTGCCCTTCCGGTCTCTGCCGGGAAATAGCCGAGAGAATGCTTCGGGCCATGCACCTCACCGATGTGGAGCGCATTCTGCATTCTTATCCCATGGAGCTGAGCGGCGGCATGAAACAGCGGGTTGGCATTGCCATGGCCATGACCGCCCAACCCCAGCTTTTGCTGGCGGATGAACCCACCAGTGCATTGGATGTGACCATTCAGGCACAGGTTGTCCATGAAATGCGGCAGCTTCAGGAAAATTTTGCCACCACCATGGTTTTGGTGACACACAATATGGGTGTTGCCTCCTACCTTTCGGATAAAATCGGTGTGATGCATGCGGGCAGGCTTGTGGAGTGGGGGACAAGAGATCAGGTGATTTTTCACCCCAAAGAGGCCTATACCCGCTCTTTGCTGGAAGCAGTGCCTAAAATGGGAGGAAAACGTCTTGCAAGATGAACCCTTTCTGCAAATAACAGAGCTTTCCAAGGAGTTCCCCATAAGGGGAAGATGGCTTCATGCTGTCAACGGTGTTTCGCTGAGTCTGCGGCGGGGGGAGTGTCTGGGGATTGTAGGGGAGAGCGGATGCGGCAAAAGCACACTGGCCAAAATGGCAGCCGGGAGCCTTTCGCCTACTTCCGGCCGTGTTCTGCTGGAAGGTCAGGATATTGGGGCACTGCGTGGCTCAGAGCGCCGTGCTTTCCGCAGCCGAATTCAAATGGTCTTCCAAGACCCGGCCTCCTCCTTTAGCCCTCGTATGAAAATCGGCCGTTACCTTTGTGAGCCGCTGGTGAATTACCGGCACCTTTCAAAAAAGCAGGCTATGCACTCAGCATCCGGTATGCTGGAGCGGGTAGGCCTGCCTGAGGAGTTTCTCAGCCGGTTGCCCCACCAGCTTTCGGGTGGGCAGCTCCAGCGTGTTGCCATTGCCAGAGCCTTGATTATTTCTCCCGATGTGCTGATCTGCGATGAGGCCACAGGCGCTTTGGATGTATCCATACAAAATCAGGTGGCACGGCTGCTTGTGCGCTTGCAGGAGGAAAAGCAGATCACCAGCCTGTTTATCGGCCATGATCTTGCCTTGGTGCGCAGTGTGAGTCAGAGGATAGCGGTGATGTATCTGGGTCATATGGTTGAGCTTTTGGATAGTGAAAGTTTGGTGCAGCAGGCGGCGCACCCCTATACCAAAGCGCTGCTCAGTGCTGCATTTGATGTGTATGGTGACCAGAAGGCGGAAATTCGCCTTCTGGAGGGGGAACCGCCAAGCCCCATGGAGACTTTGGAGAGCTGTCCCTTTGCAGGCCGGTGCCCGCAAAAATTAGAGCGGTGTACCTGTCAGAAGCCGGAGCCGAAAATGTTGGGACCCGATCATCAGGTTGCGTGCCATATTTGTGTGTAGCAAAATCAGTATTTTTGCCAATCGTTGTCAGGCTGTAATTGATCAAAATGAAAATATCCGTGTAAGCCGCTATATTTGGGCTTACACGGATATTTTTTATAAGTTAATGATGGCCGATGAGACCATTCTCTCGAAATTACTCCTGATTTTCCTGCATATCGGGTACGGGTTGTTTTCGATCAGCAACTACACTGAAAATAACGCCGCCCAAGATCAGTGCGGCTCCCAGAATAAAGGTCAGGCCAATGGATTCATGTAAAAAGAAAAAGCCCAATAAGGCGGCCACCATAGGCTGGAGAGGATAGAACAGCGCACAGCGCCCGGCTTCGATCATTGAGAGGCTCTTGTTCCACAATACGTTTGTCAGAGCTGTGCAGACAAGCCCCAGATAAAGGAGCCCCAGCAGGGTGCCCGGCTGCAAAAGATTGGTTTGGGGGCCGGTGGCCAGCTCATAGGCCGTGAAAGGAATTGTGCAAACAAACGCAACCAAAACCCCATGGGCGGTTATCGTCATTGGCTCATATTTTGCTGAAA
This sequence comes from Oscillospiraceae bacterium MB08-C2-2, assembly GCA_035621215.1. Lineage (NCBI taxonomy): Bacteria > Bacillati > Bacillota > Clostridia > Eubacteriales > Oscillospiraceae > Oscillospiraceae bacterium MB08-C2-2. The sequence continues at coordinate 1,784,547 of CP141729.1, read as the reverse complement.
GCTTTTTAGCAAAAATCGAGGTGAGCGACCATGAGACCACCGCCAGCAGGCAAGCAATTACACCGAGCACTGCGCCACCCTGAATTCCGCCCCCAAGGATAATATATACACCAATAATGGCCGAGGTGACGGATATAATCTTAGTCAGGGTGATTTTTTCTTTCAGAAACACCAAGGCAAAGATAATCATGGAAATGGGGTTCAGCGCATTCAGCAGGGATGCAAGGCTGGCTCCCAACAGTTTTGTCCCCACAAGCTGCGCACTCATGGTGACAAAATAGCCCACAACGCCGATAAAAACAATCCATTTAATATCCTGACGCTCAATTTTTTGCGGATTTTTCTTTTTGTAGAGTATGTAAAGAACAATCCCGGAGGTAAGATAACGTGCAAAAAGAACGGTAAATGGCTCAACAGAGGTTAAAAGATATTTGCTCACTACATACAGGCTGCCCCATGCACTGGTGGTAATAATAAGAAAAAGATAGGCTAAGGACTTGGTTTTGCTGGGATTCATTAAAAACACTTCCTATAAAATATAAAAATCCAGTGGGAATGGCTGACTCTCTTTCGTGGGCAAGCAGATGCCATAAAGCCAATTCTTATCCTAATAAATTGGGATGTTTGGTGCTATACACCTATATACCTGCAATTGAGGGTCTCAAAACACATTCCATTATAGCTTATAGCGTATGCATTAAACAAGGGCAGTCTATACCAATAAAAAATAGGAAATTGGCAATATAAGCAAAATATATACAAAAAAGCGAAACAAGTGGCTTGCCGATTTGAAATTTATTTATTTGATAAATAGAAGAAGCCGATTCTGAAAACGAATCGGCTTCTTGGCGAAATACAAAACGTACTTAAATCACTTTAGCTATAAATTGAATCAAATTAAAATACTTGCCACCCTCGGCCTGCATCATTTTGATATCGCCGGCAACAACGGGATGATAGGCGGTCAGCCATTCGCTCCACGCCTGCTTGCAGCAAGCCATTTCACAAATATCTACAATTTCTAAGCCACTTGTTTTCAGCCATAAATCTTTCCACCAATCAATTGAGCGTATTGTCCTCGCTACTTCATCATTCCAGAACGGCTGCATTTCCTCGGGCACATTGCTTCCAAATTCATATTTCAGCCCGGGGATTGACACAGCGATATAGCCCCCTTTTTTTACGAATGGCATGAGTGATGGGAGCATTTCCTCTGTGCAGCCAAAATAATGGTAAGCATCCACGGTGAAAAGCAGGTCAAAATACCCGTTCGCAAAAGGCAATCCTTTGGTTGCATCCACGGAAATTGGAACGGCCCTATCCGCAATCCCGATAGACTGAAAACGTTCATAGTTTTCGGTGGGTGAAATCCAAAGATCGGCGGCAAAGACAGAAGCACCATATTTCTTGGCCAACAAAAGCGTGGAAAGACCGCAGCCGCAGCCAAGATCAAGGATTCGCATATCTTCTTTAATGGTCAGGTGTGAGGCCATTTCTTCTGCCACTCGCAGGGCGTTTGGCCCCATCATATTGGATCTCAAGAAATCCACATTTTTATCGCTTAACATAAACTGGTTTGTAAATGAATACATAACAATCTTCCTTTCTAATTTTGCCTTATAGAAAGAAAACAAAAAAGCGCAGTATTTCACTGCGCTACAAATCACACCATTATAAGAAATGGATATCGATTCAATCTGTAAGGCAGTTTTTGCAACACAAACAAGAGCAGAAAAACTGCTCACCTTATGTGCTTAACATAAATCCTTACTGCATGACCGACATCAATACACTCCCTCTTTCTTTAGCTTACTTTACCATGGCATAATCATTATGTCAATGCAGAAAACGGCGTGATCACCAAAAATGTATAGAATTAATTCGTAGCCGAACTTATATTGAAGGTCATATGGTTTTTATAAAAAAACAGGCTAAAACAAATGCGATTTCGCATCTGTTTTAGCTTGTTCATTTGGTACGCCCGACTGGATTCGAACCAGCGACCTTTAGAGTCGGAGTCTAACGCGCTATCCAACTGCGCTACGGGCGCATATACAAGGGCAAAATTGCCTGATCATAAAACAACAATCTGCAGTTCACCGGAATATGAATTCCCTTGTCCCACAAAATTGCTTTCTCATTATACACCAAGCACCTGATTCTGTCAAACGATTTTGAATAAAATACAGGTGAAACAAGGCTTTATAGCGAAAAAGAACCCGCCGTTACAATCGGCGGGTTCCTGAAAGGAAAAGACTTTTAGGTTTGAGTTCAGCGGCTTAGTACATACCGCCCATGCCGGGGTTGGGCATTGCAGGTGCGGCATTCTCTTCCTTAATATCGGAAACAAGGGATTCAGTGGTCAGCACCATGCTGGCAACAGAAGCAGCATTCTGGAGAGCACTGCGGGTAACCTTGGCAGGGTCTACGATGCCGGCGGCAATCATATCGCCATAGACTTCCTTCTGAGCGTCAAAGCCGAAGCCGACCTTGCCGTTGGCCAGAATTTTGTCGATGATCACAGAGCCTTCCAGCCCGGCGTTGGCAGCGATCTGGCGAGCGGGCTCTTCCAAAGCTCTGCGAACGATTTTAGCACCGGTTTTCTGATCGCCCTCAGCGGATTCAATGATCTTCTCAACAACGGGAATGGCGTTGAGGAAAGCAGTACCGCCGCCTGCATTGATGCCTTCTTCAACAGCGGCCTTGGTGGCAGCCAGAGCATCTTCAATGCGGAGCTTCTTCTCTTTCATTTCGATCTCGGTAGCAGCACCAACCTTGATAACAGCAACACCGCCGGCCAGCTTAGCCAAACGCTCCTGCAGCTTCTCGGTGTCAAATTCGCTGGTGGAAAGCTCCATTTCGGTGCGAATCTGCTTGATGCGGTCGGCAATGGCGGCTTTGTCGCCTTCGCCATCTACGATAACGGTGTTTTCCTTCTGGATCACAACCTGATGGGCACGGCCCAGATCTTCGAGGGTAGCTTCTTTCAGATCAAGACCCAGCTCTTCGCTGATGACCTGGCCGCCGGTGAGGGTGGCAATATCCTTGAGCATTTCTTTTCTGCGATCGCCGAAGCCGGGGGCCTTGACACCAACGCAGGTAAAGGTGCCGCGCAGACGGTTGACCAGCAGAGTAGCCAGTGCTTCGCCTTCGATATCCTCAGCGATGATAACCAGCTTTTTGCCGCCCTGAACAATCTGCTCCAGCAGGGGGAGAATTTCCTGAATGTTGCTGATTTTCTTATCGGTGATCAGGATGTAGGCGTCGTCGATAACGGCCTCCATCTTGTCGGTGTCGGTAACCATGTAGGGGGAGATGTAGCCACGGTCAAACTGCATGCCTTCCACAACATCGGTGTAGGTTTCGGCAGTTTTGGATTCCTCAATGGTAATAACACCATCGGCGGTGACCTTATCCATTGCTTCGGCAACCAGCTTGCCGATTACTTCGTCGCCGGAAGAAACGGTGGCGACACGGGCAATGTCGGCATTGCCGGAAACTTTCTGGGAGTTTGCTTTGATTGCATCCACAGCGGAATCAACAGCCAGCTGAATGCCTCTTTTCAGATCCATGGGGTTGGCACCGGCGGCAACATTCTTCATGCCTTCCCGAACCAGAGCCTGAGCCAGCAAAGTAGCGGTGGTGGTGCCATCACCTGCGGCATCGTTGGTCTTGGTAGCAACTTCCTTGACCATTTGAGCGCCCATGTTCTCAAAAGCGTCTTCCAGCTCAATATCCTTGGCGATGGTTACACCATCGTTGGTGATGAGGGGAGAACCAAATTTCTTATCCAGAACAACATTGCGGCCCTTGGGTCCCAAAGTGATTTTTACAGTATCGCTGAGCTTGTCAATACCGGCCTGAAGAGCCTTGCGGGCTTCTTCGCCATAAATAATCTGCTTTGCCATAGAGTATCTTCCTCCAAATCTTAAAATTTTATTTATTCAACAATTGCGAGAATATCAGACTGCCGAAGGATGGTGTAATCCTCACCATCAATTTTGACCTCGGTGCCGGCATATTTGCTGATGAGGATTTTATCGCCCACATCCACATACATGTCCACATCCTTGCCGTCAACCAATCCGCCGGGGCCAACTGCTACTACCTCGGCTACCTGGGGCTTTTCCTTAGCGGAGCCTGCCAGAATGATTCCACCCTTGGTTTTTTCATCCGCTTCCACCATCTTGATTACAACACGGTCAGCAAGTGGCTTGATTGTCATGTCCATTCCTCCTACTATTATTTTAAAAATGTATTGTTTAATTTAGCACTCCAATATCATGAGTGCTAATACTTATTGTACCCGATTTTTCTAAAAAATCAAGAGGGATTTTTAATTTTTCTTCGGTTTTGGCTAATCTTTACAATTTGTTAACGCTCTGTTTTTCTGGCTACCAAGCCACTGCGGTTGTCTGCACAGGCAAAAACTGCTATACTCTTGTGTATACTAAAGCGGCGGGAGGCTTTTTATGAAGCAGCTTTTTTTAGGGGCAGGGGTATTTTGCCTGTTATTTGCCGTGATTCCCTTGTTTTTCTATGGCGTTTTCAACCAAGGGGTTACGGCTTTGGCAGTAGCCGGGCTTTTCTTCCTTCTGCTGGTTTATAAGTGGGAGGATTGGGCGAGGCTCCGGCATATTTTGCTGCCTTTTATGGCGGTGGGGCTGATTGGTGCCGCTTTTTTAAGCATGCGGATGGGGGAGGCCGGTTGGCGCAATCAGGTCACCCATCAGCCGGTGGATGGCGTGGTAGTGCTGGGCGGCAAAATCCGGGGCGACCAACCCACTTTGGTGTTGGGGCGGCGGCTGGATAAAGCTGCGGCTTATCTTTTGGAAAATCCCCAGCTTCCTTGTGTGGTTACCGGCGGACAGGGGGCGGATGAGGAATACACCGAGGCCAGCATTATGGCGGCCTATCTGGAGCGGGCGGGGGTTGCCCCTCACCGGATTTTGCAGGAGGATCAATCGGTGAACACCCAGCAGAATCTGGCTTTTGCGGCCGCTCTGCTGCCGGAGGGAACCCAGTCGGTGGTGATTGTCACCGATGGCTTTCACCAGCTTCGAGCAGGCATCTACGCCAAAATGGCGGGGCTGGAGGGCATTGCCCTTTCCTCCAAGACACCGTGGGGACTGCTGCCTGCCTATTGGGTGCGGGAATGGGCGGCCATCGGCGTGGCTTTTGTGAAATCGCTGGCTGTGTGAGCCGAACCTATGCTGAAGGATGCTCCCGGCGGCTTCGGCAAGATAATCTCCGTTGACATGCAGAGCCATACGGTATAAAATAGAGATACAATTTAACAAAAAGGTGATGAATATCCGGCGTGCCCGACACCACAAAATCGGTGGTGTGGATGCGGCTGGAAAAGAGTGGATAAAATCAACGCAATAGGTGAAAAGCAACCGCTTGAAGGTTTTGTTTTTGTGCCTGCTGTTTGGTTTTATTTTACTCTTAAACGGATCTTCACCGCAAGAAGAGAAGCCGTAGAGTAAAATCTACGGCTTTTTTATTTTGCAGCAAAAGGAGTGCTTTTTATGTATAACAATATCTTTGAGAGCTTGGAGCGGCCTGTGCTTTATAAGCAAAGTGAGGCCAATTTCTGGGACGATGAGCACATTTCAATGCATCTGCTCAAAGCGCATCTTGACCCGGAATACGAAGGTGCAAGCCGGAATCTGCGCTTTATTGAGCAGTCGGTGAAATGGATTCGAGAAATCACGCCACCCTCCCGGTATCCACAAGTGCTGGATATCGGCTGTGGGCCGGGGCTGTATGCCGAACGGTTCTGCCAATCCGGCTATCAAGTAACCGGCCTTGATTTTTCAAAGCGATCCATAGAATATGCTGCTGGCTCCGCTGCCAGACAGGGCTTGGATATAGCCTATATTTATCAGGATTATCTGAAAATGGATTATGACAATGCCTTTGATTTGGCAGCGTTTATTTACTGCGACTATGGAGCTCTGTCAACCGAAAACAGAGCGGCTATACTGCGAAAAATATACCATAGCCTAAAAAGTGGCGGAAAACTGATTTTGGATGTGTTCTCCATGGTCAAGTATAACGAATTTGAAGAATTAAAGACTTGGCAGGTATGCGAAGAAGGGGGCTTTTGGAGTGCGGAAAAATACCTGTTATTGAATGCACAATACAGGTATCCCGACCATAGAACACTGGAGAAAATCGCTGTCATCACCGAGAGCGCAATCAAAGAATACTGCATATGGAATTGCTGCTACACGCCGGAAACCCTTACAAAAGAGGTGCATGAAGCAGGGTTTAGAAAGTTTGAGCTATTCAGTGATGTGAGCGGCAAACCTTATAGGAAAGAAAGCCCAACCCTTGCCATGCTTTTGGAAAAATAGGAAACCATTCGGCGGATTAACCTTCCAGCAAAGCCAGAAGCTGTGCTTCATCCAGTATCGTGATGCCAAGGGATTGGGCCTTAGTCAGCTTGCTGCCCGCCTCTTCACCGGCCACAACATAGCCTGTCTTTTTGGAAACGCTGGAGGTTACCTTACCGCCCGCATCCTCAATTCGTTTTTTAGCATCGTCCCTTGTCAGCGTGGGCAGAGTGCCGGTGAGAACAAAGGTCATCCCGGCCAGCTTATCGGAGGATACCGCTTCCAGCCCCACCATATTCACCCCGGCCTCCTCCAGCCGGGCAATGAGATGCTGGTTGCCTGCGGCTGCAAAGAAGTCAGATACATTTTTTGCCATAACCCCACCTAGCCCGTCAATAAGAGAAATTTCCTCCTGACCGGCGGCCATCAGTGCAGTCATAGTTCCAAAGCGTCGGGTCAAAAGCTGGGCCGCCCGCTGGCCGATGTTGCGAATACCCAAAGCGAAAAGCAAACGGCTCAGGTCCTGTTTTTTAGAAGCCTCAATGGCGTCCAGAAGGTTCTGGGCGCTTTTTTGCGCCATGCGCTCCAGCGTGAGGAGCTGCTCCAAGGTCAAAAAGTAAAGATCGGCAGGGGAGGAAACCATCCCGGCACCCACCAGATTTTCCACCACTGCGGGCCCCATACCCTCAATATCCATGGCGCCCCGGGAGGCAAAGTGAATCAGATTGCGCAGAAGCTGTGCGGGGCATTCCAGATTGGGGCAGCGCAGAGCCGCTTCCTCCTCCAGCCGCACAACCTGCGCCCCGCAGGAAGGGCAATGCCCGGGCAGCTGGTAAACCTCAGCTCCTTCCTGATGTAAGGCTACCCCTACCACCTCGGGGATGATATCCCCGGCCTTGCGGACCACGATGGTATCGCCCACCGAAATCCCCTTTTGGGTGATGTAATCCTGATTGTGGAGCACAGCCCGGGTAACCGTGGTGCCCGCCAGCGTAATGGGTGAAAAAACGGCGGTGGGGGTGAGCACCCCGGTGCGGCCCACCTGCACCTGAATTTCCAGCAAGATGGTTTCTTTTTCCTCAGGGGGATATTTGTAGGCAACTGCCCATTTGGGGAACTTGGAGGTGCTGCCCAGAGTGATCCGCTGATCAAAGTCATCCACCTTGACTACAGCGCCGTCAATATCAAAGGAAAGCTTGCCCCGGCTTTCGCCGATGGCCTCTACCCCCCCGATCACCGCCTGTATGCTGTCAAACACCCGGTAGGAAGGGGATACCTGAAAGCCAAGCTCCGCCAGAAAATCCAGCGATTCTTTATGGCCGGAAAGCGCCCTCCCTTCAATCTGCTGAATGTTGAACACATAGATGGAAAGCTTGCGCTGAGCGGTAATGGCGGCATTCTTTTGCCGGAGAGAGCCCGCCGCCGCATTGCGGGGATTTTTAAAGGGCTGCTGTTCCTCCAGCTCCTGCTGCTGAACCAGCTGCTCAAAGGATTCCCGAGGCATAAAGACTTCGCCCCGCACCTCCAAAAAAGGCACAGGTTCCCGGAGACGCAGAGGAATAGCTTGTATGGTTTTCAGATTGGCGGTGACATCCTCGCCCACAAGGCCATCACCCCGGGTGGAGCCCCGTACCAGCAGGCCGTCACGGTATTCCAGCGATACCGAAAGCCCATCGATTTTGGGCTCCACCACATAGCGGGGACTTTCCACCTTTTCCCGCACTCGCCGGTCAAAGGCCCCCAGCTCCTCCAGATCAAACACATCCTGCAAGGAGCCCATCTGCACCGTATGGGGTACCGGGGCAAAGGTATTGGTGGCTTTGCCGCCCACCCTTACTGTGGGAGAATCGGGGGTTTGCAGCTCGGGGAACTGCTCCTCCAGCTCCAGAAGCTGGTGAAGCAGACGGTCGTATTCATAGTCCTCCAGCTCAGGGCTATCCAGATCGTAGTAAAGGTGCATATGGTACTCCAGCGTTTTACGAAGCTCTGTAATCTGCTGGCTTGCTTTTTCTAAATCCATAAAAATCCTCTTTTTCCAGTATGTTCAGGGGTTTTATCTGTTTAAAGCTAGTATGCCAAAAATACCATCCGTCTTACAACCACGGGAGAAAAGGGCCTCCACTGTTGCCAAGGAAGGCTTTTTTCTTTGATGACTTTCTTTTTCTGCCAAAAAGAAAGTCGTTGCCTGCACGGCATCAGTGCGACCGAAAGGTAAAAATTCACACACTGCTATATTACGACTCTGGGGGGTACCAAGGGGGAGCGCCCCCTTGGCGATTCTTTGCATCCTTTCTCATCGTGGAGAAAGGATGTGCCCGCCGCACGGCATGAGTGCGGAAGTATTGAATTGTAGATTGATAAAACCATGGAAAGCAATTTTATGATACAATCATTGCTTTCCAGATAGTATACCATATTTTAACACGAAATTGGGGGAAACATGTAGTCTCGATTTGTCTGTAGGCATAACAAAACCGACCCGAATTTTCCACAAAGAAAAGCCGGGTCGGTTGAAAATTAAGAAGCCACAGGCGGCAGTATGGGGGAAAGGGTGGGCCGGCTCTGGCCGCCTAAATCCACCACTGTATCGGGAATTTTGCCCACTATAACGGTTTCGGCCACACAGTAGTTGGTGACCACCTCCGACTGGATGGTATAGCCGGGAACCAGCACCGAAATCTGAAAGCTGACCTGTAAGATAATTTGGTGGAGGGTCTGGTTGATACCGGCCTGTGTAAATTCATTTTGCAGTTCTGTCTGCACATACCCGGTGGGGATCACCTTAATCTCCAGCTCGGGGCCAAGCCCGGAAGTAAGCTGTGAGCCCAGCAGGGTTCCTATGGGAATGTAGACCCGCAGCTTTTCCTGATCGTGGACCGCCGCCAGCACCTTTTCGGTGACCTGTGCTTTCAGCGTGTTCACAGCCACCATGTTGGTCTGGATGGAGGTGATTTCGCCCAAATCATTCTTGGTGATATCCACCAACGAGCTATAAGAAATATCGTCTGCTTCCAGCTGCTCCAGCATGGCATCGTTGATGGTTTTCACAGCAAATACCCGGGCCTGATGCTCGGCCACCGTTTCGATAACGGCACGCAAGCGGCCTTCCAGTATAACAAAGCCGGCAATCAGCACACCGATCATAAAAAGCAGAATCCATTGCCGGGCTGTATGAATCCGATCCCGGGAACGCCACCGCCGAACTGGTTTTCTCACCCTGCCACCCCACCTGTCTGATAATTCCATTTAGTTAAGCATATTCAGCGGAAGGGTAAATTGTGCGGTTTTCTGTGCCTTTAACGCAAAAGTGGCCCGAAACAGTGTGGAAATTTGCATTTATCCACTGTTTTCAGGCCAAAAGGTTAAAAGGGAGAGATGGATCAAAGAATCCGATTAGTGAAGTGGGCCAGGGTATTCTGTGCACAGAAGCCGATAAGGGGCCTCATCTTCTTCAATGGCGGGAAAGCGCCCGATGGGCTCATAAAAGCGGTTGTCGTTTTCATCGTCATTGCACATGGAGACTTCACCCAGCAGCACAGGGCCGCCTGTTTCGGGAACCTGAAAATCGTGGTAGAGATAAGGTGTAATGGTGATGCTTTCCCCGGGGCAAAGGCGGATTTTGGTTCCGGCTTTTACCACCGAAAGCTTGCCATCGGTGCTGACCAATACATCGGTATCCAGCCGGGAGCCATCCTCGGCGCCGTTGTAAACGGTGATATAAACCTCGTTGCCGCCCCGGTTTATAATATCCTCCATCTTGTTCCAGTGGTAATGGAGAGGTGCGGTCTGCCCTTCATAGAGCATCAGCAGCTTTTCGGCGTAGGTTTTGGGGTATTGTGGCAGAAGCTGATTGCCATTGCGGATGGTCAGCAATGAAAAGCCGATTTTATCAAACTGCCCCAAGCCATAGTCGGTGATATCCCAACCCAGCTTGTTATCACGGATTTCATCGTATTCCCGGCCTTTATCCGCCCAATCCTTCGGGCTCCAGCGGGCAAAAGGCGGCGGGGCGAAATGCAGCTCTTCCAGCAGCTTTTCCATATCCCTGATGACAGTGTTGATGTGCGAACGTTTCACAGATCATCCCTCCCATATTCACGGGCCTTGCCCGTTGCCGTGTTTCACTCAGAGCTTTAGCTCAGACATGATGATTTCCGGATTGTCGGCGCCGCTGGCGGCAATCTGCTCCCGGTTGGCTACAAAACGCAGCAGCGTTTCGATAATAGACATTTCTCGGATATAGGAATAGTTTTTATCGCCGGAAAGTGAACCCTCCCCCATACCGGAGGAAAACAGATAATCCGCCAAGGCAGAAACAGGGGAGCAGTCGTGGGCGGAAATGGCAACAGTCACAAGCCCTTTTTCCTTTGCCAGCTCCATGGCCTGTATCACCTGCTTGGAGCTGCCAGATTGAGAAATAGCAATGAGAATATCGCCGCTTCCGGCCAGATTCACATGGTTCATCATGCATTCTGGCACCATATTGTAGGTGCTGCGTATCCCCAGCCTGCCAAGGCGAAAGCCCATATACTGCGCCAGAGGGCTGGTGTTGCCCACCGCCGCCAGATGCACCTGCGGGCAGGCACGAATCAGCTCCACGCATTTTTCCAGCTTCTCTTGGCTGAGGCGCTGGCCGATTGCTGCAATGCCCGCTGCCAGCTTTTGCAGATACCCTGCCGCTGTATCCTCGGGGACACTCTCTAAATAAGCCTCGGTGCTCTGCTGGCGGCCCAGATCCCGGGCAAGATAGATTTTCATCTGGTAATAACCTTCGTAGCCCACATGCTTGCAGAACCGCACAATGGTTGCATCGCTGACCCCGCTTTCCCGGGCCAGTTCCGAAACATTGGCGTTTATGGCGGTCTGTGGGTTTTGGAGGATATAATCCGCTACCTTTCTTTCGGCTGAAAAAACCTGATGGTATTGCTCTCGTATAACCTCCAGAACCGACCGTTGGGAAATAGGCTGCATTTTTCATCTTCCTTGCAAGTGAAATAGTTGGTTCCTCTATGAGTATATTGCCCCGGTTTTGAAATTAGACCGGGGCAGGCTTGTCACTGTTCAGTAGAGAGAGGCCTTTTGAGCCGCCTCGAAAAGCTGAATTTTATGGCGGGCAACTTCCTGCATAGCGGCGATACAAGGCGGCTGAATGGTGTTGGGTTCACGCAGACCCGCATCGGAAAGCACCTCCCGCATTTTTATGTAATAGGCTGCCTTGATATCGCTGGAAATGTTGATTTTGTTGATACCAAAGGTAACGGAACGGCTGATTTCCTCATCCGGGTTGCCGGAGCCGCCGTGCAGCACCAGAGGGATGGAAACCTTTTCTTTGATTTCCCGGAGCAGTTCCAACCGCAGTTTGGGAATCATCCCTTGGGGATACAGCCCGTGAGAGGTGCCGATGGCAATGGCCAGTGTATCCACCCCGGTGGCCTTTACAAATTCCACCGCATCGGCCGGGTTGGTGTAGATAATTTCGTTGGTGCCGTATTCGGCTTCCCGATCGGTGGAGCCGATGGTTCCCAGCTCACCCTCCACCGAGACATCCACCGTATGGGCGGCCTCCACCACCTTTTGGCAAATGGCAATGTTCTCCCCAAAGGAAAGAGAGGAGCCATCGATCATCACCGAGGTAAAGCCGCATTGGATGGCCTCCATAATCTGGCCAAAGGTGGCGCCGTGATCCATGTGGATGCAGGCAGGAATAGCAGATTTCCGGGTTCTTTGCACGATAGCGGGCAAAAGATCCGCCCCGATATGCCGCAGTTCATCGGGATGAATGGCAATGATAACAGGGGAGTGCATTTCTTCCGAGACTTCCATGATTCCTTTAAACATGGAATAATCGCTGATGTTGAAAGCAGGAACCGCAAAATTGTTTTTGTTTGCCACAGCCAGAAGGTCACGCATATTCAGCAGCATACTAAACAGCCCCTTTCAAGTTTGACTAAAAAATAAAATTTCTTATGTACCATAGACCTTTTTAGGAGAGTTTTGGGTCTATGCCTCGATTATAGTCAAATTCAAAGAAGCTGTCAATGAATCGGTGAAATTAAATTTCTCAACATGCACAATAAACGTTTGCTTACATTTGGCGGGTCACTTTGCGGATATAAAACATGGCGTTGATTAAGGCCCAGTTTTGGGCAAAAGGCCGCATAGTGTTCCAGTAGCCTGCACCAAGGAGCTTTTTCTCCAGAATCAGGTTCAGCTTTGCCTGAATGCTGCGGACATCCTCGAACCAAACCGCATGAGCCCGCCCGCTTCCATCGGTGTATTCAAAGAAGGGGGATTGGGCGGTGGTATCAAATCGGATTTCCGCTCCATATTGGGCGGCGATCTGCACGGCATACTGGTTGCCGATGGTTGTGGCGGCGGTTACCCCTTGCTCAAAGGGCAGAATCCAGTTGTAGCCATAATTGGGAATACCCATCAGCATTTTATAGGCAGGAATAGCCGTTAGGGCATAATCCACCACCTGACGCACCTGCGGAATGGGAGCCACAGCCATAGGCGGGCCATAGGTATAACCCCACTCATAGGTCATCAGCAGAACTGTGTTGGCGGCGGCCCCCAGTGCCGGGTAGTCGTGGCCCTGATATAAAAGCCCCGGTTGATCAGGCGAAACCTTGGGTGCCAAATCCACGTTAACTGTATAGCCCTCGGCATTGAGCCGGGTGGTAATGTTCTGCACAAAACCAATGAAGGCTTCCCGGTCGGTGGCCTGTATAAATTCAAAATCCACATCCAGCCCCATATAGCCCTTTTCGCGCATTTTTTCTAAGATACGGTCAATGACCCGATTTTGCAGGATGACATTCTGGAAAAGCAGGCTGGCCCGCTCACTGCTGAAATTACCCTCTTCTGTGATAGAGGAAAGCAGCATAATGGGGGCAACCTGAAATTGGATTGCCAGCTGAATCAGCTGGTCATCCGGTGTTTCGATGAGATCGCCATCCTCGGTAAAGCCGTAGCCGAAAATGGTCAGGTTGGTAAGAAATGGGAGCACCCGCAGAATCACGTTCCGGTTGATGTGGGGATAGGCATAGCCGTTGACAAAAATCTCCCCCAGCTTTGCCCCCCGATAAGAAACTGTAATCTGCTGGCCGGGCTGCAAAATAGGCTCAGAGGCCAGATAGGGGTTATTTTGCAGCAGGGAAATTACTGTGGTGCCGTATTCCCGTGCAATGCCATAGAGGGTATCGCCGGGCATAACCGTGTGGATCACCGCTGGGAACTGAATGAGCAAAGCCTGCCCCACCACAAGGTTGTTTTGATTTTCCAATCCATTGTCGGTGATAAGCTTTGCGGGGGAAACGCCGAAATTCCGGGCGATACCCGCTAGGGTATCCCCACGCTGGACAACATAAATCTGCATCCGAGCAACCGCCTTTCCAAATAGAATACAAGGCCTCCAAACCATTTATCAGTTGGCTCTATGCTATATTCTATTCCGGCTGAGGCCGCTTTTTGCCTGAACTTTGGATCAAACCCTAAAAATCCATGTCCGGTCTTCATACTGCCAATAAAAAAGCACAGCCCCTCAAAGAAGCTGTGCTGAGGGTGTAGACGAAAGTCTACACCCTCTATGGGGGCATCCAATGCCCCCATATTCCCCCGGATTGCGCCACTTTGGCGCAAAAAGTGGTATTCCTTCGTCGAAATCAATTCGACTTCGGAAGAATTACGAATCTAAATCTAGGTGTCTGCTATTTGATGACCGTTATATCTAAATACCGAGCACAACCCCAAAAGGAGTTGCGCTCGGTATTCTATATGCTGGCGGCGGGCTGGTTTTCCGCAGTCTCCTGTGAAGGTGCGGCGGTGTGCTGATTCAGCCAGTTGACGATATCCGCAAAAATCTGCTCCCGATTCACTTCCATCCAAAAGGCATGGGAGCCGCCTCGGTAAATAATGGTGGTCAGGTCCATCAGGCCGCTTTTTTCGAGAAGAGAGGTAATGGTCCGGGTGGCCTTTCCAAACCGGGAAAAAGGGTCTTTATCCCCAGAAAACAGCATAAGGGGCAAATCCTTGGGCAGGCATCGGGCCCAGTTGCGCCACGAAACCCCCAGCAGCAAAGAGAGCATATCCCGATACACCGCGGCTGTGGGCACAAAGTTGCACCATTTATCTTCCAAAAAGGCCTCCAGTGCCACCGGATCACGGCTGAGCCACTCCTGGCTGTTTTTTCGCTGATCCTGACAGTAGCAGTTCATATTTAAACAATCCAGAAGCTCTTCTGTCCGGTAATGGATTCCATGCTTATCAATAACTGTTTTAATCCGATGCTCCATAAAAGGGCGCCGAAACACATTGATCTGAGAAGCGCCCAAAAGGCAGCCATCAAGGCTTTCCTTGTATTTGGTCATATATAGCCTTACGATAAAGCCGCCGGTGCCCTGCCCAAGCATAAAATAAGGAATATTGGGCCAGCTTTGCTTCATCAGCCGGTAAAGCCTGCGGGTATCCCGAACCACATGAACAGCACCACCGCTTTCGCTGGAAAACCCAAGGGATTCCGCATCACGGGCGCTTCGTCCGTGACCCAGATGATCCTCCCCACAGACAATATAACCCCGCTCCGCCAGATAGTTTGCAAAATCGGAATAAAGCTCAATGTATTCATGCAGGCTGTGGCTGATCTGCACAATGCCCCGTATCGGCTGGCAGGTGGGCTGCCAAGCGGTGGCGGCAATCACATCCACGCCGTTTGCGCTTTGATACCGTATTTCCTCTGTTTTAACCACGACCGGACTACACCTCCACGGCAGTAATTTTATGTTTTTTTAAGAAAGAGTCGGTAAAATACACCGAAAGCTTCCATGTGATTTTAGCAGGCTCTTTTTTCAAAGTCTCATTTCATCAACAAAACCTACGGTAAATATAGAAATCAGAGGTTCTGTGACTATAGTATAGAGCATTTACATGAATATTTGGTGACCTTGAAATGAATTTTGAGATGCTTTTATTAATAAAATTTTTAGCTCTTTTATGAACAAATTTGGATTCTTATTGCAGATACTAGCCTATTCGGGTCAAGAGGAGACGCATAATATTTCCCAATATTACAAATAGCCCCCGGGGGTTGCCAATTGCAATTTGGTGTATTATGATAGTGACACAGGGGAGTTTTCATACATATTAAATTGTACAGGCAGAGAGGATGGATGAAATGACTTTTTTTCGCAAATGCACAGTACCTTTTCTGATCGTTATTTTAATGCTGAGCCTTTCGGTTTCAGCTTTTGCTGATTCCTCATCGGATGTTTGGGAGAGGACATCACAGCTTGAACAAAAATATGGTATTTTCATTGAATATCCATTTGTAACCAATTCTCAGGGGCAGGAGGTCCCCGGCATCACCTTGGCACAGCTGAATACGCTGGATAAGGCGCTGGAATATGTGACACCCCAAGCCGTGCGCGAAATCTCTGCTTATTACCAGCAACGAAACAATCACCGCCTGACCTTTGCCTATGGTTTTTCATCCGCCAGTATGATCGGCGAGGATGGCGGAATCACCCAAGCGGGTTTTGAGCTGGAAAGCTCCCGCATAGAGCTTTACATACCCTATGGCGGCCAAAGCGGAGAAATGGCAGGGGATACCCCTGTAACCATTCTGCATGAGCTGGGGCATGCCTTCCAGTTTATGTGCACCGACCGGTATGGCTATGATCAGCTGGAGGCGCAGTGGAAATCGGTGAGCAGCGGTTTTTCCTACGGCAATATAGCTTCCTACGAATCGCCGGATAAAACCGCGTATGTTTCCGGCTATGCGGCAACCAGCTTCCCGGAGGATTTTGCCGAGACCTTTGCCTATGGCTTTGTGAGCAACCGGGATGGAATGGGGCTTAAGCAGTATCTGAGCAAGGACGGTGCGGTTTCGCCCGTGAGCAAAAAGCTGGAAAATGTTCGCTGGCTGCTCACCCAGTATATTTCGGATTACACGGCGGCGGAAGCCAATTTTCTCCGGTGTATTTCGGCAAGTTCCGCTCTTTCTTACGAGGGAGCCCGCATCTCCGGGGTATATCTGCAATACATCGGGTTCAGCGAGCCACGCTATAAGCCCCTTGATACAATTGGGGAGCTTGGCCTTTCTTCTGATTTGACTTGGGTTTCACAGGCAGGTGGCTGGCAGGGCAAGCTTTCCAACGGAGAGAATGTGTTGGTTTTCCCCAGCGGCCATTGGGGAGACTGGGCGGCATAGAATACAAATAGAGTTTTTGGTTTCGATAAAATCCACTCTGTGCAGCTGCGCAGGGTGGATTTTTTGAACATACTGGCCTTAAAGTTTAAAATCAATTGAACCTGGCGTGGTTTTTATGATAGTATTAAGGAAAGGCTCCATAGAGCCATCTGAAAGGAAGTATCGGTGTGGAGCGTTCAATCAAAAAAGCCTATGCATCTTCTAAGAATATATACGATGCCACCCTGACCCAGAGCAGGTGGTGGTCAAAGCTTTATATCAAGCTGTTTTGGGGCGGCGTGGACGATATCCAAATCGCCTCCCGGGTGCTGGCGGCCATTCCATCGGATTTTTCTGGCAAGCTGCTGGATGTTCCGGTGGGGACAGGTGTCTTTACACTGGAAAAATATCAGGCGGTACCCAAGGCCTCCATTACCTGTCTGGATTATTCGGAGGATATGCTGGCGCAGGCCAAAAGACGGTTCTTTCACGGGCAGGTCAAAAATGTTACCTGTATACAGGGGGATGTGGGGAGCCTCCCCTTTGAAGCAGAAACCTTTGATGCTGTGCTTTCTATGAACGGGTTTCACGCTTTCCCTGACAAGGAAAAGGCTTTTTCCGAAACGGCCCGTGTTCTGAAAAAAGGCGGGGTCTTTTGCGGCTGCTTTTATATTAAGGGGCAGTATGGGCCAGCGGATTTTATTGTGAACCGCTTTCTGGCTAAAAAGGGGTGGTTTACACCGCCCTTCCAAACGCTTGAGGAGCTAAAAGCCAAGCTGGCCTCCCTTTATTCTCGGGTGGAACTGCACCATGAAAAGGCAATGGCCTATTTCAGGTGCACTAAATAGAATGAGGCCGAAAGCCTTGCCCTGCACATAATCCTGCATACTGCCTTCGATTTAAACCACTCTGTAAAACAACAGGGTGGTTTTTTCTGTGCAGGAAGGACGAGGAAAAGCGGTTGAGCAAGCAATTCCACCAGAGAAAGAAGACTGTTTTCCAGATTGATGGTTTTTTAGAAAATAACGCCCAAACAGCATGGGACAGCGCACGAAAAAGCCCGAAATAACATAGGATGAATTACCAAGCCCGGTTTATAGAGAACGAAATTCACCATGAAAACCTTCAAGCAGCCGCCCGATTTTACGTGCGGCTGCTTGAAGGAGGGCTCGTTAATGCAGAGATGGCCATGGAATCATAAGATATACCACATGGCCATAAGCAACGGATTCTACTATGCAACCGATCGTTAGTCTAAAATAGGGGGAGTGCTTAGTGAAAAATAAAACCATCGCCGTTATAGGCGGAGATTTACGCCAGACACATTTAGCGGGGCTGCTGGCTCAGCCTGAAAAAAAGAACACGGTCTACGCTATGTTTATGGAATCGGATATGAATTTTCCAAAAGGTGTTATCCGCTCCAACGCTTTAGAGGGTGTTCTGCCTAAATGTGACATCGTCATCTTTCCGCTTCCGCTGCTGGGTACGGATGGATACATAAACACACCGCTGACAAACCAATCCATCAGTTTTGAACAATGCCTTTACTGGATACCGCCCACAGCCGCTGTTCTCGGAGGGATGATACCTGCCTCGCTGATGGAGGAAGCGGCTAAAAAAGGCATTGAACTGCTGGATTTTTTTTGCCGGGAGGAGTTTGCGGTGCGCAATGCCTGGCCCACCGCAGAAGGAACCATTGAGATTGCCCTGCGGGAGCTGCCCACCACTCTTTATGGGCAGGTGTGCCTGATTACAGGCTATGGGCGAATCTCCAAGGTGCTGGCCCGTTTGCTGCAGGCCTTTGGAGCGCAGGTGCGGGTAGCCGCCCGCAAATACAGCGACTTGGCGTGGATTCAAGTGAGCAAGGCACTGCCCGTTCCCATGGAGCAGCTCAGCGATTCGCTGGAAGATGTGGATTTGCTGGTCAATACCGTTCCTACCCGCATTCTGGGAGAAAAAGAGCTGAGCCGCCTTAAAAGCTCCTGCCTTGTCATTGATCTGGCCTCAAAGCCCGGCGGCGTGGATTTTGAAACAGCTAAGAATCTGGGCATCAAAACCATATGGGCCTTATCTTTGCCGGGAAAGACCGCCCCCATTACGGCTGGGGAAATCATATTGGATACTGTAACCAACATACTTACCGAAAGGGGAACGCATCATGGATAAGATCAAAGTGGGTTTCGCTCTGACTGGCTCCTTCTGCACCTTTAACCAGGTGATTACAGAAATTGGCAAGCTGGTTTCAAAGGGCTACGATGTCTGGCCCATTATGTCCGAATATGCAAGCGTAACCGATACCCGCTTTGGCCGGGCCAGTGACTTTATCAATCAGTTGGAAGGAATGACCGGGCACCGGGTGCTTTCCACCATTGTGGAGACCGAGCCGGTGGGGCCCACCAAAATGTTTGATATTATGATTATAGCCCCCTGCACCGGCAACACACTGGCAAAGCTTGCAAACAGCATCACCGATACCTGTGTCTGCATGGCTGCAAAATCCCACCTGCGCAATGCAAGGCCGCTGGTGCTGGCTCCTTCCACCAACGATGCATTGGGTGGCTCTGCCAAAAATATGGGGCAGCTGCTCAACTATAAGAATATCTATTTTGTTCCCATGGCGCAGGATGACGCACAGGCAAAACCGCGTTCGGTTGTCTCGGATTTTACAAAGATTCCCCAGACACTGGAAAGTGCACTGACAGACCAGCAGCTCCAACCTATTCTGCTGGGCAAATAACATTCAGTGCTCCGGTGCCGTACATACGAATGATTACGACATTTCTGCCATTTGAACAAATAAAAGCCCCGGCCTGTAAGGCTGGGGCTCTTTCAGACTGTAGACATAACTGCCTGTAACTTAAAGACCTTATGGTTTTGATGCGAATTCTGACCCAGTGGAATTTATTTCGGCGCAGGAATCCCTCTTTTGCGCCGGAGCGGTGCAATCGGGGGCCTTGTGTATATTGTCGAGATATTAATATGCCGGCACCGGTAAAGCACCGGGCAGATGCAGGGCAAAGCAACCGCCTGCTTCGGGGGAACTTTCGGCCCGGAGGGTGCCGCCGTGGCAGTTGACAATGGTTTGGGCAAGGGCCAGCTCGAGGCCGGTGGATTGAAGAACAGCACCTTGGCGGCCCTGATAGTAGCGGTCAAAAATATGGGGGAGATCCTCCTGCGAAATGCCCCGGCCCGAAAAGGTAAGCTCCAAAGCGATCTCTTCACCCAACACACGGCAGCTCAGCGCCACCGTATCACCCCGGTCCACGCAGTTTAAAGCATATTCCAGCAGGGTGCGGATGGCCGCAGAGGTCCATTCCTCATCGCAGTCCACCGGGAGGGTATCCGGGCAGGCAATCATCAGCTGAAGCCCCTTTTTTCTGGCCAAAACATGGAACGGGCGAAGAATTTCATCCAGCAGCCACCTTAAATTCAGGGTGACAAAGTGCATGGGTGCGGCCCCCGATTCCAACTGAATCATTTTTTTGAGCTCCTCTAAGGAACGGTCAAAGCGCTGAAGCTCCCGGTCACTTCTGGCCAGAAACTCAGGAACAGCCCGGTTTTGGCGCCATTCCTCAGCGAGAATCTCATTGTAGGTTTTCATGCTGTGCACCCAATCCAGCGCTTCGTGGCAGCTTTCCTGCAAGATGCACAGCAGAGTATCCCGTTGGCGGCGATTCTCTTGTATGGCTTGATCCATAGATGCCGCAAGCTCGTTGAGCTGCTGGCCGATGGAGCCTATCTCCTCCGGCAGAGGGGATGCGGTGTTGCCTTGCTTCCACTGGGCAAGAGCCTCCTCCCAATTTTGAAGCATAAGCCGCTGCTTTTTAAAATACCGGGCCAGCAGATACAGAATGCCCCCGCCAGCCGCCAGCCAGAGAACAGCCAATATGTAAGAGAACCCATTGAGAATAGGAAAAAGCAAAGCACCGCCAGCTCCATACTGGCTGTCAAGGGGAGCCGGCCGGGCCGAAGCTATAACATCTCCTACAGCGAAGAGGGCCAACCCCGCCAGCAAAAGTATGACCAGAACAGATAAAAAAAGGATTTTTTGCTGCCTCAATACAGCTTTCATCGATGCATCCCTCATTCCCAATTGAGACCCGGAGCCAGAAGCGGCAGCAGAAAACCGGTCACATTCTTTATGGTCGATTATATATGATTTTGCTTTGTGGTGCAATGGTAATTAGGGTCATTTTGCCCAAAATAATGAGGACTTGTGCCCACCATAAGATGCTGCACGCATGAGCGGCTAAAAGCAAAGGAAACAGCCCTCCCAAACAAGCGGGAGGGCTGTGAAAAATACAAAGTATCCGCATATCATTCGGGCAGGGATAAGGCATTCAACCGGGTGGAGGAAAGATAATAGAAACCTTCCAAAGCCACGGGATTATCGGTGGTGCCGCAGTAGCTGCCAGCCCTGCTGTAAACATAGAAACGCTGGGGTAAAGTAAAAAGAAGGGCATTGACCTGCTCTAAATTGATTGTGTCTACAGAGTAGGCTCCCTCCAAAGAAGGGTAACGCTCCAAAAGCTCGGGGGCCAGCTCCTGTGGGCGGGCGATGGCGTAGACCTGCTGCCCTTCCCGCAGATCTGTGAGGAGAGAAATTCCTTCACCAAGCTGGATCTCGATATCCCGCACATCCTGTGAGGCGATTCCCACCAAACCGGAGGAAAGATCCACCAAGGTGTTGGATTCTGTAATTTCCACCTGTGGGTTGGCTATTTCGCCGGTCAGGTTCAGTTGGGCAGCCGCCTGTGCCTCACCGGCAATTTGCAGCTGAACCGTGACCGAAAATGGCTCGGCGGATACACTGAGCAGCGGATCGGCAAAAGCCAGCTCAATACAGGGCACACCCTCCGGGCCTCGTGCCAAACCGGAGGATTTTAACCTGTTTTGCCCTTGTAAAAGAATAATTCTCGGTTCGATCCTACCGGCCTTAAGCTGTGCCAAAGTGAGAGCTTTCAGAGGAAGACCGCGGCTATCCACAAACATTTCAGGCAAGAGGGAAATTTGAATGCGGTCTCCGGGTTCCAGCAGGCTTGTTTCTTTGGGGGCAGGCTGACCTGAGCGGTTAAGAACTCGAATCGAATGCCCCGAAGCCTTCCAATAACCGGGATTCAGCCCTACCGGGCGGGAAACGGTGGCAGAAGGAAAAAGGGCGGCTGCACCAAGCAGCAGAGCCACCATAAATAGGGTAAACAGTTTTTTCATTCACGCCACCTCCCTTATTGTATAGGGTGAGTCAATATCACAGTTGCTGTTATTAATATAATAGCAACAACATTTCCCTATGACTTTATAAAGCGGATATTCTTCACTTCCGCACTCATGCCGTGCGGCTGGCGCATCCATTCTTTTTAGGAGAAAAAGAATGGATGAAAAGAAAAAAGGCTATTTGCTCTTGCCCCGCCGGAGGCCAGAGGGGGTTTATGGGGGAACTGGTTCCCCCATAAGGCGCTTTGTGGCTGGAGCTTAGCGCAAGCCACCTATACATTTTCCGCAGAAAATGCAAGCGCTTTGTTCCCCCTTGGTACCCCCCAGATCCGAAATTAAGCTATATTTAAATCTTAGGCTTGGTTCATGGTTGCGTCCGTCACAGTTATCCCGAAAACTTCGGTTTCATCAGAGGATGAGGTTATAATAAACAGCGAGCGGCACACGAAAGAATTCTTTCTGCTTTTGCCCGAAGAAAGGGGAAAAGCCCCCTTTATATTTCTACCTATATTATACTACGCAAGGCTGCCCAATGTCAGCCCTTTTTGTCGCAAGAAAACATTACCAATACAGAAACGGTGTGTTTATTTCAGCATACAGGCAACGGTCTCCGCGGCATCCGTTACCAGCTGGGCTACGGTTTTTTCGGGGCTGACACCTGCAACCACAACGCCGCACCGGTTCAGAGGCACCAAAACCTTGGTTCCCCGGCTATCCGCAATGGCGCGGGCCATGGAAGGGGTCAGCTCTCCCAGCATGGAATCCGCCAGCAGAATGCCCACAGCCCCCACAATAATATCCGCCTGAGCGGCACCCACCACAATGGCATTTTCGCCGGTGGCACCCTCGTTGGCACCCGCCTTGAGCATCGCCACAGTGGCCATGGAATTGGTTCCGTATACAGTCAGCCGATGGCCGTTTCCCACAATGGGAACCAGCTTTTCCACCAGGCTTCGTCCAAGACCGCCGCCCTGTCCATCAATTACAATAACACGCACTCGGTTCACACCTTTTTAAAATATACTGTTTTCGCTATAGCCGCCCTTATACACGAGCTACCACAGCTTTATGCAAGATCATGGCGCTGGCGATAATCCGCCAGAAGAAGATCCACCATCTGGCCATAGCTCTTTACCCCTGAGCTTTGCCGGTTGGAGCGCAGATACACATCGTTCACCTTGGTGGAAACCTCTGCTACCGGGCCTTCATACTGCCGCCAGTAAGCGGCGCTGGCCTCCATATCCTGCCGAACTAGAGGAGAGAGAGGCTCCATTACCTGCCAGTAGGCATCCTTATCCGAAGAATACAGCTGATTGCCGCTGTGGGAAAGGGCCAGCATGACCCCGCTGTAGGCAAAATCAGGCCGCCCAGATTGAACACAGGCCAGATACCCGATGAAGTTGGCTTCTTCTTCCCGCATAAAGCCCTTGTAATGAGCCAGCTCATGGGCCATGGTTGCCGGCAGGGTATAGGAGGGAACATGGGTGTTGACATTGGCTTCAAAGGTGAACGGGGTGAACACGCCTGTGATGTTCAGATAAGACATGCCCTGTGACCAACGAACCGGCTTGACCCGGGGGGCCCAGCCTCCCAGAATCGGGTAGCTTTGGGCAACACCCTCATAGGCCCCGGGCATTAGGGATGCTGTTTCCCATGTGCCCTGCGCCAAAGCGGCGGTGCCATCGGGATAAGAGGCACACTGGGGGCGATAAAGGTTTGCCTGCTCCACCAGTTCGGCGCAAAGAGCCGCCAGCTCCTGGGAGGAGGAAGGCCGAACCGGCAGCCCGCTCTGCTCCCGGAAGGAAGGGCGGCTGTAGTTGATGCCGCAGAACAGGACAAAGATAAAATAGATTACACTGGCAATGGAGAGCACCTTGAAAAGGAAGGTCAACAGAACCTCCCAGCGCCCTTCCTTCTGGGTAATGGCCCGGCGTACGGTGGAAATCAGCCAGCCCACCAGCACACAGGAGCCGCCCACCACAATACATTCCGCCACTGAAAAGGGCACCAACGAAAATGCCCCGCCTACAATGCGGGCGAAGGCCACATACACCCCTTGGGCATAAAAGCGCTCCACCCACCCGCTGCCAAGGCTCGCCAGATATGTAAGAAGCAGCCCTGCCGGCGTCAGGCAAAGGAGCCACCAATGTTTACGCAGAAAAGCCATAAAACTCACCTCAACTATTGGGATAACCAGCAAAAGAATAAGGCCGCATTTTTGTGCCCAAGGGGCAGAGCTTGAGAACCAGGGGAGTTACAGCAAAACCATGGTAATGCCGTGATTGCCCCGGGTGTAGTCCCGGTCTTTGGTCAGTGTCGGGCAGGCCTCCACCAGCTTGCGGGCTGTAGAGTCAAAGGGGGAAAAATCCTCGCCCCCCACAAAGCCCTGCAGTTGACCGGAGCGCACCTTGGTGCCCAGATACTGGCGTACATCCCGGCCAATTGCGCCCCCCTTACCGGTGGAGCCGTAACCGTGGATGATTTTTAGGGCGGGAGCCCGCCGGGCCTTGGCGGTGCGCAGAGCCTGATCCAGCTTGATGCGGGCCGCTGCCACTGTGGGCATTCCTGCCTCCAGATTTACGACCATACAATCCAAATGGTTTCACCGCCTTCCTATAAACAAAGGGAGCGCTTTTACAAACGCTCCCCAGCATGTCGATTTCACTCGGGATTTTCGCAAGAACAATTCTGTCATTCGCAGTTTTTCCGCAGTCCAATTGATTTCGGCGAAGGAATACCGCTGTCTGCGCCAAAGGCACAGTCTTTGCCTCTTAGTATGCCATTCTCCCGCGTTGGAAAAGCGGGAGAACACAGCATTGTGCCGTGTTCGAGCTTGGTTACTATAGTATAGCATATTTTTGCGGCAATGGGAGCAGAACCAGCGAATAAAAATGATGGGGATTTTTGGTGCAACCCGACAATTCTTGACAATTGGAAAGGGGTGTGCTTCAATAAGAAACGAACGGTGAGAGCCGTGGCAATACTATTAAAAGCGCAAAGCGTACAAAGCGGGGTTTTGTATGGCAAGAAGACAGGTACCAAAGCGTATTGAGCCAAAATTTGCAGCTCGCAGGCTGATGTTGATTGTTTTGCTGATCGCCCTTTTGGGCCTTGGAGCGTGGGGAATACTCCGCTTGACCGGGCTGTTCCAATCGGAAAAGCCACCGGAGGAAGTATCTTCTTCTTTGCCGGAGGAGCCTTCCAGCTCAATTCCAGAACCGGAACCAGAACCCGAGCCTGAGCCGGTGCAAGCGGTAAGCACCGACGATTGGCGGTTGTTGCTGGTGAATTCTGAAAATCCACTGCCGGAAGGCTTTGAACCGCCTGAGCTGGATTTGGTGGATGGCACCTATCAGGTGGATTCCCGTATTTCGGACAGCATTAA
Organism: Oscillospiraceae bacterium MB08-C2-2; assembly: GCA_035621215.1. Lineage (NCBI taxonomy): Bacteria > Bacillati > Bacillota > Clostridia > Eubacteriales > Oscillospiraceae > Oscillospiraceae bacterium MB08-C2-2. The sequence continues at coordinate 1,759,421 of CP141729.1, read as the reverse complement.
GCGGATGTTTGCCGAAGCCAAAAGGGATGGTATTGCTCTGATGATCTGCTCCGGCTACCGGCCCGTTGATTATCAGCAAAAACTATTCGATAAGCAAGTTGCGCAACATATAAGTGATGGAAAAAGCGAGGAAGAGGCACAGGTACTGGCCGCCACCGCTGTGGCAAGGCCGGGAACCAGCGAACATCACACAGGCTTGGCTGTGGATATTGTGGAGCCGGAATACCAGATGCTCAACGATGGCTTTGCCGATACCCCAGCTGCAAAATGGCTGCTGGAAAACGCCTATAAGTATGGCTTTATTCTGCGGTATCCCAAGGATAAATCCACCATTACAGGGGTAATGTTCGAGCCGTGGCATTATCGCTATGTAGGGGAGGAAACCGCTCTGCTTCTGCGGGAGAGAGGCCTGACCCTTGAGGAATACTGGGCCATGCTGGAGGCTGGAAGCAGCTTTGAGGCAGGCGGGGAGGAAAGCTCCGGGGAGGATGCAGCCTCCCACACAGGTGAAACCGCTCCTACCAGCCAGAACTGACAAAAACAGAACCGATCAAGCCGGAAAAGGCTTGGTCGGTTCTTTCTATATGTGCCTGTAAAGGGGCTTGCTTTTTCCCAAAAAGCTCTCCTTTGTGTGAAACTTCGGGAATTTTTATAGCTTTGTCCGAATAGAGATAGTTAGAAGGCGAAAGCACATTTGCTTTTGCATTTTTCGGGTTGTAAAGTTTGGGGAGGGGGAAGAAGCGGATGTCATCCGGCTATCGAGATGGAAGAATGCGTTCCCGGGAGAATCGCCGGGTGAAGGAGCCTGCCGAGGATACCTTGGTGGCAATGCTGACCGTTCAGCTGATTATCTGCCTGTTGGTGGTGTTGGCCGCCAGCATCCTGAAGCGGGTGGACGGAACCCGCTATGCACAAATCAAGGGGCAGTTTTCCGTTATGCTTTCGGATACCGGGCAAAATCAGCAGGCGTTGGAATATTTCCGCAATTGGCCTGAGAACCTGCAAAATATAAGGGAGGGCTTTGATGAATGGCTCACCCGAAAGGATCAGCCAGAGGAAGAAGCCTCTGTATCTTCCGCCGCTGCGGGCCCCCCGTATAATTATCTGAACCCTGGGGGTGCAGGCGGGCAGGGCGGGTGGTACCCGGTGGAGGTTCAGTGGGATGACGGCGGCGGGCTTTCGCCTCCGGCAGGCTGCACCGTGGCTCCCGTGGCGCTGACAGCGCTTATGAAGCCGCCGGTAACCGGGGTGATTACGTCGCCTTACAGCTATCGGTATCATCCCATCAGCGGAACCACGGATTTTCACAATGGAGTGGATATTGCGGCGCCGGAAGGCACCGATATATTGGCCGCTCTCCCCGGTACAGTGGGTGAGGTCGGCCAATCTCCTGTTTATGGCAATTATGTGGTGATTAACCACAGCGAAACCCTTTCCACCTCCTATTCCCACTGCTCGGAAGTTTTGGTCAAGGAGGGGATGGTGCTGCGCCAAGGGGAGCGGGTTGCCACAGTGGGCAACACCGGGGTTTCCACCGGGCCTCACCTGCATTTTTCCGTGCTGGTGCGGGAGGTCTTCACCGACCCGGTCTGGTCGTTGGAGAAAAATATACGCCCAGTGCCGGAGCAAGACTGAAAACAGTATAGCGGAGGAATTAGCTTTTGGAATTTACTCTCTTAAAGGTTCGCTGGAGGCTGAGCTTCTGGTTTTTTGCTTTGCTGGCTTTTGCCGCACTGGTCAACCGGGGATTTTTGCTTTTGTATATCGCCGTGCCGATTCTGATTCATGAGTGCGGGCATTTGCTGATAATGGCTTTTTGGAAAGTTCCGGTGGAGGCAGTTTCACTGGGGCTTTTTTCCATTGATATACAGCGCAGCCGCCAGAGGAGCCTGAGCTATGGCGGCGAAATTTTGCTGCACCTTGCGGGGCCGGCGGTGAACCTGCTGGCAGCGGCGGCTCTTTATGCATGGGCCTTTCCCTCTTTGCGGGTGCAGTTTATGGTGGCGGTGAATCTGGTGACCGGGCTGTTCAACCTGCTGCCCATCGGTAATCTGGATGGCGGGCAGGTGATGCGGCTGCTGACCCAGCGCCTTTGGGGGCCGGGGCTTTCCCACCGGATTTCCCGGGCGGTATCGGTGCTGGTGCTGGCTCCTCTGTTTGGCATCAGCCTTCTTTTGGTCTTTCGCAGGGGTGAGAATATTATGCTGCTTGTTGCCTGCCTCTATCTGGCGGCCAACATCATTTCTCAGCGTGATTAAAGGGAATCTTGACATTTTATTTTTTTAGCAGTAAAATAGTTAGTGTGTGACTAGCATTTCATCAGCTGGCAGTATTGACACAAGGAGTAAGCGAATATGATCAACAACCGTTTCTCGCAGCTGGAACAGCAGCACTACAAGCATAAAATGGAAAAAATGACCGGGCGGACAGGGGTGGCCTCCAGTAACAAAGCTTCCCTATGGTCCACCGAGGATTCTACCGATAGCAGTTGGGCAGATACAGCCCAATTTCAGAGCACCGGCAAGTTGAATTTGATTTCCTTGGGGCCGAAAGCCACACAGGAGGTCAAGGATGTCTGGAATATGGCAGTGAAGACCACTGGTGTGGATAAGCTGGAATCCAGCGCTTATCTTTCTTCTCTATTTGCGATACAAGCGCAGCAGAAATCTTCCACCGGAAGTGCCGACGTTTTGGGAAGCACCAAGGAAAGTGCAGTGGCGGCGGTTAAAAAGGCGCTCACCTATCTGGATAAGCTTTCCGGCGAAAAGGTGAACACCAAGGTACAGGAATACCGCCAGCTTGAGCGCAATTTTTACAATGCGTTTCTAGCCGGTATGGCTGAGTGAGAATTGACCCGGATCCCCCGCTCCTTTGTTCTGCCATGAGCGCCTTTGCGGCGCCGGGCAGTGCTGAGTGGGGGTTTTTTTGCAATGAAGGCAGCTTGGCCGAAAAAAGGAGTGTAAACACAATGCCTGACCAAAAGGATGGTATGTTCCCCCAGCAGGAGGAGAGCCCCCAGAAACCAGCTATGCCCCGCAGCGGGAGCGATCTGAAAAAAGAAGGCTATGTGAGCTCCTTAAAAAACTATGTTTATCAGCAGATTGTGGAGAAAATTTGCGCCGGTGAGCTGGTTCCCGAAGTGATCTTCACCGAAAAGCAGATGATTGAAACCTTCGGCGTTAGCAAAGCACCGGTGCGTGAGGCGCTGGTTCAGCTTTCTCACGAGGGGGTGCTTCGCTGCATACCCCGCTGCGGCTATCAGGTCATCCAGATCAGCGCAAAAAACATTCATGATCTCACCGAGCTGCGGCTGTTTTTGGAGCTTTCCAGCCTGCCCAATGTATTGGCGAACCTGACTGAGGAGAAAATCCGGGAATTCAAAGAAATGAATAAGGCCCGCCTTGTTGATATTGAAACCCGGGATGTTTGGACTGCATGGAACAACAACATCACCTTTCACCTGCGCCTGAATGAATGCGGGGGCAATGCACAGGTTACAGCCGCCTTAGAGCGGGACCTGGCGGCCTGTACCCGAGCCTATGCCCAGCTCTTCCGAGAGCAGAGGCAGCTTGTGGTTTCAGCCCGGGAGCATTTCCACGATCATATCATCAGCTCTTTGGAGCGCAGTGAGCTGTATACCGCTCAGAACTGCCTCAAGCAGGATATCCTGTTGATGGAGCAGAATATGCTGGGTTCCCCCTCCGCACAGATCGAGATTTACTGAGAGGTTAAACTGAATAATGGAGCAGAGTATGGATTGAAAGCAGCCATGCTCTGCTTTTTTATCTGGTTCAGAGCCATATCATTGAGCGAAGAGGGAATAGATTTTATTGGGTTAATCCCGAAGCCGCCTGTCAACTACTGGGAACGCAGGGGATGGGATTGTAATTTTTTCAGGGATGTGGTAAGATATTGGGTGGTGAACAGTTGTTTCTTTTTGGGCGTTTGGGCCGACCGGGCGTGCCGAGGAAAGGATAGGTGCTATGGATCAATTTAAGCTGGTATCTGAATATAAGCCCACAGGCGATCAGCCTGCCGCTATCGATAAGCTCTGCGAGGGGCTGGAGCAAGGGCGCCGCGAGCAGGCCCTTATGGGTGTAACCGGCTCGGGCAAAACCTTTACCATGGCCAACGTGATTGCCAGAGCCAACCGGCCTACCTTGGTGCTGGCTCACAACAAAACGCTGGCCGCTCAGCTCTGCTCGGAATTCAAGGAGTTTTTCCCGGAAAATGCGGTGGAGTATTTTGTTTCTTACTACGATTACTACCAGCCGGAAGCCTATATCGCTCACACCGATACTTATATAGCCAAGGATTCCAGCATCAACGAGGAGATCGAAAAGCTTCGCCATTCCGCCACCTCTGCCCTTTCCGAGCGGCGGGATGTGATCATCGTTTCCAGCGTATCCTGCATTTACACATTGGGTGACCCCATCGATTACCGAAACATGGTGGTCTCTCTGCGCACCGGCATGGAAAAGAAGCGGGATGACCTGATCCGCAAGCTGGTGGAAATTCAATACGAGCGCAACGACATCAACTTCGTCCGCAATAAGTTCCGTGTTCGGGGCGATATTGTGGAGGTGTTCCCGGCCTACTGGGGAGAAAGCGCTATTCGGGTGGAGTTTTTCGGTGATGTGATTGACCGCATCAGCATTATCCACACCCTGACCGGCCAGACTCAAAGTGTAGTCTCCCACACGGCCGTTTATCCTGCCTCTCATTATATTATCCCACCGGAAAAGGTACGCACCGGGATTGTCTCCCTGCGGGAGGAAATGGAAGAACGTGTGCGGTGGTTTAAGGAGCGGGACAAGCTCATTGAGGCCCAGCGCATTGAGGAGCGCACCAACTACGATATGGAAATGCTGCAGGAGATCGGCTTTTGCAGCGGCATCGAGAACTATTCCCGGGTGCTGGCAGGCCGCCCCGCCGGGATACAGCCTTTTACGCTGTTCGATTACTTCCCCGAGGATTTCTTGCTGTTTGTGGATGAATCCCATGTAACGCTCCCTCAGATTCGGGGTATGTCCGGCGGTGACCGGGCCAGAAAGCAGAATTTGGTGGATTACGGCTTCCGCCTGCCCTCCGCCTTCGATAACCGCCCCCTGAACTTTGATGAGTTTTACTCCAAGATCAATCAGGCGGTGTTTGTCAGCGCCACACCCGGCCCCTTGGAGCGGGAGCGCAGCGCGCAGATTGTGGAGCAGATTATCCGCCCCACCGGCCTTGTAGACCCTGAAATTGAGGTGCGCCCGGTAGAGGGGCAGATCGATAACATCCTTTCGGAAATCAACATCCGTGCCCCTTTGGGGGAGCGAGTGCTCATCACCACCCTCACCAAGAAGATGGCAGAGGATTTAACCGCCTTTCTGGAAAACCTGGGCATCCGCATCCGTTATATGCACCACGATGTGGATACTATGGAGCGTATGGAGATCATCCGTGACCTGCGCTTGGGCGAATTCGATGTGCTGGTGGGCATCAACCTACTGCGAGAGGGCCTTGATATTCCCGAGGTTTCGCTGGTGGCTATTTTTGATGCGGATAAAGAGGGCTTTCTGCGTAGCGGCACCTCCCTGATTCAGACCATCGGCCGTGCCGCCCGAAACGCACAGGGCAAGGTTATCATGTATGCCGATAAGGTGACCGATTCCATGGAATACGCTATCTCCGAAACCTACCGCCGCCGGGAAATTCAGCAGCGCTACAATGAGGAGCATGGAATTGTGCCTCAGACCATCAAGAAGCAGGTGCGAGAGATTTTGGAAATCTCCGCCAAGGAGGATTCCGGAAAGAAAGGCGGCAAAAAAGGCCGCAAGCTTTCGGCATTGGAGCGGGAGACCACCATACGCCAGCTGACCCAGCAGATGAAGGATGCCGCCAAGCTGCTTGAATTTGAACACGCCGCCTATCTGCGGGATAAAATTGACCGCCTCAAGCAGGGAAAAGACTAACCCCCACTATAAGCCTCTCGGCTGCTGAGGTGAGCTATAGAAGCCTTAGGCGAAATAACTTCGCCTGTGAGGAATTACGAAAAAAGATCGGAAATGTTGAATGTATGTTCTTTTTGTGCTATACTGATTTTTATTGATTAAGAGGTATAGCAGGGGAGTTTGATACCGTGTGGGGAAGCCACCCTTCTGCATCGGATGCCCGGAAAGAAAACAGGGACAGGCAGTCCCCACGGAGTCAGCGTGAAAAACCACGCCGACTATCATGTGCCAATCGCTCTCCGCCTGTGGCGGAAACCGCGATTGACGCACAAGAAGACCATTCCTTTTCATAGTCTTCTTGTACCCGAATCGATCTGAAAGGAATGGTCTTTTATAATGGCATTGGCAAAGGATAAAATCATCATCAAAGGAGCCCGGGAAAACAACCTCAAGGGCATTGACCTTGAGATACCCCGGGATAAGTTCATTGTTTTCACCGGCCTTTCCGGTTCGGGCAAAAGCTCGCTGGCTTTTGATACCATCTATGCCGACGGCCAGCGCCGGTATGTGGAGAGCCTTTCCAGCTATGCCCGGCAGTTTCTGGGCCAAATGAGCAAGCCCAAGGTGGATAGCATCGAGGGGCTTTCCCCGGCGATTTCCATCGATCAGAAAACCACATCCAAAAACCCCCGCTCCACTGTGGGAACGGTGACGGAAATTTACGATTACCTGCGCCTGCTGTATGCCCGCATTGGCGTGCCTCACTGCCCGGTCTGCGGCCGCCCCATTGCCCAGCAGACCATCGACCAGATGGTGGATCAGGTGATGGCCCTGCCTGAAAAGACCCGGATTCAGGTGATGGCGCCGGTGGTTCGGGCCCGCAAGGGCCAGCATGCCAAGGAGCTGGATCGAGCCCGCCGTGCCGGTTTTGCCCGTGTTCGGGTGGATGGCAGTCTCTTTGACCTTTCCGAAGAAATCACCCTGGATAAAAACAAAAAGCACTCCATAGAAATTGTGGTGGATCGGCTGGTCATCGGCACGGAGCTGGGAACCCGCCTCACCGATTCGCTGGAAACCGCTTTGGGCATCTCGGGCGGTCTTGTGCTGTTGGATGTGGTGGATGGGGAGGAAATCCTTTTTTCTCAGAACTACGCCTGCCCGGAGCACGGCATCAGCGTGGAAGAGCTGGTGCCCCGGATGTTTTCCTTCAACAACCCGGCCGGTGCCTGTGAAAAGTGCACCGGTCTGGGAACCTTCCAGAAGGTGGACCCGGAAATGATCATCCCCAACAAGAACCTGACCATCAAGGAAGGGGCCATTCGGGCCAGCGGCTGGTACTATGCCGAGGGCGGCCTTGCCCAGATGTATTATGAGGCCCTTGCCAAGCACTATAACTTTTCCCTGTCTGTTCCGGTGAAGGATTTGCCCAAGGAGGCTGTGGATATCCTTCTTTACGGCAACAAGGGGGAGAAGCTGAAAATGCGCCGGGATAATGGTGTAATGAATGGCACCTACACAACCAGCTTTGAGGGTATTGTCAACAATTTAGAGCGCCGCTACAAAGAAACCAGCAGTGACTGGATGCGGGAGGAAATTGCCTCCACTATGAAGCTGGTGGAATGCCCTGACTGCCACGGCAACCGCCTGAAAAAAGAATCGCTGGCTGTGACCGTAGCCAATAAGAATATTATGGAGTTCTGCCGCCTTTCCATTGATGAAGCGGTGGGGTTTGTGAAAAATATTCGCCTTACCGACCGGGAAATGATGATCGCCAAGGAAATCCTCAAGGAGATCAGCGAGCGGCTCACCTTCCTCAAAGGGGTGGGGCTGGGCTATCTGACCCTGTTCCGGGCTTCCGGCTCTCTTTCCGGCGGCGAAAGCCAGCGCATCCGGCTGGCCACCCAGATCGGCTCTTCCCTCATGGGGGTGCTCTATATTCTGGATGAGCCCAGCATCGGCCTGCACCAGAAGGATAACGACCGGCTCATTGCCGCCCTGAAAAACCTGCGGGATTTGGGCAACACCCTGATTGTGGTGGAGCACGATGAGGATACCATGTATGCCGCCGATTACATTGTGGATATCGGCCCCGCCGCCGGTGTTCACGGTGGTGAGGTGGTTTGCGCCGGCACCATCGAGGATATCAAGGCCTGCAAGGAATCTTTGACCGGCCAGTATCTCAGCGGTACCAAGCGCATTGAGGTGCCGGAAATCCGCCGCCAGGGCAACGGAAAGTTTATTACGGTGGTTGGCGCCCGGGAAAACAACCTCCAGAACATCAGCGTCAAGTTCCCCTTGGGCACTCTGACGGCAGTAACCGGGGTTTCCGGTTCGGGCAAATCCTCGCTGGTTAACGAAATTCTCTACAAAAAGCTGGCCGCTGATCTGAACCGGGCTAAACTGTTTGCCGGCAAGCACGACAGCATCCAAGGGCTGGAGGAGCTGGATAAGGTCATCAACATTGATCAATCTCCCATTGGGCGCACCCCACGCTCCAACCCCGCCACCTATACCGGCATGTTCACCGATATCCGCACAGTCTACTCCCAGACCAACGACGCCAAAATGCGTGGCTATGGGCCGGGGCGCTTCTCCTTTAATGTGAAGGGGGGCCGCTGTGAGGCCTGTGAGGGGGATGGCATCCTGAAAATTGAGATGCACTTCCTGCCCGATGTTTTTGTTCCCTGCGAGGTTTGCAAGGGCAAGCGGTATAACCGGGAAACCCTCGAGGTCAAATACAAGGGCAAAACCATCCACGATGTGCTGGAAATGACGGTGGAGGAGGGAATGGCCTTTTTTGAGAACATTCCTAAAATCCGCCGTAAGCTGGAAACCCTTTACGACGTGGGCTTGGGTTACATCAAAATCGGCCAGTCCTCCACCACTCTTTCCGGAGGCGAGGCCCAGCGGGTCAAGCTGGCTACCGAGCTTTCCAAGCGGCCCACCGGGCGCACGGTCTATATATTGGATGAGCCCACCACCGGCCTCCACAGCGCCGACGTGCACAAGCTGATTCAGGTGCTCCAGCAGTTTGTGGAAAGCGGCAACACGGTTATTCTCATCGAACACAATCTGGATGTGATTAAAACAGCGGATTATGTCATCGATTTAGGCCCCGAGGGAGGCAATGCGGGCGGCGAAATTGTTGCCCAGGGAACCCCGGAGCAGGTGGCAAAATGTGAAAAATCCTATACCGGTGCTTATCTCAAGCGTATGCTTTCCAAAAAATAGGGAATACTCCCCGTAAAGTAAATGCAGGCGAAAATAGTCGAAAATATACAGGCCAGACGGTTACAAAATGATGACAAATAATGTAGAAGCAAGGCGACTGCCCACTGTGGCAGCAGAGGGAAAAGCCTTTCTTCACGCTGTTTTGGACTTGTACCCTTCGATTACAAATCAGGCCGCTTTTTTCCCGGTCACAGCAAACCAGGCAAGGGCACAGCGCCTTATACTTGGCAGCGGCCCGGTTTTGTGCTATAATAGCCTAAGATTTACACTCAAAGTCAGGAAAACATGGCATTTTACTGAAAGGCCAGCTGTTTTTTCTGCACACTCTTCCGGCTCCTAGGGGCTGGTCACATCGAGAGAAAGCGGGGATCAAGTTTGCTTAAATCTGTACTGTATTATCTCACAGCGGTGTTGACGGCTGTGCGCTTTGCCGATATGATTTATCTTTTGTCGGCGGATAAAACCAACCTTCCAATTCCGGTTTTGGTGGTTACCAGCGCTATGATTGTGTTTGGCCTTTATCTTGTTGTTAAAAAGTTTATCGGCGTGATTTTGCTGCGGCAGATGACCATGTTTTATCTTTTTAACACAGTGGCGATTCTTTTCAATTTGATTTATACCGCTGTAACCTCGCCTTTTAACATCACTTTTTTAGAAACCATTATCACAGGAACCTTCTTGGATGTGATTATCAGCGTTGCGCTGCTGGGAATGTGCATCAAGCGGATGCGTGCCCGTTATTTCTCGGCTGGGCCCGAATTTTCTGATAAGAGGAGTATCAATGTATAAGCTGGCGGTCTTCGATTTAGACGGTACCTTGCTCAACACCCTCACCGATTTGGCAGTCGCCTGCAACTATGCTCTCTTTCAGGCACGCTTTCCGGTGCATATGGAGCAGGCCTACAAGCATTTTGTGGGTAACGGTGTGTTCAACCTGATCAAGAACATTGTGCCTGCCGATTATCGGGAGGATAAGGAACTGCTGGAGCGGGTCAAGGCTTATTTTGATGATTACTATACCAAGCATTCCAAGGATTACACAGCTCCCTATGATGGGGTTAAATCGATGCTTCGCAGCTTGAATACCCAAGGGGTAAAGGTGGCGGTTTTATCCAATAAGGCTCATCAGTTCACAGTGGGGCTTGTGGAGAACTATTTTCCCGGGCTTGTGGATGTGGTCTATGGCCAACGCAATGAATATCCTAAAAAACCCGATCCTACCGTAGTTTTTGATATTATGAAGGAGTTGGGGGCTACCGCTGAGGAAACCATTTATATTGGGGATTCCGGTGTGGATATGCAAACCGCTAAAAATGCTGGTTTAACGGCTGTGGGGGTTCTCTGGGGCTTTCGGGATGCGGATGAGCTGCTTGGAAGTGGTGCAGATATTTTAGTAGAAGATATTGAGGCACTTCTGCAAAAAATAGTTGACAAATAAAATGATATTGCATATAATGGCTACATAATATAGAAAAAGGCAATGAGAGGGACGGTTGATTCCGTTATTCGTTTTCAGAGAGTCGGCGGCTGGTGCGAGCCGACAGCGGATGGAATGCAGGCATCACCCTTGAGCCGAGGATTCAAAGCCATTTGGTGAGTAACTTCCTCCGCAAAGACAGCGTTAGAGGTCGAGGATTTGTTTGAATCCGGAATGAGTGGTACAGGTGCTGGATGCCTGTGCAATTTGGGTGGTAACACGGAGCTTTTTAAGACTCGTCCCATGATTATGGGATGGGTTTTTTTGCATTGTTTTGCTTGCTTTTCCAACCGGAAGAGCAGCGGCGAAGTTTCATACAAAGAAGGGGTAAAAACCGAATTAAAACAGGAGGAACAGCGGATGGATACTCGAATTATGGAAATTGCCCAGCGTATACGGGGCCTGCGGGAAATTCTGGAGATTGAACAGGCGGAAATGGCTGAAAAAACCCATGTTTCCCTTGCTCAATACCAGCAGTATGAAAGCGGCGAAAAGGATTTTGGCTTTACCTTTTTGTATGACTGCGCCAATATCTTGGGCGTGGATGTTGTGGAATTGCTCAGCGGCGAGCCTCCTAAGCTTTCCTTCTATAGCATTGTGCGCAGTGGCAAGGGCCTGCCCATGCACCGGCGGCAAGGATTTTCTTACCATCATTTGGCCTACAATATGAAAAACAAAATGATTGAACCCTTTTTGGTAACCGCGCCCTATTTTGAAGCGGAGCAAAGCGCACCCATTGCCCTTTCCACCCACAAGGGGCAGGAAATGGATTATGTTCTCAAGGGCTCGCTGAAAGTTCAGCTGGGCGATCATATTGAGGTTTTAGGTGAAGGGGACAGTGTCTACTACGATTCCGGCCATCCCCACGGCATGATTGCCACCGGGGGCCGTGACTGCCAATTTCTGGCCATGGTTGTGAAGCCGGCCGATGAAGATGAGGGAGAGAAATAACAATGAGTGCAATGGAGCATTTCTATAAGCAGTTCTGTAAAGAGACTTTTGATGAAAAGGGGATCCTCTGCGGCTTTGAGCCGGTGGTTCCCGAGGGCTTCAACTTTGCTTACGATGTAGTGGATGAGATTGCCCGCCGTGAGCCGGGCCGCCGGGCCATGGTCTGGTGCAACGATCATGGTGAAGAGCATGTCTTTACCTATGGGGAAATGAAAACCTACAGCGACCAGACAGCCCGCCTTTTCCAGAAACATGGCATTGGCCGGGGTGATAAGGTGATGCTGGTGCTCAAGCGCCATTACCAGTTCTGGTTTGCTGTGCTGGCTCTCCACAAGCTGGGTGCTGTGGGTGTGCCGGCCACCAACCTGCTGACCGTTAAGGATTATATCTACCGCTTCGAGGCGGCGGAAATCAGCCATATTGTTGCCACAGCGGAAGGAGAGGTTACCGCCGCCGTGGAGGAGGCTGCCCAAAGCTACAAGGGGCTGAAAGCCCGCTTTGTGGTTCGGGGTGACCGTGAGGGTTGGATCAGCTTTGACAGTGAGATGGCGGCCCAAGAGCCTTCTCTGGAGCGTGTTCCCACCAGCACAGAGGATAGCCTGCTGCTGTATTTTACCTCGGGCACAACCGGCTATCCCAAAATGGTTTACCATGACCACACCTATCCCATCGCTCATATTCTCACCGCCAAATACTGGCACAATGTACAGGCGGATGGCCTGCATCTCACTGTTTCCGAAACCGGTTGGGCTAAATCGGTTTGGGGCAAGCTGTATGGCCAATGGTTTGCGGCTGCGGCCATTTTTGTCTATGATATGGATAAGTTTGTTCCCGGGGAGCTGCTCTCCCGCATTGCCAAATACAAGGTGACCAGCTTTTGCGCACCGCCCACCATTTACCGCTTTTTCATCAAGGAAGGGCTGGGGGATTATGATTTTTCCTCAGTCAAATACGCCACCACAGCAGGTGAAGCACTGAACCCCGAGGTCTACAATAAGTTTTATGAAATGACTGGCCTGCGGCTGATGGAAGCCTTTGGCCAGACCGAAACCACGGTCATGGCGCTGAACACGGTGGGAACCGAGCCAATTCCCGGCTCTATGGGCAAGCCCTCGCCTCTTTATAACATGGATTTGGTGGATGAGGACGGTATGCCTGTGCCTCCCGGCGAGGTAGGGGAGCTTGTGATCCGTGCGCCCGAAGGCAAGCCCATGGTTGGCCTTTACAGAGGCTATTACAAGGATGAAAAGCTGACCCGTCAGGTTTGGCACGATGGCATTTATCATACAGGCGATACCGCTTGGAAGGATGAGAACGGCTACCTGTGGTATGTAGGCCGCACCGACGATATCATCAAGGCTTCCGGCTATCGCATCGGGCCCTTTGAAATTGAAAGTGTGCTTATGGAGCATCCGGCGGTTATGGAGTGTGCCGTAACCGGTGCTCCCGACCCGGTTCGCGGCACTGTGGTTAAGGCCACTATTGTGCTGACCAAGGCCTATCAACAGAGCAGCGACCTGATTAAAGAGCTGCAAGCCTATGTGAAAAAACAGACGGCACCCTATAAATATCCCCGTATTGTGGAATTTGTGGAGGAGCTGCCCAAAACCATCAGCGGCAAAATCCGCCGTGCCGCCTTGCGTAAGGATGCCAAATAAACAAGACAGTATAAGAAAAAACCACCGGAAGGTGGTTTTTTTGTGGGTAAAAGTGGCTCTATATGTTTACACTATTTTTTTAGGGTTGTGCTGTAATAGACCATTCCAGCCTCTATGCTTTCTTGGGAGTGTTCCAGCAGCTCTGAAACGGTCACCAGCTGATAGCCTTGGGCAATCAGTTCTGGAATCACCGTTTCCATAGCTTCCCCGGTGGAAGAATAAAGGTCATGGCATAAAATAATGCTTCCGTTTTTAGCATCCCGCATAATGGCATCGTGAACCTTCTTTGCGTTCTGGCTTTCCCAGTCTAAGGTATCCACCGACCATTTAACCATGGGGATTCCCATATTGGCGGCATTTTGCTTCACTTGAGCATTAAAAGAGCCATAAGGAGGACGCAAAAAAATAGGCCGCACCCCGGTAATTTTCTCCACAAGATCGTTGGTGGACTGCACCTCTTGTTTCATCTCTTCTTCAGAAAGGCGGGTCAGCTCCAAATGGTTCCATGTATGGTTGGCAACCTCACTGCCCTGCTCCACAATCTGGCGAATCACCTCCGCCCGATTCTGGACGCTGTTGCCAATGACAAAAAAAGTAGCCCGCGCCCCATTTTGCTCCAAGAGGCTCAGGATGCGTGCCGTTGACGCACTGGGCCCATCATCGAAGGTAAGGGCCAGCATGGGTTTTTCCGGGTCTATTTCCGCCTGAGAGGCGGGAGCCCGGGCTGGTTCGGCGGCTTCATTTTCTGAGCTGGAGGAGGTGAGCCCCAGCTCACTGGCAAAAGCAAGGGAATCACCCAGCTCCTCATAAGAAAAGAAAAAACGCTGTGTGCCCAGATAGCCGGGAAGATAGCCTCCACGCTCCAATATAATTTCGATGCCATCGGGCTTAAGAAGGGCATTTTCCAGCCATTGGGGGTTCATTTCTTCCACAAAAGAGGCAAGGGAGGCATCGGTTTCCAGTATTTTATCCGCCAGCATCTTTAAGACTGTTTCGGTGCCTTGGGATGTGAAAAGCTCCTTACCCGAGATAATGCGCTTTTCTTTGAGATCAATGTTAAACACTTTAACTGGCTCCACAGGATGCGCCAAACCGTTGTAGGTGTAAAAACCAAGCTCTTCCACACTGGCGAAACGCTCACCGATGCGGTAGGAATTGTAGTTGACTGTCAGGGTGCCGGTGGCATCCTTCAGGGTCTTTCGTATTTCCTTCACCTGCTCAGAAACATCCTCGTAGAGCCCTTTAGCCCACTTGGCAATTACTTTATCCACTTCCGGAATACCGGTTACAGGATAAAGCACCTTGCAGGCAAAATAGCCCCCATATTCCATGATTGCCTCCGGTTCGCCGAACTCCTGAACCGAATGCTCCGGCATGGTGGTCGCTTCAATGGCTTCCAGCTGGCTTGCAATGACAGAGTTCTGGCCGATGGAGCTCTCCTGTGCGGGATTATTTTCACGGCTTCGACAGCCGGTAAGCAATATCATAAAAGCGCAAAAAGCTGCTGCGAATTTTTTCATCATTCCGTATTCCGTTCCTTCCATAAAGATGTCCTTCATTACTATAAGCATATTGCCAGCCTATATACGAAGCTTTTTTTGCCAGAAAGTATGAAGGCTGATTGATAGGCCATTGTGCCTTGATTTTAATAAATATTCAGTTTTGTTATTGTATCATAAATCGACCTGTGGGTAAATCTATGGGTTACAAAAAAGCACCTGTGTATTTTTTAAAATACACAGGTGCTTTACAATTTTAAATCTTGCTGCGAAGGAGATTATACACCGTGGCAGAAATCCACGCCATAATTTCCTTGTGTCTGATTCTTCATGCACAGATGCACAGCGGCAGTCTTAAAGGTGCGGGGCAGAGCCAAAATATTGGGGTTGGGGCCGGTGTATTTTTTCATAGCATCGGTGAGAGCTTCCTCAAAGGTGGCTCTGGTTTTCAGCCCCATTGATCTGGCGTAGCCCGGCTCTTCGGCACCTACAATATAGATAGCGGAGGTGTTCATCTCAGCAATATGACCACAGCTGATCATGGAAAAGGCATGGAAGGGATGGAAGGCGTTGCAGTGGCGGTACATGCGGATGTATTCCTCGTTGGTGGCAAAATATTCGCCGTAGCGGTTCATATCCGCCAGTGTATCCATATGGTCGTGCTGGAACATTTCGTAAACCTTGCGGTAGCCGGTGAACAGCTCATCGTGGAAATAGCCGTTGCAGGCAGAGGAGCAGATGATGACGCACTTATCGCTCATAACCCGCTTATGCCGGATGATCTGAGCCGAAAGGGCCTGCATCATCATAATGGGATTGGTGCCCATGCCATCGCCATAATGGAAGAACTGGGGCATACCAAAAACCATAATGTCGTATTTTTTCTCTGCCCAGTGCACATAGGTGCGCTTGTCGGCTGTTTTCCATGAAATAGGCTGGATATCCTTGGCGCAGCCGCTGTTGATTTCAATTTGACGAGACTTGGTATCCAGCACAGCGTCACAGCAGAAGAATTTTTTGCCCATTTTTTCTTCCATGTATTCGCCGATTTCATCAAACTTGGTGCGCATAAGGGAATTGCTGCTGACCGGGGTAAAATCCTTCCGGTGCATAACCTCCGGCACATGATGAGAGGCAATGGAGCGCCAATGGGTGATGCCGGTGGTGCAGTGCTTATAGCCGCCTGAATAGCCGCCGTAAGGGTTGCCTTGGGTATGCCCGATCAGCACAGCCACATCGGAATCAAAAACATATTTGTTCATGAGAACCGGGTCGCCCCGCTCGGTTGTGCCCAAATCCACAAGGTGGTCATAATCCTCACTGTCGTGGTTAAGAATCTGGTGGCTATACCAGAACTCGTTGAAGAGCTCCTCGCCCAGAACGTTTTGGATTTCCTGCTTGGTGTTCTTTCTGTGGAGGCCGTTGGAGCAGATGAGCATAATATTCTTTTTCTCCACGCCGGTCTTATAAAGCTCCTCCAGAACAATGGGGATGGAAACCTTCCGATGAGCGGTGGGCTGCTCGCCTCCCTTGACACGGTCAGGGAAGATTATAACGCACTTGGCACCTTTAAAGCCCAGCTTGGAAAGGGGCTCGATGCCCACAGGATTCAGGATAGACTCTCGGGTTTTCTCCACCAGCTGCTCCTCAGGGATACAGGGAGGATCGGGAACGGTTTCGCCGGGGACAAATACATCGGTGGAATCAGGGAGATTGGCATCCATGGTGCCCTGCCCATATTCAAATGACAGCTTCATACAGCACAGTCCTTTCTGTTTTTATAAATCGTTGGGTTACTTGCCCAAGTAAGTGCGGATGATTTCCAAGTACTCATCGGGATAAAAACCGATCTCACCGGAAAAACGGGTAAGAGCGATAAGGCCGCCGTCTATTTCAGGAATCGAAGCCAGCATTTCGGCGTTTTCCACCTTAAGACCGCCGCCATAGACCACCGAGAGACCATGGGTGGTTTCCTTGACAAACTTGGCGATCATCTGGATATAGTCGGCATCCGGGGGTGTTTTGCCCGGCCCGATGGCCCAGACCGGCTCATAGGCGATTACCACCTTGCTGGTATCCACGCCCTCCAGCCCGATCTCGAGCTGTTTTTTCAGGGTTTCCTGCCAGTGGGGCTGTTCTTCGGCAGTTTCGCCGATGCAGTAGAGCACATAAAGCCCTGCTTGGGTGGCACACTTAATCTCTTTGTTAAGCAAACGATTGACTGCATCTGGATCGGTAGCACCGGCCTCCTGCAAAATGCCCATTTTATCCCGGCGTTCTTCGCAGTGGCCAATCATTGTGCCGCCGCATCCAATGGCCTTTGCAGCGTTGGCTGTACGGTTGCTGGTGAAAGCGCCAAAATTGCCGCCTACCGCTGTATCATCCCGGAAAACACCCTGACAGCCGATCTTGAGAGGGCTGTTTTCACAGAGTGCATCCACCGCCCCGATCAGGTGCGCTTCGGGAAAATACACCACGAATTCCACTTCGTCCTGATTGTATTTGGCCAGCTGATTTTGTGTGTTGCTCACAATATAGCTTGCCCAGTTTTTCATGGGAGCAATGCTGTTGACCCCGCCCAATTCCTTGGGAATATCAAACCGCTTGAGGTTGAGAAAGATGTACTTCATAGAACATACCCTCCTGTTTTATAGTTGAATAGAAATAAAATGTAGTTTTATTTATGCGGCCAAGGGCCGCAGGCCGCAAAGCGGCCTATTCTTACTACATACTCAAATAGCGCTTTGCGCATCGGGTTTTACCCGATGATTGAAAACTTCTTTTGGTTTTTAATCTGTTTGAGTATATTTGTAGTTTTTCGCCCCTGAGAGCGGGTATTACATTGTGCTGGCTGAAACCTAATTCGGTTCCAGCTTGATTGATTCCATCATACCATATCCATTTTTTTTTAGTTCAGAAAATTATGCAAACGTTTGCGTTAAAAAACAAATGAAAGCGATGCCTTTGTGTTATACTATGCTTAAAACGCAAGGAGAAAATATCATGACCCTGAAAGAGCTGGCAAGTCTGTGCGGTGTATCGGTCTCCACTGTTTCCCGGGTAGTCAACGGGAACAAGAGCCACGCGGCCAGCGCTCAGGTTGCGGATAAAATCTGGCAAAAGGTGCATGAGACAGGCTATATCCCAAACAGCAATGCACAAGGTCTGAAAAAGGGAAGCCTCTCCCGGCAAACCGGGGCTGTGCCGGTGATTACCTGTATCTTTGCCCGCACCAGTGACAGTGAATCCGGGCAGTTTTTCTCGGAGCTTTACCGCATTATAGAGCAGAAATGCATCCAGCAGGCCTGCCGAATTACCGGCGTTTTTCCCGCAGTGGAAGAGGGCAAGCTGCCTGTTTTCCCAGAAGTGCCCCCTTCGGATGGCGTGATTATTTTGGGGCGCTGCTCAAAAGGCCTGCTGGCCCACATTCGGGGACAATGCAAAAACATTGTGATGGTGGGGCTCAACAGCCTGCGGGATAACAGCTGTGATCAGGTGATTTGTGATGGTTATGAGGCGGCCCGCCATGCAGTGCAGGTTTTGAGCCAGCTGGGGCACAGCCGCATCGGGTATATTGGGGAGCAATCGGAAGAGGCACGCTACCGGGGCTACTATGATGCGGTGAAGGAGCTTGGGCACCCTATTGAGCACCAGTGGATTTTCAACACCAGCCAATCCATTCAGGGCGGCTATCAAAGCGGCCTCAAGCTTCTTCGCTCGGAAAAACGCCCCACGGCTCTGTTTTGTGCCAACGATATCACGGCTATCGGTGTAATCAAGGCCCTGCGGGAAAAAGGCCTCCAGATTCCGGGGGATATTTCGGTGATCAGCATCGATAACATCGAGCTTTGCCAATACAGCACCCCGATGCTCACCAGCATCCATATACCCCGGGAGGATTTGGGGCATTTCACAGTGAAAACGCTGCTGGATCGCATTCAGGGTGGGCACCAGGTACCGGTGAAAATTGTGATTCCCTTTAGCCTCATTAAGCGTGAAAGCTGCGCAAAGCTCACTTAAATTGGGTTGCACATCCGAAAAATATAGGGAGGAAAGATCGGCCTTGGAGCATATTGTTTATTTTCTCATTTCCATTGCGGCCACCACAGCAGGTGCCATGACCGGTATGGGGGGCGGTGTCATCATTAAACCGGTGCTGGATGTGCTGGGGGACTATGATGCGGCTACCATCGGGATATTATCCTGCTTTACTGTATTTGCCATGGCTATTGTTTCCATTATCCGGCAGATGCGGCAGAAGGCCGCGATCAACTTCAAAATTGCCTTGCCGTTATCGCTTGGTTCGGTGCTGGGCGGAAACATCGGCCAGCAGATTCTTTCCGCCATTATCCGGCAGCTGGGCAGTAACCGTATGGTTTTGGCAGTCCAGAACATTGTGCTGGCTCTTTTGGTTATCGGCGTGTTTGTTTATATGCTCTATAAAAACAGGATAAAAATGCTGGGGGCAACCGGAATGATTGCCTCTGGCTTGACCGGTGTGTTTCTTGGGTTTCTTTCCTCCTTTTTGGGGATTGGCGGTGGGCCTATCAATGTGGCTTTGCTAATTTTTGTCTTTGCCTTCAATACCAAAACAGCGACAGTCTATTCTATTATTACCATTCTTTTTGCCCAGATTTCCAAGCTGATTTCAGTTGGTGTAGCCACGGGGTTTGCTGTGTATGATCTTTCTAAGATCCCCGTTATGATTATCGGAGCCATTCTGGGCGGGTTTATCGGCTCGTGGCTGAACAAAAAACTGCCGGAAAAAACAGTGGAAATTTGCTTTAATGGGGTGCAGGTTATTGTCTTGGGCTTTTGCATCTTCAATGTAATCCGTAATTTATATTAACACACGGCTCTTACTTTTGTATTGGCAGATCTTCATGCACTACATATTGCATCGAATATTAAAAGGCTTGAATCCTTCACTTTTCCATTGTGTGGGGTTCGGGCTTTTTTTCTATCCAATAAAACCTTTTATAAATAAAATAAGAATTTGTACCAATAAAAAATATCTAAAAAACAGTATAAAAAATTTTGAATGCGGAAAATAAAAAACTAAAATTTACGAATTTATAGCCTTATTTATAAATATTAAACAACAAATATAAACTATTTTTTTGTTATATGTGGATTGTATAGTAAGGAGGGCTGTGCTATATTTTAAATACAGAAAAAAACGAAAGCGCTTTCGGAAACAGGGAATGCAGAAGAATCCATTGCTGTAAAGAGCATTTATTCTATGTTTTTATAGGAATCGAACTTGAAAACAAGTGCGCTTGCTCTCAAGAACACAGCATTCCGCTGTGTTCTCTCGCTTTGGAGAAGCGGGAAAATGGCATATTAAGAGGCAAAACTGCGGTTTTGGCGCAAGGCAAGCAAAGCCTGCTTGTGAAAACGATGGTTTCGTTTTCAAGTTTATTGACTATACAGGCTATTTTCGGTTCTGCCGTGGCAAGTCCAATAAATATAATAATTGAAAGCGTTTTCGGAGAGATCTCTCAACACGGAGGAAGATGGATATGAATGAAGTATGCTGGGGCATGGTGGGATGCGGTGCGGTTACCGAAAAAAAGAGCGGCCCCGGGCTTTATAAGTCAGCAAACTCCCGGCTGAAAGCGGTTTACGATCTTGACTATGAAAAAGCTTGTGACTATGCCCGCCGCCACGGGGTACCGGTTGTTGCCCGAACCGTGGAGAATATTTTGAATGATCCAGAAATTACAGCGGTTTATCTGCCGACACCGCCGCGCTTTCACAAAGAATACGCCCTGCGGTGCCTTGGGGCAGGCAAAATCCCCTACATAGAAAAGCCCATGGCCTTGCGATATGAAGAATGCTTAGAAGTCATGGAAGCGGCCGGAAAGGCACGGCTCCCTGTTTATGTGGCCTTTTATCGCCGGGGTATGGAAAAGTACCTGAAAATCAAGGAGCTGATTGATTCCGGTGCGCTGGGAAGCATTCGGTTTGTCCGCCTTTCCCATTTTATGGAGCTGGAGGCAACCGATCTGGATCGGGAAAACCTCCCTTGGCGGCTAACACCCAGTGCTACCTTTGGCGGCAAATTTGTGGATATGGCCACCCATGTTCTGGATGTGGTGGATTTTCTTTTCGGGAAAATCACGCATGTGCAGGGTGTGGCGGATAATTTGGGCGGGTTCTATCCGGTGGAGGATACCCTCAGCGCTGTGATGCGGTGTGAAAGCGGTGTGGTGGTCAGCGGAATGTGGTGCTATGTGGCCGATCACAACGAGGAAGAAATGCTGATTGTGGGTGAAAAAGGCCACATCCGCACAACCGGCCTCTTTTACGGCCCGGTGCGGGTAACGGTGCAGGGCAGGGAAGAGCTTCTGGATTTCCCTGAGCCGGAGCATGTGGCCCAGCCTTATATCCAGCGGATTGTCAATGAGATGACTGGCGCAGTTCCCTCAGGGGCGGATATGCAAAGCGCCGCCAACAATGTGAAAATTGTGGATGACTTACTCAGAGAATACCGGCAGAGGTACCCCGAATGGCGTTAACCATCTACGACATAGCGCAAAAAGCCGGGGTATCCATTACAACTGTTTCCCGGGTTCTCAACAAAAAAGGTGAAGTCAGCGAAAAGACCAAACAGCATATTCAGAACATTTTGGATGAATACGGTTATTCCCCCAGCCAGCTTGCCAGAGGGCTTGCCAGCAAAACCACAAAAACCATTGGCATTATGTCGGTGGATATACGGGATAATCACCACGCCAATATTGTTTATGAAGTGGAGCGTGCCATGAGCCAATATGGCTACAGCGCCATTGTCTGCAATCTGGGCGGCAAAAAAAAGAGGTTTGGCGATTATCTTGAGATGCTGGTTACCCGGCAGGTGGATGGCATTGTGTTTGTAGGCTCTATTTTTGCCGATCCCGACTGCCGCAAGCAGATTGAGGATAAAGGGATCGATTTCCCTTGTGCCATTGTCAACGCATTGCTGCCCCATCCCAATTTTGCCTGTGTGCTCACCAGCGAGGAGGCCGCCTATGTGGAGGCTGTGAATTATCTGGTGCGGGAGCGGGGCCGAAAAAAGCTTGTGCTGATTTTCGATGAGGATACTGTGAGTGAAAAAAGAAAACGGCAGGGCTACCGGGAGGGTATGCGCCGCAATGGGCTGGAAAACGAGATCACCGAATATTCGATTTCCAGCGAACTGGATGGGGTTTCGGCTGCGACCAAGGAGCTGATGCGAATGGCCCCCAGAACCGATGCACTGATTTATACCAAGGATTTGCTTGCTGTCACCGGGATGTATGCCCTGTTGGAAATGGGCTATGAGGTTCCGAAGGATGTTTCGGTTATGGGGATCAACAACTCCATCTATGCCCAGCTTTCCCGGCCCAGCCTCACCAGCATCGATAACCGGGCTAAGGAAAGCGGAGCGGCGGCGGCTAATCTTCTCAAGCGCCTGCTGGATGGTGAAACCCTGCTGGACCCTTGTGTGATTCCATGTCAGCTGGTGATTCGGGAAAGCACCTAAGCCTATAGCGGCAGAATGGCATACTAAGAGGCAAAACTGCGCCTTTGGTGCAAAGCAAGCAGAGCTTGCTTTTGAAAACGATGGTTTCGTTTTCAAGTTTAGTGGCTATAAAACGAAACTTTATTATACAGGAGGAAGAAAAATGCTTTATACATCCATTGCCTTAGCGGAAAAATACAATTACTTGGAGGAGAAATTCAAAATCTGCTATGAGTTCCTCCGCAGAAGCGATCTGGCTGATCTGCCGGAAGGGGCTATCAAGCTCACCGAGGATATCACCGTTCAGGTGCAGGAATACGATACAATCCCCCCCAACACGGGCAAGTTTGAAACCCACGAGCGCTTTTTTGATATTCAGTATATGGTTTCGGGCCAAGAGCTGTTTGGTATTGCCGACCGCTCTGAGCTGGAAATCCAGACCCCTTATGACAGCGAAAAAGATATGGCTTTCTATAAGGAGCCGGCGTATTGCGGCTATATTCTTTTAAAGGAAGGCCAGTTTGCCCTTGTGGCTCCCGAGGATGCCCATAAACCCCGGTGCATGGCGGGGCAGCCCGAAAAGGTGAAAAAGCTGGTCATCAAGGTGCCGGTATAAACCCGTTTGCAAAGCACTCCCCGGAAAGAACCGCTTAGGTAATAGCGCAGGCAGGGGCCCCTGCTTCGACTAATACAAAAATATATTGAGGAGGCTTTTTTTGTGGAATATCTAATTGGTATACTGTTGCTTATTTCTTTCTTCTGGTTAGCCTACTACTGCTTCAAGGGCCACAATCTGATGATCGGATTCCTGATCATGTCTTTTCTATGGACTGCCCTGCCGCTGATTGGCAATCAGATTTCCAGTCCCGCCTTTTTGGAGGCAAACGGCATTGCCGGCATCGCCTCGTGGGAGGCACTAGCGGCTTCTCTTGCTAAGATATTTCAGAGTGCGCCAGAGGGCTGGGGCACCATTCTGGTCAATGTGCTGTGGGGTGCCTGGTTTGGTCGGGTGCTTATGGAAACCGGCATTGCAGCCACCATCATTCGCAAGACGGTTGAATTGGGCGGTGACCGTCCTATTATTACCGTATCTCTGCTGAATTTTGTAACTACCGTTATTTTTACCTCTATGACAGGCGCTGGGCCTGTTATTGCTATCGGTGTTATTGTGCTGCCTATCCTGATGTCTCTGGGCATCCCCAAGCCTCTCGCCCTGTTTACCTTTGTGGGTGCGGTAGGCGCAGGCAGCTACATGAATCCTGTTTATTTTGCGCAGTATAGGGCATTTCACCTTGCGGCTGATCAAATGCCTGAATTCAGCTTCACCTGGTATGTTCAGAAGTGGGGAATCTATGCAATTATCATCATGCTGCTGGTTACCACAATCGGCACAGCCTTCTATTTAAAGGCCAAGAAGCCGGTTCACAGCTGGGCTGCCCAGACCGGGCAGGTGGAGGATACCAAGCAGGTTCCCGGTATTGCCCTGATCACCCCTATTCTTCCTGTGCTGGGTGTCATCTTCCTGAAAATTCCTGTTATCCTGGGCTTTGTGCTTTGCGGCTTTTTCGCTTTGTTTGTTTGCGGCAAACTCAAACACTTTAAAGAAAGCTGCCAGCTTGTTAATAAAATGTATTACGATGGCGTTGTGGATACTGCGCCCCTCATCGGCTTTCTGCTGACTCTGCCTATGTTTAACAAAGCCGCCGAGCTTTGCGCACCTTACTTTAAAGCGGTTGTTGGCCCTGTTATGCCAAAAACCACCCTTGTGCTCTGCATCCTGTTCGCAATTCTATCCCCATTGGGCCTGTTCCGTGGCCCTATGACTCTGGTTGGCTGCGGCGCCGCAACCTTGGGTGTGGTCAGCAATTTGGGCATCTCGGCCTTTACCGTTCCTTTCCTGTATGCCTGCTTTGCTATTCCAACCATTACCATGAACGTTGGCAGCTGTATCACCCAGTCTTGGGTGGCTTGGGGTCTTGCCTACACCAAGGTGGAAGGCAAAGATTTGCTGCGGTATACGGTGCCCAATGGCATCATCGTTTCCATACTCCTATATATTGTTACATTTTTGGTGTTCGGCAACGGCTTAGTGCCTATCCCGGCCTAGAGCAGTACTTTGTATCAGCGATTTTGCCGGAGGCGTGGGATTCCTCCCATGCTTCCGGCACTTTTGGCTTTCCGACGGATTCCACTGGAAACGGTCGGATATACCACAAAACTTTGGGGGAAACAAAATGTCTAAGAGACTTGTACGCATGGGCATTGATGTGGGCGGCACCCACACCAAGGCTGTTGCACTGGATAACAGCACCCATCAGATAATCGGAAAATCCTCGGTCAAAACCACCCACTCCCATGAAAAAGGTGTAGCGGCTGGTGTGGTGGAGGCCTTTCAAAATTGTATGGCCCAAAACGGAATTTCGCCCGATGATGTTGTGTTCGTAGCCCACAGCACCACCCAAGCCACCAATGCCCTGCTGGAAGGCGATGTGGCTAAAGTAGGTGTGATTGGTGTGGCGGGCGGCGGCCTCGAAGGCTGGCTCGCCAAGCGGCAGACCCGGTTGGATGACATCGATTTGGGAACCGGGCGGAAAATTTCTATCTGCAACACCTTCCTGAAGAAAAAGCAGCTGGAGGATGAGCTGATTCGCAAAACGGTTAACGAGCTAAAAGCGCAGGGAGCCAACGTGATTGTTTCCTCCATGGCTTTTGGGGTAGACAGCATTGCAGAAGAAGAGCACATCCACCGCATTGCCCAGGAGATGGGGCTGTTCACCACCATTGCTTCGGATATCACCAAGCTTTACGGCCTGACCCGCCGTACCCGTACAGCGGCTATCAACGCCAGCATACTGCCGAAGATGCTGGATACAGCCAATTCCACAGAATCCAGCGTCCGGGAGGCGGGGGTAACGGTGCCGCTGATGATCATGCGGGGCGATGGCGGCGTTATGGATTGCTCCGAGATGAAAAAGCGCCCGGTGCTGACCATGCTTTCCGGCCCGGCGGCCAGCGTTATGGGTTCGCTCATGTATCTGCGGGCCTCCAACGGCGTGTATTTTGAGGTGGGCGGCACCTCCACCAACATTGGCGTTATCAAAAACGGCCGCCCGGCCATCGATTACTCGGTGGTAGGTGGGCACAGCACCTACATCAGCTCGCTGGATGTGCGGGTGCTGGGTGTTGCCGGCGGCAGCATGGTGCGGGCCAACCAGAAGCAGGTGGTGGATGTTGGCCCCCGAAGCGCTCACATTGCCGGTATGGATTATGCGGTGTTTACCGATGAATCGGAGATTGTAGACCCCAAGCTGGAGTTTTTCTCGCCCCGCAAGGGCGATCCCGATGACTATGTAGCCATCCGCCTTGCCAGTGGCAAGCGGGTGACCATTACCAACAGCTGTGCCGCCAACGTGCTGGGGCTGGTGAAGCCGGAGCATTTTTCCTACGGCAATGTAAACTCCGCTCGCAAGGCCATGCAGCCCTTGGCCGACCATCTGGGGATTTCGGTGGAGGAGGTTGCCGCCCAGATTCTCCAAAAGGCCCACGAAAAAATTGAGCCGGTCATTCTGGATTTGGCTCAGAAATACCGGCTGGAGCACGACCAGATTTCTCTGGTGGGTGTAGGCGGGGGAGCGGCCTCTCTGATTTGCTACAGCGCCGATAAAATGAAGCTGCGCTACAGCATTCCCGAAAACGCCGAGGTTATCTCTTCCATTGGTGTTGCGCTGGCTATGGTGCGGGATGTGGTGGAGCGCATCATACCCAACCCCTCCCAGCAGGATATCACCAGCATTAAGAAGGAGGCCATCGACAAGGCCATCGGCAGCGGAGCCGACCCGGAAAGCGTGGAGGTACACATTGAGATTGATCCCCAGACTTCTAAGGTAACCGCCATCGCTATGGGCTCCACCGAGGTGAAAACCACCGACCTGCTCAAGGAATGCTCCGAAGAGGAGGCAAAGGAGCTGGCCCGGGCTGATTTTGGCCCCGAGATTAAGGCGGCCGAGGTGGAGAAGCTTTGCGAAACCAAATACTGTTATGTATTCGGCTGCAAGCGGGGCGATCAGCAGATGGTGCGCATTATGGATAAAAAGGGATTTATCAAGGTGCAGCGGGCAGATGCCCAGGCTGTGTCAGTCAAGGCCACCGATTACCGTGAAGTGGTCAAAACCATGTGGGAGAAGCTTTCCACCTTTAAGACCGACAGCATTCTGCGCCCAGATTATTACCTGTGCATTGGCGCCCGGGTGATGGATTTTGCAGGCTCCATTGATTTGGAGCAGATTTATATGCTCATGGATCTGGAGGTGGCCGATCTGGAACCGGATGTGGATATCCTGGTTGTGGGCGCCATTAACCAGATATGAGCGAGGAAAGAACTCTCCAGCGGCTGCTTGAAGCC
Organism: Oscillospiraceae bacterium MB08-C2-2; assembly: GCA_035621215.1. NCBI lineage: Bacteria > Bacillati > Bacillota > Clostridia > Eubacteriales > Oscillospiraceae > Oscillospiraceae bacterium MB08-C2-2. Next base: position 1,732,781 of record CP141729.1, on the reverse strand, counting down.
TTTCTGGGCAAACCGCAAACACCTGCCCCACCCCCTTCGCCGGAAAGCATCCCCCCTATTGGGGAGATGCTGGCAGAGCTGATTCAGCTGGACGATCGTGTCTTTGGCCGGTATGCCTTTTCCCGTGACCCCTTGCGGGGTAAGTTTTCCCCCGAAAAGATGGATACCCTCACCCAGCAGGCAGGCCAGTGCGGGCGGGAATATGCCCAGTCTACTGCAAAGGAACATGGAACCAGCAGTCCACAGGCTATAGCCAAGGCGTTGGATATCAAGGTGGAAAAACCCAGTCAGCCTACTGGAACCGACCGGGTGACCTTCGCCCAGTTCGCGCCCCCGGGCACCATCTCCATCTTCCGCCACGGCTTGGAAAAGGCGGAACAGGTGCTGGAGGATAGTCAGGTACGCCAGATTATGGGCAACATTACGGTAGAAGATATCCTCCTTGCCCACGAGCTGTTCCATGTGGTGGAAGAAAAAAACAAATCCGAAATTTTCACCCGTACCCGCAAGGTGGAGCTTTGGGCGCCGTGGCCACTCCATAACCGCTCCACCATTCGCAGTCTCAGCGAGATTGCTGGGATGGCGTTTGCCCGGGAGCTGACAGGTCTGCCCTATTCGCCTTTTGTATTGGATGTGTTCCTGATCTATGGCTATGCCCCGGCCGCCGCCTTTTCTCTTTACAGTGAAATCACCGGCCTTGCCCGAAAGCTGGATCAAGCAGACGAATAGAAGCACACCAAAAAGCCCGGCCTACAGGATTGAACCTGTTGGCCGGGCTTTTGCTTTGTGTTGACAATCCCCGGCTTAGCGGGCGGTTTTGACTCAGTATATCCAATTAGCAGAGAGATAGCAAGGCAGCCTTATACAGGCTGCTTCGCCGCCGAAACGGCCGCCTTCATTTGTGCGGCATAGGTACGAACATGGGGTTCGGCTCCTTCACCATACTGCTCAATGAGCTTTACAATGGCGCTGCCCACGATCACGCCATCACCATATTGCCCGATTTCGGCGGCCTGCTCTGGGGTGGAGATACCAAAGCCAATGGCACAGGGAATATCCTGCTCCTCTTTTACAAGCTGAACCATACCGGCAAGATCGGTTTTGATATTCTCCCGCACCCCGGTAACCCCCATGGAGGAAACGCAGTAGACAAAGCCTTCTGCCTCCCGGGCAATAGCCCGGATGCGCTCCTTGGAGGTGGGGGCAATCAGCGGAATCAGCGCCACATTGTGGGATCGGCTAAAGGAGAGAAGCTCCTCCCGTTCCTCAAAAGGCAGATCAGGCACAATCACCGCACCCACGCCGCAGTCGGCGCACCGGCTGAAAAATTTCTCAGCCCCATAGACAAACACAGGGTTGATGTAGGTCATGAAGGCCAAGGGGATGGCGGACTGTTCCCGCACCCGGCTGACCATTTCAAAGATGCCATCCAAGGTGGTTCCAGCTAAAAGGGCTCTTTCATCCGCCCGCTGAATCACCGGACCCTCGGCCACCGGGTCAGAAAAAGGGATACCCAGCTCAATGAGATCGGCTCCTTCTTCGGCCATAGCGATCACCAAGCGCTCGGTTACCGCAAGGGAGGGGTCTCCCGCTGTGAGAAAGGGTATAAAGGCTTTTCCGGCTGCAAAGGCTTTCTGTATGTTATTCATAAAGCTTTTTCCCCCTGTAGCGGGCGATGGCGGCCACATCCTTGTCGCCCCGCCCGGATAGATTCACCACTATGATTTGCTCCCGGCCCATGGTTGGGGCCAGCTTTTGGGCATAGGCCACGGCATGGGCGCTTTCAATAGCCGGGATGATGCCCTCAGTGCGGGAAAGATACTCAAAGGCATCCACCGCTTCGTCGTCGGTAACCGGGACATATTTGGCCCGCCCCATGTCGTAAAGGTTTGCGTGCTCCGGCCCGATCCCGGGATAATCCAGCCCCGCAGAGATGGAATAGACCGGTGCAATCTGCCCGTATTCATCCTGACAGAAATAGGATTTCATGCCATGGAAGATTCCCTGCGTTCCGTTGGCAACGGTGGCTGCATTCTGGGGGGTATCCACACCCAGCCCCGCCGCCTCACAGCCAATCAGCGCAACGGACGAATCCTCCAAAAATTCGTAGAACAGCCCCATGGCGTTGCTGCCGCCGCCTACACAGGCAATGAGGGTATCCGGGAGCTTTCCCTCCCGCTCCAGCATTTGCGCCCGCACCTCCCGGCCGATAACACTCTGGAAATCCCGCACAATGGTGGGGAAGGGGTGAGGCCCCATGACCGAGCCCAGCACATAGTGGGTATCCTCTAAACGGGAGGTCCATTCCCGCATGGTTTCGTTGACTGCATCCTTGAGGGTTTGGGTGCCGCTGGTCACCGGGTGAACCTTGGCTCCCAGCAGCTCCATGCGGTAAACATTCAGGGCCTGCCGGTCGGTATCCTCCTTGCCCATGAACACTTCACATTCCATATCCATGAGCGCGGCGGCGGTGGCGGTGGCAACCCCATGCTGACCGGCTCCGGTTTCGGCGATGACCCGGGTCTTGCCCATTTTCTTGGCCATAAGCACTTGCCCCAGCACATTGTTGATTTTGTGGGAGCCTGTGTGGTTGAGATCCTCCCGCTTGAGGTAGATTTTGGCTCCGCCCAGCTCCCGGGTCATTTTCTCCGCAAAATAGAGCAGGGAGGGTCGGCCGGCATATTGGTTTAACAGCGCATCCAGCTCCTGTATGAAGGCAGGGTCACGGCGAAAGCCCTCATAGGCTTCTTCCAACTCGATGACAGCGTTCATCAGGGTTTCGGGAATAAATTGGCCGCCATGCTGGCCAAAACGTCCTTTTTTCACGATACTTCACTCCTTGTTTTTAAGCTATATGAGTATACCGCATTTATAAATTCTCGCATCTTTTCAGGGTCTTTAAAGCCTGCTGTTTCCACACCGCTGCTCACATCCACGCCATAGGGGCGGCAGGCGGCGATACGCTCTTTTACATTGCCTGCATCCAATCCCCCTGCCAAAAAAAAGGGCTTGGTTAAGGGTGGAATCAAGCTGAGATCAAGAGCCTTGCCGCTCCCGCCCATTTTCTTATCATGATAGGAATCCAGAAGGAGATATTCGCAAGGGAGCGCCTGAGCGGCCAGCACCTGCTCCCGGCTCTGCACCCGTATCGCCTTGATGATGGGAGCCTTTATCCGGCTCCTGAGCTGTGTGAGATAGGCTTCATCCTCGTGGCCGTGGAGCTGAATGTGGGTGATGACCCCGCTTTCACACAGGGCGGCAATATCCTCAATAGCCGCATCCACGAATACGCCTACCGAAGCAATGGAGCGATCCAGCTTTTGCCGAAGGCTTTTTGCCAGCTCTGGAGTAACCTGCCGGGGACTGGGGGCAAAAACAAAGCCAATATAATCGGGCAAAAGGGCGTTTGCCGCTTGGATATCCTCCATGCGGCGAAGGCCGCAGAACTTGACTTTGGTCATACTGCAATCCCTTCCCGCAGGTCGGCCAGCTTGGCGGCCTTATCGTGACTGCGCATGAGGGCTTCTCCCAGCAGAATGGCATCCACCTGTGCGGTGGAAAGTGCGGCCACATCTTGTGCTGTATGCACACCGCTTTCCGCCACAAACAGAATCTCCGAGGGCACCAGTGTGCGCAGTTCTTGGGAAATGCTCAAATCCACCTGAAAGGTTTTCAGGTTCCGGTTGTTGACCCCGATGATGGAAGCCCCCGCCTCAAGGGCGGACTCTATCTCCTCGGGGGTGTGGGCCTCCACCAGCGCCGAAAGGCCGAGTGTACGGCAGATTGCAAGATACTGCCGCAGGGTATCGGTATCCAGAAGAGCGCAGATGAGCAGGATGGCATCCGCTCCAATTAGCTTGGCTTCGTAAAGCTGGTATTCATCCACTGTGAAATCCTTCCGTAGAATAGGCAGTGAGATGTTTCGGCTGATTTCGGTGAGATACCGGTCGCTTCCCTGAAAGAAAAAGGGCTCCGTGAGCACCGAAACAGCCGCCGCTCCGGCGGCTTCATAATCCTTGGCAATCTGCACATAGGGGAACTCCCGGGCAATCAAACCCTTGGAGGGAGAAGCTTTCTTTACCTCGCAAATAAAGGAGATTCCCGGTCTGCCCAATGCCTGCTCAAAAGGGAGGGAAGCGGCCGGCAGGGCAAGTGCCTGTTCCCGAACCACTTCGAGGGGGCGCTTTTTTTTCGCCTGATTTACTCGCAGTTTTGTGGCGGCGGCGATTTTTTCCAGTATCACGGCTGTGCCTCCTTTGTGGCCGCTATAAAGGCCTGCAAGGTTTCCAAAGCCTTGCCGCTGTCGATCATTTCGCCAGCCAAAGCCACACCGCTTTTTAAATCCTCGGCACAGCCCGCCAGATAAAGGCAGGCCCCTGCGTTCAGCAGCACCACATTCCGCTTGGCTCCCGGCTCTCCCTCCAAAATGTGCAGGGCAATCTCGGCGTTTTGTGCCGCATCGCCACCGGTCAGCTCCTCGGAGGGACAAAGCGCAAAGCCAAACTCTCGGGGGTCCAGGGTATAGCTTTTGAAGGAGCCGGCATTCACCTCGCAGACCGTGGTGGGGGCGTGCAGGGAGATTTCATCCAGACCATCGTTGCCATGGACGACCATGGCCCGCTTAACCCCCAGATTGGCCAGTACCTGTGCAAGAGGCTCCACCAGCTTTTCATCGTAAACCCCCAAGAGCTGGATCGTGGCACTGGCGGGGTTGGCCATGGGCCCCAGAATGTTAAAGATGGTGCGGGCGCCCATTTCCCGGCGCACCGGGGCGGCGTGCTTCATGGAGGCGTGATAGACCGGTGCAAACAAAAAGCAGATACCCGTTTTTTCCAGCACACATGCGCTTTGCTCGGCGGTTAAATCCAGTTTTGCGCCTAAAGCCTCCAGAACATCGGCCGCTCCGCATTTGCTGGATACACTGCGGTTGCCGTGCTTTGCCACCCGAACCCCAGCCGCCGCTGTTACAAAAGCGGATACGGTGGAAATGTTGAAAGTATAGGCCTCGTCTCCGCCGGTGCCCACAACCTCCAGCAGGTCGCCCTGTTGAGCCAGCTTGGCGCCGCACTCCCGCATGACACTGGCGCAGGCCGTGATTTCATCAATGGTTTCGCCCTTCATCCGCAAAGCGGTGAGAAAAGCGGCGATTTGAGCCTGTGTTGCCTCACCCTGCATGATCTCCTGCATGGAAAGCCTTGCTTCTTCATAGGTGAGATGATTGCCCTGAATGGCCTGACTGATTGCCTGTTTAATCATGCGTGCCGCCCTCCATATTCAAGAAATTGCGGATGATGGTTTCACCCTGTGGGGTGAGAATGGATTCTGGGTGAAATTGCAGCCCGTAAATGTTGTAGTTGCGGTGGCGAACCGCCATAACCTCGCCGCCCGGTTCTGTGGAGATGACCTCCAGCTCAGTGGGAATGGCATCCGCTCTTGCCACCAGCGAGTGATAGCGGGCGGCCATGATTTCCTCGGGGAGTCCCTGAAAGAGGGGGCAGGCTGTATCCAGACGGATGCGGCTCTGTTTGCCGTGCATCAGCTGCCTTGCCCGGATGATTTCACCACCGAAGGCCTCGCAGATTGCCTGATGCCCAAGGCATACCCCCAGAATGGGGATTTCGCCGCCCAGCTCCCGGATGACATCCTCGCAGATGCCCGCATCCGCCGGATACCCCGGGCCGGGGGAAAGAATGATGTGGCTGGGGTTTTGCTCCCGAATCTGCTGGGGGGTGGTTTTATCGTTGCGCACCACCTGAATATCCGGGTTCAGGCCACCGGTGACCTGCACCAGATTGTAGGAAAAGCTGTCGTAATTATCAATAAGCAGTATCATCAGCGATCCACCTCCCCGGCCTGCATAATGGCGTTAATAATGGCTTGGGCCTTGTTGCCTGCCTCTTCGTATTCCATCTCCGGCACGCTGTCGGCTACGATGCCGCCTCCTGCCTGAACAGTAACCGTTCCGCCGTGATTTACCGCCATGCGGATGGCAATGCAGGTATCCAGATTGCCGGAAAAATCAAGGTAGCCCAGCGCCCCGCCATAGATGCCTCTTGGTTCGGCTTCCATTTCCTCAATGATTTCGCAGGCCCGGATTTTAGGAGCACCCGAAAGGGTTCCGGCGGGGAGTACAGCCTCAATGGCATCGCAGGCATCCCGATCTTCCCGGATATTTCCCTCCACGCAGGAGGTGATGTGCATGATCTTGGAATAGCGGTGGATCATCTGGTAGCGGGTGACCTCCACCGTGGAAAACTTGGAGATGCGCCCCAGATCGTTTCGGGCTAAATCCACCAGCATATTGTGTTCCGCCAGTTCCTTTTGGTCTGCCAGAAGCTCGGCTTCCAGCTCTCTATCCTGCTGCTCGGTGGCTCCCCTTGGCCGTGAACCGGCCACCGGGAAGGTGGTGAGGCGGCCATCCTGCAAGCGTACCAGTGTTTCTGGGGAGGCGCTGACCACCTCGGTGCCATCGATATTTAGGTAAACCATGTAGGGAGAGGGGTTGGTGGTGCGCAGAACACGGTAGGCGCTGAGCAGACTGCCGGTATAAGGGCTTTGGAACCGGCGGGAAATCACCGCCTGAAAAATATCCCCGCTGCGTATGTATTCTTTCGTTCGTTCCACCAGCTGGCAGTATTCCTCTTTGGTTACATTGCAGTGGAAGTCCACAGCGCTGTCTATGGAAATGGCGGGCAGGGAGGAGGGCTCCTGAATCATGCGGATGATGCGCTCCACCTCACCGGAGGCTTTACCGTAGTTTTCCATCAGCTTATCGGTTTTCATGTTGACCACGACGCAGATTTTCTGCCGCAGCTGGTCGAAGGCGATGACCTTGTCATACAGCAGCAGATCAAAATCATTGAGCTCGCCTTCCTTGATGTGCAGGGTTGGTTCGGCGTAGCCCATCATGGAATAGGCAAAATACCCCACAAGGCCGCCGGAAAAGGGAGGCAGGCCGGGAATCTGGGGCGCACGGTACCTCTTCATCAGGCTGCGCACCGCTTCCAGCGGGTGATCGGTCTGAAAGGTTTCAATTTTCTCCCCCGTGATCGAAACCACTCCGTTTTTGCAGGTGATTCGCAGAACCGGGTCAAAGCCCAAAAAGGAATAGCGGCTCCAGCGCTCGCCGCCCTCAACACTTTCCAGCAGAAAATACCGTTTGCTGCTCTGGGCAAGCTTTCGCAGCAGTGCAATGGGGGTGATGATATCCGCATACAGCTCTTTGCAGACAGGGACAACGGGGTATTCCTTAGCCAGCTCCTCAATTCTCTCACAGCTTGGAACCATCATAAACTTCACCTTGGTTTCATCAATCGATGGGATGAAAACTCCTTTCTATTTATTTTGCGAGTGTTTTTGGGTAATAAAAAAGCCTTTGTCCCCATACAGGGACAAAAGCTTGAAGGCTTCTGCGATACCACCCAAATTGATGAAAATAAATTCATCCACTCATTTTGCATACCATCATATGCACCCCACTGATAACGGCAGGGGATCCCGTCAGCGTCTACTCCCAAAAAGGTTTCAAGCCGCCCTCGCAAGACCATTCAAAAGAATCTGTGCTGCTGCCTTCGCACCAATAGGCAACTCTCTGGATACACCCGATTAATCCTACTTTTCTTGCTCAAAGGTTTCTTAATTTGTTGGTATTATATGTCATCGCATCCGATTTGTCAACAGCTTTTTCTGTATTTCTAAGATTTTAGTGTGGCAGCTTAACGGTAACAGCCGTTCCTTTTGGGTAATTGGCTTCAATTTTAATAGAGCCTACATGCTGCTCCACAATCCACTTGGCGATGGAAAGCCCCAGCCCGGTGCCGCCCCCCGCACGGGAACGGGCTTTATCCTCCCGGTAAAAACGGTCAAACACCCGGCTGCGCCCCGCTTCGCTGATGCCGATGCCGGTGTCACGCACTTGAATGGAAACCCAGTTGCCATCCCCCCGGGTGCTGACTGTGATGGTATCGCCCTGCTCGGTGTATTTGAGGGCATTATCCATGAGAATCACCAAGAGCTGCTGGATACGCCCACGGTCAGCGCAAAGAGAACCCCCAAAGCCAAGCTGAAGCTCCATGACTTTGCTTTGCAGCTCCGCCAGCTCGATATAAGGCTCGGCAACGGTGGCTGCAATTTCATCCAGCTGAAGAGTTTCCTTTTCCAGCATGGTCTGGCCGCTGTCGGAACGGGCCAGTGTCATCAGGTCTGCGGTGAGCTTGGTGAGGCGGCGGGTCTCGGTCAGCGAAAGCACGATGCTGCCCGATTGTTCCAAAATGCGGGCATCCGGCATGGTGAGCAGGGTTTCCAGCTTGTTTTGTATCACAGTGAGAGGGGTGCGCAGCTCATGGGAGGCATCCTGAACAAATTCAGTCTGCCTTTTCCACGCTTCAAGGACAGGGCGCATGGTTTGCTGAGAAAGAACATAGCTGGCCCCGATAGACAGCGGGATGAACACACCCAGACAGATCAACAGCCAGCGCAGAAAGTGATCCACAACACTGCGCTCGCCATCCACGTTGGATACCAGCTGAACATAATACTGCACACCCTGACTGTCTGTTACAGGGAAGGTGATGCAGCGGTAATAAAACTGATTCTCCAGCCGGATAGTCATGGGCTTTTCGCCCATGGCAGGGCTGAAGGAAAGCAAGGCCAAATCACTTTCATAGAAAATGCGGCCCAGCGAGCGCTGGTTTTGGATGGTGCCGCTGCTATCCCGCACAATGGGTGTGATGCGGGGCGGAATCATCAGGCCCCGCCGCCCTTGCGGGGGTTCTCCGTGAAGCTTGTTGGCAGCATCAAAATCGAAAGTGGTCTGATCCTCAATAAAATCCGCTCGATCCAGAATTTCGCTGTGGGCCCTCTCCAAATCCCGGTCAATCTTGGAGAAGATGGAGGTTTGGAGCTGGAAAAACAGAATCAGCCCAAATACGGCGAAGATAAAAGAAAAAGCGATAAAATTATAGAGGGTATGCTTGAGCTGCTGCTTTCTCGCCACCGTATCACGCATGCTCATCCCCCCGGTCACGCAGGATATAACCCATACCCCGGACAGTCTGGATATAGCGGTCGTAGCCGTAGAGCTTGAGGGTCTTGCGCAGATTGCTGGCGTAAACCTCCAGCACATTGGTGCCGGTTTCGGAATCAAAGCCCCACACCCGATCAAAAATTTGCTCCCGGGTGAGGATGATATTCTGGTTTGCGATCAGGTATTCAAGAATATCAAACTGCTTGCCGTGCAGCTCCACCGCCTCGCCGCCGATGGTGACAGCACGGGTAAGCGGATCGAGAGCCAGCTCCTTGAAAATAAGGCTGTGTTCCCGGAAGCCGCTGCTGGTGCGGCGCAGAATTGCCTCCAATCGCAGGAGAAGCTCTTCCCGGTGAAAGGGCTTGGGCAAATAATCATCTGCACCCAGCTGAAAGCCTTTGATTTTATCATCCAGCCCATCCTTGGCGGTGAGGATCAGAACGGGGGTGGAAATACCTCCCCGGCGCAGGGCGCTGAGCACCTCGTAGCCATTCATACCGGGCAGCATAATATCCAGAATGATGATATCAAAAATATTCTGCATGGCTTGAAAAAGCCCTTCGTCACCGTCAAAGGCTTGCTGGGTTTCCGCCAATTCGGCGATACTGGTGCAGATTGCGTCCGAAAGGTGGACATCGTCCTCAATAACCAACGCACGCATAGACCGCTCTCCTCTCTCCGGGGGTACCGATGATTAGCCAAACTGTTTTTAAATAAAAAGCTCGCCGTCAATGATCTTGACAATGCGCTGAGCATGAGCCGCTACTGTGAGATCATGGGTGATCATAATAATAGTATGCCCCGCTTGGTTCAGTTTTTTGAAAAGCCCCAAAACATCCTGCCCGGTTGTGGAATCCAGCGCACCGGTGGGTTCATCGGCCAGAAGCAGGCGGGGGTGCCCCACCAAGGCTCGGGCCACTGCAACACGCTGCTGCTGGCCGCCGGAAAGCTCCGAGGGCTTGTGGGCAAGGCGTTCCTGCATGCCGAGCATTTCAATGGTTTCCATGGCGTCCTGCTGGGCCTGCCTGCGGGGAATGCCCCGAATCAGCAGCGGCATGATGATGTTTTGCAAAACAGAATATTGGGGGATCAAATGGTATTTCTGAAAAATAAACCCGATTTTGGCGTTGCGCAAATTGGCCAGCTCTGCCTGCGACATGGCATGGACTGCGCTGCCTGAGATGAAATATTCACCGGTATCCGCTGTATCCATGCAGCCGATAATATTCATGAGGGTGGATTTTCCTGACCCGGAAGGGCCAAGCACAGCCACAAATTCCCCCTCCTGCACATGAAAATCGATGTTCTTGAGCACCTGCAAGGCTTGAGCACCCATTTGATACCCCTTGCAGATGCCCTCCATTTGGATGACAGACTGTGTGGTTGCCTCTCCCATTATTGTAACACCTGAACGGAGAGAATGGAAGCGGGGTCTTCCTCCGGCACAGTCAGGCAGACAATGTTATCCACGGCAAGCTGGGTGAAACGAACTTCACTGGCGCTGTCGCCCTCACCGGCTGTGATGGTGGCAGAAACAGGAATGAGCCAAGTGGTTTCTTCACCGGTATATTCCAGCTTCACGGTATTGCGCATCCCGCCTTGACCGCCACCGGGGCCACCCTGACCACCCGGCCTGCCTTGGCCGCCCTCGGGGCCGCCTTGCTCACCGTCTTCAGGAACTGCTTGCTGTCCATCCGGGCTGGCCGGCTGTTCCTCGCCGGAAGCATCGGCCTGAACGTTTCCTCCGGGGCGGCCCTGCCTGCCTTCACCGCCTGCGCCTTCCGGCCGGCTGCCACTGGGGCGGGAGCCCTCGGGTCTGCTTTCATCCTGCCCAGCTACCTCCTCCGAACCAGAGGCATTTTCCTGACTGCGGTCCGGGCGGGAGCGCTCACCCTCGCCTTCTGGACCTTGCCTTTGCTGCTGGCGCAGGGTTCCCACCTTTAAGGTGATCTCGTTGCCGTTGATGGTGGTGATTTTGCCGTATATCTGCTTGGTGGCCTGTTGGGAAGACTGTGCCTCCTGGGGCTGGGCCCCGGTGGAGCAGCCGGTAGAAAGCAGTAGAACGGCGATGGAAAGACCAAGAAATGCTCTGCATTTTTTATTCATGATTGAGTGCCTCCACAGGTACTAAAGTTGATGCTTTATTAGCAGGATAAAAACCGAAAATGGTGCCGGTAGCAACCGCAAAAAGAAAAGCGATTAAATAGCCATAGAAGATAGGCTCCATACGCACACCAAAGGTGCGGGCAATGGGAATCACCCCAAGGCTCAGGGCCACTCCGGCTGCGCCCCCGAACACGCTGATCATAGTAGCCTCCAGCAAAAATTCCAGCAGCACGTCTTTGCGGGACATTCCCAAGGCTTTCAGGATGCCGATTTCCTTGGTACGCTCTTTGACCGATACAAACAAAACGTTCATGATGCCGATGCCGCCCACCAAAAATACAATGAGAGCCACAGCGCCCAGCAGCATGGAGAGGGTCTCGGAAGATTTTGCGGCTGCCTCCATCTTGCTGCCCGCATCCGAAATAGTGAAGGGTGCACCGGGGTAGTTTTCATCCAGAAGAATTTTTACATTTTCGCTGACTTTTTCCACATCGCTTACATTGGCCGCAACCACGGTTAGCTGCGGGGAAGCATCCCGGCTGAGGATGTATTTCTCTGCTGCGGAATAAGGGATATACACCGCCTCATCGGGGCTGATGCCGGAAGAAACCGTGCCCATTTCCTGCAAGATACCGCTGACCACAAAGCTGACATCGTTGATGGTGATCACGCTGTCATAGGCTTCGGCTACCGTATCAAACAGTTTCAAAGCCAGCTCATAGCCCAACACACAGTTTTTAGCCTTGTTTTCTTCATCATCGCTGGTGATAAAATCGCCGATATACAGGCTCAGGTTGCTGATCTGGGCATATTCGGGCTTCACCCCGGCGATGGTGTGTTCCTCGGCTTCTTCCAGATTGCCGCCCAGCACATCACTTTTGGTGGAGGCGGATATAGTTGCCGCTGAAACATTAGAGATAAACAGCTGGATATCCTCTGCATCCTCATAGGTCAGGGTAGCGGCAACTTCACGGAAGCTGCCAAAGAAATCCATCATAGGCGGGCCACCCTCCATACCGCCGCCGCCCGGATTGGCACCGCCGGTTCGGGCTCCGCCGCCGCTGCCCCCTCTGGCCATACCTCCACCTCCGCCGCCACCCGGCATACCACCTCCACCAGCTCTGCCGGAGGAGGTGGAGGTGGTGGAAATTTCAATGGATGCGGCGTTGAGGTTTTTAAACTGATCCTCCACATCCATACGGCCGCCCCGGCCCACTGCAATAACCAGCACAATGGTAGCGGAACCGACAATGATGCCGATGGATGTGAGCACAACCTTGAATTTGTTCTCGATAATATTCAGCCATACCAAGTGGAAAATCTCTGAGAAGGTCATTGGGCGGACACCACCTGACTTTCAATCAGGACAGTCTGCCCTTCTTCAAGTCCAGAAGTGATTTCTACGTTCCGACCATCCGAAAAGCCGGTTTCCACCAAAGCTTCGCTGATTTCGCCGCTTTCGGTTTTTACTTTGACATATTGCTGGCCGTCCTTTTCATATACGGTACGGTTGGAGACATACAGAACATTCTGCTGCTGCCGTGTAATCAAGGTCAGGGAGCCGGTCATGCCCTCAAAAATCTGAGCAACATCACCCTCCACTTTTACCGTTACATTGTAGCTGGCCGTGCCGGAGGCACTTCGGGCCGGTGTGGTGGAGATACTGTCGATAATGCCGGTGAAGGTTTCATCCTCAAAGGCATCCATGGTCAGTGTAGCTTCCTGACCCAGCGAAATGCTGGAAATATCATCCTGTGCCACCGAGACATACACAAACACATTGCTGCTGTCGGAAATCACCGCAATTGCGTTGTTTGCGGGGGCGGTATCACCGGCTGAATAGCTGACCGAGGCTACCACACCATCACAGGGTGCCGTGAGAACCCCATTATTCAGATAGGCCGCAACCTCATCCAAAGATTTCTTGGCGCTATTCAAAGACAGCTCCTTGCTGGTGAGCGAATTTTGCAGCTGTGAAAGGGTCATATCATAAACAATCTGGGCATTATCGCCGGAGCTGAGGGTATTATCCTTGGTTTGCTCCGCCTCCAGCTTTTTCAGCTCCAGATTGTTTTCTGCCTCTTCCAGCGAGGTATAGGCATCCTCCAAATCTTCCTTGGCGGTCTGGCGTTTGGAGATCAATTCCTCTGTGGTCATGTTGGAATAATCGGTGGTAACCTCATCGCTGAGGCCTTCATAGACTGCCTCGGCATAATCGGTCGCTGCTTCAAGGTCGTTAACCTTTTCAGAAAGGGCATCGATCTCATCCTGATCGGTTGCTTTGAGCAGCTCTTTTTTAGCCGCTGTAAGCTCTGCCTTAACGGCTTCATATTCTTCCTTGGCATCGTCCAGATCATCGTAGTAGCCATCGTCCATGTCGTTGATGGCCTTGGTATAGGAGCGAATTTTGGTGCGGATTTCAGACATGGAGGTTTTAGCCCGGGTGATTGCCAGCTCCAGCTTTTCAATGGTCAGGCTGTATGTAGAATCGGCGTTGCCGGATTTGGCCACAGCGCTATCGTAGGTCTGCTTAGCCTCGATCTGGCCCAGCTGCTGATCAACTTTGGCTTGCTCATATTCCAACTGGAGCTTTTTATAATCCGTTTGCAGCGATTCATAATTTTCCTGAAGGCTTTCAAGCGAAAGGCTCACAATGGGGTCTCCCTCCGAAACTCTTTGCCCCGCCTTGACAAAGACTTCCTCAATCTCCGCAGAGGTATCAAAGGTGATGTTGTGGGTTTTGAGTGTGGCCGTGGCCGATTCGGTTACACCCACAACCAGATCGCCTCTGGTTACTGTATTTTCCCGATAAACTGTTTCGGTTGTTTCTTCCTTTTGATTGCCGAAGGTGAAGGCGGAAAGTGCCACCAGGCCGCCAGCCAGTGCGATGGCCGAAAGGCTGATCACCTTTTTGCGTATAGGCTTATTTAGCTTTTGTGTCAAAGATTGTTACCCCCTGCTCTATGCATCTAAAGCCGCTTTTTTCGACTATGTGTTCAGAATAAACGGGGCAAATTAAAATAACCTTAAAATCTTAGGGCCTGCGAAGAACCCTCCGAATGTACAAGGCATTTTCACAGAGAAGAGAACTTATGCATAAATTGAATCAGGCAGATTAACCTGCAAAGAGCCTGTTCATCAGGCAGAACGGAGGCATAGAGAATGAAAGTTGTATTGCTGGCCGGTGGCTTTGGAACCCGTATTGCTGAGGAATCCCATCTGCGGCCCAAGCCCATGATCGAGATAGGAGGAAAGCCCATTCTCTGGCATATTATGAAAAGCTATGCGGCCCACGGCTTTCATGAATTCATCATTTGCTGCGGCTATAAGGCAGAGGTGATCAAGCGCTATTTTGCCGATTATTTTCTCCACCAGTGCGATGTCACCTTTGATTACCGGGATGGAAACTCCATGGAGATCCATACCAGCGCAGCGGAGCCGTGGAAGGTCACGCTCATTGACACCGGCCTGCATACCATGACCGGCGGGCGTATCCGGCGCATCCGGGAATACACGGAAAACCAGCCTTTTATGGTGACCTATGGAGACGGCGTTTCGGATGTGGATATCCAAAAACTGCTGGCTTTTCATCAGGAAAAGGGAAAGCTGGCAACCATTACGGTGGTGCAGCCGGAGGGGCGCTTTGGAATGGCCGATATTGAGGAGGACGAGATCACAGCCTTTCGGGAAAAATCCGCTGTGGATATGGGCTGGATCAACGGCGGGTTTATGGTGCTGGAGCCTCAGGTATTTGAATATATTGGCGGCGACGAGAGTATATTTGAAAGAGAGCCGCTGAAAAATCTGGCTCGTGAACGCCAATTAGCCGCCTATAAACACACCGGCTTCTGGCAGTGTATGGATACCCAGCGGGATAAAGCCCATTTGGAACAGCTATGGGAAACAGGAGGTGCGCCTTGGAAGCTTTGGAACTAGAAAAATTCTACAGCGGCAAGCGGGTTTTTGTAACCGGGCATACCGGGTTTAAAGGCTCGTGGCTCTGCCGGATGCTAGTGGGGCTTGGGGCTCAGGTAACTGGCTACGCCTTGGCACCGGAGGGGGAAAATCTTTTTGAGTTGTCCGGGCTGGAAAGGGAAATTTGTTCTGTGATGGGGGATATCCGGGATATGGACACGCTCTCCAAAGCGCTGAAAGCCGCCCGCCCGGAGGTGGTGCTGCACCTTGCGGCCCAGCCCTTGGTGCAGGAGGGGTTTAAAAATCCCCTTGAAACCTACGAGGTTAATGTAATGGGCACGGTCAAGCTGCTGGAATGCCTGCGCCGGATGAAATGGGCCGGTTCCTTTATCAATGTCACCACCGATAAGGTCTATCAAAACAAGGAATGGTGTTGGGGCTACCGGGAAACCGACACACTGGATGGCCACGATCCCTATTCCAACAGCAAATCCTGTTCAGAGCTGGTAACCCACTGTTTTCGGGATACATATTTTTCGGATGGCGGGCCTGCCGTTTCCACCATGCGGGCAGGCAATGTAATCGGCGGCGGCGATTTTGCAGAAAACCGCCTGATTCCCGATTGTGTGCGGGCGGTGCAGGCGAAGCAGCCGGTTTTGCTGCGCAATCCGCGCTCCACCCGCCCTTATCAGCACGTGCTGGAACCTCTTTACGCCTATCTGCTGGTGGCGGCGGAGCAGGCGCAGCAGCCTGCCAAAGCGGGCTGTTACAACATAGGCCCCGGGGATGAAGGGTGTGTAAACAATCAGACATTGGCAGAACTGTTTTGCAAGGATTGGGGGCAAGATGCCCGGTGGGAGGCCCTTTCCCGGCAGGATGCTTTCCCTGAGGCGAATTTTTTGCGGCTGGATTGCTCTCTGCTCCGCTCTGCATTTGGCTGGAAGCCTCGCTGGGATATTAAAAAGGCTGTGGAAAAAACAGTGGAATGGACACGGGAATATTTTGCGGCTGGGGATATCCCAGCTATGATGGACCGCCAAATCCAAGAATTTATGGAGGAGGGAGCCTAAGCTATGCTGGAAAATCTTACACAGGAGCAGGCAAAGCAAAAGATTTTGGAAGCAGTGGGGGAGTATTATACAGCCTTTCATCAAAAAAAAGGAATCAAAACGACTCGAATTCCCTATGCATCCCGAGTCTATGACCAGAAAGAAATGCAAAACCTGACAGACGGCGCTCTGGATTTCTGGCTGACCTCAGGAGAGTATACCGATCGCTTTGAAAAAGAGCTGGCGAAGTATCTGGGGGTACGTTTTTGCAGTCTGGTTAATTCTGGATCCTCAGCCAACCTGCTGGCTTTTATGGCGCTGACCTCCCCCTTGCTAAAGGAGCGGCGCATTCTGCCCGGCGATGAGGTGATCACGGTGGCGGCCTGTTTTCCCACTACTGTTGCACCCATTCTGCAATACGGAGCGGTGCCGGTTTTCATCGACTTGACCCCGGGGCAATATAATCTTGATGTCACCCAGCTGGAAGAAGCGCTTACCCCTAAAACCCGGGCGGTGATGGCAGCCCATACACTGGGTAACCCCTTTAATATAGCGGCTGTCAAGGCTTTCTGTGACCGGAACAATCTTTGGCTCATTGAAGATAACTGCGATGCTCTGGGCAGTGAATACTGTCTGGATGGGGCGTGGGGCAAAACCGGCAGTATGGGGGATATTGGAACCTCCAGCTTTTACCCGCCCCACCACATCACCATGGGGGAGGGGGGAGCGGTTTATACCTCCAACCCGTTGCTGCATAAGGTTATACGTTCCCTGCGGGATTGGGGGCGGGATTGTATTTGCGCTTCCGGGCAGGATAACTGCTGCGGATGCCGGTTCAGCCGCCAGTTCGGCCAGCTGCCGCTGGGATATGATCATAAGTATGTCTATTCTCACCTTGGCTACAATTTAAAGGCCACCGATTTACAGGCCTCTATTGGTGTGGCCCAGCTGGAAAAGCTGCCGGATTTTGTCCAGCGCCGCCGGGGAAATTTTGCCCGGCTGGAGGAGCTGCTCACCCCTTATGCACACCGGCTGATTCTGCCCCGGCCCTGCCCGGATTCCCGGCCCAGCTGGTTTGGATATCTCATGACCTGCCGGGAAGGTGTTATTCGGAATCAGGTTACCGGCTATCTGGAAGAGCATGGCATCCAGACCCGCACCCTTTTTGCAGGCAACATCATTAAGCACCCTTGCTTTGATCACATTCGGGGGACTTCCCATTACCGGGTGGTGGGGGAGCTGACCGAAACCGAGCGGGTGCTTCACGATTCCTTCTGGATCGGGGTATATCCCGGGCTGGAGGAGAAGCACCTGCAAGTGATGGCCCAGACCGTGGGGCGGGCGCTGGCGGAGGGGTTCTGATGCGGGGGGCAGTGGTTACCGGCGCAGGCGGTTTTGTAGGCCGGGCTTTGGTGGCCGAATTGCTTGCCTGCGGCATCCCGGTTCTGGCTGTGGTTCGAGAGGGCAGGCAGGCTCCGGAACATCCTCTTCTTCAGACAGTGGCGTTGGAATTATCCAATCTGCACGGTCTCCCTGCTTTGGTGCGGGGAGAATGGGATTGCTTCTATCATTTGGCCTGGGAAGGAACAGCGGGGGAGAGCCGCCGGGATATTCGCCTTCAAATGGACAATGCGGCGCATACGGCAGAGGCTGTTCATACAGCGGCGAAGCTGGGCTGCCAAGTCTTTATAGGTGCAGGCAGCATTATGGAAAAGGAAGCTCTTGCCGTATCGGAGGAGCGGGGGATACGCCCCGGCCCGGGGCATGCCTATGCCTCTGCTAAGCTGGCGGCTCACCTTTTCAGCGAAGCCGCCGCTGTGGAGCGGGGAATTGGCCACATCTGGCCCATTCTGACCAATGCCTATGGTGAGGGGGAAAGCTCCCCACGCTTTCTAAACACCACTCTGCGAAAAATAGCTATGGGTGAGCCCTTGGTGTTCTCAAAGGCATCGCAGAACTACGACTTTATTCATGTGCAGGATGCAGCCCGTGCTCTGCGGCTGCTGGGGCAAAGGGGAAGGCCCTTCTGCCAATATGTCATTGGAAGCGGTCAGGCAAAGCCCTTGTGGGAATTTATTCAGCAGATGCTTGCGCTTCTGGCGCCAAAAGCGTCCGCCTCCTTTGGGCAGGCTCCCTTTGAAGGTGTCAGCCTGCCCTTGCAGGCCTTTGATACAGCTGACCTGCGGGAGGATACCGGATTTATTCCGGAGATTTCCTTTGAACAGGGGCTGTGCCGTACCATGGATTGGATTCTTGAACAAAACGGTCCTTTGGAGGGATGATT
Organism: Oscillospiraceae bacterium MB08-C2-2; assembly: GCA_035621215.1. Lineage (NCBI taxonomy): Bacteria > Bacillati > Bacillota > Clostridia > Eubacteriales > Oscillospiraceae > Oscillospiraceae bacterium MB08-C2-2. Next base: position 1,714,402 of record CP141729.1, on the reverse strand, counting down.
TGATGCCGCCTATCTCGTTTGAAAAAGGACGTTTACCCGGGGTGTATTTGATTACCGCTTTTTTCTCGGAAGATGAGCGAGGCTATTTTCAAAAAGGCTTTGAACGCCGGATTTTTGCCCAGTCGGGTGCCGCTATGGTGCTTTCTGAAACCTTTGAGACTTTTTCACGCCATGGGGTGGTGCGGGGGCTGCATTTCCAGCACCGGGCACCTCAGGCAAAGCTGGTTCGTGTTTTGCAGGGCCGCATTTTTGATGTGGCTGTGGATATCCGCAAAAGCTCCCCCACCTTTGGCCAGTGGGAAGGGTATGAGCTGAGCTATGACAATCGCCTTTCCCTGTATATTCCTCCCGGCTTTGCCCATGGCTTTCTGGTGCTTTCTCAAAAGGCTCTGGTGGGCTACCAGTGTGCCGGGGATTTTCTTCCCGAGGCGGATACCGGTATCCGCTGGGATGATCCGGAGCTGGGGATTGAGTGGCCCTTGGAACAGGTGGAGCAGGTGATCCTCTCCCAACGGGATTTAGAGCTTCAATCCTTCCGGGAATACCGGGAAGGGGACGCTTTCATACTGTAAGCCCCACAGCAATCACAACGATACAGCAAGGAGAAAGTGTTATGATTCAAGAAACAGCCCCTTCCTATCGCTTTGCCTCCGATGTGCAGGGAACTGAGCTTATGAAGGCCTTTGCCACTATGCTGGAGCTGGCGGATGACTGGAAAGAAAGCCCCTGTGATGTGGAAATTCCCATCCAAATTTCCACAAAACTGGAGGAGGCGGAGCAAATTGCCAGCCACCTGCCAAACCTTGAGGGTGAAGCTGTCTGGAAAAACCAGCTGGAAAATGTACACTTTACCTTAGAAAAAATTCGCCTCAACCTTCAGCAGGAGCAGGAAGCGAGCGCCAAGAGCTTGATCGCATTGCAGCTGCCCTGCTTTTTGCAGGAGCTGCGGGAGGAAATCTATTTCCGGGCTTATGTGCGCCCTTATCCCAAAAGGATGCACCGGTATTACCGGGAGGAATTCGCCCCCAACCATGCCAACACCTTTTATGCCCGCAGGCAAAAGCCGCTGGAGGTATCCATCTTTGTTCCGGCAAAGGATAAGCTGGAATATACCCGGCAGTGCGTGGAAAGCATCCTGCGGGAAACCGACACCAATCTTTCCTACGAGCTGATTCTCATCAATCACGGCAGCCAGGATGAGACCCAAGTCTACTTTGAATCCATCCCCGGGGCCAAGGTGCTGCACTTTAAAGAAAATGTCCGCATGATTATGTTTTCCGCCGCTTTCCGGGTTTGTGAGGGGCGTTATGCCGCCTTTGTCAGCAATGATACCGTTGTCACCAAGGATTGGCTTACCCTGCTTTTGCAGTGCCTGAAATCGGATAGCACCATTGTCAGCGCCACACCCACCACCCCCAATGTATCCAATATGCAGGGAATCCCCGAGCACTACCAGACCATGGAGGAAATGACCCGGTTTGCGGAGTCTTACAACCACAGCGACCCGCAAAAGTGGGAGCGGCGAGCCCGGATTATGCCGGTTATTGCGGTATACGACATCGAAAAGCTCAATCGAATCGGCTTTGCAGATCGCTTTTTTGAAACAATGGAATTCTGGGACGATGATTTTTCTCTTCGGGCCCGTCGGGCGGGCTATAAGCAGATGCTTTGCCGCAATGTATTTTGCCATCACTATGGAAGTGTCACCGGCAGGCAGGCACAATTGCAGGAAAACTCGCTGGAAAAAGGCCGCCGCATGTTTGTAGAGAAGCATGGGGTGGACCCATGGGAAAACGGCGCTTATTACGATTATATAGGGATGAATCAGATCTGGCCCACCATTTCGTCCGTCAATACCCCGGCCGCTGTTTTGGGAGTGGATTGCGGCTTTGGGGATACGATCTTGCAGGTATCCAACCTGCTGCGGTCAAGGGGAATTGCCTGCACACTGCACGGCATCACATCCCAGAAGCAGTACCGGGAGGATATGGAGGCTGTTTGTGATCAATCACTGTTTGTCAGCCACGAGCAGCAGCTGCTGGATTTCCTTCACGAAGGCTTTGAAAATCAGCGGTACGATTATATTTATGTCTCCTCCCCTTTGGAGCAATATGCCGGTTGGAAACGGCTGCTGGGTCTGCTGCATAAGCGCCTCAAACCGGGAGGGGTGCTGTTGTTTTCACTTTCCAATGCGCTGTGTGCCGTGAATTACCAGTGGTTTTCTGCGTTAGGCTTTCCCATTGCACAGGAGCGGCTTTGCTATTTAAACCCTGCGGAGGTGGAGAAGCACCTTGCAAAGCTTTTCGCCTCCGTTAGCAGACAGCCCCTGTTCAGCCGAAACAGCCCGATTCTGCTGGAGGCACTGGCAAAGCAGATACAACGGAACAGCACTCCTGAATCGGTTCTTACCGCCACACTGGATACGGCACGCTATCAATACCTGTGCATCGGCAAAAGAGGCACCCGTATAGGCTGACAGCAACGGTGACCATACAAGAAAACTCCGCCCATATGGGTGGAGTTTTTTTAGATGGAAAAAATAGCTGCCGCTTAGGGCTTGAAAGGAATGCGCTCAGGTGAAGCAGTGAATTTGGAAGCTAGTTGATGATGGTGCCGCTGTTTACATGAAAAACCTGACCGGATACATTGGAGGAATCCTCACACCCCAAAAATACATAAACCGGCGCAAGCTCATAGGGCTGAGCGGCCCGTTGCATGGGGCTGGTGGAGCCAAAGGTCTGCACCTCCTGTGGGGAGAAGCTGGCCGGAATCAGGGGAGTCCACACCGGGCCGGGCGCCACCGCATTGACACGGATTCCTAGCCCCATGAGGGAAAGAGCCATCGAACGGGTGAAGGAAACAATGGCTCCCTTGGTGGATGAATAATCGATGAGGGTAGGCTTGCCTTCAAAGGCTGTAATGGAGGCGGTGTTGATGATGGTGCATCCGCTGGAAAGGTGAGGCAAAGCCGCCTTGGTCATATAGAAGCAGGAGAAGAAATTGCTTTCAAAGGTGCTCAGAAGCTGTTCCTTGGTAATATCCAGTATACTGTTCTGCGGGTATTGAACCGCTGCGTTGTTGATCAGGATATCCACTGTGCCCAATGCATCGACTGCCTGCCGGGTAGCTAGGAAAGCGTTCTGTTCCACACGCAGGTCAGCTTGGATTACCGCACATTTTCGGCCAAGGTTTTCTACAGCACGGGCTGTGTCGGCGGCATCCTGGTTTTCGCAGAGATGAACAATGGCGATGTCGGCGCCTTCCTTGGCATATGCCACCGCTACTGCCCGTCCGATTCCGCTGTCGCCTCCTGTTATGAGGGCCTTTTTGCCGCTCAGCTTGCCGGCGGCTTTATAGGCCGGGTTATCGTATTGAGGCTGTGGGTTCATTTCGGATTCCCGGCCGGGCTGCCGGTTCTGATGCTGGGCGGGGAAGGTTTCGTGGGGCTGTGGCTGCATAGAGTCGGCTCCTTTCGTTTTTAGTATAAAACGTGTTCAAAGCTGGCAAATTTGCTTTCCTCTTCAAAAAGGATTTGGTCACCCTGCTTGAATTCAAAAGAAGCAGGAGTAGCGGGTGTTTCTCGAATCAGCCGATCCATTTTTCCCTCAAAGGGTGCATCCAGCACATGCCCGGCGGCAGGCTCCAAGAAGCGGATTTTCAGGCTCAAATCCTTTTGTGTAAGCCAAAGCTGTTCATGATCTCGCCACTTAATTTCCGCGCCCCGGTAGGTGGCCAAGCGATACTGCACGCCATCCAGCCAGACTACACAGATACAGCCCCAAAACCAAGACCCGGCAAAGGGAATGTGGGCCACCGAGGCCATAATGGAGCAGTTTTGCTTGAAATGGTTGCACTGAACCCATGTGTAGCTTTTGGGGAAGGAGTGCCCGGAATCGCCTTCGATATAGCCCCTGCCTCCGGTAAAATCAAGCTCACGGCCATTGAGGCGGAGCTTTCCGGTCAGAGTATGGTTCATACTGATGACAACGTGCCTGCACTGCATGGGCAAAAACCGGAAAGGCCCCATGATATCGCCCTCGGCAGGGGAGAGATCGGTGTATCGCAGAGTGCCGGTCAGCTCCAGATCTTTATGGCTGACTGCGAGATGAATACCGCTGGGGGAAAAATAGTTCCCCGCCAGCCAGAGGGATCTTTCCTTGCGGTATGCCGAGAGGGGATAGGGCACACGGTAGGAGCCCTCCTGTGTGATGACCTGCATAAAGGCGCTTTCCTCGGCCCGGCCTGCTATAATCGAAAGGGTTTCCGCATCCTTTTGATGCTTGAAGTACCATCCCTGAAAAAAGCTACTCAATGTGAAGCCCCCTTTTGGCAGGATTATCGATTAGGTTGCCTGCTTTATCAAAGCGGGAGCCGTGGCAGGGGCAATCCCATGTATGCTCCATGGAATTCCATTTCAGGGTACAGCCCATATGGGGGCACTTTTTCCCGAAGGTGAGCAGCCCCGCCGCAGCCTGCCCCATATTCAGGAAAAGCTGTGGGTGCAGCATAGAGCGGGAAGGGGAGAAGAGAGCCTCATAGCGGCTTGACCCTTCGGCAATCAAATCACTGAGCAGCTTTGCCGCCGCCATGGAGCCGGTCATGCCCCATTTGTTAAAGCCGGTTGTCACATAAAGCTCTCGGTTGTTTTTTCGGTGCCTGCCGATATAGGGTATGGCATCCAGTGTCATGCAGTCCTGGGTGGCCCAGGCATACTCCTCCTGCGCACCGGGATAGGCCGTGCGGGCTACCTGCCGGAGAGTATCCCAGCCGCCACCCTTCTTGCCGGTCTGGTGACCACCGCCCCCCAGAAGCAGGTAATCCTTGTAGGTGCGGAAGGAAAGCCCGCCTTCCTGCTCATCGATATACATACCGCCCGGGTCTTTTGCTCCGGTCAGCGCCAGAACATAGGAACGGTGCTGATAAAGCTTCATGAAATAAAGCCCCCGCACATTTACCATGGGATAATGGGTAGCCAGAATAATTCGTCGAGCCGAAATGCTGCCTCGGTCGGTAAGAATTTTGCCCGGCTTAATTTCCCGAGCAAAAGTGTTTTCATAAATCTCCAGCCCTTCGGCTATAGCTCTGAGAAATTTCAGCGGATGGAACTGAGCCTGTCTTTCCATACCCAAGGCCCCCACCGTTTGGATGGGGAGGGGTGGCTTTTCCTGAACAATGGGGGCTACCCCTATTTGCCGGTAGATGTTTGCCTCTTCCCGCAGCTTTTGCCGGTTATCCCGGCTGTAAACATAAGCGGTTTTTTCCTCAAAATCACAGGGCAGGTTCTGGGCTAACCGCCGGTAGCTTTCCACTGCTTCTTGGTTGGCGGCCAAATAGGCTTTAGCCGCTCCCAGTCCATATTGTTTGGCAACCTGCTGGTAAATCAGGCCGTGCTGAGCGGTAACCTTGGCTGTGGTGTTGCCGGTTACACCCATGCCGATCCGCTTGGCCTCCACCACAATGCTGGGGATGCCTCGCTCCCGGAGCATGGTGGCGCACAGCACCCCGGCCAGCCCGCCGCCTACAATGGCGGTATCCGTTTCAATGCTGCCCCGCAGCACAGAGCCGCTGTGGTCTGCCTGATCATCGTTCATCCATAAGGATTTCACATGCAACCCCCTATTCCATCCTTTTTTATCCATGGATTTAGTATAACCATTGGCAAGGCAAATATATTTCCCCAAGAAAAAAGAGAAGACCTGCTGAAACACAAGGTTTCAACAGGTCTTCTGAGGGTGTAGACAAAAGTCTACACCCTCTATGGGGGGCATCCAATGCCCCCCCATAGCCCCCCGGATTGCGCCGCTCGGGCGCAAAAAAATGGGATTCCTGCGTCGAAATCAATTCGACTTCGGAAGAATCACGCATCAAAACCATAAGGCCTTCAAGTTAAAGGCAGTTATGTCTTCTCCCAAGGGGGAGCGTTGATTACTATCCCCGGAACTGCATGTTATAGAGCTTGCTGTAAACACCCTCCAGCCCCACAAGGGCCTCATGAGTGCCCAGCTCCACAATGTGGCCGTTGTCAATCACAGCGATTTCATGGGCGTTTTTGATGGTGGAAAGGCGGTGGGCAACCACAATGGTGGTGCGCCCTTTGCACAGCTTATCCAGAGCTTCCTGAATGAGGATTTCGGTGGTGTTATCCAGTGCGCTGGTGGCCTCATCCAGAATCAGGATGGGCGGATTTTTCAGGAATACCCGGGCGATGCTCAGCCGCTGCTTCTGCCCGCCGGAAAGCCGGGCACCCCGCTCGCCGATCTGGGTGTCGTAGCCATCCTCAAGGCTCATGATATAGTCATGGATGTTGGCCATTTTGGCAGCCTCAATAATTTCTTCGTCGGTGGCATCCAAGCGGCCATAGTGGATATTCTCCCGAATGCTGGCGTTGAAAAGATAAATATCCTGCTGCACGATTCCAATGTTTTTGCGCAGGGAATCCAGCGTGAGGCTGCGGATATCCTGCCCGTCAATAAGAACACGGCCGGATTCTATCTGATAAAAGTTGGGAATGATGTGGCAGATGGTGGTTTTGCCGCCACCGGAAGGCCCCACCAGTGCCAAGGTTTTGCCGCTTTCCACATGAAGGCTGAGATTGTCCAGAACGGCTTCGTCCTGCTCATAGGAGAAGGTGACTCCCTCAAAGACAATATCACCCTGCACATTTTCCAGCGGGGTGGCATCGGGATTCTGGTATTCGGGCTGGGCATCCATAATTTCCAAAAAGCGCTCAAAGCCGGTAATGCCGTTCTGATACTGCTCCATAAACTGAATCAGCGAGTTGACCGGGGTGATGAAAATATTGATGGATACAATAAAGGCAGAATAATCCCCAAAGCTGATCTGGTTGCGGTAAAGGAAGAAGCCCCCTGCCATGAGAACAATCACGTTAAAGACATCGGTGATAAAGGAGGTGGAGGAAAAAAACATCCCCATTGCCTTATAGGCATCCACCTTGGCCTGTACAAAACGGGTATTGCCTTTTTCAAACTTTTCCAGCTCTTTTTCGGCATTGGTAAAGGCTTTAGTAACCCGAATGCCGGAGATGCTGTTTTCCAGTGAGGCATTGATTTCACCAGTGCTTTTGCGGCTGTCGGCAAAGGCTCTGCGCATTCTGCGGTGCAGGTGAACCGAAATCACAGCCAATAAAGGCAAGCAGCTAAAAATGATGATGGTTAAAATCAGGTTGATGTGGGATAAGTAAAGAAAGGATGCCACAATGGAGATGGTGGAAATAATGATGTTTTCCGGCCCGTGGTGGGCAAGCTCACTAATATCCATCAGGTCGTTGGTCATACGGGACATAAGGTTGCCGGTTTCGTGGCTGTCAAAGAAAGCAAAGGGCAGCTTTTCCTGATGCCGGAACATATCCCGGCGCATCTCGGCCTGTATTTCAACACCCATAACGTGACCATAATACTGCACAAAATATTTCAGCAGTGCCCGCAGGATATAAGCCAGCAAAAGCATACTGCCATACATCAAAATCATGGAATAATTCTTATTGGGTATAAGATCGTTCATCATGCGCCGGGTGACAATGGGATAAACCATGGCAATCAGTGCAATGGCCAGCGAAGCCAGCATATCCAGTGTAAATATGCGTTTATGCGGTTTGTAATAGGATAAAAATCGTTTCAGCATTTCTTCTCCTTTTTTCTTGTCAGAATTCTTTTTTTTGGCAGAATTTTTCATCAAAAGCATCGCAGTTGCTGCTTTTGCAGTAGTCCGGCTCCACCTTAGCCAAGCAGCAAATAGCAGCGGAGAGGGCTTTAAGTTCCTTGGTGTTGACTGTGTAATGAGTGTGGTAGCCTCGTTTGCCGCTGTCGATCAGTCCGGCTTCCTTGAGGACAGCTAAGTGCTGTGAAATGGCCGGTGCTGAAAGGGATAGCTTTTTAGCCAACGCTCTTACACAATAGGTTTTTTGAAGCAGCAGCTGGATAATCTGGTAACGGCTGCTGTCTGCCAAGGCTTTCAGTTGCCTCATATGCTCCATAGAAAAACCCCTTTCTTTTATGCTCACATAGCTTCAAAACGGTTATGCAATTTTCAAGCCCCAGGCTTTGCCCGGGAACACGCACTGGGTGCAGATGAGCATGAAGGCGGTTAGCGGCAGATTGCCGCTGTTTAAAACCACGCTGCGGTTTTAATCCTATACAGCTATAATGAGCCTCTAACAGTATAGCCTTGCTAAATATATAAGTCAACTCTTAATTAAGCCATAACTTACGTAGCTTTAGCTGCAGTTTTGGTCATGCGAAAATTGGATGCATTCAGCAAATCTGGTAGCCTGCTTGCTCCAGTATAGCCAATGCTTTTAAGTAATTCTCGGCTTTGGTCAGGATATAATCGGTGTTGTAGGTGGATATAGCAAAAATACCGATTTGGTTCTCTGCCAATAGAGCCGAAAGCTTGGCCAGAATCCCAATGAGAGAAAAATCCAAGGTGCCCTCTATGCGAAAGGCTTTCCATCCATCGTCTCGATCGGTTGTGTTGGCGGGCACATGCTCTGTGGGGCAGACCAGGGATATTTCTTCATCGGTTTTGCTCAGGAAGAAAAATTCGTGGGTGAAGTCCAATCCGGCTGTATCGTTGAGTTTGCACACTGAAAATGCATGGGCGATCTTTTTAATCTCCATTGGGTATCTCCTTAGACAATGTATCGGCTGCCTCAGAGCAGAATTATCGGGCTAAAAAGGATACCAGAAAGCATCCGTTTTAACCCGATTTTTCTAATGAGGGCAGGCCAGAATAAAGGCTGGCAGCAAGCACTTACTGTCTTGATTTTAAAACAATCAGATTATCGGTGGTAAACAGCTCTGTTTGTGCATCAAGAACCGCCATCACATCGTTATCCCGGATAATAGCAATGATATTGATGCCCTCGGTCTGGCGCAATCTAAGCTTTTGTAGACTGATTCCAATCCATTTGGGAAGGGGCTTCATTTCGATAATATCGTATTTATCTGACCGATGGATGTAATCCAACAAATCATTGGTGATAAAGCCATAGGCAATTCGTTCACCCATTTCTTTTTCTGGCAGAACAACACGATCAACCCCGATGGATTCCAATATTTGTTTTTGGCGCAGCCCGTTGGCCTTTGCCAGAATAAAGCCCACGCCCATCTCTTTAACGATGGTTGCGGTAATAGCCGCTGCTTCAAAATCAGAGCTGAATGCAATGATCACCACATCGAAATTGCCGATCCCGATTTTTTCAAGAGCCGCTTTTTCCGACACATCAGCTTGGAAGGCATGTGTTGAATAACCGGCAGCATCCTGCACCTTATGTTCATCCAAATCACAGCATAAAACATTCAGACCATTTTCATAGAGTGTTTTGGTTATGCTGCGGCCGAATTTTCCCAGGCCCAGCACGGCAAATTGTGTATGGGGGGAAACCTGTATGCTGTTCAACAGTTGATCCTTCATGGGTAGACGTTCCTTTCGGAGTAATAAAATTTATCCTATCATGACTTCTTCAGCAGGGTATCCCAACAAATCATCCCCATTGTGAACTTTGTGGGACAATGAAATAATGAGGGTTATGGGGCCGATTCTGCCAATAAACATGCACAGCATCAAAACATTTTTGCCTATTGACGAAAGGTAGGGCGTGATGCCTGTAGTAAGGCCAACCGTTCCCAGCGCCGATGAAACCTCGAACAGCAAATCGGAAATGCCGTGTGGAAATACGGTGTGATCTTCTGTTGCGGAAAGGATCGCGGTTCCGATGAATAACAGAAGCAGCATCAACACAATCACGGTCAGGGATTTTTGAAGGGTAATAACCGATATGGTGCGCTTTAGAACCACAATGTTTTTTCGGCCTTTTATAATGGACCAAACGCTGCATACAATGATAGCCAGCGTAACGGTTTTCATACCGCCTGCCGTTCCTCCCGGCGAACCGCCAACCAGCATCAACAAGCTGGAAATCAGCTTAGAGGCTTCTGTTAAGCCGTTTTGTGCAATGGTTGCAAACCCCGCTGTTCGAAGCGTAACGGATTGAAACAGCGCCGCCAACAGCTTATGCGGCAGTGAAAAGCCACCAATGGTTTGGGGATTGTTGTATTCCGCTATAAGAAAAAATAACATTCCGCCTACAATCAGGGCGATGGTCGTGATTAGCGCCAGCTTTGTATGAAGAGAAAAATGATACCTTTGCTTGATGTGGGCAGAAAAGAAGTACATGATTTTGCTTACAAAGTCTTTCCAAACGGTGAATCCGATACCGCCTATGATAATGAGTGCCATGATTACCACATTAATGGGTAAATTGGCAGAATAGGGAATCAGGCTTTGGTCTCCTATTATATCAAAGCCTGCATTGCAAAAAGCCGATATGGCATGGAAGATGCCATAAAACAAGGCTTTATGCCAAGCAACACCCTGATGAGCAAAAGAAAAAAATAGAATCGCCGCGCCAAGCGCTTCACAAACAAGGGTGCCTTTAATGACCAGAAGCACCATTTTGACCATCCCCCCTAAAGAGGAGTGGTTAAAAGCTGTTTGAATCATGAGCCGGTCTTTGAGTGAAACCTTTTTTCCAAAGTTGACCATAAAATAGGTTAGCAGAGTAATTAAACTCAGGCCACCGATCTGTATTAAAAAGAGGATGACCAGCTTTCCAAAAAGGCTCCAAGTAGAGGCTGTTGTCACGGTTACAAGGCCGGTTACACAAACGGCAGAAACTGCGGTGAAGAAAGCATCCAAGACCGGGACATCCACATTTTCTTGGTGAGAAATCGGCAAGGATAAAAGAAACCCGCCAAGGAGGATAACAAACAAAAAGCTCAGAGCAATGATTTGCGCGGGGGAAAGTGCCTGCTGAAACTTTTTAAGCCAAACTGGCATAGCCATAAGGACTGATCACCTTTCTATGCAAATTGAAATAATATCCTTATAAATAAAGGAGATTGTTTCAATTAAAGCTTTCTTTTTATAAATGAAGAATTTAGCGGGGGGATTATCCGATTATTGCCCACACACAATAAAAAGCCTTAAAAATAGCAAAAACACTATACCTCCAAGCGTTTCCATTGCATCTAAGAAACCTTTTCCTTGAAAATATAATGCCAATCCATATGTACCTTACCCACCGTGGAACAGCCTCTGTTCCAAATTGCTCTCATGATACTACTGCGCGTAAAAAAAGTCAAGGCTCGCTGGCTGCATTTTCTTTTTGGGGGATTGCAATGCAAGCTGCCAATAAACAGTGATTAACTCCCCATCTTTTTTCGCTTATATAGAATGGAAGATTGCTTGCCATACAGCAAAAATGTGTATTTATCTTCCGAGCGCATTCTGCTGAATGTTATCACCAATCAGTCGTTTGGAGAACTTGAAATGAAAGTTATGCATATCTTCTCGAATATAAAAGCGATGCGTATCTTTGCGTAACTGATTACAGGCTACCTCAATTTGTGAACAGCCGTTATCTCTTGCAATTCGGCAGCTGTGGGCGAACATTTCGTTTCCTATCCCTTTGTTACGGCATTCAGCGGCAACTGCAAATTCGAGAATTTCTGCGATCTGCTCTGTATGATGCAATTGCAATTCAAACCGCATATTCAAAGCGCCAACCACTGCATCTTCGTGCTCACAGACCAGGCAATAGTAGTGGTGGTCACTTATTTGATCCTGATAGATTGAGCAAAACCTGTCATAAGAAAGTTCCTTGTTTTCCATATCACAGATCAAAGAATAAATTGCTTTGCAATCCTTTAAATTGCTTTTTCTATACTGCATTCGGCGACCTCCTCAAGTCTGCGTTTACGCAAGCTTCTCATTATATAAACAATATTGAAGTTAACAAACCTTTTTAATTATATATTAAAAAGCGGGCTGAAACAAATGTAAATTCGCTTCTGTTTTAGTCCGATAGCTATGGCCCAGACAGCGGGCTGGAACCCCACTGCTTCGATTGCAATACTATTATGTCGTTTTTATAAATAATTTTAACAAATTTTGTTGTTTATATTTATTTAATATGATACAATAAAGATATCTTAGAATTAAAAATGCTTTTTCGTAAATGACGCATGCAAAAAAGATTTATCTACTGCGCCATACCTTTTCAGAGAGTATTTGAAATGTGATTGGGTGGTATATTATGTTTTATCTTCAAAAAGCTATATTAAATGTGAGACGGCACAAGGTGAAAAGCCTTCTTATGGTGGCTGTCTGCACACTGATTGTATTATTCTTGTTTCTTTACATAGGCAGTATGCAGGCCAACCAGATCCAGCTTGCCAACCTACCGGATGCTATGCCGGTATACGCACGGATCAGCAACCTCAATGGCACAATGAATTCCGGGGGAATATTAATTAAGGAAAATGTAATCAATACCTTAACGGATTCTCCCCATGTGACAGAGCTTGCCTATACTGTACCGTTAGGGGTGGCGTTAGGGCGTATAACTGAACAAGGTATGCAGGATATGAAGACAGGCGATCTTACCTTTCCCTTGGCTGCCGGTGCAAATGGGCTCATTGCTTGCCCCGGTTTGCTGCCGGAGAATATCACCTTTATTGATGGCGCAGGTCCAGAGTTTCTGGAAGGTGAGGAAGCCCTGTGTATTATCCGTAACGGCGATATGGAAAGAAATAATCTTGAGCTTGGCGACCGTGTTTGGATGACGCTATTTTACGCAACCTATCCAAACGATCGATACGACCTCACCTATAAATGGCTGGGAATGTTTGAGGTGAAAATAGTGGGCAGCCGCGGAGATGTGGGAGATTCCGCCGATGGAAGCATACCTTCCCAAATCATTTTCCCGGCTAAGTGGATACAAAGGCTGCACAAAGACGCTGGCATCATGTTTTTTGCAGATTCGGCACGGTTCCGGGTGGCCCATCCTTTAGAACTCAATGCTTTTAAAGCGCAAATGAAAGAATTACAGCTTATGCCCGTTATCTCTCAGGCTCAACATTCCCACAGGGGAAATGCGTTGACAGTAAACGATGAAGTCTTTGTGCGGGCGGCCAGCCGCCTAATGGATAATATTACGCTGATGCGGGTATTCACGCCTTTTGTTTGTGTAATAGTGGGCCTCGTTGGTTTTGTGGTATCTTACCTGCTGATGAACAGCAGAAAGCCGGAAATAGCCATTATGCGCTCTATGGGCATGAGCCGCGGAAAGTGTTTCGCAATGCTTTTTCTGGAAAACTTTATATTGGAATTAGTGGGCAGTTCTCTTGGTATACTAGCGGCCACCCTTTTTGCTCAAATGAGTGCGGCCCTGGCGGTAACGGTTGTGGCTCTGTTTTTTGCCTGTTATATGGCGGGAACAGCGGCGGCATTGGTGATTATCGGAAGATTCAGCGTGATGGCAGTTCTCGCAGCCCTAGAGTAACGGAGGGGAGAATAAAATATGTTAGCCGTAAATGATGTCGGATATATATATCAGAGCAAATATCAATCCATTGAAGCGCTCAAGCATGTTAGCTGCGATTTCAGTGCAGGCAAACTGTATGCTGTTATGGGGCCATCCGGCAGCGGAAAAAGCACACTTCTATCCCTGTTGGCTGGTTTGGATCTGCCAACCTCCGGTGAGATATTGGTGGAGGGCAGGTCAATGGCTTCTCTGAATCGTGATCGTTATAGGCTTGAAACGGCCTCGGTAGTCTATCAATCCTTTAACCTTTTCCCTCTGCTTACGGCGTTGGAAAACGTAATGTACCCCATGGAACTATTGGGTAAAAAAAAGTGTGAAGCGGCGGAAACCGCAAAGCGGCTTATTTCAGAGGTAGGCCTTGGCGAGAAATCCTACAAGCAATTTCCGGTCATGATGAGTGGCGGTGAGCAGCAGCGTGTTGCGATTGCACGAGCCCTTGCAGCGGGAGGTAAAATATTGTTGGCTGACGAACCCACCGGTAACCTTGATTCGGCAAACGAGGCAAACGTGGTGGAGCTGTTAAAAGAGTTGGCTCACCACCGGGGATACCTGGTAATCGTGATCACACACAACCAGTATGTTGGCAACCATGCCGACGCTGTCTATTGGATGGGAGACGGCCAACTGCGGATCGATCACGTTGAGGCTCCGGGGGCGATGCGCACATGAGAATCATCGCGAAAAGTATACGGCAGATGCTGCGCACGCCGGTGCGATCGGCACTGTTTTTGGTTTTAATTGCATTGGCAGCTTCGCTGCTCTCGCTGGGCGGTGGGCTTTATCTGCTCAGCTCGGAAAACACAAAGCGATTGGAAGACGTTTTTGTTACCATTGGCACAGTGCGGCAGAAATCAACAAGGGTTTATGAGCGTGAAACATGGGATGCGGAAAAAAAAGAGTATATTACCCGGGGATCTCAAGCAGAATATGCTTCCATAGTTCCGGTTGATGTGCTGCATTTCGAGGGAGCCAATTATATACATTCTCCGGTGCGAAGACCCTATTATGGTGCATATAATTTTGATTGGAAAGTACATAATGAGGATTGGTCTGTCACACTTATTGCACAGTGGCGGGAAAACTATCCGGTTTTGGAGCTGGAACCGGTTGAGGATTGTGTGCCTGATCACCCCGTGCGTATGAACATAAAAAAGAGACTTTATTTTGAAAGGCCGGTAGATGGCTGGGAGGGCCTTTGGCTGTGCGACCACTACAACCCAGATCCCTTGCCTCTGTATGCCGGAAAAACCTATATTATGGCATTGGATTGGAAGCCGGAGCATGCAGACTTCCCACGGTTTTCAGGGGAGTTTTTCCCCAGTGCTTATGATTATAATTTGAGAGAGCATCGTGCCTCGCCCCGTTATGAGGAATGGGCCATTGCTTCCACCCAGTACCGCCCAGACGGGGAACGCATTCCCGACAGCTTTGCCATAACTGCTCCGTGGGATGAGGTTACGGAGGGCTTTTATGATACCCCAAGGGGGCTCAGATGGCTGGAATATGCAAAATCGATGCATCGAGCTGAATACACCATTCCCGTTATACCTACCGACAGCACTGAATTGCTGATGTCCTTTTACAACGGCAACTCCAACGTTACCCAAGGGCGAGATATCACCAAAGAGGAGTATAGAACAGGAGATCGGGTTTGCCTGATTACGCAAGAATTTGCAAGTCTCAATGGCTTCTCGGTGGGGGACCAGCTGGCGCTCCCCTTGTATTATGCGGATTACCGAGACTCGGCCGGTCGGGATTTTTCTCCCGGTGACGTTCTTCTGGGGATACCGGATCACCTCCTAAATGCGCAAGGAAAGTGCTACGAGGTTTTTGAGGAGAACGAATACACCATCGTTGGAATTTATAACGAGATCAATAAGGTAACGCGCTCTTCGGGTTTCGATATGCCGGCGAATGGGGTGGTGATTCCCGCCGCATCGGTGAAAAACAGTGATGAGAACAACATTTTGGATTATGGCCCCATGATGGATTACAACACTGTTTTCCAAATTCCCAACGGAACCATCGGGCCATTTATGGAGGCTTGGGAAAAGCAAGGTGCTGACGATCTTGAAATTACCTTTTACGATAGAGGGTATACACAGCTAAAAGAGGGGCTGGATAAAATCAAGGGGGTTGCGTTGGCTCTGTTTGTTGCGGGAACGTTTATTGCAACTATCATTTTACTGTTTTTCTGTCAGATGTTTATCGGCAAGCAGAAAAAACGCACAGCCATTGAGCGCTGTTTAGGGATGAGCAGGGCACAGTGTTCACTTTCCCTGCTGTCGGGTATCCTTGTAATAGCATTGCTTGGCTCCATAGCAGGCAGTTCAGCTGGATATTTTTTGTCAGGCAGGGCCATGAAGCTTTTTACATCCCAAACGCAAAACGAAAGATTCAACACAGAATACAGCAGCTGGGCTGATACCGCTCATAAAAAACTGGATATACAACTAGGTGATTCTCCTGCCGACCCCATAATCTGCGTAGTAACCGGATCGTTTATTCTTATTTTGTCGGCGGCAATTGCTATGGTGGGGATTCAAAGCAACTTGAGAAGCGAGCCATTAAAGCTATTAAGCATGCGAGAGACATAACGCTTTCTAGTTCAGTGCTCTGCTATCATGGGGTCATAATCATGCGGTTAGGGCGAATCTTCTTCTAAAAAAGCAGGGCAAGAATTTGCCCTGCTTTTTTGCGCTCATTCCAAGAAGCCCTTTGCTGCACAGCAGACACAAAAACTATGAGGCTTTAGGTAGTGTCAACAGGCCCCTTTTTTTACCTTATCGGCGAAATCAGGATGAAGGTCACCGCTTATACTAAAAAACCTTAGAGATAAAAAAGGAATCCCACGCTGTAAACGCGGGATTCCTCAGTTTGCCGAAAAGTCCCACCGGGACTTTGGGAGGGTAGTTCTTTACTGTGGGGCGCTATCCGGGGGCATCTATGTGCCATGTAATTGCCCTAAAACAGTGAAATCTGGCTGCTTTCCGGCAGGCCTGCCAGGCTGCCCGCCTCCCGCAGGGTTTCCATCACCGATTTGGAGATGCCCGCCCGGGTGATTACCTCGTCACAAGAAATATAAGGCCCCTGCTTTCCGGCCTCCATCAAGCTTTTGGCGGCGTTTTCCCCCAGCCCCTTCAAAGCCGAGAAGGGCAGGCGGATGTTGCCATCCTCCACCTGATACCGGGTGGCGTGGGAAATAAACAAATCCACCGGCAAAAATTTGATGCCTCGTGCCAGCGTTTCCGCCATGATCTGCAAGGTGGCAAGCTGGTCGTTTTCCTTGGTTGTCCGCTCGTTGCCCAGCTGGCGCAGAGCATCCATTTTCAGGGCAACGGCATTTTTGCCGCCAATAGCCGCCTGTGCATCCAGATCGGCTCCCCGCACGGTATAAACAGCGGCATAAAAAGCCAGCGGGTGATAAATCTTGAACCAGCCCAGCCGGATAGCCGCAATAACATAGGCCGCCGCATGAGCCTTGGGGAACATATACTTGATTTTCATACAGCTGTCAATGTACCACTGGGGCACATTGTTTTTCAGCATGGCGTCGATGTGATCCTGTGTCAGCAGCTTGGGCGCCTTGCCCTTACGGGTGATCTCCATGATCTGGAAGGCCATTTTCGGCTCCAGCCCCTTGTAGAGCAAAGTGGTCATGATGCTGTCACGAGTACCGATCACCTGTGAGATATCGCAGGTGCCGCTTCGGATCAAATCCTGCGCATTGCCCAGCCAAACGTCGGTGCCGTGGGAAAGGCCGGAAATCTGCAAAAGGTCGGAGAAGTTCTTGGGCCGTGCTTCACCCAGCATCTGGCGGACAAAGCTGGTTCCCATTTCCGGCAGGCCAAGGGTGCCGGTGTTGCAGTCGATTTCCTCCTCGGTAACCCCCAGCGCCTCCGGGGTGGTGAACAGGCTGAAAACCTTGGGGTCGCTCATGGGAACATCGGCGATGGTCAGGCCGGTTATTTCCTCCAGCCGTTTATACAGGGTCGGCACGTCGTGCCCCAGAATATCCAGCTTCAGAATGGTATCATGAAGGGAATGGAAGTCGAAGTGAGTGGTGATCACATCCGAGTTGGGGTCATCCGCCGGGTGCTGAACCGGAGTGAAATCATAGACCTCGTAATCCGCCGGAACAACCACCATGCCGCCGGGATGCTGGCCGGTGGTGCGCTTCACGCCGGTGCAGCCCAGCACCAGACGGTTTTCCTCCGCCCGGTGGAGGATGCGGCCCTGCTCATCCAGATACTTTTTCACAAAGCCATAGGCGGTTTTATCCGCAACGGTGGAGATCGTCCCGGCCTTGAACACATGGGAGGAGCCGAACAGCTCCTCGGTGTATTTGTGGGCTTGGGATTGGTATTCACCGGAAAAGTTCAAGTCGATATCGGGGGCCTTATCGCCATCGAAGCCCAGAAAGGTTTCGAAGGGGATGTCGTGGCCGTCCTGCTTAAAGAGGGTGCCGCATTTGGGGCAGTTTTTGGCGGGCAGGTCAAAGCCGGAGCCCACCGAGCCATCCTCGATGAATTCGCTGTGGCGGCAGTTGGGGCAAACATAATGGGGAGCCAGCGGGTTAACCTCCGAGATGCCCGCCATGGTGGCCACAAAGGAGGAGCCAACCGAGCCACGGGAGCCAACCAAATAGCCATCCTGCTCGGATTTTTGCACCAGCTTCTGAGCGATCATATACAGCACCGAAAAGCCGTGCTTGATAATAGAGCCCAGTTCCCGATCCAGCCGCTTGGAGACAATCTCGGGGATAGGGTCACCGTAAACCTCACGGGCCTTATCCCATGTGATGCGCTGTAAATCCTCCTCCGCTCCTTCGATGGTGGGGGTGAAGGTGCCATCCGGGATAGGCTTGAAATATTCCACCAGTTCGGCCAGCTTGCCCGGGTTTTCCACCACCAGTTCCAAGGCCTTTTCCTGACCCAGATAGGCGAATTCATCCAGCATTTCCTGTGTGGTATGTAAATAAAGGGGGGACTGCTGAGCCGCATCCTTAAAGCCCATGCCGGTCATGAGGATTTCCCGGCCAACAGCATCCTTTTTATCCAGAAAGTGCACATCGCCCGTGGCTACAACGGGAATGTTCAGCCGTTCCCCCAGCTTAACGATGGTGCGGTTGTATTCCCGCAGGGTTTCTTCGCTGTCCACCTTGCCATCCCGCAGCATAAAAGCGTTGTTGGCAATGGGCTGGATTTCAAGGAAATCATAAAACTTGGCGATTTCGCACAGGGCGTTCCAGCTTTTGCCCTCCACCACCGCTCGGAACAGCTCGCCTGCCTCGCAGGCACTGCCCACCAGCAGGCCCTCCCGGTGGCGCACCAGCAGGCTTTTGGGAATGCGGGGCCGCTTGTGGTAATATTCCAGATGGGCGGCGGAAATTAGACGGTAAAGGTTTTTCAGCCCCACCAAGTTTTTGGCAATGAGAATCTGGTGGAAGCTGGGGCTTTTTTTCGGGTCGTTGCCGGAAAGCACCGTATTAATCTGAGAAACATGCCCGGCACCTGTTTCACCGCTGATCTGCTCCAGCATCAAAAGGAAGATATCGGCCAGCACCTTGGCATCGTCAGAAGCCCGGTGATGGTTGAAATCCGGCAGTTTCAGGTGCTTAGCCACGGTATTTAGCTTGTGGTTTTTCAGCTCCTTATAGAGCGCCCGGCTGATGGGCACCGTATCGATGGAGGTGAAGGCGTAGCTCATGCCGCACCGGGCGGCCGCCTTGGCGATAAACCCGGTATCAAAGCCCGCATTGTGGGCCACCAGAATGGCGTTATCCCCGCCGCAGAATTCATAGAATTTTTCCATGGCTTCTTTTTCGCTGGGGGCATCCTTGACCATTTCGTCGGTGATGCCGGTCAGGCGGCTGATCTCGGCGGGAATGGCCTTTTCCGGGTCTACAAAGGTGGAGAAAATTTCCTCAACCTGCCGGTTCACCACCCGGACAGCACCAATTTCAGTCATACGCTCGGTGTTGGCGGAAAGGCCGGTGGTTTCTATATCGAATACAATAAAGGTGCCGTCAAAGGGGATATCCCCCAGCCCGGCAACAATGGGAATCATATCGTTGACAAAATAGCTTTCCACCCCATACAGAACCTTGAAGTCCCCGCCCTTTTTGCGGATGGCTTCCACTGCGTTCATGGCCTCGGGGAAGGCCTGCACCACGCCGTGATCGGTGATGGCGATGGCTTTGTGGCCCCACTGGTAGGCACGGTTGATGAGCTTTTCCACCGGGGCAAGGCCATCCATGGAGGACATGTTGCTGTGGCAGTGGAGCTCCACCCGTTTTTCGGGGGCTATATCGGTAACGTTCAGCTTTTTCAGCAAAGCCAGATCATTGACCCGGATGTTGACCTCACGGTCGTATTTATCGTAGCTGGCTTCGCCACGGGCGGCAATAACAGCACCGGGGGAAAGGCTGTCCAGTGGTTCACACTTGGCAACCTCCTCAAAAATTTTGAGGGTGTTGGAGCTGGTGTAATCGGTGAAGTTCATGGAATAGATGGCCTTGGAGCCATCCCGGGTGACCCGTTTATCCACCGAGAAAACCTCACCCCACACAGCCACGGTGCCGCTTTCGGCTGTAACCTCGTTGAGGGGGAGTGGCGTGGTGCGGATCGCCTTGCCCTTGATGATCTGCATGAAATCCGGGTCAAGGGGGAGCTTGTCCACATCAAAGGTGACCACGCTGACTGGGGCGGCCTTTTTCTCGCCGCCGCCCTTGGCATCCGCCGCCGCTTTTTCACTGCGGGTGGTGGCCATTTGCATCCGGGCGGTCTGGGCGATCTCCGCCTCCCGCACTTGGGTGAAGTCTTCCTCCTCACTCTGCTGGCCTGCAACAAACACTACGGCCACAGCCCGGGAGAATTCCTCTTTAATGGCCTGCTCCAATAGCTTGGGGCAATTGAGGCCCTCCAAAAAATCTGCTCCCGCTCCTGCCAACTGAATGGTTAGGGTATCATCGGCAAAGGAGGCGGCGGCTCCGTCAAAAAAGCCGTTGACCGGCACACCCTTTTTGCGGACTGCATCAATGAGGTCTTGAAAATAGGAGGCCTGAAAAAGCTGGGGCGCATACCGGGGGATTAGAGTACAGCCGGTGAGAGAGAGCTTATCTCCCAAAACAGAGGCAATGTGGCTTAGCTCAGTTTTGGATACCAGACTGCCCGGCTTTATTTGAACAGACAAAATGGCCTTATCCCGATCCAACGCTATATGTAGGATTTCTGCATCAGCCAAAGCGGGGGAAAGGGGTCTTTCCAAATAATCAGCGATGAGCGTTCCAAAGGTACCCAAATTCACTGCACTCCTTCTTTGAAAAAAATAAGGGGCCCGTGGCCCCAAACGAAAAATAAGCCCGGCTAAAATGTTCTTGCAAAATAAATACTGTAAGTATATAAAATTGGAAATATATCAAAATCCGACAAGCCTTCGTGTGGATTATTGCTCCTTTTCCATTTGGGCAATCAACTCCATCAAAGCGGGAAGGATTTCCTCCTGAGGAACCTTTTTGACCACTTCTCCTTTGCGGAAAAGCAGGCCGCACTTGTCACCACAGGCTACGCCAACATCTGCCCCCCGGGCTTCACCGGGGCCATTGACTACACAGCCCATAACCGCCACCTTAATGTTAAGGGTGCAGCCCTCCAAGGCTGTCTCCACCTGTTGGGCGAGGGGAATCAAATCCACCCGGGTGCGCCCGCAGGTTGGGCAGGAAACAATGGTGGGGCCTTGCCCCAGCCCGATAGCCAGCAGCAAATCCTTGGCGGCCTTGATTTCCTCCACCGGGTGATCGGTGAGAGAAATGCGGAAGGTGCTGCCGATGCCATCCACCAGCAGGGAACCGATACCCACAGCGGATTTCAGAATCCCCATTCGCTTGGTTCCTGCCTCAGTTACCCCCAGATGCAGTGGATAATCGCACTGCTCTGCCGCCAAACGGTAGGCCTGTATCATAGAAGGCACATCGCTGGATTTTATGGAAAGCACAATGCTGTCAAAATCAAACTTTTCCAGCAGGGAAGCATGAAAAAGGGCGCTTTCCACCAGCGCCTGGGGGGTGGGGCTGCCGTGCCTTGCCAGAATTTCCTTTTCCAGCGAGCCGGAGTTAACCCCGATGCGGATGGGAATGCCCTTTTGCCCACAGGCCTTGGCCACTTGTGCCACCCGATCCTCCCCGCCGATGTTGCCGGGGTTCAGGCGGATTTTATCAATACCAGCGGCAACGGATTCCAGCGCAAGGCGGTAATCAAAATGAATATCCGCCACCAGAGGGATGGAGATAGCCTCCTTGATGGCTGGAATAAGGCGAATGCTTTCCCGATTGGGGATAGCAACCCGCAGAATCTGGCAGCCAGCCTGCTCCAGCTGGATGGCCTGCGCCACATTCCCAGCTACATCCTCGGCGGGCACAGCCAGCATGGATTGAATGGTTACCGGGCTTTCACCGCCGATTTTTACACCGCCTGCAACAACGGTCTTGGTCATTGAGAATACCCCCTAGAACAGCCGCAGAACATCGTTAAAGGTTACAAAAATCATCAGGCACATGAGCAGAACCAGCCCCACTGTATGCACCAGCCCCTCGTATTTGGGGTTGACCGGCCGCCTTGCCACCAGCTCAATAAGCAGGAAAATCAGCCGCCCGCCATCCAAAGCGGGGAGAGGGAGCAGATTGAATACCCCCAGATTGATGGTGATAAAGGCCACCATGACCATGAGAGGCCGCAGGCCCACTTTAGAAGCCTCACCGATGGCGGAGGTGACCCCCACCACGCCGGAAAGCTGGTTGATCTTATACCGACCACGCACCAAATCCACCAAAGACCCCCAAATCTGCTTGGCAAGGGATTGGGTCCAGTTGAGAGAATGGGAAAGAACGCCGGTTACCGTCTTTTCGGGAGTGCCGAGAAAGATAAAGTCCATATCAATGGCCTGCATGCCTTCCTGCACTTCTTCCATGCGGAAGGTGACCCCTTCCAGCAGGATACTCTCCCCATTCCGGGTGACCTGTATATCCATAACGCCGTCGGCATCCCGCACCAGCTCGTAAATGACATCGTTGTTGGTGTGAACCCGATGGTAGTTGATCTTGTTGATTGTATCCCCCACCTGTAACCACTGGCTTGAGGTGGAGTTCTCATGAAATTGGGCAATTTGGTTGGTTCCGATCAGCGGCTGCTGCATAGTCAGGCCGGTAAGAACCAAAAAGCCAAGGAGCAGGTTCATGGTTGCTCCGGCCACAATAATCACAATACGCTTTAAAACCGGCTTTTTGCCGAAGGCGTTTTCGTTTTCCGTTTCGCCCTCGCTGTCCTCGCCCTCCATGGCGCAAAAGCCGCCGATGGGGAAAGCACGCAGGGCATAGACAGTGCCTTTATGCTCCTTTTTGAAAAGAGCAGGGCCCATACCCAAGGCAAATTCATTCACTTGGACTCCGGCCCAGCGGGCGGCAAGAAAATGCCCCAGCTCATGGATAAAAATGAGGAAGCTGAATACAGCGATAGCGATGATAATACCCCAAAAATCAAAATTCATCTATATCTGGCCCACCTTTTGTTTGACATATTCACGGGCAGCCGCATCTGCCTGCTCAACAGCCGACAGGTTTTGCCCATCTAAGGTTTTGACCTCCTCAACAGCACCCCACACCAATTCGCCGATCTCTAAAAATGAAATTTTACCTTCTAAAAAAAGTGCCACAGCCTGCTCGTTAGCACCGTTTGCCACACAGGGGGCAAGGCCTCCCAGCCCGGCGGCCCGTATACAGGCTTTCAGGCAGACAAAGGTTTCGGTATCCGCATGACCGAAGCTGAGCCGCCCATAATCCGCCAGCGAAAGCCGCTTGCCGCCAAGAGGCAGATGCCGGGGGAAGGTGAGGGCATATTGAATGGCCAGCTTCATATCCGGTACACCCAGTTGGGCAATGAGAGAGCCATCCGCAAACAGCACCGCCGAATGGATGACACTTTCCCGATGCACCAGCACCTCAATCTGCTCCGGGCGCAGATCAAAAAACCACATGGCCTCAATGAATTCCAGCCCTTTGTTCATGAGGGTGGCGCTGTCAATGGTGATTTTTGCCCCCATGGACCAAGTGGGGTGGCGCAGAGCCTGCTCCACGGTTACAGCAGTCAGTTCCGCACGGGTTTTGCCGTAAAAAGGGCCGCCGGAAGCGGTGAGCACCACACCCTCAAGCTGGTTTCGTTCCCCGGCCTGTAAGCACTGCAAAATAGCCGAATGCTCGCTGTCAATGGGGAGAACCCGCCCGCCAAAATCCCGAATAGCCTGTGAAACCAGCCCGCCGCCGGCAACCAGAGTTTCTTTGTTGGCCAGTGCCACGGTTTTGCCCGCCTCCAGCGCTGTAAGGGTGGGGCGAAGGCCCGCAATGCCCACAATGGCGTTGACAAGAGTGGTTTCCGGCTGGGCGGCCAGCTCGCAGACTGCCTCCTGACCGGCCAGCACCTTGGTGGAGGTATCCGCCAGCCTGCTTTTTAGATCAAGATAAAGCTCCGGGCGGCTTACAGCAACGGCCTCAGGCAAAAAGCGCCGTGCCTGCTGTTCCAGCAAAGCAGTATTGGAATGTGCGGTGAGAGCCGCTGCCTGATAGCCCAGATTCTCGCACACCTCCAAGGTCTGGGTGCCGATGGAGCCGGTGGAGCCTAAAATTGTAAGCTTTTGCATTGGAATCGCTCCCTTGCTGATGCCGGGTCAAATGTCTGAGCGGGTGTGCCGCATCCTGCATAAAAAAACAACACTAATCTAGTGTATCCGCTTTCATAGAAAAATAGTACTCGGGTATCCGGTAACGATTGCTTACATGCTCACCAAGGGCCAGTAGCCGCAAACGGTATAAACCAGAGGCAGAACAAACAGGACACTGTCAAACCGATCCAGAATTCCACCGTGGCCGGGCATAATTTTTCCGTAATCCTTCACGTTGAACTGCCGCTTGATCACCGAAAGAGATAAATCCCCCACCATACCGGCTATGCAGAAAAGAGGAAAGGTAATGCCAAGGGCAAGAAAATTCACGGTTACGTTGTAGCCCAGCTTCGCCATGCCCCATTGAAAACCCAAAGAAACCGGGAAGACAAGCAGAGTGGCCACAAGAGCGCCGCCCACCGAGCCTTCGATGGTCTTTTTCGGGCTGATTTGGGGTGCCAGCTTATGTTTGCCGAAGGCACGGCCCACAAAATAGGCGCCGGAATCGCACAGCCATGCGGCACAGAGGGAAATAAGTACATAGAAAAGCCCTTGCTGGGGCCCGTAATGATCCCGGAAAAAGACGATGCAAACAAAGAAGAGAGGGATAATCATGGAAAAGAAAAAGGTCATGGCTACCTGTTGAATGGTGATGAGAGCATGCTGCCGAAACAAGATCAGGAAGAGAGAGATGACAAACAGAAATACTACGGGTAAAAACCGCTGAAAAACACCAAGCTGTGCCATGGGAATAGCTGCGGCCAAAGAAATCCCCACAGCGGTGAGAGCAGGATGCCGGGTGATACCGGTCGCTTTCAGAAGCTCATGAACCGCAATAAGAGAAATGAAAGCCACCACGGCATTGAGCAGAAGCGTATCAAAAAAAATCAAAACCACAGCCAGTATCACAAGACCCACCATGGCTGAAATAATGCGTGTTTTCATTGTGTTATTCAAACCTTCCTTGTCCGGATTTGCCGCTTTGCTTAGAAACATAGTTAGGTTCCTTCCACCGAAAAAGGTGGTTGAAACACGGCAAAAACCACTGAGCCCTCCGCAAGGGGCTCCGAAAATCTATCCAAAAGGGCGTTTAAAGCCGCGGGGCTTGCAAAATAAAAGCAAAGGCCATCATCTTCCGCCAAAACGGCGGTCACGGGAGGCAAACTCCTCCAAAGCGGTATCCAGATGTGCAGGGCTGAAATCCGGCCACAGAACATCCATAAAGACAAATTCCGCATAGGCGCTTTGCCAGATCATAAAGTTAGAAAGGCGCTGCTCGCCGCTGGGGCGAATAATCAAATCAACATCCGGCTGGCCTTTCGTATAAAGCCGCCGGCTCAGTTCTTCCTCATTGACAGAAAGCGGGGAAAGAAGCCCTTCCCCGCAATCCTTAATGAGCAGCTTTGCGGCACGGAGAATTTCATCCCGTCCACCATAATTAAAGGCTATGTTTAAAGTCAAACCGGTATTGTCGGCGGTTTCGCTTTCAATTTCCCGGGTTAGAGCTTGAAGCCGAATGGAAAGAGGCGCCGGATCCCCCAGCAGAATGGTGCGGATTTTATCCGGGCGCTTATCTTCTTTATAAAGCTTGCGCCAATTCAGCAGAAAATCCTCCAAAAGGGCCATGAGGCTTTCCACCTCATCCTTGGGGCGCTTCCAGTTTTCGGTGGAAAAGGCATACACAGTGAGATACTCAATCCCCAGCTCCCGGCAGCGGTTTACAATAACCTTTAGAGTATCCGAGCCTTTTTTGTGGCCCAGCTTGACAGGGAGTCCCCTCTTTTTGGCCCAGCGGCCATTGCCATCCATAATTAAACCGAGGTGGCGGGGAATTTTAACGGGCTGCCTTGGAGAAGTATTCACAGATGTGCCCCTTTCCGGTGGATAAAATGTACAAAGGAGAATTAGATTTCGAGAATTTCTTTTTCCTTTTTCTGGGCCAGCTTATCAATTTCCTTGATGAAGTTGTCGGTAAGGGTTTGAATATCCTTTTCAAGGCCCTTTACATCATCCTCGGTCAGTTCACTCTTTTTCTTAGCGGCCTTGAATTTATCGTTGGCATCCCGCCGAATGGAGCGAATGGCAATCTTGGATTCTTCCGCCATCTTGCTTATTTCTTTGCAGATTTCCTTGCGGCGATCCTCAGTCAGCGGGGGGAAAGCGATGCGGATCACGTTGCCGTCACTGGTGGGGTTAATGCCGATATCCGATTTCTGGATTGCCTTTTCAATCATATTGACAGTGCTCTTATCCCAAGGCTGGATATTCAGGATACGGGCCTCGGCAACCGAAATGGCGGCCATCTGCTGGATGGGGGTGGGGGTGCCATAGTAATCCACTGTGATCTTATCCAAGACGCTGGGGTTGGCCCTTCCTGCCCGGATGGCGGAAAACTCCTGCTCCAAAACGGCGACGGACTTACTCATTTTTTCCTCATAAGGCTTTACAGATTCGCTCATTTGTCTTCCTCCTTCACAATCGTACCAATATTTTCGCCGCAAACGGCTCTGACAATGTTATCGGGATCCTTTATGCTGAAAACCAGGATGGGCAAGCCGTTATCCCGGCACATAGAGGCGGCTGTGGAATCCATAACCTGCAAGCCTTCGCTGAGAACCTGACCAAAGGTGAGGCTATCCAGCTTAACTGCATCGGGGTATTTGTTGGGGTCTTTGTTGTAGACACCATCTACCAGAGTGGCTTTGAATATGATATCCGCTTCGATTTCCAATCCACGCAGGGAGGAGGCGGAATCGGTGGAGAAGAAGGGATTGCCGGTGCCGCAGCCAAAAACCACAACACGGCCTTTCTCCATATGGCGAACCGCCTTGTTGCGAATATAGGGCTCTGCAATGGTGGTCATGGGGATAGCGGTCTGCACCCGGACATCCACGCCGTGGGATTCCAGAGCATCGGCCAAAGCCAGCGAATTCATCACAGTGGCCAGCATGCCCATATGATCGGCACGGGTGCGGTCCATCTTGCCGCTGGTACGGCCCCGCCAGAAGTTACCTCCTCCAACTACAATGCCCATTTGTACGCCTAAATCGGCGCATTTCTTAATACTTTTACAGATGTTGAAAACCACATCATAATCAAGGCCAAATTTGCCGTCTCCAGCCAGGGCCTCTCCGCTCAGTTTGAGCAAAATCCTTTTGTATTTTGCCGGCACAGTTCCACTCCTAATCCTAATGGAATTTTTTTGCTTCCAAGCCTGTTTATACTTGCTGCGGCAAACCGCTGCCTCCGGGCAGACAATCTGACCGAAGGGCATACCAGTATACACCCACTCCTATAAAAGCACACGCAGAACAGAGGCGGGCCCGGGCTTCTTCTCACCTATTTTACCCTAAGCCGCCCGGGAAGTAAAGACTTACTTTTGCCTGAGCCTGGTGCGCAGATGAAAATTACAGCTCATATTCCGCCTCTATATATGTGAATGTATATATCCTTCCCATGAATCGATGCGGTGATGCCGATTCTTGAAAATTCCCTAAAATTTAGTCGGAAATATAAAAAAGTCCGGCACTGCCACTGAAATCAGGGCAGATACCGGACTTTGCGCTGTAACAAGCTTTTTAGAATGATTTTATCCCGAAATAAAGGTCTTGGTTGACATTCTTAATGGCTTTGGTGGGGCCGTAATTGAGGATGTTGTTGCCTTTAAAAGAGACATCGGTCAGCTGGCTCAACCCTGCCACAACATCAATGCGGGTGATCTGGTTGTTATTGGCGGATAAAATCCTTAAATTGCTCATTTGAGCAAGAGGCTCCAAATCCGCAATCTGATTGCCATCCAAAAACAGGGAGCGCAGATTGGCCAGCCCGGCAATGGGTGAGAGATCCGCGATTTGATTGTTTGAGAGCCAAAGCTCTTCAAGGGCAGTGAGCCGGTTTAGAGAGGAAAGCTCGGAAATATCGTTGTTATAAAGAAACAGCCATTTCAGCCCGGAAAGGCCGGCAAGGGGCGAAAGATCGGTGATCTGGTTGTTATACAGCCCCAGAGTGGTCAAAGAGCTGAGGTCTTCCAGCCCGGAAAGATCCTGAATGCTGTTGTAGCTGATTGTCAGAGAAGTGAGCCCTTTGAAATAGGCCAAATCCCCCAGATTTCGAATTTCACCGGGTGTATCGTATTTCACGCCCTCCACAATATAATAGCCGCTGTAATTGAATACCTGCAGCACCTGATTCACAGCCGCATGGGAGCTCCCGACAATTTTCAGGCTGCGGATAGCGGCTAGCTCATCGGTGGTGATGGTTTCGTTGGGGCCTTTGTCCAGAGCCAACCGAATCATCTGCTCAAAGGCTTTGTCTGACCAGACTGTAACAGGAGTTGGTGGCGGCGGGGTTACAGGAACGCTTTCTTCCTCGGAGGCTTCGTCGCCCAAATTTGTTATGTCCGGGGAAGTGGAGGGAATGGTGGGTGTATTGGACCGCCCGGCTAAATTATCCTCCAAAGCCTCCAATTGGAGCAGCTTCTCCTTTAACTGGGCATCGCCGGTTACATAATAACCGGCTGAAACCGAATCCATTACGGTTTCGGGTGCTTCCAGCGCCAGACCCACATCAGCCAGACCCAGATAGGCCTCCACCATGGTCTCGTCTTTTTCAACAACCTTGTTAAAGGCGGGAATTGCTTTTTCCAGCTCATTTTCTTCGACCAGCTCATTGGCTTTTTCCAATCGGGCCAGTGCAGTATCGGCCGTTATTATCATAAAGGCGGCAGTACCGCAAGTAACCAGCAACAAAGCCCCGCCTATACCAATAGCCAGCCTGAAGATTTTTTTTCTTTTGCCTTTTCGAGTATCTGCGCTGCTTTCCTTTTCTGCCGGATCAAGAACGTTGAAGAATGGTTTCAAAGGAGCATCTTCAACATGGGCTTTTTTCAGAAAGAAGTTCCGTTTGCTTTTTTTTGTATCAACTGGGCTCTCACTCACGGCTGTATCAGAAGCTTTAAAAGGATGCTTTACAGAAGCGGTGTTAATATCGCCCGCTTGAATGGTGCTTAAAGGAAGATTCGACAAGTCCTTTTGTGTATCCGTGTTGTGCTTATCCACAGCCCCATCGGAAGCTTGAATGGGTTGTTTTAAGGGAGTATCCACAGCATTGTCTGCACGGCTTTGATTTGAGGGAAAGCTCCGTTGCTCCTTTTGCCTATCCGTGTTTTGTTTGCTCTCATCCTTGACAAGAGATTTAGAGCGCCGTTTCGGGGGAGTATCCTCAATACTGTCTACATGAATTTTTCTTATTTTAATGCGAAATCGCAGCAATTCCTTTAACATTGAAAAAAGCGATTCCTTCTTGTTAGAATCAGGGGAAGGAGTCACATTCATACCTCTTCTCTCAGTATTAAAATGTATGTTTTACAAAAAGCGGCAGTATCTGCCCGATGATTGAAGCTTAACCGGTAGAGAAGGGAAAAGCCGCTATTGAGGGGAAATGGTGGCTTCACCTGCCGGGGATGCTTCTTCCGATGCGGTATTGGATAAAGTGCGTTCCGCCGGTTTTGGAAAAGGCGTGTAGATTTTGTGGGTATCGTCTCCATCCTTCTTTTTGGAGCCCCCCAATTCGCCCAAGGCCAGCAAATCCTGGGGTGCTTTTTCGTGACCCTTTGGGGCAGGGCCTTTGCTGACAATCAGCTTAATACCGGAGCCCTCGGCCGCACTGGAACCGGGCATGGGAACTGTGATAATCACATCCCCTTCCGGGATGCTGTCGCTGTATTCAGCGGCGGTTACGGCTACCCGAAAGCCATGCTCTGAAAGCAGACGGCTTGCGATGCGGGAAGAAAGCCCGACCGTTGTAGGGATTGGCTTGGGTTTTATCTCCAAAGCCGACCAATTGCTTTTAGAAGCAGCAAGCTCACGTTTGGTGGCTTGGTAAAGGGCTTCCCATTCTGTATCAGCTTGAAGCTGCCGTTCTTCCATTTCTTTCAGCCAATCCTGAAAGGAGGCCAGCTGGTCGGTTTCAAGCAAAACAGGCTGTTGTTTGAATTGCCCCTGTTCCTGCTCGGTGGAGGATGCTTCCATAGGCTGTGTAAGCGGGGTGCTTTGCCCAGGATATTGTATCTTTTTAATGTCCATAAGAAAACCCCCCTCCTATTTCATATATCGGAGAGGGAAGGCTGAAACTGTAGCAGAAACCTACTTTTTCTATAGAGGGTTCAGTGAAGAAACGGCTACACCCAGCAAAGCGGCCTCGCTCAAGTCAGGTGAAGTGCCGGACCAGACAAAAGAATCGGCGGGAGCGCCTTCCGGCAGCAGAAGAGCCGCATCGCCGCAACAGCGGAAACGGCGAAATGTTGCCGTTTTTCCCATCGGCAGGCAAGCAACAATCTGACCATCGCAGGCTGTATCCTGCCGATGAACCAAAACGGTGGCGTTGCTTAAAATTCCAGAAGCGGACATGCTGCTTCCAGCCATAGAAAGATAGAAATATTCCTCGGGATTTTCCACTTGGGCGTCAATGTAGCGCTCGATGCCTTTGCCACTGCCCAGGGTTTCGGCAGAGAAGATTGAGCCGTATATAGGAATCCGCACTGCCTCGGTTGGCTGAAAGGCTGCTGGGGGATTATCCAGCAAATAATCGATGGAAACACCAAAAAAACGAGATAAAGTCATAAGCTTATCGCTGCTGGGAATGGTTTTTCCCTTGCGCCAATCTGAAATCAGGCTTTGAGAAAGACCTGTTTCTTTGGCCAGACGATAGGCTGTAATCTCTTTTTGCTCCAGAAGGTTGCCGAGCACCTGTGCAAACAGCATAAAAACCCCCTCCTTGGTCATTGGTCAGACAAAATACTGCAATAGAATTGACTGGTCCAAAAAAACGAACTATACTTATATATATAAGAGTATTGTTGCTTTAGTCGGTGTGGCATTTAAACCAAACCTTAATATTCCTAGTTGAGTTGAAAAACTATATTTTCTCATTTGAATAAAAGTCTAACCCAAAGAAAATGGATTGTCAATGGAAAGGAGCCTAAATGAAAAGCCAATTTAACCGATCTGCCAATCCCCACGATTCACCTGAAATGAATTGCTCTGAGCTGCTGCCAGATCTTAAAACGGATCCTCGATTGATGCCAGATTGGATGATTTCCCGGGATAACACAAAGGAGCTGGAGGCTCTGCGGATAGCTGCCAAAGTGGCTGTCAAAGGCCTGCCGGATGCCAAGCGCTGTCTGGTTCATCTGCATTATGGCGAGGGACTGCGCAAAACCGAAATAGCCAGCAGGCTGGGGCTGAGCGATTCGGCAGTCAGCCGTGGACTGAAGGCCGCCACTTTAGAGGTGGAGCAGCTTCTGCAATTTTACCGCAGCGTTTATCGGGAACAGCATAACGAGCAAAGCTGAAATTCTCAGATTGGTCACACGATCATGCAGGATCACTAAAAACAGCCCTATGCATTCGGCTGAATGTCCTTCTGAATGCCTATGTACATAGGCATATTTTTTCTCATATTAGCATATACTGATGTTTAATGCAACTGCTTGTATGGTCATTTGTATGTGAGGCAGGCACATCTTTTTGTATATATGAGCTTTAAGCGTGACTGACTATACAATAGGTGGAATCAGGAGGGCTTTTTATGGGACAGTATTTGATTACAGATTTGGATATTTCCGATAATATTGTGAGGCTGCGGAAAGCCAGCGGAATGACACAAAGCTATGTTTCCATCCAGCTTCAAACCATGGGGCTGAATATATCCCGCTCGCGGCTGTCCATGATTGAGCTCAAGCGGCTCAATGTCCCTGTGGGCCTGATTGTAGCCCTCAAGATGCTTTTTAAATGCAGCTACAGTGACTTTTTTGTGGGGCTGGAAAGGCAGCTGGAATCCCAAGATGCTCTGGAATAAGAAAAGGCCGCAGGATATTTTCCTGCGGCCTGAGAGTGCAGACAAAAGTCTACACTCTCTATGGGGGGCATCCAATGCCCCCCATATTCCCCCCGGATTGCACCGCTCCGGCGCAAAAAGTAGGATTCCTGCGTCGAAATCAATTCAACTGCGGAAGAATTACGCATTAAAACCATAAGGTTTTCAAGTTAAAGGCTGTTATGTCTACAGTCCAAGGCCGCAGGATATTTTCCTGCGGCCTTGGACTTTTGCCAACATAACGAAATTAGATAGCCTTGGTGCGGATTTCCTCCAAAGCAAGAGCGGCAAAATCCGATACCGACATGGCACCACGATCGCCGTCCCGACGGGAGCGGACTGCCACCGAATCAGCCTCGACCTCCTGATCGCCAATCACCAGCATGTAAGGAATCTTCTGCATTTGGCCCTCACGGATCTTGTAGCCGATTTTTTCGTTGCGGGTATCCATTTCCACACGCATACCCTGTGCTTCCAGCGCAGCCATCACCTTCTGTGCGTGTTCGATGTGCCGGTCGGCAATGGGCATCACCCGCATTTGAACAGGTGCCAGCCAGAGAGGGAAGGCTCCGGCGAAATGCTCGGTAAGAATACCGATAAACCGCTCGATGGAACCAAAAACCACCCGGTGAATCATAATGGGGCGGTGCTTTTGGTCGTCTGCGCCGGTGTATTCCAGATCGAAGCGCTCCGGCATTTGAAAATCCAGCTGGATGGTGCCGCACTGCCAAGTTCTTCCCAAGCAGTCGGTCAGGTGGAAATCCAACTTGGGGCCATAGAAAGCGCCGTCGCCTTCGTTGATTTTGTAATCGTAGCCCATTTCCACAATGGCCTCACGTAAAGCCTCGGTAGCGGTATCCCAATCTTCCTTGGCGCCCATGGAATCCTCCGGCTGGGTGGAAAGCTCAATGTGATAAGAAAAACCGAAGGTATTATAAACGGTGTCAATCAGGTTGACAACACCCTTGATTTCATCCTTAATCTGATCCTTGGTCATAAAGATGTGGGCATCGTCCTGTGTGAAGCAGCGCACCCGCATCAGGCCGTGGAGAGCGCCGGAAAGCTCATGGCGGTGAACCAGACCCAGCTCGCCCATACGCAGAGGCAGCTCACGATAGGAGTGCATCTTAGTTTTGTAGACCAGCATACCGCCTGGGCAGTTCATGGGCTTGATGCAGAAGTTGCTGTCATCGATGGTGGTGGTATACATATTGTTCTGGTAGTGGCCCCAGTGGCCGCTGTTTTCCCACAGGTTCTGGCTGAGAATAATAGGAGTGGAGATTTCGCTGTAGCCGGCATCCCGGTGCAGCTGGCGCCAGTAATCAATGAGCGTATTTTTCAGCAGCATACCTTTGGGCAGGAAGAAAGGAAAGCCCGGGCCTTCATCCATAAAGGTAAACAGCTCCAGCTCCTTGCCCAGCTTGCGGTGATCCCGCTTTTTGGCTTCTTCCAGCATCTCCAGATATTCCGTCAGCTGGCTGGCTTTGGGGAAAGCAATGCCGTAGATGCGGCAGAGCATTTTGTTT
The DNA here is from genome assembly GCA_035621215.1 of Oscillospiraceae bacterium MB08-C2-2. Taxonomy (NCBI): domain Bacteria; kingdom Bacillati; phylum Bacillota; class Clostridia; order Eubacteriales; family Oscillospiraceae; species Oscillospiraceae bacterium MB08-C2-2. The sequence goes on along the minus strand of CP141729.1, from coordinate 1,680,886 downwards.
TTCTCGCTGCCACGCCAGTAGGCACCTGTGGAGGAGGTAAGCTTGATCGCCTTGATCCGGCTGGTATCCGGCAGATGAGGGCCGGCGCACAGGTCGGTGAAATCACCCTGTTTATAAAAGCTGATGGCCTCGCCTTGGGAGCCGTGTTCCTCAATCAGCTCTACCTTATAAGGCTCATCCTTCATCAGCTGGATGGCTTCCCCAGCGGGGAGCTCAAAGCGCTCCAGAGGCAGAGCTTCCTTGACGATTTTGACCATCTCGGCCTGAATTTTCTCCAAGTCATCGGGGGTGAAGGGGGTCTCTATATCAAAGTCGTAGTAAAAGCCATTGTCGATGGCGGGGCCAATGGCCAGCTTGGCGGCAGGATACAGCCTGCGGACAGCCTGTGCCATGACATGGCTGGCGGTGTGCCAGAATGCCTTTTTGCCTTCGATCTGATCAAAGGTGGCAATGGCCAGTTCGCAATCCTCAGTGAGAGGCGTGCGCAGGTCCACAGTCTCGCCGTTTACGATTCCGCAGCAGGCGGCCTTATAGAGCCCGGCTCCCAAGGCCTTGGCAACCTCGCCCACTGTGGTGCCGGCGTCATATTCCTTAAAGCTTCCATCCTTCAGTGTGATTTTAATCATTATGCTTTCTCCTTCATAACAGTTTCGGTTTAAAATGGCCGAACAATGCCGCCCGCAGAAAAACTCTGCTGTGTTTCGGCTCCTCAAGCGGCAAAAAACAAAAAAACCCCATCCCAAAAGGGATGAAGTCAAGCTCCACGGTTCCACCCAAATTATGCCCCGAAAGACATCACTTTTAACCCCGATAACGCAGGGCATGCGAAATGCTTTCGCCCGAAGGCTTCCCATTCACTCTAGGGTGGTAAGCGGAAAAGGTTTTTTAAAGCGGCTTTCACCAAGCACCGCTCTCTCTGGTAAAAAACAATCGGTTTTCCGCAGGTCCCTGTCAGCGATTTAAGCAGTCATTTTAAAGTTTAAACAAACGGCTGTTTTCCATAAAGATACAGTTAGTATAGCCGATTGATGCTATACTATCACCAAACCACAGGGCTGTCAATACCATATAATAACCATTGTTAAACTCTTTTGTGCACAAACCAAGGAATTTGCAGAAACACGTTGACAAACTTTTTATTATAAGTTATAATAACTAGCGTTGCAGTCGTCTGGAAGCAAGAGCGCTTCTTTATCTGCGGGTGTAGTTCAATGGTAGAATTCCAGCCTTCCAAGCTGGTTACGTGGGTTCGATTCCCATCACCCGCTCCACGGTCTTTTAGGGCCATATGCGCTGTTAGCTCAGTCGGATAGAGCAACTGCCTTCTAAGCAGTAGGCCAGGGGTTCGAATCCCTTACAGCGCGCCAGTTTATGGTGGATATAGCTCAGTTGGTTAGAGCGCCAGATTGTGGCTCTGGAGGTCGTGAGTTCGATTCTCATTATCCACCCCATTTGCTGATAAAAGGACATGTTTTTGTCCTTTTTTTATATCTAAATAAAGTTTTCGATGGGCTATCGCCAAGCGGTAAGGCAACGGACTTTGACTCCGTCACTCGATGGTTCGAATCCATCTAGCCCAGCCATATTATATTGTAGAAAGGTCTATCTTCGGATAGGCCTTTTTGCAATATAACAAGTATATAAAGGGAGGGTGCGGCTAGACACCCAACCCTGTTATATAAATGTTTTTGTGCATTGACAGCTTATTTGTAAAAGAACTTTGGGGCAGGCTTCTGCCACATACTCTATATATTTTTACAGGTATCCACTGCCCGATCTACTGCTAGATGAATCATCATGGGCTTTCGTTCTACCTGTGCAAGCTGGCTATCCGATTCTGTAACTGCTTGAGCTGCTGCTCTTTCTGAGCGGCAGTTTTTTTTATTTCCTTCTCCCGCTCCATGTTTTCAAACTTATCTGCAAAAGTATCACCCGGCTGCTGCTCCACATACTGGCGAATACTCTCCTTTATCTGAACAGTACGGGCGAAATCCTCCTTTGTCATTTATTCATTACACCTCTGTCAAGGAGTATAAAAGCGCCAGTGACGGCGTAAAAAGGGGAAAACCAGGGCGATAGGCTGTTCTGCAAAGGAGATTGCGACTAAGCCTGAGAAAATCATACAGCTGAATGAGGGAATAATTAAGGACGAACTGAAAGAACTGGTTCGCAACAGCGTAGACCCTTTATAAGCCACCTGAAAATACGGGATAAAAGGCGGATGGTTTCGGCTATCCGCCTTTTGTTGCCCCAAAAACATAGAGCCAGTAATGAGTATGCAATCCTGGTTCAATGGTTTAATAATTTGCATCCTTATCAGATCTTTTTTAGCCCCTCCATATACATTGCAGACGGCAGCGGGGTTCCCAAATAATCAACAAAATTGCTTTTCATCACAATGCCAATACGCACATCGCTTCTATCGGTAGAGCTTGTACGGGTAGTCAGGTATTCATACATGAGCTTTATGGCTTTGTAGGATTGCGATTGCGGGTCCTGCCACATAGTGGCGGTAATGGTTCCATCTTCAAAATAGGGAGCCAGTTCCTCGAAAACATCGCTGCAAATGACCTTGATTTTATTGTTAAGGGCCATCTCATGGAGCACCTCACAAAGCGGTATATTGTTACGGGCACTGTTGCAATAAACGCCCACAATATTGTCAAAAGCGCAAAACAGCTTTCTCAGTTCAGATTTTAAATTTTCGAGAGAATTTTTATCGTTTATCTCCAAAAGGGACAAATCAGAACGATAGCGCTGGATGCAGCTATAAAAGCCAAGTGTATTATCCCGCAGTACCTTTAACATTTTGTTGCCGCCCATAACAATAATCCGACCGCCTTGGGGGGTGATATGGCTCATCAGTTCCGCCGCCAGGTAACCTGTGTTCTCGTTAGGGGCCGATACACAGGCAATGCGGCAAGAATTGATGGCGTCGGAATGAAATGTGATCACCGGAATGCCTTTTTGATGCAATTTTTCAAAATGTGCATTGAGCTTAGTATCGTCCCAGCAATATATCACCACGCCATGAATATCACTATGCTGCAAAATATCATCTAAAATACGTGTCTGGCTTTGCCATGTGTCCCCGCAGGAATAGCGTAAGACAGATACCTTGAAACTGCGCAGCTCTTTTTCGGCGTTTTGGATACCTGTATCTATGGCCCTGAAGAAATAATTGAACTGAGATTCCAGTGTAGGTGAAATAACCGCAATGTTGAGTGCATCCCTCTTTAAGGAGGAAGCAACAGGATTGACCGAGTAGTTCATTTCCTTCACAATTTCTAACACCCGTTTGCGAGTGGCTTCTCCGATGCCGGGTTTTCCGTAAATGGATTTGTGTACAGTAACTGTGGACACACCCGCACGTTGGGCAATGTCCTTCAAAGTGCAGGCCATGGCAGAATACTCCTTTATTTATGACGATTTAAATAATCGTTTATTAATCAAAAATTGGATAATGGTTTATCTTATATTATAATACACGGAACAAAAGCCACTGTAAAGATAGTAATTTAAATAATAATGTGAAATTAAAAGAAAATTAATAATTATGTGCACAAAAATTGTTTAAATAAATTGTTGAATAAAAGGATAAATTAGATAAACGATTATTATTTATTGCAAAATATCAATCACCATGGTAAGCTGAAATCAAGAATTTTTAAATTTTATCTAAAATTATCTAAGAAAAACTAAAAAATAGTGTCGATTTAAATAAACGTTTATTAAGATATATCAAAGTCTTAAGCCATGACAAGCGTTTGGGTAAGATGGATATTATCGCTATGGGGGATACCGGATTTATTATGTTTCTATATCGCCTGTTGCTTGCTCAGATATATCCAGTTAACCAAAAAATGATAAAGCATTTTTGAATTGCTGCGTATGTTGTGCAGCGCTAGATAGGTGCGTTAACCTTGCTGCATAGTCAGCAGTACACAGGAGGTATGCCGACACCCATCAGCCTCTATTTAAAAACGCTTTACGTTTTATAATGGGCCAATTATACAAAAGTTCCCGGTTCTAAATCACAAAAAAAGAGGAGATTCAGTATGAAAAAAGCAACATCCACCCTGTTAGCACTTGCGCTGGTTCTTGGTTTGACCGCTTGTGGCACTACAGCAAGCAGCAACCCCAGCAGTACGTCGCCTACCGCCGCCAGCAGTCAGAGTACAGATGGCGGCGCAGAAAAAACCTTGAAAATCGGGTTTGCCCAAGTACATACCACCAACAATGGCCGCATTGCACAATCTCAGGATATGCGGGATATTTTTGGCGCAGCTGGTCTTGATATTGTGATTACCGATGCCAACAACGACACCAACAAACAAAACGCCGATGTGGAAGACCTTCTCGCTCAGGGAATTGACTACCTGATCCTGTGCCCCAAAGAGGAAGAGGGATTGGTTCCCGCACTGGATGCGGCAAAAAAAGCAGGTGTGCCTGTTATACTCATTGACCGCACCTCCCGCGGGGTAGCCGGAGAGGATTACCTCACGGCCATTCGCTCCAATGCCATAGCGCAAGGGGAATGGTGTGCTGAGTGGCTGGCTAAGCAAACGGACGGAAAATGCAACGTTGTGGAAATCTTCGGCTCACCCGGTTCCACCACCGCCATGGATCGCAGCAATGGCTTTAAAAAAGTGATGGAAGAGCATCCCGATATGGTCTTGCTGGCCTCGCAGGTTGGGAATAACATGCGCACAGAAGCCCAGGCTGCCATGGAGGCCATGATTCAGGCCCACGGTGACAAAATCGATGCTGTGTACACCCACAATGACGAAATGACCTTTGGCGCCATTCAGGGCATAAAATCCATGGGGCTTACTCCCGGCACAGATATCCTGGTACTGTCTGTGGGTGATGGAAGCAACGACATGCTTGAGGCCATCAATGGCGGAGAGGTTGCGGCATGTTCCCAAAACAACATGTTGTATGCCCAGCAATGTCTGGAAGTGATTCTGGCCGCTGAAGCGGGTGACACCATTGAACCGCTTGTATGGTCCAACGACACCTTCTATACAAAGGAAAACGTAGAGCAGTATCTCGGTAAAAACTGGTAAAAAAATCGAGGCAGCGAGCAGAGCTTTTGCAAATGCGATTCTGCTCGCTTATCCTCTGGGAGGGTTGTTTATGGAACACGCTGTGTTGTTGGAAATGAAGAATATAAGCAAGTCATTTCCCGGTGTGAGGGCGCTGTCCAACGTTTCATTCTCTGTGCATAAGGGTGAAATAATGGCCTTAATGGGGGAAAATGGAGCCGGCAAATCCACACTGATAAAAATTATCACTGGTCTGTATCGGAAAGATGAAGGCGAAATGATTTTTCAGGGTGAACCGGTGCATGTTGGCAGCCCGCTGGAAGCGCAGCGGCTGGGGATAAGCACGATCTACCAAGAGTTGAATTTAAGCCCCTTTCTCAGCATTGCAGAAAATATCTATCTTGGTAACGCTCCCAAGAAGTTTGGCTCTATCGATTGGAAAAAGATGCGGGCGGATGCGAAAAAGGCCATGGCAGAGCTGGGCGTTGATGTGGATGTAAGCAAGCCTCTCAATCGATACAGCACCGCTATCCAGCAGATGGTGGCCATTGCCCGGGCACTTTCCATAGACACAAAGCTTTTGGTGATGGATGAAGCGACTTCTTCGTTGGACGCTCGGGAAACACAGATTCTGTTTGATGTGGTTACCGGCTTGAAAGAACGTGGTATCTCCACAGTTTTTATTACCCACCGCATGGATGAGGTGTATAGAATATGCGACAACATCACCATTTTGAAGGACGGTGAGTTTGTTGGCTGTTACCCCGCCAAGGAACTATCTAAACTGGAACTTGTCTCCAAAATGATTGGTCGGGACGCAACCGATCTGGTCAACAAAAAGAAAGAATACCAGCCAGAAAAGCAAAAGGCGGAAGTTTTGTGTGAAGTAAAAGCCATCAAATGCGGGCACCGCCTCAATGGTGTGGATTTAATCATCCGCAAAGGGGAAGTGGTCGGGCTGGCTGGTCTGCTTGGCTCCGGCCGCACCGAGCTTGCCAAGGTGATTTTTGGTGATGATGTTCAGTATGAGGGGGAAATCTTCTATGGCGGACAGGCGGTGCGTTTTAAAGATCCCAGTGACGCTATAAAAAAAGGTGAAGCCTTTTGTACTGAAGACCGCAAGGTTGAGGGGATTTTCCCCAATTTAAGCATCATGGACAATATTTCTATCACTGTTATGGGCCGAATTAGCCGATTTGGCATTGTCAATAGGGCAAAACAATTGGAAATTGCCAATGAGTACATAAAAAAAATCGACATCCGCACTCCCTCTGCCATGACAAGGATCAAGAATTTGAGCGGTGGCAACCAGCAAAAGGTGGTGCTGTCCAAATGGCTTGTAACAAAGCCGCAGCTGATCATTATGGATGAGCCTACCCGGGGCATTGACGTTGGCGCTAAAGGAGAAATAGAGGCACTAATCCAGCAAATTTCCAATCAGGGCATCAGCGTGCTGTATATTTCTTCAGAAATAGAGGAATTAGTGCGGGGATGTGATCGGGTGGTCATTTTGCAGGAAGGCAGAAAGAAGGCGGAAATTGTGGGAGACGCCATTTCTGAAAGGAATATTATGAAGGCAATTGCCGAAAGCGGGCCGGAAGATACACCTGAAGGCGCAAATCTGGAGGTGAATCAATGGGCAGTTCAATAAAGCGGGCGGGACTGACGGACCCGCCCCGGATCCGTATGAGCGGGCGGGAGTTCTTTATACAATTCGGCGCTCTGGCAGTATTGCTGGGTTTGATTTTATTCAATATAATTTTTACGCCCAATTTTGCATCGATCAATACACTGTACCTGGTGATTAAGCAATCGGCGGGGCCGCTGTGTATGGCCATTGGAATGACTTTGGTCATCTCTATTGGGGGCATCGATATTTCTACCGGCTCTATCATGGCACTGTGTGGGGTTATCATTGCTCAGGGAATGACCACTACCGGCGGAAACTTTCTCCTGTGGCTGTTTGTGGCCGTGGGTGTGTGCGCTTTAGTGGGTATGTTTAACGGCGTTATGATCGCAAAATACAATGTTCAGCCGGTCATACTTACTCTTGTCATGCAAATTGTTATCCGCGGAGTCGCCGTTTTAATCGCCAAATCCAGTGTATTTTCTCTGGGAAAATACCCTGTGATCTCTGCGCTGGGACTCTACCGCATTAACGGTGTCGTACCCATTCAGAGTATATTTTTTGTTGTTGTGGCTGTTGTGAGTATTTTTGCCATCAAGAAAACAACCTTTGGCACTTATGTTGAATCCATTGGAGAAAACACCCGGGCCGCAAGGCTTTCCGGGCTGCATACTGTAAAGATCATTGTGATCACCTATGCGCTCTCCTCTGTGCTTGCGAGCCTGTGCGGTGTGATTGAACTGGCCCGTTCCTCCGCAGTGGACCCCAATGAGCTTGGTATGATGTATGATCTGGACGCAATTGCAGCGGTTGCAATTGGGGGTACCTCTATGAAAGGCGGCATGGCCAATGTTGTAGGTTCCATTGCAGGGGCAATCATTATGGTGCTCATCGGGATCACGGTGAACATGAATAACATTCCATTTGCTGCGGCTAACCTGATCAAGGCGGTTATTATTATTGGTGCATTGGCAATACAACGCGAACGCACAGCATAGGATGTGAAAGAAAAAATGAAGCAACAAGTAAAGAAAAAAGACCTCATAGCACAACGTGCACAAGATTTTGCCATGAGTCAGCCGGCCTTGCTTGCGGTATTGGCAATGTGCATATTTGGAGGCTTTGCTTTTGGGCCGACCTTTCTTTCGTACGAAAATAATCTTTCCAACGTATTGCGGCAGGCTTCGTTGATGGGTATTGCGGCGATTGGCGTTAATTTTCTGTTTTTAATTGGAGCAAGGGATCTTTCTATCGGTGCCACAACAGCGCTTTGCGGTATGATTGTGGCAAAGCTCAGCCCTTATGGATTTTGGATATCGATTTTGGCGGCACTTGCGGTGGGAGCGGCTATAGGCATCATGAACGGCTTGATCATTACCAAGCTGAAGGTGCAGCCTTTTATTGCGACACTGGGCACACAGCTTGGCATACGCGGGCTTGCCCTGCTGATGAACAACGAACTATCGCTGCCACTGGCGGATGAAGCCGAGGTACTGCGATTTATCGGCAGGGGTTATGTGTTTGGCGAATTTTTGCCAATGCCTGCCGCTATCTTTATCGCACTGATTCTGATATCGATATTTATAACCCGCAACACCTCATTTGGGCGCTCCCTATACGCCATAGGCGGCAGCGAAGAAGCCGCCGCCATGATGGGTGTCCGGGTAGACCGTTCCAAAACGCTTGCCTTTATGATCAGCGGCATTGCAGGAGCCATTGCAGGCATCATTGTTACCGGACGTCTTGCCGCAGCACAGCCCGGAGCAGGCACTGGCTGGGAGATGACCATTATGGCAGCTATTGTGATCGGCGGCACCCGGGTGCGGGGCGGTGTTGGCAAAATCGAAGGGGTATTCTTTGGGGTTATGTTTGTGGGGCTGATCAGCAATCTCATTAACCTGAATGGAACGATCAGTGCGTTTTGGCAAAACATTATCACCGGCACCATTTTGCTGCTTGCAGTGCTGCTGCAATCACATATGGAGCAGAAAAAAGAAGCATAAGGTATATCAATGCTATAAAAAAGACGTTTGGAGAAAGTGGGAGTATCTATGAACAAGTGTGTGTATTGTGAAAAAGGAGAAGCACTGTCCAATGTTATAAAAATCTGCGATTTAAACGCATCTACCGTATATTTGTTTCGTGAGCAAACCCATTATGGCCGGTGTGTTGTTGCCGAAACTGGCCACCACAAAGAACTCTTTGAACTCAGCCAAGAAGAGCTGTCCGTTTATATGCAGGATGTCGCAAAGGTGGCCAAAGCGATAGACACGGTTTTTGCGCCTGCAAAAGTAAATTACGGCTATTATTCGGATAAGATGGGACACCTGCATTTTCATGTGGTGCCCAAATACCAAGATGGAGAAGAATGGGGGGGCACCTTTACGATGAACCCCAACAAAACCTTTCTGCCTGAAGCTGAGTATGAGGAAATGGTTCGGAAATTGTTGGCGGTGCTGGCGTAAACGTGGCTGGCGTGCTATGAAATTCAGGAATAGGAGCAGACCCCATGATACAAATACATTTTAAGCCGGAAGAACTATTGCAGCGGTTGGAGCCTAAGGCAATGCAGCTAACCTATACCTCTGCTCAGCGGATCGAGCTAAAGGATACAGAAGTTATAGTTGAAAGTGGAAACGAAGAAGTTTGCCTTGTTTGTATTTCCGGTCAGGCAGATTACACCTATCATGCACAAAGCGGAGAAGCTGTGCTGCGGGATATTCTCTATCTGCCAACGGATGCACAGGTGGTTTTGAAAAGTAAGAGCGCTGTGTTTATTCGCTTCGGGGCACCGTGCACCCGCAAAACAACATTTGCGCACATTGTCTTTAAAGAGGTGGACGGCGATAGCCGACACAAGGTATACGGAAAGCAGGAAAACGGTACCAAACGCGATGTGTGGAACTGTATTGATGAAGCATTTGATTCCGCAAGATTTTTGGTTGGATTTTGCAAAGGCTGCCCCGGCGGTTGGACTGCGTGGCCTCCCCATGAACATGCAGAGAAACGCGAAGAGACCTACGTATATTTTGATATGGCCAATGCCTTTGGGGCTCAATTCGTATACGACGAACTGGATAATCCTCACGATGTAGCGCTTATTCAGGAGGGACATTTGGTGAGCATTCCCTCAGGCTATCATCCCAACTGCGGCTGTCCGGCGGGGGCGATTTCCTATGTATATTGTATGGTTTCCACAACGGAGGATGACCGCAACTTTATGGATTTAACCACACAAAAAATATATGGTGATAAATTGGAGTAAAATGATGCCAAAACAAACAATTATAAATGCACCTTCTCTTGCAAACTGCAACCTGCTTACAATTGGCAGTCAGATACAGCAGTTAGTCGCCGCCGGCGTAAACTTTTTTCATATCGATATTATGGACGGGCATTATGTGCCGAATCTTTGCTTTTCGCTAAAGCTTGTGCAGGACCTAAAGGCGCAATACCCCGATTGCATAGCAGATGTGCACCTTATGGTAACCAACCCGGCCCAGTATATTGCACCACTGAAAAAAAGCGGTGCAGACTATGTAAGCTTTCATATGGATGGCACTCATTTTACAAGAAGAATACTGGAAGATATCCGAACACAGGATATGAAGGCGGGCGTGGTCATAAACCCTTCCCAGCGAATTGACCTGATCGAGCCGATTATTCAGTTTTTGGATTATGCCGTGCTGATGACTGTTGAACCAGGCTATGCAGGCCAAAAATTTATGCCGGATTCTCTGGGCCGTCTGGATGAGCTGGTGCGGCTCAAAGAAAAGCACAGTTGCAGCTTCCCCATTTCCATTGATGGCGGTGTAGATTTTTTCCATGCAAAAGAATGCGTTGCCCGCGGGGCGGAAATATTTGTTACAGGCATTTATACGGTGTTTAACCAAGAAGATGGCATAACAGCCGCCTGTCGCCGTTTCCAGACTGAGATGGAAGCGGTCATCAGCAGTGATATGTGACATATTGATTACTGCAATTAAGCGACTTCAAAAAAGCCAAAGGCCTTTTGGAGTCTGGTAGTACAATGAAAGGAGGCCGCAGTTCGTGGCTTCCTTTCATTGCATATTCAAACTCATCCGCTCTCACCAAGCAGTTAGGACTTTGACTCCGTCACTCGATGGATCGAACCCATCTAGCCCAGCCAGTAAGTCCCGCATTAACATTTTGTTTTGCGGGACTTACTTTTTAAAATAACACATTAGAGCTAAATTTAACCCGCGTGCAAGTTCACTCGTTTTTGCCCCACGATTTACCCTTTTGCATATGCTACTCAATTTCACGTACCGCTTGGGGCGTTCTCTGCGTTTTCTAACATGCAGTGTATTGCTTAAGTACCTTTAAGTTGCTGTATGCTGCGTTTCCGCATTGTCACAAAAATGTTCCTGTTATTTAGTTATGTGGCCAAGCTTATATTTTATTTTATCATTGTGTTATGCTTATCCCAGCGAAAGATAATATCCTATATTTTGTATTTTTCTGACAAAAATTCCCAATAATTTGGTGAAGAAATGCTATTGAAAGCAGCTGTCGAAATAGTTAATATTAGATAAAAGATAATTCTTTTGTATCTTTTTGCAATAACAAAATGGTTTTTAAGGAACAGCGTTGTTTGTGATCAAAAAATGTGCTCGAGCACTTAAATATTAAAATAATCATATATAAACCTAATTTATATATGATTTATTAAAATTGTGCACGAGCATATGGCTACCGCCGTTATTTTGAAAGGAGCTCCGACATGCGTCTGAAACCTCTTATTCTGTTTGCTGCTCTAATCGGAGCTGTGCTGGTGGGCTGCCAGCCTGCGGGCAATGTTGCTTTGACAGTGGCGCAGACACGACAGAAGCCACTTCTCACCCAAGGATATCAGTGTGTATTGTATGATGGGGCATCCTTTTTGGCCGCAGGCACAGGGGGGCGTCTGGATCGGATCGACACACAGGGACAAGCCCATAGTATACCAGTGCCCACGCAGGAAGATTTGCTGCAAGTTTTGGCCCACGAAGGCAAAATCCTGGTGGGTGGAACAGGTGGAACCTTATTATACAGCACCGGCAAAGATAGCTTCACATCCGCAGATACAGGCATTGCATCAACCATATGGGGGATTGCATACTTTCAGGGGAGCTATTACGCATGCACGGATAACGGCGTGATTTTGCGGTCTCCTGATGGAACCGACTGGGCAGCGGTTCAGACAGGCCTGAATAAAAACATTGTATCCATTGCGGCAACCGACCGATACATTATGGCCATAACTTCTGAAAGTGATATTCTTTCCAGTACAGACGGGGTAAATTGGAAAATTGAAGATTTCAACGAAGTCTACAAGGGATATTACGAGCCCTTTGTGTTCACCAATATTAAAGCCATTGGTCAGCTATTCTGTGTTACAGGCTATCTATCGGCCGATCCGGGTGTTCCTCATATGATGATGTCGGATACCGGTGAGGTTTGGATCTTTCGGTCGCTGGAGCAAATCGAGGGAGTGGATCCAGAACAACCCCGCTCCATTAAGATTAACGCCATAGATTTCGAGACAGATCAAATCCTAGCGGCCTGCAACGATGGCCAGATTTTAACGATCTCGGACTGCTCCAAGTGCAACAAGGTGGAGTCTTTCGGCGAATTTGACCTGAAGGGTCTGGCCTTGGGTGCGGGTAAGCTGGTTATCGTTGGTGAGGATTACTCCTATCAGGTGCTGGATGCCGGTGCTGCCCGGCAGTACCAAATCAAGCCGGAGCAGGCCTATGAGGACATGCTGAGTGGCATGGGTGTTATTATTGACGTGCGTACCCAAGAGGAATACAGCGAAGGGCATGTGCTGGGGTGCATCCACATTCCGCTGGATGAAATTAAAGCAAAGCTTCAAACAGAAGTGCCCTCCCGGGATACCAAGCTGATTTTCTATTGCGCGGGCGGTGTAAGATCGCAGAAAGCTCTGGAAATAGCGCTGGAGCTGGGGTATCAGCGGGTGTATAATCTGGGCAAATTTTCGGATTGGCCCTACGCAGTCGAATAGTGGCCTTTGCCTACTATTTAATTTTCTTAGCCATGAGGTGTGGCTGAACAAATAAACAAAAGCAGAAAAGGAGGATCAATATGAAGATGTATGCAAAAGTAAAAAAGAAATCTAGTGTGATACTAGCCGGTATTTTATGCCTATCTTCGCTGGCTTTTCCACCCATTTCCACCACTGTTTCCGCCGCTGAGGCAGAGGTTCTGCCCTATCAAAATACCAGCCTCACCTTTGAGGAACGGGCCACCGACTTGGTCTCCCGCATGACCATGGCGGAAAAGGCATCTCAGCTGAATACCAGTGCACCGGCCATTCCCCGTCTGGGCATCAAGGCAAACAACTGGTGGCAGGAATCACTGCACGGTGTGGCGTGGAGCAGGGCTGTGTCCTTCCCCTCCAGCCTGAGCATGTCTCTTACCTGGGATCCCCAGCTGCTGCTTGATTCTGCCTCTATCATAGGAGATGAAAGCCGGGGCTACAACACCACCAACGGCAGGCCGCTGAGCAATTTCTCGCCAACCATCAACATGCAAAGAGACCCCCGATGGGGCCGCAACGAAGAAGGCTACGGCGAAGACCCCTTCCTGGTTTCCATCCTGGGCGAGCAATACATTCACGGTGTACAGGGGAGCTCTGATACGGACAATCTTAGCCCCTCCGGTCAACAATACTTAAAAACCATTGCCACTCTCAAGCACTATGCTGCCAACAACAGCGAGCAAAACCGTTACACCGGCTCCTCTGACGTGGACGATCGGTCACTGCGGGAATATTATACCGCTCCCTTCCGCCATATCACCGAGACCGCCAACCCGGAATCGGTTATGAGCTCCTATAACAGAATCAATGGTATTCCCGCTTCGGCCAACACCTATGTGCTGGATACGCTGCTGCGGAAGACCTGGGGCTTTAACGGATATGTCGTATCCGACTGTGAGGGCATCAACTGGATGCGCAGTGGCCACAAATGGATTCCCTCCAATCCAGAAGGCTATACCCAGCAGGTCACCATGCCGCAGGCTACTGCGTTTGCCATGATGGCAGGCACCGACTTGGCCTGCAACTGGACCCAGGGCGGCAATTATGGCGGCGACTACAGCAACAACGTAGCTGCGGCTATTCAAGACGGTGTTCTCACCGATAACGGCGTAATGACCGAAGACATTGTGGACCGCGCTCTGGTGCGGCTGTTTACTTCCCGCATGAAGATCGGCGAGTTCGACAATGCGGAAGACAACATCTACAGAAGCTATACGGTTGCCAACCGCGTGGAAACACCCTATAACGTGGCAACTTCTCTGAAGGCTTCCCGCAATGCGATTGTCATGCTCAAAAACAGTGAAAATACCCTTCCTATTAAAACCGATACCGTAAAATCCATTGCGGTTGTGGGCAAGTTTAACGATATCTGCGAGTTGGGCGATTCCAACTACGCAGGCTCACCTTCCACAAAAGTCAGCTTCCAGAAGGGACTTACGGATGCGCTGAACGGCAAGGGCTTTGATACTGCTAATAACCTGAAGTTCTATAACCTCAGCGGCAGCAAAGTATCCGGCTATATCTTTAACATCCGCGATTTTACCTACAACAACAATGTTGTTTCCGCTGTAAGCGCCAACCGCTACAGTGATTGCAGAGCTGAGACCAGCAACATCGGTTATATTAACGATGGTGGCTATGCGGTTTACCAGGGCTTTGACCTTGGCTCCGGCATTGAGTCATTTGCTGTCAGCATCAGCACCAATGGCACCAGTGGAAACGTTAAGCCGGTGGTGGAGCTGCACGTAGATAGTCCCACTGGCCCGGTTATCGCAACGGCAACCTGCGACCGCACCGGCTCTTGGAGCAGCTACAGCACCAATAGCGGAACAGTGGCCACCGATATTGCCAACCTGTATCAAGGTAAAAAAGATATTTATCTGGTATTCACTACCAACCAGTCCTCCTCCGGCAGCGATACTGCCCTGGCAGAAATTGAGAAAGCCGACATGGCCATTTATATGGCTGGCACCGGCACCAGCTCCGGCCTCAACGTGGCTGGCGAGAACCGGGATCGCTCCAACATGAATTTCCCCGCCGGTCAGACAGAAGAAATCGCAAAAGTCATGGAAGCCAATCCCAACACAGTGGTGGCCATTCAAGCCGTAGGTACCATGAATATCTCCGACTTCGCGGATGACGCCAAAGCAATACTGTATACCAGCTACAATGGCCAGTTCCAAGGGCAGGCCATGGCGGAAGTTCTCTTGGGCGACCAAAACGCCAACGGACGCCTTTCCTTTACCTGGTATGCCAACGAGGCTCAGCTCCCCAATATCCTCGACTATTCCATTCGCCCCGAAGGCGAGAAATTAGGCCGCACCTATCAGTATTTTAAAGGTGACGTGCTCTATCCCTTCGGTTACGGCCTGAGCTATTCTGATTTTGAGTATTCTAACTTCCAAATCAGCGAGCGCACCGTTGCAACAGACGGAACCTTCGATGTCTCGGTGGATGTGGAAAACAAATCCAATGTTGCCGGTGCAGATGTCGTTCAGGTTTATGTAAGTGCACCCGGCGCTGGAAATGGCGAAATGCCCATCAAACAGCTCAAAGGCTTCCAGCGTGTGGAGCTTGCTGCTCGCGAAAAACAAACGGTTACCGTTACCGTAAAGGCCGATGATCTTTGGTTTATTAACGAAGACGGCAAGCGGGTTGTTTCGGAGGGCGAATACACCGTGGCCGTGGGCCGCTCCTCCAACGATATCAAAAAAGATTGGAAGCTGGAGGTTTCCGGTGTAGCTGCGCCTCGCTTGACTGCCGTAACCTTGACCGGTGATAAGATCAAAGTTACCAATGATGTCCAGGTGAATACACAGCTTACCATCTCTCTGAACGATGAATCCTGCATTGTGAATCCTACCCCACAACAGGCAACTGTAGTTTACAGCAGCAGCAATCCTGCCGTAGCGTCTGTAGACGAAAAAGGTGTCATCACCAACCAGAGTCTGGCTGGTACGGCTTTGATCACCGCCACTGTTACCGTGGGCGGCGACACCCTGAAAGCCACCTATGCAGTAACCACAGACGAAGGCGCTGAATCGGAAAAACACACCATCACCTTCAATATAACGCCTCCCGATGCCCCGGATCTGACCATTGTCGTAGAGCAGGGCAACCCTGCGGTGGTCGTTCCTTCCACCGAAAACCCTCTGGTTTACCAGCTTGGGTCGGGCGAGTATTCTTATACCGCCAGTGCAGCCGGCTATAAAACCGCCCACGGAAGCTTTACAGTAACCGGAGCGAATACCATCGAAATTGCACTGGAGAAGGAAGATTCGGAGAAACACACCATTACCTTCAACATAACGCCTGCGGATGCCCCGGATCTGACCATTGCTGTAGAGCAGGGCAACCCTGCGGTGGTCGTTCCCTCCACCGAGAACCCTCTGGTTTACCAGCTTGGGGCAGGCGAATATTCTTATACCGCCAGTGCAACCGGCTATAAAACCGCCCACGGAAGCTTTACGGTAACCGGAGCAGACACCATCGGAATTGAGCTGGAGAAGGAAGACCAAGAAGAGATTCAGGTGGAAAAAGTCTCCATCACCGGCTCCGCCATGATTAACCTGAAGCGGAACAAGTCCATTCAGCTGACAGCAGTCGTTGCCCCTGAAAATGCTACGAACCAGGAGCTGACTTGGTCGACTCTGACCCCCAATCTGCTGACCGTAGATGAAAACGGCCTTGTAACAGCAAACAATGAAACCGGCATTGCAGTAATCGTGGCAACTGCCCACAACGGCAAAGCCGCTCAGATCACCATCCGAGTGATCCCGTAAGTGAGAGGATAACCCAGCCACAAGTATCGTTTATCTGAAAGCCTTCTTCTTTTCTCGGTGATAACACCATGAAAAGGGCCCTGCCTTATATACGAGTAGTCATAAAGACAACTTGTGGACCCGAAGGCTAAGGCAGGCTGAATATGCAAAGCAACAACGGCTGCTCCAATTGGAGCAGCCGTTGTTGCCGAATAGAGAGAACGTCTCGTTCTGCCATTAGTTGTATAGTTCCAAATTCAGGTGGGGGGGTTAATGTGCCTTCTTACTATTGTTTATGAATGCTTTTCCTAATGTGAAACCATGTTATCAGCGCAAGAGAAAGCCTTTCTCAGCCATGAAACGCCGTCATACCGTGAAGAGGTATGGCAGCGTTTCACAGATTGGCATATTAAAGTGGCTCACAGCGTTTGCGCAAAGGCTCAACTGGTTCATAGACGGAGTGGATTTTTTGTGCGAAGCATGTTTTCCTTTTAATATCCGAGTCATCCACTAAGTGAATGTCCAGCATATAGCTGGTGCTTTTCCCGGTAATCATTTTGAAAATTTCGCACAGCTTTAAATCCCAAGCCTTAAGCCATTCCAGCAGAGCCCTTTTTTGATTTTCGCTGCTGTCTATATGGAAAATCAAATCAATGTCGCTGCCTGTGCCTGCCTTGCCGGATTCAACGCTTCCGAAAAGATAGATGCCCTGCACACCAAGCCGTTCCATATCCAGTTCAGAGGCAATTTGAACCGCGGCCTGATACCTCCACTGGGTGTGAAACCGGCTTTGGGATCGCTGGGGTGTGTGGCAGCAAATACAGTCCATAGCCCGAGGCATCAGGGGAATACACCACGGATTTTCTTAGCCTTGCTCAATCTGCCCAATGCGCTTATATAAGCGCCCATGCGCATGGTGGTTCTTTTTTCGGAAGCAATGGCGAAAACCTCATCAAAGGCACGCAAAATAATATTTCGGAGCATCTCGTTGATTTCGGCTTCTTCCCACATCAGGCGCTGGATATTCTGTGCCCACTCAAAATAGGAGACGATGACACCGCCGGCATTGGCAAGAATATCGGGAACCACAACAATGCCTTTTTCCTCCAAGATGGAGTCTGCATCCGCTGCTGTAGGGCCGTTGGCGCCTTCCACAATCAGCTTTGCCCGGATGCTCCCTGCATTTTCTGTGGTGATTTGGTTCTCAAGGGCACAGGGGATCAGCACGTCGCAGTCGCAGGTCAATACATCCATGCCGTCAAGCTTGGTGCTGCCCAGTTCCGCATAGCCTGCAAGGCTCCTGTTTTTGCTGCTGCGTATATGCTTAAGCATTGCGGGGATGTTCAGCCCTTCTGCCTTGTAATAGCCGCCCGAAATATCGGATACGGCCACTATTTTATGTCCCTGCTCCTGTAAGAGCTTTGCCGCTATGCCGCCAACATTGCCCATTCCCTGAATTGCAATGTTTACAGGGCCCTCGGGAAAGCCAAAGGTTTCCAAGGCTTTTTGTGTAATAAAGCTGACACCCCGCCCGGTTGCTTCTGGCCGGCCGTAGGAACCGCCTACCTCAAGGGGCTTGCCGGTTACAACGCCGGGGATGGTATACCCGTTAATCATGCTGTAGGTATCCATAATCCAGCCCATAACCTGTGCGTTGGTGTTTACATCCGGGGCGGGAATATCCTTGTCAGGGCCAATGATCGGCAGAATCATGGCTGTATACCTGCGGGTAAGGCGCTCAAGCTCCCCGCAGGAAAGGGTGCTTGGGTTCACGTTGATACCACCCTTGGCTCCGCCATATGGGATATTGACAACAGCACATTTCAGGCTCATCCATGCGGCCAGTGCTTTAACCTCATCCATATCCACACTCTGGTGGTAGCGGATACCGCCTTTGCAGGGGCCCCGGTCGCTGGAATGCTGCACACGGTACCCCTCAAACACCTGAATGCTGCCGTTATCCATTCTTACGGGTATGTAAACCTTCAATTCTCTTTCGGGGTATTTGATCGCCTCGTAATCGTTGGGATGAAGCTCCAGCATCTTTGCCGCTTGTTCCAAAACAGTCAGCATACTCTGATAAGGGTTGTATGTTTTATTTGGCATGGTTATTCTCCTCCAAATCTCAATCATGTGAATTGACCCTTAACTGAAAAATGATGTTATGCTGGGTGATTACCGGTCTTCCATATATTTTTTGAGGCGTGCCATACCTTCTGTGATGTTTTGGTCCGAGGTTGCATAGGTGATTCTAACATAGCCCTCACCTGCATCACCAAAAGCGGTTCCGGGAACAATCACGACGCCGGTTTTTCTGAGAAGATCCATACAGAAATCCATAGATGGCATGCCGGTGTTTTTGATATTGACAAAGGCATAAAAGGCTCCTTTGGGCACCCGGATGGAAATGCCATCGATATCGTTTAGCAAGCCGCAGATCAGATTGCGGCGCCGCTCATAGGATTGGCGCATGATCTCCACATCTTCAAGACAGTATGCCAGCCCCTTTGCGGCTGCAAGCTGTGTTGGTGCGGGCAGGCAGGAGGCGCTGTTTTCGTGGAGCTTTGTCATGGCTGCAATGATATCCGGCCGCGCAATGGCATAGCCAAGGCGCCAGCCTGTCATGGCAAACATCTTGGAAAACCCGCTGATATACACGGTTCTTTCCCGCATATTGGGGAAGGAGGTAATGCTGGTGCAGGTGATGCCGTCGTATACAAGCTTGGAGTAAATTTCATCGGAGATCACGAACAGATCGTGCTCCACAAACAAGGCGGCAAGCTCCCGGAGTGTCTGTGCATCTATAACAGCACCGGTGGGGTTGGTGGGAGAATTCAGGATGACAAGCTTTGTCTTGGGTGTAATGGCCTTTTTAAAGTCTTCCACAGTTGGGATAAAATCGTTTTCTTCCCGTGCGCAGACTTCTTTTACAATGCCGCCGGACATGGCAACATGCCCGAAATAATTGGCCCAAGTGGGGGTTACGAGGAGCACCTCATCGCCGGGATCGATTAAAGTGAGCACCGCCAGCTGCAATGCCTCCATAGCCCCGCAGGTGCACATAATTTCCGTTTGCGGATCGGGTCTGAGATCGTTTTTATGATAATCTGCAATCGCACTGATCAGCTCAGGAACGCCTTTGTTGGGGGTGTAATGGGTAAGCCCCTTCTGCAAAGCGGCACAAGCCTCATCTATAATGGGCTGGGGTGTAATAAAATCCGGTTCACCAACTGTGAAGCTGATTTTATCTTGGATTTTCAAGGCCTCGTTGAACATAACGCGGATGAGCGACGCCCGGGTGTTGCGGGCAATATCGGATAACTGTGGCATAGCTGATTCCTCCCTTATAATCTAAAAATGTCTCCTCAAATAGCTCCCTTTTCCACTGGATATTTTTATGGTAAATCGATCGGATAGGGCTTCGGATGGCGCCGAAGGCCGGTTCCGGTGAAAATGGGCATAGCAAAGCAAGCGTCAAGGTGTTTTAGCTGCTGAACAGTAGGTGTAACTACCTTTGTTCAGGTGGTTATTCTCCTGTTTATCTTCCACAACAGACTGTAAGCGGGGAGAAGCTTTTCACTCCGTGACGCTTCGGAGTGAAACTTCGAAAAACGATGGTGCCGCATTGAGCGGCAGCGTGGGGTCAATTGGCGCAAAACCTTGTGTTATGCGCCCAGATAGGCTTCCCGAACACGATCGTCGGTGAGAAGCACCTTGGCTTCGTTTTCGATGGTAATGACACCGGTTTCCAAAACATAGGCACGTTTGGCTGTGTTCAGAGCCAGAAATGCATTCTGTTCAATGAGCAAGATACTTGTGCCGGTTTCGTTGATCTTTTTGATTACTCTGAAAATATCCTCGACAATGATCGGTGCAAGCCCCATAGAGGGTTCATCCAGCAGCAGCAGCTTGCCACGGGTCATCAGTGCACGGCCCAGCGCAAGCATTTGCTGCTCGCCGCCGGATAGAGTCCCTGCCTGCTGCTTCTCACGTTCTTTCAAACGGGGAAAAATATCAAATACCTGCTCCAGTGTGCTTTCAATGAGCTTGTTGTCTTTCACGATGTTGGCACCCAATATCAGGTTTTCACGCACAGTCAGCCGATTGAATACTCTGCGCCCTTCCGGAACGTGAGCGATGCCCTGCTGCACAATGCTGTGGGATGGTTTGGAAGTCAGCTCGGTATCAAGGAATTTTACTGAACCGGATTTGGCTTTCTCCAGACCTGAAATTGTGCGGAGAATGGTGGTTTTGCCCGCACCGTTGGAGCCGATCAATGCCACAATTTCGCCTTTTTCCAAATGGAAAGAAACACCCTTTACCGCTTCTATAGCACCATAGGATACATACAAATCTTTTACTTCAAGCATTGGCATGACTGCCACCTCCCAGATAGGCTGCGATAACATCGGGGTTCCGCTGTATTTCGTCGGGGGGGCCTTCGGCTATGGTTTTGCCAAAATCCAGCACCTTGATCCGGTCGGCAATGGGCATAACGAAATTCATATGGTGTTCAATCAGAATGACGGTCAGGTTAAACCTTTGCTTGATTTCTTTCACCAGCGCCGCCATTTCGTCCTGCTCTGCCGTGATCATCCCGGCGACAGGCTCATCCAGCAGCAAAATTTTGGGCTCCAGCATCAGGGCACGCACAATTTCCAGCCTGCGCTGATCTCCATAGGGCAGATTGCTTGCCAGCACATCGGCCTTATCCGCCAGATTGAATATATCCAGCAAATCCATAACCCTTTCATCCAGCTCACGTTCACGCGCTTTCATGGCCGGGGTGCGCAAAAGGCAGGCGAGGAGGCTTTCCTTGTTGTGGCAGGTATAAGCCATTTTGACATTATCAGCCACCGAGGCCCCGTGGAACAGGCGTATATTCTGGAATGTTCTTGCAATGCCGGCGGCTGCGAATTGAAAGGGCTTTTTCTTTGCCATGCTGTTGCCTTCAAGCAGAATAGAGCCAAAGGTGGGAGCATAAATGCCGGTTAACATATTGAACACAGTGGTTTTGCCTGCACCATTTGGGCCGATAATGGCGATGATTTCACCCCTTTTTACATGCAGGTTAAAGTCTTCCACTGCTTTAAGGCCGCCAAATTCGATGGAAAGATTGCTTACCTCCATAATATTGTCCATAAATTGCTCACCGCCTTTCTTCTATACTGAGTGCTTTCTCTTGCTTCTGCTTGAAAACTGTATTCGGATACAGTTCCTGACGGTTGATGCGCAGGCAGGGCAGTTCTTTGCCGCCGCACAGGCCGCTTGGGCGGAAGAGCATCACGCAGATCAGCACCAGTGAATAGATGACAAGGCGCCAATTGCTCATAAAGCGCAGTGCCTCGGGCAGTATGGTCAGCAGCAGTGCACCAATAATGGAACCGCTCAGAGAACCGGCACCCCCGGCATAGAGATAAACGAGAAAATCGGAGGATTTTGAAAAGCTGAAGCTATCCGGCTGAATGAACGAGATCACATGGGCATATAGTCCGCCGGCAACACCTGCAATGAACGCTGCAAAGCAGAAGGCAATGATCTTGTAGCGGGTGGTCTGCACACCCATGGCATCTGCCGCAATCTCATTATCCCGAATGGAAATACACGCACGCCCATATTTGGAGTAGATGAAATTGCGTGCCACCCAAAGGGTGAGAACCACAAAAGTAAGTATCCAGGCAAGGTTGCTGTAGGTGGGGATACCAATCATGCCACGTGCGGCACCGATAGGCTCAATGAGGCGGAGCATGGCCCGCACGATTTCGCCAAAGGCCAAGGTCACGATGGCTAAGTAATCGCCCTTGAGCTTGAGTGTGGGGAGGCCGATCAGCAGGCCGATAAACGCCGCAATGATGCCGCCGCAGAGCAAGCTGAGCAGAAAAATGGGAATTTGTAGCCCCGGAGCCACTGCATAGCCTTTAAAGACCAGCGTTGAGACAACAGCGGCACCATAAGCACCCAGTGACATAAACCCGGCATGGCCGATGCAAAACTGGCCGGTGAACCCGTTTACAATATTCAGGCTGACGGTCATCATGATGTTGATTCCTGCAAACATCAAGAGTTGTATGTGATAATTGTTGACTATTTTGGCCTGACGAACGAGTGCGATGACGATATACAACACCACAACGCAAACCAAAGGCAAATATTTTTTCAGCAGTGCTTTGGTTTTCATGATTACCTCCTCAAACTTTCTCGATGGTGAACTTGCCCATGATTCCGGCGGGCTTGACCAACAGGATTACGATCAGAATAATAAAGCCAATCGCATACCCAAGGTCGGAATTGATAGAGGTGGCGTATATCTCTGTAACACCCATGATGATGCCCCCCAGCATTGCTCCGCGAATATCGCCGATGCCGCCCAGAACTGCGGCGATAAAAGATTTTGTGCCCAGCCAGGTGCCCATATAAACTTCAACCTGCGGATAGATGCTTGCATAGAAAATGCCGCTGGCGGCCGCAAAGGCAGCACCGATAAAAAAGGTAAGGGATATGATGAAATTGATATTAATGCCAACCAAGGCTGCCGCTTCTTTATCCATGCTGACCGCACGCATCTTGCTCCCCAAGCGTGTTTTGTTTACAAAAACATAGAGCACAACCATCAGGATCAGAGACAAAGCGATCATAATGATTTGTGTTGAGGTAATCGCCACACCTCCGATATTATATTGCACCACTGTAAAAAGCTTGGGAAAAGGGCGTGGGTTCGGCCCGACAAAGGGAAGGGCACGGGGAAAATTTTGAAGGAACATGGATATGCCCACAGCCGTGATCAAGGCTGTCATGCGGGGGCGATTGCGCAGTGGCTTGTATGCGACTGCTTCAACCAAAACGCCAAGAAAACCGAGGCAAAGCATGGCAATGAGGATCGTCAGCAATACAGTGCCAAGGGGATATGTGCCGTTCACCATCATAAAGGAAAATGCCTGCGCCAAAAAAACGGTACCCAATGCGCCTAACATGAGAAAATCACCGTGGGCAAAATTGATCATGCCCACAATGCCATAGACCATTGTGTAGCCCAAGGCGAGGAGTGCATACACACTGCCTAACTGCAAGCCATAAACCAGTAGTTGTATAACCGTTGCCATAGGTCCCTCCTATCTGTATCTCACCAGAGTCAACCGGGTATGCACAGAACATTTGCATACCCGATAACCCGCCAATTGTTTCGCCTTTTACGGATTGATCATTTTCACGAACTGGGGTGCGCCCTTTTCGTCATACATTAAAACAGCGGCGCCCTTGATGGGGTTTCTATCCATACCCACGGTGATAATACCCGAAGGAAGCTGCAAATTCTTGATGGATGCCATGGCATCACGCACACCGGCCCGGTCAACAGTGGCGGCCCTCTGGATGGAATCAAGAATCATAGCAACTGATTCATAAGCCAGCACAGCATTGGAGTTTGGCTCCATGCCGTAAGCATCACGGAACGCTGTGACAAATTCCTGTGCGATAGGCTCAGGGTTTTCGGCAGAGAAGGCGGATACATAGGCAGTGCCCTTGATGTTTTCAAACCCGGCCAGATTCGGCACATCGGGTGTATCCATGGAATCGCCGCCGACAATGGGGCAGGTGATGCCCACGGCACGTGCCTGTTGGATTTGCAGTGGAATTTCTGTAAACATATTGGGGATGAACAAGACCTCAGGGTTGGCGGCTGCAATTTTTGTCAGCTGCACGTTAAAGTCCTTTACATCCGAGCCGCTGTATGCCTGCACTTCTACAATTTGGCCTCCAAAGCCTTCGAAACATTCCTTAAAGGATTCGTAAAGGCCCTTGGAATATGCATCGGCGTTGTTGTAGATAATGCCGGCTGTTTTATAGCCTTCTTCCCAAGCATAGGTTGCCGCAACCCAGCCCTGAAAAGAATCGATGAAGCATGCACGGAAGATATAGTCGCCAACCTGTGTAACCGCTTCGTTGGTGGTGAAGGTTCCCACTGCCACACACCCGGCCTGCTGTGCGATGGGAGCAGCGGCCAGAATGCATTTGGACATATCCGGCCCAGCAATGGCAATGACATTATCCTGATTGATCAGCTTCTGAAATACATTGGCAGTGGTTTCTTCTTTGGCTTCATTGTCTTCATAGACGAATTGAATCGGGTAACGGGTATCGCCCACAAGGAGGCCGCCTTCGGCAGCAAGCTTATCTTCAATTAATTTAACACCGTTTGTTATGTACTTTCCGGCGGCGGCACCCTGCCCGGAGATAGGGCAGACAACGCCGATTTTGAGCGTTTCGCCAACTTTTTCTCCGCCACCGCCAGATGGCTCACCCTGTGAGGGCTGGCCGGATGCTGCCGCTTGTGGTTGGGATGCTGCCGGGTTTGCCGATTGTCCGCAGGCAAACATTGGCAAAACCAGTAAGGCAACCACCAATAGTGCTAAAAACTTTTTCATGCTCGTAATCCTCCTTTTATTTTCAAAAGCACACGATGCTCTTGATTGACAATAGATCAGAAGCCTGCGTGAAAATAGTATTGCGTGGCTATAGCTGGGATTTTCATATAGGAGAAAAAATAAAAAAGAGCAATCAAAAGTAGAGGGTGTCACCTCTAATCCAATTACTCCAAAACAAATAATATTATTCTGTTTTATTGATTAATTATATACCAATATCACAATAAGTCAATATGTTTTTTCAAAAACTTAATATATAAAAGAAAGCTTAAATTTTGCCCTTCGCATTGCATTCCAAACTGAATATATACTATAATAACAATATTCGAAGTGCCTGCTATTACGGCGAAAACTGCACAGATAAAACAGATGGGGGTAACAATGCATTCCAATTTTGAACCAATTAAAAAGATATACCAGGATGAGCACATTCTAATGTCCATCGACAGTATGCGGTATTTCAACGAGGCAATTGAGGCAGCAGGAAGCACAGCCTTGGTTTTTGGAGATGTGCTCAATATTATGAATATTAAGCGTATTGTGCAGGCTACTCATGAGGCGGGCAAAAAAGCTTTTATTGATATGGATTTGGTGCGGGGGATCGATAACGACATTTCTGCTGTAAGATTTCTTGTGAATGAAGTGAAAGCCGATTGCCTGATCACAAGACATCGCAATATCATCATAGACGCTCAAAGCCATATCTGGTGTGTCTGGAAAACCTTTCTATACGATATACTTTCGCTGAACACAGCCATCAGCAACATAGAGAAATGCCGCCCTTATGCTATCGATATTATACCGGGTATATCTTTTCCCTTTGTTTATCAGCGTTTGCGCAGTATCACCGATGCCTATATTGGAATCGCAGGCTTTTATAATGAAACGGAGGAAAGCCTGCACAGCTTGATCCAAAACGGCGTCGATGTCATCTATACAAGAAACCGGAGCCTGTGGAAGGGCCTTCCGGCAGAATCAGCCCAGCTTCCGTTAAATGAGTGAAGTCTTTATACATACAAAGGCTTAGAGGGTTAAGCATTGTCAGCAATATAAGCAAACCACCCCTCCAGCCAGTATTTTGGCAGAAGGGATGGTTTGAACGCAGCAAAAAGCCACCTTATAAATTAAGGTGGCTTTAGTGGAAACCGCTTAAGCAACGGTACCCTTTGCTCGGGGTGCTGCGTTATTGAATTTGAATTTGGCGTGCCGGTGGAAGAGGAGAGGTCTCCTTTTTGGGCAAATTGAGGGTCAGCACACCATTTTCATATTTTGCGGCAATGGCATCGGTGTGAACCTCAGAGACATCAAAGCTGCGGGAATAAGTACCGAAGCGGCGCTCCCGGCGGATAAAGTTATCCTGCTTATCTTCTATTTCTTCGTTGTGCTGCGCGGAGATGGTGAGAATGCCGCGATCAATATCCACTTGGATATTCTCACGGTTAAAACCGGGAAGCTCGGCGCTCAGCCGGTAGTGATCCCCTTCATCCGTGATATCGGTGCGCAGCTGCATACTCCCTGCGGGGAATGCATTCTGGAACATATTTTTCTCCCAGTTATCAAAGAAATTCCAAATGTTTTTTTCGCGTCCGCTCATGGGAATCAGGTCAAACATACACAATACCTCCATATCACAGTTTGTTGTTTTATTATTTCAGATGTAAGGGAGAGTGCCTAGGCTTTCTTTCCCTCATCCGTTGTTTACAGTATACTCCGGGGCTGTGAAAAAACCTTGCAATATGAATGAACAGTTTGTAAATATTAGCACTCTTAATATATGAGTGCTAATATTTACAGCAAAAGGATTATGGCTGTACCCGAAAGAATGCCCAGCAGCAAACCCACTGGGTTCATATGCCCTGCACGCATTCGAAAAGTTTCCGGAAGCATATTGCCCAACACAACATACAGCATGGCTCCGCCTGCAACTGCAAGGCAAAGGGAAATAACAGTGGAAGAAAGCTGCCCGGCCCATGCTCCCACAAGTGCCCCCAACCCCATGGGCAATCCGGAGGCAATGGTATACCACAGGGCCTTCCATCGGCTTACGCCGCCGTTTTGCAGCGGTATGGCAATGGCGGCTCCTTCCGGAATGTCGTGGAGCATAATGGCCAGAGCCAGAGCCATGCCCAAGGCCGGGTCTGCTTCCAGCCCCGCACCCACAGCCAGACCTTCTGGAAAATTGTGCAGTGCCACCCCCAGAGCAATGGCGAGGCCGGTCTGCCGGGAGGGCACACCGGCTGAGAGGCTTTTATGAGATTTGAGGAGAGATTCCGACAGGATCATGATCAGCACTCCCAATAGAAGGCCCCAAAGAACATGCCACACCGAGGCATATGTAAAGGCGCCGGGCAGAAGATCAAGGCACACCACCACCAGCATAAGACCAGCGGAGTATTCCAAGATAAAAGCACCCTGCCTTTTGCCTTCGGCAGGCAGAAAGCAGGCCAGCAGCCCTCCGGCTGTTGTGCCCACGGTGCCCGAAAGCAATCCGTAAAAAGCGGTTGTCCAAATAGCATTCATCATCAGCACATCCATTTACTCACAAAGTCATCTATACTTATGTTTTGGTGCTTTTTGCCCTACAAGCTTGAAGAATAAATGAGACCCTAACAGCGGTTTACGGCACGCATTCTACTATAGTGAATATATGCGCAAAGATGGCTGCTTATGAAGCAGTGGCCGCTGTGCCTTTGAGAATGCCATACTGAACAGAAAAAAAGCAGGGCCTTTAGCCCTGCAGAGGGTGTAGACAAAAGTCTACACCCTCTATGGGGGGCATCTAATGTCCTCCATATTCCCCCCGGATTGCGCCGCTCCGGCGCGAAAAAAATGGGATTCCTGCGTCGAAATCAATTGGACTTCGGAAGAATTACCCATCAAAATTATAAAGCCTTCAAATTAAAGGCAGCTATGTCTGCAGTCTGAGCAGGGCCTTTAGCCCTGCAACAGATTGTTGACATATGCCTGCATTTCTTCCTTAGAATTAACCTGATGCGCACCCTGCACAAACTGTTCCTTTTGAGGAGCATCCATATGGGAAAATTTATTGAGTGCGTTCAGATTCTGAGCTAAGGCCATTGTAAGCCCTACCGGTATATCTGCATGGTTGCTGGGATTATGGTTCATCGTTAATCACCTCGTGGTTATTTTATGCATGGGCAATGTGTTTATACCTGATGCGTTTTTTCCTTTTCTGGGCGGAAAAAGCCCGGGTTCAGGGTGTAGGCCTTGGGGATACAGCCGCCTCCTGTTTTCTAAGCGGTGATTTCCTCTGAAAAAAGCAGCTGTAGGGCAGGTGCCAAAACGGATGAATCGCTGACCGCATACAGGCAGCGATACTTTTTTTAGCGGTGTATGGAAGAAAAAACAGTTGTATGGTATGATACCATACATAAGCATTTCATAGTATTTTTGCAGGAAATCAACAGTCATGAAGCGAGGAGAGGTGATCATGGCAAAAAACTCAATGGATGAACATTTCAAGCAGCTTGAAGGTGAATACCGCCTCCTTGCAGAAAGCGCTCTGGAGAGTATTTGGCATTTTGATATCGCAACCCTGAAATTTACTTATGTGAGCCCCTCTGTGTTAAAGCTGAGAGGCTTTACAGCGCAGGAAACCTTACAGCAGACTCTTGAAGAGCTCCTGCCGCCGGATTCACTGGCAAAGGCACAAAATGTATCCCGCCTGCTTTTGGAGCGTTACATGAAAGGTGAGCGCCGGGAAAGCATGCTCACCAAAACAGGGGATTATGAGCTTTATTGCAGGCATGCTGTTATCAAGCAGGTGGAAATCAGCGTGAAGCTGCTTGAAAACGCTGAAACCGGCGCCATGGAGATTATAGGCGTTACCCGGGATATAACCGAGAGAAAACGCTTTGAAGAGCAGCTGAACCAAGCGATTAAAACCAAGAATGACATGATTAATCGTCTGCGCAAATCAGAAAAGGCTCTCAAGCTTTTAACCGATAAGCTGAACCAACAGAATGCGATCCTCAGCAATCTTGCTATTAAGGATAACCTGACCGGAATTTTCAATCGATACAGCTTTAACCAAAAAATACTAGAGGAAGCGGACAGGAGCCGGCTCTACAACCAGCCCCTATCCATTGTTCTTTTTGATATAGATGATTTCAAAAAGGTAAACGATACCTTTGGCCACCAGATAGGGGATGAGATTCTCATCCGAATTTCTGAGGCGGTCAGCCAATTGGTTCGAAAGCAGGATGTTCTGGCCAGATGGGGAGGGGAGGAGTTCGTAATCCTTTTGCCTCAGACCCGCCTCAGCGATGCGGCCCGGGTTGCGGAAAAGCTGCGAATAGCCATTGAAAACATTGATCACCCGGAAGTTGATCACCCGGTGACTGTCAGCTTTGGGGTTACCGAGTTTATGCGGGGCGAAACCACAGAAAGTTGGTTCAGGCGGGTGGATTACGCTTTGTTTAACTCCAAGAACAAGGGCAAAAACTGTGTGACTTCCATTAGCTGGGAGGAAGCGGTGCCGCTGGTTCAGGCCAGACTGGAATGGAAGGCACAGTGGGAATGTGGAAACGCTGTAATCGATGATCAGCACAAAATGCTGGTCTATTGGGGCAATAGATTGCTGGATGCAGTCTTGGCCAGCAATGAAGGCCCAGAGACTGCAAAGGCACTAGAAGAATTGATGGAGCATATTCGTCTGCACTTTGAGGCAGAGGAACGAATTCTGGCAGAGCTTGGTTACCCGGAGACACAGGAGCATGCAGAAATTCATAGAGGTCTTTGGCAGTTTATCCAATCCCTTCAAGAGCAGTATCAGGCCAAAAGCCTGTATTTTGGTGCGGTTTTCTCCTTTCTGCTGGATGAGGTCATTGTTGGGCATTTGCTAAAGGAGGATGTCCGCTTCTTTCCCTTTTTAAAAGAGGCGCCGGAAACTGTATAGATTATTTACGGCTTGGGGCTTTATCCCTTGCAGGAAAATCGCCGGGGGAAACGGCCAGACCTTCCCTGCGGTATTTCTTTCTTCGGGTTGTTACACTCCCCTTAATGTTGAAACCTGTGGTTTGCTGGAATTTAATTGTCCGATCCCATAATTTAAATGGGGTCGGACGATTTGTTTTGCTTAAGAACCACCGGCTTTGCCGGTGGAGAAAGACCTTATAGGTATGGACAAGAAAAAAGCTCCCCGATATATTAAAAGTTAAGGTCTGCCAACCTAACTAAAAGATCGAGGAGGTCTTTAAATGAAAGACATAAACAGTTTAGAACATACCAAGTGGAGATGTCAATACCACGTAGTATTTGCACCAAAATACAGGAGACAAGTAATATATCGGGAAATTAAAGCAGACATAGGGTTTATCCTAAGGAAATTGTGTGATCAAAAAGGGGTAGAAATTATAGAAGCGAACGCATGCCCAGATCACATCCATATGCTAATCAGTATACCACCAAAGTTTAGTGTATCGCAGATAATGGGGTATCTAAAAGGGAAGAGCAGCTTAATGATATTCGACCGTCATGCAAATTTGAAGTACAAATATGGAAATAGGCATTTCTGGGCAAGAGGGTATTATGTGGATACAGTAGGGCGGAATAAAAAGCAGATACAGGAGTATATCAAAAAGCAATTGGAGGAAGATGAGCTATCCGATCAGATGAGTCTCAAGGAGTACACTGACCCGTTTACGGGTAGCAAGAACACCAAGGCATAAAAACGTACCCCTTTAGGGGTTGCCCGAGAAAGCAATGCGGATGGCAGATCTTTCGGGACCCCTTTAGGGGTACTGTCTGTATTGTGCCCTTCTAGGGCTTATTCAAGCCTCCGGCTTAGCCGGAGGTTTTGACTTAATGAGCCTGTGCATCCAGACTACTGCGTGCGTATTCTGGATATTGTTGGATTTGTTTTATGGGGAAAAGGCCATGTCGCAGCAGAGCTGTATTCAATCTTAGGGAATTCAACGTCAGCTGTCCATTGGTAATCGGCTCCAAAACATAAAAAACAGCCGCGTTATACCCGGCAATGCCATAGATTTGGCTGTAAACTACGAGAATGATAATATAAAAATCAATATTATTAATATAAAAATAAATAATATTGATTTTTATATTGACTTTTTTGATCCTGGATGCTATTATCATGACAGAGGTGATTGGATGAATGGGCATATGCCAAAAAACTGTCCGGCATGCTCCCACAATATGCAGGTACGTGTTTTAAAATGTCCGGCTTGCCAGACCGAGGTACAGGGGAATTTTGCTTTGGATCGCTTTTCACTGCTTCAGGATGAGCACCGGATATTTCTTGAAACCTTTATCCGATGCCGTGGCAGCCTTAAGGATGTGTGTACTGAAATGGGGATTTCCTATCCCACAGCCCGGAACAGGCTGGATGCTTTAATTGGAGCCTTGGGTTTTGAAGAACGGGAAAGTGCAACCGCCTATCGGCTTGAGATTTTGGGTCAGCTGAAGGCTGGTCAGATTACAACAGAAGAAGCACTCACTTTATTGCAAGGAGGAAACGGCAATGGCTGAAGAACGCAAAGTTATACTTGAAATGCTTCGGGATGGGGATATCTCCGTGGAGGAGGCACAGCGCCTTATGGATGCAGTTCCCGAGGACACACGCCAATCCACTGAAAACACAGCGCTGGAGCTGCACAAACAGCCCGAGGGGCAAACCCCCAAGCGAATTCTCATAAAAGTAACAGAGGGCGGCAAAAGCAAGGTTAACGTAAAGGTGCCCTTTTCACTGGTGCGGGTGGGTCTGAAATTGGGTCAGGCGGCCGGTGCTATGAGCGGAAAGCTCTCTCCGGAAAATGCGGCGGCTCTTGAAATGCTCAAAACCATTGACATTGATGAAATCATGTCCGCTCTCAGCGAGGGGGATATTACTCTGCCCTATGCTTTGGTGGATGTGGACGATGAGAGCAAAGGGGAGCATGTCCAGATTGTTCTGGAATAGCGCATACCCGGATAGCCTAGAGACACCGAAACGGTGACAATTTTTTTCTATTTGCCGCATATACTGAGTGAGAAAGGCAAAAATAAGGTCAAAGGCGCCCTTGTTATTGAACTATGACAAGGGCGCTTTGCGTTGTTTTATAGTCAATAAACTTGAAAACGAAACCATCGTTTTCAAAAGCAAGCAAAGCTTGCTTTGCACCAAAGGCGCAGTTTTTGCCTCTTAGTATGCCATTCTCCCGCTTTAAAAAAGCGAGAGGACACAGCATCCTGCTGTGTTCTTGAAAACAAGTGTGCTTGTTTTCAAGCTTGGCTACTATAAAAGCTGTATCGACTCTATAGTAGCAGGGAGGATTCTTAAGTATGTGTGGCATTGCAGGCTGGATTGATTTTGGTGTATCCATGAAAGAGCAGGAGAAAATTTGCACGGCCATGTCCCAAACACTGAGCCGCAGGGGGCCGGATGATTCGGGCGTGTATCTGGATACCCATGCAGCGCTTTTGCACCGCAGGCTGGCGGTTATTGACCCGGAAAACGGTCGGCAGCCCATGAGCAAAACTGTGGGGGAGACCCAGTATGTGCTGATCTATAACGGTGAGCTTTATAACACCGAAGAGCTGCGGCAGGAGCTTCTTGCCCGCGGGCACCGCTTTACCGGCCATTCGGATACCGAGGTTTTGCTGTGTGCCTATATCGAATGGGGGGAAGATTGCCTCCCGCGCCTCAATGGAATTTTTGCTTTTGGCGTTTACAGCAGCCGGGAGCAAAAGCTCTTTTTAGCTCGTGACCGAATGGGTGTTAAACCGCTGTTTTATCATCAAACCCCGCAGGGGCTTATTTTCGGCTCCGAAATCAAAACTCTTTTGGCTCACCCCAGCATTACCCCTACCGTGGATGCACAGGGCGTTGGGGAGATTTTTCTTATAGGGCCGGGGCGAACACCGGGACACACCCCTTTCCGTGATATTCTGGAGCTGGAACCGGGCTGCTGCGGCTTTTTCAGCCGGGAAGGGTTTCACATAAAGCCCTATTGGAAGCTGGAGGCCGCTGAGCACCGGGATACACTGGAGCAGACCCGGGAAAAGATCAACTGGCTGGTCAGCGATTCGATCCGGCGGCAGATGGTATCGGATGTTCCCATTGCTTCACTGCTTTCCGGGGGATTGGATTCCAGTATCATATCCGCTGTTTCCGCCCAGCTGTTCGAGCAAGAGGGCCGTGGGCCTCTGACCACCTATAGTGTGGATTACATTGAGAATGATAAATACTTCAAAGCCAATGCGTTTCAGCAGACCAGCGACAGCCATTTCATTGAAATTATGCAGAATTTCATCGGTTCCCGGCACCAGAATATTGTGCTGGATCATATGGATGTGGCAGAGGCGCTGGGTGAGGCAGTCTCGGCCCGGGATTTGCCCGGTATGGCGGATGTGGATTCCTCCCTGCTGCTCTTTTGCCGTGCAATCAAAAAAGAGCATACGGTAGCGGTTTCCGGTGAGTGTGCGGATGAAATTTTCGGCGGCTACCCATGGTACCGCAACCCGGCTGTGCGGGATAAAGCGGATTTCCCTTGGAGCGGCAACACACGCTTGAAGTCAGGTCTGCTTCGCCCGGGGCTGCTGCCCTTTGATCCGGAGGAATATGTGCTGGAGCGCTACCGGGATACAGTGGAGAAAACCCCCAAGCTGGCAGGAGAAAGCCGGGAGGATGCCCGTATCCGGGAAATCAGTATGTTGAATTTCCGCTGGTTTATGCAAACCCTCCTGGATCGGAAGGATCGCATGAGTATGTTCAGCGGCCTTGAGGTGAGGGTACCCTTCTGCGATCACAGAATTGTAGAATACGCCTATAATATTCCGTGGCAGATGAAAAGCTTAGGTGACCGGGAAAAGGGCCTTCTGCGCAGTGCCTTCGAAAAGGAATTGCCCCATGAAATCATACACCGCAAAAAAAGCCCTTACCCCAAAACCCACAACCCCGCTTATCTGGCCCGGGTTAAAGAAATGCTGACAGCGGTTCTGGAGGAACCAAATTCCCCTCTGCTGGAGCTAGTCAGCGCCGCACAGCTGCGGGAGCTGCTGGAAAGCGATGCGGCGGCCTTTACCGTTCCGTGGTATGGGCAGCTGATGAATGCCCCCCAGATTTTTGCCTACTTTTATCAGATCAACTGCTGGATGAAGGAATACAAGGTGCAGCTGGCCCTTTAATCGCTGTGCACTCAAAAAGCTCCCTGCCGCATGAGAATGCGGCAGGGAGCTTTTTCTTGTGTACTATACAGGGGCCCTAAATATGAAAGCGCTTTTTCAGCTCAGTTTTGGTGGTTTTATCTGCTAGGATAAACATCCCTACCAGTGAAATACCGGAATAGAGGGCGGCGGTCAGCGAGGGCCACAGCACTGAAACCTGCTGGAAGGCCATCAAAATAATAGGGACAAAGCCCAGCAAAGCGGTAATGAAAAAATAAATAAAAAAATCCCGGAAGGCCATCCGCTTGAAAATAATGATGATGGTGTTGCTTAAAGAAGCAGTTATCGCCAGAAGAGGCACCACATAGTTCAGTGACCAGTTAACACTTCCGGTGGAACGATCAATGGCAATAAGCAAAAGGGATAGAATGACAAACTGGGTCATAATATTAACCCCGATTCGCCCCCGCTTGCGGAAGGCGGTGTAAACAGCCGCCCAGATGTATAGAATGTTGCTGATGACAATAAAAGACCACCACACAGTGCGGAAGGTGATGATGTTGATGATCAGGCAGACAGCGCCTGCTGTAAGAGAAAGCAACAGAGCAATGCGCACGGCAATGTTGTAGCGCTGAGAGAGATCCTCCAAAACAGGATAAGGCTGGGATTCCGGCTGGTTATTCTGCTGGATTAAAGGCGCATAGCAAAGGGGGCAGCGCTCCACCATGCCATCCACTTCCACCTTGCATTTGTTACAGTATTTCATTGCGGTTCTCCTCGTTGCTTGTGATACAAACGTGCAAACCGTTCTTTGTCAGATGGCGGAAAAAGCTCTTCTGCACTTGCGTTTCTTCAATGGAGGTGGAAAAGCTGAAAATCAGGCGGCTTCCATAAGAGGTGACAGCCAGCTTGAGCCGGTGAAAGGGCGTGGGGTTCAGCAGTGTGGCAAAGCCGGTGATATAATCGGAGAAAAGCTCCGGCATGGTGATCCTTCCCAGATTGGATATGGCAAAAGTGGTGCCGGCTTCTCCCTGATTGTAAGCCATGCGCAGAACGAAGTTTTTCAGCACCAGTGGAACAGGCCGGGCAAAAATGTTATTTTGCACCGACATGGTGTAGTTAAAGCGCTGGGCTAAGTTTTCCCGAGTTAGGGCGGCTTTCATCTGGCCCACTATCGATTGCAGAACGGCATCGAAATCGGCAGGCTGGCCGTGAAAGTTATAGCCCACCTCCACAACTGTGAAAAAGTTGCGGCTGGTGGCCGAGCCGAAATGACCCCTTAAATCCACCGGGATGGTGGCGCGTATAGGCCGGTTCACCGCCCGTTTGGGCATCAGCTCATCATAAATGGCACAGATAATCAAGGCGGCGGTATAGGCTGTCAGGGTAGCGCCCTTGGATTTGGCCAGGGCCAAGACCTCTTTGGTATCCACACTGCCTTCAATAATACGCAGACTGCCACGGGGCAGGAGGGTTCCGCCAATGTGATAGGCCTTCTCCCCGAAAAAGCTTTTCTTTTCACTGGGATCGTAATATTTCTGGAAGCTATCCTCCGCCTGTTGGGCCGGGGAGGCTTCTACATCCAGCGGAGGCAAAGCGGAAGGCTCCTTGAGCAGCAGGTAGGTGGCTCTGATATAGTTATAGGCAATGGTGCGCAGGAACTGATAGGCACCGCTGCCGTCGGAAATAGCATGGAATACCTCCAAATTAACTCTGCGGCGGTAATAGGTCACCGAAAAAAGCAGATTTTTTTGGCCGGAATAGAAAAGGGCATCGCAGGGGCGGCGAGTTTCCAGCGTGACCAGGGGCCGCTGTGTGGTGCGCTCCAAATAATACCAGAAAAGCCCCCGGCGCAGCACCACCTGAAAATAAGGGAAATGCACAAGGCTTTGATCCACCGCTTTTTGCAGGAGAACCTTGTCCACGTTATCCACAAACTCGCAGGTCAGGCGAAATACATTGGTGTTGCGCTCATCGCTTACAGCCGGAAAAATCCGGGCAGCATTATCCAGCTGATACCAGACGTTTCGTGCATCGGTTCTTCCTGCCATTGCGTTTCATCCTTCCAAAATAAACAGGGTAAAATCCCCATAATATCTATTATATACAAATATCCACCGGATTCAAGGCCAATATGGTGTTTTTAATTGCCAAAATATTAGTGTTGCAATAACAGATTGTTCATAATTATCGAGTAAACTTAAGGCATACACTTTGAAATATATTGGTCTGCAAACCAATGGCAGGCCACAGGGAGTCGGGATCGGAGCTGCTCAGTCATCGACTCTGTTTTTTCGCAGCCGCAGATTCAGGCAGCTGTCTCCAGCGGAGTCAATCTGCCATTGAAATGTTGTGCATCTTGATTGTGAGGTGCCGCTGGGGCTTGGCTCCAACTTTGTGTTTTACGCAGCCATGAACCTTCTTGGCTATTAATGATTGTTTAGTATAAGGTGAAAGGATGATAGTCGGTGGAGAAAACGGTTGTTTTTATAACCAACCAATTCAGCTGTGACCGTATTATTCAGGCAGCCCGTGAGGTTGCGGATCAAACCGAAACACAACTTGTGATTCTCTCTTTTCTGGATTCAGAGTATGACCTGAACCCTCAGGCCATTGAATATTTATATGATCGTGCAAAAAAGAGTAGGGCCAGCGCAACCTTTTTGTTTTCTCCCAACCGTCTGGAACATATGACCAAAACCGTGGGGCAGTTTGATAGTGTAAATATCATCACCGGCATGCCCGGCGGATCGGAATCGGTTCTCTATAAGCTGTGGGAGCAGTTCCCGGAAAAGAGTTTTTTTATTGTGGATGCAGAAGGGTGTCTGACCCCGGTTTCCACCCAGCTTAAAAGAAAATCAGCCGGTTAAGCCTGAAAAAACCGCGCTGTGCTGTTTCTCCCCGAAAATAACAAGCGCCCCGCCTTTGTTACAAGGCAGGGCGTATTATTTTGCAGTTCATCATAAAAGGCAGGGAAAGTGTTTACCCGTGGGGCAGAACTATTTAGCGTATTCGATAGCACGGTTTTCACGGATGCAGTGAACCTTGATCTGGCCGGGATATTCCAGCTCAGCTTCAATTTTTCTGCAAATTTCCCGGGCTGTAATCACCATCTGATCTTCGCTGATGATTTCAGGGCGGATAATAACACGAATCTCACGGCCCGCCTGAATGGCAAAGGATTTTTCCACACCCTCAAAGGAGTTGGTGATTTCTTCCAGCTTTTCAAGGCGTTTGATGTAGTTTTCAATGTTTTCACGCCGGGCGCCGGGGCGGGCAGCGGAAATGGCGTCTGCCGCCTGAACCAGACAAGCAACCACGGTCTGGGGCTCAACATCGTTGTGATGTGCCTCGATAGCGTGAATGATCTGGTTGTTTTCCTTGTATTTCCGGGCAATGTCCACACCGATCTGCACATGAGAGCCTTCGATCTTGTGGGTCATGGATTTGCCTATATCGTGGAGAAGACCGGCACGCTTAGCCTGTGCCACATCCGCTCCCAGTTCAGCAGCCATAACACCGGCCAGCTGGGCAACCTCGATGGAATGAGCCAAAACATTCTGGCCATAGCTGGTGCGGTAACGCATCCGCCCCAAAAGGCGAACCAGCTCAAAATTCATGCCATGAATGCCGGTTTCCATAACAGCACGTTCACCGTCCTGCTTGATTTTGGCATCCACTTCCTTCTGTGCCTTCTCCACCATTTCCTCAATGCGGGAGGGGTGAATACGGCCATCCTGAATCAGTCTTTCAAGAGCGATACGGGCCACCTCACGCTTTACAGCGTCGTGGCTTGAAAGAGTAATCGCTTCGGGGGTATCGTCAATAATTAGATCCACCCCGGTGAGAGTTTCCAATGTACGGATGTTGCGGCCCTCACGGCCAATGATGCGGCCCTTCATTTCATCGTTGGGCAGGGGCACAACCGAAACGGTGATTTCGGCCACATGATCCGAGGCACAGCGCTGAATGGCCTGTGCAATAATTTCACGAGCTTTTTGGTCAGCGTCTTCCCGCAGGCCGGCTTCAATGCCGGTAATCCGCAGAGCCTTTTCGTGAACCAGTTCGTTATCCAAATTAGCCAGCAGATATTCTTTGGCCTGCTCGCCGGTGAACCCGGAGATTTTCTCAAGCATCTCAAATTGGTGGTGCTTGATCAGCTCAGCTTCTTCCAGTGTTTTTTCGGCATCGGTGAGCTTTCTTTGCAGGTCTTCTTCTTTTCTTTCCAGCTTATCGGTTTTCTTATCAAGGGTTTCTTCCTTTTGCTGTGCCCGGCGTTCCATACGCTGGACCTCTTGGCGGCGATCCTTTAGGTCTTTATCGGCTTCGCTGCGCATTCTGTGGATTTCATCCTTAGCCTCCACAATAGCTTCCTTTTTCTTGCTTTCAGATGATTTGATCGCTTCACTGACAATTCGTTTTGCTTCTTCTTCGGCCGAACCAAGTTCTGATTCAGCAACACGTTTTCTATACTGAACACCTAAAAAGAAGGCGATAGCAGCTCCAATTGCAAATGCGAAAATACCTGTAACAAGGGATGCGATGACAGCTTGTGAATTCATAAGGCTTTTTAGACCTCCTTTGCTATTAAATTTAAAAGGTTCTATCTGGGCGAATTGAATAAAAATGCAATATATACCCACCTACATTTTATAGCTTAGTGAAGATAAAGTCAAGACAATCTTGAAACAAATCCCACAGTTTTGTGACCAGATTTTTTAGAAAAATGATTGGTGAGGTTGCCTGCCTGAGGGATATAAGGTATACTGATTCAGTAATCACGCTATAGAGGCGAAAGGGATGAACACTTGAATATGGATGCTTATCGGTTGGCAGAGGAATATAAGGATTATATAGTGGAAATGCGGCGGCATTTTCACCGGAACCCGGAGGTGGCGTGGCAGGAGCTTGAAACAGCCCGGGTGGTGGAAGAAGAACTGGAAAAAATGGGCCTTGAACCCAGGCGGGTTGCAGGAACCGGTGTGATCGCTTTAATTGAGGGCGATCAGCCGGGGCCAACCCTTGGCCTGCGGGCGGATATGGATGCATTGGCTGTGCAGGAGGCAAGTAAGGCACCTTATGCTTCCTGTATTCCCGGGACTATGCACGCCTGCGGCCACGATGCCCACACCGCTATTCTGCTGGGCACTGCCCGTATCCTTTTTGAGAACCGGGCCCATTGGGGCGGCAGAGTGTTTTTGATCTTTCAGCCAGCCGAGGAAGTGGCACAGGGTGCGGCACGCATTCTTTCCGAAACACAGCTGCTGGATGCGGTGGAGCGGTATATGGCGATTCATGTTTGGAGCCTGATCCCGGTGGGCAAGGTTTCGGTGGATGCAGGCCCTCGTATGGCGGCTTCGGATTCTTTTCGTATGGCGGTTCGAGGCAAGGGCGGCCATGGCTCCATGCCCCATCACACCATTGACCCCATACCGGTGGCATGCTCGGTGGTCAGCCAGCTCCAACACCTGATCAGCCGGGAGACTGACCCTCTGAAACCGGCTGTGGTCAGCGTTTGCAGCATCAAGGGCGGAAGTACCTTTAATGTAATACCCGGCGAAGTGGAGCTGCTGGGCACCTTCCGTTCCTTTGACCGTGAACTGAGAGAGCATCTGCCCAAGCGGGTGGAGGAGATTGCCCGGGGTGTTTGCCAGACCCATGGGGCTGAGCTGGAATTTGAGCTGATTTTGGGCACACCTGCTGTCATCAACGATGAGCAGTCCAGCCGAATTGCACGGGGAGCGGTGGAAAAGCTGCTGGGTGCCGATGGCGTTTATTCCTATGCGCCCATTACCAGTGCGGAGGATTTTGCTTATTATCAGGAGAAAAAGCCGGGTGTTCTGGCTTTTGTGGGCTGCCGCAACGAGGAACAGGGAAAATGCTGGCCCCATCACCATGAGCGGTTTGATATTGACGAAGAGGCGCTGACCATTTCGGCGGCTTTGTTTGTGCAGTTTGTGCTGGAAAATCAAGCAGAAAGATAACCCGGAATATACTGTAAGCTTGTTTCCTGTATTTGTTTAACGATAGAAACATGCCCCTGCCTTTAAACGCATTATCTACCGCAATCCAAATTAAGCTTAGGAATTGATTCTCCCCCCGCCGAAGGCGGGGGGAGAATCGCTTTTTTGGCATTCTGTTGTGGGAACGCTATAGTTGCTAACATTAAAGGGCACCCGGCTTTCCTGTGTAGTCAGGATGGCGGGAGCCTTTGTTGTTTAAGGAAGGGGAGATGTTATTGGCTTAGCGCCGTTGCAGAGCCTCTGCAATATCCACAGCGCTGGGGGGACAGCCCTTTACAAACTGGGTGCAGCCACGGGTGCAGTTGCCCACACCCAGCCCCTCGGCTGTTTTGCCTCGGAAACCTTGGCCGATCTTGATTTTTTCGCCGGGAGCAAGACCTCTGTCGCCCACCCGGTTGAGGGCAAAGATCAGGGCGGCATAGCAGGCGGAACAGGCACTGTCTTCTTCTATATGTTTAGCAAGGCGGCGGGCAATGTTGCTGGCCTGAGGCAGACCCACCGGACGCTCCTCAGGGTTTAGCTCCAGCACCTGTGTGGAGCTGTCTGCATAAGCACCGGCACCGGCCTGATGAGCCTTTTGCAAATAGCCGATTTCATCGGGGTGATACCCCAATAAGCCGGCACAGTAGGAATCCATAAGAACACCGTCAAAGCCCAGTAGTATTCGGCCTGCGGCCACAGGGTTGCCACCCTCTTCAAAGGTGAGATCGCCGCAGATGCCGTCGATAATGTGGAGTGAAGGCTTGAGCACTGTAGCCAGAGCCGCAATGGGGCCGTGCAGGCCCATGGTGTGGTAGCGCCGCTTTTCACTGTCGGGTATACAGCCCTTCATATTTTTCAGGCAGCAGGTCATATCGGTTTGGCAGTGGGCCTTGAGCACCGGAACATTGATCAGATAGTCCATTTCCAGCGCCGATTGGCAGATCGCCAGCTCCATTTTTCCCGCTTTGACCTTTCGGCTGGTATCCTGCTGGGTATCCACGATTTTAACCCCATACTGCTTCGCCAGCTGGTTGTAGCCGCAGACCTCAAAGGCACGCTTGGTGCGGTCGCCCACCCAAGAACCTTCCAAAATGGTGATATTCTTATGGCCCTTGCCCTGCAAATATTGAATGATGCCCTCCACGATTTCGGGATGCGTTGTGGCAC
The DNA here is from genome assembly GCA_035621215.1 of Oscillospiraceae bacterium MB08-C2-2. Classification (NCBI taxonomy): domain Bacteria; kingdom Bacillati; phylum Bacillota; class Clostridia; order Eubacteriales; family Oscillospiraceae; species Oscillospiraceae bacterium MB08-C2-2. Next base: position 1,639,668 of record CP141729.1, on the reverse strand, counting down.
CGCCCGAGGCTTCTTTGGCAACCACCAGATTGGGCTTAATGCCTATTTTCATAGAAGGTTCGATCTGACTGTAAACATTCGCTTCTTCCATCAACTGCCGGGTTATTTCCTGCATGTTGCTGCCATAACCAATATAAATATCTGCCATTTAAGAAAGCCTCCCTTGATCATCCTAACAATCTATAAAGATATTGTATCACAGATACGCAAGGCTTGGATACTCGGGTGCCGGCAGATCTTATTATTATGGCGGATTAAGCCTATTGGGAAAGGATAAATCCACCCTTTAACTGCTGCTCCACTCACTGATTGTAAATTTTTGTGGAATCCTACAAAAGTATTCTTGTACTAGGGGTATAATGCTTATTATTTACTAAAAAACAAGCGAGAAAAATGAAGAATAATGGGGAATCAGGCTATTTAGGGCCTCTCCTGAAAATTTGACAAATAGCAGGGCGAATTTTATAATGGCGTTGTTTTCATTAGCTGTATATTAGCGGCTGAACATTCCTCCTGCCACCGTTAGGGCAGGGCTGAAATTGAGTATAAGGAGATATTCTATGAATAGTCTGATTGAAGGGCAGCAGGCTCTGCGCCGTAACCATCTCGGCCGTCCTTTTGCGTTGCTGGCTCTGCTTGGTGCACTGATCTGCGGCATGACTCTAACCGCTTTCGCAGATTCGGACACTTTTTCAGTGCATGTGGTGGCCGATGGCGAAACCTCCACTATTTTGATGAGCACGGGCGATACTGTTTCGGATGCGCTGTATAAGGCCAAGGTTTTTGTAGAGACAGAGGATCTTTTTGAACCGGCTCTGGATACCCGCCTTAAAGAAGACGATGTTGTTACCGTGCGGCGGGTTACGCATGAGGTATGGGTGGATGAAGAAACCATTGCCCATGAGGTGAAAACTGTGCCCTCCGGCGATTTGCCTCGGGGCCAGCGCAAGGTTACCAAAGAAGGTTCTGACGGCAAGCGGGTTCGTACATACGAAATGAAGCTGATCGATGGCGAGGTCGTGGAAGAAAAGCTTGTGGAAGAGGTTGTGCAAAGCAAGCCCGTTACCGAAGAGGTTACACTGGGCATGGGTTCCCACCCTGTTTCTCCTTTGAATTTCGAGGTGGATTTTGACGATAATGTGGAGCCGGTTTCCTATAAATCGGTGATACGGGGCACCAAATCCACAGCCTATTATGCACCTGCCGGTTCCAAGACAGCCAGCGGCCGGGATGCGATGGTGGGGCATGTTGCTGTTAACCCCAATGTGATCCCTTATGGCAGCAAGCTGTTTATTCAGGCCTCCGATGGAAGCTTCATTTATGGCTATGCTGTTGCAGCGGATACAGGCACATCGCTGCTCAATGGTACTGTAGGAATAGACCTTTTCTATGGAACCTATGGGGAATGTGTGAGCCACGGCGCGCAGAATGTGGATGTTTTTATTCTGGAATAATGCTATAAAACAAAAAAAAGCGTACAGGCTTTGACCTGTACGCTTTTTTTATATTGATTGCAGCAATGCTTTTAAAAGAAATCCTTCTTATACAAAAACCATGCACACAGCCCGCACAGGCAGACAGTCAGCGCAAGAGGGGTGATGATATTGGGGAAAGGCAGATTGGTTACATTCATGCCGTAAAAGCTGAAAACCATATTGGGAATGGCCATTACGATGGTGATGGAGGTAAGCGCCTTCATGACAATATTCAGGTTGTTGGAGATAATGGAGGCAAAAGCATCCATGGTACCAGCCAGAATGCCGGAATAAATGTTACAGGTTTCGATGGCCTGCTTGACTTCAATAAGCACATCCTCCAGCAGCTCCTGATCTTCCTCATAGAGCTTGATGATGCGCCCACGGAAGATTTTTTCCAGTGTGACCTCGCTGGATTTCAGGGCGGTGGAAAAATAGACCAGAGATTTCTCAAGGCTCAGCAGCTGGATCAGTTCCTTGTTTCGCATGGATTTGTGAAGCTGCCGCTCTGTGAGATAGGAGACTTTATCGATCTGTTTCAGATACTGAATGAAGCGGTAGGATATGCGCAGCAGCACAGTGAGCAGAAAGTGAGTTTTATAGCTGGTTTCCACATTTTTAACAAGGCCGGAGCTGAATTCAATGAGAATGGGGTTTTCTGAAAGGCTTACGGTCAAAATGCAGCCGGAGAGGATGATAAAGCCAATTGGCATGGTGTAATACAGGACTGTGTTTTCTTCCTCCTGCTTTTCCGCAACCGGTACATCCACGATAATCAGGGTTTGGTTATCTTCCACCTCAACACGGGAGGTTTCTTCTTCATCCAGCGAAGATTTTATAAAATCCGGGTCAACGCCCAAATCGCCTACCAGGTAGTTGATTTCTTCCGCCGTGGGGTTAATGGCTGATACCCAACAGCCCCGCTCAAAGGCCTCCAACGGGCGAATACGGTTTTCTATGGTTTTGTAATATTGAATCAAGAGCCGCCTCTCCTTTTAATACAGCCGTGCAGAAATCCACAGGCCGTTCCGATTGTAGTTGTGCCGGTTTGTCCGCTTTCGGCTCGGACTGTCCGCCGGGTCGCCCATGGTTTCACCTCCGCAAAATCTGAATTAAGGGAATCGGTTGGCTAAAAAACTATTTGCATCCATAAAAAAGGCTACAGCTACAGATGCAGGTTAAAGCTTTAAAAAACAAGGGACTAAGAGTCGCAGGGTACGACTCGAACAACCCTCGCTATCTAATTATAGCACAATAATCAAAGATTACAAGAGAAACTGAGCCTGCCACAGTGCTGTCTGAGATATTTCGCTATAAATACCCAGTTTTGCCCTGTTTTCCGGGGAATTGGGGCATATCTTTGTTTGCCGGGTCAAGAAAAGCCACTCAGCACAACGGCTTTGTGGCTCCTGTAAAGCATATGCTTATGAAGGCTGTTGGGCCAATTGGCTGTGGGGAAGAATTTTATCATGGGGGAGAAATTCCAGCAGAACCCGGCTGATATCGGCAATTTCAATGGGCTTGGGAACAAAATCATTCATACCGTTTTCCAAATAGACCTCCCGCATTCCCTTTATGGCGTTGGCTGAAAGGGCAATAAGAGGGGTATTCTGGTTAGGCCCCGGTGTAATACGCAGCCACCGGGCTGTTTCCAAGCCATCCAGTTCCGGCATCATGTGATCAATGAAAATCATGTCATAGCTTTTGGAAGCGGCCATTTTGAGGGCTTCCTGCCCGCTGTAGGCAATATCCACCTGTAAGCCATACTGCTTGAGAATTTCCTGACAGACTATTAAATTTATTTCGTTGTCGTCCACGGCCAGAACATGACCCGCCCGAACGGAAAAATCCGCCAAAGAATGGGGGGGAGAGGGCTGCTCAGCAGTTTGCTGGGTTTTGGCCAGACAGTGGGCCACCTGTGTAACCAGCAAAGGCTCAAAGAGAAGATCATTTGAAGCATCAGTCTGATAATCAGAATCCCGCAGCATATTGATAATGGGAATCCGGCGTGCGCCGGGGAACCAATCGCCGTGCCCGGTCAAAACTTCTTCCCAAGGCTCCAGAAGATACAACACATGGGTATAGTTCCGATCCGACAAGCTTTGCAGAAACTGGGGAGAGGAACAGCTTTCCGCCTGCACCTTCAGCCGATTCAATATGGTGAGATAGGCCTCTTGTTTAAAGGTAGTATCTGCCAAAAGAAGCACATGGTAATCTTCCGGTGTGCCAAGAGGGGCAACCGGAGCGGGAGAATGAAATTTCTGGGGGATAGCAAAAGAAAAGCAGCTCCCTTTTTCATACGCGCTGCACACCTCCAGACTGCCGCCCAGAAGCTCCACGATATGCTTGGAAATGGCAAGCCCCAGCCCGGTGCCTTCCTGCAGCCGGTTGCGTATGGTATCCAGCTGGCTGAACACCTCAAACATCTTATCCTTTTCTTCTTCCCGTATACCTATGCCGGTATCTTCCACCACAAAATAAAGGGTAATGCAGTCGGCCTCTTTCTTTTGAACCGAAACGGACAGTCTAACCCAGCCCTGCTCTGTATACTTTATGGCGTTGCTGAGGAGATTCAGCAGCACCTGCCGCAGGCGTAAATCATCCCCAATCAAGGTGAGAGGAATGTCGGGAGCAATATCAACTGTATAGAAAAGCCTTTTGTTTTCCGCATTGATGCCCATCAGGTTGGAGATACCCGAAATCAGGGAAGAAAAATCGTAGCTTTGCTCAGAGAGCTCCATTCGCTGGGCCTCTATTTTTGAGAAATCCAGCAGATCGTTGACAATGCGAATCAGGGAAAAGGAGGAAGCCGATATATTTTGAATGTATTCTCTTTGGACAGCACTCAGTGAAGAGGCCTTTAAAAGATCGGACATACCCTTAATCGCATTCAGTGGGGTGCGCAGCTCGTGGCTCATGGTAGCCAAAAAACGGCCCTTGGTCAGAGCGGATTTCTCCGCCTCCTCCTTAAGCAGGGTCAGCTGGGTCATATCATGCATCACCAGCACAATGCCCATACAGCGTCCCTCCACATCGATGGCGGGGGAAACGGTCACATCCAAATGCAGCACCTGTTCATCCTCTTGAGAAAGCCGCTCCTTGTAAATCTTAGAAACCTTTTTCTCATAGCATTCACAGCAGAGCTGCAAGGTTTTTTGCACCCATTGGGGAGAGAATCTCCGCCCAAAGATGGTCTGAATGGTTTGCCCGGTCAGGTCATAAAGGCTTGAAAAGCCAAGATATTGGTGGCAGGCCTCGGTTCCCAGCACAAAGCGCAGACTCTGGTCAAAAACGAAGATCATATCCGGGCAATTAGCCAATAAGAGCTGATTATAAAAGAATTGAAGTTCTTTTTCCTCAGCGTTAAAATCCCGCAGGCGCTCCATATTTTCGGTTACCAAGGCAGAATAGGTCTTGTCACGCTCCAAACGGATAATGCGCCGTCTGAGGTTTTCGGCCTCTCGCACCGAATCGCTGTAAAGGTTTTTCAGGTGGGAAAGCTCGGTTCGCAGTGCATCCTCCACTTGTCTGTGAGACATGGGGTATCACCTCCGGGTAGCATAAAAGCGCAGTACAAAATTAAACCGCCATCAGTGTGATAGCAGAGTTAAATGCGCAGTTCTTCATTTCAGGGCCTTCGCCTGTCTGGCGAGGGCTGATTTCACCCATGGCGTAAAAGCCACAGGCTGAAAGTCGGCTTAGAATGGGGCTGCTGGCAATGCAGGCACCTTCTGCGCTGGTATCACCGGACATAATCAGGTAACGCCCACCACAGGCTGCTACAAACAAGGTGCTGTACTGATATTTATCTGTGTTGTTTTGGGCAATTTTATTGGCCATTTCCTCAAAGCAGGCTTTGTTGGTGGCAATAACATCTTCCCGGCGAAGCACTGAAATGGCAATTTCAAAGCCTTGGGGCATCTTGCCGGTAAAGGTGACCGCTCCCGTGGCATAGTCAACGTTGACAATATGGCGGATTACCCACTGGCTCCTGTGGGCGCCTTTTTCATAGGTAAGCACCGGGCTGGAGGCATAGGAGGCCAGAGAGCTTTCCAACATATGGCTGGCCTCGGTTACCAGGCCGTTTTTAGCCATAAATTCCAAAAAGGTGTATTCACCCACACGGTAGACCACATTCCCCTCCGAATGGGTAACAACGGCTCGATTCAGCGGCAATGCAAGCTGTGCCTGTGCTGTGGAAAAGAGCGGACGAAGGTGTCCGGCCAAAAGAACCAGCAGAAGGCGGTCGTGGTGAATTTCTCCATTGGCAAAAACCCCGGAAACTGGTGTGGCGAGGTCATTGGAGGCAACTGCTCCATAAATAGGGCAGCCGGCAGAGATGCGGTCAACAGTTTGGGTAATATCCTCGGAGGTTATTTGACTGCTGAAAGGCATTAGGCTGAGAATGAGCCTTGGTTCCTACGGAAGCTGCTCCCGGGCCTTTTCATAAGCAGCACAAACCGCATCCTCACTGTTTTGGGCATTGAGCGGTTGGGTCAAAGCTGTGGAAACAACCAAATCCTCATCGCCGGTAATGACCATAAAGCTGGTGCTGATATCTTCTGCTTTGCCAACGTGGATAAAGGCAAGAGCGGTGCAGCCATAGATCTTAAAAGTATATTTTTGTGAAAGCAAAGCAACCACTTCTTTATAGTCAATGGTGGAATCGCAGATCAGGATTCCCAAAGAATTTATCCCAAAGGTTACATTTTCTTGAATTTGCTTATCCAAATTTGTGCATAAAAAAGCCATATCGTAGGTTTCGCTGGAACGAGCTGTAAAAACCTGCATAATAGGATTCCTCCGGGCATACTGCAATCAAAACGCAAAAATCTATTTTGATGAAAAATGTCGAAATAGAGAACACAATCAAAGTATAGCACACCAATTTATGTTATACAAGGAAATTTAAGGCACATATTCTCAATCTTAAGGATATTTCAGGTGAGATTCCATAAAGCCAAAAGCAACTTAAAGCAAAAAAAGGAAGCACAGCACTAAGCTGTACTTCCTTTTTATAAAAGCAAAAAAATTACTTAAGTTCGATCTTGGCGCCGGCTTCTTCCAGCTTCTTCTTCATGTCTTCAGCATCAGCCTTGGAGACGGCTTCCTTGATGGGCTTGGGAGCAGTGTCAACCAGATCCTTAGCTTCTTTCAGGCCCAGGCCGGTGATTTCTTTAACCAGCTTGATAACGCCCATTTTGGAAGCGCCGGCATCAGCCAGGATAACGTCAAATTCAGTTTTCTCTTCAACAGCAGCAGCGGCAGCAGCAGGAGCGGCAGCAACAGCAACAGGAGCAGCGGCGGATACGCCGAACTCTTCCTCAAGAGCCTTAACAAGGTCAGCCAGCTCCAAAACGGTCAGAGCTTTCACATCTTCGATTAACTGCAATACTTTTTCAGAAGCCATTATAATAATCCTCCAATTTTTTTCGTTATAGTTTTGTGTAAAAACGTTAAGCGGATTGCTTTTCAGCAATTTGGTTCAGCGCAACGACTAGGCCGCGGATATTTCCGTTAAGCACATTGACCAAACCGGAAATAGGAGCGTTGAGCCCGCGCAGAGTCTGAGCAACCAGCTCTTCTCTGGAAGGCAGATTGGCCAGCTGTTCGACACCGGCAGAATCCAAAGCCTTACCTTCAACGAAGCCTGCTTTGAGATTAAAGAAATTCTTCTTGTTCTCGGCAAACTTGCTCAGGATTTTAGCAGCGATAACGGCATCGGTCTCGTGGGTAGCCAGAGCAGTGGTTCCGGCCAGAACACCGGTCAGATCACCGAAATCGGCGTTTTCCAAAGCACGCTTGAGAAGCTTGTTCTTGATGACAGTGTATTCAACACCGGCTTCACGAAGCTCCTTACGCAGCTTGGTATCATCGGCTACGTTGATACCCTTGTAATCAACCAAAATACCGGCAACGGAAGCCTGAATCTTTTTGGTCAGATCATCCACGATTTGCTGTTTTTCTAGAAGTATTTTTTCACTTGGCAAAATTTTCACCTCCTATAGTGGTGCTTTCGGCATACACAAGAGGCGGTATGCCCGGGCAATAAAAATTGCCCCCTCCAAAAGCCTTGGAAAGAGCATACACAGAAACGGCAAAGAACCTTCACCACAGTTATTCTGATAATATGTCTTCCTCGGCAGGCCGAGCCAAAAGCTCATTTCAGCCGTAAAAACGGCGCCTGCTGTCTTAGGAAAATACGACAGCTCATTTATTATACCTGCAGTAGAGTGTTTTGTCAAGCAAAGATAAGCATTTTTTATTTAAAACAGCGAAAGCTGGGCAGGTGGATTCCGATCCCGCTGGGCGGCCAGAATAGCATCGTCCCCTGTGGGAATGCCGCTGCCTGCCAATGCCTTTTTGAGGGCGGAGTAAAGCTTTCTGCTGTTTGGCGAAGAACAATAATACCGTTGGCCAAAGGTTTCCTGATAGCGGCCTCTTAGCCCGGGAAAATGCCTGTCCAGCATTTTATAGAAGTATTCTCTTTGCTCGTCCCGCAGGGTGACTCCCGGCATCATATGGAAAAACTGGGCTTTATGACGGATTGCCAGTGCGGCCAAAGCTTCCACATTTTCAACCGAGTCGTTGATAAAAGGGAGCAGTGGGGCAGCGGTTAGGCCTGCAAAAAGTCCGGCCCCGCTCAGTTCGTTGATAGCCTCAAAACGTTGGGAGGAGGGGGGAGAATGGGGCTCGATGCGGGAGCAAAGACTATCGTCTGCAGTGGTAATGGTGATGCGGATGCTGACTGTTGCCTGAGCGGCGATACGGGTCAGCAGGTCGATATCTCGGGTAACCAGCGTGCCTTTGGTGAAAATACTGATGCCGAACCCATATTTTTCCACCAGCTTCAAAGCGCCTCGAGTCAGCTCCATCTGGGTTTCAAAGGGATTGTAGGGGTCACTCATGGAACCGGTGCAGATCAGCCCCGGCTTTTTCTTGGAGGCCAGCTCCCGCTCGATGATGCCAAGAGCATTTTCCTTGGCCCGCACAAGATCAAAGTTCTCGATGCGGTAGCAGCTGCTGCGGCTGTCGCAATAAATGCAGCCATGGCAGCAGCCTCTGTAAATATTCATATTATAATCCGAGCTGTAAAACCCCTGTGAGTGGCTTACCCGGGTTACAATCTGGCGAGCCGGAATCATGTCCAAAGAAAGTGCGCCTCCTTGCAAACTTGACTGTTGTGTATTCACATATAAAAGCGAAGCGGTATTCTGATGAGAAACGGTCTTCTATACCTTTAAAACGTTGATATTGTTAACTTCCGCACTCATGCCGTGCGGCTGGCACATCCTTTCTCCACGATGAGAAAGGATGCAAAGAATCGCCAAGGGGGCGCTCCCCCTTGGTACCCCCCAGATCCGAACTGAAGCCAAATATAAATTTTAGGTTTGCCTCTCGGTTGTGTCCGTCACAGTTCTACCCAAATTTCTGGTTTCGATAAAGAGTAAGGTTATTATATCATGAACGCAGTGAATGGTATAATTGGCTATCGCCGTAAGGCGGGCCATAAAAATGAAACGTATAATAAGCGCTTTGCGGTTATTATACCATACCCTGGACTGAAATAAAAAGCAGAGACAGTGTTCACCGCGGCCAAAACCCATTATAGCGAAAAGGGGATCAGCGTATTTACATTTTGCCAGAAATATTGTATACTAACCAAAGAGAGACAAACCTCAAGCAGGCAGGGTGTGTGTGCCCGGTCATGCGGATAGGCGGGTCCTGTGCGACCGGACGCTGCGAACCATGTCAGGCGGGGAACCGAGCAGCATTAAGCGGCTTCCCCGGTGCGCCGCAGATCACCTGTTTATCCGTGTGACCGAGCATACAACGGGCATTTTTTATGAAAATGCTACTGTCTGCGTTTTTATGAAATAAGGGAGCGAGCATGTACCAAGCCTTATACAGAAAATGGCGGCCCAAAAGCTTTGACGATGTTGTGGGCCAGGAACATATTACCACTACCCTGAAAAATGAAATTGCGGCAGGCAAGCCGTCTCACGCTTACCTGTTCACCGGAACCCGGGGGACAGGTAAAACTACCTGCTCCAAAATCATTGCCAAGGCGGTCAACTGCTTAGAGCCTCATGAGGGGAACCCCTGCGGCCACTGCATGATCTGCACCGGCATTGATGCGGACAATCTTATGGATGTAACCGAGATCGATGCCGCCAGCAACAGTGGTGTGGATAACATCCGGGATTTGCGGGAGGAGGCAAACTTCACCCCCGCTGTGGCAAAATACCGGGTTTATATCATCGACGAGGCTCATATGCTCAGCACCGGCGCTTTCAACGCCTTGCTGAAAATTATGGAGGAGCCGCCGGCTCATGTGATTTTTATTCTGGCCACCACCGAGATACACAAGGTGCCGGCCACGATTTTATCCCGTTGTCAGCGGTTTGATTTCCGCCGGATCGACAGCCGGATTATTGCCGACCGTCTGCTGTATGTGGCGGAGCAGGAGGGCTTTGCTCTCGAGGAAGAAGCTGCCCTTCTAATCGCTAAGCTTTCGGATGGCGGCATGCGGGATGCCCTCTCTCTGCTGGATTTGTGCTGGAGCCGCAGCGATTCCATTACACCACAGGTGGTGGCCCAGTCTGCCGGGCTGACGGGAAGCGGGCATCTTTTTGAAATCTCCCAAGGTGTGATTGGGGGGGATATTGGTGCTGTTTTGCAGGTGGTAGAAGGGCTTTGGGCTCAATCGGTGGATTACGAGCGCCTTTGCCAGCAGCTGATCGGCTTTTACCGCAATATGATGGTGGTCAAATCCTTGGATGATCCGGGGGATTTGGTGGCCTGCCTGCCGGAGGAGCTGACCCAGTACCGGGAACAGGCACAAAAGCTTTCTATGAGCCAGATTCTGGCTTGCCTTGGAACCTTGCAGGACGCCATGGGCAGAATGTCCCGCACCACACAGCGCCGCACCGAGCTGGAGCTGTGTCTGGTCAAGCTGTGCGACCCGGCCCTGAGCACTGCCCCCGAGGCTTTGCTGACCCGATTGGAAAAGCTGGAGCTGGAGGTAAAGGCCAAGAGCATCCCCCAGACAGCTCCGGTTCAGATGCCGGTACCTGCCAAGCCTGCTGTTCCTGCGGCTGAGGCCAATCCCATTACAGCCGCTGACAAAATTAAGGTTCAGCCTTTCCAGCGCTGGAACGAGGTTTTGCAGATTCTCCAGCAGAAAAACAAGGCACTCTATGGTGCTCTTTCCGATTCCAGCGCTTATTTGGGTGGGGATTTGGTGCTGGTTGAGGCCAACGGGGATCTGTTTGCGCAGATGGTTCGGGGGGATTCTTATGCTAAGGATAGCCTGCGTCAGGCTATTTTAGCGGTCACTGGTATAACCTGCCGCCTTGGGCCTTATAACGAGGCCAAGTATGAAAAGGCCTCCGCAGTCAGTCCAGTGGATTTGCTGCTGAAAAAGGCTTCTGAGCTGGGTGTGCCGGTTAAAGAAAGCTGAAAATTATCTAGTCTATCAAGTGTATCTGTGGCTAAACCTAGCCATTTATTTTAATTATTTAACTTGTATAACATAGGAGGATTCTATTTATGAAAGCAAGATTGCCACAGGGTATGGGCGGCGGAGCCCAGAATATGAATGCTATGATCAAACAGGCCCAGAAAATGCAGACTCTTATTGGAGAAAAGCAAGAGGAGCTGAATACGCGGGAATTTACCGAGACTGTGGGCGGCGGGGCTGTTGAAGTCATCATGACCGGTGATAAAAGAGTCAAGACTGTAACCATCAAGCCGGAGGTTATTGACCCGGAGGATGTGGATATGCTGCAGGATTTAATTGTGGCCGCCATGAATCAGGCTTTGGCCACTGTTGAAGAAGTTACCTCTGCTGAAATGGAGAAAATTACCGGCGGAATGAATATGCCGGGTATGTTTTAAGCGATGAGCTACTCTGTATTGCCTTTAACCAAATTGATTGAACAGTTTGAGCGGCTGCCAGGCATCGGCAAAAAATCCGCTCAGAGGCTGGCCTTCCATGTTTTGGATATGCCCCGTGTTAAAGCGGAGGAATTTGCCAATACTATTTTGGAGGCCAGAGAAAAAATCCGGCGCTGCAAAATCTGCCAGAACCTCACCGATCAGGAGCTCTGCCCCATTTGCAGTGAGGAAAACCGGGATAAAACCATCATCTGTGTGGTGGAGGACCCCCGGGATATTTTGGCTTTTGAGCGTACCCGGGAATACCACGGCCTTTACCATGTGCTGCATGGGCTGATCTCGCCGATGGATGGTGTTGGCCCGGAACAGCTCTATATCAAGGAACTAATAAGCCGCCTGCATGATAACGGGGTCACGGAAGTTATTATGGCCACCAATCCCACTGTGGAGGGGGAGGCTACGGCGGCTTATCTGGCTCGCCTTCTCAAGCCCATAGGGGTTAAGGTAACCCGCCTTGCTTATGGGGTGCCGGTGGGCAGCAACTTGGAATATGCCGATGAAGTGACCCTATACCGTGCTCTAGAAGGGCGCAGTGAGATTTAGCTCAGATAGGATTTTTATGGATAAAATTATCAAGCTGGTTAAAAGCGATGAATTTGCCAAGCTGGTCAAGTTCGGCATCACTGGGGTGGTCAACACCTTGGTGGATTTTTTGGTGTTTACCCTTTTGCGTAACGTTGTGGGATGGGATTTAACCCTTTCGCAGGTGATTTCTTATTCGGCTGGAGTTGTGAACAGCTACATTCTCAATCGGAGCTGGACCTTCCGCTCCCGGGAGAAGTTCCTCAGCCCGCAGCTCGTGAAGTTCTTGGTTCTCAGCCTTTCAATGCTGGGCCTGAGTGTGGTTTTGATCAACCTTTTTACCTTACAGTTTGGCCTGGTGGAAATGGCAGCCAAGGGTATTACCATTGTTTTGGTTTTAATTGTAAACTTTTTGATCAACCGCCTTTGGGTGTTCCGCTAAAAACGTTTTTGTAGTACAATATGAGAGCGATAGCAGAGAGGGGAGGGGATGAGCATGGAAAAATCAGCGTTTAAAACCATAGCCCAAAACAAAAAGGCACGCCACGATTATTTTGTGGAGGAAAGCTTTGAAGCTGGCATTGAGCTGGTAGGCACCGAGGTAAAAAGCCTACGCAAGGGCACGGTGAACCTGAAGGACAGCTGGTGCGATATTCAGGATAACGAGCTGTTTGTCAAGCAGATGCACATCAGCCCCTACGAGCACGGAAATATTTTTAACAAAGACCCCATGCGTTCCCGCAAGCTGCTGATGCATCGGCGGGAGATTGTTCGATTGGCTTCTCTGCTGGCTCGCCAGGGCTATACGCTGGTGCCTCTATCTCTTTATTTTAAGGGCTCACGGGTTAAGGTTCAGGTGGGGCTCTGCCAAGGTAAAAAGCTCTATGATAAGCGGGAGGACGCCGCTAAAAAAGCCGCTAAACGGGATATTGACCGGGCCATGAAGGAAAACGCCCGGTAGTATTATATTGATATGGGGGAGTAAAGGTTTCGACGGGGATTTTGCAGTCCGGTAAGCGAGTAGAGGAGCATGACCTCTTTAAAACATGACACTTTTAAATTTAAACGCTGAAGATAATTTAGCTTTTGCTGCTTAATTAAGCAGCTGTCCGAGTCGGAGGGACCACGGGCCGGTTAGGGCATCAAATTAGTGGTGAACGTTTGCGGTGAGTTCCACGGCACTGTAAATGTATTAGGGATACCAATTCCGTCAGCTTGTTTGCCAGCGGGCGGAAAAGGGAATGCAAATGACAAACTTTACTCGGAGAAAGCCGCATGAATAGGTTCTCGGACAGGGGTTCAATTCCCCTCTCCTCCACCAACGTTATCGCTGTACGAACCCATAAGAGAAACATTTACGTTTTCTCTTATGGGTTTGTGCTGTATGTAGATATATAAATGTGTTGCTGTACGAGGAATGGTATGAACAAGAAATTATGTATATATTGCGGAAAACCAGCTGAAACAAGAGACCACGTGCCTCCAAAGTGTTTTTTAGATGAACCGTATCCAGCACAGTTAAAAACTGTGTCGGCTTGTTTGCAATGCAATAATGGTTTTTCAAAAGATGAAGACTTTATCATGTATTTGTCCGATTACCTACTATCTATAGAATTGTATGGCGGAGACTTTACCAGAAAAAAAGCTGAAGTAAGGTTTAGTTACAACGACAACTTGGAAGATAGAATCTGTAAGTCAATCAAACTCGATAAAAATGGTGTATATTTTGATTTCGAGCATGATAGGATAGTAAGTATCATCAATAAAATAGCCATGGGGCTACTTTACTTAAATCTTGGAAGTAAAAAGGAAATTGCTAAAAGCAATTTTATTGTTATTCCACAATTATCTTCATCACAAAGAGTGGAGTTTGATTGTATAAGTTGGAAGGTCGTACAAGAAAATAGATTTCAATATTTTATTTCAGACACTTTAGTTTATTTTGTAATCAATAATATTTTACTATGTATTGTTCAGCATACTTAATGTTTGATGAGTTCGACCAGCGAGGGCACGCCTCCACCAAAAAACGCCGCATAAACATTATGTTTATGCGGCGTTTTATTTTAATAGTTCTATTGGTACTTTTACTGTGCTATGATTACGATAAAAAAGGGACATCCATCGCATATTCCCGCATGCGCTCAGTACAATTTGCAATCATATGCAGCGTATGTTCTAGAAAGGCCTGCACATCCTGAATCTTCACATTCTTATCGCACGCCAGCTGCCGGGCATTTTGTATGGCTTCCGACGAAATCTGTATTTCCGCTTGATATAGTTCATCCAGCTTGGAAAGGGCATCCTTTTTTATTTGGGCGTATATTTTCTCCACCTGGTGGAGCACACCTTGTGTAATGGCATCATACTCCTGCAAAACGGGCGCAATCACATCCGCCTGCTTGTTAGAAACTGTTTTCTGACGAATAGCGCCGCCAATAATCTGTCTCAGTAAAAAAAATGGTCCCACAACAGCAGATAGTCCGGTCATATTCAATACCGCTTCCCCTGCGAATAACGCCGTATCCACATGCGTCCAGCTTACATCCGCCATACAATCCGCAATGCGGGCTTGAACATCTCCAAACAGTGCTTGTGAAATCTCGCCGGATATACTTCTCACACTATTTTGCAGCATATCTCCAATGTCTTTTTGATGCTTGCATGTACAGGCAAACATGGCATTCTTTATTAAGTCCATCATATAGAACTGAAAATAGCGTTGAATGTCGCCCATATCGGCATCGTCTTTCAGTTGCTGTATCTCAGCTTTAAGCCGATCCATAAAATCGCACATCCATCCCTTGGCTTCAATTTCCCAGTCGTACATGCTGCTCAAGAGGGAAGCTTTGTGTTTTTCAATGTTGGCCCGTAATACGTTATCCTGTGCTTGGAACACATCCTGCGATCTGCTCAGCGTTTCCATATCCGTTCTGAGTGAGTCCTGAACCAGTCTTATACGCCCCGCAAGTGCCTCCAGCATCAGCCGGGTAAGCGCCACTCCACGCATGGATTTAATGATATCTTTCTGCAGCACTGCATCGCTGTCAAGTGCTGTTTCAAACGCCAGGAATTGATTTTCCAAGCTATTGGCCAGCAACGGTTCGGGACGCGCAAATTCTTTCTTACGGCAAAACTCATCCAGGGCGCTTAACATATATACATAGATATGGTCACTGATAGCACCGGCACGACTCTCCGTCAGTTCCCGCACTTTCTCTATATTCTCCTCGCTCTCCAGCGTATCAGTCATATTCACAGCCATGAATATCCTACAGAAGCTCTGCGGCATGACACTGGCGGACAAAAACACCTGCTCGGTAAAAGACAAAGGCGCGCGAGCAGAGGTAACATACACAATGGCATCAGCATTGACAAGATATTCAGCAACCTGCTGGTCAAACCCCTCTGTCAAATCTCCTAAGCCTGGGGTATCGATGATGGTTACATTTCTGAGAAAATGGTTGTTCAGGCGAATATCAACGGTATCAACGGGGGCGGGCAACCCTTTGAAAAGTGCCAAAAGTGCATCTCGCTCCAGCTCGCTCTGCGTGAGTGTCACACGCTTTTTGTTGCTTAATACAGCTTCGATTCGGGGAACTTCAGCGAAGGATAGCTTGTTAATTGTAACCGTCTCCGGCGTAACGGCAGTCGGGACAGCGGCTTCTCCCAACAGCGCATTGATCAGCGTTGATTTACCGCGTTTAAAATCCCCCACCACAACAATCTGGAACGAACCGTATAACCGCTTGCGCACAGCCTCGATGTTGTCCTTTACCTTGGAAACAGCCGGCTCCCCAAGCGATTTTACGAGGTATTGTTCTGTACACAGGTGTGCTACATCATCTAAAATGCGCTCAATATCGCCGCAAACGCCTTCATAATCCAAACGGATTTGGTGCTGCATAACATTGTCATCCACGGCGTCTAACTCCTCTTTCCACTTTTTAATACGCTGATATACTTTTCACAACGCGCGTCCAGCGTCTGCTTGTCAACAAGATGCATATCCGGCATTCTCCACTCAGGACGCCACGCATACAATACCTCACTGTTAAAAAATTCCTTGACCGCAAATATACGGCGTACCCCAATGGGGTGAGTGCTATCCAATTCTAAAAAGCGCACAGGCTTGTCACGAATCGCATCGTACTGCTTAAGTAGGGCATCGATGTCGGCTTTCCCGCAGTTCAGTGCTGCGCCATAAAGCAGATTGCTCTGCACGCTGATGGTGTCGCCGGCATCCTCCGAGCAAATAACCCCTGCACGATCGCATGTAACCTCTCCTGCGCGGCTCCACATGGAGAACGCCAGCTGCAAAGGCATAGTGACCAGCGCGAGTATCTGCTGCACACCGGGGATAGCGGTTTGCGCGGCATTAAGTATGAGCTGTGCAGCGGTATTGAATATACCGTGATTGTTGTGAATATGACCGCATTCATGCCCAATCACCGCTTTAAGCTCTCCGGGTGTGGAACGTTCCAGCAGGGCGGATGTAATCTCAATCAAGGGCATATCATCATCAACGCACCAGGCAGTGGCATTCAGTTCCGCCGCTTTACTTCTGATATACACGGCCGGGATACCAATGCCCAGCCGCCGTGCACAGTCAACAACAATTTCGTATATATCAGGAAACTGGGAAGGCCCCACCTTTAAGCTGCTGCTATTCAGCTGCTGCTTAATAAGGGGAATGGTGGTATTGGTGATGGCTTTGGCTATGGCATAAAAACCCGGAATAGCCTTGATTTTCTGCCGCAGCACATAGTCTGCACCATAGGCATAGTCTGGCACGCCGCCTTGCATATGGGCCTGTGTCAGCATCTTGCGGCTTTTAACATATTCCGGAAAGCTTGTATTAATGCCATCCGTCGGGTTTACCAAATTCATTTTGAAACCATCTCCTGCCTTTCCATAATTTGATTAAGCTGCCCGGCAATCTCATCCGAACGCCTGCACATGGCATGCACATCTTCGAGCATAGCCCGAAGTTCCTGCTTTGTGTGTGCGTCTTCACTATCCTTATGCGCCAACTCCACTTTCAATTGAGTTAACTGCTTTTGTGTATCACCCAGGATATTTTCTGTCTCTGTACGGATTTTTGTTTTTAGGGCTTCAAATGCTTCCGATACCTGGCCTCTGACGGCTTGCCTCAAATTATCCGTTGTCTTCATGCGTTTAATTTCAACATATATCGCCTCTCTGAACGTTTCCTTAAACTTGTCAATCTTGTCTTTGGCAAACACCTTTCCCAAGGCCCACTTGCCCATAAGCGCCCCCGCCAGTGCTGCGCCAAGACCAGCCACAAGCACAACCGGCCACGTAAGCGGAAGGGAAAGTGCGCTGATGAGCAGACCTGATGTGAAAGACGCTGCAATGCCGGTTGCTGCGCTGGTGGCTCCACCCAGCAGTGCGCCCTTCCATCCCGCCTGCCGAAACCCCTGATAGGCCCCACCCAGTCCAAACAGCAGAAACCCATCAGCCAAAGTGCTGATTACAATATCGCTTTCGGAAGAACTGTCTTTGCTTTTGGGAATGAACATATTCTGTATGCTCTCTGTTGCTTCAAAAAAGCGACGTTCAAAATCAGAAACACGTTCGGCTTCGTTTTGCAGTGACCGATTAATGGATGCTTGTATGCGTTCGCCGAAATTCTGGCTGGCCTTAGCCATGGCTCCCTTTACAGCCTTAGTCATGGCCTCCTGTGTCGCATCACCAGCGGCTCCCTCCAACTCTTTCACGTCTGATATCACATATTCATCAATGGCATTGTCCGCCGCCTGCTCCATACCGGGCCAATACTCCTCGATAATGGGCAAAAGGGTAGCGTAGGCGTTTTCAGACGCATGGTTGATTCCACGGAACTCCGCTTCACGCTCATTGCGGATGCTTTGTATCTCGTTCATGGCTTTGGCATACTGCGCATCGAATTCCTCACGCTCCATAGCAAGCGCATTTTCACGTAGCCGTACCGCACGCATCAGCTCGACAGAGGATGTTTTAATACGGCTGATGGGTACGTTTAGGCGTATCGCACCCCGATCCTCGGTCAGGAAGCGCTCCAATGCCGTTTCAAACACCGGAAAACCGCTTTTCTCAAGCGCTGCATGGTCGCCTTTCTTCTTAGCTTTGAGTGCATTTTTTGCTGACAGACCGTATATACGCACCGTACCCAGCTTGCGCTCAATAGCCATATATTCCTCGGAACCTTTGCCATGAACTTTTTGTGCTTTATTAAGAACCGACTCGGTGATTTTCTGCCGGATAAAAGACAAAAGACGCTCCACATCGCTGTCGCTGTAGAGATCAATGCCGGTCAGCACAAACAACACACGGCCCAAATCACTGGTGATGATTTTGTTTTCCAAAAATTCATACTCCGATTGGGAAAAGGGAGCTCCGGCCATCATTACCATAATCGCCGCATCTGCCTGCGGCAGAACAGAAAAGGTAACGTCAGACATTGCCGTATCATCGTTCAGCCCCGGCGTATCGATAATTGTCACGCCGTTCTTACAATAGTTGACAGGATAATAGACGGTGGCGATCTTAATGGATTTGGCCCTCTGCTCGCCCTCACGCGTCAGTTTGGTAACGTATTGGGGCAGTTGGTCAATCTCTATTTCTTCCATATTGCCGTCATGGTATTCTAATTGCACAAAGGATGTCACACTGTAAGTAACCCGGTTTAGTGTGGCCGTGGTGGGAAGCAAATCGGTAGGCAGCACATCCTTTTCCAGCAGGGCATTAATCAGCGAGCTTTTCCCGCGATTAAACTCCCCCACAATAGCAATGTTGAAGCTGTCTTCCTTTAAGCGTTTCAGCACTTCTTCAATAGCGGAAAGATTGCCGCTAAGCTGCATACGGCGGCTGTAGTCACCAAGCTTTTTAAGATCGCCTGTAAGCGCGGTGATGGTATGGTTGTAGTTTGAAAAGCTGTTGAACGTTGCTTCTGACATGGCATTTATCTCCTCTTTGCGTCACTTACTCCAACGATTAATAACGATTACTTGGAACTATGATAACGGTAGCAAGGAACAAATAAGAAAGCAGATTCCGGTGGCCTCCATGCCCCATTGAGCCGACACGCCCTTCCAGACAGGGTGAAAGCACCATTCAGCGAACCTTTGTACCGCATTGTCTGCAAAACAACACCTGAGGCTCCACTTGACTTCCGCACGATGGGCAATGATGGGAAGATATTGTTTCCTCTTGCTTCATACCGCAACCGGAGCAGAACGCCTGACCGTTGAAAATCGTGGTACCGCACTGAGCACAACGCATTGCAGCAGGTGTGGAGGGCTGGGCAGCACTGTCATTGGAACTGCCGCCTGTAAGGTCTGCATTTTGGTCAGTACGCGGTTTACGGTGCCTGAAGTATATCCAGACACCCCCGACCACTGCACAAATCAATCCCCAAGCAGCATCCTCTTCTTGTATAAAAAAGTTATACAGTCCGACAATCAGCATGACATACGGAAGCCAAGGAAGAACCCAACTCAACTTAAAAACCATTATTCTGATTACCCCCGTTTTTGATTCAAATAAGCGATGACGTTCTCACGGTTGAAAAGAACAAATTTGTGCTCTTTTCCGTCCCGTGTGAAAACCGACATGCCATTTGGGACGAGTCCCATTGTATTGCGTGCTGCAACATGACAAATGTCCTGATATTGGATTCGCGTTTTTTCGCTCAGAACATGAATCTGATGAGGACAGAAAGTCATACCTGTCTGATCGAAGACCAGTGTTCCGCCTAAAGCGCCTATCCCCTTGAAATAGTTTGCCGTTATACTTTCACCTGAAAAGTCTTTTGCCCCCATGCCACCCCTGTCGACTTCATTCACTCTGGATTGAAATGGCAGCTGAGGTTCCTGAGAAACATAGCGGTTGCCGCACTTATCACAAAAAAGCATATCCAACGGCATCCAATGCCCGCAGCTGCGGCAAACCTTTTGTTGAGGCGTTCCAGAAACTTCAGCTCCACAATTTCCGCAAAAAGCAGAACCTTCCGGCAATTGCGCACCACATTGTTGACAAAAAGCCATATTCTACGCTCCTTAATGGTTGTATTTTAAATGTTGAAACCCTTCTACTGCCTTTGCTGCAAAGCACCGTTACCGTTCCGATTTTGCTGCCGCTTACCGCAGACAGCGCAGAACGCTTGTAACCTGGAAATTGCTGCACTGCACTGTTCATCCCGCTGTGAATTGGGTATCGGTGATACGGTTCCTGAACCGCATCGTCCTCACCAATCTGTTTTTTGCTCTACTATTTCCGCATCCTGCACCGAGGCCAGAATACTCCCGGGCCACTGCACCTTAAAAGAAACGATAGGCTTTTCTCCCACCTTTAAAACCAGCCTCCGCTTTGCACTGACCATTATCGTGGTACAGATAATATCTACCGTTGCCCAGTTGGATACGTGGGACGTAAGGGATGATCCCGAGGCTACGTTTCCCAGCAGATTGCCATCCACAACAACACGGTAGGTATTCATAACACATTGAAACTGCGATGCTCTGGTTACAACCAAGAGCCTAGTCCTCGAATCCGCACCCACAGAGACAGAAGATGTACTTGGGGACAGAAGCCGCTCGCCACATTTGCTGCAAAAAAACAAATCATCGCTCACTACGCTTTTACATTTTGGACAGTTGTTCATAATTTCCCTCCCTACCTTGCTTCGTTTTGAATCGATTCACAACCACGGAGAATTTCTCTTGCTCCATCCGAAAACACCTGATAGTTGCGTATATAGGCCTTCTGGCGCAAATCATGGGCTTCGTATCTGGGGGGAATAACCTCTGCGGCTGCCTGCAGCAAAGCTCTTGTATGAACGGAGAATTCCGCAAACCAATTCTTACGAATGGCCGCGGTCGCCTGATGGATCTGGTTGATGTAATCCATAATCAGAACATCCACGGCATGGATGACTGTTTCTATCACATTGTATGAAGACAAATCCTGCACAGGGGGCACATACAGCGTGCGCCATGAAAACTTTGTTCCGACTAACGCAGTCTCCACATGACGCATCATGGAAATACCTACATCGGCAAAACCAAGCCAGTTCGAAATCCCCGCAAACTCCACGGCAGACGCCAAATACATTGTTTCCTGTTTGCGCAGAACAGAAAAGGACGATAAAAACACATCATAAATCTCTTTATGTAAAATTCTTTTCCGATGATTCATATCTTGTTCCGCCTTATGTGCGGCGCAGTTTAACGCAGCAAGTATGGCAGCGTGGCTGTTTTCCCGTACTTGAGAAAGGCTAGTGATAAACTCGTTCACAATCTGATTTTTGTAGTTGTTCAAACCGTTTGCAAGACTTACAAGCCCATCATAATCGGCTGCAAAAACAGCGTCCAGCATCTTGGCCCCATCGGCCCTGTAGCGACGGAACCGTTCCTCATGTGTTTCGATTTCCAGCCTCTCAGCGTCAAAAGCTGCCCTGCGCTGCAGATCCTGTTCGCTGAACTGTGCAACAACGGAACACATGGTATCCACCGTTTTTTGTACTGCATTTTCCAATTGCTTCGCTGTGACAACCTGCAGAAGCATATTGCGGAAATCTTCAAAACGGCTTTTTTCCAGTAACTTCTGATTGCCTGATACAAAAGCCTCCAGCGCTTGGGACGATGATATGCCGATGATATGCAGGCCCTCCAAAATTCGCTTGGCCTTGCTTTGCACCGCTCCTGAACTCTGCCGCTGTACAAGCTCCTCCATCACACCGGATTGAATGCGCTCACGAATATATTCTATAAACCCGCTGTATTCGTAGTCGTCCTCATCCAGTTGATCCATGAACGTAACAACAAAGATCAGTTGATGAATGCTGTCACTTTCCATCAACTGGCAAACAAATTTCTTTTCGGTATCGCTAAATGGGATACGCGCATGAATGGGTACCACCACCGCATCTACATTGGAGATCATATCTATGGTAATCTGCGTCATATGCGGCTCGTCGTTTAAACCTGGCGTGTCAATAATATCGATGTGGTTTTGGCAAATCACAGCGGGCAAATATACCGTGGCATCCCGGACAAGCATGGCCCGTGCTTCCCCGTCGGCCGTGAGCTTGGTGACGTAGTCAGTTAGATTTTCGATGGGTATCTCTTGCGATGAACCATCCCGAAAGGTAACCACCGCCCGGGGAGATGGGCTGTAGGTAATGCGATTCACCGTTGCGGTGGTGGGCGTTGCATCAGCAGGCAAAATCCGCGCCCCCAGCAGGGCATTAATCAGAGAGCTCTTTCCCCGCTTGAACTCACCCATAACCGCCACATTATATTGTTTGCTTTTAATGAGGTCTTTACAATCGGCAATGCGGTCTATCAAACACTGCTCAAATTCCAGTGTGCAGAGCATTTCTTGCAGTTGCACCAAATTTTCGTGTAGCCGATACTCAATACCCCTATAATCGCTTGTCATGTCAAACCATCCCCAAGACTTGTTTGAAGCCATCATAGCACGATTAAACCACGCTGTGTTCCTAAAAATATTAGGAATATAGGCACAAGATTTTCGTAGGTTTCAGTGTTTTTTTATGGTATGATACCTATAATGTAGCGACATGAAAGTGATGAGTAATATGGCATTTACAGCAGTCCTTTGGTTACTTTCTCTGATCATATATCTTTCGGACAGGTGCAGCAAAACAAACCGTTGGCTTGCTGTCAGCGGCCTTGTTTTCAGCTTGGGAACGTTGAAAGAGGTTCTGTTTTACGATGTTCTCCCACAGTTGATGCTCACAACACGTGCGCCCCGTCTCGAAATCATTGCCGCCTGTGTCTACAGTCTTATGACATCGGTGCTGTATCACTATGTCATGCCCTGTCTGTTTGTATTTGCGCTGTATTTTTATGAAGCGCATCCCATACTGCCCAAGCGCTTTCGGCTTTTTAAAGCTGTTGCGCTGTGCTTTCCGCTGATACTGATGCTGATCTTTCCACCGCTCAGAACACGGGAGCTTCAGCAAACAAGTTTGATATTCTGGTACACCGTCACTGTATATAATCTTACTTATGGTGTGCTGGTTACGGTTCTGATGATCAAATCGGTATTGGGTGAAAAATGGTCAGCCAGTCGGCGTGAAAAACGGCGCATCTCCTTTGTTGTGCTGCCGCCTGTATGGTTCTGGCTTATAACGATATTCGTTATTCATTCTTTGCGGATACAGGCATTTTTTAAAGTTTGGCAAGGGAACACCTATCTGATGGGTATCATCCTTGTATTCTATCTTGTAGCTGCTTTCCGCGAAGGAATGATGGGTATTCGCCTGAGGGGTGAACCCTACAAATGGGATATCTCCAAGCAGGAGATTGATAAGGGCGCACGGTATACAAGTCACATTTTAAAAAATGAATTGACTAAAATTGAATGGTGTATGCAGTACTTAACCTTGCAGCTAAACGGGGATACGCCGGAAGAACTGAAAATTATTGGCCGCTCTACCGAGCATTTAAAGCAGTTTGTTTATAAAACACAGCTGTATGCCAGTGATATTGTACTCGATCGAAAACTATGCCTGGCCAAAGAAATCATTGAAAGCTCTGTCCACATCTGTAGGGAGTACGGCGGGCCCGAAATAATCTTCGATGTTTTATGCGGTGAAGAAATGGTCCTGTGCGACAGGGACCATTTAATAGAAGTGCTGAATAATATTATCTACAACGCCATTGACGCCATGAATCACTGCGGAACCATTGCCATTGTTTTTAAAGGAGATGCCTCCCGTAAATATCAGGCACTTCTTATCAAAGATTCCGGGGGCGGTATCCCGCAGGAGGATCTGCGCAGAATATTCGAACCGTATTTCAGCACCAAAACAGCCAATAAGCATTTTGGACTTGGCCTATCCTACTGCTTCAATGTGATGAAGCAGCACAACGGCTATATTGATATACAAAGCAAGATTGGCGAGGGCGCTGCATTCACCTTGTATTTTCCCAAGCAGAGGCGCTCTATATGGGGGGCATTCTATGAGCGATAAAATCCGCTTCATGTTGGTGGAAGATGACCAAGACTTCATTTTCCTGGTTAGGCGCCTGGCCGAGTGTGAACCGGATCTTGAGCTGGTTTGCTGTGCCGGCGGCAGAGAGGATGCACTCCAGCTTTGCTCTGAGCTGCAGCCGGATATCGTATTGATGGATCTGTGTCTTTCAACCGCTGGATTGGAAGGCATTGAAATCTCGCGTGAAATATGTCGCCGGACAGACGCCGCAGTCATTATCTTGACATCCCATGAAAACCCGCACATCGTGGTGGATTCATGCGTAAAAAGCATGGCATCGGGTTATATTTTTAAAAGCCAGTTTAATATTATAGCGGAAACGATCCGTAAAACCCTAAATGGGCATACACCGCAGCTATATTTGATTAATTCACTGATATTGGCACAGCTTTCCCCCGCTGAGCGTACTGTATTTGATGCTATTATCGACAACGATACCTATACGCTCTCATCCCATAAAACGATTGCCAATCAAAAGACCAGTATCTACAAAAAACTCGGTATAAAAAATCAAGGAGAACTGCTGCATTTGTGGTTAAAGCGGTTACGATAACTTTCATTTACGGCTTTACAATGCCTTCCGATCCAAAACAACAGCAGAAAGTGTATATGCAGTTTTTTGAGGTGAAGCCAAATCTTAACCTACCACATTTTGAATATGCGATAGATTTTTCAAAATATGCGGAAAACCTACACCAGAGTTATTATTAAGAGTGATCATACCCTCGTGTTCATGAGAGAGAAAATGTTATTTGTATTTTTCATATCCTTCATGCTGCACAGAATACCTCAGGTACTTATAAGGAGAAGCGTTCCTATAAAAATTTGGTCAAAATGGCCGAGATAATTAGCTGCATAAAAAGTTGCACAAACCAAAAGATACGCTATAAACCAGTCTGGAATTATTAGGTAGCCATTCGAAGATAACCTACAGAAAACTGGCACACTAATAAGGAAAATAGGTGAGAGGGCAAGGCTGGATATCATGAAGTGGAATGGAAGCCGGAGCAGTTCAATTTCCATCTCCTCCACCAAAAGAATAGTTAGTTTGTATGGAGGGCCCTCAAAGCCTTTGCGCAAACGGCCTAAAGGACTTTCTGAAGTTGATTTCAGAAAGTCCTTTTTCATATGTATCAAAAAGTCCAATCCATTAAAATATGACTTGAACCTACACAAGCAAATAAAGAAGTATTTTGTTTAACATTATAAAACGTATTGACAACAATAGGAAAATATATTACTATTGTGATGAAGTTCATAGTAGTCATCATCCAAATATAGTCGATTCAAAAGGGGTTTTGGAAAACTATAAAAAGGGATTGTTGGCTTTGGATGGAAATAGTCATTCTAAGAAATTAGGTCTGGTTGGCCTCATCGCAGTTTCAATGGGTACGACAATTGGCAGCGGCGTATTTACATTAGCAGGAGATATGGCAGC
This sequence comes from Oscillospiraceae bacterium MB08-C2-2, assembly GCA_035621215.1. Taxonomy (NCBI): domain Bacteria; kingdom Bacillati; phylum Bacillota; class Clostridia; order Eubacteriales; family Oscillospiraceae; species Oscillospiraceae bacterium MB08-C2-2. Next base: position 1,614,248 of record CP141729.1, on the reverse strand, counting down.
AAATGGGGCCAATACCGGAGCCGTCATCGTTGGTTGGCTGGTTTGCGGTGTCGGAATGGTGGGACTTATTTTAAGCATTTTTGGCTTGAATCGTTCCAAACCGGAGATTGTAGGCGGCATTTCTACTTACGCCCAAGCGGGCTGGGGGGATTTTGTTGGGTTTTCGACGACATACGGATATTGGATTAGCGTTGTTTTATGCAATGTTTCGTATGCCACTCTCCTGTTCGGCTCAATAGGGCACTTCATTCCGGCTTTCGGTAATGGAAATAACCTGCTGTCCATTATCAGTGCATCGATTTTTTTCTGGCTTTTGTGCGCTCTTGTATGTTCGGGGATTCGAAATGCATCTTTTGTGAACGTTGTGGTAACGATTGCGAAAGTTATCCCCATTTTTGTTTTCATGGTTTCAATCATTCTTCTTTCTAAATTTAAGGCAGAGATTTTTATGGAGAATTTTTGGGGCAATGGAACCATCCCGTTTATTGATCAGGTGCGGGCAACCTCAACGGTTACCGTGTGGGCATTTATAGGCATAGAGGCTTCGGTTGCTTTATCCGAAAAAGCAAAAAAGATGAGGGATGTTGGCAAAGCTGTCGTCACAGCATTTTTTGGCGTTTTGTTTCTCTATATCCTCATCTCAATTCTCAGCATGGGTGTTTTAAGCCAGGAGCAGCTTGCAGCGCTTCCCAACCCTTCTATGGGTGGTATCATGCGGGAAATTGTCGGAGACTGGGGCGCTTCTCTGATCAGCCTGGGCGTGATTATCTCCTTAATCGGAGCCGCTTTGGGCATCACCATTGTTTCTTCGCATATCCCAAATACTGCGGCTAAACAAGGAACCTTCCTCTCGGTTTTCGCAAAGGAAAATCAAAGTGGCTCGCCTGTGAATAGCGCGCTGATTTCCACGGGTATTGTCCAAATATTTTTGGTTATAACCTATTTCAGCGCCTCTACCTACCAGTTCTTTTATGGAATATCGGCAAGTATGATTATGATTCCGTATTTTTTGAGCTGCTTGTATTATGTCGTTGTGGTTTTTAAGAAGGATGGAGATTTTTCATCCCTTTCCCAGGGGCAGATGCTTGTTCAAAAATGCATAGCCGTGTTAGGCAGCATTTATGGCTTATGGCTCATCTATTCCGCGGGGTTGTCACGCTTAATGATGACTACCATTCTGTTTTCCATTTCGGTTTTCCTCTATGTTAAACACCAGAAGGACTGCAAAAAGGATGTGTTCCAGCATAAATACGACTATGCACTCATGGCCGTCTTTGTGGTTGGCGCCATTATCTCCATTATTAAAATGCTCATAAAATAGACCTCCTCTTAGTACAGCCAGTGGTTTATTCTCCAACAAAACAAAAGCATCGCCCCGCTTTCAACGGGGCGATGCTTTTGTTTTAAGTGGCATTAAGGGGCGAATGTACCCAAATCAGCTTGCATATTTGATTGGATGTATTTTGCCATTTATGCTTGGTAAGCGAGGGGAAGCTCACCGAGTCATTTTGGTGGAGGATATATTCTTTATCGTCCTCAAGGGTAACGGTAACCTGTCCCTCAAGAACAAAAATAAACTCTTCTCCCCTGTGACTATGGAAATGGGTTTGCCCCGATTTTGGCAATACCGTAAAAATGGTGGGGCGCATCACCGTGTTTTTTCGGTTGATCAGGGATTCAATGCAAACCCCTTTCAGACTGGATTCAATCTGGCAGCGTTCCTTTTCCCGGACCATAAATTCTTCCGCAAACGCAGTTGTTTCATAAAAATAGGTCAAGGTTTCGCCATAATAGTCTGCCAGTATGTTAATGATTTCCAACGATACATTGGCATTCATATTTTCGATGCGGCTTAAATAGGAAATAGAGATGCCGGTTGCCTTGCTGACATCTTCCAAGGTCAATTTGCGGCGCTCCCGGATCCCTTTCCACTTTTCAAAAAGCTCTTTTTTCTTTATGGAGAAAGCCGAAATTTCGTCTCCTGATTTGGAATTGCTCTCAGAAGGAAACCCCGAATAAACAAAGCTGAGATCCGTTTCCATTAATTTTTTAATGGCTTGAATATTCAGCTTCTGATCAATGGAATAACTTTTCAGCTTTTTTAAATATTCGATATCCTGAAAGCGGTAAATCCGATAGTTACTGCTGTTCCTATGGGCCGAAAACAAGCCGTCTTTTTCCCAGTTCCGGATTGTGCCGGGGCTTACGCCAACCTGCTCTGCGGCTTCCTTAATATTGCATACAATTTCGTTTTCCATTCCGTAGCCCCTTATGATTTCATATCCCCATTGTATATCAAATGGAGCAGATATTCAACATCAACCATTTATACACAAATATAAGTTAATGAATTTGTCACATCGATAGAAATTTTCTTAACTATATTAAAGCTATTGACAACGTTAAACAATTTAAATAGAATATAAGATATCCAAACCCCTTTTTGTCAATTTTATTAAATAAACAGGAGAGATGTTTTTATGACGGAAAAATTACGTGCTCAATTTCAAAATATGCAGCCCTCACCTATGCTGAAAATGTTCAATGCCACTATGCAGTATAATAACCTGATTAACCTTGGTGTTGGCGAGCCTGATCTTGACTCTCCCAAAGAAGTGATTGAAGTAGCGGTTCAGTCGTTGAAGGATGGTTACACCCATTATCCTCCCATGACCGGCTATATGGATTTGAAAGAAGAAATCTGCCGTTATTGGGAAAAGCACCACAGCCTGAACTGGGAAGCTAAAAATATCCTCATTACCTCCGGCGCCATTCAGGGACTCAATATGATCCTGAGCCTATTCATCGATAACGGAGATGAGGTCATTGCAACCGACCCCTGCTTCCCCTCCTATATCAATCAGGTAAAATTCTTAGGCGGAAAGCTTGTTGGGATTCCCGTTAAGGAAGAGAACGGGTTTAATTTAACGGCTAAACAGTTGGAAGAGGCTATTACACCCCAAACCAAGGTTGTCATTTTAAATTCTCCCGGTAACCCCACGGGTGCTGTTCTTTCTCGGGAAGAAATGGAAAAAATAGCACAAGTTGTGGAAAAACACAATTTGTTTGTCATTTCCGATGAAATTTACGAAGCGCTTATTTATGACGGCACGCACACCTCCTTTGCCACGCTGCCGAATATGAGCCAGAGAACCTTTACCATCGGTGGCTTCTCCAAGACCTATGCCATGACCGGCTGGCGCTTGGGCTACATTATGGCTCCTGCTTCGTTTGTTCCGGCTTTGTCGGTTCTTTCCACCGATACAGTTATGGGGGTTAACGCGGTTACACAACGGGCCGGATATATCGCCCTCAAGGACTGCCAATACTTTGTGGATATGATGAATACGCTGTATGCGAGAAGAACCGCATACACCGCAAAGCTGATCAACGAAACGCCGGGGCTCTCCTGCATTAAGCCTAAGGGCAGCTTTTATATTATGGCCAATATCAGCGAAACCGGCATGAGCTCCATTGATTTTTCTATGAAAATTTTAGAGGAAGCAAGGGTGGTGGTGATGCCCGGCATTTCCTTTGGAACCAATGGTGACCGCTTTGTTCGCATTTCGTGCAACGGGGACGAGCAAATGATGGATGCGGCCTTTGAAAGAATCCGCAATGCCATGAAGGGAATTAAATATACAGGGTAAGAAGGCGATTGAATGATTCTGTTTGTAATTAACATAGGCGCCTCCTCCACAAAGCTGGCCGTTTATTTGGGTGAGCAGGAGCTGACTACCCAGACCATCAGGCACCCCAGCCAAGAACTGAAAGATATTGACGGCCTGTGGAACCAGCTGGATTACCGGCGTAGGGCGGTCGAACAGTTTTTGCAAAAGAGCGGCTTCTCGCTGACAGACTTTGCAGCGATTGTCTCCAGAGGCCCTGTTGTAAAGCCTTTGAAATCAGGCACCTATGAAATCAATGAAGCAATGCTGCAAGATGCTAAAAGCGGTAAATATGGTATGCACCCATGCGGGCTGGGCTGTCAAATCGCATATGATATTGCAAAACAGCATAACATACCGGCCTTTACAGTAGACCCACCGTGCGTGGATGAAATGATTGATGTGGCCAGAATTACAGGGCTGCCCCAAATTGAGCGAGTGAGCTTTTTTCAAGCTCTTAACCACAAGGCAAAGGGGCGGGAATATGCGAAAAGCATTGGCAGAACCTACGAGCAGCTCAATCTGGTCATCACGCACTTGGGCAGTGGTATCTCGGTTGCCTCACATGAGCACGGAAGAGTGATCGATGTGACCAATGGCTTGCATGGGGATAGCCCCTTCGGCTTTGATCGTGTTGGAACCCTTCCCGCCAAAGCATGGGCAGAGTTTTGCATCAAAAATAAGCTCACCTTGGAGGAGCTAAAGGAAATCATCAATGGCGGCGGGGGAACACAGGCTCACTTAAACGCAAACAATGCCATTGAAATTGAAACCATGATTCAAAACGGAGATACTCACGCTGAGCTGATTTTTAGAGCCATGGCATTTCAGGTTGGAAAAGGGATCGGAGCGGCTGCGGCGGCCTTGAGCGGCAAGCCCGACGCCATCATCATCACCGGCGGTCTTGCTCATTCAACACGGTTTATGGGACATATAAAGCCGATGGTGGAGTGGATGGCGCCTTTGTATGTAAACCCGGATGACAACGAAGTGCGTTCCTTGGCCCAAGGTGCAGCTCGTGCCTTGGAACAGACAAATTTAATCAAGCAGTATTAAGGAGCACACGATGAATACCATAGCAGAAATCAGAACAAAAGTGACACAGGATAAATTAAGAACCATTGCGATTGCCGGTGTCACCTATGAAGAATTAAGTATTGTTTCACAGGTAATAAAGGAGAATCTTGCAAAGTTCATATTGGTAGGCGATCAAGCCGAGATAAAGCGGTTCATAGAATCGGATTTTCCCGACCTCAGCAACATTCCGGTATACCATGCTGATAGCGCCGGTCAGGCTCCCCAATTGGTTATGGACCTGATTCGGGAGCAGGCTGCGGAGATTCCCATGAAAGGTCAGGTACATACCGGCACCTTTGTCAAGGCGATTCTGAAGCCTGAAAACGGATTTTTTGATCACGGAAGGCTAAGCCAGATCACCATGTTTGACGGATACAACGACGATTTGCAGTTTTTAACGGATTGTGCCGTCAACATTGAGCTGACGTTGGAGGTAAAGCTGGACTTGATTAAAAATGCGGTGCGTTCGGCGCAGTTGTTCGGAAAGCGGGAACCGAAGGTAGCCTTGCTGGGTGCGGTGGAAATCGTAAACCCCAAAATGCAGGATACCATGGATAGCGCTATCCTGACCCAGATGAACCGGCGTGGCCAAATTGGCGGCTGTGTTGTGGATGGCCCCCTCAGCCTGGACAATGCCATCTCGCAACTCTTTGCAGCCATCAAGGATATAGACAGCCCCGTTGCGGGAAAAGCCGACATCCTTGTGGCCTCATCCCTCAATGAGGCAAATACTCTGAGCAAAAGCATCATCCATTACGCTAAAAAAGATGCCTGCTCTATTATTGCCGGAACCAAGAGACCGGTTATCATGACCTCACGGACCGATACCCAGCAAAATAAAATCAATACGATTGCAACAGCCTGCTATATGCTGGAGCAGCAATCGAAAAAGGGTACGCTATGATCGGATACCAAAAGCTAAAAAATATAGTTTACACAACAACAGCCTATGAGCACCACACGGCGGATGTCTATTTGCCGGAGGGTGCCGAAGATTCTCCCCTTGTGATAGCGGTTCACGGTGGAGCCTTTCAAGCTGGCTCTAAAGAGATGTATGCGGATTGGGGGCCCTATCTGGCCAGCCGTGGCATAGCGGTGATGGCGGTTAATTATACGCTGGCAACACCCTCCCGTCCCTCCTATCCGCTCATTATAAGCGAAATGGATGCCGCCATTAATTTTGCTGTCCAAAACGCAGGCAGCTGGAAGATTGATCCGCTAAAGCTTGGCTTTATGGGGGATTCCGCAGGGGCCTATTTGGGCGCTATGGCCGCTTTTGGCAATGAGCGTTCCAGCGCTAAGATCAAGTTTGTGGTGTGCGCCTACGGTGTGATGGACATTGTCGATTGGGCACATTATACCAATGCCACCCGCACGGATTTTGTCATAAACAAAATGTTCGGGTGTGATCCCCATACCGGAAAAGCGCTCTACCAGCAGGCCTCTCCGGTTTGCTGCATCCACGAAGCGGTAAGAAGCCCTCTGTTTGATACCTCCTTTTTCATGATATGGGGGAAAGCAGACGAAATCGTTCTGCCGGAAAAACAGACGGTGGCATTTATCAATCTGCTGAAAAAGCTGAATATTCCTCACGAAACCTATGCCGTACCGAATGTGGGACATTTTTGGTTTACCAAAAACGACAGTGAGCCGGAGAACGGCATGAACTCCATTTTAAAAGACGATGTGGCGCCCCGGGTTGCCCAGTATATTACGGACACAACATGCAAAGTAAAAAAAACAGACCCCAATGCGTAAAATAAGGAAAGGCAGGAAGATACAATGGGCTTTAGAGAAGAAGGAAAATGGTGGGTTGCACCTGCAAACTATGAGGCGGAGGCGATCAAAACACTGAATTTTCCCGAGAAAATTCAAATTTTAGATACCACTTTGCGGGATGGCGAACAGCAGGCCGGTATCGTTTTCACCAAAGAAGATAAAATCGAACTGGCAAAAAAAATTGATGCCTTGGGCGTACATAAAATAGAGCTTGGAACGCCGGCTGCATCCAAAGAGGACGAGGATGCAATACGTGCAATTACCAAACTCGGCCTGAAGGCCAAAACCTATGCCTTTGTCCGCAATGTTCTCTCTGATATTGAGTTGGCAAAGGACTGCGGTGTGGACGGCGTGCTGGCGGAGGTTCCGGGAAGCAATCACTTGATCAAGGGCGGTATGGGCTGGACGGTAGAAAAAGCCATTGCCGCTGCTGCGAAGGCCACTGCACGCGCTCATGAGTTGGGGCTGCTTGTTACATTCTTCCCGGCGGACAGCTCAAGAGCAGACCTTGACTTTCTGTTGAACACACTTCAGGGCATTTTGGATGCCGGCGGACACATGGATGCCATTACCCTTGTGGATACCTTTGGCGCATTTTCTCCCGAGGGTGCCGCCTATACTGTGAAAAAGCTGAAAGAAAAATTCCAACGACCCATCGAGGCTCACTTCCACGAGGATTTCGGCATGAGCGTTGCCACCACTCTGGCGGCTCTGGCGGCCGGCGCGGAGGTGGCTCATGTTACGGTGAACGGCATTGGAGAAAGAGCGGGAAACTGCCCCATTGAGCCGCTTGTACTTTCTTTAAATGCTCTGTATGGAATTGACTGTGGAGTGAAGTGCGAACAGCTTCTTGAGGTTTCAAGGGAAGTTTCCGATCGTGCAAAATTCCCCATTCCCACGACAAAGTCCGTTGTGGGAACCCGCTTGTTTGGCTGGGAAACTGGAATGCCGGTTGGCTTATGGAAAAATGCAAGAGAAATTGATCCACTGATTATGCTGCCTTACCATTGGAATATGACCGGGCAAAATATTCCGAAGGTATACATGGGCAAAAAAAGCGGAAACGCCAACATTGATATTTGGTGCGAAGATTATGGCTATGAGATTTCAGAAGAAAATAAGAAAGAGCTTCTTCAGGAGGTCAAAGCAACTGCCATCAGCCTGAAGAGAGATATTACGGTTCAGGAATTTGAGAAATTGCTCTTAGAATGCGGCGGATACAAGAAACAATAACTTATGCCGATTCGGATGCATTTTCTGCATCCGCTATAGAGGCAACACCTTGAACCGACACAACCCAATATATGAAGTCCAAAAAAGGGCGCAGGCTATTGAAGAGACTGCGCCCTTTTTGCGTTGCTTAAGAACCACCGGCTTTGCCGGTGGAGAAAGACCTTATAGGTATGGACAAGAAAAAAGCTCCCCGATATATTAAAAGTTAAGGTCTGCCAACCTAACTAAAAAATCGAGGAGGTCTTTAAATGAAAGACATAAACAGTTTAGAACATACCAAGTGGAGATGTCAATACCACGTAGTATTTGCACCAAAATACAGGAGACAAGTAATATATCGGGAAATTAAAGCAGACATAGGGTTTATCCTAAGGAAATTGTGTGATCAAAAAGGGGTAGAAATTATAGAAGCGAACGCATGCCCAGATCACATCCATATGCTAATCAGTATACCACCAAAGTTTAGTGTATCGCAGATAATGGGGTATCTAAAAGGGAAGAGCAGCTTAATGATATTCGACCGTCATGCAAATTTGAAGTACAAATATGGAAATAGGCATTTCTGGGCAAGAGGGTATTATGTGGATACAGTAGGGCGGAATAAAAAGCAGATACAGGAGTATATCAAAAAGCAATTGGAGGAAGATGAGCTATCCGATCAGATGAGTCTCAAGGAGTACACTGACCCGTTTACGGGTAGCAAGAACACCAAGGCATAAAAACGTACCCCTTTAGGGGTTGCCCGAGAAAGCAATGCGGATGGCAGATCTTTCGGGACCCCTTTAGGGGTACTGTCTGTATTGTGCCCTTCTAGGGCTTATTCAAGCCTCCGGCTTAGCCGGAGGTTTTGACTGTATGGTAAAATAGAAGCAGACGAAGAGCATTGAATCCATTTTAAGCTAATTAAAATTTTACACAGCCCAATGTGGATCGTGATGCATCCAATTGAAGGATGAACTGCGCCTATTATGTGATTTTTGACGCAAAGAAAATGAGAACAATGTGAGGCGAAGGAGTATGAAACAATTAAAAATTGATTTTCCGGCTTTCAAAGAAGGGGATTGGATCCCATTGGAATATACCGCAAGAGGAAAGGACATTTCCCCTGAGATTCATATAACGGAAGTGAATGAACGTGCTATTTCTATAGCAATTACGCTAGATGATGTGTCCCATCCTTTCTTCAAAAACTATAATCATTGGCTTATTTGGAACTTACCAATTCTAACGGTTATTCCCAAAGCTATACCGAAGGGTGACCCCAATGGAAGCCTTGTTGGCGCAATGCAAGGCTTAGCGTATGGAAAGCATTGCTACAAAGGGCCTAAACCACCATTTAAAATGATACACCACTATACTTTTACAGTTTTTATATTAGACACCCGATTAGTGTTACCCACAAAATCCCAACGGGAAGACTTCTTTCGAGCAGCTGAGGGGCACATTTTGCAAAGAGCGGCTTATACAGGTAAGTTTCAAAGCCATAGAAAACCACCAGAAGCCTTGGCTGGTGGACAGTTCAATTCCACTACAAAATAGTGGGCTTGACATCTTAATACAGCGGCGCGGGCAAACCCAAGTTATGTATGAGGGTTCGAACCCATACACGATTTTTGTTTTATCTATGCTAAAATCAAGAAAAATACGCGTTATTTATAATAGGTGAAATAAATGAAAATTAAAACTAAGCGCTTACTAATGCTGCTGTTGCTATTAATAGGGATTGTTTGGAACTGTTTATGCATATTCAATATAATTCCACTTAACCTTTTTATTGTTTCAGCTGTGGCAATCGTTGGTTACTCATTTATAATAAACTTCAAACCCCTGCTTTTTTCTGGCATCACTCACACAAGAGAAAAATCAACATACATACATGACCTCACAAAGGGAGAAAAACAAATATCTTATGCGGCCATTTGCCTCGCACTTGTATGGATAGTAACTCTAATTGCCTGTATTGTGTACCCATCTTAATAGCTCGGTATGAGCATAGGCGGAAAAATCATAATTATTTTGAGCATCGTTTCATCCATCAAGCAGCGATTGCGCAGTTTAAACAACAAACTACATTCAATTTTGGCATAAAAACAGTTCGCGCCTTTATAAATTGGAGATTTCCCCAATCAAGATCAAAACAATTCATGCATTCACATGAATCGAATAAAAACGCATTGATTTTTAAATAATTTTTGTTAATATAGATATTAGACATACGACATCACATGTATTGTTACTGCGTAAGCTTAATTATAAATAAAAAATAAATGAAATCGGGGACCCCTGTATGTTTGAATCCGTCATTGAAAACGAAAAGTCACTTACTGAGAGAGTGGCTGACCAAATTATACAAAGGATTCTTAGCCAGAATTTAATGATAGGTGAAAAGCTGCCCAATGAATTTGAACTTGCAGATGATTTAAAAGTGGGCAGAGGCACAATCCGTGAGTCTGTAAAGCTGCTGGTATCCCGCAATATTTTGGAAATCCGGCGGGGAAAAGGTACTTTTGTCTCTCAGGCTCCTGGCATTGTCGATGACCCTCTGGGGCTGGCGTTTTACAAAGACAAATACAAGCTGGCTATTGATCTTTTACAAATACGCTGTATTTTGGAGCCAGAAATTGCTGCTGTAGCCGCTCAAAATGCACAGCCTGAAGAAATAGAAGCTCTGCGCCTGAAATGCATTGAAATAGAGCAATTGGTGGATGATGCCGAAGATTATATTCAACAAGATGCCGCCTTTCATACCAGCATTGCACAAATGACAAGAAATTTGGTCATGCCAAACCTCATTCCAATTATTCACACCGGTATTGAGCTGTTTAATGTTTTTCCGTATGAAGTGGAACGAAAAGAAGCCATCAGTGTCCACCGTGAGATTGTGGAAGCCATTGCAGCACGAGACCCCAAACAAGCTTGTGAAGCCATGATCAAACATCTCAGTTACAACATTCGCAATATGGAGGGTTTGGGCAACCGGTATAAATAACAAGCTTATAAAACGATACGCCATGAAACGTACAATCATTGGTTTGCATACAGTTTTCTTATGAATTTGATGAAGTGTAACAAGATTGACTGCGGTTGAAATTCGCAATAGATACGCATTCTCCTCACACCATTTCATTTTAAGTAAGCTGAGTAAACCAGTGATGTTTTTTTAACAAAGACATCCTACGTCATATGTAATATGAGGACAGGAGCTCTGGAAAGGGACAGCAATGGCAGCGGTGCTAACAAAGGCATTTGCATTTATAGCCGTAATTTTATTGGGGTATTTCTTGAAGTGCTTACACTTCTTTGCAAAAGATGATTATAAGCTGGTTTCTAAAATCATGCTGGATATTACACTTCCTGCCGCTCTTATTACCAGCTTCTCCAATGCTTCAATCGATCTTTCGATGCTGGCTGTCATTTTGCTGGGGATAGCTTCAAACCTGATTATGGTGCTGTGGGGGTATTTTGCTTCCCGGGGGAAGGAAGACAGTGAGAAAGCATTTTGTATGCTGCATTATTCCGGCTACAATATCGGGGCATTTTCACTGCCTTTTGTTCAAAATTTCTTTGGCGCATCCGCTGTGGTTGTCATTAGCATGTTTAATATGGGCAGTAGCATGATGACCGCAGGAGGAACAAATGCCATTGTAGCTGCTGTTTCCGATTCTCCAGAGAAGGAAAGTGGGTTTAAGGCCTTTAAAAAAATGTTTTCTACGCTGGCATTCAATATTTGTATTTTGTTGCTGATCTTATCTCTCACAGGCATTCGCCTTCCAAGCTTTGTCCTTTCAGCTGCTTCTCTGGTGGGAAGTGCAAACGGGTTTTTATCAATGCTTGCTATTGGCATGATGCTGGAGGTGAATTTTGATACAAAACGTATTGGGCAGGCGGCTAAAACATTGGGAGCAAGATATCTTTCTGCCACTGTATTTTCCCTTTTGATTTATTTTTGTCTTCCTTTCTCTTTAGAAATACGCCAGGTGTTGACCTTGGCAGTTTTTTCACCGGTTTCGGCTTTGGCACCGGCCTTTATAGAAAAGAACAAAGGGGATGTAGCACTTTCAAGCGTTACAAGTTCTCTTTCTATTTTGGTCAGTATTCCAATCATGCTCTTATTGCTTATACTCAATGAACTTTAAAGTAAAGATGCGCAAGGGTAGAAAAATTTCATTCAGCGTGGAGGCTGGTATATTACTTTGTTATTGATCGGGTTTTATGGAGCCCGAGAAATAAAAAATATGCGACATGAAAAGGAAAGAGGGAAAAAATGAAGAAAACCAGAATTATCGCATTTGTTATGGCAATGGCATTGGTTGCGTTCACCGGTTGTTCCACCACTCCTCCTGCAGCTCCTTCCAGCACATCCCCAGCTCCTGAAAACAGCAAACCCGCAGAAGCTTCTTCTGCACCGGCCACATCAAAAGAGTTTGATGGCACTGTTACGTTTGGTGTTGTAGCACCAGTTACAGGCACCAACAAAATGGTGGGCGAGTATGTAGTCAATGGCGCCAAGCTTGCAGTGGAAGATATTAATGCAGCTGGCGGTATTCTTGGCAAAGAGCTGAAGATTGTTGTTGAAGATGAGGTTGACAATTTGCAGGCCTCTGTTAATGCAATGGTCAAAATCATGAATTACCCCGAGGTGGTTGCTTTCTTCGGCTCAACCTATTCGGGAAACTGCATTGCAGCTTCTCCCAATGTGCTGGAGAAAAAAATCCCTATGTTTGCAGGCGGTTCCTCCGCAAACATTCCGAAAGAAAACAACCCTTACATATGGCAGGTACGTATGACAGATGACCAGTCGGGTGTATTGCTTGCAAAAGCGGCGACAGAAAGCCTGAAAATGAAAAATCCTGCCATTCTCTATTCCACCGAGAGCTTTGGAACAGGCCTTAAAGATCAGACACTTGCGGCACTCAAAGACATTGGCATTGATGTTTCAGAAAACAACCAGTATGGATTTGTAGTGGACGAAAAGAATTTTACCCCCATGATTACACAAATTCAAAATTCGGATGTTGACGGCCTGATTGCAATTGGCCATCAGATGCCTGCCGCCGTTATCTGCCAGCAGGTTGATGCCGCTGGGCTTGATATTCCTCTGCTGGGCTCTTCCTCTTGGGCTTCTGCTGTCTGCCGTGAAAATGCTGGCTCCACTTCCGATGGTTGGTATGCTGTGGCCGATTGGACAGTTGAGGTTGCCACGGAAGAAGGCCGAAAATTCGGTACCAACTATAAGACCGTTTACAATGCCTATTCGGATATGCCCGCTGTAACCACCTATGACTCTATGATGCTCTTTAAGGAAGCTTGCGAAATTGCCGGAACAACCACTGACAAAGAAGCAATTAACAATGCGCTGAAAGAAATCAAGGATTATAAAGGTGCGATGTCTACCTACACCTATGCAGATAATCACTGCTTCAGCACCAGCCAGTTCCTCACCCATAATGAGGAAGGGCGTGCGGTTATGATTGATACTGTTAAGACCAGATAGCACTAAGAATATGACCTAAAACAGAACCCAAAAGATTGGTTTGTTGATGAAAAAGGGATACACGCGGTTCGCTTACCGCCTGTATCCCGAAATATCCGGCTTTCGCCGCAGCTTCTGAAGCTGCCCGAAAAACAATCGGCAGCCGGCTTACATAGAAAGAATGCAGATTTCTTGTCTGATATGCAGGCCGCTTCCCGATTCATACAAGGAAAATCTGAATCGCTGCAGACTCAAAGCAGTGTTTGCGGCTAACCGCATGAAGGCTTTTGATTGCAGATGCCTCATCGCCGCAGGGATAAAACACAAGCCATACTGTTTCCATACCGGACAGTTTTTATAGTATAAGCCAAAAGGCAATGAAGCTTTTGTAATTTTGATTATATGGGGTGATGCAATGAATCTGAATACAATGATCTCATTGACAATTAACGGTTTTGCAATGGGTATGATCTACGCCTTGATGGCAATGGGTCTAATCCTTTTAATTCGTGCCATCGGCGTCATGAATTTTGCGCAGGGTGATTTGCTCATGTTTGGTGCCTTCATCACTTGTGCACTGACTGTGGATTTAAAACTGCCCCTTTGGGCGCTGATTCCAATAGCCCTGGTGATTTTTAGCGTAGTTGGCGTGGTGTTTATGTTCACCGTTTACTGGCCGCTGCGCAATGCAACCTATCCCACTGCTACCGTTATTTCTACCATGGGTGCCGCCATGGTGCTCAAAGAGATAGCAACGCTTATCTGGGGAAGCCTGCCACGTTCTATGCCTCCTCTCATGAAAAATCCAACAACGGGAAAGGCCGCTATTCTGAAATTTAACGGAGTGACCCTCCAATGGCAGTTTGTATTGACCATTCTGGTGGGTATCGTTCTCATTACGCTGGTGTTTATTCTTTTTGAAAAGCTCTATGCGGGGCGGATGATGCAGGCAGCCGCACAGGATAAATATGCCGCAGAGCTGCTGGGAATCCCCACGATTCTGACGACGGCGGCAACCTATATCATAGTGGTAACCCTTGCCTCGGTAGGCGGCTATATGATTGCCCCTATTTTTATGGTGAGCAACACGCTGGGGTCGCTCCAGCTGCGGGCTTTTGCGGGAGTGGTCATCGGGGGCTTCGGTAATATCAAGGGGGCGATTCTTGGATCCATTCTGATTGGGCTTGTGGAATCTTACAGCACTGTTCAGTTCTCGCAATATAAAGATGCAGTGGTTTTTCTGGTGCTGATTGCTGTTTTGCTTATTCGACCGCAAGGATTGTTTGGTGAAAAAGTTGCTGATAAGGCGTGAGGTGAAAAGCGTGAAAAAAAGAAAAATACAGTTAAAGACCTCGACCTGCCTGGTCTTTCTTGCGGCAGCCATATTTGTTGCAGTGGTTCCGGCAGTGAACGAAGGCTATTCTATGATGGTGCTCAATCTGGGTCTTATCTATGCCATTGCCACCTACGGCTTATCGGTCATGCTGGGTCTTGGCGGCCAGCTTTCTTTTGCGGCTGTTGCGTTTATGGGTGTGGGTGCCTATCTGACTGCCAACCTGTGTTCCGGTCGGCATGGCTTTTGGGTTGGCACTTCTCTGACATTGCTCATTACGCTGCTTGTTTCGGCGGCGCTGGCTTATTTCGTTGGATTAATATTGTTCCGCCTGAGTGGCACTTACTTCACCTTTGCAACCATCGGGCTTGTGCAGGTTGCGTGGTCCTTTTATCTCAGCTATAAACCTCTGTTTGGAGGGCCGGACGGAATCTCAAACATTGCGTCTCTGCGTATCTTTGGGTGGACTCCTGCCAACTACAACGAGTGGTTTTTTGTTCTGGCGGGGATTGTATTGGTCGTGGCGCTGCTGGTGGAGCGCATTCGCCGCTCTCAGCTTGGACGCTCGCTTTCCGCTATCCGGGACAATGAAATTGCAGCGCAGACGCTGGGCATCCATGTGTATAAAACAAAGGTGATTGCCTTTACCATTGCAGGCGTGCTGGCGGCCCTTGCAGGTGCACTTTACGCCATGCACAGCCAGTTTGTTTCTTCCGACATGTTTACCTTTGAGCGGGCTACCTCCTATATCATTATGGCAATGCTTGGTGGTGTTAACAATACGGCCGGTATCTTTGTAGGCTCGGTGCTGGTAACCATGCTGCCCGAATGGCTTAGGGGCATGCAGAAATATTTGCAGCTTATTTATGGAATCGGCGTTATTCTGCTGATGATCTTTATGCCCATGGGGCTTGCCGGGCTAACCTCCAATATTGGAAAATCCATTAAAAGAAAACTATTCCCCAAAGCGCCCCAAGCGGATAAAAGGGCTAAGGAGGATGCAAAAGCATGAATCCAATATTAAGGCTGGATAAAGTATGCAAATGTTTTGGAGGCGTATGTGCGGCTGATGATGTTACATTTTCGGTGCTTCCGGGGGAGGTGCACGGTCTGATTGGCCCCAATGGTGCAGGCAAAAGCACGCTGATGAACCTGATCAGCGGAATTTACACACCGGATAGCGGCTCACTTTTTCTGGATGAGAAGGATATTTCTTCTGTTCCCTCTTATATGAGAGCCCGCTTGGGGATTGGGCGAACCTTTCAAACGCCTCGTTTTTTACAGCGTTCGAGCATTAGAGACAATCTGCTTCTGGGAACTGATCTGGCCAATCAGTTTGGCTATCTGAAAAGCTATTTTGGTAAAAAGGGAGCCGATTTTGAACATGAACTCAGCGATCTGATGCGTTTCACCGATTTTACCTTTGATTGGGATGACGACATCAATGCACTGGCTTATGGGCAGAGAAAGCAGCTGGAAATTGTAAGGTCTCTGCTCACGCACCCAAAAGTCATGCTGGTGGATGAGCCGGCGGCAGGCCTGAATAACAAGGAAATTGACGATGTCATGGCACTGCTTAACTATGCGGCAAAGGAATGCGGAATCGGGGTGCTGCTTATTGAGCATTCGATGGATATGATTATGAATATCTGTGAGGATATTGTGGTGCTCTGCTTTGGAAAGGTCATTGCAACGGGCGGGCCTGCTCAGGTTTCCTCCAATCAGGCTGTTATTGAGGCTTATCTGGGGAGGGATATGGATGCTTAAGATTACAGATCTGCACGCCTATTATGGCCCTATCGAGGCTCTTAAGGGAATCGACATGACCGTTGAAAAAGGTAAGATCACCTGCTTGATCGGTTCCAACGGTGCAGGCAAAACCACACTCCTTAAATCGATTTCTGGGATGATCCGGCGCACCGGCTCGATTATGGTTCACGAAAAAGGCGAAATTATCGATAAGAGGCCCCGGTACATTGCCAATAACCGCATTATCCATGTGCCAGAAGGGCGTCACATCTTCCCAGGGCTTTCGGTACGCAACAATCTCGAGACAGGCACTGTTAACTGGCATGGCTTTTTTGGCCGACAGCCTTATCAAAAGGAACTGGATGAAGTCTACGAGCTTTTTCCCCGCCTTTTGGAAAGAAAGGATCAGCTTGGCTGGAGCCTTTCAGGGGGCGAACAGCAAATGCTTGCCATCGGGCGTGCGCTTATGGCCCGGCCTCGGGTTCTTATGCTTGATGAGCCTTCCATGGGGCTTGCGCCTATTGTTGTTGCAGAGCTGTTTGAGAAAATCGTTCAAATTAATAAAACACAGAATATGCCGATTTTGCTGGTGGAGCAGAATGCAAAGCTTGCCTTGCAGATTTCCCACTATGCTTATATTATCGATGGCGGCAAAGTGATTCTCAGCGGGCCTTCCTCAGAGCTGAGGAACGATCCACGGGTGATCGAGGCTTATCTTGGCAAATTCGCAAAAAATAATTGTTAAGGAGGAAACCGCACCTGATTTTTCAGATGTGAAGAAATATGAAAGCATTAGTAAAATATGCAGCCGGCCCCGGTAATATGGAAATCCGAGATATTCCAGAGCCTGCGGCACAGGCTGGTCAGATCAAAATCAAAGTGAGCGAGGCAGGCATCTGCGGTTCAGACCTGCATATCTTTCACAGTGACATTGCCATTCCGGTCAATCCCTCGGTGGTTACCGGCCATGAGTTTTCAGGTGAAATTGCGGAGCTGGGCGAGGGTGTCACCGGGTTTTCGGTGGGGGACCGGGTTGTTTCTGAAACAGCTTACCACTATTGCGGCGTGTGCGATTATTGCCGTGAGGGCTTTTATAACCTGTGTGTGGAGCGCAAAACATTGGGATACTGGTATAACGGCATCTTTGCGGATTATACCGTGGTGCCGGCAGGCCGTGTGCATAAAATTCCCGACAACGTATCCGATACCGCCGCTGCTATGTGTGAGCCCCTGGCCTGTGTGTGCCACGCCGTTTATGATCTGTGCAAAATTGTTCCCGGTGATTTGGTGCTGGTTTCAGGCCCCGGTGCCATCGGCCTGATGGCTATGCAGGTTGCCAAGGCCCATGGTGCAACCGTGGTCATGAGCGGAACCGATATCGATGCGCCTCGCCTGGAAATGGCAAAACAGCTGGGTGCAGACTATACAGTGAACATCCAGCAGGAAAGTCTTGCCGACGTTATCAATGGCCTTTCCGGAAACTATGGCGCGGATGTTGTGCTGGAGTGCTCAGGAGCAGCACCTGCTGTAAACAGTGCACTCAATCTAATGAAGAAGCGAGGCTACTTTACTCAAATTGGGCTTCCCGGTAAAAAGATTGAGTTTGATATTGAAAAGGTTTGCTACAAGGAGCTGCATTTCTCCGGTTCTTTGGGATCACGGAATCATAGCTGGCGTACAGCCCTCAAACTGCTGAGTGAAGGGAAAGTCACCCTTGAGCCGCTGGCGGATACAAAGCTGCCTCTTACCGAGTGGGAAACAGCATTCGACCGCTTTGAGAAAAAACAAGGCTGCAAATTCTTCCTGCTGCCAATGGGCAAATAATACAAGGTCAGACTGTAGACAGAACTACCTTTAGCTTGAAGACCTTATGGTTTTGATGCGTAATTCTTCTGCAGTCGAATTGACTTCGACGCAGGGATCCCACTTTTTGCGCCGGATCGGCGCAATCCGGGGGGAATATGGGGGGCATTGGATGCCCCCCATAAAGGGTGTAGACTTTTGTCTACACCCTCAATACAAGGTATTACATATTTTTAAGGAGGCCTTTCCATGAATTTATCTGTAGCCAAAAGGGATGAATTGAACGCACTTTGCAAGAAATTTCGTATCGATCTGATCGAAGTGCTTCATTCCATCCAGACCGGTCACCCCGGTGGGTCGTTATCGGTGTGTGAAATTCTAACTGCGCTCTATTTTGAAAAGGCAAAGGTAGATCCCCAGAACCCACTTTGGGAAAATAGAGATCGCATTGTGCTGACTAAAGGACACGCCGCCCCCATGCTTTATCGGGTGCTGGCGGAAAAAGGTTTCTTCCCTGTGGAAGAGATGAAAACACTGCGCCAGCTTAACAGCCGCCTGCAAGGTCACCCCTGCGCACTGGAAACCCCGGGGGTGGAGCTTTCCACCGGCCCACTCGGCATTGGCCTTTCGGCTTGTGTTGGTATGGCACTGGGTCTAAAGCTTTCCGGTATTGAGGATGCCACTGTCTATGCCATTTTGGGTGACGGTGAGCTCAATGAAGGCACTGTATGGGAAGCCTGTATGGCTGCTGCTAAGTTTAAGACCGACAATTTAATTGCCATTCTGGATCACAACCATGTACAGCTTGACGGCACCTCCGATGAGATTATGCCGATGGGGAATGTAGCCGCTAAGTTTGAAGCATTTGGCTTTGAAGTGTTCTCTTGCAATGGGCATGATGTGGAAGAGCTTTGCAGCACCATTGATCAAGCAAAAGCCGTAAAAGGCAAACCGTCTATCATCCTTGCAGAAACAGTTAAGGGCAAGGGAATCTCCTTTATGGAAGGCAAAAACATCTGGCACGGAAAACCGATTAGTGATGAGGAATATAAGCTTGCAATGGCAGAACTGAGGGGTGAAAAATAATGGGAAAAGCAATTAGAGATGTTTATGGCGAAGCGCTTGTGAAGTATGGAAGAGAGAATAAAAATGTGGTTGTGCTGGATGCGGATGTTTGTTCCTCCACAAAATCCGGGTTGTTTGCCGCAGCGATCCCCGAGCGGTTCTTTAACGTTGGAATCGCAGAGGCAGATATGGTGGGGATTGCAGCGGGTCTTGCCACCACAGGGAAGATTCCTTTTGTCAATACCTTTGCTGTGTTTCTCGCTTCCATCGGATTGATTGGAGCACGGGCATTTGGTTCCTATTCCAAGCTGAACGTTAAATTTATGGGTGCTTACGGCGGTATTTCCGATGCGTATGATGGCCCGAGCCATCATTCATTAGAAGATATTGCCATTATGCGTGCCCTGCCCAATTTTCAGGTGTTTGTAGCTGCGGATGAATACCAGACCGACTGGCTGGTTAAAAACGCAATTGAGGTCGATGCACCCATGTATATCCGCCTTTCCAGAGATGCTACCCCCACTGTTTACAGCGCTGACACAAAGTTTGAAACCGGAAAAGGCATGATTTTGCGTGAGGGCAAGGATGCGACCATCATCGCCTGTGGTGTAATGGTGGGTCAGGCCGTTGCTGCGGCAGAGGAGCTGGCCAAAAAGGGCATTGAAGTGCGTGTGGTGGATATGTTCAGCATTAAGCCCATAGACCGGGAGCTGATTCTGGAATCCGCTGCCAAAACCGGAGCCATTGTAACCGCAGAAGAGCACAATATTATCGGTGGATTGGGTGGGGCAGTAGCCGAAGTTTTATCCGCAGGCGGTGCAAATGCAGTGCAGGAGTTTATAGGTCTACAGGATCTTCATGCGGAATGTGGCTCTTATAACGAGCTGCTGACTAAATATGGTTTGGATGTTCCAGCAGTAATTGCTGCGGTAGAAAAAGCCATAGCGAGAAAGTGAGCCGTTCATTATGAAAAAAGCAATTTTTACAGGCCCTTATGCCATTGAATTTCAGGATGCCGAAATGCCGTCTATCCAAGCCAATGAAGTGCTTCTAAAAGTTGTAAGCATCGGTATATGCGGCTCGGATATTCAGATGTACCATGGCCTGCATAAATATATGACCTATCCGGTGATCCCCGGCCACGAGGTGGCGGCGGTTATTGAAAAGGTGGGCTCCGCTGTTTCCCAGTTTCGGGTGGGTCAGCGTGTCACTGTAGAGCCTCAGATCGTGTGTCATAAATGCTATCCTTGCGAGACCGGCCGTTTTAATGTCTGCGAAAATCTGAGAGTGAAAGGCGTTCATGCAGATGGATTTGCAGCAGAATATGTGGCGGTGGAAGAGAGCTATCTGCACTTATGCCCGGATAACATGGATTTCGATCTGATTACCTTGGTTGAGCCGCTGGCCGTGGGAATTGGCTCTGTTAAGCGGTCAAACTATAAGGGAGCAAGCGTTGCGGTTATTGGAGCGGGAACCATTGGGAACCTGACTGCACAAGCCGCACAGGCCCTGGGTGCAGCAAAAGTTCTGATTACCGATATTTTGGATCAAAAGCTGGAATATGCGAAAGCCTGCGGGATTGAGCACTGCATCAATACAAAGGAAATTGGGCTGAAAAAGGCAATTGAAGATACTTTCCATGCACAAAAGGCAGATGTTATTATTGACTGTGCAGCCACCAAGGGTTCCTTTATGGCGGCGTTGGAGGCCAGCCGGAACAACTCGCAAATTATCATTACGGGCAACTATAAGGCACCTGTTGAGTTCGAAATGCCCACCATTCAACGCCGGGAGGTCTCTCTTGTTGGGCACATGATGTATGTCCGAGAAGATTTTGCAGATGCTATCCGCTTTTTGGCCGCGGGCAGCGTCAAAGTCCAAGATTTTGTTACCCAGCGTTATCCCTTTGAAGAATTCGACGATGCATTTAAGTTTATTGATCAGCACCCCAATGATGTTATGAAGACTTTGGTCATGATATAATAACCGCAAAGCGGTTATTATACCTCATTTTAATGGCCCGCCTGACGGCGATGGCCAATTATATCATAACGCTTCGCTTTTATGATATAAGAAAGTACTTTCAACCCTTTTCAGAAAGGAAGAGTATACAATGAAAGATTCAATACATAAGTATTTTCAGGTTGGCACAATTCAGTGGATGAGCCATCCGCCGGCAAACTATAGCTTGCTGGATTCCCTTAAAACCATTGCTTGTGATGACTTTTTTGATGCGGTAGAAATCACACAAATCAAGGACGATGCTACCCGTGAAGCCACCAAAAAGCTGCTGGAGCAGTCACACTTAAAGGTTTGCTATGGTGCACAGCCTCGGCTGCTTGGCACCGGGCTGAACCCCAATGATTTGGATGAAGAGGGTCGAGCTAAGGCAGAGGCCACGTTGATTGAAGCGGTGGACGAAGCCGAATACCTTGGTGCCAAAGGTATCGCCTTTCTTGCTGGCAAGTGGAAGCCGGAAAGCAAGGATCAGGCATATGCCCAGCTGCTGAAAACCACGCGGGCTGTCTGTGATTATGCCAAGACCAAGGGCATGATTGTTGAGCTGGAAGTATTCGATTTCGATATGGATAAGGCAGTGCTCATTGGCCCAGCGCCTTATGCGGCACAGTTTGCAGCGGATATGCGCACCACACATAACAACTTTGGCCTGATGGTGGATCTTTCGCATTTTCCAACCACCTATGAGAAGTCTCAGTTCGTGATTCGCACGCTGCGCCCATACATTACCCATTTCCATATTGGCAATGCAGTGGTCAAACCCGATTGCGAAGCGTATGGCGACCAGCACCCCCGTTTTGGATATCCCAACAGTGCCAACGATACCCCCGAACTGCTGGATTTCTTCCGTGTGCTTAAGGAAGAAGGCTTCTTTAATGCACAAAATCCCTATGTGCTCTCTATAGAAGTGAAGCCTTGGAAAGATGAAGACGGTGATATTATTCTGGCCGCCACCAAGCGGGTAATCAACCGTGCATGGTCGTTGCTCGAAGACGAATGCGGCCGATACAATAGGCAAAACTGTTGCAGCCTTGAAGGGCTGTAAGGAATGGAATTCACACGGTGTAATCACATCGTATCCCATAAAAACGGGAGGAAAAGTATGAAGATTGTAATTCTGGATGGATATACAGAAAACCCCGGCGATTTAAGCTGGGAAGGCTTCGAAAAGCTTGGTGAACTGACGGTTTATGACCGTACTCCTCTTTCGGATGAGGCGGAAATACTTTCTCGAATCGGTGATGCAGAAATCGTGATCACCAATAAGACACCCCTTTCCGCCAAGGTGATCAGCAGTGCACCCAATATTAAATACATTGGTGTTTTGGCAACCGGCTATAACGTTGTGGATACTGCTGCGGCAAAAGAGCATGGTATTGCAGTGACCAACATTCCCACTTATGGCACTGCCGCTGTGGGACAGTTTGCCATTGCGCTGCTGCTGGAGATATGCCACCACATTGGGCACCACAACGCCGCTGTCAAGAAGGGCCGCTGGACAGCAAGCCCTGACTTCTGTTTCTGGGATTATCCGTTGATTGAGCTTGCCGGCAAGACAATGGGAATCATCGGCTTTGGCAGAATCGGGCAGTGCACCGGACAGATTGCCAAAGCAATGGGCATGAAAGTGCTGGCCTATGATGAATATCCCAACGATACAGGGCGTGCAATTGCAGAATACGTTTCTCTTGATGAGCTTTATGCACAATCGGATGTGATTTCTCTGCATTGCCCGCTGTTCCCAAGCACAGAAGGAATGATTAATAGAAAGAGCATCGCCCAAATGAAAGATGGTGTAATTATCCTCAACAATTCCCGAGGCCCTTTGATTGTGGAAGCAGATCTGGCAGCTGCTCTTGAGGGCGGCAAGGTGTATGCCGCCGGTCTGGATGTTGTTTCATCTGAGCCAATTCAGGCAGATAATGTTTTGCTTGCACAGCCTAACTGCATTATTACCCCCCATATTTCTTGGGCACCTAAAGAGTCCCGTTCCCGCTTGATGGATATTGCTGTGGATAATCTGAACCAGTTTCTCGCAGGCACCCCGGTGAACGTTGTAAACAAGTAAGCCTTTTCACAATAAAAAGGAACCAAAAATAGACAAAGCGATCCTTGGGCTGCAACAGTGGCTCAAGGGTCGCTTTGTTTATGAAGTTGCAGGTTGTGCTGATTACCAAGGGATAGGCTTGAATCGATAAACCTGCCTGCACGAATAATTCGAGCCTCGTTCTTGCATGATTGCAAAGAAGCAGACTTTCTTTCATTGCAAAATTCAGGAGACTTTGCAAAAATATCTTTTGACAATCAGTCAGTTTTAGTTGTTATGTAGAAATAGGAGTGGAATAACCAAAAACAGTGGAAATTCAGTATTGACTTATAGTCAGTCAGTGATAAAATTAGAGCTGTTGTTTCAATTAATCATCATCATCTCCAAAGAGAAAGGGATTGGGCACAATGGTTTCAAACATCCTGAAGATTCTCCGGGCGGACTGGAAAAAAACTTTTCATAGCGGCATCACGATCTTTTTATTGTGTGCGCTGGTCATCTTACCGTCCCTCTATGCATGGGTCAATATCAAAGCATCTTGGGATCCTTATGGCAATACAGGGAATATAAAAATTGGCGTGGTTAACGAAGATTCAGGCTCCAAAATTTTTTCCACCAAAGTTACAGCCGGCAAAACCGTGATAGAAAATCTGGAAGACAATGATAAGTTCAACTGGGTATTTTATGAGAATCGTGCGGATGCGATCAAGGATACCGAGAATGGAAATATCTATGCCTCTATTATTATTCCCGCTGATTTTTCAGAAAAGCTCTGTACTTTGGTTGATGAGCAGCCACAAAAACCGGAGCTGCAATACTTTGTCAATTATAAGCTGAACGCCATTGCGCCTAAAATGACCGATGCAGGTGTAAATGCCATTAAAAATGAGATTACCCAGTCGGTGGTTGAAACCGCAGTAGAAAAGGTGTTCACAAAGCTAGGGGAAGCTGTAACCGACAGCGAGGGCAACACCATTGACCTGAAGCGGGTGCAGCTTGCCCTGCATGCGCTTAACGACCACATGCCCGTAGTAAATGACCGCTTGGATATTTTGCAGGATGATATCAACGAATATATAACCGGAATCGAACAAAAGCAGCAGGATTTAAACCAGCTGCGTGAAACCTTGAACCGGTCTTCCGACTTTGCAAACAATGTCAGCAATGATTTGCCCAAGGTGAGCCAGCGAATAAAAGACTTGCGCAAAGCGGAAGAGGAGCTGGTCAATAATATTACCACTCTCAGCCGCAACACCAGCAATCTGCTGGATGAGCTGGATGACGTTGGGGATGATATTGCATCCGCCGGCAGTCAGATTAGTTCCCCTTTAAATGATCTGCAAAACAGCCTGAAGGATCTTACACAGATACAATCCGGCTTTGGCAAAGGTGCAGCTGTCGAAATCTCTAAGCAAGTAACAGAAATGACAAAGCCTATGGGTGAGATGGCAGCGCTCTGTGCAACTTTTGCCCAAACAGGTGATATGGCCTCTGTAAGCACATTTGCCGCAGAGTTTAGCACAAAAGCTGCCAAAGTGCAGGCCGCTGCGGTAGAAATGGAAAACCTTAAAACCAAGGTCATTGCCCTGCATCAGGAGCTGGATAATGCTGTGCAGTTTGCTATCGCTGCAGCTAAAAGCTCTCCTGATAATGAAAAGGTTCCCGAATCGGCCATTCGCCAGCTGGAAAAGCTGCAGGGCACATTGGATGCTTATTACCAAAAAAGCACAGAGCTTTTTATAGGGCTGGAAGCACTCTCAACACAACTGGCAGCCGATATGCAGGCCACAGGCGCCAGCTTACAGGATTTGCAGTCAGGCGGAAGTCTTGATGATGTAAAAGGCAATGCTTTGAGTGTGGCAAAAGATATTAAGGCCATCAACAATGCTTTTACCGAGATTATGAGCCAAATCAGTGATATAGACAAACAAAGCTCCTCTGCGCTGTCAACGGCTTTGTCCAAATTCGGTAAAATGTTGGGTAGCACTAAAACCTTGCTGGATTCTGTCACCAGCCTGCCCGATAACGATAAGCTGAACCGTACGAAACGCAGTCTGGATAATACCCTTGATAGCGTAAAACAGCTTAACGGTGTTATTTTGGAGGATTATGACCAGCGCACCGATACTGTGGTGAGTTATATTGATGATTCGGCACAGCTTGCCTCCGATCTTTCATGGTCATTGGATTATTTGCAGAGATCCACTAAAAACCTTGATAAGCTGCTGGATTTTGCCGAAGAAAAGGGGAGCTGGGCCACAGAAGATCTGCAAAAGATAAAAGACCGCTGGCCAGATGCTGCGGAAAAGGTAGAAAATCTTTCGAATGAGCTGGATGATATTGACGAGGAAATTGGCCTTGATCGTTTGGTGGATATGATGAACAATCCACCGGAAGTGGAAGGCGACTTTTTCTCTGAACCGGTAGAGGTTAACACCAATGAGCTGTTTCCCTCTGAAAACTATGGCGCTTCATTAACACCGTTTTATACAACACTTTGCTTGTGGATTGGCGCTACTATTTTGTGTGCAGTGCTTTCCACTAAAAGCAATAATGTGCCGGGGCTTCCTCCTCGGCATCAATATATGGGCAAATATTTAGAGTTTATTTTGCTGGGGAGCTTGCAGGGACTTTTGGTGGCATTGGGCAATATTTTTCTGCTTCGGGTGTCTATGGATCAACCCCTGCTGTTTACAATGTTGTGCATTTTTGCTAGCATAGTATTCGGAACCATTATTTATACACTGGTATCCTTATTTTCTTATATTGGAAAAGGTCTGGCCATTGTTTTGTTGGTGATTCAAATTGGCGGATCGGGAGGCACCTTTCCCATACAGGTTACACCGGGCTTTTTTCAGGCTATACATACCGTTATTCCCTTTACATTCTCTGTTAACGCAATGCGGGAGGCCATGTTTGGTGTGAATTACGGTGCGCTGCAACAGGATATCTTTGCACTTGGCGGGTACTTTGTGCTGTTTTGTTGCTTGGGATTGCTGCTTCAGAATATATGCAGCAAAAAATTAGATCCTATCTGGGATGGCTTTCATCATTCCGGCATGTGTGAGCATGGATAAAGAGGGATGCAGGCATCTGCGCATTCTGAAAATTTTTGGTGGGAGGGTTCTTCGTGCGTATCAGCAAGGCATTGGATGAGCGGAAGGAAGAATTTATTACCGTTGCAGAAAAAATGTTTTTGGAATACGGTATTTCCGATACCTCTGTTAGCCGCATTGTAAAAGAAATGGGTGTGGCACAAGGGCTGTTTTATTATTATTTTAAATCCAAAGATGAAGTGATTGAAGCGGTCATTGATAAAAACATTACTGGATTTGAGCAGCAGCTCAAAGAACTTGCCGCTCAGGAAACAGTGGATTTTTCGCGGCAGTTTGAAGAATTTATCGGGATTTATTACATCGCTTACGAAGAATTGCGGCGCAAGTTTCAGGGCAAGAATTCCAAACATATTCTCGAGTTATTCAATCATCGTTTTCGCAAAAAGGTAGGCTCCGTTACAAGCGAGATTCTTTTGCAGATTATCCAGCGGGGTATTCATCAGGGCAAAGTAAGACTAAAGCACCCTAAGCGCACCATTCAGATCGTAGTGGGCGGTGTGGGGGATTTGGTATTGGACTATGGATTTCATGACCGTATGGTGTTGGAAGAGATTTTGCGCCATACTTTAGGTATTGTTGAACCACAATGTAGAGAATCGCTGGATTGATTTGAAATACACAAATAGACAAGGATGAATATTGCGCTTTTGCAGAGCCTTATTATTCCGGCGGTGTTTTGCAGGGTAATAAACCCTTCAGTAGGTAAAAAGATTGTTATGACCTTTGTTTTTTGATGGGCCTTTCCTTGCATCTGAACAGGATTACCGACACACAAAAAAGCTCTGGAATGCTTTGCTGAAACGGCAAAACACTCCGGAGCTTTTCTCATTTTCTTTTGTTGCACCAAAGTGTGCATATCGCCTACTTTTGATTGCAAAAAAATAGGCGGTTCATACGTTGCGCAAACGGGTAAAAGGATATATCGTTTATTAGTATAGATAGATATTTCAGAGTTGCAGGCTACCCCCCATTTCAATGGGCACTGTGACCCCGCAATACAGCAGAAAGGAAGTAGTCATATGTTATTTCAAGAAATTAATCCTTCGCCCCGCACTTTGATGACACCGGGGCCGGTGGAAACCGATCCCAGAGTGCTCAGAGCCATGTCCGCTCACATTCTGGGGCAGTTTGATCCTGAATTTTTGGCGCTTATGGCAGAAACACAGGAAATGGAGCGCCTTGTTTTTCAAACCAGCAATCCCCAGACCTTTTTGGTGGATTCCACTTCCAGAGGCGGTCTGGAAACAGTTCTGACAGCGGCAATCTGCCCGGGCGATAAGGTGCTGATTCCCGCATTCGGCCGGTTCGGCTACCTGCTGGCCGAAATTTTGGAGCGGTGCGGCGCCGATATTACCCTGCTGGAGCGGGAATGGGGCACGGTGTTCACCCCCGAGGAAGTTGAAGAGGCACTTAAAAAACACAGCTACAAAGCGGTTGCCATCATCCATGGCGAAACCTCTACCTCCATGATGCAGCCATTGGAGGAAATCGGGCAAATCTGCAAGCGTTATGGCGCCTTGCTGCTGGTGGATGTTGTTGCAACCCTTGGTGGAGCCGAGGTGAAGGTGGATCAGTGGCAGATAGACGGGTGCGTTGCCGGTACACAAAAATGCATTTCTGCACCCTCCGGTTCGGCACTGGTTACATACAATGCCGCCATTGAAAAAATCATCGCCCAGCGCAAACAGGTGGAAAAGGGAATTCGCACCGAGGCGGATACAGCCGCCAAGCTTGCGCCTATTCCCAGCAATTATCTGGATTTGGCTCAGTTGCAGGATTATTGGGGGCCCCGCCACCTCAACCACCATACCGAGGCCACCAGCATGCAGTATGCCGTTCACGAAGCACTGCGCTGTATTGTGACCGAAGGGCTGGAGGCGCGTTTGGCTCGCCACAAGCGCAACGATGAGGCTCTCAGCGCTGGGCTGACCGCCATGGGGCTGGATATTTTTGGCAATGTTCAGCATAAAATGCCGGTGGTTACAGCCATTGTCATTCCCCAAGGCGCAAGCGGCCCGGCTATCCGTGGGCAGCTTTTGCAGGATTTCGGCATCGAAATTGCCACTTCCTTCGGCCCCTTGGATGGGAAAATCCTGCGTATCGGCAATATGGGCTATTCCAGCCAGAAACGCAATATTCTGCTTCTTTTGGGTGCGCTGGAAGCCGTGCTGCTCCAAAATGGCTGCAAAATCCCGGCAGGAGAAGCAGTGGCCGCCGCCTTGGCGGTATACGCCGCCCAAAAGCAATAAAGCCATTTTGCAGGCTACTGATTCATGATGTAGATGCACAGGCCGCTGTAAATGGAGGCCAGATTATGAGCATCCTCCAACGAAACGCAGATCAGCTCTTTGATTTTTGCCATGCGCTTTAAAAAAGTGTTGCGGTGAATGTAGAGCTTATTTGCTGTCAGTGTGGAGTTGTAGTTGCATTCAAAATAGGTTTGCAGTGTCAGCATCAGTTGGGAGTTGGCTGCTTGGTCGTAATCGGCTATGGGCTTTACCGTATCCTCATAGATACGCTGTTGCTCTTCCTTAGGCAGCTGGTAGAGCAGCCAAAAGATCAGGTAATCCCCAAAATATAAAACGGTGGTGTTTGGCAGCTTGGCCGAGAGCAGCAGCATAAAGGAGGCTTCCCGATAAGAGGCCGGGATTTCCTGAAGCTTTTGCCCGGTTCGGCTGATGCCGATGTAAAAGAGGCCGGCGGTTTCCTTGAGCAGAGCATCCGCTGTTTGCAGTGCAAAAGTGCCAAGAGTCTCTTTTGCTCCAAACAGATAAATGCAGATGCAGTTTTGATTCCATGCAATAAAATAGGAGTCCGATTTGCAGGCAGCGCTTTTCAGCGCAGATGTAACCGACACCACTGTTTTCTGGCTGATCGATCCGGCGCCGGCACTGCGGGGGGAGAGCAGCAGGCAGATGCGGGGCTTGGTGTATGAAAAGCCATAGTGATTGCACAGGAGGGTATCCTCCAGCTCGTTGTCGTTGGAGCCGTTTAAGAGGAACTGAAAAAAAGGATCGTAATACCGGTGAAAATCCCCCGAAGATTTCGGCAGGCTCACACTGGAAAAGGTAATGATTTTCAAAGCATGGCGCAGGGTATCCATAGGCAGCGGGTCGTTCTCATCGGCCAGAATGCACAGGGAATAGCGATTGTCCGGAAAAGGCAGAACCACGGCACTGCGAACGATATCGTTGAGCTTAAAGGGGAAAGTGGGGTAGCTTTCCAGGTCACTTGCGGTACCCGGCCGTGAAGGGAGCGCATCACAGGAAATTTCCAATGTTTCACTTTGCTCAAACAGGCTGAAATCCTGTTCCAAGAGGGAAAACCACTCGCACTGATATTGTTCGTTCATGAGAAAAACCGATTTTCCCAGATAGTCGGAGAAAATATCCAGAATTTCCCGGGTGTGCTTTTTTTCAAAGCAAGCGCTGAACAGGCAATTGTAAAAAACCTGTTCTTTAAAAATATCCTGAAACTGCTCCTGATAAAGCTGGTCGTTCACCAGCTTGGATACATCGGAGAAGCTGTAGTTCAGTGGAAGCTCAATAATGGGAAGCCCCAGCTCTTCGGAAAGCCTGAGCATATTTTCCGGCACAACCTCCAGAAAACGCTTGGTTTTGATGCAGAGAGCGGCGCAGTTCACGGCCTTTAAATCCCGCAGAGTGTCTGCCTGCAAGCTTTGGTTATCCGCAAAAACATAACCGGTGGTGAGCACCAGCTCATTTGGCTTCATCCACTGAATCACTTCCGGATTATCCATGATGTTGACACTGCCTATAGGTGTATCCACACAATCCGGGCAGGTCATCAGGGTCAGGTTTTTGAGTCCGCTGTGGTGCAAAAGCCATTGAATATCGGTTGGCATAGGATTCCCCCCGCTTGCTTACAAATAATTGATCTGGCTGATTCTGTTTCATTAAAGCATAAATAGCAAGCGTTTGCAAGAGAATGGCTGTGCAAGTGCCTTTGCGTATGTTCCAAAGGAGAATAACCCCATGAAAACAAACGAAAAAAACGATTGGAAAGCGGTTGTCGCTCTGCTGTGTCTGGGCTGGGTAATGATTTGGATTTACCGCACCATGCTCACCCCGGTTTATGATGAAATACAGGCCGCCATCGGGCAGTATTCCAATCTGCAAATCGGGATGATCTCAAGCATGTATTTTTTTGCCTATGTTCTTGCCCAGATACCCGGGGGCATTTTAATGGATCGGGTTGGCCAAAAGGCTGTGCTGGTGCCGGGCTTTCTGTTGTTTTTTGCGGGCATCGTGGTAACCGGGCTGGCAAGCAATCTGCACACCATCTTTGTTGGCAGTGTGTTGGCTGGAATTGGCACCGGCACTTATTACAGCGGCGCATTTTCCCTGTCAGGGGAGCGGGTTCCCCCACAGCATAAGTTTTTTGCAACGGCACTGATTAACAGCGGCTGTGCGGTGGGTATGATAGCGGGTTACCTTTCCGGGGGTATTCTTGTAAAAAGGCTGGGTATTCACTGGCGGTATATGGTTTTTGCGGCAGCGGCAGGTGTTCTGCTGGTAGCGCTGCTGTTTGTTTTTGGCTTGAAAAGGAATGGAGGCTCACAGCGGCAGGAGAAAAGTGCACAGAAGGTAAGTGTGCGAACCTTTTTCAGCCCCAAGCTGCTGGCTGCTTATTTTTTGTATTTCAGCACCTGCTATGGTTACTACATGATCGTAACCTGGCTGCCCTCTTTTTTGGAAACAGAGCGAGGCATGAGGGGCAGCACCGCCAGCATCTATGCCTGTGTGGTGGCGGCGGTATCCATACCGGGGGCGCTGCTTTTGGGGAAGCTGCTGGATCGTTTCAGCCACAAAAGAGTGCCGATGATGTTCTTTTTGCAGCTGGCCTCCGGGGTGATGCTGCTTCTGCTGACAAAATTCACATCGGTTTTTCTCCTGCTGCTCTGCCTTGCCTTATATGGCCTGTGCGGTAAGCAGGCTATTGACCCGCTGATTGTTCCCCATGTTTCCGGCAAAATACCGGATTGTGTGCGCTCCACCGGCCTTGGTATCTTCAATTTCTTTGGTATGAGCGGCTCTGTTTTTGCACCGGGTATTACAGGCTATGTGCAGGATCAAATGGGCAGCAAGGTCTATGGGTTTTATATAGCGGCGGTGCTGTTGGCAGTCAGTGCGCTCTTGTTTTACATTGGTGACAAAAAAGCTTCTGAGCAAACCGAGAAGGTGGAATATAAATGATACATACAATCATTCAGCAAAACAGCTACATGGATTCGGTGGAGCTTATGCTCCTGAGCAAAAAGCTGGGGCATTTTCCGGGTGTGAACAAGGCAACCGTGATGATGGGCAGTGCGGCCAATCTGGAAATTATGAAAAGGGGCGGCTTTGACTGCGCTGAGCTTGCAAAGGCTATGCCCAACGATATGGTCATAGCGGTGGATACAGAGGATGCCGCCAATGCGGAGGCCATTGTTGAGGCTGTCCGGGAAGCGCTTGCAGGCAAAGGTAAGCAGGAGGCGGCTGTGGGGGAAAATCTGCCGGTGGTGAAAAGCTGGGAGGCTGTTAAAGCTTTGAACCCGGCAGGCAAAGTGGCCCTGATTTCCGTGCCCGGTGAATATGCGGCGGAAGAAGCCAGAGAGGCCCTGAAGCTGGGGATGCATGTGATGCTGTTCAGCGACAATGTCTCGGAAGAGGAGGAGCGTGCACTCAAAGAGGAGGCGCATGCAAAGGGCCTGCTGGTTATGGGAGCCGACTGCGGAACCTCGGTGCTCAGCGGGGTTCCGCTTGCTTTTGCCAACCGCAGCAGGCGGGGGAGCATCGGCATTGCAGGGGCAGCGGGCACCGGCATTCAAGAAGCGGCGGTTATGATTGAACGCTTTGGCGGCGGCATCAGCCACGCCATTGGCACCGGCGGTCGTGATTTACACGAGGCAGTGGGTGGCATCACCATGAAGGCGGTCATCAGTATGCTGGAGCAGGATGAAGAAACCAAGGTCATTGCCATCATCTCCAAGCCCCCGGCACAGGCGGTGAAGGCGGAGCTGGAAAAAGCCCTTGCTTCACTGAAAAAGCCCTGCGTAGTGCTTTTCCTTGGAGAAAAGGAGCCAAAAATCTGTGGCGGCGTTCACTATACCCAAACAACCCGGCAGTTGGCACGAGCGGCTGTTTCTCTTGCCGGTTTACAGGCAAACCCCTTGCTTGTAAGCGAGGAAAACAGTGAGCCTATCCTTGGTAGTAATCAGCTGCTTTTGGGGCTTTTCTCAGGCGGTACCCTAGCCAAAGAGGCCGCTTGGCTGGCCGAAAAAAGCATGCAGCTCCATGGCAAACAGAACCGTGAGGGCTATGTGCTGTATGCGGAAAATTGCCGCATTCTTGATTTGGGGGACGATCTGTATACCAAAGGCAAGCCCCATCCTATGATGGACCCTACCGCAAGGAGTGAAAAGCTTCTGGAGCTGGTTTTGCCGCTGGAACAGCCTGCTGTCGTACTGTTGGATGTTGTGTTGGGGCAAGGCTCAAGCGAAGAGCCAGCTCTTGAACTGGCACAGGCAATCCGCCGTATTCGGCAGGAAAAGGCACAGGAAAACCATGTGGCTTTTGTGGTGAATCTGCTGGGAACAGAGCAGGATAGCCAAAAGCTTGAGAAGCAGGGAAAGCTGCTCACAGATGCCGGGGCACATGTGCTGTATGGCAACACCGAAGCGGCAGAAGCCGCCCTGGGGCTGGCGGGCTGCCAGCCTGCTGACTATGCAGAGGCTGTTTCCACACCCGCTCCACAGGCTCTTCCTTTGGAACAGCCCTCTGAAGTAATGATGGAGCTGCTGCGCCATAAGCCGGGTGTTGTGAATGTGGGGCTTAAAGGCTTTGCCAAGGATTTAAAGGCGGCCGGGGCCGATGTGGTGCACTTTGAATGGAAGCCCTTTGCCGGGGGGGATAAAACCCTGCGCCGAGCCATCGAGTTTTTGGATGCCTACGAGTTTTCGGAGGGGCCTTACCGCACCGTTGCGGAGGCGAATCAGGCGGTTTTGGATAAGATCACACAGAGTGTCCCCTGCTTAGTAGATGTGGTTCCCGCACATACCGCTGCCGAAGTATTTTCCCACGGGCGGCTCCTTCTGCATGCAGGCCCGCCTATGACATGGGAGGAGATGACACATCCCATGCAGGGCTCCTGTGTGGGGGCGGCGCTGTTCGAGGGCTGGGCCGAAACCGAGGAAGAAGCGTGGAGCCTTTTGCGCAGCGGTGGAGTTCGCTTTCTGCCCTGCCATCATGCAGGCTTTGTGGGGCCTATGGGTGGTATCACCTCGGCGAATATGCCAGTGCTTCATGTGCGCAATACAGCGGGGGGCAACAGCGCCTACTGCACCATGAACGAGGGGATCGGTCAGGTGCTGCGCTTTGGTGCTTATTCAGAGCCGGTTATCCAGCGGCTGCGCTTTATGCGGGATGTGCTGGGGCCTGTGCTGCACATGGCGTTGCAGAAGCTGGAAAACGGCCTGAATATTGGCACCATGGTCAGCCGTGCCATTGCCATGGGGGATGAATTCCACCAACGGAACATTGCGGCCTCTCTGGTGTTCCTGAAAGAAATGGCCCCGGTGATTACAGGTCTTGCTATTCCCGATGGGGATAAATACAGTGTCATCAAATTTCTGGCAGATACCGACCAGTTTTTTCTTAACATCATGATGGCCGCCTCCAAAGCGGTGATGGATTATGCCGCCACAGTGGAGTGCGGCACGGTGGTAACGGTTATGAGCCGCAATGGCAAGGATTTCGGCGTGCGCATCAGCGGCATGGGCAGCCGGTGGTTCACAGGGCCTGTCAACACGCCCAAAGGGCTGTATTTTACAGGCTTTGAGGAAGAAATGGCCAACCCGGATATGGGGGATTCTGCTATTACCGAAACCTTTGGCGTGGGCGGGATGGCCATGATTGCGGCACCGGCGGTTACCCGGTTTGTGGGTACTGGCGGCTTTGAGGATGCATTGGCCATCAGCAACCGTATGCAGGAGATCTGCCTTGCCCACAACCAAGCCTTTCCCATCCCGACTTGGAATTTCAAGGGGGCGTGTCTGGGCATTGACAGCCGCAAAGTCGTGGCAACCGGCATCACACCAGTCATCAATACAGGCATCGCACACAAGGTAGCGGGGCAGGGGCAAATTGGTGCAGGAACGGTCAATCCGCCGCTGGAGTGCTTTTCTCAGGCCGTTTTGGCCTATGCCAAGACACTGGGATTTGATGAAGTAAAATGACAATTCTACGCTGTGTAACAAGGGCATATCCACTTTTTCAGAGGGAAGCTGTGGGAACGGTGCATTCCTGCTATGGCAATGTGGTAAACCTGCTGGTGGAGCAACGCCTTTATGCCCTCCATGCCGTCGCTGTTGCCGCAACACCGATTTCTCTGGTCACTGACGGTTGGGATTCCCGGCAGATGGAGCAAATTTCCGCTGGGCAGGAGGCCCGCTTTTTGAAGGATGGTCTTTTGCTGGGAACGCAAAGGCTCTCTTTTAAAGGAAATAGCTGGGAACCTAGGCTTTCGTCTATCCTGCGCCTTGAGGCACTGCTGCGGATTTGCTGTGCCGCCGAGGAGATACTCCCACACTATAAAGAGCGTGGCGGTTTTGGGGATTTGGTGCTGGGGGGGGGTGCTCCCTGTGGAAGCATACTGGAGCAGGTTCTTGCAGAGAAGCTCACTGAGCTGCAAGCGGGTGTCAAGCAGGGTCAGGAGAAATTTGCAGCCGCTTTAAAATCGCTGGTTGGGCTGGGTACCGGGCTGACTCCCTCCGGGGATGATTTTTTAGTGGGAATGCTGTTTGTGTTTTGGTCACTGGGCGCTCCGGGCAAGGCGTGGCTTGGGCAAATGACCTCTGCATTTGAAGGAGAGCTTGGCCGCACCAATACAGTCAGTGCCGCCTTTTTGCGCTGTGCGCTGGCGGGGGAGTTCGGTGAAAAGCTGCACCGCCTGCATCACTGCGTGGATTCAGGCCACCAGCTCGGCTTTGGCGTGGAGGCTGTGGCCCAAACGGGACACAGCTCGGGTATTGATACCCTCAGCGGCATTGTGTGCGCAGCCCGTATAGCCCTTGAGAACAGCTCGCAAAAAGAAGAAACAGAGGAGGCCTGCGGATGAGAACCGTTGTGATTGCCATCGGAGGAAACGCCATCACCCAGAGCGGACAAAAGGGAACGATAGCGGAACAGCACCAGAATATTGTGCACTGCTGCAACATCATCGCGGATTTGGTGGAAGCCGGTGACCGGATTATTCTCACACACGGCAACGGGCCTCAGGTGGGGAGCATTGTGCTGCAAAACGACATTGCCAAGCATACGGTACCCGAAAATCCGTTGGATATCTGCGGCGCACAAACGCAAGGCAGCTTAGGCTATATGATTTCCCAGACGTTGATGAATCTGCTGAGCCGGCGCCGCCTTGATAAAAAGGTGGCCACCGTGCTGACGCAGGTGGTGGTGGATGAAAAAGATTCTGCCTTTCAGAACCCCACGAAATTTATCGGGCCTTTCTTTAATGAGGAAGAAGCCGAGATGCTTGGCCGTGAAAAGGGCTTTTGCATGCGGAAAGACAGCGACCGTGGCTACCGCAGGGTGGTGGCTTCTCCCATGCCCTTAGAGCTGGTGGAAAGGGATGCCATTGAGGCCCTGCTGGAGAAGAATTTTCTCCTGATTACCGTGGGCGGAGGCGGGATTCCGGTTATCCGCACCAAGGATGGCGACCTGCAAGGGGTAGAGGCTGTGATTGACAAGGACTTTGCATCCGCTATGGTGGCATGCGCTGTGCATGCCGACATCTTGGTAATTCTTACCGGGGTTGCCAAGGTGGCCCTTGGTTATGGAACCCCTGACCAAAAAGAACTGGATTCCATGACTGTTTCACAGTGCCGGGAATACCTGTGCCGGGGGGAGTTCCCGGAGGGAAGCATGGGGCCGAAAATACGCGCCGCTATGCAGTTTGTAGAGGCTGGCGGAGGGCAGGCGCTGATCACCTCCATCGAGCATATGCAGAGCGCACTGGAGGGGCAGGACGGCACACGAATTCTGCCGGAGGAGCAGACCGCAAAAGTGTAGGAAGTGCACATCGTTATTCGCCAACAAAAGACGGTTTGCACATTGAAATCCGGCCTCGGATACGATAATATAATTGCAATAAGGAAAAGAGCAGTCTCAATGGCGAGCACAACGCCATAGGACTGCTCTTTTTTAAATTGAGGAGGAAGAGTATGAGCGTTCAGAAGAAAAAACTATCACTCACCACATGGATCATCCTTGCAACCATTGGGGGTCTGATCTTCGGCAGTCTGGTGGGGCCGTGGGCAGGCAATGTCAAATTCATCGGAACCATTTTCATCCGCTTGATTCAAATGTCCGTTGTGCCGCTGGTTATGACCTCTGTTGCCGGTTCTCTTGCGGGCATTCAGGGAAAAGGCGCTGGGAAAATGGGCTTCACCACATTCGTTTGCATAGTTGTCTTTACCCTGATCGCGGCAGGTCTTGGGTTGGCACTGGGCATGATTGTGAAGCCGGGAATCGGCATTAACATCGGCACTGTGGCATCCACGGCAGAAGTTGCCAACACCAGCATTCAAACAACGCTGACCAACTTTGTATCCACCAATATTTTCTCGGCCATGGCCGCCGGCGATATGGTGCCCAGCATTGTGTTTTCCATTCTGTTTGGCGTTTGTGCAGGTGCTTATGCCAGACAAACCGAAAACCCTCTGATGCTGGATATTCTGAAACAGGCCAACGGCATTGTTATGGGCATGATCACGGTTGTGATGAAGCTTGCCCCTGTGGGTATCTTTTTCCTGCTGGCCGATGTTGCGGGAACAACAGGCTTCACCGTTATTTTGCCTATGCTCAAATTCCTGCTGTGCCTGCTGATTGGCGATGTCATTCAAATGGTGCTGTTCGGTTCTTTCACCGCCGCTTTTTGCGGAGTCAGCCCCCTGCGGCTGCCCCAAAAATTTGCTAAGGTTTCGTTAATGGCCATTGCTACAACCTCCTCTGCCATATGCCTGCCCACCGAAATGGACGATATGGTCAACAAATTCGGCGTGGATAAAAAAGTGGCTGATTTTGTGGGGCCGGTTGCCATGTCTATGAACAGCACCGGTGCTGTTCAGTGCTATGTGCTGGCCATTCTCTTTATGAGCCAGGCCACCGGTATGACTCTGACCCCCTCTCAGCTGGGGCTTTCCATTCTGCTGGCCTGCCTCATGTGCATGGGAACCATTGTTGTGCCGGGCGGTATGATTGTAACCTACACCTTCTTTGCTGCAACACTGGGTCTGCCCACAGAGGCTGTAGCCATCCTCATTGCCATCGATTGGTTCTCCGGTATGTTCCGCACTGTCATCAACGTGGATGTTGACATTATGGTGGGTATGATCGCCTCTAAGGTAAGCGGCGCCTTCCATAAGGACATATACAACAGCGAGGCAATCCAAGAAGCACAGGTATAATTTCTTTAGCTGGAACAGTGGTTTTGCTTCTCTGCCTTTTGGTAAGGAAGCAAACCCTGTTTCCACTTTTTGTCCCCAGATGAAACAAAACAACAGAAAGAGGATAGATGCATGGAATCCAGGAATACAACCGAAAGAATCCGTGAAAACCTACAGCATTTAGAGCAGTTTACCGCAACGCCGGGAAAAGGCTGCACCCGGATGCCTTTTACCAAAGAAACCCGGGAAGCGGCGGAATATCTGAAGGAGATCATGGCGGATGCCGGCCTTGAGGTGGAAGAGGACTGTGTGGGCAATCTGTTCGGGGTTCTTCCGGGGAGTGACCGTGCTCTTCCGTGCATCATGGCGGGTTCTCACTATGATTCGGTATACAATGGCGGCAATTATGATGGAATTGCGGGCGTTGTGAGTGCCATTGAGCTGGCACGGATTTTTCGTGACGAGGGAATCCAGCTCGCTGCGGACTATGTAGTGGCCGCCTTTATGGATGAAGAAGGCTGCCGGTTCGGAACCGGCTACTTCGGCTCTAAATGCATGCTGGGGCAAATGACAGTGGAAGAATGCAGGCATTATACAGATAAGAACGATATATCCGTTTATGACGCCATGAAAGAGTATGGCCTTGTGCCGGAGAATCTGAAAAACGCCGCATGGCCAAATCAACGGATCGGGCATTTTATCGAGCTGCACATTGAGCAGGGGCCGGTGCTGGATGCAAAAAAGCTGGAAATTGGGCTGGTGGAATGCATTGTTGGCATTCAGCGGTATATGGTAACGGTGAACGGGCGCTCGGATCATGCCGGCACCACCCCCATGAATATGCGGCAGGATGCTGTTGACATTGCCTGCAAGGTAATTAGCCGCATCGGCGATATGGCTAGAGAAAAGGGCGATGGAACGGTAGCAACAGTGGGATACATGAAGGCGCAGCCAAGCGCAATGAATGTTGTGGCGGCCTCGGTGGATTTCAGCATTGACATTCGTTCCACAGACAATGCCATTATCTGTGAGCTGGCGGATAATATCTGGAAGCTGTTGGATTTTGAGACCAAGCTGGTTGGAGCAAGCTACGGTGTGGATACCAAGCTGACCATTACCCCGGTCAGCCTGAGCGGCCCTATGCTGGATGTGATGGAAGCCAGCTGTCTCCGGCATGGGTATACATACCAGAAAATGGCCAGCGGCGCAGGCCACGATTCTCTTGCTATCGGCCAGACTTTGGACACTGTCATGATTTTTGTGCCGAGCAAAGATGGAAGAAGCCATTGCCCCGTGGAATATACACCATACGAGGATTTTTCCAAGGCCATTCAGGTTTTGCACGATCTGATTGTGCAGCTATAGCAAATGCTCTCCCATAAATTGCAAAACCCTTCCTTCCTAGATTCAGTAAAGTATAATCAGCTGATTCTAACAAGCCTTATCGGGCATTCTTCCAACAGGTACATGCAGAACGGTTGAAAATTTTATGCGGCATTGCTTGCTATTCCCGATCGCTCACGAAACAACGCCCTTGCAGGCTATAAAGAAAACCGCAGCCGCCCTTATGATTAGGGCGGCTGCGGTTTTATATGGCTTTATCAGCAAAAAAGATAAAAGGATCACGGCGCTGACCTAAGGTTCCTATATCTTCCCTTCCAGACTGTTTTTCATAGCCTGCAGGCATCGGACTTTATCAATGTCATACACAATGCTGACTGGTTCATTGGCGGAGGCAAAGTTGCGGCGATCCACCACCAGCTTGCCGTCGGCCCAGCCGCTCAGGCAAATGTCGCAGGCATTTTTTTGCTGATTGGTTACCATGTCGGGATCAATGACACCGCACACCGTAATGGCATCGTGAATAGCCACTGCTTGGTTGGGGCAGATATCCAACAGGGTGCAGCGGTGAATAAATCCATCGATCAGATCGCCCACAAATTCACCCACCTTGCCAAGCTTGCGGAATTCATTGGCGTCCTTGTGATCGCATTCCACGATCTCCGTGGCTTCCAAGGTGAAAATGCGCATGGGTATACCGCTTTTTAGGACGATTTGAGCCGCTTCGGGGTCATCGAAGAAATTCGCTTCCGCAGCGGGTGTGCGGTTGCCACCGTTAACACTACCGCCCATGATCACCAGTTCTTCAATGTTGTGGGCAATTTCAGGAGCCATACGCAGGGCCATGCCGATATTGGTTAGGGGGGCAACGGCGATGATGGTGATTTTTTCTTTGGTGCTGCGAAGGGTCTCTACCAGATAGCTGCATGCATGCTGTTCCTGTGCTTTGGTTTTAGGGGCGGGCAAGGGGAGATGGGGCTCATGAATCGAGATATGCTCGCCATTTATGGTTTTTTCCACTGTCTGCATACGCACATCCAGTGCACGGCCCGGCATCAGGTTGCGCACCATCGGCTCTGGGCAGCCTGCATAAACAGGAATATCCTTGCCGGAAAGCTCCACAATTCGCAAGGTATTATCCACAGTGTTCTTCAGCGGCTGATTGCCGGAAGCCACAGTGAGTGCCAGCAGGTCTATTTTGGGGCTGAGAGCTGCACACAGAATGGCAACCGCATCGTCCGTGCCTGTATCCACATCCAGTATGACAGGTATTTTCTTCATGGTTTTTTCCCCTTTCTAAATGGTGAGAATTTTTTTATCCAGCTTTTCCAAAAGCGATTCGCACTTTTGAAGCACATGGGATTGGTTGAAATGAACCAGCTTCTTATCCTGCAAAATTAGTCGGCCATCCACAAATACAGTGTCCACCGCATCGCCAGTGCCCGCAAACAGAAGATTGCTCAGGCGGGTGTTTTGGTTGCTCAGGCGGATATCACTTGCTGTATCCACAAGAATAAAATCGGCACGCTTGCCTGCTTCAACCACGCCGGTATCCTCGCATTTGAGTGCCCGGGCCGCGTTTTGTGTCATCATCTTATAGGTAGTGCCAGCATCCATCACAGTGGGGCGAAGTGTGGCACCCTTTTGCAGGAACGCACCCAGCTTGGCCTCCAGCAGCATATCCCGGTTGGAACTGCTGGCTTCACCATCACACCCAATGCAAACATTGATGCCCAAATCAAGCATTTTGCCTATTTTGGGGATTCCATCGCTTATTTTGAGATTGGTGCAGGGGCAGTATATCGGGTTTGCCCCCGATTTGGCGATGAGGCTAAGCTCGTCATCCTCCAGCCAAATGCTGTGAGCCAGCAGTGTGCCCTCATCCAGAAGGCCATAGTGGTATAGCGCCTCGCCTTCACCCATGCCGAAGTTTTTGCGGATTTTTTCCGTTTCCACCGGGCCTTCTGCAAGGTGTGTGTGGTAAATCAGACCCCGCTCTTTGGTGAAGTGTTTTAGGGCCTGCATCATTTCTTTGGTACAGGCCGGCATCCCCGCCGGGGCACAGGAGGTGCGGATGCGCCCGCCTGCCACACCGTGGTATTTCTCGTACAGCGCCTGTGATTGAGCAAGTGCCTGCTCCACTGTGCACAAGGGTGTCACATCGTTTTCCGGGATATCGGTATGGCTCATACCCACCGTTGCCCGAATGCCTGAATCCAGAATGGCCTGCAAGGTGGAATCCAGATAGCGCTCGCCGCACATTTCGTTGATATTGGTTGTGCCGAAACGCAGCCCTTCCAAACAGCCCAGCAGCACAGCGTAATAATTATCTTCCTCAGTCATGACCTCTTCGATTTTGAACATGCGGATCAGCCATTCCACAATGGGGTAATCATCCAGATAGCCCTTGCTGAAGGTTTGCAGCAAATGGCTGTGGCAATCGGCAAAACCGGGCAGCAGCAGCTTGCCCCCTGCCTCGATGATGGTTTCATCCCCAGCTGGAACAATATCCGGCTGAACCTTTGTTATAAAAGCACCCTCCACCAGAAGGTCAACCCGGCGTGTGCCAAGAGTTTCAAAATTGGCCAGATCACAGCCACGGATCAAATACTTTTCCATAGCTTACCTCCCGGCCCCATTATCCTGCTCAATAAGCTTTTTCATCGCATTGCAGGCAATCTGGATGGTGTTCTCGGTCATGGATTCATAAGCCATAATAGCGCCTGCCCGGGCCCCCCGGATGGAGGATAGAACAAACA
This sequence comes from Oscillospiraceae bacterium MB08-C2-2, assembly GCA_035621215.1. Taxonomy (NCBI): domain Bacteria; kingdom Bacillati; phylum Bacillota; class Clostridia; order Eubacteriales; family Oscillospiraceae; species Oscillospiraceae bacterium MB08-C2-2. The sequence goes on along the minus strand of CP141729.1, from coordinate 1,572,337 downwards.
GGGTGGAAGCTTCCATCTCGCTGGCCATAACATGGCCGGTTTCCCATGCCTGCCAGCGGGTATGCAGTTCGCCTGCACAGGGCATGCTGTCCGGGTCATGCTGGCCATAAAAGCTATCCTTGGATTGGCCCAAGCCCTCGGTGAAGTTGGCCCCGGATTCTTTGGCCGCCTGCACCAGAGCTTCTGTTACAGTGCGGTTGGCAATGGCCGGGTATTCGATGGGAATGTATTGGCGGGTTGTTCCTTCATCCCGCACTGCACCAGTCAGCACAACACCTTCCAAAGTTTTATCCCAGCTGTCTTCACAGATGCGCCCGCAGGTGCCAACCCGGATAAAGGTATCCGCCCCGCAGTGAATCAGTTCCTCGATTGCAATAGCGGCGGAGGGGCCGCCCATGCCGGTGCTGGTAACCGAAACAGCCACTCCGCTGAGTGTACCTGTCCAGGTTTTATGCTCACGGTTGTGTGCCACCAGCTTTGCATTTTCCAGATGGCGTGCAATCTCATCTGTGCGGAAGGGGTCCCCCGGCAGCAATACATAGCGGCCAACATCGCCTTTTTTGCAGCAGATATGGTACTGCTGGCCTTTGCTGTTCAAGACCTCTTTTGACTGTACATACGACATATTACATACCTGCTTTCTTCTCGGTTAATAAAAACTTCCCCATTTAGGAATGCTGGGTTCTTTTATGCAGCGACAGCATTGCCGCTGCACTGATAATTGTAATCACCATGGCGGCTGCGCTGTATAGAAATGCCCCTGTTACAGAGCTGGCGTTGACAATGCGCCCAGTCAGCAGAGGGGTCAAAATATCGGAGGCTCCCCCCACAAGGCCCACAATGCTGGCAACCAGTGCTTTGTGCGGCCCTGCATCCTCGGTTGCAATTGTAATCAGCACCGAAAAGAGCACCCCACTGAATAAGCCTGCTAACGTAAAGTTCACAAAGAATACAGTCAGGCTTTCCATTAAAATGGCACTGCCCAGAAAAACCAGCGTGGCAACACTGTTAAACAGCATAATCTTGTGTGCCGAAAAGCGGCGCAGAATCGGAATGAAAAGAATGCTTCCCACCATGGCGCCAATGCTGAACATAGTGAGCACATTGACTGCAACATTTTCCGGTGCGCCAAAATGCATCACATAAGCCGTTGTATAGGTGTGCACCACATTGACGATGGCGGAATAGAAAAACATGCCCACCAACAGACACACCATGAAAAGAACATTTCCCTTGAAAGAAACAGAGGAGTGGGGCTGCTTGGAGGTTTGCTTTGGCTGTGCATTCTGATAGCTTTCCGGCATAAAGAAGGTTCCCACAAAGCAAACAAAGGCAAGTGCGCCGAAGATGGTGTACATCAGCTTCCAGCTCAGACCCAGCGAAAGTAAAATGGACATGGCAAGGGGGGGGAGAAAGCATCCTGCACCAAAAAAGGCCTGCCCGGCGCTCATGGCACTGCTGTAGGAGCCGGGGAATTGGGCCGAAAGAACCACCGGGCATCCGCTATCCTGAAAGCCCATGCCCGCGCCGGCAATGGCCATCAGCAGCATTGCCACCCAGTAATTGGTGTTGATGGGCATAAAAATCAGGTTGACCGACAGCGCCAGAAACCCCAAGCGAAAAGCTGTTCGAACCCCAAATCTTTCGGTGATAATGCCGCAGAAAAACACCATAATCACCCGGCCAAAAGCAAAAGCAGAAGCCAGCGCTGCTACCTGTTCCAGAGAAACGGAAAAATGCTCTTTCAGTACCATAATGGCTGCGCCAATGCAGGTGCAGGCAATTCCGGTGATCAGGTACATCCCGTAAGCCTCAAGCACTGAAACGAACGAGCGCACACTTGTTTTTTTCATACGATAAGTGACCTTTTATTTAATGCCTCCAGCAGCTGTTGCTGGTTGACAATCCCTTTCCCTAAATTCAGTTCCCATGCAAGCCTGCATATGGGGGGCTGCTTCAGTGCGGCCGCTTCCATGACAGCATGATCCCAAAAGAGCTCCCGCACATCGCCATCCCGCACAACATGCTTGTTGGCCATCACAATGACACGCTCAAAGTTATCAATGACAAAATCCATATCATGGGTGATGGTAATCACCGTTTTGCCCAGATCCCGCAGGCGGCGGATCATCTGGGCCAGCAGCGAGAGGCCGTGCAAATCCTGCCCGGCAGTGGGCTCGTCCAGAATAATCACATCCGGGTTCATGGCGATGACACAGGCAATGGTCACAAACTTGCGCACCGAAAGAGGCAGGTTATAGGGGTTGGTGTGCAGCTCGTCTTTTAGGTCACACAGCTCGGTGGCGAGGTCTATCCATTTTTTGCTCTCCTGCTCCGGGATTTTATTGGCACGGGGGGCGTAGGTGATTTCTGCCTCCACGCTGGATTGGAACAGCTGATCATCGGGATTCTGGAAAACATAGCCCACCTTGCGGGCGATCTGCGCAGTTGTAAACTCCCGGGTATCCTTGCCGTTTACCAGCACGGTGCCCGAGGTAGGCTGGTAAAGGTTGTTCATCATTTTAACGGTGGTGGTTTTGCCTGCACCGTTTTGGCCGATGATGGCCACCGATTCACCGGCTTCGAAGGACATGTTCACCTGCTCCACGGCAACGAATCCGCCGGGGTAAGCAAAGCTGACATCCTGCAATTCAATGACTTTCACTGTTCACCGCCCCTTTGGCTAAAATCCCTTGCAGCATCTCAAGGCTTTGCTCGTGGGTAATGGGTATTTTCTCCACTTCATACCCATTTTCGCGCAGAAGATGCCCCAGCCGTGCATAGCTTGGAATCTGCGTGCCATGCTGAAGCAGCTTTTTGCTGCTGAGTATGCTGCCGGTAGGCCCTTCCGCCAGTATCCGGCCATCTTCCATTACAACGATACGGTTGGCATAGCGGGCCATGTGTTCGATTTTATGCTCCACTAGAATGACCGTTTTGCCACGATGCTTTACCAAATCCAAAATATCGAAAACCTGCTCGGTTCCCAAGGGGTCCAGCTGGCTGGTTGGCTCATCAATCACCAGAATATCCGGGTCCATGACCAGAATGGAGGCCAGTGCCACACGCTGCTGCTGCCCGCCTGAAAGGGCGAAAGGGTTTTTCTCACTTAAATGTGCGATGCGCAGCTCTTCCATGATGGCTTGTGTGCGGTGGCGCATATCAGCCGGGTCTACACCCAGATTTTCCAAACCGTAGCATATTTCATCAAAGACCGTTTCTTTTACATAGCTGATCTGGTTAAAAGGATTTTGAAACACATACCCAATGCGGGTGGATAAGTCCCCCAGCGGAATTTCAGCAAGGTCTTTCCCTTCCAGCAGAACCTTGCCAAAGCTGTTCCCTTTATAAAAGCTGGGGACAAACCCCCGAATGGCATTGCAAAGAGTGGTTTTGCCACTGCCATTGGCGCCGATAATCCCGATAAAATCCCCGGCATGAATATCCAGTGTAATGTTTTTAAGCGAAAACTCATCGCTTGCCGGATACTGATAGCTAAAATCCTGCAGTTCAATCAACGCCATAATAAAACCCTCGCAATCACCGCACATACCATCATAGCCCAGCCAGCAAACCCCAAGATTTTATCCTGTCTGCTGTGCACCAACGTGCGGATGTTGGTTTTTTTGCATGGTGCAGAAAAGGCCCGTGCCTCCAGCGTAAGAGCCCGTTCCTCAATGCCGGAGAAAGAGCTTAATATCAGCGGAGCCAGCATGGGGATAAAGGCTTTGAGACGTGTGGAAAGCTTGCCCTTTGTTTCAATTCCCCGGGATTGCTGGGCATCCATAATCACTTCGGAACGCTTTTTGGTCTGGGGAATCATTTGCAGAGTGGATAGGATAACATAAGAAACAGTGGGTGATACACCCATTTGTTCCAGAGCCAATATCAAATCCTGAACCTCTGTTGTTTGAAAGTAGAGAATGAATGCACTGGCAATGACCAGCAGAATACCGCAAAGGCGCAGTGCAAAGTGGATGCCTTCCCATTTGACACTAAATATCCAGATGTAAAAAATCACATCGGTTCCCGAGCGGAACATCGATTGGAGAACAAAAATCAACACCATCAGCAGCAGCACCGAATGGCATACCTTTTTTAAAAAGGTTCCCAGGTGGGAGCCGGCCGCAGCCAATAAAGCCATTAAGGCAAACAGTGCATATTCATACTGCCATGCAGGCACCAACAGCACCAGCACAGAAAACAGGAGCAGATAAATCAGCTTTGTGGTGGGGTAAAGTCTATGTAAAAATTTATGGGAATAACTTCTGGCGGTTTCCATGTGACCCTCCATTGAAACTTTAATCAGCCCATAAGGAGATAAGCGATTGGCCAGTTACCCTTTACGGCAACTGACCCATCGCGCTCCTAAAGCTACTGGCGCAAACAGCTATTGTTGGTCATCCGAAAGATCCAGTTTTTCTGCGTTAATGGCTGTGGGAGCAACACCTGATGGGGCAGAAACGGCAACCTTTGCCTGATGCTTCATGAACTGTGCCCCACACGGATATTTGACTAGAATGCGGTCGCTCATGGCTCGAATAATAATGTAAGCAAGAACAATGGAAAGGCCCTTATCGGCGATTTCAGTGAATACCTGAGAAGTAAAGACAGAGGTCAGCATATTTTGCCCCGCAGCCATCATCAAAGCGGTGATATACGTGCTGCCCGTTCCGGTGATTCCGCCGTAAACATACATAACAATGGGGGAACCGACGATGACACCCACCAGTGTGACACACAGGATGGAAACAACGATTTTCCACCACTTGGTAAACATTTCCTTGCGGGAGAGAAAGCCGGATACCAAACCGATGATCCCGCTCACAATGGCAAAGGGGAAAAAGTTAGGTTGGAAAATACCGTTGATTACATTGCTCAGAACACCAGTGACAAGCCCAACCCATGGCCCAGCCAGAATACCGGCCATAATAGTGCCGATTGAATCAATATAAAGGGGAAGCGCCAATGCGGCTGCGATTTGTCCGCCCACTACATTGAGTGCAATGGCAACCGGGATTAAAAGAATCGTCATTAGGCTAAAATCTTTTTTAATATTGTTCATACAATCACCCCTCAAATAAATTATGTGCATTTTTTATTTTTACACGCACGAGCCCGGGCGCAGTGCGAATAAAACAAGGTAAAAATTTTAAATGACTCAGTTGCGGTATAGCTGAACAGCCAGTTCAAATACCTGTGAATTTATGTAGGTTTTATTGAAAAACAATAGCTCTTCCCGTTCACCGTGTACGATTTGCTGCAAAAGCAAAAGTGCGGTGCTGGGAGGCTCCTTGAAAATCCCGGCATAGAGCTTGCCCGCCGAGGTGGCACTGACAATGCAGTTGGCCGAGCGGCCCATTTCATCCACTGTACGAACCAGTTCATTCACGCCCGCATCCGTAGGCGCAGCTGCAATGGTTTTGGGAGGCACAAAGTCTAAAAGATAAGCATAAACAGCACCTTTCGGTGAGGTGTTGGTATAAATTCGCTCAAATACATAAATGGGGGAACCTTTTGGTAAACCTAAGATTTCACTTTCCAAATCATCTACATCCTGCAAGGTCACATGTGTTTGCTCCAGCTGGAAGTCAATGTTCTGGCGGCGCAGAAGCTCTTCCACAGGGGCATAGTTGTTAACACTGCTGCCTTTCATAAAGGGCTGACGTGTTACAAAGGTACCGGCGCCCTGCTTCTTATAGACCAGTCTATCCTCCTGCATCAGCTGGATAGCCTGCCGAACCGTGTTGCGGGAAACATCAAACCGGTGAATAAGCTCATCCTCTGTGGGCAGTTTTTCGCCGGGCTGCATCGGCTTGATCATTTCGCATAATGCGTTGTATACGGCAATATAACGCGGAAGCCGCGCCTTTGAGCTGGATGGGTGTATTTCCTGCATAAGATTCATTCCCTTTCGGTTTTGGAACTTTTCTTGTTAATGCAATTATAGTCACTAAATTTGGTATAAGTCAATAATTTATTGGTACCAATTTTAAAATTTGTATACATTAATAAAAAACATACCAACTATTTGTTGCTTCTTCTTTACTAATATATTTCAAAATAACACTGAAAATGATACAATAATAAAAAACGGTAAGCTGAATTTATAACGAAAATCACAAATTATGGAACTGTAAAAGGGGCTTAGGGATGAAAAAGATTATTTTTGTCAGCCATTGTATTCTAAACACAGCTTCTAAGGTGGAGCTGTATAATCAGGAAGAGATTGAAAGCGAAGAAGCCCTGCGGCTTTTATTTGTCAAAAAGGCTTTGGATAAGGGAATTCAGTTTGTTCAGCTGCCTTGCCCGGAATTTTTGATGTATGGTGCTATTCGTTGGGGACATGTCAGCGACCAATTTGACAACCCTTTTTTCCGCCAGCGGGTATGTGAAAGCCTGCAAAGCTTTCTTTATCAGCTTCAGGAATATCTGGCTCATCCTGACAAGTTTTGTGTTTTGGGGATTGTAGGCATCGACGGCAGCCCCAGCTGTGGTGTGAAATACACCTGCACTGGCAAGGGTTGGGGCGGCGATTTCTCAGGACGATGTGATCTCGATCAGGTGCTTTCCAGTGTGCGGTTGGTAAACCACCCCGGTGTTTTTATAGAAGAGCTGCAAAAAATGCTGGGGCAAAACAACATTGATATTCCGATTGTGGGCTTGTTTGCAAATGAACCGGATCGTATACTGTCATTGCTTGATTGATCCACCTTGCTGGGCCCTCGGCAGCGAAAGAACAGCCTCAGTTTGGGTTGTGTATCAAGGGGATATCCGGTTTACACAAAAGAAGCCCGCTTTAGAATTTCTTCTAAAGCGGGCTTTTTGCTATATAGCGGCCTCTTCTGTTCAATAGTATTCTTGCTTCAGCTTAGCCATTATTGCCATAGCTGTTAAATTGTATATTTGAAATATTCAATTGATTTTTTGCCTGGAAAACCCCTTTTAAATCTTAAGAATTCCAATAAAAAATACAGGTTTCAGGGCACTTATTCTTCATACTCATGGGAATAATAGAGGGAAATTGCACCACACTAAAGTCGTTAGATCAATTTGACTCAATGACTAGTTTTTTTATGGGTAAAATGCAAAACTCACTTTCAAAGGAGAATCCATGTTCAAATTATTTAAAAAATCATCCAAAGAAAAAGAACAGATTATAGAGGAAAAAGTGAACCAGTGGAATGCCCCTCTGGAAGAAAAGCAGGTATGCGCTTCGCTGGATGATAATATTTCCATCAGCCATCAGCTTTTCAGTGGTATGGATATTATTCAGTATAGGCAAGTTGAAAGCGGGGGAAAAACACCTCTGCGGTGTTTTCTTGTGTTTTGTGAAGGTTCTGTCGATGCGGAAATCATTAACAGCAATATTATAAGGCCCCTCATGTGCCATGTTCCGGATGATATCCGTGTATCCCCGGAGACACTTTTGCAGAGAGTCATACAGGTTGGCGAAACCAAAACAGCAGGCTGCTATAAGGATGTGGTAGAAGGGGTTATGTGCGGCAATACAGTCCTTTTTGCCGAGGGCTGTGATCAGGCGTTTGTGCTGAATACCAAACACTTTGTCGTGCGCGCCATCAGCGAGCCGGATAATGAAAAGGTGCTGGTAGGGCCTCGGGAAGGGTTTACAGAATGTCTGATACAGAATATTTCCCAGATTATCCGCCGCCTGCATACCAACGATCTGAAAACAAAAAGGCTGGTGTTGGGTAAGCGCACCAAGACCTCTGTGTATGTATGCTATTTTGATAGTTTGGCAGATAAAGGGATTGTTCAAAACATTCTGCAAATGCTGGATAACATTGATATTGACGGTGTGTTGGATTCCAACTATATCACGGAGCTGATTCGGGATAAACGCTGGAGCGCTTTTCGTACAACAGGCTATACCGAGCGGCCAGATACTGTGGTGGGTAAGCTGCTGGAGGGGCGCATTGCCATATTTGTGGATGGATCGCCCATGGTGCTGACTATCCCTTATTTGTTCATTGAGAATTTTCAGAGCAGTGAAGATTATTACCTAAGCTATTATTACACCTCTTTTGCCCGCATACTGCGATTCTGTGCCTTTTTGCTTACCATTACCATCCCCTCCTTTTATATTGCCATTGTGGCGTTTCATCAGGAGATGATGCCCCTTGAGCTGTTGATCCGCATTGCTCTGGAACGCCAAAAGGTGCCGCTGCCCGCCGCCTTGGAGGCTGTGGTGATGCTGCTGGTGTTTGATATATTGCGTGAAACAGGCATTCGTATGCCCTCCAACATCGGTCAGGCACTGAGCATTGTGGGTGCGCTGGTAATCGGGCAGGCGGCGGTAGAAGCCAGTTTGGTTGCTGCACCCATGATTATTATTGTAGCGGCCACGGGCATCACAGGGCTTTTGGTACCCAAGCTCAACGCACCCATCCTTTTGTGGCGTTTTTTCTTTTTGTTTCTGACTTCACTGTTTGGGTTCTTTGGCTTTACCATTGCGTTTTCCGTCATTATTATTCACATCACCAACCTGACCTCATTTGGAGTTGAACAGGTCACCATTGAGGGCGGTTTTCATTTTCAGCATGTTAAGGATATTTTTATCCGCGCACCGTGGCCGTTTATGATTGAGCGCCCCCGAGAGATTACGAAAAACCGAACCCGGCAATCGAGAGGTGACGGCAATGGCTAAGCGATTGCTCATTGTTCTGCTTAGCCTGTTGCTTACATTGTCTCTAAGCGGATGCTGGAACTATAGAAGCCTTGATCAGTTGAATCTTGTGGTTGGCATTGCCATTGATTTTGATAAGCAAAACAATCTCTTTGATATCAGCTATGAGGTAGCCAATAAATCTTCCTCCGACATGAGCAGTGATATCCAGAGCCGAATTATCCGTTCGCAGGGGAAAACGCTGATGGATACGGCCCGAAATGCAAAAAACAAAGAAGCGGATAAGCTGTTTTTCGGCTGTTCCCAAGTTCTGGTTCTCAGCAAGGATCTGGCAATGGAGATGGATATTTCCTCGATATTGGATTGGTTCCTGCGAGATGCGGAGTGCCGGGAGACCCTGTGTGTTGCCATTTCGCAGGAGGAAACAGCAGCGGAAATATTAAAAGGTCCGGATAAAATGAACGGTATCATGAGTTCCATAGCCCACGATATTATTCGTGAAGACCGGGATGTCACCGGGCTGTCAACCCATAGCCAGCTGTATGAGATTTACAATGCATTGAATTCTCCCCGCCAGTCGGCGGTTCTTCCCGTGCTTCGCAAGGTTAAGAGCGACGAAGGCGAAATCAACGAGATTAATGGGTCGGCTGTGATAAAGGGCAGCCGTTTGGTAGGCTTCTTAACCCCGCAGCAATCCAGAGGGCTGCTGTTTGCCGAGGATACACTCAATCGGGGCGTAATCACACTTTCTTTGTCGGATGAAATGCCCGGGGATGACCTGACACTTGAAATTTTTAAAAACAACACAAAAAAATCCTACTCCTACGAGCAGGGTCTTATTACCGTGTATATTGAGACAGAAACCAATGTGTCAATTGATGAAAACCGCAGCCATCTGGATGTGATGGATAAACAGGTCGTTGAGCAAATAAAGAGCGCTGCTGCACGGAAAATTGAAAGCAACATCAAAGAAGTGGCCGATATCCTGCAGCACAAACTGAATACCGATGTGCTGGGTTTTGGCGAAATGATCTATAAAGGCGATCTTCCCCTTTGGCATGAGCTTGCTCCCCAGTGGGAAGAAATTTACCCCACCGTGGAGGTGAAGGTTGCTTCCAAGGTGAATATCATAAACTCTTCATTCAACAAGTAAGGTGGGATTTCACTGATTATCATCATTCTGCTTCTGGTTTTGGCCGCCGCTTTATACGATAGCCTTACAGTGTTGAAAAAGACCGACAAGCGCCATAAAATTATTTACGCCACGATTATGCTGGTTGGCCTTAGCATATTGGTGTTGGATTCTCTGGAGGTTGATATACCTTCTCCATCGGATCTCATTGTTGCTTTTTTTGATGCTGTTTCGCCTATTACCCGCCTCAAGTGACCGATAAAGGGATCAGAAAGGATGAAACCATGCAAAGTGAAAAACTCTCTTTAAATCAAGCGATCTTTGTTATTATGCTGTTTAATATAGGGAGCAGTGTGATTATGGGCATCAGCACCAAGATGGTACAGGATACTTGGCTGGTGATTTTAGTGGCAACCTTTATTGCCATTCCTGTTTTTTGGTTATATGCCCGCATCTTACAGCTCTTTCCGGAAAAGAATATTTTTCAAATTTTGGAGCTGTTGTTAGGCAAAATAGGAGGGAAGGCCGTTTCTGTTCTTTTTATTTGGTATTCTCTTCATCTTTCAGCTTTGGTTCTGCGCAATCTGACAGAGTTTGTCGAAATATCTTCTCTGCCGGAAACCCCTCAGCTCCCCATTATGATCCTGCTGATCCTGACAACGGTTTATCTGGCCAGAAGCGGAATTCATACCATTGGGAAATGGTCGATTATCATGGTGTTTTTCGTGTTGTTTGTGGTTTTTATAACCTTTAGCGCCTCCATTGGAAAAATGCGGTTTGATGATATTTTGCCTATTATGGAGCACTCTCCGGCACAAATTGCACAAACTGGCTTTGAGACTTTTTCTTATCCATATGGAGAAACTATCATTTTTTTGTATATCGGTCATGCAATCCCCAAGGGAAAAACATACAAGGTGTATTTCCGTGTGTTGGCCATGTGTTCTGTTGTTTTTCTGCTGGTGTTTTTTAGGAATATTGTTTTGGTGGGCCGTGGTGTAATGACCATCAGCTTTTTTCCTTCTTATATCACGGCACGTGTCATGGAAATAGGGGATTTTCTGGCAAGACTGGAAGGGGCTATTTCTTCCAATATGCTGCTGGCGGGTATTGTAAAGATATCCGTTTGCTTGCGGGCCACTTCGGAGGGGGTTAGCCATTTGTTTAACCTGAAAGATTACAAAACGGTGGTTTTGCCTGTGGGTATATTGTCTCTTGCGCTGTGCAGCATTCTTTATGAGAACACCATGGATATGTTCCTGTTTCTGGATTACTACGGGTACTATGCCTTGCCCTTCCAGCTTATTATACCGCTGTTGCTGTTGATCGTGGGAGAAGTGCACATTCGAAGGGATAAAAACAAAAAAATACCCGGAGCCGCAGCGGGTATCTAAGATTCTCTGGCAACGTATTCCCCATAGGCAAAAAGAGCTTTCATTGAAGCAAACACTTCGATGAAAGCTCTTTTTTAAGATTGCAAAGCCATGTTTCTTATTGCTTCCGGGTGTGTCTCGAAACACACGCCTCCAGCAAAGCGGCGACAATTTTTTCGGCGGCATGTCCATCTCCAAAGGGATTGACGGCGCCGGACATTCTTGAATAAGCCTGTGGATCGGTCAGCAGGCGTGCAGCGCAGGCATAGACGGATTCCTCACCGATTCCGGCCAGAATGGCGGTTCCTGCTTCAATGGCCTCCATACGCTCGGTTTCTTCCCGCAGAACCAGAACCGGCTTTTTCAGGGAGGGGGCCTCCTCCTGCAAGCCGCCGGAATCGGTCATCAGCATATAGCAGCGGCTGATCAGGTTGTGCATATCAAACACATCCAGCGGCTGAGTGCGGTGGATAAAATCGCAGCTGCCCAATTCTTTTTCCACCAAATTCACTACGGCAGGGTTAAGGTGCACCGGCAGAATAAACTGAATTTCGGGAAAATCCTGCCCCAACCGCCTCACAGCAGCAAAAATACTCTCCATCCCCTCCCCAAGATTCTCGCGGCGGTGCGCAGTGAGCAAAATGGTGGGGCGGCTGTAATCCAGCTGGTTGAGTATAGGCTGAGAAAAAACATAACCGGGAGAAACGGTATAACGCAGAACATCAATGGCTGTGTTGCCGGTAACAAAGATTTTGCCCGGTACATTCTGCCGCAGAAGATTCTCCCGATTGCGGTCTGTGGGGGCAAAATGAAGGCAGGCAAGGTTGCCCAAAAGCACGCGGTTCATTTCTTCCGGGAAAGGGGAGCAGGGGTTGCCGGTGCGCAGCCCGGCCTCCACATGCCCCACCGGAATCTGATGATAAAAAGCCTCTAACCCGGCGGAAAGGGCGGTGGAAGTATCGCCATGCACCAGCACCACATCTGGGCGAACTTTTTGGAATACATCGTCCAAGCCGGTCAGGATGCGGGAGGTGATCTGTGTGAGCGTTTGGCCGGGCTGCATAATGTTTAGGTCATAATCTGGCAAAATTCCAAATTTATCTAAGACTTCATGCAGCATTTGCCTATGCTGGCCGGTAATGCATACAATTGTTTCAATTGCGGGGTTTTGGCGGCAGGCAGTCACCAGGGGGGCCATTTTGATTGCATCTGGCCGTGTGCCAAACACAAGCATGGTCTTTAGGGGAAAAATGGAAATCAGCTCCTTTAAAATATTAACTGAACCTCATATATACTTTTTTCAAAAAAGTACCATTTTAGGTTTGGTTTGTCAACTTTATATGATGTAAAAATCCTTTTATAAAAACAAAAAAAGTAAAACCAGTATTTCATACAAAAGATTAAAAAAATCAAAGACCAATCAAGTGTACTTTGGTGGATGCTTTATTTTCGAAAGTAAGATATAATAGTGAAGCACTAGAGATTCGACATTTTTCTACAATTTTTTTAATATTTTAAATTTTAAAAATGAGGTAGATGCGTGAGCAAGTTTAAAAGTGTTCTTCCTTCTCCGGCGGCAGCAGCGGTTCTGGTGGCTGCGGTTATCCTTGCTCTGGCTCTGTTTGCTTGGCCTATGGGCATGGCGGATAACGGCGATTTTTTTCGTATGATTCATGGCAACGGGCTCTATAAGCTGGATCAGCATCAGGATGATGCGTATTTTAACTATTTCAGCCAGACCTTTGGCCGCTATGAATATTTCAACGAATCGGGCGAAAGCCTTCTTTCCTCCCAGACCCCCTTCATTAAAGGTGCCATGGCGCTGGATAATTTATTGACTGGCGGGGACAATGTTTTTGATATCCGTTTTTTGGCTTTGCCCATGGCTCTGTGGGCACTTTTAGCCATTTACATGCTGGTGGATTGGGCTTCTTGGGGGCAGAAAAAGCGGGATGGCTACATCATAGCGGCATTAGCCGTATACTTTTTTGCTGATACAGGTTATGCTGTGTATTTCAATTCCTTTTATGCGGAGGGGCTGGTTTTGGTCAGCTTTCTGACCGCTATGGCAAGCGCCCTGCTGTTGGAGCAGAAGCGCTATAACCCTTATTTAATGCTGGGTGTGTTTCTGGTCAGCGGTGTTGTGCTGACCTCGGCCAAGCAGCAAAATGCTCCCCTTGGTTTTCTTTTGGGTATTCTCAGCCTGTTGATGGCTCTGGGGCACAGTGGATACAAGCTCTCCCAGGAAAAAGGCGGCAGCTGGCTGCGGAAAAATCTTTTTTCGAAAGTAGCAGCATTTGGAGCGGTTCTTTTGTGTTTTACCGGCTGGGCCGTATATGCGCTGATTCCCCAGGAGTTTGTTTATATCAATCAGTACCATGCCATGACTCGTGGGGTGATGATGACCTCCGAGAACCCGGAGACGGTTTTGGAGGAGTTCGATATGGACCCTCAATATTCCCTTGTGGATCAGACCATTTATTTTGAACGTTACCCGGCTGCGGATGTGGAAAGTAAAGAGCTGAAGGAGCGGTTTTATTCCCATTATGGATTTGTCTCCATTTCAGCTTATTACATAACACACCCCGGCCAGCTTCTGCAAATGCTGGATTATTCCGCACAAAGTGCCAACGCGATCCGCCCGGCGGTGATTGGTAATTACCAACGGAATGCCGGAAAGGCAGCCGCAGCCCAAACACAGTTTTTTACTCTTCACAGCAGCCTAAAAGAAGCGTTTACTCCCCATACCGTGGGCTTTATGATTCTTTGGGTGGCGGTTGCCATCGGTGTCAGCTTCACCAAGCGGTGGAGAACCACGGTTTTGGCCTGTGCTATCCTTATGGGCTTTTCCCAGATCGGCACCTCCATTGTAGGCGCCGGTGATGCGGATTTATCCAAGCATATTTTTCTGTATAACGTAGCTTCGGATTTTACTCTGTATGTTTTGCTTGCTTCTGTGCTGATTCCTTGGATTGCCCGGCGAACTGCCAAGAGCAAGGCCAAGCCTCAGGTTGTTGTGGCAGAGAAGGAAGCTGTATTGGTGGGAGGAGGAAATATATAGTGAAAAAGCACCGCCCCAGCGGGCTTGCGGTTTCTCTGGCTTTGCTCTGCCTGTTGGTGGCAGGCTGCGGTCAACCGGCGGTTGATGCTTCGCTTATTCTTTCTCCGGCCGGTGAGGCAGCTCCCGGCAGCCCAGAAGCTCTCTGCCTTGCTTTTGTGGAAAACCATATGATGGCAGAAGGCGGCGTGTATACCACCTTCCAGCCCATTGCCTCCAATGGTGAGCTGGCTGGGGGTCGTGAGGTGCTCAGTGAATCACAAGGGCTGCTGCTGCTGTATTACAGCCGGGTTGGCCGTCAGGCCGCCTTTGAAGAGACACTTTCCTTTGTGCAGAACCATCTAGATTCCGGGACCTTGCTTTCTTACCGTCTGGGAGAAAAGGGGGAAGCCTTCCCGGTCAATGCAGCGGTGGATGATCTGCGCATCATCCGAGGGCTGCTGGAGGGGGGCCAGGCCTTTTCCCGGCCTGAATTCACCCAGCTGGCGCAGGAGTATGGCCGCAGATTTTATCAAACCAACGTGCAGGGTGGCATTGTGCGGGATTTTTACGATGAGCAGTATAAGGCCGCCAGTGAGCAAAGCACCCTTTGCTATGCGGATTTATTCACAATGGAGCTTCTGGCTGAGGAGGATTCCTCGTGGAAAAAGCCCCGTTCCAGTATGGAAAAGCTGGTGCGTGAAGGCTATCTGGGGGATGAATTCCCCTTTTACAGCCTGCGCTGCCGGATAGGGGAAAAGATCTATGAGCAGGGTGAGCTACACATGGCGGAAGGCCTGCTGACGGTGCTTCATCTGGCGCAGGTGGGGGCCGTTCGGGAGCAAACACTGGATTGGCTGGAGCAGAAGCTGGCGTCAGGGCCTCTTTATGGCCGCTATACCCCGGATGGGCAACCAGCCACGCAGATGGAATCCACGGCTGTCTATGCTCTGTGTGTTTTGCTGGGTCAAGAGACCGGTAGGGAAAAACTTACAGAGGCGGCCTTGGAGCGAATGCTGACCTTTCAGGTTACCGACCCTAAAAGTGCGGTTTACGGCGGCTTTGCAGACCCAGTTACCGAACAGGCCTATTCCTTTGATAATCTCACTGCCCTGCTGGCTCTTGCGGAAATACGGCGGGGATGATTCCGGTGGTGGGATCACGGAAGCAAACTGAATTTTTCGTAAAATGGGAAATAGAACAGAGGCCTTTGCTTGGCAGCTCGTTCTTTCCCCAAAACCAGGCAGGAGGTAAACCCCTGTGAAAAGGCTTAAAATATTAGCGGCCGCTTTGGTGGTGGTTCAGCTCCTATGGGCTGGGCTACCTTTTGCTGTTTTTGCCGATGAACAGGAGCCTTCCGTTTTGCTGATTTGCGGGGATACGGCGCTGCAAAAGGAGCTTTTGGAAAGCATTCAAGCGGCTGGCCAGAAAGCACAGCTTGTGAAGCCTTATGCCTATACAGCCGAAAGCTTAACAGGTGTATCTTATATGGTGACCACCGAAAGCCAGCCCTTTCTGGATGCCCGGGAGGCCGGAATTTTTGCGGTGGCGGTGGGGGAGAAGCCCGAAGTACCACCCGACATCCAGACTGTTTTGATAGAGGATACCCGGGCCACACTGCGGCTGGGGGAGCACTCCCAGTCTTTTTTTGAGCGGGGCACCATGCGGGTCATTACCGAATATACAGGCCAGCCCCTTGGTGAGCTGCAAACAGGCAAAGGCACGCAAAGTCCTTTTGGGGTCATAGGTGAAGGTTTTGCTTATGTTCCATGGGTGCCCCATGAAGGTTTGGGCCGGGTGGCGCTGAGTGCATTGCTGAGCCGGTGCTTTGGCAGTGAAGCGGGGAGCCTCTATCTGCTTGTGAATGAGATTTATGCATATTCAGACCTGAGCCTGATCATGGAAACAGCGGATGCATTTCACGATGCGGGTATTCCGTTGATTCTGGAGGTTACCCCCATTTATGATAATCTGGATTACCCAGCCTTTGAGCGCTATGCCTACGCTTTGCGGTATGCCCAGACCAGAGGGGCCACTGTTGTGCTGGGAGAGCCGGTGGTGCGTCCTTATGAAATGATACGGGAGCCTTTGGATACCAAAATGGCCCGAGCCAGAAAAGCACTTTTTGATGCCGGAATTCAGCTCCGGGAATTGGAGCCTCAACCGCTTTCACTCAGTATGGAAGAGTTGGAAACCATCCAGAGCGATACCCGGGCCTTTGGGGCCTTTCCCGTGAATACGGCGGTGGTATACCCCTTGTTTGAAAGCTCAGAGGCACTTGCAGAAGCGGTTGCGGCGGTGGAAAGAAAATGGCTGGATTTTTCCGCTTATTATCCCGCCGTTTCCCTGCGGGAGGATATTCTCGAGCAGACTCGCCCCATTATGGAGCCCTATGCTTACCGGGAGAAGACGGCGGCCAGCCTTGTGAAGGCGTTTGGTAGTGCCAATGTGGTTCTGATTGCGGTGGTGGGGGTAAGCGCCGCCGTCTTTGTCTTGCTGCTTGCCCTGAGCCGGCGGCTGTATCGCCGGAAATTCTACCGCAATATGCACACCAAAGAGTGATTCCGTTTGATAGGGATACAATAAGTGCTAGAACCGCTTATGTATAGCACTGGTGCTTCTCGTAAACATCATGAAGGAGGCTCACATTTGAACCTGTTGGATATACTCATGCTTATAGCGCTTATCTGCATCTGGCTGCTGCTGCTGGTCAATGTTCTTTTGATCATCGGCGGCTACTGGTATTATGTGGAATGCGAAAGGCGCAGGCTGCCGGAGCTAAAAACAGCTCCTATGGTTTCCATTATGGTTCCCGCCCACAACGAAGGGGTCGTGATTGTAGAAACGGTGCGGGCGCTCCTTGCCTTTGATTATCCGCCTGACCGTTACGAGATTATTGTAATCAACGACAATTCCAGCGATAACAGCGCCCAGCTTCTGGATGAGCTTTGCCGCCTGCATCCGGGCAGAAGGCTGAAAATTATCAATACCGATAGCGTTACAGGCGGCAAGGGAAAGTCAAACGCCCTCAACATCGGCTTTGGCCAGTGTGAGGGAGAGTATATTGTGATTTATGATGCAGACAATACACCTGAACGTGGTGCCCTGCGGATGCTGGTGGCGGAAATCTGCGCCGACCCCACTTTAGGGGCCGTGATCGGCAAATTCCGAACCCGAAACAAAAACGCAAGCCTGCTGACGCGGTTCATCAACATCGAGACCTTGGCCTTCCAGTGGATGGCGCAGGCAGGCCGCTGGAAGCTGATGGGGCTGTGCACCATTCCCGGCACCAATTTCATCATCCGGCGTGAAATTCTGGAGAATATGGGCGGCTGGGATATCAAGGCCATTGCCGAAGATACAGAAATCAGCTTCCGCATTTACCGCATGGGCTACCGTATTAAATTTCTGCCACAGGCGGTCACTTGGGAGCAGGAGCCTCAAACGGTTAAGGTTTGGTTCCGGCAGCGCACCCGGTGGGTTAAGGGGAATATCTATGTGCTGATCAAGAACCTGCCGCTGTTGTTTGATCCTTCCGCCAAGCGGATTCGGTTTGATATCCTCTACTTTTTATCCATCTATTTTCTGCTGCTGACTTCACTTTTGGTTTCGGACTCTGTTTTAATGCTGAACACATTGGGCTGGGCCCACACCACACTGGCGGGTTTCAGCGACCTTTTATGGCTTATGGCCATTGTGCTGTTTGTTTTGGGCACCTTTGTGACCATTACCACCGAGAAGGGTGAGATGAGCCTTTCCAATGCGGGGATTATTCTGGTTATGTATTTTACCTATTCCAAGCTTTGGATGATTGTGGCCCTTTATGGGCTGTATCAATACATTAAGGATGTTATATTTAAAAGAGAAACGAAATGGTATAAAACCGAGCGGTTTCAATGAAAGGAAGTGCAAAGTTGAACAGAAAAACAGCCGCCCGGTTTTGGCTTGGCGTGATTTTGCTTTCACAGCTTATGGGTGTTCCTGCCTTTGCCCAGCTTGCCCCACCGGAAAATACGCCGCAATCTGAAACCAGCCTTTTGGCGGAAGATGCATCTTCTACTGCACCGGGGCAGGAGCCTGCCGCTTCTGCCCCACCCGAGGCGAGCCAATCGCAACAGCCTGCCGTGCCCATCCCCCAGGGGGAAGGGCTGTTGACCCACGAGCAGGCTTTTTCGGCCGAGCATTCCCTTGCGGGCTTATTTGCCCAGTGCACGGAATATTTCAATGCAGGGTATTGGGATATCCAGTATGCGGCCTTCACGTTGGAATATTCCGCTACCCAGCTGGCGGATTCCGCTCTTTCCAGCCTGACGGTTTCCCTCAATGGTGAGCCCTTTTATTCAGCACGCATTGTCCCCAGCCTCGAGCATAGGAACCAGCGGCTGGAAGTGCTTTTACCATTGGAAAAAATCCACGAGGGTCAGAATTCCATTACGGTCAGCACCTATGTTCGCACAAAGGATGGCAAGCCTTGCGTGGATGATGTAGCTGGGGCCAACTGGATGGTGGTTAAGGCCAATTCAGCGGTGGCTTTGCTTTATTACCCGCAGGCATCCAGCCGCACAGTGGCGGATTATTACAAACAGCTCACCAGCATCGATGCTTTGGAAAACCGCCAGACCATGTTTTTTCTTCCTGAGCAGCCCAGTGACAGTGAGCTGACCGCTGTGGCCGTGATGTTAAGCGGGATTTCTTCACAGGCGTCTCTTTCTTATGAAAATATTGGCTTGGATACAGGCGGGCAAGAGACAGACCTTGCCCGATCCAAATACAGTGTTTATATCGCTTCCTATGACCGGCTCTTTCCCTCCATACGGGAGCGGCTTACCGAAGAGCAGACCAAGGCCGCCCAGCAGGGTGCCTTGCTTGCGGTTTTAGAGGGCAGTTCAGGGGAGCCCGGTGTTCTGCTGGTAACCGCACAGAAAGAGGAAGCTTTGCAAACGGCCGCTCTCCGCTTTGCAAACAGCGCCCTTATGGAGCAGACACAGGCCGCATGGCGGCGGGTGATGGAGCAGGAACGGGTGATAGTGGAGCCTGCCCCAGTTGCGGAGTATCTGCCCCTTACCGAGAGCGGCAGCAATGTACAGGGCCCCTTTCGGCAAAACGCTTCTTTTTATATCGAATACCCTGCCAACCGCCGGCTGGCTTATTCCAGCCAGATCAGCTTGGCCTTCCGCTACAGCGAAAATCTGGATTTTGACCGCTCCCTGGCCACGGTTTATGTAAACGACAAGCCGGTTGGCAGCAAAAAGCTGACCATGGATAAAGCCGGAGGGGATACGGCACTCTTTGATATTCCCACGGATTTGGAGGTCAGCGGCAGCTTCACGGTGCGGGTCTCCTTTGATTTGGAAATCAAGGATTTGTGGTGCAACCTCAATCAGGCGGAAACACCGTGGGCGTGGGTTAGCCCGGAAAGTATGCTGAAAATATCCTCAGTGGAAGCAAACGGCTTGCTGTTTGAAAACTACCCCAGCCCTTTCCTGCGGGATAACAGCTTGGATAATCTGGTGGTGGTGGTTCCGGATCAGCCGGGAAAAGCGGATTTGGAAGCCATGCGGGGCATCCTGCTCACCTTGGGCCGCTCCCAAAAGGATAATGCCGGTTCGCTGCGGGTAGCGAGAATGTCCCAGCCCGGGGATTTATCCCACGCCAATGTCATCAGCATCGGCAGGCTGGAGGTTAATGAACTGCTAAAGCAGCAGCACGACAAGCTGTTCTTTAAATTCAGCCCCGAGGGAACCACAATTCTTTCCAACGAGAAAATACTGCTGGACCCCGGCTACGGCGCTTCGCTGGGAACGCTCCAGCTTTTGGATTCCCCCTATAGTCAGGAAAAGCGGGCCTTTCTGGTGGTCAGCGGTGTAACGGATGCAACCATGCTCAAGGCCGCCCGGTATCTTGGCCTTTCGGATAACCTGTGGCAGCTCTATGGTGACGGTGTGGTTATAGATGACACGCAGGCCATGTCTTACCGCTTTAAGGCGGATAACAAGAAATCCCAGCCCCTTCTGGAGCAGGTTGCCGGGCGCCGTGATATTCAATTGCTGGCTTTGGCTGGGGTACTCGTTCTAGGGCTTGGCGTTTTTGCCCTGATTCTTTTGGGCATTAAGTATAGAAGGAGGAAGAACCGTGAAAGAAAATAGGCGCTTTCTTGGGGTGGATATTTCCTTTTTGGCCATGCTTCTTCTGCTCTTTATCAGCGTTTTTTTTATTGGCAGCGACACCGAGGCCATGACCGGGAACTTTATCCTTCTGGCGGTATCCGCCGCCTGTGCCATGCTCACCTATTTCACCTCGCTGACTGCGGGGCTGGTGGTGAATCTGGTGCTGATTTTCGCCTACGTGACTTATACTATTTTCACTTCTGCCTCCAGTGGTGTGGAGGTTCCTGTAAGCACTTACTTCTGGATGTTCTGGTCTCCGCTGATGACCACTGTCACTTATTTTTTTACCCGCCGAACCTTTCAGGCGGAAGAACAGAATCGAGTGCTGCAAGAACAGCTTGATCGGCTTTCCGGTGTAGATTCCCTTACAGAGCTTAAAAATATCCGCTCTTTTGAAGCGGATTGTGCGGTTTATATGAAAATTGCCAAGCGCTATCATATGTCGCTGGTGCTGGTGGTTTGGGAATTCCGCTTTCAGCGTGAGCTGGGGCATATGCTGGGGAAGGAAGGCCTTTTGGATTTGGTTAAGCGGGTTTCCCGGCAGATTACTGCCGCCCTCCGGGAGGAGGACGCAATCTATCTGTTGGAGGGTGACCCCTATACTTGGGGTTCTCTGCTGTTTACCGATCCGGAATCGGTGAGCATTGTGGTGGAAAGGGTAAAGAATCAGCTGGCGGAGATTCAGATACAGGATGCCGCCAGCCGCCATTCTATTGAACTAAGCATGCGGGTGGGCATTGCCACATTCGATGATACGATTACCTCACCCCTTGCTCTGCTGGAAAAAGCCCATAAACGCTCAGAATACGATGTATAGAGTTCAGCCTTTGCGCCGCCGGGGATAAAAAATGCCCCCTGTTTTCAGGAGGCATGAGGGTGTAGACAAAAGTCTACACCCTCTATGGGGGGCATCCAATGCCCCCCATATTCCCCCCCGGATTGCGCCGCTTCGGCGCAAAAGGTGGGATTCCTGCATCGAAATTAATTCGACTGCGGAAGAATCACGAATCAAAGAGACCGTCCGCTTAAACAATTTTTATGTCTGTCTACAGTCTGATGCCTCCTGTTTTCAGGAGGCAATGCAGATTTGTTATGAATGGGCTATAGTCCGCCATACAAAAGGGCAACCAGAGGCGGCACAATTCCGGTGAGAATCACACCACTGACCACCGCCGCCACCGCCGTTTCTTCATCAGTACACCGGGAGATGACCGGCAGGGTGGTATCCATGGCGGTGGCGCCCCCAGGCGCGATGGCACAAACATAGGGGAGCTTGCGGGCAATCAGCGGAATGAGCAGCAGAGAAAAGACTTCACGCAGAATGTTGGTTACAAAAGCCAGTGCCCCCAGCTGTGCATTGCCCAGATCGGTGAGCACAGCCATGGAAACGCTGTAATAGCCCATTCCTGCGGAAACAGCGCCTGCCTCGTTGGCGGAAAGCCCCAGAAGCAAACCCGCACCGATGCCGGCCGCCACACTCCCAAACAGTGTGCCAAGAGGGGTCAGCAGTGCTTTTGCCCCGATACTCCGAAGTCGCTTCCAAAGGGTGCGCTGGCTCCCGATCCCGATTCCGGTAGCGAAAACCAATATGATCAGAGCGATAGTATGTATTGCTTGAAGGTCACCAACCTGTGTGATGACCGGGAACAGCCAGCCCGCCAGAATGCCGGCACCTAAAAGCAGCAGAGGGATCAGCATCAGGAATCCCCCTTTCGCACACCCACTGTCAGCAGAAAAACAGCGAGAACGCTTCCCGCTATTCCCGCCAATGCCAAAATGGCTCCCTGAAAGCCCAGCTTGCCAAGGCTTTCCCAGAAATCCCCACTGCCGCCCAGCCAGCTTCCCATTGTGAAAAGCAGTACACACAGGCTGACAGTCTGAAATTTCCCTGCAATTTTCAAAAGCTTTTCTTTGTATTCTTTTCCGGAGATCCAGATCCCCACACCCATTCCAGCTGCCATTACAAGCAATATAAATGCCATTGAATGCCCTCGTTTCCTGTTTTGAAAGTTACCTTGCTATACTTATTATACATGCTTTGTCCATACCCCCTGTTACAGGAGCTTTTGAAGAGGTGCCAAAGAGCATGAACCGGGTGAAGCCAATTCCGCGGTTATTATTATTCTATGCCCTAAAACCCTTTGGTGTTATCCTTCTAAGAGAGAGGCAAGACCCCCTGAATTTAAGAGGTTTCCTTTGAAAAGCCTTTTGACATAGGGCGGATTTTGTACTATAATTAATCCGTATAGTGTTATGATTTTCCAGAAAAGCGGCCGCTCCAAAGGGGGGAACGGCTGCAAAAAAGAACGAGTGATTCTGCATCGTCTGGAAATTTGCAGGCAGGGCCCAGCCTTTGCAGGGGCAATGCTTCTGCGGCTTTATTCCGATGTAGAAGGTATGAAGGGGAAACAATATGGATGTAAGCGCAATGTTTAAGATCAACTGCGGCCTTTTCTTGGCCGGCGTTACCACCGATAAGCCCACAGGCTGTATCATCAACACCGTGATGCAGGTGGGGCACAGCCCGCTTAAATGCTCTCTGACCATGTCGCAGGATCACTATACCCACAGCCAGATTCTCCAAGCTGGTTCTCTGGCCATCACCACCTTTTCCAAGCAGGTGCGGCCGGATATTATCAAGCGGTTTGGCTTTACCTCCGGTAAAGTTACCGATAAATTTCAGGATATTGCCTATGAGTTGGATTCCCAGGGCAACCCTTATTTATTAGGGGAGTATGTGTCGGCGGTTTTCGCTCTGACGCTCAGCAGCAAAATGGATATCGACGGGGGTTATACCATCTTTTTGTGCGATGTCAAGGATGCTGTTAAGAGTGAGGGTGATTCCATCACCTATGGCGAATATCTGGAGAATGTTAAGAAAAAAATCTTTTAAAGCCATTTAATGAAAGGAGAATGTTTGATGGAAAAATATGTTTGCACAGTATGCGGCTATGTTTATGACCCCGAGGAGGGTGCACCGGAGCACGGCATTGCTCCCGGAACCAAATGGGAGGATATTCCCGATGATTTTGTCTGCCCTGTTTGCGGTGTAGGCAAGGAAATGTTTGAAGTCGAATAGAAAACGGGAAGTTCTGCGCCTTGTTTGGCAGAGGCGTTAGGCATCAGGCGTGAGCGCCGGGCGAATATGCCTTGTCTGCGCAGCACCGATCTACACAAGCGCCATCCCGCCTGTTTAAAGCGGGGTGGCTTTTTGATTTTTTCAGAAAAATTGCCGGCATGACCCGGTTATGAATAGAGAAGAATTATTGAGGTGCTCCGGCTGGTTAGCCGCACGCAACTCTATTGTTATATAGATTCAATGGGCCAATAACCGAACTTTTCGGATGGTATAGATTTTTAAAAGTACCGCTTCGCCCTGCAAGCGGAGCAGAATGGAGACAGAAGCATGTTGGAGATTACAAAAGGCATCTTTTCGGTGGGGGTTCTTAACCCCAATCTTAGGGTTTTCGATGTCATTATGAAAACCGATTATGGCACCAGCTACAATTCTTATCTGGTCAAGGGCAGTGAGAAAACAGCCCTGATTGAAACAGCGCACCGGGATTTCTGGCAGTACTATTTGGATAATGTGGGGGAGATCGCCGATATCTCCACAATCGATTATGTGGTCATGAACCACAACGAGCCGGATCATTCCGGCTGCATTGCCCGTTTGGTGGAGCTGAACCCCAACATCACTGTTATTGCAAGCCAGGCCGGGGCTATTTACCTGAAAAACATTGTGAACAATCCCCAGCTCAAGGTGCAGGTGGCGAAGGATGGCGACAGCATTTCTCTTGGCGATAAGACCCTCCAGTTCATAAACGCCCCTTTCCTGCACTGGCCGGATTCCATGTTTACATGGGTGCCTGAGGATAAGCTGCTCTTTTCCTGCGATTTTCTCGGCTGCCATTACTGCGAGCCGCAGATGAAGGATACCCGGGTTACTTATGAGGATAAATATTGGGATGCTTTCGCCTATTATTATGCGGCGATTTTCGGGCCCTTTAAGCCCTATGTGATCAAGGGGCTTGATAAAATCAAGGATTTGGAACTTGAATTTGTCTGCACCAGCCATGGCCCAGTCTTGACCAAAGAGGGAGTCATTGCAGAAGCCATGAAGCTGTATCGCCAGTGGTCCACCCCCGATCCCCGCAGCCAGAAGCAGATTCCGATTTTCTATTGCACAGCCTATGGCAATACCAAGGCCTTGGCCTGTGCTGTTGGGGAGGGGATTCGTCAGGTTCTGCCCGATGCCGCTGTGGAGCTTTTGGATATCATCGACCACGATATCGACGAGCTGGGTCAGCGCCTCAATGGAAGCGATGCTTTCCTTGTGGGCACGCCTACCATCAATAAGGATGCGGTTCCCCCTGTCTGGCAGCTTTTAAGCCATGTGGATGCCGTTAACATTGCCAAGCGCCCGGTTGCTGTATTCGGTTCCTTTGGTTGGAGCGGTGAAGGAACTCCCAATGTGGCGGCAAGGCTTGCCTCCCTCAAAACCAATGTGTTTGAGGAGCCGCTGAAGGTTGCCTTTGTTCCCACCGAAAAGGATTTGGAAACAGCCCGTGAATTTGGTGTCCGCTTTGCCCAGAGCCTTGCCTGATTGTTAAGCTTATCGATAAAATATCGACAATATGGGGGGCATCCAATGCCCCCCATAATCCCCCCGGATTGCGCTGCCCCGGCACAAAAGGTGGTATTCCTTCGTCGAAATGAATTCGACTGCGGAAGAATTACGAAACAAAAGACAGTCCGTTTAAACAACTGCGATCTTTTTGGACAGACCGAAGAGGCCGTGTTTCTCAGCTTAGCTGGGAAATACGGCCTCTTTTTTTCGTTCATTCAAATGTTGGCACACTGGGATACAAGGGCCTTGAATTCATCCCGCTTGCTGTAGAGCCTTTGGATGGTGGGGGTGGTCTCCACACCCTTAGCAAGCTGGGTTTTCATGCCGCCTTCGCCAAACTGATAGGCCATCAGTGCATTGTGGGCACCATGCTTGTGAACAAAGGTGGAAAGAATGCTGGCTCCGGCCTTGATATTCTCATAGGGATCGGTTAAATCTTTAATACCATAATCCGCTGCCAGCCAGCCCCTGTTGATGTCGTTGATCTGCATAATGCCGGTATCCTGTGTGCCGTTTTTGTTATAACCGACTGCACTGGGGTCAAACTTACTTTCCTGCCACATAAGCGCCAGAACCAGCTCATATTCCACATCCAGCTCTTTGCACAGGGAATAGGTATAGGCTTGGAGCTCCCGGCTTAGTGGAATTTCGGAGCAAAAAACAAATCCGTTGGAGGGTTCCTCCTTTTTGGGCGCAGGGGTTACTTTGGGCAGAACAGGCACAGGAACAGAAGTCTGAGGCTTTTCTTCCTTTACTTTTACAGGGAGAGATGGAAGCTTTGTTCTTTTGACAACCCCTTTTTTTAGCGAACGGGCGGAGCGGACATAGCGGTCGTAAGAAACGCCGGCTGCCATCACGGCAGCGAAGGGTGTGAGGGCCTGAGCCCCTGTAGAAACAAGCAGAGCGCCCATACAGAGCATACAGACCAGTGCTGTTGAAATACGCTTGATAAGGCTTTTTTTCATGAACATTGCGATCACCTTTCTGATGCCGGGGAAATTGCGGAACATATGGCGCCCCGGGTATAGGCCGGGCTTTTTTTAAAGCAAAGGCCGGGCCTTGGATAAATTCTGTCGTTGAGGAACAGCTATATCCAGTTTTGGCCAAAACAGGAAATTTTATACATGTGGGCATGGAATAGGCATTTTTGCCTGCCGCAAAGCCATATGTATAGTTGTACAGGTTTCAAAAGTCATAGATGGAGGAAACGCTATGTTTTTGGCCCAATGGATTGAAAGGCTGGCAGGAAGCGCTCTGGTCAATGGAACAATGGTATTTCTGCTCTGTGGCCTTGGCGTTTATCTGACAGTAAAAACCGGGTTTTTTCAGTTCCGCAAAGCACCGGAAATTATCCGCAAGACCTTTGGTACCCTTTGGGAAAAACCCGAAAAAACAGAGAAAGGCATTTCCCCCTTTCAGGCTATGACCACAGCTTTGGCGGGAACCATGGGGGTTGGCAACATTGCGGGTGTAGCCACTGCCATTGTAGCGGGCGGCCCGGGAGCTATTTTCTGGATGTGGGTCACCGGCTTTTTTGGAATGATGACCAAGTATGCCGAAATATTTTTGGCTGTTAAGTTCCGCCAGAAGAATCAGCAGGGGCGGTATGTGGGCGGGCCCATGTATTATATGGAAAAGCCCATGGGGAAAAAAGGGCTGGCCGTGATTTTTTCGGTGGTTTGCATTGCTGCGTCGCTGGGCAGCGGCAACATGACCCAAGTGAATTCGGTGGCTACGGCTATGGCGGATACCTTTGGGATATCGCCTCTGATCAGCGGCATCGGAATAGCGGTCATAACCGGAATGGTCATTCTAGGAGGGCTCAAGCGCATTGGAAAGGTCACCGAAGCGGTGATTCCACTGATTTCGGTTGCCTATCTGGCCGGTGCGGGGATGCTGCTGTATCTCAACCGGGAGCAGCTTCCGGCGGCCTTTCGCTTGATCTTTACCGAGGCCTTCCGCCTGCGTGCGGCAGGGGGCGGTGTGGCAGGCTATACCATTATGCAGGCCTTTCGCTTTGGTACCGTGCGGGGTATCTTTACCAACGAGGCGGGCATGGGGTCGGCGCCCATGGCACATGCGGCCGCAGACTGCAAAAGCCCCCGTATTCAGGCGATGTGGGGCATTGGCGAAATCTTTTTGGATACCATTCTCTTCTGCACCGTTACAGCGCTGGTTTTGCTGACAGCGGGCGGGGGAACGCTATGGCTCAGCGGAGAGGATGGTGCACCGTTGACAGCACTTGCCTTTGAATCCACCTTTGGCCCTGTAGGGGGCGTGTTCCTGACCCTGTCGCTGGTGTTTTTTGCTGTTGCCACGCTGCTGGGGTGGAGCTACTATGGCGAATGCGCTGTTGTTTATCTGGCGGGAGATAAAGCAGGGAAGGAGCTCTGCCTGAATATCTACCGGCTGCTGTTTCTTCTTGTGGCTGTTGGGGGGGCGGTTTCCAGCCTGAAAACGGTGTGGCTGCTGGCAGACCTTTTAAACGTGGTAATGGCGGTGCCAAATGTGATTGCCATTATTGTTTTGCGAAGGCATGTTTTGAAAGGCATCAAAAAGGAATGAAATGAAAAATCCCTTCGGCCTTGGCCGGAGGGATTTTTTCATCAAAGCAAAGCGGAAGGTTATTTAAAACCCAGCTTATTTCATGGAATTCTCGTAAGCCTGGATCATTTTCTTAACCATCTGACCACCAACAGAACCGGCCTGCTTAGAAGTCAAATCGCCATTATAACCCTGCTTCAGATTCACGCCGACTTCGCTGGCGGATTCCATCTTGAACTTGTTCATAGCTTCCTTAGCTTCGGGAACGATAGGTTTGTTAGCCATAATTTTATTACACTCCTTGAATTACTTTTTGTTGCTTTACGTTTGCAATATTAGTATAGGCATTGAGCTTTGTTATATAACTGGAAATTTTTTTAGAAATTGTCAAAGTCCTCCAGAAGTCAAAATATCCAAGCAGCCACTGGCAATTAAAGCGGCTGCAGCCGCCATGATCGCATATTTACCGGCTGCACTGTGCAGCTTTATTGGGATTTCCTGCGGCTCCACCAACTGCCCATCCAGACAGGTTATGGTGCGCTGCAAATTGATCACAGCGCTTTCCTCGGTTATGCTGGAAAGTGTGATGGTATCCATAGAGGCCATGCCGCAGGTAATGGCGGGCAGCTTGGTTTTAGAAACAAAATGAACCAGCTCCCGGTTGGTTGAATCCACCACGGCAAGAGCCTGGGACGGAATCTTTTCTTTTTTTATGGTGCAAATGTTTTTGTATATAATAAGTAAGGCCTCCGGAACTTCTCCACCGGAGCAAAGGCTGTCAAAATCCTTTACCACAAAGGAATGGGATAGGCCTTGTTCTTTTTGCAGGGCAAAATACCGGCTGAAAATTTGATTTAATGTATAACCGAATTTTTTATCATCATGGTCTGCGGCAATGGCGACTGTAATCATAAAACTTCACCTCATTGATGAATTCACAGCAATATATTGCGCCCTTTTGATGTGGATTATTCCCGCTGGAAGCAGCAGGAAGTTCTGCATTTTTTTGCTTTACAAATCAGTTGAAAAATAAAAAGAAGATCGCTGTCATTTTAAATGAACAGGATCTTCTTTTAAGTTATCTTTGTTGTAAATTGAGTTTTATAATTTTTATGATTCACATCGGCCTGCATTTATATAGGGAGCCGCAAAACGAGCTGTGCCCCGCCAAGAGGACTCTCCTGCACAGATAAACTTCCCTTATGAAGCAGGGCAATTTCATGCGCAATGGAAAGACCCAAGCCATAGTGGGCTTTGCTGGTGCGGGAGGCTTCACCCCGATAAAACCGCTCAAAAATTTTTTCCTGTTGGTCGGGGGGAATGCCCGGGCCGCTATCCGCTACACCGAATACAATACCACGCCGGGAAAGGCAGGAGGAAACAAGAATTTTTCCACCTTCGGGGGTATAGCAAAGGGCATTATCCAGCAAAATGGTCAGAAGCTGCAGGATGCGCTGTTCATCGCAGGAAATCCGGGGCATAGAGCGTTCCGGCAGCTTGACAGAAAGGGCAATATGCTTGCCGGCCGCCAGCTCTTCAAAGCGCTCCACAGCCGAAAGCACCAATGTTTCCGGGTTGGTGGGAGCCAGTGTAACCGACCAGCGCTGGCTATCCGCACCCGCCAGCTGCAACAAATCCCCTGTGAGCCGGGAAAGACGCACGCATTCTTTTTCAATTTTCTCAGAAAAATAGGGGACCTTATCCGCTGTGACACTGGGCAGTGTTTCCGCACTGGCCCGGATGACCGCCAGCGGAGAACGAAGCTCATGGGAGGCGGCAGAAACAAATTCGGTTTGTTTGCGCCGGGCCTCCTCAATGGGGCGAATGGCAATGCCGGTAAAAATCCACGCAAAACCTGCCAGACAAGCCAGCGCCACTAAAACACACAGCAAAAATACAATTTCCAGCCGCCGGGCTTGGGCCAGCTCAGGGCTCTTATCCTTTAAAACCGTTACACCCAGCCACTTTTGCCCAAAAGGAACCGAGCAAACCGCCGCCCGGTAATTCCCTTGAGGCACAGAAAGCTCAAACAGCACCATATCCGGCGCCAGTGTGGTAGAAGGTGGCTGGCGGCTGTCAAATTGGAATTCCCGCAGGGCTTTTTCCTGCGCCAAAGAGGTCAAGAATTCCCGCACCGGGTTTTGGCCGGTATAAACAAGCGGATTTTCGCCACTTTCAATGCGGATGTAAAGCCGGTTATCCGCTTCTGTCTGCCCCAGCCACGTGTGGTCAATCACCTGCTGGCTGCGCAGATAAAAGAAAATAGCATTCAGATTGCTTTGAAAGGTCTGATCCGATTGGCGCTCCAGCTGCTCCGCCGAAAAATAGAGAGAGGCCATGGCCATCCCAGCCAGCACCAGCCCGGTGCTCAAGGCGCAGACCACGGTGAGGCGCAGGCGTAGTCTTTTAAACATCCCCATCCTCCACACAGTAGCCCACACCCCGCACGGTTACCACATTCAGGCGGCTTCCCACCGAGCGGAGACGCTTACGGATAAAATGAATGTAGTTTTCTAAATTGCCGTCTTCCACCTCAGCATAGGGCCCCCATACCCGGGCAAACAGAGTGGATCGAGGCAGAACCTGACCAAAATTTTTCAGCAGTATTTCCAGAAGATCGGCCTCCCGCTTGGAAAGGCTGCAGCTTGTATCCCCGCATTCCAGTGACTTTTGCATGGGATCAAACACCACATCGCCCTGACTCAGCCGCTGTTCGCCTTCCCAGCTGCGGGGGCGGCGGTTCATGGCCCGTATTCTGGCCAAAAGCTCCTCCACGGCAAAGGGCTTTACAATATAGTCATCCGCTCCGCTATCCAGCCCTTCCACCCGTTCGTGAATCTGGCCCAAGGCGGTCATCATCAGCACAGGGGTGGTGATTCCCTCCTGCCGGGCCATTTTCAGCAAAGTTACGCCATCGGTTCCCGGCAGCATCCGATCCAGCAGAACAAGATCGTGGGCCTGCTGGCGCAGCCATTCCAGCCCCTCATCCCCAGAGCTGCAAAGATCTAGGGTATAGCCTTCCCGGGTTAAGGCAAAGCCGATAATCTCGCAAAGGTCGGGATCATCCTCAATCATCAGTATACGCATGGCAGCCTCCCGCAAGATTTACTCATTATATAGTCAATAAACTTGAAAACGAAACCATCGTTTTCAAAAGCAAGCAGAGCTTGCTTTGCGCTAAAGGCGCAGTTTTCGCCTCTTAGTATGCCATTTTCCCGCTTTGAAAAAGCGGGAAAACAAGTGCGCTTGTTTTCAAGTTTGGTTTCTATAGTTCTAAGTATACCACAGCCCGTCTGTAATTTTCCTCTAAAAGCTTTTAAAGATTCCAGAATTCTTAGAGGTTGATTTGGTACAATGCAGGCAGAGTGAATGAAACTGGAGGAATTTCCATGAAACAAAGCCTGAAAAAAGTGCTGGTAATGGGGTTGAGCCTGTTGCTGGCCCTGACCGCCTGCCAAAAGAGCGGCCAGCCATTCGGTTCCGAAGCCCAAACTGATCCTGTTGCCATGGGCCGGTATATGGAAGAAGAGCTTGAGCTGCCGCAGGGCATAGGGTATGTTCAGTCCTTCCGCCAGTTGGAAAATGGCAAGCTTCGCCTGATTGGCAACCGCACGGCCGACAATATGATTGGGCCGTGGGATGTTTGGGAATCGGCCGATTATGGAAAAACCTGGAATACGGTGGAATTGCCGTGGATTTCTCAGCTGGATAATGCGGTGGTTGTGGCGGCGGATTTCACCTCTGGCGGGGATCTGTATTTACAGGCTATTACCAATGCAAGGGCTGTGATGGAACAGGAATTGGCGAGGGCGGATGAGAAGGCGGAGAGCCAGCCGGTGGAGCCTGTCTATAGCTTTCTTCATGGAGATGCAGCTTCCTTAACTGAGATGGGGTATGAACCTACCTTCACAGAGGAGGGCATCCAGCCTCGGCAGCTTCGCCTTGCCTCCAATGGGGATTTGCTGGTGGATGACCATTTTTCGATCCATCAGGCAAGCCTTGCAGATGGCAAGCTGAAATATACCTATGACGGTTTAGAGGATCGGGAGTATAAGGGAGATTTTCTTACTTATGGGAACACGCTTGCAATTTCTCTTCACAATCAGTTAAAGCTGTATGATCTGAGCACCGGTGAGCTTTTGGAGGAACTGCCCTACGAAGGCGCAACATCGGAACAATCGGGCAAGGGCCGTGCTCTCACCTGGAGCGGGGAGGAAGGTGCCTTTTATTATGTGGATTCCACCGGGCTTTACCGGATGCTTTTGGATGGTGCGGTGACCGAACGGCTTATTGAAGGGGATTTGGTTTCCTTTAGTATGCCCAGTGTAATCCCTTCTGCTCTTATTAAAAATCAAGATGGCAGCTTTACTGTGTTTTGCCGCCAGCGGGAGGAGGGTTTTCGCCTGCTGCGCTATACCTTTGATGCCACCATTCCCCGGCTGCCCAGCACCCAGTTGAGCGTTTATTCGTTGGAAGATAACCAAACCATCCGGCAGGCTATGGGTGTCTTCCAACTGGCAAACCCGGATGTGCGGGTGGATTATCAGGTGGGCATAACAGGGAGTGACGGCATTACACCCGCCGATGCTCTGCGCAGCCTTTCTACACAGATTCTGGCAGGCAAGGGCCCGGATGTGCTGGTGCTGGATGGTATTCCGGTGGAAAGCTATGTCAAGCGGGGTGTGCTGGCGGATTTAAAGGATGTTGTCAGCGAAAAGGCACAATCCGGGGAATTTTTGCCTCACATCGTGAATGCCTTTGAAGAGGATAACCATATCTATGCCATTCCCGCACGGTTCTCGGTACCGGTTCTGCTGGGGGAACAGGAACAGCCCCTTGAAACTATGGAGCAGTTGGCGAATTGGCTGGAAAAACGGGGAGACTTCACCCTTGGGGTGCACCCGGCGCAGTTTATGGAGGTGTTTTACTCCACACATGGGAAAAGCTGGTTTTTAGAGGATGGCACACTGGATCAGCAGGCCTTCGCTGTGGATTTAGCCCAAATGGGCCGCATAGCCGAAAAGCTTCGGGAAAAAGGTTTGGACGAACTGTATGTAGGCGAAGATATGCTGGAACAGGCACTTTATTGGAAAGGCCAGGGCATCGGCGCCGGTCTTGGCGCTCTCAACAGTCTGGCGGATTTAGCCGGGCCGGATGCGGCTATCACGCAAATGGAAAAGGGCCATGTCACGGTGTTCCCTTCATCGGGGGTGTTTGTGCCCAGAACCATCCTCGGCGTTACCGCGGCCTCCGGTCAGCCGGATGAGGCTCGGGCTTTTGTGGAAACGGTGCTCAGATCCCAGGTGCTGGTCAACGATTTTGCGGATGGCCTGCCGGTGAATGTGCAGGCTTTGGAGAAAAACAGTGTATCCCCCTTTTCTGAAGACGACGACGGTTCTTATATTTCTATTTCCTTTGCCACCGATGATGAGGACGGTGAAGGGGAGGTTTATAAGTCGATGGCTATTCAGTACAAATGGCCAGAGGAAGAAAATATGCAGGCTTATCTTGCCATGATCAAGGCGGTTTCGGTTTCCGCTCCTGTGGATACAGTGGTACGCCAGATTTTGATTGAGCAGACAGAGCCTTATTTTCAGGGTGAAAAATCCTTGGAGGAAACCCTTGCCGGGCTGGCCTCCAAGCTGGAGCTTTATCTGGCGGAATAGATGCTAGGCTGAGATAAAAAGAGTGGGCATTGGAAGCAAGGGGGAAGGCAAAATCAAACAGAAGATAAAAATGCGGCGCCCCTCTGGGGGCACCAACCCTTGGTTTTTGCTGCCCAGCCTTATGGGTGTTACCCTGTTTGTGCTGGTTCCCTTTGGGGATGTTCTGCGGCGCTCCTTTGCTTCGGCTATGGGTGGTCAGGCGGTGGGCTTTGCCAACTATACAGCGGTTTTTGCCAACAAGGCCTTTCGGCTGGCTGCTGCCAATACCGGACGCTTTCTGGGGGTGTGCATTCCCATTCTGCTTGCCCTTTCGCTTGTGGTTGCCCTTTGCCTGTATGCGCTGGGGGAGCGGGCAGCCCTTTTCAAAACCAGCCTGCTGATCCCTATGGCGGTTCCGGTGGCCTCGGTGGTGCTGCTGTGGCAGGTGCTTTTTGATGGGCAGGGCCTGACCAACGGCTGGCTTACTGGGGCGGGAGGCAGCGCAGTCAGCTGGATGGATAGCCCCATGGCTTTTTGGGTGCTGGTGGGCAGCTATATCTGGAAGAATCTTGGCTACTGTGTGGTGCTGTGGCTGGCCGGGCTGGCGGGTATCTCTCCCTCACTGTATGAAGCCGCCCGCGTGGATGGAGCGGGCAATGTGCAGATGTTTTTCTGGATCACCCTGCCAAACCTTCTGCCTACCTTATATACCCTGTTGGTGCTCTCCTTGATCAATGCCTTTAAGGTGTTCCGGGAGGCTTATCTCATTGGGGGAGATTACCCCCACACCAGCATCTATCAGCTCCAGCACCTTTTTAACAACTGGTTCCGGGAGCTTTCTATGGATAAGCTTTCTGCCGCCGCTGTGGTGGTGGCGCTAGTGATTTTGGGCTTAATTATGCTGCTGCGCCGTGCATGGGATAAGGAGGACTAAGGCCTTGAAATGGATACGAAAACTTTTACCGGGGGCTTTGCCTCTGGCCTTATCCCTTCTGGTGTGGCTGCCTTTGGCTTTTCTGGGGGGCGGTTCACTCATGAGTGCCCTTGAGCTGAGCGGATATCTGGGGCCTGTGCTTTCGGATACACCCGGGTATGCCTTCTGGCGGCTTTTGCCCTGTTACCCTACACTGGCCCCTTATGTGGAGCTTTTGCTGGATTCCCCTGAATTCTTTGTGATGTTTTGGAATTCGGTGAAGCTGGCGGCAGGCTCTCTGCTGGGCCAGACCTTTGTGGCAATCCCGGCGGCGTGGTGGTTTGCCCGGTGCTCCGGGCGGCGAAGCCGGGGGCTTTTTACACTGTATATTATCCTGATGCTGATGCCTTTTCAGGTTACCATGGTTTCCAGCTATCTGGTCATGGACGGAACAGGGCTTTTGGATACCCATTGGAGCATCCTGCTCCCGGCAATTTTTTCTACCTTTCCCATTTTCATTATGCATCGCTTTTTTAAGGCCATTCCCCAATCGGTTATTGAAGCGGCGCAAATCGATGGTGCAAGCAGTTGGCAGATTTTTTTCCACATCGGCCTGCCTATGGGCAAAAACGGTGTGGCGGCGGCTATGGTGCTGGGATTTCTGGAATACTGGAATCTCATTGAGCAGCCCATGACCTTTTTAAAAAGCAAAACCCTGTGGCCCCTTTCGCTATATCTGCCCCAGATTACAGCGGGGAAAATCGGTCTGGCTTTGGCGGCTTCGGTGATCACGCTGCTGCCCTCCATATTGGTTTTTCTCTATGGGCAGAGCTATCTGGAGCAGGGTATTATGGCCTCGGGCGCAAAGGAGTAAACAAGTGGAGATACTGAAAAGGATATGGAATTTCCGCCCTGACCCACAGGCGATGAGCAGTATAAAAGGGCGGGCACTTCGTATGATGGCTGGATTTTTAGGGCTTATGCTTTGCTGTACCGTGATCTCCCGGGCGGCGGATTCCCTTACTGTGCCGGTGGTGCAGACCGATACGCCAAAGCGCTCCACCGTGGTGCATACTCTTATGGTAGAGGGCATCCTACAGGCCAAGGGAGGCATTCCGGTGGTGTGTGCAGCCGGGGCGGTGGTCCGGGAGGTGGCTGTGCAGGAATCAGACACCGTGGAAGAAGGGGACCTGCTCTTTACTTATGATATCAGTGGTATCCAGCGGGAGATTGCCCAGAAGCAACTGACGGTCAAAAGTCTGCAAACGGAGATTGCGGCACAGGAACAGGCGACCCAACTGGAACAGGAGCGGCAAGGCAAGACACTGGAGCGGGCAAAAGAGGATTATAAAACCATCAAGGAGCTGGAGGATCTCAAGGTAGAGCGGGCGGGCGAGCAGGTTCGTGCAGCCAAGGAGGATCTGCGCAAATACGAAGGGGTTCACCGGGGCGATTATGATGAGTCCGATTTCACCGAAAGTGAGCACAACGCCATGCGCTCTGCCTACCGGGCCAACAGCATTGCCTATGAGCAGGCGCTGGCCGACCGGGATCAGGCTCTCCTGAAGGCGCAGCGGGATATAGACGATGCTCAAAACCAAAAGCCGGATGCTTCTCTTGAGACAAAAAAACTTTCTCTCCAGCAGGCCAATCTGGAACTTTCCACATTATATGAAGCGGTGAAGACCAAAGGGCAGGTGTTGGCGCCGGTGAGCGGCATTGTAACCGGACTTGCCGCTGAGGCGGGTAAGCTGACCACCCAGGAGGCTGCTGTTTTTATTCTGCAGAACCAATCCATGGAGCTTGCTGCCCCGCTGACAGATGCAGAAAAAAAACGGGTGGAAAAGGATTTTCCCGTTACCTTGAGTCTTGCAGGCGAAAACCGTAAATTGGAAGGGCTTGTGGTGGATTCCGTTGCACCCTCCTCTAAAAATGCCGGCGGGTGGCAGCTCACTGTGGGTTTGCCCGAAGGCGCCGGCCTGCCGGGGATGAACGCCTCGGCAGAAATCAAGGGAAAGTCGCAGGTGTATGAAAGCTGTGTGCCCCTTTCGGCCCTGTATGCGGATGGCTCCCAAAAGTATGTACTTGTGGCGGTCGAGACACAAACGGCTCTGGGAACTGAATACACGGCACGGCGGGTGGATGTGCAGGTGCAGGAGCAGAACGAGACCACGGCGGCTGTTTCCGGTGCACTGAGCCGGGAGGATAAGGTGATTGTATCCACCCCCAAAGCGGTGGCGGATGGCGGCCGTATCCGTTTGGAAAATCCATGATGGGCGGTCATAAGCAGGGAATGGGGAGCCGCCTCCTGAAAAAAACATTTCTATGGGTGCTGCTGCTTTTGGCGGTGCTTTGCTGGCGGCTGGGGGAGGCGGGCTGGCGGGAAGCCGATTCCAGTAGCGATTTTGCCACTCTGCGGGGCTTGACCGGGCTGACAGCCGCAAGCCGGGAAAGCATGATCATGCTGGAACAGCGGGCGGCAGAGCCGGTTCCTTTTTCTCTTTGGGCACAGGTAGAAAACCAAAGGGTGGAGGCCTTGGATATAGGCCGAGAAAGCCATGTGGCGGTGCTTTGGGTGGCTGGCAATACCCGGCTGGTGCTGCCCATAGCTCAAACTTTGGCGGAGGAGGATACCACCGGGTGCCTGATTGACCGCCAAACCGCCCAGAAACTGTTTGGCTTGGCCGATCCGGTGGGGGCGCAGATTCTGTATAAAGATCAAGCCTATACAGTGCGGGCGGTTATGGAAATGAAAGCACCCACAATGCTCCTGCGCCCGCAGGAAAAAAACAAGCAGCCGCTGGATTCTCTGACTTTGGCAGGGGGCGAAAAAGGAAAGCTGTTTGCTCTGCGTCACGGCCTTTCGCCGGTGCTGGTGGTGAAAAACAGCAGCTATACCCAGCTTTCACAGGTGCTTGCTGTTCTTCCGGTGTTTACCGCTTGGCTGTTGCTGCTGGAAGCCGTGTGGCGTTGGAAAAAGAGCAGGCGGGCATATCCGGTTCAGTCCCTTTTGGCTATGATGGCGCTGTATGCTCTGTTTACCGCTGGCCTGCTATATGGATTACAGCTTTTGCCGGATCGCTTTATTCCTTCCCGATGGTCGGATTTTTCCTTTTGGCCTTCTGCCTTTGCAGGCTGGCGAGAGGATGCTTTAGCCCTTTTGACTGCGGCGAAAACCCGCCCGGAGCTGCTTCAAATCAGCAGGAGCCTGAAAGCATGGCCGGGTATTCTATCTGCGGGATTGCTATTGCTTCTCAGAAAGCAGGCCCATTGCCAAGCTGTGGTAAAATAAAATGCCCTTCCTTCTATTAGCGAATAAGCCAATAAAAGGGAGGGCGTTGTTGCAGAATTTTTTAAAGTTTTTTGAGCACAAGAGCCGCCGCCCCCAAAAGAGAGGCTTCGTAGCCCAGCTGGGATTGGCGTATTCCCACCCGATTGCTGGGGCGGACAACCTCCGCCTCAATGCGGTGGAGGATAGCGGGCCGGAGAAGTTCCAAATCCCGTGAGACACCGCCGCCCATAAAAACCACGGCGGGATTCAGAAGATTGACCGCCCAAGAAAGCGCCTTGCCCATATAATCCCCGGCTTGGCGGTAAATCTCCATGCCGGTAGGGTTACCCAGCTTAGCCAACTGGGCACAGCCCGGCGCATCGTCGCTCAGTCCGTTTGCTTCCAGCTGATTGCGCAGGGAAGAGGAATCGGCTAAAGCCTCCCGGAAAATACGCCCGATTGCAGTGCCTGAGGCATGCGCCTCCAGACAGCCCGCTCTGCCGCAGGTGCAGGGTCTTGGGTTTTGCTCCTCCACTCTGAAATGCCCGATTTCCCCGGCACAGAAGGAAGCGCCTGCAATCAGATTGCCATCGGAAATCAAGGTGCTCCCGATCCCGGTGCTCACCGTCATCCATATGTAATCCCGCTCCCCGGAACCACCGAACAAAACCTCGGCCAAAGCGCAGTTGTTGGTGTCGTTATCAATGAAAACCGGAATCCCTTGGGGCAGGATAGTCTGGAAGTATTCCACAACCGCCACATCCCGCCACCCGGCGAAGGGTGCATGAAGCAAAAAGCCACGGGCAAAATCCACCATACCCGGCATGCTCACGCCAATTCCTGCCAAGTCGGCCAATTCAGCGGAGCATTCACCAGCCAGCTTTTCCAGAAGCTGTATACAGAGGCGACCGTGTTCCTTGAAGTCAGCGGTATGGGTGGCAAAGGTGATTTTGGCTAAAATCTGCCCTTGCTCATTTGCAATGGCCACAATTGTTTTGGTGCCTCCGATATCCAGTGCGCCGATCAGCATAAGCGTATCACTCCCCCAAAAAATCCCGGCAAGGGAGCGCCGCTCCCTTCATTATTCAAGCGTTTCAATTTGCTTGCATTGACTAGAGCAAGCGAGATCGTTCTTTTATTCGTAATTCTTCTTACGTCGAATTCATTTCGACGTAAGATTTCCACTTTTTGCGGCAAAGCGCCGCAATCCGGGGGGGATATGGGGGGCATTGGATGCCCCCCATAAAGCGTTCGGCTTTATTTGAACGCTCAGTAGTCGTCTATGGCATTGAGAAATGCCTTTTGAATAAACAAAGAGGCCGCACCAACTGCTGCGGAATAGCAGTGGTTGTGTGCCACCCGAAACTCAATGGGGGCGGTTCGCCAGCAGCTATCCTGTGCCACCTGCATCAGCTTGGGGAGGAACAAATCCCCATAGGCGGCCAGCTCTCCGCTGAGCACCACCACATCCGGGTCTAGAATGGCAACAACATTGGCTATAGCCACGCCGGTATAGGCGGCCGCCTGTTGGAAAATATGCAAAATCGAGGATTCCTGCTGGCGGGCGGCCTCAGCGGCGGCTTCCAATGTCAGGGGCTGATCGCCTTCCAGCAGCTTTTCCAAAACAGGAGCAAGACCCAATTGAATGGCCTCACCACATTGCCGCAGAATGTTGTGCACCGAAGCATAGGATTCCAGACACCCATGGTGCCCGCACTGACAGCGGGGGCCATCGGTGTTGATGATCATATGCCCCACCTCGCCGGTGGCACCACTGCGCCCGTGAAAAAGCCGCCCATGAGAAAAGGTGCCCATGCCAATGCCCTTGCAAAGGCGCAGAATCACGAAGTTATCCACACCCTGCACCACGCCCAGATCGTGCTCTGCTACAGCCAAACAATTTGTGTCATGCTCCACGATTACTTCCAAGCCAAACTCGTCTTGAAAAAACCGGCGCAGGTTAAAGCCTTCAAACCCCTGAAAATGGTGAATTTTGATGGAAACACCTTTTTTGGAATCCACATGGCCGGGGAAAGATATTCCGATTCCCTTCACCTCCGCCGGGTCAGCGAGCTGATCCAGAAGGCGGTGAATCATGGCGGTGGCCTGCTCCATAATGGCCGGGCGAAAAACACCCCGCAGAGGCTCGGCCTCCACCAGCTTTTGCCTGCCTTTAAGGTCAATGACCACACCGGTCATACCCTGTAGGTTGATATCCAGCCCTACAATCAGGTTGTGCTCCAGATTGATATCCAGACCCATGGGGGTGCGCCCCACCACGGCACCTTCACTCTGCTGCTCGGTGATGATGCCTTTTTCCAGCAGAAAGCCGGTGATGTTGGATATACTGCCCCAGCTCAGGCCGGTCTCACGCTGGAGTTCCTTTTTCGTAATGGGCCCGCCACAGCGGATAGTATGGAACACTGTGAGCAGGTTGGCGTTGCGCATGGTATCGTGGTTGGCTGCTTTTCTCATAGCCCTTGTCGTGCCTTTCTTTAAATGCAATAGCGGAGGCAGGGCACCCGGCCCCACCTCAACTTTACAGCCAGTATACACTATTTCAGGCGGTTTTAAAAGAGTGATCCCTTAGCGCTTCTTCACGTTTTTGCTGATATCCACGCCTACAGCCGCCACAATGATAAGCCCTTTGAAAATCATCTGCCAGTAAGGATTTACCCCAATAAAGGTAAGGCCATAGTTGATGATACCGAAGATGAATACCCCGGCAATCATACCGGGGATGGTGCCCACACCGCCCGTGTTGGAAACACCGCCCACCACGCAGGCGGCAATGGCATCGAATTCATAGGATGCACCGTAAGCGTTGGTTCCCCCACCGGTGCGTGCGCACTCCAGCACACCGGCCAGCCCGAAGAGAGCGCCGCCGATGGCATAAACCAGCACAGTGGTGGAGGCCACCTTAATGCCGGAAACCAAGGCTGCATCCTTGTTGCCGCCGATGGCGTAAATGTTGCGGCCAAAGGGGGTTTTCTTCAGAATCAACCACACCATTCCCAGTATCAGCAAGGCAATCAGGATAATAATCGGAACAAACCCCACAAACCCGGAGCCAAAGTAGGTGAAATCCTTGCGGATACCGCCAATGGGTTGGGAAGAGTTGGGCGGCAGATCGAAATAGATGGAGTTGATGCCGAAGATAGCCACCTGTGTTCCCAGTGTGGCGATAAAGGCGGGGATGGAAAACTTGGTGATCAAAAAGCCATTGAGCCCTCCAAAAAGAGCGCAGACAGCCACGGCGATCACCACCGGGATAATCAGATTGATCTGAGGCAGATCGGGATAAAAGCGCCGGGAATAATCGGCGGTCTGCATCATGGAGGCGGCAATAACCGCCGCAAGGCCAACCGAACGGCCTGCCGAAAGATCCACGCCGCCCACAATCAGAATTAGCGCCATTCCCGAGGCAATGATCAAACGGGTGGAGTTCTGGATCAGCAAATCCTTGAGTACATTGAGTGAAACAAACATGGGATTAATAATAGCGATGGCCACAATGAGTATGAGCAGAACCACAAAGATAATATTTTGCTGGATAAAATGCAGGGCGTTTCCCCCCGAGGGGCGCCTTCTTTTTACGGCCTGATCTGTTTTCATATTGCAACTCCCTCGTTTTGCTGGGAAACCATGTATTTTGTTGCCAACCGCATAATTGCTTCTTCGCCGATTTCCTCTCCGGTCAGTTCACCTGCTTTTTTGCCCTCACACATTACCATAATCCGGTCGGACATGCCGATTAATTCGGGGGTTTCGGAGGAAATCATAATAATACTCTTACCCTGACTGGCTAAATCCACCATCATGGTATAAATTTCGTATTTACTTCCCACATCAATGCCACGGGTGGGCTCATCCAGCAGGAGAATATCCGGCTCTGTGATCAGCCACCGGGCAAACAGTGCCTTTTGCTGGTTTCCGCCGGAAAGGTTGCTGATGGGTGTGGAAAGGGAAGGCGTTTTCACCGAAAGACGCTTGGTGCTGTCTGAGGCGGCCTCCTTGCATCTTCGATCCTGAATAAAGCCCAGCTTGCTGCAAAACTGCCGCAGGCTGGAAATGACAATGTTCTCCTGCACGCTGAGCACCGGGAAAATACCGGTCTTGCGCCGCTCCTCGGTGAGCAGAGCCATACCGCAGGCCATGGCATCGTTGGGGCATGTAATCTTGACCGGCTTTCCGTCTACCTGAATGCTCCCCTTTTCCAATGAGCGGATGCCGAATACAGCCTCGATCAACTCAGTGCGCTGAGCGCCCACCAGCCCACCGATTCCCAGAATTTCACCTTTTTTCAGCTCAAAGGAGATGTTCTTGAAGGAGTGGGGGAAGGGCGAGGTGTAATCCGAAACCGAGAGCACCACATCCTCCTCCACTTTGTTAAGTCTGGGAGGAAAGCGGTTTTTCAAATCCCGGCCCACCATACGGGAGATAATCAGGTCGGTGGTCAGCTCAGAGGCGGGCCAAGTGCCCACCATGCTGCCATCCCGCATAATGGAAACCTCGTCTGAGATGCGCAGAATTTCCTCCATTTTGTGGGAGATATAAATGATAGAGACGCCCTGAGAGCGCAGTTCACCAATGATTTTAAAAAGTGTTTCCACCTCGTGCTCCGTGAGGGAGGAGGTGGGTTCATCCATAATGATCACCTTGGAATGATAGGTAACTGCCTTGACAATTTCAATGGCCTGTAATTGCGAAACGGATAAATCCCCGGCCAGCCGATTGGGGTCGATATCCATATCCAGCTCCTTTAAAAAGGCGAGGCTGTCGGCATACATTTTTTTCTGATCCACGAATCGGATCGGTCCGATTCCAAAGGTGGGCAGACGTCCAAGCCAGATGTTCTCCTTTACCGTTAAAAAGGGTTCCGGCTGCAGCTCCTGATGAATCATGGTCAGCCCGCCTTGCAGTGCTTCCCCGGAGCTTACAAAATTGACCTCATGGCCATCCAGTATGATGGTGCCGCTGTCTTTGGTATAAATACCGAATAGGCACTTCATCAACGTGGATTTACCGGCGCCGTTTTCCCCCATAAGAGCGTGGACTGTTCCCGGGCGAACCCTGAGGGTAACATCATCCAGTGCTTTTACAGCAGGAAAGTTCTTGGAAATGCCGTTCATTTCCAGTATGTATTCCACGGTTTATTCCCCTTCCTCTATCGAGTATGAAGCCGGTATAGACCGCCTATGGCGGTTAGCGGCAGATTGCCGCTGTTTAAAACCACGTTTCGGTTTTAAACCTATACAACTATAGACCTTCCACCGGGTCTGCACCGTTTGGGAGCCGGCTGAATTGTTCTCACAAAGAAGCAGTGAAAGTGCAGGGCTTTTGGCTTGGGATGGAAAGCCCCTGCACTTTATTTACACTGCCCGGCCTCTCGGAACACAGACAAAGCCCGCATTCCGGGAGACTTTCTGCTCAGGCTTACCGGAAGTCAGCCAGATTTTCCTTGGTTACAGCCACGTAGGGAATCCAGACATATTGTTTATCGGTAACGGTGTAGCTGAAATTGCTGCTGGTGGGTTTCTCGCCCTTGGCAAGCAGATGGGTCAGCTCGGCAACTGCGCCGCCCTGATTCACGGCATCGTTGAGTGCGGTGGCCAGCATGGTGCCTTCTTCGATAGCAACCTTACCGGGCTCGGTGGCATCCACGCCCACAACAGGCATAAACTTATCACCGGTAAAATAGCCGCCGGCCTTGAGAGCTTCAATAGCACCCAGAGCCATATCATCGTTGTTGGCAAGAACAGCTTCAATCTTATCGCCATGAGCGGCAAGGAAAGCCTGCATTTTGTTCTGGCCGTCAACACGGTTCCACATGGCGGTATCTTCGGCCAGCTTTTCTACCTTGATACCGGCGGCTTCGAGAGCCTTGATGGAATATTCAGTGCGCAGCTCGGCATCCTGATGGCCCGGCTCGCCCTTGAGCATGGCATACTGAAGAACGCCATCGCCGTTTTTATCTGCATCGGGATTGGCCAGCCAATAAGCGGCCAGCGCCTGCCCCTGAATGGTGCCCGATTCTTCGGCTTTCGCGCCTACATAATAGACATTTTCCCACTTGGCCATATGCTCGGGGAAGGGCTCGGTGTTAAAGAACACCACAGGGATGTTGGCGCACATAGCCTTTTCAATAACAAGATCGGAGGCACTGCGCTCCTGCATGTTGATGCCCAATGCGTTGTATTTCTTGGTGATGAACATATCAACCTTATCGTTCTGGGTGGTCTGCGAGGCTTGGGAATCTACGATATCCACCTTAAAGCCCAATTCATCGGCTTTGGCGGAAATGGCATTGCGCTCTTCAGTCAGGAAGGTATCATCAAATTTGCGGATTGCCACGCCAACGGTAATGTCGGCTGCGGCGGGGGCAGAGGATGCGGCTGCCTGCGAGGAAGAAGCGGGAGCAGCAGGTGCGGCAGGTGCTGCGCTGGATGCAGCGGGAGCGGCTCCGCCGCCGCAGCCGGTAAGGGCGGCCAGCATCAGTGTTGCCGCCAATGCTGCGGAAAGAGTCTTTTTCATATGGTTGCCTCCTTTTTGTAAGTCGATGTTGTTTTTTTATACGAATTTCAAAGAACCCGGCAGGCTCTTCGAAAAGTCGCAGATTAATGTGGGGTCTTGCGGGCAAGACCCGGCAGCATACGGACATACCGTGAATAGCGGCAATTTTCTTCATTGAAAAAGGCACAGCAGCACGTTTTATATACTGGTTGCCTGAAGAATCTGGATGAGAATTATGTCACGTTATGATACAAATAGAGTAGCACAAACAAAAAGCATATGCAATAGAATTTTGCAATATTAATAGTAATATAATTAATATGTAATTATTTTGTTTATTTTATATATAAATTTGCGAATTAAATTCCCGAATAAAAAATATAAAAACCCCATTCCATTTTGAATTACATCATGTTATGATATAATCACCGCAATATAGAAACCTTGCATTTCGCCTGAGCATCCCTCGATCAGCGATATGTTCAGGCGGCATCCACCCATTACATAGAAGGAGGAAACAGCTATGAAAATTGACACAGCAACCCTTGAGCAGGATTTGCAGGCTTATACCCAGGTGGTGGCCGATCAGGTAATGAAAACCAATTTCGCTCTGTTGGCTGAAATCATAGAGGTGATGATTCAGGCCAAATTCAAGGGGAAGAAGATCTTTACAGCCGGCAACGGGGGCAGTGGTTCCACCGCTTCCCATATGGCCAACGATTTCCTCAAGGGGTGTCGTGCCCACAACCGGGAAGGCTTTAACATTGAAAGTCTGGCCGATTCCTCCGCTATTATCACATGCTTGGCCAACGATTTTGCCTATGAGGATTCTTATTCCATACAGGTTCGCACCAAGGGAACAAGGGGGGATGTTCTGGTGGTGTTCAGCGGCAGCGGCAATTCACCCAATATCGTAAAAGCGGTTGAGGCCGCCAATGAGATGGGGATGATTACCATCGGCTTCTCCGGCCGGGATGGCGGCCGCATCCGGCAGCTTTGCCAGTATATCCTGCTGGCGCCTACCGACTGTATGGAGCAGCTTGAGGATATGCATATGATC
Source organism: Oscillospiraceae bacterium MB08-C2-2 (assembly GCA_035621215.1). Classification (NCBI taxonomy): domain Bacteria; kingdom Bacillati; phylum Bacillota; class Clostridia; order Eubacteriales; family Oscillospiraceae; species Oscillospiraceae bacterium MB08-C2-2. The sequence goes on along the minus strand of CP141729.1, from coordinate 1,527,405 downwards.
TATGAACATGCTATGGCCACCATGACCCGCCAGACCTTGGAGGACTTATGGGGCATGGAAATTGTCCGTTATCCCCGGCATCCGGGGAAAATCAAAGCGGCGCTGTTTGATTTTGACGGCACAGTCAGCCTGATTCGGGAAGGCTGGCAGGATATTATGATTCCTTACTTTATCGAGGTTCTATCCGAAACGCCCGGAGCGGAGGAATCGAAGGAATTGCAGCAGTGCGTGCGGGATTTTGTGGATCGCCTGACAGGCAAGCAAACCGTTTTCCAGTGTATCCGGTTGGATGAAGAGGTCATCAAGCGGGGCGGTTCCCACCGTGATCCCATGGAATACAAAGCGGAATATCTGCGCAGGCTGGGGCTTCATATCGCCCACCGACATGCGGATTTAAAAGCAGGCGCAGACCCGGAGCAGTATCTTGTGCCGGGTATTTCGGATTTGCTGAAAGCCTTGCAGGCGCAGGGTATCAAATGCTATTTGGCCAGTGGCACTGATCATGAAAATGTGCTGGAGGAAGCCCAGCTGCTTAAAATCCGTGAGCTGTTTGATGGGGGCATCTGGGGCGCTTTGGATACGCAGGCCAGCAACTGCACCAAAACGCAGGCAATCAAGCGCATTATAGAAGAAAACAAAATTGATCCCACTGAGCTGGTTTCCTTTGGGGATGGATATGTGGAAATTGAGCTGGTGGCGGGCTTGGGCGGTTATACCTTTGGCGTGGCCACCGATGAGGTTCGGCGCAAGGGCATCAACGCATGGAAGCGCCGCCGCCTGCTGGAAGCGGGAGCGGATGCTATCATCCCGGATTTTGCCTGCCCCGAAAGCATCCTCCGGTTTATCACAGAGGGGGTACGCTGAAATGCCCTTCCCGCTTTTTGACCGCTCTCAGCTGAACATTCTGCCCTTAGAACAGCGCATTCATGATGTAAACATTCAGGTGGTCACCGGTCTTGACGATCCGATTCCGCCTTTTGAAAACCCTGATTTGGATAGTATTGCACAGGATGTGATTGCCGCCCGCCGAGACCAAAGCTCCACTGTGCTGATGATGTATGGTGCCCATGTCATCCGCACCGGCAACGCCCTCCATATGATTGAGCTGATGCGCAGGGGGCTGGTGACCCATTTTGCTACCAACGGCGCCGGTTCCATCCATGATTTTGAGCTGGCTATGATTGGCGATACCTGCGAAAGCGTGGCTAAATATATCAGCGAAGGCCAGTTTGGCCTCTGGCAGGAAACCGGTCTCCTAAACGATGTGATTGTGCAGGGTGCGGCGGATGGTTTGGGTTGGGGAGAGGCCGTAGGGCGCTACATATGGGAGCAGAACTTCCCTTATCGGGAAAAAAGCGTGCTGGCCATGGGCTATAAGCTGGGGGTTCCCTGCACGGTGCACATCGGCATCGGCAACGATATCATCCACGAGCATCCCAATTGCAGCGGGGCGGCGATGGGGGAGACCTCTTACCGGGATTTTCTCATCTATGCCCAGAGCGTAACCCGGCTTGAGGGTGGAGTGTTCCTCAATTTCGGTTCGGCAGTAGCCGGGCCGGAGGTGTATCTCAAAGCTTTGGCTATGGCACGAAACGTAGCCCACCAGAGAGGAGAAAAAATCGCCCATTTCACCACAGCGGTTTTTGATCTTCTGGCGATCAAGGGCAATGATTTTTCTGCGGCACCTCCCAAGACTGACCCGCGGTATTACTTCCGCCCGTGGAAGACCATTCTGGCCCGCACTGTGGCGGATGGTGGCAAAAGCCACTACATTCAGGGGGAGCATCAGTTGACGGTTCCGCACCTGACCCGCAAAATTTTGGCACTGGATACCGGCTGGAAGGAATAACCCGGCCGAAAAATATACACATTGATCGGAGAGGAGAAGTATGTCCTTTGACATTGAGAGGATTATCCAAACTGTAAGCGAAGCTTCCCGGTGCAAAATCACTGTGATGGGCGATTATTGCTTGGATAAATACCTGTATATCGATCCCGCCCGGGATGAGCCTTCGGTGGAAACCGGCCTGACAGCTTATCAGGTGCATCGAAAAGCCTTATATGCCGGTGTGGGTGGAACCATTGCGAACAATTTGAGGGCGTTGGGTGCCCGAGTTGGCTGTGTGGGCTTGGTGGGGATGGACGGAGAAGGCTATGACCTGATGGCCTGCCTTGAAAAGATTGGTGCCGAAACCCGGGGAATGGTTTTGAGCAGGCAGATATGCACCAGCACCTATGTAAAGCCCATGCGCAAAGGAAAAAGCGGCCATTACACGGAAATGAACCGTTTTGACAGCCGCAATTTTAACCCCACCCCGCCTGATTTGCAGGAGCAGCTGCTGGAGGCTCTGCTGGCTTCTGCGGAGGATTCCCATGCGGTGATTGTGACCGATCAGTTCTTGGAGCGGGATTATTCGGCGGTTACCACACACATACGCAAAAAGGTATCCGAAATGGCAAGGCAGATGCCGGAAAAATTCTTTTATGCCGATTCCAGGGGCTTTGTGGATGAATACCGCAGTATGCTGGTGAAGTGCAATCATTTGGAGGTTGTTCGGTGCATTCGCCCAGAGCATAACGGTGAGATTTCACAGGAAATGGTTCTGGAATGCGGTCGTCAGGTTGCTCTGCGCAATGAGCGCCCGGTTTTTGTAACCATGGGCGAAAGAGGCTCGCTGGTTTTTGAAGAGGGAAGGGTGCAGGAAATTCCCGCCTTTCCGGTAATTGGCCCGGTGGATATTGTGGGGGCGGGGGACGCCACCAATGCGGGGATTGTGCTGGGGCTTTCGCTGGGGCTTTCCCCTGCTGAGGCGGCCTTGGTGGGGAATTGTGTCGCTTCGCTGACCATTCAGCAGATCGGGGTTACTGGAACTGCCACTATGGAACAGGTGCGGGAGCGTCTTTCCTCTTTGCAGGCGCAGGCTTCTGCATTAAGATGAGTGCAAATCCAAACGGTTAACCCGCCTATGCAAAAAAGCATGGACCTATGACTTGATGTTTGAACCCGAAAGCCTGCACAGGTTTTCGGGTTTAGCGTTCTTTAGAAAAGCGGGGGAACACAACATTCTGCTGTGTTGAAGTTTGGCTACTACGATGAGCAGATGGTTCTGAGGGGGCTGGAAAAGGCAGTGGCCATTTCTTCCTTTTATATCGAAAAATGGCAAATAATTGCCAAATAAAAGAAAAGTAAGCAGAAGATACCGTTTGGATATTCATTGACGGAGCAGGTGGCGGGTGCTATAATGAACAGGAAAAATCCTTTACACATTGATTCAAAAAAGGAGACACTGTCATGAAAATTGCTCTTGTCATGGAATGGAGCCAATCCAGCAAAAATGAAATTGTTTATAACACCCTGAAAGAGGTTGCTGAGTCTAAGGGACATACTGTTGATAACTATGGCCAGTATAATCTGGAAGATCACCGTATGACTTACAATCAGGCTGCAATCCTAATTTCTACTTTGCTGGAATCCGGTGCAGCTGATTTTGTGGTTACTGGCTGCGGCACTGGTGAGGGCGCTTGTGTGGCCTCCAATGCAATGCCCGGTGTTGTCTGCGGTTTGGTTACTGAGCCCACCGATGCATTTCTGTTCACCCAGGTCAACAACGGCAACTGCATTTCTCTTCCCTTTGCCAAAGGCTATGGCTGGGGCGGCGAAATCAACCTTCGCTATACCTTTGAGAAGCTGTTTGAGAAAGAAGGCGGCGGCGGTTATCCCCCCGAAGCAGCTGCTTCCGAGAAAACCAATGCCCGCATCCTCAATGAGCTGAAGGCTGTGGCTCATCAGGATATCAAATATATTCTCAAAAATGCCAACCGTGAGCTGGTTAAAGCTTCTTTTGGCGGCCCGAATACCCTCAAGCTGTTTTATGCCAACTGCAAGGATGATTCCATCGCTGAGACTGTGAAGGAAGTACTTGCCTAATTTATTGAATACCATCCCTTTGGGATCAACAATCCGGCCGGAATCTGGGCAGACTTCTCCAGATTTCGGCCGGATTTCTATAGTGGAACATTTAAAATATAAAATAGAGCCTTAAATGCAGGATATCCAACAAAATATCAACCAATTATACAAATTATTAAATTGACACAGCCTAAAATTGTTGTTAAAATACAATATAGATAAAGAATTAGTTAAGACATGCCAGTTTATAATCAATTGATGTTCGCTCAATAGTTTTAGGGGATGAATGGTATGTTTGTGGATATGGAGGCTTTGTCGATTTGCGCCAAGCTGCTGCTGGCGGTGCTCTGCGGCGGTATTATCGGCAGTGAGCGTGGGAACAAGGGCCGCCCCGCAGGCTTCCGAACACATATACTGGTCTGCCTTGGATCGGCCTTAACCATGATGACCAGCGATTTCATTATTCGTACATACGATTCTGCTACCGACCCGGCCCGCCTGGGCGCGCAGGTTATCAGTGGCATCGGCTTTTTAGGTGCGGGCACTATTATTGTAACAGGCAAGCATCAGGTGAGGGGCCTTACCACGGCGGCGGGGCTGTGGGCCTCGGCCTGTATGGGCCTTGCCATCGGCATTGGTTATTATAAAGGAGCGCTGCTGGCTTGCTTTTTTATCTGGTTTGTGTCCGCTGTGCTGCACAATCTGGATCAGTATCTTTCCTCCCGGTCTCAGGTGGTGACGGTATATGTGGAGTTTGAAAGCCATGGGGTGATCAGTGCGATGATTGAATGCCTCAAAAAAGACAACATCCGCCTAAGTGATATGGAGATTATTGGTGTTGGCCGAACCTCTGCCGATGCGGCTCTTTCTGCTATTTTGTCTCTGCGCCTTCCTAAAAAACAGAGCCATGCGGAAATTCGTAATATTTTAAGGGGGATGCAAGGAATTTTATACGTGGAAGAATTGTAGTCCCACCATGGAATTTAGAAGTACTTACCCTTTTCTGGTAGACATTCATGTAATTTTCATAGTGAATAGAATGCAAAAAAGCTATGGAAAATGGCATAAAATCGTGGTTTTAATTTGGCACCAAGGGCAGAATGTCAAGCAAAAAAAGCTTTGATTGTGCAAATTGTACAACTAAATTGAGAATGTCTCTCATATAAAATTAATTTAGTTGAATAAAGGCGATAGTAATAGGAAATTAGGCAATAATAAATTTAACAAAAGTATTGACTTTTACTTAGTATTAAGTTAAGATAAGAAAGGTAAAATACAACAATGTTTTTGGTGATTGTTTCATGAAAGCAGATGGCCAAGCTGATTGTACTACCATTGCAGATGCGAAGCTGGCTCTCCTTGCTGGGCAGGGGGATACGCAGGCTTTCGATTGTTTGCTGATTCGGTACATGCCCCTTGTTAAAAGACATGCTGCCCGCTATTCCAATGTATCGGGAATCGACCCTGAGGATTTTCTTCAAGAGGGTATGCTGGCACTGTTTAAGGCGGCCAAGAGCTACGATGATCGTTTTCAGGTTCAGTTTTCTACTTATGCCTTCAGGTGCATCGGCAATTCCATGATAACTGCTGTTAAAAAACATATGAAAAGTGCTCATCAAAATACCAACGTTTACATTGATATCTCTGACGAACAGTGGCTTTCTAGGGAAACAGCCTCCCGCCGTATCCCAGAATTGCCTGAAGAGCAGTTTATTGACATGGAAACTGCACAGCTGCAGCAGCAGCTTATGCGATCACTTTTATCTGATTTTGAATGGCAGGTATTGCGCCTCTATCTCGATGGTGGCAGCTATCAGCAAATTGCTCTTGTTCTGCAAACAACTACCAAAGCTGTAGATAACGCACTGCAAAGAGTTAGGAGAAAACTGAAAACTTATACCAGGTAATTACTTTTTGCACAGCACATAGTCAACCGGTCCCCCTCTTGGGGACTGTAAATATGCCCTTGGCCCAAAAAAAGCAGAGCATTGTATCTCAATCTCGACGTTTTTCAATCCACGGGTAAATCTTTTAAGCTTAAGCGAGGTAAAAAAAGAATGTATGCAGACAAGAATTTGAATTGCAAAGAATGTGGATCTGAGTTTGTATTCACAGCAGGCGAGCAGGAGTTTTATGCAGAGAGAGGCTTTGTTAATGAGCCCCAGAGATGCAAAGGCTGCCGCGATGCCCGTAAGAATGCTTCCAGACCCGAGAGAGAGATGTTCACTGCTACTTGCGCTGGCTGCGGCTCTGAAGCGAAGGTTCCCTTCCGCCCCAGAGAAGACAGACCTGTTTATTGCAGCGATTGCTATGCCAAGATGAAGGAAGAGCAATAATCTCAAAATCACCTGCGCCCCCACCCATTCGGGTGGGGGCGCTTATTTTATGCCATGAGATCTTGTGCTATTGCCAAAGCTAGTGTATAATATATTGGGCAAGCTCTACCAAAGATGTAGCAGCTGCAAACGCAGGTTGAAATAAGCAAAAAAAACCAGCGGCAATCAGGTATTCCCAGCTGGCTTTGGGGATCAGCAGAATAGCTGCTAGAGTTTTGTACAAAATCCCCATGTGGATATAAAATAATTAAAAATGGAAGGGGAAAACGACATGAAAGAATCCATGCACAAGTATATGAAGGTAGGCCTGATTCATTTTATGGCTTATCCTGCAACAATGGGAGGAGAAGGTCCTGTTCTGGAAACCGTTCGCCGGATTCTGGAGGATGATTATTTCGATGCTCTGGAGCTGACCCACATTGAAGATAAAGAGGTTCGCGCACAGGTTGCCAAACTGGTGAATGAATCCGGTGCTTTTATGACCTTTGGCGCACAGCCCTGCCTGCTTCGCACCAAGCAGAATGTGAATTCTCTGGATGAAGCCGAGAGGCAGACTGCACTGGCCAATCTGAAGGATAAAATCGATGAGGCTTATGCAATCGGTGCACAGAGTTTCGCGTTCCTTTCGGGCAAATACGAGGATGCCACCCGGGAGCAATCCTACAAAAAGCTGGTGGAATCCTGCATTGAGCTTTGCCAGTATGCCAAGAGCAAGGGCGATATGCCGGTGAATCTGGAAGTGTTCGACTACGATGTGGAAAAATGCTCTCTGATTGGGCCCTCCACTTTGGCCAAACGTTTGGCTGAGGAGGTTCGGGAAACCTGCGGCAACTTTGGTCTGATGGTTGATCTCAGCCACATTCCCCAAATTCACGAAACAATTCGGGATAATCTGCTGCCGGTGGCTCCCTATATCTGCCACGCTCATATGGGCAATGCGGTTATGACCCCCGGCGCTGCCGCTTATGGTGATCAGCATCCTCGCTTTGGTTTCCCCAACAGCTGCAACGGTGTGGATGAACTGGCCGAATATCTGCGGGTTCTCATGGAGATTGGTTATCTGCAGGCCGATAAGCCCCGCATTGTCAGCTTTGAAGTTAAGCCTTGGGGTGATGAAGATCCCGAAATGGTTATTGCCAATGCCAAGCGCACTTTGAATCAGGCTTGGGCTAAAGTTTAATAGGAAAGGAATTTGTCTAATGAAAATTGTTGTATTGGATGGCTACACCGAGAATCCCGGTGATCTGAGCTGGGAGGGCTTTGAAAAATTAGGCTCGCTCACTGTTTATGACCGCACCGCCCCCGGAGATATTGTCTCCCGCATTGGTGATGCTGAGGCTGTTATCACCAACAAAACACCGTTGACCAAGGAAACGTTGGAGGCCTGCCCTTCTATCCGTTACATCGGTGTTTTGGCTACCGGCTATAATGTGGTTGATGTGGCCGCCGCTAAGGCAAAGGGTATTCCTGTCTGCAACATTCCTACTTACGGCACCACCGCTGTGGCACAGTTCGTTTTTGCCCTGCTGCTGGAAATCTGCCATCATGTGGGCCACCACAGTGACACAGTCAAGGCCGGCAAATGGACAACCAGCCAGGATTTCTGCTACTGGGATTTTCCCCTCATTGAACTGGCAGGCAAAACCATGGGTATTATCGGCTTTGGACGTATCGGCCAATCTGCCGGTGCATTGGCCAAGGCTTTCGGCATGAAGGTTCTTGCTTATGATGAATATCCCAACGATGCAGGCAAGGCCATTGCGGAGTATGTCACTCTGGATGAGCTGCTGGCTCAGAGTGATGTGATTTCTCTCCACTGCCCTCTGTTTGAATCCACCACCGGTATCATCAATAAGAACAGCATTGCCAAGATGAAGGATGGCGTAATTCTCATCAACACCTCCCGCGGTCCCTTGATTGTGGAAGAGGATCTGCGTGCAGCGCTGGATTCCGGTAAAGTTGCCGGTGCTGGCATGGACGTGGTTTCCACCGAACCCATTAAAGCGGATAACCCCCTGCTGGGTGCCAGCAACTGCCTGATTACTCCCCATATTGCATGGGCTCCCAAAGAAAGCCGCAAGCGGCTGATGGATATCGCTGTGCAGAATTTGGCGGATTTTGTTGCTGGAAAATCCACCAATGTAGTGAATCCCTAAGCAAAGCTCACTGAAGTGTTTAAAAAGGATAGCCTCTTTCGGTTTAGCGCCGGGGGCTATCCTTTTTTTGTTTCTCCTAATAACATTGGGGCGTTCTATGGGCCTGTGCTTTGGTCATGAAAGGGGAGAGGCGCTAATATATATTGTATAGTAGAATTTGTGTCAAGCAGCTATAACTGTTTGACACAACAGCCCCAAAGGGCTGCAATCCGGTGCGTAAAAAAGCGCATTGGTGTATATACAATATATATGAAGTGGGGAGCATATGAAACATCAGAATGTAATTGTGGGTACGATGATACTCAGCGGCGCATCCATTTTAACCCGTATAGTGGGCTTTGCCTTTCGGGTTTATATCAACAAAGCTCTTGGCCCGGAGGGGGTGGGTGTTTATCAGCTGATCGTATCCCTTTACACCCTGATGGTCACCTTTGCAAGCTCGGGTGTCAGCGTTGCTGTTTCAAAGCTGACGGCGGAGCAGTTTGCTCTGGGACACATTGCCAACGCAAAGAAAATTCTGCACAAAGCCATTGCGATTGCTCTGTTCTTAGGGCTTACCGTTGGAGGGCTGTTGTTTACCTTTGGCGATGTGATTGCCCGCAATTATTTAAACGAGCCCAGAGCGGCGCTGGCCCTTTTATATTTGGCGCCCAGCCTTCCTGTTCTGGCGGTGACCGCTTGCTTACGGGGATATCTAATTGCCAAGCGCAGTGTAGTAAAGCCGGCGTTGGATCAGATCACCGAGCAGATGCTGAAAATTGTGTTTATCACCTTTTTTATGGAAAGCTGGATGTCCAAGGGCTTGGAATACGGCTGTGCTTTGATTCTGTTGGGCATGACACTGGGGGAAATCGTTTCGTTTTTCTTCCTGTTTATCGGCTACCGTATCGAAAAGGATGGAGTAACCTCGGGGCGCAAGGCGGATATTACAGGGGTTGTGTCTAAAATCGTTGCCATTTGCATTCCTATTTCTCTCAGCTCCTATGTGCGCTCCGGCCTGCGGTTGGTGGAGGATATCTTTATTGTATCCGGTTTTCGGAAATTTGCCGGTGACGGCGTAGCCGCTACTGAAACCTACGGTCTGCTCCGTGGTATGGCCATGCCGCTGCTGACCTTTCCGCTTTCCATGCTTTCTGCTTTTGTTGTCATGCTGACACCGGAAATCTCCCGCCTTTCGGTTACCAAGGATAGCCGGGGCTTGGGCCGCACAGTTTCCAAGCTTTTGCAGTTTACCTCCATCATCGGTATTTTTATTGTGGGCGTTTATGTTACCTTTTCCTATGAGCTGGGCATGGCTGTATATGGTGATCCGCGGGTGGGAGAAACCCTGCGTACTATGGCCTTTTTATGCCCTTTCATGTGTTTGGAGATGGTGGTGGTCAGCATTTTGGGTGGTCTGGGGGATCAGGTCAGCCCTATGCGCTACAGCATTTTGGATTCAGTGCTCCGTGTGGGTTTGGTTTATCTGCTGATTCCCATGGATGGGGTCAGGGGATTTTTGCTGATGGTGGTGATCAGCAACCTGCTTACCTCTATATTGAATTTGCGGCGTTTGCTGAGCAAGGTTCAGCTTTCCTTCAATTTCAGGGAATGGCTGCTCAAACCTGCATTGGCTGCGCTGGCCGCTCAGCAGTGCTTTCAGGCAGTGGGCAATCTCTGGCTGTATCAAAGAATCCCGGTAGCGCCAGCGCTGATATTGGGAATTATTCTCACAGCAATGGTATACATAACCACACTTTACTTTTTGGGCAGCTTTGATAAAAAGGATGTAAAGTGGCTGGTGGGGCGTTTCCAGCTTACGCAGAAGAAAAAATTGTCTCAACCGCTTAAAGAAGCCATTTGATTACGGTGAAATTTCGTCACATTATTTTCATTAAAAAACCTTGCATTATGGGGTGTCTGCCACTATAATGATGTGGAACGAACGTTGCACAGGAATTTTGTGCCTGTGATTTCGTTGGATAAAGGTGTAGGGAAAGATGGCCGTTCCATCCGGGGCGGCCGGTTTTTTCTGTCGCCGGCCCTTTTTATATACTCATATGCACGCAGTGTATATGAGTATGAAGTTGGTATAGACCGCCTTTGGCGGTTAGCGGCAGATTGCCGCTGTTTAAAACCGTGCTGCGGTTTTAAATCTATATAGTGCATGCGACATTTCAGTTGTATGCCGCTTTAAGGGTGCATATGTTCTTCATACTCATTTAGAGGCGGAACCGGTCTGCATGAGTATATATTGAATCGGTAGAAGGATACCGGAGGGTTTATGAAAATAATATTGAGGCGGATTTCACAGCGCTCTGCAGAATTTTTGGGTTTTGACCGGATGGGAGAAGCTTATCCCATTTTCACCAAAGTTTACACGTTTTTGTGGCTCTATTCTACGCTGGAAACCGTTTTTATGAATACGCTGCTGATAAGGCTCACCGGTAACTCCGACAGCGTTATGTACTATAAGATGATTATTTATGTGGTGACAGCCGTTGCCATGCATGGTTCGGCTCTCATTGCCCACCGGCTTTCACCAGTGCACTCCATTAGGCTTTCGGCGGTGCTTTATGGTATAATGTATCTGTTCTTGTTTATCCTAACCGATTATCTTGGCGTTTATATGCCGTATCTGGCTGTGCTTTCCGGTGTGGCCTGCGGCCTTTATTGGTGTAGTCATAATATACTTCTCACTCTTTATACCACAGAGCGAAACCGGGATATCGGAGTGGGTATTCTGGGTGTGATCAATGGGATCATCACCCTCTTGATTCCGATCGTTTCAGGCTTTGTTATTACGGCTTACCCCAACAATTATCTGGGCTACCGCATTATGTTCGGGGTTGGGTTTGCATCGGTGATCATGCAGTTTATTATGTCTCTGAGGCTGTATCCGGTTGAGCACAAAACCCGGGAACCTCAGTTTCGCCTGGCCCTTTCGCTGGTACGCCAGCGGAAATCAGTTCGCTTTGTATTTTGCAGCGAGTTCATCCGGGGATTCCGGGAGGGAACTTTTTTGTTCTTTCTTAACACGCTTTTGTTTGAATTTGTCAGCGATGAGAGACTGGTAGGCCTCAATACCTTTTTGACCGGTGCGGCTTCCATTGTGGCGGCTTGGGTTTATGGGCGGATTGTTGCGGCTCATCTTCGCGGTAAATTTGTGGTAATTGCCACCAGCCTTTTAATGGGAGCAACGTTTTGCCTGTTCTTTGGCCTCAATTCCGTTAGCATTGTGATCTATTCTATTGTAAACGCTTTCCTACAGCTCTTTGTTGTCAATGCATCCAGTGTTTCGTCCTTTGCGGTTTTCACACAGGATGAGAAAGCACGTTTTTGCCTTGGAGAATCCTTTGCATTTAGGGAAGTCTCGCTTGCATTGGGCCGTGTTGTGGGGATTTATGTGGTGGTGCTGTTTCCCAAAACACCCACAGGCTATATCAGCGCCATGCTGCTGCTGACTGTCACGCAGTATCTGGTTGCACTGTGCATCCGCGTTATTCGCCGGGAACTGAGTCTGTTTGAACAGCAGCAGATAACCGGGGCTTCGGTTAACCAAGAGCCTCTGGAAGACGCCCAGCGTTAGAAGCAATGAAAATGGGGTAAGCTGATTATGAAGGAATACACTGCACTGGATAAACGCTTGACAGCAGTTTATGAATTGGTCCGCTCGGGAAGCCGTGTGGCGGATATCGGAGCGGACCACGGTTATCTGGTCTGTGCGCTGGTGCAGCGGGGGAAGTGCCCGGGTGGCTTTGCTTGTGATATCAATTCCCAGCCACTGGAAAAATCCCGCAAAACCATCGTTCGTGCCGGGCTTTCTGAGCAGATTGTACCGGTTCTTGCAGATGGATTGGCTGGTATCGCTCCCCTTTCTGTAGAGGATATTGTCATTGCCGGCATGGGCGGGGAGCAGATTGCCGCTATTCTGGAGCAGGCGGGCTGGTGCTTTGACCCTCGGTATCATATGGTGCTGCAGCCCATGACAAAAACATCTTTTTTGCGGCGCTGGCTGTGCGAAAACGGTTTTGAAATTCACCGTGAGATACCAGTGGAGCAGGGCAAGTTTGCTTATACCGTTCTTTCGGTAAGCTGGACAGGCCAAAAAACACAGCCGGACAGGCTGTTCCAGCTGGTGGGCAAAATCCCCCAAAGCCAATATGCCGCCCGAGACCGTTATCTCATGATTCAGCGGGATCGCCTGCGCAAACAGGCACAAGGCCTGAACCGTGGCCGGCAGGGTGGGGATGAGGCCAAGCAGCTTCAGGAGCTGGCCGATGAAATTCATCGGCTCATTTCGGAAAAATAGCTATAGCCACGATATACTATAAAGAATAGGGTGTGCAGGCACAGATCTGCACACCCTATGGTGGTATCCGGTATACTGTTTTTGTATAGCTTAGCAGTTCAGATTAACCTGAACTTTAAATACTATCCGGGAGGTTTTCTATATGTATACTGTTGCACAGTGCCTTCAGGCGCTGGATCGCCGGGCACCGTTTTCGCAGGCCATGTCTTGGGATAACTGCGGATTGCTTATTGGCGGCATGGATACACAGGTTACCGGTGTTTTAACAGCACTGGATGTAACTGGCCCTGTCATTGAAGAAGCGGTGGAAAAGAAGGCCAATCTTCTGATAACCCACCACCCGGTGATTTTTTCGCCTATCAAGAGGTTGGAGGCAGAAGGCATTCCTTACCGGTGTATCAGCCGGGGGCTTTCGGTTATTTCGGCTCATACCAATCTGGATATGGCCCCCGGCGGGGTGAACACGCTGCTGGCGCAGGCGCTGGAGCTGGAGAACACCGCTCCCTTGGAAATTATACAAACCCAAGCTGCCCGCAAAATTGTGGTGTTTGTTCCGGAAAGCCACGGCGAGGCCGTTTATGAGGCCATGAGTGCAGCCGGTGCCGGTAAGCTGGGTAATTATTCTAAATGTGCTTTCCTTTTGGAGGGAGAAGGTCGGTTTTACCCCATGGAGGGGGCACACCCTGCCATTGGGCAGGTGGAAGCTTTGGAAAAGGTGCAGGAGCTGCGGATCGAAATGCTGGTTCCGCCTGAAAAGACCGCTCAGGTGGTGGCGGCTATGAAAGAAGCGCACCCTTATGAAACACCGGCCTACGATTTGTTTGTAAACGAGGCGGTAACCACTTCTATCTTCATGGGAGTGGTGGGGGAATGTGCTCAGCCGAAAAACCCTCAGGCTTTTGCCGCTTTTGTGAAACAGGCACTGCACTTGGATGGGCTGCGGTATGTGGACGGAGGCCGCCCGATTACCCGGGTGGCGGTCTGTGGCGGAAGCGGCGGCGATTACATCGCTTTGGCTCTCAGGCAGGGGGCACAGGCATTGGTTACAGCGGATATTAAGCACCATCAGCTTTTGGAGGCACGGGAGATGGGCCTTACCTTGGTGGATGCGGGACATTTTGCCACTGAAAATCTTGTGGTTCCCCAACTGGCCAAGTGGCTGCGGGCGGATTTGCCTGGTTTATCCGTTGAATGTTCTGCCCGGTCGGAGAATCCTTCCCGGGCGCTCTGAACCTTTTGCTTTGTTGAGAACCGTTGACTTTTGATTTCCCGGGGAGAGCCCAATGCCCCAACATAAGGAGTGATTGATATGGCTTTGGACGGCGCATTTTTACACGGCGTTCTCCATGAAATAAAAGAGGTGGCACTGGGTGCCCGGGTGGATAAGATTGCACAGCCCAGCCGAGAGGAAATTATCCTCCATCTCAGGTGGCGGGGCGGGAGCTCCAAGCTGCTGATCAGTGCGGCGGCGGGCAGCCCCCGCATTCATTTCACCAAGGAGGCGCCGGAGAATCCCAAGGCGCCGCCTATGTTCTGTATGCTGCTGCGCAAGCATCTGGGTGGTGCCAAGCTGTTGGATATTCGCCAGCAGGCATTGGACCGCATTTGCTTTTTGGATTTTGAGGCGGTCAATGAATTAGGAGATTTGGTTACACTTACAGTGGCAGTGGAGATTATGGGCCGCCACAGCAACATTGTGCTGATCAATCAAAATGGAAAGGTTTTGGATTCCATCAAACGGGTGGATTTAGAAACCTCCAGCGTACGCCAGGTTCTCCCTGGTATGCAGTATCAGCTTCCCCCCTTACAGGATAAAATCAGCCTTCTTGATACAACCGGGGAGGCCGCTGTGGAGCGCATCCTTACAGGGCGGGAGCAGGAACTTTCCAAGGCGGTTCTGGAAAATGTTATGGGCCTTTCTCCCATTCTTTGCCGGGAAGCGGCCTCCTTTGCTCTGAAAGGGCAGGAAGACTCCAACCACAGCCTGAGCAATTTACAAAAGGACAGGCTGGTCTTTTTTATGAATAGCCTGATTTCCACTTTGGCCAGCGGTAACCTGACACCCACTGTAGTTCTGGAACCGGAGGGGAGACCCCGGGATTTTTCCTTTATTTCCATTACACAATATGGCCCGGCTATGGTGACCCGCCCTTATCCCGATTGCAGCAGCCTGCTGGATGATTTTTACCGCCAGCGGGATACTATGGAGCGGATGAAGCAGCGCTCCGGCGATTTGCTCAAGCTTCTGGTGAATACCAGCGAGCGTATTGCGCGGCGTATTGCGGCTCAGGAAGAGGAGCTTCTCCGCAGTGAAAGCCGGGAGACCCTGCGGGAAAAAGGGGATCTTCTCAGTGCCAATTTGTATGCGCTCAAAAAAGGAGATACCAAGGCCGTGGTGGAGGATTTCTTTAAAGAAGAAAGCCCCATGACCGAAATTGAGCTGGATATATGCCTGACCCCGGTGCAGAATGCCCAGCGCTACTATGCCCTTTACCGCAAGGCCGATACAGCGGAAAAGGTTTTGCGCCAACAGATTGCCCATGGCCGGGAGGAACTGGCTTATGTGGAATCGGTTTTCGATGCCCTGACCCGCTGCACCACAGAGGCGGAGTTGACTGCAATACGGCAGGAGCTTTCTGGGCAGGGATACTTGCGCCGCTCCGGTGAAGCAAAGCGCCAAAAAGTCGGCAAACTGCCGCCGCTGCGTTACCGTTCCAGCGAAGGGTATACTATATTGGTGGGGCGCAACAACTTGCAGAACGACCAGTTAACCTTAAAGGATAGCCGTAACTCGGATTTGTGGCTTCATACCCAAAATATCCCCGGTTCTCATACCATTGTGGTGTCGGGAGGGGATTCCATTCCTCCGCAAACTACAATGGAGGCGGCCGCCTTGGCTGCCTATCATTCCAAGGCTAGAGATTCCTCTAAAGTACCGGTGGACTATACATTGGTTCGATTTGTTAAGAAGCCTTCGGGTGCCAAACCCGGCAAGGTAATCTATGATCAATACTCCACCGTGTTTGTAACGCCGGATTCACAGCTTCATGATCAACTCGTGCAAGAATGATCCTTTATACAAGCTGCTTTTGGTTAAAAACTTTCTTATATTAAAATGATTACAAATGATGAAATTTAATATCGCTTGGGGTTATTTCGTTGACAACCTATTGGGTATGTGTTAGAATTCTCGCACATGCTTTGGGTATATATTCTGATAGTATTGCCCTTTCATGACGGAACTTTGTCAAATTTATTATACGATGTATGTTTTAAGATTATTTGGGAAATCTATCCTATACCTGAAAGATGCTGAAAAGTATGTTGTTTTTTTAGCTTATTTGAATTTTTATTCAACTAAATAACAGTAAACGACAATATTTTTATGACATAGTTCTGCAAGCTGCAGATCGTTTTGGGTGGTTTTGTACAATTGACAAAATCTGAGCATTGTGGTAAGATTTTTTCTGGAAATGATAAGAATTTGATCATGTATTCACAAAAAGTTACCCAATGGTTTTGTTGGTATATGGAATTGAATTGTTGTTTCTTAAGCCCTTTGTCAGTATACAATAGCTTTTTAAGGTGGGGGGAACGCGCATATGTCACAAGAGTCTGTCCTGCGCATGGAAAACATTGATAAGCGTTTTTTTGGCGTGCATGCACTGGACAATCTAAGTTTTGAATGCCGGCCGGGTGAGGTTCATGTCCTCATGGGTGAAAATGGTGCAGGCAAATCAACTTTGCTGAAGATCCTGGGCGGTGTATACCAGGCTGATGGCGGAACCATTTATATTGATGGACAGCCCGTTAAAATCAGCAACCCGATTGATGCAAAAGCGAAAGGTATCTCGCTGATTCATCAGGAGCTCAGCATGTGTAACAACATGACCATTGCTGAGAATATCTTCCGTGGAGAGGAACCCACCGTTGGTGGAGGGATGCTTGTAGATTTCACTAAGATGTTGTCTGAAGCACAAAGAATGCTGGATAACATGGATATGGATCTGCGGGCTGACACAATGGTAGGAACTCTTTCTGTTGCACAGCAGCAGATGGTGGAAATTGCCGGTGCCCTTTCCAAAAATGCCCGAATTGTTATCATGGATGAGCCCACTGCTTCTCTCACTGAACGTGAGGTGCAGGCGCTGTTTAAAACAGTGGCAACTCTTAAGGCTCAGGACGTTTGTATTATTTACGTCTCCCACCGTATGAACGAAACTTTTGCGATCGGCGACCGTGTAACGGTTATGCGCGATGGTAAGTACATTGGCACCAAGGTTATCACGGAAACCACAGAAGATGAATTGGTTGAGATGATGGTTGGCCGTCCTCTGACCGATATCTATGGCGGAGAAACCCCTGTGGGTGGAGAAGTGGTTTTTGAGTGCAAAAATCTTGTGAACAGCAAACTTAAAAATGTCAGCTTCAAGCTACGCAAAGGTGAGATTCTCGGCTTCTCCGGTTTGGTTGGAGCAGGACGCACAGAACTTGCCAGAGCACTTTTTGGTATAGATAAGCTGGAATCTGGTCAAATTCTAATTGAAGGCAAAGAAGTTCATATTAATCGTGCGCGCGATGCCATTGATCAGGGAATCGGAATGGTTCCGGAAGACCGCAAAGGCGCCGGCTTGGTGCTTAAAAATACTGTGGGCTTTAATTTGACTCTGACTGTTGTAAATGAGTTTATTAAGGGCATTTTCGTTAACCGCACCAAGGAAAACGAGATCATGAACGACTACTTCAAGAAGCTGACCATTAAAGCCCACGGCCCACAGCAGCGCTGTGCTGACTTGAGCGGTGGTAACCAACAAAAGGTGGTTATTGCCAAGTGGCTGGCGACTAAGCCTAAATACCTGATTCTGGATGAACCGACCAGAGGTATTGATGTGGGTGCAAAAGCTGAGATTTATAGCCTGATGAATGCGTTGGCAGCTGAAGGCCTTTCAATTATCTTTATTTCATCTGATCTGCCTGAGATAATCAACCTGTCTAGCCGGGTTGTTGTTATGCGTGAAGGGGAAGTCACCGGCATCCTTGATAGCAAGGAAGAAGAGCTGACCCAGGTTAAAATTATGAAATATGCGACAGGGGGATTAAAAAATGTCTAGCATTCAAGATACCGCTAAAGGGTATAAACGCACCAGTTCCATTTCTGTATTTTTTCGTCGCCATTGGGGAACAATTTCCGGTTTGATTCTTCTTTCCGCTGTTGTAGCTCTCTTTTCTGAGAACTTCCTTACCATGGCCAACATTACAAACGTTTTTCGCCAGGTTAGTATCAATGGTATTATCGCCATCGGCCTTACCTGTGTTATCCTTCTCGGCGGTGTTGACCTGACTGTTGGTTCCACTGTTGCTTCTGCCGGTTGTTTGGTGGTTGTGCTGTTTGAATCAAAGGGTCTTCCCGTGTGGTTGGCAATTGTGATTACTCTTTTGGTTGGTGCCATTATTGGCTGCATCAATGGATTGTTCGTTGCTTACACAACCCTGCCTTTCTTTATTATTACATTGTCCATGCAGAACATAGTCAGAGGCCTTGCTTACCTCTTTACTGCTGGTTACCCTGTGGTTTCCAACAGCGAAGCTTTCAATAAGTTCGGTAATGGACAGTTTAGCTGGACAATTGGCAACATTCAGTTTGATTTGCCTTATCCTGTTATTTTGATGGTTGCCCTGTTTGTCGCCTTCGGCCTGATGCTTTCCAGAAGTAAGTTTGGCCGCCATATGTATGCTACTGGCGGTAACAAAGAGGCTGCAATCCATTCCGGTATCAATGTTAAGAAAATCTATATCATTGTATTTACTCTGAGCAGCATTTTGGCTTCTATCTCCGGTATTGTTCTGGCTTCCAGAATGTATTCCGGTCAGCCTACTGTTGGTACTGGCTACGAGGGCGAAGCCATTGCAGCTTCGGTTCTTGGTGGTGTCAGCTTCGGCGGTGGTTATGGTTCCATCACCTGCACCGTTATTGGTACTCTGATCATGGGTGTTATCAACAATGGTATGAATATGATGAAACTGGATTTCTTCTATCAGTTGATTGCCAAAGGTGTTGTTACTCTGGGTGCTGTTTATCTTGACTCTATTAAGGGCAGCTTCAAGGGTATCTTCAAGAAGAAGGAAGTTAAGGCATAAGCCTTTTGATGGCTATTTGCAAGGATTTCCTGAATTTATGGCAAACCGTTGTTTGTTGGCGGCTTAATTAACTGTCAACAAATGACTGCTTGTATAAAATGCAGAAACAACTCGAAAAAACATAACATTATGGAGGATCTTTGAGTATGATCAAGACACGTAAAGTTCTTTCCCTGGTGCTGGTGGTAGTATTTATTACTGCAATCGCACTGACCGGCTGCGGCGGTTCTTCCAGCGGATCTTCTGCTGCTTCCAGTGCAGCTCCTGCTTCCAGCGCAGCTGAGGCCGCTTCTTCCGCTGCTCCTGCTGACAGCACCGGCGGCAGAAAAGGCGTTGATACCCCTATCAGCGCTGGTATTTCTGTTAAGACCATGAGCAACCCCTTCTTTGCCCGTGTAAGAGATGCTGTTGAAGAAGAACTGCTGGCTCTCAATCCTGAGAACAAGCTGGCTTCTTATGACTCCCTGCAGGATGTTAACAAAGAGCTGAGCAACGTGGAAGACATGATTGCCCAGAAGATGGATGTTATCTTCCTGACCGCTATCGATCTTGAAGGCAGCGTTGCTGCTGTTGATAAGGTAAGTGCTGCTGGTATTCCTATCGTTCTGTTGGATTCCGGTATCAAAGGTATGGACAAGAAAGCTACTTTCACTGTTATCTCCGATAACATGCAGGCTGGCCGTCTGACCATGCAGGCTATTGCTGATGCCCTTGATGGCAAAGGCAAGATAGTTATCTATGAGAACAGCCTGTCTGCCGCTGTTTCTGATCGTATGAAAGGCCGCGATGAAATCCTGGCCAAATATCCTGACATTGAAGTTGTAAACCGTCAGAACGGCCCTGGCCAGATCGACAAGGCTATGGAAGTTATGAACAACTTCCTGCAGTCTGATCCCGATGCCGTTGCTGTTTGGGCTATGAATGACCCCTCCGCTCAGGGCTGTGTCGCCGCTATCAAGGGCGCTGGCAAAAAGCCTGGCGAGATTTTGGTAACCGGTATTGACGGTGCCAGCGACAGCATCAAGCTCATCAACGAAGGCTACCAGCTGGGCACTGCTTCTCAGTTCCCCTCCCAGATTGGCAAGATCGCTGTTGAAGAAGCTGTAAAGTATATCAATGGCGAGCAGATCTCCGCTCAGGATATCCGTATCCCCACCGAGTGGATTGATTCTGAGAAAGCCAAGACCTTCGTAGCTGACTATTGATTCGAGATTTTAAGCATTTTTAAGTTTCTGTAAACTCGCTCGTTCTGCATTTTAGAAGCGTAAGAGCTTATCGGGAAAGATTCCTGATTAGGCTCTTGCGCTTTATCGTTTATATGGGCTATGGGTGAGATGAATGGGCGGGCTCGTGGGCGGTATTACTGCAAAAGGACTTGCTGAGCAGCCAAGAATGATGTTCCTTTTGGAATGATCCACCTTGCTCGCCTTGTATATGGCGAATCGGAGTATTATGTGATGAATTCCGTAATCCGATTGGGCCCATTAATTAGAGCCTTTTTTAAGCAACTTAACTTGGATCAATTGGATGTGGCGGCGATTTCAGACAGGGCCTCTCCTGCTTATGCCATTGCAGAAGTTTACCCGCAACGTATAAATGCTGTGGGGGATCGGCCTTTTATGAGTGGGAGGCTTTACCTGCTTATTCTCCTGGATTATTAAAGGCTAAAGCATGCTACCTGTAAAGGAGCTGAAGAAGCGATTTTCAATACCCATCTTCTTTCTTTTATCGAAGGAACGAAGAAAGGTAAGAGCTTTCAGGATTCTATGGCAGAAGATATGCTGAATCTGGGCCAGAAATCCGAGCCTTGGCCATACTTCTGGTGGTTTAAGATGAGAAATATTATACCTAAAGCGAAACTTGTTCATGGCACCGAAGATCAGGTTGTGCCTTATCTGGCTACTGAGGCTACAGCCAAATGAATACAAGCTTTAGCATCCATTTCGCTTGAGGGAGATGTGCCTACATCTCCCTGCTGTATGCCGGAACCTCTTACAATGGTATCCCAATAAAAAAGCAGGGTCTTGTCAAAGACAAGACCCTTGCTCACTATTTATTCCGAAATTTACTGCTATTTGTTCACAGGAAGCTTTCCAAGAACAAGAATCAGTATATAAAGCAGAATGATGACGGTAAAGACACCCAGCAGGCCAAGCCCCATAAGCACCAATCCAGCTTGCATAACAGTCATAGACATATTGATAAGCCTCCTTATTATTTAATCAGCATTTCATTCAGCAGGGGCACCAGATGCAGAATCATACCACCGGCAATAACCGAACCAACCTGGCCGGAAACGTTGGCGCTGACAGCCTGCATAAGGATAAAGTTAGTGGGGTCTTCATCCTTGGCCATACGCTGTACAATACGGCTGGACATGGGGAAAGCGGAGATACCGGCTGCGCCGATCATCGGGTTGACCTTTTCTTTGCTGAACACATTCAGCAGCTTGGCAAACAGCACGCCGCCAGCGGTATCAAAGATAAAGGCAACAAGGCCGAGAGCCAAAATCAGCATGGTTTGCCCCTGAAGGAAAGCCTGAGCCTTCATGGTGGAACCGATGGTGATACCCAAAACTAGAGTGACCAGATTGGCAAGCTCGTTCTGAGCAGTCTTTGAGAGACGCTCCAGAACACCGCACTCACGAATCAAGTTACCAAACATCAGGGAACCGACCAGAGAAGCACTCTCGGGAGCCAGAACACCGGCCAAGATGGTAACAGCAATGGGGAAGGTAACCAGAGCCAGCTTGCTGATGCTGTTCTCTTTATAATCCATACGGATCAAGCGCTCTTTTTTAGTGGTCAGCGCTTTAATTACAGGAGGTTGGATGATGGGAACCAAAGACATGTAAGAGTAGGCGGCCACCATAATGGGTCCCATGTATTCCTTGGCAAAACGTTGTGCCACAACAATGGAAGTGGGGCCGTCGGCAGTGCCGATAACGCCGATGGAAGCGGCAACCTCAAGGGTTATGTTCAGGTGAGGGAAGTAGTGCCCAAGAACCAATGCAACCAATACTGTGAAAAAGATGCCGAATTGGGCGGCAGCACCGAAGAAGAGCATTTTGGGCATTTTAAGCAAGGGAGTGAAGTCAACCATGGCTCCAACGCCAATAAAGATCAGGATAGGAAAAAGTTCGGTAATGATACCGGCATCATAAAAGGTTTTCAAAAAGCCAGCGCTCTCTACGCCTGCGTGCACAGTGGACCAGGCAGTGGCAAAAGGCAGATTCACCAGAATGGCACCAAATCCGATTGGCAAAAGAAGCATAGGTTCGTAGTCTTTTTTAACGGCCAGCCAGATTAATACCAACCCAACGGCATACATCACAAGTTCGCGCCAAGTCAAGGCCTCCATACCAGTAAAAAGTTGTGATAGCAATTCCATAAGTAATTTTCCTTCCATAGCATTAGTGTGGAGATGATGGAGCACTTCCCAGCTGATACAACGATTTCTAGCAATGATCTAAACCAATTTGGCAGGAAAAGCTTCTTCCTTATTTACCCAATTAGGCAAAAGCTTGTCCAAAAACTCCCACTCTAGCAGTATACAGCATTTTTCCAGAATTATCAACTGGTTTTAGCAGCTCATAGCCGATGATTAAAGGGCTTTGCGAGCCGTTTTTCATAAAAATAAACTTCAATTGCCCGCCCGGCCTCTACAGACCTTTCTCTCAAAGCAATTTGCTCCGTTGACTTCCTTTGTGTGGCGTACTATAATATATAGAGAAGGTTTCTGTCGAATCATGCATCAGCCCGGCACGTTCCGAGGGCTTTATACAAGGAGAATATTATGGAAAATATTTTATACACAACTATGCAGTCCGGTGGTTTGAATTTGGCCGCTTTGAATCCTCTTACAGGGGATGACGCAGTCAAAAGCTTTGGTGTTGTGGCGGTGCTTCTGGTTGTTTCGGTTATATTGATTGTGGTTTTTGGTGTGCTGTCCTCCAAAAAGGGGAAAAACAAAAAGAAGAAATAGATCGGCTTTTATACATGTGCCTTTTTAAAGAGGGCTGTGCAGGGGCCAACCACATAAAATGCAAGGAATCCATAGCAGATTGGTGCCAGCCCCGGATGAAGCTCTTTGAGCCGGTAGATGGGGTAAAAGATCAGCCCGGTGGAAGCCAGCCCCAATGTGAAGCGGTGTAGGCTTTGGCGCAGGTTTGTGGGTAAAGAAAAGTGGATATAACGCTGTTCCACCCAGCTTCCGGCACTAAAGCCTATATAAAGAGCCAGAGCAAAAAAGGTATCCTTCGATTCGCCAATCCACAGAATGGCAATGGCCAATAGCAGACCCAACCAAACGATGGACTTTATTCCATCGTTTTTCATTATAATCCAATAAGCGGTGGCAGCGCAGAAAAAGCCGGCCAAAGCACCAGCCAAAGCATCTGCCGGGTAGTGCACCCCCAGATACAGCCGGGAAAGGCCCACGCCAATCACGCAAATAATGGCGATGCCGGTGAGCCATCTTTTTTTGGCCCACAAAGAAGCCCCACCCCATATGGCGGCCGCCGACTGGGTGTGCCCGCTGGGGAAGGAGTGGCCGGTTGCCGACCATATCCTTCTGCTTGTGATACCCGGTTCCCCAAATGGGCGGGGTGCCTTGAAAAAATCCTTGATGATTCCATTGATGCACAGTGAAAAGCAGAGTGAAAAAAGCAGATACCGCCCCATGCGTTTGTCTATACACCAATAAGTCAGCGCCAGCAGAGGCACAATCACGATCGGTTCGCTCAGCATGGAAAATCCTGCAAAAAGAATATCCAGTGCAGGATGTGTAAAGCTTTGTATAAAGCGCAAAATATCAAGCTGCATATTTTCACTCCTATCCATTGAGTTGAATGGGGGAGACTAGGCCACACTACATATACAACAGTATAGCACGGATGCGGCTTCAAAGTAATTAGCTTTTGTCAGAAAGCATCCGGCAATATAAAAGGAATTTAGAAATCTATGGGAAATAAGAAGAAGGTTTTGGTGGGAATGAGCGGCGGCGTTGATAGTGCTGTCACGGCGCTGTTGCTGTTGGAGCAGGGCTATGAGGTTGTGGGGGTTACCTTCCGTCTGTGGACCCCTGAGCTGGCGGAGGATGCCCCTGAATCCGGCTGTTGTTCATTGGACGATGTTAACGATGCCCGCAAGGTTTGTGCCGCTCTCGGCATTCCTCATTATGTGATGAACTTCAAGGAGCTGTTCCAGGATACGGTGATAAAGCCCTTTGTGGAAGAATACCGGCTTGGACGTACACCCAACCCGTGTATTGACTGCAACCGTTATATCAAATTCGGGGCCTTTGTGGAAAAGGCCAAGGCAATGGGCTTCGATTGTATTGCAACGGGGCATTACGCCGCTGTTATTAAGGATGAAACCACCGGGCGATACCGCCTGCGCCAGTGCAGCCAGCTTAAAAAAGACCAGAGTTATGTGCTCTATAGCTTAACGCAGGAACAAATGGCCCATCTTCTTCTGCCCTTGGGGGAGCTTTCCAAGGAGCAGGTGCGTGAGCTTGCCCAACAGGCGGGGCTTGGGGTTTCCAGCAAGCCGGATAGCCAGGATATCTGTTTTGTGCCACAAGGGAATTATGCGGATTTTTTGACCAAATACACCGGCAATTTCTGCACTCCCGGGAATTTTGTGGATACTTCCGGCAAGATTTTGGGGCAGCATAAGGGGATTTGGTATTATACCATTGGCCAGAGGAAAGGGCTGGGGATATCCTTTGGGCGGCCTGTATTTGTAAAAGCTATTGATCCGGTCAACAATACTGTCACCTTGGCGGAGAATCATGAGGTTTTTCAGAAGGAACTGATTGTGGATCAGGTGAACCTGATCGATTGGGAAGAGCTAACCGAGCCCCAGAAGCTTTCGGTGAAGATACGCTATACCCATAAGCCGGCTTTGGCCAGCGTTGAGCCACTCCCAGAAAACCGGGTGCGGGTTATTTTTGATACTCCACAGCGGGCGGTGACCCCCGGACAAGCGGCTGTTTTTTATAACGGAGACTATGTATCTGGCGGTGGAACCATTGTCTGAAAATGATACAACAGTAATTTTGTCGAAACACTTGATTTTTTGTTGTGGCTATAGTATACTGTTAAAGCATCAGACACTCTAGCCGGCGTGTCGGAATGGCAGACGAGGCGGACTCAAAATCCGTTGGTAGCAATATCGTGTGGGTTCAAGTCCCACCGCCGGCACCATAATTAACGTCAATAATGGATGTCCTGCGGTGAAAACCGCAGGACATCCGGCGTTTCCGGGCTTTTTCACCCTCAAAATGCCCGTCCAAAAAGAGTTCGATTTCGTGGATATCATCGGGGTGATTTGGATAAGTCCATGGATTTGAACCCACACGCACAGCGTTTTACCGCAGAAACAAAAATAAAAGAGTACCCACAGCGCCCTTTCTGATACGGCAGCAAAGCCGAAAAGAAAGCGGCGCTATATATATACCCACCCAATAAAATAAGAGAACAATCATTAAAGCCGGAGAATCGGAGCGCAGAAACGCACTTTCATTCTCCGGCTTTTTTTGTTTTCTGGAAAGGAAAAATGATGCTGGTAAGATACAAGCGAAATAAACAAACAGCCTGCTACGATTCAAACAGTCTCGTTACAACAGGCAGGATACCGCCGGACAAACGGCTTTTACGGCCCATTTCAGAGCCGCGGCAGCTGCCCGTACCCTTCCCACGGTTTCATCTGCTATAGCTCGGAGGGCGATTGCCTCAGAACGGATATGCAGAAGCTTCACAATAAAAACAAACGTGCAAAGGAGGCGCACAAATGAAGTACAACGAGAATTTCTTGAAAAGAGTCAGGGAGCAATATCCGCCCGGTACCCGCATTCGTCTGACGGAGATGAAGGACCCCTATGCCCCTGTGCCGCCCGGAACGGAGGGCCAAGTGAATTTTGTAGACGATGCCGCCCAAATCCACATGAAATGGAGCAACGGCCGCACTCTTGCCCTCATCCCCGGTGAGGACAGCTTCACGGTCATTCCCCAGCCGATCCAAACCCTCAAGCTGTATATGCCGCTTACCGTGATGGAATACGGGCGTGACGAATGGGGCTCTATGGAGGAATACCCGACGGAGCTTGACCAGCGCACCGTGCTCTCCTACCACGATCAAATCCTTGCAGCCATTTTCAAGGAGCGAAGGCCGGAGGAAACGGAACGCGGGCTTATGGAGTATTACCATGGGGACGACAGTATAAGTCATAAAGTGAAGTCTCTCTTTTTCACAGTGGAGCAGGTCGGCAGCCAGCTAATGGGTGTAGCTGAATGCAGGGTACAAGGAGCTTTGAATGATGCGGAACTGGCACAGCTCAGGGAGTATACTTCCGGCCAGGCATCGGATGGATTCGGTGAGGGCTTTGAACAGCGCCCTATAAAAATAGGCGAAAATGAGCTTTATGTGAGCCTTTGGAGCAGCAATCGTAGCTGGAGTATCATGACGCAGGAGGAGCTGGATCAGGGTCAGCAGATGGGCGGTATGCAGCTGTCATGAGGACTGTGTGATGGAAACCGAATTAACAAAACGGATTAAGGCGCTGACCCACTATTACCGTCCAAAGCTGCACACCGAAAAGAGAACCATCCGGTGGGCGGATGAGGTGTGGACACCGTCAGGGATTGTAGACAGCATTCGATTTGAGGACTATTACGAGAGTGTGGAATACCTCTGCAGGCTTGTGGATGCGGAGCGGTTTTCTGAAAAGGAACCGTGCCTGATGGCGCAGATGCACGAACCCGGAAGATGCTTTCGGGACGGCAGTACAGAGCAAAATGCGCAGAAATGCCGGGGCTGTGTCCTGCGATGCCACAACTGGCGCATCGGGATGATGGTCACCTGTTCTGAAGTCAAAATTACCTATCAGGATTTCAAAAGCAAAAACGGCCATAACTTTCATGGGAATGAAAATTACTACTGCGTACCGAAATCCCTTGCTGCCAGAATTGCCGGGGGGTCCCGCCCATATCGGCATCCTCGCATATTTTGAGGGGGAACGGCAATACGGGCTTCGGCAGTTCAAACCGGCCACATCGCAAGAGGTACCCAATCAAACCAAGGTACTGCTGCTGTATAACGCTATGAAAAAATGGTGCGACGGAGCGGTTTTTGTGTAGCCATTCCATATTCGGCATCTTAACGAATCAAAAATAATGAACAGGAGGAATGAGGCTTGGATAACAGAAAAATCTTTGAAGTAGAACTTAGCCGCTGGAATCCTTCTGGCGCAAACCCTTCGTCAGAAATTACGCTTCCCGCCACACCCTATGAACTGGCGGATGCATTGGAAAAGGCGAGAATTACCGGGGACACCGTTTATTCCACGGAGGTTCTAAGCTGTCGGCTGGACTATCTGCCGCAAATTATCGCCCCCGATACCAATCTATATGAGCTAAATCACCTCGCCCACCGGCTGTCTTCCCTGAACACATGGGAGTTGGACTGCTTCGAGGGCATGGTCATGATGGATGCTGTCCAACTCAAATATGCTCCTATTCCGGTGGAGCGGCTCATCAGCATGACCCACAGCATGGCGCATTGTCAGATTGCCTATGAAGCCCACGATGACCAATCACTCGGAAAGTTCTATGCCGACAACGATTTTGTACCGGCGCTGGAAAAGGTGTCGGATGAAGTCTACGCATATCTGGACTTCGGCAAAATCGGAAAGGAAATGCGTGAGGGCGAAGGCGGGGTATTTACCCCACGCGGCTACGTAGTGCAGAACGGCGAGATTGCCGCCCAATACCACAGCGGTGATTCTGTTCCTCTGGTAAAGCCGGATTACGCCGTGCTTCTCCGAGTAACCAAAGGATATTTCAACGCCCCCGCACAGGAAGATACACCGGCTGTTTACCTGAAGCTCCCTGCCGAAGATGCGGCGTTCCATCAAGCGATGGATGCCGTTGGCGCTGATTCCCCGGAGGAATGTGCATTTTAAGCGGAGGATTGCATGGCTCCCTTTTTGACTGAAAAAATCAACGACGCCCTGTATGCATCGGAAGGCGACTGCTATGGTCTGGTGAATGAGCTGGCCCGCCAGTTACGGGAGCTCGAAACGGAAACTCGCCTGCTGACCTATAAGGCGATGCTGGAGGAAGCGCCCGGTGATCTTTCTCTGGAAGAAGCTCTTGACCTTACGTCCATGACAGAGGAATTCGAGCTTTTGTCTGACGCTGATTCTCTTGCAGAGTATGCAAAAAAGGAAATCCAACGGATGCTGCCTTTGGAATGCGAGCATGGGCTAAACCAATTCTGTGATCTCGAAGGCTACGGACGGTATCTTTTGGAACAGCGCGGCACTCTCGAAACCGAGTATGGACTGCTGGAGCCACGAAATGGCATGACGGTGGAGCAATGCCTGAACCGTCCCAGCCAGAGCCTTGGTATGGAAATGAAATAGTAAATCTTTGTTGGGTTTTGGTATAGCTATTCCGCAGAAGCTGTGGCATTGTGTTGGCTTGAAGGAGGTGAGGCAGTTGGACGAAAAGCTTTTGGATTTACTGGATATGGCGCTTGCGGAACGGTTTCAGCTTGCGTATGCTGTCCTGCGGGAATCAGATCCCGAGTCGGAAGATCTGGCGCAGGAACTAAGTTTACTCAGTGACAGCATCCAGAACAGCGCTGAAATTAGTCAAAGCATGAAAGACCGAATTGAGCATTATCTAAGTCAAAATTCGGATTTGGATGTAAAGTTCCAGAAGCATCTGTACATTCAGGGCGCCAAGGACTGCGTGGCAGTGTTAAGAGAGCTTGGCGTAATCAAGTAACACAGGCAATGAAGCCTGTGCTTTTTTAGACCCCATATCAAAACAGGGCCGTTTCCCCATACAGGAGGTGGCCCTGTTTTTTGTGTCAGCGCCGATGATAAAATGAAGGAAAGTGCCAATTAAAAAATGCAGTTTTCTGGCGGATAGGGATGACATATGATACACTTTTTTCTGTCTGTAAAAAGCAGATAGAAAGGGTGGCAAAATGGAAGGAGACAACTGGATGGACATCCGAAGCGACCGCCAAAAAGGAATGAGCTACACAGAGATCGCCCGCAAGTACAACATAGACCCACGCACAGCAAAACGATATGCCCAGGCCGACACAAAACCGGTGTACAGCCTGACAGATCCCAAGCCATCAAAACTGGATCCATACAAAGAACAGATTGACGTGTGGCTGGAAGAAGCGCCGTATTCGGCGCTGCGGATACTGGAGAAGATCAAGGAAATGGGATTTCCGGGAGAATACTCCATCGTGAAGCACTACGTGCGAGGGAAAAAAGGACAGTTGGATGAGAAAGCAACGGTGCGGTTTGAGACGATGCCGGGGCTACAAGGCCAGGTGGACTGGGCATTCTTTGAAGATCATGTTGTGCTGGAAGATGGGAAACAGAAGAAGCTGTACTGCTTCCTGATGGTGCTGGGATACTCCCGGATGCGGTACATAGAATTTGTGACGGACATGAGCACCAACACGCTGATCCGCTGCCACCAGAACGCATTTCGGTACTTTCACGGCTACCCGGAGGAGATACTGTACGACAACATGAAGCAGGTGGTCGTCAAGCGTCTGCTCCGGCAGGAGGACAGCACGCTCAACCGACAATTTGAGGATTTTGCTGGATTCTACGGGTTCAAGCCGGTATTGTGCCGACCCTACCGGGGCCAGACAAAGGGCAAGGTGGAGCGGACAGTGGCGTTTGTTCGGGATAATTTCATGGTGGGAATCCGGTACAATTCGCTTGACGACCTAAACGGACAGGCCGTGGCATGGTGCAACAAGGTCAATGGGAAAGTGCACGCCACCACAAATGAGATTCCATTTGAGAGGCTAAAAAAAGAGGGCCTCAGCCCCCTTTCCAGAGAATATATCATCGACAAAATCAACCTGCGCCGGGTACAAAAAGACTGCCTCATCTCGTATGCCGGCAATCAGTATTCTGTACCAGCAGAATACGTCGGCAGAGATGTGGCAGTCGTAGCCCTGGACAACATGCTTGCCGCCTACTACGAAGGAAAGCAAATCGCCCTGCACCGCATATCGTACCAGAAAAAAGATATGGTAGTCAATGCCCAACATTACCGAAGATTAACCCTTAAGCAATCATTTGACATCGAAAACACCTTGCTGGACGGCGACAATGTCATTGATTTTCCTATCCGGCCGCCAAGTCTGTCCGCATACGATGAAGTAGCGGAGGTGGCGCAGTATGAGTGAAGTTTTGTACGAGCGACTCAAAGAAAACCTGGAATCCCTCAAAATGCGCAATACCCTGGAGATCATCGACAACTACCTGGAACGAGCTATCAAGGATGAACTCAACATTGTGGATGTCCTCGATCATATCTTCACCGAAGAGGCTAGGAGCAAGCGTCAGAGAGCTTACGAGAAGCAGATTCAGATGTCCGGCTTCCCCATCAAGAAGACCTTGGAGGACTTTGATTTCTCTTTTCAACCCTCCATCGACAAGCGCCAGATCGACGAGCTTTCTACCATGCGGTTCGTGGAGAATGCTGAGAATGTAGTGTTTTTGGGGCCACCTGGCGTTGGCAAAACCCATCTGGCCAATGCGCTGGGTATGGTTGCCGCCAAAAACCGCTACTCCACCTACTACATCAACTGCCATACCCTCATTGAGCAGCTGAAGAAAAGCCACTACGAGAATCGGCTACCAGACAAACTCCGCACCCTCATCCGTTACAAGGTGCTCATCATCGACGAAATTGGGTATTTGCCCATGGATATTCAAGGCGCTAACTTGTTCTTTCAACTCATTGCCAAAAGATACGAGAAAGCCTCTACCATCTTTACCTCAAACAAGACTTTTTCCCAGTGGAATGAAGTTTTTGCCGATGTTACCATTGCTTCCGCTATCCTCGACAGAGTGCTTCACCACTGTACCGTCATCAACATCAAGGGCGAAAGTTATCGCCTGAAAGAGCGCAAAGAGTACATGAAGCAAAAGCAGCAAATCGTCAATACCTTGTTTGAGCAGAACGCTCAGTAATCTAACTTTATACCCGACATTCCTCCCGCCGAAAACCTACAAAATTTATTCGGCGTTTTATTGCAAATTTAAACCGCCGTTGACAGGTGAGCATCTTCACGAAGTTGTGAACATCCTCCATTGTTTTGACCCCGTACTCTTCCATTAGTTCCCGCAGCTTGCTGTTGTCCCTGCGTTCTTTTCTTGCCATAATACGAAACCTCCAAAGTCATAGTTTTATTCTACCTGACTTCGGAGGTTTACACAATATTCTGGACACTACCCTCCTCAACATGCGGGGCTGGCCATCTTCAATATGAAACTAATATCAACCAGCTGTCTTATTTGGAAAATAGATGTCAGCCCAATATTCGTGTTTCATATCCTTATGAAGTAAAGCAAATCTGAATTTGATATTAAGAGTAGTCTCTCTTAGTTTGAAATGCATACAAAGCAGATATAGATACTCCTTTAAATCAGACTCATTTCCCCAAAAGCTAATGTGCCTGTAAGCACCGTATAAATAATATTTTGACACGCTGTCCTGCTTTGTTGCTTCATCCAGATTTTTATATATTTCATTCGCATGAACAATGTCACTATGAATGGAGAGACCTACAACTTGGGTGTTTTCTGTAATTGCTCCTTCCTCATTTACATAATAAAAGACCCATTGTTCAAAGGCTTCTATTCCGTTTATCATTGTAGTTGTTTGGGTATTCAGAACATTTTTAAGATCGACTTGGAAAATGGTAACATCCACATTTTTTTCTAAAGTAACCGTAGAAAAAGTTTTGTCGTTTGTGTGGTTCTGTATATGTGTCAGCATATTTGTCATTTTAGTGGTATATTGGACAAGTTTTGTTAGTGCCTCTTTCTTGGCTTCTATAAACTGAATTTGCTCCTGCATCATGTCCAGATAGCCTTCTA
Source organism: Oscillospiraceae bacterium MB08-C2-2 (assembly GCA_035621215.1). Classification (NCBI taxonomy): domain Bacteria; kingdom Bacillati; phylum Bacillota; class Clostridia; order Eubacteriales; family Oscillospiraceae; species Oscillospiraceae bacterium MB08-C2-2. The sequence continues at coordinate 1,495,641 of CP141729.1, read as the reverse complement.
TACTTTCAGATTCTATCTTTTCCTTGATTTGTTCTAAAGGTATTTCAAGGTGTTTTCCAACCAAAATCATTTCTAATGTATCAAGCTGCTCTAAAGAATAGTACCTGTATCCATTCTGTTTATCAACCATTGGTTTTAATAAGTTTTTGCGGTCATAATAGCGTAACGTATCAAGCGATATTCCGTATAAATTACTTACTTGCCCGATTCTTAAGAATTTCTCCATACTTCCTCCTATATTCGCGTATTGACTCTTGACCAACTCGAGAGTTTATAATGAGTATAACATCAATAAATGATAATTGCAAAGGAGGTATGGTTACATGCAAGTCAGCATTGAAAAATATCAAGATAAAGATTTTAAAGAAGTTATATCTCTATTAGTCAGTTCTTTTAAGAGTAAATTCTTGCATCGGCAAAGCCTGAATGAAAGTGAGATAGAAAGCATCTTATACTCCACTTGGGATATACAAGCTGAAGACCCCGGCTATTTACACTTTGTTGCAAAAGTGAATGAAAAAATAGTAGGCGTGATACTCATACGATATGGGCCAATACCAAAAAATCGAAAAAAAGTCCCAATTTTCAATCTGATTCGCCAATACGGGCTTTTAAATATGCTCCTACTCCTATTTAAGCTATCCATACTGGAAATTTTCAATTTCCAAGAATGCTATATTGAGCATATCGCTGTGGACAAATCCATGCGTGGAAAGGGCATCGGAGAGCAGCTTATATCCTATTGCGAAGAACTACTAATTAAAATGAGTTACTCTACTTTGACTTTGGCAGTCGCAGCTGATAATTCTGCAAAACATTTGTATAGCAGAATGGGATTTCAAGAGATTAAGCATAATAATCATTGTTCGAAAAAATTTTTTATAGGAATTAATCAATGGATTTTTATGAAAAAGCTTTTAATTTGATAGCACATTTTGCAGTAAAGAAACAAAACCTAAAAAGCAGAATGTAAAGGGGTTATATAAATGACGAAAAAATCAATTAAAATGATTGCAGGCATGATCATTTTTATTCTTGTCTGCATAGTCGTTATAATACAGCAAAATACTTTTGATATGAAAGTTACTTCTGTTCAAATACCAACTTCCAAAGGTGTACTAAATGGGAGTATCGTATTGCCAAAAGAAATGAAAGAAAGGGTTGGCCTAGTTGTTTTCATTCATGGTGATGGACCGGCTAATGCCTCTTACAACAGTCAATATAATCCCTTGTGGGAAGAACTGGCTAGTTTGGGCTATGCTTCCCTTTCTTGGAGCAAACCCGGGATTGATGGTTCTTCGGGTAACTGGCTGGCACAATCAATGGAAGATAGAGCATCGGAAGCATTGGAAGTCATCAATTGGGCGAGGACTCTCCCTGAAATCAACTTGGAAAAAATAGGACTGTGGGGTTCCAGCCAAGCCGGTTGGGTTATCCCTAAAATCAATCGTGAGGATAAAAATATTGCATTTAATATACTCGTTGCACCAGCTATCAATTGGGTGGATCAGGGCTTATACAATACTTTGGCCGAAATGAAAAGGGAAGGTAAATCTCTTAAAGATCAGGAGCAAGCAAAAGAAGAGTTTTTATGGAGTATATCGATGCTAGATAAGAATGCAACATATGAAGAATACCATAACAATCAAAATGCAGACAAAAGCATTACAAAAGAACGTTGGAATTTTATATCAAAGAATTACAAATCGGACGCTACGGAAGATATACAGTATTTCTACAGTCCTGTAAAACTATTTTTAGGTGGAAAAGATATTCATGTAGATAGTAATGATACAAAGCGGGTATATAAAAACGAAGTTTCTGAGGAATTTTTAAGCGTCACTTGGATATCTTCAACGGATCATTATATGCTAAGACCTTATTTGGTTAATTCCAAACTATTTACTACGTTAACTGGTTTATTTGCCCCACGACAGCTTGCTGATAGAGAATATTACGCTGGTATTAAAGAGTTTCTGCAATTAATTGATGATACTCACTGAATATAGTGTTTTGGTCTATAGTTCAAATCCACATCTTAAAATAGGATGATATCCAGAATTGACGTGGCTCGCAAATTAAAGTCATGTATGAGGATTTGAACTCATATATGACTTTTTTCTTTCTCTATGCTAAATAAGAGGAAATACACATAATTAATATAAATATGCGAAAGGAGAAAAGTGTGAAAATTACGTATAAATATAGTTCAACAAAATTATTTTCCATAGGATTTGCAGTTTTAATCTGTATAGGTTTTCTGTTGACTCTTGCAAGATGGTACAGTGTTTTTAATAATGATATTGTAATAATAAACTCTGAAATTCATTCACACATATCAAATTTATCTTTAAGCTTGATTGCTTATTTGGGCATAGGTTACTCCTGGCTTTTATTGGACGTGAAATTTCGTTTCATTGCAATTTTGGGATTGGCTATGATTGCGGGAAACTTTATTTGCGAAACGTTAATGGGGTTTATGAATACGCCGGACATTATAGATGCCATCTACGGTACAATGGGTATAGTAGTAGCATTTTTATTCTTGGCTATTACAAAAAAATACGGGTTAATGCCAACTAATCCAGAGAAACTGTAATGGTGTGAAGGAAGACTCTCATGTATAGTCCTACAAACGAATAAGCATCTCTTGAAGAACCATAGTTATTTTGCTGGTATAGATTGTTCAGGAGTGATAGTTCAAATCTCCAACTGAAAATAAGAGGATATCCAGAATTAACGTGGCTCGCAAATTAAAGTCATGTATGAGGATTTGAACTTATACATGACTTTTTATTTGCTTTGTGAGAAAATAAAACATTATTTATAAACCGGGTAGTTGAGATTAGAATCCAACTACCCGGTTTTTTACTTGACAAATAGTCAGCGCTGAGTATAATTATAATCAGCACTGACTATTTGAAAGAAGTGATTGAATGATTCCACTTTATATCCTTGGGCTTCTTTTACGCTTCGGCCCCCAGCATGGCTATCAGATTAAAAAGCTAATAGAAGAGCAGTTGGAGGACTTTACTCAGGTTAAGCTGCCCACGATCTATTATCATCTGGATAAAATGGAGGCTTCGGGCCTCATCACTGCCCAACGCGACAAGCAGGGGGCGCGTCCGGAGAAAACTGTGTATCAGGTGAGTAGCGCAGGCACGGATAAATTTCACGAGCTGCTTTTGCAGACCCTGCAAATTGAATACCGCCCCACCTTTGACATTGATGGCACACTGTATTTTTCAGACGCTTTGGAGAATGGAGCACTTGCGGACAGCCTGAGCCGCCATGCTGCAAATTTAAAGCAAATTTTATTCAAACTGAAAATGCATCGAGAAGAAACTTTAAACCATATTCCCAAAAGATATCAAACCTCTGCTAACATTATTTTTCAGCACCATATTCAGCATTATGAGGCTGAACTCGCGTGGGCGGTGCAATCTCTAAATCAATTAAAGGAGGATGATGCAAATGGTTAAGGGTAGAGTGATTGAAACCAACGAGGGCATTCAAAATGAAATTACCGTAGAGGTTTTCGACCTTTTTGCCCGGGGTATGCGCGATAAGGGCTGGAACGGGGTAGATGGCATCATCGCTTCCGGAATCAAGGGGGGCGATGTGCTGGAGATTGGCCCCGGACCCGGTTATGTAGGCTTGGAACTGGCAAAGAGGCTGAATCTATCCTCTCTTACCGGCTGTGAAATCAGCCCTGCTATGATTCGAATTGCCGAGAAGAACGCCGCTGAATATGGCATTCCCGTCCACTATGTTTTGGGAAACTGCATGGAAATACCCTTTGAAGACGAGAGCTTTGACGCAGTCGTTTCCAACGGCTCTCTGCACGAATGGGAGAATCCCCTTTGTGTCTTTCATGAAATTTTCCGCGTCCTGCGCCCTGGCGGCCGGTACTGCATCACCGACTTGAGACGTGACGTTCATTTATTAAAAAAGGCGCTTGTGTATTTGTCCACCCAGCCGAAGGAAATACGTCCCGGACTTGTTACTTCCTTAAACGCAGCCTACACTGTCTCCGAAATCACTGAGCTTCTGCGTCAATCCGATCTTCATGGAGCAGCGGTCACCGCCGATTTCTTTGGACTTTGCATTGCCGGAGATAAATAATAGGTACAAACGTTCAATCGTTCAAAGAGCAAAGCCAAGGATAGCATGAAAGCATAGTGCTATCCTTGGTGTAAGCGGCATCTATATAAACGATAGTTCAAATTCACACCTAATAACACGTTTTGTAACACACTGTGGTGCAGGATAAAACATTTTACGCACTTCACTTTGTGGGGTGCGTTTTATTTTGCACTTGTATTTGCTTTTTGTTATCCGGCATACTTGTTTCCCTTTGAAATATATGCTATATTTTAAGTTATCCATTACTAACTTATTGGTTTGGTGCCTAAAATGAAAGGTGGAAAGAAGCCCAATGAAGCTTAGTGTCAAATTATCAGGTGTGCAGGAGACCATGCTTATTCCCATGTATGCCAGAGCAGTGGAGAGCCAGAAAGAAAATCACAATTTTTATGATCAATATGCCATTGAAATGACGAAAAAGCTGGATTATGATTTCTCCAAATTCGATAAAGGCAAATTGAGCTTATGGGGATGCGCCGCCAGAACCATTATTTTGGATCAGGAAGTAAACGCCTTCATTAAACAGCACCCCAATTGCACCTGCATCAATTTGGGCTGTGGATTGGATACTCGATTTCATCGAGTGGATAACGGCAGCATTCGCTGGTATAACGTTGATTTCCAGTCGACTGCTGATTTAAGAGCACAGCTATTGCCCACTGTAGAGCGAGAGACCATGATTGCTTGTTCTGCACTGGAAAGCGACTGGGTCAGAGAAATAGCCAAAGGCGGCGAAACCCTCATCATTATGGAAGGTTTGATTATGTATTTTTCAGAGGATGAAATTAAAGGGTTGATGGGTATGATCCGAGATGCTTTTCCGGGATGCACGCTCCTGATTGAGTTGATCTCGGCCTTTTCATTGAAGAATCAGAAAAAGCACGATGCTCTTAAAAAGACGAGCGCTGTGTTTCAGTGGGGTGTTAAAGAAGCGGAAGAGCTTGTCACCCTGTGTCCATACACTAGGCTCAAGAACCAATGGAACTATACCCCTGTGATGAAACGGTTTTCGCCTCTTTTCATTACACTTATTTCTCCGATGCTGGCCAATGCAAACAACAGAATTGCAAAATATGAAATTCCTGCGGCATCCTAGATCACGCCGTATTCCTTAAATATTGGCTTTCAGTAGCGGGCCTCTATGCTTTCGATACCAGCACCAATGTGCGCCCTGCCATACATGTGATTGGTTCTTTGGCGGTGATGCTGGCTGCATGAAACAGCCGCCGGGGTCTCTCTTTGGGATGACCACTGCCTTAATCAGTGCCTTTACTATAGAAAACGACTTGCCGCAGCTGCATAAAAGGATGAAAATAAAAAGAATCCCCTCAGGTCAAGCATCAGCCCTGCGGCTTAACTGCTAAAACCTGAGAGGATTTTTTATTGTATTTTAATCGCATTGTTGGTGGTATTGACCTTATAAATTCTGTAGCATGGCCAGCAGCTGCTTGGGCAGGTTCATAGCCTGAGACATCATGGCCTGCGCGGCCTGCATGAGAATATTGTATTTGGTATAGGCCATCATTTCCTTGGCCATATCCACATCCCGAATGCGGCTCTCGGCAGCAGTGAGATTCTCAATTTGGGTTCCCAGATTGTTCAGGGTATGCTCCAAGCGGTTCTGCATAGCGCCCAAACGGGCCCGGGAGCGGGAAACAATATTGGTGGCACCATCCACCAAATCCACAGCCTTGCGGGCATTTTCCGGGTTGAGGATATCGGTATCCCCAAGCCCCATCATATAGGCGGAGGTATCATCCACAGCGGCATAAACCCGGTTATCCTCACTGCCGTTGGCCCCAATCTGGAAAGCGATTCCCCGGCTGGAAGAAGCCCGGCTCACGGCTTTGTCGGTCACAAGCTGCTGCTCCTTTACCGTTATCGAGCTGATAACCCCATCCTTTAAATCAGCAAAGGTGCCGGTCAGGGTAATGATGGTCATATCCTCTAAGGTGATCACAGCGTCCGACATATCGGTAAGCTTTTTGGTGTAAACCTTATCCTCTGCACGCAGAGCCAGGGTAAAGGTGTTATCTTCATTTTTAGTCAGGTTCAGATGCAGGGAACCGCTGTATTCCTGTGTGCCGCCCAGAGAAATACCGGTTATACCCAGTTCCTGCATGCCATTGGCACCCTTTTTTCCGCCAAGGCTCCCATCCAACAGCTTCATGCCGTTGTAGTTGGTGTAGGAAGAAACCCGGTTGATTTCATCCTTGAGAGCTTGGTATTCAAGATTCAGGGCCTGACGATCCACCTCATTGTCATAGGTACCGTTGGCGGATTGCACAGCCAGCTCCTTCATGCGGGTGAGCATGGTGTGCACCTCGTTCAGGCCGCCCTCTGCTGTTTGCAGCAGTGAGACAGCGTTTTGAGTGTTCGTGACTGCCATTTCCAGCCCTCGAATCTGGCCACGCATTTTTTCTGAAATAGCCAGCCCCGCCGCATCATCGGCGGCACTGTTGATGCGATAGCCGGAGGAAAGGCGGCGCAGACTTTTGGAAGCCATTTGTGCGTTTATGCCAAAATTCCGATAGGCGTTCAGCGCCATAATATTGGTTTGAATGCGCATAATCAATCCTCCCTGAGCACAAGTTCTGTTCATCCATGAACAAAACCACTACAATAACCTTCGGCTCCATTGTGGCAAACTTGAGAGGCCTTATTGGGTGCTGAGCCGGGCCTCCAATTCCCGGTAAACCTGATCGCTTAGCTTTGGATCAATGGAGCACTGGTGAAAAATTTCCTCCGCCTTGCAGGCCTGATACACAACCATGGCAAGCCCACCGGCAGTCTTGAGGCCCAATTCCCCGGCCAGCTCCAGCAGTATTGTGCGGGGTGGAGTGGAAATAATATCCGCTACCGCTTCAAACTTTTCCACAACCTCCCGAGGAACAGGGAGGTCATTCAGCAGGGGTGGTTGACCCACCGGTGTTGCATTGATCAGGAGAGAACCCTTTAACGCTTCTGTATCGTTTAGGGAACAGGTTTCAATAACAGGGTGTTCCTCTTTTAGAATGGCAAGCTTTTCAGGTGAGCGGGCGGCCACCAGAATGCTCGAAGCCCCGTGATCCTGCAAATAAGCGATCAGAGCCTTGGCAGCGCCACCGGCTCCCAACAGCACAGCACCCTTACCCTTTACATAGATTCCCGATCGCTCCAGCATAACGCCAAAGCCGAAATAATCGGTGTTAAAGCCTCGACTGCGCCCATCCTCTTCAATCTTCACGGTATTCACAGCACCGATGGCCTGTGCCTCGGGGGAAATCTCATCCAAATAAGGCATAATGGCTTGCTTATAGGGGATGGTGATGTTGATGCCGCCATAACCCAGCACCTTGAGGGCATCCACCACCTTGGGAATGCGCTCCGGGGGAATTTCCATGGCGCCATACTGGCCATCGATGCCCAGCAGCTCCATAAGGCGGTTGTGAATAAAGGGAGAATGGGTTTGCAAAGGCGATTTGCGCAAAAGAGCATACAGCTTCATGGTTGGTTGACCTCCTGAGACAGTGAATACATACTCATATGCAAATAATAGGGTCAGCGGCTTTTTAAGAACCACACCCGGAGCCGCAGCAGCGTTGCCAGCCCGGCAGCGGCGCTTATACCCGCCAACACCGCTCGGGCAAAGCGGCTATCATACAGCAGGCCATCCATATACAGCTCGGTGGGGAAAAAGCGGCAGAAAGCCGCTATCCGGGGGCTGATCTCCTGCCAGCTAAAGAAAACGCCGCCGAAAATACCGGTGAGAATCAGGATGAAAATACTGCCGCTGTAAAGGGCATCCGTCTTGTGGAGAAGTGAGAGCCACAGTATCCCCAGTATAGCAAGTACGCTGCAAAACAGCAACAGCATCACAAACTCCTGCGCCGCAGGCAAAAGCCCTGATGGGTAAATCAGCGACAAGGTTCCCAATCCAATTCCGCCTGCCAAAAGAGCCGTTCCGGTGAGAGCCAGCCAAAGGCCCCCATAATAAGGGATTAGTCCCCTATAGCCCAGCCGCCGCCAAAGGGGGCGTTCGTTTTCCTGTATAAAACGGGGCAGCGAAAAGAGAATCAGCCCGGTTAAAAACCAGAGGATAAGCCCGTGCACTGTCCGTGGCAGATTGGAAGGGGGAACAGGCAAAGCGGCCGCAGCTACGCTTTGTTCTTTGGGCGAAAGGTAAAGCGCCTGCTCGGTGTACCATTGGAGGCGCTCCTTAACCTGCCCGCCCAAAACGGCTGGGTCATCGCCATAAAAGCCTGCAAGCTGGCGGGTGACAATGGCGGGAGAGGCCTGTTCCAGCACAGCGGCAAACAGCATTTCATTAAACACCGGCTCCGCTATAGACGAAGGGCGGCGCAGCAGTGTGACAGCCTCCTGTAGCCGCCCCTGCTCTATGGCCTCTATTAAGGCATCCTCCAGCAGATAAGCACACTCCAGCTGGCCGGTTTTAACCCTCTGTTCCATAAGGGAACGCTGCTGTGGGGTATAGGCTTCAAAAAGCAGGCTGGGGTTTTGTGGCAGACTTTCAAATATACGCCCAAAAGTGGCCTCGGCGGGGTTAAACAGCACACCCGCCCGCAGCACCGCTGCCGGTTCCTTGGCGGTCAGACGACCCCACGCCAGCACAGCCAGAGGAAGCAGTATGAGGATTGCCCAAAAGGCGCGCTGCCGAAATAGCCGCTTGCAGCACTGGAAAAAAGAGGTTAGGAAGAGCCTCATCCCCGCACCTCCTTTTTGCTGCGCAGCCATGCCAAAGCCACAGCCGTAATAAACAGCAGCAAAGCCCATAGGCCAGTTTGCCCCAAGGCCTTCCAATCCGTTCGGCCTGCAAGCCCCTCACCCAGCAGCGGCACGGCCCAGCGGTTGAGAGTCAGCCTGCCCAAAAGCTGGAGCCTTGGGGAAAGATAATCGGTGGGAATAATACCGCCGGAAACCAACAGTGCCGCTAGAGAAAACAGCGCTGTGCACAGGCTCCCCGCCCCGGGAGAAGGCAGAAGCCGGGCGATCAAGAGTGTTGCCGCCGCTACGGCCAGCAGAATCACGGCAAGTCCCGCAAAAAAGGGAAAAGTGGGTGCAAAGGCCAGCCCACCCACCTGAGCGAAAGCCCAAAGCAGCAGGCTGAGAGAACCTCCCACACACAGGCAGGCAGCCCAAAGAGCCGCCAGCAGGGCAAGGCTGCTGCGGAAATTTCCGATTCCCGCCCGGCGCAACCCCCCTGTGACCCCCGGACACTGCAAGACCAGCACACTTTCCAACAAAAGCACCGGGGAAAGCCCCAGCAAAAACACCAGAGCGCAGAGGATGTAATAATCCATGGCATCCATCGAGGCGGTTACGGATAGGGTCTGGCGGATAAACAGATCATCCCGGTAACCCACCAGCCTAAGATATTCTAAATTGATCGATTGAAAAAGCATGGGATAAAGGGTATCGTCTCCCTGTTCACGGCCATACTCCAAAGCGGTGTAAACGCCGGCCTGACTGGTTTTAAGCATTTCGGCAAAGCTTTGGGCAAAGGCGGCTACCAGCTGGGATTTAAGAGGCGTTTTTTCGCTGTATTCCAATCGGAAAGGAGTATTAACTCCTGATTTTATACTATCCGTAAATCCCTGAGGAATGGTGACAACAGCGGTAATCAAGCCGTTTCTCAGCATTTCCTGTGCTTTTAGCTGCTCCTGTTTTTCAAAAACCAGCAGCTGGCTGTAGCTTTCCATTCCCGAGAGCAGCTGAAAGCCCATGCGGGTCTCGGTGGTATCATCCAGATCAACCAGCACAATGGAGACAGGCTCCACCGCTCGCTGCTGGGTGAGAAAGAAACGGCCTAACAGCCCTGCCGCTATACAAAGCAGGGCTGTCAGACCGATAAAAAGCGCAAAGCGCCGCCATTTAGTTGCAAAATGTCGGAGAGCCAAGGAGACAATGAACATACCGGCAGGCCCTCCTAACAATCTGTTTCAGGTTATACGGTTAACAGTTGGTTTATAGGGAATCCAAAATGGAACCCAGTTCCTCGTAGTCAAATTCAAAGAGGCTGATGCTGTCGGCGGTATCCACTGCAATTTCGGAAGAATCGGCAGTTCGCAGGGTGTAGCCGCCCCGGAAGGACATATACTGCTCGTTATCGGTGAGCAGAACAAGCTCCCCATCCGCAAGAATAATTTTGTCTTTTTCATCCGTCAGCTGGCCGGAAAGCCCCACGGCATAATCGGAGTATTTATCCTCTGCACCAACAGCCAGGTTGAAATTTTCCCCATCCGTTTGGTTCTTATCCCACTTGGCTTCGTAATAAAGTTTCATATCCCGTTTGCCATCGGTGCGGAAATCCAAATCCATCAGGTCATAGGCGGCACCCTTTTCAATGCCGGAATCCCGGGAGAAAATCACGGATGCTTTGGCGTAGTCGGTTTTAATATCCAGAGTGGCCTCCATCACATCGGCCACACAGGTTTCACCGGCTAAATCCAGCACAAAACCGAAGCGGGCATCATTGTATTTGCTGCTGTAGCTGTCAAGGTAGCTCATCATCAACGAGGGGATTTCCATACGGGAAACAAGGCCCTGCTGGTTTATGTAGAAGGTAACGGTCATATCCTCCAGAAACTCCACCTTAAAAAGCTGATCAATCATTTGATCAATTTCTTCTTCGGAAAAAGAGTTGTAGGAAAAGGCAGAAATCATACCGTCATAAGAGGCTGCGGTATCCAGCATATAGGCCCTATAAATCCCAAGGAACCCTTGATAAAGAGCTTTCTGTGCCTCGCCGCTGAAGGTATAGCCCATTTGATCCAGCTGCTGGGTTTTACCGCCAATCCGCTTGGAGGAGGCTCCACCGGAAGTAAACTCACCGGATTTTACAAACTCATTCCAAAGGGCAGTGAGCCCTTGGCCATATTTAATGGTGTTGGAATCCAGATTGCCTTTTGGCCCATCAATTGCCCCAAACATGCTGTTGACGATCTCTTTGAGATCAAATTCCGCAGGAACCTTGGAATTCTCTCCAAATATGGAACCGTTCCAATCCTCACGGAAGGTGGAAGGATTGATGGTGATGTAATCGGCACCCTTATAGAAAGTAGGAATCGAAAGTGCCACCAGCTCAGGAGAAATATAGAACTCGTTGTTATCCACTTTATAGCCTGCCGCTGAAACCGAAAGCTCCAGAAGCAGCTTTTTCTGCTGAGGATCCAGCATAAAGGCACCGCTGGCCTTGGAGCCCTCCAGCATACGGTAGCTTTGATAATAGAAACTGGAAGGGTCGTTATCCAAAAAATCAAGAGATTGCAGCTTGATATCAAACTCTTGAGCCGCAGGCTTACCTGCAAACCGGGCAAAATCCGGGAAGCGCTGGTCACGGGAAGCAATGTTGGCGCTGGTGCGGGCCAGAGAAGCCGCCAAATATTTTTCGGGAGCAACCATTTTCAGGATGCTGCTCCAGAAGAAAAACACCAGAAGACCGGCCACCAGAGCTGTTCCCCCAGCGATAAGGCCAATGAGAAGCCCCTTGCGTTTTTTCTTGGGAGCAGGCATTCCATAACCCTGAGCGTTATAGGCTTGATTGGGATCATAACCCATAGGGGGCTGGGTTTGGCCGAAGGGTTGGTTGGGATCATAGCCTTCGGGGGTCTGATTTTGGGCAAAGGGTTGATTGGGATCGTAACCCATAGGGGGCTGGCCTTGGGTTGAAGGCTGTTCGGAACCACCTGCCTGCCAGAAATTTTCACCAGATGCATCGGAGGAGGCAAAAGGATTGGCAGTGATATTGTCCGTAGAAGTTTCGCCGAAATAGTCGGGGCTTTGGTCGGGATTCTCGCCGAAAGCAGAACCAGAAGAGGTGCTCTCAGGGGAGAAAGAGTTCGGCTCGGGTGGATTGGCACCGGATGCCTGAGGCTCAGAACCTGGGAGCTGCTGGTTGACGTTTTCGTCTTGATTCATCATATCGTTTCTCCTGTTATAAAAGTATAAATATACTGATTGAGCGCCTGTGCAGAAGAGGGGAGAGTATCCAAGGTGCGGGTCAGCGCAATTTTGCCGTTCATCAGCAGAAAAACCCTGTCACACAGGGCGGCGATTTCATCGGCATTGTGGCTGGTATACAGGATAGTTACGCCATCTTTTCGCAGCTCTGTTAAATGTGTAATCAGCTGGCGCTTAAAAAAAAGATCCAGCCCGGCAAAAGGCTCATCCAGTATCAGCAACGTGGGATTGGCAAGCAGCCCCACAGCCAGCGAGATGCGCTGCCGCATCCCACCCGAAAGTGCACCCACCCGTTTTTTTAGCATTGGTTTCAGTTCTAGCTGGGTCACGCTAGGCCGGGCAAGAGCCTCTCTCAGAGAAACCTTTGCCGCAGCAGACCAAAAGGCTAGGTTATCCGCTACAGTCAGCTCCTCAAAAAGGCTGTCTTTTTGAGGGACAAAGCCGATCTGCCGGCCGGAACCTATGGGTTTAAGTGGCTTGCCTCCAAACAAAACCCGGCCGCTGTCAGGCCGAAGCAGCCCTGCCAGAATGGAAAGCAAAGTGGATTTACCGGAACCGTTTGGCCCCACGATGCAGGCGATCTCCCTCTGCCCCACACTGAGCTCCACATCCACCAGAACCTTTTCACGTCCATATGCTTTTGAAATGCCCGCAGCGCTGATCAGAGCACAGCCCTCCCCGCCTTTAAAACCTTGTTAAACATTCACGCACATAAGTATATATTACACCATAGAGCCTGCTATGGCAAGGAAAAATCCCAAGAGAAAAAAGCCTACACACCTATTTTATTTAAAAATGCAATAAAAAATAATTTCATTTTGATGAAATATGGTTAAGAAACTCTTATTCCACGGTTTTTTACTCTGCCTGAGTGAGCTCGCATACTTGCCCGGAGCAGGCCTGCAATAGATCCTCCGGTTTTAACAGAAGCTGCATGCCCCGAAGCCCTGCACTGACCGCAACCTGCTCAAGCTCCTGAACTGAGCTGTGGATGTAGGTGGGCAAAGGCTTTTTCATACCGACAGGGGAGCAGCCGCCCCTTACATAACCGGTGACAGCCAACAAACGTTCCAAAGGCAGAAGCTCCAGACGCTTGCGGGAAGCAGCCTGCGCCAATGCCTTTAGATTCAAGTGGCAGTCTACCGGAATACAAGCCACAGCAAAGCCGCCTTTATCATCCACGGTAACAAGGGTTTTAAAAACACTGGCAAAGGGCAGGCCAACCTGCTCGGCCACCAGCTTGCCATCAAAGGTTACGCCATCGCAATCGTAAGTGAGAATGCTGTAAGGGATGCCGGATGTATCCAGCAGCCGCATCGCATTGGTTTTATGGGTGGATTTTTTGGCCATATGGAGCCTCCTGTATGCTGTCTAGCTTTAAAATTAGTTTATGAAAACTATAATAGCATAAAAATGAGGAAAAATGCTTAAAATGGGGTAAAATAAAGCCAAGAGGAATAGAAAAACAGCGAGAGACATGGTATGATGATTCAACATACCCAAAAGAGCAAAGTTAACAAAAAGGGGGAGCACTATGAAAATCGCATTTTACGATACCAAACCCTATGACCGGCTGTGGTTTGATAAGCTGGCGGAGGAATATGGCTATACCATTAAATATTTTGAACACAAGCTGAACCCGGATACTGCCGTTTTGAGTGCAGGCTTTGATGTGGTTTGCTCCTTTGTCAACGATATTATCAACCAGCAGGTTATTGATACACTCTATCAGAACAAGGTGAAGCTGATTGCTCTGCGTTCGGCGGGCTTTAATCATGTGGATTTCAAGGCGGCCTACGAAAAGGTACATGTGGTGCGGGTGCCCAGCTATTCGCCCTCTTCGGTGGCGGAGCATGCGGCGGCGCTGCTGCTTTCGGTGAACCGCAAAACCCACCGGGCTTATGTCCGCACCCGGGATAACAATTTCAGCATCAACGGGCTTATGGGGATTGATCTGCGGGATAAGGTGGCCGGTATCATCGGTACCGGTAAAATCGGCCGGATTTTCATTGATATCCTCAAGGGCTTTGGCATGCGTGTTTTAGCCAACGACGCTTACCCAGACCCCAATCTGGATGTGGAGTATGTCTCGCTGGATCAGCTTTTTTCTCTTTCCCATGTGGTTTCGCTCCACTGCCCGCTGACAGAGGATACCTATCACCTGATCAATCGGGAAAGGGTTGCTCAAATGAAAGAGGGAACCATCCTCATCAACACCTCCCGTGGAGCGCTGGTGGATACAGAAGCTTTGCTGGAAGGGCTCAAATCCGGTAAAATCGGAGCCGCCGGGCTGGATGTTTACGAAGAAGAAAACGAGTATTTCTTTGAGGATAAATCCAATGAGATTTTGCAGAACGATGAGCTGGCCCGCTTGCTTTCTCTGCCCAATGTGCTGGTAACCTCCCATCAGGCTTTCTTTACACGGGAGGCGGTGCAGGCCATCGCCATTACAACTATGGAAAATATCTATGCCTTTGAGAAGGATCAGGAACTGGTGAACGAGGTCTGCTACCAGTGCGATAAAGTCTGCCCGAAAGAGGGGGGCGTAAAGCGCTGCTTTGAGATTAAGTAAAAAAACTTATCCAAACAATAAAAAGGAGCCGCCTAATGAATAGGTGGTTCCTTTTTTGATGCTAAGACTGTATTCAGTTTTCACCCATTGCCCAGAGAACAGCCCCACTCAAGGGGGCAAGGCTTCGGTTTTCGTATTGGCCTGTAACAAGCAGCACACGGCTTTGCAGCATATTCACCGCTAAGGGAAGTTCTTGGGGTGTATGGCCCCGATTGACCGCAAACAGCAGCCGCCCTGTGGTGCTTTGCCAGTAAAAGCAGACCATATTCTCATCAAAAAGCAGGGGTATGAAATCCCCGGAAAAGCTTTTTGCATATTGCTTTCGCATACCCCCCAAGGCGGCGAAAAAGCGGGTCAGCTCCGGCTGGGAATGCCCCCAAGGGAAGGGTGTGCGGTTAAAGGGGTCACGATAACCCGTTATTCCGGCTTCATCCCCATAGTAGATGCAGGGTTTGCCCGGCAGGCCAAACAGCAAGAGATACCCTAGCCGCAGCAGAGACAGCCCCTTCTCATAGGTTTCTGCTTCTAAAAAGTGGTGCGCGAACTGCCATTCCCGGTCTTGACCGTGGAATTCCTCTCCAACCAGTGCAGTGATGGCCCGGGGCGTATCGTGGGTGGAAAGAAAGTTCATTAGGCAATCCACCACCGGGCGGGGGTAATGTTCAAGAACGGTTAGTATCGTTTCCAGCAGTTCCGGCCCGGTTCCCCGGCGCAGAAAATCGATAATGCCCTCACGGAAAGGATAGTTCATCACACTATCCAGCTGGCGGCCCTGCAAATATCGGCGGCGGTGGCTATAGCTGATTTTGTTGGAGGCATTCTCCCAGACCTCCCCGATCACCGGGGTATCCGGGTTAATGGCCTTAACTTGAGCGGCTAGGGCATCCAGAAAATCATCGGGCAGTTCATCCGCTACATCCAGCCGCCAGCCCCTTGCCCCTTTGGACATCCAATGGGCCAGCACCCCTTTTTCGCCGCAGATAAAGTCAAGATAAGAAGGGGAAGTTTCACGAACATTGGGCAGGGTTTTAATGCCCCACCAGCAATCGTATTTTTCCGGCCAAACTTCGAATTCATACCACTCCCGGTAGGGGCTGTCGGGATCGTTGTAAGCGCCGCCTTGCCCATAGCGGCCCTCCCGGTTGAAATAGACACTGTCGCTTCCGGTGTGGCTGAAAACCCCATCCAAAATCACCGAAATCCCAAGCTTATCCGCATTGGCACAGAGGCTTTCAAAATCGGCCTCAGTACCCAGCAGGGGGTCAATTCTCAGGTAATTGGCGGTGTTGTAGCGATGGTTGGAGTGCGCCTCAAAAATGGGGTTGAGATAGAGGGCAGTCACCCCCAGCTCCGCCAGATAGGGCAGCTTTGCCTCAATACCCCGGAGATTGCCGCCAAAATAATCGGAGTTGGTGATTTCACCCTCTGTATCGGGACGAAAGTCAGGCATTTCTTCCCAGCTTTGGTGCAGGCGGCGCCCGGCGGGTACCCCCGGTGCAGCATCGGTAGCATAGAATCGATCGGGGAAAACCTGATAAAGAATGCCATCCCCCAATATTTTAGAGGGGTTGCCTGCCTCTTCATAAACGGTCACCTGCCATAGATCACCCTGTTGGGGAGTGAGCATACCCTGACTGCCTTCCCCTTTGCTGATAAAGCAAAGAGCACCGTCCATTTTCAAGCGAAAGCAATAGAAATAAAGCCCTGTGATTTGGGATGCAAGGCGGCCACTGTAGCCATTTTCAGTCAGGGAAACATCGCTTAGTTCCATAGGGATGATGGCGGCGGGGCTTTCCCACTCATCGGCCTTGTAGATCACCAGAGCAGGCGATGCAACCTTTGCCGTTTTAGGCAGATAGAAGCTTACGGTTACCGGCTCCCCTGCACGCAAGGCTCCAAAAGGCCGCTTATACCGAGGGCTGCGGCTGTCAAAAATCACCGGGCCGCTCATGCTTGCGTCTTCCAAATTTTGCGGGCGTATTCCAGAATAGCCCGGTCAGAGCTGAATATCCCGCTGCCCGCAATGTTCATAAGGGACATTTTCTGCCAGTGGTAAGGATCGCTGTAAAGCTGAGCGGCCTTATGCTGTGCTTCCCGGTAGGCAGAGAAATCTGCCATGGTCATGTAATAATCCGAGGTGGTCAGCAGGCTGTGGAGCCCGGCAAAATGATCGGAGTCAAAGCCGGTGAGCAGATAATCCACGGCGCTTTTGAGAACGGGATCGCTGGTGTAGTAATCAAGCGGGTTATAGCCTGCCTCCCGCAGGGTGGCAGCTTCTGCGGCTTTCAGCCCAAAGAGAAGCATATTTTCTTCTCCCACAGCCTCCAAAATTTCCACATTGGCTCCATCCAGCGTGCCGAGGGTAATGGCACCATTTAACATCAGCTTCATATTGCCGGTGCCGGAGGCCTCGGTTCCCGCCAGTGAAATCTGCTGGGATATCTCCGTAGCGGGCATGAGAATTTCCGAAAGGGTCACCGAGTAGTTTTCCAGAAACACCACCCGCAGCTTGTCACGGATTGCCGCATCTTTTTCAATTTGCTCCGCCAGCGTGCAGATCAGGTTGATGATCTGCTTGGCAACAAAATAGCCCGGGGCGGCTTTGGCAGCAAAGAAATAGGTACGGGGCACAAAATCAGCGCCCGGGTTTTCTTTAAGGTAGAGATACTGGCTGATAATGTGCAGGACATTGAGCTGCTGGCGCTTGTATTCATGGAGCCGCTTGGCCTGTGTATCAAAAATAGAGTGGGGGTTGAGCACAATGCCCTGCTTCTGGCGGACATATTCGCAAAGGGCCAGCTTGTTCTGCTCCTTGGAGCGGGCCAGCTCCTTGAGAAAGCTCTTGTCTTCCGCAAAATCCCGCAGCTTTGCCAGCTTGCTCATATCCTTGGCAAAATCCGGGCCAATGGATTCTTTTATCAAATTGGTGAGGGAAGGGTTGGATTGAATCAGCCAGCGGCGGCTGGCGATGCCGTTGGTTACATTGGTAAATTTAGCAGGGGATGCTTTGTAAAAATCGGCGAAAACCGCATCCTGCAAAATCTGGGAGTGGAGCTTGGATACCCCGTTGACACTGTGGGAACCAGCCACGGCCAGATGGGCCATGCGAATTTGGCGATTGCCGATGATGGACATACGCTCCACCGTTTCTTGGGGGAGATGATATGTTTCTGACAGTTCAGCGCAGAATCGGCGGTTGATTTCCACGATGATAGTATGAATACGGGGCAGAAGGTTTTTGAAAAGTGGCTCATCCCAAACCTCCATGGCCTCCTGCATCACCGTATGGTTGGTGTAGGCAAAGGTGCGGGAAACCACGCTCCAAGCCGCATCCCACCCATAACCGCAATCATCCAGCAGAAAGCGCATCAATTCCGGAATGGCCAGAGTGGGGTGGGTATCGTTGATATGAATGGCGTTTTTATCGGCAAAGTTATCAAAGGAGCCATAAACCGAGAGATGCCGCCGGCAGATATCCGAGATGGAGGCGGCGCAGAGAAAATACTGCTGGCGCAAACGCAGAAGCTTGCCTTCCACGTGGTTGTCGTTGGGGTAAAGCACCTTGGTGATGGCCTCCCCAAAGGCGGCCTGCTCAAAAGCAGAAGAATAATCCCCCCGGTTGAAGGATTCCATATCCATGGCCGCCGGGCTTTTGGCCCGCCACAGCCGCAGGGTGCTGACCCCTTCACTGCTATAGCCGGGGATGCGGATATCATAGGGCACCGCCTGCACGGTGGTATACCCCACATGGTTGACTAAATGGTAATTATCATCCCATGATTCCTCAATGTGCCCGCCAAAATGCACCGACACCGCATGGCTGGGCCGGGGTGTCATCCAAACCTCACCCATAGGGAGCCAGTTATCCGGCTCTTCATTCTGCCAGCCTTCCACAATGGTCTGCTTGAAAATGCCAAAATCATACCGCAGGCAATAGCCCAGCGCCATAATGTCATTGGTGGCCATGGCATCCATATAGCAGGCGGCCAGTCGCCCGAGACCACCGTTGCCCAGGCCGGCATCCGGCTCATATTCATAAAGCCGTTCCAGCCGTACCTGCATTCCGAACAGTGCTTCCGCAAAAAGCTCGGTCAGCCCCAAATTGAAAAGGCTGTTTTTCAGGCTCCTTCCCAGCAGGAATTCCATACTCAAATAATAAACCTGCTTCTTTTCGGCGGCCAGGCTATGGGATTTGAATTTTCGGCGGCGGTCAGCGGTGATTTCCCTGACCACGAGGGCCACAGCCTTGTAATAGGCGGCATCATCGGCGGCCTCGGGGGAATCCCAGCCCAACTCGCCGGTGAGCTTTGCGGCAATGCGTTCTTGAATTTCCTTGGTGGAATAAGCATGCTTCATGGTGGTTCCTCCATCTCATAGTCCGCTTCCAGCGGGCAGCAAAGGCATTGGATTATTCGGGTATACTCCAACACAGTCTGGCTGGTATTTTGTGGGCTGATTTTCATTATATAGATAAAAATTCTCTTTTTCAATGACTGTATTTGTTAAATAATACACACGTTTTTGAGAAGTGATAGCATCACAAGGAAAAAAGGCCTGAAAGGCATCTATAAAAGGCGAAATAAAACTGTCGAAATCTCTGCGACACCCCTTTAACAAGTTGCATGAATGAGGTATAATCATTTTAATACGTTATTCTTTAATGATGAGGAATGCTACCGCCTGGGATTTTTGAAATCCGGGTGATGAACATACGAAAAGCTCTGGCTGGGCAGAAGGGGGAACCATAGAATGAGCGAAATCAATCGTGTTACCGTTTATATACAAGGGGCGGAATATCCCATTACCACCTCAGAGGAACCAAAATATGTGGTGGAGCTGGCCACCGAACTCAATGAGCAGCTGAGCCGGGTGATGCAGAGCAATCGGCGGTTGGGCCTTACAGAGGCGCTGGTTCTGCTGAACCTGAATTATCAGGATCTTTACCGCAAGGCGAAAGGGGATACCGACCGCATTCGGGATCAACTGGCGGAATATCTGGAGGAGGCTTCCCGTGCCCGCATGGAGGCAGAGGATGCCCGCAAGGAAATAGCCCGTTTGGAAAGACTGTTGGGCAATAAGAAGGGTTCCCGCTGATGAGAAAAATGGAAATTTTAGCACCTGCCGGGGGGATGGAAAGCCTCACGGCCGGTGTTTTATGTGGTGCCGATGCCGTTTATCTGGGCGGCAAAGGCTTTAATGCACGGCGTGGAGCCCAGAATTTTGATGGGGACGAGCTGGCGCAGGCTGTATCCTTTTGCCATGTTCGGGGTGTCAAGGTTTATCTTGCCCTGAATACCTTGGTTTTTGACCGGGAGCTTAACGGCCTGTTGGAAGCGATTGAGGAAGCCTGCGCCCTTGGGGTGGACGGGCTGATTGTGCAGGATTTGGCGGTGGCGGCGCTGGTTCGCAAAGTGGCCCCCACCCTGCCGCTTCACGCCTCCACCCAGATGGCGGTGCACAATTTGGATGGGGTTAAAAAGCTGGAGGAGCTGGGCTTTGTCCGGGCTGTTCTGGCCAGAGAGCTTTCCGCCCGGGAAATTGCGGCCATTTCGGCAGGCAGCCCCATGGAGCTGGAATGCTTTGTCCACGGCGCTCTTTGCATGAGTGTTTCCGGCCAGTGCTATATGAGCAGTATGATCGGTGGGCGCAGTGGTAACCGGGGTCTTTGTGCCCAGCCCTGCCGCCTGCCTTTTGCGGCCGGGAACAGCAGCCACGCTCTTTCACTCAAGGATTTATCGCTGGTGGAAAAGTTGGAATCCATAAAAGAGGCCGGTGTGGTTTCCCTGAAAATCGAAGGCCGTATGAAGAGGCCGGAATATGTAGCCGCCGCTGTTACCGCCTGCCGTGAGGCGCTGGAGGGCAAACGCCCCGATGTAGAAAGCCTGCGGGCGGTCTTTTCCCGCACCGGCTTTACCAGCAGCTATCTGGATGGCAAACTAGGCAGTGAAATGTTCGGTGTTCGGGATAAAGAGGATGTAACGGCGGCGCAGGGAGTGCTTTCCCGGCTGGCCGGTCTTTATCACAAGGAAACCGGGCGGGTGCCCCTGCGGTTTGAGCTGACCATGGCTGCGGGCGAGCCGGTAACCCTCACCGCACAGGATGGGGATGGCAACAGTGCCCGGGCGCAGGGCGAGCCGCCCCAGCAGGCACGCACCGCCCCCACCGATCTGGCGAAGGCCTCTGCCGCACTGGAAAAAACAGGGGGAACCCCCTTCTTTGCAGAAAAAATTGAAGCCAAACTGGAAGATGGCCTTATGGCGCCGGTTTCCCAGCTCAATGCCTTGCGCCGGGAGGTTCTTGAGCAAATCACCGGCCTGCGTGGGAAAACTGTGCCCCATGCCTTTCAGCCTCAGCCCATTCCTCCTTTGGGGTCTGCCCCGTCTGGGGGAGAATCTGCCCTGCGGGTGGTTGTCAGCCGTATCAACCAGCTGGTTACTGCTGTGTGGGAAAAGGCAGATCAGGTCATTATACCGGCTGAACTGGCGGCGGAGCTATCCCCCCAGCAGCTTGAAGGATACAGCGCCAAAATCATGGTTGCCCTGCCCCGCATCTCCTTTGAAGGACATGAGCGCCTCCGGGAACTGCTGGTTCGGGTGAAAGAGACCGGGATAACCCATGCTTGGGTGGGCAATCTGGGCAGCGTTCGGCTGGCGCAGGAGCTGGGCTTTGTTTTGCACGGCGGGTATTCCCTCAACATCACCAACCGGCTTTCTGCCGGTGAATATGCGGCTATGGGCCTGGCGGATACAGAAGCCTCTTTCGAGCTGGAACTGCCCGCCGCCAAAAGGCTGGGGAGTGTTTTGCCGGTCGGCATACTGGCCTATGGCCGCCTGCCCCTCATGACCACCCGCAATTGCCCGGTGGGGGTGAACACAGGCTGTGCTGCCTGCGGCAAAAGCTGGAAAACCATTACCGACCGCACCGGACGCCAGTTCCCCGTTGACTGCGAATGGGGCTGCTCGGTGATTTACAACTGCCTGCCCCTTTGGCTGGCCGACCGCTCTCAGGAGTTGGAGGGCTTTGCCTTCCTTACTCTTGTTTTTACCGATGAATCCCCCCGGCGTTGTGGAGAGGTTCTCTCCGATTACCGCTCGGGTGGTGCGCCACAGGGTGAAATCACCCGGGGGCTTTACTACCGGCGGGTTCTGTAACACTCGCCCATACACTTCGGTTGCCCCAAGGGTGCACCGAAAAAGGAAGCCTTAGCGTGAAAAATCACCCTAAGCAGGGTATGCCAATTGCTCTCTGCCTATGGCAGAAACCGCAATGGATGCACAGAAACCAATGTGAAAGGAACGGTTTTTATCATGCAGCAGCTGCGTGTTCAAAAATTAAAACCAACCGCCGTGCTGCCCCAAAGAGCCACTGAGGGCAGTGCCGGCTACGATCTTTGTGCCTGTTTGGAGCAGCCTCTCACCCTTCCCGCAGGGGGGCGGGTGCTGGTGCCTACCGGCATTGCTATCCAGTTGGAGGGGCCGAGCTATGCCGCCTTTGTCTTTGGCCGCAGCGGCTTGGGCATCAAGCGGGGGATTGTTCCTTCCAATGGAGTTGGGGTGGTGGATTCCGATTACCGGGGTGAAATTATGGTGGGCCTGACCAACCATGGTCAGGAGGATTACCAGATTGCACCCGGTGAGCGAATTGCCCAGATGGTGATTATGCCGGTGGCAACCCCACAGCTTGTGGAGGCGGAGGCGCTGGAGGATACCCAGAGAGGGCAGGGTGGCTTTGGCTCCACTGGCCGGTAGAAGGGCCTTGGTGGGTGTATGTTGAAGCCGAGAAAGGGACTCGGGAAGATAATTTTAGAAGCTGAAAGAAATTTGTTGAGAAAAACCGCATAAACGGTTATAATAAAAGGGATATTGTATAATTTTAGCCAAAGTTGCGGTGAATCCATAGATGCGAAAGGGGAAACAGCATGTTTTCGAAGGATATTGGAATTGATTTGGGTACGGCAAACACCTTAATTTTTATGAAGGGCAAAGGCATTATTATGAGGGAGCCCTCTGTTGTTGCGGTGGATATCCGCAACGATACAGTTCGTTATGTTGGTAAGGAAGCCAAGGAGGTTATCGGGCGTACACCCGGCTCCATTGTTGCGGTGCGTCCTTTGAAGGACGGCGTTATTGCGGATTTTGATATCACCGCCAGCATGCTCCAGATTTTCATCAAAAAAGTGCTGAACAACAGCTGGTTTTCCCGCCCCCGCATCATTATTTGCATTCCCTCCGGTGTTACCGATGTGGAGCGCCGGGCTGTGAAGGAAGCTGCTTTCAAAGCCGGTGCCAAGCAGGTTTCCATCATTGAGGAGCCTATGGCGGCGGCCATTGGCGCAAATCTCCCCGTAGCCGAAGCCACCGGCAGCATGGTGGTGGATATTGGCGGCGGCACCACCGAGGTGGCCGTGATTTCCCTTGGCGGCATTGTTGCCTCCCGGTCGGTTCGTGTGGCCGGTGACGAGCTGGACAGCGCCATCATCCAGTATATCAAGAAGAAATACAACCTGCTTATCGGTGAGCGCACCGCTGAGAACATCAAAATCAACATCGGTTCTGCCTACCCCTACGAAGGGGAAGAAGAATACGAAATCAAGGGCCGTAATCTGGTGGATGGCCTGCCTAAGAATATTTTTATTACCCCGGAGGAAATCCGCATCGCCATTGCCGATCCTGTTGCTTCCATCTTGGATGCGATCCGCACCACGCTGGAGAGAACCCCTCCTGAGCTTTCGGCGGATATCATTGACCACGGCATCACTCTCACCGGCGGCGGCGCTATGCTCCGTGGGCTGGATGCGCTGATCACCCACGAAACCGGAATGCCGGTGCACATTGCCGAAAACCCGCTGGACTGTGTAGCCGAGGGTGCGGGCAAGGCGCTGGATAACATTCAGATTCTCAGTGAAATCCGTGCCGATTCTGAAAGGAAGTAGAGGCTTTCGGCCCATTAAGGGCTTGAAAGTCATATCCCGGCGGGAAAGGAGTGGCGGCGGGTGAAGGATTTTCTCAGCAGTGTACGTTTTAAAATTCTGCTGGCGGTTCTGGCTCTGCTGGTGGGCTTTATGATTCAGGCCGTTTATACCGGCGGCACCGCTCCGCTGCTTTCTCAAATTTTTTCCTTTATAACCACTCCCCTGCAGCAGGCGTCGGCCTCCCTTGCCCGGAGTGCCGGCGAATTTTTTGATAAATTTTTGCGGGCCGATGAAATCGCCGCTGAAAATGAATTCCTGCGTCAGCAGGTCAATTCTCTGCGGGAAAATCAGGTGGAATATGACCGGATGAAGCATGAAAATGAGCAGTTCCGGGAGATTCTAGGTGTAAAGGAAAAGCTTTCTGATCTGGAAATTGAAATGGCCTCGGTCATTGCCCGGGACCCCAGCGACCGGTTTTATTCCTTCATGATCGGCAAAGGTTCTGTGGATGGCATTTCACCCCTGGATCCGGTTATGACCCCCGATGGTTTGGTGGGTTATGTTTCGGAGGTGGGGGCCACCTATTCCAAGGTGATCACCCTGCTGGATGTTTCCATTGATGTGGGTGCCTTTGCCAGCGCTGCCCGGGATATCGGCATTGTCAGCGGCACAGTGGAAATGGCTTCTCAAGGGATGTGCCAGATGGAATATCTCCCCCGGGAAAGCACAGTGGCCAAGGGCGATTTGATTCTGACCAGCGGTGGGGCGCTTTACCCCAAGGATTTGGTGATCGGCGTGGTGGAGGATGTGCGCACCAGCAGCCATGGAACCAGCCTTGTGGCATCCATTAAGCCGGCCGCCGATATCCGCAACGTAAAGGATGTGGTGGTTATCACCCACTTTGAAGGTCAGGGATTGGAGTAACCGGATGCGTAACACACACCTTGTCCATACACTGAAATACATTACCTACGGTGTGATGCTGATTCTGCTTTATGTTTTGCAGAGTGTGCCGCACCTGTTTGAAATCAGAGGTGTCAAGCCCATTTGGGTGATTCCTGCTGCTATTATTGTGGCCATGTTTGAAGGGGAATTTGTGGGTGGCATTTTCGGAGCGTTGGCCGGCCTTTTCTGCGATATGGGGGGATTTTCCCTTTTTGGCTTTCGGGCGGTTCTTACCCTGCTTTGTTGTGTATCCGCCGGGATGCTGGTGATTTATCTGCTCCACTGCAACCTGACCAATGCTTTGGGCTTTGCCGCTGTGGCACTGATTCTGGAGGGAAGCCTCGATTATCTCTTTACCTACAGCATTTGGGGATACGAAAGCAGCTGGATGGTTCTCACCGGAAAGATTCTGCCCACTGCCGTTTATTCACTGGCGGTGGTTCCCTTACTTTTTTGGTTGATTCGCGCAATTTTCCGCCGCTTTGAAGCGGCCTTGAGAGATTAAAAAAGGAGAGGCTCATGAAATTTAGCACCATTCGTCTGCGCCGCTGGATTCTGGCCGCTTTGATTGTGGCTGTGATGGTGGTTTTTGTTGCACGGTTGGTCAACATACAGATTGTCGACAGCGCGATGTACAAAAAGATGGTGGAAGGCGGATATGTCAGCACCCAAACGGTTAAGGCAGTGCGGGGCGAGATTGTTGACCGCAACGGGCAGCCGCTGGCGGTGAACCGCATGGGCTTTGATGTGATTGTGGATAAGGCGTTTTTTCCATCCGATCGGCAGAATGAGATTATTCTTAAGCTGATCAATTTGCTGGAAGAACTGGGAGAAGATTGGAACGATCTGCTGCCCATTACCGAAACGGCACCTTATACCTTTAAAGACGGGTATGAGGGAGATGTGGAAAAGCTAAAGGCCTTTTTGGGTGCCCAGCCCTATGCCACGGTGGAGGATGTTATCTTCTGGCTGACCGAGCGGTATGAGCTGGAGAAGTACTCCCCACAGGATGCCCGGCGCATTGCCAGTGTACGGTATGAGATGGAACGCCGGGGCTTTGCGGTGAATGTACCCTATACCTTTGCCAGCGACATTCAAATGTCCTCGGTTATTCCCATTAAGGAACGAGGCCGTGATCTGGCGGGAGTGGATGTGGTGGAAAACGCCATTCGCCAATACCCCAACGGAACCATTGCGCCCCACATCATCGGCACCATCGGTGCGATATATGCAGAAGAGTATCCCGAGCTGAAAAAGAACGGTTACCTTATGGATGATATCATCGGTAAAAATGGGATTGAGCGGGAGTTTGAATCCCAGCTTCGGGGCAAAAACGGCAAGCGGGAAATATACATCAGTCTCAGCGGCGAGGTCATTGAAGCCGCCGAAACCATTGCCCCCACACCGGGCAACACGGTTTCTTTAACTTTGGATATGGAGCTGCAAAGAATCGGGCAGGAAGCCTTGGCTCGGCAGATTAAATACTTGCAGGATACAGCACCCGAGGGAGAAGGCAAGGAGGCCAACGCCGGTTCGGCGGTGATGCTGAATGCCAAAACCGGCGAGGTGCTGGCAATGGTAACCTATCCTTCCTATGATCTTTCCACCTACCGGCAGGATTACAGCACTTTGATTCAGGATACCGTGGGGGCCCCTCTCCTTAATCGGGCTCTCAACGGAAAATACGCCCCCGGTTCTACCTTTAAGCCGGTTGTGGCTTTGGCTGGTCTGAGCAGTGGGGTGATTGATGCCCACTCCACTGTCAACTGCACCCGGGTGTATACCTTTTATCCCGATTATCCGGCCACTTGCCTTGGGTATCACGGCCTGATTGATGTGAACCGGGCCTTGAGTGTTTCCTGCAACATTTTCTTTTATGATGTAGGGCGCCGTACCGGCATCACCACCATCAATGATTTTGCAGCACAACTGGGCTTGGGAGAGTCCACCGGCATTCAGATTCCTGAATATATCGGGCAGCGCTCTGATCCTGAGGTAAAAAAGGCGCAGATGGGCGAGGTTTGGTATCCCGGTGACGTTATCCAGTCGGCAATCGGCCAGCTTTTGAATCAGTATTCCACCTTGCAGCTTGCTAATTATGCCGCCACCCTCGGCAATCGGGGCCAGCGGATGCAGGTGAGCATCGTTAAGGAAATACGGGATTATTCTATGGATACAGTGGTGGAAGCTTTTGATCCGGTTGTGGCCGATCGGGTGGATGCCCCTGACGAAGCTTTTGAGACTGTGATCGCCGGTATGGTCACGGCCTCCCGCAGTGGTACCGCGATCCGGCATTTCGGCAATTACCCGGTGGATGTGGCCTCTAAGACCGGTACCCCTCAGACTCCCGATTACCCCAACTCGGTGTTTATCGCCTTTGCTCCCGCTGAGGACCCCCAGGTGGCTATAGCGGTGATTATTGAAAAGGGCTGGCACGGTTATACCGGTGCACCGGTTGCCAAAGAGCTTTTTGATGCTTATTTTGGCTATGATAAGGTGGTGGATATTCCTTTGTCGGGGGAAAGCTCTCTCCCTGAGGAAAGCGCTTCTTCCAAACCGGAATCTCAAAATGCTGCTTCCAGTGAATCGGAGCAGAGCCCGGCGGCTTAATTGGCAGGATAATTGTGTTTTTCAGGTGAAGTTTGGTTAAAAATTCTCTTTATTCTGAAAAAGGGTCTGTTATTTTGCTTATGATTGTGATAATATGGTAATATTCATGAATAGGGGGATACTGTGAGCATCGTATGTGTGACATCGGGTAAAGGCGGAACAGGCACCTCCTGTGTGACAGCCTATTTGGGAGCCGCTTTGGCTTGCATGAATCGGCGAATCCTTCTATTGGAGCTGGGGCCGAAATCCTTGGATATTATCACTGGCACCATGGAAGATGGCGTTTTTGATCTTGGTGATATTTTGGAAGGGCGATGTGAACCGCAGCAGGCGGTTGTGGAAAGCACCTTTCAGCCGGGGCTGTTTCTGCTCCCCGGAGCGACCCATTTTCGGCCGGCTTCTTATGAGCAGATAAAAGCTGTGGTGGATCAGCTGGCAGGGCAGTTCGATGATACTTTTATTGATTGCGGTATAAGTTGGGCCACTTTTCCCCAGCTTTTAGAGAAAGCGGATCAGGTGCTGGCTGTAACCTCCCCGGAGCTGATGGGAGCCAGAGCGGTTGGACGCATGACCCAGCTTCTCAGTCAAGCCGCTTTTGAAAATGCAAGGCTCATTATCAATAAGGTGCCTGTGAATTTTGTTCCGGCCAACAACATACACGATCTGGACGATGTCATCGATATGGCGGGGCTGCGGCTTATGGGGGTTCTCCCTTACAGCCGTGATATACGCCAAAGCTCCCTTGGGGGCAGGCCGCTGAACCAGCAGAGCATGGCAGGCCAGATTTTCGGTGCAATGGCAGGTCGGCTGATGGGGGAGCAGGTTTCTCTCATAATTGGCTGATTCCTTTATACGTTACGGTAAGCAGCCCCTTTGTTGGGCTATAAAGAAGTGGGGAAGCCTTCCCCCCATGTGAAGGAGATTTTACTATGAATGTGGCGTTGATCGCACACGATGCCAAAAAGGAGCTGATGGTTCAGTTCTGCATCGCTTATTGCGGAATTCTGAGCCGGCATAATCTTTGCGCCACCGGAACCACCGGCAAGCTGGTATCCGAGGCCACTGGGCTGGAGATTGTGAAGTTTCTCAGCGGGCATCAAGGCGGAGCACAGCAGATTGCTTCCCGCATTGCCTGCAATGAAATTGATCTGCTCCTGTTTTTCCGGGATCCCATTACCCGCAATGGAGCCGAACCGGATTCCAACAATTTGCTGCATATTTGTGATGTGCGCAATATTCCGGTAGCTACCAACATTGCAACCGGTGAGGCTTTGATCCATGCTCTTGAGCGTGGTGACCTTGATTGGCGTGATATTGTGAATACAGGCAGCAGCGGCGCTTATTAAAGCAAAGTGCTGTTGTATTTTAATTTGATTATACATTTAGTAAAGGCGCATAAAGGCAGAAAGAGTACCTGACCAAGGCTTACAGAGAGCGGAGGCAAGCTGAAAATCCGTAGCCCGCCGGTTCAGGGAAAGACATCCGCCTAGCCGATGCATAGCATCCGTACTTCCTGCGTTAAAGGGCTTAAGTGGTTTTGCCTTTGAGGGCAGAGCAACAAGGGTGGCAACGCGTGGAGCCTTCGGCCCTCGTCCCTTATGCGCTTTTTGGCGTTGGGACGAGGGCCTACTTTCTTTTTGAAAAAAAGAAAGTAGGCAAAGAAAAACCATATTCACACGCATTTATCGCCTCCGGCTTCCGGCTGGGAACCCTACTCTCTTTTTGAAAAAAAGAAAGTAGGCAAAGAAAAACCATATTCACACGCATTTATCGCCTCCGGCCTCCGGCGGGGACCCCTACTCTCTTTTTGAAAAAAAGAAAGTAGGCAAAGAAAAACCACTTGATTCGTTTTACCTCTCAGAAAGAGAGCGGTCAAAGAAATGTCATTGTGTTCTCCTGCTGATTTCCAGCGGAGAGTAAATATTGCATTGATAGTTTCCTGAAAGGAAGGGTTTTATATATGGCACAGAAAATACAGTCGATCCGGGGCACCCGGGATGTATTCCCGCCGGATTCCGCCAAGTGGCAGTATGTGGAAAGCAAGGCGCTGGAAGTAGCCCGCCGCTTTGGCATTGAGGAGATTCGGGTTCCCACCATTGAAAAAACCGAGCTGTTCACTCGTTCGGTAGGTGAAACCACCGATGTGGTGCAAAAGGAAATGTATACTTTTGATAAAGGCAAGGAATCCATTACCCTGCGCCCCGAGGGAACCGCCGGAACGGTGCGGGCTGTCATGGAAAACGGCCTGCTGGGCGGGGCCCTCCCCCTCAAGCTCTGCTATCTGGTCAGCTGTTTCCGCCACGAGCGGCCGCAAGCTGGCCGACTGCGGGAGTTCCACCAGTTCGGTGCCGAATATTTCGGGGCGGCTTCCCCTTCGGCGGATGCAGAGGTCATTCATCTGGCGGCGCAGGTTTTGGAGGAGCTGGGCATTGGCGGAGTTTCCCTCCACATCAATTCCATCGGCTGCCCCAAGTGCCGCCCGGGCTATAACCAAAAGCTGCGGGAATATTTCGGTGCCTATCGGGAACAGCTTTGCGAAACCTGCAAGGATCGCTTGGAGCGCAACCCTCTGCGCTTGCTGGACTGCAAGGAAGAAGGCTGTCAGGCGATTGCCAAGGATGCCCCGCTGATTCTCGATCACCTATGCGAGGAATGCAGTGATCACTTTGATGGCCTGAAGGTTCGCCTTGAAAGCATGGGCTTGCCTTACAGCATCAACCCTAAAATTGTTCGGGGTCTGGATTATTATACAAAAACTGTTTTTGAGTTTATCACCGATACCATCGGCGCACAGGGAACGGTCTGCGGCGGCGGCCGCTACGATGGTCTTGTATCCGAAATGGGTGGGCCGGCCACCCCGGCTCTTGGCTTTGGAATGGGGCTTGAGCGTATTATTATGGTAATGGAGGCAGCGGGCGTTCCTTTGCCCGGGCCTAAGGCGCCCCTTCTGTATATTGGGAGCATCGGTGAAAAAGCGGAGCGCTTTGCTTTGGAGCTGACGGCGCAGCTTCGGCGGGCCGGCTTGCCGGTTCAGTGCGATATTATGGGCCGGAGCGTTAAGGCGCAGATGAAATACGCCGATAAGCTGGGCGCACGTTTTTCCTGCATTTTGGGGGATAATGAGCTGACGGAGGGTTCGGCACAGATTAAGGAAATGTCCACCGGGGAAAGCAGTGCCACTGCTTTGACAGTGGAAGGAATTGTGGAAAGAATCGCATCCAATTTAAGCGGAGAAAAGGGAGAATAAAGTATATGGATACTATGCAGGGATTGAAACGTACCCATTATTGCGGGCGGCTGAGAGAAAGCGATGTGGGTAAAACCGTCGTAGCGGCGGGCTTTGTGCAGAAAATTCGGGATAAAGGCAGCCTTGTCTTTATCGATCTCCGGGATCGAAGCGGCATTTTACAGCTGATTTTTGATGATGGCACCCCCGAAATCCTGCGGAAAAAGGCAGCCAGTGTGCGCAGTGAATATGTGCTCATGGCAAAAGGTGTAATTCGGGAGCGTTCCTCCAAAAACCCGGAGCTCCCTACCGGTGCTATCGAGCTGTTTGTGGAGGATTTGCGCATTCTTTCCAAGGCGGAGACCCCTCCTTTCGAAATCACCGATGAGACCAATGTAAAGGAAGAACTGCGCCTGCGTTACCGCTATTTGGATTTGCGCCGCAGTGAGATGCAGAATTCCCTGATCCTACGGCATAAGATTGTGAAAGAAGCCCGGGATTACTACGATCAGAATGATTTTCTGGAAATTGAAACTCCCATCATGATCAAATCCACCCCCGAAGGTGCACGTGATTATCTGGTTCCCTCCCGGGTGCAGCCCGGCAAATTCTTTGCGCTGCCGCAGTCTCCCCAGCTTTATAAGCAATTGCTGATGGTGGCGGGCTATGATCGATATATGCAGGTGGCCCGTTGCTTCCGGGATGAGGATCTCCGGGCGGATCGCCAGCCGGAGTTTACCCAGATCGATCTGGAAATGTCCTTTGTGGATGAAGAGGATGTCATGTCGGTCAACGAAGGCTTTATGGCGCAGGTTTTCAAGAAGGTTCTAAATATGGATATCACCCTGCCCTTTAAGCGCCTGCCTTACAGTGAAGCGATGGATCGCTACGGCTCCGATAAGCCGGATACCCGCTTTGGGCTGGAGCTGATCAACCTGACCGATCTGCTCACAAGCTGTGAATTCAAGGTGTTTGCTGGGGTGATTGCCGCAGGCGGCAGTGTGCGTGCCATTAATGTGAAGGGTGCTGCCGATACCCTGACCCGTAAGGAAGTGGATAAGCTGACCGAGGTGGTCAGAACCTACGGGGCCGGTGGCCTTGCCTTTACCCGTATGACCGAAGAACCCAGTTCTTCCTTTGAAAAGTTTCTGACCCCGGAAGAGGTACAGGCTATTCATCAGCGCACCGACTGCCAGCCCGGAGATGTTCTGTTGGTGGTGGCGGATAAAAACACTGAGGTGGTGCAAAACAGCATTGGCGCTCTGCGCTGCCATCTGGCGGATAAGTTGGGTCTGATTCCTGAAAACAGCTTCGATCTTTTGTGGGTGGTGGATTTCCCTCTCTTTGAGTACGATCCGGAGGAAAACCGCTATGCGGCCAAACATCATCCCTTTACTTCCCCTAAGCTGGAGGATTTGGATAAACTGGAAAGCGATCCCGGCAATGTGCGGGCCAGAGCCTATGATATGGTGCTCAATGGCTGTGAGGTTGGCGGCGGTTCAATTCGAATCAACAACCCCGAGCTGCAAAGCCGGATGTTTGCAGCCCTTGGCCTTTCGGAGCAGGTGGCAAAGGAGCGCTTCGGGTTCCTTCTAGAGGCCTTCCAGTATGGTGTGCCGCCTCACGGCGGAATGGCCTTCGGCCTTGACCGGCTGGTTATGCTGCTGCTGGGTAAATCTTCTATCCGTGATGTTATGGCCTTCCCCAAAGTGCAAAATTCCAGTGAACTGATGACCGGCTGCCCTGCACCAGTGGAAAGCAAGAATCTGGACGAGCTGCACGTTGCCCTGAAACTGCCGGAAGAAGACTAAGCGAAATTATTGCAGAACCACCCAACTGGTTAAAAGAACTCATCCTTTTCTCTCAGAGTGGCATATTTGGAGCTGTCCCTTTCCAAAGGGGCAGCTCTTGCTGTGTCCGGCTTATCGACAAAACTCTTCATCTTCACATAGACTATACTGCTGCAGTATATGACCGTTTGCACACTTCACCACAGCTCTCAAAATGTTGGAGGGCAGAAAGTGATTACTGTTCCGCACGAATTCTTCTAGAGTGGTGTTTGGCATTGGGATGCTGTGTATTTTTAAATTAGTGGGGAAGAAAAGGGATGTTAGCCTGTAGGGTGGCAGGTACCGGCCCGTAGAATAGCCTCAAGGGCAATCATATGTCCCATAAAATAACCGCAGGAAGCTTTTTGCCTCCTGCGGTCTGTTTTTATTTCTATTGCTTAAGAACCACCGGCTTTGCCGGTGGAGAAAGACCTTATAGGTATGGACAAGAAAAAAGCTCCCCGATATATTAAAAGTTAAGGTCTGCCAACCTAACTAAAAAATCGAGGAGGTCTTTAAATGAAAGACATAAACAGTTTAGAACATACCAAGTGGAGATGTCAATACCACGTAGTATTTGCACCAAAATACAGGAGACAAGTAATATATCGGGAAATTAAAGCAGACATAGGGTTTATCCTAAGGAAATTGTGTGATCAAAAAGGGGTAGAAATTATAGAAGCGAACGCATGCCCAGATCACATCCATATGCTAATCAGTATACCACCAAAGTTTAGTGTATCGCAGATAATGGGGTATCTAAAAGGGAAGAGCAGCTTAATGATATTCGACCGTCATGCAAATTTGAAGTACAAATATGGAAATAGGCATTTCTGGGCAAGAGGGTATTATGTGGATACAGTAGGGCGGAATAAAAAGCAGATACAGGAGTATATCAAAAAGCAATTGGAGGAAGATGAGCTATCCGATCAGATGAGTCTCAAGGAGTACACTGACCCGTTTACGGGTAGCAAGAACACCAAGGCATAAAAACGTACCCCTTTAGGGGTTGCCCGAGAAAGCAATGCGGATGGCAGATCTTTCGGGACCCCTTTAGGGGTACTGTCTGTATTGTGCCCTTCTAGGGCTTATTCAAGCCTCCGGCTTAGCCGGAGGTTTTGACTCAACTATAAAGGAATGATTCGTGTTATTTTAATGTTTTGCACAGGGTCTTTGGCAAAATCCAGAAAAACCGGTGCAGCCGGAGAAGAATTGAGAAGTTTCACCTTGGGTTTATCGGGATGTTCAGGGTTGTTGGAATAAACAATACCCTGCATGCCGGTGCTGAGCTGCAGGCAGGTGCCTGCAGGGTACAGAGCGATTTTGCGGTGAAGGCTTTCCACCACCCCAGGGTCATAGAGCTTACCGCTGCCTTCATCAATCACAGCCAACGCCTGCGAGGGGAATAGTGGAGCCCGATGGGGGCGTTGGGAGACCATGGCATCGTAATTATCGGTAACCGCAATGATTTTGCCATAAATGGAGATGCGCTCCTTACTCAATCCGTAAGGGTAGCCGCTGCCGTCATAGCATTCATGGTGATGCAGTGCACCCATACAGGAGGCAATGGGCAGGCCCATCTGATCCTGCAAGAACTGAAAGCCTTTTTCTGCATGCTCTTTTACAATAGCATATTCTGCTGCTGTCAGCCGGTCCGGCTTTGATAGAATGTTTTTGGGTATAAACATATTCCCCACATCGTGGAGCAGAGCCGCTAGACAAAGTTCAAAAAGCTGTGGGCCCGAAAGGCCCAGATCAATGCCGATCAGCGCCGAAAGCAACGTGGTGTTGACCGCATGATAATAGGGGTAATCCTCGTGAGGCTTTAAGTCAATCCAGTCTGAAATGCCATCACGGTGTTTAATGACTGCATCGATTACAGGCGAAACCAAAGTGGCTTGCTGAGCGTCGGTCAGGCGGTTTTTTACATTTAAAAAATGGCCGCCTTCCGCCTGCAAGAGAATTTGCTTGGCGGATTGCACCATAGCCATGCGCCGTTCCTGCGGAATCAGCTCCTGAACCTCCACCTCTCTGGAGATAGAATCCTGTATGTATACTCCGGGATAGCCCATACTTTGAATGCGCGTGATGCGCTCTTCGGTTAAAGAGGTGTTTTCACTGATCAGGTAGTGAAAATTCTTACCATAAAGAGGGCTGGCCACAATCATACCGACTTTAAGATTTTTAGCTGAGATGTAACGCATAATAAGGGCTGCCTTTCTCAGAGCCTGCATTCACAAGAAGAAACAATCCTGTATCCGGCCAAAGCCACTCACTAGTTTTGCAAGTGCAGATTCGTAATTTTGTAGAGCCTGATGCATTCTTTATTATATGGTTATGCACCTGCTCCCTTAAACAAACAATACCCATAGCATGAAGCTGTTAACAAAGGCTCTGCCTTGGATATAAATTAAACACATAAAGACCCGTTTATCGGTTATCAAATGTGCACTTAAATAGGCGAAGTCTTACAGTCATATTACCGTGTATAAAGCAGGTAAAACCCACATAACGGTTATCTTAAATATGCTTTGTATCTATAAAACCAACTGGTCACAAATCGATGCTTTATTTGTCAAATACAGCCTTTAATATTATTTTATAGAACTCATATGCCTTTGTCAACACAGAATATTGCCTGCATGCCAATATATTTAGCTAAGAATAGTATATAAAAATTAAATATACATTGACAGGCGAAGTATATTTGAATATAATAGCAGTAGTCAATCCTGGTGAAAAGCCACCAAAACCACGGCGGAGAGGAGCAAAAGCAGTGTCGTTGACCTCCGATATGATTCGAGGACACACTGAAACCATTATTCTGGCACATCTTCTTGAAGGGGATAGTTATGGTTACGAGATCAATAAATCGGTTCAGCAAAAAACAGACAGTCAGTACGAAATCAAGGAAGCCACTTTATACAGTGCCTTTCGCCGGCTTGAGCAAAATGAAATGATTATTTCTTATTGGGGTGATCAAGAAACCGGTGCCCGCCGCCGATACTATACCATTACCAGTGCAGGCCGGGCCGCTTATCATAAAAATAAGCAGGATTGGGAGGAAGCGAAAGCCATCCTTGACCGGCTGCTATAGCTGCTGTTAACCGCCATAGGCTGTTTATACCCACTTTATATTCATCTGCACGCCATGCGTGTTTGTGGACAAAGCCTGCGGCTTCAAAATTGCATAAGAGTTTTGAAGCTATTATTGAGTATATAATAGAGCGAAGAATACTCTTGCCGATACTATATGATATAAAGGAGCCTGTATGTATGAATGAGAAAATTCGAAGCCATGTAGAATACCTTTTCAAAGATGCACCCAAAACTAAAAAAGCCTTTGACCTGAAAGAAGAGCTGATCACCAATATGGAAGAACGCTACCGGGATCTGTTGGAGCAGGGAAAAGAAGATGAGATTGCCATGAGCATTGTTCTGGCTGGAATCGGCGATGTAGAGGAGCTGATCAGCGGCCTTGAAGAACCTGATGTGGCTTTTGATTATACCAAAGCCGAAGCGCAGCAGAAAAAATCGGCTCTCCTTATAGCTGTTGCTGTAGGAATATACATTATAAGCCTGATCTTTCCCATGATCGGCGATTATCTAAATTTGAACAACCTGATCTTCCTGCCCATGTTTGCTTTGTGGGCTTTTGCCACCGGGCTCCTGATCTACAATGCTCTTTCCCGGCCCAAATATGTGAAGCGGGATGCAACTATGGTAGAAGAATTCAAAGAATGGCAGGTAGAAAAGCAGGGAGAAAAATCTCTGATCCGTTCCATACAGTCTGTGGTTTGGTCGCTGACTGTCATTGTCTATCTCGTTCTGGGCTTTTTCTTTTTCCTTTGGAGCCCGGGCTGGATCGTTTTTCTCATTGCCGGTGTGGTGAATCGGATTATCAAGCTGGTCTTTGAATACAGAAGGAGGTAACAAATTGAAACGACTTCTGATAGCCCAGATTGTGCTCTGGTCGGTGGTTGGGCTTTTTTTAACGGGTACATTGCTTTTTTTTATCCTAGGAGGAGGTGCGTTCACGGCTATGCTTGGAGAGGGAAGCTGGCGGGAAAATATCACATACCAACGAGGCGAATCCCAGCTTTTAACAGACCTAAGCCAGGAGATGGAGGGTATCGATCTGGTTGTAGCCGATTTCTCCTCCGACCGTGTGGATATTTATGTAACTGATGATCCGCAGCTTCGAGTGATTCATTATGGAAGGGGTTTAGACCGTTCGCAGGCTGTAAAGCTTCGCCAATCTCAGAAAACCCTCCGGATTTCCCGCCCCGATTATTCCGATTTCTTTAATGTTCTGCCCAGAGACAGCCAGATTGAGATTTATCTTCCTCGGCAGTATAGCGGCAGGCTGGCGGTTGATCTCAGTTCCGGAACGGTGGAAATCCACGATGAAATGAATCTTGAAAGTCTTGATCTGGATTTAAGTTCCGGCAAGGTGGTTTCAGCTCTTCCTCTTACAGTTAAAAAGCTGCGGGTAGAGCTTTCATCGGGAAATATAGCTATGGCACCGGTTTTCAGTGAGACTTTTTCCATTGATCTTAGCTCCGGTCGAGTTAAAATGGATGGTTTGACTGGTGGAGGGCGTATCCAGCTCAGTTCAGGCAGCGTGGATATTCAACGTATGAACATTACAGGGGATGTCTCGGTAGACGCTCAGTCTGGCCGGTGCATTCTTAAACTAGCGGGCGAACCAAGCTTGGATTTCACCGGTGAGGCTAGTTCAGGTAGAATTGCCACCTATTTCCCCGCTCATAACAGCAGCCGCCATGTGGGAACCGATCTGTCAGCACAGGTAGGTGAGGGCCCTTACCATAGATTAAAGGTGGATATTTCCTCCGGCAGTGTGTCCATTGAGCAGGCGTAAAGCCCTGAAAATCGTTTCTGAAGAAGAAACAGCATTTCGAACCTCTTTGAGGGGATAAGTGCTGTTTCCTTTTATTATGCGGTTTTTCGTAGGGATTTAAGACGCATTTTGTAGCCGGGAAAAAGAAATTGGAAAAATTACGATTTTTCTTTAAAAAGGTGTTGACATAAAGGGAGTGGCATGGTATTATAACTAAGCTGTCTCGAGCGAGAGCGACGGCGGCGAGAAAAGAAAGCACCTTGAAAATTGAACAACATTAGCTGTTTTGATAAGAAAGAAACAGCCCTTAGAAAATTCTTTTAAGAAAAACCTAAAGCGAACGAACGAACGCTAGTAAGTTTGAGAGCAAAGGGTGACAAAGCTTGATTGAAAGTGATATTGGACTTGCAGTAATGCGAGTTTAAATATACCAATTAATTAAGAGTTTGATCCTGGCTCAGGATGAACGCTGGCGGCGCGCCTAACACATGCAAGTCGAACGAAGCCTTTTGGAGTGCTTGCACTCCGGCTGGCTTAGTGGCGGACGGGTGAGTAACACGTGAGCAACCTGCCGAGAAGTGGGGAATAACGTCTGGAAACGGACGGTAATACCGCATATAATACCGAGAAGGCATCTTCATGGTATGAAAGGAGTAATCCGCTTCTTGATGGGCTCGCGTCCGATTAGCTAGATGGTGAGGTAATGGCTCACCATGGCGACGATCGGTAGCCGGACTGAGAGGTTGAACGGCCACATTGGGACTGAGACACGGCCCAGACTCCTACGGGAGGCAGCAGTGGGGGATATTGCACAATGGGGGAAACCCTGATGCAGCGACGCCGCGTGAGTGAAGACGGTCTTCGGATTGTAAAGCTCTGTTGCAGAGGACGATAATGACGGTACTCTGTGAGGAAGCCACGGCTAACTACGTGCCAGCAGCCGCGGTAATACGTAGGTGGCAAGCGTTATCCGGAATTACTGGGTGTAAAGGGAGCGCAGGCGGGGACTCAAGTTGGATGTGAAATACCGCAGCTTAACTGCGGGGCTGCATCCAAAACTGGGTCTCTTGAGTGAAGTAGAGGTAGGCGGAATTCCTAGTGTAGCGGTGAAATGCGTAGATATTAGGAGGAACACCAGTGGCGAAGGCGGCCTACTGGGCTTTTACTGACGCTGAGGCTCGAAAGCATGGGGAGCAAACAGGATTAGATACCCTGGTAGTCCATGCTGTAAACGATGATTACTAGGTGTGGGGGGAC
The DNA here is from genome assembly GCA_035621215.1 of Oscillospiraceae bacterium MB08-C2-2. NCBI lineage: Bacteria > Bacillati > Bacillota > Clostridia > Eubacteriales > Oscillospiraceae > Oscillospiraceae bacterium MB08-C2-2. Next base: position 1,457,325 of record CP141729.1, on the reverse strand, counting down.
TGACCCCTTCCGTGCCGGAGTTAACACAATAAGTAATCCACCTGGGGAGTACGGCCGCAAGGTTGAAACTCAAAGGAATTGACGGGGGCCCGCACAAGCAGTGGATTATGTGGTTTAATTCGAAGCAACGCGAAGAACCTTACCAGGTCTTGACATACCACGAGTACCCTAGAGATAGGGAATGCCCTTCGGGGCGTGGATACAGGTGGTGCATGGTTGTCGTCAGCTCGTGTCGTGAGATGTTGGGTTAAGTCCCGCAACGAGCGCAACCCTTACTATTAGTTGCTACGCAAGAGCACTCTAATGGGACTGCCGTTGACAAAACGGAGGAAGGTGGGGATGACGTCAAATCATCATGCCCTTTATGACCTGGGCTACACACGTAATACAATGGCAATTAACAGAGGGAAGCAATACCGCGAGGTGGAGCAAATCCCCAAAAATTGTCCCAGTTCGGATTGTAGGCTGCAACTCGCCTGCATGAAGTCGGAATTGCTAGTAATCGCGGATCAGCACGCCGCGGTGAATACGTTCCCGGGCCTTGTACACACCGCCCGTCACACCATGAGAGTCGGTAACACCCGAAGTCAGTAGCCTAACCGCAAGGAGGGCGCTGCCGAAGGTGGGATTGATGATTGGGGTGAAGTCGTAACAAGGTAGCCGTATCGGAAGGTGCGGCTGGATCACCTCCTTTCTAAGGAGCTAACAAAACGTAAAGTTTTGTAGTATCCGGTCAGGTAAGAGCTGTTACCAGAATAGATGAGAGTTTTAAAAGAATTGCTTTCGTTGAGTTTTGGCAAAAACACTAATGTTGTTCGATTTTGAAGGTACTTTTAGTACTTTCAAAAGGGTAAGAGAGGGAAGCGAGCCTACAAGTCTCCCATATGGGGGTGTAGCTCAGCTGGGAGAGCACCTGCCCTGCAAGCAGGGGGTCAGGAGTTCGATCCTCCTCATCTCCACCATGACCTTCGGGTCAGGAGACAAGTAGAGGAAGCCCCGACTCTAACCGTTCTACATGGGCTCATAGCTCAGGTGGTTAGAGCGCACGCCTGATAAGCGTGAGGTCGGTGGTTCGAGTCCACTTGAGCCCACCAATGGATTCTTTGAGAATCCGGATGTACCTTGAAAATTGAACAATGGAAAAGAAGGTTTAAGTAAAGATTTAATCTATGCAGGAAACTGTATAGTTTGGGTAAATTACTACAAAGAAGCCGAAGAACAAAGCAAGAACACATAAGGTCAAGCTACAAAGAGCGCAGGGTGAATGCCTTGGCACTGGGAGCCGAAGAAAGACGCGATAAGCTGCGATAAGCCATGGGGAGCCGCAAATAGGCCTTGATCCATGGATTTCTGAATGGAGCGATCCGGCAGTGGTAAAGCACTGTCATCATACACTGAATTCATAGGTGTATGAGGGGAACCGCCTGAACTGAAACATCTAAGTAGGGCGAGGAAAAGAAATCAACCGAGATTCCGCAAGTAGTGGCGAGCGAACGCGGAGAAGGCTAAACCAGAGGCAGCAATGTCTCTGGGGTTATGGACTGAATACGGCATTGCAATCGTCTAGCAGAAGTGAATGGGAAGTCATACCATAGAGCGTGAGAGTCGCGTAAGCGAAAGATGAGAGCAGCTATCAGTATCCAGAGTACCGCGGGACACGAGAAATCTCGTGGGAAGTCGGGGGGACCACCCTCCAAGCCTAAATACTCCCCAGTGACCGATAGCGTATAGTACTGTGAAGGAAAGGTGAAAAGAACCCCGGGAGGGGAGTGAAATAGAACCTGAAACCCTGTGCTTACAAGCACCTAGAGCACGTCAATGTGTGATAGGGTACTTTTTGTAGAACGGTCCGGCGAGCGTATGTATGCAGCAAGGTTAAGGACTTATGGTCCGGAGCCGAAGGGAAACCGAGTCTGAATAGGGCGAAGGAGTTGCATGCATAGGGCCCGAAACCGGGTGACCTATCCATGTCCAGGTTGAAGTGACGGTAAAACGTCATGGAGGACCGAACCAACCCCCGTTGAAAAGGTGGTGGATGAGGTGTGGATAGCGGAGAAATTCCAATCGAACCCGGAGATAGCTGGTTCTCCCCGAAATAGTTTTAGGACTAGCGCTGTAATTGAGATTACTGGAGGTAAAGCACTGAATGGGCTAGGGGCCGAAAGGTTACCGAACCCTATCAAACTCTGAATGCCAGATAATCATATACAGCAGTCAGACTATGTGAGATAAGTTTCATAGTCGAAAGGGAAAAAGCCCAGACCCACAGCTAAGGTCCCGAAATGTCATTGAGTGGAAAAGGATGTGGGGTTGCATAAACAACCAGGATGTTGGCTTAGAAGCAGCCATACATTTAAAGAGTGCGTAATAGCTCACTGGTCGAGTGACCCTGCGCCGAAAATTTAACGGGGCTAAATGACATACCGAAGCTTGGGATTCATCCATTTAGGATGAGTGGTAGGGGAGCGTTGTATGCGGGGTGAAGCATGAGCGGAAGCGCATGTGGACTTCATACAAGTGAGAATGCCGGAATGAGTAGCGAGAATTATGTGAGAATCATAATGGCCGAAAACCTAAGGATTTTGGAGGAAGGTTCGTCCGCTCCAAGTTAGCCGGGAGCTAAGGTGAGGCTGAAAAGCGTAGCCGATGCACATACGGTAGAAATTCCGTAGCCGTCGAATGATTTAAGCAGAGGGACACTGAGAAAGCGTGTGACCCGGGCGTTGGTTGCCCCGGGCGTAAGGGACCGAAAATTAGTAGGGAAGCACATGTGGAATCAGGCGAGAAAAGCTCTGCGGGATATCATAGACGCCCGTACCGCAAACCGACACAGGTAGGTAGGAAGAGAATTCTAAGGCCAACGGGAGAAGCGTTGTTAAGGAACTCGGCAAGTTGACCCCGTAACTTCGGGAGAAGGGGTGCTCAGGAAACTGAGCCGCAGAGAATAGGTCCAGGCGACTGTTTAGCAAAAACACAGGTCTGTGCTAAATCGAAAGATGAAGTATACGGGCTGACGCCTGCCCGGTGCTGGAAGGTTAAGAGGAGGAGTGCAAGCTCTGAATTGAAGCCCCAGTAAACGGCGGCCGTAACTATAACGGTCCTAAGGTAGCGAAATTCCTTGTCAGGTAAGTTCTGACCCGCACGAATGGCGTAACGATCTGGACACTGTCTCAACAGCGCACCCGGCGAAATTGTAGTACCGGTGAAGATGCCGGTTACCCGCGACAAGACGGAAAGACCCCATGGAGCTTTACTGTAGCCTGATATTGGATTTCGGTATTTCATGTACAGAATAGGTGGGAAACTATGAAGCAAGGACGCCAGTCTTTGTGGAGTTGCCTTTGGGATACCACTCTTGGAATGCTGAAATTCTAACCTGCAGCCATGAATCTGGCTGGGGGACATTGTCAGGTGGGCAGTTTGACTGGGGCGGTCGCCTCCAAAAGAGTAACGGAGGCGTTCAAAGGTTGGCTCAGTACGGACGGAAACCGTGCATTAGAGTGTAAACGCATAAGCCAGCCTAACTGCGAGACCGACGGGTCGAGCAGTAACGAAAGTTGGAGTTAGTGATCCGGTGGTTTGTTAGTGGAAATGCCATCGCTCAACGGATAAAAGCTACCCTGGGGATAACAGGCTGATCTCCCCCAAGAGTCCACATCGTCGGGGAGGTTTGGCACCTCGATGTCGGCTCATCGCATCCTGGGGCTGTATTCGGTCCCAAGGGTTTGGCTGTTCGCCAATTAAAGCGGTACGCGAGCTGGGTTCAGAACGTCGTGAGACAGTTCGGTCCCTATCTGTCGTGGGCGCAGGATATTTGAAAGGAGCTTTCCCTAGTACGAGAGGACCGGGATGGACGCACCTCTGGTGCACCAGTTGTCACGCCAGTGGCACAGCTGGGCAGCTATGTGCGGAACGGATAAACGCTGAAGGCATCTAAGCGTGAAGCCGACCTTAAGATAAGATATCCCACTGAGTTAATCAGGTAAGACCCCTTGTAGACTACAAGGTGATAGGCCCAATGTGTAAGCGCAGCGATGCGTTAAGCTTGTGGGTACTAATCGGTCGAGGGCTTGACCTTGCAAGTGTGTTGCTTGCTTTGTTTGGCCGCTTCCATTCCCTTCTTTTTCCATTGTTCAGTTTTTAGGGTATATCCCTGAAAGTCGGCGTTGATGACGGTGAGGTTCCACCCGTTCCCATTCCGAACACGGAAGTTAAGCTCACTTGTGCTGAAAATACTTGGATGGTGACGTCCTGGGAAGATAAGTAGATGTCGGCACAAATTACAGGGAGATAAAGCGTTTGCTTTATCTTTCTGTTTATATTCCTCAATAGCTCAGTTGGTAGAGCATGCGGCTGTTAACCGCAGGGTCGTTGGTTCGAGTCCAACTTGGGGAGCCACCGATCGAAATGTGCGCTGTTTTACATACGGAACGGCGCACAATATAAGGCGATTCGGGCCATTAGCTCAGTTGGTTAGAGCAACCGGCTCATAACCGGTCGGTCCGGGGTTCGAGTCCCTGATGGCCCACCATGTATGGAGGGGTATAGCTCAGTTGGTAGAGCAGCGGTCTCCAAAACCGCGTGCCGAGGGTTCAAATCCTTCTACCCCTGCCATCTTTTGTAAATATGCTGTTATAGCTCAGTCGGCAGAGCACATCCTTGGTAAGGATGAGGTCACGCGTTCGAATCGCGTTAACAGCTCCATACTATAAAAGGTCTGTCTTTTGATAGGCCTTTTTTGTATTTCTCTCGTTCTGCTGGAGGTAATATACTGGTTATTCTTATGATAGAAGATGGCATCCATAAGAATAACCGCAGGATAGATATATTTTTCACGAACTATCTGCCTTGTAGTTGACTAAAATACAGATGTCCGCTATAATTAAATTTGTGTTGTCAGAAAATTGAGGGAGGAATGTGCGTGCAGGGTCTGATCGATTTGTTAATTGCAGTAAAAGATTTAATGTGGGATTATGTTTTAATTTTTGCTCTATGCGGAATAGGTATTTACTTTACCATCCGTCTGAAGTTTGTTCAGGTGCGTAAATTTAAAGAAAGCTTTAAAGAGACCTTCGGGTCGGTTACTTTTTTCGGGAAAAAAGCGGATAAAGAGGGAATGACCTCTTTTCAGTCTTTGGCTACAGCGGTAGCAGCCCAAATCGGTACCGGTAACTTGGCTGGTGTTGCAACGGCCATGGTGCTGGGCGGGCCGGGTTCTGTTTTCTGGATGTGGGTCAGTGCATTTTTAGGTATGGCCACTATCTACGCTGAGACTATACTTGCCCAAAAATTCAAGACTACAACTGCCGATGGTGAGGTTGTAGGGGGGCCGGCCTATTACATAAGAGCTGCCTTTCACGACAGTAAGTTTGGGAAGATTCTTGCCAATATATTTGCTATATTGTTGATTTTGGCCCTTGGTTTTATGGGAAATATGGTACAAGCTAACTCAGCGGCTGCGGCTGTGCAGGTTGCTTTTAATATTCCTCCGCTGGTAACAGGGACTATGATTGGTCTTTTGGCGCTTTTGGTCTTCTTAGGCGGCGTACAGCGCATTGTATCGGTTGCGGAAAAGATTGTTCCTCTAATGGCACTGTTTTTTGTAGGTGCTTCGGTTATTGTTATTGGTGTTAACTACAAGATGATCATTCCTTCTTTTCAGCAGATCTTTGTGGGTGCTTTTGCTCCCAACGCTATTATGGGCGGTGCGCTGGGTGTGACCATTAAGCAGGCTGTTCGGTATGGTATTGCACGTGGTCTGTTCACTCATGAGGCCGGTATGGGCTCAACCCCCCATGCTCATGCTGTGGCCAAGGTGGATCACCCCGGTCGTCAGGGCCTTGTTGCCATGATGGGTGTATTTATTGATACTATCGTGCTGCTGCCTTTCACTGTGTTGGTTATTCTCACTACCGGCGTCTTGACCGGTGACCACAATATTACAGGTATTGAGTTGACTCAAAATGCCTACTCTGCTGTATTTGGTCATGGCGGTGCTGTGATTATTGCGATCTGCACCCTTTTCTTTGCCTTTGCAACCATTGTGGGCTGGTATTATTTTGGTCTTGCCAATGTAAAGTACCTTTTTAAGAGCAAGGGCGCCGTTCGGGTCTACTCCATCTTGGTATCCGTTTTGGTTGCGCTGGGCTGCGGCCTTGATGTTCCCTTGGTTTGGGATTTCGCCGATCTTTTTAATGGCTTTATGGTTTTGCCTAACCTTGTGGCTTTGCTTGTCTTGAGCGGCCTTGTGGTTAAGCTGATGAATGAATATGAAAGCGGCCAGATACCTGCTGCAAAGAAGAAAAAATAGCAAAGGTCTGGGTTAAACAATAAACAAAGCTCCTCTAGGCAAATCGCCTACAGGAGCTTTGCTTATTTATACCTCAGCGGCATTGTACATCCAATTGGTGCAAGCAATATTCTTTCAGTATCTGAAAATCGCTGCTGGGACGATTACCCTTCCAGCAGCTGGGCGTATCTGGCATGGGCTGCGAACCACTTTCTTGCATAGGGGCAAGTGGGGCGTATCCGCAGGCCCTGAGACTGAATGTGTTTGACAGCAGCCTGCATCAGAAGATCCGCCACACCCTGCCCTCGCAGAGAAGGGTCTACAAAGGTATGGTCCAAGTCCACCACACCTTCCTTTACATGGGGGAAGGTCACATAGGCAATCGACTCACCATCGGGGCCAGGCAAAAAAATTCGGTTGCTTTCATATTTAAACTCCATAGGCATTTTCATTACCTCCAACAGTACATATTTAATCACAGAATAGCATAGTTGGCAGGCTTGGTCAATCGCGTTAAGAGAGACCTTTGACTTAGTCATTCACTCTGCCTTTCCCTTGCTTTTATAATATTTTTATAGTAAACTTATACAGGTTATATGATTTCTGTAGGCCCGGAGCTTTTTCTCCTTGTGAGAGCTCCGGGTTCAGCACAGAGGCAGAACGATTTTGTATGGGCTGCATAATTTTATAGTAGAATACATACCAAACTGATTTACTGTTTGGTATGTACGGCATTTTTGCCGTACGCCGCTGTAAGCGGCGTATTCGTTCTTCATACTCATATGCCGGAGAATCGGCAAGACAGGCAAAGCCTGTCTAAATGAAGCGGGGCACCGTTTCATTTGTCTATGAGTATCCAGGGGATGGGTGTGAACTGCAACAAGCGGTTCTGAAATTAAAGAACAGGATGGGTGGAAACTATGTTTTGGCAAAAAGATATTGAAACGATGCCCCGGGCTAAGCTGGATGCCCTTCAACTGGAACGGCTGAAATGGGTAGTGGATTATGCCGATCGGAATGTACCCTTCTACCACAAAAAGCTGGCTGAAATGAAGGTGACTGCGGATAAGATCAAGAGCCTTTCCGATGTGCAGTATCTGCCGGTGACCACCAAAAATGATCTCCGGGATACCTACCCCTATGGCCTTTTCGGAAAGCCTATGAAGAACATCGTGCGGATGCATGCCTCCAGTGGCACCACCGGCAAGCCCATTGTGGTGGGCTATACCCGGCAGGACTTGGAGAACTGGGCTGATCAGGTGGCCCGTATCTGTGTGGCGGTGGGCATTACAGAGGAGGATATTGTGCAGATTTCCTTCGGTTATGGCCTGTTTACCGGTGCTTTGGGGCTTCATTACGGTTTGGAAAAGATCGGTGCTGCCATTGTTCCGGCTTCCTCAGGCAACACCCAGCGTCAGCTGATGCTGATGGAGGATTTCGGTGCCACTGCCTTGGTTTCCACCCCTTCTTATGCTCTGTATATGAGCGAGCTGGTTCGGGAAAGAGGCCTGCGGGATAAGCTTAGGCTGCGTACCGGGCTTTTTGGCAGCGAGGGCTGTTCCAATGAAATGCGCAGCGTGATAGCCGAAAACTTTGGCCTTATGTGCACCGATAACTATGGCCTGACCGAGCTGAACGGCCCCGGTGTATCAGGTGAGTGCCTGTGCCACTGCGGCCTGCATTTTGCAGAGGATCACTTCCTGCCCGAAATTGTGGATAGCGAAACGCTGGCACCCAAGGCACCCGGCGAGGATGGAGAGCTGCTGGTCACCACTCTGACCAAGGAAGGCTTCCCCATGATCCGCTACCGCACCAAGGATATCACCCGCCTCAATTACGAGCCCTGCGCTTGTGGGCGTACTCATGTGCGTATGGATAAGGTCAAGGGCCGCAGCGATGATATGATGATTATTAAGGGGGTCAATGTGTTCCCCTCCCAGATTGAAAGCGTGCTGATTTCTGTGCCCAATATCGGGCCGCACTATCAGCTGGTTATCCGCCGTGAAAACCATCTGGATAATCTGGAGGTTGTGGTGGAGGTTACCAACGGAGACCTGCTGGAACGCTACAAGGAGCTGGAGCAGCTTCGTGAAACCGTCCGGTTCCAGCTGAAAACGGTTTTGCAGCTGGATGTAAAGGTTTCACTGGCACAGCCCAAAACACTGGAACGGTTTGAGGGCAAGGCCAAACGGATTGTGGATTTAAGGGGTAAAATCTGAGATTTTCAGGTAAGCAACTGGAGGTTACATAGAAGATGAGTGAGCTGTTATTAGGCAATCAGGCGGTGGCACGGGGCTTGTATGAGGCTGGAGTTCGGGTTGTATCCAGCTATCCCGGCACACCCAGCACAGAAATTACAGAATATGCCGTAGGCTATAAGGAGCTTTACAGCGAATGGGCACCCAACGAAAAGGTTGCGCTGGAAACCTCCATCGGGGCTTCGCTGGGCGGGGCAAGAGCCTTTTCCGCTATGAAGCATGTGGGGCTGAATGTGGCCGCCGATCCCCTTTATACCGTTTCCTATACCGGTGTAAACGGCGGGCTGGTAATCGCCGTGGCCGATGATCCGGGAATGCATTCCTCCCAAAACGAACAGGATAGCCGCAACCACGCCAAGGCTTCCAAGGTTCCCATGCTGGAGCCGGCGGATTCTCAGGAGTGTCTTGAATACACCAAGCTGGCTTATGCGCTTTCCGAGGAGTTTGATACCCCGGTGCTGCTTCGGCTGACCACCCGGGTATCCCATTCCCGTAGCCTCTGCAATGTGCAGGAGCGGCAGGAAAAGGAACTGATTCCCTACAAAAAAGACCCGCAAAAATACGTTATGATGCCGGCTATGGCCCGCCCCCGCCACGTGGTGGTGGAGGAGCGCACCCGCCGCCTCACCGAATATGCCGAAACTTCCCCCCTCAACCGGGTGGAATACCACAGCAAAAAAATCGGTGTGATCACCTCCGGTATTTCCTACCAGTATGCCCGGGAGGCACTGGGGGAAAATGCCAGCTATCTCAAGCTGGGGATGGTGTATCCTCTGCCGGTTCGCTTGATTGAGGAGTTTGCCGCTCAGGTGGATACCCTGTATGTGGTGGAAGAGCTGGATGATTTCATCGAGACCCACTGCAAGAAGTACGGCATTCCGGTAATTGGCAAGGAGCTCTTTTCCTTTTGCGGAGAGCTTTCCCAAAGCATCATCCGGGAAAAACTGTTGAATCAAAAGAATGATTTCGCTCAGTTGGATGTCCCGGTACCCGGCCGCCCGCCGGTTATGTGTGCAGGCTGCCCGCATCGGGGGATTTTCTATGCCCTGAAAAAGAACAAGGCCTTTGTCAGCGGCGATATCGGCTGCTATACACTGGGTGCAGGCGCACCCCTTGCCGCTATAGATTCCTGTGTCTGCATGGGAGCCTCCATTCCCGGCGCTCATGGCTACAGCAAAGCGGTGGGCAAAGAAAACGGCAAGGCGGCTGTGGCGGTTATCGGGGATTCCACCTTTATGCATTCTGGCGTTACCGGGCTGATTAACGTGGCCTATAACGGCGGCAATACTGTCACCATTATTCTGGATAATTCCATCACCGGCATGACCGGCCATCAGCAAAATCCCACCACCGGCCTGACCCTATCGGGAGACCCCACCTCCAAGGTGGATTTGGAGGCGCTGGCCAAGGCAGTGGGCATCGGCCGGGTGCGGGTGGTTGACCCCTATTATATGAGCGAGTGTGTGGAAGCCATCAAGGAGGAAATGGCCGCAGAGGAGCCCTCTGTGATTATTTCCCGGCGGCCTTGCGCTTTGCTGAAAAACGTTGTGCATAAGCCAGCCCTCTCCATTAACCGGGAGGCCTGCACCGGCTGTAAAGCCTGCTTCCAAATCGGCTGCCCGGCCATCAGCCTGTATGATAAAAAGGCTTCCATCGATGCCAATCAATGCGTCGGCTGCGGGCAGTGCGTGTCCCTTTGCCGTTTTGGGGCCATCAAAGGGGAGGAATAAGCAATGAGCAAGGATGTAACCAGTATATTGATTGTAGGTGTAGGCGGGCAGGGCACCCTTTTGGCCAGCAAGCTACTGGGTGAGGTGGTTTGCGATCAGGGCTACGATGTAAAGGTCTCGGAGGTTCATGGTATGAGCCAGCGGGGCGGCTCGGTGGTCACCTATGTAAAATACGGGGAAAAGGTTTATTCCCCTTTGATTGATGCAGGCGAAGCCGATGTGATGGTGGCCTTTGAACTGCTGGAGGCGGTGCGGTATCTGCCCTTCCTCAAAAAGGGCGGAACCATTGTGGTCAACGATCAGAAGATTGACCCGATGCCGGTGATCATAGGCAGTGCTCAGTATCCCCAAAACCTGCTGGAGGAGCTCACAGCCGCTGGGGTAAAGCTTCTGGCTATGGATGGCCTTGCCGTTGCGGCCGAGGCAGGCAATGCCAAGGCAGTGAACGTGGTTCTGATGGGTGCTTTGGCCAAACAGCTTCCCTACCCCAAAGAGGTGTGGGAAAAAGCCTTGACCAAGGTGGTGCCGCCAAAGTTCTTGGAGATGAACAAGCGGGCCTTTGTTCTTGGCTATGAGCATCCATAACGAATAGTATAATAGTTTAAGAAGATTCCGTATAGGATAAGGAGTTGATACCAGTGCCCCATTATTTCAACGAGGAAATTGAGTGCGCCAGCCGTGAAAAGCTGCGGGAGCTGCAATCCTGGCGTTTGCGGGAGACCGTGGCCCGCTGCTATACCAATGTTCCCTTTTACCGGAAAAAGCTGGATGAGATGGGTCTTTCCATCGGGGATATCCAATCGGTGGATGATCTTTCCAAGCTGCCTTTTACCGTCAAGCAGGATTTCCGGGATACCTATCCCTTCGGCCTTTTTGCGGTTCCCCGGGATCAGCTGGTGCGTGTTCACGCTTCCAGCGGCACCACCGGCAAGCAGACCGTGGTCGGCTATACCCAGCGGGATATTGACGATTGGGCAGAGGATGCCGCCCGGGCACTGGTAGCGGCAGGGGCAACCAAAAGCGACTTTGTTCATGTAGCCTATGGCTACGGGCTCTTTACCGGGGGCTTGGGCCTCCACTACGGTGTGGAGCGGCTGGGAGCCACCGCCATTCCCTGTTCTTCCGGCAACACAAAGCGGCAGATTGATATTATACAGGATTTTGGCTCCAACATTCTGTGCTGTACCCCCTCCTATGCGCTGTTTATTGCGGAAACCCTCCGGGAAAAGGGCATTGATCCGGCGTCCCTGCCTCTGCGGGCCGGTATTTTCGGTGCAGAGCCGTGGACAGAGGAAATGCGCAAAGAAATTGAAGAGCAGCTTTGCATCAAGGCCTATGATATTTACGGTCTTTCGGAGATTATGGGGCCGGGTGTCAGCTTTGAATGCTGTGAGCAAACCGGCATGCACATCAACGAAGATAAATTCATCCCCGAAATCATCAACCCTGAAACCGGCGAGGTTTTGCCGGATGGTGAGCAGGGAGAGCTGGTCTTTACCTGCATTGCCAAGGAGGCTCTGCCTCTTCTGCGGTACCGCACCCGGGATATTGCCAGCCTGAGCCGCCAGCCCTGCTCCTGCGGGCGCACGCTGATCAAAATGAGCAAACCCTGCGGACGTACCGATGATATGCTCATTATCCGTGGTGTGAATGTGTTCCCCTCCCAGATTGAAAGTGTGCTGCTGGAACTGAATCTGGCCACACCCAACTATCATTTGGTGGTGGATCGCATCGACAATCTGGATACCCTTGAGGTGCAGGTGGAGCTGGGAGCGGAAATGTTCTCGGATACCGTTCGCTCGCTGGAATACATTGAAAAGAAAATCAAATCGGCACTGCTTTCCACGCTGGGGCTGGCCGCAACGGTCAAGCTGGTGGAGCCAAAAACCATCTCCCGCAGTGAGGGCAAGGCAAAGAGGGTAACCGATAACCGCAAGCTTTGAGTTTGGCGCAGTAAAAACCATAGAGCGGTTAACGCTCATAATAAAAGGAGGTCAACCCCGTGATTATCAAACAGATTTCAGTTTTTGTAGAAAATAAGTTGGGCAGGCTGGCTCAGATTACGGATATTATAGGCAAAGCGGGCATCGACATCCGCGCCTTATCCATTGCTGATACCAGCGATTTTGGCATTTTGCGGGTGATTGTGGATCGCCCGGACGATGCCATCAAGGCTTTGAAGGAAGCGGGCATGACCGTTTCTCTCACCGATGTTATTGCGGTGGGCATCCCCGATCAGCCCGGCGCATTTTCAAAGGCTGTTCAGGTTATGTCCGATGCCGAAATCTCCATTGAATATATGTATGCCTTTATCAGCCGCACCGATCGGGAGGCCTTTGTGATTCTGCGCACCGAGGATATCGACGGCAGTGTCCGGGTTCTTGAGGAAAAAGGCATCAAGCTTCTGCATGCAGAAGATGTTTACCATATGTAAGTAAGGCGGAGTATCTCTGCTGAAAAAGCCCGGAGCAAGGTTGATTCCTTGCTCCGGGCTTTTTGCTGTTTTATAGGTAAAGCGATGGGCTTAGTCGTCGCCCTTGAGCCTTTTGGCGGTTTCCAGCAGAACCTGTTCCTCGTTCATAGAGGGGTCTTCCAGAACCTGTGCCAGCAGGGCCTGCAAGAGCTTGCCGATCTCCGGTCCGGGGGGGAGCCCCAGAGCGGCCATAAGGCGGTTTCCATCCACTTTCAGGTCAGAGAGGGAAATACAGTGCTTGGCCGCAATAATCTCCTCCAGCGTCCGCTGAGCGGCTGCCAGCACCTTTAGGCGGGGCTGAATATACCGGGGAGCCTTTGCCATGGTATCGGCCTTCTGCACCTCCAGAAGCTGATGCACCCCCTCCTCACCCAGCTTGGAAAGCAGCCGCCGAAGCTGGCGGGGGTTGGGCTCCAGCGTAATGGAATGCAGTCCCACCAATCGGGCCACACGTTCCACCAAAGCGGTGGGGTAGCGCAGGCGGGTGAGCGCTGTGCGGGTGATTTCTTCACCAATTTCGGCGTGACCGTAGAAATGGCCTTCACCATCCTGTGAAGTGGTGAAAGACTGAGGCTTGCCCAAATCGTGGCACAGCATACAAAGGCGTTCCACCAGACTGCAAGGGGAGCATTCCACCGTTTTCAGAATATGCTCGTCCAAAAGCAGGCTGTGGTGGTGGTTGCGCTGGTCAAAGCCCCGGCAGGGAGCCCATTCGGGTAGAACAAACTCCATGGCGCCGGTTTCAATCATTCTCTCCAAACCCTTGCGGGGGTAGGGAGAGAGCAAAATAGCGGAAAGCTCCGCCGCCTTGCGCTCCCATGAAATGTGAGAAAGCCCATCCCGGCAGATTATGGCTCCTGCCAGCGTTTCCGGCTCCGGGGTAAAATCCAGCTTTGCCTCAAAGCGGAACAAACGCAGAATGCGCAGGGCATCTTCTTCAAAGCGTTCCTTTGGACTGCCCACTGTGCGCAGAATGCCATGAGCCAAGTCCTCCCGGCCGCCGAACAGGTCAATCAGGCCCCGAGTTGGGCTATAGGCCATGGCGTTGACTGTAAAATCCCGCCGGGCAAGGTCTTCCTGCAGGAGGCCGGTAAAATTCACCTGCTCAGGGTGGCGGGAATCCAGATAGCGGCCATCCACACGGTAGGTGGTAATTTCGAGAGGCATTTCGGGTGCGATAAGGGTTACGGTGCCATGGGTGATTCCGGTGGGGATAATCCGGTTTTTACCGAAACAGGCAATGATCTCTCCCGGCTGGGCATTGGTGCAGATATCCCAGTCGTGAGGGCTTTTACCCAAAAGCCGATCCCGCACACAGCCACCCACGATAAAGGCCTCAAAGCCTGCCGCTTCCAGGGTATCCAGCACCATTTTTACATCGGGGGGAAGGGCAAAAGGCTCCCGAATGTCCATATTCAGTTCACCTCCACCTTTCGACAGAATTAAGGTATCCTTGCCATCCAAGCCGGGAAAGATACACCAAAATTGCATTGCCTACAAAACAAAGGCAGGCGATGTGTGCTACAATCGCCTGCCTGAAAACAGCCTATACAAAACTTATAAATGTTGGGTTGCAAACAGAGTTCAGACCATCGGGGCCAAAAATGCAGAGGCTTTCTGCCAACCTTTATTTTTCTTCCGCAGAAGAAAGGCTTTCCACAAATTTGGCAAGCTTGTTTAAGGTATCGTCGCTGATTACGTGCTCCATACGGCAGGCTTCGTTATCCGCGGTTGGCTCCTCCACCTTGAGGATGTTGATCAAAAAGCCCTTCAGCAGCTTGTGGCGGTGGGTAACCTCCATAGCTTTGCAGCGGCCTTTTTCTGTAAGTATAATGCGGCCATAAGGCTGCTGCTCAACCATCTCAGCCTTTTTGAGTACGCCGATGGCCTTGTTGACACTGGGACGGGAAACCTCCATGGCAGTGGCCACATCAATAGAGCGGACACTGCGGTTTTCGTCCTCTAAACGGAGAATGGTTTCCAGATAGTTTTCGCTGGCCTCCCGAAGCGTAATTTCCATAGTGACACCCCTTTGCTATAATAAAGTGACCCATGGCGGCAGCCAGGGCAAAACGGCAGCCGGGCTTTTGTTTATACAGGTGTGGGTCTTTCTATAATGCATGTTTTGATGCAAACCCACAGGCAATTGCCGTTATTCTATTGTAAGTATAGCACATTTATACACTTATGTACAGTCATTTGTATAGGCAGGTGGATTCCGTGGGAGGACATTTTGCGGGTGGTGTCAATTGCTCTTCTTTAGAATATTCCGCTTTGTTTTTATTTAACAAAAATATGAGCAGAGTTTTGCAAAATAAGAAGATATGAGTTATACTAAAAACATATAGAATGGTTTGATTCTAAGCAGCAAAAACAAATGCTGAAGGAGGTGTTGGCAGTGAATGCTTTTTCTGGGCTTAATCCCGTGGCGATGGCTGGCATAGCCGGAATATTCACTTGGGGCGTTACGGCTTTGGGTGCGGCGCTGGTTTTCTTTTTTAAACAACTAAATAAACGGGTTACCCACGTTATGCTGGGCTTTGCGGCTGGTGTTATGATTGCCGCAAGCTTTTGGTCTCTTTTGGCTCCGGCCATTGAGATGAGTGAGGGGATGGGGCGCTTTTCCTTTGTGCCGGCGCTGGTCGGCTTTTTGTTGGGCGGCGTGTTTCTGTGGGGCGTGGATAAGGTGGTTCCTCACCTGCATCTGGGTCTTCCTGCCAGCAAGACCGAAGGAGTTAAAACCAATCTGAGCCGCAGTGCTCTTCTTATTCTATCCATTACCATTCATAACATTCCCGAGGGATTGGCCGTGGGTGTTGCCTTTGGCGCCATTGCTAAAGGAGATACAGGTGCGCTGGTTTCAGCATTAACCCTTGCCCTTGGTATTGGGCTGCAAAACTTCCCCGAAGGGGCCGCTATTTCCATTCCCCTGCGAACTGAAGGTATGAGCCGAGCCAAAAGCTTTTGGTATGGCCAGCTTTCCGGTTTTGTCGAGCCGGTTTTTGCAGTGGTAGGGGCTCTTTTGGTGACCGTGATTACCCCGATTCTGCCCTATGCTCTGGCTTTTGCCGCTGGTGCTATGATTTATGTGGTGGTGGAGGAGCTGATTCCCGAATCGCAGGTGGGGGATAACACCGATCTTTCCACACTGGGTACCATGTTAGGCTTTGCCATTATGATGATTTTGGATGTGGCTTTAGGATAATGCTTGCTGGAAGTGAGCGTTGCAGAAAAGACAACAAAATGGGGGATTGTGATGAACGCAGGATTGACAAGAGAAGAAGCGTGGGAGCTTCTGAAAAAGTATAACAAAGAGCCTTTCCATCTTCAGCATGCCCTGACCTTAGAGGGCACCATGCAGTGGTATGCTTCTCAGCTTGGCTGCGACCAGGAGGCTGATTTCTGGGGGCTGGTTGGGCTTTTGCATGATGTGGATTTTGAGCAGTTCCCACAGGAACACTGCATAAAGGCATCGGAGCTTTTGCGGGAGGCCGGCGCAGGGGAAGAGCTGATCCACGCTGTTTGCAGCCATGGCTATGGGCTGACTGTGGATATTAAGCCTGAGCACCAGATGGAAAAGGTTTTATACGCTGTGGATGAGCTTACTGGCCTGATCGGAGCGGCGGCTCGGATGCGCCCTTCCAAAAGTGTGCAGGATATGGAGCTGAAATCCCTGAAGAAAAAGTATAAGACCCCTGCCTTTGCAGCGGGCTGCTCCCGGGAGGTTATTGAGCGGGGTGCCAGTATGCTGGGCTGGGAGCTGGATGAACTGCTTGAAAAAACCATCCTTGCCATGCGCAGCTGCGAGGAAGAGATTATACAGGCCATGCAGGCTTTATAGTAATGTCTGCTGAACAATTTAAAAATGCGACAACAACAGTACTTTGACAGTGTTTTTAAATTGTTTAGGTGTAAGGTTTTTGCCGTATTCGGCCAAAAACCTTACACAAAGGATTTGTGGCGTGTGTCCGCAAATGCTTTCAGGAAGTCAATCAATGTATCTGAAACGGCAAAACAAGCCTGTTTTGCCGTCAAACAGAGCGGAAATTGCTCTGTTTGCAAATGCGCTTCGCAAAGCGCATTTGTTCAGTGGACATTATAGTAAATCGTTATGGCTATAGAGAAGGCGCAACGAAAAGCAGCCCGCTTCCAACAAGAAAAGTGTTGGGAGCGGGCTGCTTGCATCAAACGCAGTGCAATTCAATCGAACAGCTTTTCCGGGTTGGGCATCAAACTGCCCACTACATGGCTATCGCCCATCAGCAGGGACATAATGCTCTTGTAGATAAATTCAGGATCATTGAGAAACTTCTGCTTCACAACGGCACATTGCCGTTCATTGGGTAAAAAAAGTGAAAGCTTAATAAAATCGGTACCGGTGGCATCCGGGATACCCAAAGTGACTTTAAAACCATCATCCACTCTTTGTATTTTGACTGTTACCTCAGAGGCACGCTTGCGGCGTTTAAGGGCCTTCTTGCATTCCCTTACCGCTTTTTCCTTCACTGTGTAAGGAATATTGGAGGTAAAGGCCTTGGCCATATCTCTTCCGGAAGGAGCAATTTGATACAGCTCTTCCCCGTATTTTCCTTCACTCACCACAATGTGGCCCAAAGCCGAGAGTTCACCGAGCGTTTCCACAAGTTCAAAATAGTTTACCAGGCCACTTGACTGCAAGCCCTCGTTGAGTTGTGCAAAGGCCACGGGATCTTCCGCATGATCCAGCACATAGCAGAGAAGCATTTTTATCTCATTGTCCGTTGTGGGAGCGCCCGGCTCAACTCCGGCAGTAAAAACTTCGCATTCCAACACAAACACCTCATATTCCCAATTGTCAAAAAGACCAGACTCCTCCAAGGGGGAGCCGGTCTCTTTTTTTCGCAACAGACAAGCTATTGCATAGTATACTATAATTTCACCCGAAAGAAAAGCCCCTTTTTTCTATTTGCCTGCCAAACTTTGCAGGAGAAATTTGGCGTATACCCGGTGGGGAAGCAAAGAAGCTTATATTCCGCAGATAAACAGCGCCCTGCATAAGGCAGAACGCTGTTATTTCCAATGGATTTGATTACTAAATGGCCTTATCTCTCATAGGTGACCCCGTAAGGCTTATCGTCTATTTCACGATAGAGAGTATCCAGCTGTGCCGCCGCAGATGCCGGCAGGTCTTTTACAGCCAGATAGCTGTAGGAAGAAACACGGCCCTCGTTTTGGAAAAGGACCAGAACATGATCCGCAGAAGCAGGAGTATCCTTGGGGGCTTCAATGAAAACCTGATTGCGGGCCTTATCCAACATATGCTGCATTTCTGCCGGATCGGTGACCACAATAAAGGCCAGATCTTCCTTATTGCTTCCGCTCAAAGAAGCCTCTTCCAAAGCCTTGGCGATATAGGGATATTCCTCACCCCTGTAATCCTGATAGGCAGAAATTGTGTTAATTTGGTTATCAGAATAATAAGAAGCCCATTCACTGGATACCACATAAGCCTTCTCTATGGTTTCGGGCATGGCCATATATTGCATTAGGTCATATTTTTTCAGCCAGCTTAGTGTGTTGGTATAGGTGGGGGTGATCAGAATATCGCAAACCCGATCCTTGTCGTAGTTGGCATAATAATTCCGGCGGCGACCCAACTGCTCTTCCAAAACTTTATAGCTTAGGTTAATATATCCCACAGCAGACTCGGAGGGGTTGGTGATTTCCGCGAGGGGCTCATTGAGAAGATCCAGCCGCAATGCCTCCAAAAGCTCCTTTGACTGAGCCGCAGTGGGCATTAAAGTATGGTTGATCTGGGGGAACACCCGGTTGGAAACAGTGATTTTACGCAGTTTATCTTCTGTCATGGGGAACACCGGATGCATGGCTTCAATGAAATCATCTTGTGCCTCAAGAGCCACAAGGCTGGCGGAGGCATCCCGATGAAGTACGTCGTAAGTGCGCTTCATGGTTTGTCCGTTGGTCATGTGATATTCCAGCACAAGATTGTTATAATTAAAATCATTGAGGGAATAGAGATCTTCTTTGGAGGTATCGGATTCCTTATAACGATCCACGGCCGTCTGGTGAGTGCCGGTTAGAATGGCAATGGTGGTGGGGTCGGTGAGGGTAATCACGTCTTCGCCATCGTATTGATCGTTAAAGCGTCCCCGGGTATTAATGGTGACCGATTGGACTGCTTCGGGAGCCGGAACCTTGGATTCATAACCGCTCCAATCAAAGAACAGCGCCAGCGAAACAAAGCAGAGCCCAAGCGCTGTAATCACAATTCCACGCAGGCTTTTGCGCAGGGTGCGCAGGCCACGCCCGAAAACCAGCTCAGCGATGGTTCCAATAAGAATGGCACCAAAAAAGATGCCCAGCAGCCTAACTGCAAGAACCCGGTCCATAAAGATCGCCAGAAACAGCGAGGCTCCACAAAAGCCCGCAAAGGCCTTTGAAATCATTTGCAGCACATCGTTCGGAGCGGTTTGTTCCGCAATCTCACTTTTCCTTTTATTATAAAGGACGATTGAGGCGATGAGAAGTACAATGCCAATCACAGCCCATAGAGCTGCCGCAATACCTAAAGCCTTTAGGTTGACGGTGGTTATATCGCTGTAATAATCCATGGTGACAAAACGATCAAACAAAAAAGTGAAAGGCGAAAGCAGCGAGCAGCGTTCAAAGCTATCAAACTGAGCGCCATAGGTGTAATAATTCCAGAAGCTGCCGGGAATCACATAAAGGGCAATGGGCAGAATACCCAAAACTCCGGTGATAGCCAGTGTATCAAAAATGGTTCCAACCTGCACCGATATAAAGGTGGTAAAGGCATAGACAACCAAGAAACCGATAATCTGGGCCAGCAGATCCGATATCAGAAAGCCGAAATAGTAGCTGGTAAAGCAGTTGAAGCTTGAATACATTACAATCTGAGCCGCAGAAGTAATCAGAATCACCGCCACAAAGGGCACAAGGACAGCCAAACTGCTGGAAAGCATGTTGGTAACCAAAAGATGTGGTCTGCGGATTGGCAAACTATGGTAAAAATCAGTTTGTTTTTTACTCTGAGTATAACTTCCGTTGTAAATTGCTGTAAAAACCGCAAGGGCTGCCAGTACAATGGTGACCATTATCGGCTGTACTTCATTGAGATAAGCGCCCAGATAGAAAATTTGCTGGTAGTGCTTAATGATGAGCTGGGTTTGCTGCTCGGGAGAAACCGAGGGGTTATCCAACAGATAGTCGTGACTGGGTGAGAAAGAAAAATAGGGCAGCATCACAATTAAGAACAGCGCAATGAGGCAGGCAAGAGCTATGGGTAGATTTCGTTTAAGAGAAAGACCGAACAGGGACTTCATCCGGCTGCTTTCAGAATATGATTTTGTTGTAGTCATAGCCAACTGCCTCCATTTCCTGTACAAATACTTCCTCCAAAGTCAAGGGGACTGTCTCCACAAAAAGTGGGGAGAGGGTTTCCATATGAGCGAGAATATCTTCCCGGTTGCCCCGGACAATCAAGTTGAGCACACTGCCGGATTGTTCCTTTTGCAAGATATTCAGCTGATCCAGAGCTTCCGGTTCCACCATGGGACGGAAACCGGCCTGCACCTTGCAGAAGCCCAGCTTGACTTCGTCGATTTCACGCTCGAAAATAATTTTGCCCCGATGTAATAGACCCATAAAATCGCATAGGTCCTCCAGCTCCCGCAGGTTGTGGGAGGATATGACCACCGACATATTCCGCTCGGAAATCTGATCTGCCAGCATTTTACGCAGCAGAATACGGATGACCGGATCAAGCCCGTCAAAAGCTTCGTCCAGCAGGAGCACATCAGGGCAGCAGGCCAGTGCCAATATCAAAGCCACCTGTCGTTTCATACCTTTAGAGAAGGTGTTGATTCGGGCGTTGGCATCAATAGGAAACCGGGAGCAAATGTTTTGGTAGGTCTCGGCGCTGTAGCTGGAAAAAAGGGTGGAATAAAATTTTGCCATATCGTTCATTGTGGCTTGGGGCAAAAAGTAGAGATCATCGGATACAAGAAAAATCCGATTTTTAACAGTGGGATTTTCAAAAACATCCTTTCCATCCAGCTGAACGCGACCGCTATCCGGCCGGTAAATTCCGCTGATAAGCCGCAGCAGCGTGGATTTACCGGAACCGTTGGAGCCCACCAAGCCGTAGATGGAGCCTTCCTTAATAGTCGTAGAAAAATCATCCAGTGCCGTTACGCTGCCAAATTTTTTGGTAAGGCCGATTGTCTGTATCACAGGCACTTTTCCTCCTTATACACTTCTTCAACCGCATTAAAAACTTTTTGCTTTTCGATACCGCTGTTTTTGGCTTGCAATACCGCTTGCTTGATATTGTTGAGATGGCTGTTCTGCAATTGGAAATTCAGATTAAAATCTGGGCTGATGTAGCTGCCCCGACCCACCACGGAATAAATGATTTTCTCACGTTCAAGCTCCTGATAAGCTTTTTGAACCGTGTTGGGGTTGATACCCAGCTCTCGGGCAAAACTGCGCACAGAAGGCAGCTGATCATCCGGTTTCAGCTCGCCCAACAATACAAGCTGGCTGATTTTGCTTTTGAGCTGCTCATAAATAGGCAGCCGGCTTTGCAGATCCAAAGTTATCAACACTTGTTACCTCCTTTCTCAAGGGCGTGTTACGTGTGTCCTAATGTTTATAATACACTTAGTACTTTACTCCAATTGGAAGGGAATGTCAACAACTTTTTTGAAATTTTTTAAGTCATCTTGACAAAGGAAAAATACAGTGGTACAATGCAATCACAAATTGAATTTGTTCCAAAACGGCAGTGAGAAGAAGAGTAAGCGTTTCCAGTGTCTACAGAGAGCCTTTATTTGCTGAAAGAAGGCGACAGGGTGAAGCACCGAACATGGTCTTTGAGTCGCACGGCCAAGGGAATTCCACTGGGATTCTTTAAGTCGTGACGGGAGCGCCCGTTATAGCGATAAGGTATAACACAAAGCATTTTGTGCGTACCTGATGAGGCACTGCGTGTGAGCGCAGGGCAAACAAGGGTGGTAACACGAGAGTTTCGACTCCCGTCCTTTGAAGTAATTCAGAGGATGGGAGTTTTTGTATTTCTCCGCGAATCCGGATAGCGGAGACTGCTTTTTGGAAACATTTAATTTGACGGAAACCAATATCACATTAAAAACTTTTTGAGAAAGGGGTAGCCGACTTGATTGAAACAACCAACCTCACCAAAAGCTATCCTCAGGCGGGTGTAACGGCGCTGCGGGATGTATCCATTCATATTAAAGCGGGGGATATTTTTGGGGTGATCGGCATGAGCGGTGCGGGCAAAAGCACTCTTCTGCGGCTGATCGGCTTGCTGGAGCAGCCTACCGAGGGAACGGTGAAAATTTTAGGCCGGGATGCCTTTTCTCTCAAGGGACGGGAGCGGGAGGAGCTGCGCCGCCAGATTGGCACGGTTTTTCAGGGCTATAACCTGCTGATGCAGCGCACAGTCCGCAAAAACGTTGCCTTTCCGCTGGAGCTCACTCATACACCCCGCCAGGAAATTACCCGCCGAACCGATGAACTGCTGCAATTGGTGGGGCTGTGGGATAAGGCGGAGAGCTATCCCGCTCAGCTCAGCGGTGGGCAGAAGCAGCGTATCGCTATCGCCCGGGCGTTGGCGGCCAACCCTAAGATTCTGTTGTGTGACGAACCCACCTCGGCACTGGATAGTTTCACCACTCGCTCTATTCTTGGTTTGCTCACCGATATTAACCAAAAGCTGGGGGTTACGGTGGTTATCATCACCCATGAGATGAAGGTGGTATCTGCCATCTGCAACCGGGTGGCTGTGCTGGATCAAAACCGACTTGTGGAAGAAGGGCTGGCCGCACAGGTTCTTTCTGATCCCCAGACCACCATCACAAAGCGGCTGCTGGAGGCGATGTAATATGGAGAAGATTCTGAATTTTTTACCGGAGCTGGCTGTAGGCACTCGGGATACCCTTTATATGGTGGGCGTTTCCGCTGTGTTTTCCTACTTGCTGGGGCTTCCTTTGGGCATTCTGCTGGTGCTGACAGCACGTGACGGCATTGCCCCCAACAAACCTTTGAATACTGTTCTGGGCTGGATTATCAATCTGGGGCGCTCCATTCCTTTTATTATTATTGTTGTGGCACTGATTCCCTTTACGAGACTTGTGGTACATACCTTCATAGGCCCTACAGCCGCCATTGTGCCTTTAGTGGTAGCCGCCGCTCCCTTTGTGGCCCGTGTGGTGGAAAGCTCCCTCAAGGAGATCGACCAAGGGGTTGTGGAGGCTGCACAAGCCATGGGCGCCACCAAGCTGCAAATTATTTTTAAGGTGCTGGTGCCTGAGTGTATTCCGTCACTGGTTCGTGGTTTTTCCATAACTGCTATAACATTGGTTGGGTATTCTGCTATGGCCGGAGCGGTGGGCGGCGGCGGTCTAGGTGATTTGGCCATCCGCTATGGCTTTCACCGGTATCAGGCCGATATTATGATGGTCACCGTGGTTCTGCTGGTGGTTATGGTGGCGCTGATTCAGCTGGGTCTCGGGTACCTTGCCAAGCGTCTGGATAAACGCAACCGCACTTAAATTGCTTAAAATAAACATTGCATTTAACTGAAAAGAGGTATTGTCATGAAATTTAAACTGAAAAATACGCTGGCTGTTGCCCTTTCACTGGTTCTGGTTCTGGTATTGGCCGCTTGCGGCGGCTCTGGTGCATCTTCCAGCTCACAAGCAGCCCCCGCTTCCTCTGGTGAAGCCGCTCCTGCTGAAAGCAGTGCCCCTGTGAAGCTGGAAACCCTGACTGTGGGTGCTTCTCCCGCTCCTCATGCTGAGATTTTGGAGCAGGCAAGAGAAGATTTAGCCGCTTTGGGCTATGATCTGCGCATTCAGGAGTTCACCGATTATGTTCTGCCTAACATGGCATTGGATTCCGGCGACCTTGACGCCAACTTCTTCCAGCATGAGCCTTATCTGAATGTATTCAACGAGGAAAACAAAACCGATATTGCCTCTGCCGCATCCATTCATGTGGAGCCTTTGGGCTTCTATCTTGGCAAGGCGGGTGAGGATGCCAAAGCCATTGATATTTCTTCTCCTGAAAAGCTTCTGGAAGCCGTTGCAGACGGCGCTAAAATTGCCATCCCCAATGATCCCTCCAACGGCGCTCGTGGCCTGCTTCTGCTGGAGCATCTGGGAATTATAAAGCTGACCCCGGAAATCGGCCTGAAAGCCACTGTTAAGGATATTGTGGAGAACCCCAAAAATGTTGTGGTTACCGAGCTGGAAGCCGCTCAGATTCCCCGGGCGATTCAGGATGTGGATTTTGCAGTCATCAACGGCAACTATGCCATTGATGCAGGTGTGACCGATCGCCTTATCACCACGGAAGCCAGCGATTCCCAAGGTGCTCAGGCTTATGCCAACATCATCGCTGTTCGTTCTGCTGATGTGCAGTCCGACAAGACCAAAGCTTTGGTTCAGGCTCTTCAAAGTGAAAAGGTGAAGGCTTTCATTGAAGCCCAGTATGCTCCTTTGGCTTATCCTGCTTTCTAAGCAGAGTTCTTAAATAAAAGAAGCCCTCTTTCTGAAAAGAAAGAGGGCTTCTTTTATTAATGCCTGCTAAACAAATTAAATGCAACGTTTTTTGCTGGGAACGGTGAAAAACCATACACAATGGATTGACGGTATGTGTCTGAAAACATATTCAGAAAACATCATTTAGAAGACAAACCGAATGGAAAAATAAAATCTTAAATTTTTATAGTTTCAAAAAACCTTTCAACCAACAGCTGAAGCGTGTTTTTTGAGAAGTCAGGAAAAAATTCACTTGCTTAGTGTGCAAAATTCGGGGAGACTAAAAAGGAGCCTTTTGGATCAAACAGTGATTTTTTATTTTAATTGGCATGCCGGGTAATCATGAGCCGGTTAAAGAGATTATCTAATGATTTTGCTTTTTAACCAAATAGACAGCCCAACCGGGCTGAACAATCAAATGATTTTACGGTTTCTTCCGAATCTACTGTGCCCGGCTTCCAGCTTATGGCAAGTGAGGGAATCCCTTACGCCCCCATTACCAAAAACTAGTTGCCATTGGAATCAAAACCCACTGTTAATCCATGCGTTGCTCTCACATACTAAGTGTGGAGCTTTATGGCTCATGATTTAAGTAAACATCAAAACAGGAGGAAACTCATAATGAGAAAAGTACTTGCCTTACTGCTTGCGCTCACAACTGCCCTGACTATGGGCGTTATGGCCTTTGCAGCAGAAGATACAACAGGCATCCTCAGCGCACCGGGCGTTGCAGTTGATGTGGATGTCGCTGATGCCGCCGAAGCATCTCCCAGAATTACAGCCCCACTTGTTAATACCGATAACGATATCACCCTTGAGGTTAAAGTGGGCGATCTGGTTCTGATCGATGTAACCGATGGCACTCCCGGAAAAATCGTTTATCCTGAAAGCCGTCTGATCCCTGGCGAAGACTATACCTTTGAAATTCATCAGGTTATCAGCATTTCTGGTAATGACGTTGTCACAGAAGGTGTAACCACCGGTAATATCGGCACTGGTAACCGTCTGAGACTGACCGGTAAGAAAGGCACCTCTGCTGTTTCTTCGGCTAAGATCGAGACCAAAAGAAAACAGTATATCCTTGAAATGACCACGAAGAGCAACTACGGAACCAAGAAGACCGATACCGAATACCAGATCCAAAGCACCGGTATCCTGCATGTTCCTGGCTACACCTCCACTGAACGCAGTGTAGGTACTGCTTCCTTCAAAATTGGTTATAGCACTATTTCTGATGAAGTAATTGATCAATATGGCGAGGGCGATATCCTCACCATTGACCTGAATGCACCTGTTATCACCAAGAAGCAGCTTGACCGTGTAGCCAAGGAAAACAACTACAGACCCGTTATCCTTGAAGGCGAAGAGGGCGACTGGACCTTTGAAGGCCGTATCTCCGGTATGTCCGACACCAACTTCATCTATGACTTTGATGTAGTGCCTGCTATCGTTGAGCGCTTTGAAAATCAGGATTTCAAATTCCTTAACTTCAAAGGCGGCGTAAATCTGCCCTCCAACGGTACCATGACCATTGACGTTTCCGATATTTCCGGCGACTTTAAAAAGATGGTTCTTTATGCTTACCGCGACGGTCGCCTTGAGAAGCTCAGCCCCACCTATGATGCGGGCAACGATGAGCTCACCTTCCGGGCCAACCAGCTTGGTACCTTTGTAATTACCGATGCCGAGATCACCGATACTACCATTATTGCCCCTGAAACCAGCAGCGGAGCTACCTCCACTCCTGGCTCTTCCAGCGGCACTGGTATCGGCAAGAACCCGAACACTGGTTCCACCAGCACTGGTATAGCTCTGGCCTTTGCAGTTGCCTCTTTGGGATCTGCCGCTGTTCTGGGCCGTAAAAAGAAGTAACCTGATTTAAACAAAATAAGATTTGATTGAACGAATTGCAGCCAAACCGGCAATCGCTGGCTTGGCTGCCTTTTACATATTCTTGTCACATATCCCGAGCCGGGCGGCAATATCAGGCTTCATTAAAGTTTCGATTAAACAGGGAGCGGAGCATTCCTCCAGCTCAATGGTATGAGTGCTGTCAGGAATATCGGCCAGACGGTGGGCGTCTGAACTTTGCAGAATGCCCCGGCTCTTCAGTGCAGGATGCAAAGCGATTTGTTCCCTTACATTTCCGGCTAAAGAAATCTCCGCACAAGTAAAAGGATGGTGCTTCTCAAAGCTGCCTAAAACAGCGGAAAGGCTATAGCTTTGCCGATCAATATGAGCCGGGAAGCAAATGCCTCTATGCTGTTGGCACAGTTCCCAAAGCGCATCCACACTGATTTGGGTAGCGGCCACCAGCAAATGAGGGATTTGGGAAACAATTTCATCCGAATCGTTTACAACCAGTTGATTACCAAAAATTTCAGGTTTGTTAAAAATGGAGAGCCTGCTGCTATTGACTATTTCATCAAAAGCGAGGGCGGCTTCAAGATCAGAAAACAGGCAAATCATATGAATCTCTTCTGCGGTGCACAGCTCCATACCGGGTACAACCACAATGCCGGCAGAGGAAGCCGCGGCAAGAGCCGCAGAGCAATTTGCCGCTGCGTTATGGTCGGTAAGAGCGATAATCTGCTGGCCGCACAAAGCAGACATGTGAACCAGATTCCAAGGGGTCATATCATCGTCGGCGCAGGGAGAAAGGCAGGAATGAAGATGCAGATCATAGAAAAAGCGGGGCATTCCCATACCTCCCTTGTGCTTACAATAAAGCCTTACATTAGTTTTGATCCGTTTCCAACAGTTTTCCTATGCGGCAAGCCAGTGTATAGGCAGGCTCTGAACTGGATAGTACCGTAATATTGTTTTCGGCAGCCCTTTTTTGAGCATCCTCAGTTAGTGGCGCATCCTCACAAAGCAAAACACAGGCACAATCGGTTAGGGAGGCCACCGCAACCGAATTGACATTGCCCATTACGGTAATCCACACCTGATCCTGCTCCAAGTGGCTCATAACACGGCTTAAAAGGTCGCCCAGATAACAGCCGGCTACCGGTCGTCCTGCCCATGAGCCCTGGGCTATCACATGCAAATTGAGTGAATCAGCTAATTCTTTCACAGTCATAAAGGCTTCTCCGTTTCTTCCGGCGTACGGTGATATAAGCCGGAAAGATTGATGCCTGCGGCTTCGGCTTGCTCCCGCAGGATAAACAGGCAGTCGTTGAGCAGGGCATTCCCTTTTACAATATCCTCGGCGTGGGTGCGGCAGGTTGGCGCTCCGCAGGAGCCACAGTCCAGACCCGGCAAAAGAGCACAGAGCCGGTCAATTTCCTGCATCATGGTCATGGCTTCGGTCAGGTTATCGGAAAGCTGCATGACCCGGGTATATTCCAAAGGGTTTTCCCACCTCATGGAAGCAGCATTGCTTTCTGGGTGGATGGAGGCAGGCGGCAAATGATTGCGCAGCCGGTGAAGCCGTGCCTTGGCCACAAAAGGGTTGGCCACTGTGAGCACACCGCCCACACAGCCCCCGGAACAGGCGTTCAGCTCAATGAATTCCAGCTCACCTACCTGCTCGGTATCCAGATTTTCCAAAACCGCAATCACATTTTCAATGCCGTCTGCGGCCAGATATTTTTCCCGGAGCAAAGCGGTGGATTCCCCGCCGCTGCTGGCCCAGCTTACCCCTAAAGCGCCGCTGTCCGCTACAGGTTCGGGGATTTCTACCCGGTTCATTTTTTCCAAAAGGCGTGGGTAAATATCCGATATGGCAAAAGCGCCATCTACCCAGCTTTGATCGGGGCCTACAGGGCTGCGGATATCGGTAACCTTAGCCGGGCAGGGGGTTATAAAAAAAGCCCCGATGCGTTGGAGCGGCAAGCCGGTTTGTGCGGCAGCCTCCACTTTGGCGGCTTTAGCGGCCGCATGCATGGGGGAAACAAGTGGAAGCACCAAATGGCACAGGTTAGGAAAGCGCACCCGAATCAGACGCACCACAGCAGGGCAGGCAGAACTGATAACAGGGCGGGCAAGGTTCCCTGTCTCCATGAGCCGGCGGGTAGTCTCCGATATGATCTCGGCGCTTTTGGAGACCTCATATACCTTGTCAAAGCCCAATTGAAGCAAGCCCGTAAGGACATAATCCACATTTCTTAAATTATTAAACTGGCCGTAGAGGGTGGGTGCCGGTAAGGCGATGGTATAGTCAAACTCCTGCATACGGTCCATCGAATCGAAAACCGCTTTTTTGGCATGATAAGGGCAGACACGGATGCATTCGCCGCAATCCAGACATTTTTCCGAAAGAATCCTCGCCTTACCGTCCCGCACACGGATTGCCTGCGTGGGGCACCGGCGCAGACAGTTGGTGCAGCCTCTGCATTTTTCTGCATCCAGGGTTACGCTGTGAAAAAATTCTGACAAGGTCTCACACTCCCTTGCTCTGAACCTATTTCCTCACCTGAGTAACAAAAAGAATATCCATAGTGAACCCATCAAATGTATTGCTGGGTGGCCCGAACGGTGATATAAAGCGTTGTGCCTACATTTACCTGCGTTTCAATGGATAGGGAATCTGCATATTTTTTTATATTGGGCAAGCCCATGCCGGCGCCAAAGCCAAGATCCCGGATGCGGTCGGGAGCAGTGGTAAAGCCTTCTTCCATGGCTTTTTCCACATCCGGTATGCCGGGGCCCTGATCCGCCATCACAATATCCACCCGGTCGGGATGGATATCCACCATGGCCTTGCCGCCTCCGGCATGAATGACCATATTGATTTCCGCTTCGTACATAGCAATGGCAACCCGCCGAATGGCATCCTTATCATAACCGAGCTGCTTGAGGATTGTTTTGATTTTTCCCGATGCCTCGCCGGCCCGTGAAAAATCCTCCCCCGAAACCTCAAAGCAGTTGGAAATGGTTGGAGTCACTCCGCACCACCTCGCAATCCACCTTCATAGAGCAGACCGCAGGCTGTGAACATTCGGTGCCGGGTTGAGAGTAGAACGATGTTCCTTTCCTGAGCCAGTGCAATGGTATCGGTTCCGGGTATTTTGCCGCGGACAAACACGATACAGTGAACATCCAGCATTTCAGAGGTGCGCACGACCTGCGGATTGATCAAACCGGTGAGCAGCATGGAGCTTTCTTTGACAAAAGCCAGTGCGTCGCTCATCATATCGCTCCCGCAGGCAGATTGAATTTCCTGATCAAGATCGCCGCCACTGATAATTTCTGCATCCAATATCCTGATTACATCCTTGATCTGCATAAAAAACCTCCTACCGAATTGTTGGGGATTTTTTTAAGAAACTCTACTGCGGCTATTTTTATCAGTATATCACAAAAACCAAGGGTTTGTATATATTTTCATAATATTGTAAAAATAACCTGCTGAATTTCGAGGGAAATTTAAAAGGCAAAATGACGTTTTTTAACCTTGAAAACTATGAAAATATACCAATCTAGATAGTGAATGTGCTGGAAGTGATTTAAAATATTCACTATTATGGCGGAGGTTTTGATTATTTTTAGGTGCTGTCCGGCCTAAATCCGCTTACAGCCCCATTTTGCGCACGGAAAAACAGTAGATTTACTCCACGGGTTTTGTTATAATATTGATATTCATTGCATTGGATTTAATTTGACCCGGGGGATACGAGGTGTCTGTATGCTGGAGCTTTCGCTGCACATTATGGATGTTGCTCAAAATGCTGTTTCGGCGGGAGCAACTCTGTTGGAGCTTTCGATCTTGGCACAAAGTGATGCTTCCTGTTTGGAGATTTCTCTGGCGGATAACGGCAAAGGCATGCAGCCCCAGCAGGCCCAGATGGCGCAGGATCCCTTTTATACCACCCGCACCACCCGTAAGGTGGGGTTGGGGCTTCCTCTTTTTAAAATGGCTTGTCAGCAGACTGGAGGCCACTTTTCGGTGGAATCTGAGCCGGGCAGGGGAACCGTTGTAACGGCGGTTTTTTACACGCATCATATTGACATGCTGCCTCTGGGTGATGTGGATGGGGTGGTGCGGCTGCTGATTGCCTGCAACCCGGAGCTGGATGTGGTCTACTGCTACCGGGAGGATGACACAGAACTGCGGTTGGATACCCGGCAAATGCGGGAGCAGCTGGGCGATATCCCTTTGAACAGCCCGGAGGTCACCCTGTGGATTCAGGAGTATCTACAGGAGCAAAGAACGGTCCTTTTTACAACTACAAATGAGCGCGAATGACCGCCTTGGGCGGAATTTTTTGCGGCTGTATTTGGCCGGTTTTATACCTAGTTTTGTATAATTATGAATATAGGCTTGGCTACCCAAGCTTCCTTGCTCACAGGGATAGAGGGGGAGTTGCTGAGTTTATAACAGATTGGTACGTCTTATTTTGCCTGTTTTTTAACAATCTTTATTTCGGGTTAAGTTCAGATTGGCTGTATAGTCTCAACAAGAAAAAGGGAATTATGCTGATTCAGCTATACATTCTAGGGAGGATTATCAATGAAATCATTAGAAGAACTAAAGGCTCTGCGAGAAAAGGCCCGTGTTGGCATGGGCATCCGGGATGACAGAACAGAAAAGACCCGTGTGGTGGTGGGTATGGCTACCTGCGGCATTGCGGCGGGCGCACGGCCGGTGCTCCAATCCTTTGTGGAGGAAGCGGCTAAGGAAAATCTGGATACGGTCGCCATTACCCAAACCGGCTGCATCGGCGTGTGCCAGTATGAGCCTGTTGTGGAGGTTTTCGAGAAGGATAAGCCCAAGATTACCTATGTGAATATGACAGCGGCAAAAGCAATCAAGGTGGTTCATCAGCATCTCATTGGCGGCAAGGTGGTAACCGAGTATACCATCGGCGCTGCCAACAAGTAGTAAGCGGGGGGTAAAAGAATAATGATACGCTCACATGTAATGGTGTGCGGTGGAACCGGCTGTACATCTTCCGGGTCCGAAGCCATCATCCGGGAACTGGAAAAAAACTTGTCCAAGGCCGGTATTTCCGATGAAGTTAAAATTGTCAAGACTGGCTGCTTCGGGCTTTGTGCTTTGGGCCCCATTATGATTGTCTATCCCGAGGGAACCTTTTATTCCATGGTCAAGGTGGAGGATGTTCCCGAAATTGTCACCGAGCATCTCCTGAAAGGCCGGGTTGTCACTCGCTTGGTCTATGAGGAAACCATCCATGGGGATGAGATTGTCTCTTTGGAGGAAACCGGCTTTTATAAAAAGCAGAAGCGGGTGGCGCTTCGCAACTGCGGCCTGATCAATCCTGAGGATATCAACGAATACATAGCTTTTGACGGATATCAGGCATTGGCCAAGGTGCTTACTGAAATGTCTCCCGATGATGTCATCGATGTCATGAAGGCCTCCGGCCTTCGGGGCAGAGGCGGTGCAGGCTTCCCCACCGGCATGAAATGGAGCTTTGCCAAGGCTTCGGTCAACGACCAAAAATATGTCTGCTGCAACGCCGACGAAGGCGATCCGGGCGCTTTTATGGATCGTTCTATCCTGGAAGGCGATCCCCATGCGCTGATTGAGGCCATGTGTATTGCGGGCTATGCCATTGGAGCCACCAAGGGCTTTGTCTATGTCCGTGCCGAATACCCCATCGCCGTGCACCGCTTGGAAATCGCCGTGGGTCAGGCCAAGGAAATGGGCCTTTTGGGCGAGAACATCCTTGACAGTGGCTTTAGTTTTGATTTGGAGCTTCGGCTGGGAGCCGGTGCTTTTGTCTGCGGCGAGGAAACTGCCCTCATGACTTCCATCGAAGGCCACCGTGGTGAGCCCCGGCCCCGGCCTCCGTTCCCGGCTGTTAAGGGCCTTTTCGGCAAGCCGACGGTTCTCAACAATGTGGAAACCTACGCCAATATCCCTCAGATTATTCTCAAGGGCGCGGATTGGTTCAGCAGCATCGGAACAGAAAAATCCAAAGGCACCAAGGTGTTCGCACTGGGCGGAAAGATTACCAATACCGGTCTGGTTGAGGTTCCCATGGGCACCACCCTGCGTGAAATTGTGGAAGAAATCGGCGGCGGCATCCCGGGCGGCAAAAAGTTCAAGTCTGCGCAGACGGGTGGCCCCTCTGGTGGCTGTATTCCCGCTTCCCATATGGATATTGAAATTGACTATGACAATCTTTTGGCTATCGGCTCTATGATGGGCTCCGGCGGCTTGATTGTTATGGATGAAACCACCTGTATGGTGGATATTGCCAAGTTCTTTCTGGAGTTTACTGTGGATGAGAGCTGCGGCAAGTGCACACCCTGCCGTATCGGAACCAAGCGCCTCTATGAGATGCTGGATAAAATCTCCAAGGGCAAGGGCACGATGAGCGATTTGGATAAGATGGAGGAGCTTTGCTATCACATCAAGGAAAACTCTCTCTGCGGCTTGGGCCAGACCGCCGCAAATCCTGTGCTTTCCACCCTGCGGTTTTTCCGGGATGAATACATTGCCCATGTGCAGGATAAGAGATGCCCGGCCGGTGTCTGCAAGGATCTGCTGAGCTATCTGATCATTCCCGAAAAGTGCAGAGGCTGCACCGCCTGCGCCCGTGTCTGCCCCACCGGTGCCATTTCCGGTTCGGTGAAGCAGGTTCATCTCATCGATCAGGCAAAGTGCATTAAGTGCGGCGCTTGTATGGAAAAATGCAGATTCGATGCCATCATCAAGCAATAGTAGAGGAGTGTACCGAACAATGAAGATGCTGAATATTCAAATTAATGGTATGCCTCTGTCTGTGCCGCAGAATACAACTATTCTTCAGGCGGCCCGCACAGCCGGCATCGATATACCCACCCTGTGCTATCTCAAGGATATCAACGCCATCGGCGCCTGCCGCATCTGCGTTGTGGAGGTCAAAGGCGCCAGAAGCCTTGTGGCCGCCTGTGTTTATCCGGTAACAGAGGGGATGGAGATTTTCACCAACACCGAGAAGGTGTTCAAATCCCGCAGGCTTACCTTGGAGCTGATCCTTTCCACCCATGACCGCAAGTGCCTTTCCTGCATCCGCAATGGCAACTGCGAGCTGCAGCGCCTTTGCCGCCAGTTTGGTGTGGACGATGAAACGGTCTTTGAAGGGGAAAACATCGTTTACGAAACCGATGATTCCGCTGTTCATATGACCCGCAACGACAATAAGTGCATCCTTTGCCGCCGCTGTGTGGCCGCTTGCTCCAAGCAGCAGGCTGTGGGTGTTATCGGAACCAATGAGCGTGGCTTCCGCACGCACGTGGGCTGTGCTTTCGACCAGAATCTGGATGAGGTGCCCTGTGTTTCCTGCGGGCAGTGCATCGTGGTTTGCCCCACCGGTGCTATAGCCGAAAAGGACCAGACTGCCGAGGTCTGGAAGGCGCTGGCTGACCCCACCAAGCATGTAATCGTGCAGACTGCTCCTTCTATCCGTGCCACCATTGGTGAGGATTTCGGAATGCCTGTGGGCACCAATGCCGCAGGAAAAATGGTGGCCGCTCTGCGCCGTCTTGGCTTCGCCAAAGTGTTTGATACCGATTTCGCCGCCGATATGACCATCATGGAGGAGGCAAACGAGTTTATCGAGCGTGTTAAGGGAAATGGCCCTCTGCCGCTGATTACCTCCTGCTCGCCGGGCTGGGTTAAATACTGCGAGCACTATTACCCGGAATTTATCCCCAATCTTTCCAGCTGCAAATCGCCTCAGCAAATGTTTGGTGCTATCGCCAAAACATGGTATGCTGAGAAGATGAATCTGGACCCCAAGGATATTTTTGTGGTGGGTGTAATGCCCTGTACTGCCAAAAAGTTTGAGGTTCGCCGTGAGGATGAAAATGCCGCCGGCGTGCCGGATTGCGATGTCGCACTCACCACCCGTGAGATCAGCCGTATGATCAAGCGGGCAGGCCTTGAATTTACCGAACTGCCCGATGAGGAATTTGATAACCCTCTGGGTGAAGCTTCTGGTGCAGGAACCATCTTTGGCGCCACTGGCGGTGTTATGGAGGCCGCTTTGCGTACCGCTGTGGAGTGGATTACTGACAAGCCTCTGGAGGCCGTTGACTTCAAAGAGGTTCGTGGTACTGCCGCCATCAAGGAAGCCACCTACCGGGTGGGGGATATGGATGTAAATGTTGCAGTAGCCTCCGGGCTTTCCAATGCCAAGAAGCTGCTGGAATCCATTAAATCCGGTGAGAAGAGCTACCACTTCATTGAGATTATGGGCTGCCCTGGTGGCTGTGTCAATGGCGGCGGACAGCCGGTTCAGCCAAGCCATGTGCGCAATTTCGTGGATCTCAAGGCTCTGCGTGCCGCCGCGCTGTATTCCAGCGATGAAGCAAACACAGTGCGCAAATCTCATGAGAACCCCATGGTTAAGGCACTGTATGCGGAGTTCTTTGGAAAACCCGGCAGCCATAAGGCGCATGAGGTGCTTCATACCACCTATACCGCCCGCGGTCGCTATTAAAAACAAAGTCTGCTGTGTTGCAATAAAAAAATTCCCGCCGTCTGGCGGGAATTTTTTATGCAGTGAAGATTATCTATATTTGAAGCAGTGAATACAGCCCCAGAAGAATCAGGATGCCGGCGGAACCAATCTCCAACAGCTTGGCCGGAGTGCGGGCGAACCTTCCGGCTGTCCAGTTACCAAGCCCTATAAAGAGTACGCTGAAGAAAGCACAGAGCAGGGAGGTGAGCAGAGGGTCCACACCTGCCACGCTGCCGCCAATGCCGATGCCTATGTTGTTGATGCAGAGCAACAGGCTTATGCCCAGTGATTCCCGCAGTTCAATAGCCTTGGATTGATCTGCATCCACTTGATGCGGGTCTGACCTTGAAACGGCCCCCAGATGCGGCCGCAGGGCGCCCCACAACATGTAGCCACCCAATAGAATCAATATAAGCCCGCCCACCAATGATTCCACCCAAGCCGGAATTAGAAGTGCAAGCCCCACACCAGCCAGCATGGAAAAATAGGTTCCTGCGAAGCAAATTGCTGCCATAAACAGGTTTGCTGTTTTGGTTATGCGAATGCCCTTGGCACCATAGTTAAGGCCGATAACCAGACAATCGCTGCTTGCCGCAATGGACAGCAGCAAGGCCGAGAAAAAAAGCGGCATATGAAAATCCCCCTAAAAGTTTATGCTTTATCCTATGTCAAAGGGGGAGAGAAGGTTCAAAATTCTGAAATTTGCTTTTTCCAGCAGCAGAAATTTTAAAGCAAGAAAAAGAATCTGTAAGAACACAATAAATGTGTCTTACAGATCCCTCTTATTCATTGGAGGCGCCACCCAGATTTGAACTGGGGATAGAGGTTTTGCAGACCTCTGCCTTACCCCTTGGCTATGGCGCCGTGCAACATTGACTATTATAAGCTATATTTTGCCGTTTGTCAAGAAACACTTTGCATTTTATTTACAAAAATCTCTGGGCCCATTTCAGGCCCGAAAAGGACGCTTAAGGACGCTTACAGTGTAACCGTATTATGCCAGCCTTTCCTGCAAAAATGAATATGAGCCCGATTGCCACAATATGTTCATTGATATGGGGCGTGGGTATGCCGCTTTGCGATACAGGCTCACATACAAGACAGACTGCTTTGCAATAGGCGAGACAGTCTGCCGTAAATATAAATGGAGTAATCGATATCAAATTTAGCAGTGCCCGCATTCTGAGAGGCTTTTCCCTGTGCTGTAAACCATACGTATACACTGCCCGCCAAAATAGCCAAGGTTACCAGTGGTGCCAGAAATGCCCACATTTTTTGCTTCTGAGTACGCTGCTCATGCAATCAATTCTTCCGCTTTGCTTTTTAGTTGTGGATTATATTCAGCCAGTCTCTCGTTACAGTTAGCGTGCAATTGAATTGCATATTTTCCAAAAGTGTAATTTTTAGCTGCATTTTCTTTTCAGAAGTATTTTATTTTGAGCTGGCAGCACAAGGCACTCCTTCCACTATGGGCATATACTGTCTTGAGGTGATAAATGTGTCTCAACTCAAATGCGTTTCCGGCGAGAGGCTTGCCTATCTTGCCACAACCTTCGCTGTAGCCATTGCGCAGGATCTTGATATGGATGATGTCAACATATTGAGCAGTTTTTTTAGTGCAATAGGAGATAGCCTTGGTATTATCGCATCCCAGAGATCGGCTTGTGCGGATACCTGCCAACCCAAGTAAGGATATAACTGTCTATTTCTTTTTTTACATACAGGGATTCTCCAAATAAAGCCGCACTGCCTCTCTGAGTAAAAGATGCAGTACGGCTTTGCCTGAGTGTTTTTGGAATATCTGTGAAAAAGAATTACCGATGAACCCGGAACCGATTAGCAAGAACAATGCCCATCGTCAAAAGAAGCAGAGCAGCCAGCAAATAATAGAGATGCTGGGTATTAAACCCGGAGGCGGCTTTCTGCTGTCCTCCAAAGCCTTGTGGTGCATTACCGGGTGGGCCTCC
The DNA here is from genome assembly GCA_035621215.1 of Oscillospiraceae bacterium MB08-C2-2. NCBI lineage: Bacteria > Bacillati > Bacillota > Clostridia > Eubacteriales > Oscillospiraceae > Oscillospiraceae bacterium MB08-C2-2. Next base: position 1,420,605 of record CP141729.1, on the reverse strand, counting down.
GCCTTGCCCGCCGTTCTGCCCCCCACCATTGGGAGGAGCGCCTCGCGCGGATGCCTGATTTTCCTCTGTGGGTGCAGCATCCTGTGAGGTATCCTCCATAGGCTTTTCTGCGGAGGCTTGATCTTGGGAAGAGTAACCATCTTGTAGGCCGCCGGGAGCAAAGGCCGCTTGATTAGGTTGTTCGCTGCCTTCTAGGTCACCGGGGGTGAAAGTGGTTTCACCCTCCTGTGCATTGGCGGATTGGTCATTGGAGCGGGCATTCTGGCCTCCACCATTGGAGCCCATACTTTTGATGTCGATAGCAGAAGCATCAATGAGGCTTCTGCTGTCTGCGGCTTGACCTTCGCTGGTAGAGGGAATGCTGCCATCAAGCTGGCCTTGGACACTTTCGGCACGAAGCAGACAGAAGCTCTTGAGCATGGCAGAGGCTTCGGTAAACTCCTCATAGGTGCAGAAGGCAGTGGGGTCTTTTTCCACATAGGGGGCAATCAGCGAAATGGTGCTGTCGATCATTTGCTCAAACTCGCCGCTCTCAAAATAACTGGAGATAAATTCGCCGAAAAGCTGGTGATAGAGATTCAGGTAGGTTTCATTTTCCAGCAGCTTGCCCAAAAGAGGGCGGTCTTCCAAGGTGGTGCCGGAAACCGGTGTATCAATAGGATAATTGATAAGGGCTGTGGTGGAATCGGTTCCACTTTGGGAATTACCACCGCCGCCTGAAAAAGCCCCAAAGGCAAGGTTATAGTCCCATGCGATCATCGAAAGCATGCCATCTTTTTCGTAGAGATAGTAGTTGTGCATCATACTGCCGGTGTAGCTGTCAAAATTCAGCACAAAGTTATGCACCACAAAATAGCGGAGAACCTCTTGGATGTTAACGATTTCCTCAAGGTCTTCTCCCTCTGAAAGCTGCTTTAGAGTGGAGATAAGCCGGTCCTTGTCGGTGTTGGTTATGTCAAAGGCGGCATTGTCAAAAATGTTGGAGTAGCTTTCATATTCGTCATCGGAATAAACCAAAGCCACGTCGGTGCTGCCTCGGCCCATGCCGCCCCCCATACCACCGCCGCCGGGTCCACCGCCCTGTCTTCCGCCTCCCGGCCCGTTCTGGCGGTTCGCAGAAGCAGCAGTGTCAGTCTGGTTCTCGGCTGAAATTTGGGCAGGGGCTGTGACGGTTTCTTCTGTATTTTGCTGCTGCGGGTTTCTCTGAGGCATTTCGCCATTTTCATCATTGTTTCTATTTCCGCCCCCGCCGCCCATCATATTCATACTGTCGGGCTTATAAATCTGGCCATAATCCGAGCCGTAGTTTCGGCTGGCATAGGCTTCCTCAATGCCTTCCACCGCCAGATATAAGCCCCAATCCTCGCCGTTGACTGTGATGTAAATGAAACTACATAGTGGGGAATCCGCATCAAACTCGTTCATCATTTGATAGCTGATATAATCTTTTAGGTAAGTGTTATCCTGCACGATGTTGTTCAGTGCCAGCTTATCAAGACCGTAATAGGTCTGGCCCGTCTGGTAATGGTCAAATTCGATTTTAAAGCTGTAACGGTCGGAATCTGAGCTTACAATGCTGGAAAGGGAGGAATTCCCCTTGGTGCGCAGGCCGATGTTCTTGACCGATTTACCATCCAGCACGATGTTGGCGGGAATGTATTCCTTATCCGCCGCATTGTCCAGCATTTCCTGCCAGCTTTCTTCGTCCACCACAATATCCAGCGTATGGACACGGTCGGTAGCAAACAGAGACTCCACATAGGGCATTTCTGTCTGCACCACCGATAGCCCAAAGGATTCACCGAATACAAACAGAACCGTTGCCAGCAGCATGATCACCACAATGCCGATACACAGGGGAGTCGTGTATTTGTGCCTTAACATAGTTGATTCTCCTATCCCATATATTCACCGTTATAGCTGACCAGCACCACATTTTGTACGCCGGGCAGCTGGCACAGTGAATTGACAAAAGCGGTATCTTCCGATTTAAGGCGAATTTCATAGTTGAGTTCAATTCCCCTTTGATTAACGGTTTTGCTTTTGATCACACTCTTTTTTACAAAGCTCTTAAGCTGTTCCGTCACCGTCTTTTCACTCTCTGCGTCCGAGCAGGAAAGCACAACAATATAGGGGGTATCCATGGAATTGCGGTTTACAAATACCAGCAGAGTAATGCCGATTAAGAGACTGCCGAATACGGCCAAGGGGATCATACCGGCGGCCAGCACAATACCGGCTGCAATGGACCAGAACAGGAATACAATATCCAGCGGCTCCTTGATGGCCGTGCGGAAACGAACGATAGAAAGGGCACCCACCATACCAAGAGAAAGCACAACGTTGCTGGTGACAGCCAGAATCACCAGAGTGGTGACCATGCTCAGAGCAATGAGAGAAACGCCAAAGCTGGCGGAATACATCACACCCTTAAAGGTTTTCTTGTAGATCAGAAAAATGAACACACCCAGACCAAAGGCGAGGCCGAGGGATAACACCATATCAAGAATGGAAACGCTGGTAACATTTTCAAGAAAGCTTGATTTAAAAATATCGCTGAATGTCATGGAAACAATCTCCTTTATATATTTATTTTTTTGTAGCTTTAGCCGTAAATCCGGCATAGGGCGTATTTGGAGCAGGCAGAGGCTTTTCGGTTGCCCAATTGCAGCAAATCCGCTATAAAGCCCGGAATGAACTCATCGTATTTGACCTCCAGCAGAACAATTTCATTCCCTGCCGGAACGGTGGGCAGATCGTTGTCTAAAAAGGCTTTGGATTGCAGCCCGGTGCGGATATCCCGGTCAAAGGTAATGCGGACATTACCGGCCGGATAAATAAAAGGCTCCCGCACATAATCCACAATGGTTTTGGGCTGTAAAAGCTGGCCATTCATTTTGCTGTAAAGCTCAGCTACAAGGGGCCGCTCCTGCTGAATCATCCAATCCCACTGCCCCTGAAGGAGCAGTTTGACCTCCTCTCGGGAAAGGCTGGCAGACTGCTTGTAGCAAAGGCCGCTGATTTTGCTTTTCTTTTCCAGCCGAACAAACTGCGTATCATCGTTATAGCGGCGCAGGCGGAACTTTTCTCTGCGGTTAAAGCCGTTCAGTTTTTCCAGCAGCGCCTTATCCCCGGGTGTATCAAAATAGAGGCTGCGGATTTTATATTCTCCGTTTGCATCCACATTGTCATCGTGGGGGAGAATAGCCCGGAGCTTGTTACGCAGAATGATGTAATCCATATAATTGAGACTGTGCTTGAATTCGTGTCTTGCTTTCATAGTGGAACCTCCTTGCGGTTTGGCTATGCACCAAGAATAAACCGGCAGCCTTGAAGATACCTTGAGATTCCTTTCAAGTTTTGTTCAAGTATTTCTGCTATAATAATACCTGTTGAACAATTCAAAAACGCGACAATAGCAATTCTTTGACGGCGTTTTTGAATTGCTTGGGTGCAAGGTTTTTTGCCGAATAAGGCAAAAAACTTTGCACAAAGGATTTGCGGCGTGTGTCCGCAAATCCTTTCAGGCAGTCAATCAATGCATCTGAAACGGCAAAACAGGCCTGTTTTGCCGTCAAACAGAGCAAAAAATGCTCTGTTTGCAAATGCGCTTCGCAAAGCGCATTTGTTCAGTGGACATTATATTAAAGGGCAAGAGGAGGGGTTTCATTATGAATGTATTAATCATAGAGGATGAGCCTCAGCTTTCCGATGTGCTGGTTGCTCTAATGAAGCAGAATAAATATGCGGTGGATGCCGTTTGCGATGGTCTTTCCGGCGAGGAATACGCCATGACCGGTATCTACGATGTCATTGTATTGGATATCATGCTCCCCAAAAAGAACGGCCTTGAGGTTCTGCGCTCATTGCGGGAAAAAAACAACTCCACCCCGGTGCTGCTTCTCACAGCAAAATCCGAGGTGGAAGATAAAATAACGGGTCTGGATATCGGGGCGGATGATTACCTCACTAAGCCTTTTGTTTCCGGTGAGCTGTTGGCTCGCCTGCGGGCCATTTCCCGCCGGAAGGGAGACTTCACCGGTGATGAACTGGCCTGCGGAGGAACCCAGCTGGGCAAGCGCAGCTACGAGCTGAGCTATAAGGGAAGCTCGGTGAAGTTGGGGCAGAAGGAATATCAGATTATGGAAATGCTCATGCAGAATCACCGGCAGATTATCCCCAAGGAACGGTTTGTTGAAAAAATATGGGGCTATGAGAGCGATGCGGAATACAACGCCATTGAGGTGTATATTTCCTTTATCCGCAAGAAGCTGGCTGTAATTGGTTCACCCCTACAAATTAAAGCAGTGCGCGGCGTGGGTTATACCATGGAGGAAGCAGAATGATCAAACGGCTGCAGATCAAATTTATCGGCATTATGATGGGGGTTCTGCTGCTGGTTTTTACCGTGCTGGTGGCAACTCTGAATATTTTTATGTATGTCCGCAATGCAGAGCAGGCCGATCAGCTCCTGCAAATGGTGGTGGAGCAGGATGGTGTGGAGTTTTTAGTGCCTCCCAGCCGTGCAGAAGGGGAAAAGCCCCCCGAGCCCAAAAAACCGCCTCACTCGGATTTCCAGTCTATGCGCACAGCCCGTCTGTTTTTTGTTAAGCTGGATGAGCAGGGTCAGGTTTTGCAGGTGCAGCATGACATGATGTTCGGCTTTACCAAAGAAGAAGCGGTGACCTATTCGGAGGCGGTTCTGGAGACGGGAAAGGTTCAGGGCTCCTATGGCAATTACCGGTATCTTGTAGAGGAGAAGGACTACGGCAAAATTGTCGTATTTGTGGAAAACAGCCGGGAGCTCAAAATACTGGATGAGCTGATTTATATTTCGCTGATTGTCACGGCCATTACCTGTGTGCTGTTGTTTGGTTTTTCCCTGCTTTTATCCGGGTGGGTGGTCAGGCCGGTGAAGGCAACCTTTGCCAAGCAGCGCCAGTTTGTTTCGGATGCCAGCCATGAACTGAAAACACCGCTGACCATTATTTCAGCCAGTGTGGATGTGCTGGAAAATGAAATCGGTGCAAACATTCGCTTACAGCAAATCCGAGATCAGGCCGACCGGATGAACCGGCTGGTTCACGACCTGCTTGCACTGGCCAGAGCGGATGAAGGAGCCAACCAATTGGTGGTATCCGAGTTTGATTTAAGCCGTGCGGTTTTGAGCACCCTTTTGGCATTTGAAAGCAGGGCCTTTGAAGATGGGAAACACTTTGACTATGATGTGCCGGAGGGGCTGCGGTATACGGGTGGAGAGCCTCAGATTAAGCAGCTTGTGGCCATTTTGGTGGATAACGCCATCAAGCATTCGGGAAAAGAAGATCAAATAAAGGTTACTCTGCGGCGGGAAAACGAGAAAAATGTGCTGGAAGTATACAACACCGGTGCCGGGATTTCCGAGCAGGAAAAAGAGCGGATATTTGAACGGTTTTACCGCAGTGATGCATCCCGCTCCATTCAGACCGGGGGTTATGGACTTGGATTAGCCATTGCAAAATCCTTGGTGGAGCTTCACAAAGGCAAAATTGCCGTGGCAGGGAAGGAAGGCACATGGATACGCTTTACCGTGACTTTTTAGTCGGATTCCCCTGCAAAAGACACTAAATAATAGAACAGGCTCCGCTTTATACAGCGGAGCCTGTTCTATTATTTAAATGAAAGCCGATCACGCAGTCGGCTCCTGCGGGTCGTTGCAGCTATTGCGGATAGAGGGTGTAAAAAACATGACCAAGGCCAAGCAAAGTGCCAGTATTCCGCAAATCAAGAAGCAATTCTGCACACCGGCCAGCTCGGAAAAACCGCCTCCCATCAGCAGGCCAACCGGTGTGGCGAAAAGGCTGACACTATAGACCAGCGACAGAACTCTGCCCAGATATTCGTTGGGGATGCGGCTCTGAAAAATGGCGGTTCGCAGCCCATAGAAAAAGGGGATGGTGATGCCCATAACCCCGGATATGAGAATAAAAAAGGGCAGGCTGCTTGGGGAGAGTAGGCCGGAAAAGGTTGCGCCCAACCCATAAATTCCGATGGAAGCAGCGATAGCGGCTACTTTGTGGATTTTCTTGCCGATCCACCCAAGCAATAGGGCGCCCGCCAGAGTGCCTCCGGCAAATACCATCTCCACAACGCTGGAATCGGCCACACTGCCGCCAAAATAGGTCATGGTGATCAGCGGATACAGAGAGCCAATGGGGAAGTAGATAAAGGCATACAGCGAACTGATTACCAGTATAGCAATCATACCCTTTTCCCGGCGCAGCACTGCCAAGCCTTCTTTGGTATCCCGCCAGATATGCACTTTTTCCGTTGAATGGGAGGCATTGCTTTTGGGGAGGCGAAGCAGCAATACGATGGCAACAGCAACGGCGGCACCCAGAACATCCAAAAGCACAATGGCGCTTAGCTCCCATATGCTGAACAAAAAGGCGGCCAGGGCCGGGCTGAGTATCATAGAGACCGATTCGAAGCCTTGCAGGAAGCCGGCATACCGTGCCAGCTCCTCTTTGGGAACAATGGAGGGGATAATAGCATTGAGCGAGGGCGAGTGAAAAGCCGCCCCCACAGAGCGGATACATAAAATCAGGAAAATCAGCCATATGGGGATTTCAGTCAACAGCGCCACCCCGGCCAGCAAAACAGCAGCCAAAGCGATAACCGAATCCGAAAGCACCATAATCTTTCTGCGGTCGTATCGGTCGATGAAGGCGCCGGTGAACATACCCAGAATGGCTCGGGGCAGATAACCGGAGAGAGTAGACATGGTGATCACGGCGGCTGAGCCTGTTCGCTGCGTGAGATACCACACCAAAGCCATCTGCATGATGGAGCTGGTGAGAATTGAAGCAGCCTGACCCACTCCCAGAAAGAGAAATTTACGTTTCCAATTTATCATAATGTATCCTTTGATCGTTATAGTTTGGCTCCAGATAGACAAAAGTGATCTCATAGGTGAAAAAAGCTGGCCGTGTTGTTTATCCTATTCACAAGGTAGTATAAGCAAGATATGAATAATTGTCAATGTGCTGTATTGTGAAAAACCGATAAACTAAAAAAGGAGCCAGACTTTCGTCCGGCCCCTTTCTATATAATTGGCTAGCAGCCACGTCTGCAGGAGCATTGGTTTCTCCCGCATCCACAGCTATTTCCCCGGCAGGAACAATTGCGGCCACAGCCGCCGACGCCCAGCAAAAGCAAAAGCCAAATCCACATAAATCTCATCCTAACATAGTGTATTTGCAAAAGAGACTGCACTATAGGTTATGCCCAAAAGCTCATATAGGTGAAAAACCATACGAGATCAAGACGTCTTGCCGGATAATAAGGGTTGTATCCAAAAGCGTTTCCGGGTATAATAGCTATTTGTGTCATCAAAAGCGAAAGGAATACCAAAATGGATGAAATCAAGGAAATCTACTGCAACGAAAGCTACAGCTCATTCCTTAATTACTGCGAGCTGCATAACTATAAACGAATGCGGGATTTGGTGAATTGTCGGTTTGAGGAGCTGCCGGAGCTGATTCATATTTCGCCTGTTCTGCTGAGCCGGATAAAATCCGTGTATGCGCTTTATTTTAAAAAGCATCCGGATCAACGCCCCAGCTTTAAGCCTGTAAAAGCAAAGGCTGCCCCCAACACAGATGCTTTGCGGGAACAGCTTCTGGAGGTTTTTAAACAAAATGCCGATCAGCTGATTCGCATTACGGATATAGCGAAGGCAGTTGGAAAGGGCGCAACCCGCAGCCAGATCATTCATGTTTTGGAGCATCAGACATGGTGCAGAATTGTGGATAACACAACCTTTTTCTATGCTCCTGTGGAATAAGCGGCCCAACAACAGAAAAGAGAGAGCGAAAGCTCTCTCTTTTCTGTTTTCAGCCAGAGGAATATCCAGCTAAAATAGGCTTGGAGTCAAGTGAAATCCATATAAAATCCGGAGAACCGGTTTGTATGGCAGGTTGTGGCGGGATGCGGAATGAAGCGTTTTGCCGCCCATAACCAGCGGAATTAATCTTCGTCCTGCAGGGCGGCGTAGCCTTCTTCGCCGGTTCTGACCTTCACGACATTTTCCACATCGTAGACAAAGATCTTGCCGTCACCCACGTTGCCTGTATAAAGAGCATCCTTAACTGTTTTGATCAACAGCTCAACAGGAATTTTGCTTATAATAATATCAACTTTTACTTTGGGCAAAAGCTTTGCCTCAATGGGAACACCGCGATAAACCTGTTGATAACCCTTCTGCATACCATACCCCAAAACATTGGTTACTGTGATACCGGTAATTCCGAGAGTATCCAGATGATTCTGCAAAGTGGCAAATCGGTTTTGGTTGGTGATGATCGTTATTTTGGTCAGCTTGGCGGTTCCGCTGGAAACATCCCTAACCGGAATGGCAACCTCGGCGGGAACAGAAACAGCGGGCTTTACAGCGGGCAATGTGCCCATTTCGGGAATAGGAACGGCGATCATAAAGTCGGCATAGCTGCTTACCAAGCCGTGCTCAGGCAGGTCGAGGCCTTGAATTTCGTCTTCTGCACAGACACGCAGACCATGAAATTTTTTGATCATCAAAAAAATGATGGTCATGGTTATAGCTGTCCAAAGGAGGATGGATGTAATTCCAAGCAGCTGAATACCCAACTGGCCGAAGCCACCGCCGTAGAACAGCCCGTTGGTAGAAGCGAGGGGTGCCTTATCCGTTGCAAATAAACCAACTGCAATGGTACCCCATATGCCGTTGGCACCATGAACGGCGATAGCGCCAACAGGATCGTCAACATGCAGCTTCATGTCGATAAATTCAACAGCCGCCACAATTAGAATACCGGCAACAGCGCCGATAACAATAGAGCCGAAGGCATCCACTACAGAACACCCCGCTGTGATTGCAACAAGACCGGCCAAGGAGCCGTTCAGCGACATGGAGACATCGGGTTTGCCATTTTTGATCCATGTAAAGACCATGGCAACACAGGTGGCAACGGCAGGCGCGAGAGTAGTGGTGAGCAGAATTGAGCCAAGCTGCTCCAGATTCGTAGCCGCTGCACCATTAAATCCATACCAGCAGAACCATAAGATAAACACACCCAAGGCACCCAATGTGATCGAGTGACCGGGAATAGCGTGGGATATTTTTTTGCCGGTCTGGGGATCAGTGGTGTATTTTCCAATACGGGGGCCTACAATTATAGCACCAATCAGAGAGGTAAGACCGCCCACCATGTGGATAACAGAGGAACCGGCAAAATCTATGTAGCCTAAATTGGCCAGCCACCCCTGGGGATTCCACACCCAGCCTGCTTCAATGGGATAAACAACCAAGCTGATGATTCCACTGTATATACAATAGGCGGAAAATTTGGTTCGCTCTGCCATAGCTCCGGAAACAATGGTTGCGGCCGTTGCACAGAATACGAGATTGAATACAAAGCTGGAGAAATTGAACTCTGAGAAGTTGGTGAAGATCTGCAAGTTCGGAATGCCAATGAGGCCGAAAAGATAGTTTTCTGACATCATCAGGCTGTAGCCCAAAAATAAAAAGACGACAGTTCCGATACAGAAATCCATCAAGTTCTTCATAATGATATTACCGGCATTTTTTGCTCGGGTAAATCCGGTTTCTACCATTGCAAAGCCGCCTTGCATAAAGAACACAAGCACTGCTCCAATCAGAAACCATACGGAAAACACGGTACTGTTTACAGCTTCATAGATCTCTTCCATGTGCCTTTCCTCCTAAAAATCAAAAATAAAAAAGGCGCTATCCCAATAAAGGGTAGCGCCTTTGCTTACCTTGTAACAGTGTATTCTTGCCTGAACAAATCGTGCAGGAAATCGATTTGCAAAATGCAAAAACAATCTGTTTGATAGTCATATTATACATAAACAAAAGGCGTATTGCAATAGTGAAACTAAAATTTATGAAAAATTTATGAATCAAATGCAATTAAGACATGTCCGTGCGTTATTTTTGACCAAAGAATTGTGTATAGGCTCTCTCGTACAGGGAAAATTATTCCCAAAGAAAAGGAATAGTTTCAGAAAATTCAAAAATGAAAAGAGTAAGCCATCAAGAATATAAACGCAAGATAGTATAGAAGGCAGACACTAAGCCTTTTAATCAAGTCATCTTGTTAGTAGGGTGCCATTATGATATAATTATTCTATATGAGTTCACACAGCCCATCAGAAGGCTACATTCAAGAATTCTATACTGCAAGCGCAGGTGAGAGACCATGTTGCATTTTACAAAATGGATGTGACGTGGCCTTTTTATGTCAGAAGGAGGGATTTTTCCGTGCATATATGGCTTCAGGCGGCCATTTATCTTGTAACGATAGCCTTGGGCTACCTGCTGAAAAAATTGGGGGTTTTCCAAAAGGAAAACCGGGATGTTTTTGCAAACGCTGTTTTTTATCTAACCTTACCGGCTTTAATTGTCAGCAGTTTTGATCAAGTTCAGATTACACTTTGGTTTATGGTGGCCTTGGGAGCCGGATTGTTTTGCAATCTGTTCTGCCTCCTTATGGCGGCTGTGTTTTCCCGGAAGAAAAAGCCTGAAATAAGGGGCATCTATTTGATCAACACACCGGGATACAATGTGGGTAATATCACTATCCCTTTTTTACAGTCTTTTTATCCTGCCGGCATTCCGTATCTCTGCATGTTTGATGCCGGGGATTCTATTTTTACGCTGGGAACCACCTATTCGATAGCCAAAACCCTATTGAATAAGAAGGATCTTTCAATAGGGCGGCGGCTTCTGGATATTTTTAGATCGCTGCTGGGGTCTATTCCTTTTGTAGCGTATTTGGCCATGACTGTTTTATCGATTGTGGGCCTTTCGCTTCCTTCTCCTGTTATTGAATTGGCGGGGTTTATCGGCAAAGCCAATGCCCCTTTGGTGATGCTGATGCTGGGGATTTCCTTTGAGCTGCACATCAACAAGGAGGAACTTGTTGATATTCTCTCTATATTGGGCCTGCGGGTTGGGTGCAGTGTTTTGTTGTTTGCAGCTATTGTTTGGCTCCTGCCCGGGCCCCCGATTATGAAGCAGGTGCTGTCTGTTTCGGTATTTTCGGCCATACCGAACGCCTGCCTTATTTATTCGAATAAATTCAATGCAGCAACCTCAGTTGCCAGCACGTTAAACCCTCTTTCCATCTTACTTTCTATTCTTCTGATGTCGCTGGCTATGTCGCTGGTATAGTGTATATCGGCATTTCCGGATCTGGCTAAAAAAGGGAGTACAGTCAATTTGACTGTACTCCCTTTTTTGTTTTGTGGCCGAAAATCAGAGCGGTTCCCCGCTGAGGCGAGGAATATGAGCCCGAATCAAGAAAGTTTTCGCTTCAGAGTCAAGTTCATGAACCACAAATCCCCCCAGCTCTTCTGCTATTTCTTTTACAATTCCAAGGCCAAGGCCGTGCTCCTGTTGTTCAGGTTTGGTTGTGCTCATATTCCCGTTGGTTACGATCGACATGCCGTCATATGCGTTTGCTACCTCAAGGGTTGCCCAGTGTTTATTTTTACTTGTGCTGATCTTGATGAACCGTTCGGCTACAGGCACTTTTTCGCAGGCTTCCACAGCGTTTCTGGTGAGATTATAAAAGATACGGATCGAATCCAACATAGATAATCCGGTATCCTGAGTGGAAAAGACTTTAAAGGAAAGGCTGATTTCTTTTTCAGCACAGCTGGCGACCAAATCTTGTAGAAGAGCATCCAAAACCACACTGTCGGAATATTTTTTGTGAGATTGTGCTTGCTTATGAATATTCTTATGAATGCTCTGAATCAACTCAAGGGCACTTTCGATTTCTCTGGCACTAATCAAAGCCCGCAAAGAAGCCATAATGGCTTGAAAATCATGTTTGAATGCACGAAAGCTTTCCATATGCTTTCTGTATGATTCATAGTGCTGCAATTGCCGTGCATACTGCTCCTCTAATATTTTGATTTTTTGCCGGTGTTCCAGGAGATGTTCCGCACTTGCAGCAGATTGATAAACAATATAAATGTGCATGCCCAGCATCAGCGCGCAAGCCCCTAAAATGATTGCTGTATACTGCGTTTTATTGGCTAAAGGGAAGTGCCCGGAAAAGAAGATGCAGAGGTTAACCAAGGCGCCTATTTCATATGCCACAATTGGTTTGAGCAGCCGGCTGTTGTGCAGCAGCAAGCGGAATTTTTCATCTTTTAAGATGCTTTTGCGCAGAAAAATATACACAACCAGAAGAACAGACAGTGTGAATGGCACAGAGGAATAATAAAATCTGTAATCCAAATTCTGAAAGAGAAGAGTGGCCAGCATAAAAAATACCCAATGAAAGCAATAAGCGTTTAAAAGGAAATATCCGCTGGCAAAACAGGCTTGCAGAAAACTCATCCCTGTGCAAAAGCGTATGCCCAAAAAGGTGGCTGGCAAAAGAACGGGAATGGTAAGAAACAACATATTCCGATAAATCAAAGTCAGATAAAGGATTGCTACACCGATCAGCGAAAGCAGAATCGGGAACGTGGAGTTGTTTTTTGGAGGTATAAGCTGTCGGTAATAAATCAGAAAGAGCAAATAATAGAAAACAATAGATGTTGCGGTATATAACATAATTTCCCCATTCCCTATAGCAAGCCTTAATCATCTTAATCAATCCGTATAGTGAGCAGCAATCCGTTTTTGAGCGGAACGCTGCTCACTATACGGATTGCTATTTATTATATCAAAAATTAAGGCGAAAAAATACAGAAACGGAATTTGTATCAATGGCAATTCCTTGTTTTTTAATATGAATGAAATTTAGCGGATATTTTTAGCAATTTGGCAGATATTTTATGAAATTATGAAATTTAATGTTATATATTTTACTAGCGAATTATGGAATAATATGTCGAAAAGCTATACAAATTTTGGGAATATCTAGGGCTCAAAACTTACTTTTGTTCGTTGCCAAAACGGTTTTATATAGAGGCGCAGGTCGATCATAAAAAAGCGCCAAGAGAATGAAAACTTGAGAGGATGTGCGAAAATGGAACTGAAAGAGCTATATTCCCCCGGCTTTGCGGCTGTCAAAAGGGTGATTTCCTTTGTTATGGCAATGGCTTTGCTGCTGACACTTTTACCGGGAGGGGTTCTTGCGCCTATAAAGGCCTATGCGGCAGGCTATAACATCAACAGCGGCTCCATTATCATTGCAGCGAACAGTGGAGATCATACCATTACCGGAACAGGGGTGGAAACCTCCAACACAATTCAAGTGCGATCTGGGTATAATGGGACCATCACGTTAAGCAATGTAAACATTAAAACCACTTCTGACCCACCTATGGAGGTCATGGGCGTTTATAGCGGCAACAACGCAGTGCCTGTAACGAAGGTGAATATTGTGTTGGATGGCGACAATAAGCTGTTCACATCGCATAAGGATTATGCAGCTTTGCAAGTGAATCAGGGAGCACAGATTTCCATCAGTTCAATTGATCCCAATGATAACAGCAGAGGCTCGTTATGGGCTGAAACAACGGGAGCGGCTGGTTCAGGAATCGGTGCGCCGAATATTCAGCAGGGAACTGCTGCTGGATATTATACTGAAACCGGTTCATATGTAGCTTCTAGTCTTACAAAGACTACGGGCGGTAATATTATCATTGGCAGCGGCACAGTAACAGCCTATAGCGGGTTGCATCCTACACATCCGGATGCTACGGATAAAAGTTATGGAGGCCATGGGGCTGCCATTGGCGGGGCCCATTCCAACGGTGGCTTTTTTGCAGGTAATATTATTATTTATGGCGGTGTTGTTACAGCGCAGGCCAGAGGAACACATGGAGCAGGTATTGGCTCTGGCTGCCCCAATGGTTCGGGAAACAATGGGGCCTATATTCCTGACAGCAGTATTGTTGCTATGCCGCCGGCAGAAATCTCTGCAATAACAGGCCAAAACGGCAAGGCTGGGCTGGGCGGTGCGGCGGAAGTATTTTATATGGGTGACCCCCAAAGCCCAATTCTAGTTATTCAAACACAACATAAAGAGAAAAACGCAAAGATATATGCTGATTTCAGCGAGCAGCCTCTTATTGCAAGCAAATTTGGATTGGTTCCAATAGAAAACAGTATTGATATTACAAGGGTTCTGCTGGGTGAAACAGCCAATACTGCGGGAACAATAAATGCCCTGAGCGTTAATCCCGGAGAATATAAAATTAGAGCGACCCTTGCAACTGCGGCCACCTTTTATACCGATGCTACCAGCACCTATACCGGCCAAGAGGGCAAGCCCTTTAAGCCTGTTAAACGTACGGTTACTGCTGCGGCAACCATTGAGCTGCCGCTGTTAAATCTTCCACTCACGATAACCCCTATTCCTTCTGTTGATTTGCAGGAAGGTTATACCGAAGCACAGGCGAAATCCAATGCGGTTGGTTTAAAGGTAGAATACAGCAGCAGCGCAACCGATATACTCCAAAATCTTAGCTTTGCTGTCAACAGTGGCAGCGCTGGAGATTTTAAAGATTTGGAATATTATCAGGCTGATGGCGTTTCTCCATTATTGCCTATACCCACACAGCTTAACCCAGGAGATGCACTGGTTTTACGCCTTCCGTTGAAAAACGGTAAGCCGTTGGATTTATATTCGGATACTGTAATCATGAAGTTTGATGACGATTCTACAGGTACCTTGGTGCCTCTTTCATTAAATCGCCCTGTAGATCAAAGGGTTACAATACTGGATACAAACTACAAACACATTCAGGTTACAGCTGAGCCTTCCACCTTTGTTGATAAGAACGAAAACGGGAAGACAGTAGACCTGAAACTTAAGATTGACCATACAGGCCTTTCCGTTCCTTACAACAGGGATGATGTGATAGCTGAATATCTGGTTTCGACACAAAAAAATCTTGCGGATATACCAGAAGCAGACAGAGACTGGAAAAATCTCAGCATACCCACATCAAATGGCGTGACACGCACAACCATACATACTTTCTCCAAAACGACAAAAGCAGCGGATTATTACATCCACTGGCAGGTAATCTCGGGTCTTGTTTCAGCCGCCAGCAAGGATTTCCCTGTAAATGGAACAGCCCCCGCCTACGGAGCCTTTGGGCCTTATACAACACAAGGGCCCGAACTGATTATATCCAATGGAGGCATCAATCCTGTAACCGGAGACTTTATTGCTTACTTTGAGTTCGATAAGAAAGAAGTTACCGGTCTGGATATTAACGATCTTGTGGTAACCGGTGGCACCGTGGTTTCAACCCAATTTATGATCGCTGGGATGGGAGACGGTTTCAGTAAATATAGGGTAACCATTGCGCCGCCGCTGACAGGAACCGGTCAGATTACCATTGCGGCTAAGAAAAATGCAGATGGAACCTATACCGCAGCCCAAGATGTTGCAGGCAATAAGGTAACAGATACTGTTACACCTTTAGTCGTCAACTATTCCCGCAACTATGCGTTCACATTGGAAGGCAACGATAGCTTTACTGCTTATGATTATGGCAGCAGCTCTCCTCAGGCGGTAAATGTAACCATTAAAAATACCGGGGATCAAGAGCTGGCCTTTATGGATGCTGCACCTGTAACTTTAACCGGTACCGATGCCGATAAGTTCATGGTTGCCCAGCCCAGCGGCAGTGTGGCTGTCGGCGGGAGCGAAACATTTACCCTTTCTGTGAATAATCCGGGCACCCTCCCCGCAGGAGATTACACCGTGACGGTTCAGGTGAAGGCAGACAATGGTACCTCTGAGGGTCTGGTGCAAAGCAAAACTATTACATTGACTGTCAACAAGGCCAAGCCCACAGCCGGGCAAGGCGGCACACTTGGCAGTAACCCGGTCACCAACACCGCAAGCACTCCCTATAACAATACGGCTGTTACCCTGACCCCCGATGCAAGAGCCAACAACAGCATTGTTTCATGGAAATACCGTATTTATAAACAGGGGGAAACCTCGCCCGGTGTTTGGAAGACAGTCACTGGCAATGTTGCGGCCAACGATAATTTCCCCTGCACCGCTGATGGTATTTATGAAATCGAATGGGAAATGGTAAATTCGAATTATGCTGATACTTCAGGGAAAATAACACCTTTTCATATTGATTTGATCTGCCCCCAGATTGTTTCGGAGCAGGCACCCTCGGCGGTTGGCGCAGGCCAGTTTGGGGTTGAACTGACCTTTGATAAGGAGATTGCAAATCTGGGCAGTTGCAACAAAACCTGGCTGGATACACTCCAAAACTGCACCATTGTCAGTGCGGCACGAAAATCTGCCAGCGATAACAAAACCATTGTTGTGACCGTTCAGCCTGATTCCGGACTGAACAACAGCGATATAGTTGGCTTTACCGTTAAGGCAGATCAAGCCGTGGATATAGCGGGCAACAAAAACGATGCTTATGTCTTTACCGTGCCTTATAATGCGGAGGACCCCTACATAGGCTCCTATATACCCTCTGCTCCCGCCTTCTTTATCGATAATATTTACAACACCCAGCCCACTGGAAGCTTTATTTTTGAGGCTGTTTCCAACGGGCAGACAGATAACAAGGCCTTGTATGCCGCCTCTACTCAAATGCTGAGCACCAGTAATGTGGGGGACTTCGTAGAAGTCAAACGAGATAGTGTTCTTTTGAGTGCAGGCCCCGATTACACTGTCACTTATACAGCTAAAACTAGTGGGGGAGCCATTAAGGTTGAGCCGCCCACTGGGGGCTTCGTCGAAGGTGAATACACCATCACCATCAAGGCAGGGCTGCTCAATGCAGAGGGCAATGCCATGAAAACGCCTTATAACCAGGGCTTTGAGGTAAGGGTCCCCAGCGTTTCACCTTTAAACACCTTTGTTGTTACACCGGCTAACCATCCTGATTACACCGGCGGTGCTGTTGCAGTTAAGCTGGAAGGCCAAAATCTACAATATGCTGCTGCCGGCCAAATCAAATTCGAAGTGCAGAATCCCGGCAGCAACTTCACCACCCTGGCAACAAATGGAAGCAGTGGTTCGCTTATCAGCGTGAACGTTGGCGGCACAGAGGCCACCTTTGCAACCAGCGTTCCTATGAACAGCACCGATACTGCCAAGACCTATACCTATAAAGCGTTCCTAAACGGAACACAGGCCGGCTCCAATGCCAATTCAGTTGTTCCGGCGGCAGCCCCCGGCTTCACCGAAGCGGATCACGGAATTACCGCCAACCCCACCAACTTTGCCACCTATGTGGGAGGCAGTGTGGTGCTGACCGTAAAGGGTATGAATCTTCACAACTACAGTGACCTGAGAATTGTGGTTACGGAGGGAGGAACCCCTGTTGACATAATCTCTATTCCTGTCGGCGACCTAGAGGCCCATGGCATTTCTGAGGTAATCAAAAATCATGCGGTATCCAATAACATGACCAACACCGCTAAAACCTACACGTATACACTGTTCGCTGGAACAATCGACCTAAGCCAAACCGAGAATAAGGCCAAGGCGACAGTCACCATTGCTCCGGCTACCCCCGCCATCACTAAATTTGAAGGAACCATTGGCGGAACCACAGGCGTTAATTTGGAAACCGATGAAATGGGCGGCACACTGAGTCTGAACCTTGAGGGTGTGCATCTGCATAATTTCGCTCCGCTGACTGTTAGTGCTCCAGCGGATGCAGCTCCTTCCAGTCAAACAATGAGCCCCACCCACAATAATACCAAAGCAACCTGTACCTTTACTTTACCGGAAAACACCACCCAGCAGGATAAAACCTATGACTTTGAGATCACCAAGGGTGGGCAAACCCATACAGTCACGGTGGTGGTTCGTTCGGCGGCTACTGACCTGGATAGCAACGGCTACGGTCTCAGTGCCAGCCCCACCAGCTTTGATTTCCAGGGAGGCACAGCTACTCTTACAGTGAAGGGAAGAAATCTCTACCACTACACTGACCTGAAAGTCAAGGTAGAGAAGGATGGGGTACCTCAGGGCGATATTTCGTTGACCACTGCGGCTCACGGAGAGGTAACTCTGACTAAGCCGTTGGTATGCGCCCGCAACGATAGTGCAGCGGCGATGGTATATACCTTAAGCCTGTGGGATGGAACCAATGACTTGGGCAAAACTGCCACTGTCACTGTGGAGCCTTCCACACCCCACATCAGCGGCTTTACCGTTTCGGATAGCGCTTCTACCCCGGGCGGCGAAAGCCTGACCTTGCCGGATGGGGGAGGAACGGTTCATTTCACAGTATCCGGGCTGCATCTGCACAATTATGCAGGCATGTTCATCTCGGGCACACCGGCAGCCGGCTCCATTCTCCTTTCTGGTCTTGCCAGCAACAACAATAAGGGTACTGCCACGGTTACTCTGCCTGCCAACCGCACTCTGGCGGATATTACCTACACCTATAATCTGGAGAATGCCGATGGTGTGAGCCGTCAGGTAACCATCAAAGTGGAAAAACCGGAGGTCGGCCCCACTGCGGTAACGGCCACTCCCCCCAGATTGGGAGCCTCGGGTGGAAGCTCGGACATTCGAGTGACCGGCTCCAACATGGAGATTGCCTCCTTGGAGCTGAAAGCAAAGGATGGCTCGGGTACGGTTCATACCATTCCCACTCCCGGAACGAAAGTGAGCTCCGGTCAGGTTACACTGCCCTTCCCGGCTCACAGCGGGGGACTTCGCAACGACATCTATGAGTTTGAAGTTTACTTTGATGGTTTGGCCACCGGCCTGACTACAGAGGTGGAGATTGGCGACAGTGTCCCCAACCTGACTGGAATTGACGCAACCCCTGCCTATTTCGATTCGGTGCAAGAAACGCTGGGCGGCAACGGCCGATCCCGCATCACCATTAAGGGGAATTATCTGTTCAACTTTAGCGAATTGAGCTTGTATGATCCCATTTATAACCGTTTCTATACCGTGCCCAATGCGGGCAGGGATATGGAGGCTGGCTACACCGTATCGGTTCCCAGCGCCATCGGCGTTTATGAATATACCCTTTACTGTGAGGGTGTGGAAACCGGATATGTAGCGATTATCAAGGTTGGAGAGGCTCCGCCGGTGAAGCCGGAGGATGGCGATGAGGTTGAAGAAAAGCCCAACCCCGATAAATACTGGTCCCGCAGAGGAGGCGGCAGCAAAGGTGGCGGCTTTACCGGACGCTTCTATGTTCCTTTTGATGTGTTGCGCTATCAGAGCCAAGTGGCGGCGACTAAGGACCCCAACAATGCATCCGTAGCGCTTCAAAATATCGGATACCTGACTAGCCATCATTTTGATCTGGTATGGTCCGGCGGCAAGAAGGGCGCTCTGGAAAGCAAAGAACTGGGTGAGGGCGTTGTAACCCTCAAGCTGGATACCACCGCCCACGAAAACACCCAGGTGCTGGAAGGCCGAATCTTTATTCAGGTGGATCGTCCTCTGCCGTTTATCTATCCCGGTGTGTATCTGCACGAAGTGGAAACCGGCGAAACAGCCAAGCTGTTCCGTGAGAAATTCACCAACCGCAACCAGACGGTTATCTGTCTGGATCAGGATGGGGAATATGGCACCACCGTTGAAGTAGCGGCGGCAGTGGATTTGAAAGGCTTTAACACATCCAAACTTTACCTGTATCTGTATAACCGTGAAACCGGTGAAGTAACCCCCATGAAGGATACAGAGCATTTCATTGATACTGAAAACTTCCTGCATTTTAAAACAGCAGAGGGCGGCGATGTTATTGTCACCGACCAGCCGCTGGAGATGAACGGCAAGAAGCTGGAATCCGACAGCTTTCCTTTTGACAACAAAAAGGTGAAAGCAGAGGTTCAGGATTCCGAAGGAGGAAAAGAAGAATGACAAAGAAAAAAGTAATGTGCAGGGTGTTTTCACTTTTGCTGGCAACGGTGCTTATGATTCATGCCGGCAGTCTGGTAAGCTTCGCTTCTTCCTTTGGCCGGATTGATGGTTTTTCAGAGGAACACACCTTGGAAGAAGTATTCTCACTGGGGCAGTCGGGGGATTACGATGATTTGGAGGTCAGGCCGGGGGATGAAATTCGCATCCCCCTCACCGCCGATATGTTCACTTGGTCCACCGGCAGAACCCCCCTCCCTCTGGAAACCCTGCGTATGAGCGAGGCAAAACGGGATATCCGTGTGCGTACCCGCAAGCAGGCGGGGAGTGTAACGCTGGATTATGTCCAGTTGGAAACGGATGTATTTGCAGGCAAGCCCTTTTTTGCGGCGGGCTCCACCAGCAAAACCGGCAAGACCACCTATATCAGTGTCATGTTTGCAGAAGAGTTTGTCAGTACCAAGGATCAAAATTTTGTCTATGACATTGACCTGCTCATTGACGGCAAAACCAACGAAAACTATACAATCACCCTCACCGGCAAAATGATGGTGGATTTGATGGAGTTTGATGCGGGAACCGACTACATTTATATGGCGGAAGGCATCGTGGCCGAAGCGACAGATTCTGTGCGTGGAGTATCCTTTGATCTCGGTCAGGGCGTGGTGGTGAAAAAGAATACCCAAGAAGGCAAAAAATACTATGCCACCTGCTCCATTAAATACCCCTATGATGCGGGCTTTGAGGAGGATTTCCCCGAGGTTTACCCGGTGATGGATTTTGTGTATGCGCTCAAAACCGTGAATATGCGGGAAGGCGGAGGGGGCCAGGTAACGTTGACTCCTCCGGGAGATGTGGAGTTTTACTATGTCTATGGGGATGACATGCGCTATCTGGGCACCAGTAAGGAAACGCTGCCCTTCTCGGAATATTATTTTATGTGCAAAGAAAAAGTACCCACTTTAGAGCTTGCCCAGTATGAAAGCGATCTTTCTGAAATTCCCAACTGGGATCAAAATACCGGTAACAGCAATTTTAACCCCAACACTGGCCGGTAACCATTGAAATACCATTGCAGCCTAGCTGCTATGGAAAAATATGCAACCCACGATCGATAGCTTTTGGTGCTTGACGTTGCGTGATGGATGGCTGCGAGACGGCACCACGATGATGTGGTGCCGTCTCCTTTTAAATTTAATACTATACCGGTGTAGGTTAGGTAGCTGCCTTATCAGACACCGAGTATGGAAAAAAGCAGGGGGCAGAGAAAGCTATGAGAAAAAAAAGTCTGCGATTGTTGATTTTACTACTCTTGCCGTTGTGCCTGACCCTTTGGGCAAATGCGCAAGCAGTGGGTGGTATTCTCCCCTATTACAGTCCTGGGGATATTATTCGCATCGAATATAGCGTTCAGCCGGAGTACGGAACCCTTCGTATGCTGGTGACAGGTTCACAGAAGGATGTTTCGGTGCGCATTGCCAAGGAGAACATGGAATATCTGCATCATATCGTCACAGAAAAGGAGGTGGAGATACCTTTAACAATGGGCTCTGGGGATTATGAGCTGGCGGTGCGGTTGTATATCACCTCAACCAAGGCAGAGCCTCTGTGGGAAGATACCATTACGGTGTTATTGGAGGATGAACTGGCACCCTACAAAAGTGCTTCTCGCATCGTCAATTGGAACGAGGAGATGCAGTTAGTAAAAAAAGCAAAATTTCTTTCGGGTGAAAAAAACAATGCAGAAACAGCACTTGCAATTTGTGGCTTTCTAGTAGATAATTTTACGTACAAAGAAAATGCGCCGCCTGCGACTTATATTCCTGATCTGGACCAGGTCTTTCAAAACAAAGGAGGCATCTGCTATGATTTTGCAGCGCTCTATGTGGCCATGTGCCGTGCAGCTGGAATTCCGGCACAGCTGGTGATGGGATATTCCGGCTATATGAAGCCGGATAGTTATCATGCGTGGTGCAGGGTTTATTTGGATGGCCAATGGCTGCCGATTGATCCCACCTATAGCATCCAGACAGGGAATTTGGCTTTTTTGGAACCTTCAAAGCTGATTCCTCAGAAAACCTACTGAGAATAGTTTTTAACTGTAAATTTAAAAAACTGGCCAAGAGAGTAATAGAATTGAAAATTAAACAATAATTTTCATTATATCTCAAATGGATTCAAAACCCAGGTGGGTTTCATTTATCGGGAAGTCCCGAAACACAACGTGCTATTTGAGTCATTCAGTAAGAATAGGCGGCAAAGCCGAATGCTGGTTTGTGCGAAAAAACGACATAAAAGGTCAGAATGTGACAGCCGTGAAAGCTATTTTAGAGGTGGATCGAATAAAAAATTGATAACAGTGTTTTTGTGTGATGACGACAGCAGAGTTTTAGAGAGATACAAGCAGCAAATTGTTCAAATATCGGAAAACAATGACGTTGAGGTAAGCATTTCTGCTTTTCAAAGTGGGGAAAGCCTGCTTTTCCATATGTCCGATTATCCCGATATGGCGGATATTATTTATTTGGATATTTATATGAAAGATATAAATGGAATCGATACAGCCAAGCAGCTCAGGGAGTGGGGATGCAATGCATATATTATATTCCTGACCGTTTGCTCAGAAAGTGTTTATGATTCCTTTGAGGTATTCCCTTTTTATTATTTGCGCAAGGAGTATACACCCGATGTTAAATTTGAGCATGTCTTTATGCTTGCACTTCGCCACGTGGATAATGGGGAGCCGGAAAAAATTATTCTGAAAAACGGTGCCGAGCGCAAGGTTGTCCCTTTAAATGAGATCAGCCATTTTGAAATTTGGCAGGGAGTTGTAACTGTCTGCTTTGGTGAGAATGAGACCTTTCGATATTGGGCTACTTTGGAGGATCTGGAAAAGCTTTTAAGTGGAAAAGGCTTTGTGCGTGTCCATCGCTCTTATATGGTGAATATGCAGTATATCACCTGTGTCCAACGGCGTTCAGTGCTCCTTAAAAACGGCGAGGATGTTCCTGTTGGTGTTACATATGGAGAAAAAGTGAAAAAAGCCTTAACTGAGCACATTTCAAAACAATCCAAATGATTTGGTGGTGTGGAAAATGTCAAATGCGACTGTATTCGTTCATATTAAATGTACAGAGAATTGCTTTTCCGGTACCCTGCGAGAGTGGCGGGAGGGAGAAATGCAGTGTTTTTCTTCTGAACAGGAATTCTATGATGCTGTCGGTAGCTATTTGGAAAAGGACTATACTCAGGTGGGGTTTCCAGAGCTTTGCAAGCACTGGTTTATTGAGAAAAAGTATACCCCCCAAATAGAAGGCGAATTGCTGTGCTGCGTGGAGATTCTTTTCTGCCAGCGTTATACATGGCAGGGCCGCCTGACTGTTAAAGGGGATAAGCTGTATTTTGCCAATCAGTTTGAGCTGGTTGAGCTAATTCGGTTTGCCTGCCAGCAGTATAGTGCCGGCAAGCGCTCCCTGCGTGGCAGCAGCCTTTATAAAAAACACAGCTTAACGCAGCAGCCCCAGTGGTAACAGCAGTTTAACACCAAGGTGATGAACATGTTTATATTGGAACGTGCTTACAGAAGAATAATGTATCTTATTGCCCACAAACTGATGCGTGATGTGATGAGCCAAGTGTGGAAGGATGCCTATACACTTGGGTTTGAAGAAGGCGTTGAGGAGGGAACCGACAGCATTGTGAACCAGTGGGATGATTTTGCATCCGGTTATTCCTTAGGCTATCGGGATGCCCTAGGCAGCACACTTCATCCCCTCCTATGTGAGGAATATCTGGCGAAGCAGAATATGGAGAAAGACAGGCAATAAAAGAGAGCCAACAGTACTGTTGACAAACCCCGAGGCTTGGCAAGGGATGCTAAAGTGCCGCCATAGCAAATCTGGTTCGGTTTCCCTAAGACATTTCGTAAGAATTGCAGTAGTTTTGCCTGTTTTTTAGGATAGTACGCAAAGCATATAGTATCATGTTGACAAAGTGAATATTTTCCGATATTATTGAGATAAAAATGGAATATTGTCGTAATCCGGTTGGGCAGATAAAACGCTGTTTTATCTGTTTTCAAGTTTTGTAGCTTAGGGTGGGGGCTTCGCTTGTAAGCCCTTGCCCTTTTATATTTATTTGGGGGAGGTAAGGTTATGTCGATAGGTGAAAGCATAGGAATCTCTATTTTTCTTATGGTTGTGGTGTTTGTCACTCTTTTCGCCCTGTGTTTGTGTGTGCGGTTGTTCTCTTTCCTTATACGCAAAATCGAAGAGAGCATTAAGAAGAACATCGCCTAGCTGCAACATCAAAATTTCGGAATGACATTTAGGGGGATACTATGTTTATAAGTGCTTTGCAGACATTATGGGAGACCTCTGGCTTTGTGGCCTTAACTTGGCGGCATATTCTGATGCTGGTTATCGCTTGTGTATTGATCTATCTGGCTATTGGACGTAAGTTTGAGCCGCTTTTGCTGCTCCCCATCGCTTTTGGCATATTGATGGTTAACCTGCCGCTCACCGGAATGATGCAGGGACCTGCCAGCTCCTCTGAGGTGGGCGGATTGCTCTATTATCTTTATCAAGGTGTTAAGTTGGGAATTTATCCTTCGCTGATCTTTCTTGGCATAGGCGCTATGACTGATTTCGGCCCGCTGATTGCACGGCCTAGCAGCTTGTTTTTAGGTGCCGGTGCCCAGTTTGGAATTGGTGTTGCCTTCATTGTTGCGACTGCGCTGGGTTTTTCGCCTCAGGAGGCATCCTCAATCGGAATTATCGGAGGTGCCGATGGCCCGACGGCTATTTTTTTGACCACTAAACTAGCCCCCCATTTGCTGCCGGCCATTGCGGTTGCCGCCTATTCCTATATGGCGCTGATTCCATTGATTCAGCCCCCCATTATGCGGGCACTGACCACCAAAAAAGAGCGGGAAATTGTGATGACCCAGCTTCGCACAGTCTCAAAGCTGGAAAAAATCTGCTTCCCCATTATCGTCACGGTTCTGTGTGTTCTGCTGCTGCCCTCTGTGGCGCCTTTGATCGGCATGCTGATGCTGGGTAACCTGTTCCGAGAATCCGGTGTTGTGGAACGCCTTTCCGATACTGTGCAAAATGCAATGATTAATATTGTCACGATATTCCTTGGTGTTACTGTTGGCGCCACTGCCAATGCAGAAACATTCCTCAGGCCCGAAACTCTCAAGATCATTGGGTTGGGGTTGATGGCCTTCATTTTCAGCACCGTTGGTGGATTGTTACTGGGCAAGCTGATGTGCTGGCTTACAAACGGCAAGATCAACCCGCTGATCGGTTCTGCCGGTGTATCGGCAGTTCCCATGGCTGCTCGTGTTTCTCATGTAGAGGGTCAAAAAGCCAACCCTGTAAACTTTCTTTTGATGCATGCTATAGGCCCCAATGTGGCCGGTGTTATTGGTTCTGCGGTTGCAGCGGGTGTTCTGCTGGCTCTGTTTGGATAATCCAAGTCCAAGAATCAAAGATTAAAGGTATACATAAAAAAAGGCACATTCTCATTAAAGAGAATGTGCTTTTTTGAAAGCTTTGTTTTATTGGTCTTGCACCTTAGTATAAGAAGAAATGTCCTTTGCCTTCCAGTCCTGGGCTTTCTGGCGCATACGCCGCAGAGGAGCCACAATACAGACCGGAACGGCAATCAGCGGAATGGCCAGATATCCCAACAGGCTGTAGCCGGTGCCCACAATGGTCCGCAGACCCAGCATAGAAATCAAAATGCTGATAGCGAAATAGACAATACCGGTCAAAAAAGTTTTGAGCTTCACATTGTCACGCAAAATACCGGTATTGGGGTAAAACTGCATGGTACGGGATGCTACCGCATGGAGCTGCGAAGAATCCATAAGTGCCACAAACATGGTCAGCATATAAACGGTAGGCAGCCACGGCACCGATGCCGCCAGATACTGGTGAATGATATAGAGGGTGGGCATCTGCTCCGACAAAACCTCAGGGGAGTAGGGCAGGGTCAGCAGTGTGGTAATAACAAACACACCCACATTCATTACAAAGCTTATCCCACCAATAGCCCAGGAGTGGCGGCGCTTGGTGACGGTCTGCTCCACCGAGGTCAGCACCAGTGCGTTGGCGGAGTTGGAAAAGCCCAGTGCCAAAGCCTTTCGGATGCCGGATGACATGGTAGCCCCTTCAGGAACATATCCGCTGGATATCATGTCTGCAAGAGTGCCGGCCCGATATTGGATAGAGAAGAAGGCAAGCAGAAGGAGCCCCCCAATCATAACCATCGAGATGACAACCGAGCTTTTTCGAATCAGGCTTTCGCCCCACAGCACCAAGCACATACAGATGGCTGACATACCGATAGCGCCTACAATGGGCGGTGCTCCGATCAGCTCATGGAGCAGTGTGGCCCCCATGGCAACAACAGCGCTCCCGCTGACAATCATGGCAATGACCATGTATACCTCCAAAATCGGAGAGAAAAAGCGGGAGGCTTTTCCGTAGATCGCCTTGGAAAAGGAGCTGTAATCGTATGTTTTTTGGCGCCGCACTGTTTCTGCACCCATAGTGATGATAAAGCAGGCCACAGCAAAGGTCAAACAGGGGAGAATCAGCCCCCACACACCATATGAAGTATAATAGCTGGTGGCAAAAATGCCGGAAACCATCGAAGGCCCTACCAGAGCGGCAAACCAAACCGAAGCAATTGGAAACGCAATTTTGAACGTAGATGTATTTTTCATAGTACCCCAACCCCCAGAGGAATACAGTGGTGAAAGCCGCCGTATTCCTCCTGAACTTTTATTTCTAGAGAACCATCGCCATTCCGCCGTCGCAAAGCACAGTCTCACCGACCGTGTAGGTGCAAGCGTCGGAGGCAAAGAAAATCAACGCACCGGAAAGATCACCGTAAGCACCCAGACGCTTTAAGGGAACCTTCTGAATGATTCTTTCTGCCACTGCGGCAGGAGTGGAGGCAGACATCTCTCCGTTGGTCATTTGGCCCGGAGCAATACCGTTGACATAAATGCCATAAGGAGCCCAGGCAACTGCCATAGAACGGGTCATATGAACTACACCGGCTTTAGCGGCATTGTAGGCAATCGCTCCACCAGAAGCACCAAAGGCAGAAACAGAAGAAATGTTGATGATGCGCCCGCCATGGCCCTTCATGTATTGCGCAACGCACTCACGGCACATCAGGAAAACGCCGGTGAGATCAACACCGATAACCTTGTTCCACTGCTCCATGGTGTATTCCTCAGGAGGATTGATCTCGATGGTTCCGGAGTTGTTGACCAGAATATCCAGATGGCCGTACTCGTCCAGAACCTTCTTGACTGCATCCTTAACCATCTGCTCGTTGGTGATATCACAAGGAACCACCAGCACCCGGCGGCCGGTCTTTTCACGAATCTGGGCAGCAACGCCCTGAAGCTTATCCTCAGACCGTGCCAGAACGGCAATATCTGCACCATATTCGGCAAGAGTGGTAGCCAGCTCTATGCCTAGGCCGTAGGAGGCTCCGGTTACCAGCGCAACTTTGCCGGTTACATCAAAGCTAATTGTTTTGTTGCTCATTGTACCTTCTCCACTTCTTAATATAAATTTTATGGGTTACTTACTGGCTGCTTTGCGGCCGCCGATGACAATGCCGCACAGGATAACAACACCCATAGAAATAGCAGCTGCAATCAGGCCAGGAACATAGGTGCCGTTTCCTTCATAGATTGCACCGTAAATGGGGTTGGAGATGGCACTGGTTACAGTACCCACACTGGCAACCACGCTGAAGATAGCGGCAAAGTGCAGAGAGCCCATGGATTTACGAACCAGCAGGGGAGGCACAATGGACATCATGGCAAAGCCGATACCGAACAGCACAGCGCCGATGAACACAGCCTTAGGTTCGCTTCCCATGATGAACAGCAGCAAACCGGCAATGCCGCAGCCGCCGCCAATGGTAACACAGGCGATGGTGCCCAGCTTATCGTTGATGTAGCCAAGCCCTACCTTACCCACAACCGAACCGATCATGAGCATGGAGCCCACAACAGCAGCCTTTTCAATGGGAAATCCGGTTGTGGTAGCAAACTTAACAATCTGGGGCTGGAAGTTTGCAAAGAAGAACATGCCGATAACGGATACAAACACCAGATACAGCCAAGGTGTTTTAGCGGCTTCCTTGAGGGTCAGGCCGGTGAGCTGCTGGGTGTTGCCAGCTTTGGATACCTGATCAGCGCCGTAAGGCTCCAGACCCTTTTCCTTGGGGTCTCTGGTGATGCCGAACAGAGCAAAGGGCAGGGAGATCACAACGCTCAGGCCAGCCAGCAGCAGGCAGGCGGGGCGCCAGCCCATGGTGGCAATCAGCTTGCCCGCAATGGGGGAGAACACGGCGCCGCCCAGATTGGAGCAGGCCATGGCAATACCCATCACAAGACCCAGCTTAACGGCAAACCATTTGTTCATCAGGGTGGGAATCAACAGGTAGGTGATAAAGGAAAGGCCGATACCGTTGATTACACCAGAAAGATAGAAGCCTTCAACGCTGGTATAAACAGTCATGAGAGACATGCCCACAGCGGGAAGAATAACAGCGATAGCGCCCACAAGCTTTACATTCAGCTTCTGGAAGATTTTCTGGGCCACAGGCTGAAACAGCGCCAGAGTGATGGTCATAAAGGTGAAATACAGAACCAAATAGGTCATTTCAAAGCCCATATCCGCATTAACCTGAGCAATGAAAACAGACATGCAGTTTGCGATAATGCCAAGTGTGCCGAACATGATAAAGCAGCAGCTAATCAGGACGATCCAACCATGGTGCAATTTGTTTGATACGCTGTTCATAACGATCTCCTCACCTTTTTTCAAATTCAGTTCATGATGCGTGCGTAATGGAAGCCCTCGGAAACGGCATTGACAATCTTTCTGGGAGCAACCGCATCCCCCAGCAGCCGAACATCGGGCACTTTCCCATAAAGTTGGTCTTCCAGCTCGGCATTGGAGCGGTAGCCGGAAGCAATGACAATGGTGTCACACTCAATGGAAAGGGTTTCTCCATTTTGTGTTAACTCCAAACCATTCTCGCTGATCTTCTTTACCGTGGCGTTCATATAAAGCTGCGCATTGCTATCCTTAACCATCTGGCGCAGGCACTGATCGTTGTTGTAGAGATGTTCAACGGTTTGGAGGATATCCGGCATAATATCAATCAGAACCACCGAATCGGCAGTGGCAGATGCATGAACAGCAGCCTCACAGCCTACCAGTCCGGCACCGATTACGGCAACACGACCGGTCAGAGGTTTACCGGTGAAGGCATCAAAGGCGGTCAGCACATTTTTGCTTTCCACACCGGGAATGGGGGGGATAAAGGCACGGGAACCGGTAGCCAGTGCTACATAATCATAGCCGCCCTGAACAATTTCCTCTGTGGTACCTTTTTTGTTCATCTGAACGGTGACATCGCTTTTGGCAAGACTTCTTTTGAGATATTCCAAATAGTCGTTGACATCCTTCTTGAAGGTGGGTGCACCGGCTGCAATCAGGTTGCCGCCCAGCTTGTCACTCATCTCCCAAAGCTCAACCTGATGCCCACGAGCTTCTGCTGCCAGCGCAGTTTCCATACCGGCAGGGCCGCCGCCCACAACCAGCAGCTTCTTGGCATCCTTGGAGGGAACAAAGGGATAATCGATCTCGTGGCCGCACATCGGATTGACAGCGCAATCGCTGAACCGGCCTTGCAGGGAAGAATACAGGCACTCGTTGCAGCCCACACAGCAAACAACTTCATCCTTGCGGCCATCCTTGATCTTGTTGCACCAATCGGGATCGGCCAGCAGCTGGTGACCAATTGCCACAAAATCCAGCTGATTCTTCTGTAAGCCTTCTTCGGCAACCTTTTCATCGTTCAGTTTGCCCTGCCCGATAACCGGGATGCTCACAGCCTTTTTAATGATTTCCAGATCATCCAGCTCAAAGCCGGGTGCCTGATAAACGGTGGGAACCTGCATATAATATTTTTCGTAGCAGCCGGTATCCACATGGATGGCATCCACGCCCAAGGCTTCCAACTGCTTGGCAAGCTCCACGCCCTCTTCAATGTGGCGATATTCGGGATTGTCTATGTAATGGTTAACGGTGATCTTGACAATAATGGGGAAGCGGGGGCCGCAGGCCTTGCGGATGGCTTCGATGCATTCTTTCAAGAAACGCATCCGGCCTTCCAGATCGCCGCCGTATTCATCGGTGCGCTTATTCCATGCCTTGGTCAGAAATTGGTCAATGAGGTAGCCGCCGTAAGCATGAATCTCAATGCCGTCCGCCCCGGCCTTTTTGGCCATCAGTGCGCCTCTGGCCATGTAGGAGACGATTTTCTGAATCTGCTCCACCGAAAGGGGGCGGCAGTTCAGATTGGGGAAATTTCGGGTGGGGATTGCGCTGGCCGAATAGGGGGCACGGTCGGGGTTGGCATAAGCTACACGGCCCAAGCCGGGTCCGATCTGCACAAAGAATTTGCCGCCGTAGGCCTGCACCTTATCCGCTGCAAGGCCGAGACGGTCGCACTGGTGATAGGTTTCCAGCACAAAGCAGGGGCGGGTTTCAAATTCAGTGGTGACGATGTTCAGCCCGGTAATAATAGCCCCGACCCCACCTTTGGCACGGGCCTCGTAATAGGCGATGGTTCGATCGTCAAAACCGCCGTCGGGTGCGGTTTTTCTGCCCATAGGAGCCATGATGATGCGATTGCGCATTTTTACTGATCCGATAGAAGCACGTTCAAACAGTTTCATTTTTTACCCTCTTATATCCTAATCTTAATCTCAAATGCCGATACTTTGTTAAATACATAACATTCGGCGACAGCTATTATACTATCACTTTGTTAAGTTTGAGACAATGTTCGAATACAAAAAACGCGGGCTGTTAATTTGTGCATATGCACAAACATTAACTTGACAGTGAGACAATAGGCTGTTATGCTAAAATGATCAAAGTAAAGGGAATATGACTAAAAAAACATGAAAAATTTGTATAAAGATCTTTTCGAAATTGGCATATCCGGTTCGATTCAGAAGCTGACCGCTAGAGCCTATAAGCTGTGGGGCAACCCTATCTCTGTGATAGATGTGCAATATAACATATTATGCATGCTGCCCCACCATACAATTGAAGAGGGAACATGGGACCAAATCAGTGCGACTAAAAAGGTTTCCGATTCGCTGATCATGGATTTTATTGCCAGCCGTTATCTGGAGGAAAGCAGCAAGATCGATAAGGCGGTTTTGATCAACTGGGGCGTTGCCAAGGAGACCCCCCGAATGGTTTGCCGTATTGCCACCAATGGGGCCATTCAGGGCTTTATATCTGTGGTTTTGCAG
Source organism: Oscillospiraceae bacterium MB08-C2-2 (assembly GCA_035621215.1). Lineage (NCBI taxonomy): Bacteria > Bacillati > Bacillota > Clostridia > Eubacteriales > Oscillospiraceae > Oscillospiraceae bacterium MB08-C2-2. The sequence goes on along the minus strand of CP141729.1, from coordinate 1,389,396 downwards.
GATGAATCGGCTTGGACCGAGGAGGACAGCACCTATCTGGAAATGTTTGCCCGAGCGGCAGGCTTGGTTTTGCAGCGCTCCACCAATATTTCCTACGATACGCAGGCGCTGCAGCCTGTGTTTTTCTCCGCTCTGCTGGATAAAACCATCAGCTCGCAGGAAACCCTGCAAAGGTGGATGCGGAGCCTTTCCTATTCTCCAAAGAAGTATTTTTGGGTGGCCGCTTTCTCACCCATTTTGAGCACCAGCGTTTTTACCCTGCACTTTGAATATGTGTTTAAGCAGGTGAAAAAACAGTTCTCCGATTGTTTTTCTACTTGTGAAAAAGATTGCATCTATCTGCTTTTTAATATGGATCATTTGCATGATATTGAGGGCCGCACAACACCTGCTGAATTGGCCTTTTATTTGGAAAATGGTTTTGGCGTGGGGCTCAGCCACCCTTTTAAAAACATTTTGCAGACTCTGGCTTTTAAAGAGCAGGCCGATAGCGCTCTGCGGCTGGGCTTTGCCAAAAAGGAGGGCTCCTCTCAGAAGATTTTCCGCTATGAGCAGTTTGCCACCGATGACCTGATGAGCTGTATTTGCCAGAATTTTTTGCCGGAAAGTCTGGGGCATCCGGCAATAGAGATTTTGCGGGAGTATGATCTCCAAAATAAAACGGAGTATTGCCTTACGTTAAAATACTTTGTGGTATCCTTTTTAAATCACGCCTACTGTGTTGAAAAGCTCCGCATTCATCGGAATACACTGCTTTACCGCCTGAATAAAATTGAAAGCATGGCCAACATTGATCTTTCGGACCCAGATACCTGCTTTAACCTGCTAATGAATTTTAAGGTGGATGAATTGCTTTATGGCAATGAAACGGGTTTCCCTTCTTCTTAGAAGGGAGCAACCTTTTCGAGCTATATGCAGCTTGATTTTGAGGTGTAGTGGCATTTGCAGAGTCAGTATGATGCTGTAAAATACAGGTTGCAAAGCTTGGGGGCTAAAGCTAAAATAAAAGTGAGGGCAAGACCCTTGCCGGAAGCGTCTGTGACCAATCCGCTTTGCACATGTTTCACATTAGGGGACTGTTTAAAACACGGTGGAGGCTGTTATGATAAAAATTGCGTTGGTGGTTCCATTCATCAATTTCATACCGGGGGCAAAGGAGATATTAGCCCGCCACAACCAGATGGAAGGTGTGTTTGATGGGGAAAGGTACATATTGGAGGAATACGCTGTTCCGCAGGAAGAGCTTCAGGATTTGAAGTTTGATGCGGATGTTATCATAGCCAGAGGCCTCTATGCAGAGCTGCTCAAGGGCCGTATCCGGGGGATACCGCTGGTGGAGGTGGCGGTGCAGGGCTTTGATATGGTGCAGAATCTGCTGGAATGCAAAAGGCTGTTTCCGGGCCAGAAGGTGGCGGTTATCGCCTCTTTGAGCATGGTATACAATGTGGATCGGGTAGCACGGCTGTTGGGTATGGAGGCCGGTGGATACTGCCTGAACAAGGAGATGAAAGCGGATATTTTGCTTCGGCAGGCCCTTCGGGATAGCTGCCAGATGGTGCTGGGAGGAACCAGCGCCTGTGCCGCTGCTGAAAAGCTCCATGTTGATCATCTTCTGCTCATCAGTGGGGATAGCTCCTTTTACCAGTGCCTGACCGAGGCAAAGCGTGCGGCGGGTATTCACCGCCGGGCATACGAAAAGGCCACCCTTTATAAAAATATCATCAACTATACCTCCGATGGCATTGTGGCGGTGGATTCCAGCCAGCACTTCACCATGGTCAATCCATCTGCTCAGCAGGTTTTACGGATTAAGGCCGAATCCACTGTGGGCGAGATGGTCAGCTCTGTAGCGATACCCCAGGAGCTTAAAATCATCCTGACCGATAACCGGGAATACAGCAATCGGGTGCTGGAGACAAAAGGGAAGCGCATTTTGCTGACGAAAAAATTCACCTTGGTTAAAGGTGAGCCGGTGGGCTGTGTTGCTTCCACTGCCAATGTTGTTCCCAAGCTGGTTTGCTCTATTTACAACCAGTTTACACAGGGAGACATTCAGGGTGCTCTGGAGTCTCAGTATAAGCTGAACCCCTTCCGCATGGTGTTTGATAAGGCCACCTTCCCAGTTGCCACCAAGGATGCCGCCAACCTGATTGGCCTGGATTTGGGTGAGCCGGTGCGTCCCAACACAGGCTGCTCCGATGAGGTCAAGGCTCTGCTGGAAAAAAAGCTGGATGCCATCGGCGAAAAGTATGCGGCAACGGTATAAAACACATACATACTGAGGAATAACGACATTCTGCCAGCCTATAAAGCAGGAAAAGGCAGCAGGCAAAAGAATAAGACAACAAAAGAAGGACTATCCACAGTAAGTGGATAGTCCTTCTTGGGCTTTTTTAGTATCTGTCCCCTATAGAGAGGAGCAGTGGCTCTATGCCTGACGGAAGCGGGAAAGGAACTCCACTGTCCGTTGGTTCTGGGGGTTGGTAAAGAGCGCTTGCGGCTCGCCCTCTTCGCAAATCACACCATCCGACATAAACACCACATGGCTGCTGACATCACGGGCAAAGGCCATCTCGTGGGTAACCACCAGCATGGTCATGCCTTCACGGGCCAAGTTGTGCATGGCTTCCAACACTTCGCCTACCATTTCCGGGTCTAAGGCGGATGTTGGCTCATCAAACAGAAGAACCTCCGGCTCCATAGCCAGTGCACGAGCTATTGCAACCCGCTGCTTTTGGCCGCCCGAGAGCTGGCGGGGCTTTGCGTTGATATAAGGGGCCATACCGACCTTATCCAGATAAGCAAGAGCATCTGCCTGAGCCTGTTCCTTGCTCTTTTTCAGAACCCGAACCTGACCGGCCATACAGTTTTGCAGGACAGTCATATTCTCAAAAAGGTTGAAGGACTGGAACACCATACCCACCTTGGAACGATAGGCAGTTACCTTGGTTCCATGAGCGGTAACATCCTTGTTGTGGTGCAGAATTTGCCCGGAGGTAGGCTCCTCCAGCAGATTAATGCAGCGCAGAAGTGTGCTTTTCCCGGAACCGGAGGGGCCGATGATGCTTGTTACATCCCCTTTGCTTACGGTAAAATTAATATCCCGAAGCACAACATTGTTACCAAAGGATTTGGAAAGATGGCGAATTTCTAAAACCGGCTGGCTCATATGGGCTTCCTCCCATCTTGGTTGTGCTTATGATCATGGCTTCTGCCACGGTGGCGGTAGGTTCCCGCAGTCAATGTAAGGTGGTCACCCAGAGCCAACTCAAAGCTGGCAGGGCCATCCATGTGCTTTTCTGCCCAGCGCAGCAGGAAGGAAGCGGCCAAGGTCATGCAGAGATAACCCAGCATCTCAATTGCGGCAGAAGGAAAATACAGGTTGTTAACCCCCGTAATGTAGCGGTGAAAAGCAAAGAATTCAGTAAAGCCGATGATAAACATCACCGAAGTATCCTTGATGTTGATGATAAAGTTATTGCCGATCTGAGGCATAATGTTGCGCAAAGCCTGCGGAAGAATAACGGCTGTCATAGTCTGGAAGTGGTTCATGCCGATGGCCTTTGCCGCCTCGGTCTGGCCGGGATCGATGGAGATGATACCGCCGCGAACCGATTCGGCCATGTAAGCCCCGGTGTTGATGGAAACAATGAGTATAGCCGCCGCCCATATGCTGTCAAAGCGCATGCTGTTGCCGGAGAAATAGGGGAGACCGTAATAGATGAACACCGCTTGAAGCACCATAGGCGTACCACGGAAAATCTCTACATAGGCCCGCACCAAAACCCGGACAAGCCCCAAAGCGAAGCGCTTGAGCAGACTGTCGCTTTTGGAGTGGGGGATGGTGTTGAGTATGCCACAGGCTAGCCCGATAAAGCATCCTATGGCGGTGGCTGCCAAGGCCAGAAGCAGTGTGTTTTTCATCCCGCCCAGATAGGCAGGAGCGTATTTTGACCATAGCAGAACCATGTCCGAACCCAATTGTATGAGCTGATCCATTGGCACATAGGCTCCTTTCGCTGATATGTGATATAGGCTTAAAGCCGCAAGATGGGAAAAGGGCGGCAATCCGCCGCCCACAGACTGTAGACAGAGCTACTGTTAACTTGAAGAGGGTATCATTCTGATTTGCAATTATTCCGTAGTCGAATTGATTTCGACGCAGGAATACCACTTTTTGTGCCGAGGCGGCACAATCCGGGGGGAATATGGGGGGGCATTGGATGCCCCCCATAGAGGGTCTATACCGCATTACCCACATGCACGCAGAGCACACTTGTGGGTAAGCACGGCAATATGCACTGGCATAGAAGTTGTGAAGCTGTAACGCAGCAGAATCAGGCCTCGGGCTGAACAGCAATGGCTGCATCCATCATGGCAGTGAAGTCAGCCTCAGTCATGCCGGAAAGAACCGTATTCATAGCATCCAGCAGCCCGGTGTTGCCTTTCTTTACCGAAATACCGATGTTTACATTTTCGGCCCGCTCAGTCTCGGAAGCAAACTGGAAGTCACCGTCGGTGCCTGCAAAATCAAGAATCACCATGTCGGGGTTGGTGGCAACCGCTCCCATAGCAGTGGGCATATCGGTGCACACAAAGTCCACTGTGTTGGTTTGAAGAGCCATGATCATGGAAGGCGCAGTCTCAGAAGCGGTCTGGAGATTCGCATCGGGAATCTGGGGCAGGCAGGTGTCATACCAGATGGTGCCCGACTGAGCGGTGCATTTGCCGCCTTTGAGATCGGCAATGCCTTTGGCCGCTGCAAAGGGGCTGTCCTTTTTGGTGACAAGCACAATGTTGGCGTAGTAATAGGGGCCTGCCATATCGACTTCCGCCATACGGTCAGCAGTCATGGATTGGCCTGCGATGGCTGCGTCAATGGTTCCGCTCTGGAGAGAAGGGGTCAAAGAATCCCAAGCTGTGCTGACAATTTCCAGATTCCAGCCATTGGCATCTGCAATCTTCTTAGCAATTTGCACATCGTAGCCGTTGGCATAAGCACCGGGCACGTTGGAAATGGGAACAGCGTTGTTGGCATCGTCCATCTGTGTCCAGTTGTAAGGCGCATAGGCGCATTCCATGCCCACCCGGAATACAGTGTTGCCGCCATCTGTGCCCTGTGCCTCAGCAGGAGCGGAGCTGCTGCCTGAAGAGGAGGAACCGCAGGCCGCCAAAGCCAAGACAAGGGATAAGGTAAGGAGCAGTGAGAAGAGCTTTTTCATACAATGACCTCTTTTCTTTCACATAAAAAAACCATAAACACACCCAGAGGAGATGCGTTCATGGTAAATTGGTGTGAACCTCCAAGAGGTCTTGCCTTTATACCAGTGATAGCGCTCCACAGGTGTGTGGCAGTTCGCCGGATATTCTCCGGCAAGCCAGGGAAAGCAGTTCAGACAAGCTGGTCATCCCTTCGGCGAAGGCCCCTTTCAGCGGGAGCGGGTGTCTGCCCTTTGCTCCAAGCCTACTGATGACGGTCGCACCTCTATCATGTGTTATTTGTGTGTAATGCTAGCATGGATAGAGCCAAATGTCAAGAGAATAGAGGCATATTTGCACCGCTTCTGTCGAAAAATCAGCCTATTTGAATAGGATATGACGCCACATCATCAAAAAAATTTCAAATTCCTATAGCGGATGGAAAATCAACCCATAGAAAAGCTCGAAGCTTATAGTATCCCCATGGAGCATGATTTCTTCGGTTGCTTCGGAAGGGACTTGCCCCAAGTGTTTGAGGGTCTCCGCCAAAGCAGAGGTAGCGCTTAGCAAATAAAGGTCATTCTTTGCTGCGGTAACCAGGGTGTATACATAAAAAAGGCTTGTCTCCTGTTTTACGCAGAAGACAAACCCTCTTAATCGATTCATTTGGAAATAGACTAAATTCGATCGGGTTACGGCATTACAAATCCGCCGTTGGGAGAGATAGTCTGGCCAGTCACATAAGGTGCAGTCAGGATATAAGCCATACAGCCGGCTATATCTGAGACATCGCCAATATAACCCTGCGGAATGAAAGCGGCTAAAGCATTTAGCTCTTCTTGGTTAACGCCACGCAGCATATCGGTCATGATCATGCCGGGAGCAATGGCATTCACTCGCACTTTTCGTGCGGCAAACTCAAGAGCCAGGGCACGTGTCAGGCCAAGAACACCGCTTTTGGTGGCGCAATAATCAGCCTGATTGGCAACGCCCACAAGGCCGCCAATAGAAGAAATGTTAACGATATTGGAATCATGATCCACCATATAAGGTAGTGCCAGATGGCACATGTGCAGCAGGCTCAGCAGGTTGGTTTCGATCACCGCTGTATATTGCTCACGGGTGATATCAATAAAGTTGCAGTTGTTTGTAATACCCGCATTGTTGATGAGTGCATCGATTTTATTGCCGAAATGATCAACAGCAGTTTTAACAAGATTTTCGCAGTCTTCATACTTGCTGACATCGGCGCGAACTACCAGCGCTTTTACACCATATTGTTCAGTCAATTCTTTGGCCAGATTATCGGAAAGGCCTTTTGAGGAATCACTTCTGTAGTTGATGACCACATCGTAACCCAGTTCACCCAGCTTATGTGTCATGGCACCGCCCAGACCCCTTGAGCCTCCTGTAATGATCGCCGTCTTACCCATAAAACTACCATCCTTTCATTCTTTTAAGTGATAAAAAACAGTATACGAAAATTGAATGTGCATTTGTTTGATAAAATAATAACAAAACTTATACTAGGATAACACGTGGCTCTAATTTTGTCAAATATTAGTATAAAAACTCAAAAAACACCAATGGACATTCCTAAGCGCTATTTTGCCCAGAGTTTTGCTAAATAAATTTTCTGGGTAAAGTTTATTCTCACTTCAAAATATTTCCGGATTCAAGGGCAACCACAACAATCTCAGCGGTATCGCGTAAGGATAACAGAAGACAGCTGTATGCAAAAAGCGAAAGAAGGGTAAAGATTAAATATGCCTTGTAAATGTCATATTATCTGCTTATAATAGAAACAAGGGGTGTAAAGATATGCAGATCAACAGACTTTTCGAAATGGTGTATTTACTGCTGAATAGGGAGAATATTACGGCAGGGGAGATGGCAAGATATTTTGAAGTTTCGACTCGCACCATTTATCGCGATGTAGAGCTTTTATCTTCGGCAGGTATTCCTGTTTATATGACCAAGGGCAAGGGGGGCGGTATCTCACTTTTACCTGATTTTGTTCTGAATAAAACAGTTCTGACTGAGGAAGAAAAAGCGGATATTCTTTCTGCCCTGCATGCAGTTGATTCTGTTCGCTTAGAAAAAACAAATTCAGCGGTAAAAAAGCTATCCTCATTGTTTGGGAGCGCTGATCACGATTGGGTGGAAGTGGATTTTTCCGGCTGGGCCAAAGGTGAGGAAGAAGCCTTAGCTTTTACTGCATTAAAGAACGCCATTCTTGAAAAACACACGGTGGAATTTTTCTATCACAGCGGTGCAAGAAGCATCCAGAGAACGGTTGAACCATTGAAGCTTTGCTTCAAAGGGCAGGGCTGGTATCTCTATGCTTATTGCCGTGTGCGAAACGATTACCGTTTTTTTAAGCTGCGCCGCATTAAAAATTTAGCGATTTTGGAAGAACAATTTGACCGGAAGAAGCCCGAGAAAATATTCGATGGAAGTAAGCTCTTTCAAGACAACTTTGTGACCATTACTTTGAATTTTTCAAAGGAGATGGCGTACCGGGTTTATGATGAATTTCCAGAATATAAGCTGATGCCGGATGGAAGTTTTGAGGCAAAGCTGACTATGCCTCGAGGCGAATGGGTGTATCACTATCTCGCTACCTTTGGTGAACACTGCGAAGTATTGGAGCCGGCAGATATTCGCTTGCAAATAAAAGAAAAACTGCAAAAAACATTGGATCGATATCTTTAATATGACATACTGCTGTCTATTTTAATGCGTTATGCTTAGTGTGTAAATTGGAGGAGAGAATATGGAAAAGTTGGATTATAAAAAGAAGTTTAAAGAATTATATCAGCCAAAAACAGAGCCTGGGGTTATAGATGTGCCCGAAATGAAGTTTGTTCAGTTTGATGGCCGTGGCAACCCCAACGAGGAAAATGGTGAATATCAAGGGGCTATTGAAACGCTGTATGCTTTATCTTATGCCATTAAGATGCTGCCCAAGAATGGGCCGGCGCCCCTGGATTATTTCGAATATGTTGTGCCTCCTCTTGAGGGGTTTTGGTGGCTGGCCGACAGTGAAGAATTCGATTACAGCAGCAAATCCAAGTTTTGTTGGACATCGATGATTCGCCAGCCCGAGTTTGTAACCGATGCGGTGTTTGCTGCCGCCTGTGAAATCACAGCAAAGAAAAAACCGCATCTCATTCTCGCAAAAGCACGGCTTGTATCCTTTACAGAGGGCCTTTGTGTTCAGTGTATGCATCACGGCAGCTTTGATGATGAACCTGCGACACTTGAAAAAATGAAAGTATTTATGGCAGAAAACGGGCTGCAAAATGATCTTTCCGATACACGCCGTCACCACGAAATTTACCTCTCTGACCCGAGAAAAGTTGATACAGCAAAAATGAAGACAATCCTGCGTTATCCCGTTAAAAGAATGATATAAGCTTTTATCACATTAAAATACAAAGAGATAGGCGAAATGGCCAATGGATTACAGAAAAGAATTTGAGCGTATGATGGAAACGCAGAGTGAAATTGCCCTTGCAACTTCGGTGGATGGGCTTCCAAATGTTCGTATAGTTAATTTTTATTATGACCGGGAAGGGAAAACTCTGTATTTTTCAAGCTTTGCAGATAACCAAAAGGTAGCGGAGCTGGAAGAAAATCCCCGGGTGGCGTTCACCACCATTGCAGGCAATGGTGAAGAGCATGTCCGTGTTAAAAACGCCGTGGTGCGCAGAAGCACAATTGCTGTGGATGCGATCAAGGGTAAGTTTCTTGCGAAGATGCCCGAGTATATTATGAGCATTCCTGATGTACTGCCTGCACTGGTGTTGTTTGAGGTTCCTTTTACCAATGCCGATGTAGTGCTTGATTTTGAACATATGGATACCATATCGTTATAAAAAATATACCCTGCTGATTATATTTCAGCAGGGTATATTTTTTATAACATCGGCAATCTTGCGAGTGCTTCCGGAAAATTGGCTTATAAATTCAATCGGCCAAAAGCTTACAAAAGATGAACTTTGAAAGGGAACCCCCTCACCGCAGGTCACGAATGGATTCCCCATATTGAAGGGTGCAGGGCAGAATTTCCTGAATAAATTCCCGCTGCCCAACATTGCCTTCCGCAATGCGTTTGAGAAGAATTTCAGCCGCTTTTTCTCCCATTTGGGCAGCGGGCTGCGAAATGCAGGTGACCTTGAGCTCGTTCATATTGATCCAAGGGGGGCAGCCAATAAGTGCAACCGAAATATCGGCCGGGATTTGCAGTCGAGTTTGCCGCAATGCCTTTATGCCGCCTTCGGCCAGCAGATAGTGGCCATAAATAATGGCTGTAACGTCTTTTTGCTCCAAGATGGCACGGGTCATGCGGGCGCCTTCCTCATGGGTGATGTTGCTCTTGAGAATCAGCTCCGGCCGAATGGGAATCCCATGCTCCCGCAGTGCCTGAAGATAACCGGCCTCACGTTCCTTTAGATTGGATACCGCCGTATCCCAAAAAAGAAAAGCAATGTTCTGGTGACCCATTTTGATCATGTGCTCAGCCAGCGCATATCCAGCCTGAAAGTTATCACTGGAGATAAAGTCATAAGGGTGCTCCACATTTTCTAAGGGGCGCTCAATGGCAACGAAAGGCATGCCAAGCTCACGGATATACCGGGTGTTCTGGCCACCCTCCACGGTGGGAATAATCAGATATCCATCGGGGCGCAGCTTGATCAGGCGCTCCATAACCTGCCGCTCCTGCTGGGGGTCATCAAAGGTATTGCAGGTGGAAAGCACATAGCCTTGGGCATTGGCAATTTTTTCGATAGCTATAAAAACATTCACAAAGAAGTGATTGCTGAACTGAGGGGTCAGCACCGCTACCACCCCTGTTTGTTTTCCTTTCAGGCTGCTGGCCAAGCCGCTCTTTACATAATTGAGCTGGCTGGCCGCTTTGAGAACACGTTCCCGCAATTCCTCGCGGATATAACGGTCCTTGGAGCCGTTTAATACATAAGATACCGTTGCAATGGAGGTGCCGGCCAGCTTGGCAACATCGCTTATGGTTGCAAGCTTTACCTCTTCTTTGACCGCAAATTTCCCTGTAAGATCCATATGCTCTCCCCAATTGTGGAAACGTTTCCTGTCCTATAATGCTGATTTTAGTTTACCTTGTCTGTCTAGAAATGTCAACCAATAGCTTGGCATAACAAGATGATTATTTTGTGAATAGCTATTAAAAAAAGAGGAAGAAGAATTAAAAGGTTAATTCCTATAAAAACTTAGTAGAATAATGGCTTATACTATAAAAAATAAACAATTTGTTTTTAAAAAGTTTGGCAAAACGGATGGTTGACACTCAGATTATTCTGCGGTATGCTAAAAATATCTCAATAAGGAAACGTTTACTTACTATGTGAATTTGTTTTATTCAAAATTAAAAAGCCTGCAAATAAGAAGTCAATAGGAAAATGAAGAAAAACAGCAACGCGAAAAGGTGGAACACTAATAGGCCGCCGCCAGTAGCGCCGACCAAAGCTATGCGGAACGAGTTTAGCGAGATAGCCCAGTGGAATCCATATCCACAGGCTTGTCCAGAGTATTCATGTATTCCTTTACCCTGCCGTAGTAAATACGCAGGAATTTGTTACAGCCAGCGGTCATGTAGACATGATAGGGCTTACCCTCGGCTCGTTTTTTGTTCAAAAACTGAAACACAGGGTCGTCTGGGGGCGCTTTTTGCAGCAGGATTGTCATGAGGATAAAGAGCGTCTTTCGCAGTTCCGGAGAGCCCCGCTTTGACGAACGCGTGCTTTTCGCCTCGTAGCTTCCGGACTGGTTTGCGCCCGGGTCAACCCCTGCAAAGGCCGTCAAGGAGCCCTTGTGTGCAAAGCGGCGAACATCGCCAATCTCCGCCATAAGCTGCGGCCCGAGAGATTTTCCGGCACCATACAACCCCATAACCACTTCGTATTCAGGAAGCTCCTGTGCGAGCCGGTTCATCTCCGCGCGGAACACCTCCACGGTTTTGGAAACGGTACCCAGTTGTGTAATTGCTTCCTGCACCATCACTTTGGACAGCGGATTTTTCGGCAGCATGGCAATCAGTTCTTTCGCTTCCGCGTGAATCTGGGCAGCTTTGGCGGTACTGAAATTGTATCCGTGCCGCTTGCACCACTTGCGGTAACGCTCCACGAAGGAGATCTGTCCTATACCCCTTACGCAGTCCACGTGCCAGAAGGACGCGGCGAAATCCACCCACTTCTGGCTGCCATCCGCACGAACGGGGCTTTCAAAGAGGGCGTTGACTCCGGGGTAGGTCTGGTCAAGCAGGGCAATGAGATTGTTCTTCAGCGCCGTCTTGTTCTTGGTGTACAGACCATATTGCCGGTTCATGCTTTTCAGTTGGTAGCGAATCGTATCCATAGGAGTATGTTGGCGCAATTCGGCCCAGTTGTCAAGGCCATACCGGGCAATCTTGAGCGCATCCGCTTTGTCCGTCTTGACCTTACGGAGCGAGTTATTCCCGTATTCCTTGATGAGCAGCGGATTGACCGCACTGACAAAAACTCCGGCGTCATGCAGCATCTGGGCCACCGGTTCATAGTACCGCCCCGTGTGTTCCAGAACCACCCGCGTCTCGCCCTCCAGACTTTTCAGCCGCTTTGTCAGCTCGCTGAGTTCACTGGAGGTGTGGCGTACCTCATAGGGCTTTGCCACCAGCTCCCCAAAGGGACGAAGAACCGACACCATGCTTTTCCCTTTGGAAATATCTATCCCGACTGCGTTCATAACCCCACGCTCCCATCACAGATTTACAATTGGCGTACCATCCTTTTCTCACTGCCGATTCTATCTGTTTGATGACACGAACGCGCCGGATGGCGGCTCTACCTGCACAAATCGAACGCTGCGAGCGAGAGGATGACTGACTGACTTTTCAACGGACGCGAAGTCCTTGGAGATAACCGCCAGGCCTATTGTCCTCTCATTTTATCAGCTTAGGCAATGAAATGGATAATGGCGCAACTGGATGCTGCGCCACCAACCAAATATATAGTAACAGGAGGTAAAAGCCTTTTTATAATAGGCTTTTGGCCGGTTTGACATGGCTTGAGCAATACAGCAGCAAGAGGTGAGGCAATTAAATGCAGCAGAAGGCAGATGGGCAAGGCTATGCCCCAACAGGAGAATACAAGCCGGTGTGTTCCAAAGGGGAATTTCAGGTTGGGATCATCGGCTTGGATCACGGGCATATCTATGGCATGTGTAACGGATTGCTGGAGGCCGGGGCAACCCTGCATCTGGTCTGGGATAAAAGCCCCGATAAGATAGAGGCATTTCGCAGGCAGTATCCTGATATCGGTATAGCCGCCTGCCCGGAAGAGATTTTGGAATCCGACAGCATACACTTGGTGGCCTCGGCGGGAATCCCCTGTGACCGTGGGGCGATCGGTATAGAGGCGCTGCGCCATCAGAAGGATTTTTTTTCAGACAAACCGCCCTGTACCACTTTGGAACAACTGGAGGATATACGCCGGGCCGTGAAAGAAACAGGCCGGAAATTTGGTGTGTATTACAGCGAACGGCTCCATGTGGAAGCCGCAACCCATGCAGGTGCACTGATTAGCCAAGGTGCTATTGGCAAAGTGCAGCACGTGATGGGGTGGGGCCCCCACCGCATCTCACTGGATACCCGGCCCGAATGGTTTTTTGATCCGGCGTGTTATGGCGGCATCCTGACCGATATCGGATGCCACCAAATCGAGCAGATTCTGGCTTTTACCTCAGCTAAGAGCGCTGTTATCGAAACAAGCCGTGTGGGCAACTTCGCCCATCCTACTTATCCGAAGCTGCAGGATTTTGGAGATGCCTCCATCACCTGCGATAACGGTGCCACAGGATATTTCCGGGTAGATTGGTTTACCCCAGCTGGGCTGGGCTCATGGGGTGATGGGCGGGTTATCATTGAAGGGACAGAAGGCTATATCGAAATCCGCAAATATCTGGATATTGCCCGTGACCCGGAAGGGGATCATATCTACTTAGTAAACGGTGAAGGCGAGTATCACTTCAAAACAGCGGGCAAGGCAGGTTTTCCCTTTTTTGGGCAGTTTATCAAGGACTGCATGGAACGCACCGAGCTTGCCATGACACAGGAACATACCTTTTTAGCCATTGAGCTTGCACTTCAGGCCCAAAAGCAGGCTCGCCATATTCAGGCAAACCACAGGCAGACCGGAGAGGAGAGAATGGCCCATGCTGCAAGTTGCCATAGTTGGAGCGGGAGCGGTAGCCCCGGCCCACGTTGAGGCTTATGGAAAATACCCGGAGCTTTGCAGGGTGGCAGCAATCTGTGATCAAAATGTTCAGAGAGCACAGGAGCTGATTGAAAGCACCGATTTGGATGCACAGGCCTATGGGAGCCTGCGTGAGGTTTTAAACCAGCAGCACATAGATGCCATTTCTATTTGCCTGCCGCAGGGATTGCATGCCGAAACTGCCATAGCGGCCCTTCAATCCGGGAAGCATGTTTTGGTGGAAAAGCCGATGGCTGCGTCACTGGAAGAATGTGACCGAATGATTGAGGCACAAAAAGAAAGCGGTAAAATTCTTTCGGTTATTTCTCAAAACCGGTATAAGATTCCCACCATGAAGGTCAAAAAGATGCTGGAGCAAAAGACTGGTGGGCCAGTTCGTCACGCCACAGTGAATTCGCTGTGGTGGCGGGGGGATTCCTATTTCAACCTGCGCTGGCGTGGCGTATGGGAAAGGGAAGGCGGCGGGTGTTTTACCACCCATGCGGTGCATCATCTGGACGTGATGCAGTGGATGCTGGGCATGCCTCAGGCGGTAACGGCTGTTATTTCCAATGTAGCCCACGAAAACTCGGAATGTGAAGATTCCGGCGTGGCCATTTTTGAGTATCCCACCCACCTGGCACAGTTTACCTGCAATCTGGTTACCCACGAAGAAGAGCAGGAAATGATCTTCCAGACAGAGAGCGGGCGCATGGCAATTCCTTGGCGCACAGCGGCTTCCAAGGAGCTTCCCAATGGCTTCCCGGTGCAGGATACAGAGGCCATAGGAAAATTGGATGCGCAATACAATGCAATTCCAGAACTGGCAGAGGAAGGGCATACAGCCCAGATCGGCAATTTTATCAAGGCATTATCCGGTATGGAACCATTGATGATTGACGGCCCTGAAGGCCGCAAGGCTGTGGAGCTGATCACAGGCATCTACAAAGCGGCTGTAACGGGCACCCGGGTGGAGTTCCCCATTTCGGCGCAGGATGTCTTTTACTGCAAAGATGAGATGATCGGGCAAATGCCCCGGTTTCATGAAAAAACACACTGGGAAGAGCACGCCAAAGTCTTACCGATTTCTTTTGGACGGGATGTTGGGCGGTAACCGCCGCCGGTATATATGCAGGCACCGAGCACTCAATAAGAATTGGAGGTTATTCAATATGCAAACAAGTAAAACAGCCACAGCTAAACGAGTTTTGACAGCACTTCTGGCACTGATGCTGGTGTTTTCTCTTTCAGCCTGCCAAGGCAACAATGTAAGCTCCGCAGGTGGAAGCAGTCAGGCAGCTTCCGGCAGCACCCCTGCGGGTGATTCTCAAGACCCCATCAAGGTGGCCGCGTTCTTCAGCCTTTCTGGTGCCAACGCTGATGCGGGTATGCGGGATAAGGAAGGCACAGATCTGGCTGTAGAGTATATCAACAACAACGGCGGCATTAAATCCATGGGCGGCCGTAAGCTGGAAATTGTTTATGGCGACATGATGTCTGATGTATCGCAGGCCAAGGCAGTAACCGAACGTGTGCTGGCTGATAAAAAAATTGTAGCGGCTGTCGGCGTGGGCGGAAGCGCCTATGCGGTGCCCCAGCTTCCGATTATGGAGAAAAACGAAATCCCTTACATTCTGATGGGAACCGCCGCCAGCCTGACAGAGGAAGGCTTTGAGTATTTGTTCCGGGTCACCGCTTATGGCGGTGCAACCGGCTCCTTTGGCCAGATGCAGGTTCAGTTCCTCCAGTGGCTCAACGAGCAGTATGGCGCAAACACCTCCAAGGTTGCCATTGTTTATGAAAACTCCGATTTCGGTATTTCCATTGCAGACAGCAACCGCACCATGATCGAAGCGGCCAACATGGAAGTGGTCTATGAGGAATCCTACCCCGTTGGTATGACCGATGCCTCCGCACTGGTTGCCAACATGAAAAACAGCGGCGCAGAGGCGGTTCTTATTGCCAGCTTCCCCCAGGAAACCAAAATGATCATCAATGCAATGAAGAGCATCAACTACTCACCGGTTATCATCGGCGGCGGAGCGGGCTTTAACTTCCCAGAAACCGCTGCGGCCATGGGAGACGATGTTATTGGTTTGACCTCGGTTACCATGAGCAACTGGGATACCCTTTCGGTCCAGGATAACCCGGAGCTGAAAAAGATTCCCGAAGCCTATCGGGAAAAGTACGGCGTTTTTATGTGTGAGCATGCCATTTCCGCTTATGCCAACATTATGATTCTGGCCGATGCGCTGGAGCGTGCCGCCACAACCGAAGGCCCTGCCCTGCGGGATGCGATTCGAGCCACCGATATTCCCACCACCCAGGCCCGTGGAAATGTTAAATTCGATGAAGTGGGAAACAATGTTAACGCAGTGCCCGTTATTGTGCAGTGGCAGAAGCTGGAGGATGGAACCCTTGCTACCTGCACCGTATTCCCTCGTGAGGATGCTTCACGTGAATATCTGTACATAGAGAACTAGCAAAAATGGTTGCCAGAGAGGTTTTATGGATCCTTTGGATACCAGATGCCTCTCTGCCTTGCTTTTCAAAGGCAGGCCATATAGTCATGCGCTTGCAAACAGCTGCGGTTTTGGGCTGATTGACACAGCGGGATCCAAAGCATAAAAGGAGGGCATGCAGTGAGCTGGATTGTAGGCCAGGCAATCATCAACGGATTGCTGGCAGGGGGCATTTATGCTCTGATTTCAACCGGGGTTACCATAATCTTCGGTGTTATGAAAATGATCAACTTTGCCATGGGCGAATTTTTAATGATCGGAATGTATATGACCTGGATCGGCTATGCTGTATTTGGAGGAAATGGGTATACGCAGGTGCTTTTTGCCATTGCGGCCATGGTTGTTACCGCTTATGTCTGCTTCCGATTGACCATTGAAAAACTTTTGGGCCGGAGCAGTACTGCCTATATTCTCATGACCGTGGGGCTTTCATTTTTTCTGCAAAACCTCATGCAGATTATCTTCGGGCCCAATTACAAGACCATTCCTTCCTCCATTAACACACAGTCAATCTATGTGGGGGAGTATTCCATCAGCGTCCCCAAGCTGATTGCTTTTATCTGTGCACTGGTTCTGATTTTTGTGATCAGTGAAATTATGAACCGCACCTCTCTGGGGCGTGTGATGCGGGCCACGGCGGAAAAAACCAATGTGGCGGAAATGCTGGGGATCGATACCAAAAGGACCTTTACCATTGCCTTTATTATGGGCATTGTGCTTGCCGGTATAGCGGGGCTTCTGCTGACACCCATTTATGACATCAAGCCCACAGCGGGAACGATTTTTAAATCCACAGCGCTGATGATTGTGGTGCTGGGTGGCGAAGGCAGCATCAAGGGCGCTTTTATCTGCGGCATGTTTGTCGGCTTAGTGGAGCAGCTGGTGGCCACCTTTATATCGCCTGATCTGGGGCCGGCGGCTATCTTTGTGTTTTTCCTGCTGGTTGTATATTTCCGGCCGCAAGGCTTGTTTGGCCAAAGGAGGCGTACGGTATAATGATTCGCAAAAATCTAAAACGACAGCCGCTCATTCTCCTTGGATTGCTTCTGATTCTTTTGGGCGTTCCGCTGGTGGTGAAAAGCAACTACTATATTTCTATTTTGGTCTATTGCCTGGCCTTTGCCGGTTTGGGGAGTGCTTGGAATCTAATCGGCGGCTACGGCGGGCAAATTTCATGGTGCCATTCCGGTTTTCTGGCTATTGGGGCTTATACAGCCATTATGATCCAGAAATACTTGGGCATCTCACCTTGGCTGACTATCGGGATCGGTGTGGTTCTCTCTTTTTGCTTGGCCACCATGATCGGTTATGGAACCTTTAAGCTGACAGGCGCCTATTTTTCGTTGGCAACCATGGCCTTTTCCGAAATATTGCGCCTGCTACTGCTCTATTTTAAAGGCATAACAGGTGGTGCGGCGGGGATGTATGCACCCAATAAGCTCAAACCCGGTTTTGGAAACCTGATGTTCCAAACCGATGTGCCCTTTTATTACATCATGCTGATTATGCTGGCCTTGGTGGCGCTTGTTGCCGTAATTTTTGAAAAAACCAAAACCGGGCAATATCTGCGTGCCATTAAAGATAATGAGACAGCCGCCCAATCTCTGGGCATTGAAACCTTTAAGGTAAAACTGCGGGCTTTTCAGCTCAGTGCGGTGATTACCAGCGTCATCGGTGTTTTTTACGGAACCTTTCTGGGCTTTATTGATCCGGCAAGCGTTTGCGGAAACGATGTTGCTGTGAAAATCGGGCTGGTGGCCATTATCGGCGGAACCGGCACCATTATGGGGCCGATTATGGGGGCCTTTATTCTGGTACCGCTGATCGAATTTGCGGGTGTACTCTTTGGGCCCAGAGGCGGCAGCCAATTGCTTTATGGATTGGGCATCATCCTGATTGTTCTGTTTATGCCGGATGGACTGATTCAGCTGTTCCGGCAAAAAGCTTGGGGCAAAAAAGAAAAAGCCAAGTCGGGAGGGGCCTGATATGGAATCTATTTTGCGGACCGAAGACCTCTCCATTTCCTTTGGCGGATTGAAAGCAGTGCAAAATCTAAGCTTTTCTCTTCGTAGGGGAGAAATCCTTGGCCTGATTGGGCCAAACGGTTCAGGAAAATCAACCGTTGTCAACCTGATTTCGGGCATATACAGGCCGGATGCTGGCAGTATCTTTTTTGAGGAAAAACAGATTCCTTATAAAATGAGTGTTGCGGAGCGTGCACGCACCGGAATTGGCAGAACCTTTCAGACTCCCCAGCCTTTCGGCACCTTGACCGTATTTGAAAACGTTTATACTATTGCGCTGCAATCCCGAAACAAGCAGGAGGCTGCCGCTAAAGCAAATGAAATTCTGCAAAGCACCGGGCTCTATGATCTCCGGGATATTCAGAGCTCCAAGCTGCCCATCGAAAAGCGGAAATGGTTGGATCTTTCCAGAATCCTTGCCAATAACCCTAAGCTGATTATGCTGGATGAGGTGTTGGGTGGGCTGAACCCTTCCGAAATGGAGGAAAGCCTTCAGCTGATTCAGCGAATCAACCGGGAGATGGGCATGAGCTTTTTGTTTATTGAGCATGTGATGAGCGCAGTGCTCAAGATTTGCTCCCGCTGCATTGTGCTCAATGAGGGAAAGCTTCTGGCAGAAGGAGACCCTTCGGAGGTACTGGCAAGAAAAGATGTTATTACAGCTTATATCGGAGAGGAGATGGAGTAGATGCTGCTGGAACTAGACCGCATTTCAGCCGGATATGGAGACCTCAAGGTTCTCTTTGATGTATCGCTCCATATCAAGGAAGGTGAAGTGGTCTCGCTGGTGGGGCCCAATGGTGCAGGGAAGACCACCATTCTGAACATTATCTCCGGTTTTGTGCCGGTCACTTCAGGCGGGGTTGTTTATCAAGGCACTGACCTGACTAAAGTAAAAACTTCGCAGCGGGCCAATTTAGGAATCGCTCATATTCCTCAGGGGAGAGGTGTTTTGGAAACACTCAGCATTGCCGATAATCTTTTGCTGGGAGCCTATAACAAGCACAGCCATGCACGCCAAAACGAAAATATGGCAAAACAGCTTGATCGGTTCCCTATACTGAAAGAACGTGCAAAAAAACCGGCCGGTTCCCTAAGCGGCGGGCAGCAGCAGATTTTGGCTATTGCCCGGGCTATGATGATGGAGCCTAAGCTGTTGATTCTGGATGAACCCTCTCTGGGGCTTGCCCCCATCGTGGTGAAAGAAATGTTCTCCATTATTGCGGATGTTTCCAAGCAGGGAATGTCGATCCTGATTGTGGAGCAAAATCTGGTGCAGGCTCTTTCGGTTGCAAACCGGGGATATGTGCTGGAAACCGGCCGGGTTGCTATGGAAGGGAAAGCCGAAGAGCTGCTGGAAAATGAAAGCATTAAGCGCACTTATCTCGGCATCTAGCTGCTTGCCCAATGGCTTTGACTATCAAGAAAGGAATCCCCCGGCTAAACCTGGGGATTCCTTTTTTCATGTTGTAGAATATTCAAGAAAACAAGAATGATAGAAGTTTGCAGCAATTCTTGCCTGAACCATTAGCGCTGTAAATTATAGATAACCCCACAATGGCAGAAGAACGCCCCGCCTTTCAGTAGTAACCAGTAGGGGCATATTCTCCCTGGGTTTCAATCTCCAAATCCTTTGGCGGGTCATTAAAATACCAGAAAAAGATTTCTGTCGCCGATTCCTGTAGGGAGATGACGAGCTGATATCAGATGGAGAAATGTTAAAAATGAACAATCGCCTCGCCCTTGCCCCGTTCGTAGAGATCTTTGGCGCATCGGGAAGCATTGGTGCAAAGCTCGTCCATATCCAACAGCACCTGACCATCTTTTTTCAGGAATTTACCCGCCACCATAGTATGAACAACCTGCTGAGCCCCCGCACTATAAAGAATGGAGGCAATGGGGGAATAAACCGGCCCGGTAGCCGGGGCATTTAGGTTCCACACCACCAAATCGGCAGGGGCACCCTCCGCGATTTTGCCGGTGCCAAAAGGCAGTGCATTGTGGCCGTTCATCAGCATACGCCAAATATCCTCCGCCCGGAAATCAGCAGCACGGCCTTCCCACTTGCCGCATAAGGCAAAATACTGAGCCTGCTCCAAAGGACGAACACTGTTGGAGCTGGCTGCGCCGTCGGTGCCGATACAGAGATTTTTGGCCTTCCAATTTTCCCAGAGCAGACCTTTTCCTGCACCAAGCTTTAGGTAGGTTTTGGGGCAAGCCGCCACAAAGGTTTCGCGCCCTACCAGCTGGAAATCATCCTCATTGGCCCACAGGCCGTGAGCAATGATGCAGGGAACATCAAATCCGCCTGCCTCGGCAATAATCTGGAAATGGCGCTTGCCGTATTTTTCTATGCTCTGCTGTTCCTGCAATTCGGTTTCCGAAGCGTGAATATGAATCCCGGTACCGGCGGCTTTAGCCGCATCTGTCAGTTTTCGGAGAGAATCCGGGGCCACCAGATAAGGAGAATGAGGCCCGAAACGGATGTTGACTGTCTGGCTGTTCTGATACTGCTCCCGCAGAGCCAGAGTATCCGCAATGTCCTTCTCCACATCCAACCCGAAGGCGGTGACAGCCAAATCCAGACGCAGGCCGGAGCGTATGGCGGCCTTTACAATGGTCTGGGCGGAAAAATAGTGGTCGGCAAAAGCGGTGACACCATTGTCAATCATTTCGGCGCAGGCCATCATGGAACCCCAATAAATATCCTCTTCGGTAATTTTGCTCTCATAAGGCCAAATCTGCTGGTTGAACCAATCCTCAATGGCAACATCCTCCGCAAGACCCCGCAGCATGTGCATGGGGCTGTGGGTGTGCAGATTGGGCAGGCCGGGGGAGAGAACCATTCCGTGGCAGTCCACAAGCTCTGCATCGGGTGCATCAATTTTATCTGCAATCTGCCGAATGATTCCCTCCTCCACAAGAATGTCACAGGGGTTTGAAATAGCAGCATTGTGCCCAATAATCACGGCACCTTGAAATAAAATTTTCATAAAAAGGCCAATCCTTTCACATGCTTCCGGGCACAAAAGGCCCTTTAATTTTTGCTTATGAATCGAGTATATCACCAAATAAAAAATCTTGCAATCCGTTAGACAATGCGTTTTTAAAGACAGGTGTGGTGCGAAAAGACGGCTCTTTGCTAGAAACAAATGGGGTCATTGCGAAGGAGGTTTATCTGCAATGGGGCCCTTTTCTTCAATCAATGATTGCATGTTGTCCGTAATTGTAGTAAAATAGTAGTGTAAAATACACAATGCCAACCGTATATTTAAACGTTTTGTATTTCAGCTGTTGAAAACAAACCGTTTTATTTTCATGTTTTGCAAAAGCTAATAAAGAGGAAGTATTTTCGGAGGTGTTCGTTTGAGCAGGAAAAGAGAGGCCGAAGAACTCCTTCTGTCTTTACAGGAGGAAATTTTCGAGCTGGGTGACCAGCTTTTTGAGCTGCCGGAGCTTGGTTTTCGGGAAGAGAGTACCAGCCAGTTGATTGCAGGGTATCTTGATCGGGCAGGCATTGATCATGAGGATGGCATTGCCATGACCGGCATCCGGGCAACCATTGGCAGCGGTGATTACCACATTGGGCTGGTTACCGATCTGGATGCCATCGCTGTTTCTGACAATGGCAAAACCATCCCTTTTCACTCCTGCGGGCACAGCTCACAGAACACCATTATGCTGGCTGTTATGCGGGTGCTCCATGAGCTGGAGAAACGAGGCAAGCTGGGCTGTAAGGTAACCTATCTGGGCGCCCCTGCTGAGGAGTATATTGAGCTGGAATACCGCCAAAAATTGGTGGAACAGGGGAAAATCCGCTATTATTCCGGCAAACAGAACATGATCCGGGATGGCTATTTTGATGGAATCGACTGTGTCTTTTGCACCCACGCCATGGGTGATCTGACCAAAAAGTTCGATTTTGCTTCGGTGCTCTCCGGTTTCCTTACCAAAAAGGTTACCTTTAAGGGTGTGGCGGCGCATTCCGGGGCAAGCCCCTTTTTAGGTAAAAACGCCCTTCATGGAGCCAATCTGTTTATGCAGGCTGTTTCTTTCCTGTATGAGCAGTTCCCTTATGAGGCAGGGATTCAGATTCACCCCATCATCACCAACGGCGGCGTGGCTATGAATGTGATTCCCGATACTGTGGTGGTGGAATCCTATGTGCGGGCCCTCACCAACGAAACTCTTTTCAGCGCAGAGGAAAAGTTTGACCGTGCGGCTAAAGCCTGTGCCCAGGCGCTGGGGCTGGAATGCGAAATTGAAAGCACCGTTGGCTATATGCCCCTGCGCCAGTCGGATGCGCTCAACGAAATCGTTTACCGCAGCCTGCTGGATGTATGCGATAAAAGCGATATTTTGACCGGAACCGTTTCCGGTGCCTCCGGTGATATGGGGGATGTGGGCTTTCTTATCCCCACCATTCAGCTTGGCTATGCCGGATACGAGGGCAGAATCCACAGCAACCACTTTGTGATTACCGATAAAAAGTTGACTTATCTGGATACTGCCAAGGCGATCTTGCTTTCGGTTTTAGAGCTGATTGAGAACCCGGAGCTCAGAATGCGAAACGAGAATTTCCAGCAGGATAAGCAGACCTATCTTGATAGCTGGCTTTCTATGAAATAGAGCGAAGGGGTGGAAGCGTGGAAAACGAGATATTGCTGCAAATCGATAAGCTGACCAAGATATATCCGGGCGGCGTATTGGCAAACCATGAGATCAGCTTTGATATCCGCAAGGGGGAGATTCATGCTCTTGTGGGCGAAAACGGCGCAGGAAAATCCACACTGATGAAGTGTCTCTTCGGGATTGAAGATGTTACAAGCGGCCGCATTCTTCTTAGTGGAGAGGAGGTTCGCTTCACTTCCAGTCAGGATGCGATTTCACACGGAATCGGCATGGTTCAGCAGAGCACAATGCTGGTGCCCTCTCTTACAGTGGCGGAGAATCTGACCTTGGGTATGGAGCCTTCCAACGGCCTGTTTGTTGACCGTAAAAAGGCTGTTGAGCAGACCAAGGCCATCTCCCAAAAGTATAACCTGCAAGTGGATGCCGAAAAAAAGGTGCGGGATATCTCCATCGGTATGAAGCAAAAGCTGGAGATTCTCAAAACCATGTACAGGGGCGCCCGCATTATCATACTGGACGAGCCCACAGCGGTGCTGACTCCCCAGGAGACTGATGAGCTGTTTACCCAGCTGGTCAACCTGAAGCATGAAGGCTACACCATCATTTTCATCTCCCACAAGCTGGGGGAGGTCAAGCAGATTTGTGATAGGCTCACCGTGCTCAAAGCCGGAAAATCCATTGGAACCTATTCGGTTGCCGATGTATCGGTGCAGGATATTTCCCGCCTGATGGTGGGCCGGGATGTGGTGATTGAATACAATCAGGCTCCCTGCAAGCCCGGCGAAACCATCTTCGAAGCCAAAAAGCTCAACTATCACGATAAATTCGGCACCCACCGGCTGAAAGACCTTTCTTTTTCACTGCATAGGGGTGAGGTGTTGGGGGTTGCGGGCATTGAGGGCAACGGCCAGTTGGAGGCCATGAATATTATAACCGGCAATCTTTCCGCCGAATCCGGCGAGATTTTCTTTAAGGGCAGCAACATTGCCAACCATTCTGTAAAGACTGTGCGTGATGCAGGCATGGCCCACATCTCCGAGGATCGGGCCTATAACGGCAGTGCCCCCGAGCTGAGTGTGCGGGATAATTTGATTGCCACTTTCCTGCGGAAGTTTTCCGGCTCCTTGGGGCTGCTGAACAACCGGGAAATCGATTCTTTTTCTGTCAAGGCGGTTGGGGATTATCAGATTGTTACTTCCAGTCTGGATACCAGCATCAAGAGCCTTTCCGGAGGCAATATTCAAAAAGCCATTGTTGCCCGGGAATTCGAGAGTAATGCTGATATGATTGTCCTCAACCAACCCACCCGAGGTGTGGATGTTGGCGCTATGGAGTTTATTCACAAGAAGATTTTGGAGATGAGGGATAAAGAAAAAGCCCTCCTGCTGGTCAGTGCAGACTTGACCGAGCTGACCGCTCTCAGCGACCGCATCATCATCGTCTGCGAAGGCAAGGTTGTGGGTGTGGTAAGCGATGTGAAGAACACCACCGAGGAAGAGCTGGGCCTTTATATGCTGGGCCTCAAGCAGGATGATCAAGAAAAGCTGGCCACGGCATAGCCCGCGCACAGGGAGGAAACGACAATGGGCAAGAGCAAGAAAAACGGTTGGTATAATATTATGCGGGTGGGAACAGCGGTTGCGCTTTCCTTTCTGATTGCGGCCATTATCATTACACTGGTGGCCGATGATCCCGGGAAGGCAATCCAGAATTTCTTCCTTGGAGCGCTGAGCACCCGGCGGAATGTTTCTAAGGTAATCGTGGATTTGATTCCGCTGGTTTTCTCCGGCATGGCGATTAATGTCATGCACAAAAGCGGCTTGTTTTCTATGTCTGCCGACAGTTCTTTGTATCTTTCGGCGGTGGTATCTGCTTTGATCGCAATTGGGATGCCTCTCCCGGCGGGGGTGCATCAGATTGTGATTATTGTGGCGGGCACTGTGGTTGGCGGGCTGGTCAGCCTTATTCCTGTGCTGCTCAAGCGTGCAACAGGGGCCAATGAGCTGGTTGTTTCGCTGATGATGAACTATGTGGCCTTCAATCTGGGCTACTGGATTATTCGGAATACCTATATCGACACCAACAACGGTTCCTATTCCATCTCCTTTCAGGAAACAGCCACTCTGGGCACACTCATTCCCCAGACCAGTATTCATTATGGGCTGATCCTGATGATTGCCGCTGTGGTTGTTATGTGGTTGGTTATGAACCGTTCCCGTTATGGGCGGGAGCTTTCCATCACCGGCTCCAATGCGGCTTTTGCTAAATATGCCGGTATCCCGGTGGGCGGCGTGATTGCCGCATCCCAGCTGATTGGCGGTATGCTGGCCGGTCTGGGCGGTTCCATCCACATGATCGGCGCTTACACCAAGTTTGAGTGGAATGTGGCCCCCAGCTATGTGTGGGACGGCATACTCATTAACCTTCTGGCCGGGAAGAAAGTCAGAAACATTCCACTGGCCGCCTTCTTTCTGGCCTATATCCGGGTTGGTGCCAATGTGATGAGCCGCAATGCCAAGGTGGCCACCGAGCTGGTTGCCATCATTCAAGGGCTTGTGATTCTGCTGATTGCTTCGGAGCGATTTCTCTACGGGCTGAAAAAGCGGATGGAAGAGCGGGAGGCCCTTAGCAACGCCGCTGTGGCAGAGAGGTAGAAAACTGTGAGCATTTTTTTAACAGAAGATTTTTGGTATATGGTGCTGCGCTGCACGACCCCTATCCTGTTCGCCACCTTGGCGGCGCTGATTGCCAACGCCTCAGGGCTTATGAATCTGGGGCTGGAGGGAAGCATGACCGTGTCGGCGTTGTTTGGCGCACTGGGCTGTGGATTTACCGGCAGCATCTACATTGGTCTGCTTTGCGGAATGGCTGCGGGCATTCTGGTCACCATGCTGTTGGCTTTTTCTGTCATGCGGCTGGGCGCAAACCGCATCATTGCGGGTGTGGCGCTGAATCTTGCCTGCACAGGCGGCTCGGTATTCCTCCTTTACACCATTACAGGGGATAAAACCAGCACCAACGCCCTGCCCTCCTCGGCCTTTCCTTCGGTTCCCATTCCGCTGGTTTCGGAGATTCCGGTGGTGGGCAAGGTTCTTTCTGGGCATAATGTTTTTACCTATGTCGCGTTTATCTCTGCAATTGTGCTTTTTGTTGTGCTTGGTCGCACCAAATTCGGCATCAAGGTGCGTGCGGTGGGTGAGATGCCTGCGGCGGCCGAATCAGTGGGTATCAAGGTCAATGACATTCGCTATAAGGCGCTGCTTTTGAGCGGGCTGTTCGCCTCTTTGGGTGGTATTTACCTTTCTATGGGCTATGTTTCCCGCTTTACTTCCGGGATGGTTGCGGGCCGGGGCTATATTGCGTTGGCCACCAACGCCATGGCTGCAAGCAACCCGCTGCTGGCGATAGCTTCTTCACTGCTTTACGGCTTTGGGAACGCATTATCCATTTATCAGCAGAATAACAACACGGATCCTTATCTGGTGGAGCTCATTCCTTATGTGTTTATTATTGTATTTTATACGCTGATCAGCTTTTTGCAAAAGCGCAGGGACGCAATAATAAGCCCGGTAAGAATGGGCCAAAGCAGGTAATTATATAAATTAAAGCAATGGAGGATTTTACGTAAAATGAAAAAAGTCAAAAAGATTTTGAGCCTTATGCTGGTGGCAGCACTGACCTTGGTTCTCGCATCCTGCGGAAGCGGCGGCCAAAGCCAGAGTGCACCTGCTCCCACAGCCAGTGAAAGTGCCGAATCCGCAGCAGAATCTGCTGCTCCCGCCGGTGAAAAGCTGAAGCTGGTTGTCTGTGTAGGCTGGATCAACGATCTTTCCTTCTATCAATCCACTTATGAAGGCAGCCAGAAAGTGCTGGCCGAGCTGGGCGATAAGTATGAGGTTGAAGTTGTGGAAATGGGCACCGACAACGCTGTCTGGCCTGATGCTTTCTATGATGCAGCCGATAATGGCGCAGATATCATTGTTTCAGTAGGCTACCAGAACAAAGAAGCCTTCGAAACCATTCCTAAAGAATACCCTGACACCAAGTTCATCCTGTTTGATCAGGAGCTTGATTTCTCCGCCGGTGGTTTGGATAACGTTCTTTCCATCGTGTTCGATGCCAACGAAGCCGGTTTCCTTTCCGGTGCAGCAGCTGGCTACTACACCACCTCTGAGCAGGGCAATCCTGACAAGAAAATCGGTTTTGTAGGTGCCTATGATTCGGCCACCATCAACAACTTCCTTGTTGGTTATGCCGAGGGTGCCCGTTATGTTGATCCTGAGATCGAAGTATCCACTGCTTATATCGG
Organism: Oscillospiraceae bacterium MB08-C2-2; assembly: GCA_035621215.1. Taxonomy (NCBI): domain Bacteria; kingdom Bacillati; phylum Bacillota; class Clostridia; order Eubacteriales; family Oscillospiraceae; species Oscillospiraceae bacterium MB08-C2-2. Next base: position 1,362,443 of record CP141729.1, on the reverse strand, counting down.
TGGTTTTTCTGATACTGCTAAAGCCAAGGATTTGGCTAAGGCTCAGATTGCCGGTGGTGCAGATGTCATGTTCCAGGTAGCTGGCGGCGCTGGTAACGGCGTGTTCGAAGCAGTCACCGAAAATGGCGGCGTAGCCATTGGCGTTGATTCCGATCAGTTTGTTACCCTGAAAGGAACCGGCCTGGAGGGCAGCATCATGACTTCCTGCCTTAAAGAAGTAGGCAATGCCCTCTTCAAGCTCTGCTCCGACTATGCCGCTGATCCTGCCAGTGTAGCGTTTGGCGAAAATGTGGTTTATGGTCTTGGGGAGAATGCTGTGGGTATCGTTTACAACGAGAATCTCACCAAGTATATTGGGGAAGAGAACGTAACCAAGATCAAAGAGCTTCAAGATAAAATTGCCAAGGGCGAGATTAAGGTTACCAGTGCCATTGGCCTGAGCGCTGATGAAATCAAAAAGGTTGTTGCAGGTAAATAAACAGCCCTAAAAGAGAGGGGTTATTTTCTCCCTGGATTTTTAGGTGTGTTTTTACAAAAGCACAATCACTGCCCCATTTGAATTCTACCAAAACAGCTCGGCCGGGTTTTATACCGGGCCGAGCTGTTTTGTGTTTTGTCACCAGTGCATGAGATAATATACTCATATAGCTTCACAACTGTAATGTAATTTTAGAGTTGTGTTATCTGTTACCACAGGTGTTCTCACGGTTCTTTTAGTTTAATATCACCTTTGGCTACTTGCCGCAGGTGGTCGCAATCGGAGATGTGATAATCGCCTCGCTCGCCTTTGATCAGAATCCCGCTGTCGCACATAATGCGAAGCACCCGCATCAGGTGGCGGTAGCTGGTTTCCATAATATCGGCACATTGAGTGAGGTTATAACGAAACACGCCGTTTTTGTGTGCATCCAAAATAAACCCGGCCAGACGGGTTTCCAACGGGTCAAAATGAACCACGTTTTGGCGCACGTGCAGGGCCAGTGTGTAGGCGGCAAAACGCAAAAACTTGTTATCGTTCAGCAGTGTTTCACGATATTGGGGGGCAAAAATAGAAACCATGTGGCACTCGGTTAATGTGCGCACATTGTTCATGGGGGGCTCATTCCAAAGAGTTGCGGCTTCACCCAGCAGGCTAACATCCTTGAAGTAGCATTCGCAGTGGATTTTATTGTTGGCGGTGTAGACATACGCCATGCACTCGCCTTTTACCAAAATCCAGATGTATTCACACAACTGGCCTTCGTGTGCGAGCATTTCATCTGCATCGTATTGGTGCAGAGCGGCGATTTGGGTAAGATTCTTTGTGAAATACTCCTGTAAGCCATACTTTTCAATATAAAACTCAAGAAGGCTGAGATCGTCGATGATTTTCATATGTGTTTTCCTTATCGTTCGCTCGGCAAATCCCGTTTGTGCGGCTTATTTTAGGCCGGTTTGTAATTAATGTCTACTGAACAAATCGTACTCTATTTGTTCATGCGGCAAAGGCCGCGTCATTCATCCGGAAATATCTTTGCAAAAGATATTTCCGGATGAACAAAGACATTCCTTACTGCAACCACTGAAACGATTTTCACAAGAAAATCGTTTGTAATCCGTAAAATTTTGGTGTCTGTGACCACGAAAACTTACGGATACAATTCAAAAAAAGATATGATATATGTTTTAATCATCGTATTTTTGAATTGTTCAGTGGGCATTAATTAATTTTATATTATACATAAACGGCATATGTTTGTAAAGAAACAGGCCCCACAAAAAACATATATTTTACAGCTGTGCCCTCACGGTGTATTCTTCGTGGAACAATGCAAAGAATAAAAAGCTGAGGGTCAAAACTTTTTTGAGTATATTTTGGTGAAATAAGAGAAAGGGGGCATAGAGAACGCCAAAATGTTTATGCAATTGTTATGTGACCTATGTCCTTTACAACTTGCACAAAACTACATTATAATTATTGTTAACTTTACAAAACCTAAATTTATAGTATGTCACTTAATTTTATAAATAAACAAGCTAAAGGCAAAGGCGCCCATTGTTTTTTATTCACATGGGGCCTTTTAAATTAAATAAATCGCTTTATCAAATTTATCAGTTAGCAAGATAAAGTGAAGCGTGTGGAATGGGGGAATAAAAATCATGCCAGCCATCGTTGAATTTAAAGAGTATAGCATGGGTTTTTTGGACGACGACGGACAGGTTTTTAACCTGCTGGATCGAGTGTCTTTCAACGTGGAGCCGGGGCGTGCATTGGGCATTGTGGGGGAATCTGGCTGCGGCAAAAGTATGACCAGCCTTTCGATGATGCGCCTGCTGCCGGATGCAGCGGTTGTTCAGGGCGGAGAAATTTTGTTTGAAGGCAGAAATCTGCTGGAAATGGACGAAAGAGAAATCGCCAAGGTGCGGGGCAATCGAATCTCCATGATTTTTCAGGAACCTATGACAGCGCTGAATCCTGTGCTTACCATTGGTTTTCAAATAAGCGAAATTGTGCGGCTCCATCATCCACAGCTTGCACAGCAGGAAGTGGAAAAGCGTGTGATGGAAGTGTTAACTGCTGTAGGCATTTCCAACCCGGAAACCCGGCTTTCACAATATCCCCATGAATTTTCAGGCGGTATGCGGCAGCGTGTCATGATTGCCATGGCCATTATAAACGAACCGGCTCTTCTAATTGCAGATGAGCCCACCACAGCGCTGGATGTTACGGTGCAGGCGCAGATTTTGGATTTGATGCGGCATCTGAAAGGCAGCGGCGGCCTTGTAGTGATCACCCACAATTTGGGTGTGGTGGCTGAAATCTGCGAAGAGATTGTTGTCATGTATGCCGGGCGTGCGGTGGAGAGGGGCACCTTGGCAGCTGTGTTTGATAACCCTCTGCACCCCTACACCAAAGGGCTTATGGCATCGGTTCCCACCATTCGCAGCAGCAAAGAGCCTCTTTACACCATCCCCGGAACGGTGCCGACAGTATATGATTTTGGCAGTGGCTGCCGCTTTGCCGACCGCTGTGCTCACTATATGGACCAGTGCAGTGATGAGGTGCCACCCCTCAAACAGGTGGGAAGCGACCATTTGGTGCAGTGCTGGCTGAATTTTGAAGGGGAGGTGACCGGTGATGCATGAAAACAAAGTGCCGCTTCTGGAGGTGCAAAACCTCAGCAAGTTTTTTCCGGTAAAAAGCAAAACTCTCTTTGGCCCCAGTCAAAAGGTGCATGCGGTTGAAGATGTTTCGTTTACGCTTTATGAAGGCGAAACCATGGGAATCGTGGGGGAATCCGGTTCAGGAAAATCCACCCTTGCCCGTGCCATTTTGGCACTGACCAAAACCAGCGGCGGCAAGGTGCTGTATGAAGGCAAAGAGATTACCAACTTTAAAAAGTGTGATGCTGCCAATCTGCGCCGCCAGATGCAAATGATTTTTCAGGACCCCTATGCATCGCTTAACCCCAAGATTAAAGTGGGCGACGCCATTGCAGAACCAATGCTTCACTATGGGCTGGCAAAATCCAAGGCGGATGCCAAAGCACAGGTGCAGGAGCTTTTGCAGACCATTGGTTTGCAGCCCGAGGTGTATGACCGTTTTCCTCATGAATTTTCGGGCGGGCAGCGGCAGCGCATAGGCATTGCCCGGGCACTTGCCACACAGCCAAGGCTGCTGTTTTGCGATGAATCAGTTTCAGCATTGGATGTTTCGGTTCAGGCACAGATTTTGAACCTGTTTAACGAGCTGAAAAGGCAGCGCAACCTCACATATGTATTCATTGGGCACGACCTGGCCGTTGTTCGCTATATCAGCGACCGCATTCTTGTTATGTATTTGGGCAAGGTAATGGAGATCGCCCCCTATGATGCCCTATTTGGCGAGGATACTCACCCCTATACACAAGCATTGATTTCGGCAATACCGGAGCCTTCCACCGCCAGCCGGCAGGAGCGTATTTTGCTGCAAGGCGATATTCCAAGCCCGGTTAATCCGCCGAATGGCTGCCGTTTTTGCCAGCGGTGCTTCAAGGCAGAGCCTGTTTGCTTTGAAAAAGAGCCCAAGCTGTTGGAAGTGGGAGAGGGGCACTATGTACGCTGCCATTTTGCAAGGGAGGGGGGCAACCAATGAGCCATTATTTGATTCGCCGCATTTGCCGTGGTCTGCTTACCATATTCATTTCTGTTTCGCTTACATTTTTCATTGTGCGCCTGATGCCCTCTGACCCTGTTTCGTTGATGGTGAGCCCGCAAATGACCCCCGAAGCTAAGGAGGCTATGATTACGGCCTATGGTCTGGATCAGCCTATTCTGGTGCAGTATGGCAAGTTTTTGGGGCAGCTTTTTCAGGGGAATTTGGGAAACAGCTTTAGCAAGCACATTCCCGTTACACAATATTTGCTGGAACGCCTGCCATGGACATTGATGCTACTGAGCTCGGTAATGGTTTTGGTGTTGGTTGTGGGTATCCCCGTGGGTGTGCTGGCAGCCAGGAGAAAAGGTAAAATGGCAGACCGTGTGATCAGCGTGCTGGTAACACTGGGAATTTCGGTGTTCATACCCTTCGTTTCTTTTTTGCTGCTGTATATTTTCTCATTTCGACTCAAAATTCTTCCCACTGGCGGTGCCTATACACCACCCCGCACCGAAGGGCTTACCTATTGGCTGGATGTGGACAAGCATCTGATTTTGCCTACACTGGCCCTCACCATTACCAACCTTGCCAATGCGGTGATGTATACCCGCAACAGCATGATTGAGGTGCTCCACGAGGATTATATCCGCACAGCTTATTCCAAAGGGAATCTCACAAACCGGGTTATCTCGGTGCATGCACTGAAAAATGCAATGATTCCAACGGTTACGGCCATTGGCTTGCAGGTGGGCACCATGGTGGGTGGCGCCGTGGTAACCGAAACGGTGTTTTCTTGGCCGGGTGTTGGCCGCTTGATTTACGATGCGGTGTCTGCGCTGGATTATCCTGTGCTGCAAGGTGCATTTTTGCTGCTGGCGGTAGCCGTGGTGGGGATGAACTTCCTGACAGATCTTATGGTTGCGTGGCTGGATCCTCGTATCCGACTGGGAGGAAAATAAACAATGAAACAACGGAAAACAGCACTCTATTACTTTTTGCGCAATCGCAACGGTGTCATTGGTTTGTGCGGAGTTGTCTTTATCGTTCTGACCGGGCTGCTGGGCCCCTTGTTTGTGGCAAAGCCAGAAGGCTACACGGCAGATGTGCTGGTGAACCCTTCCAGCATTCACTGGCTGGGGACAGACAATTTGGGTCTGGATATTTTTGCAGAGCTGATTTGGGGTGCACGCACCTCCCTTTATGTTTCTGTGCTGGCGCTGCTGGTGGCAGCTGCCATTGGCCTTCCCTTGGGGCTGCTTTCGGGGTATCTTAAAAACTGGTTTTCCGGTTTTATTGATGCCATCATCGATATTTTTCTTACCATTCCCATGCTGCCCCTCATGATTATTATGGCGGCGATTATGGGAGCGAATATCACCAATGTGGCGGTTATTCTGGGTGTGTTCTCGTGGCCCTCACTTGCACGGGTTGCCCGCAGCAGCACACTCAAAATCAAAGAGATGCAGTATATTGAAGCGGCACAGTGCCTTGGCATTTCAAAGACACGCATTTTGTTCAAGCATATCTTGCTCAATGCTTCCGGGCCCGTGTTCGTTAATCTCACGCTGGTTATGGCAAGCGCCGTTCTTTCCGAAGCAAGCCTGAGCTTTCTTGGCTTGGGGGACCCCACTACATGGAGCTGGGGTACCATGCTCAAGCGGGCGTGGGGTGCCAACGCTGTTATTGCAAACCCGAACCCATGGTGGTGGTGGCTCATGCCCAGCCTGTGCATTGTTTTTTATGTTGTGTGCTTTAACTTGTTTGGCATGGCTTTAAACGATACCTTGAATCCAAAAGGGCGGGGCTGATCAACCGCTTTATGACAGGAGGCAATGAAATTGTATGATTATCTAATTAAAAACGGCATTGTAATTGATGGCACGGGGCGTGCGGGCAGCAAAGCGGATGTTGCAGTAAAGGGCGACCGTATTGTTCGCATCGCACCTGAAATTCAGGAGCAGGCCGCACAGGTTTTTGATGCGGCAGGTCGGTACGTTATTCCCGGGCTTATAGACCCCCATGTGCATGAAGAATGGGTGTGCTTTGATGATGGGAAATATGATTTATATTTGCAGCAGGGTGTCACCACTCTGATTAACGGAAACTGTGGTCACTCGGTGGTTCCTGGGCATAAAAAACAACAGCTGGATTACTATTTGGGCAACGGGCTGATCAATCTGCGGCAATATGACCGCTATATGAAAACTTGGCCCGAATGGCACGACTTTGAAGGTTACCGCCAGGCGGTGCATCAAACTGGAACCAACTGTAATTTTGTAACTCTGATGGGCCATGGCAGCATCCGCCAGTATGTAATGCACGGCGCATGGCCCCGTAAACCGGATTCTCAGGAAAAGGCGACCATTGAGGCCATTATCCGCCACAATATGGAGCAAGGCATGTTTGGCATTTCCTTTGGGCTGGATTATGTGCCCAGCCGCTATGCGGATATCGATGAGCTTTGCGAAATGGTGGCACTGATAAAAGCCTATGACGGCACCTCTGCTGCTCATTTGCGCCACAAAATCGGTATTTTGGAATCCACACTGGAATATTTGGAAGTGGGACGCCGCACCGGCGGCAAGATTCAGATTTCTCACCTTGCCAGCACTGTACCCGAAGCCTTTGCTGCTGCACAAAAGGCCATTGAAGAGGATGGTATAAGGGCAAGAATTGATACCATTCCCTCCAGTGTGGGGCATTGCACCGGCAAAGAACGCATGTTGCTGTTCACCATGGCATTATCCGATGAGCTGTTCAGCCAAGGAATTGAAGGCGTGAAACGGGCTTTGCATACCCCGGAGGGCCGGGAGCTGATTCTGCGGGAAAACTACACCATGGCAGGCGATAAGGATAAAATCTACATTGTGCATTCGGATGATCCTGCACTGGAAAACCGTTCGGTAAGAGACATTGCCGCCCAGCGGGGCGTGCACGAGGATGAATGCATGCTGGATTTGATGGGCGATGACAACAACTATGTTTTTTGGCTCAATGCACCGGCAGCCGGGGTACCCTCCAAATTTATCGACCATGAGGATTCCATCATGGCCAACCCCTATGTCTCGGTCGGCAGCGACACCATTATGGGTGATTCCACCTATGATCCGTTCGATTGGTATGAAATTCGGCGCCGTGGCGGGTTTGCCATCTTCACCAACATGTATTTGAAAAAAGGCGTGCCCTACGAAGAAATTGTGCGGCGCAACACCTCTATGGTGGCCGATCATTTTGGCATTCAAAAGCGTGGCCGCTTGGAAGAAGGCTGCTATGCCGATATTGCTGTGATTGATTTGCCCAACTACAAATACCCCGAAATGGATCAGATGCACTACAAAACGCCTCTGTTGACCGCAACCGGATGCAGCTTAGTGCTGGTAAACGGCAAGGAAGCACTGAGGGATGGGGAATCGCTCACCAGTTATCCGGGGCGTGTGCTCCAAAAAAACCAGCAGTAATTTTTTAATTGAACATCGTCAGGAGCAGAGGTAAGCCGCCTTTGTTCATTGGCGAAGTATCATATAGTCAGTTTGTCAGCAACAATTTAGGAGGTAAAAATTGATGAATTTCAAAAGGTTCTTAGCAGCGGCAATGGCCTCAGTTCTTGTGTTTTCTTTGGCTGCCTGCTCTGGAAGCAAAAACGGGGGCAGTTCTGCCGCATCACAAGGTGAGTCGGGTGCAGCCACCACCCAGCCCCAAGAAGGCAGCACCTTAACAGCAGGTCTTTCGTCTGCACCCATCAGCGCCAACATCTGGGTGCAAAACGATATCAACTCCAGCATTATCATGAACCTTGTGGTTCCCAACTTGGTGACCATGGATGAAACCGGCTCCAAATACAATTATCTTGCCGAATCCGCTACCCCCAATGAAGACAGCACCCAGTGGACAATTGTGCTGAAAGAGCTTTATTGGAACGACGGCACCCCGGTAACAGCAAATGATCTGGCCTTTGGCGCCAAATATGGTGTAGAGCACAAAATCGGATTCTTCGATAGCTATTACGGAAAAGTAACCGAAACAGAAGTGAAGGATGACAAAACCGTTGTGTTCCACCTTTCCGATCCTGATGTAAACTTCTGGAACGGTGCAGGCTACTGGCTGCCTTTGATGCGTGAAAGCGAGTGGTCTTCGGTGGAAGATCCTCTGAACCACGCCTACAGCGGCGCAGGCTACGGCCCCTACTACATCGACGAATGGGTGGATGGCCAATATGTATCCCTTAAGCGCAATGAATATTTTAAGCAGGCAAATGACGGCAAGGGTGCGCTGATCGATAACGTTCTCTTCCGTGTTTATACCGATGAAAATGCAGCTGTTTTGGCATTGCAGAATGGCGAAATTGATGTGTGCGCCAACTACATTTCCCCTAACAGCAAAAGCCAGCTGGCAGCTTCTGAGAACTTCCAGCTCACCGATATTGAATCTCTGGGCTATGGCCAGATCAGCTACTCTCAAAGCAACCCCTTGCTGCAGGATGTGAATGTGCGCAAAGCCCTTGCCATGAGCATTGAGCGTGATGCCATGGTGGCAGTTGGCATGAGCGGTGCCGCCAAAGCCATGCAGACTGTAATCAGCCCTGTTTATCAGCAATTTACCAAGGCCAACATTCAGCAGCCCGCCTATGATCCCGCCGGTGCAAAAGCAATGCTGGAACAAAACGGCTATAAAGATGCAGATGGCGATGGCATTTTGGAAAGCGCCGATGGCAAAAAGCTGGAATTTTCTATCACCTACCGCTCCTCCATTCAGAGTGTGGACAATGTGATGGAAATTCTGCGTACAGCGGCTGCACAAGCTGGTATCAAAATCAACTTGGAGCCTGTGGATCCTTCCACCTTCTCTGCAAAAGTAACCAATGGCCGTGTGTTTGATATTTCTTACAACATGTGGGGAACCATCGACGATGTAGATACCACTCTTTACACCTGCTACGGTATTGGGCAGATGCTGAACTATATGGATTATAACAACGAAGAAATGGATGCTCTTCTGCTCCAGATGAAATCCACCCCCAATCCTGAAGACCGTGTTAAGCTGCTGGATGAATGGCAGAAACTGGCCGTTGAGAATATTCCCATTTCCATGACCTATGTGCCGGTTCAGACCTATGTGGCAAACACCGATAAATTTGAAGGCTTTAAAGCTGTATATGGCAACCACGGCTATCTGAGCAGCTCCCTTGCCACCCAAATCTCCGCCAAGTAATCCCTAAAAAGGAACCGGTGGCCGCAGAAGCTTTCTGCGTTCACTGGTACTTTTATGCCTTTGAATTAGAGAAAGGAAGTGCCCTTTGTGAAAATCAATCAAAAAGCAGGTTTCAAGCCTTACAAGCCCTACCAATATCTGGAAGCCGGCAAAGACTATAAAGATATCAACTGGGTTCAGTGGGATTGGGCAGGCCGCGGCATTATTGAACTGGATGCCCAGCAGGAGGCTCTGTATGAAGAGCTTATCAAAAAACATCCCTTTATTTCCTTGCATGACCATCCCACCTTTTATCCCGAGGATATGAGCACCATGGATAAAATCTATGATGCAATGCGTCAGGGCCGCCAATTCTGCGGTTACGAAGCGCTTTCCTATTCCAATCTGGACTGCATTTTTGATAACATGATGGATGGCGTGAACATCATTTCCAGCCCCGGGGGTTGGAAGTGGATTGACGTGCTCCATGATTTGGGCATGCGCCTGTGCGACATTGCCCATCAGGATTTTTTGATCCAGTGCAAAACGGTGGATGACATTCTCGCTGCTAAGGCTGCTGGCAAAATTGCATGGGTTCCCTGTGTTGAAGGTGCCGCCTGCATTGAAAACGAAGTGGACCGCATTGATATTTTGTATGGCTTGGGTGTACGCCAGCTGGGCGTTACCTATTCCGAGAGCAATGCACTTGGCAATGGCCTGAAGGAAGACAACGACGGCGGCCTCACCAAATTCGGCAAGGTGTGCGTGGAGCGCATGAATAAAGTGGGTATGCTGATTGATGTTTCCCACTGCGGCACCCGCACTGCCTATGAATCTGTTATGCACAGCAAAAAGCCAATTATCGCCAGCCATTTGGGCGCCAAAGGTGTCTGGAACATCAAGCGCCTTGCCGATGATGAGCTTCTGAAAGCCATTGCGCAAAAAGGCGGTGTGATCGGCATCGAAGCAGCGCCCCACACCACCATGAGTGCCACCCACTGCACCCACGACATTGAAAGTGTGATGGAACACTTTGAATATGTAAAAAATCTGGTGGGCATTGACCATGTCAGCTTTGGCGTGGATACTCTTTATGGCGACCATGTTGGCGTTCACCATGCGTTTGCGGCTTCGCTTTCCACAGGTGATACCTCCAAATCTACTTTGCCTTACGAAGAAGTTGAGTTCGTAAAATATCTGGAAAACCCCACCGAATCCTCTTGGAATATTCCCCGCTGGCTCATTAAGCATGGCTATACAGAAGAGGAAATTGCAAAAGTCCTTGGCGGCAATGCGCTGCGCGTGCTGCGTGAGGTTTGGGCCTGATTCCATAGCCAAACCTACATTCAAACGCCCCTCCGCTGCCTGGCAGTGGGGGGCGTTTTGCACAGAGGATAGCTGTTGGCCCTGCATTTTAGCAAAGAAAGAAGGTTTATCATGGAAGTAATACAAAAAAAGGGATACCGGCCTTATCAGCCCTATTCGTATCTGGAAGCCGGGAAGGACTATCCCGTTATAGAGTGGTTTCAGTGGGATTGGGCGGGACGCCATATTATTGAACTCAGCCAAGAGCAGGAAGCCTTTTATCGTGAAATCATAAAAAAGCATCCCTATATTTCGGTGCATGAGCATCCGGATTTTACTCCCTGTGATCTGAGCCTCGAAAGCTTTTATGCCGCTCAAAGGCAGGGAAGGGACTGGTGCGGTTATGAGGCGCTATCTTATTCCAATCTGGATTGTATTTTTGATAATATGCTGGATGGCACCAACATCATTTCCAGCCCCGGCGGTTGGAAGTGGATTGATATTCTGCATGATTTAGGCATGCGCCTGTGCGATATTGCCCATCAGGATTTTTTGGTTCAGTGCAAAAAGGTAGATGATATTTTTGCGGCTAAGGCGGCCGGTAAAATGGCATGGGTACCCTGCATAGAGGGCGCACAGCCTATTGAAAATGAACTTGACCGCATTGATATTCTGTATGGATTGGGTGTGCGCCAGCTGGGCATCACCTATTCCGAAAGCAATGCACTAGGCAATGGCCTGAAGGAAGATAACGACGGCGGCCTGACCAAATTCGGGAAAGCCTGCGTGGAGCGTATGAACAAGGTGGGGATGCTGATCGATGTCTCCCATTGTGGCCCCCGCACTGCCTATGAAGCTGTGATGCACAGCAAAAAGCCTATACTTGCCAGTCACATTGGGGCTCGAGGTGTATGGGATATCAAACGCTTGGCAACTGATGAGCTGATTTCTGCTATTGCAAAACGAGGCGGTGTAATAGGCATTGAAGCAGCCCCTCACACCACCATGAGCCGTACCCACAACACCCATGACATTGAAAGTGTGATGGAGCATTTTGAATACATCAAAAACTTGGTGGGCATTGATCATGTTACCTTTGGCCCCGATTGCCTCTATGGCGACCATGTGGAGCTGCATCATGCCTTTGCATCCGCTCTTTCCACAGGTGATACCAAAAAAACCAGCAATTCCTACCAAGAGGTGCCTTTTGTTAAATATCTGGAGAACACTACAGAAGCTTCGTGGAACATTCCCCGCTGGCTGATCAAACATGGCTATTCTGAAGAAGAAATTGCCAAAGTGTTGGGCGGGAACACCATTCGTGTTCTGCGTAAAGCTTGGGCATAACACCTGCAATATGTAATGATGGCGTCATTGAGAAAGGAAGTGTTGACCATAAAGCTGCTTTATTTGGTTCCGGGCGAGATGCAGCAAGAAGAGCTTTTTCGCCGGCGGGATATTTTGCGTGAATGTGTGTTTGAAGGCACCCAGCTGGATGCATGGGATTGCCCGGGCGGGCCGCCCTCCATTGAATCTCTTACAGAAGAATACCAGAGCATTCCCAGCACCATAGAGCGTGCCGTTGCTGCTGAAAAGGCGGGTTACGACGGCATCTTGCTGGGATGTTATGCAGACCCCGGCATTGATGCTCTGCGGGAAATGCTGACCATTCCGGTGGCAGGGCCTTTTGAATCTTCGGTTGGTGCTGCCTTAACCATGGGGTATCGCTTTTCCATTGTGACGGCTACCCCCGAGATGGTGCCTATGCTGGAGGAGATGGTGCGCAGCAAGGGGGTTGCATCACATCGGCTTTCTTCTGTGCGTGCCATCGATATGGATATTTTATCCTTTGGTCAGCAGCCGGAGCTGCTGTTGCAGCGTGTATCGGAAGAATCTAAAAGATGCCTGACCCACGACAGAGCAGACTGTGTTATTCTGGGATGTATTTCGTTGGCATTTTCCGGTGCAGACCGTGAAATTTCGCACCAGTTGGGGGTTCCCTGCATTAACCCCATTACCACGGCACTGAAAATGGCGGAGAGTTTTGTTTCCATGGGGCTTAGCCATAGTAAAAAAGCCTTTCCCTTGCCGCACAAGCTGCGTTCGCAGAAAAATGTGGAATAGTTTTCGCGAGTGGAAAAGCTACTAGCTTTTGGGGATACCAATCCGTTTCGTACATAGAAACATAAGAAACCTTATTTTTAAAGACGCTTAAGAAATTTAAGCGTCTTTTTATATATTATAAGAGAAAGCCTCTGGTTATGTCGGAGGTTTCAGACTGTAGACATAACTGTTATGGAAATCCTTCCCGTTCCCACCCCGGATGCAGCGGCCAAGCAGGCGGCGGAGTTCTTTCTGTTTGCCAGAGTGGATGCATATAGTGACAATCTATATACGACAGAAAAAGTGTATCTATTTTTTTTCGAGGGGGTTTTTATTGGCACAGTGCTGGTGATCACCGGTTAAATGCTGGCGGCATCCTTTGCGTGGGGCATCGTATGCAACAATATCCTGCAAGGCGGAAGCCGCCTGCGTAAACAGCTCTCGGTTCAAGTCATAATGCGTATAATAGCCTCTTTTTTCGCCGCTGACTAAACCCGCTTTCCGCAAAACCTGAAGATGCTGGGAGACAGCCGCCTCCGAAATTCCGAGTTTGCGTGAAAGCGCACCCACACAGAAATCATGCTTCAAAAGCAAATCAATTATTTTCAGACGAGTACCATCCGATAGCGCCTTAAATACCTTTAAAAAATCGTCCACATCAACACTCCATCTAATGATATAGCGAAAGCACTTGGAAAAAGGCCTTCTTCCCGCCGGATCATCGCCCACAAAATATTGGCGCAGTTGGGCTGTATCCAAATCATAACTTAAATTTTTATATAAATAGCATACGCTACTGCACGATTGATGTCAAGATTAGCCTGTGGGGAGGCGCAAATCCACTATAAGACAAAATTTATATAAGCAAATGTTTTTTTAATTAAGCTTGACATTGAATAAATCCGTTGCTATACTTTTTATGGTTTCTGCCGCTGTGCTATAGAGGCGGCAGAAAAAAACAACATAAGAGTTAGCTGCGCCTAACCGTGTTTTATCATCTACTGCACAGGAAGGGGATTGTTTGTGGAAAAATCTTTTTTTGAAGAAATGCTAAGCAGGAATTACCAAGGAACTCCCGAAGTTGAGGAAAAATGGGATGCACGGGCCAAGCACTTTAATTTGTCCCAGCAGAAAGACCGTTCCGGCTTGGCTGAGAAAGTCACAAATATTTTGAAGGAATGGGGCATTCTTGCCGGTGCAGCTGTTTTGGATATTGGAGGGGGAAGTGGAAGATATGCTATCCCTTTTGCAGAACATGCCGAGCATGTAACTGTTACGGATATTTCCTCCAATATGCTGGAGCTTGCCAAGAACAATGCACAAACCCATGGGCTCACCAATCTTTCCTATGTTAAAACCCAATGGGAAAGTGCGGATATTTCCGCCCTGAACTGGAACCGAAAATTTGATCTTTCCTTTGCATCCATGTGCCCTGCTGTACGTTCCCCAGAGGGACTGCGTAAAATGTCAGAAGTCTCAAAAGGCTTTTGCCTTATGAACCAGTTTATTACCGGGAGAGATTTGCTCTCTGATTACTTGATAAAAGAGCTAGGCATAAAGCGCTCCCATGACCCTCACAATGACCGGGTTACAGTTCAGGCAGTCTTTAACCTTTTGTGGCTGGAAGGATATGAACCGGAAGTTACTTACCTACGGCAGGAAGATAAATCCACCTATACCATTGGCGAGGCCATTGAGCAGTATGAAAGGCGCTATGCGCCAGAGGCCCAATCCAAGGGGTTTGATTTGAAAAATCTCATTGCCAAATATGCGCAGGGGGATGTTGTTAAGGTAAGCAGCAAATCAACGCTTGCCATGATTTTGTGGAAGGTTTAAAACCAACGGTTTATAGTGGCCAAACTGCGCTTTTGGCGCAAAGCAAGCTTTGTTTGCTTTTGAAAACGATGGTTTCGTTTTCAAGTTTATTGACTATACATACAACAAGGAGAAATGACGATGAAAAAGCGGAGATTCACAACAGGGCTGCTTGCCGGGCTATTATACCTCGTTTTAACGGCTGGATTGGCTGGCTGTGGGCAGGAGCCTGCAGCACCGTCCAGTGTACCACAGGCACAATCATCAGCAAGTGAAGCTGTTGCCACACCGGAAGCAGAACCGGTGACACTGCGTCTGGCTGGCGGGGATACCGGCTTGCCCAATCCCTTTAAGCATGCGGCACGGGGGCCGGGTATGTCAAAAATGCAGATTCTGTATGATTCACTGCTGGAAAAAGACGAAAACGGAGAGATTCCTTGGCTGGCAAAAAGCTGGGAAATCAGCAGTGATGGCACTGTGTATACCTTTCATATGCAGGAAAACGCAGTTTGGCATGATGGCAAGCCGTTGACTGCCGAGGATGCCGTTTTTACCCTGGCTTACTACAAAGACCATCCACCGGTTTCCAATGATCTTTTGGTGGGCAGTGAATATATTGTGACCGATGCAAAGGCATTGGATACATATACCTTAGAGGTCACCTTTAACCGCTTTGATCATACCTATCTGACCAAGCTGGGCAACATGCGCATTATCCCCAAGCACATATGGGAGAATGTCGATGACCCGATAGCGTATGATGGTAAGGATGCCACGATTGGCAGTGGGCCTTATAAGCTGGATACCTACGATGCCCAGCAGGGAGCATACCGTTATGTTGCCTTTGAGCAATACTGGGGCCTTACCCCTGCGGCTGAAGCCATCGAGTGGGTGCCGGCCAGCGACAGCGTTTTGGCCTTTGAAAATGGTGAGATTGACCTGATCAATGCACCGGCGGATATTCTGCCCAACTATCAGAACAACCCGAAGTATACGGTGAAAACGGCGCATTCCTTTCACAGCTACCGCCTGATGATGAACATGGAATCGGTGGAAGAGCTGCGGGATGTCAGTTTGCGGCAGGCATTGGTTTATGGCATTAACCGTCAGGAACTGGTGGATAAGGCGGCCAGAGGCTCGGCCATGATCAGCAGTCAGGGCTATGTTTTGCCGGTTAGTGGGTGGTATAACCAAAACACGCCCAAATACGATTATAATGCGGATACGGCACGTGCGCTGCTGGATGGCAAGACCTATTCCTTCAAGCTGCTTACAGACAATTCCGCCGATGGAATGAAGGTGGCGGAGCTTATAAAGCTGTCACTGGCCGATATCGGCGTGAAGGTTACCGTAGAGAGCGTGGAATCCAAAACCCGTGATAATGCAGTGAACACCGGAGAATATGAGCTTTTGCTTATCAATTCCGGCGGTATGGGTGGAGACCCCGATTATCTGCGCATCGTTTACGGTGAGGGAGCCAAGACGATCAAAGGATGGTCCAGCCCGGAAATCGCAGCTCTGATTAAGGAGCAGGCGGCCCAACAGGACGAAGGCAAGCGTAAGGAGCTAATTTTTGAGATTCAGGAAAAAATTGCAGCCGAGGTTCCTATGATTCTGCTCCATGGCGCAATGGATAACTTTGTGTTCCGCCCCGAAACCTATGACGGCTGGATGTTCCGGTATGACCACAGCAAGTGCGATCACAATAAGCTTTCCTATCTGGTTCGCAAGTAGGAGCTATGAAAAAACACTATTTGCTTGTTGTAATTGTGATGCTCTTGATCAATTTCTTTCTGCCTCGATTAATGCCGGGAGACCCGTTCCTTTATCTTTCGGTAGAGGATGGGAGTGTCTCCACGGCATATTCTCAGCAGCAAATCGATCAATACAAGGCTTATTATGGTCTGGATCAGCCCCTGCCTGCTCAGTTCTGGAATTATCTTACACAACTTTTCCGAGGCAATCTGGGATACAGCATCTATTACAATACCAGTGTGGCTCAGATGATCTTTTCCCGCATTCCATGGACTCTTTTTATTGTGGTTTCATCGTTGCTGTTAAGCAGCGTGATCGGAACGGCCATGGGAGCCGTGTCGGCTTGGATGCGAGACCAAGCAGCGGACCGTGTTATGTATTTCGTTATGATTGTGATTTCGGAAATTCCCGCTTTTTTGCTTGGCGTGCTGTTCCTGTTTGTTTTTGCCGCCCAAATGAAATGGTTTCCGCTATCGGGAGGAAGCACGGTGTTTGCCTCTTTTGATTCCATCTGGGCACAAATCGGGGATATTCTCCACCATGCATTCCTGCCGATTCTCACATTAACCCTCACACGGGTGGGTGGCTTTTTTCTGCTATCCCGCAACAGTATGCTGACCGTGCTTTCCAAGGACTATATCCGCACAGCGAAGGCCAAGGGGATAGGGAAGAGAAAAGTTATTTTCCGCCATGCACTGAAAAATGCGTTGCCACCGGTTGTTTCCAGCTTTTTTATGAGCTTGGGAACCTTATTCGGCGGTGCTGTTTTGGTGGAAAATGTGTTTGCCTATCCCGGCATTGGAAGGCTGATGCGTGAAGCTGTAAACAACCGGGACTATGTTTTGATTCAGGGGATTTTTTTAACCATAACCATTATGGTGCTGCTCATGAATTGGCTGGCAGAGCTGATTCATAAAAAGCTTGATCCACGGGTGGGATAAATGAAACAACGAATTTGCAGTTTCCCAGACCAGATAGACCCGAGCCACTTTTCCTTCACGGATGTGGTTGCTGCCCCAAAAGAAAACAAACGAAAACTTTCGTTGTGGTATACCTTTAGCCCATATGGGAAGGCGGGCATGGTGAGCATTCTTCTGTTGTTGGCTTTGTCTTTCAGTTCCTTTTTGTTTATGGGTGATGCCCATCAGGTTCCCAGTGGAGAATCACTGATGCCCCCCAGTTTTGCGCACTGGTTGGGAACGGATGACCTTGGAATTGATCTGTTTGCGCAGATATGTCATGGAGCGGCTGTCAGTATGATGGTGGGCTTTTCGGCGGCTTTGCTTGCGGGGATCGGTGGCAGTGTGCTGGGGATTCTTGCAGGCTATTATGGCGGCTGGGCAGACAAGCTCGTAACCAGCCTATGCGATATTATGGCCGCTATTCCGCAGCTTCCCCTTATGATTGTGCTGGGTGCTTTCTTTGGAGCAAGCCTTGCAAACATTATTTTTGTCATTGCGCTGATTTCTTGGGTGAGACCGGCACGAACGGCACGGGCAAAAATACTTTCCATGCGCAGCGAACTCTATATTGCAGCTGCAAAAAGCTATGGAGCGGGCTTCTGGCATCTTCTGATCAAGCATTTTATTCCGGGTATCCTGCCCATTATAATGGTGAGCATCATTCGAATCATGAGCCATGCTATTGTGGCAGAGGCCGGGCTTTCTTTTCTGGGGCTTGGCGATCCCCTCTCAAAAAGCTGGGGGGTTATTCTTAACCGCTCTATTAATTTCCCCGGAATTTACTTTACAGATTTCTGGAAGTGGTGGATATTGGCTCCGCTGGCTGCTCTGATGCTGCTTGTAGTATCCATATCATTTTTGAGCCGTGATTTGGAGCAGATCGTCAACACCAAGAGATAAAAGTATCACGGAGGAAGTTGGATTTTATTTATGTCGGTTCTGGAAATTTCAAATTTATATGTACGATATAAACAGGAAGCCTTGATCAATGCAGTCCATAACGTTAGTTTTCGGCTGGAAAAAGGCGAAAGCCTCGGCATTGTCGGTGAATCGGGGAGTGGGAAATCCACTTTGGCCATGACCATTATGGGGCTTTTGGATTCCCGGGCTGATATAGGCGGCAGCATCCACTTGGATAGTGCGGAGCTTTTAGGCTTTTCGGAACGAGAGCGGGATACCTATCGCTGGAGTAAGATTGCCATCGCATTCCAAAACAGTCTGGATGTTTTGAATCCAGTAATGTCTGTTGGTGCCCAGGTTGCAGAGTGCATAATAAAGCATACACAGTATGGGAAAAAAGAGGCTGAGGCAAAAACAAAAGCGCTGTTTGAGATGGTAGGGCTGGCTCCCAATTGGTATGAAGCTTATCCTCATCAGCTTTCGGGAGGAATGCGCCAAAAGGTTTTAATTGCCATGGCGCTTTCCTGCGATCCCGAGATATTGATTGTGGATGAGCCCACTATGGCCCTTGATTCTGTCTCAAAGCAGGAGATTATCCGGCTTTTAATTTACCTGCGGGAAAAAATCGGCTTCTCTATGATTGTGATTTCCCATGAGCTGACCGTTATTGCCGCACTTACTTCCCGCACTTTGGTGATGTATACAGGAAATGTTGTGGAGGCCGGCCGCACCAATGAGCTTCTGCGTGAACCGAGCCACCCTTATACCCGTGGGCTGATCTATTCCTCTCCCTCTGTGCATCCCTACCGGGATATGTGGGGAATACCGGGAGAAATACATATTACCGAGGAAAACCAGTGCCCCTTTTACAGCCGATGCAATCAGCGAATCGATGCCTGCCTTCATCAGCATCCTGAGCTGGAGGCTGTTTCGGAAGACAGATGGGTTGCCTGTCTGCGTGGCGGCATTGTAACGCTGCTTTCCGGAACGGGGCTTTCTAAAACCTATCGTGTTAAAAGTCATGAAACCCATGCCTGCCGTGGATGTGATATTCAAATTAAGGCGGGGGAGATTGTCGCTCTGATTGGTCAATCTGGTTCTGGGAAAACCACTCTTGCAGGCATTCTAAGCGGTATCCTACCTGTCGATGAGGGGAAGATTTATTTTGAAGGGCGAAAGATATTCGGCAGCAGTGAAACGAGGAAAGCGGAAGGCATTCAGATGGTCTTTCAAGATCCGCTCTCTGCCACCAATGAGAATCTGACGATAGAGGCAATTGTCAGAGAGCCACTGGATATTCTGCGCAAAGGCTCTAAATCCGACAGAATTGCCGAGGCCAGAACCGCTTTGAAACAGGTGCAGCTGCCCTATGATGATGCGTTTTTAAAACGCAAGGGCCATTCCCTCAGTGGCGGCCAGCGCCAAAGGGTAGCCATTGCAAGGGCTTTGGTGATGAATCCCAAGCTGATGATTGCCGATGAAATCAGCGCCATGCTTGATCCTTCCAGCGCTGCCAATTTACTGCGCCTGCTCAAGGGGCTGCAAAACACTAGAGGGTTTTCTATGCTGTATATCACACATGATATTGCCCTAGCCAGGAAAATTGCAGATACAGCATATGTTATGAACAGCGGAAACATCGTTGAATACGGTGCGGCCAGCCAAGTGCTGCACAATCCGCGAGATTTGTATATGCAAAAACTATTGCAGGATACGCTGCTGCAATATTAGACTTAGGAGGCTATCTCCCAAGGCCGGACAGTCATAAAGCTTTCCCGACAGTGTTTGCCGGAAAAAAAGAAAAGAACAAAAAGCTAATGGGGTATACTTGCTAAAGTGTACCCCATTAGCTTTAATCATCTAATGCGCTTTTGATGCGTTGGAGGGTTTAGAGATTTTGTAGTCAAAATTTCTGAAATACCTAGTATTCTGCACATCCGAAATTTGCCGATAGAACATCTAAAGGCAGATGAGAAAACAATTCGGATATTGAGAATGTATTTTTTCAGAATAGCTGCCTTTATCAAATATAAGCAGAAATTTGCATCCCTCACATAGCCCTTGAATTGAGTGGGGAATATTGGCCGGAAAGAACCACCCTTCTCCTGCTTTGCAATCTGCAATAAATACGCGCCCTCTTTCATCAACAGCCGTTACGCGGGCCTTACCTTGCAGCACATAGCCCCATTCAGATTGAAGATGGGTGTGCATTTCCCGAACACCGGGGAAAGGTTCATATCAATAATCGCAAGAGTTGTGTTTATCGGAAGCTCTCTGCTGGTTATTTCTCGAGGCCACCCACCGGATTTTAGAATCATTTGTGCCCCGAGCCCACGTTGTATTCCCCTATTATAAACAGTATCAGAAAATTATTTGTTTTTATTAATACAGCTATTCATTGTATCTAATAATACTATTTTGATTATCTGCCATTAAGGTGTATACTAATAAAGAAGGGGGCATTACATGAAAAGGAATCTTAAAGACTATTTAAAGCTGTTCAAATCCACATTTTTTTTGAGTGCATTCACTTTTGGGGGTGGATATGTCATCATCCCTTTGATGAAAAGAAAATTTGTGGACGAATTAGGGTGGCTGGAAGAAACCGAAATGCTGAATATGGCTGCCATTGCACAGTCTTCGCCGGGGGCAATGGCTGTTAATGCTTCCATTCTTGTAGGCTGGCGCTTGATGGGTATATCCGGTGCAGCAATAGCAATTCTTGGCACTGTGCTGCCGCCGCTCATTATTCTGTCGGTCATCTCGCTGTTTTACGCTGCATTCCGTGACAACGCCATCGTGAGTGCCGTATTAAAAGGAATGATGGCGGGCGTATGTGCAGTGATTTTCGATGTGGTGATTACAATGGGCGGTCAAATTATCAAAGCCAAAAAGATACTGCCTATCCTCATTATGGCGGGGGCTTTCTTCGTATATTTTGTGCTGCACATCAACATTATTTATATCATTCTTTTTTGCGCTACACTCGGCGCTCTGGTGAGCCTGCACGATAAGAAAACGGGAAAGGAGCACCTGTAGGGCATGGTTTATCTTCAACTGTTCTGGAGCTTTTTCCAAATCGGCTTATTTAGCTTTGGCGGCGGCATGGCCGCTATGCCGCTGATACAAAATCAGATTGTGGATCTTCATGGCTGGCTGACCCTGACTGAGTTTACGGATCTCATCACAATCTCCGAAATGACACCCGGCCCCATTGCCATCAATTCAGCGACTTTTGTGGGTACACAAATCGCTGGTCTGGGAGGAGCACTGGTGGCTACCCTAGGCTGTATCCTGCCTTCCTGCATTATTGTGTCGCTGGTGGCGTGGCTTTACAGCAGGTATAAAGAGTTAGCTGTGATTCAGGGGGTGCTGGCGGGCTTGCGGCCAACTGTGGTAGCGCTTATTCTCTCTGCGGGTTTGTCTATCCTTGTACTGTCCTTTTGGGGTGCCGGTGGTTTCACTTGGGATATTGCCTCTACCGATTTTATTGCTGTTGCTCTGTTTGCGGTAGGACTCTTCCTATTGCGGAGGTTTAAGCCAAATCCAATCCTGATCATGTTGGGCAGCGGCGTGATAGGAGGGGCCTGCTATCTATTCATTTAGGAGGGACAAGAGTGACTGTTATCATTAAAAATAGCTTTTCTGAAAAGTTGTTTATGGTTGAAACAGGCAAACTATTGGCCATATTGAAAAACGCCAAGGTGTTCGGTTCAGAAAAGGCAGTGATGAGCCCAGACAAAACGGTGCAGTATCAAACAAATATTGCAAATATGCCAGATAAGCCTGCCGGGAAGAATCGGCAATACACACTCAAGCAGGGCAGCCAAACTGTAGCTACTGCTCGGCCTGTGTATGCAGCCGATGCCGATTACTTCTCCATTTCAAAACCGCCGCATCCTGTGGGCATGTCCATTCAGGTGCACAGCGGTACCGAATGGCAAGTCGTGCGGAGCGAGAAAAACCACTTGGAGATACACACGCAGGATGGTTTCGCAACATTGACAGATTTCTTTTCCATTGGCCCACAGGTAATGGAAGTGCCGGATGGAAGCGATATACTGCTATGGGCGGGCGTGTATGCATTAATTGAATATATGATGCACGAGGATGAAGTCTCCCCGGTGTGAGGCTATCCCCGGAATAGACTTGCTTTCTTCCTTTCAGCAATGGATGTATGAACCGATACATATACCGGATTTACAAGCCGTGCTCCATGCTTTTGCCTTGGGTATTGGCTATCCGCTGAGATAAAGCCAGCATGAATCGCACGGTCGGGCATAGTATTGAAACAATTGGGTTGCTTTTCCTCCTGAATGGTGATAAAGTAATTGAGGCACAAGTGCCAGCAGCTTGCTGGTTAAAAGGGAAACAGGTGAAAATCCTGTACGGTCCCGCCGCTGTAAGCGCATTTTAAGGTTCCTTTACCACTGAAGCTCCATGCTTTGGGAAGGTGAGGGAAAAAACCGCGCGAGTCAGAAGACCTGCTTGTGTACAATTAATGCAGCGCCACGTGGATATGGCTGTGTGCAAACTATTGCTGTGCGTAAAAACGGAAACGTACTGCCTGCTTTGTTGCAGACAGTACTTTTTTTGTGCTGAAATGGCAATCCATATTCAAAGGCAAAGAAAAGGAGCAAAAAATGAAGCGTACAAAACAAATTTTACTCAGTCTGGTTCTAACCGTATGCCTTATCCTGTCCTTTACCGCATGTTCATCACCAAATAAAGAGGATTCTGCTTCGGCTGACCCAAAAAGCTCGGTATCCGAACAAGTCGATGCCGATTCTTCAGCCCAAGAAGAACAGTCTAACTCGGGCGATGCATTCCCCTTTGAGCTGGTTACAGATAACGAGGCTGTTGTTACCTTTACCCATGTGCCGGAGCGGGTGCTGGCTGCCAACCCCAATGCCGGCGAACAGCTGATGGCTTTAGGGCTGGGGGATAAAATTATAGCAACCAGCTACAACAACGCACTTGTAGCGGAGCCGTTCCGTGCAAAATACGAATCCAAGCGCAGTCTGACAACCTCTGAGCAGCCCTCTCTGGAAGTCGTGTTGGATTTAGACCCTGACTTTATCTATGGGCGGAGCTCGGCCTTTGGACAAAAGGGGATTGCCGATCACCCCACACTGGAGCAGAATGGCATCATGTCCTTAGCCTCCATTGAAGGATATAAGCTGGGCGCAGACGTGGAAGATGTTTATCAGGATTTCTATAATCTGGGGCGCATTTTTCAGGTGGAGGACCGTGCCAAAGCGATTGTCAGCGAAATGCAGTCCCGCATCAGCGTGGTAGAGGATGTTGTGAAGGATGCCGAGCCGATCAAGGTGTTTAATTTTGATATGGAAATGGAAGGCGGCGCCTATACACCGGGCAACAATTTCACCTCTAAGCTGATCCGGCATGCCGGGGGTATAAATGTATTCGAGAACCTGGAGAAAACTTGGAATACTGTGAGCTGGGAGGCTGTAGTGGAAGCCGACCCCGATATCATCATCATCAACAATTATGGCACCACCACTTTGGAAGAAAAGATTAAGCAGTTAACCACCAATCCTGCGTTGTCCGGCCTCAAGGCGATCCAGAATCAGAATTTTATTGTCGTCACCTTGCCGGAGGTCTTTGCCAGCTCCCGCATTGCCGATACCATTGAGAAATTTGCAGAGGGCTTTCATCCCGATTTGTTCGCATGAAGCAGATCAGTTCCTTTCTGACAGGGCACATGCGGCTTGCCTGTATTCTGCTGTCTGTGCTTCTGCTTCTGTCGATCGTTCTTTGTGTGGCCATCGGCCCTGTATTCATCCGCTTTTCGGATGTTTGGCGTGTGCTGCTGAGCCACCTGATTCCATCAGTTGATGTTGGCGGGATTCCCGATAACACACAGAATATTATCTGGCACCTCCGTACTCCACGGGTTTTGCTGGGGGTTATGGTGGGGATGGCTCTTTCTTTATCGGGGGTTGGAATGCAGGCATTCACCAAAAACCCGTTGGCTGACCCATATGTATTGGGGATTTCATCCGGTGCCTCCTTTGGTGCGGTTATGGCTATGGCATACGGAATGTTTTCTTTTCTGGGTGCTTACCGTGTGCATATCTGCGCTTTTATCGGTGCAATCGGCGCAATCACACTGGTCTATACACTTTCCAAGAACGGCAGGGAGATCACGCCCATTAAATTGATTCTGATTGGTGTAGCGGTATCCGCCATGTTCGGTGCTTTCACTAACTTTACGGTATACAATGCACCGGACGATGCCAAGGTTCGTGAGGCAACCTTTTGGATGCTGGGCGGCGTGGCAGGTGTTAAGTGGGAGGTTTTGCTCCCCATGATCATCGTGCTGATACCGGGCATTTTGGGTATGTACTGTCTTTCCACCCCGCTCAATGCCATTATGATGGGGGATGATACCGCCATAACCCTTGGAATCAATGTCAATGTGGTGCGCAAGGTGCTGATTGTGCTTACAGCCCTGCTTACAGGTGTTTGTGTATCGGTTTCCGGCTGCATTGGCTTTGTGGGATTGGTTATTCCGCATATTGTCCGTTCGGTGGTGGGTTCCGATCACCGGCGGGTTATTCCTCTGGCCGCACTAATGGGGGGAATATTCCTTGTGTGGGTGGATGTAGCGGCCCGTATGCTGGATATTCCGAAAGAAATCCCTGTGGGTATTCTGACTTCCATGCTGGGTGCGCCTTTCTTTCTGTGGATGATCAAAGCCCGGCATTATGCCTTTGGTGAGAAATCATGAGAAAAGCGATAGAGGTTCACGGCGTAACCTATACAGCGGCCGGGCGTCCAATACTAAATGATGTATCTATGGAAGTGGGAGAGGGTGAGTTTGTAGGAGTGATCGGCCCCAACGGAAGCGGCAAATCAACCCTGCTGAAAAACATATACAAGGTCTTATCGCCTGCAAAGGGTAAGATACTGCTGTATGGGCAAGACATCCAAAAGCTTACAAACCGTCAGGCTGCCTCCCGCCTCGCCGTTGTTGCCCAAGAAAACAGCGCCAACTTCGACTTTACCGTGGAAGAGGTTGTATCTATGGGACGGTATCCCAGCAAGAAAATGCTGGATACGCTGGATGAACAGGACAGCGCTATTATACAGCAGGTCATCCGCAGTGTTGGGATTGAGGCCTTTGCCAAACACAGCTTTCTTCATCTATCCGGCGGTGAGAAGCAGCGAGCTTTGATCGCACGGGCTATGGCTCAACAGACTGAGATTATTGTGCTGGATGAACCCACCAATCATCTGGATATCGGCAGCCAGATTCACACGCTGCGGATGCTCAAAAGTTCCGGCAAGACCATCTTGGCGGCGCTCCACGATCTGGGAACAGCCTCCCGCTGCTGCGACCGGATTTATGTGATGCAAGAGGGGGCAATCCTTTGCAGCGGCAAGCCCAAGGACATCATTACAAAACCGCTCATTGAGGCTCTGTATCATATACAGGCGGATATTTTTGACCACAATGAGAAGCTGTTTATCGATTTTTATTGAGTCAAAGGCTGGATTGTACTGACTATGCTGTTTTAGTCCGTAGGGTTTGCTCTATGTGGTAATATCTCTGGCCGTAAAATTCATATGTAAAGTCCTCTTAGGTTTTAGCAATTGGGCCGCAAGGCCGTTGCTTTACCTGAGAGGATTTTCTTTTTTTAGGGCAGCCTCGTTCTAATTTATGCAAGCTTTATATAAAACAATATTTAACGGAGGTGCCGCAAAAGGTTTATCGCAAGATTACAGAATATTTTTGATGGATTGCAGCGGTTTTGAGATGGTCACAAAAAATCCGGCTTAGGGGACATTTGTGTGCAATTAGTAAAAAATGCATATTGGATATATGCTCGAGCACATTTGTATGTTTTTTGTAAAAAAATATGCATCTTATTATTTGTAAATTGTTCTATAAAATATAGACAAATCATGTTGTTAAGGACAAAATTTATATAATTTTTTATTTTACTATTGTATATTTGTCAATAATAAGGTATGTTGTAAGTAAACAAGCTTGTTTACTTACAACATGTGCTCGAACACAAAATACAAAAAATCAGCAGAAAATATTGGGCCGAAGTGAGAAAGACGGCTTTTAGGCACAGAGTTCGGTTCTACACAGCATCATAAGCAAACTTCTGTGCAGATATTCTCAAAAAGGGGCGCTTCCCTAAGGCGGCCCTGTGCTTCGCTTGCTGATATAAAATTGATCAAAACAGGGTTTTTCGTGTGCGCACATGAAAGGTTCAATCAACGAAGTATAGTGGGTAAAAGATAGGAGGGAAAATCAGGATAGGAATCAAACCAGTAAGGACAACGCCAATAAGGAAAGGATGACTATTGAAGAATGAAAAAAATAGCGAGATTTGTGACCGTGTTGACTCTCAGCGCTCTTTTTGTAATCAGCTTAAGTATGAATGTCAGCGCCATCAATCCATTCCTTCCTATGTGGGAATTCATTCCCGACAGCGAACCATATGTATTTGAAGATCCTGATAACCCTGGGAAATATCGTGTTTATGTTTATGGTTCTCACGATACAGCTGTCAGCCAATATTGCGGACCAGATATGAGCTGTTGGTCGGCTCCTGTTGACGATTTGACCAATTGGCGTCCTGAGGGAAATTTGTATGATACTCCCGGAGTTATTTTCCGCTCTCCAAACAGCAGCGGAACAGGCTTCGACACACTCTACGCACCTGATGTGGCAATGCGGATGGAAGAAGTAGACGGCAAAATGGTGCCGGCTTATTACCTCTATCCCAACAATCAGGCTGGCGGGCGCAACACCATGGTGGCTAAATCATACAGGCCAGACGGCCCCTTTGAGGTCACTAACTGGGCCAGTGCTTCCAAAACAAATACAGTCGGAGATTTGGGATTTGACCCTTCCGTGTTTGTGGATGACGATGGCCGGGTATACGGCTATTGGGGGTTTGAAACCTCTTATGGCGCCGAGCTAGACCCTACCAATATGCATTCCATTAAACCGGGGACACAAACGATCACCAATATGATAGGAAATCGCAAAAGCAGCGAGCCTTTCCAATTCTTTGAAGCCTCTTCCATGCGTAAGATTAAAGATAAGTATGTCTTTATTTATGCCAGAGGCGGGCTTTCTTCTGAAGCCCAGTACAATTCAACTGGTGTGTGTATGCTTGCTTACGCTTATGGCGATTCTCCTCTTGGGCCCTTTACATACGGAGGAGTTATCGTAGATGCCGCCGGCCAGCGCACTCCGGACGGTGCTTCCAGCACCAACAATGGCCACAATACCCATGGCAGCCTTTTTGAGGCTGATGGCGAGTGGTATATTACCTACCACCGTGCCATCAACAACCATGGCTATTCCCGGCAGACTGTAATTGAGCCTTTGGATATTACGGTTGAAGAAGGCCCCGGCGGAAAAGTCATCATTCCTCAAGTGAATATGTCTTCTTCCGGTCCGGAACGGAATGGTCTGAACCCTTATGAGAACTATTCGGCTGGTATTATTTGTTATCAGCTGGGTGGACCATATGTGGTTGCCAACCGTGACAAGACTGTTAACAACAATCATGTTACCAACCTTCGCAACAACTCCACTGTAGGTATTGTTAATTACAACTTTGATATTGATGTGCCGGAAGGCAGCCACACTCATCTGGATCTTGATATTATTCCTCTTGGCCGTGATGGCTCTATCGAGGTGTATATTGGCGATCCCCTTAGAGATGGCAAGCTAGCGGGAACTATTCCGATTACTGCCGACATGCCCCGGGTTCGCACTACGGTCAGCCTGGATGTAGCAGATGTGGTGGATGATCTGGATGGTCAGCATCCTCTCTTCCTTAAAACGAAGGGAAGTGGCAGCAACAACATCTGGGAGTTCCATCGGGTGCAGTTTACTGCTATGCCTCCCGAAGATATTAAAGTAGATGGCAAGGATTTCTTGGAGTTTAATTCCAGCATTTACTCCTATACCTATACCGTAACGGGAGATGAAATCCCCACTGTTACTGCCGGCAGCCTTGCAGAGGGCATGACTGCTACCGTTACACAGGCAACAGCGTTGTTTGATTCTGCCAAGGTTACGTTTAGCTCTGATGCGGGCAGCAAAACCTATTTGATTACCTTTGTGCCAGAAAGCACCACCCGCTTCACTTCATTGCCCAGCGGATGGAGTGTCGTAAATCCCAGCAGCACAGCGCCCAGCTTTAGTCACCTTGGCGCCACAGTGATTCCGAGCAGCGGCGACTTTAACGGCAATAATACCAATACGCTGCAGTATAAGGGTTCCCTTGCCGGCGATTGGGAAATTACCACTAAGGTTACCAACGATCAACTCTTGAGTGATGAGGGCAACTATCCACAATATGGTGTGGCTCTTCACAATGGAGATGATTGGCTCAAACTGGTCAATGTATTTGGGTATAACAATGCCCATAGCATCCAGAATTCCATAGCGGGAAGCCTTACAGGCGACGGCGACAACGATACCTTCACCGCTCACCCCTACCTGACCAGTTGGCTGCGGCTGACAAAATCAGGTAATACGATCGTGTGTTCCTACTCATCGGATGGTGTGAACTTTACAACCACGCGTACCATTACGGTGAACAATACACTGGATAAAGCAAAGCTGCAGCTGTTTGCCAGCACCTGCTTTGGCAGCCAGCCCTTTAAAACAACCTTTGAGTATGTCAATATCGGCAAGGCTCAATCCAGTGCCTTTGTGGAGTTTAAAGTATCTCCGCAAGATACCGTTATTGAAATTAAAGACAGCAGCGACAATGTGATCACCCCCATCAGCGGTTATTTCTATGAGTTGCCTGTGGGCAGCTATACCTACACGGCCAGTGCTGAAGGGTATGTAACAGAAACTAAAGATATCCAGGTAAGCCAAAATGCTGTAATCTCAGTAGAGCTTAAAAAGGACTATAGTTCCATGTACTCCATTTCCATGGACGGCGAACCTTTCTCGGAATTTAATTACTATACCAAATCCTATACCCACACTGTAGAGAGCGGCGACATTCCTACCATTACCGCTCAGTCTACAAGAAAAGACGTAACTGTTAAAGTCACTCAGGCAACAAATCTGTGGGAATCCGCCAAGGTGGAATTCATTTCCGGTTCTCAAACAGATGCTTACCTAATCACCTTTGTACCAGAGAGCGCCACCCGGTTCAACAGCCTGCCTGCTGATTGGGAACTCCTCAATGCCAACGACAAGGCTACCTTTGCGGAAACCGGCATCACCATTCCCGCAAGTAACCTTTCCAGCGGCAACGACTTCCCTTCCACCAGCATACTCAACATGCTGCAGTATACCGGCTCTCTCAATGGCGACTGGACTGTCACCGTCAAGGTTACCAACGACCGCCTGCTTCCTGATGGGGGATACCCCAACTATGGTATCGGCCTTAACAACACCGGCGCCGGCAGCAGCAACTGGGTCAAGATGATCCAGATTGGCGGCAGCAATCCATCCTGGCAGTATAACAGCGGTTTCCAATCCAGCAACAACTTCACTGGCTTTAACTTTACCACCGCCTGGCTCCGCCTCCAGAAGGAAGGTTCCAACATCATCGGCTACTATTCTTCCGATGGCGTGAACTTCTCCCGTGCCAATTCTTTTGCTGCCGGCACCCGTATGGATGGCGCCAAGCTCCAGCTCTTCAGCACAACCAATCAGGAATCCAGCACTGTGTTTAATACCACCTTTGAATACATTCACATGGAGAAGGATGACCAGCCTGTCAACTCTACCATTACCTTTGCAGTCACTCCTGCAAACGCAGCGGTTGTGGTAACCAACAGTGAAGGTTCCGTGGTTGCTCCTACTTCCAGCAACGCCCTTATCTATGACTTGGCTCCCGGTCAGTACAACTATTCTGTCAGCGCTGAGGGCTTCCAGACTAAGTCTGCCACCTTTACTGCTGATGGCAACAAGACCATCACCGTTGATCTAAGTCAAGCTCCCGCCGATAAATACGCCATTACCTTTGCGGTAACACCTGCAAATGCAGCCGTTGAGGTAAGAAACAGCGCAGGCGACGTTGTGTCTCCCACCGCTACAAACGCTTTGATTTATGATCTGGCTCCCGGCGAATACAGCTACACTGTAAGTGCGCAGGGCTACCAGACCAAGACTTCTTCCTTTACAGTAGGCGCTCAGGCCACCATTACTGTGGAGCTGACTGCCGATTCCACCCCTGTTGATAAGACAGAACTGGAAACTGTGGCAGAAGAGGCAGAAGCCTTGAATCAGGCCGAATACACTCCCGAGACCTGGGCCGTTCTGAGAACCGCTCTGAACACGGCCAAGGATGTTCTTTCGGATGATCAAGCCGATCAGGGTGCCGTTGACTCTGCTCTTGCCGCTTTGCGTAATGCAATTGCTCAGCTGAAAGAAATCGACCCCGGCGAGATCATTGAAGTAGAGGCCATCCGCATTGAGGGTGACGAAACGGTTAAGCGAAACAAGACTGTTAAGCTTACCGCCGTTATCGATCCTGAGAATGCCACCATCAAGGATGTTACTTGGGTTTCTCTGAATCCCGCCATCGCCACTGTGGATCAAAACGGTATTGTCAAAGCCACCAGCAAGACCGGCTTTGCCATCATCGAAGCCAAGGCTCACAATGGTGTTATCGCACAGTTCTCTGTTCGCGTAACCGCATAGGTTTAACCGCAGTTTTTAGAGCTTAACTGAACAGGATCATGGATTAGCCTTATCTATCGGCTAATCCATGATCCATCTTTTGATTACAAATTATTTTTTGTTTGCTCATTCTATATCTTGTTTGTAAAATAAAAGTTGCATAAAAACAGAAGAACCAGTAAACTGAAAAGCATAAGACGCTACGCATGAAGCAATGAAGAATGGAACCCAACAAAAAAACTTGCTGCGGCAGAAACCACAGGTAAAAAGGGCAGGCTGCGAAAAAATAACGGTATTATGTTGAAGGGCATGCTATGGATAGCCCCAAGCAGTGCCAATGGCGTGACGAAGGTGTTTGTGAGGAAATATACCGTATTTTATTGGCTGATGCTGATAAAAAACCTCAGTATGGAATAGCATTGGACGGGAGGGTATACTTGATGATAGATGTCAGTGTTCAAAAGCCGATACCACGCATCAGCATTACGCAGCAGATGAACAAGCTGTTGTTCATCATTGAGGTGCCGCTGCTGGTGATGATTGCAATACTGATATTCATGCTGGTTTCCATCAACCGGCAATACACCAACGCCTTGCAAAATGCCAACACCGCAGCGGAATTCAATGTTGAATTCAAAGATACGATGGATCTGGAAATGTGGAACCATGTTATTACACCCAGAAGCGACCAGTCAGTGGAGACACTGCCCATGAAAGAACTGGATGACGCTGTAGAGGTGTTGCACCGCCTGGAGGAAACCACCAAACTGCGTGATAACCGCTGGCGCATCCGCAGCATGCTGAATATGTGCGAAAACCTGCGGGGATACATGCTGGAAATAGCCAAAACCCAGCGATATGACGACCGAATGGAGCTTTTAGACACCAATATCCGCGGTGAAACAGGCCTCACTGTCCTCATAGAAACCTATATGCATGATTACATTGATGATGAGGTGCGTGAACTGGCCCAGCTGCAAAGTGAGATCGATGGCAGAGTCATGGGGGTTATCGTTATCACTGTTATAGGGGCATTGCTGCTCATCTTTATCATTTTGTTTTATTCAGTTCGCTTTACCCGCCGCATTACTGAGCCCATTGGCTTACTGGCTCAAAAGGCCCAAAGATTGGGGGAAGGCATTTTTGAGGTTGACCCCATCGAGACAAGAAGCACCGAGATACATACGTTGGATACAGGCTTCAATGAGATGGTGAACCGCATCAATGTTCTGATGGAAAAGCAGCGTGAGGATCAAAAATATCTGCATCGCACGGAATTGGAACTGCTGCAGGCACAAATTAATCCCCACTTTCTGTATAATACGCTGGATTCCATTGCTATTTTGGCTGAAAACCACCGGTATGCAGAGGTAGTCAAGATGGTGACCAGTTTATCCGTGTTTTTCCGCCATTCGCTCAATAAAGGGAAAGACATCATCACACTTCGAGCCGAGCGGGATCAGGTGTCCAGTTATTTGGAGATACAGCAGATTCGTTACAGTGATATTCTAAACTACAAAATCTATATTCCTGAGGATTTTCTGGACTGTATGGTGCCCAAGCTGGTGTTGCAGCCGATCGTAGAAAATGCAATTTACCACGGTACCAAAAACAAACGTGGAATTGGCCTTATTACCATATCAGGAGAAAGCTGCGGCGAAGACATTATGCTGCGGATAAGCGATGACGGTGCCGGCATGGATAAGGAGCAGCTGCGCGCGCTTCAGGCGGGGGTGTATGAAGATCGCCATACCGGCTTGGGGCTTGTGAATGTACACAAACGCATCAAGCTTTATTGTGGCGAAGAATACGGCCTTTCTTTCAAAAGTGAGTTGGGAAAAGGCACAACGGTGTCCATACTTTTGCCCAAGAACATTCAGACCACCCTGTGAGGAGGGAGGATCAAGTGAAAAGGTTACTGTTGACGATAGGGTATTCCTTGTTGGCCTTAGGCCTTATGGCCTGTGGGTATTCCAGTGGCATAACCCAAGTGGATGATCACCTTTATGATGACATGATTGTTGTGGGGTTTACGCAGGTTGGGGCAGAGAGCGATTGGCGTGCGGCAAACACCAGAAGTATGCAGGAGGCCTTTGCTGAAGCAGATGGATATAAGCTGATCTTTGATGATGCGCAGCAAAAGCAGGAACGGCAGATTACAGCTATCCGCAATTTCATTCAGCAGGAGTTGGATTATATTGTGCTGGCACCCACTACGGAGACAGGTTGGGATACTGTGCTTCAGGAGGCTAAGGCGGCAGGTATTCCTGTTATCATTGTGGATCGCATGATTGAGGTGGAGGATGAGAGCCTGTTCACCTGCTGGATTGGCTCCGACTTTCGCAAGGAAGGAGACGCCGCCGCCGCTTGGATGGAACAGCGGTTTGGCAATATGCCGATTAACATTGTTCATTTGCAGGGCAATCTCGGTTCTACTGCGCAAATTGGCCGCACTGGGGGCCTGGATGCCGGCATTGAGGCCAATGAGAACTGGAATCTTCTTGCAAGAGAAAGCGGTGAGTTTACGCAGGCGAAAGGTCAGGAGGTAATGGAGAGCTTTCTCAACCGGTATGCTGATATCAATGTAGTGTACAGTGAAAATGATAACATGGCGTATGGTGTAATTGATGCCTTGAAGACCGTGGGGCTCAGGCCCGGCAAGGATGTAACTGTTATTTCTTTTGATGCCAACCACGCCGCCCTGGAGATGACGCTGGAGGGGTTCATTAGCCTCAACGTGGAATGCAATCCGCTGCACGGCCCCCGGGTGCGGGATATAATTGAACAGCTGGAGGCCGGTGAAACTCCACAGAAATTTACCTATGTGGAGGAAACGGTCTTTGATTCCCGAACCATTACCAGAGAGATCATTAATAGCCGTGAATACTGAAAAAAGAAAAGGGAAGCGCCGGGATTCAATTCACCCCAGCGCTTCCCTTTTCGTTTTCACATTACCCTTGCCCATAGTAGGCGTTTTGGCCATGCTTTCTCAGATAGTGTTTATCCAATAGCTCCGATTGCATCTCCCGGATATCCGGACGCATTGCTTGGGTGTGCCAAGCCATATAGGCCAGTTCCTCCAACACCGCAGCATTATGCACAGCCTCAGAGGCATTTTTACCCCAAGCGAAAGGGCCGTGGCTGGCAACCAGTACGGCGGGTATGTGCAAGGGGTCTTTGTCACAGAACGTTTCC
Organism: Oscillospiraceae bacterium MB08-C2-2; assembly: GCA_035621215.1. NCBI lineage: Bacteria > Bacillati > Bacillota > Clostridia > Eubacteriales > Oscillospiraceae > Oscillospiraceae bacterium MB08-C2-2. The sequence goes on along the minus strand of CP141729.1, from coordinate 1,328,455 downwards.
ACAATTACCTTGCCGGTTTCCCGCTCGTAATCCCCGGCGATTTCTTCTGGGTTCATCAGCCGGGTGCAGGGAATCTCACCGTAGAAATAGTCTCCGTGTGTGGTGCCAAGGGGAGGGATACCCCGGTGGGCCTGCGCATAGGTGGTTGCCCAACGGCTGTGGGTGTGCACGATGCCTCCACATCCGGAAAACTGTCGGTACAGCTCCAGGTGGGTGGGTGTATCGGATGAGGGCTTCCAGTTGCCCTCCACCACATCTCCGGTATCCAGCGCCACCACAACCATATCCTTGGCAGTCATGGCACTGTATTCTACCCCGCTGGGCTTAATGACCACAAGACCGCTTTCCCTGTCTATACTGCTTACATTTCCCCAGGTAAAGGTGACAAGGCCATACTCTGGCAGCTCCAGATTAGCGTGCAGCACTTCTTCTTTCAATTGTTCCAACATAGCGGATCATCATCCCTTCAGCTTCCATGCCATATCTGCCAGCAGAAGCTCCTGCTCAAATTTTACAGGGTCGGTGTCTTTGTTGATGTAAGCAAACTCAATGCCTATCATTCTGGCCCAATCGCGCATCATTTCGGCGTCGCAGTCGTAGCTCAGCACAGTGTGATGGGCACCGCCAGCCAGTATCCAGCATTCGGCTCCGGTGGCAAGGTCGGGCATAGGCTTCCACATAATGCGGGCCACCGGAAGATTGGGCATGGTCTGGGTGGGCTTTACACATTCGATATCCTGCACAATCAGCCTGAACCGGCCACCCATATCCACTAGGCTGACCACAATAGCCGGGCCGGCCTTGCCTTCAAATACAAGGCGTGCCGGAGGCTGCCGGTCACCAATTCCCAAAGCATGTATTTCAATTTTAGGCCGTCCTGCTGCCAGAGAAGGGCATACCTCCAGCATGTGTGCGCCAAGAGAAAGACCGCTCTTTAGATCGTAGGTATAGTCTTCCATAAAAGCACTGCCGCCGCCCATTCCTTGCCCCATAGCCTTCATAATGGCCGTCATGGCGCTGACCTTCCAGTCGCCTTCGCCACCGTAGCCATACCCATCCGCCATCATGTTCTGGCTGGCAAGGCCCGGCAGCTGCTCCATACCATACAGATCTTGGAAGGTGTTGGAAAATGCCAAGCAGCCCTCTGCATCCAGCATCTGGCGCATAGCAAGCTCTTCTCTAGCCTGATAGCGTACCGTTCTGAAATCATCGGTGGCAAAGTCGTACCGCTCTTTGTACTCCGCCATCTTAAAATCCACCTCGGCATCGGTAATGGCCTGCATTGCTTCTGCCAGCTGCCCCACTGGCCACGTGTTCACCTGCCAGCCCAGCTTGATCTGGGCTTCTACCTTGTCGCCCTCGGTGACAGCCACCTCACGCATGTTATCACCAAAACGCATCACCTTCAAATTCCTGCTTACCGCTGCGCCAACAGCTGCCCGCATCCATTTGGCAATTTTAGCAAGCGCTCCATCGTCCTTCCAATGGCCCACAACAATGCGGCGGGGCATACGCAGTCGGGCGCCGATAAATCCGTGCTCCCGGTCACCGTGGGCGCTCTGGTGCAGGTTCATGTAATCCATGTCGATGGCATCGTTTGGGATTTCCTCATTAAATTGGGTATGAAAGTGCAGCCACGGCTTCTGCAATAAGACAAGACCGTTTATCCACATCCTGGAAGGGGAGAAGGTGTGGCAGAAGGTGATGATACCTGCGCAGGTATCATCAAAGTTGGCCTCTTTAATCAGTTTTTCAATACCCTCGGCCGTTTTAACGGTGTCCTTGTATACCACGGGCCAAGGCAGCTTTTCACCGGTGTTCATATACTCAACCATGGCTTGTGTATCTTTTTCAACCGCAGCCAGGGTTTCAGGTCCATACAGGAACTGGCTGCCGGCAACAAACCAAAATTCGCGGCTTTTTACATACATGTATAATCCCTCACTTCACTATGCTGTTTATTTCAGGTGGGTCACGGCGGCCCGTTCAATGGCAAGGCCATCTTTATACCGGGTCAAATAGTCTGCAAATCCGTCAATATCACTCTTTTTAGGGGCAGCCGTTACGCAGGCGGCTTGGGAGAATACGTGTGCAGACAAATATTCCTCCAACGTTTCTTCCTTTTGTTTTCGCCGCATATAGTCGGCCAGCAGAGCAATGCCCCACGCTCCTCCTTCACCGGCGGTTTCCATCACTGAAATAGGAATATTTAATGCGCCTGCCATCAGGCTTTGCCCAACTGCCGGTGTTTTAAACAGACCGCCATGCCCCTGTAAAACATCCACGGCCACAGCCTCCTCGACAGTGAGAATATTCATTCCGATGCGCAGGGTGGCCATGGTGGAATAGAGAAGCGTTTTGGCAAGATTGGCTAGGCTAAAGGCACTGTTGGGAGTGCGAACAAGGAGAGGGCGGCCTTCCTCAAAGCCGGTAATGGGTTCACCGGAATAATAGTTGTAGCTCAAAAGACCGCCTCCGTCTGGTTCTCCTTTGAGTGCTTCGGCGTAAATGGCATCATAAAGTGCAGACTTTTGAAAGCTGAATCCCATGGCGGTCAAGACCTGACCAAATAAGCGAACCCATGCATCGAAATCCGAGGTGCAATTGTTGCAATGCACCATGCCCACCGGCTTGCCGGTGGGTGTTGTGACCATATCAATTTCTTCATACACTTTGGCAAGCGGCTTTTCCAGCACGATCATGGCAAAAATTGAGGTGCCTGCTGAGACATTGCCGGTGCGCTGTGCAACGGCGTTTGTTGCTACCATACCGGTTCCGGCATCCCCTTCCGGCGGGCAGCAGGGGATTTCGGATTCCAGACGGCCGGAAGGATCCAGCAGCCGGGCGCCTTCTTCGGTCAGATGACCTGCGGATTCCCCGGCGCTGCATACTTTAGGCAGGATATCCCTGAGCTTCCAATGGATGCCCAGCTTCTGAGCCATGCCGTCAAAACAGTCTATCATATCCCCGCTGAAATCATTGCTAGTGCTGTCGATGGGGAACATGCCCGAGGCTTCACCAACACCCAAGATTTTTTCGCCGGTCAGTTTCCAGTGCACATAGCCTGCCAGCGTGGTTAGAAAAGCAATCTCCTCCACATGAGGCTCTTTCTCCAGCATAGCGTGGTAGAGATGTGCGATGCTCCACCTTTGGGGGATGTTGAAGCGAAATCGCTTGGTGAGCTCCTTTGATGCTTTTTCTGTCATGGTGTTTCGCCAAGTGCGGAAAGGAGCAAGCTGCTCCCCCTCAGCGTTAAAGGGCAGGTATCCGTGCATCATGGCGGATATGCCGATGGAGCCGATTTTCCTTAAACATACACCATATTCAGCTCTGACAGTATCAGCGAGCTTCTGGTAAACGTCCTGCAAGCCCGCCCAGACTGCGCTCATGGGATAGGTCCAGATGCCGTTATCCAGCTGGTTTTCCCATTCGTGGAAGCTGCTGGCAAGGGGCTTGCAATTTGCCCCAATGAGCACAGCCTTGATGCGAGTGGAACCCAGTTCGATACCCAAGGAGGTATCGCCCGCTTCAATCATGAGTTTCAGTTCGTGTTGGTTCATGCTGTATTCCCGCCTTATTGTTTTAAGTTATTCAGCCGCAGCCACTTGGGAAGTGCCGGTTTGAAACCGCGCTTGCCGCGGTTTGAGAGGACTAGGCTTTGCAGCAGAATGAAAAAGCAGAGCATTGCTCCGGTGGTGATGCTCTGCCACCACGGATCTCTCAGACCGGAAGCAACAACGATGGATTTAATGGTTGTTAAGGTGAGTACACCAAACAGTGTACCGATTACATTTCCAACGCCTCCGGTGAGCAGGGTTCCTCCGATGATGGATGAGGCGATGGCATTCATTTCGCCTCCGGCTGCATTGGTGGCGTTGCCTGCGCCGGTGTGCATCAGAAAGACAAAGCCGCCGATTCCCGCCAGCAATCCGCAGAGAAGATAAGAAAACAGCTTTGTACGCCTTACGTTAATGCCAAGCATCAAGGCGCTTTGCTGACTGCCGCCCACGGCATAAAGATTACGCCCAAATCTGGACCATTTCAGAACTACAAAAATAAGCACCACAACTGCCAGCGCAATGATTACACCCAGCTCTATCTTTGCGGGAATCAAGGCTCCATTCTTCGCTGTGTGCCCCAGCCACGGAATTTCTATCCGGGCATCCTTGAGTGCCAGAAAGCTTTGATTCTGGGCGGTGCGGGGCTCAAGGCTGACAATGGTTGTCATCCCTCTCGCAAAGAACATGCCTGCCAACGTGACGATAAATGGCTGAATCTCCAGATAGGATATCAGATATCCCTGAATAAGCCCAAAGGCCAGCCCAATCCCCAATGCAAGCAGCGAAGCGCTCAAAATGCTTCCGCCCCCATCATCCAGATGGACAACGCAGGACATGACCACCAATGCGGTAATTCCGCCTACAGAAATATCAATGCCACCCGCAATCATTACAATGGTCAGGCCGCAAGCAATAATGATGAGTGAAGCGTTGTTGTTGAATATATCAAAGAGCTGTTGTGCCCGCAGAAAGCCTCCGCCCCAAACTGTCATGGCCAGTATGTACATTCCGAAAAAGATACAAACCGTTATGGTCAGCAGCAACTGGGTGCTTGTAAGAGGCTCTCTATTGGAACGTTCCTTTACCACGCTTGGTGTATTTCCATTTGTGATCATTGCTGATTTCCTCCCATGATGGCAGGCGCTTTTGTACGGCGGATCTGGTTTGATAGATTGGTCCAGAGCCGGTCAGCAATACGCTTTACAACCGGCGAGCCGATTACTACAATCAGTATGATCACAACCGCCTTATATGCCTTGATTGCTGTGGAGGATACCTTCATGGCGTATAGTGTTGTGGTCAGCGCCTGAATGGCATAAGCACCCAGCACCGATCCGGCCATTTTGAATTTGCCGCCACTTAGAGCATTTCCTCCGATGGCTACAGCCAAAATTGCATCCATTTCAATTTCTATGAGCAGTGTTTCATGGTTGATCAGCCCCAGCCTGCTAACGCTGATACAACCCGCAACAGCGACACATACACCCAAAATAACAAAGGAAAGCAGCTTTATGCCGATGGTGTTGATCCCATTAAGGCGGGCCGCCTGTTGATTGATTCCAACCGCCTGTGTATAAAGACCGAGGCATGAGAACTTAAACAACAAGGCAAAAATGATCCCACACAATATAACGATAAAAATCGGAGTGGGGATAGGGATCCCCGGAATAAAGCCCCCCAGAGAGTTGATCAGCGGGCTGGAAACGGTGGGTGTGGCACCGCCGTTGATCCAGTAGGCAATGGAGCGGCCCGCTGTATACAGGATCAGTGTGGCAATCATCGGCTGGATACCAAATACAGCAACCAATGTTCCGTTAAAGGCGCCAAAGATGATCGCAACGGCGCAGCACGCCAAAAAGGCAAGCAATACAGTCCCGGGTGTGATCGCACTGGTGCGCAGAACCTTGATGAACACACTGCCTGCTATCGCTGCCGCCGCACCTACACTGATATCCTGGCCGCCACATGCTGCGGTTACCAGTGTCATCCCCATAGCGAGAATTGCAAGTTCAGAGGCTCCGTTGAGAATACTGATCAGGTTACCCGCCAGAACGGTATTCCCCTGATTGTTTGTGGTAAGCCCCACCGAAAAGAAACCGGGGTCCCTGAGCAGATTAAATAGAACAAGCAGGGCGAGGGCTATAAGCGGAATAATTAGTTGAGAATATTCATTTTTGAAGGCGGTTGATCGATATATGCCCCTACGCATCTTATTTCCCCCTTGCAACAGCGTGCATGATAGTATCCTGCGTGATCTCGTTTTCCCTGAGCTCTCCGGCAATGGTGTGCATGATGGTATCCTGCGTAATCTCGCTGCCTCTGAGTTCCCCCACAATACTGCGGTCACGCATAACAATGAGCCGGGAACAGGTGCGGAGCATCTCTTCGATTTCGGATGAAATAAACGTAACGCTTACACCCTCCTCGGCAAGACGCAGCACAAGCTTTTGAATTTCAGCCTTGGTTCCAACATCGATGCCACGGGTAGGCTCATCCAATATCAAATATCTGGGATTGGTGAGCAGCCAGCGTGCCAGAATGGCTTTTTGCTGGTTCCCGCCGGAAAGAGACTTGATGGGTGTATCCGCCGAAGCTGTTTTAATCCCTAGCAATTTAATGTATTCCTCGGCGAAATCCTCTGCCTTGGCTTTTGAGATTGGCCGGAAAAACCCCTTCATAACCTGCAGTGCAAGAATAATATTTTGCCGCACCGACAGATCAGAGATAATTCCATCGTGTTTACGGTCCTCGGGCAGATATCCAATGCCATTTTTCATGGCATCAATGGGCGAAGATATGGTGACAGGTTTTCCATCCATTAAAACCTTGCCTCCGGTAACCGGATCTGCACCAAAAATTGCACGCACGCTTTCACTGCGCCCAGACCCAAGCAGACCGGTAAAGCCGTTGACCTCCCCCTTGCTGATTCGAAAGTCAAAGGGCTTTGCGCATGCCTCACTGGAAAGCTGGGTGGCCTCATAAATAGAAGTGCTGCTTTCATCGGGCGCTGCCTGCGTTTTTTTCAGCCCGGATAGATCGTCCAGTTCTTTGCCCATCATTTTTGCAACCAGATCCACCTGAGGCAGATCCTTGATTTCATATTCTCCCACAAGCTCACCATCTCGCAGGACTGTGATCCTGTCGCAAACGGCATATACCTGCTCCAGAAAATGTGTGACAAAGACAATACCCACGCCGCGGGCTTTTAAATCGCGCATCAGGTTGAAGAGCATCCCAACCTCTTGCTCATCCAGTGAAGAGGTTGGTTCATCCAGAATGAGAACCTTGCACTCCATATCCACGGCGCGGGCAATAGCCACCATTTGCTGCACAGCCAGCGAGCAGCTGGCAAGCTGCTGCTTTGGCCTGGCCGGGATTCCAAGGTTCTGAAGAATCGTCCCGGCCTTCTTCTCCATATCCTTCCAGTTCACAAAGCTGTATTTCCCACGCCCGATGAATATGTTTTCGGCCACAGTAAGGTTGGGGCACAGCGTTATTTCCTGATAGACGGTGCTGATCCCCATGTTTTGAGCATCTTGGGGTGATTTTACTGTAATTTCTCTGTCTATCCCCGCTAGATTAACCTGCCCCGCATCCTTTTGATAAACGCCGGTTAACACCTTAATCAGAGTTGATTTGCCAGCTCCGTTCTCTCCCATCAGTGCGTGGATTTCACCCTGGCGCAGAGTAAAATCCACATTATGTAGGGCTCTTACACCGGGAAAGGCTTTGCATATCTTTTGTGCAGACAAGACAATATCGTTTTGCATGGACAACGCTCCCTTCGAGGTGCCATAAAAATGCACGGTGCGGATACGCGGAACCCATCCACATAATCCGCACCGCGCAGTGTTGACACAACTACTTTGCTATGGTAAAAAGCGATTAATTATAAGCCATATGTATCAATGTCTGCCTGGGTGATGGTGGCGGCATCAAAGCCTCTTTCTTCCGAAATCACAATTTTCTGTGAGAGGGTTCCGCCGTTTTCCAGTGTTGCGATCATGTCACTGATCACAGTGGCCTGGAAGGGGCTGCACTGACCATCGTAGTTCCAGTTGCCCTTGAGCACTTCTTCCAGCGCCCAGGTATTGCAGTCAAAGCCCATGATAACAACATCGCCATTTTTGCCGTGGGTAATACCGGCTTCATCCAAAGCGGCAACAGCGCCTCTTGCCATACCGTCGTTCTCAGCATAGACAACGTTGAATTTCTCACCGGAGTTTATAACGGATTCCACAATTTTCTTGGCTTCTGCTTCGTCCCAAGTGGCTGTCTGCTGTACAATTTTCTCCATTGTACCGGCTGCAAATTCCTTGTCCAGCGCACCGGTGCGGCCGATCTGAGCATCTGAGCCCATGGCGCCCTGAATGTGAATTACCTTATAGGCATCCAGCTTCTGATCCTTCAGCCATGCAACGGCGAGGTCGCCTTCCTTGGCCATGTCGGAAACAACAGCGGATTCAAACAGGTTTTCATCACAATCGATCTTACGGTCAAACAGGAAGACCTTGATGCCAGCCTCTTTGGCGGATTTCAGGACACTGTCCCAGCCAGTTGTCTCTGCAGCGGATATCAGCAGATAATCCACGCCGTCGGTGATAAACTGCTGGGCGGCATTCAACTGCTCGTCATTTTTGAGGCTGTAAAAAGTTTTTGCTTCGTATCCATTTTCGGCAGCGAATACTTTTTCAAAATCTTTAACATTGGCTTCACGATAGCCGGATTCAGAGGGAGGGTTGTTGACAATACCGACTGTAATGGTGCCCGAATCTGCTTTAGGCGGTTCAGCGGCGCTGGGGGCCGGAGCAGTGCTACTGGCAGGCTCTAGGGGAGCGGCACCTCCGCATGCAGCCAGTGAAAGAGTAAGCGTCATGATTAAAAACATACAAAACAGCTTTTTCATTTTTTCTCCTCCAATATTCAAATAAAGTAACGATCATCGTTTTGCAGCCGGGATGTGTTTATTATCCAGACTGTTTGACTATAGTATAGTCCTTATAGCAGTGGGAGACATTAAAGTTCTTTCGGCAAGCTGATATCAATTTTTGCAATCTCCAAGAGAGACGTCAAAACCTATATTTTCTTTTGAAAAAATGATAATATCTTTAGTTAAGTAGACGAAACTGTAATTTAATGGTAAAATTAGCAAGGATAAACTTACAGTGCATTATATGACAAGAAGGGGTGAGACAATGTATCAGATTTTTGTTGTGGAAGATGAACTCCTGATCCGGCAAAATATCCGGGATATGGTTGAGAATATGGAAGGGCCATATTCGTTTTGTGGTGAAGCATCGGATGGGGAAATGGCTCTCTCTATGATGACTGACCTGATGCCGGATATTTTGCTCACCGATATTAAGATGCCATTTTTGGATGGGTTTGAATTGATTCGCCATGCAAAAACGATGATGCCGTGGCTTAAAACCGCCATTATTAGTGGGTATGATGAATTTGAATCGGCTCAGAAAGCAATTTCTCTTGGCGTTGACCTATATCTTCTCAAGCCGGTTCGGCCTACCGAGCTTGCCGAAGCAATTCATAAAATGGCGTTGCAGTTGGAGCAAAGCCGAAGCAGAGGAGCGTTACCAACCGGATATAGCAAGGACGAGGTGAAGTTTGCGCTGTATCAGCATTTTATGCAGCAGATGCTTTTCGGCGGTGCTGATACCGGCCCCATACTGGAACGAGCAGCATCTCTGGGACTTGAAATAGTGCATCCTTTTTATCAAGTGATTCTGTTCCATTTTGAAAGTGCAGATTCGCTCAGCATCCACTGGCAACAGAAAATAGCCAAGATCTTGCTGAATCGACACCCGGCTCTCTATTATTTTGATGGAACAGATCAGCTGGCCTTGCTTGCCTATGCAAAGAATGTAGATTCATTAAACGAGGCTGCCTATCTTCTTGTTAAAATCATTTACCACGAACTGAAGGACGATGACATACTGATCACCACGCTGGTGGGCAATATTGTTCAGCGAGTCAGCTTGGTAAAGGATGCTTATAATGCTTCCAACACCATGCTCAAGAAACTCCAAGCGGTTTCAGTGGGGCAGGTTATTGATATAAATGATATGGCCCAAATTACAACCGATATTGTAGGCTTTAGCAGTTCATTTGGCGAAAGGTTTGGGCAAAGGCTTCTCTACGCTTCACCTGAAGACATCCCCAATCTAATGAGTGAATTTTGGGATGGAACAGACAGCGACCAGTATAACAGCATGCTGTATCGTTATTACACGTTGGTGGATATTCTAAAAACTGCTGTTCAAATCGTGTCGGCAGCAAAACCGGATGTGGATAAAAAAGATATTGCCGCACAATTGAGCAGTGCTTATGATATCTTTGCAGCCTCCAGCCGGCGGGATTTCTGCGAAAAGCAAGCACAGGAGCTGCTTATGGAAGCGATTCGAATGAAGCAGGAGAATCGAAAGCTGGTCAAACACAGTCATGTCATCAGCCAGGCTGCGGCGTATATCTCAAAGCAGTATTGCGACCCCAATATCTCGCTGATCAGCGTTGCACGTCATGTGGGTATGAGCTCCGCTCATTTCAGTACCATATTTTCTCAGACATTTGGGAATACTTTTATCAGTCACCTCACCACCCTGCGCATTAAGAGAGCAAAGGAACTGCTTTCACAAACCGACATGAAGTTAGCGGCTATCGCAATGGAAATAGGATACAATGAGCCGAACTACTTCAGCCATGTATTTAAAAAGAACGAAGGCATTACGCCAAAAGAATACCGGAACAATTTTCAGGATCAATATTCTTTCGAGGGCACCGCCAGACCCATGACAAGATGAAAAAAACTGCCCGTTAAAGAAGCAGTTTTTGGCAATGGGGATGACATATAATATATTGCTTCTGCCTGCAAAAGGAATGGGCAGATGGGATGACAAAAGTGTGGCCATCCATGCATTTGGCAGTGAAATATTGAAGCCTATGGTGTATGTGTGCCTCTGCAATGGTTTCAGACGATCTGAGGCGTTGAGCCTTAAATGGAATGCCGTTGACTTTAAAAATAATACCTTATCAACTGTGTTTCAAATTCATTTTAGTTTAAGGGTTGCCACAGTGGAGATTCAATGCTATAATTAAATAAAAAACATATGTTTTAAACCATAAACAGCGTGTAAATCCGAAAGGCGCATTCGGATTTACACGCTGTTTACACTGCTTAAGAACCACCGGCTTTGCCGGTGGAGAAAGACCTTATAGGTATGGACAAGAAAAAAGCTCCCCGATATATTAAAAGTTAAGGTCTGCCAACCTAACTAAAAAATCGAGGAGGTCTTTAAATGAAAGACATAAACAGTTTAGAACATACCAAGTGGAGATGTCAATACCACGTAGTATTTGCACCAAAATACAGGAGACAAGTAATATATCGGGAAATTAAAGCAGACATAGGGTTTATCCTAAGGAAATTGTGTGATCAAAAAGGGGTAGAAATTATAGAAGCGAACGCATGCCCAGATCACATCCATATGCTAATCAGTATACCACCAAAGTTTAGTGTATCGCAGATAATGGGGTATCTAAAAGGGAAGAGCAGCTTAATGATATTCGACCGTCATGCAAATTTGAAGTACAAATATGGAAATAGGCATTTCTGGGCAAGAGGGTATTATGTGGATACAGTAGGGCGGAATAAAAAGCAGATACAGGAGTATATCAAAAAGCAATTGGAGGAAGATGAGCTATCCGATCAGATGAGTCTCAAGGAGTACACTGACCCGTTTACGGGTAGCAAGAACACCAAGGCATAAAAACGTACCCCTTTAGGGGTTGCCCGAGAAAGCAATGCGGATGGCAGATCTTTCGGGACCCCTTTAGGGGTACTGTCTGTATTGTGCCCTTCTAGGGCTTATTCAAGCCTCCGGCTTAGCCGGAGGTTTTGACTTTAGGAGGAATTTGAATATGTCTTACAATGAAAAAACTGCCCATTATAACCTGCCCCAGTGGAAGCCCGAGGACAAGCCCAGCCGACAGGATTTTAATGAGGCTTATGCCGGAATTGATACGACTTTGGCAAATAAGGCAGAAAAGGCGACCACCTATTCTAAAATGGAAACTGATTCGCTTTTGGCAAATAAGGTGAATTTGGATACAGTGGAATGGATTACGTTATCTTTGCAAAATGGCGTAACAGTTGCCGGAGGATTGTCGCCTCGCTATTGTAAGGTGTACGGAATAGTCTATCTGCAAGGAATGATTGTGGCAAATACGCTACAGCAGATAACAATAGGAACTCTACCGGAAGGATACCGTCCATCCGAAGCATATATCATGTCGTATATATCTAATAATGATTTTGGAAACTCTCGTAGTGGCAATATAAGCGCAACAGCAGGCACTATAACCATATATCAAAAAACAGGCGGGAGTGCAACAGATCAATTATGTGTGCAATGCTGTTTTCCAGCAGCACAATAGCCTTCTATTGTGCCGCTTGGAAAATTGTCAAAACCGAATAGGATTAATAATAATGTCTATCGCAGCACCAGCAACCAAGTGATCGGGATATATTTTAATTTGTCCATCTGGGAGTACATCCACATATCCAAATACTGTTTCACTGGGATACTTGACCCTGCACAATACAGATACGATACTTGTGGGCCAATATCCTTCCGGCAACAACGCAATCACATGTCCCGATATAATATCTACACTTGATTGACACCGTGCAATAACTGTGCATTCGGAAAACTGGTTTTTCCAGTACTCTGATTTCGTGTAAGCGGAAAACCCGGTGGCATATTGCAGATCGTACTTCTGAGGCGGTTCGGCGGTGGCCAGATGTTTCCATCCAGTCCATCCCGTACCCGGATACCAACACCTGATCGCTCCCGCAGCGCTAGACAAATGTACGCTATTTAAAATTGTCTGAAAAACAATGGTGCCCACCGTAAATCCTGCTTGATTTCGGACCAACAAGATACCGTCCGTTACATAACTTGGGCGATTAAGCGTACTACCATCAAACCAATAGATTCCGTCTGGATGGGCAATATCAAAATCATCTAGGCGCCCATTCCAGTTCACCTTATTTGCGATTTAGTGGTTTATCCGAAATAATAATGCTCCCACCCAATTGCGTATAGAAGTGTAGATATCCATTTTGGTCGACAGAATAAGAAGGTGTGGAAATTCTTGTATACGTATTTTCATTTTGGTTATAGGAGTAGAAGAATAGGGTTTCAGCTGCCAATTTTGAGAGATCTACTTTAGCAGCTACCTGCAATCTTGCTCCAAAGGAACCTGCCTGTGCAAGACTGACAACTTCTATTGAATTATTAAAATATTTTTTAAAAAAACCTTTTGTATTGGCAGTCTTCTCAAGGGCGGTATAAACGCCCAGCTGTAAATCACTGGCTGTATTTTGCAGTTGCGTGAGGTCTAAGTATAGCCGCCCTTGCACTGCGTTCACCGCACTGCTCATTGTATCCGCATGGAGGGTGATGTTTTTATTGAGCTCAGCGGCCTTTCTCAGAATGCTTTGTATGGTTGCAGGGGAGATGCTCTTAGCATTTTTTGTACGAATCGTGACAGAATTGGAAAAAGAACCGGCCACTTTAGTCATTTCATTCTCAATTTTAGAAAAAGAAATTCTGCCGGAAGCATCAGAATGGGTTGCTGCCTCGCTGTAATCTGGCGAAGCCTTTACCGTATCTCCCAAAGTTTTTTTGGTATCCCGGTCATCGCTACTGTCATCTCTGCCGCTATTCTGGCCGCCCCCATTGTTTGTAGCAGTCCGGGTACGGAATACGTTAACAGGAGTTGTGCTTAAACCACCGTTTTCGTTGGTGACAGCGGCGTACCAGCTGTAGTTGGTATTTGGCTTTAAGCCTGTCCAGAGCACTTGTGCTGTTTCAGTGGCTGTTTGTGCTTTGCCAATGGCCTCCTGTGTAAGGACACTTGCTGTAAACCGGCTTGTATTCAGGCTCTTTGCGGCAGTATCGAACGGCACATCCAGCTCATAAATATCATAATCGGCTTTTTGGAGCCCGATGGGGAAGGCATCCAGCTTAGGTTCATCAAAATAGTTGAAGTCCTGCCGATAAGGCGAGTAGGAATTCATATACACCTTATTGTTCTGTAAATCAAAATACAGGAACTTTATATATTGGGAACCCCCCTCCACATCCGACTGATAATCGGTGCAGATTTGGTAAACAGAACGCTCCTTGATGCCATCCCTATCGTCATCGAAACCATCCACCTGAATGGATGCACCATGGTAATGCCCGTTAAGAACTGCAAAAACATTGGGGTTTTTGGCAACAACCTGTTCCCGCAATACATAACCTTGATAATCCAGAAGCCCATCAGGATTCCCCGAAGCGAATTTGGCGTTGGTATAGCGGTGTGTTGCGATGATTGCTTTGCGGTCGCTGTATTTTTGGAGAATCTGATTCATCCAGTTGATTTCATTGGTGTAGATATCCCAGCTCATATATAAAATGATGAAATCCTGCCCATTCTCTGTAACAAGATCGTAATGCCCCAGATTGTTGTTATAGCTTCCTCCATAGATGGGGCTGTCTTCAAAGCGGTGGGTACCAAAGTATTTCCAGTAGTTGTCGTAATACTGCAGACCAGCTGCAACATCGTGATTACCACCGAGAACGCCATAACGCATACCGTTGTCATCAAAGATTTTCATGGCCTTGTCAGCAAGCTGCCACTGGTCATCCATATCCCATTCGTCTACAATATCACCGGTGTGCATGGTATAACGGATATTCCATTCATCAGCATTGTCCACCAGCCACTGGTTCTGCTGCAAATAATGCTGCGGCCAGCTTTCGGAATAATACTGCGTATCGGTGATCCACGCAAAAGCAAAGTCATAGTTATCAGGCCGTCCGGTGCCATCCCACTGGGAATTAGCTGCGTTTTGTGCGGCTGCTATTGTGGCCGCAGAACGCTGAACGCCGGGGTTATCATCTGCCCGGCACTGTACCAGAAGAGTGGCAGCGCCGTTTTCCACATGGTTCTTTGCAGTGAAGAAGGTGTTGATATTGCCTGCAGCATCAGCGCGGGAAAGAAGCTCCCATTGATTGTTTGCAAGATTCAGTACATACATGGAAAGAGCTCGGGAGGCATCTGCATAATTGGCTGTTCCGTTCCAATTTGCTGCAATGTTGTCGCTTTCTTCTGTATTGCCAACCTGAATGGTAAAAATCTGATAAGGCAGATCACCATCTGGGGAGGTCACGGTAATATTAGAATTGCCGTTTACAACCTCAATGGGCTTATTGCCTACACCCTTTGTGACAGAGATCTCTCCGTTTTCTAAAGTTAAAATCCGGCCCTTATAGAAATCCACTGCGGCACTGGAACCATTTAGCTCACCTACCGAAACAGATAGCTTAGCCTGGTTGGCAGTGATATCAACAGCTTTTGCTGTAATACCGGCAGGGTCCTTGGTGTCGGTATAAAATGCAACGGTCTTCTGTGCTTCATTTCCACCGATGTCCAGAGCGGAAATATGCAGGGTGTGCGCACCGGGAGACAATTCCCGGGTGGGCACAGAATAGGGGACAGTGATGGCTTTGCCATCCAGTGAAACAATATATTGGCTTATATCCAAGCCGTTTTCATCGATAACCTCTGGGTTAATTTGGAGCGTGCCAGAAACAAGCGCACCTTCTTCGATACCCGCACCAATGCTGGGCGCTGTATTATCTACAAGGATTGAAGCCGTTTGGGTGAGGCTGCCAGAGGTGGCTTTGATGGTATACTTGCCGTCTGAAAGCTTGGTTGTATCCAGTTCGTAGCCTACAGCCGTTAGCTTTTCTTTTGGAATTTTGAAGTAAAGATCCAAACTGGGAGCCATTTTTCCGTTTTTGCTGTCGCCAACATTATAGATACGGTTGCCAGCGGGATTTTTAACATCCAGCGAGAAGGAGCCTTCCGTATATTGATAATCCTGCACGGCTCGGTGGGGAAGAAATTCTTCGCCATTGACCAATACGAGTTTCACGTTGCTTACAGTAAAATCTTCGCGGTTTAAGTCAGGCTTATAGATATCTTCAAATGCAGTTCCCTGTCCGCCTGCCCATACTGTGAGCTTAATGGAGTAATCTCCATTGGCATCGATCTGGAAGTATTTGTTGTCCACCAGCACAGCTCGGGAACTTAAATTGGTCCATCTACCCAAATAAGAGATGATTTCCCGGTCATTATCCCCATAAGGGGCTGTAACAGCGTTTTTGAAATAATTGTTCTGATCGCCGGTGGAGAGAGAGAAAAACGCACCGTTTTCTAAAACACGCTGGGTTTCGGTTTGCTCACCTTCCACAAAAATCTGAGTGTCTGCGTTGCTGCCGCCATTGCTGGCAGTGATTGTTTTGACTCCTGCCAGAACCTTCCCGTCTCCTACATTTAGCCGAAGGCCGTTTGCCTTCAAGCGATTCACGTTGACCGTGTAGGTCTGCGTTGTAGTTTTGCGGTAAAGATTGTATCCCTCTACATAGAACTGGATAGAATTGTGATTGAGAATCTCGTTGGCTGGGATTCGTGCAAAAAACTTTCCCTTCACCCGCTGGCTTTTTTCATAGATGGTTTTTAACTTGGTTTCGCCATCAAAACGATAGCCAATTGTCATACCGGAAAGGCCTATAGCATCGCTGCAAAGGAAGGTGGCAAAATACTCTTCGCCTTCGTTAACCGCATCGGGAACATTTACAGCGGTTATTACCGGTGCTGCCCCGGTATCCTCATACTCGGGATACCCCTCAAAATGTGCACGCTTGTCGGCTGGGGGAACCTGCCACTCCTCCACGCTGCCGGGAGAAGGAGCTTTTTGAGTGGTCACTTTAAGGCTTTTGTTTGAAGCATCTCGAGGATAAGTATATTGTACTGATCGATTGCTGCCGCTGGTAACATCGGCAGCATTGTTCTCGTTAAATTCCGCATGGGTAAACGCAGTTTCCAACGTATGGCCGATACTCAATTTCCGCCAGTTGCTGGCGTGAAAGCCGGAATAGTCAATGCGGACAATGTCTTTGTTTTCCTCAAGATCGGTATCGAAAATATCGTTGAACTGTTCTACAGCAGTACCGTTGTTGCTAAGCCAGAGGATCAATGTTTTCCCGGGTTCCAACAAGAGCTCCGGTGTCGAAATTGTCCATGTCTTAGGCGCTGTAGAGCTATCCAGATACTGATAATATAAATTATAGTAGCCCATATTGATGGCTTTATCGGAGTTGTTATAAAGCTCGGCATATGTAGCCTGTGTGCCTGTTTTATAAACCGGCACAGCCTCTGTGAAAATTAAAGGCGGCACGCTGGAATAATCAACGTTTGATACAACAGCGCTGGTCTTTTCCGCACTTTTTACCGAATTTGTTCCATCATCGGCCTGTATATACCATGTAAAGTCATCTGCCCAGAGCACGCTGCGGCTTATCGTAACAGAGAAAAGACTATCAGCACCTTTTTCCATTTCTAATTTGCGCACTTCGTAGCTATTCTGGCTGTAATACAGATTAGCGGAGATATTGGAAGAGGCTCCTGTAATTTTTGCCTGAATGGTTACAGGGTCTGCAGCCCCATAACTGGCCTGATAGATAAGGTCGCTGTCTGAAATGGGATGAATGGTTGCATTTTCGGCATCCAAATCATAGGGTTGATCGGGAATCTGCCATTCTGCGACCGTTCCGGGGGTAGGTGCTGCAGTTTTTGTATATTTATAACCTGCTTTTCCATCTATACGGTAGGTATATTGGTTCGCATATTTGGTATTCACATTCCTATCCGGATTGTCCTCAACCTTTCCATTGTTGCTGACAGCAGTGGCTACAATTGTATTAATGGTTTTGCCAATACTGAAGGTGCGCTGATCGGTTGGCGAAATGCCGCCATGAGCTACTTTAACAATTTGCTCCGGCTGAACATCGGTGCCGTAAAAACTATTAAAATCTTCCAGTGTGTGCGCCTGGTTTGTAGGCCACATAATTATGGAGTTCCCTGCCGCTAGCGGGATACTTTCGGCCGGATGATAATTGGTGCCAATGCCATTGGAAACACTCTGGCTTTTTCCATCAAAGGTCCATTCATTCCAGCCTTTGTCGGACCACTGATTAAAAACGGTGTAATCCTTTAAATCAATGGTTTGGGTGGAGTTGTTATAAACTTCCAGATAAGTATAATGATATCCCTTTGTAGCTGTAGGTACAATTTCAGTAATCAGTAAAGGGGAAGATTGCTGTGCACCCACTGCGCATACAATGGCAGTATCGTTGAGAGAAGAAAGCCAATCTAATTCGTTGTTGTATTTTACTTGTACCTGCCATTTAAGCGACGAAGCCCAAATATCGGAACGATTTAATACCGCAGTATAGGTGTTGCTGTCAGTTGCGGACATAGCCTTTTTCGAAAAAACCACGTCAGCGGCCTGCTGATACAGCACCGTAACATCTGCAACATCCGATGCATTTTCTATGTCGATTGTAAAAGTAAGATTCTGTTTCGGATTATCCTGCCCTAAAATGGAAGCGGATGGTCCGTTGATACCGAGTGGTTGGATTCTGCCTGCACTCTGTCCCAGCTCCGTTGCCTCCTCTGCCAAAACAGACAATGTCAACGAAGGTATCGCTGATATTGTTATGGCAAGTGCAAGTGAGAATGCCATTAACCGTTGAAATAATTTCATCTTCAAATTCCTTTCCATACTATAATCAATAGCCCTATTAAAGAATTTCCTATGCAATAATAAGCTTATCATATTATGGAATTGGGTTCGTTCATGTTTCAGTAATATTTACGTAATAATTACGTAAATAAGAGCGATACCGCTTGTTGCTATCATAAAGGGATAATGGATCTGCCTCATGCTGCCGCGCGATTTTAAGGTAACAAATAATTTGCCAGGGCCTCCTCCAGACAGTGGCTCCTAAGATGTTGGGATACTATAGGATTTTTACCACGAGAACTGGTGCAACCGTCCCTTAAAGAGCGGCCAATACCCATATGTCTATGTGGATGGAATCCTATCTATGTCGCAACTGGGGCGGTGCGTGTGAAAACGGGGCCATGCTTTAAACGCTCTAGAGCTATTGGCCCAGAGTTTTGCTAAATAATTTTGCCGGATATCGTTTTTTTGAATTACAAACAGCTTATGCCGCAAAAAATAGCCTTTCTGCGCCTGGTGCAGGCGCAGAAAAATAAAAAGATAAGCGCTTAAATTCGATTGACAACCAAATTTTGTTGTGCTATCATAAACACTATTAAATATATATACATAGTATGTTTATATATTTACTATGTTTGAATTGCGAGAAAGGAATGATCGATTCAATGAGAAAAAACAATCCCGTTTTTTGTGGCAAAAAAGCACGAAGGGTTTACTGTTGTTACAGCTCAATGAATCGAATGTGCTGCTTTGCAGACACCTTTACCCTTTAAATAAATATATAGAAAAGAGGATCACCATGTCCAATAAACAATTTGTATTTAATGCCTTTGATAATAAAGAAGTCGAAAGAGTTCCCGTTGGTTTTTGGTTCCATTTCATTCAGGGCGAGGAAATCAAGCAGGGGCTGGAAAATGCGGATATTCTCCAGAAAAGCATAGAGGGCCACAAGAAATTTGTGGGTGACTTCGGGCCTGATTTTGTCAAGCTGATGAGTGATGGCTTTTTTGCATATCCCAATCCCATTTTGCTGGAAGCAAAAAAAGCTGGGGATTTAAGGGAGCTAAAGCCCCTTGGTGTAAACCACCCTTGGATTCAAAAGCAGGTTGAGCTGGTCAAAACCCTTACCGATGCCTTTGGCGATGATCTGGCAACCTTCTACAACATATTTGCTCCTGCAACTTTCTTTAAGATTTTGTTGAATGAGAAAGGCAATCAAGTTTTGGCCGATTTTATCACAGAGGATAAAGAAGCCGTGAAATACGCTCTGGATGTGATCGCACAGGATTTGGCGGTGCTTTCTCAGCAGGTGATCACTGCCGCCAAAGCGGATGGAATTTACTTAAGCGTTCAAAACATACAGGATGCACGCATCACCAAGGAGATTTATCAGGAGGTTGTGGCCCCCAGTGAAAAGAAGGTTCTTGAAGGAGCCAATGAGGTCAGCAGCAACAACATCCTGCATATTTGCGGATTCAAGGGCAACCGCAACGATCTCAGCTGGTATACGGATTACAATGCAAAAGCAATCAATTGGGCCGTTACCGTTGAAAATGTAAGCCTGTCGGAAGGTAAAAAGCTCTTTGGCGGCAAGGCTGTCATTGGCGGATTTAATAACACCGAATCCGGCCTGCTCAATACCGGCAGTCAGGCAGAGGTGGAGGAATATACCCAAAAGCTGCTGGAGGAAGCCGGCAAAACAGGTGTCATTCTTGGGGCGGACTGCACAGTCCCCAGTAATATTGATCTTGCCCGGCTTGAGTGGGTTCGCAGCAAAGCGGCAGCGCTTTAAAATCATCTATACTTGGCTTTTATCGCCCGTATTGTAGATGAGACAATATTATGAGGTTGAAACCTGTTCTTTCAATAGCACTGATTATAGTATTTATAGTGTCGATCCTGTTAACAGGATGCGGCCAGACCCCATCCAGTGCCGGCCAAAGTGTTGCCAGCGGGGGAGCGGCGCAAACTTCGGCAGCATCGGAAGCGGCCCCAGCATCCGAAGACGGAGCTTCTGTTCTTCGCTATGCACAGCTCGAGGAGAGATGCAAATCCTTTTCAGCAAAAAACAAGGTTCTGTATTAATTGAATTTTTCGCCGATGACCTAAAGTCATTTTTGAGGCTACGTATTTGTTGTTCCAGTAAATCCCTTTTGTGCATCTTTTTTTGAGAAAAGGGTTTATTGGCGATCTGAAAGCCCCGCATCATTGCTGAACAGCACCCCATTTGTTTTCAGTATATCATACTGTCTAACAATTGGGGTGCTGTTCAAGTGGGAGGATGAGAGTGAATTATAATCCGAGTATTATGATGCGTTCCATAGGTATTTCTACAGAAATACACTATTTTATCAAACAATTATCAAATGAAATTCATCTGATAAAGTGATAGACTTTATTTCGGCTTTCAGAGTTTAACGGAATACGAGCATGGGTTAGCCTTCTCCATCGGCTAACCCATGCTCAACATTTTTATATCAATTATTTCTTCATACGCTTATGTTTTTTTGCTAGGGAAACGCCGCATATTTCCCCGTTGATTGGCAATCTGCTAAGCGGCGGTTTTTGTGGGGACTTTGGGCTTTGCAAAGAAAAGCAGCAAGCCTCCAATCAGGAAGAAAAACGTAAACACGAGAGAAATTGGCGAGAAAATTGCGGGGACGATGGCGCAAGCCAATATAATGCCAGCTGCCAGCTTGCCGATTTTTCCTGCTAATAACACGGTTACCGTAGCAATGATGCCACATACAATCAAAGCATACGCACAGCTGCGCACGGCCTGCATCTCTTTCAAGGCTTGGGCAACATCCGGGTCATTCTTGAATTCTTCCACGGATGCAATTTCTGTTTCGTACGTTTCAAAATCCGATATCCACTTTACTCCAAGTGCTATGGATGCAATTGTGCCAATTATTACCAATACGACCGCTGCTGTTCTCATATAATCTCCTCTTTTACTGTAATTGTGTTAATAATCAAAACGTACTGCTAGCCTGGTGCGGGGTTGAAACTTGCGCCAAACAGATGCCCCTTAAAACATGGCGTTCATGTTCCCGGTAATGCCGTTTACAAAGGCATCATCATCCACAATGACCCACATTTTTTTGCTATTGTCTTTGTTTAGCGTAATTGTCAGGTCATTTGTCACAAGGGGGGCATCCGGGGCGGACATGCCTTCCTCCAGGTATTTCATGGTCATTTCTATTGATTCTTCATCCGAGATATCCTTGCCCGCGAGTACGGCATCCAGCATTTCGTCTGTGGCCTTGCTCATCACCTCTTCAAAGATTTGCTCCAGATCCAGATTGGTTACCTTGACTGTAACGGTAGCGGTACTGCCTTCTTCCACTGAGGATACAATCTCGTGCGTTGTTTTTTGGACCAGTAGCGTTACAAATTTTTCTTCTTGGGGGTCTGTAAACGAAAAATTGTCGGAGCCAGAAGCGCAATAGGACGTTGCGGATTCGAGATTTGCTTCGCTTAATGCTTGAAAAAATCCATTGACCGATTCTTCCGCTTTGGGAAAGCTAGAACCCGAGCAGGCGGTCACAGAAAAAGCGAGAGCGAGCACCAATAATACCAATGACCATCTAAGTGGTCGTACGCGTACCGGCATGGTTTTGTTGATCATTAAACTTCCTCCTTGATGTTACCATTATTTTTATCATTCTTTGACTCTTCCTATTATAAATCAAAAGCCTTACTTTTCACCTCCCAAAAGGGAGGTGAAAAGTAAGGCTTTTTTCGTTTTGCATCATGGATTAGAGCAGTCAACGGATGATCTCGAGGCGTCTTGCCCGATCCACTGCCTGCGTTCGTTTATTGACACCCAGCTTAGCAAATATGTTTTTAATATACCATTTTGTTGTTCCGGTAGTAATGTAGAGCATCTCGGCAATCTCGTGATTGGATAACCCCTTGGCAATCAACACGAGAATTTCAATTTCTCTTTTTTTGAGTGGTTCCGCAAGGGCCTGGGGCTTCTTGGCTTTCTTGGGGAATAGTTTATCAACAAACGCCGGAGCGGCATCTCTTGCTTTGTAGGCCAGTTCCAGAAGCTCGCTTCCCTCATCAAGAAAGTAGCGTTCGTAGCCCTCGGGCGCAGCCATTGCCAACGCTTCTCGTACATAGCCAAGTGCTTTGCTCTCGTTATCCAAATGTTTTGTGACCAACGCCAATAGCAGCAGCACGGTAATCAGCTCTCCATACCGGCCCTCTTTCCGAAGAAGCGTCTGCTTATCCTCGAGGGCTAACCGGGCTTTGTCAAATTCTTTTTGCGCTATCATTGCCCGAATGTACGTGAAGTAGGGGTAGATATCCAAGATTCCCGATACCGCATCAAAGGTGCTACCCGGCTCGCGAAGCCACGCGGAGACCTTTGCGATATTGCCCTCTCGCAAGTGCAGCTCCATCTCCAGCGCTTCAAAGAACAGGCTGATCCTACGGACGAAAAGGTCCTTGCAATGCGCTTGGAGCCGGTATACCATCTCAAAGGCTTTTTCCTTTTCGCCCAGATGATAAAGCAGCAGCACCAGATGCCACTCTCCCAGCCCTATCAGATGGGCAAAGGCCAACTCCTGATAAGCGGCAATGCCCTCCTCCAGATAGCTTTTGGCCCTCCCCAGTTGATTGGAGGCATACAGCAGCATTCCCATTGACAAATAGACTATTTTTATCATCTTCAGCGGATTTTTGCTGGAGTCTGTTACGCGTTCCAGCGTTTTTTCGCATAGGGCGAGGGCTTCGCGCCGTCTCCCCATACAATTGAGATAAAATGCCAGATCATGAAGCGACAGCAGCTGCAAAAAGAGGTAGCCTTTTCTGCATGCGCCACCATGGGCTTTTGCATTCCAGGCCGCCGCTTCGCGCGTATGCCCATTCAAACCGTTGGCGTGACCCAGCGCAATCAATGCTCCGTAGTAAAATAAGCCCTGCTGATCCTTCATAACGGTAACAGCATCTTTGGCATACTGCAGCGTTTTTTTCTTATCGTCGCTGTTGTACTGGAACGGCATGGCGGCCTTTACCATCCCCGTAATCACGGGATTGCTGCCGTCCTGTGTGTGGGCGAAGCTGTCGATCACCCTATTTGCCTCGTCCATTTCCCCCGAAATTAACAGACACCACGCGCGGTATAGCTCAAGGGTGGATTCCTTATCCTGATTAATTTCGGATACGGAGTTTAGCCACGAAAGGAGCGTTTTCAGTTTCCCTTTCTGAAAAAGGCTAATTGCCTCGCCTTTGACCAGACTGGCTGCCGCCTCGCCGTCCTTAGCCTCCAGCGCATATTCCAGCGCTTCTTCGGCAAACCCGTTTTCTTCACACCACAGGCTGGCATTCTTACAAAGCTCCGCCTTGCGGTCGTCATCCATGTTGGCTTTTAACAACTCGGAAAAAAGAGGATGATACCGGTACCAGGTATGACTGTGATCCAGCGCAACAATAAAGAGGTTGTCTTTTTCCAGTCGGTCTATGATTTTTTTGCTGTCGGCAATGCCTGTTACCGCGACACATAGCTCCCGATTGAATTTTTTGAGCATGCAGGTCCGATACAGAAACCCACAGGTTTGCTCCTCCTGCATTTTCACCACCTCATCCATGAGGTAATCCGCAATAAACCGATTGCTGGCGCCCTGTTCTTTGATAAATCTTTTTGCCTGAGCCTTATCCATATTTTTTATGGATAAACCAGTCAACTGCATGCTTGCGGCCCAGCCCTCTGTCTGCGTTTCGATGGTTTGCAGCATATCGTCGTCAAATACTATATTGAAAGATTTTCCAAAGAATTCCTTGATCTCCGCACCAGAAAATTTTAAATCCGAGAAATTCAGCTCGGTCATTTTGTCCCGAACCCTCCATCTGGAAAAGGCAATGGGTGGTTTTTGGCGTGTGCTAATAATCAAACGCAGAGAACGGGACCCCAGCAGATTTTGTACCATCTCGTGGATGTATGGGTGCTCAATCACATGATAATTATCCAGAACCAAAATCAGCGGCTGGGGAAACTGCTCCAGCTCGTTCATTAAATAAAGGCTTACCGTCTCGATTTCCGGCAGCTTTGGTGCATTCGTCAGATCCTGAACCGTCACCCCAAAGCTCTTGTTGACCTTTCGGACTGCCTCCAGCAAATAGCGGATAAACTTGATCGGATCATTGTCGTATTTATCTAGAGAAAGCCATGCGCAGGGCTCGTCCAACTGACTGATCCAGCCAGAAACCAATGTTGTTTTGCCATAGCCCGCTGGAACCGAGATTAGGAATATTTTATGCTCTTTTTTTAAGCCCTCATCCAGCTTCTTATTGGGAATATCCCGGCAGATATAATTGGGTCTGACCGCCGGGATACGCAGCTTTGCCCCTGAAATATATGTTCTATCCACAAAAGTGTTCCCCTCACAGAATTATCTATCACTATGATTATCGGATCGTTGAAGATAAAATGTGGGTTGTTTTACAAATATATTTTTTAGGGCAACACCGCACCTAACCGGCGATAAGATCTGTAACCAAGTATACGGCTCTGAGTATGAGCTGGAGGGAGGAATGTTCGACTAAAAAATGAAAAGGTGAGTGGCTATGCAAAAAGGCTTTGTAAAGATCAGTAATAGTATCTTTGAGTACGGCTTGACCAGCTCCGAGATGCTGGTGTATTGTTATCTCTCCAGCAAATGCTGGCTGCTCCCTTATGTAACCATCAAGCAAAGCACCATTGCAGCGGCTGTAGGCCTCTCTCGTAAAAAGAACAGCCCCCCTAAAAACTTCATTATCATAAGAGGACGAAAAAGGGACGCGGCCGGCCGTCGATCGACGGTCAGCCGCGCCCCCTGCGATTTTGGGTATGCTTTTGGTACTTTTTCCGCATGTATTGAGTAAATCGCCCTCAGTAATACAAACACATTGCCGCCCCTCGTATCGCCGCGCACAAGCGGCATTTTCCGTGAAAAACGTACCTTTTCTATACAGTTTTTCGCTTGCTCTCGTACTTCGGGCATTGGCAGACAATCGCACTGGACGCCGTTTGCGTACTGTTTACGATCAAAGATGCATGCAGGCCTTCAGTCTCTTAATATGGAATAACGAATAAACGCCGCACCTCTGCCGATTAAATCTGAATAGCCGGTTGCGAGGTTCAAGGATCCGGTAATTATGCGGATATTAAGTTTCAAACAGACCGGATTTTCCTCCATTTCGATGGCGTCATTGCTGGTGTAAAACAGCCTCCACACCGTGGAACAGAGGAAAATCCGTTAAGACAGTTTTTACATCCTCCCAAAGAAATCAAAAGGCAAGTCGAGATACGGTTAGGCGATGACGCGGATGGTGTACTGGGTGGAGACACCGTTGTGCGCGGTGGCCTCAATGATGGCAAAGCCTGCCTTGTTGCCGGTGATGACGCCGTTCGCGTCAACAGTGGCGGTGTCCGGTGTCAGAGAGGTCCAGGTGACGTCCTTGAATGTGGCGTCAGTAGGATCGACAACGACGGTGAGTTCGACGGTTTTATTGCGCTTGACAGTCGCTGCGCCCTTGATTGTGAGCTTCTTGACGTCGACCGTTTCGCCGGGATCGGTGGGCTCCTCCAGTGCGGCGATGGCTTCCTTAATGGCCGCAGTGGCGATGTCCACCTCAGCCTGCGTGGCATCGGCGTCATTCTGCACGAAGATGGCGTTAGCCAGCGCATCCCTAAGGCGGCTCCAGCTCTCGGCGGTGTAGTCTGCCTCATTAAGGGCCTTGGCTTCATCAATGGCGCTGTCAAGCGCTTTCTTGTCAACGATGATAACGGGGATCTTCACGAGAGCATCGATTGCGTTATCAATGGACTTAGCGGCGGCATCGATCACGGCTTGCGTGGCGTCAGCATCAGCCATCACGGCCTGCGCATTGACGAGGGCATCGGCAAGGACAACCCAACTGTCCGCGGTGTAATCAGCTTGGTTGAGGGCCTGCGCTTTTGCGATCGATTTGAGCAGTCCGTCCATGTTGACGGAGGCATAGTTTAGGAACATATAGTCATAGTTTCCGCCATACGTTCCGCTCGTCACCTGGATAACAACATACAGGTCATGCGTATTTTCTGTTTTTTCGCTCAACTCCAGTGTGTAGTCCCTATTGGTGCTGGCGATAGAGCCGGTTGCGATCAGCTTAGTATCATCAATCAACACATCGGAAAGCTGATAGCGCCGGCTATCCTGCGGTGTACTGACGTTATCGTTGTAGTTTGTGAAATAGGTCTTTTCTTCGACCTCATCTAGGTCAATATAGAACTTGACACTGACAGCGCCGTCATAAGTGCGGATAAGGTTGATCGACTTCAAATCTGTAAAATCAATCCCGCCGTACTTGAACACGCACTGCCTGTTATTCGCTCCGCCGACGTAACCGATTTCTGCATTACCGCTGGCGGAAGCCTTGTTGGCTTCAATGACATAATATCCGAAGCCGTAGTCAAAGTCCTCGCTTTCCATGCGCACGGCAATCGGCTGCCAGAGTGACAGCTCCACGAAAAGTTCATTGGATTGGGCGACACCGTCGCTCGTTGTCGCATACACCTTGAACGTCTTGCCTGCACCCTCATTGGTTTTGCTGATATTCAGAAGGCCTTTGCTGGAAATCGTCACGCCACTGACAGCATTGCCTGTTTCGGCGTCTACCACAAACCAATTGACGCCAACGTGGGCCGAGGTGCTGGGGTAAATTGTGGCGTTAAACTGGACGCTGTCTCCGGACGTCAGCTTGACATCCAAATCTTTCTCGGTGGAAATGGTAATACTTTGCTCTTCCAGCTCAAAGTCGACCGTAACGGTGTTGCCTGTGACGAGCTGGACCTCCACATATTTGCGGCCAAGGTCGTCAACTAGGATTGTTTGTGTTTCTCCTTTGATTTTAGCGGACTTCATGCCGAGGCCGCACATTACTTTGAGCGTATCCTTATCCGCATCGGGAGTCAGGGTGACCGATGCGCTCATCTCTCGCTTATTCCAGACAATGCTATCAACCTGTGTGTTGTTTCTGGCTCTCAGGCCGGTAATACTGCCTTTGTCCAGGGTCGGAATCAGCGCCGGCAGGATCTCAATGACGTTCATGTCCGAGTACAGCAGAGATTCATTCACTCCGCCAAAAATACCGTGGGCAGAGTCAGTGCAGAACGATGAAGTCTTATTCGCGTTATGGTTGGTCGTCATTGACGCATTCTGGTAGTTGCTTGTTAGCAAATATTTCAAAATACGGTCAACCTCGCTGGCGCGTTTCAAACGGGCTTCAATCAGCAATTTATGCACCGGTCCGTGGGATTCGGCTGCCTCAGAGTTATTGTAGGCCTCCGATCTTTTGTCCATCGCAACCGAAAGGCCTTTGCGGATTTCGAGGTCGTCCTGCGCCTCATATCCCGGCCAGGCGGGATATGCGTGGGAGTCATGCCTGTGCCTGTATCGCTCACCCAATTCGTCTGCGGCCCATTCTTTAAAGGCACCATCGGATGTATATTTGTAGGGGGGGATATATTGCTCAAAAGATGCCCAGGAATCCAGCAGGTCATCCCTGTTGGAGGGATCGATTACATCGATCATTGTTCTCGCCATATACAGGGTGTCATAGGCCGCTGAAATGTCAAACGCCGTATTGTAGGCCAGCGCCCCGCGGCTGTTTTCGCCCCAGTTGCCGGTTCCGCCCTGGGGGGTGTTTTCCGGCGAATAGCCTGGAGTAAACAGATACACGGCATCCTCATCCCCAGCGGCGACCGCCTGGGACAGCGTCGTGCCGTCGTTGAGATGGTGCTTCCCTTCGCCATCGGTATAGAACCGTTCATCGGCGAATTGCAACCAGAAATTCATCGTCTTCACCAACAACGGTAACAGGATATCCTGCTCAAGATCCATATAGCCGGAAGCGTTGATTTCCGCTACGCGTTCATCGCTCAGGTCGAGAACATCGGCTATTGTCGTGCCAGAGTTGTAAGACCCTTTGGACAGGTCGATATCTTTGCCAAGCTCAATCGGCTGATTGCCGTAGCACTGCCAATACTCAAAAATCGGAAGAATCAGCCAGTCGGTAATGCCGTTGACATAGATGTGCGGATAACCGTCCAGGAAATGATAGCTTCCGGACGCGCCGGTACCGTCAACGCGGGGCGGCGCCTTGATGGCATCGGTCATGCCGTATACATTTTTTGCGTCTGATTCCCAGTCGCTGACCATACGCACGATAAAATTGATATAGCCCTGGCCCGCGGTTTGCATGTTACCGGTGTTCATACCGGATATCTGCAGGTTGGTGTTGGCGTCTAGCGTGAAGTCGCCGCTCCACTGCGGACTGTATTGGCCGTTCCAGATCCCGCCCAGGCGGGCGGTCTGATAGCCGCTTGAGCATATAAGGCCAAACCGGCCGTTGTTGTAAACTCTTTCAAGAAACGCCTTGTTGATTTTGCTTTTGTCGCTGTTCTGCTTGGCGATCAGCTGGGTGTTGGTCAAGGACCTGTCGGCGATCTCTTCTTCTGTGGCGCAAAGATCAATGCGCACATTGTTGAACATATCCCCATGCAGCTCCTCGTGCGGGGCGAGCAGATCCTGATAACTCTTTTCGCTACTGGTCACATTGTATTCATTCACAATGCCCTGAATATCGGCCACCAGCTTGTCATACAGCAGTGCTTTCACGTCGGCGATCGTGTCGCATCCGCTATCCTGACGCTCAACCTTGGTGATCAGCATCAGGGATTTGGTGCCGGTGACAGTAATGGTTGGGTTGTTATAGGTTGTGCCGCTGATTTGCTGCGTGTTCGCCTGATAGCCTACGGTGCCATCGGTAATAATCTGTGTGGCGGTGCCCCATCCGCCATGCGCAAAGAGGCGCTCTTTGACATTTTTGCTGCCTTTGCGGTTGGCGACCTCATACTTTCCGACCAAGCCGTAGGCGACCACCTTTCCCTCTTTTTGCGTCACAACATAATCAATGGGCAGGGTTACGTTGTTCGCATTGCTTATCTGCCTGTAGTTGTCGATTGTCAGCGTCAGGTTGAGGTCTTTCTCATCTGGAGATTCAATATAGGTGACGATGATGTCATCGCTTCTGGACGCAAAGGAACGCCTGTTCCATTCGTTCCCCTCCTTATCCTTCCACTGCACGCCGACCTCGCCGGTCTCAAAATTTGTATATCTGTTGTAAACAGTCGAGTTTTCTTGTGTGTAATCATTGTTTTTGATGCGATATTGGGCTGCAGGCTGATAGGGGCGCGGCCATGTCGTGCCCCAGCCGGTTCCGTATTGTTCATTGCTGTAGGTATTGGTTTGCGTGATCCATGGGAAAGCGTTGTTGTTGGCTCTTGTGACCGCACCCGCTTTCTGTGCGTCCAGTACCGGATGCAGGACGGGCGTCTCATAGAAATCCGCGCCATCGGAAACAATTTTGGTATTATTAAAGATGAACACGTCTTCGTTCGGGTCACCGCTCTGAATAAAGCCGATTTCGCCGTTGGCGGAAACAGAGCCGTCCCACCAGTTGTTTTGCGTGCCGGTCGCCTTGGGAATCGTTTTATATGTATTTTCATTGAACCCCAGAGCGTCATCAAGGCGATATTTGAACTCGTCGGAGGAGGGCAGCTCCGGCAGCTCCGGCGGCTCTGGAGGATCAATGCCGTTGAGCAGCTCCAGGATTTCCGCGCCATTTAAGGCCCGGCCATAAATTCTGTAGTCGTCAAGAGCACCGTCAAGCCCGCGGTTTTCATCGCCATATCCGCTGATTAAAGCGGTGTTCCCGTTGAGTACAACGGGACTGCCGATCGTTCTTGTCGAGTCTAGTTTACCATTAATATAAAATTTCACCGTCTTGTCGGCGCTGTCATAGACCATAGCAGTATGCGTCCACAGGGAGCCCTTGCTGAAGGCGTAATCGGAAGACACATCGCTGTTGCCGTTAACTCCGACCGTCAGCTTGCCGCTGCTACCGCTGATATGGTAATGGATAGCGCCGCTTGTCCAGCTGTTGGTATGGTAAATTCCATTGTAGGTATTCGCCAGACTGTCGATTCTAATCCACGAAGCGATCGTGATCGCCGACTGGGATGGAAAGGATGGAACGGTAACGGTCGTGTTCTGAGCGCCATTTAGTTTGAGCGCCCGGTTGTCCATCCCTTCAATATAGGACATATTGCTTCCGTTCAATGTACCGTTTCGACTGTTGCCGGAAGAATCCGTCAAATCTCCATCAAATTTGTAGTAGAGAAGAAGCCCCTCTGTACTCGGCGCGGCAGATACGGCAACTGTGGGGATCATTGAAAACAAGAGAGTTAAACTCATTAATAACGCGAATGCTCTTTTCACTTATGCAACTTCCTTCCTCGTGTTGGATTTTACTCCATGTTTATGTGAAGATTCGATCGCTTGTCCAACGTCAGTATGTTTTCTTGCGGATTCATATCGGCTCATTTTGCCAGTCTAGTAATTTATGGGCCACGCATGGTAACACCTCCTGCCTGTCGATTGTCCTTGCTGTTTCTTCTCTATCATATTCATAAAATTGAATGACACAAACAAAATTCCATTAGAAAAATAGAATGTGCACGAGCAAATTTAACTAAGAAAAAACCACGCAAGTCTTTGACAAATTGGTTTGCCCACAGAATTTGCAGGTTGTTTCAGTCATAAGAGCTACTTTTAACTGGGGCGCATAAGGTTTTAAAATTCAATTGTCATAAATACGCTCTAAAGACCTGGTTTTATAGTGATATCATACATTTTATCAAATTAACAAAAGTAATAAAATGTGTTTTTTTACTTTTATTTTGTGTTTTTTTACTTTTTTCGCTCTTACATTAAAACATTGTCGTAATGAACCAATTGGTGCGAAATAGTTAATCACTGGCCTCCACAGGGCTAAATATATGCCGATTACTTTTAGAGTGCTCGAGAACATAAAGTTTATCTATGGGCAGACAATATGATTTCCGTATACAACTATAGTGAAATAATTATGAAACCGTAACGGGATACGGTAAAATACAGGAAGAGATCAAGGTGATTGTAGTAATACAATTTGGTTGGCGATGGCGATTGTCTTTGGGTTCAATTTGTTAGTCTCCTTTCTGTAGAGGGCATAAAAAATGCCCTCTACAAAATGTAAAGAGCAATTTTCATATCTGTGTTTAATTTTCTATACTACTTCAAAATAAGTTCGTGCATCTTTGATAGCATCTACTTGAATGTGTGAACTTTGAAGCTGTATTTTTCATCAACATATTCTTTAATCATTTTGTAAGTGGTTGGTGGTTTTGGCATGTATGCCTTTGCCTTTTGAGCTATATTATTAAGAGTGAGGCTGTTTTGAACAGTGACTATACCATCAAGTGGTATCAAGCCA
This sequence comes from Oscillospiraceae bacterium MB08-C2-2, assembly GCA_035621215.1. Classification (NCBI taxonomy): domain Bacteria; kingdom Bacillati; phylum Bacillota; class Clostridia; order Eubacteriales; family Oscillospiraceae; species Oscillospiraceae bacterium MB08-C2-2. The sequence continues at coordinate 1,296,892 of CP141729.1, read as the reverse complement.
TCACCGTGCCCAAAGCCTACGGTAATGCTAATATAACTGTCTGGAGCTTTGTGGGTTTTTGGTAATACCGTTGAGTGCGTGGTATTGATGTCACAGGTAGAAAAACAGGGGTAAAAGAGGCGTTTAGAGTAGAGCTCTTCAGATAGCCCCTAACTATTTCTGCCTCTCAAATCGTTGGGAGAAGCATTGAAAAACCGCTTGAAGCAATAGCTAAAATAATGAGGGTCACTATAGCCTATCGCTTCAGCTATCTGGTAATTTTTCAGGTCGCTGTGCTCAACCATCTCTTTGGCATGCTGCATGCGGATTTTGGTGAGATAGTTGCCAAAGGTAATGCCCATTTCTTTCTTAAAGAGAGCACGAAAATAGCTGGCGCTCAGGTGAAGAGCATCACTAACCGTGTTTGCAGAAATGTCAGGTGCCGTATAGTGTTCTTCCACATATTTTTGGGCTGCCTGCACCACTTCTGAAAAAGAGTTGTTTCGCAACTCAGTGAGAGATTCTGCTAGTCGATCACATGCTGAAACCAGCAATCGATACAGCTCTTTTTTGCTCTGTGCTTCCAAAACCTTGGCACAATCTGAATCCCAGTTCCAAAGAGCCCCGGAGCTGTCGGCTTCTCGAATAATACATAACAAGATACTCATGCCAAACAGACGCATTGACTGAGAAAGGATTCGGTCAGGTGGTTGAATCAGCTGTTCAAGCTCTCTTAAACAGCTGTTTCGGTCACCGGATTTAACCGTTTCTATGAGGCGAAGCTCCATAGAACGGTCAAAAATCAGCGATTTGCTTCGGTTGGGTTCAATATCATCAATAAAAATTATATGGCTGTCGCCGTATATCTGGCGGTATCCCAGAGCTGAGACAGCCTCTCCATAAGATTCACACACCTGAGACAATGCAGTACAAACACGGCCTATGCCAGCGGAAACGGTAAAGTGAAGGTGATTTTTTATATTGGCCTGAATCTCCCCAATGCAGTTTTCAAGAAAACCTTGATATGCGGTAAGGCTTCGATCTTTCTGGCAGGTAATCATGGCAACTCTGGTGCCCATGAGAAAGGCAGTCCCCAGATTGGACGCTTCCAGCAGCTCTTGCGTGATGTTGTAGACAGCAAAGTTCAGCATCTCCTCAGGAACGCCTTGCCATTCTTCACGATTCAGGTTATCGTCCTTTTGCAGCAGTACCACTCGATACCCTTGATCCTGCAGCCAGCTCAGCTCTAAACTGGCAGCTGTACGGTTAGCTTCTTCATCGTCTATGCCACTGGTAAGAAGACTGTTTAAAAACACGCCCTGCATAAAGGCTTTGTTTTGGTCATAGAAGTTTTGCAGCATTGAAAAATTGCGTTTATCCGCATATTCATAATCCAATCTGCTTTTCAAAGCCAGGAGGGTTTCAGATAGTTTGCCCGCAGTAACCGGTTTGGAGATATATTTCATTACATTCAGGTCTATGGCTTGCTGGGCATATTCGAACTCATTATATCCAGTTAAAAATACAATCTTAACCCCCGGGTGGTTCTGGCGTATCTGCCGGGATGCCTCAATGCCATTGATAAAAGGCATATTGACATCGGTAATGACCAGCTCCGGCTGTTCCCGCTCTACCATCTCTATCAGCTCATGGCCGTTGGCACAGCAGCCTATCAAGGTAAATCCATGCTTTTCCCAATCAATCAAACGGGTAACATTGTTGCGCACCAGGGCCTCGTCGTCTGCAAATATCAGCCTGTACACCTTTTATCGTCCTCCTTACATAGGCCATGGCAGCCATTAGCCCACTCCTTTATCGTTAACCACTGCCCCACATAACTCTGGCAGCAATGGTATGCTAAATTAATTATACCAGTTTTGCCCTTTTAAGGTCTGCGGCAAAAGCAACAAACAATAGAGAAATTTTTTAGATGCCGTTTTGAGCGCAGTACACCCCAAACACCCGGCAAAATTTTTGCCGGGTGTTTGGGGTGTATAGAATAAATTGGAAGACTATTGATTAAGAACTGCCTGGATATCTGCGTCATTCAGATTTTTCAGGTCAACCATGGTGACGCCGGTGTCCACATCCTTGGAGGACGGGCCGTTGCCGGCCAGCAGGTCGAGTATCAGCTGTACACCTACCGAGCCCATAGCGGTGGGCATCTGAACAGCGGTTCCCTTGATGGCACCTGAGGCCAGACCGGCCTTGATGTCATCCGAGTTATCAAAGCCAACCACTGCAATGGAATCGCCTTTTCCTTGCTCGCTGACTGCCTGGGCAACACCTACGGCAGATTGGTCGTTAGCGCCCCAGATGCCCTTCAGGTCGGGGTATGCCGAAATAAAGTCAGTGGCCTGGTTGGCTGCCTTAATGGGGTCAGAATCACTGTACTGTACGCCCACAATCTCGATGTTGGGATAGTTTGCTTTAATCTCTTGGGTGAAGCCGGTTTCACGGTCAACGGCGGTCTGGGTGCCTGCGGCAAAGTTAACAATGGCAAGCTGCCCGGCTTCGCCAATGAGGCTGGCCATCAGCTTGGCACATTCTGCGCCAGCCTGCACATTGTTGGTCGCCAAAAAGGCATCGTATACAGGTTCAGAAATGCCGGAGTCAATCATAATAACGGGGATGCCTGCAGCCTTTGCTTTTTTAACAGGCTCAATGAGGGCGTCCTTGTCGCTGGCAGCTAGGATAATGCCGTCATAATCATCGTTGATAGCGGTCTCAACAATCTGTACCTGTCTGTCGATATCTGCTTCGGTGGGGGGGCCAAGATGGGTAATCTCAACATTACCCAATTGAGCAGCTTTTTCTTCGGCAGCCCTCTTAACGGTCTGCCAATAGGGAGAATCCACCATTTTGGTAATCAGTGCAATCTTAATAACCGATTCACCGGACTGTGCGCTGGGAGGAGTCTGGGCAGAAGGAGCAGGAGAAACGCTGGAGCCACAACCGGAAAATAACGATAACACCATTACTCCGGCTAACAGGAATACGACCAACTTACGCATGTTCATCTGAGCTCTCCTTTTTTATTATGTATTATTTTCAAACCTCTGTGGTTTGTAGGATAACAGGATTTTATTAAAGTGACTGGCTTTTCCGGCGCAGTGTGTCATACCAAACACCCACCACGATGATGGCGCCAATGATAATCATCTGTACAAAGGGGTCAACCTTCACCAAGTTCAGGCCGTTTCGCAGCACACCCATGACAAAAGCACCGATGATAGTGCCAAGTATAGAGCCTTCACCACCCATAACCGAGGTTCCGCCGATTACCGCTGCGGCAATGCCCTCCAGCTCATAGGACTGACCAGCGTTGGACTGAGCAGAAGCAAGCCTTGCTGCCAGCAGAATGCCTGCACAGGCGGCGGTCGCGCCGCTGATGATATAAGCCGACATCTTGGTGCGGAACACATTAATACCGGAAAGGCGGGCGGCTTCTTCGTTGGAGCCTACGGCGTAGATTCTGCGGCCAAAGCCCGTTTGTGATAAAACAATACCCAGCAATATGGCAATAGCCAGCATGATAATGGTAGGGAAAGGCACCCGACCGATAGACCCGCCCCCCAGAAACTTGAAGGTTTCTACCACAGCCTTGTCGTCCATACTTTGAATGGAAACAGGCTTGCCCTGTCCCGCCAGCTGGGTTAATCCGCGAAAAGCAAATTGTGTACCCAGTGTGGCAATAAAGGGGGTTACGTTCATTTGGGTTACGGCAAACCCATTAATGGCCCCTGCCAGTGCGCCAACGGTAATACCACCGATAATGGCAAGCCACATGGGAACCCCCATAGTGATTGCCTTGGCGCAAACAATGCCGCCAAAACCCAGAACCGAACCGGCGGAAAGGTCTGTCCCCCCTGTGATGAGCACAAAGGTAAGGCCAAAACCAAGGATGGCATAGGGTGTTACCTGCAATGCCACTGTCAGCAGATTATCCATCCGCAGAAAATTCCCCTTGGTTAATACGCCGAATAGGATTGACAACAGAACCAGCACACCGAAGGCCAGACCCTTCTGTAAAAAATCTGCATAGCTAGTGGTTTGCTCTTTTACCGGTGTTTTTGCCGAATCCAGTATTTTTTCCATGTTAAGCACCCTTTTCTATGGCCATACACAGACCGGCCGCATAATAAAGTATTTTTTCCTGCGTCGCTTCTTCTCTGGAAAGCTCTGCCCGGATAGCACCATCGTGCATCACCAGCACCCGGTCGCTCATGCCCAATATTTCCGGCAGCTCGGAAGAAATCATGATAATGCCCACACCCTGGTCTGACAGACGGTTCATCAGCTCATAAACCTCTAATTTAGCGCCTACATCAATGCCCCGGGTGGGTTCGTCAAAAATCAGCACCTTGATATCGTTGCACAGCCATTTGGCAAGCACAATCTTCTGCTGGTTGCCGCCGCTGAGCTTGTTTACTCGTTGTTTCAGGCTGGGGGTTTTGATGCGCAGGCTCTGTGAAAATTTGTGCGCATTTTTTTGGGCAGCCTGGTCGTTAATAAAGCCAAACCGGCAAAGATTGGGGATATGCGCCAGATTGATATTGCGCTCCACAGTCATAGAAAGAGCCAATCCGTCACGTTTTCTGTCCTCGGTAATATAACCGATGCCCTGCTTCACCGCATCATCCACACTGTTGATTTGCAGTGCGCGCCCCTCCAAAAAGATTTCCTTGGTTTTGGTTTTGTCAGCACCAAAGATAGCACGGGCCAGCTCGGTGCGCCCGGCACCCATAAGCCCTGCAATACCCACAATTTCGCCCGCCCGCACCTGCAGCTTGTCGACCTGCACGCGATGATTTTCCACGTTGCGTGCTTCAAAGATAATGTCGCCGATCTTTCTCTGATAGACAGGGAACTTTGCACTCAGCTCACGGCCCACCATCATCTGCACCAGACTGTCGATGGTCACGTCCTTATAGTCCCGTGTGCCGATATACTCACCGTCCCGTATAACCGATACCCGGTCGGCAATTCTGGAAAGCTCCTCCAGCCGATGTGATATGTAGAACATGCCCACCCCACGCTTTTTGAGCCGCAGGATAATGGCAAACAGCCGGTCAATTTCCGCCTCTGTCAGGGCTGCTGTAGGCTCATCCAACACCAAAATCTTGGATTGGAATGAGATCGCCTTGGCAATCTCCACCATTTGCTGCTCGGCAACACTCAGGCTGCGCACACGGGCTTTGGGTTTGATGGAAAGTCCCAAATCATCCAGAATCTCCTGGGTTTTGTGTATCAGTTCCTTTTCATCAACAAAGGGACCTTTTTTGGGTTGGCGGTCCAGCCAGATGTTATCCGCCACCGTCAGGTGAGAGCAAAGGTTAAACTCCTGAAAAATAATGCTAATGCCCATCTGTTGGGCCTTTTTGGGGCTGTCTATCAGCACCTTTTCACCCTTTATGTGCAGTTCGCCCTGATCTGCACGGTAAACGCCGGAAAGTACCTTCATCAAAGTGGATTTACCTGCTCCGTTTTCACCGCATAAGGCATGCACCTCGCCCTCGCGCAAATCCAGCGACACATCGCTAAGCGCTCGCACACCGGGAAAAAGCTTTGTAATCCCCACCATCTTAAGCAGCTCGTCCATTGCTACCTCCTCTTTGACTTGACAGAGCGAATCGTTTCGCCTCTTAATATTAGTGTAACAAAAGCACCCAAGGGTTAGAATGGGAAATATAACTGTTTCTTGTTCAAAATATGATTATTCAATTACCTAAAAAGAAGGCTCCTTTGTGCGCAATCTTACACACAAAGGAGCCTTCTTTGCATCTGTTGTGAAAATCTAGACAAAAGGAAAGACTAATTGCTGATATTTGTCGTCAAAGAGATTTGCTTTATCCACTACATGAATATCGGTATACACCATCTTTTCCACCAGCTTACCGGAGAGATGATCCAGGGTGGTTTTTACACTGTAATAACCCATGGCGTAGGGGTTTTGCAGCACGGCTGCCTGCATAATGCCCAGCTCCATATAATCGGCTTGCTCCACCGTGCAGTCGATGCCTGCCATAAAGATGTCGGTGCGGCTCAGCTCTTCCAGTGCTCTGGCCGCCCCGGTAGCCGACTGTGCGTTCAGCCCCACAATACCCACCAGATCAGGGTTTTGCTCCACCAGCTGGCGGGTCAGCGCTTGGGCGGTATCAATGTTAGAGTCGCAGTATACCGTATCAAGCAGGCGGTGCCGGGTGCTGTTTTTCATGGTGGAGCGAAAGCCCTGTTCACGCTCCACCGAAGGATAAGAGCTTTGCACAAAGCTGATGACCCCGATGCTGCCGCTGTTTGGCAGCCTTGCCTGCAGCTCCTGTGCAAGGGTCTGGCCCAGCCTCTGATTGTCGGTGGTCACAAAAGAGACCCACTTTTCGCTGTCCACCGCAGAATCCACCATAATAACGGGGATGCCTGCATCCACTACCCTTTCCAGAGGTTCGGCCATTATATAATAGTCGCCGGCTGCCAAGATAACCGCATCAGGGGCCCGCTCAATGGCACCCGCCAAAAGTTCCACCTGGTCGCGATAGTCTTTCTCCACCTCCGGGCCCAAAAAGGAAAGCTGTGCGCTGTTGCCGGCGGCGGCCTTGGCTCCGTCATACACACTCTGCCAAAACTCCGTCTCGGTGCCCTTTACAATCAGTTCAATGTGAAACACGCTTTTTTGGGGGGCGCAGGCGGCGAGAAGCAGCGACAGCATCGCCAAAAGCGCCAGGATAAGCGCAGATTTTTTCAAGGCGGATTCCTCCTTTCATTCCCGCACCAGCGGCAGCCGGATGGTCACACATGTGCCTTCGTCCGGTTCGCTGTAGTAAGTAAGCCCATATTCCTTGCCGTACATCAGCTGGATCCGCTGCTGCACATTCCAAATCCCTATACCGGATTTGCTGGAGGGCTTGGCCTCTAAAATACGCCCAATCAGCTCGGGGCGGATGCCATATCCATTATCCTTTACCTGAAGCAGCAGAACACTGCCCTGTGCCTGGGCTCCAATGTGGATGGTGCCGGGATAGGGCAGATTGCCCACACCATGAATCACAGCGTTTTCCACAATGGGCTGTAGGATAATCTTCAAGGTTTTGCATGCCAAAATAGCGGGCTGTGCATCAATTGTGTAGGTAAACTGGTCGCTGTAGCGAATCTTCTGGATAATCAGGTAGTTTTCGGTGTGGCGCAGCTCGTCACCCACGGGGATAAGCTCCTTGCCGCCCGCAAGAGACAATCGGAAGAACTGTGCCAACGCATCAATCATCAGAATCACGTTTTGCTGGTCGCCGCTTTCGGCCATCCACACAATGGAATCCAGCGTGTTATATAAAAAGTGGGGGTTTATCTGCGCCTGCAAGGCGTTCATCTCACTTTTACGCAGCTGAATCTGCTCCTGCCTCACCTGTTCCATAAGGTGTTTCATTTGATACACCATCTGGTTAAAAGAGGTGGAAAGCTGCTGCACCTCGTAAACCCCTTTATACTGCGAAAAGGTATCCAGTGCGCCCCGTTCTACCTTAGCCATAAGGGACATAAGTCGGCGCATGGGGCGGGTGATTAAAAAAGAAACCAGTGCCGCCAAAAGAATGACTATTGTGCCTACGCTTACCATAATAATGGTGGCATAACGAGATATTTCCTCGTCATAAGAAAAAAATCCGTTAAGGCTGCTTACCCCTACAATCTTCCACTCGGCATTTTTCAGGCTGCGCACACTTACCGCCACGCGGCCCTCGGGCGACATAAATATGGTGCTGCCGTCTTCTAAATTTGCCGCAAGGGTAATGTCGTCCGAGGTTATGCCGGCATAAATCACCTGCTGGTGGGGGTGATAAACAATCTGGCCGTCTGCCCCCAAAATATAGATATAGCCGTTATCCCCCAGCTCTTTGGAGCATAGCTCTTTAATATTATTAAAGTTCAGGTCAACCAAAACAAGCCCCTGTTGGATTCCATCGTCCTGGTTTTGCCACTGCACACCCTTGCTTAGTGAAATGACCCAAGGATATTGACCTCGATAAAGGCGCTGGACACGGGGGCTGGAAAGGGTATAGTTGGTGCTTCCGGGTGCCACCGAACGGAACCAGTCCTGCTGCTTCAGCTGAGCGTAAGGCTTGATGGGCCTGTCGTCGGTTTTCAGCATTAGATCACCGCTGGCGGCAAACACCGCAATTGTGTCAATGTCATCACGCAAAAAGAACTGCACCGTCTGCAGGCTGCTTTGCTGGGGATTGCTTTCTAAAAGCTCTGCCACCGCCTCTGACACGGCAATCATCTCTTTCAGGTAGCTGTCAATAGCGGTGGCAACATTGTCTACAATCTGACTGTTGCTCTGCCTGGTAGAACGATTGATGGACTGGTCATAGCGGCTGCTAATGGCTGCAGTGATAACCAGCACAGCTGCCACGGCAATGAGAGCTGTGGTGGATGAAATCAGCACCCATAGGCTGTTCCACTGAAAATAACCGCTTAACCGCTCTTTCAACAAGGAAAAAACCTTCATGCAACAGCCCTCTCTGCTATTTAAGCCTTTTTATCTAGTATAAATCAGGCCATGTTCAGTGTCCATCAATTTAGCATTAAAAATATAACTATTATTGTCACAAGTAATAGTCGTATTTTTAATAGACGCAGACTATACAGGCTGATATACTAATGGCGAAACGTTTCGCTATATACATAATAGAAATGAGGTATCGTTATGCCTTTGGTTACATCTGACAAAATGTTGCTAGATGCCAGAGCCGGCGGATATGCGGTAGGGGCATTTAACGTGGAAAACATGGAAATGGCTCAGGCGGTAGTGGCCGCCGCCCAGGAACTTAACGCCCCTGTTATGGTGCAAACCACCCCCGGCACCCTGCGCTTTGCCAATGTGCAGCTTTTTTGCAGCATGATTTCTTCACTGGCTCACACCGCCTCGGTTCCGGTGGCTATCCACCTAGACCATGGCGACAGTTTTGCGCTGGCCGTGCAGGCGATCAAGGCCGGGTACACCTCGGTGATGATTGATGGCTCTCACTCGCCCTTTGAAGAAAATATTAAGCTGACCACACAGGTTGTCCAGGTGGCCAAAGCCTGCGGCGTGCCGGTAGAGGCTGAGCTGGGCAAGGTGGGCGGCAAGGAGGACGACCTGGATGGGGGCAGCGGTGGTTATACCAACCCACAAGAGGCGGCCGAATTTGTAGACCGCACAGGTATATCCTCTCTGGCAGTTGCCATTGGCACCGCCCACGGGCTTTATGTCGGCACACCCAAGCTGGATGTCGAGCGGCTTCGACAGATCCGCAGGTGCGTCAATATTCCGCTGGTTTTGCATGGGGCATCTGGCCTGGCAGATGCAGATGTGGTAGAATGTATCAAAGAAGGCATTTGCAAGGTAAATTATGCAACTGAGCTGCGTATTGCGTTTAGCGATGGTGTGAAGGAAGTTCTGGCTCAAAGCCCGGATGTTTTTGACCCTAAAAAATACACTGCAGCCGGGCGCAACCGGGTAAAAGAGTTTGTCATGGAGCGCATGCAGGCTTGCGGATGCCAAAATAAAGGCTAGGGGCTATCTGAAAGCCCGAAGACTTTGTCTATTTCTACTCAGCAAGGCACTTTTTGCGTCAAAAATACTTGGAATAAATGCATTATTCTTGCGATTTTTGCTTTGAAAGCCCTCTTGCCTAGCGAAATAGCCGCCGTTTTTCCCTTTTCAGAAATGCCCTGGGAGCCGGTTAAAAAGTGGGTTCCCTATAAGAACGGAGAAAAGCGCTATGGCAACCATGAAAGACATTGCAAAAGAAACCGGCCTTGGGTTGGCCACTATTTCAAAATATCTCAACGGCGGTCATGTGCTGGACCAAAACAAGGCAGCCATTGAACTAGCCATTGAAAAGCTGGGCTACACGGTGAACGAATTTGCCAGAGGGCTTAAAACCAGCCGTTCCCGCACGGTGGGGGTAGTCATTCCCGAGCTGAGCAACGTGTTTATCACCTCGATTATTACCATTGTGGAGGAAATCCTGCGAAGGAGCGGTTATGCCGTCATCATCTGTGATTGCGGCTCAGACCCCCAGCGTGAAGTAGAAGCGGTTCGGTTTTTGCTGGGCAAACAGGTGGATGGTATCATAAGCATGCCGGTTTCTAAGGACGGCATGCATTTGACCGCTGCATTTGAAAAAAAGCTGCCGGTAGTGCTCATTGACCGCATGATTTACAGCCTGAAAGACAAGGTCAGCGCCGTTTTGGTGGATAACGTTGGGGCTTCCTCCCACGCTACATCCCTGCTGCTGGAGGCAGGTCACCGGGAGGTGGGGATCATTCTGGGCCCTCAGGATGTTTATACCTCACAGCAGCGTCTTTTGGGTTACTCCCAGATTATGCTTGCCAATGGTCTGCTTCAGGATGCATCTTTGGTTGTCTACAGCGACTATTCGGTACAGGGCGGTTATGAAAGCATGAAACGGCTGCTGAGGCGGCCAGGCATGACGGCGGCCTTTGTCACCAACTATGAAATGACTTTAGGTGCTATCATTGCCTTAAACGAGCTGGGGGTGCAAATGCCCAACCAGATATCGCTCATCGGCTTTGATAACCAGCAGCTCTCCCGTGTGATTCGCCCAAGGCTCACCATCATTACCCAGCCCTTGGAGGGCATTGGTGAAGCAGTGGCAGAAATACTGCTCACCCAGCTTGACGAACATGGCGGCCATGCCCCGCAGGTGGTTACCCTGTCAACCGATGTTTTATTGGGAGAATCCATCAGAAAGATATGAGTGCTTTTACGGTTTCATAGTCGGGCGGTGGCTACCGCCCATTCTTTAGCGAATTAAACGAAACGTTTCGTTTTGAGAAAGGAGCCGTTATGGATACCTATATTCTAGCCATTGATGTGGGCACCTCGGCCTGTAAGGTGGCGTTATTTGACCGTCAGGGCACAGCAGTTGCCCAAACAAACGCACCTTATGCCGTCTATTACCCCAGGCAGGGTTGGGCAGAGCAAAATCCCGATGAATGGTGGCAGGCAATCTGCCGGGCCGTGAACGAGCTTTTAACCGAACACAGCATATCCCCCCAAGCTATTGCTGGGGTGGGCATTGACGGTCAAAGCTGGTCGGCTATTGCACTGGACAAAGAGGGCCAGCTGCTATGCAACACCCCTATCTGGATGGATACCAGATCCGCAGACATCTGTAACAGCTTAAGAGAAACTGTGGGTGAGCAGGCCATCTTTGAGGTATGCGGCAACCCCCTACAGCCCACCTATTCGCTGCCCAAAATTTTATGGTACAAAACTCACCGACCAGAGCTTTATAAAAAGGCCGATAAAATTTTGCAGGCAAACAGCTATATCGTGTACCGCCTAACGGGAGAAATAAGCCAAGATATTTCTCAAGGCTATGGCTTACACTGCTTTGATATGCGCAAAGGCAGTTGGAACAAAGAGCTTTGCTGCGAACTGGGCATCAGCCCAAGCCTATTGCCCGACATTGCCCAGTGCCACCAGATTGTGGGGCATATCACCCCAGAAGCGGCCCGCCAATGCGGGTTAGCCCCGGGCACTCCGGTGGCGGCAGGAGGGCTGGATGCAGCCTGCGGCACCTTAGGGGCGGGGGTTTTACACAGCGGTGAAACCCAGGAGCAGGGCGGGCAGGCCGGTGGCATGAGCATCTGCATTGACCAATACAGTGCTGACCCAAGGCTTATTCTCAGCCATCATGTGGTGCCCGGCCGGTGGCTGCTGCAGGGCGGCACCGTGGGCGGCGGCGGTGTTATCCGCTGGTTTGAAGAGCAGCTGGGTGCTGCTGAGCGTGAGACTGCACGCAATGCAGGCACCCACAGCCTGTACGAGATGGATCAGCTTGCCCGGCAGGTTGCCCCTGGCTCTGACGGGTTGGTGTTTTTGCCCTACATGGCGGGTGAACGCTCTCCTATTTGGAACCCTTACGCCAAGGGTGTTTACTATGGTTTGGATTATAGCAAAACCCGTGGGCATTTGATTCGGGCCAGCATGGAAGGTGTTGCATACTCGTTGCGTCACAACCTGATGATAGCGGAAAAAGCCGGCGCTAAGGTAGAGCGCCTGCGAGCCATGGGTGGTGCTGCAAACAGCCGTATCTGGACTCAGATGAAGAGCGATATCACCGGCAAGCCCATTGATGTGCCATCCTCCGACACTGCAACGGTGCTGGGCGCCGCCATATTGGCGGGTGTAGGGGTTGGCTTTTATTCCAGCTTTGAAGAGGCCGTGGCGTTATCGGTTCAGGTAACCCGCACCCATGAGCCAGACCAATCTGCCGCAGCTGCATACAACGCAGGCTTTGACACCTACCGGGCGTTATATACCCAGCTGGGGCCATTGATGAAAAAGGAGGCCACCCCCTGATGAAAGCAGCTGTACTTTATGCCAACGAGGACATTCGTTATGAAGGTTTTCCCGACCCCGAGCTACAGCCCGGCACTGTCAAGGTGCGGGTCAGAGCCACCGGCATCTGCGGCTCTGACGTGCCTCGGGTGCTGCACAGCGGCGCCCACTTTTACCCCGTTGTGTTGGGTCATGAATTTGCCGGCGATGTGACAGAGGTGGCTGACGATGTAACCGGCCTGCAGCCGGGCGACACCGTTTCCGGCGCACCGCTGGTGCCCTGTCTGCGCTGCGGAGATTGCCAGCAGGGCAACTATGCGCTGTGCAGGCACTACAGCTTCATCGGCTCACGTCAGCAGGGCAGCTTTGCGGAGTATGTGGTGATTCCCGCCGTTAACGCCGTGAAATATGACCCGTCCATTCCTTATACACAGGCGGCCATGTTTGAACCCTCCACTGTGGCGTTGCATGGGCTTCTGTGCAACAACTATAAGGGCGGCGGCTGTGTGGCTGTTTTAGGCGGCGGCACCATCGGCTTGTTTACCATGCAGTGGGCCAAAATCTATGGGGCTAAAAAGGTGGTTGTGTTTGACATCGACCCCGGCAGGCTGGAGCTTGCCAAGCGGCTGGGCGCTGATGAAACCATCAACACCCGGGAAGAGGGCTTCATCGAAAAAAGCTTGGCTCTCGCAGAGGGCGGTTATCACTACGTTTTTGAAACAGCAGGCCACCCCGCAACCATGAAGATGGCCTTTGAACTGGCAGGCAATAAAGCCCATGTCTGTTTCATTGGCACCCCTCATGTTGAACTGACCTTTACCCCCGCATTGTGGGAGAAAATGAACCGCAAAGAATTTTTTCTCACCGGCAGCTGGATGAGCTATAGTGCGCCTTTCCCCGGTAAGGAATGGGAGCTTACCGCCCATTATTTTGCCACCGGCCAACTGAAGTTTGACCCTGCCCTTATCTATAAGACCTTCCCCTTAAGCGATGCGGCCAAAGCCTTTGCCTTATACCGTGACCCGTCCCAAGTGCACGGCAAGGTTATGCTGGTGAACAACTGAAAGGGGGTGAGCAGGTGATTACCACAGTGACTCTCAATGCTTCTTTGGATAAGCTTTATCTGGTGGAAAGCATGAATCCCCAATCGGTGATGCGTGTCAGGCAGGTGGTGGATACCGCCGGGGGAAAGGGACTGAATGTCTCTAAAGCCATTGCCCTTCTGGGTGAAATGGTGGAGGCCACAGGCTTTCTGGGTGGGCACAACGGCCGCTATATCCGGCAGCTGCTGGGGCAGACGGGCATTCGTGACAGCTTCACTGCTGCTGCGGGCAATACCCGTATCTGTATCAATGTACGGGATATGCGCACCCAAAAACACACGGAATTTTTAGAGCCAGGGCAGGATATCTCCCCTCGAGAGCTGGAAGCCTTTCTCACCCAATACCAAGCAGCCCTTGCAGCCAGCTGTGTGACGGTTATTTCGGGTAGCGTGCCGGGCAATCTGCCCGCCGATATTTACGCCACGCTGGTGCGAATGGCAAGGCAGGCCGGAGTTGCGGTGATACTGGACACCAGCGGCCAGCCCCTGAAGCAGGCAGTGGCAGAAAGGCCAACCCTAATCAAGCCTAATACCGACGAGATTGCACAGATCATGGGGGCTGCCCCCGCCAACCGGCAAGAGTTGATTGAGTCAGCCCAGAGCTTGCATGCAGGGGGCATTGAATATGTGGTCATCTCTTTAGGCAAAGAAGGGTGTATCCTCGTCTGCAAAGAGGGTGTGTTCCAAAGCAATGCTCTTGATGCCCTTGAGGTGGTTAATACCGTCGGCTGTGGTGACTGCATGGTGGCGGGCTTTGCAGTGGGCTTGCTGCATGGATATGATGCCCCCACACTGCTGGGCTTTGCCTCTGCTGTAGCCAATGCCAACGCCATGACCCTGGAAACCGGCAGCTTTGACCCCACCGTGGTGCCACAGCTGCAAAAAGAGATAGAAGTGAAACAACTTCATTAATAGAAAGAAGGATGCATTATGTCCAATACCATTCATCCCGATCTGGTACCCAAGCATACCCTGCGAACCGGCCAGCAGATTCCCGCTATCGGCATGGGTACTTTTGGCTCTGACCGTTTCAGCCCCGACCAGGTTTCAAAAGCTGTTAAGGGTGCCATCCAATTTGGTTATCGCCTCTTTGACTGTGCTGCTGTTTACGGCAACGAGCACCTGATTGGCGAAGTATTTCACCAGGCCATACAGGACGGCACCGTGCAGAGAGATGAGCTCTTCATCACATCCAAGGTCTGGAACGATATGCATGGTCAGGGGGATGTGCTGCTTTCCCTTGCCAAAACTCTCAAGGATCTAAAGCTTGAATACGTAGACGCCTTTTTCGTGCATTGGCCTTTCCCCAACTATCATGCCCCCGGCTGTGATGCCGATGCCCGCAATCCCGACTCTAAGCCCTTTTCGGTAGAGCGTTTTATGAACACATGGCGGCAAATGGAGCGTCTGGTGGATATGGGCCTGGTCAAGAGCATCGGCATGTCCAGCATGACCATCCCCAAGCTAGAAGCCGTGCTGCCCCTCTGCCGCATTCAGCCCGCCCTTATCGAAATGGAGCTGCACCCCAGCTTCCAGCAGCCGGAGCTTTTCCAGTACTGTGTTGAAAGAGGGATACAGCCCATCGGCTTTTGCCCCATCGGCTCACCCCTGCGGCCTGACCGGGATAAAACCGATGAAGATGTGGTGGATATCGAAATTCCCGAGCTGGTGGAAATCGCCAAAGCACACAAGGTTCACCCTGCCATTATCTGCCTGAAATGGGCGGTTGAGCGTGGGCAGATTCCCATTCCCTTTGCAGTAGAGCCTGCATACTATGAAAGCAACCTGCGCTGCGCACTGGAAGACCCCCTCACTCCCGAGGAGATGAAGGTACTGGCAGCGGTGGATAAAAACTGCCGCCTCATAAAAGGGCAGGTGTTTTTGTGGGACAAAGCCAAGGGCTGGGAAGATCTGTGGGATCTGAACGGCACCATTACAAAGTAAGGAGGATACCAGGTTATGCTAAAAGGGATACCCAGCATTCTCACCCCCGAACTGCTCAAGGTGCTGATGGAAATGGGGCACGGCGACGAGCTACTGATAGCAGACGGCAACTATCCCCGCTTTGGACATCCCCAGCGGGTGGTGCGCTGTGACGGACACGATATCCCAGAGATTTTGGATGCTATTCTGCGCTTTCTCCCCCTAGACAGCTATGTGGAGAATCCTGTCATCTACATGGCGGTGCTACCCAATGACCCCTATGTTCCAGAGATTTGGGAGCAGTATCGGGAAATTATCGGCAATCATGAACCCGGCGGCAACAGAGAAGTGGCTATACATAAAACCGAGTTTTATGAGCGGGCATCCAAAGCCTATGCGGTGGTGACTACCGGTGAAACCGCATTGTATGCCAATGTCATTCTGAAAAAGGGCGTCGTAATGGGGTGATCGCTGAACTTTGTGCTGAGAGGTTGTGCTCCGGCATTCGAGAGGTCAGCGGCTCGATCCCGCTTGTCTTTGCCAAAGCGGCAGCCATAGCATTCGTTTTCCATGACTTTTCTTTTACCTAGAGTTCGCGGCCCTTGAATAACGAGGGACATTTAGACGTGTGTATTTTGACAGAGAATGCACACGTCTTTTTTGTTTAGCCCAATTTAAAAAATCATTGACATTTATATTTATAGAAACTCAAAGTATAAACACATGCCCCTTAACCTTTTCCCAGATTCGTAGCGCACTGTATGGGGCTTCCTCCAGCCAGATCATGATCTGTTCCTTATACGGGTCCAACTTCGACGGCTTTGAATCTGTCAGGCTGTACACCGGCTTTGTATCGCTTTGTGCATACTTCTTTGCCGTCTACGGGTCGATGTGGTACTTCCGGGCAATTTCAAGGTATTGCGCTTGGAAAGCGTTTCTGCTGCATTAGGCGGCAAGAACACTATTTTGACAAAAAAATAAGACCTCACAGTCTGGCCGCTGTTAGCGTAGCAACCAGACTTGCGCCTTAGAGATGTAATGGCATCTGCTAAGACTTTGTGAGAGCCTTCTTGTCGTGATTTTATATAGATTGTAAGTGTCAACGGCGGTTTAAATTTGCAATAAAACGCCGAATAAATTTTGTAGGTTTTCGGCGGGAGGAATGTCGGGTATAAAGTTAGATTACTGAGCGTTCTGCTCAAACAAGGTATTGACGATTTGCTGCTTTTGCTTCATGTACTCTTTGCGCTCTTTCAGGCGATAACTTTCGCCCTTGATGTTGATGACGGTACAGTGGTGAAGCACTCTGTCGAGGATAGCGGAAGCAATGGTAACATCGGCAAAAACTTCATTCCACTGGGAAAAAGTCTTGTTTGAGGTAAAGATGGTAGAGGCTTTCTCGTATCTTTTGGCAATGAGTTGAAAGAACAAGTTAGCGCCTTGAATATCCATGGGCAAATACCCAATTTCGTCGATGATGAGCACCTTGTAACGGATGAGGGTGCGGAGTTTGTCTGGTAGCCGATTCTCGTAGTGGCTTTTCTTCAGCTGCTCAATGAGGGTATGGCAGTTGATGTAGTAGGTGGAGTAGCGGTTTTTGGCGGCAACCATACCCAGCGCATTGGCCAGATGGGTTTTGCCAACGCCAGGTGGCCCCAAAAACACTACATTCTCAGCATTCTCCACGAACCGCATGGTAGAAAGCTCGTCGATCTGGCGCTTGTCGATGGAGGGTTGAAAAGAGAAATCAAAGTCCTCCAAGGTCTTCTTGATGGGGAAGCCGGACATCTGAATCTGCTTCTCGTAAGCTCTCTGACGCTTGCTCCTAGCCTCTTCGGTGAAGATATGATCGAGGACATCCACAATGTTGAGTTCATCCTTGATAGCTCGTTCCAGGTAGTTGTCGATGATCTCCAGGGTATTGCGCATTTTGAGGGATTCCAGGTTTTCTTTGAGTCGCTCGTACAAAACTTCACTCATACTGCGCCACCTCCGCTACTTCATCGTATGCGGACAGACTTGGCGGCCGGATAGGAAAATCAATGACATTGTCGCCGTCCAGCAAGGTGTTTTCGATGTCAAATGATTGCTTAAGGGTTAATCTTCGGTAATGTTGGGCATTGACTACCATATCTTTTTTCTGGTACGATATGCGGTGCAGGGCGATTTGCTTTCCTTCGTAGTAGGCGGCAAGCATGTTGTCCAGGGCTACGACTGCCACATCTCTGCCGACGTATTCTGCTGGTACAGAATACTGATTGCCGGCATACGAGATGAGGCAGTCTTTTTGTACCCGGCGCAGGTTGATTTTGTCGATGATATATTCTCTGGAAAGGGGGCTGAGGCCCTCTTTTTTTAGCCTCTCAAATGGAATCTCATTTGTGGTGGCGTGCACTTTCCCATTGACCTTGTTGCACCATGCCACGGCCTGTCCGTTTAGGTCGTCAAGCGAATTGTACCGGATTCCCACCATGAAATTATCCCGAACAAACGCCACTGTCCGCTCCACCTTGCCCTTTGTCTGGCCCCGGTAGGGTCGGCACAATACCGGCTTGAACCCGTAGAATCCAGCAAAATCCTCAAATTGTCGGTTGAGCGTGCTGTCCTCCTGCCGGAGCAGACGCTTGACGACCACCTGCTTCATGTTGTCGTACAGTATCTCCTCCGGGTAGCCGTGAAAGTACCGAAATGCGTTCTGGTGGCAGCGGATCAGCGTGTTGGTGCTCATGTCCGTCACAAATTCTATGTACCGCATCCGGGAGTATCCCAGCACCATCAGGAAGCAGTACAGCTTCTTCTGTTTCCCATCTTCCAGCACAACATGATCTTCAAAGAATGCCCAGTCCACCTGGCCTTGTAGCCCCGGCATCGTCTCAAACCGCACCGTTGCTTTCTCATCCAACTGTCCTTTTTTCCCTCGCACGTAGTGCTTCACGATGGAGTATTCTCCCGGAAATCCCATTTCCTTGATCTTCTCCAGTATCCGCAGCGCCGAATACGGCGCTTCTTCCAGCCACACGTCAATCTGTTCTTTGTATGGATCCAGTTTTGATGGCTTGGGATCTGTCAGGCTGTACACCGGTTTTGTGTCGGCCTGGGCATATCGTTTTGCTGTGCGTGGGTCTATGTTGTACTTGCGGGCGATCTCTGTGTAGCTCATTCCTTTTTGGCGGTCGCTTCGGATGTCCATCCAGTTGTCTCCTTCCATTTTGCCACCCTTTCTATCTGCTTTTTACAGACAGAAAAAAGTGTATCATATGTCATCCCTATCCGCCAGAAAACTGCATTTTTTAATTGGCACTTTCCTTCATTTTATCATCGGCGCTGACAGCTTGCAACAGCCTGATTTATGGCCTTGGCGCATTGCTGGCCACGCAGGCCAACACGGCCCGGAGTGATACCCCAGAGCAGAAACGTAAGCGGAAGCACCCATTCACCCACCAGCAGCGAAAGAGAAAAAATATATCCACACAATATGAATATTAAAAAGAGAGGAAATGAATGATGAACACACAAAACGAATTAACTATGCAGTTCTCCGACTTTGAAAAGCGCTGCCTTGAGCAGCCGGAAACCTACAGCTGCTTTTATTTGCCCGGCAAGATCATCTGCTACACCAGCCTAGGGTATCATTACTACGAAATACAGGAAGGTGAGCAGGATCTCTTTGAGTACGGACTTTTTGAGGAATTTGAATACCTAAAAGAATGTCATGGCCTTCCGGAGCTTGTACAAATTAAGCAGCTTGATGCCTTGTCCAAACAGCTGCTGCCCTTTGGTATCGCTCCCGTGTCGGTGGATGTGGAGAAGGACATATATACCATCTACGTCAAGGAACAGGATGCCTATGCTATCGTTGAAGGCCAGCAGCTTGCGTATATCAATGAGAACACAGTCCCATCACTGACACATGTCAGCGCCAACACCTTTTCCCATGCTCCATATATCCAACTGGCCGAAGATGGCCATATCATCATCTAATCCCATTATAGATGAGCGGATGGAACAAACCTATCCAAGCAATTTTAACATTGTTTCTTAAAACCTGACTATGATTAATCACAATATCACTCGTAACTCCAAAGCTAATTTACACAATCCACTTGTGGTTAATGTTGTAACGGCTAATCATGAACAGTGCCACCGAAAAAGCCAGTAATATTCCAAAACACAATATGGGGTTGAGAATATTGGAACCAGTAATCACACTGTTCAGAATGTCGGTTCCATAGGTAAGTGGTAAACAATATGACACCGGCCGCAAAAACATTGGTAAACTGGATAGAGGAACAAACAACCCACACAGAAACAGCATTGGAAACCTAAAGAAGTTTGAGTAGGTCTGTGCTTCAAAAACTTGTTTAGCTGATACAGCGATCAATAGACCCATTAGCGTGGATGTCATGGCAATCATCACTATTGCTGGCAAAGCAATCCCCCAATGAATGATGCTTAGGTTCACAAAGAAAGAGGCGAAAATAACCGGAACAAAAGCGTTGAAGATACCAAACAGTATAGCACCCATAATTTTTGCTAGAACCATCACATTCAGACTAATTGGTGCAAGCAGCAGACGATCAAAAGACCTGCCGGTGCGTTCAAAGGTGATTGTAACGGCGAGCATTGAAGTCGTTCCAAAGAGAATGCTCATGGAAATCAGGCCGGGCAACAGCTCCAGCATACTACCGTCTGGTGAACGAATAAACTGCATCATTGTCCACGATAAAGGGAAAATTATACCCCAACTGATATTGGGTGGTTTCAGGTAGTAGTTTTTGATGTCTTTTTTGAGAATGTTCCAAAATGCAATCCAAGTTTTCATTGTACACCACCCCGTTTTTCCTTTTCTTTTTTCAGCATGGAAGATTTTATACCTGTTATCTTTACAAACACATCTTCCAGAGAGGGGCAACGCTCTTTTGCTTCGTATACAGCAATACCTTTACCGTCAAAGTATTCCATAACTGGCAGCAATGGAATGCGTTGCTCCGATACCATAATCAGAGAATGATCTGCACTGATTTCAACCTTACTTCCTTTAAAACGATTTTGTAAATCAACAGCAAGATAGCCTACATCTTCGTCAGTTGCAAGCTGAATAGCGTGGCCATGAGACACCCTTTCCATCAGTTCTTTGACAGTACCGATAGTTGCGATTTTTCCATTCACAATAAAAGCGATTCGGTCGCAAATACGCTCAGCATCTTCAATGTAGTGGGTAGTGATAAACACGGTTGTGCCCTGCTTTTTAAGTTCAAGAATCATTTCACGAATTTGCCTTGCGCTTTCTACGTCAATACCTGTTGTCGGTTCATCTAAAAACAGAATCCGTGGGCAATGAATGATAGCCGCAGCTATGGTGAGTTTACGGCGCATTCCTTTGGAGTATGCTCTGAATGGTCGATTTCCGGCTTCGTTTAATCGAAATTGTTCTAATAGCTGCCTTGCTTTTGATTCTCGTTCATCCTTACCCATCCCATACAGGGCAGCGCAAAAGCAGAGATTGTCAAAGCCATCCATCTCACCGTAAAGGTTGCTGTCATCAGGCACAATACCCATAATGGCTTGCGCTTTTTTTGTATGCTTCCTTGCATCAATACCGTCGATAGTAATGCTGCCAGCGGTGGGGTGGGAAAGGCCTATTATCATATTAATGGTAGATGTTTTACCTGCTCCGTTCGGCCCTAAAAAGCCAAATATCTCCCCTTGCTGAATATCAAATGAGATATCATTTACCGCTACAAAATCACCATATGTCTTTTTAAGATTTGTGACATTGACAATCCCCATGATGTTTCTCTCCCTCACTGTTTTTTATACCATGACAAAATTCTTTGGTGTCATCGCCACACTCACTTTTAACATGACACCTTGCATTTTCAGAGGGATTACATCCGCCCTTTTGTGGGGTACAAGATTCACGTTCAACGGCTGCCAATGCTTCGATCTCGCTGGCTAGCTCATGTAAAACAGAGCGTTCAACATCGTAGTGCATAAAGTAACCACGCTTTTCTCCCACAAGCAATCCCGCTTCTCTCAGGACTTTCAGGTGCTGGGATATGGTTGCTTCTGTCAGTTCCAGCTTATTAGCCAAGGCGCGGACACAATAATTATGCTGTAAAAGCAACGTTAAGATTTTCATTCGGGTTTCATCGGCAATTGACTTTAATACTATTGTTCTATTCACTTGCAACCTCTCCTGCCATTTGATTAGGTGATGATCTAATCAAATTGTATCAGAGGATTTTAATTAGGTCAATACTTAATTAAAAAAGCCAATGCATTTGAACAGAACCCCGAAAAATGGACATTGAGTAAAAGAGCCTCCTATCGTAGAATAGAATCTACGATAGGAGGCAAATTTTATGGCAGGGAAAAAGGGAATGAAACATTACAGCCCCAAAATCAAAGAGGAGATACTAAATAAGATTGATGCAGGTGAAATCAGCTTAAGAGGATTTTGCCGAGAAAGTGGAATAAGCCGATACGCAGTTCAGAGCTGGAGACGGGAACAAAGCGATAAAACTTTGAAGATACCACACAAGCGAGGACGGCCAAGAACCAGGCCATTAACAACCCTTGATGAATTAAGAGCAGAAAACAAGCAATTAAAGATGGAAAATGAGCTAATGCGTTCTTTTCTGCAAGCCGCTGGGAGAAAGTCAAGGCCGCAGTCAAATATGCGGTCATTGAAAAACACATGAATCAATATTCGATCAAATCAATGTGTCAGTTTTTCGATGTATCTCGCAGCGGCTATTACAAATGGAGTCATCTCCCAGATTTGGATAAAGATGAAACGGTTGGTAAGCTGATTAAAGAATGTCAAGAAAAAAGCAAATATACTTATGGGTATCGTCGGGTGAAAATCTGGTTGCTCAGGGAAATGGGGCTGGTAATTAACCATAAAACCGTTTTGAGGTTGATGAACAAATACAATCTTCTGGCTCAGATTCGTCGGCCAAGGCCGTATTATCATCGACATCGACAACTAGAACCTTACGAAAACAAATTGAACAGAGATTTTGTTGCTAATAAGCCAAACCAGAAATGGGTAACGGACATTTCTTACATATTCACAAAACAGGGTATCTTGTATCTGTCTATGATCAAAGACCTTTATGACAATTACATTGTTGCTTTTGATATGGCTACCAGTCAAGATATGCAGCTTGTTTTTCGTACCATCAGGCAGGCAAAAAGAGAGGTCGCTGACGGACTGATTCTCCACAGCGACCAAGGGTTTCAATACACTTCTCTCGGGTATCTTAACCTGGCTAAAGAATATTCGATTCTGCCGTCTATGTCAAGAGCAGGAACCCCGCTTGATAATGCCCCAGCTGAAAATTTCTTTGGAATTTTGAAATCAGAATGTATTTACAGAGAAAGACCACAAACGATTGAGCAAGCAAAGAATCTGATTACCGATTATATTTCTTTTTATAATTATGAGCGCATTCAAACAAAATCAAAGCTGACACCATACGAAAAACGATGTCAGCTTGCATAATTTAATGATATTCTACGATATGGCTCGTTATTTTGTGTCTACCGCTTTGGGGGCAGTTCAATTATGCAATGGCTTTTTTAAAACTCTAAAGAGGCTGCCTTTTGGCGGCTTCTTTTCTTTTTCGGAGGAAAGAAAAATGAAATTTGAAGATTTAAGAAATGTGGTTGAAGATACTATTGAAGCTTATCAAAGAGATCCAGAAATCATTCCAGAACTGATATGGTACCAAGCTAACTTTAATCGGTACACCTTTAAAAATACAATGTCCATTCATGTTCAAAATCGCTATGCCACCCACGTGGCCAGCCAGCAGGAATGGCGCAAACAGGGGTATTCAGTTAAGAGAAGCGAAAAGGGACTTTACATATGGGCACCCGTTATTTCCAAGAGCTTTGTACGGCCAGACGGCGACCGTGTAGGCATTAGCAATGCAACCGATCAGGAAAAACGAGATATCGCTATCGGGAATATTCTAACTAAGGATACGATCACCTATCGACTGGGTCGTGTCTTTGACATCTCCCAGACTACCTGCCCCCCTGATGATTACCCCCGATTTTACAGCAGAGGGTACCAAAATTTTGATCATCGGCAGCTTTTTGACAGCCTGCGAATATTTGCAGAAAAGTCCCAGTTTAGGGTTGGCTTTGCCGATGCTCATTCCGTTGGCCTTGGAGGATATTATAACCCCGGCACCAATGAGATTACGCTGTCCAATCAGCTAAAGGACATCCGCAAGCTATCGGCACTATGTCACGAGCTGTCCCTTGGCCTGATGAACAAGACCAGCACCCAACCCACAACAGTAAAAGAGTTTGAAGCTGAGGGCCTTTCTGTCATGCTTCTGCATCAATTGGGCCTCCCTGCCGGGGAAGAACATCAACAAACCATAACCCAGTGTTACCAACGGATCGATCAAACAAACTACAGCTTGGAGGGTAGCTTCAATAGGATACAAAAAGCCTTTCATTTTACTGTGAGGGGTCTGCAAACAGAGATTGCCCGCATACCAACAGAGGAAACAGTCCCTTTCCGGCAGCAGCAGGAGGCCCAGCGGAATATAAATGCAAATTTTATGCTGGATATGGATTAGGAGGGATGTCAACAGCCAAGAGACAGGAGCCGGAGCCAACTTTTAAGAACCGAAAGAATAAAGCTAACAGAAAATAGCAGTAAAGATTGACCTGCCCTTCAAATTTAGATAGAATGGAGTGAGTATTATGCTGAATTTTCTGTATTCAGAGGTGTGGTGGATGGAAACGATTGTTGCAGCGGTTATCACTGGCGTAGTCGCCTTAGTTGGCTCCTATTTTGCATACTTTGGTAAAACCAAAACTATTCTGGAAAAGATAGAGAATCTTAAATCAAACCTTTCTTCTTCGGGTGATTCTCTTTGCAAAGATCATGATCGCCTTTCCAGAGAACATGGGGGACTGGGCGATAAGCTTGATGTTTTGCAGGTCAAGCAGGATCAGTCGATTCGCACCTTTGACCGAATAGTAGCGGTAACACAGGAAGCAAAAAACACTGCTCAGAAAGTGTATGATTATACGCTTGAAGAAAAAGCAAAACAGCAAATGCGGTATGAGGCTCTATCCGAAAAGCAAAAGAGTCTGGATGCGTTGGTTACCAATAGCGTGGATTCTATCAAAGGCTTGCACGAGGAGTTTTTGCGTGTCAATCAGGAAAATCAAAGTAAAGCCGAAGAAATTGATAGACTCAAGCAGCAAAATGAACAATTGACTGAAAAGCTGAATGATTCAAGGAATCAGAACCAAACACTTAACAGGGAGAATCAAAGTCTCCTTGAGACAAATCAGCGCTTAGGGGATCGGATAGAACAGATGCTCCATCCAGCGCCGAAACCAAAGCCCCGGAGATCTGGCCCTACTATGGAATTCGACAGATAAAAAACAGATCAAATTTTTAAGCGTCAACTGTGAAAGCAGCTGACGCTTTTATCTTTTTAGCAGGAGGATTAATTATGAAGTCCATTAATCGCTTCAAAACCATCGTATTTATTTTCTGTTTTATAGGAGTGTATTTCCTTTTCACCATCATATTCTCTCTTTCGGAGATCCTTCGGAAGTTCAGCCTTGTCACGGTTGTGCAGTGTCTGCCTTTTTTATGGTATGCCAAGTGCATTGTGGCGGCAGGGATCGCCTTTCTGGCCATCAATATCCGCACACTCAACATCGCCTCCACCACGGTGGGAGACGGCCAGCATGGCAATGCCCGGTGGGCTACCTCCGCCGAAAAGAAAAAAGCCTATTTAAGTGTACCCATGGGCCGTGAGACAGTACCGGGTCTGGTGGTGGGGATTGAGAACGGCCACTGGATTATCGATCCCAGCGACAGCACCGCTTTAATGGTGGCTCCGCCCGGAGCGGGTAAGACCAAGAACGTATATATTCCCACGGTGGAGTATAACGCCCGGGTGTTGGCCAATACAAAAGGTTTGGGTGCCAGCCTGATTCTGACGGACAGCAAGGGAGAGCTGCTGCGGAGCTGTGGCCAGAATTTGACCAAGGCTGGTTACCGGGTATTGTACTTGGATTTCCGCAATCCGCTTTACAGTTACCGCAACAACTTGATCCACAACGTTAATGCAGCCATTGATAAATACAAGGCTGCGGATAATAAACAGGATAAGGTATTGTATTATGCAGAGGCAGAGCGCCATGCCAAAATTGTGGCCAGCTCCATCGTGGACAACGTGGAAACCCATAGCCAAAATGAAACTTCACAGTATTTTACCGAAACCTCCAAGGGGCTGATTACCGGCCTGATTCTTTTGGTGTCGGAATACGGGGCAGAAAATGAGAGGCACATCATATCGGTATTTAAGCTCATTATTGAGTTGAATGGTTTGGATGATGGCAGTACACAGGATTTGCAGAAAAACAAGCTGGATGAACTTCTGGAAAACGTGGACAACGACCGAATCATTAATTTTGTGGGAGCCTCCATGAAGGCTGATGTGCGAACCAGCATGAATATTTTTTCTTCGGCGCTTGGTAAGCTGGTATCCTTCATTGATGCGGAGCTGGAGCAGCTGGTGTGTGGCCACTCCCCGGAGCTGGATGCCAAAAGCTTTATTGAGCAGCCTACAGCTATTTTTTTGATCTGCCCGGATGAAAACACCACACGCCATTTTTTTGCCAGTTTGTTTATCCGCAATTTGATTAATGAATTGATCGGCTATGCGGAGGAGAGAGGCGGCCAGCTCCCACGATCTGTGTTAAACCTCTGGGATGAGTGGGGAAACATGCCGCCCATTAAGGATATTGATATTCTGTTTACCGCCGCCCGTAGCCGGGGTATCCGCTCTCTGGTGGCTCTGCAAAGCCTCAGTCAGATGGAGCAGCGCTACAGCAAGACTAAGGCACAGATTATCAAGGATAGCTGCCAAGTGGTGATGTTTACCTTTGTAGCCCCAATGGCCCGGTCAACATCAGAGGAATTTAGCAAGGCTCTTGATGATCGGACAGTGCAGAGCGGCAGTATCAGCAAAAGCGATAGAGGAGGTAGCTCCATTACTCTATCCATGGTAAAAAAGCCCTTGCTTGCTCCCGGAGAAATAATTCATCTTTCTCGGGGAGAGTGGGTGATTAACAAGGCGGGTCATTGGCCGATCCGTTCCCATCTCCCCATTTATCTGGAGTATCTGCCCGAATTTGTTCCCTACAATTCGGGGCGTGGCCGTAACGAAATTATGGAGATACAATATCTGACTGGCGATAAGATCCGTAACCAAGTACATGGCTCTGAGTATGAGCTGGAGGTGGGTATGTTCGACTAAAAAAATGAAAGGGTGAGCAGCTATGCAAAAAGGCTTTGTAAAGATCAGTAATAGTATCTTTGAATACGGCTTGACCAGCTCCGAGCTGCTGGTGTATTGTTATCTCTCCAGCAAATGCTGGCTGCTCCCTTATGTAACCATCAAGCAAAGCACCATTGCAGCGGCTGTAGGCCTCTCTCGCAATACGATCATGGATGCGCTGTCCGGATTGAATGAAAAGGGACTGGTAACAAAGCGGCAGCGGTATTATTGTGGATACCGTGTATCCAACAGCTATTGTATTCGTCGACCATCAGGCGGCTGGTTCAAGCTCCCAAAGGCCATATTTAGCCTCCAAATTAATAAAAGTGATTTTGCCGTGTACCTGTACATACTGCGCTGTGCAAATACCAAAGGCTTAGGCTTCCCTTCCGCCAGTACCATAGCGGCAGGATGCGGTATTTCAGAGCCAAGAATCCGCATGGCCATCAAAAGCCTGTCTAGGTTATGCCTACTTCATAAAAAGCGCTATTTGAAGCTCTGTGGGGCTTTTGGATGCAACAATTTCCGTGTACTATCCTTTTGGGAGCGGCAGGCACTCTTAACCCTTTACCGCAAAAGTAAAAGACAGTCCATAGCAGAAAAGCTGTGGGCTGCCTTTTTTTCTTTTCAGCGCAGGGTGGTTGTACCGATTACAGCACCGAAAAATAGCAGCGTCGTCTGGCTCTTTTATGCAAAACCGGGCAGGGCTGTTTTTTTAAGAATTTAGGTGGGTAAATAATTGGGCATCTGTATTTATACCCACTTAGGCTACGGACAATAAAGAAAAGAAAATACTGTTATACCTGTAGGTTATATTTCTATCTCGGTGAAAACCCAAAGCTATTTTGTTTGATTTTCTCCTCAAAATGTCTCTCAGAAAAGAACAGCCCCAGCGGGTGCGGGGGTGAATGGAGGGCAACGCCCTCCAGAGGGGGACAGCCCCCCTAAACCTAATTAGGTAAATTAGCGAATATTTTGTAAAAGCTTAAAATATGCAGGGATTTCAGAGTTCCAGCAATTGCCTCTTGTTTTATTTTAGAATTTAGCTATACTAAACAGGAACAACTGTTCTTATTTTGAGAGGTGAACTGCTTTGGATCGCTCTGTTTTGCATGTGGATATGAATAATTTTTACGCATCTGTCGAATGCCTGTACCGCCCGGAGTTGCGTCATCTTCCGGTAGCTGTCGGTGGTGATCCAGAGCAGCGGCACGGCATTGTGCTGGCGAAGAACCAAATGGCAAAACGATTTGGTGTACAGACTGGTGAGGCTTTATGGCAGGCCCGGCAAAAATGTCCTAAGATCGTCTTTGTGCCTCCTAATTTTGATCGCTACTTGCGTTTTAGCCGTATGGCCAGAGATATCTATTGCCAGTATACCGATCAAATAGAGCCGTTCGGCATCGATGAGGCTTGGTTAGATGTAACCGGCAGTACCGGTCTTTACGGCAGCGGGGAAGCAATCGCTAATAAAATCCGGAATCAGATTAAAGCTGAATTAGGTGTTACGGTATCGGTGGGCGTGAGCTGGAACAAAATTTTTGCCAAGCTGGGCAGCGATATAAAAAAGCCCGATGCTGTAACAGTCATATCCAAAGAAAACTACACGCAAGTGGCTTGGAGTCTGCCTGCCTCTGATCTGCTCTATGTGGGCAGGCAGACCGGTAAAAAGCTACACCGCCATTACATTGATACCATTGGTGAGCTTGCTCAGATGGATCTGGTGTGGCTCAGGGAGCGAATGGGGAAGTGGGGAGAAATTCTTTGGACATTTGCAAATGGCTATGACATTACCCCAGTCGCAAAATGCGGTGAAGAAAGCTTTATTAAATCCATTGGGAATAGTCAAACAACTATCCGTGATCTAGAAAATGAAGAAGAGGTTAAAATGCTGGTATATGTGCTATCCGAAAGTGTAGCTGCCCGGATGCGGGAACATGGCTTTAAAGCCCGGACTGTTGCTATTAGTGTCCGCGATACTGAGCTTATAGGTTATGGCAAACAAGGGAAAACTAAGCAACCCACCTTGCTGGTAACCGACATTGCTAAAACAGCCATGGAATTATTCCGACAATTGTATCCTTGGAAACATAGCATTCGGAGCGTTGGAATTAAAGCAACTGACTTTATGCTGGATTCTGCACCAGTGCAGCTGGATATATTTGCGGATAATAAAAGGGCGGACAAAGAAGAAAAGATAGAAAGGGCGGTTGATATCCTGCGACAGCGTTTTGGGCCTTATAGCATCCAGCGAGGCGTTGTGCTACAGGATACCAAGCTCACGGGATTCGCACCCAAGACCGACCATATTATACACCCGGTCAGTTATTTTTAATAAAGGCTTTTTTATCTTATGCAAATTGGACACCTAGGATAAGGCATTAGCACATACAGTGCATTTTATTATGGAGGTGGCCAATGATGGAAGTTAAAAGGGTACGATGTAACGTCAGGGTAGTGGAACATCGAGATGAATTTGGGAATATAACCCCTCTTTATATTTATCATAAAGGAAAAAAGTACAAGGTGGATAAAGCGAGCAAACCTGAGCGGCGGGCCTCTACCAAGGCGGGCGGAATTGGCCTTTGTTACAATGTTTTTTTGTCAAATGAGGAGGAGAACATATACCGGCAAAACACAAAACTATTTCTGGAAATCGGAGCTGAGCCTGAGGTTTGGTTTGTGGAAGAGAAGCAACAACATTGCTGCGTAGACCTGCAAGGTAATACAACTTAGTGCTCATAATTTTTATATTATAGACTGTGTTTATTCATAAATATTGCTTATTAAATACCAAAAATATCTTTCCTGAGGAGTTTATAGGTATTGGTTTCTTCGGTCAGTAGGGGAGCCATTGTATCACGCAAAAAAGACACCGTATCATTTCCGCATTGTATTAACCCTAAAGCTTTCTTCGTCTCAGTAAAAAACAAACCAGCTGCGGACTTTAAATCATCTGTAGGATTACCACGAGTAATAGACTGTCTTAATGCGTCGGCTTTGATTACTTTAATTTCATCGGCTTTTTCTAGTTTATCACAAACCATACATAATTTTTCAATAATTTCATCTTCGAGCAAGTAAGACTCAAGTTCACGTAAAGATAGTACCGTTATTCCTTGCAGTTTAAGTACTTCAATTTCTTCCAAGCTTCGATCATCTCTATCTATCAGCTTAATGATTATGTGATAAGGGTTTACTTTTTTAATTGTTTCGAACAACAATTTATCGTCTGACTCTATATCTTTACATGAGCCAACTGAGCAAAATACTGAGTTTGGAAACTCTAATGAAAAAATTTTGGTATAGCACTTTTCATCAAAATTTGAATTTTTCATTGAGCCAGAATTGCCCTCACAAAAAATTATAAATTTATCGGTTTGTTTTCTAATGCTGGTGGTAAAGAGAGAGGTGTCAATTTGATAGTCTTTAACCAAATATGTTACATGTTTGCTACCTTCGGCCAGCCTTATGGCTTCAAGGCACAAAATATTAATCATTATCGCTGGAGCGCCCTGAATATACCAGCAGCCAACTTCATTTTGCTGACTTAATAGCCATTCTTTGGATCTATCAACATACCTCTGATATCCTGTGGGTTTTGTTACAGATAAGGCTGTCATTGCTAAACAAGTTGAGAAAATGCTTCCTTTATCATCGTCTGACGTCAACGGCCAAGCTCCTGATACCAATTGAGTTTGGAACAATAATAATAGTGCTTGATCCAAAACTTCTTTGTTTATATTTGTTGGGTTGATACGTTGCCAAGCGAAAGCAATTACACTAGCAGTTGGCACATAATCAACGTAAGTAGCATCTCTTTTAGCTTTGTCTGGTTCATCCCAATACTGCTTCCACGGCTTAGAGGAATCAATATTTCCCACGCATAATCCATATAATAGAGCTTCTAACCCAAACTTTGAAGCTTTACTTAACAACAAGTCTGATCTACAATAATAAAACAACGGTAACAATGAATAGCCTTGGTCAACTCCACCTTGATACAACGTTGATATTTCTTGAGCGTAGATATTAGCCCATGGTTCGTATTCATTCAGTTGAAACCATTCCATTGCTCTAAAAAAAGTTGAATATATAAAATCTTCTTCTTCATCTCGGGCACTTAGAAAACATGGGTGCATAATTGAATGTTCAAATAGATCTGCAAGCTCAACCAATGATATATCTTTTTTCTTAGCTTTCTCTATAATTTTTGCATCCTTATTATATATATACCCTCTTTCAACGTCAGAACAGATTGCTTTTCTCCATGTTTCGCTTAAATCATTTGATGAAACAAACGATTCACCCTGACTTTTAAAGTATATAAGCGCTTCAACATCAGAATCTGCTCCCGCATTTAATGCTGAGGGGTAAAGCCATGCTTCAGCTTTTTCCACACCAGATGGGACGGTCATAAAAGCTTTTCGGAATTTATTTTTGACGATAATGATTTCCGGGAAAACATCTTCTACACCTTCTAACTTAAATCCCAGAGGTGAATAATCATATGTTTGTGGCTTTATCCTGTCAGGCTTAATACCCTTTCTTTCTTCTCTATTTTTATAGGCTTTACTTTGTACTTTTGCTATGTCAATGAATTCGTTTATTTCAGGAATATAGATATCAATAGCGCGGAAGCATCCTTCAAGAGTATACATACCCCAAGTACAAACTATATTTTCAGTATTAACCCATATTTTTGATATTTGTCTGATATTTGCCGATTGAATGAAAGCCTCCATTTTTTCAACATCCAAATAGTTCATTTATACGACCTCACTATTTACCGATTATTTTCGCCTAACTTGTAGTTACCTGAACTGTGCATTACGGTACTAACATAGCATTGAACGATTTTCGTATATATGTAAACTTATTCCATTATACCCCATATCAATTCATACTAACAAGGGTAGTATTATAAAAATAACAGGGAAGAATTTAGTCATAAAGGGTACAAACGAGTCAAAATCGAGGAGAGCGAATATGTGTGGACGTTACAGTTTTACTGCGGCAGAAGCAAAAGAGATTCAACAGATTATTCAAGAGGTTAGCGATAAGCTCTATGGCCAATCAATTAAAACAGGCGAAATATACCCAACCAACATAGCACCGGTTATTGCTGCCGAAGGGGGGCAGCAGATCCCAACTATCATGCAATGGGGCTTCCCTCATTTTAAGGGTTCGGGTGTGATTATTAACGCAATGGCCGAAACAATCACCGAAAAGAAAATGTTTCGGGATAGTGTGATTGCTTGGCGCTGTGTGATTCCCTCCACTGGCTTTTATGAATGGGGAGAAGAAAATAGCCAATTAACATTATTTGAAACCCCTAAGACTAAAGGTAATAAAAATAAATACCTGTTTACTCTACAAGAGCAAAAGGCTCTGTATATGGCCGGGATTTATAAGCAGTTTAAGGGAGAAGACATTCCTCGATTTGTAATCCTCACGACAGCAGCCAATAAATCGATATCCGATATCCATGAACGTATGCCGGTAGTGCTGCGAGCTGACAAACAAAGTGAATGGCTTTCTGAAAACGCAGACTTTGATAAGATATTTGACAGGCAAAATATTCAGCTTAAACGAATACCTGCATAACAAAGCCCCGCAATGATGCGGGGCTTTTTCTAAATTTAAAGGCGCTAATATATGGGGTTATTTTTGCAAACTGTTGTTGAGCGTAAAAAATCTTATTTTTAATTAACTGTTTACATAGTAAAATTTCAATGCTATAATTTAATATAGAACATATGTTTATAAATTAAAACGGCGTGTAAATCCGAAAAGCGCATTCGGATTTATGCGCTACTTTACACTTTAGGAGGAATTTTGAATATGTCTTACTCAAAGAAAACAGCCAACTATAATCTCCCGCAATGGGAGCCGAACGACAAGCCTAGTATGAGGGATTATAATGAAGCTTTCACTGCCGTTGATTCACAATTGACAAATAAGGTAAATGTAGGATATGGGCTGGGTGAAGCCGCAAGCGATATCTCAAACCAAGACTGGTTGACTGTTATGGCCAAAAATGCAGGTGGATGGTATTGCGGATCGAATGTCACCAACGCTCCTACAGTTGTGGGCGGCGGTGTGGGTTGGTATACGTTTATTCTCAATCCCTTGACCTCGGAAAGCGACAAATATCAAACTTGCATTGCTATTAGCCTATATTATAAGCGAATATATTTCGGCACTCGCTACAACAGCACGTGGAGCGGATGGAAAGAACTCGCTACCGCCGAGCCTCTACAAGAACTTGCCATTCCTTTTGCTACCGAGTATAAAAGTGCAGGAGAATCTACATACTTTAAATCCCAAGATAAAGTTGTGTCCCTCAATATCGATTGTATGCGAAAAGATGCTGGTGATATAATATCCGGTTCTATCATTGCAACATTACCTGAAGGATACCGCCCCAGCAGAAATATTATGTGTATATGCCTTGCACGTGAATTGAGTGGGAATACCAGCAATTATGGGCATGCTTATATACGCTTAGATGGAAGTGTTGAGGTGTATTTTCCATCGACTATAAAAAGGCTATATTTTAATGCTACATTTTTGGCAAAATAGATATATGTCAAGTTTTTAAAGTCAAATTCAGATATTGATACAATCTGTCCTTTGCGTGGTTTCGTTCCCCGCAGGCCGGTCGGGTTTGGCTGGTATAGGCAGGGTTTACATATTCCACTGTGATACTCACCAGCCTTGCTTTGTATTCGATGTAGTGTGCCAGACGGTAGAAGCTCCAAGTATGCATATTCTTTTCAAAAGCGCATTCTAATTGATGTGCTACTTTACACTTTAGGAGGAATTTCAAATATGTCTTACTCAAAGAAAACAGCCAACTATAATCTCCCGCAATGGGAGGCGAACGACAAGCCCAGTATGAGGGATTATAACGATGCTTTTACTGCTGTTGATTCACAATTGGCAAATAAGGTGAACATAAACGATACTGTGAAATTTATGGCCATGTCGCAGGCATTGTACGATGCACCTGACACACCGTACCCCTATGTTGGGAGTGTGAGCAGACACGCCAGTAATCTACCGGTTTCGGGAAATGATTTTCACATATCTTATCTGACCGGAGGCGCGGGAGGTTATGGCACACAGATAGCAATGGGTGTTTCAAACGCTGTAAAAAATACGATGTATATGCGCACAGCGGTAGGGCTAACATGGCAGCCTTGGAAACGCCTTGCTACCGCCGAGCCGCCACAAAAGAACAATTTGTCATTTATAACTGGAGTTTCTGGCCGTGACGGACAAAGTAATTATTGCATCAAGACTCAGGAGGATATTGTGATTGTCGTATTGGATTGTGTTAAAACGGATGGCACGGCAATCCCAATCGGCACATCTCTTGCAACCTTACCTGTAGGTTTTAGGCCGTCATCTGGATTGTATATACCTGCGGCATTGTTTGGTGTTACCGGTGGAGCGAACGTTACATCTGGCCTTGCATATATCGGTATTGACGGCAGTGTAACCATAAATAAGATTACAGGTGATACACAAGATAAACGTGCGGCATCTTTTAAATGCACGTTTGTGTCAGCATAGAAAATCAAACCCCAATCCAAACAACAATTACACAAGGCCGCCCATTTTGTGGCGGCCTTCTTTATCGAAAGGAGGAGAACATATGTTGACAAGACCTACCTGTCTGCACATCCCCGATCTCTATGAGGAAAGCATGGCTCGCATAAGCTGGGAGTCGGTGGAGGATGCAGAGGGTTACGAGCTGGATATTCATTATGACGAGGATTTTGAAGCGGCATTGATCGGCAAAACTTGGGCGGACATGGACGAAGCGGGCTTAACTTGGATTCAGATCGATGCGCAGGGCCTAACGTGGGCGCAGATTGAAAAACTGCCTGCACAGGGGCTTTCTTGGCGGAACATCGAGTACCACAACCGTTCCTGGGCGGAAATTGAACAGAAAAATCTAAACTGGTCAGAAATTAAGCGCCTGCCGGTGCGTTTTACAGTCTACAAGGGGAGAGGAGAAAAAACACCCGCACCGGATCAGGGGCTGACATGGCAGAACATTGACAGCACGGGACTAACTTGGGCTCAGATGGAAGCCAGAGGCTGGAGCTGGCAGGATTTCGAGCTGCAACCGTCCGTTGGCCTGAACTGGGCGCAAATTGACAGCGAAAACCTGACTTGGATACAGATCGAGGCCAGAGGCTGGACGTGGCAGGAATTTGAGGATCAGGCGCCTTACGGCTTAACTTGGGGCAGTCTGGATGGGCCTCATCTCACTTGGACTGAATTTGAGGAGTTGGGGCTCACGTGGCAGCAGCTTGAAAACCTTCCCGCTGATTCCAAGACCCACCTTGCCCATACCGTGGAGCTTCCGGTCTACAAAAAGAAAGTGATTCTTCGTGTGCGTGCATTCAGCGGTGATGATTATTCAGAATACCTAACCTCTTCACTGCGGAATACGTTACCCCGTAGTCTTGCAAAATACAAGCCGCCGTGCATCCATGTACTTACGCTTTATGAGGGCGAATCTGCGGGTATTGTCTGGAGCGATCTCTATGGCGCTTCTGGCTATGTTTTGGAGAGAAAGTTGGGGAGCAAAGATTTTGTGGGTGCTTATAATGGCCCCGGCAAGTCGGCCACCCATCCGTCTGGACGTACTGTTCCGAAGGATTATTGGTATACACCGGATGGCAAGCAGCACCTTACCTTCACCGACCAGATTCCCTATTATGAGAAAACCGCTCAATATCGCATCAAGGGATACAACTCAACGGATAGCTCCCAGTATCAGCAGTCTGCTGTGATTCCCATTGTTCCCGTATTCTACCGGGACGACAGTCTTCACCTTGCTGCTAAAGTCGGTTCCAGCTATGCAGTGCAGCTTCATGCGAAGGATATCGATGATTTTAAGAGCATTGTTATGGCTTTAGAATATCCCACCACCATGCTGAGGCTGGATGAGCTTGGCTCAGAAACATCCGCTGGAAAATGCGATTTTGTCAGCAAGACCTACAAGCCTGCCATCCAACTGGTTTCCCAAAAGGCCGGTCAGGTGAAGTTCAGATACACCCAGCCCCTTACCAAAGGCTATGAATGGGACGGTCTAGTAGTATCCGTACAGTTTACTGCCTTGCAGACCGGAAACGCTGACATCAAATTATCGTGATAAGGAGGCATACAAATGGATAATCAAGATTTTGAGACCATGGAGAATAAAAAAAAATTGATAGAAAATACTCAGCGGCAAGAAATTTCCATATCGGCTATGGCATCCTACGCTACAACATCAAGCATCCCTGATCTGCCGGAACAGGGCGATCCCAAAGAATATGTGGAGGCTCCCTTTCAATATAAGCGGGATGACTGCGAGGCCATCTCACTCAACAGCGGTTCCTTACGGTATTCGGTGAACGATTTGGTCATTCCCGGTAAAAACGGCTTTGACCTTGTTGTTGCAAGACAGTATGATTCGGCCAGTGCCAATATTGAGGACATTTCCATTAAAAGCAAAAGAGGGAAGCAGTACTTTTACTATCTGCATCTTGATATTACAACATCACAAAAGGGAAAAGTCATCAGTATCATTGATGACAATATCCTAGACATTGGCGGGCCGTTTCAATCCGCTGGCATACGTGATAGAGCCGCACAAAATGCCCGGGAGCTTTACGAGGATGACGAGCATGTGGAATACGCCGAGGATGGCAACGGCAAACTAAAAATAGTTTATAAGCTGCGCCTTAGAAAAGAAGAATCCAAGGCCGATTATGTTTCTTATGGGAACGGCACCCGTGCAAACAACCACAATGTCGGCCTGTATGGACTGGGGCATGGATGGAGCTTTAGCTTCCCCTCCATCGAGAGCGTTCCAACCGAAGATAAAAGCCTGGATGTAGATTTCTACGACTATTTGCATACAGGGGATGGAAGGGCCTATAAGCTCAGCAAGAGCGGCAACTATCTGCTCACCTCCGATGAAAAATCCTATCCCCTCTCTGATATTCGCATCAGAAAGGATTCCCAGACCCAGCGCTACAAGGTTGAGTATAAGGACGGCAAAACAGCGCATTTCCATGAAAACAAAAAACTGAATTACATTGAAGATCGCTTTGGAAACCGCATTTCCTTTGTATTTGGCGAAAATGGTCTGCAATCGATCACCGATACCATTGGGCGCACCTTCAAGCTTTTGAGGGAAAGCTCCGAAAACAAAACCACCCTTTCTTGGCAAAACACAGCCACCGGCCAAATCGAATACACCTATGTGGTGGATAAGGCTGACAGAGGGAACAAACTGGTGGAATCGGCGGATGCTCTGGGCCAAAAGACCGCATACACCTATTCACCCGATGTAGCGGAGGTTTATCTCTTTCCATCCTCTTGGGATGAAGACGCCAGCCAGCTTACCTATCTGAATCTGACCAAAATCTCTCATCCCACAGGGGCCCAGAGTGTATTCACCTATCAGACCAAGGAAGCAGATTTCAGGGAAGGAGCCAAAACCGCCTTCTTTGCCATTCGCTCCCGTGAAAGCCGAACCAGCCAACACGATACCAATCCGGTTGACAAGGAAACCTTCGATTTTGAGGTTAAGACCTATACGCAAACCATCGGCGAAAAGGAAATGAAACGATACTATGTCAGCGGGGCGCATGTTTGGGATTCCGCCGGGCTATATACAACCCATCTGTTTAACCCAAAGCACTTGTGCACCAGCCAAGAAACCCGGTTGAACACAGCAGACGGAAGCGTAGTGGCCTCCAAAAGCTTCCGGTACAACGACAATGATCTGATCATTGAAGAAACTGCAAATCGTATGCAAAACGGAAAAACCATTACGATGCAATCTCACTGGACTTATGATTCCAAAGCGAATGTTCTTTCCCAAACCCTACCCCTGCAAGGTATCACCACTTTTTCCTATGATACCGCCTACAATCTACCCATCGGCAAACTATGGGATAAAGATGCCTCCACCCAGATCCGGGAGGAATACTTACTGCGCTCCGATCAGAAGCTGGTGGAGTGGAAAAAGGTCTATGAAAAGAAAAACGGCGTGGAAACCCTCAAAGAGGCCACACAGTATCAGTATGATGCAAACAACAATCTTTCCAGTGAGCGGCACTATGCCAACCTCAACCTTACGCCTTCCCCGGACGATGCTGTAATTGCCTATTCCTACAGCAACGCCAACCCCCAACTGGACAGCAGCATCTATAATGGCGTATACCTAACCGAAAAGAGAATCATTGGCCTCAAGGATGCAGGCGGCGCAGTACTGCCCGATGTGGTGGAGAAATACAGTAGGGATGCCCATGGGCGGGCACTGCGAGTGACCGATCCCAGCGGGCGGGTGACCAACTATACCTACGACAGGCTTGGCCGGGTTATTCGGGAGACCTACCCCGATCAAGCCTGCAAAGAAACCCAGTATGTGGTTTCCGATGCGCAAAACCACATTGTGGTATCGGAAAAGGATGCCAGTGGCAAGCTGCTGCGGCAGAACCGCATGGAATACACCCCTCTGGGCAAAATCCAGCGGACTTATGTCCAGAACCCCGAAACCTGCCTCACCTATCACACCTATGATGCTCGGAATCGCCTTGCCAGTGAATATGCTTACAGCACAGAAGGCACCACCGCCACCGCCTATACCTACGATGCCTTCGACCGTATCCTTTCCAAGACCACAACCGGGCCGGGCATAACGCCATACGAAGAAAGATACAGCTATGATGATGCCTTTGACCCGGCCCAGGGACTGCGAAAAGATACCAAAGAGGTCATCGGTGATGCCAACTCCCCCACTGTGATTTCCACAGTACTCAGGGATGTGTTGGAAAGGGTGCGGGAAGAAGCGGTGGGAGCCGCCGTCACCCGGTACGCCTACAATCAGGCAGGCAACCGGATTTCCCAGACCGACCCCTTGGGGAATATCACCCTGTGGGCCTATGATTATGCCGGCAGAATGGAAACCGAGACCCGAACGACCGAGAGTGGATCGGTTACCGCTGTTACCAGCTACAATCCGCTGGGTCACAAGCAAAACTTCCGGGATTTTCGGGGGAACAGCACCACCTTTCTGCACGATGCCGCAGGCAGACTGCTGGAGCAATCGGTGGATTTAAACGGCTCCGAAAGGATGATTACTCGGTATGCCTACAATCCCTCCGGTGAGGTCACCAGCCAGAAAAGCCTTGCGGGTGACGGATTTTGGCGGGAAACCGGCTATACCTACGACAGTTGCAGCCGGGTGGTGGATACCATTCTATATGACGGCAGCACCCAAACCCGTACCCGTTTCGAGTACGATGCACTTGGCAACAAAACTGTTGTGTATACCGGTATGCTGGGCAGTTCCATCGCCGGAGCCGCCAAGACTACCTATACCTATGACCGCTTTGG
Source organism: Oscillospiraceae bacterium MB08-C2-2 (assembly GCA_035621215.1). NCBI lineage: Bacteria > Bacillati > Bacillota > Clostridia > Eubacteriales > Oscillospiraceae > Oscillospiraceae bacterium MB08-C2-2. Next base: position 1,257,798 of record CP141729.1, on the reverse strand, counting down.
CAGCGTACAAACCATGACCGATCCCATTGGCAACAGCCCCAACCCCTCCAATCCTGAAAGGCGTACCGAAGTCTATGGCTACGATGCTTACGGAAAGCTGCGCACCAAACAGGATCGCAACGGCGACCTGACCACCTATACCTATGATGGCTTGGGCAGAGTGCTTTGTGAGCGAGCCGCCGACAGCGAGAAAAAGCAGGCGGATGCCTTTCGCTTGTATGTCTATACCAAAACCGGGCAAACAGCCATGGAGGAAAACAGCCAGCTTCGCATCCGGTATGCCTACGACAGCATGGGCCGCCTGCTTTCCCAAACCGAGGTCTGCCTTTCCGGCTCCGCCAATACGGTCAGCAAAAGCTATACCTACGATCTGTGCGGCAACCGCAAAAGCTTCATTCTCCGTAAGAATGGCGTTACAGAGCTGTCTCTTGCCTATGATTACGACAGGCAGAATCGGCTTACGGTTCTGAAAAAGGATGGCCACAGTCTTGCCACCTACACCTATGATGAAAACGGAAACCGCAAAAGTCTTGTCTATCCACAAAGCGGCATCACCACCGAGTATGTTTACAACGCCGCCAATCTGGTGACTGAGCTAACCAACAAAAAAAGTGGTGCTCATCGTTCCTCCTACCACTACAGCTACTTCCCGGACGGCAACCAAGCTCGCAAGCTCAGCAAGGGTTCTGGGCGAGCGGATAAGACCACCGATTATCTGTATGACGGCCTTGGCCGACTCACCGAAGAAAAGGAGCAAGGTGGCAATCGGATTCTATACCAGTATGACCGCTTCTCCAACCGCTCCCGCATGACGGTCACCGACGCATCCGGCAAAAACACTGTTACCGCCTACACATACGACCTGCGAAACCGTCTGGAAACCGAAACTAAAACCGACCACAAGGGCGCAAGGGAGATTTTCCATTACCGCTACGACTACAACGGCAACCAGCTTTATCGGGAATGGGAACGGCTCACGCCTCAGGGCGACCCTGAAAAAAAGAAACCGGGCCGGGTCGGCTTTTATTCGGATAAGTTCGGGCAGGATGTTGTCATTCTGGAAAAGCGAGGGTATAATGGGTTTAATCAGCTTGTAAGCCTGTATCGGGATACCTTGGTAACGAGCTATGTCTACCGCCCGGATGGCCTGCGGCACAAAAAGTGTTTTGCCGATGGCACCAGCCATACCCACATCTGGGATGGGCAGAACATAGTGGCGGAGTATGGTGAAAGTGGCCGGATATTCGCACGGTATTTGCGGGGCATAAACCTCATCGCCAGAGAGCAGGACGGGCAGCTGCAATACTACCTGTTCAATGCCCATGGGGATGTGGTGGAGCGAACCAATCAACAGGAAACCACCCTCAAGAATTATGATTACGATGCCTTTGGGGTGGAGAAAAACCCGGAGAAGCTGGATGGGAATCCTTTCCGCTATTGCGGGGAGTATTTTGACCGGGAGGCCGGGACAGTTTATTTAAGGGCCAGGAGCTATGTGCCGGCCAGCGGGCGGTTTACTTCCGAGGATGGTGCCAGAGATGGGTTGAACTGGTATACTTACTGTGGAAATAATCCGGTAATGTTCATCGATAGCTCTGGGCTTGCTCCAACGGTAGCAGAAGCTGCATATATGGCAGAAGATATTTATGAGGAAACGGGTAAGCTCTCTGGAGGTTGGAAATTAGACAACGTAATTACTAACAAAGAGGGGTTAAAAATGGGAGTATATTCGAGACAAAAAGAAGATGGAACAATCGAATATGCTTTAGTTAATAAAGGCACCAGCAACTTGGGAAATTGGGGAAATAATTTTCAGCAGCCTTTTGGCGCTTCGGATGATGCAAAAGATTCGATTACTGAATCGACTAACTTCGTGTCTAGCCATAAAGATAACGAGATAACAATGGTTGGACATTCGAAAGGTGGCGCAGAAGCTATTTTGAATGCGATGGCCAATGATAAAAATTGCATTACTTTTAATCCAGCAAACCCAAACTATAGTACATACGGTTTGGAAAAAGATAACTATACTGCAAGTATGACGAATTATATAGTGAAGGATGAAATTCTACATCAATCCGTAGGTAGCCCGTCAATCGGTGCAACTGTGTATTTACCATCGCCATACAGAATTCATTGGTGGGACAGACCCAAACGAAGAATAAGTACTTTAACAAAAAATCATCATATGGAAGCTGTGAGAAAAGCATTACAGAAAGAAGGTTATAAATGATAAAAAAATTTATCATGTAGACATTATTTATTGCAGTAGCAACGGCATTCTTAGTAACTGGATATTTTTTATTTCCATGGGCAACTGTTTACTTTGGAACCCTTTCTTTGCCAGATCCTCCTTCTCCCAAAATAACATATGGAGAGTTTCCCTTTCATTTAGTATATGAAATAGATGGGATGCAAGTAATTGTTGAGGATTCTTTAATATGCGAATATAATGGAATAGGAATGGATGAAGGACGGGGAAAGTTCCGCCAATGGAAAAAATATTTAGCTAGTGGTAATGAGAGAATTTCTCTACTGAGAGTTAATGACTACAAAGAAATATATTATGATCCCGGTCCAGATTGGTATTATATGGGGGATGTGGATGAAACAAATTATGACCATGCCTTTCCCAATGCGTCGTATATTGAAGAAGACGGTCAAATTACTAGGCGTGGAGAAATAAGTGAAAAAGAACTTGTCGAGCAATATAACATTAAGTTATTGGGCTGGGAACCAAGTCCACCAATAGAAAACATTTTTGAGTAGCTGAGAATGAAAAGCCGCTGGATTTAATTTGGACTACTGTAGAAGGCCATCGAATAGGTGGCCTTTTTCTTATGCAAAACGGCGATATGCTACCACTACCTGTAATCTAAAACACATGGCCATCTCATGCCCAGCCCCAGCCAAGCTAGTTATTGGACTAGATGAATTAAACATATTTATATTTAGCCCAAACAAAGATATCGGAAAGAAGCTCGAGAATAAGTAATCGCAGAGAAGTAGACATAATTTAAGAATATCAGCTAAATAAAATTTGTAAAAATTTGCCTTTTTCGTATTGCAATGATATACTATACAAAAAAGGAGGTTTAAAATGAAACGAATTATAAGTATACTACTAATTTTTGTTATGGCATTTTCAATATCTCTTTTTCCCCTTGCACATTCCGGTAGGACAGACGCACGTGGCGGACATAAGGATAATAAAAACGTTTCTGGATTAGGAAGTTATCATTACCACTGTGGTGGCAATCCTCCACATCTACATACTAATGGTGTTTGCCCATATGCATCTACTAGTGCCTCAAGTAATCGAAGCAGCAGTTCTTCAAGTAGTTCAAGTACTGCAAGCTATGAAGAAAACCTTGTTTATTTTAACGACATCTCCGAGGAGTCAAGTTCTGAGAGTAGTGGTAGTACCTCGATAGATGATAACACAACGGATTCAACAAAAAAAATTGCCACAGAAATTAAAGAGTACTTCCAGAAGCACTTTACAAATGAAATGTATGTTGTGTACATTGGACATTTAGGGGAGTTTAATGCCAGTCTACGAGTGATTTACAAATCAGAGTTAAGCGGTCTAAATACCCAAAGCCTAGTTTTTTATAACTACAATCAGAAAGACAATATCTACTCCAAAATAGAGAGCCCAGATTATACATTTAAAGATGGAGCACTTGAATTTACAACTGAATCCAACCAAGGTTACGTTATTATAACCGACAAGGATTTTGTTAAGAAATAAAATTATAACGAAACAGCAGGTAAGGGGTATTTATTCCCTACCTGCTGTTTTAATTAACATTACACGGAGACTTGTGCTGTTATGCAAATTTAGCTCTTTTTATATTCTAATAAATCCCCCGGCTGACAGTCTAACAAGGCGCAGATCGCTTCTATATTCTCCCATGCTATTGGATATCCAGTTCTTAATTTCTGTACAGTAGATTCGCTTAATAATTTATCTTTACGTAGCCTATAAGTTGATACGCCAGCTTTTTTTAATGCCTTCAAAACATCAAGTTTATATATCATAGGCATGTTTATTGTCACCTACCTTTATAAAAGTATTGTAAAGCAAAATGTGAACGGAATCAAGTGTATAGAAATAACAAAATTACACTCTCGAATTAGTGTATAAAGATAATAGACTGTGAACGTAATTTAGTGTATAGTATAATCAGGTAATCAAAACAGAACTATGTAAATGCTCTATAGGATTATCCAGAAAGTCAATTGTGGCTCTAGTGTAAACATGGGTGACAGTTATTTTAATTCAATTTACTTTTTTCTTTTATTGCAAATATTCTTTCGTTATTCCAAAAAGGTATGATACATAAGATAAAAAAGGTATTGCGCTTGGAAAGGGTTTCTGCTACACTAGGTGGCAAGAACAATATTTTGACAAAAAAATAAGACCCCCACGGTCTGGCCACTGTTAGCGCAGCAACCAGACTTGCGCCTTAGAGATGTACGAGCATCTGCTAAGACTTGTGAGAGCCTTCTTGTCGTGATTCTATCATGACTGAAGATAGATTGCAAGAGCTTACAGATGTTACACCGCTGGCAAAGTGTGGTAACGACTGTGGGCTCTTGTACTTTTTTGGTTTAGACGCTCCATGCGTTTAAATAGATCCAGCATCCAGCAACCGATTAATAAGACTGGACTGCTATAGGGGACAGGAATTAATAGTCTGCCTCAAAGAAAGAAGGTGTTTGCTCCATTCACAAAACCACAACTGAATATCCACCACAGAAGTGATACATAGTGCTTTTGAGAGGTGTGCATTCTGCGCACCATCAGCTTAATTGCTACACAGTAACAGCTATTGCATACACTCCAAGATGGCCAAAATCTGCTGTAGAGCAACCATAGGCTGAGGGGTAGGAACGGATTCTGTGAAGAAATGGAGCAAAGTTTATATATGAGAAGGGCGTATTAGAGGTACGTCCTTCCTTTATATACTTTTAACCTCGAAAAACCCGGATTCGAGTATTTCCGAACGGTAACCAAGTTTGCTTTGAATAGTATTTTCGCTCATAATTAGCAAATGTTTTTTTATATTTTATAATTTTCTTTTGCTTTTTAAATAAATGCTTTTTAGGTGCTACCTTTAAAGCTATTGAGAAACACTTTTTCTTTTTACGCTGAATTGATTTTATAAACTCTTGATAGACATTGTCAAATAATTCTAAAGGTAAGTCACATATGTAGGATAGAAAAGATCGAGTTTGTATAGTGCGTGAATTATCAATATCTACTCGATATTCATGATCTGAACCAGATATTCGCCCTATATAACAAAACCCATTTTCCGTTTTAGGAGTTTGACATAATTTTGAAACTGTGTATTTTTCTCCATTGGTTTCTAAAATGAGCACTCTATATTTAGATGTACCTAAATATACCCAATAGATTTGACCAACACACATAAGCCTACCTTTTATACACTTATTATATTGTAAAAGGGCCTATCAAAAGATAGACCTTTTTACAATATTGTGGAGCGGGTTACGAGGCTCGAACTCGCTACCTCCACCTTGGCAAGGTGGCGCTCTACCAGATGAGCTAAACCCGCAAATAATGCCGCAAAAAACCTTGCGGCTGGTGCCTCCGGTCGGAATCGAACCAACGACACGTGGATTTTCAGTCCACTGCTCTACCGACTGAGCTACAGAGGCAAATTGGCGACCCGGAAGGGGCTCGAACCCTCGACCTCTAGCGTGACAGGCTAGCGTTCTAACCAACTGAACTACCGGGCCAAAAAGGTGGTGGGAACAACAGGGCTCGAACCTGTGACCCTCTGCTTGTAAGGCAGATGCTCTCCCAGCTGAGCTATGCTCCCACACATGTTGCTGTGTCGTATGCACTCGAATCAGCAACGGAATTTATTATACTATATCAAATTCAGGTTGTCAACCAATATTTAATAAAAAATGGACAAGATTTTACATTTATTTTTCCTGCACGGTCCTAAATGGCTGAAATCCTGATAACTGAGCCCTTTTTATTTCCGGGTAACCGGCAATATTTCTTTAAAAACAGCCACTTGATTGGGCGGAATCAGTCGATCCAGATGATAATGGCCAAAATACCAGCGGGTAAAACTGCAATTGCGCAGAACCTCATCCAGAAATACATCCAAATTATTTGGCTCATTATCCTTCATGGTGAGAGCCCCGTGAATTTTGTTGCTGGGCTGGTGGGTTATAATGTAATCCACCTTGTTTTCATGCAGGGCCAGATTCTGTCTGGCGATTTCCACTTCCTCAGGGGTGGGCAGTTCCCGGCTCCACCAGGTTTCGCCGGCATGCCGCATATCTGCATCGACGCTGTCTCCGCCTCCAAAAGCCAAAAGCTTGCTGTTTTCCAGCGTGAAAACACTGCCGCGAACCAATTGGCGCAGGTTGCCGGAGATTTCTCGCACCTTACCGCCCATCCAATCGGTGACAGGGTATTTTTCAATCAAGTCCAAGTTGTCGTGGGTACCTTCTACAAACAAGACATTGTAACGCCTTTTGCCAATCCAGCGCAAAGCCTTTTGTTCGGCCTTACTATCCTCCCACAGAAAGCCAAAATCGCCACAGATAATTAAGGTATCGCCCTTGCGGAGGCGGCGCATTCCTTTTGTATTAAAGCGGGAAAGGTCCCCGTGTATATCGCCCGTTATGTAAATCGTGACAGTCACCTCATCCGTTGTGTTGCGTGTAGTATACCGTGAGCGCAGTGAATGGTATACTTGGCCATCGCCGTAAGGCAGGCCATAAGAATGGAAGGTATAATAAACGCTTTGCGGTTATTATACCATAAAAGCGAAGCGTTATGGTATAATTGCCCATGGCCATAGGCCGGGCATAAAAATGGAACGTATGATAAATGCTTTGCAGTTATTATACCTTATAAGCCCTTTTAGTATATCAACACGTAAATGAAAAAGCAACTGTTTCCACTGGCTTTGCCAAGGCGCTGGTCTTAAAGATTTTAGGATAAGAGCCGCACAATTACCGCCTGCATACTTGGCATTCCTGCGGGTTTCTGCTATACTATATGTATTATGCCCACAGGCACTTCCAAGGAGCCGTGGCTCCTTGCATTGTGCAGGCGCAAGATGGTTTGCGCCGATGGTGGGCAACCTATTTCGGAAGGGAGGCTTTCAGGTGAAAAAAAACTGCTTGATGGTGGCGGCCGTTTTTCTGTTTCAGGTTGTGCTGGGTTCTTTTTTGACAGTAACGGCTCAAGCTCAAAGCTATTCGCCCCCCCATGAGGTCAGTGCCCAGTATGTATATCTATATAATCTGGATACTGAAACGCTCATCTATGAAAAGAATTCCAACGAAGCGGCCTATCCCGCTTCGCTGACCAAAATCATGACCTGCCTGCTGGCATTGGAGATGACAGAGGATTTGGACAGCACTCTATTAACATACCCTCTGTATATTCAGGATTTTTTATACGATTATCAATATGTCAAAAAGAACGGTGCGGTTTCGCTGGCGGGGCTTTCCATGGGGGAGACACTCTCCATGCGCCAGATGCTTTATGCACTTATGTTACCCTCAGGGAATGAAGCGGCGCTGATTATTGCGGATTATCTGGGTGGGGGTTCTCAGCAAACCTTTATTGAAATGATGAATAAGAGGGCCAAGGAGCTGGGAGCAAACAATACCAACTTTGTGAACCCCAACGGCCTTTTTGATGAAAGCCATACCACAACGGCCAAGGATATGTTTCTCATTGCCCGCCATGCCATGAGTGTGCCGGGATTTATGGATATCGTTTCGACTACTTCTTATGAAACCGGGCCCACCAATAAGCACGATAATCTGACATGGCGCACCACTAATCAGATGATGGTGCCGGCCAGCAGCTATTATTATCCGGCCTTGCAGGGGATTAAAACCGGTACCTTGCCTCAGGCAGGGAAGTGCTTGGTCTCCACGGCCAGCAAGGATGGCTTCACCTATCTGATGGTAGTGATGGGGGCACCCATGGCCGATTCGGGCGGTAACGCCTATGCGCAGGATATGAACTTTTCCGAAACCAAGAGGCTGTATGATTGGGTATTTGATACCTTTAAAGTAAAGGCTTTGGTGGAGAAGGGCAAATATGTCTCCGAGGTGGAACTAAAGCTTTCCATGGATAAAGATTTTGTGCAGGTTATGACAGCAGAACGCTTTACCGCTTTGCTTCCCGATGATATTGAGGCCTCCAGTGTAACCTTGGTTCCGGTGGTACCGGAAAGCCTGAATGCTCCCATTCAAAAGGGGGACGAGGTTGGGTATCTTCGCCTGCTTCTTTCCGGCGATGAAGTTGGGCAGGTCAAGCTGGTAGCGGCTGAATCGGTAGCGGAAACGCCTGTGCTGGTGTTTTTGGAAAAGTTTAAATCCATTCTGGGCAGCTTCTGGTTTAAATTTGCTGTTGTTCTGGTTGTTCTTTTGATTATCCTTTATTCTTTCTGGATGATCATGCGCAACAAACGCCGCCGGACAAGCTCCTACCGCCCTCGCCGCCGCCTGTAACGGCTTTGTCCCTTTTATCTGCAAAAGGTATTCATTGTTTTGCAGAAGGGGAGAGCAGACATCAACTCTAGGAAGTGAAACCGCAGCCGCTATGGGAAAATATAAAAATCTAGTTTCCAATACCGTGGTTTTTGCTCTGGGAACCTTTAGCTCCAAGCTTTTGGTGTTTTTCCTTATGCCCTTTTACACCCGAATGCTTTCAGCGGAATCCTATGGCACAATGGATTTGGTGGTCAATACCTGCAATTTGATTTTGCCGGTGGTGACCCTTTGCATGGCTGAATCGGTGATCCGGTTTACGCTGGATAAGGCCTACCGGAAATCAGAGGTTTTTTCGGCGGGCTTGGCAGTGGAACTGGCCGGGTATGCTGTTTTGATTTTACTGTATCCTTTGCTGCATAGGGTTGAACTGATTTCGGAATACACTCTTTTGATCTATCTATATGTGCTGACTTCATTCCTGCGCTCTCTGACCTCCAACTTTGTTCGCTCCTTGGGGTTTGTGCGGCTGTTTGCCCTGGATGGGATGTTTACCACCATTACTACAGTGGGCTTTAATGTGTTGTTCTTGGCTGGCTTTGGCTGGGGTGTAAAAGGATATGTTCTGGCCACAATAGCCTCCGATGGCCTTTCGACCCTTGGCCTGTTTCTGATTCTCAAGCTGCACCGGTTTGTAAAGCTTGGCAGTATCCATAAAAAGACAATCAGAGAGATGCTACGCTATTCACTGCCGCTGATTCCAACGGCACTGGGATGGTGGATCACCAACCTTTCTGACCGGTATATGGTATCCTATATGGTGGGCTTGGAGGCCAACGGTCTCTATAGTGCTGCTTACAAAATCCCCACCATGATCACACTGGTTTCGGCTATTTTTATTCAGGCTTGGCAGATTTCAGCTTTCAGCGAGTATGAGGGAGAGGAAAACGTCCGTTTTTTCTCCAATGTATTCCGAACCTACTGTACCTTTATTTTTATGGCGGCTTCCGGCCTGATTCTGCTGATTCGGCCCATTACCAAAATCCTGCTGGCCCCGGAATATTACTCATCTTGGCAGTATGCGCCTTTTCTGATTCTGGCTGTCTCCTTCTCCTGCTTGGTTACTTTTTTAGGCACCATCTACAATGCGGCCAAAAGTAATGGAATGGCCTTGGTCACGACCTTTGTGGGGGCGGCTGTCAACATTGTGCTCAATGTTTTTCTCATTCCGAAATATGGGGCAACAGGATCGGCTTTTGCCACCTTCGCCAGCTACTTTATTGTATTTTTGATTCGTGCGGTGGACACCCAGCGCTTTGTTAAAGTGCGTATGGCCCCTGTAAAAATTGCGATGTATCTGGCTTTGCTGCTGCTTCAGATATGGGTTTCCATGACTGAGCCAAAATTTGGGGTATGGATACAGGTTGCCATTCTCCTGCTGATTGTCGTTATGAGCCTTGGCTATATTGTATTTTTCTTCCGCTGGGGAAGTGATCTTCTCAAAAGACGAAAAAATCCGCAAGAGAACTGAAATTGGCTTTGTACCGCCTGTTTTTAAACGCCACTCCGCTGTTTGGAGTGGCGTTTTTGTGTGCTTGTGTCTGCCTTCACTGAGAGAGCTTGCCATTCAGAACGTTGCAAGATTTTTTCAACATATATTCCCTTCCTGTCTGCATATATATTAGCATATTACTTATCATTAGGGAGGGTTACGTTTTGAAAGGGATGCCGGAGGAGCGAGCGATCAACTTGGCTCAGTATATCATAAAGCACAATGCAACAGTTCGCCAAACTGCAAAGAAGTTTAATATAAGCAAAAGCACTGTACATAAAGATGTGAGTGAGCGGCTGAAAACCATTAACGAATCCCTGTATAACAGCGTGAAGGTAGTTCTGGAACAAAACAAATCGGAGCGGCATATCCGTGGGGGAATGGCGACAAAAAATAAATATGAAAAGCTTCGCAAAAAGTAACTGCAGCTTGAAAAAGGAAGCATGGACTATGAAACAGAATATAAAAACCCCCGCCGGATGAAACGGTGGGGGTTTTGAACTATAGATACTATGCTCAGCATTAAAATTGTTAGGTTTTCTATTTCGTAATTCTTCCTGAGTCCAATTGACCTTTGGCGAAGGAATACCACCTTTTGTGCTTTGGCGGCGCAACCCCGAGGGGATATTGGGGCATGGGATGGCCCAATAGATTGTGTGGAAGCGCCTGCACGAACAAACCCCCGCCGGATAAAACGGCGGGGGTTTGTTCGTAAAAAAGATTACATAGAAGCGAGAGCTTTTCCGTATTCCTTGCAGGCTTCTGCGCTGTCACCCTCAGGGGTGAGGTTTACAATGATGCCTTCTCCTGCTACAACAGCACCGGCATCGTTCATGCGGGCAACCCAATCCCGCATCCACTGGCCATCGCCCCAATCGTAGGAGCCGAAAAGGCCAAGCTTTTTGCCGGAGACCTTATCAGCCAAGCTATCCACATAGGCGGCAAAGTCATCATCCAGAGATTCATCTCCCATGGAAGGGCATCCCAAAGCGGCGGCATCGGCAGAGGCAAAGTCCTCCACAGAGGCAGAATAGACTTCCTTAACCGTAACCTGAGCACCGGCCTCCCTGGCGCCCTCTGCGATCAGCTCTGCCATAGCCTGTGTATTACCGGTTCCGCTCCAATAAATAATCGATATGTTCATGCTGTTATACCATCCTTTCAAAAGTTAGCAATTGTAATGGGAATCATAGTAACGATCATGCTTATGAGGTATATGCCGCCACCGACTGCAAAGCCCGGCTTTTTGCCAAGTCAATGAGGGTGAACAGCTGCAGGGATTCTTTCACATCTCCATAAACCTTCCAGTATTTCCGCAGTTTATAATCCCGCCCTTTGTGAAGAATGAATCCCCGGACATCCGCCAAAGGGTAACCCAGAAAAATACCAATTTCGTGTGGATATTGGTGTATTTGGTATTGCTCCTTGAGAGAGTTCAGCTGATCGGCGAGGTATTCAGAGGCAGGATAGCCTCGGGAGGATAAAAACGCCTTAATTTCCGGGCGGTTTAGATGAGATTGAAGGGAAGCTGCTCGATAAAAGAGAAAAGTAGAAAAACCTTCTTTTGTTCGATAAACGCAAAATGCATCCAACCTTAAATCATCCAGAAGGGTATGCCCAACTTCTTCCCAGACAGTCTGCTCATCTTTGAACAGGTTAAAGAGCAGGGCGGGCTTCACGCCTTCAAGAACAGGAGCAGAAGCGCAATACAAACGTATGTAAAGTGCTTGAGCCGGGCTGCCCGAGGCAAAACGACTGCTGATTTTATGCATGGAGCCCCTCCTTTATATAAGGAATCAAAAGACACTCACAACTTGGAATTAGCCTAGGAAAACATATTGCCTAATATTAAAACCAAGCCGTTTTAGTTAGGTGTGGTTAACAAATAGAATATACCATAATCGCCTTGTTCTGTCAATATACTATTATATGTTTAAACGCCTTGGCAGGGTCAGAATTTTTTGGTTTATACAGCATCGTAAAAGCTACCAAGGTGGGATGATGCCTTTGTTTTTATCAATCAAAAAGAGCGCTGCGACTTGGTTTGTCACAGCGCTCTTTTGCTCAATCATACTTAATCGGCGTAAGTCGTGTTTTGGGCTACCCATTTTTCAAGGTTGATACAAGCCCAGAAGCCATAAATACCAAAGGTAACGGCAGTGAGCAGAAGCCATTTAATCCAGCTTCCAAAAAGGCCCATAGGAGTGCCAACAAATTTCAGCCTCCGGCCCTGGATAACCGTATGATCAATTTTCCAACCATAGACCATGCACAGGGCCCACGGAAAGCAAATGCTGAAAGTGAAGCTGCAAATCAGGCTGGCCAGAATACTCCGCCCGATAAACTGAAGAACCTCACCATCAAAATAGGAATTTCCAGTGTTGACTTGTGGTGTGCTTGTGTTGACTGTGGTTTCGTTCATGCTAAATCCTCCTCAAACAGTTTTTTCATCATTATAGTGAAATACATCGCTGTTATCAAGCTTAATTTGTACAAATAATCACTATTGTAAAATTATTGTATGATTGAATAAAAAAACTCATAAATTACCAATTTTTCTGAAAAATTTCTGTTACCAGATCAAGCCCGATAAAGATGCTCTCTTATAATAAGGTATAGCCGGTGCAAAACGCCTAGAATACACTCTGTTTTCATAGTTGTTGTGACGCTTTGGCCAATTACGCACTTCATTGTATTTACACTATAATAATAAAAATGCAATTTTTGGAGTGATCCAAACCGAAGTACGGCTAATTTTTTTTGGTTTTTTGAATTTTCGAACCGAAAATATACACATATGAAAATATGGGGGAATAAATCTGAATTTATCAATAAAAGACAGCGGTTTTTGTAAAATTTTGATTTATTTGAGAGCTGTGAGGGCAAAGCTTGCAAAGCATCCCTTTGACGCCGGATTCAGAAAAAACGTGCGTAAGACTTGACATTTTCTCTCCATAACTGTATAATTCAATAACAGAGCAAGGGCGCTCGTCTTGACATAACACAGGAGACGAGTGTTTTTTGTTGTTACGAGAGGGTGGCATTTTGCAACATGTCGCTCATGTTACTGCAAATGAGAGGAGATAATTTTTTTATGAAACTGAGCAAACGCTTAGCTTCGGGGATTCTGGCCGGTCTGATGGTACTTAGTCTTGCTGCCTGCGGTCAATCCTCAAATTCTGGAGGTTCATCGTCTTCTGCCGGAGCTTCCAGTGGAGCTTCTAATCAAACAAACGGCAACGTTCTGAATGTAATGGTAGAAGTCGAGGTTGCCAGCCTCGATCCGCAGATTGCTACCGATGGCACCAGCTTTGAAGTCATTGCTGATTTTACCGATGGGCTTATGCAAATGGATGAAACAGGCAAGGCTGTTTCTGCCATTGCTGAAACCTATGACCTGAGCGAGGATGGCCTTACCTATACTTTCCATCTGCGTGAGAATGCAAAATGGAGCAACGGTGAGCCTGTTACTGCTGCTGACTTCGTTTATGGCTGGCAGCGTGCTGCTGATCCCGCAACTGCCTCTGAGTATTCTTATATGCTCAGCGACATCGGCCAGGTTAAAAATGCTGCCGAGATTATTGCCGGTGAGAAGCCTGTAACCGAGCTTGGCGTAACCGCAGTGGATGAGAAAACCCTTAAGGTTGAGCTGAATGTTCCTGTTTCCTATTTCCTCAGCCTGATGTATTTCCCCACCTTCTATCCCATTAACCAAGCCTTTTATGAGGGCCTGGCAGATGGTACCTTTGGTACCAGCCCCAGCACTGTGCTCAGCAACGGCGCTTTCATTCTTGAGAGCTACGAGCCTGCTGCTTTGGCCTTTACTCTGACCAAGAACCCTGAATATTATGATGCAGCCAATGTGAAGCTGGATGGTCTGAATTATCAGGTTATCAAAGACAGCCAGCAGGCTTTCATGAGCTACCAGAATGGCGATCTTGACATTGTGAAGCTTAGCGGTGATCAGGTTGATCAGGTTGGTGAAGATCCTGAACTGAATGTGGTTGGTGCCGGTTACATGTGGTACATCACCCTGAACGGCCATAAGATTCCTGCTCTTGCAAATGCAAACTTCCGTCTTGCTTTGACCAATGCGGTTAACCGTGTTGCTATTGTCGAAGATGTTGTTAAGGATGGCTCTGTTGCCACCTATACCGCTGTTCCTCCCCAGTTTGCCGCCGGCCCGGATGGCAGCGATTTCAGCGGTGATCAGAATCTGTTTAAAGATGTCTGCTCCTATGATGTTGCTAAGGCCGCTGCGTATTACGAGAAGGCTAAGCAGGAGCTTGGACAGGATAGCTTTACTTTTGAATTGATGCTTGAGGATCAGACCGAGACCCAGAACGTAGCCGCTGTTCTGAAAGAGCAGATCGAAAGCGCTCTGCCCGGTATCACTCTGAATCTGAAGGTTCAGCCCAAGAAACAGCGTGTTGAGGATATTCAGTCCGGTAACTATGAAGTTTGCCTTACCCGTTGGGGACCTGACTATGCCGATCCTATGACCTACCTGAACATGTGGACTACTGATAATAACAACAACTATGGTCTCTGGAGCAATCCTAAGTACGATGCTATTATTGCTGATTGCACCACTGGTGCCTATATCACCGATGCAGAGGCTCGTTGGAAAGCTATGTATGAAGCTGAAAAGATCGTGATGGAAGAAGCGGTGATCGTGCCTTTATATACTAAGGCTGACGCCAATATGATTAAAACCGGCGTGTCGGGCATTGAGTTCCACCCTGTTGCTCTGAACCGTGTTTATAAGCGTGCGGTGAAGGGTTAACAGTACTGGCTTTCCCCAGATACTGCCTGCGCAGCGGCTTTGAATTCCTCAAGGCCGTTGCGCTTTTTTTGAGTATAATCAGTCGGTGGATTTTTAATACATATGGCTGTTTAAAAGTAGGTGGCAACGCTCGGTTGCTCCAATTATGATCAAAGCCGCTGAAAATGCGGCAAAACGCGGAGATTTGCCGCAGCTTCAAAATGGTTTTGCGACTGTTTTGCAGTAAAACTAGAAAAAACAGAAAGAGGGAACATCGTGAAACGCTATATCTTCAGGCGCGTGCTGATCTCTGTGTTCACCCTGCTGGCCATTACTCTGGTGCTGTTTACTCTGCTCCAGTTGATGCCGGGCTCGCCTTTTAATGATGAAAAGCTGACCAATGATCAGCGGGCGGTGCTGAATGCAAAATACGGTCTGGATCAGCCGCTTCATGTGCAGTTTGGCCGTTATGTGGTCAGGCTGGTACAGGGGGATTTGGGCGTCAGCTACAATATCAGCAAGAACACCCCCATCAGCCAGCTTATTGAAAGCCGTCTGCCTGTTAGCATTAAAATAGGCGGTATGGCTGTTGGTGCAGGCGCGCTGGTCGGGCTTCTGCTTGGTATTGTAGCCGCTCTTAACCATAACACTTGGCTGGACAGGCTCTGTACCGTTATTTCGGTATTGGGTGTATCGGTGCCCAGCTATGTGTTTGCTCTGACCCTCAGCTATAGCCTTGGCTTTCGGCTGAGCCTGCTGCCTATGCTTTATAGCGCCAAAGCACCGCTTGCTTCCGGGGTGATGCCCAGTATTGCTCTGAGCATGTTCACTCTGGCTTCCATTGCGCGGTTTACCCGCAATGAAATGCTGGAGGTTATGGGAAGCGATTATATGATGCTGGCGGAAAGTAAGGGTATTACAGGAGCACCGTTGATTGTACGCCATGCCATGCGCAATGCGTTGATTCCCATCATCACTGTTCTGGCTCCGCTGATCGTGGATTTGATGACAGGCAGCTTGGTGGTGGAAAAGATTTTTGCCATCCCCGGAGTGGGTAGCCTGCTGGTTACAGCGATACAGTCCAACGATTACAATGTGGTTATCGCACTTAGCTTTATTTACAGCGCCATGTACATTGGCATTATGCTGCTTGTGGATGTGCTTTACGGTATCATTGATCCCCGCATTCGTCTTTCCAAAAGTGGGGATAGTGAAGGCCCCGGCCGGTTAGGTTTTTTTGGCCGCTGGGCCCGTGTATTGGGTATACGCAAGGTGAAGGGCGGTGAGTGTGCATGAATGATACCGCGGATATTTCCCGGAAGGATACGGCCTTTTTGCCCAATGATTTTGAACTGATTGGCGGAGAGCCGGAAGCACACATTGACTCTGGCTTTTCAAGCGACAGTTACTGGAAAGATGTACAGCGCCGGTTTATAAACAACAAGGGTGCTGTGGCGGCTTTGATCCTGATTATCATTATCATGCTGCTGGCTGCTTTTGGCCCCAGCATGAGCGGCTACAATTACTCCGAGCAGGCCCTTTCCCAAAAGAACTTTGCCCCCAGAATCCCCGTTCTGGAGAATATGGGTATTTTCAACGGCAACGAATCTCTGCGCACCACCAGCGGCACCAAGTTGATCAACGGCTATCAGGATAAGAATCTGCCGGATGTTTATTATTGGTTTGGCAGTGACACTCTCGGCCGTGACATCTGGACCCGTGTATGGGAGGGCACCCGCATCTCCTTAGGTATCGCTGTGGTCAGTGCCGTTATTAACATGACCCTTGGCATGTCTTATGGCTTGGTTAGTGGTTATTTTGGCGGCCTTGTGGATAGCGGCATGCAGCGCTTTGCTGAGATTGTCAACGGCATTCCGCGGCTGGTTATAGTCACGCTGCTGCTTTTGGTTCTCAAGCCCGGTTTTTCCACCATTGTGCTGGCCCTTGTTATCACGGAATGGATCAGCATGAGCCGTATTGCCCGTGCAGAAATGCTCAAGCTCAAGGAGCAGGAGTTTGTTCTGGCGAGCCGTACCTTGGGAGCCGGCAGCTTTACGATTATTTTCCGGGAAATTCTGCCCAACATTATCGGGCAGCTTATCACCCAGCTGATGTTCAGCATTCCCACTGCTATTTTCACCGAAGCCTTTTTGAGCTTTGTGGGATTGGGCATTCCGGTACCCCAGTGCAGTCTGGGTTCGCTAATCAGTGATGCTTTTAACAGCTTCACCACCCACCCCTATCAGATCATTCCGCCGCTGGTTGTGCTGGCTTTGCTGATGCTGTGCTTCAACATGCTGGCGGATGGCCTCCGTGAAGCGTTTGATCCAAAACTCAAGGAAATGTGAGGTGCCGTATATGGAACAGAAAGCCAGAGAAAAAGTAATCGAAATACGGGATCTTTCCATTACCTTCAGCACCATGGCAGGTCCTTCCCATGCGATTCGCGGTGTTGATATTGACCTTTACCGGGGCGAAACTCTTGCCATTGTGGGGGAGAGCGGCAGCGGTAAATCGGTTACCATGAAGGCAGCTATGGGTATCTTGGCTAAAAACGCCACGGTAAATTCCGGTTCAATCCTGTATACCTATCGCCACGATAACGGCACCGCCAAAACCGTGGATATTCTCCAGCTGAAAAAGGCAGAAATGCGCCGCCACATCAGCGGCAAGCGCATGGCCATGATTTTTCAGGACCCTATGACCAGTTTGAACCCCACCATGCCTATTGGCAAGCAGATTATGGAGGGTATGCTGTGGCATGGCCGTGCCAACAAGCAGGAGGCCAAGGCCAAAGCCGTTAAGCTTTTGCAGGAGGTGGGGATTCCCGATGCTGAAAAGCGTATCAAGAATTACCCTCACCAGCTTTCTGGCGGTATGCGGCAGCGTGTGGTTATCGCCATTGCGCTGGCATGCGACCCGGATTTGCTGATCTGCGATGAACCCACCACCGCCTTGGATGTGACCATTCAGGCCAAGATATTGGAGCTGATCAAACGCATCCAGCAGGAGCGGGGCATCAGTGTTATTTACATTACCCACGATTTGGGTGTGGTGGCTAAGGTCGCCGACTATGTAGACGTTATGTATGCGGGCAAAATCGTGGAAAAGGGAACCGTTGAGGAGATTTTTTATGAACCCCGGCACCCTTATACCTGGGGCCTTCTCAGCGCCATGCCGGATTTGGATACCACCGATGAGCGGCTGTATACCATTCCCGGTTCGCCGCCCAATCTTCTGCATGGCGTGACAGGGGATGCCTTTGCGCCCCGCAACCAGTTTGCTTTGCATATAGACAAGCGTTTGGAGCCACCCATGTTTCAGGTCAGCGACACCCACTGGGCGGCCACATGGCTGTTGGATGAGCGTGCTCCCAAGGTGGAAATGCCGGCAGAGCTGCGCCAGCGTGTCCAAAGGATGAAGAGAGGAGGCGATCTGAATGCCGATCTCTGAGCCTATTTTGAAGGTTAAAGGCCTTAAGCAGCATTTTCAGATCAGCGGCGGCCACACGGTTCGTGCTGTGGATGGCGTGGATTTTGTGATTTATCCCGGCGAAACCTATGGCCTTGTTGGGGAATCCGGAAGTGGTAAAAGCACCATTGGCCGCAGCTTGATTCGTCTGTATGATCCCACTGCCGGACACATTGAGTTCGGGGGTATGGATGTTTCCGGGAAGATGACCCGGGGTGTTACCAGCCGGTTGCGCACCGAAATGCAAATGATTTTTCAGGATCCTATGTCCTGCCTGAATCCACGGAAAAAGGTGGGGGAGATTATTGGCCAGGGTCTGGAGATTCACCACATTGGCAAAAACACTGCTGAGCGCAAGGCAAAGGTAGCAGAAATGCTGGAAAAGGTTGGTCTTGCACCTGAACACGCCGATCGTTATCCGCATCAATTCAGTGGCGGCCAAAGACAGCGTGTGGGCATTGCCCGGGCGCTGATTATGAATCCAAAGCTGGTTATCGCCGATGAATGCATCAGTGCCCTGGATGTTTCCATTCAGGCACAGGTGGTTAACCTGATGAAGGATTTGCAGTCTCAGACTGGTACAACCTATCTGTTTATCGCCCATGATCTTTCTATGGTCAAGTATATTTCGGATCGAATCGGTGTTCTGCATCTGGGCCATTTGGTGGAAACTGGCACAACGGATGAGATTTTTGAGAATCCCATTCACCCTTATACCCAAAGCCTGCTCAGCGCAATCCCTCGCCCGAACCCGCAGGTGGAAAAAAGCCGTGAATCCAAAAGCTACGATGCAAAAGCAGAAGGCGTGGTATACAACAAGGGTGTTCAGCATCATCTGGGTGGTGAGCACTATGTTCTGGCCACACCGGAAGAGCTTCAGCGCTGGACTGCCAAGTAGAAATTCTTGATTTGGGTAAAATAGCTGAAATAAAAGAACCCCTTTTCCATCCGGAAAAGGGGTTCTTTTATTTGGAATATCCGATTGAGGAAGAGAACTAATATTTGCTGCCTGGGGCCAAAGAAATGCGGGATTCTTTGGAAACGTCATTAAAGAGCGGAGCAGGCTGCACCTGCATAGCAGCAAGTTTGGTGCCGGAAAGTTTAAACCGGTCTACCTCATGGCGCAGCATCTCTGCCTGAGCGGAAAGCTCTTCGCTGGAAGCGGAGCTTTCTTCCGAGGTGGCCGCATTGGTTTGGACAACCGAAGCAACCTGAGACAGACCCTGTGTAATCTGCTCAATAGCATAGACCTGCTGCGAAGAAGCTTTTTCGATTTCCTGAGTGGATTGTTCTATCAGTTTGGCCTTTTCCGCCACTTGTTCCAAAATTTCAGAGGTCTCAGCGGCAAGTTTTTCTCCCTCAGCGACCAAAACAGTGGAATGATCGATCAGCTCAGAGGTTTGCTTGGCTGCTTGTGCCGATTTTCCTGCCAGGTTTCGAACCTCATCCGCGACCACGGCAAAGCCTCTTCCGGCACTACCGGCACGAGCAGCCTCAATAGCTGCATTCAGAGCCAGAATATTGGTCTGAAAAGCAATATCCTCAATTACTTTGGTGATGTTGGAGATTTTCACGGAAGAATTACTGATATCTTGCATAGCCTCGTTGAGATTCTGCATGCAATCGTTGCCGGCTTTTATACCTTCATTTGCCTGCGCCACATATTCCGAGGCCTTTTTAACGGTGTCTGCATTTTTATTGGCCTGCTGCCCCACATTGCTGATAGAGGAGTTCAGTTGCTCGATGGTTGAAGCCTGCTGAGTAGCCCCGGAAGCAAGGGCCTGAGAAGCGCTGGAAACTTGCTCTGCGCCACTGCCCACCTGATCGGCAGATGTCTTAATGGCCAGCATGGTTTGGTTGAGAGCGGAGGCGGTATCAACCATAGCTTGCTTGATCTCATGGAAATCTCCAACATAATCTAAATCCACGGTAAAGCGCATATCACCTTTAGAAAGCAAGGTCAGCTTTTCGGCAATATCTTGGATATAGGCAACCAGCATTTCGTTGGTAGACCTAATGGTAGAAGCCATTCGGCCCAGCTCATCCTGCCCTTCATAGGTTACTTGATGATGCAGATTACCCTTAGACATCTCACCAAATACATATTCAATTTCTTTCACAGGGATAGCAATGGATTTCGCAACCAATGTGACCACAACTATTACAAAACCAAACGATACAACCAGAGATCCTATCAGGAGAATGGCAGAAATTTGCTTAGCCTGATTGGCTTGTTGGTTAAGTGCTGCCATACGGGCATCGATGGCTGCGGAAATTTCATTAACCACATCACCCATCTTAAGAGCATTGGGAACATATTCGGCTATCAGAAATGCCTTTCCTTTTTCATCAGAAACAGAGGTATTGGCATTGGCTAGCTCCAAAAGCTGCCTTTGACACTCATTATTGATCTGAATTATGTTGTCGATTTTCCCCAGTGATTCATCGCTGACGTTAGCATACTGTCTGATTTCTTCAAGGATCTCGTCAAGATTTTCCTTTTCGGATGTAATTTGATCGATATAAGCTTTCCGCTGGGTTTTATCACTTGTATCAAAGATTAAGGCTGCGTAGCGCTGAAGCGAAACATTGTAGCCATCAAGTGTTAAGATGCGTACAGTGTTGGGGAGAGCATCTTGCTGATAGCGCTGAACCTGTGAAAATATTATGTTCAGACTCATAAATGAAAGCAGGGTGGAAGCCAGCATTAAAACCAACACAGTACCAAAGCCTGCAATAAGCTTGCTTTTGATGGTTAGGTTTTTCATGAAGCCTCCTGTTTTCTTTTTGCGCTTCTTTTTTTCGGTATTGGTTGGGTTTTTCATCCGTGATTCCTCCAATTGTATTTTGTGATTTAGAATAGCCAAGGCTAACTAAAAAAATATCCTCCACAATGGGTGGAGGATGGGAGAATGTTTGCATAGGTCTTCATTTAATTCCTCCTTAATGTCTGTCTCAATGTATCCACTTGAAACAATATAAAAACAAGAAAAACCACACAGGAATGCTTTTATATTGCATGCGCTGGTGACAGTCTCCGCAGAATAGGGTTGCAGGTTTGCAGTATGCACTAAGTGAACAAACGAATGGATGAACAGGAGGTTTTGCCGTTTTTAAGCAATCTCCTAAATACATAGGGAATTACTTTCTTATAATACTATATATACTATATATACTATATATACTATATCCGGACACAAAAATCAACAAAATTCGACAATATATTAATGTTTTGTGACTATTGTAGGATCTTTTATAAAAATTCTAAGCAATACAATGGGAATTTTACCGGCGTTGTCTTAAGGTGATTGCCTATAGTATTGCTGTGCAAAACGCAAAGAGACCGTCTAATTACAAAAATTAGACGGTCTCTTTGACTGGCGCGCTTGAAGGGACTCGAACCCCTGACCCCTTGGTTCGTAGCCAAGTACTCTATCCAGCTGAGCTACAAGCGCAGATATTCAGGTCGTTTATGATCAATCGGCGCGGTGCTCTCCAATTGCTCAACAGATAGTATAATATCATTCCACGCTATAAAAGTCAAGCCTATACTGAAATTTTAATGGCTAAATTTGCAAAAAAATGCCGCCCCTGCCAAAGCAGAAGCGGCAACCAAAACGAGAAGTCTTATTGTTCGGGATTTACCGGCGGCTCAGGGGGAAACCCTTGTGTATGAGTTGGGGGGATTGGAGGAGCAGAGCGGCGTTTTTTTGCGCTCCGCCATGCAATGAGAAATACCACAAGGCCCACTGCAAACAAAACCAGCAGATAGGGCAGGGCCGCAGCCAAAGTGAGCACAAACAGCTGGCAGCCTCTTACAAAGCCATTCCAGGAGCTTCTAAGTGCTTGTCTCAGCTCCTGACCGAAGGTTTTAACCGGCGCTACCTGCTCTTGATATTCCACAACCTCAGAAAGCGTTATTTCCACTGTAGAAAGCTGAACCATGCTGTCTATCTTTTGCTGAGAGCCGGTGAGCGATTCGATTTCATAACGCACCTGTGAAAGCTCCTGCTCTACCTGAAACAAATCTTCAAGCCGGGCGGTTTTGGACAGCAGCTCAAGGAGACGCTCTTCCCGCAGGCGAAGAGCGCGAAGCCGGGATTCGGTATCAAAATATTGGTCTGTATAATCATCGGTGCTTTCCGAAACATCCAAGAGGTTAAAACTCTCTCCCATACGGTTCAAAAGTTCGTCCAGCTTGCCAGAGGGGATGCGCAGGCTGAAATAGGCCGTGCGGGGCTGGTTGCTTTGATTCAGGCTTTTACCCTGAATCCGGGAGTTTTGCACAAAGCCGCCCAACTGCTCGGTCAAAGCACGCAAATCCTCAAGCCCTTGATCGTAGGTCAGAGTTTCCAATGTAATGTTCATGTTGCGAACCAGCTTACGCTCGTAGCCGGAAGGGGCAGCTGTGGGACTGTTTACACCACTTTCCGTTGCTTCTGCAACCATCGGGCTTTCGGCAGCAGGAGCCGCCATATCCTCTCTTACGGCATAAGAGCCGGCCTGGGAGATGGTGGAAGTGCTGTAGCCTGAGCTGCCGCAGCCTGTCAAAGCAAACAGAACAGCCGTGAAGGCCAGCAAAAGAGCCAGTTGTTTTCTCATTGTATGCACCTCATTTTATAGTAGTAAGATTTTAGGATTGCTTTGGTCAACCAGCTATTAAGTGCTTGTATTGGGGTTGTTTACTGCATAACAAATTTTAACAAATCTTTACAGAGCACTCTGTTGACCAGAGGAGCTTATCCATCTTATGTGTTTTATTCCTGGGCTATTACACGATAAAAAGGCAGACACTGCTTCTTTAAAAGTGGAAACCCAAAAGAAATGCCCCTTCTCCATAGCTTGTGAGAAGGGGTGCGTTATCATGATTTGAAATGGTTCATTTTAAATTGTGTTATAGTATACGGCTTTTTTGGGGAAGGCAAACTGTAAATCGGCTGCCGCTTCCCTCGGTGCTTTCGGCGGTAATCTTGCCGCCGTGGGCTTCTACGATGGATTTTACAATGGTCAGCCCGATGCCCGCTCCGCCGGTTTTGCGGTTGCGGGATTGATCGGTTCGGTAAAACCGCTCAAAAATATAGGGTAAATCCTTAGAAGCGATACCGATGCCGCTGTCTTCCACCACAACAAAACCGTTTTCACTATCATCCTTGACCTCGATGCGAATTTGCCCGCCCTCTGGGGTGTATTTAATGGCGTTGGATACCAGATTGGTAACCACCTGAATCATTCTGTCACGGTCGGCATTCAGGCACGTGGCGGTTCCATCGAGGGTTATGCTTAGCTTTTTATTGTCCGCTTCCTTTTCAAAATTGGCAAGGACTGCGGATGCTATTTCCAGCAAGTCAACGGGTGCTTTGTTGAGCTTTACATTATCCTGTTCCAGCTTTGCCAGACGGTCTAAATCCACAATCAGGCTGCTCAAACGCTTCACTTCCTCCACGCAGCTGACAAGCCGCTCAGGAGTGGCTTCCCAGAGGCCATCTGCCATGGCCTCCAGATGAGAACGGAGTGCTGCCAGAGGGGTGCGCAGCTCATGGGCAATATCGGCGGTCAGCTGCTTTCTGTGCTGTTCCTGCCGATCCAAAGCGCCGGCCATGTTGTTGATGGATTCAATAAGCATGCTCAGTTCTTGGGTTTTCGTAGCGCCTTCAAACCGGATGCTGTAGTTTCCGCCGGATATACGCCGGGCAATCTCCGCCGTTTTGGTGATGGGCCGTGCGATTCTGTGCGCCAGAACGGTTCCGGTAATCACAGAGACAATGCAGGATACAACACCAATAATCAAAAAAAGAGCGTTGAGGGTGTTGATAAAATGATATTCATTTTCCCTTAAAAAATAGGGGCCATAAACCTTGATGGCGGCGGTGCCGATTCTTTGTTCGCCCTGCTTAAGTTCATAGGTATAATTGGTGAAGCCGCCGTTGTTGTTCCGCTGCCGCATACGTTCGGTAATGTCGCTCATGATTTCACGGCACAAGGCCATATCGTGGCTTTCCGCATCCCAGACACTGGCCCCGAAAGCATCGTAAACAGATAAAACATAGCCATCGTAAAGCAAATACATGCCGATGGCGTGAAGATAATCGGCATTCCATCTGCGAGTCATGCCGTTGTAGAGATTTTCCAGATCATCGATGATCTTTTCCCTCTGCTGCTGCTCCTGACTGACAATGTATTCTTCAAACTGCCGGTTTACCGCTATATTGGCAAGAAAGCTGACCAAGGCCACCATGACCAACACAATGGTCATGATGTAGAGAGAAAGCTGGGAACGAAGGCTTCTCATAGCTTCAGTCGCCTCCAAACTTGTAGCCTAGGCCGTGAACCGTGAGAACATAAACCGGATTTTTCGGGTCATCCTCAATTTTTTGCCGGATGTTTTTAATGTGGCTGTCAATGGCCCGGTCATAGCCATCAAAATCATGGCCAAGTGCCACTTCAATCAGTTCTTCCCGGGTAAATATCTTTCCGGGGTATTTTATAAGGGCAAGGAGTAGTTTTATTTCTGTGGGGGTTACGGGCAGGCTGTGCTCCCTTTTTTGCAGGGTTCCTTTTTCAAAATCAATGATCAAATCACCGTTTCTCCATGAGCTTCGCTTGGCAAGGGGCATCAAATCATCTCCTGCCCGGCGCAGAACCGCCTCTGCACGGGCATACAGTTCCCCGAGGCCAAAGGGCTTGGTAATGTAATCATCGGCACCCAGCCCTAACCCCTGCACAAGATCTTCCTCTTCTACCCGGGCGGTAAGCATAATGATGGGAACACGAGATTTTTTTCGTATTTCTGTGCAGACTTCCTCACCGGAAAGCCCGGGCATCATCAAATCCAAAATCACCAAGCTTATGTTCTGGCGGCCGAACAGTTCCAGAGCGGCCAGCCCGTTTTCAGCTGAAAAAACCCGATAACCTTTGCTTTGAAACAAGGCGGAAACGACCTCCACTATTTTGGGTTCATCATCCACAACCAAAATGCTTTTCTTTTCATTGCCCAGCATCGCTTTACTCCTGTCTCCAACACGTTATACGTTTGTAGCCCATCTTTAATTTCTGAAAGAACCATGACGGACACAACCATCAACCATGCCAAAAGTTATAGCCAGCTGAATTTTGGCTCTGGGGGGTACCAAGGGGGAGCGCCCCCTTGGCGATTCTTTGCATCCTTTCTCATCGTGGAGAAAGGATGTGCCAGCCGCACGGCATGAGTGCGGAAGTGATGAATATCAGCTGTCTTGAGCCGTGAGAGGTATCTTGGAGTATACCATTTGCATTTATTATACATGGATTCCAGCAATGAAACAATAGAATCGAGCTGCTTTAAGGATAAAGGCATCATTAGTATTGGCGAGTTGAAACAGGCTTATGAAAACCCATTAATAAGACTTTTTCCAATTGGCAAAAATCACGCTGGATTTTGAAAGAAAACCATATGGAATCGTGATATTGCTCTCGGTAACGCTCTTATCTTCATCAAAAATAGGCCATGGGTTGCAGCCGCCGGCTTCAATCTCTACACGATCCATGGAGAATTGGTTCCCGCAGTTCTGGCAAACCAGCACATTGCCTTGCTGCTTGTAATAGCCCCGGCCGGAGTCGTAGCAAATCTGGCAGGTGTTAAAAGCGGTTCGAATGGAGCCGTCGGAAGCTTTTACGGCCACCACTTCCAGCTGTGTTCCATCCACATCCACTGGATAAAAACGGGCGGTCTCGGATATTTCACTGGTGGGAATTACAAGATCTTGCCCGTTTGTATTGTCTGTTTCCCCGGAAATCACATCAGCAGTTCCGCCAACTCCACGGCCAACCAAAACGCTGGCCACAATTAGAACCACTGCAAACACCGATACAAGAACGACCGGTAACTTCCACTTCTTTTTGGGAGTTGTATTTTTTTTATTTATAGAGGATTTGCCAAGTGTTTTATTGTTTTTTGCCATTCTCATAGCCCTCCTGAATATGTTTATTGGCTTGGTTAAAAAAGGATATAACTTTTAATGACAGCTGGGGGCACCGCCGCCGGTGGTTCCAAAGGCTTGGGGCGGCCAGATCACCGTTTCAAAATCCGATACCTCCTGCCGAATCGCTTCAGCGTCTATACTGCTGATATCCTCCACCACCTTTACATAGCCGAAATAGGAGCCATCCCCGTTGGAAAATTCAAAATCATCTGTGGGGTATAGGTAAAGCGGGTTTGCCTCAGCAGCCAGTGAGACCTGTGATGCATAGTAGGGGACAAGCAGGCTAAAATTGCTGTATTTTGATGAGGTGTTGTTGATAATCCACTCGGTTTCCATGTCGGACTGCACCACTACTACCGCTGGCTGGAAGCCCTCATCTGTCAGCTCAATGGTAACCTGCTGGAAGGTATCCTTATGCTCAGCAATAGCAAGTTGATCGGTTGGAATCACATAGTCAGCTGGAACCGGTTCCCCTATAAGCCCACCCTGCTGTGGGACGGTTTGATCGGAGGTGCCGCTCTGCGGCGGGATTTCTGTATCGGCATCCACAACCGTGATGGTGCCGCGAATCATGCCCATCCAGCAGCTAAAGGGGAATGTACCGGTTTGAGAGGGGGTAAATTCAATGATGTTTTCCCCGGTTTTAAAGGAATACTCCAAGCCGTATGCCGGGATGAATATACGGTTGTTGCAGCCGTTGATACTGCCCTGTGGGGCAACGATAACCCATTTGACCGGGGTGCCTGCCTGAACGGTAATGGCGGGATAGCGGCCGGGAGAAAGGGTGCTGTTGACCAGCTGTACAGTATCCGTGCCCTTAACGCTGGTATCGGTAACAGCGGGGGTGGCGGCGCTGCCTGCAAAAAGTGAAGGGTATGGCAGCCCCGAAAGGCTCCAGCCCTGTGAGAACATAGCAATGCCCAGCACAACCACCAAAACCGAGCCGGCGGTCATCACCTTGCTGGTGAATTTTTTCCCCAAAGCGGAGCTTAGAGCACCAAGACCCAGCATCAGCGGCACGGTTCCCAAGCTGAATAAAAGCATGGAGAAAGCTCCTGCAAAAGCACTGCCGGTGGAAAGGGCGTAAATCTGCATGGATTGCAGAGGGCCGCAGGGCATCAAACCATTGAGCAGCCCCACCAGAAAGGGGCTTTTGCTTGCGGCTTTCTGCCCATCAATCCGGCGGGCAAAAATAGCGGGAATTCTTGGGCTGAATCGACGAAGCCATGGAAAGATACCCAGCATATTGATGCCCATCATGACCATGATCAAACCGGCTATCACCTTGAGAATACCCTGCATGGTGTTGGAGAAGGCGATCGTGGAGCCTAAGCCACCAACGATAAAGCCGATTGCTGTATAGGAGAGCACACGCCCTAAATTGTAGAGAAGAGCTGGCCGGAGGGTGGCAAGTGCACCGCTTTTTCCTGCTTCCCCTTGGTTGGTGGAGATACACTGGGATATATTGATTCCTCCGCACATGGCTACACAATGCACCGAGGTCAACAGGCCGATCACAAACAGCATGCCATAGCTCATGTTGGTTTCAGCTAGTTTGCTTGGTACCAGCAAATTAAGAATACCGAAATGCTGCAAAAGCAAATAAAGCGAAGCAATAACCAGCAGCACGCCTGCCACGGATTTTTTGCCGGAATCCGAGCCCCTGCGGGTGGATACAACCGTGTAGCCCAGCCGCTCTATAATGGCATCAATATCTTTGAGGGTGATAATATCCTGATCGTATGTGACCTCTGCGGTTCCTGCATTGTAGCTGACCTTTGCGCTTTTGATTCCCGCTGTGTTGCTCAGCTTTCTTTCAATTTTATTCTGGCAGCTGACACAGGTCATACCGCCAATATGCAGCAGTTTGTTTTTTATAGAGGATCCCATTCTATGCCCCCCCTGATTGCCTACACAAAAGATAAATTGCTTTAGCATTTGGTTTGATTGTAGACCTTAAATTTGTAAAAGTTATGGATAGCCACAATTTTTTCAAAAAAAGAAAAAAGCCCACCTAAGAATCAGGTGAGCCATTGAAGAAGAAATAGCATGATTGAAAAAATGTTATTCGGCAAACAGGGGAGTGGAAAGATAGCGTTCACCTGTATCAGGCAGAATGACCACGATCACTTTTCCTGCATTTTCCGGGCGCTTTGCCAGCTCAGTTGCTGCCCAGACAGCTGCACCCGAAGAAATACCGATCAGCAGGCCCTCTGTTTTGGAAAGCTCCTTGCCTGTGGCAAAGGCATCCTCATTCTGCACACGAATAACTTCATCATAGATTGATGTATTGAGCACCTTGGGAACAAAACCGGCTCCGATTCCCTGAATTTTATGTGGGCCGGATTTCCCTTCGGAAAGCACCGGGGAAGCATCGGGCTCTACAGCCACAATTTTGATATTGGGGTTTTTGTCTTTCAAAAACTCGCCGGCTCCGGTGAGAGTGCCACCAGTGCCGACACCGGCCACCAGAATGTCAACATTGCCGTCGGTATCCTCCCAAATCTCGGGGCCGGTTGTTTTTCTGTGAATTTCCGGGTTAGCGGGATTCACAAACTGACCGGGAATAAAGGAATGGGGAATTTCCTGAGCCAGTTCCTCTGCCTTGGCAATGGCACCGGACATGCCCTTAGCACCTTCGGTGAGAATCAGCTCGGCTCCATAGGCTTTGAGCAGGTTGCGGCGCTCAACACTCATGGTTTCGGGCATGGTGAGAATAATGCGGTAGCC
The DNA here is from genome assembly GCA_035621215.1 of Oscillospiraceae bacterium MB08-C2-2. Taxonomy (NCBI): domain Bacteria; kingdom Bacillati; phylum Bacillota; class Clostridia; order Eubacteriales; family Oscillospiraceae; species Oscillospiraceae bacterium MB08-C2-2. The sequence continues at coordinate 1,228,814 of CP141729.1, read as the reverse complement.
CCGGGCCGATGCTACTGAGGCAAGGCCAATGCCGGTGTTTCCACTGGTGGGCTCAATGATCACAGATTCAGGCCCCAGAAGCCCTTTGGCTTCTGCATCTTCAATCATGGCTTTGGCGATACGGTCCTTCACGCTGCCGGCGGGATTGAAATATTCCAGCTTACCAACAACGGATGCTTGGAGTTCATGCTTCTTTTCGTAGTTAACAAGCTCCAGCAAGGGGGTTTTTCCGATCAGGTCAGTCAGATTCTTATAAACCTTAGACATACTCTTACCTCCATTTATCAATGCATATGTTTCATATATGTTTTATATGAAACAGTATACTACGGCAAAGCTCCAATGTCAATACGATTTATTATATTATTTCTATGGGTTTTATATGATATTATCGGTTTGCTCTTGACAAGTTCCCTTTTGCACCTTATTATTTAATACATATCATTTATATATGAAATGGGTGATCTTATGAGAATATCGGCCAAAGGAAGATATGCCCTTGCGGCAGTAATCAATATGGCGCAGCAATATAACAATGGCGAGTATATCACAGTGATCAATATTTCTGAAACACTGGGTATCTCAAAAATATATTTGGAGCAGGTCTTTTCACTGCTGAAAAGAGCCCAGCTTGTTGTGTCAACAAAGGGTGCTCAGGGCGGCTACCAGCTTGCCCGAATGCCGCAGCAGATAACTGCTCTGGATGTGTTGCTGGCTGTGGAGGCATCTTTGTTTGAACAGACCCAGGAAACGGTTTCGGAAAAGGCCCCGGAAATCGAAAAGGCCTTGCGGTTATCTGCTTTTGATGTGCTGGATAAAAGAGTGAGAGAAACTCTGCGTGCTGTTACCATTGCTGATTTGGTCAGCGATACCGAAAAGTATAAAACACAGCAGGCAAATATGTTCTATATCTGAATTTTGCTTATAGCAGCCAGACTTGAAAACAGTATTCTGCTGTATTTCCCCGCTTTTTTAAAGCGGGGAAATGGGATACTAAGAGACAAAAACCGCGCCTTTGGCGCAAAGCAAGCTTTGCTTGCGTTTGAAAACGATGGTTTCGTTTTCAAGTCTATTGATTATATCAAAGGAGAAACCTATGGATTTTTCAACACTGTGTATTCACGGAAACGATAACAAATACGATACCACCGGGGCTATCAGCGTGCCCATTTTTCAGTCGGCCACCTTTGCCCATCCCGGCGTGGGGCAGAGCACCGGCTTTGATTATTCCAGAGCCCAGAACCCCACCAGAGAGCACTTGGAAAATACAATGGCCAAGCTGGAGGAGGGCTGTGATGCTATTGCCTATTCCACCGGCATGGCCGCTGTCACGGTATTGATGGGGCTGTTTGCGCCGGGGGACCACATTGTGGCTTCGGATGATCTTTACGGCGGCTCGCACCGCCTGTTTCACCATATTTCCATGAAGAATGGCTTTACCTTCGACTTTGTGGATACGGCCCGGCTGGATGAGCTGGAAAAATGCATTAAGCCCGAAACAAAGGCCATTTTCATTGAAACACCCACCAACCCTATGATGCAGGTAACCGACATTGCCGCTGTCGCTCAGCTGTGCAAGGCGCATAATCTTTTGCTGATTGTGGATAACACCTTCCTTACCCCATATTTGCAGAAGCCGCTGGCTTTGGGCGCTGATATTGTTCTGCACAGCGGAACCAAATACTTGGGAGGCCACAACGATACACTGGCGGGCTTTTTGGTGGTCGCCGATGCGGGCTTATCCGAGCGGCTGCGGTTTCTTTCCAAAACCATTGGGGCATGTCTCTCTCCCTTTGACAGTTGGTTGCTGATTCGGGGCATTAAAACCTTGCCTGTTCGTATGGAAAGACAGCAGGCAACGGCACTTGTGGTTGCTCAGTGGCTTTCGGAGCAGAAGCCTATTAAAAAGGTATTCTATACAGGTCTGCCGGAGCATCCGGGGTATGAGATTTCCCAAAAGCAGGCTTCTGGCTTTGGAGCCATGCTTTCCTTTGAAACCGACTGCCGGGAAACAGCCCACCATTTGTTGGAAAAGGTTGCCCTGATTCAATATGCAGAAAGTCTGGGCGGTGTGGAAAGCCTGATTACTTATCCTATGCTTCAAACCCATGCGGATATCCCTGTGGAAGTGCGTGAAGCCAAAGGTATAGGGGATTGCCTGCTGCGGCTGTCTGTGGGCTTGGAAGCTCCCGAGGATTTGATCGCCGATCTCAGTCAGGCCATGAAATAGAGGCTCTTCTGCGTCGTTTATGGGGCATTATCCTTGTTATTGACAGGGTGCAGCGTGCATGTTATGATTGTAGCATGAACCAAGTGAATGGTATAATTGCCATGGCTGTAGGCTGGGCATAAGATGGAACGTATGATAAATGCTACTCATTTATCATACAATCTCTATGTTATTACTATGAATAGGCTATAAATAAAACTATGACCTGTATTGTTGGGATACAGGTCATAGTTCCTATAATGGATGCTTAAAGCATTGTAACTGTTGGCCAGAAAAGGAATGATAAAATGCTGAACCAGTTTTCCAGAACCGAATTGATCTTTGGCAGCGAAGCAACCAAAATTCTCAGCCAGTGCCGGGTGGCCATTTTTGGCATCGGCGGTGTGGGGGGATATGCGGCCGAAGCACTGGCCCGTGCGGGTGTGGGTACTCTCGACCTGATTGACGACGATAAGGTCTGTGTGACCAACCTGAACCGCCAGCTGTTTGCCACCCACAAAACCATCGGCCACTATAAGGTGGATGCGGCTGAGGAACGAATCCTTGATATTAATCCCCGAGCGGTTGTTCATAAGCACCAGTGCTTTTTTACCCCCGATACAGCCGATCAGTTTGATTTTACCCAGTATGATTATATTCTCGATGCGATTGATACCGTTACAGGGAAGCTTGAGCTTGTTATGCGGGGCCGCAGTGCCGGTGTTCCGGTGATTTCGGCTATGGGAGCCGGCAATAAGGCGGATGCCGCCGCATTGCAGGCGGCCGATATCTATGAGACCAAAGTGTGCCCTCTGGCCAGAGTCATGCGCCATGAGCTGAAAAAGCGGGGCGTGGATAAGCTGAAAGTAATCTATTCCCAAGAAAAGCCCATACGCCCTGTAGAGGATGGGCAAATCAGCTGCCGCAACCATTGTGTCTGCCCTTCTGGCACAATCCGTAAATGCACGGCCCGGCGGGATATTCCCGGCTCCAATCCTTTTGTACCGCCGGTAGCAGGCCTGCTGATGGCGGGAGAAGTGATTAAGGATTTAATCGGATTTGACCCTGCTCATCAATAAAAGTATAGATGCAACGTTGATAAAAACACCGCACAGCCACTTGGGTTGTGCGGTATTTCAAACTGTAGACAGGACAGCGTCAACTTGAAGTCCTTATGGTTTTGATGCGTAATTCTTCCGAAGTCGAATTGATTTCGACGCAGGAATACTGCTTTTTGCGCCGGAGCGGCGTAATCCGGGGGGAATATGGGGGGCATTGGATGCCCCCCATAGAGGGTGTAGACTTTTGGCTACACCCTCAAACACCGCACAGCCACTTGGGTTGTGCGGTGTTTTTAATGTGCCTGAATTAAATTGCCGGAGATTATGGATGTCTTGGCGGTCTTGGAGGGTGGGGTGGCCTCGGAGGTCCCGGAGGGCCAGGCGGCCTCGGAGGTCCCGGAGGGCCAGGCGGTCTTGGAGGACCAGGAGGGCCGGGTGGCCTTGGAGAACCGGGAGGTCCAGGCGGCCATGGAGGACCAGGAGGGCCGGGCGGCCATGGAGATTCCGGAAAGATAGGTGACCATGGAGGCCTTGGCGGCCACGGCGGTTTCGGTGAGCGGCAAAATTGAGGGAATAGGTAACAGAATATGTTTCTTCTCGGCATAGTATCACCTCCTTTATGATATATAATATGCCGGCTCTATAGAAAGAGGGAAGCCGGGCAACAATACCGGCGGTTCTATGTTGGCGGAAAGCTTGTATTAAAAGAAAAAAGGGCACAGCCTTAGCTGTACCCAAAGAGAAAAAGCCCAATAAATGCAAAGTGCCCTTATTAGGATCTGTTGATCCAATGAAAGCACACCAGGCTGTAGACATAACTGCCTTAAACTTGAAGATCTTATGGTTTTGATGCGTAATTCTTCCGAAGTCGAATTGATTTCGACGCAGGAATCCCATTTTTTGCGCTGGAGCGGCGCAATCCGGGGGGAATATGGGGGGCATTGGATGCCCCCCATAAAGGGTGTAGACAAAAGTCTACACCCTCGAGTACCCTTATTAGGATCTGTTGATCCAATAAGGGCACTCGGTAGAACAGATCCTATAAATTCAGATTCTGCTACCGAAAGGCTACTTCACTGTAAAGGAGGATACTATCGCATCACACTTTTCCTGTGTCTGCGGGGTGTTGTCAAAAGCTCTAAGCTCAATAGAAACTAAGCTGTCTTCAACCAAGATATAGTATGAGTATGCGTAGAAAGGTGTATCTCCGCTGTCGTCCTTGATAATATGGCGAAGCACCGGGTAGCTTGAAACATCAACTTCGGCTATAGAAACAGTGGTGGGGAATTCTTCATAGACATCCTCGAAAGGTTTTTGCGGATTAGAGACTTTTCGATCCCCTTGAATAATAGCAATAGGGAATTCACTATCCTTTTCTTCATGATAAATATACTGTGCGCTTGTGTTTTCCTCTGCAACCCAACTACCTGGTATTTCCAGGGTAAAGGTTATCGGTGGGGAGTCGACTGGCTCTGTACTGCCAACAGCGGGATAAATTTCAACTGTAAAATCAGTCAAAACAGCTGGGCTTTTTTCTTCCTCGTTGCTTGCCTGAGGGGATTCATTTGGGAGATTTGAGCTTTCACCGCTTTGTTCCTGCTGCATTTGATTTGCTGAACTTTGTGCCGATGGTTCGTTTGAAGTTCTTTCACCACATGCTGTCACGATCAGCGATAAGATAATGAGGAAAGCAAAAATTGTTATTCTTTTCATAGTATAAATTGTTTACCTCTCTTTCTTATTTGAGTTTATATAATTATGAAATTAAATGTGTGGCCTTTTACTGTACCGGTTGATAAAGACCTCCATGATAACAGTAATATAAGGCGGCTTTCAGTGACAACAGCTTTTCCATAGAATTATTGTCTTGTTTAATATCCAGCGTAAATTGGGGATTTGCAATAACAGGCAGATCAGGGTAGGGCGTATCGCGTTTTAGGTGCCTCCGAATTTCATATACATGGTCAGGGGCAGTATTTTCATTCCATGAGTGGGTCCTCTTTTAGTTCTTATTGTGTATGTTTCTCATTTTACTCTATAAATAGGGGAAGTCAATCCATTTTTGAATTGGCTTCCCCTGATAAAAGGTTATTTTGAAGGCATTATGTTACTAAAGCTGATAAAAGCGCGTCTTGTTAGAAAACACTTAATTCGCTTCGCTTTGTCCTGTTTGCAGAATCCCCACTTCATTGAGCGACTTAAACGAAAACAATGAAAAGCCACAAAGGATAAGAAGTATCCCTGTCACAATCAACATAGATTCGATTCTCACAACATCACCCAAAGGGCCGAAAACTGTCATGCCAATTGGCATTGCCAAGCCATTTATCATCATGAATACGCTGAACACACGCCCCATTACCTGCGGGTCAATATTTGTCTGCATCAAAGTCATAGCTGGTGTATTGAACATGGGCATGGCTGCACCGCAGAGCAGCATAATAAACAGATACAGCCAAAAGTTAGGGACAACGCCGAATAACACAGTTGTTAACCCAAAGGCGATACACGCCATAATAATTGTGTGCACCTTGTTCCGAAAACCGCCCCATATCGATATAGCGATTCCGCCTACCGTCATACCCAGTGCAAATCCAATTTCCACAGCAGCCAAACGCCACACATCGTCCCCAAAGGTTCGTGCCACCTGTAGTGGTGTGAGCAGTGCGGCAGGTGTTGCAAACACAACAAAGAAAGCGGTGTAGCCCATTAGCACCTTCAGCCATGGTTTACCCCCGATGTAGCGCAGCCCTACCTTGATTTCTTCAATGTATGCCCCCATACTTTGATCGAGGTCTTTTTTCTCGTATGAATGGTGAACATGAACAAAGAAAAATACAACCGATATACCGATCACCGCTGTAATTACATCAATAAAGAAAATATATTGGATTGGCAAAAGAGAAAGCAAAACACCACTGAGCATAGGGGCCGCAAACATAGTCAATGACTGCACCGAGCTTTGAATTCCATTGAAGCGTGTGAGCTGCTCAGGAGGTACAGTTTGCGGAATGAGAGCGTTCACAGCAGGCTGCTGAATCCCTTGCCCGAAACTGCGCACCATAACCACAACCAGCATGAGGTACATGTTCTCATAGCCCATCAAAAACAACACCGCAAGAATCAGTGTAATGAAGGCAATGGCAGCATCTGCAATATTGACCAGATACTTTCGATTATACCGGTCAGCCCATACACCTGCAAAGGGTGAAACCAGCACCATAGGCAATAGTGCCGCACAGGTGAACAGCGTCATCCACACGCCAGACTGGGTTTTAAGTGTAATATGCCACGTGATGGCATGCTGAACAAGCATTGAACCGAACATAGATACAAACTGACCACCAATAAAAAAGCCAGCGTTGCGTTTCCATTTCGAATTACTTATATTTTGAGTCACATTATCCATTCAATTGCTCCTTACCCTAACAGATTATACATGCTCTGCATTTTACTTACAGCCAATTATATCTTAATATTGTAAAAAACGCCACCAGCAATTGTTGCTAGTGACATCTCTACCCGGAGATAAACTGCCAATACTGCAGCTTTATTCTCGTATCGTGATTAAACACAATAGGATTTAAGGAGATGCGTAATGAAATACGAAATCATATATACCTGACTTGCATCTTTACTTGCATCTTGCAAATAATTGATCCTTTTTTGCACCGGGTAGTGTCAATAGTTTTTCGCAAATTGGTTTTGAGCCTCTGATAATGTGGGATTAACCAGCGATCAAAGCATCGTCTGCTGCAGCAGCAAGATGCTTCATGTTCATGTATTTCTTGTTACCCCACTGAGTACCGGCGACATGGCGCAAACGTGCGCAGACGAGCATCAGAGCGGAGTTTCCATCAGGAAATGCGCCGACCACCCTTGTACGGCGACGGATTTCACGGTTAAGGCGTTCGATGACGTTGTTCGTGCGAATTCGTGTCCAATGTTCGGGTGGGAAATCGGCATAGGTAAGCGTCTCATCAATGCTATCCTCCACTTTTCTGGCCGCTTGGGTCAGCTTCATGGCGTGCAGTTCTTGCACAACGGCTTTCGCCTTCTCCCGTGCCGCTTTTTTGCTTTCCTGCGCATGGATAGCCTTAAGCATTTTCGCTACCAGCTTCACCTTGGAGCGAGGGGTAACAGAGAATACATTACGGTAGAAATGCACGGTGCAGCGCTGGTATTTGACGTCGGGAAACACTTCATAGACGGCCTCCAGCATACCCAGACATTTGTCACCCACAATGAGCTTGACACCAGAAAGTCCACGGATTTTCAGCCATTGGAAGAAGGACACCCAACTTGCTTTATCCTCTTTCATCCCTTCAGCGGCGCCAATCACCTCCCGGTAGCCGTCCTCATTGACTGCGATGGCTACGAGGATAGCCACATTCTCATATTCTCCGCCCCAGTTGCGGCGAAGGTAGATGCCGTCCACATAGACATATGGGTATTTCCCGCCTTGCAAGGGGCGACCCCGCCAATCTTCAATGTGGACATACGCTTTCTTGTTCAGTTCGCTGATCGTGGCTGGTGACACCTTGCTTCCCCACAATGCCTCTGTAATATCCTCTACTCGCCGTACTGATACCCCGGCCAGATACATCTCAATCAATGCTTCTTCTACGCTGCTTTCCCGGCGGCGGTACCGCTCAATAATCGCTGTCTCAAAGGACACTCCTTTCAGCTTCGGCATTTTCAGCTCCACATCCCCTGACGTTGTTGTCAGATTCCGGTTGTAGTGCCCGCTGCGGTAGCCCTGTCGACCCTCACTGCGTTCATATTTCGCGGCATTGGTCAGTTGCTGTGCTTCCTGCTCCAACAACCCATTGAGTGTTTCCTCCACGCTATTGCGCACCAGTTCCCGGATTTCTACCTTGATTACTTCCTCGTTTAGTTGTACAATTTTCTCGGACATGGTTTTCTGTCTCCTTTCAAAATGGTGGTGTCGTTACTCCCATTTTACCAGAGACTTAAACCTTGTCCTTTTCTTATTTGCGAAACTTATTGTACCTTATCTCATTCTATCAAAGACTGCAAACCTTGTCTCTTTTTATCTTTTTTTAATTTGCGCAATTTATTGTACCTTACCTTGCACCGTGTAACCAAACATAATAGTTATTACAACAAATAAAAAGGCCCGCATAAACATCACGTTTATGCGGGCTTTCTGTTGTGTCATTAGGTCAAAATAGATGCAAGCTATTGCTCATACATACTTTAGGTTTAAAGCATCTACATATCAAGTCATTTTTGACAAATAACGAGAGACTCTCTTAATCGAATTTTTTGCCCATCAGCATTAGCACATTGACTTGATGTTCGTAATTTCCTTAATGCATTTACGGTTTTTAGCGCCCATCCTTGCTTTACGGCAATATCAGCTAGTATTAGATCAACAGGTATTTCCACCCCAGCATATGCTGATGTAGCAACAACAAACCATAATTGAGCATTAGGGGCTGCAACTCGATAGGACTCTTTAAAAATTTGTTCCATATCGTAGAAGTAAGCATCAATCATTTGTGGAATATCTTTATTCCACAACAATTCTTTTTTTCCTTGTACTTGTTCTGAAATGTTTTTTGCCCAATCAGAATTAGCTTGATCAATAGTATTCCACTTGTATTGTACATGAGAGCGTAATGTTTCTTTCCTTATTAGCCTTAACTGCTCATTATTTGTCACATAGCCCCCAAGGAATAGTTCTGGTCTATAGATATCCGAATAATCAAATGAGTTTAAATAAGGTGGTGAAAAAACTACCAAATCAACATTCCTGCTATCTATTTTCAACAAAGATTTTCGAGAGTCACCATCAAAAAAATCCCGATTTCCTACCAATAAAGGTGACTGTTCTATGTCATTTATTATATTTAAACTCTCTTGTTTAAATATACTCCTTAGTTCTATTGATGAAAATGCAAAAGTATCCCAATTCTTTTTATATCTTAAACATTTACCATCTTTTTGTGCATTGCAACATTTCATTGTCGCTGAAAATAATGCCAGCATAAAAATATCTTTATTCTGGCATTCGTTTATATATCGTTTTAATGCCTCAAATCCGCGTAAAACGCTCCTGTTAAAAAGCCATTTATCTCTGATTCCATTTGGTGAAAACGAAGATTGATTTTCCAATGGGCTTGAAATTTCAAATGGAGTTTTATCTAGGATATAACTCAATTCCTTTATGAGAGTTTCTTTACTACTGTTTTTAGCTTGACATTTTGTCTTTCCAACAAAACTCATAAATGGATTGACCTCTAACCCTATAGCATTACACTCATTTTGTAGTGCAGTTAATGGAGTTGTTCCAGACCCGGAAAAAGGGTCTAATACTGTCAGTGTTTTCTTTCTATTTATTGCCCTTGTTTCACTTATAGCTCTATGCACTAATGTATTTCCAAAACCTTCTTTAAACTCATACCATCGATGACGGGGTGATTCCATATTTGTTGAGAAATTCGGTATGCAGTCACCAGTATAATTATGATTCCAATTTGCTTCTATAGGCATATTGTTCTCCTTTTTTGCTCGCACTTTCTGACTCTAAAAATATTATAATGTAGTCACCTTTGGGTGGAATTAATGTTTCTTCCACATGACTATTGGTAATATGATCTTCTTCTGGTCGGCCATCATAACATGTTAAATACGCTTCGTTAATTGGCTCTCTTTCTAAATAAGTCTTAATTTGTCCGATGCCTTCAATAATTCTATCAGCATCGTAACTAGTATTGTGTTCATTAATACCTAGCCACTTAACCTCTATAACATAGTGCTGACCCGTAAAAAATGCGTAGATATCAATATCGGTTCTATCTCCTGCATTTGTTTTGGTTTCAATTTTTGTATGACCATCATGAATATGTAATTGGAACCACTCAAAAAGAGATTGCTGAAATATATCTTCAGTTCTACCGCCTTTTAGTATTCGATTCTTTTTGTCACTCCAGTACGTATCCATTATATTTATTAAACGCATTTTTCTATGATCTTCAATTACAAGCTTATAGTCCTTGCATGATCTTGAATTCTTGGAAAAACGCACTTCTGAAACTGATAATGGATGTGCTATATTAATTCTTTTTGCTAACCTTCCATCTATATAAATTTTTAGAAGCTCACCCTCTAAACGAAAAATTACATTTTTAGAGGCTTCTCCGTATTTAGAAATTTCAAGTTCATCCGCCGATTGTAGATCACTACACAAAGCTAGCTTATGATCCAAGTTAATACAAACAACCTCTTTTCCACTTTCAGCAAATCTATTAAGGTTATCATAACTTAACTCAATGGAACTAATAAAATCCCGTTTAAATACAAAAGCTACAACCATTGCTCCGCAATTTATGTAAGTCGTATTCAGTTGATCACAAAAAATAGTAAGCCATGACTTAAAATCATTTAAAGGCATATTAAGTACTCCCGATAATTCAATAGAATAATCAGCAATAGTTTGAATAAGAATATCTCTATCCATATCAGATAGCATCTATTTACACCTCCTGATTAGTTGCCAGTGCCTGCATACGTTTTTGCAAATAATCAATAAACAAATCACTGACAAATATCGTTTTACTAGCTTCCTTTTCAAATTGAAATGCATCGAGAATAATTGTTAAATAATTAAACACGTCATTTTCGTCCAAATCATTAAAATTAAGAGTAACACCATACCCGTTTTTTTGATTCTTTACGAAAAGAGGTTCAGAATATACAATATTTTTTATTTCTCTAAGCAAATCTCTTTTAATTATGACTTCGAGCAGGCATTCGATTATGGATGAAATTTGTAAAGCTGTCTGGTCATTTTCACGTAAATATTTAACCCAATTTTCGCCGCTTTCTATCAATTCATACTGGCAAGATATATTGCCTCCAAAAAAATGTATATTATGCATTTCCGCCATATTTCTAAAAACTAAAATATCTGAAGCGTTTTGAATATTTCGATCATATGGCCCGTGCAAATAAGTTTCATGACCTTTATCTAATAAAGTTGTATTCATAAACATTTGCAGGCAATCACTCAAATAAATTAATTTTTGTAATTGTATTTTAGTCAATAATTGCTTGTTTTTTTTAGCGTAAAACAAGCATAGCGCCACATCACGCATCCTTAAAAGTAATCCTGATTGCATATCTATATACCTCTCAAAATTTCATCACGTATTGTTAGCAACTCAGTTGAATTCTTTTGAATTTCAGAAAGTTTTCCATATTCTAATAAATCAAAAATAGAATATTGCATATTTTCTTTTTTTGATTTACCGACTAGTAATTGTGCTAAGCCTAGTTTTTGAATGTTATTTGACAAAATAAGCTTATTATCTTTTTCCAAAAATTCAAAAAACATCTCAACAACATTATTAACATAGCTAACATCAAGAGCCGATTCAGGTGTTTCACACACAAAAGTACCACTGGTACCTGTTAACTCTTGATTCAAAACAATTAACGATAATCTAAATGCAATATCTAAAAAAAATCTTTGTGCTTCAGAACAATCTTCCGGATTTTTTCTTGCTTCTTCATCAAATACCGGTATGAAATATTTTATTTCCACAAATTTATCTGGGCTATTTTCATATTCTAATGTCACTGTTTTCCCTAAAAACGAGGTCGCAACAGTTTTATAGATGTCCGATAGACGTTTATATCTTTCTTCAAAATCGTTCATAAATCTCTGGTATAACCTATCTGCTTCAGAGGTTTTAATTTTAATATCACTTTCCAAACCATCTCGAGTAGAAAGTAATTTTGCATGCTCAACTTCAATATCTTCGAATTCCTCTTCTGAATTCACCTCATTAACATTATCGGCATTTATAAATAATGCATAATCTATTGTATTTACTTCTTTTCTTATTCCAAAAATATTATCATCCAAAGTTTGAATTTGATTACGCAAATGAATAATATGGGTATTAGCGTTATCTCTCGCTATTAGTTTTTCATTGAGCTGAGAATTGCAATCATCTATTTCGTTAGTTGAAATATGATTGGGTTCATGATGTTTAACACCGCAAACTAGGCACTCACCGAGTGAAGCCCTTTCACGGGCAATCGCCCTATAAGTTTCTGTTTTTTCTCCACAATTAGGACAAATACCGTTAGCTACAGCTTTTTCAAACAATACATTTATTTTTTCACCATATTGAGATAAACTTCTAGATAAAAAATCTGCTTCATACGTCCTAATAATATTAGTTATTTTTAAGATTTCCTCAGCTAAAATTGCTCTTCTCTCTTCAAACTTTTTCAAGTCATTTGAATGATTTTCTCTTTCATTCAGATATATTTGCAACTGCTGGCTCAATTCATTTTTTCTGCGGAGCATTTCATCTCTTTCTGGAGTTAATGCCTTTGTGCGAGTTAATGTTTCCTTTTCAGCCAACGCTGCTATTTTATTAATTCTGACTGTGGTATGCCTTTTTGTACTATCTAAATTTTTTATTTCAGCCCTCAGTTCACGGTACTTCTTTTCATCAATTATATCATTACTCAAAATCATTAAGGTTCTAACTTGAGCATCATAATCCCATGTCAAGGTTCTTCTACTTTCTGGCAAGTATAACATACGATTAACAATAAAAACAAAACTATCGTAATTATCGTAATTACCCTTTTGAACAATTTCTTCTTCAAAATACGCTTCATCTATGGTTTGATAATTAACAATTAACGAGGTGATTTTATTATTATTTATCCCTCTGGTTATTTGAAAATTACAGCTTCCTAAATTGAAGTCTATCATAATGTCAGCGGTCGTTAACATTTCTGGATTCACACGTTTTTTAAAAAAATCATTATTCCATCTTAGACTGGTAATTGACTCTACTTCTTTGGTATTCAAGCCACCTGTCAGAGCATAAATTATGCTCTGCAGAAGTGTCGTTTTACCTAAGCCATTACCTCCTAATAAAATACTAAGAGATTTATTGAAATCTATCTCAACTATCTCATTTTTAAATATTTTGTCAATTCCCGTTACTTCCATTTTATTAACAAGCGGAAGATAAATAGCCATAGATATTCTCCTTTTATCCCATTTTACGGATACCTGTTTTAAATCTTCTTACATATTCACTGGTTTTACTTATCACTTGATATAAATCATTTTACCTTTTTTTACAATAGCAGCAATTAACTAAGCATAAGGTTGATAAAACAACCTATCAATTCTGAAGCATTGTCCAGCCATATATACTTTCTTTCTAATCGCCATTTTTATATCGACCATCCTTAGGCTTCGTAGCATCCTTAGGTATTGCCCAAGTAACCCCAAACCGAACAGCGCCCGGTATCTTACCCTGTGCGCAAAGCACCTGTACCCGGCGTGGAGTGATTTCCCATTTTTCCGCTGCTTCTTTCGCTGTCATATAGTCCATTAGAACGTTCCTTTGCCGAATAAATATTGTATATATTATATATCGCAGCGGCGAATAAAGCAATCAAATTCGTGTAAATTATGGAAATATTCACAGTATTATGGTGAAACGAATTGAAAAATAGCAAAAATTCTACCCAAAGAAAAATGCCGCCAGCATTTGTGGCGGCTTCTCCTGCTATCTTTATTCACCCGGCAGCTCTTGTTCCATTTGTGTATTTCCCTTAAAGGTAATCCGGATGCGGTCGGCGGATAAAATCTCCACCTTATCAATCACAGCCTTGACTACATCCTCCCGGTATTCTTTCAAGCTGAGATCGGTATGTTCCATCATGTAAAGCAATTCATGAATTCGGGCTTGTGTGTTTTGGGCGAGCATGGTCTGCTCTTGGTGTTCGCCAAGCTGATTCTGTAATCCCTTTATCTCCGCTGCGATTTCCTCAAACTTGGCCTCGAAGTAATCTGCACCGGCGCTGGATTTGGAGCTGAGTTCCACCAAATCCATCATCACGCTCTGCAGCTCGGCGATACGGTTTTGGACAGCCGCTTCATTGAAGCTGTCATCATCCTGTGAACCGATGGCAAGCTGCAGGCCTGCTTTGAGGGTTTCGATGACATCAGCCTTATCCTCATCCAACCGGTTCAGGGCGGCGACAATGGCTTGGTGCAACCGGCTTTCCTCAATGGTAGGGGATTCCTTGCAGTATTTCGTGCCGTACTCCAAGCGGTTGATACAGCGCCAGACCACCTTTTTCTTGCCATTTCTCGCCCAAGTAACCCTGCGGTATTGTGTCCCGCATTCACCGCAGCAGAGAAGCTCAGTCAGCGCATATTTGCTGCTATATTTTCCTTTTTCGGTTTTCACAGCTTTCTTGGCCACCTTACGTTTCCCGGCTCTCCGGGCGATTTCCTCCTGTACAAGGTTGAATAAATCCTTTGATATAATCGGCTCATGGTTTCCAGTTACATAATACTGGGGGATTTCGCCGTTGTTTTTCCGGGTTTCCTTGGTCAGGCAGTCCACTACATAGGTTTTCTGCAGCAGGGCATCGCCGATGTAACGCTCGTTCCGGAGCATATACTGCAGTACGCCAACTGACCATTCCTGCTTACCGGTGGGAGAGAGAATGTTGTCTGCCTCCAGCGATTCCTTTATTTTTCGGACGCTGGCACCGGAGTAATAGCTCCTGAAAATCCGCTTGACAATTTCCGCTTCCTCCGGCACAATTTCGGGCTGACCGTCCTCACCTTTTTCGTAACCTAAAATGCGGGAATATTGATGTCAACGGCGGTTTAAATTTGCAATAAAACGCCGAATAAATTTTGTAGGTTTTCGGCGGGAGGAATGTCGGGTATAAAGTTAGATTACTGAGCGTTCTGCTCAAACAAGGTATTGACGATTTGCTGCTTTTGCTTCATGTACTCTTTGCGCTCTTTCAGGCGATAACTTTCGCCCTTGATGTTGATGACGGTACAGTGGTGAAGCACTCTGTCGAGGATAGCGGAAGCAATGGTAACATCGGCAAAAACTTCATTCCACTGGGAAAAAGTCTTGTTTGAGGTAAAGATGGTAGAGGCTTTCTCGTATCTTTTGGCAATGAGTTGAAAGAACAAGTTAGCGCCTTGAATATCCATGGGCAAATACCCAATTTCGTCGATGATGAGCACCTTGTAACGGATGAGGGTGCGGAGTTTGTCTGGTAGCCGATTCTCGTAGTGGCTTTTCTTCAGCTGCTCAATGAGGGTATGGCAGTTGATGTAGTAGGTGGAGTAGCGGTTTTTGGCGGCAACCATACCCAGCGCATTGGCCAGATGGGTTTTGCCAACGCCAGGTGGCCCCAAAAACACTACATTCTCAGCATTCTCCACGAACCGCATGGTAGAAAGCTCGTCGATCTGGCGCTTGTCGATGGAGGGTTGAAAAGAGAAATCAAAGTCCTCCAAGGTCTTCTTGATGGGGAAGCCGGACATCTGAATCTGCTTCTCGTAAGCTCTCTGACGCTTGCTCCTAGCCTCTTCGGTGAAGATATGATCGAGGACATCCACAATGTTGAGTTCATCCTTGATAGCTCGTTCCAGGTAGTTGTCGATGATCTCCAGGGTATTGCGCATTTTGAGGGATTCCAGGTTTTCTTTGAGTCGCTCGTACAAAACTTCACTCATACTGCGCCACCTCCGCTACTTCATCGTATGCGGACAGACTTGGCGGCCGGATAGGAAAATCAATGACATTGTCGCCGTCCAGCAAGGTGTTTTCGATGTCAAATGATTGCTTAAGGGTTAATCTTCGGTAATGTTGGGCATTGACTACCATATCTTTTTTCTGGTACGATATGCGGTGCAGGGCGATTTGCTTTCCTTCGTAGTAGGCGGCAAGCATGTTGTCCAGGGCTACGACTGCCACATCTCTGCCGACGTATTCTGCTGGTACAGAATACTGATTGCCGGCATACGAGATGAGGCAGTCTTTTTGTACCCGGCGCAGGTTGATTTTGTCGATGATATATTCTCTGGAAAGGGGGCTGAGGCCCTCTTTTTTTAGCCTCTCAAATGGAATCTCATTTGTGGTGGCGTGCACTTTCCCATTGACCTTGTTGCACCATGCCACGGCCTGTCCGTTTAGGTCGTCAAGCGAATTGTACCGGATTCCCACCATGAAATTATCCCGAACAAACGCCACTGTCCGCTCCACCTTGCCCTTTGTCTGGCCCCGGTAGGGTCGGCACAATACCGGCTTGAACCCGTAGAATCCAGCAAAATCCTCAAATTGTCGGTTGAGCGTGCTGTCCTCCTGCCGGAGCAGACGCTTGACGACCACCTGCTTCATGTTGTCGTACAGTATCTCCTCCGGGTAGCCGTGAAAGTACCGAAATGCGTTCTGGTGGCAGCGGATCAGCGTGTTGGTGCTCATGTCCGTCACAAATTCTATGTACCGCATCCGGGAGTATCCCAGCACCATCAGGAAGCAGTACAGCTTCTTCTGTTTCCCATCTTCCAGCACAACATGATCTTCAAAGAATGCCCAGTCCACCTGGCCTTGTAGCCCCGGCATCGTCTCAAACCGCACCGTTGCTTTCTCATCCAACTGTCCTTTTTTCCCTCGCACGTAGTGCTTCACGATGGAGTATTCTCCCGGAAATCCCATTTCCTTGATCTTCTCCAGTATCCGCAGCGCCGAATACGGCGCTTCTTCCAGCCACACGTCAATCTGTTCTTTGTATGGATCCAGTTTTGATGGCTTGGGATCTGTCAGGCTGTACACCGGTTTTGTGTCGGCCTGGGCATATCGTTTTGCTGTGCGTGGGTCTATGTTGTACTTGCGGGCGATCTCTGTGTAGCTCATTCCTTTTTGGCGGTCGCTTCGGATGTCCATCCAGTTGTCTCCTTCCATTTTGCCACCCTTTCTATCTGCTTTTTACAGACAGAAAAAAGTGTATCATATGTCATCCCTATCCGCCAGAAAACTGCATTTTTTAATTGGCACTTTCCTTCATTTTATCATCGGCGCTGACACGGTCACGCCCCACAGCTCGCCGTTCCATTCCTCCACAGTCGGGTTGATGCTGTACACCTTTCGGCTGAGATCATCATCGAGGTAAACGGCGAGGCCACGCTCACCCTCATCGGGCAGCTTTTCTTTCTGAATGAGGGCAAGAATTTCATCTTCGTATTCTAAAAGCTCGGAGGCAGATAAATCCTCCCGATAATCGTCAAGATCACCCCATTCGTTTTTTCGGTAGATATGGGGGAAGAGGGGGCTGAATAGCCGCAGGGATTGCAGTTCATTTTTCATGGTGCATCCATCCTTTCTTTTTGATTTTGGGCGCAAAAAAAGCGGCTGTGTTTTTCAGTTACGAAGAACACAGCCGCTTCAAAATTGCCCTGTAGGGTATTGGCTTTATTAAATTGTTTACCGGACTGATTCCGGCCTAAAACGAGAAACACCCCGCTTTCTTGTTAAAAAGCGAGGTGCATCTATGAAAAACGAGGGTCTTGAATTTTTCATTCAAAACCCTCGTCAGGCCGCATAAACACTGGCTTTTTCAGCCTTGTATCTATTTTGACCTAATCTTCTGGTCGAGGTGACAGGATTCGAACCTGCGGCTTCTACGTCCCGAACGTAGCGCGCTACCAAACTGCGCTACACCTCGTTAAAACTTGCCAGAAAATCGTTCTGACAACACAAATAAAAATAACATAAATTGGGGCAATTGTCAACTTGAAATCCGTCAATTCCTTAGAGAAGTGTTTTACAAGGAGTGAAGTTTTGCAATATCAATCATCAAAACCAGGTATGGTCTCTAAAATATAAAAATGCCACTCCCCCTAAACAGAAAGAATGGCATTTGAAATTAAACAATATTAAAAACAGGTCAGCACGCCAGCCGTGAAGGTATCTCCTAAACCGATACTGGCGGTGGGGTGCTCCACAGGCTTTGAGGGAACAAAGATAATTCCCTTAGGGGCAAGAGTGGCCCGCATTTCCTCCCCTAAGGGGCTGTTGGGTTCGTCCTGAATCGCCAGCACCTGCCCACGGGTCCCATATACCCCAAGCCTCGCCTTTGTAGAGGCGGTTAAGCCACCCATGGCAAGCCCAGCTTCAATGTCACAATCCAGAGGATTTCCATAATAAAGAGCCCCTTCCCGGGTATGAAGAACAAGGCCCTTCTGTGGCTTGAGAACTTCCATTGTGCGGCACAATGCACGATACAATCCTTCGGCGCTGGTATCCGTTTCTCCGGTCAAAGCAAAAATCTCTTCATCGCTGCATCCCAGAATATCGATGGAGGTATGAAAGCTCTCCATCATATAGGTGAGCCCGTCCGGTACACGGAAGGGGCCGCACTCATAATAAACCAGAGGAGGCTTTTTCATTTCGGAGATATATTTGGCCAGTAGGCGGGGGTGGCCCACCAAGTCTTCCTTATTCACCAAATTGCTGAGAGCGGATAGCAGCAGCACCGGTACATCCTCCCGATCCCGCAGTGCATGGAAAAACTCAGGCTGCAAAGGCAGATGGGTGTTTACATCGTTGCGTGAGAGCATAATTTTGTTGGCTACCGGCGCACGGTATTCTTTGCCCTGAAAGGTCAGGCAGGCACCCTTGGGAAACTGAAAAATGTAGTGAGGAGCCTGCATTTCGATTCCCGGGTTGTATTCCATACCGGAAACCGGCCCCTCTGCGGACGCCATAGAAAGCGAAGGATAGCGGAGGTGTTCCAGCAAAGGACTGCAAATCACAGTCATATGCAGCAGAGCAGGAAAGCCCAACAAGGAAAGCACCTTAGCGGCGTGGGTACCAGTTCCGCCCACGGCACGATTGGAAACGTTGGCCTCCGTTTCAATATGCCTGCCAATTTCCGGGGAAACAAAGCATTCGGTGCCCCCACGGGGGAGATGATACAAAAAAAGGTTTGCCACCTCCTCCATGGTGAAAGCCTGTCCGTAGTGGCGTGGGACGGTGGCGAACCGGTCAACCCAGCTCTGCACCAGTTCCTCATCCCATCCAATAAGCAAATCCAAATTACTGGCCAGTCCGCAGGCAATCAGCCCCTTATCCTTCCGATCCATCATAGCCACCGCACGTTTATAAGCATCCATTCTTTTTGGCCCCCTTTATTCAACAGCTGCGTTGTTGCAGTTCACTTTCTTTGTATAGTATAGCGATTTTATTTTGCACATTCAATAGAATTTCAGGTGCTTTGCTCTTTGTAATTCCTTTTAAAAGGAACCAATTGTATGGGATTCAATCCAGTGAAAAATTATTTAGGTAATATATACCATGGCGGCACTCTTTTATGATACAATACAGCTATAGTTGAATAGAAATAAAAACTTGGTTTTTATTCCAGCGGCCAAAGGCTGCGGGCCGCAAAGTGGCCTGTTCTTCCTGCATATTCAAATAGATTTGAAAACACTTTGGTTTTCAATCTGTTTGAATGTATATGTAGGAAGAACGGCAGAAAAAAGGAGAATGCAAAATGTCCATTGAAAAGGTGAAGGAGTATTTTCGGCCTTATGGCATGGAGGCAAAAATCATCGAGCTGGAAAGCTCCAGCGCAACGGTTGAATTGGCAGCGCAGGCTTTGGATGTGATTCCGGCCCGCATTGCCAAAACGCTTTCCTTTTCCGAAGGGGAAGGGTGCCTGCTGCTGGTAACAGCGGGGGATGCCAAGATCGATAACAAAAGCTATAAGGCTCGATTTGGAGCCAAGCCCCGCATGCTTGACCCCCAGACAGTGGCCTCACTGGTGGGCCATAAGGTGGGCGGTGTATGCCCTTTTGCTATCCCAAAGGATATCCCGGTGTACCTGGATGAATCCCTCCGGCGCTTTGAAACAGTTTTTCCCGCCTGCGGCAGTGGAAACAGTGCCATTGAGCTGACCTGTGAGGAGCTTTCTCAGTATTCGGGGGCTCAGGATTGGGTGGATGTATGCAAGGGCTGGCGGGCTGAATAGACTGGCAATTTAATGAAAACGCAGAGGGGAGATCATCTATATGAAAACACCGGTACTGGAAACCGAAAGAATGCTTTTGCGGCCGCTGCGCCAAGAGGATGCCCAAACTGTTTTTGAAAGATGGAGCAGCGACCCCGCTGTTGCCCGGTATATGATTTGGGAGCAGCACCAGAGTGTGCAGGATACACTGGATTGGCTCAAGATGGAAGAAGCCAATCTGGAAAGCCCCACAAGCTATGTCTGGGGTTTTGTTCTCAAAGAGGATGGGTTGCTGTTTGGCTCCGGGGGGCTGAATTTTAACGAGAACCACGGTATGTTTGAAATAGGCTATAACATTATGCAGAGCCGCTGGAATCAGGGATATACCACCGAGGCAGCACGTGCTATGCTGGATTTTGCCGTGCTGGAACTGAAAGTTGACCGTATTTTTGGCCACCATGCCAAGGAAAACCCAAACTCCGGCAAGGTTATGGAGAAAGTGGGTTTTGTTTATCAGCGGGATGGGCAGTATGTCAGCTTTGGCGGCACCCGAGCCTTTGAAAGCCGGGAATATCTGCTGACCCTTCCGGCACCTTGGCAAAAAGACCGGACTTAGTCAAGGCATACCCCTGTACATTACGGAAAGAATGGCTCGAATAATAAAGAAAGCCTACCACTCTGGCAGGCTTCTTCTATTATTCGGGTTGTTTCGCTTGGCTTTTCTGTGCTTCAAAATGTAAAACAGCATCCTCGAGAATGTTTTTAAGCACGGCCACAATGGGAATTGCAGCAATCATACCAAATATCCCAGCCAGTGCACCCCCGATGCTGATGCTGATGATCACCAAAAGCGGGCTGAGAGAAAAGGAGCCTCCCATCAATTTGGGCTGGATGATGTTGCCGTCTATTTGCTGGGTAATCAGCAGAATCACGCCTGTTAAAACAGCGGCGGGAATTCCCTGTGTAAAAGCCACCACTACGACAGCTACCAGCGAACCGATGATAGAGCCGAAGTAAGGGATGTAGTTTACAATCCCCAGCATAATCCCCAGCACCAGCGCATATTGAGAGCCCAGAAGATAGAGCTCGATGGTGGCAATGGTTCCGAGAATACAGCCATCCAATGTTTGAGTATACAAATACTGTTTAAAGTTGTGATCCAGATCACGGGTATATTTTAAAATAATGTCATAGGCTGTGCTGGGCAAAAAGGCTCTGAGCAGTCGGGTAAAATACTGCTTGAATTTCTCTTTTTCCGATAAAATGTAAATGGACGAAACAACAGCCAGAAAAGCACTGAATAACGCAGAGGAAACCCCGAAAATCGCTCCTATAGAAGCGGAAAGCCGTTCCATACTAAAGCTTCGGATAGAAGCAACCAGCTTGTCCATGCTGATATCAAGGTTTATAATGCTCAGCTCGTTGATGGTATCAATAAAATCACGGGCGCTGTTGTAATACATTTGAAAATTCGAGAGAAAGAGCCGGATGCTGCTGTAAACAGAAGGGACAACCAAGCGGAGAATCAAAACAATAAGTAAAAGCGCCAACACATAGGTGAGCATGATGCTCAAAAACTTCTTTCTTTTTCTTAGAAAAAGGATTTCGCTTTTACCCAAAAAACGTTGTATGGCACCACTGGGAATGCTAAGCACATAGGCCAAGGCAAAGCCCATAAAGAAAGGCGAAACAATACCGGAAAACTGCCTGATCCAATTTAGGATGACCTCTAATTCCAGTATAATTTTATAAGCGGCAATGACTGCGACAGCCAAAAGAAAATAAGAAAGCAGTGTTTTGAATTTCTGGCTTTTAAAAATCTCTTTCATAAGGAGCTTCCTTCCAGCCTCCCCTAGGCAATATGTTGTGCCTCCAAGCCACAGGGTGGCATATAGAGCCAATAATAGGCGTATCCCATTTATGCTTATTGGGTGTCCTTGATAATAAGATGCACTAAATTATATCAAGCAAATTATTTGTATTCATCCATGACTTGCGCAAAGAACGAAGTTATATCTTTGTCAATTTCCGTCGAGGTTTCATGACCAATTCCTTGAAATGTATGAAATTGGGCTTCGATGCTCTGGCTTTCATATAGTTTTTGGCAGTTTTCCCATCGAACCTTCATATCCTCGCCTAAAACCTCCGTAATGATTTTGCGTTCCAAATTGGAATAGGCATCATCGAATGGAAGGGAGTCGTTTTCGTCCTCTGCACCCATGTAATAATACTGGGGGACATTGGCAAATGCAGACAACTGAAATGTCAAATCGGCAATTTGTTTAATATCAGAAATGCCTACGGGATAAATCAGTTCATGACCTTGGAGACTATCCATAGGGAGAATCGCCATGCTATTCAAACCACCAGCTGCAACTGCTGCCACTCTTTCTGGATATAGAGCGGCGAAGCGGTTTGCAAAACTACCTGAAGCTGAAAAGCCGTTAAGCAATACCTTGTCCTGCACATAAATGTTTTTTGCACGAAGAACCGTTCTTGCATCGTCAATCATGGAATTCAACTGTCTGTCAATCCTCGATAAGGCACCATTTTCGCATAAAAGAGTGTCTCTGTCCAATGCATGTGTATACATTTGCCAATCCGTTTCCGGCCTGTCAAAACAAGGTATAATTAAAGGAACTCCCAGCTTTCGTGCGATACGATTCGATTGGCCGAACCGAATCGTATTATAGGCAGCGTCCCTATGTGTTTTGTGGTTATCATCCACAGAGCCTGTATTGTTGCACTCTACAAGCAGGAATGTTTGATCGGCTGCATTCAGTGTATCGGGTATAAATAAGTAGTACTCTGTGTAAAAGCCTTTATCCCGGTTGGCCTCTATCTTAACTATTTTCCCGCCTACTCCTACATATCTGTAAACTGCGAAAAAGGCGGCAAACAAAAAAATACACAGAAAAAACGCAGGCATAATCAACTTTTTTTTCTTCATACAGGTCTCCAAATTGCATTTTTGGTTTATACCTTATGTTGGCTTTATCCCCAAAAGGCGATAAAGATACCCGCCAGCAAGGCCGAGCCGATGGTGCTGGAAACAATAGGGCCCATGGCATGCATCAAAAGATGATTAGAGGGATTGTATTCCTGAGCGATTTTTTGTGAAACGCGGGCTGCCATAGGCATGGCAGAAACACCTGCATTTCCGATCAATGGGTTAACCTTGCCGCCCGTGACTTTACACAGCAGCTTGGCAACCAGCACGCCGCCCGCTGTTCCAAAGCAGAAAGCGATAAGCCCCAGCAAAATCACCAACAGGGTTTTGGGGTTCAGCATACGATCCGCTGTAGCGGTGGCGCCGATGGAAATACCAATGAGCAGGGTTAAAACATTGAGAAGGTCGTTTTGCAGAGAGCGCACCAGCCGATCGGTGACACCGCTTTCCTTTAAGAGGTTACCCAGCATCAGCATCGCTATCAGCGGGCCTGCGGAGGGCACCAGCAAAAGAGTGGCCAGAGTCATGGCCAGCGGGAAGATAATGCGATGGCGGCGGGTTACCTTTTCCGGTGCGGGCATTACAATCATTCGTTCCTTCTCGGTGGTGAGGGCCCGCATAATGGGGGGCTGAATCAGCGGCACCAGTGCCATATAGGAGTAGGCGGCAATGGCAATGGTGGGCAAAAGCCCCGGTGCAAGGCGGTCAGCCACATAGATGGAGGTGGGGCCGTCCGAGCTGCCGATGATGCCAATAGCCGCAGCCTCCTGTATGGTGAAGCCCTCAAAGGCTGGAATGATGGCGGCCAGCCCTTTACCGGCTAAGAGTGCGCCGCCGAGAGCCACAAAGATGCCAAGTTGGCCCCCCAGCCCGATGAGGGCACTGCGGGGGGAAGCAATCAGCGGGCCAAAATCAGTCATAGCGCCAATGCACAGAAAAATCATAGGCGGATAGATTCCCAATTCAATACCCCGGTATAAATAATAAACCAGACCACCCTGATCGTGGGCCGAAAGAAAAGCTAAAGGTATATTGGCGATCATCATCCCAAAGGCAAGGGGAAGAAGCAAAAGTGGCTCATACTTTTTTACAATGGCAAGATACGCCAGAAGCAAAGCCAGAACAATCATAATCAGCTGCGGAATGGTGATCTCCATAAAGCCGATGCTGGAAAAGAATTTTTGCAGGGTAGTCAGTTCATTAATGGGAATCATCTCCTTGTAAATTTATTTTATGTGGCACACTCGGTGTAGCCCTCACTGTTGACTACAGCGTCCAGACCATGGCCCTCTTTGCACATTTCGCATTCAGAGGAACGGTAAAAGCGGTAATCCGGAATATCTTCACAGGTGAACAGGGAATGAATCTCCTGCCCGTCAATTTCCGGCACAGCGCTGAACAGCGCCGAAATTCCCACCAAATTGCCCCCGTAATAGCTCAGACAGTCCAGTGCACGGCGAATGGTCTTGCCGCTGGTTACCGAGGCCACCATAATGATAACATTGCGGTCGTGAATCTTTTCCCGCATGTTCTGATGGAAGATCAGCTTGCCCTTCACACTGCTCATCGGTGTGAGAACATGGATATCCCCATTGGTGTTCATAACCAGATTGCCATCCTCCAGCAGCTCCTGGGCCAGATAAGAGGCAATGGCTTCTGTTCCCTCAAGGCATACGATAGCATCCACAATATCGTGTGTGAGATAAGGGATTGCCAGCTCCCGGGCCGCATCCTTGGCAACCAGCACACTGGATTTCAGCCCGCTCATATCAAAATAATGGCTGATATGGGAACTGCTGGTGGCAAAGTGGCCGGGCGTAACCTCAATGGTGATGAGTGGGTTTTTAGCGCAGGTCACCGTCATAGCTTTGCTTTCCATCCTCATTCTCCTTTAAAGTGTTAAGACTAGTATAGCATGAAACCTTTTAAGGCACAAATCAGCTTTTTCACACTTCTGATAGGCATGGATGATTTAGCCGGAGGCCCAGCTCTTCTGTATATACCTATAAAAAAGAGAGCAGGGCATAACCCTGCTCTCAGACTGTAGACACATCTTGTGCCGAAGGGGCACAATTCGGGGGAACTATGGGGGTGTAAACTCTTGTGTGCAGCCTCAGGGCAGGGAATAAATCCTGCTCTTATAAAAGGCAATAAAGATTAGAAATTCACTTCTGTATCGTAGTAGCAGCAGGTGAGGAGCTTTTCCATCTCGGCAGGAGTAATGCTGCGGGGATTGGAGCCGGTGCAGGCATCGCCCACTGCAAGCTCGGCAACCTTAGGCAATTTCTCCAGGAATTCCTTCTCATCGATAATGCCGCCCTCATAATCCTTGATGCAGGAGGGGATATCCAAAGTTTTGTTCATACCCTTCAAATGGGCGATAAGAGCATCCACCAACTCATCGTCGGTTTTGCCTTCCAAACCAAGGAACTTGGCAATTTCGCCGTATCTCTTGGCAGCGGTCTTATCCTTGGCGTTGAATTTGATAACTTTGGGGAGATACATGGCATTGGCACAGCCATGCACAATATGTCCACCGGAATAGGCGGCACCGGTTTTGTGCGCCATGGAATGTACGATACCCAGCAGGGCGTTGGAGAACGCCATACCAGCAAGGCACTGGGCATTGTGCATCTTGGCACGAGCCTCTTTATCGCCATTGTAGGAATCTGCCAGATACTGGCTGACCATCTTGATGGCATGCAGAGCCAGAGGATCGGTGTAATCGCAGTTCAAGGTGGAAACATAAGCTTCAATGGCGTGAGTCATGGCATCCATACCGGTATGAGCGGTGAGCTTCTTAGGCATTGTTTCAGCCAGATCCGGGTCTACGATGGCAACATCCGGGGTGATGTTAAAATCGGCCAGAGGATATTTAATCCCCTTTTGGTAGTCGGTGATAACCGAGAAAGCGGTAACCTCGGTAGCGGTGCCGGAAGTGGAAGGGATGGCACAGAATTTAGCCTTGGTGCGCAAGGCGGGGAAGTTAAAGGGGATGCACAGATCTTCGAAAGTGGTTTCGGGGTATTCATAAAAAGCCCACATTGCTTTTGCAGCGTCGATAGGGGAGCCGCCGCCGATGGAAACAATCCAGTCAGGCTCAAAATCCCGCATGGCCTGAGCACCCTTCATAACAGTTTCAACAGAAGGATCAGGCTCAACACCTTCAAAAAGCTGAACCTCCATACCGGCCTGCTTCAGGTTGGAAACAACTGTATCTAAGAAGCCGAAGCGCTTCATGCTTCCGCCGCCCACAACCACAATTGCTTTTTTACCTATAAGAGTTTTAAGATTCTCAATAGAACCTGCACCGTGATAAAGATCTCTTGGTAATGTAAATCTTGCCATTCTGATAAACCTCCTGCTGATTTATTCGGGTTTCGGGGTGTACAGGGATTTGGATAATTATTTAACAAACAAGCTTAAAAAAGAAAACAACCTTTAATCTAGCCTCTCTATAAATAAGAGGACTATATCGATATTATAATACTGATTTAATTGGTTGTCAATACATATTATATTGGTTTTTGACCGAAAAGCCTTGCGTTTTTTAGTTAAAAAGCAATGCGCTTAAATTCACAGAGATGGAAAAAACAGCAAAGGTATTCAGCGGGTTGTTGGCGAAAGAAGGAAAACTTCAGAAAAATTCCACATTGCCGCGTTCAGTTTCTGGGATAAGTGACGAAGTATATAAATAGTAGTCATGTAAAGCAGTGATACGCTTAATTGGCAGCTCACTGGGTTTTTAAAATATAGAATTGGGGCTCCCGGATACACCACAGGGGGGTTGGAGGAATAAATAATGGCTAATAATACTTTGCGATCCACCGGCCGGCCAGCTGATCTTTCGTCACCATCCGATATACTTCGGCAGATACCTGTGGCGCTGCTTTTAGCGGTGGTATATACTTCGTTTATGGTATTTATTCAACTGCTGCTTCCCTATTCGGGCGAGCACCGGGAAAAGATTGCCGCGCTGCTTCCTTCCCTTCGGGAATATGGCTTTATGATGGCAGGGGCCTTTATTTGCTCCACTGCGGCGGTTATTGGGGCCTCAGAAGGAGAGGGCAGGGGCCCAAAGCTGTTTTTGCCCTTGCTGCTTGCCTGCTTTGGCGCATGGTGTGTTATCCCTAATTTCAGCGGCCTGCTGCTTCAGGGCACGCCCGGCACAGCATCCTTCAACGATACACTGGTCTCAGTGGCAGGAGGAATGGTGGTTAGTGCTCTGCTTTTGCTCCTTGCCTTTTTATGCATCCCCAAATTGGATTCCAATGGCGAAAAGGCCAGAGTTAAATCAGGCTATCAGCTGAATGTCGTGGGGCTTCTTCTGAAAATACTTCTGCTCACCGTTGTTTATGTGGTCCTGTATTTTGTAAGCTGGTATTTTCTGCAATGGCGCTTTGAGGCTGCACGGGTTTTCTTTTCTGGTGTAGCTGAAAACCAAGGAATGGATACGGAGCTGGTTAATGTATTGCTCACAAATATCCGCTTGATTCCGGTGCTTCTTCTCAAAGGATTGGCCTATGCTCTGATTGCGGTGGTTCCCCTACGCTCTTTTTTGGATAAGCGGTTGAGCTATATGGTGCTGGTGGCTTTGCTGTTTTTATCGGATGCCGCCATGCTGTTGGGGCCTTCGCCGCTGATTCCTGCGGATGTGCGTATGGCCATGGCACTGGATAGAGGCGTCAGCCTGCTGCTGTTTGGCCTGCTGACTGGCTTTTTGCTGCATGGCTGCTATATCCCCAATCCGGCGGCAGAGGTTACCCGCACGGCCGCTGTTCGTTCTGGGGCGGCAGGCGCAAGACCTGCGGCTGCTCGGCCACGGCAGCCTGCTGATCCCACAAGGCCGGTGGCTCGTTAAATTGGCTCTTGACAAAACTAACTTGGGGGCTTTATAGTAATAGAGTCTTAAAGTGTAATTTTGTTCTGTGAAATTATAAGCATATACGTTTGGCTAGAACCGCAATTTTAATAAATTGCAAGGGATTTCCTGCAAATGCTTTTGCAGGAAGACGAACAGCCTGACCCCGGCTTATGGCCGGGGTTTTTGTTGCGGAATTTTCATTTTTAATTTATTAAGCAACAAAAGGCTTTTTCGAAATAGTGAATTTTTTTCCTTTGCTGCCGGGGCTGATTGTATTTGCCTCGAAACAGCGCTGTTGATCCCAAGCCATACAGATGTAATCGGAGGTGCACCGGCAGGCATAAGCGTGCGGCCTGCATACAATCAAAACGGCTTTAAATATAGGGTCTGTTTTGCTGGAGCGGTATTGTATAAAGTTATTTGCACAATCCATAAAACTAGGCTTGATGTGGAGGTGCATTCTCAGGATAGAAAACATTTTAAATCACAGTGAAAAACGAATTCTACTATAATTGAGAAAAAAATACATAGTATAATAGAAAGCGGTTTTTTTGGGTACAGGACATAGGGCCAAGAAAACGACAACGAGATTTCTGTCCGGCCTTTTGGATTGGCTGTAGCAAATCAAAGGAGAACATGAAAAGATGCATTTAAAGAACAGAATCGGCCGATGGGAGCTTTTTCTGGCTTTTATTCTGCCGGTGGCCATTGCTCTGGCTGTATTTATGATTTTAGGCGCCTACCCTTTTGGAGACAGCACTTTGCTGACTCTGGATATGGATAGCGAATACATTGACTATTATGCGCAGATTCACCGTTTTTTCCGGGGAGAGGGGAGTCTTCTTCGCTCCTGGAATATGGGCATGGGGCTGGATATGCTGGGGCTGGTGGCCTTTTATACGGCAAGCCCTTTTTTGCTGCTGGTTGTATTGTTTCCGTTGGAGAAAATCACTGAGGCCGTATTGCTTATGACCTTGCTCAAACTGGGCTTGGCCGGGCTGCTTTTTTCGAGTTATACCCGTTATACCTTTGAATTGAAGGGGCATATGAACGTCGCTTTTTCGGTGGCTTACAGCCTTCTTTCTTACAATCTGGCCTATACCTCCAATCTGATGTGGCTGGATGTAGTAGCCTTTTTGCCGCTGGTGGCCATGGGAGCGGAAAAGCTTCTGCGGGAAAATAAGTGCAGGCTTTTCTTTCTCAGCCTGATCTATATCTTTATCACCACCTACTATATTTCTTTTATGGCTGGGGTTTTTATTTTCCTCTACTTCACTGCCGTTTATTTTGCGGATAGCCGCTACAGCCACAGCTTTCGGGAGTATCTGGCTAAGCTGGGGCGCTTTGTTGGTTCGGCTTTTTTAGCGGCCTGCTGCTGTGCCGCTCTTTTGCTGCCTGCCTTTATGAACCTGCGGGACGGGCAGGAGGGCATGTGGGAGCTTACCATTACCCACAAGCTGACTTATACCTTCACTGAACTGATGGCCAAAATGACAGTGGGTGCCTATGATTCGCTGACCAATTCAGGCTCACCCAATATTTTCTGCACAACGCTGGCACTGCTGCTGGTGATTGTCTTCTTCCTCAGCAAGGCCATATCCGGGCGGGAAAAGGTGATTTTTGGCCTGTTCACCCTTTTTATGCTGGTGAGCTTTTCCTACAGTGCTTTGGATTTGGCATGGCACGCCTTTGAATATCCCACTTGGTATCCCGCACGTTATTCCTTCGTTTTCGGATTTTTACTGCTGCATATGGGGCTTCGCTGTGTCAGCCATATTGAGCAAATCAGCGCTAAAGTGCTGGGGGTGGCCTGTGGTATTTTGCTGTTGATTTTGGGGCTGGTGGCTTTGGAGCAGTTCGAAGAGGTCACTTGGCAGCAGCTTGTTGTTACGGGGCTTTTTGCGCTGATTTATACCATTCTTCTGTTTATGGCAGGGCGCTCCGGTTACAATGCCAGAGTGCTGGCGGTGTTTATGCTCACCGTGATCTGCTGCGAAACCTATCTCAATTCCTTTACAATTATTGATGGCATTTCCAAACAGTTCGGCTATACCGAATATCAAAGCTATACAGAGTATCGCCAGCAGTATGAACCGGTTGTCAAGAAGCTCCAGCAGCAGGATCAAGGGCTTTACCGCATGGAGCTGACAAAGCTGCGCTCCGCCAATGGGGGAATGGGGCTGGGCTATAGGGGGATTTCCCACTACAGCACCACCACCGACCAACGCCTCAACCGCCTGCTTCACCTTTTGGGCTATGATATCGGCACCATCAATGAGGTGCGCTTTAATACAGCCACTCCTGTGACCAATTCCCTGCTGGGTATCAAATATATCTTGTCGGAAACCCCTCTGGAGAATCACTATACCCTTCTGGATTACGATGGCCAAACCTATGTGTATGAGAACCCCGCTGTGTTCCCGATGGCATTCTTTGCCAACGAGGATGTTGTTGGTATTTCCTTGGAGGGCTACGATGCGTTTGTGGCTCAGAATTATCTCCTCAGCTCTCTTTTGGGAGAGGAATACGACGATATCTTTACACCGCTGGAGGTTTCGGATATCAAAGCAGCGAACCTGCAAAAGATTGAAGCCGAAGACTTTACTCAAATGGAGAAGCTGAGCTTGCTGGATGGAGCCAAGCTGCGTTTTATCGTGGAAAACCCCCAGAGAAAGCCGGCCTATGGTTTGATCAAGGTTTATAAAAACAAATATTTCAAGGCGGCGGATACCTTTATTAACAATAGGGAGGCTGGGCCTTATTTCTCTTACCGCCACGATGGAGTGCTGACATTGGGCAGCGAAGAAAATATAAACCTTACTTTTAATGTGAATTCCGACCGCCTGCGCTATCAATCGGCTGATTTTTACTGTATGGATACAGAACTGCTGGCGCAAGCGGCTAAGCAGGCCAATGAGAGTGCTATGGAGCTTTCTTATTTTGATGACCGCACCCTCCGGGGAACTTTATCCGCTCCCGACGATGGGATTATCACCACCACCATCCCTTTTGATAATGGTTGGCGAGTGAAGGTGGATGGCAAAGAAATTCCCACCGAAGCTGTAGCAGAAGTTTTTCTGGGCGTTCCGGTGACACAAGGCGAGCATACGGTGGAAATGGTCTATACACCGGCCGGATGGAATACCGGCTTGTTCCTTTCTTTCTTGGGAATCAGCACCGCTGTATGTATCTGGGTTTTCAGCCGTCGGCAAAAGCAGAAATAAACCGACTGCATCACGAAAGAAGCGCAGACCCTTCACCTTGATTGGTGCGAGGTCTGCGCTTTTTTATTTCTTAGAGCAAGAAAGGGTTTTAATCCTCTTTTTCGTGATGATCCTGAATGCCCAAATCGTTTTTCAGAATGCTGCCGGGCGAGATGCTTTCAGCACCAAAACGGTCACGGATGCGGTCCATAGCCTTTTCAAGCTGTTCCCTGCGGGCAGTATCCGCCGGAGCATTGGCTTCAAACAGCGAAAGCTGTGTGGGGGCCTCGCCGATAGGCACCAGCTTGGAGGCAGTCAGAGTCAGCATGCGGATGGGCACGCCGATTTTCCAAGAAGCAAGCACAATTTCAAGCCCCTCCCGGGCCAGCTCTGCCGCCAGAAAGGTGGGGTTTCTCAGACCTCTCTGCCGGGTAATCACCTTCAAGTTGGTATCCTTAATGGTAACCTGCAAAGTCATGCATTGGAGCCCCGCCTTGCGCAGACGCACCGCAACGCTGTCTGCCAAAGCGGTCAGGCCCGTTTTGATATCCTCCTGAGTCACCAAGTCACGGCGAAAGGTCATGCCGTTGCCCACCGACTGGAGCTCCGGTTCCTCACCGGCATGGAGCACCGGGCTATCTTCCAAGCCGTTGGCGTAAAGGTGCAGCTGGGAACCGATCTTTCCCAGCCGCCTGCTGAGCATTTCTTCGTCCGCAACAGCAAGCTCTCCAATGGTGTGGATATACAGCTTATCCAAGCTTTCCTGCGTGGCTTTCCCCACCATCAGCATGGCAGAGGCGGGGAGAGGCCAGACAATTTCATGGTAATTCTCGCGGCTGATGTGGGTGACAGCGTTGGGCTTTTTGTAATCCGAGCCCAGCTTAGCAAAAATTTTGTTGTAGGATACGCCCACAGAAATGGTCAGGCCCACTTCCTTTTCCACACGCCTGCGGATTTGATGGGCCAGCGCCACACCGTCGCCGCCAAACAGGTGCAGGCTGCCGGTTACATCCAAAAAGCTTTCATCAATACCAAAGCGCTCCACCTGATCGGTATACTGCTCATAAATGCTGTTGATGATACGGGAGTAGTGGGAATAGAGGTGATGCTGAGCGGCCATCAGCACCAGCTCCGGGCATTTCTGGCGTGCCTGCCAGACTGTATCGGTGGTTTGAACATCAAAGCCTTTGGCCAGCTGATTTTTGGCCAGAATGATGCCCCGGCGGCTCTCTGGATCACCGCAGATGGCCATGGGTACTTTGCGAAGCTCAGGATGAGAAATTTCCGCCACGCTGGCAAAAAAAGCGTTGCAGTCACAGTGCAGGATGACACGGTCTTGCTTTGCATTCACAGCGTTTTCTCCTCCTTGCTTTGAGTGGTTTCAGGGCAAGTATACATCGTCCAAGCTGTTTGCGCAACTCCACCAAGAAAAATGACAGCATAGTGGTTCTAGCGGACTTCCCTGAGCGCATAGGGTTAGACAGGATCAGCACTTGCAAGGTATCCGCTTGAAATGGGAGGCTGCTGTATGTATTATTTGTGTGTGGAACGCAATGTTCGTCTGCAAATTTCGGATATCAACCCCCGGGGCAGCAAAACCTGTGTGTTTGTGCACGGCTGGCCCCTAAGTATGGATATGTATGAGCTGCAAACCAATGTCCTGCCCGAAATGGGCTATCGGTGTGTGCTGCTTGATCTGAGAGGCTTTGGCGGCTCTGACCGGCCATGGGATGGCTATGGCTATAACCGTATGGCGGATGATCTCCACAGCGTGATCTGTTCCCTTGGGGTGCCGAGCGTGCAGCTTATTGGCTTTTCCATGGGTGCAGCGATCTGCATCCGCTATATGGCAAGGTATAAAGGGTATCGGGTTCAGAAGCTGGCTCTGTGCGGTGCGGCGGCTCCCTCCTTTGTGCAGAGGCCCGGCTACCCCTATGGAAAAACCCTTGCGGAAGTCAATTCCATTATCACAAGTCTTTATCAGGACCGCCCGGAAACGGTCCGGGAGTTTGTGGAGCAGCTTTTTGCCTCCAATCCGCCTGCGGCCTTTAAAGAATGGATGCGCTCCCTTTGCTTGGAAGCAGCGGGATATTCCACCATTAAGGCGTTGGAGGCCCTTCGGGATGAAGATGTGCAGGCGGATTTGAAATCCATTTGTGTACCCTGCGGCATTTTACATGGAAGGTTGGATCGAATATGCTCCTTTTCTATGGCGGAGGTGCTGCATCGGGAAATTGCCCAAAGCGTTCTCTATCCCTTCGATCAGAGCGGCCACGCTTTAAATTGTGATCAGCCGGAAGTTTTCAACAAAACCCTTATGGATTTTTTAAACTGAAGAATTTGCCTTCTCTGCTATTTCTTTCATCCCATATTTGGCGTATTGACAGAGTGGCGGCGATAAAAAGCTATTGACAAATCGAAAAATGAGTTCTTCTTGGATATATTATTGGAATCAATTGGGTAATTATAAAGTACAACTTGGAGAATTATTGGCGTAATCCTCCCGAATCCATTCGCTTATACTATAAACCCCACTTATTTTTACAGCTTTATTCGACAATATATACAATAAAATTGCAAAAAAATTAAGATATACTGCTGAAAAACAGTTGAATGCGAATTAAATATATCTGAAACTTGACTAGCATTTGCTTTACATGTATACTTAAATAGCTAGACTATCATCGTATGCTTGGCTGCTCCGGCAGCTGACGGGAAAGGTGACGCTGATATGCGTTCCAAACGAATTAACGAGATTGAAAACTACATTTTTGAAAATGGTACTGTATCGCTGGATAATTTGTGCCAGAAATTCGGTGTTTCCAAGAATACAATTCGCCGGGATGTGGATGAAATTGTGGCCCGGGGAACCATCCGTAAAATATATGGCGGGGTCAGTGTCCGTACTGCTAAGGAAATGACCTCCTTTGATGAGCGCAATGTTCGCAATTTGGCGGCCAAAAAGCGTATAGCAGCCAAAGCTGCTCAGCTGGTTGAGGATGGAGATGTTATCTTTATCGATTCGGGTACCACTACCCGGCATATGATCGAGTTTTTAAAGAATGTCCCCAACCTGACCATCATCACCAATAATTTGGAGGTGATTGTTCGGGCCGTGCGTTATAAAAACATCAATGTGCTCTCTTTATCCGGTACCCTTGATCGCAAGACACTGTCTTTTGTGGGCCCAAGTGCTGTTGATGTGCTGCAAAGTTTTAATATCAGCAAAGCGTTTATGAGTTCCACCGGTATTTCCAGCAATGGGGATGTGACGCATTCTTCTCCTTTAGAGTATGATATTAAGCGCATGGTGGCGCAAAACAGCCAGCAGGTTTATCTGTTGGTGGATGCCAGCAAGTTTTATGTGGTTTCCCTGATGACCTTTTGCTCTCTCAAACACGTGAACGCCATGATTACCGATCAACAGCCCCCGGATAGCATTCTCAGCCATCTTAGAGGCAACAATCAGGCTCTCTATGTGGCAGAATGACCTCTGGCACTTACAAGAGTGTTGGTTAGAGAAGCTTATTTTACTTAATAAAGCTTAGTAAACTGAATAAAAAACGTTTCGATCAATGACTCAGTTTTGGTCGCCCTTTTAGCCGTCTTTTAAAGGACGGCTTTTGTTGTTGGTAAATTGAGAAAGTGTTGGGTATATCCAAAACCAGTTAGTTTTTAGTCTTGGCTCCGCCGAGAGAAATGAGTGAGGGAAGAGAGTGCTTTTTACCGGCGGCATATTCCTCTCTTGTGATGGAATAGCACAGCACATCCAGCACCTGCCCATCATAGAGCTGGGCCGCCTTGCGCAGCAAACCTTCATAGGAAAAGCCGCATTTTTCAATCACCCGCCGGGAGCGCTGGTTGTGAGGGTAATGATCTGCCGAAAGCAGCTGTGCACCATGCACCTCAAAGGTATAGGAAACCAACGCCTTGGCCGCTTCGGTCATGTAACCGTTGCCCCATGCTGTTTCCGCCAGCGCATATCCCATGGAATAGGCACCCGCAACACTGCGGCGCCTTGCATCGCCTCGCAGGCTGATACTG
This sequence comes from Oscillospiraceae bacterium MB08-C2-2, assembly GCA_035621215.1. Lineage (NCBI taxonomy): Bacteria > Bacillati > Bacillota > Clostridia > Eubacteriales > Oscillospiraceae > Oscillospiraceae bacterium MB08-C2-2. The sequence continues at coordinate 1,193,650 of CP141729.1, read as the reverse complement.
CCCAGCAATTCTGCGGTATCCAGGCTTTCGATGGCCCATAGCTCCTCCTGTTTTCTCAGTGAGCGAATGACCCGGAGGCTTTCTTCTTCATTTTGGTGGGGCTTCCATCCGGCATCCGGCCCCACATGAGGGCTGCTGGCCCATAGAAAAAGGGCGGGAGCATCCGGTTCTTCCATTGGCCGCAGACGCAGGCGGCGGGTTTCAATAATATCCAAGTGGCAGTCTCCTTATCTTATAGCGAAAACTTTGTTAGAGCTGTAAGCGGTATATTATTACGCACGTTTCTTGGGTAATTGTATCACAATCAGCTTAAAGTGCACAGCCCTATTTCGCAGAACCCTAACGATTGGGTGTGCATCTCTTTAAACAAATTCTTGCGAAGACGGCCGGTAAGAGAAGAAAATCCGTTGACACGGAGCATGCAGGCTGGTATACTAAATTTGTATTTACATAGCCTCTCCGCAGATGATAGGGGGATGCCTTATTCCCTGTATACACCGCAAGCGGGAGGGCGTTTTGTAAACGTTCAGCAGCATCCGGTAAAGGGACTGATTTTTGACTGTGCGGACCGTGCCGATTTGCCTGTTATTAGAATAATGGAAAGGAATGCTGATTATGAAAGTGCTTTGTACACCATCTTCCTTTAAATCCAAGGAGGAAATCCCTGCTCTGACCGCTTTGAAGGAATTTGCGGATGAAATTGTCATCAACCCCCAGCACCGCCCCTTGGAAGAAGACGAGCTGATAGAGCTGCTTCAGGATTGTGATGGTATGGTAGCCGGTATTGATTTTATTACTACCAGAGTTCTGAACGCCTGCCCCAAGCTGAAAGTGGTTTCCCGTTATGGCGTAGGCTATGATCGTGTAGATATTGCTGCCGCCAAGGAAAATGGCATTGTGGTTACCAATACCCCCGGCGCCAACGCCATGGCTGTGGCTGATTTGGCAATAGGCTTGCTTCTGGCTGTTGCCCGGGAAATTCCCCGTCTGGATAAAGGCATGAAGGAAGATAAATGGCTTAAATCCGATGGTGTGGAAATTTATGAGAAGACCATTGGTATTCTGGGCTTGGGCGCTATCGGCAAGGGTGTTGCCAAGCGTGCACAGGGCTTTTCCATGAAGGTTCTGGCTTATGATCCGTTCATGAACATGGAATATGCCAAGAGCAACAACATTACCCCTGTTTCTCTGGATGAGTTGTTGGAGCAGTCTGATTTTATCAGCTTGCATCTGCCTGCCACTCCCGAAACCTTCAACCTGCTGGATAAAGCGGCCATGAGCAAGATGAAGAAGGGTGCTATCATTATCAACACTGCCCGCGGCGGTATTATTGATGATGGCGCAGCCTATGAGCTGCTCAAATCCGGGCATCTGGGCGGCATGGGAATTGATGCTTTTGTGGATGAGCCTCCCAAGCACATTCCTCTGTTCGATTTGGATAATGTAGTGCTGACTCCTCACACCGCTGCTCACACTGCCGAGGCTATGAACAATATGGCCAATATGTCGGTGCAGAATCTGATTGATGTTCTCAGCGGAAAAGAATGCCCCTTTATTGTGAATCGTTAATTCTATAGCTTGCATAAAAAGATTGCCCTTGCCGGAAACCCGGCAGGGGCAGTTTTTTTAGCTGTCAGCAGAGAAGCTCATATTAATATTTTGTCGATGGCGCATTCAGAGCAAACCCGTTTGCTCGATTGGGTTCACTGAAAAGGGCAGGGGCCGGGCTAAAATCCTGAGCGGTTTCTTCTTCCAGGCGGAATTTGGCAACCTCCTGACGGAGTATAGAGGCCTGTGCGGTCAGCTCCTCGCTGGCTGCGGAGCTTTGCTCGGCGGTGGCCGCATTGGTCTGCACAACAGCGGATACTTGCGAAAGGCCTTGGGTAATTTGCTCAATGGCGCTTGCTTGCTGGGCAGAGGCAATATCAATTTCTTTGATCAGCTTTTCCACCATGGCGGAATTTTTCGCTGTTTTCTCCAGAATCAGTCCGGTGTCGTGTGCGATCTGCTCACCGTTGGCCACGGTTTGGGCGGAATGCCCGATCAGCTCCGCTGTCTTTTTGGCAGCCTCAGAGGATTTTGCCGCCAAATTGCGGACCTCATCTGCAACAACGGCAAAACCTTTACCCGCAGCACCTGCACGAGCGGCTTCAATAGCGGCGTTGAGAGCCAGAATGTTGGTCTGGAAGGCGATATCCTCTATGACCTTGGTAATGTTGGTGATCTGGGCGGAGGCATCTCCGATTTCCTTCATTGCCGTAATCAAATGCTCCATATAGCGGTTGCTTTCGCTGAGGTTTTCACCGGCTTCGCCCATATGCTCGGAGGCTTGGCGGACATTAGCGGCGTTCCCGGCAGCTTGATCAGCCACCAGGTGGATGGCAGAAGAAAGCTGCTGGATTGAGGAGGCCTGTTGGGTGGAACCGGCTGCCAGTGCCTGTGCGCCGCTGGAAACCTGAGAAGAACCGGAATACACCTGATTGGCAGAGGTGTTGATTAAAAGCAGAGTGTGGTTCAGGGATTCGGAGATACGATGAAAAGCGGATTTAATGGCGGAAAATTCCCCTGCATAATCCTGCTCAAGGCGAATGCACATATCGCCCTGTGCCATACGGTCCAATACATGGGTGATTTCTGCGATGTAAGAGGCATACTGGTTAAGCTGCATAACAGTGCGGTTGAGAGCGATTCCCATACGCCCGATCTCATCCCGTGTCTGCACATCCACCGCTATATCCAGCCGGCCTTCCGCAATAAGATCCGCTGTTTTGGTCAGCTTCCTGATGGGGGTAACAATACCGTTGGAGATCATCACCAGAATAATCAAGACCAGCACAAGTGCAAGGATAAAGCTGATCAGCATAGTACGCAGCACTTGGGTATATTCCTGATAAAATTCAGTGGCAGGCAGCCCGGTTGCCACCACCCAGCCGGTGTCTCCCACCGGGGTAACATAGCCGTGGGCATCCACCCCATAAGAAGAATATTCAACACTGCCTTCACTTTTAGAGAGCAGTGCCTCCTTGATGTTGGGGGACATATCTGCATCTTGAATACTTTGGTTTATGATCTCGCCCACAGGGTGATAAATAACCTTGCCGGCTCCGGTAACCAGAACATAAAAACCGGTATCGCCCAGTGTGTAGGATTGGATTGTCTTGGCCAAATCATCGAGAAGAATATCCACGCCGGTTGCCCCGATGATTTCTTGTGTTCCGCTTTTGAATACAGGAGCCACAATGGTTACAATCTGGGATTTGGTTACAAAATCCTCATAAGGCTCGGTCATAATGGGCTGCTTTGCAATATCCAGCTCTAAAAACCAAGGGCGCTGGGTTACATGAAAGTCAGACCCGGAAATATAGCCATCCGACTGGGCCAGCGTGCTGGAATCAACATCCGCCACCCAAGCGGAAAGAATGGTGCTTTCGTTGGATTTATGTACATTTTCCAAAGTTCGCCGAACAGCTGTGAAATCCTTATAACGGTCGATTTTTCCGCCTGATTTCACTCCGTTAAAAAGAGCCTCCATTTGGCTGTTGGAAGAAAGCTGTTTTGAGACTTCAAGGTATCGCTCAAAATAGCCCTTAATGTCGTTGGCGGCGGATTGAGATTTCGCACTCAGCTCATTGTTGCTCAAATGTGAAACCGAGTTTGCTACTAAGCTTAACAGCATGCCGCCGACTGCCAGATAGGAAAGAATAACAGATCCACCCAAAAAAAGCAGAATCTTAGACCGCAGGGTCTTCATTCCCTTGAGTTTTTTGCCGGAAGTGCTGCTTGGGCTGTCTTTTCTTTTCATAAACACACCTACTCCTCCTTAGATCGTGGAAATGTTGCCAAAAAGTGCTCTCCCTCGCATGCCGCAAAAAGGAGGGGAGCGATTGTGAGACAAAAGCGGGGTTAAAAAATAAAAGCTACAATTCTCCTATAAAATATAAGGTTATTATACTACTTTTTACCAGCAAGTCCACCTGATGAGGGGAAAATCGGCGATATATAAGAGAAGGTAAAATCTTTCAGGGAAATATATAGAGCAAAACAACAAAAGGTCTGTCTCATGTAAGGCTAAGAAAACACTTTGGCTCTTTACAATTGACAGAATTTGGTAGTAGTGCTATCATCTGTTTATGTTCGAATATCTCCCCGGTATTTTAAGATTACTAAATAAAATGCGGCAGGAGGCACTTATATATGGTTTTTTTGGCACTCATCTATCTGGCATTTGTCAGTCTGGGGCTTCCCGATTCTCTTTTGGGGTCATCGTGGCCTTTGATGCAGCAGACCTTTGGGGTACCGGTGCGAAATGCCGGGTATATCTCGGTGGCCATTTCCTGCAGCACCATTGTTTCCAGCCTGTTTTCTCACCGAGTTATACAGCGGTTTGGCACCGGAAAAGTCACAGCGGTCAGCGTTGCCATGACAGCGCTGGCGCTTCTTGGATTTTCTTATGCGCCGTCTTTTTATTGGCTGTTGCTTCTTGCTATTCCCCTTGGATTGGGTGCAGGTGCAGTGGATTCCGGCCTCAATGAGTTTGTGGCTGAGCATTATGAGGCTTACCATATGAGCTGGCTGCACTGCTCTTGGGGAGTGGGCGCTATGCTGGGGCCGGTTCTGATTTCCTTTTTATCCCGGCAGGGTGGGGGCTGGCGCAGCGGTTATTTTGGCGTTGCCATGATTCAGGTTGTGCTGGTGGTTCTGCTTCTTTTTTCTCTGCCTATGTGGAAAAAAATGGCAGCCAAAGCCTTGCCTAATCCCAATCAGGCCGAGAAGCTCCCGGAAAAAAGAGTGGGATTGTTTAATTCCTTGCGGCTGGCTGGTGCGCCCAGTGCTATGCTGGCCTTCTTCTTTTATACAGCGGCGGAAAACACCTTTATGCTTTGGGGTGCCAGTTATTTAGTCAACACACGGGGGCTAGGGGGAGAATCGGCCGCTGGGTGGAGCTCCCTTTTCTTTGTGGGAATCACGCTTGGGCGTTTTATAAGCGGCTTTGCTTCGCTGCGGATTGGCTCTGAAGGCTTAATTCGTATAGGGGAGGCGACCATGTTCACCGGGCTGATTTTGCTGCTGCTGCCTCTGCCCGTTCCCTTTGCATTGGCGGCATTTGTGCTGGTGGGCACAGGGTTTGCGCCTGTTTTTCCTTCTTTGCTGCACCAAACCCCGGTTTATTTCGGCAAAGAGAACGCACAGGGAGTTATGAGCCTGCAAATGGCCAGCGCCTATGCGGGTATTACCCTCATCCCTCCGCTGTTTGGTCAGATTTTTGAGCGGAGCTCTTTTCATTGGCTGTCTCCGCTCTTGCTTCTTTGTGGGATTGGGTTATTTCTATGCACTAAACGGCTTTCGGGTCTGAGCCAAGAGAGCGAAGCAAAATAGGCGGCATGCCGCCCAGATTGTTTTGGCCTAACGGATGCAGGAGAGGTTTTCCTTTGACGGCACCTTGTTTTTGTGCTATACTCATTCCACCTTGAATCTGTTGTGAAAAGCCTGCAAATAAGAAGTCAATAGGAAAATGAAGAAAAACAGCAACGCGAAAAGGTGGAACACTAATAGGCCGCCGCCAGTAGCGCCGACCAAAGCTATGCGGAACGAGTTTAGCGAGATAGCCCAGTGGAATCCATATCCACAGGCTTGTCCAGAGTATTCATGTATTCCTTTACCCTGCCGTAGTAAATACGCAGGAATTTGTTACAGCCAGCGGTCATGTAGACATGATAGGGCTTACCCTCGGCTCGTTTTTTGTTCAAAAACTGAAACACAGGGTCGTCTGGGGGCGCTTTTTGCAGCAGGATTGTCATGAGGATAAAGAGCGTCTTTCGCAGTTCCGGAGAGCCCCGCTTTGACGAACGCGTGCTTTTCGCCTCGTAGCTTCCGGACTGGTTTGCGCCCGGGTCAACCCCTGCAAAGGCCGTCAAGGAGCCCTTGTGTGCAAAGCGGCGAACATCGCCAATCTCCGCCATAAGCTGCGGCCCGAGAGATTTTCCGGCACCATACAACCCCATAACCACTTCGTATTCAGGAAGCTCCTGTGCGAGCCGGTTCATCTCCGCGCGGAACACCTCCACGGTTTTGGAAACGGTACCCAGTTGTGTAATTGCTTCCTGCACCATCACTTTGGACAGCGGATTTTTCGGCAGCATGGCAATCAGTTCTTTCGCTTCCGCGTGAATCTGGGCAGCTTTGGCGGTACTGAAATTGTATCCGTGCCGCTTGCACCACTTGCGGTAACGCTCCACGAAGGAGATCTGTCCTATACCCCTTACGCAGTCCACGTGCCAGAAGGACGCGGCGAAATCCACCCACTTCTGGCTGCCATCCGCACGAACGGGGCTTTCAAAGAGGGCGTTGACTCCGGGGTAGGTCTGGTCAAGCAGGGCAATGAGATTGTTCTTCAGCGCCGTCTTGTTCTTGGTGTACAGACCATATTGCCGGTTCATGCTTTTCAGTTGGTAGCGAATCGTATCCATAGGAGTATGTTGGCGCAATTCGGCCCAGTTGTCAAGGCCATACCGGGCAATCTTGAGCGCATCCGCTTTGTCCGTCTTGACCTTACGGAGCGAGTTATTCCCGTATTCCTTGATGAGCAGCGGATTGACCGCACTGACAAAAACTCCGGCGTCATGCAGCATCTGGGCCACCGGTTCATAGTACCGCCCCGTGTGTTCCAGAACCACCCGCGTCTCGCCCTCCAGACTTTTCAGCCGCTTTGTCAGCTCGCTGAGTTCACTGGAGGTGTGGCGTACCTCATAGGGCTTTGCCACCAGCTCCCCAAAGGGACGAAGAACCGACACCATGCTTTTCCCTTTGGAAATATCTATCCCGACTGCGTTCATAACCCCACGCTCCCATCACAGATTTACAATTGGCGTACCATCCTTTTCTCACTGCCGATTCTATCTGTTTGATGACACGAACGCGCCGGATGGCGGCTCTACCTGCACAAATCGAACGCTGCGAGCGAGAGGATGACTGACTGACTTTTCAACGGACGCGAAGTCCTTGGAGATAACCGCCAGGCCTATTGTCCTCTCATTCTATCAGCTTAGGCAATGAAATGGATAATGGCGCAACTGGATGCTGCGCCACCAACCAAATATATAGTAACAGGAGAAAGAGTATGGAAAAGTTTGTTCCTTTGGAAAAACTTTCAAAAAAGCAAAAACGGGCTTTGCATGCAGAGCGGAGGAAAACTTGGGGTGAACTGAACCCGGTGAGCCGCAAAGCAGAAAACCCACGGGCATATAAAAGAGAAAAAGCGCAGAAATGGAGGGATGAATCCTCGTTTCTGCGCTTTTGATATTTCTGGGGGATAGCTTGTCCCAATTTACTGAATGGGGCCAGCCTTTTCTTTTGTGTGTTTGGCCTTTCCCTGAAGCTCGGGAACGGGCTGAACATCGTTTTTGGGGTAATGAGGTTTGTGATTGCTTTCAGTACCGTGGGGCTCCCTAGGATCAGGGCGGCGCATACCTGCCTTGGCCATGATAAGACCTCCTGAGGATATTTTAACGTTAGCTTTCCCAAATCATATGGCTTCATACAAGTGAAGAGGTCATTTCGGGCGGTTGCAATCATCCCCGGGGCATAGTTTTTGAAACAAGGAGGTGGCAAACATAGATTTGCTCAGCTCATTGAAAAAAACGCTCAGGCAATAGAATTCATCTGTTGTAAGATGGGTAAAGAAATAGTTGGTCAGTGCCGTAATCAATACGTTCAGCTCACAAGGAGTCACAGTAATCACCCTGAAACAGTATATGCGATGTTGGGGTAAAATGGTCAGCCGCTTTGGCCCAATAATATGGCCAAAGACATTGTTTAGGCAGTTGTATCCGCATTTTTTGCGCAGAATATATTTTTTTCGCCCAGATCTGTCTTACCGGTTCTCTATTGCTTGGAGCCGCCTGACAGCTCGATTTTTCCATGCTTCTGCTCGTATGCTTCAAGGCAATCCCGAATCAGGATCAGAATTTGGCTGTTGGCCGAGCAACCCTCATAATCCGCCACAACATGAAGCTTGTTGAGCATTTCTTCTTCAATGCGGATGGAAAGACTTTTAATAGCCATATTATCACTCCTAACATTTACTGAAAGGCCCGGAAATCAGCAGAGGGGCTGCGCTGATTTCCGGGCCTTGTTGTTTTTATTGCTGAACGGATTTTTCCGGCTTTTTATAGTGATAAGGGATGATTACCGAAGCAACCCGCCGATAGGAGCGAAGCTTGCGCTCAATAAAATAGGTGGTTTGGTTGTGCAGAATCTTATCCATAAAGCGGTTTTCCACAAACTTGATAAACACCACCGAAAGAATCGGCCCGTTGGCCAGTTTTTCTTCCGCCTGTGAAATGTATTCCTCCAGCGGTGGAATAATATCCCGATAGGGTGCTTCCACAATTTCCAAAGGAACCTCAATCCCGGTCTGTTCCCAAAGCTGCTTGAAGCGCTCGGTGGATTCACTGTCCACCGAGATGTGGAGCGCTGTTACATTGGCGCTCATAGTATTGGCATAGTTGAGAGCCTTGATAACAGGCTTGGAGAAGGAGGAGGCCAGCACAATACAAGGGAGGTGGTCGGCACTTGTACAGGGCTTGTACAGCTTTTTAGCAGTCTCGGCATCGATAATGACATCTTGCTTTACAAAAGAATAGTGCCTTTGAATATACAGCATGATCAGGGAGAGCAGAGGAATCGCGATGGCCAGCATCCACGCTCCATCTGCAAATTTGGTCAGGAACACGATTGCCATACCCACAAGGCTCATAAAGGTGCCAATAGCGTTGATGATGAACTTATGCCTCCAACCGGGCTGCTTGGTTTTAATCCATCTAAAAACCATTCCCAGCTGTGCCAGTGTAAAGGAAAGAAACACGCCAACCGAATACAGGGGGATCAAATGGTGAGTATCCGCTTTGAAAACAATCAGCAAAATGCCGCCTACCACAAAGATGAACATAATGCCGTTGGAAAAACTCAGCTTGCTTCCACGTTGGGCAAACTGATGGGGCATATAGTCATCGTGAGCCAAAAGAGCCAGCAGAGTGGGCAGGCCGTTATAGGCTGTATTGGCGGCAAGAAGCAGAATCAAAGAGGTTGCAAACTGTAGAATATAAAAGAGGAAGCCCTTGCCGAAGATCGCTTCACCCATCTGGGAAATAACAGTCTGGCCTTGCGCCGGAACCACTTCAAGCCGGGTAGCCAGCAAAATAGAGCCGCCAAAAATAAATAGAATGATGCCCACAAGAACATACAGCACATGCTTTGCCACCTTGGTGGAAGGCTCTTTAAAAGAAGGCACCGCATTGCTGACCGCCTCAATACCAGTCAGAGCCGAGCAGCCGGAGGAAAAGGCCTTGAGCAGCAGGAGCAGCAGCATACCGCTGGTTAGAGCCTGCTGCTGAGGCAGGGTATGGCTGTAGGAGATGGGAACCAGAGTTCCGCTGAAAAAACGAACCAGGCCTGTTACAATCAGCAGAAACATTACAATTATAAAGCAGTAGGTGGGAATCCCAAATACCTTGGAAGATTCACTGATGCCCCTGAGATTCAACAAGGTAATCACTGAAAGGAACAGCAGAGCCACCAGAACCCGGTATTCCATAAATTGGGGGAAAGCCACCAAAAAAGCAGCTGTCGCCGAGGAAAGGCTCACCGCCACAGTCATGACATAGTCAATAATCAGGGAGGAGGCCGCCAAGAGGGAGGCCTTTTTTCCTATGTTTTCAGCAGAAACAATGTATGAGCCCCCGCCATTGGGGTAGCTGTCAATAATTTGGGAATAAGAAAAAGCCAGAATCAGCAAAAGAAGCAGGATAGGGAGCGCCACATAATCCACATAGCCTACGGCTGCAAAGCCTAAAACCGGAACCAGAACCAGCAGGATTTCCTCTATAGCATAGGCGACTGAGGAAACCGCGTCTGAAGCCATGATGGGAAGCCCCCACGCCAGATTAAGCTTTTCGTGGCTTAAATCAGCATTTTTCAGAGCTTTCCCAAGGAAAATATCTTTAAGGTGTATTCGTTTGTGTTGCATTTCAAAAACCTCTCTGTAAGCTGCTTGTGTTATCCTAAATCGGATGGCTTGGATACAGCTACACAGCATTATATTATACCCTTAGATGGCAAAAATTCAATGGGTTTTATTAAAATTAGCTAAATTTTTCTTTTTGGTATGCGGCCAAAAGATATATATTGGTGAAATACTACTTTACTATAATGCTGTCACTGAATTGCTGTCGGTGACTTAATTCCAGTCAACAATGGGATTTTATGGTAATTTTTATTTACAATATCTAGCAAAAAAGTATAGATTGATTCTTGACAATTATGAATATACAGATTAGAATGTAATGATCTTATCCACATTTTAGAAGCGGCTTTGCCTGCTTTATACATATTGCTCCAAACCGTACGGCCAGTTCGCTTATCAACTTGCGGCTAACCTGTGCTCTGCAGGGACTGCAGCTTTGAAACCACCATAAAAGGTGCTTTAAAGCAAAGGGATGTAAAACACCAAAATTGAGGAGAGGTATCAATGAACAGGTTTAAGGATCTAAAAATGCGGACAAAATTACTGCTGTCATTTTCTACAGTGGCTCTTTTGACAGTAATTGTTGGGATTAGTGCGGGAATCAGCCTATATATTCTCAACCATGAGCAGGAGTATATGTATACCGGCCCTATACAGGGGATTATTTATTCTTCACAAATGGAAGCCCTTCTTTACGAGAATCGTGTTGCGGTTCGGGAGATTATCATCAATATTGATAATGCCGAAAAAATAAAGGGTTACACCAACACTATCCGCCAAAGTAATACGGCATATTCTGATCTGTTGAATCAATATAGCCACCTTACCGTTGACAAACATGGAGAAGAGAAACAGCTTCTGAAGGATATTTCTACCCAGTTTGGCCAAAGCTATCAGCCAGCTCTTGAGGCCATTGCTGTTGCTGCGGAACGTGGTGATGTGAGTGGGGTCAATAAGTCTCTGGCTGAGGTGCTCCCTGTAGCGGAAAAATTGTTTTCCAGTGCCAGTGATCTGAGCGCTTATAATCTGCGTTATGCCCAGGAAACCTTTGAAGAGGGCAGCCGCACTGCAACTTTTGCAACTGTGGTCACAATAGCGCTGGTGCTTGTGGCGATAGCATATGCGATTGTGGCTGGGCTTTACATAGCCAATATCGTTGCAGCTCCCACCCAAGAATTGGCAGAGGCGGCCCGGCGTATTGCCCTCGGTGATGTGGATGTCCAGTTGGAGGTACGTTCTAAGGACGAGCTTGGTGTTTTGGCAGAAGCCTTTAATGAAATGGCGGGTGCCATTCAGGAGCAGGCCGGGGTTCTTTCGGTTATTGCTACTGGGGATTACACCAGCAGCATTCAGGTTCGCTCTGAAAAGGATGTAGTGAACCGTGCCATTTCTCAAATGCTGGATAGCAACAACAAGCTGATTTCCGAGATCAGAGGTGCGGCGGGGCAGGTTTCCGCAGGTGCACAGCAGGTGGCGCAGGGAGCTCAGGAGCTTGCCTCCGGAGCCAGCCAGCAGGCCGCCAGTGTGGAGGAGTTTTCTGCCACTTTGGATAGTGTTCGTATCCAGACTGCCGATAATGCCTCCGCTGCTCAAAAGGCATTGGAGTTGACCCGTGAATCCGAGGCTTTAATGTCCAACACCATTGGCTCCATGAACCGTGTCTTGGAATCCATGCAGAGCATTGATGAAAGCTCCAAGAACATTACAAGGATTATCAAGGTAATCGATGACATTGCCTTCCAGACCAATATTCTTGCTCTCAATGCGGCTGTAGAAGCGGCCAGGGCTGGCCAGCACGGCAAGGGCTTTGCCGTGGTAGCCGACGAGGTTCGCAATCTGGCGGCTAAATCAGCAGCTGCTGCAAAAGAAACCGCGCTCCTTATAGAAGGAAGCTCTCAAAATGTTCAGGAGGGCAACCGAATTGTTGAGCGGGCCAATTCCGATCTGGCCGCTGTTACCAAAACCTCCGCAGAAAACCAAAACTGGATTCGGCAGATTGCCGCCGCTTCAGAAAGCCAGAATCAGGCCATCGTTGAGCTGAATTCGGGGATTGATCAAATAGCACAGGTGGTTCAGGCCAACTCGGCCGCATCCGAGCAATCGGCCGCCGCATCCGAGGAGATGTCCGCACAGGCTGGTGTGCTCAATGGCGTTGTAGAAAGGTTCCGTTTGAGGCAAGATTCTGTTCTTTACACCTCTTCTGAGTCTGAAATACCCAATATTTTCACTGGGTTTGCCATGTCAGCCGGATCGGATAAATACTAACTGTAATGTGCATCAACATGGTCAAAGCCTGTATGCTGAACTTCTGGTTTCAGCACACAGGCTTTACCTTTCTCCAAGGGTATAGCAGCAAAAAAGCCTCCCATTATAAAAATGAAAGGCTTTTTATACTATTAAATCACCGTGATATCTTCAAAACCCACATCCGCGGCGAGCCGATAGAGAACATCCATCTCCGATTTTGAGGGGGGAGCCAGTTGGGCAAAATCACCTTTCACACCATAGGGCCGGAAGGAGATCAGCTTCAATGGAATACCCCTGACGTTTTTTCTGCCAAGCTGCCGCTGAATGCCAAGAATAGCAGCCTTGGCATCCATCTTCCCCGGAACCACCACAATCCGCAGCTCCTCCAGTTTATTAAGAGCAAACAGAAAGGAGAGATTCTGCTTCACAGCAAAATTATCTCCCTGTGTCAGACTGAAAAATACATCTGGGTCCCATGCCTTCACATCCAGCATCACGCCGCTGCAAACCTCCATTAAGGAGGGATACAGGGATAAATCGATGGTGCCGTTGGTATCCATAAAGCAGGATAGCCCCTGCTCTTGGGCTAGTGTAAAAAGCTCGGTCAAAAACGCCGGGTAAAGCCCGCATTCACCCCCGGAAACCGTGATTCCCCTGATAAAAGGCATACTCTCCTTTACCTTTTCAAAAACCGCTGCCGCCGACATATCCTTGATTTTAGGTGAGGCATAGTGGGGGCAGGCGGCGATACAGGCATCACAATTCACGCACTTTTGGGGATTCCAGACCACTTTCTTGTCAACGGTTTGCAGCGCACCATACTGGCAGGCAGGGACACAAATCCCGCAATGAATGCACATATTCTGGGTTTCGGGATTGTGGCAATAGGCGCACTTGATGTTGCATTTCTGCAAAAACACAGCCACCCGGCTGCCTTTTCCATCCACCACACTATAAGGCAGGATTTTATTTACAGGGGCATTGGCCATTTTAAACTACACGTACCTTCCTGTCTTTGAGTCGGTTCAGCTTATAGTTGCTGCTGCCGTTGATGATGTTATCCTGCAGCACCACTTCACCGCTGTTGTATTTTTCCATTTCGCTTTTCTTCACCAGATAGCCGGTGATGCGCACCAGGTCGCCATCCGCCCCATAAAAAGCGCAGTATTTATCCCCAATGGAGAAGGCACCCTTCACAATATCAAGCAGGGCAGCCGGGTTGCGGTTGGCTGTGTAATCAAAGGGGAAGATATCACTGCATCCGGTGGGGAAGTATTGATGGAATCGGGCCGAGTGGCGGAAATGATCCAATAGATTTTCCGGCTCGCCTCCAACCGAAATGCGAACACCGGAGGTGACCCCCTCATCGGTGGAAAGGCCTGCCTGTGCGTGCATCATCAGGCGGTTTCCCGCTACTTCTGAATAAACGGCTTCAAATTCCGAGGTGAACTTTGCAATGGTCTGGAGAATCCGCTCGGCAAGATCATCCGCTTCTTTATCCCGGCCATAGCGCTTATCCTGATCTTTCAGCAAATTGTTCACGCAGTCGCACAATCCGGCAACGCCAAACATGCCCACAAAGCGGTCTCTGTCCACCAGACCTTCCTTGACCAGAAAGTCGGATTTAAAATAGCCGGAATCCTCCACCAAAAAGCGAATGCGCTCGTTCATATAGGTGCCCAGCTCCTGCAAGGCATCGGGCAGGAGGTTTTCCACAAAATCCTCGGCGCTTGTAGCAAGCTTAGCAAGCCGGGGGAGAACCACACGGGAAAGGGTATAGGCGCCGCCCCTTTGAGGCAGCACGTTGTAGCAGGAGGAAATGCCGTAGTCAAAGCTATAGGTATCCTTATGGGCTTTGTGATTTGCAATGGCGGGGTTGCCGCATTTGAGAGAGCAGAGTATGGCCTGTTCTGCAAAATCATCCGGGGTGATGTCAGGGTCATATTTCAGAGAAAAGTTGGGAACCTCCAGCAGCAGCTCCTGCTCAAGCTCCAGCAGAAGCCTGCCTGCACGGGTAGCCTTGGGGCCAAGATTGGCGTGGCTATAGGCATTGGCGATGGTTCTGTCGCAGTAGATCAAAAACCGGGTGAGCTTTTCTTTGGCATCCTTGTCGTCAACCCCCTCCAAAAAGGGATCAATCAGCTCATCCAGATTGCCCAGATAAACCGGCTTGGTGGTGATGGAAGGAACATAATGATAAAGAATCTGCAAGGCTGAAAGAAGCTCATCCAATGTTTTGGGTGGAGCCAGCTTCAAAAACTCGCTGCCCTGCCGAACAAACTTCTGGTAATCCGGCATGACATAGCGGGGGCGGTAAGGGGCATGCCCCTCGTTCATATCGCAAAGAGCGCCATGCTCGTAGTAATATTGGAATTTTGGCGATATGCTCAAAACATCGATGCTGTTTTCAGCCTGGAGGCAAAGAGCATTCAGCTTTTGCCGGTAATTCAGGTGTGTGGAACTTATAATGTCATAGACTTGGTTTTCCACTGCAATTCTCCCCTTTGGTTTGGTTGTTACAAGGACTTCTTTTATAGTTCCTCCATGGTTTGCATGGCATTGGCATCGCAAAGAGCAACAATTTTGTCATACTGGGATTCATCCAAGCTGATTGCCCTGCCTTGGGTTTGAATCAGGCCGCTTTCCTTTAAACCCTTGAGGTTTCTCTGAACTGTTTTGAGGCTGAAGCCAATTTCATCGGCTATTTGCTGCCTGCTTGCTTCTATGATACAAGACTTATTTTTGTGATTTTTGCGATATTCAGCGGCCAGATAGCTGAGCAGCCTTTCTTTCCCCGAAAAAAACAGATAGCTGCGTTCGTTGCGGGTTTGCTCCAACAACTGCTGGGTGATGCTTTGGGTGCGCAGAAACAGTGCCTTTGCATCGCCCCCCATCCACTGCAAAAAAATTTCCGCAGGCATTTTCATAATGGAGCAGTCTGTCTCACATATGAGGGTGCTTTTGAAAACCGCGGTGCCCGCAAAGGCTTCGAATTCCCCAAAAAGATAAAGCGGCTCAAATCTTGCAAAGGAATATACACTGCCGTTTTCGTGCTCCTTGATTGCCCGAACCTGCCCGGCCAGCAAAAAGCAGATGCTTTCGGCTTTATCATAGGCTCGCAGCAGAACGTGCTCTGCCGCATATTCTTTGAAGGATAGATAAGGCATGAATGCTTCAGGAAAATGCGCAAACAGCTTGTTTACCTGATCTTGTGCAGAGGCTTCCAGCAAAGCGGTGAAATTCTCTAAAATATTCATACTTCTCGGTCTCCTTGATTCTATTTTATGAAACATATTGCTATTTTAAAAGGACATATGACCACTTAAGTATAACCTATTTTCAAAAAGAACAAAAGTGGTGGTTTGTGCCCCGTAATGGATGGGGATAAAAACAGACAAAATCTTCACCTTTTTATAGGAAACACGGCAGTAAGAGGACATATGTCCTGTAAAAATCTTGGTTATTCTTGTATACTAATAATAAAGCTGAAAAAAGGCTTATACTAATCTTCTATGGAAAAGTTGATAAGACTTTTCCATAGACCGCATGAAATGCGGCAGCGGGTACAGCCCGTGGAGATGTTGTTCAATGCGTTCTGCCTGCGCTTTCAGTGCAGCGGCAAGCTTTGCTTACCGGATTAAACAATAGGATATTTTTGTCGATTGTTTAATCGCAGATAAGTAGTATACTATGATTGTATTCTCTGCCAAATCAAAGCGCATTTTTCAGGAGGTGCTTTATGTATAAACGAATTCATGTGGTTGTAATGGACTCTGTAGGCGTGGGTGCCCTGCCCGATGCTCGTGAGTATGGCGATGCCGATGCCAACACCTTGGGGCATATTTTAGAAGAGACCGGTGTCTTGCTGGAAAATATGGAGAAAATGGGCCTTTCCAGCATTGTGGCGGCGGCCAAAGGCCCGAAATTGCCGGAAAAGGGGTATGCGGGCAGATTGGCCGAAAAATCTTGCGGCAAGGATACCATGACTGGCCATTGGGAGCTGATGGGGCTGCTTACAAAGAACCCTTTCCCCACCTATCCAAACGGCTTTGATAAGGAGCTGCTGGATAAAATTGAAGCCTACAGCGGCCGCAAGGTTGTGTGCAACCTGCCCTACAGCGGCACCAAGGTTATCGATGATTACGGCCCGGAGCAGCTGGAAAAGGGAACCCTGATTGTGTATACCTCCGCTGACCCGGTGCTCCAGATCGCCGCCCATGAGGAAATTATCCCCTTGGAAGAGCTCTATGATATCTGCAAATATGTGCGTTCCATCACACTGGAGCCGCCGCACCTGATTGGCCGTATCATTGCACGGCCTTATATCGGCACCCCGGGCCATTTTGCTCGCACCTCCCACCGGCACGATTATGCTGTTTTGCCCCATGGCGCAACAACGATGGATCATATGAAGGGAAGTGGCCATGATGTGATTGCCATTGGCAAAATCAACGACATTTTCAGCGGACAGGGTGTTACCAAGAGCATTCCCACCTCCGATAATATGGATGGTGTAAACCAGCTGATTTCGGTGCTGGCCGAGGATTTTAACGGCATGAGCTTTTTGAATCTGGTGGATTTTGATGCCAAATTCGGCCACAGGCGGGATACCCCCGGCTACGGGCAGTGTCTGCTGGAATTTGACCGGCGCATCCCTGAGATTATCAAGGGCCTGCGGCAGGATGATCTGCTTTTGATCACAGCGGATCATGGCAACGACCCCACCCAGCCCGGCACCGATCACACCCGGGAATATGTGCCGCTGCTGGCCTATTCCCCCTCCATGCAGGGAGGCGGACATTTGCCGGATGGTAATTTCTATGATATAAGCGCCACCATCTGCGAGAATTTCGGACTGCCGGTGTTGCAAGGGAAAAGTCTGCTTGCAGCTTTTTAGGCCTGAAACACTGTACCGCGACCGACATATAACTGAATAAATTTTTACACAAAAGGACAGTCTCTGTTATGCAGAGGCTGTCCTTTTCTCTATTATGAGATTCTACTATGCCTCTGTGCCTTCTCCGACAAAAGCCACAAACAGGCCGCATGTAGAGGCATGAAACCGGATAGACCCCTCTTCCCCCAAGGTGTAAAGGAAAGTATCCAGTGCATAGGTGAAGCTGGGCTAGGGGCTATAAGCAATTGTATGTTCCGAGCGGCTAATATGACCTTGTATGAGTGGGGTGGCTCCGCCAAATTTTACAGTTATATATGAACAAAAAAGAACGCTGATTGAAAAAATTTGTCATTGTATATGATTCTTTAATCGAATCTTTAATAAAAAAGCTAATTGAAATTGCTATTTAGTCATGGTAATATTAAAATATAAAGAACACTGTTCATAAATAATGAACAACTAACCAAAAACAGCGGTGTTCAGTGCCGCGCAGTACGATATATGGGGTACACCGAAAACTGTTAGGCTCAACTTTGATACAGGCCGATGTGCCACAAAAAAGTATCTGCTGTAATAAAAGGAGGGAAAAGGTATATAGGCCCAGGGGAAATAAGACTCTAGTATAAATAAAACGTGTTATGAGAATTGGAAGGGGAACCTAAAATGAAAAAGCTTATTGCATCACTGCTCACTCTTGTTATGCTGTTTACCCTTGTTGCGTGTGGCGGAGGCTCGGCAGCACAAGCCAATAACACCCCATCTGCCAGTGGAGCAGCTTCTGCCCCTGCGGGCAGCGAAGCAGAGAAGACCTCCACAGCAGACGAAGTATATACCATTGCCTTTATCGCAAAATCTGCCACCAGCAACTGGGGCATGCGTCAGGGTGAGGGTGTAACCAAGTTCAACGATGAATTTGGCTATGAAGTTATTTACGATGCACCTGATTCCAAGGATTCGGCCCAGCAGATTGCGTTGGTTGAAACCTATATGGCGCAGGGAGTTAATGCCATTATTGTTGTTCCCTTTGATGTTGAGGCCATGGAGCCCACGTTGAAACGTGCACGGGAGCAGGGCATCAAAGTTATCACCCACGAGGCATCTGCCAGCAAAGAAACCGACTATGACATCGAGGCTGTAACCAGCGAGGATTTTGGCACCTTTGGTATGGAAACCATCGCAGAGCAGGTGGGTGACAAAGCGGGTACTTATGTTTATATGGTCGGTTACTTCACCAATGGCTCTCACAATGCATGGGGAGATGCGGCCGAAGCCAGAGCAGCCAAATTCCCAAACCTGACTGTAGCTGAGCGGGTAGAATCCACCGAAAGCTTCGAGGGTGCACAGGCAAAAACCATGGAGCTGATCAAGGCTTACCCGGATCTTGTGGCCATTCAAGCCTCCTCTTCCGGCGATCTGCCCGGCATTTGCAATGCTTTGGAGGAAGCCAACCTGATTGGTAAGGTTGCCGTAGGCGGTTTGGGCATTCCCTCTTATATGGAGCAATATTTCGCAAATGAATCGGTTAAATCGTGCATCACATGGGACCCCAAAAATGCGGCCTATGCTGCCTGCATGGCGGCCAAGCTGACTTTGCAGGGTGAAACCATTAGCGAAGGCACTAACCTTGGCCAAGGCTATGACGCTGTTAAGGTGGACGGCAACGTGGTAATCGGCAGCGATATTAACCTGATTACCGCCGAAAACTGGGCAAGCTTCGGCTTCTAACTGATGCGGACATAGGGCATAAGAACTTTGACATACTCATACAGCTTCAAAATTGCATAGCAGTTTTGAAGCTGCGTGCTTCGCACGTAAATACGCATTGCGTGTAGATGAGTATGAAGTCGGTATAGACCGCCTATGGCGGTTAGCGGCAGATTGCCGCTGTTTAAAATCACGTTGTGGTTTTAAACCTATACAACTATAATGCTTGCTGCCATTCTATAGACAATGGGATTGTTGAGATGGCAGCAGGCCTTTGTTGGTGAAGTGCCTTTACAACGATAGAATCGGTTGGAAATACAGGCCTGAAAAGATGCGTGAGAGGAAGTGGGGCAAGGATATGGAACAAGCGCAGGCTACACCTTTTATTCGTATGAGGGGAATCTCAAAAGCCTTTGGCGGTGTTCAGGCGCTAAAGAATGTAGATTTAGATCTATACCCTGGAGAGGTACATGCGTTAGCGGGCGAAAATGGATGTGGAAAATCGACCCTCATTAAGATATTATCCGGTGTTTATGAGGCGGATTCGGGTACCATTGAGATAAACGGCCAGGAATTCAAAAAAATGACACCGTTGGAGTCAGTACGGCTGGGCATTCAGATTATTTATCAGGATTTTTCTATTTTCCCTAACTTAACGGTTCGGGAGAATATTGCACTCAGTGCAGAAATTATGACAAACCGCAAGCTGGTCAATAAAAAGCGCATCAACCACATTGCCACTTCGGCACTGGAAAAAATGAACCTGAATTTGGATCCCGATGTCCGGGTGGAACAGCTCTCGGTTGCGGATAAACAGTTGGTGGCACTCACCAGAGCCATTCACCACAACGCCAAACTAATTGTGATGGATGAGCCAACCTCCGCACTGACCTATAAAGAGGTTCTGCGCCTGTATGATGTCATCGACGGGCTGAAAAAAGAGGGAATTGCGGTTGTTATAGTCAGCCATAAGATTGATGAGGTCTTCCATATTTCTGAAAAATACACCATTTTGCGCAATGGGCAGCATATTACAAGCGGAAATGTGGCCGAGCTGACACGAGATTCTTTTACATACTATATGACAGGCCGGGATCTTCGTTTTACTAAAATGGAACGCACCATTGAGCAGGATACGATCATGGAGGTTAAAAACCTTTCGGTCAAGGGAGCCTTTTCCAATATAAGCTTTACTCTCAATCGGGGGGAAATGCTGGCGATCGTCGGCTTTTTGGGTTCCGGGCGCACGGAGCTTGCTCAGTCCATCTTCGGCATTACACCTGCTGATAGCGGGAGCGTTTACATCGACGGAAAAGAAACCGTTATAAAAGGCGTGGAAGATGCGGAAAAGCATGGGATCGGTTATATTCCGGAGGATCGCTTAACAGAAGGGCTGTTTATGCGCCGCTCCATTATGGATAATGCCATTGTAACCAATATTGACAGCCACACCAATAAGCTGGGTGTTATCAATCAGAAGAGGGCGGAAGAAGAAGGGACCACGTGGATGAAGGCCATGCGCCTGAATACCGATAAATATGAACGGGCTGTCTCGACCCTCAGCGGAGGCAATCAGCAAAAGGTCATACTGGCCAGATGGCTGGCTACGGAACCGAAAATCTTTATTCTCAATTCCCCAACGGTGGGTGTTGATATTGGAGCCAAGTTTGATCTGCACGCAATTCTTCGTGAACTTTCTGAGCAGGGAATGAGCATTATTATGATTTCGGATGATATTCCCGAAGTGCTGGCCTGCAGCGACCGCATTATGGTTATGCGTGACGGGCGGTTTATTGCGGAGCTGGTAACCCGTGACACCGACGAAGAAGAGATCAACAAAATTCTCTATACCGTATGATGGGGGATATGAAAATGAAATCAAAATCATTTCTAAAAGAAAAATTAACCCGGCATGAGGTTTTTATGGTGCTGGCTATTTTTGTTCTGGGTATGATTATTCAGGCCCGAAGCGGCCAGTTCTTCGATTCAAACAATTTGGTGGATATGGCTCGGGCCAGCATCACACCCTGCACCTTCGCCGTTGGTACATATATGGTGCTCGCCTCCGGGGGAATCGATCTTTCCTTTCCGGCGATTTCAGCACTTACATCCTACATTGTTGTAGTTGGTCAGCTTCAGCTTGATCCGGGCGGTGATGGCAATGTGCTGCTGGGTTATGTGATGTGCCTGATTATCGGTGGGCTGTTCGGTGCGCTGAATGGCTTTCTTATCAGCTATTACCGGCTGCCAGCCATGATTGTCACAATGGGTACCTCCAATCTGTATTGGGGCATTTTGTTTGGGCCGCTCAAAAATCTGACTTTCAATCTGCCTGCCAACCTGAACAAATGGTCCCGTACCTATTTATTTACAGCAACCAACGCCGAAACAGGCATCTCGGCGACCTTGCCGGCTTTGGCGATCACCACGATTGCCATTATTATTTTGGCTTGGTTTCTGATGAACAAGACCATGGTTGGGCGTGGCCTCTATGCCATTGGCGGCAATATTGATGCGGCTTCCCGAGTGGGCTTCAACGTACTGCTTTTGCAGGTGCTTGTCTATGCACTTGCTGGTGGGTTTGCAGGTATTGCCGGTTATAACCGTGTTGTTACAGCCCGGATTTTAAACACAGTCTTTACCGATGGCACCGAAATGACCATTATTGCCGGTGTTGTGCTGGGCGGTGTCCGGATTACCGGTGGTGTTGGAACACTCGGCGGTGCGCTGCTGGGAACGGTATTTCTCACTATCCTGACAAACAGCTTGCTGCTTCTGGGGTTGTCTCCCTATTGGGCCAATGCGGCAACCGGCATCATTATCATCTTAGGCATTGGTGTAACCGGCCTTCAGGTGATGATGGAGCGCAAAAAACGCATTAAACGAAATGAAGAAGAGCAAATGCGAGCGAGGGGAGAGGTGCTGTAATGGAAAAGCAAAGCACAATTAAAAAGCCGGGATTTTCCAATGCACATTTAACCCGCCTGATCATTTTGTTTCTCGGGGTGTTGATCCTATCCGGTGTCAGCAACAATTGGATGATTATCAGCGGGCCTGTGGTGAGCAACATGCTTCGCCAAATGCCCGAGTTCGGTGTTATTTCTCTTGGCATTATGCTCACCCGTATTTCAGGGCGCATTGATCTTTCTGTGGTGGGAACAGCAAATTTGTCCTCCGCAGTGGCCACTTTCTTTATGCGCAGCTTTATTGGGGAAGGCGCAGGAGCAGGCAGAACAGTTCTTGGCATTTTTCTTGCTTTTGTTATTGCTCTGTGCATTGGTGCACTGTGCGGTGCATTCAATGGATTTCTGATTTATAGGCTGGAGATGCCGGCATTTATTGCCACCATTGGCACAGGCTCCTTTTATACCGGTATCGGCATGATTCTTACCAAGGGAACCACTGTCAGCGGTGTGCCCGAGGCCTATCAAAAGCTGATTACCAAAACCTTTGGGCCGATTCCGCTGACCATGATTGTCTATGTAATCAGTGCGGCTGTGATGGCCTTTCTGCTCTACAAAACCAGCTTTGGTTTGCAGCTTTATTTATCGGGAACCAGCATGAAAGCCTCCGAGTTTGCGGGTATCAACAGCCGTGAAATTATATTCAAGCCTTATATCATTGCCGGGTGTATGAGTGTGTTGGGCGGTATGATTATGGTGGGCCGTTTCAACTCGGTTAATATGGTCAACGGCAGCAGCTATGCATTGCTGGGCGTGCTGATTTGTATGATTGGCGGCATTAACCCCAGCGGCGGGCAAGGCCGGGTAGAAGGTGTTGTGCTTGGCACCATGCTGATTCAGTTGATTACCACCACGCTGGCACAATACCGCCAAATCAACTCCTATTATAATAAGCTGGTCATTGGTGCGCTGATGATTTTGTTCATGATCTTCAACTATTATATGGACATTCGGCAGGAAAAACGCTTGAACAAAAATATAAACTGAAAAGGAAGAGACGTATGAAAAATTTGCAGGATAAGGTTGCAGTTGTTACCGGCGCAGGCACCGGTCTTGGCAAAGCGGTTGCCAGATTGTTTGCCCAGCAGGGTGCCAAGGTGGTTTTAGTAGGAAATATTGAGGAGCCGCTGCGTGAAGCGACTGCCTCTATCACAGGCACCGATCATAAACCCAGCTGCTTTGTTGCAGACCTTACAAACCCGGATGAAGTGGCCGCTATGACAGCGTTTGTGCTGGAGCAGCATGGAGCCATTGATGTTTTGGTTAACAACGCCGGAATGTCTAAGGAAATGCCTCTGCTTGAGATGCCTATGGATATTTGGAACCGTATCATGACAACCAATCTGACCACAGCCGTTATGGTAACCAAGGCGGTTTTACCGGCTATGGTGGAGCAAGGCGGGGGTAATATTGTCAATGTGTGCTCAGCGGCTGCCCTGCGTGGCCTGCCCGGAAGCTCGGCTTATTCCGCTTCTAAGGCCGCCTTATTGGCTCTGAGCATGTCACTAGGTGACGAGATGCGCAGTCAGGGCGTGCGGGTTAACGCAATCTGCCCCGGCCCTATTGATACCGAACTGTTCCAGAAATCCGAACGCCGGGAGTTTATCTTGCAGGCGGGGGGCGACCTTTTTGAGCCTGAAACCATTGCAAACGGCATTCTGTTCTTGGCAAGCGATCTTTCTGCCGGTATGAGCAGCCAGGTGCTGACCATGCGTGGCTTTAACCGTTGGTAATGGAAAGAATTCAAAATAAGGAGATTTTCAAGATGAGTAAAAACCAAAAACATACGCTGCGCGGAGTTGTTCCCGCCATTGTCACACCCATGAAGGAAGATGGTGAGATTTCCTTTTCCCTGCTGGAAAAGCAGGCGCAGTATTTAAAAGATGTGGGTGTTCACGGTCTGTTTGTTTGTGGCGGAACAGGTGAAGGTGCTTACCTATCTATAGAAGAGAAAAAGGAAGTTTATAAATGTGTGCGCAATGTGGTGGGGCATGATCTGTTCATCTGCCTTGCGGCCATCAGCTCCAATACACATTCGGCCTTGAAAGAAATCGATGCTTTCAGCGATCTGGACCCGGATTTCTTAGTTTCCACTACCCCTTATTACCATGGCGCCGACCAGAATGTGATTTTGGAGCACTATCGTCGGGTTATTGAGCATTCCTTTGCACCGGTTATTGTTTATAACATCCCCTCTGCCACGGCAAACCCCATTGCCCTGGAAACCATTCTCACACTGAGCGAGATGGACAATGTGGCTGGTGTCAAGGATTCTTCCGGTGATTTCTGCCAGTTCAGCCGTGGTTTGTTTGGCCCCCGCAAGGAAGGCTTTTCATGGATTCAGGGCGAAGATTATCTGGCGGCACCTGCACTTCTCTGCGGTGCGAACGGTGTTGTAACCGGTTTGAGCAACGCACGGGCAGAGGCATTTGTGGAGATGTATAACGCCTCTGTGGCCGGTGATACTGCCACCGTAGCCCGGTGCCAAGCCAAGATCAATGTACTGTATAAAATCGTGCCGGTTGGCGGATTTAAAAACGGAAATGCAGGCATTAAGGCCGTTGGTGAATTGGCAGGCCGTGGAAGCCGCTATATGCGCCAGCCGGGTCTGACCCTCAGCGATGAGCAAATGCGCAGAATTGCCGCCGTGATGGAAGAATACGACGCACTGTGATCATACAGAAAAGGGAGTAAAGAATATGAGCAAAAATGTTCTGGTCACTGCAACAGGTTACTCCATTTACTGCCAGAAGGCGAAACAGCTTTTGGAGCAAAACGGTGTTAACGTAATTGAAAACCCCCATGGACGCCCCTTTACCCAAGAGGAGCTGCTGCAAGTGGTCGGGGATATTGATGGAGTCGTTGCCGGCGTGGATACTTGGGATGAGACGATCTTCCAAAAGGCTCCCCGGCTGAAAGTCATCGCACGCTTTGGCGTTGGGGTGGATAACATTGATTTGCAAAGTGCTGCCGCTCACGGTATTGCGGTCAGCAATGCCCGTGGCATGAACTCCGGCTCGGTAGCAGAGATGGCCATTGCGCTTATGTTAAGCTGCCTGCGCAATGTTCCGAATCTGAACCGTTCAACCAGAGAAGGCGCATGGGAACGGTTTATGGGCCGGGATTTAACCGGCATGTGCGTGGGACTTCTGGGCTTTGGTGATATCGCCCGGAAGGTTGCCAAAAAGCTTAGTGGTTTTGATGTTAAGCTGATTGCATATGATCTGTACCCCAATATGGAGCTGGCGAAAGAGCTTAACACCGAGATGGTATCCATGGATGAAGTGCTTGCAAAGGCGGATATTGTGAGTATGCATTTGCCCAGCCTCCCGGAGACACAGCATATCATGAATGCCGAGACCTTTGCTAAAATGAAGCCGGGCTCCGTTTTCATCAATACGGCCCGGGGTGCTTTGGTGGATGAAAGTGCCCTGTTTAATGCACTCACAGGGGGCAGGCTTTTGGCGGCTGCATCTGATGTCTATGAGAGTGAGCCTGCCGGCACAGAGAATCCGCTCTTTGAGCTGGATACCTTTATCGCCACACCTCACACAGCGGCTGAGACTTATGCAACTTGTGAAAATGTGGGGCTGATGACAGCGCAGGCACTTCTGGATGTTTTTAATGGTAAAAACCCTGAAAACAGGCTCAATTAAAGGCCCAATTTGCGAAAAAACGCAGAATCGGTGCATAATAGAATGAAAATTCTTTCTAAACAGGTCCCCACAGGGTATAATAACTGCAAAGCAGTCATTATACACACCATTTTTATGCCCGGCCTATGGCCATGGGCAATTATGCCATAGCGCTTCGCTTGTATGGTATAATGACCGTATACACGCTCTGCAAGGCTACTTTGTTGCCGATATACTTTGAAAAATGTGGAGCAGCAGCGGATGAGAGGCCTTAAGAGAAGATTAATCAATAGGCAGGTGTAGCAGAATGGAGGAGACCAAGGTAAAGTCTCTGGCAAAGGCTTTAAAGGTTTTGGAGTGCTTTAATTCCAAGAACCCGGAGCTGGGGATCACACAAATCAGCAAGATGCTGAACATGGGAAAAAGCAGCGTAAGCAACATTGTATCTACTTATGAGCAGCTGGGCTACTTGGAGCAGAATCCCGAAACAGGCCGTTACAGCTTGGATCTGAAGCTGTTGGAATTTTCCTACATTATCAATGAGCGCTTGGGCTATCAGAGGCTGTTTCACGATGTAATGCAGGATGTATCAAAGCAGCTGAATGTGATTACTTATTTTGCCAAGTATCGCAATGGAGAAGTGTTTTATCTCTGCAACAGCTATCCCCAAGCCAAGGCGTATGACTATCCTTACCGCAGCATCATTGGCGAGACAGCCGCCATGTATTGCACATCGCTGGGCAAAGCGATGATGGCGCATCTTCCTGCCGATGAATTGGAGCGGGTGCTCCGGCAGGATCGAATTGCCTATACAGAGTATACCATTACAGACGAGGCGGTAATTCGTGAGGAAATTAGTACCGTTCGCAGGCAGGGCTATGCACTTGACCGTGAAGAGCACGAATATGGCCTGCGCTGTATGGGTGTGCCCATTCTGACAGGCTCCAATACCCTGTATGGCGCGCTGAGCATGTCCTCACCCAATCTGGATTTTTCTACAGATGAAGCGGTGCAGGAGTATGCACGGATTATGAAGGAAGCGGCCCTTGCTCTGCGGGAGCGCATAGTAAAATAGCCTGAGTTGTTCTATATGCTTGTTCAAAACATATACTCATATAGCTTCAAAACTGCAATGCAATTTTGAAGCTGCGGGCGAAGCTCGCAGACACGCCTTGCGCGCAGATGAGTATGAAGTGGTTATAAACCTATACAACTATAAAGTAGATATAACGGTGAAACCAATCAACAAAGGAGGATTGTTATGAAACAGTATCCTAAAATTGGCATTCGACCGATTATCGACGGTCGGCAGGCAGTCCGCAGCGGTTTGGAAGAAAAAACCATGCAGATGGCAAGAGCGGCAAAGGAACTGATCGAAGCATCGGTGTTTTATGCCGATGGAACCCCGGCAAAGGTAGTGATTTCCGACTGTACCATTGGTGGTGGCGAAGAAGCGGCCCGCTGTGCTGCCCAGTTTGCCAAGGAGGATGTCTGCGCTACCCTGAGCGTAACACCCTGCTGGTGCTATGGCAGCGAAACAATGGATCTTGACCCGCTCACCATCAAGGCGGTATGGGGTCTCAACGCCACAGAGCGGCCGGGCGCAGTCTATTTGGCAGCGGTTTTGAGCGCCTACAACCAGCGCCGCCTGCCAGCCTATTCCATTTATGGACGTGATGTACAGGATGCGGACGACCCGTCTGTCCCTGCGGATGTGGCGGAAAAAATTCTACGATTTGCCCAGTGTGCCGTTGCAGTGGGGCAGATGCGGAACAAGGCTTATGTTGGCATCGGCTCTGTCAGCATGGGCATTATGGGCAGCTTCTTGGACCCTCAGTTTATGCAGGATTATTTCGGCATTCGAGCCGAATGGGTGGATATGAGCGAAGTGAGCCGCCGATTGAAGTTGGAGCTGTATGATAAGGCCGAGTTTGAAAAGGCCTATGCATGGGCCAAAGAAAAGTGCCCCATCGGCTTTGATAAAAACCCGGCAGATTGGCAGCACAGCGAGGAACAAAAAGCAGAGGAACTGGCCACCGTTGTTAAAATGAGCATGATTATGCGTGACATCATGATCGGCAACGAGGCTCTTGCCAAAGATGGTTACCACGAGGCGGCCCTTGGGCGCAACGCTATTCTGGGCGGATTCCAAGGCCAGCGCATGTGGAGTGATTGGATGCCTAACGCGGATTTCTGCGAGGCCATTTTGAACACCAGCTTTGATTGGAACGGGAAAAGAGCACCCCTTATTTTTGCAACCGAGAACGACAGCAGCAACGGCATCAGCATGCTCTTTGCCAATCTGCTGACCGGAAAGGCAAGCCTGTTTGCCGATGTCCGCACCTATTGGAGCCCCGATGCCATTGAGCGTGTTACCGGATGGACCCCACAGGATAGAGCGGCAAACGGATCTATACATATGATCAACAGCGGCTCCGCTGCGCTGGATGCCACCGGTGCCTCCAAGGATGAAAACGGCAATGGTGTGATGAAAAAATGGTGGGAAATGCAGGATGAGGATGTTGATGCCTGCCTTAAAGCCACCGACTGGTGCCCGGCTGCACTGGATTATTTCCCCGGCGGCGGTTTTTCCAGCCATTTCAAAACACAGGCTGAAATGCCGCTGACCATGATTCGCCTCAACCTTGTCGCAGGCATTGGGGCTACCATTCAAATTGTTGAGGGTTGGAGCGTTGTGCTGCCGGACGGGGTGCATCAGGTGCTGGATCAGCGTACTGATCCCACTTGGCCAACCACTTGGTTTACGCCCCGCTTGACAGAGAATGGCCCCTGCAAGGATGTATACGGTCTGATGGCCGCATGGGGCAGCAACCACGCCGCTTTCGCCCACGGACATGTAGGGGCGGATTTGGTGACCCTTGCCAGCATGCTGCGCATTCCCGTAAGCCTGCATAACCTTTCGGAGGAAGCACTGTTCCGTCCCCATGCATGGGGTGCTTTTGGTGCCACCGATCCCGTTGGTGCCGATTACAGAGCCTGTGCTCTATATGGCCCACTCTATGAATAAGGTGCAGGTCTGCATTGGTGCACCTGCCGGATGAAAATAAAGTAAGGAGGCAGCGGGTATGGCGGCAAATGCAAAGCAGCATATTGAGGCGGGGCAGACTTCCCTTGGTATTGAGCTTGGCTCCACCCGGATCAAAGCGGTTTTGATTGACTGGAACGGCACCCCTCTTGCCAGTGGAAGCTTTGATTGGGAAAATCAGTTGATCAATGGCATGTGGACATACAGCATGGACGATGTTTGGAACGGCCTGCGGCACTGTTATGCCGATTTGGCTGAGGATGTACAGAAGCAATACAGCACAGCGCTTTCTCAAATCGGAAGCATGGGCATCTCCGCCATGATGCACGGCTACCTGCCTTTTGATTGCGAAGGGAAGCAGTTGGCGGCCTTTCGCACGTGGCGGAACACAACAACCGAGCAGGCGGCGGAGCAGCTCACCAAAGCCTTTGCCTTTAATATCCCCCTGAGGTGGAGCATTGCCCACCTGCATCAGGTGGTGCTGGATGGTGAGGAACATGTGGCCGAGCTTTCTTATTTAACCACACTGGCCGGTTATGTGCATTGGCAGCTGACCGGCGAAAAGGTGCTCGGTATTGGTGATGCCTCCGGCATGTTCCCTGTGGACGATGCAACCGGTGGCTACAGCGCTTCTATGGTGGATACTTACGACCGCATTCTGGCAGAACGGGGTTATTCCTTTAAGCTGGAGCAGGTTTTGCCCCGTGTGCTCACAGCCGGGCAAAGCGGCGGAGCCTTAACCGATGCGGGGGCAAGGCTTCTTGATCCATCCGGTTCCTTGCGGGCGGGTATTCCGTTTTGCCCTCCCGAGGGGGATGCGGGCACCGGTATGGTGGCGACAAACAGTGTTTCTTCCGGAACGGGGAATGTATCGGCTGGGACATCCATCTTCGCTATGCTGGTGCTGGATGGCCCCCTGAGCCGGATGTATCCCGAGATTGATCTTGTGGCAACACCCGCAGGCCGAAACGTTGCCATGGTGCATGCCAACAACTGCACCGGCGATTTGGATGCATGGATCAAGCTGTTTCGTCAGGTGCTTGATTTATCCGGTGCGCAGATCAGCAAGCCCCGGCTTTATGATTTGCTCTATGAGACTGCTCTGCAGGGCGACCCGGATTGCGGCGGACTTTTGAGCTACAACTATTACTCCGGTGAGCCGATCACAGCCCTGGAGGAGGGGAGACCCCTCTTTGCACGTCTGCCGGATGCGGCCTTTAACTTGCCTAATTTTATGCGCAGCATTTTATTTTCCACCATGGCTGTGCTGCGTATCGGAATGGATATTTTAACCGAGCAAGAAAAGGTTCGTCTGACACGAATGATGGGCCATGGCGGGCTGTTCAAGACCGAGCGTGTCGGGCAGCAGCTAATGGCGGGAGCACTGAATGCGCCTGTGGCGGTGATGTCCGGCGCAAGCGAGGGTGGAGCATGGGGCATTGCCCTGCTGGCCGCTTATCTTGCTTCTGGCCATGCTTCGGCCTTACCCTTGGAGCAATATTTGCAGGAACAGATTTTTGCGGATACCCAAGTCACCTGTGTTGAGCCTATGGAACGTGATGTGCAGGGTTTCGCAGAATATCTTTTGCGCTATAGGCAGGGCCTTGCTGTGCAGAGCGCAGCGGTAAAGCATATCCGATAGAAACTGCCCAAAAGAAGAATGATTTAAAAAAGTGAGAACCTCCGGTTGAGCTGGAGGTTCTCACTTTTTTGTTGCGGCCTTAAAAACACCGCTTATATTTGCTATATTCCACAGCAAGCCTTCACTTAGCGGATTCACCAAGATACCGGTATAAAGTGGTTTTAGAAATGCTGATTTTCTCCATAATCGCTTCTGCGGCCCCACGCATTGACATGATTCCCATATCGCTCAGCTTGTGTATGAGCCGCACCTTTTCATCCTTAGACATGCCCAGGCAGCTCTTGCGGCAACGGTGGCCGATGAATAAGGATATGAAAGTAAATAGCCAGCTCACAGCAGGAAAGTGCATGCCGGATTTTGAATATCAAACACCTTTTGCATCAGGGTTAAAGCTGAGCCACACGCTGCGTGCAAACCGGAAGACCGCAATATTGTTTCTGCGGTATTATGGGTGCCCGATTTGCCAGCTGGATATCCAGGAAATCGCACAAAACTACGATCAAATCGTTGCCGAGGATACAGCAATCCTCATTGTGTTGCAGTCTTCCCCTGATAAGCTCGCAGCACAGCTTTCTCTGGGAGAATTGCCGTTTGATATTATCTGTGATCCCAACGGCGCATTGTATTCGATGCTCGGGATCGGCAAGGCTTCGGCAACTTTGGGCATGCTGGATTTTAAAACAGTAGGGAAAATTGTAAAAAGCAGCGCCCGTGGAATCAAGCATGGTGATTACGAAGGGGAAGAGCTTCAGCTGCCCGCTTTGTTTGTTGCAAATCGTGAGGGCCAGCTGCTTCATGTTCATTACGGCAAAAGCGCAGGGGATATCCCCGATAGCAGCCAGCTTGCGGCGTTGCTGCTTTAGGTTCCGGGGCCATCATGCGATTCGGCTTCCAAGTGGTAGGTAATATCTTTAATTAAGGGGAAAGGCAACATGAAAATCGTATCCACTCCCAATGCGCCGTGTGCGATTGGCCCATATTCTCAAGGCTATGTAGTGGGAGAATTGGTCTATACTTCCGGGCAGCTCCCCACAGATCCTGTTTCCGGGAATATATTGGAGGGAATAGCCGCTCAAACCGAACAAAGCTGCAAAAATGTCGGTGCTGTTTTGCAAGCTGCGGGCAGTTCTTTTGAGCAGGTGATCAAAACAACCTGCTATATTGCAAACATGGAAGATTTCGCATCCTTCAATGAGGTCTATGCCAAATATTTCACCTCCAAGCCGGCACGCAGCTGTGTTGCTGTAAAAGCCCTGCCAAAGGGTGCTTTGTGTGAGATCGAAGCAATAGCACAGGTGGCAGATTAAGCTCTACAGTCTTTAAAAAGGTCTTGATGATATGCAAAAACCCGTCCAAGAGAATGCACTGAACCAATCAGTGCATTCTCTTGGACGGGTTTTTGCATTTGTCGGCGCTGTGTATGCAGCTATGCCGGAGTATTAATAATATTTTTAAGGTTCTATATTCTTTTGGCAACGCTTTGTTTGAAATGATTCGGGGCCAATATGGTGGTTGTTTTATGTTGAATTAAAACAAGGCCAGCGAATATAAACCGCCAGCCTTGTTTTTCTATGGATTGATGCGCTCGGTTGGAAATGTTTGGTTCGGTGTTTTGAGAAACGGTTATTTGCTTGTTTTCTCAGCAAAGCTGTTATCCACCAGCTTATTGAAGTCAACTCGCTTATCCAACTCACCGGCGGTTTCCATAACGGTTTCGAGACGCTCTAAGGATTCCTGCTTCATGACAGGGGTTTCGTTCCATGCATCAATGTCCTTATAGCGCTGGGCAACGAGGGTCAACACATCAAGCTCGGTGCTGGGGAACTGGTCAACAATCGCTTTGGCAATCTCCTCTGCGCTATGTTCCTGCACCCACTTCTGCCCTCTGGCAACGGCATTGGTGAAGTTTTGTATGGTGGCAGGGTTTTTCTTGATGTAGCTTTGAGAAGCAAAGAAGGCTGTGTAAGGAATTTCGCCGCTTTCCTGACCAATGGAGGTAAGTACATAACCTTTGCCTTCCAGCTCAACCTCGGTGGCAATGGGTTCAAACAGGGTTACATAGTCACTGCTGCCGCCTGTAAAGGCACCTGCCATCATGTTGAACTGTATAGAGGTATCCACCACTGCATCCACATTAGGGATCACACCATTTTGACGCATTACATATTCCAGCGTCATTTCAGGAACGCCACCCTTGCGGCCGCCAATGATGGTTTTGCCTTTCAGGTTTTCCCATTTAAAGTCCTCATCCGTGCGGCCAACCAAAAAGGAACCATCACGCTTGGTGAGCTGAGCAAAGATAACCGGATAGTCCTCTCGGCCCTCATTGAGAACATAAAGGCAAGCTTCCGGTCCGGCAAAACCAATATCGGCCTGCCCGGCCAAAACGGCGGTCATGACTTTGTCGGCGCCGCCGCCATTGGTTAGCTCCACATTCAGGTTCTCCTCGGCAAAAAAGCCCAGTTCCAGCGCTGCATACAGCGGGGCGTAGAACACGGAATGTGTCACTTCATTCAGCTGTATCGTTGTTACTTCTTGTTTTTTGCTGCATCCTAAAAACAGAGTTGCCAGCAGCACAATCGTTAATCCCAGAACAAGTAGTTTCTTCATACTGTCACTCCCAAATGTTTTTTCATAATTTTTTCGATCCACAGGATGCACTGATACATAAGTGCAGCCGCTGCGGCCAAAATCAAAACCGTTGTCATAACCAGATCCATTTTAAAGACCTGAGAACCATAGACGATCAGGTAACCGAGGCCAGCTTTGGAAACCAAAAATTCGCCCATGATTACACCCACCCAAGATAAACCGACATTTACCTTTAAGGCATTGATCATTGTAGTGAAGTTTGCGGGCAGCACCAGCTTCATTAAAATCTGCATTCGAGTGGCGCCTAATGTACGCATCAAACGAATCTTCTGGGGGTCGGTATCCAAAAAGCCGTTGTGCATATCGAGAATTGTCACAATCAAGGATATGGCCAGTGTCATAGCAATAATAGAGGAGGGGCCGGCGCCGATCCAAACAATAAAGATAGGCCCCAGTGCTGTTTTAGGCAGAGCATTCAGAACGACCAGATAAGGGTCTAACACTCTGGATAAAAAATTGCTCCACCAAAGAAAAATGGCTATAACAGTACCAACCAAAGTACCAAGGATAAAGCCCACGATGGTTTCCATAACAGAAGTACCCACATGAAGCCACAGATCACCGGAATGGTATAGGCTCATGAAGGTATTCCACATTCTCGAAGGGCTGCTGACGATAAATGCGTCAATGGCGCCCAGACGTGCGGCAATTTCCCAGCCGGTAAACAGAACGACCAAAATGCCGATACGCAGTGCGGTAACGGTTGCCTTGGTTTGCTTTCTCTTTTTTAAGTACATTTTTCGCTGTTGGGAGATGGCTGGCTCAGACATTGATATCCAACTCCTTCCAGATGGTATTGAAATACTTTCGGAATGCAGGGTGATCCCGCCGCTGCATAGGCGAAATTCCGGCCAGCTCCTCAAGGCTGTGAATAGATTTTACAGCAGCCGGTCTCTTGCTTAAAACGATAATCCGATCCGAAAGACTGATACTCTCTGAAATATCGTGGGTAACCAGCAAAGCAGTTTTGCATTCTTGGCGGATAATTGTATAGATATCGGTGGACACAGACAGTCTTGTTTGGTAATCCAAGGCTGAAAATGGTTCATCCAGCAATAGTATCTTTGGGTCTGTTGCCAAGGTTCTGATTAGTGCACATCGTTGACGCATACCACCGGACAGCTGGGATGGTATTTTTTGAAGAAATTCGCTCAACCCATAACGCTCTAAAAGCTCATGAACATATTTTTGACGTTCCGCTGTGTTTTGGTGCTGTAATTCCAGCCCCAAGGTGACGTTGGACCAAATATTTCTCCATGAAAACAGTTGGTCTTTTTGAGGCATATAGCCGATCTTGGGTGATGGTGCCGTAACGGCATCGCCATCTACATATACCGAGCCTGCCGAGACCGGCTCAAGCCCGGCGATTACAGACAGTAAAGTGGATTTGCCGCATCCTGATGGTCCCACTATACTGACAAATTCTCTGTCGTAAATTTCGAAATCAACCCCGCGCAGCGCATCTATTTCTCCGTCCGGCGCTTGGTATGTCAGGTCGACATTGTTTATTTGTACAATCATCGCTCCGGGTGCTCCTTCCGTACATGGTGGTAGGGAAATGCAAACAGCTGTCTAGCTTATCATACGGTTATTTGTTCCAAAATGTGTGCGCTTTGCAACGGGGGAGCTGTCCGCCTGCCTCTGCGTGAAATGCCAATTAGGCCTGCCAACAGCCGGTTTTTAAACTTGTGCAGTCTTAAAGTAAGAATTTTTGCCGTGCCCCTTATAGTTATTAGGAAAATGAACTTTATTTAATATGGAATGTCAAATTCACAGTGATATAAAATAAATATTGGCCTCTTTGTTCATAGGCCCAAAACAAAAAACAAACCGTTCCCCCAAGATCAGACGATATGACACACTTTCATCATAACGATCTAAAAAAGGGAGAGCAGTTTGCTCTTGGAAAGGTATAAGTATAGGGGCTGCATTTTGCTTAAAGATACCCGAGAGAAATAGCTTAAAGCCTATAGACCAGCCCTATGCTCTAACTTCCCGGATATTCTTGATGAACGGTTGTGCGGTTAGTTACTGCCTACCATAATTTGAAGAATTTCCTTATCGGTTCCTCTCATGCCGTCTTTCCCCAGCTTGGCAACGCTTTGGATGGTGTTTTCGATGCCTTTTTTAACAATTCCGTCTCCGCCTTTGAATTGCTGCCCATTTTTGGCCATTTCCAGCGCCAGAAAAGAGGCCTCGATTGCAGAAGAAATTTTGGCAGCACAGGAGGGCTTTGCTCCATCGCACACAATGCCGGAGGTAATCGCCAAGCAGTTTACCACTGTATGCTGGATGACCCAGTCGCTTTCATGCATCAGATAAGCAATCCCAGCAGCTGATGCACAGCCGGCGCTGACCGCCCCGCAATAGGCGGAAAGACGTCCGATTCCCGCCTTCTGGTGCAGGCCCAGCAGGTTGGCAAGAACCAAGGCCCGGTAGAGCTCTTCCTCTGTGCTGCCCAGCTCTTTTGCATATTCAATGATAGGCACCGAGACAGTAATACCTTGATTGCCGCTGCCCGAATTGATCACCACGGGCATTTCACAGCCGCTCATTCGCGCATCCGAGCCTGCTGCGGCCTTGGCTCTGGCTCTTGTTCGGATATCACTTGGATCGTTGCTTTTCATAATAATTTTTCCGATGTTGGCTCCCCAATCGTTTGTGAGACCCTCCTCGGCGATATTGATGTTGTATTCAATTTGCCGGCTGATAATATGCCGCACATCTTCCAGATCACAGGTTTCGGCAAAATCCAGAATACCATCTACTGTCAGGATGTTTTCTTTTGTCTCTTCATCGCTGTCGGATGAGCGGAACAGATCTTTCAGCAGAATGGCACCATTCTTTTCCATATATACGATATTGGTGTGTTCGTTGACAATTCGCACCACTGCGCTGTCTTTTCCGGCATATACTCTGACAATAAGGTCAAAGACAAGATCGGAATCCGCCACCCGGGTTTCAATGAGGTTTTTTTGCAGATAATCTTGAATTTCCGTGCGCTGCTGCGGATTGACCTGACTGATAACCTCAAGAAGAAGCTCGGATTTCCCGGCGATTAAACCGGCAGCGGCTGCCGCTTCAATGCCCTTGAGGCCTTTTGTATTGGGAACAACCACGCTTTTTACATTTTTGATGATGTTGCCGCTGGCCTCTACCACAACCCGTTCCGGCAGCTTTCCCAGCAAATCACGGGCCTTTGCCGCTGCGTATGATATGGCAATCGGCTCGGTGCACCCCATGGCAGGGACCAGCTCTTTTTCCATAATGTCTACATAAGCCTTATACAGTCCCGAATGCTTTTCCATTTCCATCCTCCCAATCCTTTATTTGGCCTTTTCTCAGCAAAGTGACCTTTTGGCACATGACCGCTGAAAAAGGCAAGCTGTTTTTCTATTTCTTACGTATGGAGGTGCAGGTGGATTAAGACCCGCCTATTTTTCTGTATTTTCCAGCCATTTCACTGCACAATGCGCCATCACGGCAGCTCCATAAGGCAATACATCTTCGTTGAAAACCACTTTTGAGCTATGCTGCCCATAGGGGTATCCGGTTGCCTTATCCGGCCCGGCTCCAATAAAGAGATAGCCGCTGCTGTCTGGGTAAAGGCTGGTGATAAACGCAAAATCCTCCGACCCCATTTTCACTTCGCCTTGATTTGCAATGCTTTCGGCGGATAGAACCTCTCCCGCATAGCCCAGAAGCTCCCTTGTGAAATCAGGGGAACAATCCATGGGCGGGATACCGGCCGAAAAGCTCACCCGGGCGGTGGTTCCCAAGGCTTGTGCCGTAGTGCTGCAAATTTCTTTGATCCGCTTGTGCCCCTGAATCCGGATAGCCTCGTTATAGGCCCGAAGAGTGGCCTTGATGGTCACTGCATCGGGAATGGTGTTATAGCCGGTTCCCCCTTGAATGGCAGTTACGGTCAAAATAAACGGCTCCATGGGCATAATGTTGGATATGCGAATTGTTTGCAGCGCCAAACAAATATGATTTGCGGCTTGAATCGGGTCGGCAGCCTCATGGGGGCGCGCGGCGTGGCCACCTGCACCCTGCACCACAATGTCGATTTGATCATTGGAAGAAAACGTTCGCCCTATTCCATAGCTCAATTGGTTCAGCGGCGCTTTGGCATTGACATGCAAAGCAACAACTGCATCGGGGCAGGGATCTTGAAGAACCCCTGCCTCGATCATCGCTTTTGCACCCTCGCCGGTTTCCTCACCGGGCTGAAACAGAAACCGAATGGTTCCCCTAAGGGCGCCTTCTTGTTCTTTTAGAAGTTTCGCTGCGGCCAAAAGCATTGTTGTATGCAGGTCATGCCCGCAGCAATGGGCTGCTTGTGTCAGTGATGCAAAAGGCAGGCCGCTTTCTTCAAGCAGGGGAAGGGCATCCATATCCGCCCGGAGGAGAATCGTTTTGCCTTTATGGCCTTTACCCGCCTGCGCTATAATCCCATATTCTCCAAGCCGCTGCGGCGCGTAACCCATCTCCTGAAGTTTTGCCTCTACAAAGTTAGCTGTTACCGGCAGATGCATACCCAATTCGGCATGCTGATGCAGATATCTGCGGTTTGCTTTCAGCTCATCTTTCAGCGAAAGGGCTCGTTTAAGCAGCTCGTTCATTGTGCATGTTCTCCTCTGTTAAAAGGGTCCTACCTGAACAATGGCAGCAACAGCAACCAGTATGGCCGCCCACACACTGTTAGTAAGGAATATTCGAAGTACAAATTTAAGATACACACGGTAGTCGATGTCGGCCATGGCAATGGCACCTGAGGTGAGAGGGGAAGTTGGCATAATCATGTTGCCAAGGGCACCGCCAAAGATAGCCGCCGCACAGACAGTCTGCTGGGTGATACCGGCCATATCGCCGATGGGCGAAAGGATAGGAACAATAACGGTTGCCAGACCTGCATCGGAAATAATGAAGAAGTTACCGATATGACCAATCAAATACATGATTTCCGCAGTCAGCACACCCGAAGCACCGTTGAGCATCTGCACAGCACCATGAATGATGGTGTCGATGGTACCGGAATTATCCAACAGAAGGGCAATTGCCTTTGCAAACCCTACAACCAGCACACCGCCTACAACGCTCTGTGCGCCTTTTCCGAACTGGCGGAATACTTCGTTGGGGGAGTATTTCATGATAATGCCAACCACAACCAGCATCATCAGGAAGACAGCAGGAATTCCATTTTTGAAATCTCCGCCGGTAAGAGCCATGTAGATGACATAAGAAATACCTACAAAGATGGTGAGCAAAACCAATTTTCTGCGAAGAGTAAATTCAGGAGCCTCAATATCGCCACCAGCTCCGCCGGCTCTTTGCTCAACGTCATAGATCCAGCTGTTTCTGGGATCTTTTTTAACGTTCAAGGCATATTTCATGGTCCAAAAAGAAACCGAAGCGTTAAACCCGATAAAGGCCAGCACACGCAGCCACATAGCTGAAAAAACAGGCAGCCCCACCAACCCTTGGGCAACGCCGATGTTAAAGGGATTTGTAATGCCGCTGGCCAGACCGGCACCGCCTGCGCAAACGGTGATGGCAATACCCACCAGCGCATCCAGGCCCATAGACCGTGCCAGCATAACCCCCAAGGGAACAAAGGCCAGATACGCCTCCAATGTACCCATCATTGTGGGGACAATGGAGAAAAGCAGCACGATAAATGGAATAAAGTAAATATCCCTGCCCTTGCTTTTGCGCAAAAGAGAGTGGAGCCCGGCCTGTATGGCACCGGTATCGCTGATCACGTTGAAGGCTCCGCCCACAATAAGGATCAAAAAGCAGATCCAGCTGGTGGACTGAAAGCCCTTGGGAATCGAAGTGAAAATATCCATTAAGGTAGAGGGCGTGGATTTTACATAACTAAAGGAATTGGGGTCAACCACTTCTCGGCCGTCAACGGTATTTCTTACATACTCGCCTCCGGGAATAATGTAGGTCAACAGTGCGGCAAGTAAAATCAATCCGCAAATGATTACTAAGCCACTTGGAAATTCTTTTGCCTCTGCTTTTGCTTCAACTTCTAGGCCCTTCTGAACATTCATAACTACACCTCCTCAAAATTTTACGACTGGCTTAACACCGGTTGGCGCTCAACGGCTTTTCTAACTGCATGAAGGTTTTCTTTTGTGGTTTTGGGGTCGCATACACAGCCAGGGCCAATGATAAGCCCTCTGCCATCCACCATAGCAATGGCTTCCTGCACATGGGTGGTTACCTGATCGGGTGTGCTTCGGCGCAAAAAGCTGTCATAATCCAACACACCGTTGATAATGTTGGGAACTTCCTGTATGCCGCCCAGGAAGGTCTTGCATACAGTTTCTCTTGCCGTTTTCATATCAGGGGCCGTATCCCGGTCGTGCCAATTGAGGCAATTGCAGGGATACTGGCTGACTGTGTCGAACATAATGTTGGAGCCATGAATATGAATCACGTTAAACCATGTTTGATCTTTGTATGTATCAAGAACCTCCAAGTCATAGGGCTTGCAGAATTCGGCGTACATCAAATCGGTCATATAATCGTAGGTTGCGGTTTGGGTGGCAAAGAAGAAGCCGCTTACACCTGCTTCAATATTGGCCTTTACAAAGTTAACAGTTGTTTCTGTAATGGCACGCAGTGCCTGATGCACTTCGAGAGGGTGTTCCATCATATCCGCAAGTAGGCGGTTGCCGGCAAGCTTCTTCAGCGTTGTGGCAGGGCTGAAGATGGTCTGCAAAAATGGTGTGTTTGCAGCAACCACCTTTGAAAGATGCTGTGCAACCTGCAGTGTTTTGCCCCATGTGCCATAAGTGGCCGATAATGGCTCAATGCAGGTATAATCCCGCACATCCCGAATACCCGACTCTACAATAACAGGTTCTTTGTAGCAGTCGCAATATATTTTTATTTTTGCGCCCCAATCCTGTGTGCTGTAAGCACCAAAAGGCATCATTTTAATAAAGTCGAAATCATACTCCTCATTGTAAGCGGCCATTGCCTCCGCTAGAGAGCGAGGGTCCTGATCCACCTCTGAAAGGTGCATCCACACGTTACAGGGAACACGGTCGACTTCATCACCTGCAAGGGCTTTTCTGATACGTTCTTCTCTGGTCATAGCTCCTCCTTATATAGATATATTGACTATTTAATGTATATACATCTATACAACCTATATTAACATCTTGTTTTGCAATTGTCCAATAGTTTTTAGTTTATTATTGCCTAATTTTTAGCTCGTGTTTTTATTAATTATATATAATACACAATCGAAAAGCCTATCTCACCATAGATTCCATACAATGAGAAAGCAGTCTATGTTTATTCCCATAGTGAAAAATTGCCACGCAAACATGTAAGCGCGCAAAAATAGATCCCCTCATTGCTTTTCTGCATACGGGGTACCGTATCAAGCAGCGGGGGGATCGTTTTGTATTTTTGCATAGAGACGGCCGCTTCTATAGCATTGACTCAAAAAGAGGATTACTTGATAGCAAATGACATAAAAGGCTCAACTTCTGTGCCGTCAGGGGAAATGGTAAAGGTGGTGGAGAGGATTTTCTTCTGCTTGTCCAAAATATCGGTTTCCCAATAAATCAGAGAGCAGTCACCTTCGAATTTCAAATGATCGTTTTGCAAAAAAGAATACCGAGGGGTATTTATATAGATTTCCAGATAGGTGGGCTGGC
The DNA here is from genome assembly GCA_035621215.1 of Oscillospiraceae bacterium MB08-C2-2. Classification (NCBI taxonomy): domain Bacteria; kingdom Bacillati; phylum Bacillota; class Clostridia; order Eubacteriales; family Oscillospiraceae; species Oscillospiraceae bacterium MB08-C2-2. The sequence goes on along the minus strand of CP141729.1, from coordinate 1,153,158 downwards.
ATTCGCTGTGCTTTTCAAGGTATTTGTGCAGATAGCTTTTGCTGATTTCCTCTGGGTAGATCAGTACCTCACCAACCAAATCCAACGGTATATAGCTATAATCAATAGCCATCAGCTCGTTATCCCGGCGGATGGTACGAATGATTTCATACATCAGGGCATGCTCCTGCAAGTGGAACTTGCTCAGCAGCTCGGGATAGACCTCCACAATCCGAACCTGATCCAGATGATGCCGTTTGGGAGCCAGAGGGTTCAAACGCAGATTGTGCGAAAGCATTTTAGCCGAAGTGGGCAGATTCACAGGCTCGCAGACAAAGGTTCCCTTTCCCTTTTTGCGTTCCACCACACCGGTAATGGAAAGTTCCTTAATAGCCATATTGGCAGTGATTCTGCTGACAGAGAACTTCTGTGCCAATTCATTTTCGGAAGGAATTCTGTCTCCGGGAGTATAGATGCCCTGTTGAATGTTATCTAAAATAAAGTTTTGAATTTTCACATAATTTGGGACAAAATCCTCGGTCTTCGGTTCCATAGCAGTCTCCGTTCGTAAGGAATAATTGTTTGGATAAATTGAGTATAACAAAGTATTGGCTTGTTGGCAACGCCTCATTCCAGCTGTTTTGACCATACTTTGCTCATATGGGATGTGGGCATGGATGGTTGCCCACGGCAAACATCTTTTTATTTCACGGGTCCTCCGGACGGCAGGTATGGCTCGCTGCCAAGGGATATCGATACAGGCAAGCAAGCCGATTAAACCCATTATACCCCCGCTTTTCCAGAATAACAACATCCTGCTTGCACTTATAGAATGCGCAGGCAGAAGAGAAGGCGAATGTTTATTTAAAGTGGCATTAAAACAAGATTGCGGCTCTTGGCACCAAAACGGGGAAGCGCTGGACTATTTATTTCTCACTGCCTATAATAAACATGGGACAGTCCTTAAAGCTACAACGACTGATGAAATCTGTCGCCGCTGCCTACCAGGCAAGCGCTGTATTTAAAACATAAAAAATCAAATAGTGTAGATACTAGCAGTGTTGAGTATATCGCTTTTAGGGAGAATGGTAAATTGGAAAAGGTAGGTTGGAACTTTCATAATAGCTATAAAGAATTGCCAGAATTTTTCTACACAAAACAGCATCCCGCCATTGCGCCTGCCCCTAAGCTTGTTATTTTCAACCAAGTGTTGGCGCTTTCTTTAGGAGTACCCTTGCAGTTGGAGGTGTTTGCTGGAAATGAGATTCCAAAGGGAGCCGAGCCTTTGGCGCAGGCATATGCCGGGCATCAGTTTGGGTATTTCACTATGCTGGGTGATGGCCGTGCTATCCTTCTTGGCGAACAGATAACTCCTTCTGGGGAACGCTTTGATATTCAGCTTAAAGGTGCCGGGCTTACGCCATACTCCCGGGGTGGTGACGGACGAGCTGCTTTAAGCCCCATGCTGCGGGAATATATCATCAGTGAGGCAATGCATGCATTGGGAATTCCGACAACAAGGAGCTTAGCGGTCGTCACCAGCGGAGAAACGGTGAGGCGAGAAAAGGATCTTATCGGAGCGGTCTTAACACGTGTTGCAGCAAGCCATATTCGAGTAGGAACATTTGAATATGCTTCACAGTTTGGGACTGCAGAGAATGTCCGCGGCTTAGCCGACTATACCATAACACGCCATTTCTCAAGCCTTGCCGCTCTCGAGAATAAATATCTTTTGCTGTTAAAAGAAGTGATAAAACGGCAGGCATCTTTGATTGCCAAATGGCAATTGGTTGGCTTTATTCACGGTGTAATGAATACAGATAATATGGCCATTGGCGGTGAAACCATTGACTATGGCCCATGCGCATTTATGGATGCCTACCATCCGGCTACAGTTTTCAGCTCCATTGATATACATGGGCGCTATGCCTATGGAAATCAACCAAAGCTGGCCGCATGGAATCTAGCCCGTTTTGCTGAAACCTTGCTGCCCCTTTTGCACATTGATCCAAATGAGGCTGTCAGGCTTGGGCAAAAAGAGATTGCAAATTTTGAGAATCTATATCAGGCTCATTGGCTGTCGGGAATGCGTTCCAAGCTGGGGCTGTGCAACGAAGAAATTGAAGATAAAGTGTTGATCCAAGACCTCTTAAAGCTTATGGAGCAGTACAAGGCGGATTATAGCCAAACTTTTCAGTCGTTAACATTGGATAGAAACGATGGTCAGGCTTTGTTTGCCAGCCCCGAGTATCATCTTTGGAATCAGCGATGGAAAGAGCGCCTGAGCCGGCAACCAGAATCCAGGGAAGAAAGCAAAGTGCTTATGAAAAGCCATAATCCCGCCATTACCCCGAGGAATCATCGGGTTGAAGAAGTGTTGGCTGCTGCTGAAAATGGAGATTTCAGTAAAATGCATCAGCTCCTTCACGTTTTAGAGAATCCTTATGGATATACACCGGAGCAGGAAGAATTTTCACAGCCGCCCACACCTGAATTTTGTAATTATCAGACCTTTTGTGGAACCTGAGTCTGCTGATTGGGTTCCAGCCCTGTTATAGTTTGTTTTTTTCAGGGGGATAATCATTTTAGATGGTTGAAGGCGGTGTAATCAAAACCGAATAAAGCCTCATGCAAAGAGAGAAACCCTACAGATTCAAACTGAATGTGTAGGGTTTCTCTCTTTGCAATTGACCGGCCTAGTTGACGACATAAGCTTTTTAATGTGTTGGAAGGGCTTTTTTCGTCTTTCAGCGTGTGCTATTCACAGCTCTTTTCCCCAAACATATCATCCAGCAGGCGAATACCCGTTTGGGTTTTGAAGATTTTAGAGCGTACACTTTCCACAGCCGAATGGGGAGAGGCATCTTCGTAAAGATTCACAAGAAAATCGGCTTCCACAAGAATCTGATAATCCAGCCCCACCATGTTTTTATAGGTATGATGATGCCCGATCAAGTATTTTACACGCTCTATTTGCTCGTTTGAGTATCCGCCCACTTGGAGCATCAGCTTTTCGGCCTCGGCGGGGCCTTCTATTTCCTGATATTTTCCACTGCTGGAGCCATATTTCTGCTCGCTGATATGAATGCCAATATCGTGGAGAATTGCCGCCGTTTCAAGGATACACTGCATATCTTCTTCAAGGCTTTCCATCTTGCCAATGACAGCGGCCAAATTGTGCACTTTTATAAAATGCTGAATCCGCTTCGCATCTCCTTGATCATACTGGACCATGGCGGTCATGAGCTTTGCCGTTTGGATATCCACAATGCCTCACCCCTTATAATTGTATAGCATTAAAACCACAACGTGGTTTGAAACAGCGGCCATTTGCCGCTGACCGCCATAGGCGGTCTATACCGACTTCATACTCATATAACCTTTATCACCGCCATTTTAATACAATTCTGTTTTAAAAGCAAGAGCCGGTATAAAACTCTGGATAAAATAGAATAAATGGAGCAACACCCAAAGCCTGTTACATAAAAATGAAAATATTAGCACAAAAGCGTTGTGTATTCCGGGGCTGCATGGCATACTATTAGTATTCATAAAAATAAGGAATGTGCACTATACAGCTTTTAGTCAGTGTATTCTGTGCAGTAAATAAGAGGGGGAAATGCTATAGACTGGGGTTAAAGCCCATCCTATAGCAAGTTTAGGTCTGTGCAATGGCAGACTGCGAATTTCAACATAAAGGGTGTGTTATGTATGATGAAAATAGCGCTGTGCGATGATAACAATAAATGGATCAAACAATGTGCTGCATTGCTTCACGATATAGCCGAAAAGCATCAAATCAAAATGGAGCTTGCTTGCTTTAAAAACGGAGAATCCCTTCTGTTTCAATATGGAGATGCACCGGAGACTGTGGACATTATCTATTTGGATGTACTTATGGATAAAATGGATGGTATGGAAACCGCCCGGAAGCTTCGCAGCTGCGGCTGCAATGCACAGATCATTTTTTTGACCAGCTTTGAAGATTATGTATTCGAGGCTTTTGATGTACATGCCATACATTATCTGCTTAAAGAGGATACCAGCCAAGCCAAATTTGAGAGTGTATTTTTGCGAGCGGCGGAGCATGTTTCTCAAAAAGAGGAAGAACTGTTTAGCTATGCTTTTGATGGTAAAACAAGTGTCATTCCATTCCATGCTATCTCATATTTTGAGATTTGGCGAAGACTTGTAACAGTCCATTATGAAAGCGATAAAACAGCCGAGTTTTACAGCAGCATGGATAAATTGGAAAGAAACCTTGCCGATCATCATTTTGTGCGGCCTCATCGGGGTTTTTTGGTGCACCTGCCGTATATCTCTAAGTTTCAGGCCCAAAGCATTGTATTAAAAACGGGCGAGACGATACCGGTGGGAACCACTTATATGCAGCCTTTAAAAGAAGCCTTTGCCCAGTATATCAAACGGCTTCATATCTATAACAAGAATCTGCACAATGGAGAAAACAAGAGATGATGTATGTTTCAATTTTATTCACTCTTATATATTGCTCTTTGCTTGTGTTTTACTATAGGTCGCTTTTTCCTGCTTCCCGAATCCAGCTCGCTGCCTTTATGGCGGCCCTTTCCCTGATTGTGGTATCCTATTCTGTTTTTTATGCGCATGGCCTGCTTGTGCTGAATATGCCGGTTATTATAGTTATTATGATCATCGGGCTGCGTTTTTCCACCAGCATGGATTGGCTTCAGGCGGTATATGGCGGAGCCACCAGCATCCTGAGCGCTTATTGTTTTCGGGGTATCTTCACAGCCATCGGCGCTTTGATTTTTCGGGGGCGTGATCTATTATCCGATGCCGATGCATACTATGCCATTACCCTTGCCGCCCTTCCTGCTGCACTTCTTTCTTTTTCTGTTCTGCGCAGAACTATTTTCCCCGATCATAAGATGAAACGCTTTCTGAAAAACAGAGGCCAGCTCAAGACAATTGTGGCCTATGAAATGGTGGCGACGATTAATCTGGTGGCCATTAATTCAGGCCGACAATCTTCACCCAACAATTTGTGGTATGTGCAGGTTGCCCTTGGAGCCTGTGTATTGGCCTTAGGCATGCTTGTTTTTGCTATCTACCAATCGATTTACAGTGCAGAGCTTTTGGAATATCGGCTGCAAAGTGAGATGCTGGAACAGCAGTATAATCGGCAGCTGGCCCACTACAAGTCCTATCAGAAATACACCGAAAGTTTTCGGGCCTTTCGGCATGACTACAAAGCAATGATGGCATCGGTGAAGTCGCTGATCCGTGCAGGGGAAGCTGAAAAGGCAATTGCACTGGTTGATGATGTTTATGACGATATGCAGAAAAAAGTTCACCTTCACAAAAAGTATTCCGACAATGTAGTGCTGGATGCCATGCTGCAGGATTTGGCCAATCAATGTGCCGAAAAGGAAATAGAATTTTCCTTTCAGGTTTTTGCTCCCCGCAACACAGATTTGTCCAGGCTTAATGCAATTCGACTTTTTTCAAATCTTACCACCAACGCTGTGGAAGCCTGCGATAAGCTGCCGGTTTCAGAACGGTTTATGCATATTGTCAGTACCGCCGAGCCCTCGTGGGTGGTTCTGAAGGTTGAAAATTCCTACAACGGAGAAACTGTGGAGAATGCTGGAAAGCTGATTACCACCAAAGAAGAAAAAGACATGCATGGATTGGGCTTGGGTATTGTGAATGAAATTGCTGAAAATCTTGGCGGGTTTGTTTTATATGACATTGCTCCTGAAAACAAACTCTTTACGGTTCGGGTTTTTATTCCGCAAACAAAGGCCGATGATCACCCCGATGTGTGAATTGGCTTGCTTAACCGGCTGATTTGCGCCACCTGTTCTGTTTTGGGCGGATTCCACTTGGTTTTCTGGAATATTTTGGATATATAAAAAGTGTGCGGTTATATTGGGGTTGGAATTTGTGTTCGATAAGATACCCTACCCCCCAAACATAGAAAATATAGGTCATTGAAAGGAGTTTTTATCATGATCAAAGTAACAGCAGAGTTCGTATTGAAAGCGGGGGCTTATGAGAAAGCGATATCCATTGCAAATGAGCTGATTAAGCTGACCCGTTTGGAAAAAGGCTGTGTTGCCTACGATCTGGCAAAATCCAATGATGATGAAAATGTTCTTGTGATGTTTGAAACATGGGAATCACAAGCAGCATTGCAGAAGCATTCCGCATCTGCCCATTTTGCTGCGCTTGTTCCGGAATTTGCAGCCCTGTGTTCTGTGGCACCTGCTATCAAAACCTTTACTCAAGTTATCTAAAATTGGCTTTGCAAGCAAGCAGTATAAACGAGCCCGACGCCACCAAAATACCGGTGGTGTTGGGCTCGTTTTTTAGGTTTGAAATTGAAAAAATAAAAATATCATTCAATTCATCAATTCGTTACATGAACTCCTTCATTCATGACACAATCGCCATTTGGAGCAGATGCTTTATTATACTGTACCTGTAAAGGTCAACACTTCCCTGATACCGAAGGAGTGAGGCGGCATGGGCCGGAAATAAGCTTTCTACTGGTAGAAGCAACATTACTTTGCCCGTAAACAGGCGTTGTATGGATATGAGTATGAAGCTGGTATCAATTGTTAAAAACAACATTTAAACTTATGAAAAATTGTGGAGGAACTATGAAACAAAAAAAATATGGTGCAATAGGCAAGCTGGTCAGTCTTCTGCTGGTGCTTGTTATGGTTATGGGGATATTTCCCATTCAGGCCTTTGCGGAAGACGAAGACTGTATTGTGGCTTTTGATCCCGCTGATGGCACAGGATACAATGATTTTTACAAAGTGACCGTTGCTGCCGGGAGCACCGTGACAGACCAGCCCGAAGATCCTACCCGTAATGGCTATTTCTTTCAGGGATGGTACGCCTACTTAGATGAGAACCACAGCCCGGTGTTCTGGAATTTTGAAACGGATACTGTAACAGAAAATATGACCCTTTGGGCCGCCTGGGCCGCATGGGAAAAAGGCTGTATTGTGGCTTTTGATCCTGCTGATGGCACAGGATACAATGATTTTTACAAAGTGACCGTTGCTGCCGGAAGCACCATAACCGATCGGCCCGCAGACCCCACCCGTGACGGCTTTTTGTTCAAGGGATGGTATGCTTATTTGGATGGAAACGGCAGCCCAGTGTTCTGGAATTTTGAAACGGATACTATAACAGAGAATACAACCCTCTGGGCCGCCTGGGCCGCATGGGAAAAAAGTTATATTGTGGTTTTTGATCCAGCTGATGGCACAGAATACAATGATTTTTACAAAGTGACTGTTGCTGCTGGAAGCACCATAACCGATCGGCCCGCAGACCCCACCCGTGACGGCTTTTTGTTCAAGGGATGGTATGCTTATTTGGATGGAAACGACGGCCCAGTGTTCTGGAATTTTGCAACGGATGCTGTTACAGAGAACACAACTCTCTGGGCCGCCTGGGCCGCATGGGAAAAAAGCTATATTGTGGCTTTTGATCCCGCTGATGGCACAGAATACAATGATTTTTACAAAGTGACCGTTGCTGCTGGAAACACCATAACCGATCGGCCTGCAGACCCCACCCGTGATGGTTTTCTGTTCAAGGGATGGTATGCTTATTTGGATGGAAACGACAGCCCGGTGCTCTGGAATTTTGCAACGGATACTGTTACAGAGAATACAACTCTCTGGGCCGCCTGGGCCGCATGGGAAAAAAGCTATATTGTGGTTTTTGATCCAGCTGATGGCACAGAATACAATGATTTTTACAAAGTGACCGTTGCTGCCGGAAGCACCATAACCGATCGGCCCGCAGACCCCACCCGTGACGGCTTTTTGTTCAAGGGATGGTATGCCTATTTGGATGGAAACGACAGCCCGGTGCTCTGGAATTTTGCAACGGATACTGTTACAGAGAACACAACTCTCTGGGCCGCATGGGAAAAAAGCTATATTGTGGTTTTTGATCCCGCTGATGGCACAGAATACAATGATTTTTACAAAGTGACTGTTGCTGCTGGAAACACCATAACCGATCGGCCTGCAGACCCCACCCGTGATGGTTTTCTGTTCAAGGGATGGTATGCTTATTTGGATGGAAACGACAGCCCGGTGCTCTGGAATTTTGCAACGGATACTGTTACAGAGAATACAACTCTCTGGGCCGCCTGGGCCGCATGGGAAAAAAGCTATATTGTGGTTTTTGATCCAGCTGATGGCACAGAATACAATGATTTTTACAAAGTGACTGTTGCTGCTGGAAGCACCATAACCGACCAGCCTGCAGACCCCACCCGTGATGGCTTTTTGTTCAAGGGATGGTATGCTTATTTGGATGGAAACGACAGCCCAGTGTTCTGGAATTTTGAAACAGATACTGTAACAGAGAATACAACCCTCTGGGCTGCCTGGGAACCCGAGGGCGAGTCTGGATCCGGCGGAAACACTAAGCCGGGTGGAGGCACCGATACAAGCGGAAGAGATAAATCCGATCGTAAAGCTACGACTGTCGAAATGATTGAAATTGTTGAAGATAAAATCCCTCTTAGTTCAAATGAATTGGATGAGCTCCCCAATACCGGTGGAGACAGCCTGCGTTCTTTTTGGCTGTGGAGCGGTCTGGTATCGCTGCTGGGTATAACCATGCTGTTCACGGCAGGGAAGCGTAAAGCGGCACAATAAGGAATAAGGACTGTGGAGATAACCGATGAGCAAAATTGCCTTCGGTTATCCCCTTTTCAACAAAAATCTTTTCCGGTTATGAGAGGATATCTTAACCTAAGCGAGAAAAATTCGGAACACATCAATATAATTTCAGAGCATCGCAGAACAAATTACTGCCATTTTTCAGTATAATTATTTACTCGGATCTCTTTCCGAAGCAAACTACTGACAAATATATTGGAAAATCAGCATAGAAAGTAGTGAATCCCATGAAGCTTTATCTAACAACAGATTACGCAATTCGAATCATCCTTCACTTGGCACAGCATGACCCACGGCTATTGCCTGCGGCGGAAACAGCAAAGCGACTAGGCTTGACCTACAGCTATTTCAATAAGGTAGCCTCATCCATCAAGCAGGCCGGGTTTATTAAATCGGTGCAAGGGCCCGGAGGCGGTTATCGCTTGGCTCAAAGTGCAAAGGATATTACGCTTTATGATATTATCACCGCTGTGCAGGGCGATATCTGCATCAATCGCTGTCTGGGAAACGGCGGCATTTGCAGCCAATTTGGCAGCGGCACTGTTCAATGTTCTGTACATAGAGTGCTGGAAACGGTGCAAAATGATATCGTTCATTCCTTAAAAAAATACAGCATACAGGATATCTGCAAAATGACAGAACTTCAGTATGTGGAAGGATAATTGGGCAGCACATGAAAGGGAGGCAGAGCAAGATATTAATATGTCCAGTAAAAAGATATATACAGGTTTGCGCAATCTTCTGATTGTTGCTTTGGTTGCGATGCTTTCTTATTCGGCTGTTATTCTCCTATTCGATTATCGGCAACATGAGAGAGAAAAAGCAGCACTTGAAGATTTGGCTGGAATCGTAGAAAACAATAATCCGCCAATTCCCTCATCCGCTGCGGCGGCCGAAACAGCACAAAACGAGACAGAACCGCCAGAACCCACTGTGTTGGAGCAATATAGGCAACTCCATGAACAGAACCCTGATATGATTGGATGGATCAAAATAGCTGATACAGCGATCAACTATCCTGTTATGTATACAGCGGATGATTTTTATTTAAGCCATGGTTTTGACCGGCAGGAGGCCAAAAACGGCGTTCCCTTTGTTGATAAGCGCTGTTCTGTGGAGCCCTTTGGAACCAATACAATCATTTATTCCCACAACATGAAAAACAGCACCATGTTTTCAGAACTGCTCCTTTATAAGGATAAAGCCTTTTACAGCAATCATCCAACCATTCAGTTTGATACCCTATACAAAGCCCAGAACTATGACATTGTTGCCGTGTTTGAAAGCCAGGTCTATTTTAAGAATGATACCGTGTTCAAACATTATAATTTCTTGAATGCTGAAAGCGAAGAGTCATTCAATGCCTATATTGAGCAAATTAAGGCTCTTTCGCTCTACGATACAGGCGTTGACACAAAATATGGCGATGAGCTCATTACACTGATGACCTGCTCTTATCATATCGAAAACGGGCGTTTTGTTGTTGTAGCCAGAAGAGAACCTTCTTAAATATGGGGGCTTTCATCAAGAGTGCAGACTTTTGTCTGCACTCTTTTTATCGGCCCGCTTTTCATCTTGCCTCATGTATACAGAAGCTCCACTGCATTTTGGGAGAGCTGCTTTGAGGAACTGAAGGGTCTGAATGTCTATTTTAACTTTGGTTAAGAAAAATAGGGGATAGCTCCCATTGCTTTTTCTAAACAAAAGGCGAGTTGAGGATGCCATAATTGACATCCTCAACTCGCTTCGATATTGATTTTTTACCCAGAGCTTTTTAGACTGCTACCACTATGTCTATTTTCGGGTTAAAGGATAATCCGTGACCACAACATCCTTTCCCTGAGCCGTAGAAAAGTGGAGATACCCATTGGTGTCTACCCAATATGAGGGAGCTGTTAACTGGGCATAGGTATTTGTTTTCTTGTCATAGGAATAGAAACGAAGAGAAGTGGTATCCAGCTTGGAAAGATCCAGCTTAACGCTCACTTTAACCTCCATACCCCATGAATCCTGCTGGGCAAAGCTTACAAACTGCATTTCGTTGTTGTAGAATTTTTCGAAGGTTCTCTGCAGAGTGGAGTCGTTGAGGGCAATACCCAGATTAAAGGTACCCTTACCAGGTACTACCTTGGAGGAATCCAGAGAAATACGGGAAAGCACCTTACCGTTTTCTACAATATCAGAAACAAAGAAGACCGTTTTGGGGTTTTGTGAATTCTGTTTTTTGGAGGTGTTCATCATTGCACGAAGATCTGAAAAACTAACAGATTCCTGATTCCTTGCATTGATATTTACCCAGCTTCCTGTGCTGGCAGCCAATACAGATTCCACATGCTGTAGAGAAGGAAGCGGTGGTTTGGTTTCGGAGGTTGTGGAGCTGCCTGTAGTTGCACGGCTCCCCGATCCTCCGGAAGATCCGCCCCCTGAAGAGGAATCGCTGCGGTCAACGATGGATATTTTACTCAGAGCCAATATGGCGGCTGTTAATTCGTTAGTGGCCTGATCCACTGTGCCTTGGGCTGTTATGGGGTTATCAAAGATAGCCTGCGCAAACACAATGGCTTTTTCCATTTTACCGTAGCTGAAGGTTGTATATCCCTGTGCAGGAATGGATTTTGCCAAAATCAGAGAAGAATGGAGAGCCTCTTTATTAGCCGGTTCCCCTACAGAGGCAGGAACCAGTGCCAAAACAGCTGCCTTTAGCTTTGCCGCCGCGCTATCTGCAGCAAACTGATCCGCCTTGGGGCTGTCATAAACGGCCTGAGCATAAATAACCGCTTCTTGCAGAGCTGCATAGCTTGTTGCGGTGTATTGTGCTTTGACGAACTGTTCGGCAAGACTTAACATCAGATAGAGCTGTTCCTTATTTGTTTCGCCTGCTGTTATCGGCACCAGTGCAGCCACCGCATTTGTCAGATTGGCAACCGCCTGATTGACCTGTGCTTGTGTCGCTGCTGTGTTGCTATTTACAGACCTTGCTGCACTGATTGCCTGCTGCAATGCTTGATAACTGGCAGCGGTGTAACCAGCGGAACCAATTACAGCTGCCTTATTAATTGCCTCAACCAACTGCACTTTATTGGTCGTTAATATACCAATAATAATGGAATCGGCGGCAATAGCACCTCTGGTAATCAGCATATCCTTAACAGCCTGGTTTTTAACATAGAATTTTGCATTGGCAGGCAGCAAATAGAATGCATTGGCACCAAGGTTCTCTAAGACATCCATTTGCAGCTCAATCAATTCCAGCTTTTCTGCGCCCTTAAAGGCATTTTTTCCGATTACTCTGACATTGGCCGGGATGATTACGGAGCGCAGACTGATGGTTCCATCGAACACGCCCTCTGCTTCGTGTTCACCATGAGAAATTAATTCTCCAATTTCTGTAACACCCTGCCCAATGACCAGTGTTTCCAGCGACTTTGCCTGGAAAAATGTGCCACTTTCCAGTATTTGAACTTTATCGGAAATCACGACAGATTTAAGGGATGCACAATCATAAAAAGCATTTTCGCCAATTTGCGTTATTTTTTCAAGGTCGATGGATTGGAGCGACCCACAACTATAAAAGGCTTCTTCTTCAATTACTGTGATATTGGTGGGGAGAACCGCTGTTTCCAAGCTGGTATTGCGGAAAAACATCCCCTTGCTCAGCTTAGTCAGCGGGCTTCCCTCTTCAAAAGTAACGCTTTTCAGGCCATAGTTCCAACCCAAAACATAGTCATGTGTAGTGGTGACCGATTTAGGGATTACAATACTTGTTAAGGCCATATTGTCACTTAGAGAACCATTCGATAGCTCCTTCAGCTTGCTGCCCTGTGCAAAAGTGATGCTGCGCAGCTTAATATTGCTGGAAATACCATTGGTTCCGATACGTTCCAAGCTGGCGGGCAGTTTTACATCCAGCACATTGCCACACCCGTGGATAGCATGATCACCTATGGCAACAACGTTTTCGGAGATTGTAATGCTCGTCACCTTGGAATTGTTGTAGAACAGGTTATTCCCAATTTCAATTACATCATAAGTAAGCCCTGCATTTTGCACAGTACCAGGAATGACCACTTGACCGGCAGCGGCATCTCCATTAGAAGCTTTGACTGTGCCGTTACTGCCGCCGATGGGATCGGCCAACACCTTATACACAATATTATTCACTGTAAATTCAGCAATGGGCTGAGGGGTGGTGTTATCCACAGTAATGTTTGCTGCTGCAATTCCACTGTTGGCTAAAAGTCCTTTGATGGCCTCAGTCTTTACAGTAAAAACAGCATCGGCTGCCACACCACTAAAGGCACCAGAGGCAATAGAAGTAACTAGAGCCGATTCAATTGTAATTTGGCTCAGCTGTGCGCAGACTCCAAAGGCATTGCTATTGATGGTTTTAACACCTGTGGGGATGGCGATGCTAGTCAGCTTGGGGCAATTATAGAACAGGTTATCCACAATTTCTTCCACGCCTGCCGGAAGGCGAACAGAACGTAGATTGCTGCAATTGTAAAAGGCCAGTTTACCAATAGAGGTGATGCTGTCAGGCAAGATAACGGTTTTCAGCGTGGCTGCATCCTGAAAAGCATAAGAACTGATTGCGAGAGTACCGCTTTGCACAGTTATCTTTTCCAGGTTGGCCGCTTGATGGAAGGCGTAAACTCCTACTGTTCGAACACTGGAAGGCACAGTATATTCTTCTTCCGCTTTACTGGCAGGGTATTTGAGCAGTGTAGATGCACCTTTATCAAACAAGACACCATTGATGCTGCTGTAAGAGGGGTTCCCCTCCTCTACCGTAATGGAGGTCAGCTTGGTGCACCCATTGAGCGCATTGGTGTTAAAGTTGGTCAGTGTGGCGGGAACCATAAACTGCTTCATTTGAGTGGATCCAAAGGCACTGTCGCCCAAGTAATTGAGCTTACTGCCTTGGGGGAAAGTGATAACCAGATTGCTGCTCTTTTGAAAGGCATTTTCACCAACGCTTTCCAGAGATTGGGGCAAAGCAATGGTGGTCAAAGCGCTGCAGAAATTAAACGCTCTTATTCCGATTTTTTTAAGGTTGCTGCCCGAAGCAATATTAACCGTATGCAAAGCTTCCAGAGACCAGAAAGCTGAGTCGCCGATTTCCTGTAAAGATGCAGGCAGCGAAACAGTGGTCAGGCTTTCACATTGATTGAAGGCATTTGCTTCAATGGTGAGAACACCCTCAGGAATGACAATGCTGTTGAGCATTTTGCAGGCAGAAAAAGTATATTCAGAAATCTTTGTTAGGTTAGCGGGCAGTGAAATATTGCCCAGCTGCTGACAGAGCATAAAAGCGTTGGCGCCGATTTCTTCTACAGAATCCGGGATTACAATGCTGGTTAGCGAAGACCGCATAAAAGCGCCATTGTCAATTTTGGTAATTCCACTGCTAATGGTTACCTTACGGATTTGATCGTTGTCCATAAAAGCACGAGAGCCAATGGTGGTAACATTATAGCTTTTTCCTTGATGTTCCACCGAAGCCAGAATGGTCAGGTTCTGATCTGTGGCTGCCAGTGCAGTTTTGCCATTGCCCAACTGAACAGTACCGGGTGTGCCGTTTTCTGCCGCTGTCAACACTGTATACAGCAAGCCATCTACTGTGAATTCACTGACAGGCTCAGGCTCGGTATTGGTCAGTGCAATATTTGCCTCAGAGATGCCGTAACTTACGAGCACTGCCTTTACAGCTACGTTCTTAACGGTGTAAATTGCATCGCTGGCAATTCCGGAAATACCACCGGAGTTAATTTTAGTTAAATTGGCTGGCATGGTTATGGCTTTGAGCTTGCTGCAATTGTAAATACTATATTGCGCAATCTCTGTGATGTTATCGGATAAGACCAAAGATTCTAATGCGCTGTTGTTATAAAAAGCCATTTTCCCCATGGAGGTTACTGAGTTGCCCATGGTAACGTTTTTCAGCTTGGAAGCCCCTTCAAAGGCATTGTTTTCAACTGTTGTAACAGCGGAACCAAAAGAGAGAGTCTCAAGGTTAGCCGCTTTATTAAATGCATATTTCAGGATAGTCTCAACATTGGCGGGAATTGTGTAGTTGGTATCCGCCTTTTTTATGGGATAGTTTAGCAAGGTCTGCATCCCTTTTGTAAAAAGAACACCATCCACACTTTCAAAATAAGTGTTTTCTGCTCCTACGTTGATAGCGGTAAGGCTGCTGCAGTCACTGAAAGTATTATACTCCAAAGTTTCCAGGCTGGAGGGGAGTGCTGCTGTTTTTAGCCCGGTTTTTTTGAAGGCATTTCCACGGATGTGCCGCAGGCCTTCTGGAAGAGTGATTTCTGTTAAGGAAGTACACTCCAAAAATGCCTCTGCGCCTATTTCTTCCAACTGGCTATTTGCCGCAAAGTTTACCGCAGTGAGTTTAGACTCTTTAAAAGCGCTTTCTCCAATAACGGTGACACTGGCGGGAATTTCTATTGTTTTTAGTTTTTCGCAGCCCAGAAAGGCCTTCTGACCAATACTGGTAATACCCTCGGGAATGGTGACACTTGACAATACGGTTTCGTAGCCGTATTCACTGGAACTGGCAGAAAACAGCTCCTGGGGAATTTCTGTCATCCCAGAAGAAAGCACAGCTGTTTTTAGGGAAGTGCAGTTGGCAAATGCACTTTTCCCAACGGTATTGACGGTATCGGGTAATGTAATTTCTGTCAGGCCACTACCCCAAAAAGCGCTTTCTCCCACTGAGGTAAGGCTATCGGGTAAAAAAATGGTTTTGAGGGAAGTTTGGCGCATAAAGGCACGGTATCCTATTGCAACCACACTATACTCATTTTCCTCATATGCAATGGTATCCGGTATAGTGAGATTGGAAGAGCCCACTGTGATTGCAGTTGAGCCGTTGCCCACCTGCACAGTGCCCTTGGAAGATTCTTGGGGTAAGCTGAGAATTTTGTATGTAATACCATCTGCTTCAATAATTGTATCCAAAGCCGCAATATTCAAAGTTGTGATGGCAAGTGTGGTGTTGTCTGCGCCCGACTCTCCCAAAACCGGCTCACCGGATTGCCCCAGAGCCAAGCTATACTCGGTTTGGACTTCAGACAGAGATGTTTCAGAAGTGCCTGGATCGGATTGCAGGGGTGTATCCGAGGCATATGCAACTCTGCTAAAAGGCCCAAAGGATAGTGAAACAGCTAACAGAATTGCCGTTGTCTTAAAAACTGTTTTTGTGTTTTTCATGCAATGCAAGTCTCCTTTTTTACATTCTTTTTATCATTCATACCTGGACACACGCTGCTCAACTCCGGCAAGTGGGTATGGGGTGTGAAAGAAAAAAGAAGTATCAATACGATAAGTTACCCGCTAGAAACAATAACAACAAAGAAAATTCGCCGAAAGGGCGAATTTTGATCAGTTGAAATTGTAATCTGAGGATAACAAAATACAAATCATAGTATATATCTGGAAATTCCTAAAGTCAATCGAAAATTTTACAGAATTGTTATAAATAATTCAAACTCTCTCCATTATAACAGTAAGGCGGCTGTTAATAAATTGTAAAGGGCCCTAAGAAGCCAATGACATTTACTGCCATCGGGAAACGGCAATATAAAATAAAGTGTGCTTTGCCTCTTCAGAGAAAGTGATATAAACAAAAGCTGCCGCTGCCAGCTGCGCAAGGTAATAGACGAGGCTTCGCTAAAAATGCTGTACCTTGTCACGCAACTTGTGCTGCTTAGTTCTATGCTTTTTACCTTACCCCTAGGCCTTTATTTAGATAAAGATACAAAAAATTGCCAAAATATATAGCGAATGATTTTTATTTATGGCGATTGTCTACTAAATAAACGGCGGATGTGTTATCATATAGTAAAAGAAAAAGCAGGTGATTGCACATGACATATAGGCGCAGCGTCCAGAATTGGTGGCTGTCCCTTTCGATACGATATAAAATAGGCATTTTTATTGGAATAATCGTGGTGATGGTTGTAACCATATGCCTTTTTGCCTTAGGCGCAGTTTATATTCACACGCAGGATTTCAATGAAATTCTGGGTGATAGCTATCAGGTGAATTACTCTTTGGTTTGCTTTGAAGCTGAAAATTCAGCTTTCATTACATGTTCCCGAAACAAAACTGAAGATAATTTTGCTCAATATTACGCGGCCAAAAAGCAGACTCAAGCTGCCATTTCCACGTTGAAGCTTGACTATCAAAAAACCGGAGTGCAGCGATATTTGTTAACGCAGGCAGTACAAACTGCCTATGTGTATTACAGCGGCAAATGCGAACAGCTGCTGCAGGTTGCTCTGAAGGATACCGCCTACGCCAACCAGTATTACAATACCCTTGATGCCGCAGGTTATATCAACAGCTATTTGCAGGATTTAATGAAAGAAACGCTGGACGAAGGCACCAACAACTATGCCCGCAAAATGCAGTCCTTACAGTTATTGCCGGTGATTACCATTTCTTTTGCGGTTGTTATTTTGATTTTAGCCGCCCTTTTGGGCGCAATGGTTATGCGACAAATTATCCGCCCGGTTTTGAAGATGGCAAACAACGCACAGCAGATTGCTGACAACCAGCTGGATATACCCGATATTCATGTAAAAAATCAGGATGAGATTGGTCAGCTGGTGAACCTGTTCAACAAGATGAAAGGCTCCATGCGGGAATACATTGCAGCCCTTCAGGAAGTTATTAAAATGGAGGTTCGCTTACACCAGAAAGCTTTGCAGGAGATGGAAATGGAAAAGCAGTTGAAATCAATGCAGCTTTCCATGCTCCAAAGCCAGATTAACCCTCATTTTTTGTTTAACACCCTGAACACAATTTGCAGCACCGCCAAAATAGAGGAGGCCCGCTATACCGAGGAGCTTATTCAAAAACTTGCCAATCTTTTTCGCTATAACTTGCAGGCCTCCGATGCTATTGTGCCCTTGGAGCGGGAAATCAACATTATTCTGGATTATATGTACATCCAGCAGCGCAGATTTGGCAGCCGCCTTACCTTTTTTATGGACAGTAAGGTGGATGAAAAAGCTGTTTTTATCCCTGTTTTTACCTTGCAGCCGCTGGTGGAAAATGCCATTATCCATGGAATCTCCCCAAAAGAAGAAGGGGGGAGCGTGCGGGTTCGTATTCGCAGGAAAGGCGAATACTCGCATATTACAATTACCGACACGGGCATGGGAATCTCCCGGCAAGCATTACAAAAGCTGCTGGAAGAAACAGCGGCATATAAAGGGCATCTCTCCCATATAGGCATGGGCAATGTGCGGTCACGGCTGGAACTGCTGTTTGCCGACAGCAGCTTTCGGGTGCATAGCCGCATAGGTTTGGGCACATCCGTTCGGCTGGTTCTGCCAGTCCACAAGGAGGGAGAAGCTTATGTATAATATCGTGATTGCAGATGACGAGAGACTGGAGCTTATGGTTCTGAGGCAGGTGCTGGAAGACCACTTGAGCGACCGCTGCGTTGTGAGAGCTGCAACCAATGGGCGGGAGGCTGTGGAAAGTGCTCTGCTCTCCGAAGCTGATCTTGCCATCCTGGATATTGACATGCCTGGCATGAATGGGTTGGAGGCGGCTCAGATCATAGCGCAAAAGCTCCCTGACTGTAAAATCATTATGCTGACCGCCTACAGTGAGTTTGAATATGCCCGAACCGCTATTGCCTTGGGGACAGCCGATTATCTGCTCAAGCCCTGCACGGACCAAGCACTGTGCAGCGCTTTGGATAAGGTTCTGCATCAAATTGATTGCCGACGTGACGGGGAAGCGGAAAAAGAACGCTCCATAGAACGGATACACAGCCTTTCCCTCCAGGTGGAGGAACAAATTGTGCGCACCATCATGGGTGGGCATATTACCCCTGAATATATGACAGCCCAGATGGAAAATTACGGTGTGGCCTTTAACAATGGTGTTTTTGCCGTTCTCCATGGTGCCTCGGCTAATAGTGATAAAGATATCGTCTCGGCACTGCACCGCAACACATGGCCCGCCCATATCCACCTTTTTGCATATTGTTATGACGGCAAGGTCTATATTATCAATGTCAGCGACCATTCGGAGGTGGATGCGCAGGCGGCCACCCTGACCCATTTGCCTATTATTTCTCAAGCGGCCAAAACCTTGTGGGGGTATCCCATTTTTGCGGCAGTTGGGAAGAGCTTTTCCAATATTCAATATGCGCAGCTTTCCTGCTTTCAGGCCCAGGTTGCGCTGGGGCGCTGCACGGCCGAAAACCCGATTAACATCCACGAAGATGGTGGTGAGACAGAATCGGCAGAATTTTCGGACAACCCTATTATAAACAGCATTTTATTTGGTGATATCGAGGAAATTGGGCGAGCCGCATCCGGCTTTGTCAGAAGCCTGTTTGCCCAGCAATTGGAATGGGAAACCATCATCATTCGGCTAAATGTTCATCTTGCCAAGACTGTACAATCTTTAAAGCAGCAAACCGGCCTCAGCATCCCGGATGTCGTAATTCCCACCGCAATGGAGCAAACGGATATAGAAAGTCTGAGCCATACGGTAACCTCCAGGCTGTGCTATCTGGCAGATCAGCTGTTGGCACTGGGAACTGAAAAAGATACGGTGCATCTGCGAAAGGTGAAAAATGAGATTCAGCAATATGTGGCCCAGCATTATCACGAGGATATTTTTCTGCCCGGCATTGCTTGGGCCATGAACTATTCCAGCGCATATTTCAGCAAGCTGTTTAAGCAGTGCTTTCAGCGCAATTTTATAACTTACCTGACCGATGTCAGAATTCAGGCGGCCAAGGAATTGATGCAGAATTCGGATATTACCATACGGGAGATTGGCGAAAGAGTAGGGTATAAGGACCCCAATTATTTCACCAAGGTGTTTCGCAGAGCGGTGGGGATATGTCCCTCGGAATACCGGGAGAGAGAATGTCTTCCCGGTGATATGTAAGGAGACTGACAATGAAGCGCAAACGAATCATCTCCTATCTGTTTATCTGTACTTTGCTTATGAGTGTGCAGATAGGGTGCGGCCGTTCTTTAAGCAGCGAAAATGAAGTTGTACCCCAATTCGTTTTTCGTTATGCGGAAAATCAGGCAGCGGATTATCCCACCACACTAGGGGCCAATAAATTTGCAGAACTGGTGGAGGAACGTACAGGCGGGCGCATTAAAATCGTTGTTTTTCACAGCGCCCAGTTGGGCAGCGAGGTGGAGTGCATTGAGCAGCTGCGCATTGGCGGTATTGATTTTGCTCGCCTATCACTGACACAGCTTGCCGAAGTTGAGCCATCCTTTAATGTACTGCATCTGCCCTACCTTTATCGTGACGAGGAACACATGTGGCAGGTGTTGGATAGTGAAATCGGCAACCATTTCTTAGGTGCCCTCGAGAAGCAGAACATTCTGGGGCTTTCGTGGTATACTGCGGGCTCCCGGAGCTTTTATACCACTGTGCCCATTGAGAGTCTTGGGGATTTTAAGGGACTGAACATTCGTGTGCAGGAATCAACCATGGCCGCTGAGATGGTCAGGCTGATTGGAGCTACCGCCAGTCCCATTGTTTTTAGCGATGTTTATTCCGCACTGCAGACCGGCCGGATTGATGGGGCTGAGAACAATTGGCCCTCCTATGAATCCACATCCCATTATGAGGTGGCACAGTATTATTATTGGACCGAGCATACACGGGTCCCCGAAATGCAGGTGATTTCTCAGGAGGCACTGCAAAAGCTTTCGGATGAAGATATGGAGATTATTCGGGAATGCGCAAAGGAATCCGCCCTGTTCCAGCGGCAAGAATGGGGGAAGCGCACAGAGCGCTCAAAAAAAATATGCTATGAAAATGGCGTGGAAGTTATTCTTCCAAAGGCAGAAGACATTGCACTTATGCAGGAGCTCTGCCGACCTCTTTATGAAAAATATGCCGCCGACTACATGGATATTGTTGAGCAAATCTTTGCAATGGGGCTGGAGGAAGCTCCCGGGGTTATGGGAGAAGCGAAAAACCAATAAAGAAATTCATACCAAGCCACCTACATTTCAGGTGGCTTGTGGGTGCAGACAAAGGTCTACACCCTTTATGAGGGGTATCCAATGCCCTCCATATTCCCCCCGGATTGCGCCACTCGGGCGCAAAAAAAATGGGATTCCTGCGTTGAAATCAATTCGACTCCGGAAGAATTACACATCAAAACCATAAGGTCTTCAAGTTAAAGGCAGTTATGTCCACAGTTTGTAGCCACCTACATTTTAGGTGGCTTTTTTGTGTAAGAGCTGAAAAGAGGACAGAGCCATCCAAATATTGGGTGGCTCTGTCCTCTTTGAATTTAGTTTTCTGGATGAATGATAAGCGTGAAAATTTTATCTGAGGGATATTTACCACATCTGTATCCGCTGCAATATTCACCTGCATCTTAGCCGACGAAAAAAAGTTGGTCCCGGTATTCGGTGGGAGTCACGCCTACCTTTTTGCGAAAGAGCTTTGCAAAGTAATTGGCATCCTCATATCCCACCAAGGCGCTGATTTCCCTTATTCGCAGCACAGGGTTTTCCAGCAGCTCTTTGCTTTGGGAGATCCGCAGGTTGATGATGTAATCCATGCAGGAAATGTGATAAGACTGCCTGAATATTCGGTTGAAATAATTGGGGGTAATATTCAGCCTGTGGGCAATGGATTTTACTGTAAGATCCTTGGCATACTGTTCGTCTATATATTTCCGGGCTGTAGCCGCCAGACGATCGGTATGTTCGCATGACATAGCTTCTTCCTGTGGGGTGGAGAAACATTCAGACTGTGAAAAAGCCATAGGGTTGGCTTCCACTTTCTGCAATGCCTGATAGATGGCGGAAACCAATTCGTTTTCTACAATCGGCTTGAGTATAAAAGCCGTTGCCCCCAAAACGATAGCCTGACGGGCATACTCAAACTGGGCATAGGCGGTCAGGTAGATAATTTGGCAGTCAGGCAAAGCCTTTCGGATCTCTTTGCCTGCTTCAATTCCATTGAGCAACGGCATTTCAATATCCAAAATTACAACAGAGGCTTGATATTCTACTGCTTTCTCTACCGCCTGTCTGCCATTGGCAGCAACAACAGGCACCACGGCCTGAGGGAAATGACAGAAGATTAACTGACTAACAACCGAGCAGGTCATGGGTTCGTCGTCTGCCACAATTATCTTGTACATATCGGCACTCCCCCAATTTCTGATTTTCATATCCGCAAATTTTTGAAGCTGGCGTAAAATGTAAAATTTTACATATCTTTATAATATTTTTAACATATTTTGGAAGTTATGTCAATAAAATTTGCAAAATTCTATTTAATATATGTGCTCGAGAACATAAACGAATAAAAATAGTATTTATTCTATTAGATACCAATTTTTTATTGGATTTTATGCATATGTTTTTGCCGATTTTATGTTCAATTTGACGTTATTTATAGAAAGTGGTGAAATGTTCTAGAAATCGTTCGATTTTCCTCTATCCATAAAAGGGTGTTTTTTATATAATCAAAGAGCGATTTATTATTGTATTTATAGGTAATATGCAAAATAAAATAGTGCTATTGCTTGAATTTTCTGTTTTTAGATCGCATATTCCGGTGCAATGTAGAACAGGCGGTTGTTATGCTGCTTTTGTTTTTTGTCTTAAAAATTATTTTTTAAAATAGCAATATTATTTTAAAAAAATGTGCCCGTGCCCAATAATAAAGGAGGGTTTTGTAATTGTCTCACATTCACACACAATCAATATTGGAGTTGCCCCTTAGCTTATGGTGAGAAAATTTATGTCGGTGGTGTATATTGCTGCTGGTATGAATTGAATTGATTTGAATTCAAATGAAAGGGGGAGAGGTAAGCTACGGAACTAACAGTGGCTAATGGTCGGCACACTGCCTATTCCGGCGTGAAAGGACGACGAGATTGCTTCGTCGGTTTTACAGATGAGCTGTACATAAGTGCCTTTGGCGGAAGGCAAGGCCGGCTGGTATCTTTCCGTCGCCGACCGCACAATGGATGCCATAACCTCCTTATAAGCGATGAGAAGGTGAGAGAATTGCCCCCTACAATCCTCTTTGGCGTTATGAAAAGCTTTGAATGACATTTTGCGGGAGTACATCGGCTCCTCCATGGGGAGCGATGTCAAATCATTGGGCAGGAGTTTCTAGCTAGGCTGCGGCTTGCTTAGGGGAAGGCAGACAGCTAGGCTTACAGCAATGGAACAGTACGATGAAGGAGGGTTCTTCATGAACACAAAAAGAATTATTTCATTAATCCTAGTATTGGTTTTGGCAATTCCTCTAAACCTCTTTGGCGGTATTATCGCATTTGCGGCGGATGCAAAGACGGTAACCGGTTCCAGCGACGATTACAACGGAGCTGAAATGTGGCTGCGGTATGTTTTGGTCGATGATAATGATCTGCTGCAATCTTATAAGAATACCATTAAGAGTATTATTGTGCCCGAGGAGAATGCAGCGGCTCTCTACAAATTCTCCGAGACAGACCTGTTCTATGAATCCTATGGCTATAAGGGACTTCAGCAGCCGGCAGGCTCCACTGAAGTCATTCCTCAGACCACTTTAGAAGCCGCACGCATAGAGTTGGATCAGGCTTTTGAAGGCCTGCTTGGTTCTAAGATCCCCAAGGCAACTAAAGTTTCGGATGGTGCTGTTATCGTTGGTACCCCGGCTACTTCTGACATTATTGCCGGGCTGAACCTAGACAGCGCACTGGGCGAAGTCGGCGATGAGGGCTATATTATTAAATCACTTTCCGTTAGTGGCAGTAAGGTGACTGTCATTGCCGGTAACACCGAAATCGGCGCCCTTTATGGCACCTATGCTTTCCTGCGCTTGATTCAGACTCAGGAATCCATCTCTGATCTGAATATTTCTGATTTTCCAAAGGTGAATCACCGTCGCATTAACAGTTGGGAAAAAGAGCGCTTTTATGCAGGCAATAACGTAGGCACCAACTACGATAAAGGCGGCCTCAACGGCGAAAGCGGCTTCCTCTTTAACTTTGATCTTTCGCTGAGCTCCAGCACCGGCGGAAATGTTGCTCACAGCAACAAAAACGCAGGAGCCGTTATTCTGCCCAATATTCTGGATCGATATGTTGTGGCGGCTCGTGCTCTTGCTTCGGTGGGCATTAACGAGTTTAACCTGAATAACGTTAACTCCAACTCTGCGTGGATTACCGAGTATGTTATCCGGCAGGAAGCCGCTCTGGCCGACCTTCTGCGGCCTTACGGCATTAAGCTTTGCCTGTCTGTTAACTACGCAAACCCTGTTCTTGCCCTTTGCAATCAAACCACCGGCGGCACCACCTCTACCGGTGTGACCTACTGGGCAGACGAAACCACCCGGATTGGCACCGCTGCCAACTCCACCACCATGGACATCAACAATAAGGATTACGAGCAGTGGTGGTATGACAAGACTGTGCAGATTCAAAAGAAAATTCCCGATTTTGCGGGTTATACTGTCAAGGCCAACTCGGAAGGCCAAGCAGGACCGCAGTCTTACGGCAACACCCATGCGGAAGGCGCCAACCATATGGCTGCCAAGCTGGGTGAGCTGGGTGTGACGGTGTTTTGGCGGTCTTTCGTGTACGATGCTTCTGTGGATAACGATCGTCTCAACCGTGCTTATATGGAATTCGGCCCCGCCGATGACACGGAAGACGACAGGGACGTATCCTTCTTGGATAATGTATTTGTCCAGACAAAGAACGGGCCCCTCGACTTCCAGTCACGAGAGCCTTTCCACCCCATGTTTGGCCGGATGACTAACACCAACCAAGCCATTGAGCTGCAGATTACCATGGAATATCTGGGGCATTCCACCTATATGACCTATCTGGGCACCATGTGGGAGGAAATTTTCAAATCCGATACCTACGCCAATGGCGAGGGCACCCTCGTGGGCAATATTCTTGATGGCTCTGCTCAGGGGCAGGCTGATACTGCCATTGTGGGTGTCAACAACATGGGCAATCACGAAACGGTTACCGGCCACAATTTCTTGCAGGCCAATACATATTCCTTTGGCCGCCAGAGTTGGAACTGGACACTCAATGCCGAAGACATTGCCGATGAGTGGACCCGTATGACCTGGGGCAACGACGAAGAAACCGTTGATACCCTCGTAAATATGATGATGGGGTCTCGGGAAGCTGTTGTGGATACACAGGGCGCTTATGGCCTTCTGCACCAGCAATCCCAGAGTATCGATACCGACCACTACGGCCCCGGCCAGTGGGATTTCGCTACCCAAGACGATTGGGGTCCTGCCTACTATAACAAAGCCTCCAAGGATGGCATCGGTTTCCGCCGCACCATAGAGGGCAGAATCGCCGATTTCCTGCCTGTTCCGAAGGAAGGCTCTGTTGATGAAAAATACTATCCTCTGGCCAACCAGTATTTCCCTGAACTGACCGAAATGTTCTCCAACATTGAAACCTGCCCCGAAGAATACCTCCTTACTTTCCACCATGTGCCTTGGGACTATGAGTTGGAAAATGGCCTCACCATGTGGGAAAACCTGATTTACAAAAATCAGGAGGGCGTGCAGTATGCCACCTACCTGCGGGAGACTTGGGAGAATCTGGAAGGTAAAATCGACCAGTACCGCTGGGAACACACCATGAAAAAGCTGATCAGCCAAGAGTTTGATATGGCCCGCTGGCGTGATGAGCAGATCAAATATTGGCTGATTGTAAGCGGTCGGGATATGCCTACCGACACTGCGCCACTTTCTATCACCATTGAAGCAGGCGGCAAGGAGCACCGTGGATTTGATCTGGGCCGCGCCATCACCTCCTGGGCGGCTGCTGATCCCAGCCAGAGTGTGCCTGCCAGCACCACCGGCATCAATGCGCCAGCCTCTGGTGTGGGAACCCAGAAGTATGTAATTTATGTTCCCTACGGCACCACTGTTCCTACAATTGACAATGTCATTCCTTACGACCAAGACGCTTCGTTTGAAATTATCAAACAGGCTGCCAGTATGAGCGATACTGCAGTGGTCAAGGTGACCAAAGACAATTACTTCAACTCCGAATCCGGCGAATCCTTTGGTTCTATCGTACAGAATTATACCTTTGAGTTCCAGTATGATACCACTCTTTCAAGTATCAGCGTCGACGGAACAGCTATGGAATCCTTTGCAGGTAACAAAACTGTTTACGATGCTTACACCAAGAACCCAGCACCGGTGGTTTCTGCTGTGGCCAGCGACCCTGCTGCCACTGTGGTGGTGAATCAGGTCACCAAAGCTCCCGGTACCGCAACCATTACGGTCAGCAACAATGGTGCACCAACTACGACCTACAAGGTAAACCTGGCTCCTCCTGCAAACAAGAAAGATGATTTTGAGAGCAACATTCTCGACTACAAGTGGTCTTGGGTGCGGGAAAACAATTCCAACTGGAGCCTAACCTCGGTTCCGGGAGCCATGACCATTACCTCTCAAGCAGGCAATCTGCGTGGCAGCACCAACACCGCCCAAAACATCCTGTTGCAGGATGCTCCCGGTGAAGGCGACTGGATTATCGAAACCAAGATCGATTTCTCCCGTGCTCCCGCCTCCAATGGTGAGCAGGGCGGCATCATTGCCTATGTGGACGACAATAACTATTTGATGACCAGTTGGAAGCGGGGCAGTTCTTCCAATGTGGTTGAGTTTATCCGCGAGGAGAATGGAACAGCCACTACCTTTACCAGCTCGATGTCGGATGTAAACAATCTGGCAGCTGGACCCAATAAGGATAAGATTTGGCTGCGAATCGAAAAGCGTGGCAACAGCTATCTTGGTTACTTTGCCAATGACGGCCAAACTTGGAAGCCTTGCCGCATCTATAACAGCACAGCCACCAACAGAACCCCAGCCATGACAACGTTAAGACAGACCCCCACCAAGGTTGGCGTGGTTGCTATGAACGAGAATGGCACATCCAACACTCTCAATGCATCCTACGATTACTTTACCATTACAACCATGGGTGAAGAGATTCCGTTTGGTGGGGTGATTCCTACCAATAAAAACGCCCTCAGCAACTTGATTACCCAGACCGAGCTTCTGGTGCCAACAGACTATACCCCTGCTTCTTGGGCTCTTGTACAAACCGCCCTTGACGCTGCCAAGCTCTTAATGGCGGACGAAGAAGCTACTCAGGAAGCTGTTGATGCAGCTGTCCTAGCTCTCCAACAAGCTCTGAGCACTCTGGCCGATACCAGCATGGTCAAGCTCAAGGCATCCCTAGCCCAAGCGAAGCTTATGAGCACCACCGACTGGTCGGAAGAAGACAAGCAGGCCCTTAAGGATGCGATAGCCACCGGACAGGCACTGGTTGATGCAAGTTCCACCGACGATGAGGCAATTCTTGCCGCCATTGCCGCTCTGGAAGCCGCCGCATCGGCACAGCCGATCCCCAGATACGGCTATGTACCTTATGGCACTCCCGAGCTTGCAACCGGAGTCATCGATCCCCTGTGGGACGATGCAAAGAGCCTCCCCGTCGACCGGCACCTGACCATGGCCAACGGGCCTGCCAGCGGTCTTGGCAAGCTTCTGTGGGATGATCAGAATCTGTATGTTCTGGCCGAGATCACCGACCCTGTGCTGAACAACAGCAACAGCAACACCTACCAGCACGACTCGGTGGAAATCTTTGTAGACGAAAACAATTCCAAAGCCAGCTCCTTTGGCAACGGTATGGGCCAGTACCGTGTAAGCTTTACCAACCAGCAGTCCTTTGGCAATACCAGCTACAGCACAGGCTTTGAATCCTGGGCATGGACCACCGACACCGGCTATGTAGTCTTAGCCAAGATTCCCTTTAAGTACTACACACCAGCGGCAAACAAAGAGATCGGCTTTGACCTGCAGATCAACGATGCAGGCGTATCCGGCAGCCGTCAGGATGTGGTCATGTGGTACGATACCTCCGGTTCCTCTTACAACAACGGCTCGGGATGGGGAACTGCCCGGCTGATGGAGAAAGATACTGTTCCGGTTGACAAAACCAACCTGAACGCAGCCATCGCGAAGGCATCCGGCCTGACCGAAGGGGAATACACCGCTGAGAGCTGGGCCGTCCTTGCCAATGCCCTTACAGCAGCGCAGGGCGTAGCGGCCGATACCGCAGCCACTCAGGAAGCGGTTGATTCTGCAGCTCAAACCCTTACCCAAGCCATAGAGGCTCTGGTAAAAGCAGTGGAACCTGTTGACAAGTCTGCTCTGGAAGCCCTGATTGATGAAGCAGAAGGGTTGAAAGAGACCGACTACACCGCTGAAAGCTGGGCAATCTTCGCCAATGCTTTCGCAGCAGCCAAGAGCACAGCAGCGGATACCGCAGCCACCCAGGAAGCGGTTGACGAAGCAGTCATTGCCCTGCAAGCAGCTGTGGAAGGATTGGAGAAAGCGGGCGAACCGGGTGAAGAAATTCCCGTAACCGCTCTCAAGATCACCGGCAGCTCCACCGTTAAGCGGAACAAGACAGCACAGCTGACCGCCGTAATCACCCCCACCAATGCGACGGATAAAGAGGTTGTTTGGACCTCTGTGAACCCCAACGTAGCGGAAGTGGATGAAAACGGACTGGTAACTGCCACCAGCCAAACCGGCTTTGCCATTATTCAGGCAACGGCCAGCAATGGTGTTACCGCGCAGTTTACGATTCGTGTGACTGCGTAAGGCAAGCGATACAGGGCAAGAGATAAAGCAAAGCTTTTGCCCTGTCATAATTTCAAAATTTACAACCATAAAGTCAGTTTACACCTAAACCATAGCTGCCAGTTAGCGGCGGTAAGCGAAGAGAAGATTTAATGCAAAAGTCATTATGACACATTGAAGCAGCTTTGCGCCGCTCTGGCTTCTTATGGTGTACCTCAGATTGGAATTAGAGAAAATTACTATAGACAGCATAATTTTACTATAATCATTTTGCAAAGGCGAAAATGTATTGCCAAAGGAGAATTTAACAATAAAATTGACAAAACAGGGCGATTATCCTGAAAGTCTCAGTGGGAGAGATCGTTTTCTGACCTGCTGCGGAAATTGCCTTTTTAATAGTGTGCTAAAGGGCCTGGCCATAAATGGAAATCACGCAATATCCAACCATAAGAGAGCGTTGTTTCCCTGTGCCCGGGTATGCCCAACCACCAAATGTAGCAATTATTTACTATCATTTATAAATTGTTTACTATTTTATGTTAAATCATACAAGCTTATAATGGAATAGAGTTAAAGCGGCTATCTGGGAGTTGCCCGAACGCTGCCAATAACATGCTATATATATTTGCCTGCAATTGTTTTAGAAAAAAGGGGAGAAAAAGATATGGGCAATGAGCTTTTCCGCATGGAAAACATAAGTAAAAGCTTCCCGGGCGTAAAAGCGCTGGACAATGTATCGTTTTCGGTCAACAAAGGGGAGGTGCACGGCCTTGTTGGAGAAAACGGAGCTGGAAAATCCACACTAATGAAGATTATGACAGGGGTTTACCGGGCTGATTCAGGTTCTATTTTCATTGAGGGAGAACCGGTGCAGATTGATTCGGTATCCAAGGCCCATGAGCTGGGGATCAGCATTATCTTTCAGGAAATGACCCTTTGCCGGCATCTGACCGTTGCGGATAACATCTTTATTGGCCGGCCCCATATTAAGGCCGGGTTCATTAATGATAAGCAGATGCACAAGGAAGCCAAAAAGATTCTGGATGATTTGGGCATTGACATCAACACCTACACCACCGTGAGCACCCTGAGCGTTGCCAAGCAGCAGATGGTGGAAATTGCCAAGGCGATCTCTTATAATTCCCGCATTCTCGTGCTGGATGAACCCACTGCAACTTTGACCGAGCGGGAAATTGCGCAGCTCTTTGATATTATACGCAACCTGCAAAAGAAGGGCGTGGGCATGGTATACATCTCCCATCGAATGGAGGAGCTGAACCAGATTTGCGAACGGGCCAGTGTTCTGCGGGACGGCCAATACATTGGAACACGCAGCCTTAAAGAGATTACCCTGAACGAACTGGTCAATATGATTGTGGGGCGCTCCTTGGAGGATAAATTCCCCAAGCATGATCGCCAGATTGGCGAGGTGGCTCTGGAGGTTCGCAATCTGCATGTCACCGGCAAGGTACATATTGATTACTTTAAGGTGCACAAAGGCGAAATCCTAGGCATTTCCGGGCTTGTGGGAGCGGGGCGCACCGAGATTATGCGCTGTGTGTTTGGTGCTGATAAATCCGAGTCTATGGATATTACCCTCTTTGGCAAGTCGGTCAAGATTCGGTCTCCCATCCAAGCTATCCGCAACGGAATGGCTTATGCCACAGAGAACCGAAAGTTTGACGGTCTGGCTCTTGGGTTGGATGTGGAATACAACACCAACATGGCTCACCTGCGGGAGATCACCCGGTTTGGCTTTGTAGACGATAAAAAAGGCTCTGCCAACGCCGAGAAATACCGGCGGCTGCTCAAAACCAAGACCCCGTCTCTGCGGCAGATCTGTAATAACCTTTCGGGTGGAAACCAGCAGAAAGTGGTTTTGTCTAAATGGCTTTGCAACGATGTGAAGATACTGATTGTGGATGAACCTACTCGAGGTATTGACGTTGGTGCTAAGTTCGAAATTTACCAGCTGTTTAATCAGCTCAGCGACATGGGTGTGGCAATTGTTATGATTTCATCCGAATTGCCTGAAATTCTTGGAATGAGTGACCGGGTACTCGTTATTCACAAGGGAGCCATTAACGGTGAACTGATGGCAAAGGAAACCACCCAAGAAGAAATCCTCTATTTGGCCGCCGGATACAATAAATTGGAGGGCAAAGAGGC
Source organism: Oscillospiraceae bacterium MB08-C2-2 (assembly GCA_035621215.1). Lineage (NCBI taxonomy): Bacteria > Bacillati > Bacillota > Clostridia > Eubacteriales > Oscillospiraceae > Oscillospiraceae bacterium MB08-C2-2. The sequence goes on along the minus strand of CP141729.1, from coordinate 1,122,643 downwards.
GCCGACAGTCGCTTACAGCAATGCGGGGCATTAGACAGAAACGAAATTTTTTTGCTGCATACACAAATGGGGTGTGGGGGGAAGCTCCCGGCGAATGGCTCCGTTTGATATAGGGAGGAAAGGTAAATCATGGAAAACTCTACTTCAACCGTAACCCTTGAGAAGAAAGAGGGTAATGCATTGGTCAGATTTTACGGCAATCTGGGCGTTTCGATGAAGCGGGCTATTAGTTCCACTGTCGTGCTGATTGTGCTGTTTAGCTTGTTTGCTACACTTCAGCCCAGTTTGTTCCTATCTGTTGTTAATCTGCAAAACCTGCTGCAACAAATCGTTACATACACCATTATCGGCTGCGGGCTTACATTTTGTTTGGTTTGCGGCGGTAATGACCTTTCGGCAGGTGCATCTATGGCATTATCCGGCATCATTGTTGTTCTTTTGCTGGCACAGGGCTATCCCTTATGGTTCTGCATTATATGCTGCTTGCTGATGGGACTGCTTACCGGCATAATGAATGGCTTTTTCATCGAAATTCTGGGTGTTATGCCTTTTGTGGCCACACTGGGAACCCAATGGGTTTATCGGGGCATGGCCAACGCCATTGTAAACGGTGCGCCGGTTTATACCACCACCATCCCCAGCGAGGAAGTACAGGCTCAGTTTTATTTATTGGGTGGCGGGCGTTTTGCCAATGGGCTGCCCTACAGCGTGATTATCGCCTTGGTTTATGCCATTATTGTGGGTGTGTTGTTGGCCAAGACCCGCATTGGGCGCCAGATTTATGCCTGCGGTTCCAACTTGGAGGCTGCTAAGCTTTCTGGGATCAATGCGGTGGGTACGCGTATGTTTGCTTACTGCATGAGCGGTTTTTCGGCCGCTATCTGTGGAATCTTGGTGACTTCTCGCCTTAAATCCGCACAGCCCACAGCCGGTACCGGCTATGAAATGGAAGCCATTGCAGCGGCTGTTCTTGGTGGAATCTCCATCGCCGGCGGCGAAGGAACGATCCTTAACACCGTGATTGGTGCCTTGATGATGGGTGTTATCCGCAATGGCCTTAACCTGAACAAGGTGAATTCCTTCTGGCAGCAGGTTATCATTGGTCTTATTCTTGTCATCGCCGTTGCTCTTGAGGTTTACCGTCACCGCAAGAGTGGCTCTACCGCACAGACCCCATTGCAGCAGTTAGTGAACCGGTTCTTTAAAAAGCCGGTAGCTATAAATACAAAAAGCTAGAATTATTAAAGGAGGAAATGCAATCGTGAAAAAGATATTTGCGCTGATTCTCTGCGTTACCATGGTACTGGGACTGACAGCCTGTGGTGGCAGTCCCACCGATCCTACACCCGCATCAAGCACCGCTCCGGCGACTTCTTCCACGGCACCTTCCACTGCGGACCCCGCTTCCAGCGGCGAAAAAACCATCTATGTTATTGTTAAGGTTCTTGGCAATCAGTATTGGTCCATCGTACAGGCCGGAGCAGAAAAAGCCGGGGCCGATTTAGGCTGCAATGTAGTTATTCTGGGCACCACTGCTGAATCCGACATTGAAGGCCAGGTTCGCTACCTGCAAGATGCTGTATCAGCCAAGGCTGATGGCATTGTTATTGCACCCTTGGATAGAACCGCTCTTGCAGCACCAATCCAAGAGCAATTTGCATCCGGCACTCCCCTCATTCTGATCGATTCCAAAGTCGACGGTGATGACTACAGCGCCGCTCTGCTGACCGACAATATTGAAGCTGGCCGTATGTCTGCCGAAGAAATGATCCGCAGGCTCAAAGCAGCTGGACATGCGGAAACCGAAGAAGGCGTTATTGCCATTCAGGCCGGTTCCACCGGTTCTCAGGCGATTAACGACCGTCTTGAAGGCTTCTACGAGTATTGGGATGCCAAAGCTCCGGCAGCTTGGAAGGTTCTGAAAGACGACGTTAAAATCAATGACGGCGATATTGCCAAGGCAGTTGGCTTCTGCCAGGATTTCCTGACCACCTATCCCAACCTCATTGGCGTGTTTGGCCCTAACAACGGCTCTACCGTTGGCTTTGTTACCGGCCTGACCGAAGCAAAACGCACCGATATTACCATGATCGGTTTTGACTTCTCCAACGAAATTGAGACCATGATTCGCTCCAACGAATACAACGTTTCCTCCGTGCTCCAGCGCCAGTATTTCATGGGTTATGACGGCGTTAAGCTGGCCCTTGATCTGGCCAACGGCGGAACCGTTACCCAGAAGGAAATCGACACCGGCGTTATGATTGTTACACCTGAAAACGTTGATTCTGCAGAAGTTCAGGGCGTTATCAATCCGTAAGTAAGTTCTTTTTAAACTGTAAGATTCAACTGAATACATAACAAAAGCCCCGGCTCAGCCGGGGCTTTTGTTATGTCAAAAAGTATTGTGGCAGATATGAAGACGGAGCGTGCTGTATTTATCAAAATAAAAGATATGCTAAAAGCGCTGTTCTTGGCTGGAGTCTTGACGGTAAGCGCCATAACCTCTGTTGAGGCGGCATTCCGCATTTCTGATAGCAATTGGATGCTGCTGCAAGCCACATAAAGCACAGCGCGAAGGGGGATGCAAGATAAATCAATGGAGGGAGCTGGTATACCTATGGGGGCGTATGTGTTGGCCAAGCAGATGTATGATCAAGAGGGAAGTAGTGGTCTACCTCATTTCACAATGAGCCTGTATTGGCTCATATGGCGGGATGTAGATTCACTCTGATTGTGAAGATATGGTTGTCAAGAATTCTGTGGTCAATAGAGAACGACCCATACGGGTTGCACCGTATGGGTCGTTCTTATATATCAAGGAGATTCTGCCTATACAGTCACACGGATCGTGAACTGCGCGGTAACATCATTGCCGGCCGTTGCCTGAATAATAGCAAAGCCGGTTTGGCTGGTGGCGGTTATCAGTCCGTTTTCATCCACTGTGGCCGCATCGGGTGTCAGAGATGTCCAAGTGACCTCTTTATCCGTTGCATTGGTGGGTGTGATCACGGCGGTAAGCTGCGCTGTCTTGTTCCGCTTAACGGTGGAGCTGCCGGTGATCTTGAGAGCGGTTACGGGAATTTCTTCACCCGGTTCGCCCGCTTTCTCCAATCCTTCCACAGCTGCTTGCAGGGCAATGACTGCTTCGTCAACCGCTTCCTGGGTGGCTGCGGTATCCGCTGCTGTGCTCTTGGCTGCTGCGAAAGCATTGGCGAAGATTGCCCAGCTTTCAGCGGTGTAGTCCCCTTCGGTCAGGTCGGATGCCTTCGCAATGGCCGCATTCAGGCTGGCTTTGTCAACTGGAACGGCATCGCCTTCCAACAGAAGGGCGGTGCCCCAGCCCGAGCCGTTGTTATAGGAAGAGCCGGATCGATCGTACCACATGACCACATCCTGACGGCTACCGGATGCGCTTGCATCGTTGATCTGCAGGTCAAATCCAATTTCCTTGCTTGCCGCTGGTGTGTAGTACTTAAAGGGAATCTTGGCTAGCACAACATAGCCGGTGTCGGTGGTCCATGCCCAGGATTCAAAGCCTGTGCTGTAGCTGGTGTTGCCAAAGGACTGCTGGTTGGTAAAGCTTACACGGTACTGGCCCATACCGTTGCCAAAGGAGCTGGCTTTGGAATTGTTTTCGTCTACAAAGATTTCCACCGAATCGTGCTGGTAGGTGCTGCTGTTGCTGTTGTTCAGCACAGGGTCGGTGATCTCGGCCAGAACATACAGGTTCTGATCATCCCACAGAAGCTTGCCAAGACCGCTGGCAGGCCCGTTGGCCATGGTCAGGTGCCGGTCGACGGGCAGGCTCTTTGCATCGTCCCACAGGGAATCGATGACTCCGGCTGCAAGCTCAGGAGTGCCATAAGGTACATAGCCGTATCTGGGGATCGGCTGTGCCGATGCGGCGGCTTCCAGTGCGGCAATGGCGGCAAGAATTGCCTCATCGTCGGTGGAGCTTGCATCAACCAGTGCCTGTGCGGTGGCTATCGCATCCTTAAGGGCCTGCTTGTCTTCTTCCGACCAGTCGGTGGTGCTCACAAGCTTTGCTTGGGTGAGCGCTGTCTTAAGCTTTTTAAGATTGCTTTCTTCAAGGATATCCAGTGCCGCCTGTAGGGTAACGGCAGCAGCATCTGCATCATCCTGCGTTGCTTCCTCGTCTGCCATCACAATCTTGGCGGCATTAAGGGCGGCTTGCGCACCGGCCCAAGAAGCAGGGGTATAATCTGCCGGCACAAGAAGTTCTGCTTTGGCAATCAACGCAGCCAGAGCGTCTTTCCCTTCCATACTGTCGTCCAGTATCAAAGAATACACATAATCGCCCATCAAACTATATCCAGTCGCATTGGGGTGGATACTATCCGCTGCATAGGAGGGGATCAATGCACTTTGGTTGTCGGGATTGCGCAGCAATGTATCAAAATCAGCCAGCCCATATATCTTTTCTTCTGCATATTGCTGGCGAATCCAAGCGTTTACAGTCTGCCGATTGGCATCCTGTGCTGCCGTGGAGCCCCGGGGCGATATCGTGCCGCCGTATACTTTAATCCCTTTATTCGCTGCGGCTTTAAACATGGTGTCAAAAGCGGCGATCATGTTCGTTGCAGTTTGGGAGCTTCCGGGAAGGTCGTTGACGCCGATTAAGAACACGACATAACCAACACCCGGTTGATTCAAAACATCTCTTGCAAACCGGTCTTTCGCCGCCAGCGGGTTTGTACCGCCGAGCAGGGCGTTTGTTCCGATACCCATATTAATGACAGAAAGATGGCTGGTGATTGGGTTGCCTTGAAGATTGTTCATCAGGACATCCCCCCACCGTGTATACCGTTCATTTGTCACGCCGTATCCGTCTGTGATGGAGTCGCCAAACAAGACGATTGACTTGTTTTTTTCCGGCGCTTTCACATCCACGTTACACAAAGCAAACCAATGGGTATTGGTGGAACCGCTTAATGTTGCATTTGAAGTTGCATTTATCCCTGCCTCCACGTAGCTGTTGGCTCTGGCGCCTATGTGAGAGCTGATTCTTGTGGGCGTCTCTCCAAAATACGTGGATACCGCAATTCTTTCAAGTGCATTTACGGGAAAATGAATGAGGTCGGATGTCATGAACTCTCCGGGTTGAATAACCACACTTGCACTGCCATTGTTAAAAGTAATCGCAGTATTGGTCGAAACATCAATGCTGGAAGTATTGTTGCTTCCGTTGGCTTTAGCGGCGCTTGCCGCATTAATGGTCATTGCCGTGGCGCCATACTCATTGGAGAAGGTGAAGCGCAGCTGGTCACCGCCTACGGAAGTGCGGATCATTTGACGAAGCGTAGAGTTAGGTAAGGTTAGCGCTATGGTACCTGCACTGCTCACACCTCCGTCACTGCCACTTGGGTCACCATAATACTGTGCGCTGGCCCATGTTCCGACCCAATTTTTAGATTCGGAATTCGTGTGGGCGGCGTTGGCCGCCTCGCTGGCCGAGGCAATAACTGGGCCCACTGTAGTGCAAATGATAAGCAATGCGAGCAGAGATGCAACAAATTTCTTCACCTTTTATCCTCCTCTGTTTTAAGACACTTTTTCGATTAGACCACCTGTTGGCTCATCGGTGCCCAACAGGTGGCTATGGTTTAGGTCTAAACTGACTTTATGGTTGTAAATTTTGAAATTATAACAGGGCAAAAGCTTTGCTTTATCTCTTGCCCTGTATCGTTTGCCTTACGCAGTCACACGAATCGTAAACTGCGCTGTAACACCATTGCTGGCCGTTGCCTGAATAATAGCAAAGCCGGTTTGGCTGGTAGCGGTTACCAATCCGTTTTCATCCACTTCCGCTACGTTGGGGTTCACAGAGGTCCAGACAACCTCTTTATCCGTTGCATTGGTGGGGGTGATTACGGCGGTCAGCTGTGCTGTCTTGTTGCGCTTAACGGTGGAGCTGCCGGTGATCTTGAGAGCGGTTACGGGAATTTCCTCACCGGGATCAACCTCTGCCAATCCATCCATGGCGCCTTGCAAGGCGATAACCGCTGCATTGACATCCTCTTGAGTAGCTGTAGCATCCGCTGCTGCGCTCTTGGCTGCTGCGAAGGCATTGGCGAAGATTGCCCAGCTTTCAGCGGTGTAGTCGGTCTCTTTCAACCCTTCTGCTTCATCAATCAGGGCTTCCAGAGCAGACTTGTCAACAGGTTCCACTGCTTTTACCAGAGCCTCTATGGCTTGGGTAAGGGTTTGAGCTGCAGAATCAACCGCTTCCTGAGTGGCTGCGGTATCGGCCGCTACGCCCTGCGCTGCTGTAAGGGCATTGGCAAGGACGGCCCAGCTCTCAGCGGTGTATTCCCCTTCGGTCAGGCCGGATGCCTTCGCGATGGCTGCGTTCAGGTTGGTTTTGTCAACCGGAACAGTATCTTTCTCCATCAGCCGGGCAGTTCCCCATCCCGAGCCGTTGTTGTAAGAGGAACCGGAGGTATCGTACCACATGACCACATCCTGACGGCTGCCGGATACGCCTGCATCGTTGATCTGCAGGTCAAAGCCGATCTCTTTGTTTGCCGCTGGTGTGTAGTACTTAAAGGGAATCTTGGCTAAGACTACATAGCCGGTGTCGGTGGTCCATGCCCAGGATTCAAAGCCTGTGCTGTAGCTGGTATTGCCAAAGGACTGCTGGTTGGTAAAGCTTACACGGTACTGGCCCATACCGTTGCCAAAGGAGCTGGCTTTGGAATTGTTTTCGTCTACAAAGATTTCCACCGAGTCGTGCTGGTAGGTGTTGCTGTTGCTGTTGTTCAGCACAGGGTCGGTGATCTCGGCCAGAACATACAGATTCTGATCATCCCACAGAAGCTTGCCAAGACCGCTGGCAGGCCCGTTGGCCATGGTCAGGTGCCGGTCGACGGGGAGGCTCTTTGCATCGTCCCACAGGGGATCGATGACTCCGGTTGCAAGCTCGGGAGTGCCATAAGGTACATAGCCGTATCTGGGGATCGGCTGTGCCGATGCGGCGGCTTCCAGAGCGGCAATGGCGGCAAGAATCGCCTCATCGTCGGTGGAGCTTGCATCAACCAGTGCCTGTCCGGTGGCTATCGCATCCTTAAGGGCCTGCTTGTCTTCTTCCGACCAGTCGGTGGTGCTCACAAGCTTTGCTTGGGTGAGCGCTGTCTTGAGCTTATCCATGTTGCTTATAGTCGATGCCTCCGTAAGGGAATGCACCTGAAGTGCCTCAAGCTCAACAACAATAAGGTTGTCGGCGTGAGCATCGTTTTGGGTGAACTTGGCTCTTACGCCGTTCATAGTAACAGGGGTTTGCAGATTAAGAGCCAGCCATGCTTTGCCGTTGGTTCTCAGCAACCCAAGGGGTTTCCAGGTTGTGCCGCCATCATCCGTATACTCATAGTTAACGGCAGAGAAACCGTTTGTTGAAATGATGTCACGGTTATAGGAGACACCGGTTGCGGTTCTGGGAACGAACATGTTGACAATTGAAATGGGTTTTGCTTCGCCCCAAATTACTTGGAGGTGGTTTGGTACGCTGTTGGACTGCCAGCGGCTGGAAGAGCTGTTGTTCACACGGTTGCCGCTGATTGCATAGGCAGGGGAGCCTTGATTTGAGGTGGTTGCACCTGCACTGGCTGTTCCGCCGAGAGCGTGGTTGGTGAACGGTGCCAACTGAATGCCGCTGATAACAGGCGGTGCGTCTGCTTTTAAAATCAGCAGCCGAATTCGGCTGGTGGTTCTGGTGAAGGTGGTAGAGGCAACCGCTCCTGTAGCAGGGAATATCTTCTCGCCATAATCAGGCCCTATTGTAGTTCCGGTGAAGATATCGCTCCATGCAGTGCCTGTCCACATTTGCAGGGCAAAGGATTTTACATTGTTTCCTACTTCTGTAATCGATACGCTATCGAAAGTATATGGCTGGTCAAAGTCGAAGGCAACCCATTCGTTGGCAGTGGTGGAAGGTGTCCACACAGTTGCAGAATCGTTATCAAAAGCATTAACGGCTAAGCCGGAAGATGCGCTGGAACGACCTGCAAGCACCACGGGATCGCTGATCAACGGGGCGGGAGCCCTGTTGTCGGTGACAAGGTTGGGGCGTGTGGCAATGGGGCCGGGGATATCTTTAACCTCCATATTGCCGTCTGTGCCGGAATTCTTGAAATAGGTTTGGGGAGCGCCCAGGAAGGATGTGCGTGCGGCGGGATTGGTGACAACTTGCCGATAGGGGTTGTTGGCAGCGTTGCCGCCGCTTGGTCCGCCCTGTGCGGGGCCAATAAAGATATTGGGGACACTTCTGGCACGGGCACCGGAGCCGGTAGACACAATATCGTCTCTGGCTTCTGTGCCTACGAGTATTTTCTCAAGCACCATGCCGTCGTTTACCATAAAGACACGCAGAGTATAAAGACCCGGCTCACTGACCTTGTGCACAGAAGTGCATATACCGGACTGAGAGGATGTAGCAGTCAGGGTACGAACTGCCGTTTCTACCGGTATTGTCCAGCCGGTGCCGCGAACAGCGTGGTTTTCAACTACGATGTCGATGATCTGAGGTTGGTCGTTGCCAAAGGTTATGCCATATCTAAGGCTGCCCAGTTCTTCGTGATGCAGAGGATTTGTGGCTGCCCACTGGGTAACGATGCTGATATCGCCGGGTGTTTCGATATAGACCGGGTATTCCACATACGGCGAATCCACACCCGGTTCAAGAACGCCGGTATGCTGGGCGTAGATCAGGCTCGGCTGAACCTTCACAGAGGATTGCTCACGCCCATACCTTGGCAGTACAGTCCATTTGGCGTCTTCCGCATAGCCTGAGCCTGCCACGGATTTGGTGTAATTTTTGGAAAGGATGGATACATAGCCGTTGGTTTCCACAAAGGTTCCCAAAGGCAGCTGATCCAGAAGGGCAGGATCAAACACATTGGCTGTTACGTTCACGGTAACCGCAGCACCGGCACCGGTGACTGTGATGCTGCCTTCTGCAACGCCATCTTGAATAGCTGATGCGGGAATATTGGACCAGTCGATGCTGACATGAACCCGATCCAGCTTGTTGGAGTCGGTTATACCGCCAATTGTGCCGGTCTTCTTGTCAAGCATGATCCAAGAAGGTGCCGTGACTGTATAATCAAACGCCAGTGCACCTGCATTGGCCACTTCCACGTATCGGGTTTCATTCTCATTGCTGTCAAAGGGATACAGGTCAATGCTTCCCGTTCTTGCATTGGGAAGGTTCATCACATTGTTGTTGACAAACCCATCATAGAAGCCCATATCCCATGACTGAGGCAGAACAACCATGGTTGCAGCCTGTGCAGGGCTGTCAATCCAGCCGCGCAGCTGCTGAGTAGCGGAGTTGGGTGGGTTGGGCTCGTTCGAGAAACTGGTGAGCTTATCCGGGGTGATGTTAAACTGCCAGGTTCCATGCTGCCATGAGCCGTTGTTGCCGGTGCCCATATTCAGGTAGTAAATATTCTGGCTGGCATCGTGGGAATTGGCATCCCGAACCTCTGTATGCGGATATTGTTTGGAAAGTCTGGGATAGTAGCCATACCACTTGCCGTTGGCCACGGTGTAGTAATCCTCGCCGCCCTCCAGTGTGGTGGGGGTACCGAGACCGGGCGCACCGTATGTATACCACATCCACTCTGTGTCACGGGTTACGCCATTCATAGCGACTGTGGCGTAATCGTTGGCCACAGTGGCCGCCGGCCCTGCAATTCCACCGGCTGTTGTGGCGTTGGCATAAAGCTTGCTTCTCTGGAGGTTGACCATGACCTCCCAAGCGTTGCTTGAAACGTTCACAGGATGCATGACAATGTTATAGAAATTGTCTTTCTGATACTCAGGTACTACATTTTCAAAAAGGTATGTTGCCCGCTCACGCAGGTCGAGATAACGGTTAAGAATCGTTTCAGCTTCGTTGAAATAGTTGAGGCTGAAAGTGTTAAAGGCAAGCCATTCAGGCTTTCTGATGTCGTTGATTTGGCTGTAGTTGAACAGAATATCGGCAACTTCATCCGCCATTTCTTCGCCGAATTCCAGCGAAGCAAACTTACGGTAGAAGTTTTCAGGGCCATCCAAAGCGCCCCATTTTTCAATGTCGGTGCCCAGTTTCATCCAATAGTTGATAGGCATCTCATTGAATTTCAGGTCACCTACGTTTACGATCCAGATGCGATCCACGCCATAATCATAGGCCATGGTCATTTGCTCCCGTACCTTCTCCATGGGCAGGGCGTTTACCCAGCGGTAGGAGCGTGGAGAGCCATTGTAGTCGAAGTGATAATACATGCCCAAACCGCCGTCAGCATATCTTTCTTCCCGCATTTTATCGGTAGGCAGTGTGCGCACGTGCTGCTGGTTATCGTTGATCAGCATCAGCGTGATGTCGGTGGGTAGGTTAACGCCGGAATAGTAGATGGCCTCGACCTCGTTATACACAGTCAATGATTTAGGAATATCTTCAATTGGTCTTGGGTCGTTGTTGTATTCCAGCGCTCTTCGCAGAATTTCGTACTGCTCGTTTACAACATCCTCCAGTGTATTGACATTGTGTGTGGTTGATCCAGCGCCCGGGGCTGGGCTGTCGTTAAGCCCCCGCAGGCCAAACTGGAAAATGTTTTCCATGTTTACCCGTTCGTTCATGGCCTCCTGCCAGAAATCGATCATGCCTTCTCTGTTTCCGATCCAGTCCCAGGCGCCGCTGTCACTCCACACCCATTCCTTGTCGGAGGTGCCCATGAACTCTTGGTGCGAGGCGCCCATTACAACGCCGTATTTATCGGCCATAATGGGGTTCATGGGATCATCTTTCCAGAAAGCGTTGTTCCACATGGTTGGCCATAAATAGTTTCCGCCGGTACGCAGGATAAAGTCGAACACATAGGTATAGTATCCTTCGTAATCGAACCCGCGGTAACTGGGGGCGTAGAGCTCGCCATCTACATTAACAGGTGACCAGTCTTCTGCGCTGTGGTTGCCGCCGGTGGCGGTGCAGTTATCTTCGGGAGGGCAGGAGATGCATTTTGAACCTGTCAGGTTAACCGCTGCATCTGGCCCTGTAACTTTGTATTGGGATACTTTGTTGTTGTATTCATTCTGCCATCTTTGTGTGCTTCTTTCGTCGTTGAGGAAAATCCCACGGTATTTAACCGAGGGCTCACCCTTGACAACACGATCGGCAGAAAGAGTCAGGCTTGTCTTGCGAACAGGCACACTGTCTGCAAAAAAGCCGTTGGGTGAAACTCCGATGGTCTCGGAGATTTTGTAAATGCCATAGATGGTGCCGCGCCTGTCACTGCCGGCTACAATAAACCCTTTGGTGACACCCGGCATAGGGTTATCAACGACCTGAAGGACATAGCTTTCCCACAAGCCTTCAATTTCCTTTACATCCAGCTTGCCGGATGCCGCTAAACCGTCTATCAAGGGGCTTTCTCCCAGCATGCCAACGATAACCGCTGTAGAAGAGACGGATTCGCTGCCAGTCTTAACAGCTGCGGCCTTTCCTGTGACTTGGCCGATATCTGTGGCAAGGTTATCCGCTACACGGCGGATACCGAAATAGTTATCTGAATCCGAGTTGGTAGACACATAGATGTCGACCGCTCCGGCCGAAGCGTTACCCAAAAAGAAGCCATCTCCGGGAGTCTCCACAAGCTCAAGATCATTTTCGGATGTGATGGCGGATAGAGCCTCTTTAGCGGCCCTTGCCTCAGCAAATGAGCTGGATTGCCCCAGCGCTGCGGCAGATGCAGCGGCTGGAGTCTCATTCTCTTTCTCGCCCTCTTTGCCCGTAACTTCATCTTTGAGGTGTTCAGTGTTGGTTTGTTCGCTGTTAGAGGCGCCTTCATCCGCAAGCGCGGCGAGAGGGAAAACCGACAGCAGCATTACAATTGTCACTAACAATGACAGTACCCTTTTTAATGGCTTAGTATTCATTGTTACGATCCTCCTTAAATTCCTTTTATAGATAGCAACCATTGTCGTCTTGTCCTTTCGGCTATGCCTCGACCACCTTTCTTTTGTCATGATGTAAACCAGACTTTTTCATTTATATTGCAAAGCCATATACAATGGCTCTTCGCCTTATTTTAGAAAAGCCTTTGCCGAACAGCAGGGCAAAGGAGTAAGCTGCCCTGTTGTGTTGATACCTCTGCAAACAACAAAATTTAGTTTAAGTGTACGAGCACATTTAAAAAATGGTATTTCGCAGATTTATGACATGAAGAGGAAACCGGCATATGGATATTGCTATAATTATCAGTAATTTTAAATTTTATATATTATCTTTGGAGTGTATTTTTAGTTTCGTATTTTAAACAAAATTAATGTTATTTTTAATAATAAATAGTTTTTTTGTTTTTATTATACAAAAAATGTCATTTTCTTGATAGAGGAAAATTGAACTTTTTCTAGTACTTTTAAGCATTTTTTAATAAAACGTAGAATATTATGTAAGAATATAAAATATAATTCAAAACATGTTCTCGAGCACAAAATTTATTTCCCCCCTTTCTTGTAATAAGACAGAAACAAGCTTTTTCTGTTTTGATTATGAAACATCTGCTTCTTTTATGGGCCCCAGACTAGTAGTCTTGCTTTTTTAAATTGGATGGAGTATACTATATCTAAGATATGGGGAGCTCGTGTTGCGGGCTGAGAGGAAGTCATTAGGCTTCGACCCTGGAACCTGATGCGGATAATGCCGCCGTAGGGAATCATTTTCTGATTCTTTCGGAGGCACCGTATCGGTGTCTCCTATTTTTATTCATAACAACACACAAAACAAAAATGGGGAGCTTGTGAGACAGGCTGAGAGGAAGTTACCAAACTTCGACCCTGGAACCTGATGCGGATAATGCCGCCGTAGGGAGTCATAATTTGATTCTTTCGGAGGCCTTGCATCAGGGGGCCTCTGTTTTTATTGCTCTTTTTTTGAAAGGATGTGATGGCGGCATTCACGGGTGACCGTGACGGACAAGGGGGAGCGCCCTGTGTCTTGTATAACAGCGATGGGAAGCCGTGTTCCGGCGTGAGAGGAGACCAGAAAGTCTCGACCGACCTTTGTGGGTGAAGCTTGCCCATTTCCACTTAAAAGGAAAGCGACGCTGTTATTGCCGTTTTCGCTAACACAATTAAAAAGGAGCTTACATCATGAAAAAACTGAATATTCAAAAGCTATCCATTGCGGGAGTTTTGTGTGGGGTAGCTGTTGTCGGAAGTTTGTTTTCTGTTCCTGTATTCGGAAGCAAGTGTGCCCCTGTACAGCACATGGTCAACATCCTCTGCGCCGTTTTGCTCGGCCCCGGTTATGGGGTGGGTGTTGCCTTTGGTGCAAGCCTGATTCGAAATTTGCTGGGTCTTGGCAGTCTGATGGCTTTTCCGGGCAGTATGTTTGGCGCTCTCCTTTGCGGCTTGATGTATCGGAAGAGCCAAAAGATTTTTCCGACACTGGCCGCTGAGGTATTTGGCACTGCAATTGTAGGCGGGCTCAGTGCCTATCCGGTTGCCATTTTCTTTATGGGACGAGCAGCCGGTGACTTAGCGTTTTATGCCTATATCATCCCTTTCCTTATTTCTACAGCTGCCGGTTCGCTCCTGTCGGGGGCTTTGATCTACTCACTAAAAAAAACCGGAGCTCTCGCAACCATTCAGTCTCGCCTCAACCAATTTGCCGACAGTATGAAAGGAAACTAATCATGATAAAGGAAATGCTTGAAAATGTTCGGAAGCAGTCGCCGCTGATCCACAATATTACCAATTATGTCACCGTGAATGACTGTGCCAATATCCTTTTGGCTTGTGGTGGTTCGCCCATTATGGCCGATGATGTGGGTGAAGTGGAGGAGATTACTTCGATCTGCGGCGGCCTCAACATCAATATTGGCACCCTGAACCAGCGCACCATCCCGGCTATGCTTGCCGCCGGACGAAAGGCAAATTTGCTGGGCCATCCTGTAGTCCTCGATCCTGTGGGGGCGGGGGCATCTTTCCTTCGCACCGATACCGCACTGGAACTGCTGCAGGACATTCAGTTTGCGGTTATTCGGGGCAATATCTCCGAAATCAAGGCTCTTGCCCACGGAAACGGCACCACCAAAGGGGTAGATGCGGATGTCTCTGATCGGGTCACCGAGCAAAATTTAGAGGAAGCGATCGCTTTTGCAAAGGCGTTTGCCCAAAAGACCGGCGCAGTAATTGCCATCACCGGAGAGATTGACATTGTTGCTGACCAGAACACAGCATACTGCATTCGCAATGGCCATGCGGATATGAGCAAAATCACCGGAACCGGCTGTCAGCTCTCCGCCTTGATCGCGGCGTATGTAACGGCCAATCCGGGGCATGTGCTGGAAGCGGCTGCCGCCGCAGTCTGCGCCATGGGCTTTTGCGGAGAAAAAGCGAAGCAGCGAATGACCGAGCTGGACGGCAATTCCAGCTATCGAAACTATATTATTGATGCCATCTGCAATCTGTCTGCGGATGAGCTGGAAAGAGGGGCGAACTATGAAGTGCGATAAAAAGGCAATGCTGCTGTATGCAGTAACGGATAGGGCGTGGGTTGGGGAGCAAAGCCTGTATGAGCAGGTGGAAGCCGCCCTGAAAAACGGTGTTACCTGCATCCAGCTCAGAGAAAAGGATCTGGACGGGGATGCATTTTTGGCGGAGGCCATAGCGCTTGCAGATCTCTGCAAACGGTACGGTGTACCGTTCATTATCAACGACAATGTGGATATTGCAATTCAGTGCGGTGCCGACGGGGTTCATGTGGGGCAGGCGGATATGCTTGCCTCCGACGTTCGGGCACGTGTGGGTGAAGGCATGATCATCGGTGTTTCGGCGCACACCGTGGAGGAAGCGCTGGAGGCAGTGAAAAATGGGGCGGATTATCTGGGCTTGGGCGCTGTGTTCTCTACTTCTACCAAAACCGATGTGGATCAGATGTCTTACCAAACCCTCAAGGATATCTGCAATGCCGTTCGGGTTCCCACCGTCGCCATCGGCGGCATTTCCAAAAAGAATATCTTGCAGCTTTCCGGCAGCGGCGTGGATGGCGTCGCTGTAGTATCCGCTATTTTTGCAGCGGATGATCCCGGTGCGGCCACCGCCGAGCTGCTGGCGCTTGCAAACCAAATGGTGCAGGGCCATGCATAAACCCTTTGCCATTTTTGACATGGACGGTACACTGATTGACTCGATGCAGCTGTGGAGAAGCCTCGGGCAGGAATATCTGGAATCCAAGGGCATCACGGAAGGCTTGGAGAGCATTCGGGAGGAAATGCGGCCGCTGACAATGAGCGAGTCTGCGGCGCTGTTTGTGGCCCGCTTTGGTCTCCTGGTGTCACCCCAGGCTGCTGCAGATGAGATGAATCACATCATGGATGCCCATTACCGCAAGGATATCCCTTTAAAGCCGGGGGTGAGAGAACACCTTGAGCGGCTCAGGCAAGCGGGGGTTCGGATGTGCGTGGCTTCTGCCACTGCACAGCATCTTATGGAGGTCTGTTTGCAACGCTTAGGGGTGCTTTCCTATTTTGAGTTTGTGCTTTCCTGCGAAAGCATGGGAACCAGCAAGAGGGAGCCGGACATTTATCTGGAGGCAGCAAGTCGGTTGGGTACGCTTCCCAGCGAAATGGCTGTATATGAGGATGCCCTCTATGCCATCGAAACCGCTAAGAAAGCCAATTTTTATGTGGTAGCTGTATACGACACCGAAGAGGACGACCACTGGGATCAAATCTGCCGTTTGGCGGATGAAACCATTACATTCCACTGATTTCACAGGTAGGAGAGCCTTGAAATAGCGGCAAACCGGGGGCACCACTCTTTGTCGCTCAATAAAAATAGTGCTTAAACATGAAAGGAGTTCTTGACTTATGAGAACAGCATTATCAATCGCTGGAACCGATCCCAGCGGAGGCGCCGGTATTCAGGCAGATATCAAAACTATGACGGCCAACGGCGTATATGCCATGAGTGCCATCACCGCTTTGGTTGCGCAGAACACTACCGGCGTTCAGGGGATTTTAGAGGTTCCCCTAGCATTTCTTGCCCAACAGATCGACAGCGTTTTTTCCGATATCCGCCCTGATGCGGTGAAGATCGGCATGGTATCCTCTGTGGAGCTTATCATGGTAATTGCGCAAAAGCTAAGGCAGTATGAGGTGGTCAACATTGTGGTGGACCCAGTGATGGTGACTACCAGCGGATCAAGACTTATCAGTGAGGATGCTATAGTCACACTAAAGCAACACTTGCTGCCTCTGGCTACTGTGCTGACGCCGAATATCCCGGAGGCGGAAGTCCTCTCTGGCATGAAGGTAAAAAGTGCAGAAGATATGCTGACCGCCGCCCAATATATTAGTGAGACCTATCACTGCGCCGCGCTGTGCAAGGGCGGGCACCAAGTGAGCGATGCCAACGATCTGCTGTATCAGGATGGAGATTACCGATGGTTTTACGGAAAACGGATCAACAATCCCAATACTCACGGAACTGGCTGCACCCTATCCAGCGCTATTGCCTCGAACTTGGCAAAGGGCTACGATTTGGAAACAGCTGTGGAGCGTGCTAAGGCTTATATCTCCGGGGCACTGGGGGCCATGCTGGATTTGGGCACAGGCTCCGGGCCTATGAACCACGCTTTCGCTATCACTGGCGAGTTTACTAAGGAGGCGAAGGAATGAATATGCAAGCAACGAGACGTCTGTTGGACGCCTCGAAAGAAATATGGGAGGGCTACCATACCCACCCTTTTGTTCAGGGGATCGCCAACGGTACCCTGGATCGTGAGACGTTTCAATATTACATGGTGCAGGACTATCTGTACTTGATTGACTATGCCAAGGTATTCACCATTGGTGTGGCCAAGGCACAAGATATAGGAGCCATGCGCCTGTTTGCAAGCTATGTATCCCAGATTCTTGATGGCGAAATGGATATTCATAAAGGCTATATGCAGCGGCTTGGCATCTCTCTAAAGGATGCGGAGCAGACTCCCGTGGCTCTGGATAACCTCTCGTATACTTCCTACATGCTTCGGGTGGCCTACGAAGAAGGCCCGGGGGAGATTGCCGGGGTTATCCTTTCCTGTGCGCTGAGCTACGAGGTCATTGCCAAAGAGATGATGAAAGCGTATCCTGCCTGTGGCGATCATCCCTTTTATGGCGAGTGGATACATGGCTATGCGGACCCTGGCTATGCGCAGGCGAACCAGAACTTAATTGATCTGCTTGAGCGGCTGACAGCGAACTATTCCGAAGCACAAATGCGGCGGCTGGAAGAAATTTTCATCACATGCTCCCGGTACGAAGGTGCTTTCTGGGATATGGCATGGAAAATGAGCGTGTAAGCCTATGCTGACCTTTAAAGACGTAGCTTTTCAATATAAGGCGGAGGATTTCTCCATCATTGATGACCTCTCCTTTCATGTGGAGAAGGGGGAGTTCGTATCCATTGTGGGTCCCTCCGGTTGTGGGAAAAGCACTGTTTTTCGTCTGGTGAACCAGCTGCTGGAGCCCAAAAGCGGCGAGATACTGGTGGACGGAACGAATATTGGAAGCCAGAAGCATTACTGCGGCTATATGCCTCAGCAGGATATGTTGTTTCCTTGGCGTTCCGTGGCGGAAAATGTGCGGCTGCCGTTGGAGATTCAAGGTGGCTTTTCCGATTCGGAAATGGATTTGCGTGTCAGGCAGGCACTAGCCGCTGTTGGCTTGGAGGACTGGAGCAAAAAATCTCCAAAAGAGCTCTCCGGCGGTATGCGCCAGCGGGCTGCCTTTGCCCGGACGGTACTCACCGGCTCCAGCCTTCTGTTGCTGGATGAACCATTTTCTGCTCTGGATTACCTGACCCGCCTAACCATGCGGGAGTGGCTGCTCCGGCAATGGGAGCGAGAACGCAAAACAATTTTGTTTATTACCCATGATGTTGAGGAAGCTCTATTCCTTTCCGGTCGGGTATTGGTGGCGGAGGGAACACCCATTACCCAACTGCGCTCTTTCCAAGTCCCCGCCGAATATCCCCGGACGCCGCAAACCCTACGACAGCCCGAAATACTGGCACTAAAGGAACAATTGATCGCCATGCTGCGGAGGGATAATCTATGAGACGATCCAACCGGGGGAATCTCCCCGCTGCCGCACTGGCGCTGGCACTGCTGATGCTCTGGCAGGCTTCTGCCATGAGCATTGATGCGGCCTATATTCTGCCAAGTCCCCTGCAGGTGCTTCGGCGGCTGTGGGAGCTGCGCCAACCTTTGTTTGGTGCACATCTGTCTGCAACCATGTCTGTGGTGGGTGTCGGCCTTGCGATTTCCGTTGTTTTGGGGCTGGGGCTTGCTGTCCTTATGGATGGATGCCCTGTTGCAGAAAAGGCGTTATACCCACTGATTATCGCATCGCAGACTATACCTGTTACGGCGTTGGCTCCGCTTTTTGTTCTGTGGTTTGGCTATAGCCTGTGGAGCAAGGTTCTGGTGGCGGTGCTGATGACATTTTTCCCCATCACCATCACGGTGTTTGATGGATTCCGGTCGGTAAAGTCCGAGATGATTGAGCTGCTTTTTACATTTAGAGCCAGCAAGCGGCAGATTTTCTGGAAGCTAAAGCTCCCGGCTGTATTGCCCTACTTTTTCTCCGCCATCAAAATGGCGGTGCCCTTGTCTCTCATCGGAGCGGCAATCGGAGAGTGGCTGGGTGCTCAGAGGGGGCTTGGCTATTTCAGCCGCCGTATGATGACACAGCTGGATGGAGCCGGTGTCTTTGCACCCATCTTACTGCTGTCTGTGGTAGCCATGCTCCTTGTGGCCATTGTAAGCATCCTTGAAAAACGCCTCATAACCTGGCGTGGCCAATAAAGAAAGAAGGAATATCCATGAAAAAGATAACAGTGCTGCTTCTGGCAGCGATGCTGTTGCTAACCCCGCTGACTGGTTGTGCCCAGCCGGAAAACGCAGGAGAAGGGGAGGCGCTCCGGGAAATCAACGTAGTACTGGATTGGTACCCCAACGCCCTGCACACCTTTATATACACCGCAATTGAGCGTGGTTACTACAAGGATGAGGGCTTGGATGTGAAAATCCAGTTTCCTGCCAATGACAACGATGCTTTGTCACTGGTTGCTGCCGGAAAGGCGGAAATCGGCGTATACTATGAGCATGATGTTATTCAAGCAGTTGCAAACCAGAACATCGGCGTGAAGTCGATTGGTGCTGTGGTGCAGTCGCCCCTGAATATCATCCTGTCTCTGGCGGATAAGAACATCCAGAAGCCCGCAGACCTTGATGGCAAAACCGTGGGCTATGCCGGTACTGCGTTGAGCGAGGCGCTGGTACAGACCATGATGCAAGCCAGCGGTGCGGATTTTTCCAGCGTGGAGATGGTAAACGTAGGCTTTGAACTGATGAGCTCCATGACCACTGGCAATGTGGATGCCACCATTGGCTGCCTTGTGAACCACGAGGTTCCGCAGATGGAGGAAGAGGGCTTTGAAGTAAACCATTTTATGGTCAATGAATATGGCATCCCCAATTACTATGAGGCCGTATTTCTGGCCGGTAATGAAATGATTGAAGCCGAGCCGGAGGTACTGGCTGGCTTCCTGCGAGCCTCATCCAAAGGCTTTAAGGACTTTCAGGCGGATAGGGAGGCTTGCCTGCAAATCTTGCTGGACAATCAGAATGAGGAGAATTTCCCCTTGTCTCCCTCGGTGGAAGGGAAATCCTGCCAGACATTGCTGCCTTTGATGGAAGCTGCCAATGCCCCTTTTTTGAGCCAAACTGCTGAAAACTGGGAGACCAACATTGACTGGATGTATAGCGCTGGGCTCATTCAAGAGAAAATAGGAGCATCTCAGGTGATGGCAGAGATCCACTACTAGAAAATTCTGAGTGACAGTATAAACCTACAAGCCAGTAAAGAGAATGTTGGGATTCACAGACTTTCCTCCATGATGGAGCTTGTTGCGCAAGAAAAGCAAATATGGTCTAACTGTTGGCAAAGTCGTGGTAAAAACAAGCGGTATAACAAAATACAGACAGCATAATATGCTGTCTGTTTCAGAGTGTCAAAGAACCCCGGTTTTCAGCAACGAAAACCGGGGTTCACCTTATGCCAACGCAAGAATTGGCAAGAAAAAAGGGCCTTTCTACGCCAACATTGCCAGCTTTTTGAGATTCATTGTATTCGGTTATCACTTGAGATAGCAGAGATTGGCTGTCAGTTAGAACGCACTCGGCTGATTTTGCGTATTGGCAGCCCTATCGAATCAATGTGCCGTAACGATATACTGTTCATCATAATCGGTTCTCAAGCTGTACCAATCGTCGCCCCCCATACGATGATCGGTGAATATTAGTCTTCCATCGGCGCTGATCGCCAGATCCCCCCGCGCGGGAAAGCCATTCACCATCTCACATTCAATTGTAATCAGATAGCAAGGCCTTCCCATCAACTCAACTGCTCCTGTAATGGTTGCAACGCTAGACCCGTCCACAACGGCCTCACCCGCAGAAGTTTTCGGTTCCCAGTGATCCGAACTCCATCCGCCTCCCATATAGCCGCCGCCGTAATGACCATCGCTGTTGTGTAGAATCGCCCGTTCGCAGGCTTCTTTTGCTGTCATGCTGCCCAATGCGGGGGTTAAGTCCAGGTCATATTTCAGCATTGCCGCCGAATAAGGCACATGGCGTACAATGCAAGCCTCGGCTTTCGCCATATATTCATTTAGTGGCAAGTCAGTGCCAAACACAAAGTCCACAGCGCGTTTGACAATCACCGCCGATTTCCACGATTCCCCTGAGACGCAGTCCGTCACCGTGTAATGGCTGCCCCCCTTGTATTCCAGCAACCTCAAAGCGTTGCCCCAGCCATACCCATAGTGAAAAAGATAGAGGGGCTGGGCGGATTCACCCATTTGAAAGCACGTGACCCACTCATTCAGTAATTCCACATGCTCTGTGTTGCCCACTGCGCTATACGTTACATACGTTCCTTCTTCCACAGAATCCAAGACCTTCTGAATAGCGGCGTCTCTCACTCCAATATTGATAGAACCGTCGTCATTCATAAAGTCATCGTCAGGGTTCTTGTCATCCTCAATAGAGACCTCTGCTGATTCGCTATCCGATCGGGGCAGTTCCGCTGCCGATGAAGAAGGGGCAGGCGATGATGCAGGCAGCTCCGAAACCGCAGGTTCTTCAGGACGGATTTCTTCCGGCGGTGTGCACCCGGCTATCATAAGTAAAGCAACCAGAATGAGGATCAAAAAAAGTGCCTGCTTTCTTTTCATGTACTATCATTCCTTCTTTGTGCATCTTTTCACGCGCAGGTGTCCATAGCTAATTTGTATTTTGCCCCACAGTTTTTCATCTGGCTTCAATTATACAGCATTTATTATTCAAAGACAAAGCAAATCCGGCTTGAACGATGCAAACCGGATTGCTTTTTTGTAAGAGAAAACTTTAGCGTTCCGATAAGGCGGAAAGAAGACATTCATCGCACGCCCAAAAAAGGACTCTCTTCCTGATTTTGTCCATCATATGCTCTCGTTTCATGACAGCAAAGCGGCCTTGGATCTAAATTGGATAAACGCATTATGGAAACGAATCTTCGTACTCTTGTTCTTTATTATTCGTTTCGCCAGTTGACCCATTACACTTAGGAAAGCTGAAAAAGAAATTTTATCTTGATTTCAATTTGTATTTGCTATATAATGAGTTTGTACTCATTGAGTTGGAGGTTATTGAGTGAAATCAAAAAGACAATTACAAAAAGAGAATACACGAAATAAGATTGTTGAAACAGCTTATATCGTGTATTCGGAACAAGGGTTTTCTGCAACAACTGCCACAATTGCAAAAGAAGCAGGCGTATCGCATGGCACGATCTTTGTGCATTTTCCATCAGTAGATGAGTTGCTATGTGCTGTTATAGAGGATTTTGGAGATAGTCTGGGGCTTGAGTTGCATACTTTGGCAGAAAAAAAGTGTGATATTAGAGAGTTTCTGAGAACACATTTGAATGTTTTATCGAAGCACGAAAACTTTTATCTTCGGTTAATAACCGAAAAAAATTTGTTGCCAGATGAAACAAGGATCAGCTTAGTAAAATTACAATCGATCACGGCCTATCACTTTAGTAAAATCATTGAACAAGATTATGAAAGGCAGGGGATCAAAGATATTCCAATACACCTACTGTTTAATACGTGGATGGGATTAATCCACTACTACTTACAGAACAAAGAGTTATTCTCACCAGAAGATCCCCTTATTGATAGATATAGTGAAGAACTGACCGGAATGTTTTTAAAATTAATTGGAAAATAGGAGGCTTTAAAAATGAAAGTATGTATATCTTGTGGGATGCCAATGCAGGAAATATCTGACTACCCCAACGGCGATGTAGCTAAAGATTACTGTGTGCATTGTGCCCACTCAGATGGTTCTATGCAGTCATTTGAAGAAAAGAAAGAGGCTATGGCTAATTTTATAATCAAAACACAGGGTTTTGATGAAAAAGCAGCTCGGGAGATAACTGAAAGTAGTATGAGAAAACTCCCGGCTTGGGAAAAATATTTTGAGTAGGTGGTTTTGTGGCAACGTTATCTTCAATGCCTAATGTGGGCAAGGTTTTAGAAAAAAATCTGAATGCGATAGGGGTTTATACATCACAGCAGCTTATACAGATGGGAAGCAAAGAAGCCTTTTTCCGCATCAGGATTGAGGTCGATGACGGGGCCTGTCTGCATATGCTTTATGGCATTCAGGGTGCAATTGAAAATATTAGGGATACCGAGCTTTCTGAAAATACAAAGCAGGACTTGAGGGCGTTTTATAATTCGCTGTAAACTCACCTTAGTAAGCACCTTGCATTTTCTCGCAGGAGAAGTTTGACCTGAACCCGAAAAAGTTTGTCAATAGGAATGCTAGTCACGATATGTTACAGAAGAAAAAACTATGCCCGGTGCAAGAACGGATCGAGCAATAAAAAATGTAACCTGTATTTACTCCTTCAACACGCCGATCTGCTTCGGTCGGCGAAACAAGAGAGATTTCACACTTTTAAGGCGCTTGAGAAATTAGAGCGCCTTTTTTCTATTCTATCGTAACCTGTTTTTCGTGACCAACACCCGGTATCGATGCAGTACTTAGGTTACAATCAAAATATTGGAGGGTAACAATATGAACCTTTTTAAAAGGAGATGTTTCTATCTATGAAGACAGCTTTCCAATCTTAGGAGTGATGTGCGGGGTACTAAGCTTTCGCCTTCCCATACGCTGTAGGACTTCGGGTGTTACTATCACTTTAAGATGATAGTCGGATTAATATTGTGTTATGCCATTGGTTAAGCTGATTATAGCCCTATTCCATCTTGGATTGAATAATTAATAATACATAGCCGCTGGATTCGATCTGAATCCAGCGGCTCAATGTCTATTTTCTGTTTATTGCGGTTATCAGTTTATCTGCGAATTCTTTTCCGATTTCTTCGGCCTTAGCCATACTATAAAGATATTCAATATCATCCAGCTTAGTTAAGGCCTCTTCATAAAGATTCTCTACCTCTTCATTCATAGAAATGTTGGGTAAAGCGATTACTGTTTGAAGATGATCCCGAAATTCTAACACATCAAATTCATTGCTTTGATAACGACGGCACAATATAAGTAAATTCATATACCCAGAAGATAAAAAATTGCGCATCTCCGAAAACGGTGAATTCTGTAGTCGCGTGATAACATTAATTACTGCGGTTATGGTGTTTCTAGACTCATCACTATCATCTCTGTTTAGGAGATTTTCTCTAAAAACTTTATCTAAGTCGTCAAGAATAGTGTGATTATTCCTCACTGCATTCTCAATAAGTACCGCTTCTAATCGATCTTCACATTCTTCAACATTGATTTTTCCAAGTTTGTAACAGCAGCACATAAACGGTAAGGACTTTAGCCGCCCCATGGTATCATACGTATAGTTGGTGGTCTTGGCGGCCTTGTTTTTCACCGCCGCTGTCTTGCTTTTCTGATTCCCATCCAAATCATAGGTGTAGGTGAAGGAGGACAAAGTATTGCTCCCGCTGCGATTTGTCAGGGACAGAACAAGATTAGCATCGTTGTAGCTATAACTGGTCACCATAGAGCTATTATTGCTGGTGTAAGTAAGGGTGTCTCGGTTACCGTCAATGGTATACTTATACTGCGCAATGACAGCGCCGCTGCGCATAACAGTTTTCAGCCGGTTCAAGCGATCATAGTCATAACCAAGGCTCATTTCCACAGAGGAGCCTTTTTTCATTTCAAAGCCGGTGCGATTGCCGTTGGCATCGTATGAATAGGTCTTTACCACGCCTCCGGTTTCCGCCTCTGTATGGAGTAATCCCTTGGCATTGTAATGATAGGTGACGCTGAAATTCTCCATCTGGGGAAACCACTTTTTCAGCAGGGTGAGGGCTTCCTCTTTTTTCTTCCCGGCGTTCAGCGGCCCGATATTGTCCAGTGCCGCTTCAACGGCTTTTGCCTGTTTGGAAATGGAAACCGCCTGTTTGAATAACCGGGTGGGGATATGCTTGCGGCCTGTCTGGAACGCACTTTCCCCACGCTCCAAGTCCGGGTATTTCTCCACCATGTGAGCGTGAAAATTGTCCTGCCATTTGGAAAGGCTGGCCCGGTTGCCTAAAATCTCTTTTGCGGACAGGCGGTTGTCCTGTATCAGCGGCACAAAGGTCAGGTACATATGAGGCGTTTTCTCGTCCATGTGAACCACCGCCGACACGATATTGTCCCGGCCTACCCGCTGGATAAGGAAGTCAGCCGCCCTCTGGAAAAATGCCGCCGTTTCCTTTGGGGATTTGCCCTTGAAAAATTCCGGGCTGGCGGTTATCAGGGTATCCACAAACCGGGTGCTGTCCTTGCGTGTCCTGCACCCGGCCTGTTTGATACGGTTTTGAATGAAGTGGTAGTATCTGCCTTGCGGCTTGACGATATGGAAATTGCACCTGCTACGGCTGGTGTCTATGTCCGGGTTACTGGCGTATTTCTCTTTCTGCCGTTCATGGTGGGCTTCCAGCGGCCTTGCCGGGTTGCCCTTGTGCTTTTCAAAGCGTAGGATTGCGTGTTGGGGAATCTATCAATCCTCCCTCCTGTGGACGGTTAGAAGCCCGTTTTCCGGGGTGGGAGTACAAATATACCGCCTACCCCGGAACGGGCTTCAAAAAACCTTGTAAAAT
Organism: Oscillospiraceae bacterium MB08-C2-2; assembly: GCA_035621215.1. Lineage (NCBI taxonomy): Bacteria > Bacillati > Bacillota > Clostridia > Eubacteriales > Oscillospiraceae > Oscillospiraceae bacterium MB08-C2-2. The sequence goes on along the minus strand of CP141729.1, from coordinate 1,097,419 downwards.
GGGGCCTTTTCAGTCCTTAACTGTCCTTTTTGTTCCGTCTGTTTTGGTTGCTTTTGTTCTTCTGCTTGCGGTGTACCTCTTTGGAACAGGCTTCACAGTATTTCGCACGGTTGGAGCCGGGGACGATAGCCGCCCCGCAAACGGCGCACCGCTTCACATCACCGCTATGGAAAAGCTCCGCTTCCAGTGGCTTGTCCAGCGGCAAAACCGCATGACGGAACCATGTACAGCAGACGGAATAGGAAATGCTCTGGACACAGATACATTCCTCCCCGTCGTCCAGCAAAATGCAGTTGCCGTTGTCATAGTTGCAGCACTCCCGGCGTATGAGGGCGTTTGCCCATCTGCGCTGTCCCGGTGTCATATGGGGCAGGGAAACGTCCCGGCTTGCGCTCTAGGGGTTTTATTTTCTCTCTCATGGGGATCCTCCGTTTTCTTTGTCCTGCGCCGTTTCTCCCGAAAGCCGTTCCTGCCCCCTTATGGCGGCGTTTCCCCGTATTGGCACGCTATCCCGACTTCGGGCCAAGTTGGCCCGAAGTGTGGTTCGTGGCGGTGCTTCCCCTGCGGGTGGTATCCCTTTCAGACGGTCATTCACTTGTGCTGTCCATCGATGAACTAACCTAAGTGTATACTTTTTTGACCGCCCCTCCCGTATATCCACAAGGCTGGAAAACAGCCTGAAAATGAAAAATTTCCACGCTTGTGGAAAGGTATGGTATAATGGGGGCAAGCAGAAAATCGAGGCAGGGAAAGGAGGATACGGCTATGAATGTGGCCTTGACGATACAGGAGCGGTTAAAGGATTTGCGGGTGGAACGGAGCCTGACGCTGGAACAGTTGGAACAGCGGACAGGCATTTCAAAATCTGCTTTGGGCAACTATGAAACAGAAGATTACAAGGACATTAGCCACACCAGCATTGTGACACTGGCGAAATTTTACGGCGTATCCGCTGATTATCTGCTGGGTCTGACCGAATCAAAAAATCACCCAAACGCAGACCTTGCGGAACTGCATTTGAGCGATGGAATGATAGAGCTACTCAAAAGTGGGAACATCAACACCCGGCTTCTTTGTGAAATGGCGGGGCACAAGGATTTTGTAAAACTATTGGCTTACATTGAGATTTATGTGGACGGGATTGCAAGTATGCAAGTGCAGAACCTGAACGCCTATGTTAATCTGGCGAGGGACACCATAGAAAAGAAATACCGCCCCGGCAAGCATGACCGCCATATCCGTATCTTGAACGCTACCCACATCAACGAGGACGAGTATTTCCGTCATACGGTTCATGACGATATGGACGGTATCATCAAAGACATAAAGGAAACCCACAGGCAAGACAGCACCAGCGCCCCGGAAACTGATTTTGTGCGAGAATTGAAGCAGGACATGGAGTTTGTTTCCAGCATTGAGGGGAGCGCACAGAAGAAACAGGCTGCCCTGTATTGCCGGCGGTTGGGGATTGACTATACCAAGCTGACTGATGTTGAATTTGAAGTGATGATGCGGGTGCTGCAAAAGTCCAAGCATTTGAAAAGTACGGGCAAGAAAAAGGGCAGGAAAAAACGGAAATGACAAGGCTGGGTGTTGTGGTAGGGTACATGGTAGTACGTTTTAGAAGTAGATGGTTGACAAAGAATATTTTTATAAGGCATATATATAAGAATATTTACATCCCATACGAAGTAAGACAATAAAGGAGATGCTTAACATGAAAAAACTATTTGTTGCTATTCGGCAAAATGATTTGATAGAAGTACAACGTATTTTAGAGAAGAATCCTGGACTTGTGAATTGTGTTGCAAAATCACCGCCTAAATCCGATGATGGACAATCCCCTTTACAAGTTGCAATTAAGCGCGGTGGTGGTTTTGGCGATACAAAAATTATTTCTTATTTGCTGGATATGGGTGCAGATGTTAATTTTATAGAAGATGACAAAGGGCTGAGGCCTCAAGAAATCGTCTGCTTCCCGGTTTTAATGGACATGGTTCGTGCTGTGTATTCCCAAGCAACTCTGCATTCATATAAATATTCCCCAGAAGAAACACGAAGTAAGACCAAAAAATTTATTGAACTTTTTGCATATATGCTACAACTTGGAGCCGACCCCAATAAGATGGATAATCGGTTACGTCCTGTGTGGACAGTTGCCATTTGTGAGGGATACAAGAATAGTGATGAAGCTGAATATCAAATTTTTTTGGCCGATGTCACAACGCAACTTATGGATTTGATGATTACCCATGGTGCAAACATTTATAGATTCTCAGGTTCTTTTCCTAAAGAGGATTTGAGATATACACATTTATATCCTTTTGTTCTCCGCACTCAAATATTGGTTAACAATTTAGTTTTCAATCGTGAACTAACACACGGTTTTTCCGCCGAAGACGAGGTAAATACTGATCGGCCATGGATTGAGTTTATGAAGCCATATTATGCTAAAGATAATCCGTACTATGGTGCAATTGTCTCAGAGGAGCGCAAAGCATTTATTAACGGTTGCGACTATTTGTTATAATATGGGCAATATGTATAGATTGCCTTAGTGGCATAAGGTTAATTATTGAGTAGAAGCTTTAAAAAGGGTTACTAATAGGAGATAAAATGGATAATATAGAACAGCTTTATCAGAAACTTTCAAATATAGACATTATTGAATTTTGGAGGGTAGAAGCAGATTTTGCTGGAGCACTTTGGAGAATGCCAAAAAAACCGCTACGTGCTATTGCTTATTTGACAATAGTAAATTGGCTCGCAATGTCTGTACGACAAGGCGTATGGACGTTTTATGAGGCCGAGGGTAAAGATTCAAACAATATACAGTCTACTGTGCAATATCTAAAGCAATCTGGGGAGCAGGAATTAGCAGATATTTTTGTTTATGGGCTACACGATTACCATAATTCTCAACATGGATATGGGGAGAATCAAATTCTATATCCAGAGGAATGGATAGAAGAAGCCCTGAAAATTGACAACTGGATTTCTGCGCATGAGGAATGGCTATATCAATGGGAACGGGATTTACTTATCAAAAATAAGGATTTGCTTTGCTTATCATAACCCTCCGTGTTTGAGGATGGTATTTAGCTTGGCGGCATAAGATGAATAAGTAATTGCAAAATTTGAGATCGAGGAAAATCATATATACAACCAATATCATTGAGGGACTCAACCAACAATTCCGCAAAATCACGAAAAACAAGCCGTCCTTTACCAATGACGATTCCCTGCTCAAAATCCTGTATCTGGCCTCCAAAAACATTGTCGAACACTGGACAGCCCGTTGCCGAAATTGGGACCAAGTCATCAGCCAGTTGGAAGTCCTATTTGGAGATCGGCAGGTCGGATAATCGGACCGTCGCTTAGGCTTCCCAGCAGGTGGCAGCAGCATTCACGGCTTCGCCGCGCATACTGCCGCCGCCCGCTGGGAGAACGGTCAACACGGCCAATTCCCCACCTTTAATTCGGTGAACAAATCCGTATCTTTTTGCTGTTTTCTTGTCTGTGGAAAAATTGCTTTTACACAAGATTTTCTGGCGTGCCCAAAATTTTCCCGTATATCAGGCCGCTACGCCTATCCAGTCAGTCAAGGGCCGAGTAGTATTTTGCTGACGCAAAATCTCCACTCTTCAACCCTTTGACTGGCTGGATTTTTGCCGTTCCACTGCGCCACCGACAACGGGGAACAGGATAAAACCCTGCCCCGTTGCCGTCCGCTCCATTCTACGTCAAAATCGGCTCCGCTACGTTGCTATAATCTTCAATTTTTCGGTGGCTCTGCCCCCGTGCCCCCGGACTCTTCCAAAGAACAGAGAAAATCAAACGGCGAAAGGCGTTGTCAATGGGAATGTGGAATAGCGGACGAAACGGAGCATATGCCGCAAAAGCCCATTGACATAAGCCGAAGCCCACACTAAACAGCAAGGTTCCCATGTTCTTTTACATGGGAAGCTCTGCCATACGGCGAGTGGGGGGAATTCCAGAGGGGGGAACGCCTCTGGATACCTTGCGGGATTTCGGGCCAAGTTGGCTCGAAGTTCGGACGATTGATGAGGGTTCCATATACGCCCTGTCCGCTGATGAAATCGGCCTGTCATTTGTGGCTCCACGCCACAAATTCCCGCCCGCTTTCCTGCCGCTTCAAATACCCTTGCCCTCCACGGCGGCAACGGCATTTTCACGGCATCGCTGACAGAGCGTATAACACACTACACTTTGCTCCGCAAAGTCGTGCGCCAAGGGGCAAGCCCCTTTGGAATCCCCGACAACAAAAAAGCTGTATATTCCCTCTCCGGGAACATGCAGCCTTTTTGTTGTCAGCAGCCCGTTTCTCGGTCTGCGTGTAGTTCCTTGTAAACTGGCCTAAATGGAGTTGCAAGTACCACATAGTTTTTGCGCCCAAGTATCGTAGAAAGATCTTTTATGGAAATATGAGAGCAGAAAAAGGGAAGATACTGCGAGAACTATGCACATGGAAACAAGTAAACATAGTAGAAGCAGAGGTATGCGCTGACCATATTCATATGCTTGTGGAAATCCCCCCGAAAATGAGCGTATCAAGTTTCGTAGGATTTCTCAAAGGAAAGAGCAGCTTGATGATACACGAAAGACATGGAAATCTCAAATATAAATATGGGAATCGCAGTTTTTGGTGTAGAGGATACTACGTGGATACAGCAGGAAAAAATGCGAAGAAGATAGCGGAGTATATCCAAAACCAATTGGAAGAAGATCAACTTTACGATCAAATCACGCTCAAAGAGTACGAAAACCCGTTTACGGGTAGCAAGTAACAATCCCCTCGCAAATGGCAGATCGTAAAAGACGTCTTGAGACGTGGCTAGTACCATAGGGCTTCGCCCGCATAAGAAATACCACCGGCTACGCCGGTGGATTTTTATTTTAATGCAGGTTTGCAGCGGAAAAGTCCTATAATTCCACTGCATAATCTATTAAATGCTAGGACTTGCCTAGTTTTTAAATTTCGCCTAAAGAGCGCGAGGAGGGCAAGCCTATACTTGCCCTCCTCGCGCTCTTCAAAATATAATGGTTTTATCACTGAGAAACGAATGTTGCCGCGGGGGGATATGTGATAAATTACAAATATGAGCCATGAGATGAAAACGCCGCTGACCGTTATATCGGCCCATGTTCAGCAGGCGGAGGAACTGTCACGGGAGGGGATAAAGCCCGAAGCGGCATATCGAACCGCCCAACCCATTGTTTTCAAATTCTACTATGACAACTGCGCAAACTCACTTTCTCCGCCACCAGTGCCAGCACTGATAATAGCAAAATTACCGCTGCCCAGATCCTTTACGCACAATTCCCGAAACAGGCCTTTAAATGTACCTTTACCGGCAACGCCGTCACCGGGAGCAAAATACTCTTCGGAAGCGGTGGTAATATCGTAGTTTATGCGAACAACATAATGGTAGCTCATGTCTTCCCGATTTTGCCCGGACTTTGGTGTTCCGGAAATAACAGTTACCGCGTTAATATTATAATCTTCAATTCGCTCCACAGGTGGCGTGCTTTCTTCCATGTAGGATTTCAGCCAAATGATGGCAGCCGTTTCGCCAATCACCTGTGGTGGCTCATCGGGCTTGACGAAAAAGGTAAGTTCATCTTGCCGGGCAGGCAGTGCATTTACGGAATCTTCTGTAGAAGAAACTTCTGCTTCAAAAACAATCCATTTTCCATCTATTTTCACTTGAACAAAATCACTACCAAGCACATACTCACTGCCAACAAATCCAAAGTTTGATTGTTCGTGCTCTGCGGGCTTTTTGTTTGGAGAAACACTGGTTTTGATGGTGCCGTCCACTTGATGAGCGGCTCCCAGTGGGCTTTCCTTGCCGGTATCCAAATACAAGGCCCCGTTTATCATGACCATAGGGCGCAAAGCAACAAGCTCCATCGCCCCGCTTGGCTGAAGCTGGATGCTGCTGGCGGTAGCCCTTGCGGGATAAGATTCTTGTAACCCATCAATAAACAGGACAACAGAATCTCCAACTGAAAAATCATCAATGGAAAGCTGTGTTGGTTTACTGTTTGTGGCAAGGGTAATCAGTGCATCTTTTTTCCAGGTTACAATGCACCTGTTGCCAATCACGCTGTTTTCATCAATACCCTCGACAGTCATGCTTGGAGTATCCTTGTCTATTTCAAGAATAATAGCATTGACACCTACAAAAGTGATATTCTTATCTTTAGGGTTTGAGATTAACCCCACAATTACGCCTGTTACAGCTACCGCCGCCGCTAAAATCACCCAAAACGCAGGTTCTTTATAGCTTAGCACATTTTTAATGCGCCCCTTGGTATCACCCTCGCCAAAAGCAAGGGGTGTGCCACCCACCATACGTCTGCCGGAGGCAAGGGTTAGTAGAGAGGAAGAGTAGTCCTTTTTGATGCTGTTTCCCAGCTTTTTCACCACAGCCTCATCACAGGACATTTCCATATCCTTGCCACTTGCAAAAAAGGCAACCCAAACAAGCGGATTAAACCAGTGCAGGCAGAGGACAAAAAAGCTTATCAGCTTTACCAGATGGTCAAAACGCTTGATGTGTGTCTGTTCGTGAAGCAGGATATGCTCACGTTGCCCATCGCTCAAGCGATACGGGAGATAAATTTTGGGTCGAAAAACACCAAGGACAAAAGCGGTGTGGATTTGATCAGATAGATAAATACTATTCTGATAGGGAATCGCGTTTTCCAGCTTCTTTGTGAGTGACCACAGCGATAGAAGACTATAGCTGAGCATAAAAACAGTTCCCGTCACCCAGACCGTGCTGCCGATAAACAGCCAAAACTGTAGCGGGTTCATGCTTGCGTAGGGAGTGGCAGCTGGAAGAAACTCATTGACAGTGCTGTTGATTATGGCAACCCCTGTATCAATCTTGGGCGTTTGCATATAGACAATATCCTGCGCAATCGGGCTTGCTTTGGTGGGCAGCAAGCTGAACACGCTCTCAAAGGAAAATGGACAGATAAGCCGAAACAGCACAACTGACCATAGGGCATAGGAGAATACTTTTGGAATCTTTTTGAGCAGTAGCCGTGTCAGCAGTACAAAAAGGATGACAATGCTGCCTGTAAAACTCATGTTGAGTATTTTAAAAAAAAACTGGTCCAGCATTCCTATTCCTCCTCGTGTTCATCAATCAGCCGTTGTATTTCGTTAATTTCCTTCGGGGTGAGCTTGTTGCGGCGGGCAAATGCCGCTAAGAATTGCGGCAGTGAGCCGCCAAAGGCATCGTTTAAGAACTGCTCACCCTGCGCCGCACCAAACTCGTGCTTGGACATGCGTGATGTCACTATACCGCCATTGTTTTGAAAAATGCCACGCTCGCACAGGCGCTTAAGCATGGTATAGGTGGTTGTGCGCTTCCAGGTAAATTCGTTTTCACAAAGCTCGGTTAAGGCGCGAGAAGTGAGCGGTTCGTTTGCCCAAATCAGATCGGCAAAACGCTGTTCCATCTCGCCCAGCTTATATTTTTCCATTGTATAGCCTCCAGTCGCATGTCATTAGACAGGTTTAGTCTAACACGGGTAGACTGGAGTGTCAATATGGAATCCATCATTTTGTAAAGAGCAGAAAGGAATCCGAAATATGAAAGTCAGAAGCCGCTCACCTGCTTTATGCAAGTATTGGCCGGACTATTCTGGAAATACAGCGAACAAAGAGCCATTGCATCCGAGTAAAGATGCGACGGCTCAATTTGATGGTATTGTATCGGATATATTTACAATCTCATACAAGCACACTTTTTATAATTCCGAGCAGGGTTTTGTTCTGCGCAGAGTGGGTCATTCTTTAAACTCAGAGGGACTTAGGTATCTATAAGGGCTGGTGGAATAACCGTTTTGATACTTTACGGTCATGTACAAGGTTTCTTTGTCGCTTTCTAGCTTGACATAGCAAACCCCGTTCTCAAACTTATCGGTGATGTCAACTTTTTGATTGAACCAATAAACCCAAACGGAGCCATCTTCCTCATATTCAACATCCGGCGCCCTCAGCAGCTCCATGAGTTCTTCTTCTGATGCAGGTATTTCAGTTCCATCGGGTGCGAACGAAACGCCACCTCCACCTTGATGCCCTACATTTCCGTTGCCGTCGGTGTAGTCCATACTGTAATTTCCGTTTCCATCGAACTGGATGGTCGCTTCCGTTTGATCGCCGTGAATCCAGAGCTGAATGGTTCTCTGAATTCCGCCAACATCGGCGGCATATGCCACCGTGGCACTGCCCACAATGACTAAGCAAGCGGCAATAGAAGCAGCCATCACTTTGAACTTATGCTGCCCCTTTGTTTTTTTCATCTTTTCTACCTCCAAAGAAAAATCATTAGAGGCATGAATTGCAGAAAACGCCTGTTTGTATTTTTCTTTATTCGTCATCTTGCCATACCTCCTTTAACGTGTTGCGAAGTGATAATCTTCCGCGCGATAACCTTACCTTCACATTGCTTGGAGTCACTTTCAAAATATCAGCGATTTCATTCACAGAATAATCCTCGTAGTAAAACAAATGGATAACAATGCGATATTTTTCTTGGAGCTTCATTACAGTTTCAAATAATTCAGAGGCTTCTTCTGTCTCAAAAGTCAATGTTTCTATGTAATCCTCCAAGGGCAGCGAGTTGCGTCTGAAAAAAGCATTGTTCTTGTTCTTTGCCTTGTTAATTGCTACCCGGATAAGCCAAGCGCGGATGTATTGTTCTGATTCAAAGTCTTTTTTGTGTGCCAGATACTGGATAAAGGTATCCTGAACAACATCTTCGGCATCTTGTGCGATTTTGCAAATATTAAATGCCACAGCATAAAGACTGTTCCGATATTTCTCAACCAGTATCTCTACAGTTGGTTTCATAAGCATGCTCCTTGATCTGTTTGAAAAGCCTTTCACCAATAATACAAATGATAACATCGAAAGGTTACAAACATTTTGAAATATCAGAGAATTTTATGATAGCCAGAAACAATTATTTAAGTAGTAAAAAAGAGCACACTCAGCTGTGGGAAAAGCCAAGTCTGCTCTTTTAGGTTCTCCTTATGCTAATCATACATGCTTGGCATCTTGCTATAAGATCAGCATACCTTGGTCATCAAATCTAAAATCAGGCCCCCATACAACTTCCCAATAATAACCGTCTAAATCAGCAAAATATGCGTGGTATCCGCCCCAAAAAACCTCCTGAGGCTCTTTCACAATTTTAGCACCAGCACTTCTGGCCAATTCTATTGTTTTATCAACATCCTCTTTGTGTTCCACATTATAGGCTAAGGTGATCCCTCCAAAGCCGCCGGCTATATGAGGTGGCGATTCTTTGCTGATATCTTCTGCCAATAACTCCAAAGGGTAGAGCTCAAGTTTTGTGCCGGGTGTATGAAAAAATACAACTTGGGGACTATTGCTTTTTTCATCTGTTTGGAACCCTAACATGTCCCTATAAAATTGAACTGATTTTTCCATGTTTCTTACACCTAAACAAATGCAGGTAAATTTTATTCATTCCTAGTTCCTCCCTATAAAGTGCAATATCATTTGTTTCTTATGTGCGATTGCCGCGCCCTGGATATAGAAAAGTGTACGATACTCAACAAACACCGTTTTTTGCTTCCAGCTCCCGCTGGCGTCTGATGTCACGGTGCTTTTGTTTGTTGCTTCCCATAATTTTTGTCCTCTTTTCTTTCCATTATACAGAATGATTGCCTGTTCATCAATTCGAATAGGGGGCATTTATGTTTCTGTTCCGAGAAAAAAGAATAAAGCTCCTGACAGATCGGAATAATAACACCAAAGGAGGTGTAATATGGGTATCATTGGATGGATTATTATTGGAGCGCTTGCCGGCTGGATTGCCAGCATGATCACAGGCAACAATAGGGAGATGGGCGCAGGTAAAAATATCCTGGTCGGTGTGATCGGCGCCTTTATCGGCGGCCTTATCATGAATTTCTTAGGTGGAAGCGGCGTTACCGGCTTTAACCTCTGGAGCTTGCTTGTCTCCATCATTGGCGCCGTAGTTCTTTTGCTTATTGTCAACGCATTTTCACGCAGGAAACACGAATAAAATATATGCATATTTTGCTGCACAAGCACTCTGCCATGGCCGGGTGCTTTTTTATTTTATAGTGATACAAAGCGCCCAACCCTGTTAAAAGGCTGTGCGCTTTTTTCCAGTTTATGTGTTGAGGTGCCGACCAAGCTGTCGGATTATTCTGCGAAGCGTCGAATTTCCAGAGCAAAGGCTTGTGGTGGAATGCTTCTGGTTGAGGCACCTGAGAATAAAATACTTAAAGAATCACCCGCTATCAGGTCATCTAAGTTCAGGTAAATCTGGGTTTCCTCGGAATAGTGGAACACCCATTCATCGTTGGTATTCAAGGATGTGAGGAGCAGTCTGCCAGAGCCTTCTTTTTTTTCATCCTTGGTCAGGACTACAAAGGTACCGCTAAACAACACATTTTCTGCCTTTCCCAAATGGTTTAAAGTAAGAGCGGTAATTTCAGTTTCAGCCGACTGTTCCAAGGGCCGGCCATAAAACACCTCTATATAATCCCCCTGCTGCAAAAGCCCAGCATCAAAGCTCATGCGGGTGTTTTCATCTGTCTTGACCGTAACCGAGGCCGGGCCGAAGCTGGTGCCCTGAGCCTGTGTCAACCGGAAGGAATGGAGCTGCCCATCCTGCTGGCGAATGTCATCCACCATGCCCCGGTACATCGCTGCATCCATTACCACAAGGCGTTCCTGTTCACTTGCGGCTGTCTCTTCCAGCTCAGAGGGTTCTTCCGGTAAAGGGATAGGGATGTTTTCTTCCGACGATACAGATTGCTCAGGGGAAGTGGATTCTTTTCCGTTGTTTGAACCGCTTAGGTTGCAGGCAGCTAAGGAGCCTATAAGCAGAAGCCCCAATAAAACCGATGTAATTTTCTTCATACAGATAAAACCTCTTTCTTTTATAAATGCTTTAGAAAACAATCCTGTGGCCAAAACGAGTGAAGAATCGTTTTGAATGCGTTTGAATTTTAAAGATACTGGAAAAGTTCCATACATAAAAACAGTGCGCAAACCAAGTGGATTTTATGCATCCAAAAGCAAAGGTTTTGAAACCAAAATGTGAATAAATTCATAAAAGTAAAAAAGCATCTATAAAAGATGCTTTTAGAGTGATTGCACGGTTTGACTGTGGCGCATCGAAAGAAACTCACGTTTGACCTTTATTGCCCATAATGCTTAGGCGATTTTGCTCTTAGGGGAGTATACTGCCAGCCTCTATCTCACGGTGGATAGTTTCTTCCACAAAAGGCCAGAGGCGTGGAGCGCTGATGCGAACCATATCCATTCGCTGGTATACCTGAGCGGCGGTGATCTTATTCTTTTTCCATGTATGCCCCCCGGTAACCGAATTGTTGACAAAGGGCTGGAGCCGGTCAATAGCGGCTGCATATTGGGAATCGGGGGTTTCCATGGCATCAAATTCTTCCCAAAGGCTGCGGATCTCCTGCCCCTGATCGGGAGGCAGCAAAGCGAACAGGCGGTCAGCGGCCACCCGTTCACGGGCTTCTTTATCCTGATTGCCCTGAATATCAAAGGCGAAGGTATCACCGGCATAAATCTCAATGAGGTCATGAATCAGAGCCATTTTAATCACCCGGCTCAAATCCACCCGGCTGTCTTGGGCATATTCATATAAAAGCATGGCTGTCAGGGCAAAATGCCAAGAGTGCTCGGCGTCATTTTCCCGGCGGGAGCCATCTGCCAGCAGTGTTTGCCTAAGTACATTCTTCATTTGATCCACTTCAATGAGAAAGTGGAGTTGTTTTTCAAAACGTTCATCCATGGTATATCCACCTTTCTTTATGTGGTTAGTATAGCACAGCGCGGTGCTAACAGCAAACATCCCCGGAGAAACACGTGGCTTCTCCGGGGATGTATCAGGTTAATTTAAGAGCATGCGGTCGTTATCCAGCTCTTTGTTGCTTTTTTCCTTAAACTTTTTCAGAAGCTTTTCCACCGTCATTTCTCGGCGGGCTTCACCCTCCAGTTCCAGAACCAAATTGCCGTTATCCAGCATAATGGTGCGGTTGCCCAGCTCCAGTGCTGAACCGATGTTGTGGGTGACCATCAGGGTGGTGATTTTGTTTTCTGCCACGATGCTGCGGGTGAGCTCCAAAACTTTATCGGCTGTGGCCGGGTCAAGAGCGGCGGTATGTTCATCCAGCATCAGCAGCTTGGGGGTTACAATGGTGGCCATCAATAAGGTGACTGCCTGACGCTGCCCGCCTGAGAGCAGGCCCATTTTTGTATGCAGGCGATCCTCCAGCCCCAGATTCAAAAGTGCCAGCTTTTCACGGTATAGCTGGAGGTCCTCTTTACGGGGACCAAAGGAAAAGCGGCGGTTTTGCCGGCTGCGCAGATAAGCCAGTGAAAGATTCTCTTCAATGGTCATATTGGGTGCGCTGCCCATAAGCGGGTCTTGAAACAGCCGCCCCATATGCCGGGAACGCCGATGCTGCTTCTGGTAGGTGATATCCTCGCCATCCAGCAAAATCTGCCCTCCATCCACCCAGAAAAGCCCGGAAATGGTGTTGAGCAGGGTGGATTTTCCCGCCCCGTTCCCGCCGATGACCGTGACAAAATCCCCGGACTTCAGGTGAAGAGAAAAGTCACCCAAGGCCTGCTTTTGGTTGGGCGTGCCTTTGTTGAAGGTTTTGCATACATTGCGGATTTGCAGCATATTATTTGCCCTCCCTGTGCAGCTTAGAGACAGCCCGGTGAAAGGCCCATTTTTCCCGAACCACCGGGTAAGAAATGGCAACCACAACAATCACCGAAGAAATGAGCTTGAGGTTGGAAGGGTTCAGGTTGGCGGAGAGCACCAGAGACAGAATCAAACGGTATAAAATGGAACCCACTGTAACGGCAACGAGATTCCGGGCCACGCTTTTGCGGCCCAGAATCACTTCGCCTATAATGAGAGAAGCAAGAGAAATAACCACCATACCAATGCCCATGCTGATATCCGAAGAGGATTGGTACTGAGCAAGCAGGCCACCGGAAAGGCTGACCAGCATATTGGCCAAGCAAAGACCGATGGTCTTGGTTACGTTGGTGTTGATGGAGGAGGCCCGCACCATTTCTTCGTTATCACCGGTTGCCCGGATGGAAAGGCCAAGCTGTGTACGGAAGAACAATACCAAAAATACAGTGCAGAGCACAACCAAAGCGACAGATACCAGTATCTTGGAAAGGCTGATTCCGCCGATCTGTGCAAGCTCTTCAAAAGGGCTGAACACTGTTTTGATGCGCAGAAGTGAGAGATTGGGGCTGCCCCGCATAATCAACAGGTTAATGGAATAGAGGGAGGTCATAGTGAGGATACCGGCCAGAATGGGCTGGATTTTCAGCTGTGTCTGTAAAAGAGCGGTAATCAATCCGGCTCCCACGCCGCCAGCCATGGCAGCCAACAGACCCAGAAAGGGGTGCCCCGCCAAGGTGCACAGGGCGGAAAGGGCGGCGCCGGTGGTAAAGCTGCCATCCACAGTGAGATCGGCTATATCCAGAATGCGGAACGAAACGAAAAGCCCCATAGCCATAATGGCATAGATCAGGCCCAGCTCAACCGATCCCTGAAAGGCAACAAAGCTCATGACAAAGACCATTCCTTTCATATATGTTCGGGCACAAAAGAACCATAAAGAAGGAATGGTCTTTTTGTGCATCAATCGCGGTTTTCGCCATAGGCGGAGAGCGATTGGCATATCATGTTTAGCGTGAAAAATCACGCTAAACTCCTGTTCTGCAAAATTAAGCGGCGGCTTTTGTGGTGACCAAATCGGCATTCTGGATTCCGGAAACATCCAGCCCCAGAGCCTCGGCTGTTTCAGTGTTGATCACAACACGGTAGTTATCCATGGTGGCTACAGGCAGTTCGGAGATAGCTTTGCCTTCGATGATTTCCACAGCCATCTGAGCGGTCTTTTTGCCCAGCTCTTCGTAATCAATACCCACAGTGGCAAGCCCGCCATCCTCGACCATGGAATCAGCACCGGTATAGAAGGGAATTTTGGCTTTGAGAGCAATGTCGGCGGCCAGCGGCATGGATTTGGCAACGGTGTTGTCAATGGGGGAGAAGATGGCATCCACACGGCCCACCAGGGACTGAACAGCCTGCTGAACCTCGCTGGAATTGGCAACGGTCACCTCGGTGTATTTCATACCGTTGGCATCCAGGTAGGCTTTGGTTTCCTTAATAACCGAAACGGAATTATCTTCGCCCAGATTGTAAACAAGGCCGAAGGTTTTGTCATCGGGCCGCAGCTCCTTGGCAAGAGCAAAGATGGATTCAACGGGGATAGAATCGGAGGTGCCGGTGATGTTTCCGGAAGGCTTGTTGGCATCATCTACCAAACGGGCCCCTACAGGGTCGGTGACAGCGGAAAAGAGGATGGGAATTTCAGTGGTGGCAGAGGCCATCGCCTGAGCGGTGGGGGTGGCAATGGCTACAATCAGATCAACCTGATTGCCTACAAAGGTTTGGGCGATGGAATTGAGGGTGGATTGCTCGCCCTGCCCGTTTTTGTAATCGATGGTTACCTTATCGGCTCCGTAACCCAAAGCCTCCAGCTCTTCGGTAAAGGAAGTGCGGATGGTGTTGAGAGAAGGGTGCTCCACAAGCTGTGCAAGGCCAATGGTAAAGGTTTCGCCGCTTTCCGAAGCGGAAGCCGCCGCAGAGCTTTGAGCCGCAGGTGTTTCGGAAGATGCGGGCGCTTGGGAGGAAGCTGCGCCGCCGGAGCAGCCGGCCAGCAGGGAAACAGTCAGCAGAGAAGCGGTTAAAAGGGCTTTTATATTTTTCATCATAGTAATCACTCTTTCTTATAAAAATTTAAGGTGTAATGGCTTGGGTGATTAAGATCATGAACGCCGCCATCGCCCGGCGGGAGCAAAGCTCTTATCAACAAAAGGATTCATTTGTTAAAGCCTCTTTTCACTAATCAGTATCGGAAGGTTGCCGGGAGAAAATACGTTACAAAACAAAAAACACCTGCCCTTGTTTCAAGGACAGGTGTTAAACCTGCGGTACCACCTTGATTGCCTAAAATCCACCTTTAACAGCGGAACGGCCATCTCATACGGAATGCCAACACATTCCAAGGCTCTGTAACGTAAGCCCCACGTCTTGCATACTCAGCCCGATGGCCTTTCAGCTCGCCCTCAGAGGCCCATTTGTCCCACCCGCATTCCTATCCGGCTCCCAGCCCCCCGGACTCTCTGTAAGTGCGCCTTGGGTTTAATCTCCTCATCAACGGTTTCTTCTTTTTTATTAAAGCATGGAAAAATTCATTTGTCAACGGGGTGCTGAAAAATATTTTTGAAAGTAGGTACAGGGCCTCAGCCGGCCTCGTTTCGCCTTTGGCGAAACCCGCAGGCAAAGCCTGCGGCCGCAGCTGCGCTGCGAGAGGCCGGAGGGACGCTCACTTCTCTGCCTGCTCTGCCTCAGCTATGAGCTGAGTCTGCATATCCCGGCTGATGGCCAGCATTGCCTGAAAGAACCGCTCAGCTTCCAGCGGGTAGCTTCCGGCATTCTGCACCACCTTGGCGAGAATAACAGCTTCCCGGTCAGAGTGAAGAACCGGAAGCTTTTCCCGCAGCTTGTATCGGGCCACACCCTCCACAATTTCCATGCGTTGGAGAAAAAGGGTAAGAAGCTGCTCATCGATGGAATCAATCTGCTCGCGCAGCTGGTCTAAATCCATGGGGAACACCTCCTTCCAGCAGGCAGTCCAGCAAAGCCAGTGCCATGCAGGCTTCCACGCAGGGAACCGCCCGCAGCACCACACAGGGGTCATGGCGGCCCCTGATTTGCAGGGGAGCGTCCTCCTGCTTTCTGAAATCCACTGTCTGCTGGGTCTGGGCAATGGAGGGCGTGGGCTTAAAGGCCACACGCATCACAACCGGCATACCGCTGGAAATCCCACCTAAAATGCCGCCATGGTTGTTGCTCTTGGTTCTGACTTGCTCACCTTCCATATAAAATGAGTCGTTGTTCTGGCTTCCGGTGAGCTGTGCGGCCTCAAAGCCTGCACCGAATTCAATTCCCTTAACAGCGGGAACCCCAAACATGATGGATGCCAGCTTGTTTTCCAAGCCATCGAAAATCGGGGAACCGATCCCCACAGGAACCCCCACAGCGGCGCATTCCACAATGCCGCCCACCGAATCCCCTTGGCTGTGAGCGGTCTTGACTGCCTGCTCCATGGCCTGACCGGCGCTGTCGTCCAGTACTGGGAAGGCCTTAGAGGTCACTGCTTCCAGAAGCTCTGCATTCACCGCAACCGGATCAAATGAGGTGTCCTTGATGCCGTGAATCTGGGCGATATGCCCGCCGATGACAATGCCCCTGCGGGCTAAAATCTGCTTGGCGATGCCGCCTGCAAACACCAGAGGCGCAGTCAGCCGTGCGGAGAAATGCCCACCGCCCCGCATGTCGTTGTAGCCGCTGTAGCGGATAAAGCCGGTGTAATCCCCGTGGCCCGGCCGGGCCAGAGCGGACATTTCCTTATAATCCCCCGAGCGGGTATCGGTGTTTTCCAGCACACCGCAAAGAGGAGTACCGGTGGTGTGACCTTCAAAGAAGCCGGAAAGGATTTTTACTCCATCGCTTTCTTTGCGGGCGGTAGAAAGAGCACTTTTGCGGGGAGCCCGCCGGGCCTGAAAGACCGCCAGCTCCTCCATATCGATTGCTTCTCCGGCCGGGAGGCCATCCAGCACCACGCCGATTCCGTTTCCGTGGCTTTCCCCAAAAATGGAAAGCTTTATATTTTTGCCCCAGCTAGATGACATGGCAAATTCCTCCCAGCTTTTCAAAATCCTTGTAGAAATCGGGATAGCTTTTATCCACACACTGTGCCGAACGGATAATCACCGGAGAAGCACACCTCAGTGCTGCAATGCTCAGCGCCATGGCGATGCGGTGATCATCAAAGCTGCTGACACTCCCGCCGCCCAGCGGCACCCCACCGGTTACAGTCAGGCTATCCTCAGTCTGTTCTACCTTGGTTCCCAGAGCGGTTAGGCCTTGGGTCATGGCATCCAACCGGTCGCATTCCTTAATGCGCAACCGCCCCACGTTGCTAAACCGGGTTACACCCTGTGCAAAGCAGGCTACCACGGCAAGAACTGGCACCAAATCGGGGATATCCTCCCCGTCGATTTCGATGCCGCTCAGCGCTCCGGGCGAAACGGTGACCGCATCCCCATCCCACTGAACCAATGCTCCCATCTTTTCCAGCACAGAAAGCACCGCTCGGTCACCCTGTGCCGTATCCCGGGAAAGGCCGGTTACAGTGACAGGTGTCTGAATCGCCCCGGCGCACAGCCAGAAGGCCGCCCCGGAGAAATCCCCTTCC
Organism: Oscillospiraceae bacterium MB08-C2-2; assembly: GCA_035621215.1. Lineage (NCBI taxonomy): Bacteria > Bacillati > Bacillota > Clostridia > Eubacteriales > Oscillospiraceae > Oscillospiraceae bacterium MB08-C2-2. Next base: position 1,079,983 of record CP141729.1, on the reverse strand, counting down.
ACCATACTATTCCGGGGTCGATAGGTTTGGTGACCCGGAATGCGCCAGCCGGTGGGCAAAGTTTCCACCACAACGCCGAACTGCGCCAGCATCGAGAGGGTCATATCCACATAGCCCTTGGAGGCCAAGGGTGTGGTGAGTATAATTTCACTGTCTCCCGCCAATAGGGGCAGTGAAAACAGCAGCCCGGTTATAAACTGGGAGCTGATATTTCCCGCAATGGTATAGCGGCCGGGGGTGAGCCTTCCGCTGATAGTCAGAATTTCGTCCCCTTTTTTCTCCACGGTCACCCCATGGGAGCGAAGCTGTGAAACCAGCGGCTCCAAGGGGCGGGTGGGGAGCTGGCCCCTGCCGTAAAAGGAGGCCGTTACCCCCAATGCAGCGGCAATGGGGATGAAAAAGCGCAAAGTGGAGCCGCTTTCATCGCAATCCAGCACAGCCTGAGCAGGCGGCGTTTTGATACCGTTCAGCGTCAGAGAGGAAGATGTCAGGGTACCTTTAGCACCCAAGGCAAGGGCGGCGTTAAAGGTAGCCAGCATATCCCTTGTTGAGGTAATGGGCGCAATGTGGGAATCCCCTTTAGCCAGCATGGCGCAGATTGCCGCCCGATGCGCCGCGGATTTGGAGGGCTGTGCGGCCACAGAACCGCTCAGGGAAGAGGGCGTGATGGATATGTCCAAAACAGGTAAACCTCCTTGGTGTAGGGTGTGAGAACAGGGTGCGCTGATCAGCTCAGAAAAGCCGCCAGCTTGCCGATCTCCACCGGATGGAGGCGGCATTTACCCATACAGTCCAGCACCACCAGATTAATCAGATCGCCATCCCGTTTTTTATCCCCACCAGCCAAACTGGCCAGTTCCTCGGGGGAAAGATGGGTGGAGGTGGGCAGGCTGTAGCGCTCCAAAGCTTCGATCAGGCGCTGGGTGGTGCCGGTTGGGGTCAGACCCTGTTGCTCGCTGGCCCGGGTAATCACCACCATACCGGCGGCTACCCCCTTGCCATGGGCAATGGAAAAACCGCTTTCCTTTTCAATAGCATGCCCAAGGGTATGCCCAAAATTGAGAATCTGCCGCAAGCCGGTATCCCGCTCATCCTCCGCCACCACATCCGCCTTAATCTGCACACAGCGGGCGATGATGGCTTCCAAATGCTTGCGGGCTCCGCCAAACTCCATCAGGGAAAAGAGCTTTTCATCCCAGATACAGCCGTATTTAAGAGCCTCGGCCATACCATCGTTGAAGCAGTCCTCGGTCAGGGTATCCAGCGTGTCGGTATCACAGATGACCATACGGGGCTGGTAGAAGCTGCCCAGCAGGTTTTTGCCCTGGGGGATGTTCACAGCGGTTTTGCCTCCCACCGAGGAATCAATGGCTGCCAAAAAAGTGGTGGGAATCTGAATATAAGGAATACCCCGCAGATAAATGGAAGCGGCAAAGCCTGCCATATCCCCCACAACGCCGCCGCCAAGGGCAACCACCACATCGGTGCGGGTCATGGTATGCTCCAGCAGAAAGTTAATGATTTCCAGAGCGGTATCCAACTTCTTGGAACCTTCTCCATGAGGGAAAGCAAAGGTATGCACTTCCAGCCCGGCACAGCGCAGGGATTCCTCTGTCTGCTTGCCATAAAGACCGTTTACCGTATCATCGGTGACAATAACCGCCCGCTTGGAGCGCAGACTTTCTTTCAGCAGACGGCCGCAGTCGGGGAGTATTCCCTGCCCGATATAGACCGGATAGGCACGCCCGGTTTCCACCTGAATGGTTTTCATATGGATTGCCTCCTTGTTATCAAAAGGGCTTAGCTCAGCTGTTCTTTGAGCAGGCGGCCCTGACGAAGCTGTTCGTGCAGTGTCTTTTCATCCTGTGTATCCAGCGAATGCCGGAAGGCGGTCAAGTTCTCGATAAGCACCCCCAGCTGGTCAGAAAGATAATCCCGGTTAAGCAGAAAAAGCTGGGTCCACATATCCTCGTTGAGCTTGGCTACACGGGTTAAATCCCGGAAGCTGCCCGCTGAAAAGCCCATAAATTCCCGTGCGGTGGGGCTTTGAATGTAGGCACTGGATAAAATATGAGCCAGCTGAGAGGTGTAGGCGATGATTTCGTCGTGGTGCTCGTCGGTGGTCAGGGTGATTTTCCCGAAGCCAAGGCTGCGGAAGAAGTCACCGGCCTTTTCCACCAAATGAGAGGGAGTAGAGGGGTAAGGGGTTAAGATCATAGCTGCCCCCAGAAACAGGTCGGGCACCGAGCTTTCAAAGCCCCACAGGGCCCTTCCCGCCATGGGATGCCCCCCGATAAAGGTGATGTCGGTTCCGGCAAACAGGGCTTCTACCTCTCGGCAGACTGCCCGCTTGACACCGCACAGATCGATGATCATAGAGCCCGGCTTGAACTGCTCCCGGTGCTCCTTAATAAAGGTGACCGCATCGGTGGGGAAAAGGGCAATCAAAACCAGATCACACTGCCCGTAGTTTCCAAAGGCATCTTCATCTACAGCACCGGATTCCAACGCCTGCTCCAGAGACTCCTGACTGCGGTCACAGCCAAAAACCCGATGATCGGTGTTCAGCTTAATGGCTTTGGCCATAGAGCCTCCAATAAGGCCCAGACCGATTATTGCAACATTCATAGCCACTATCCTTTTCTGGCAAATTCTTTGCCGGCCACGCCAGCCAGCGGTGCAAGCCGACTCATAAAGGCTTCAAAATCAGTGGGACGCAGAGATTGGGCCCCATCAGAAAGGGCATGCTCCGGGTCGTTGTGAACTTCCACAATGAGGCCGTCCGCACCCACGGCAACGGCGGCTCTGGCAAGAGGCTCCACCATCCATGCAATGCCGCAGGCGTGGCTGGGGTCAACCACCACCGGCAGATGGGAGCGGGATTTCAGGAAGGGAACGGCAGAAAGATCAAGGGTGTTGCGGGTGGCGGTTTCGTAGGTACGAATGCCACGCTCACAAAGGATTACATTCTTATTGCCGCCTGCCATGATGTATTCAGCGCTCATGAGCAATTCTTCCAAGGTGTTGGCAAGTCCTCTTTTGAGGAGAATGGGCTTATCCAAATGCCCCAGCTCCTTGAGCAGCTCAAAGTTCTGCATGTTGCGGGCGCCTACCTGAATTACATCCACTTGCTCAAAGAGGGGAATATGCTCGATGCTCATGATCTCGGTGACAATGGGGAGACCGGTCAGCTTTTTGGCTTCTAAAAGCAACTCAATGCCCTCGGCCCGCAAACCCTGAAAGGCATAGGGGGAGGTGCGGGGCTTAAAAGCGCCGCCACGGAGGAAGGTGGCACCAGATTCTTTTACTTTTTGGGCAACAAAGCAAATCTGCTCTTCGGATTCCACCGAGCAAGGGCCTGCGATCACATGGAGGTGGCCTTCACCAAACAGACGGCCGGAAATGTTGAGGATAGTATCATCGGGGTGCATCTTGCGGTTGGCATTTTTGTAAGGCTCCTGAATGCGCTTGACATCCTCCACAATGGAGACAGATTTGATCATGTTCAGGTCTATGGAGGTGGTATCTCCAACAAGACCAATGATGGTGGTTTTTTCACCAACAATCACGTTGGTTTGCAGCCCCATGTCATGAACCCAGTCAATAAAGGTGTTCAGCTTATCCTCTTGTGTATGCGGTTTGACAATTACAACCATGCTTGTATCCTCCTTCAATTTGCATCCCGGCATACAAAAAGCCGGCGCTTTTTTACCAAAAGCACCGGCTGTACATATACAGAGAAAAATGTACCGACAATGATGGGCTTATGCCTTTGGCAATATTAAATTTTCCCATGTAAAATAGCCTGCGCTAAAATAATAGCCCAGGTCAGCAGAATAGTTGCTGTTTTCTTTACATGAAAAAACCAACATATTGACAAAATCCTTCCGAAAGCCCTGTATATTTATCCACTATACTCCTGTTTAAGCCGCAAGTCAACATTTTTTTGCATGATATATAGTCAATAAACCCGAAAACAACGAAACTATCGTTTTCAGAAGCAAGCAAAGCTTGCTTTGCGCCAAAGGCGCAGTTTTTGCCTCTTAGTATGCCGTTCTCCCACTTTGGAAAAGAAGGAGAACACAGCATTCTGCTGTGTGTCTGAAAACGAGTACACTTGTTTTCAGACATGGCTACTATAGGCCCAATCAATGTGGCTGTTGGCTCTGCCATAGGCAGAACCAACGGCACACTTTTGATTAACGGAAGCTTTTACCAACGGCTTGTGCCACCGGCTCAAGGCGGCCCATAAGAGCCTCAAAATCAGTGGGGCGCAGAGATTGGGCCCCATCGGAAAGGGCGTGCTCTGGGTCGTTGTGAACCTCCACAATGAGACCATCCGCACCCACGGCAACGGCGGCTCTGGCAAGAGGTTCCACCATCCATGCGATGCCGCAGGCGTGGCTGGGGTCAACCACCACCGGCAGATGGGAGCGGGCTTTTAGGAAAGGAACGGCGGAAAGATCAAGGGTATTCCGGGTGGCGGTTTCGTAGGTACGGATGCCACGCTCACAGAGGATTACATTTTTGTTTCCGCCTGCCAGGATGTATTCGGCGCTCATGAGCAGTTCTTCCAAGGTATTGGCAAGTCCTCTTTTCAGCAGGATGGGTTTATCCAAATGGCCCAGCTCCTTGAGCAGCTCAAAGTTCTGCATGTTGCGGGCGCCCACCTGAATCACATCCACTTCTTCGAAGAGGGGAATATGCTCAATGCTCATGATTTCGGTGACAATGGGGAGACCGGTTAGCTCCTTAGCCCTGAGAAGCAGCTCAATGCCCTCGGCCCGCAGACCCTGGAAGGCATAGGGAGAGGTACGGGGCTTAAAGGCGCCGCCACGGAGGAAGGTAGCGCCGGATTCCTTCACCTTTTGGGCAACAAAGCAAATCTGCTCTTCGGATTCCACCGAGCAGGGGCCTGCGATCACATGGAGGTGGCCTTCACCAAACAGACGGCCGGAAATGTTGAGGATAGTATCATCGGGGTGCATCTTGCGGTTGGCGTTTTTGTAAGGCTCCTGAATGCGCTTTACATCCTCCACAATGGAGATGGACTTCACCATGTTCAGGTCTATGGCGGAGGTATCTCCCACCAGACCCACAAGGGTGGTTCCGTGACCGTGGGAAATATGGGTGGAAAGATCCATGCTTTCGACCCAGCTGATAAACTGCTGGAATTTTTCCTCAGGGGTATTGGGCTTGATGATTACAATCATGACGCGGCCTCCTGCAAATTTTATTTTAGAAAAAATAAAACGCCGGTGCTTTTTTCCAAAAGCACCGGCGCAAAGATTACACCTATTTGGTCAGGGAGACCTTTCAGCCTCCCAAGCTTTCGGCTAAGCACATTCTTTTTTCCAAGCTAAAATAATCCGGGCGATAATAGCCCAGATAACCGTAGGTATAAACAGCGTTGGAAAAAAGCTTAGCCATGAAAGGCTCCTTTTTCGAGCAAAATTCTTTGTGGTAACTTTACACCCGGTAAAGGGCTTTTGTCAAGAAGTATTTTCATAAAGGGTAAAAATAATTAAAAGATGTGGGTGGTGTTCTTGGTATCTCAACTCAAGCAGAGCGATGGGAATGCTTATACAGCTGCCAAATCAGATCAGCACAGTAGCTGTTGGTTAAAGGCTGGGAAGGGTGGGCGGAACCGTCGTAAAGATCCAGCATTTTATAGGCGGCCAAATCCATATAGGACTGCATGGCCCAGCTTGGAATATCCGATAGATCGCTTATTTGCAGGTTGTATTGCTTCACATCGGTGATACCCGCCGCACGATCAGTAAGAATCACGGCCTCTGCCCGGGTCGGGATCTGGTCGGGAAGAAAATCCTCATTTTTTGCAAGGATACCCAGTGCAAGGCCTTGCTTCACATAAGGCTTGAGCCAGCTTGGGATGATACTGTCGCTGGGCAGGCCGGTGTTGACTGTGGGGGGGAGGCTCTTATCCTGCCCGATAGCCGCCAGCAGCATAACCAGAAATTCGCCTTTTGTCATTTGGTGTTCGGGATAGAAGAACCACTGGTTGCCCACCCGCTGGCCGGTGGCCACACCACTTTGGTGCAGCTTTATTGCGGCATAAGCAGAAGGGCTATTTTTCATATCAGTAAAAACAAATCCGAGAGGGCTCTTTTCGATTTCAACGTTGATCGTTGCTTCTTTTGAAAAATTGTAGGCGCTGTCCACGGCACACACAGTGAAGCTGTCCGGGCCGATCATGTTCTGGTATGGACGATAGCGAAAGGCTTTTCCGTCAAAGGTTACCTCACCCCGGGTGGGGCGCTGTGTGACTTGAATGCTCACGGCATCGCCTTCGGAATCGTAAACATTCAGGTAACTCTGCACAGCAATGTTTTCCACGGTGGAAATACTCATGCCCTCCACAACGGGGGGCAGATTACCACTGGCCAGCCCCTTAATGGAAAGGCTCGCCGTGACCGCTTCACCCCCTTGGGGGATAAAAGAAAAGCTGCTGTTCACAAGCTGTTTTTCTGGCTCAAACGTCAGCCTCTGAATTTCGCTGCGGGTCAGCCGCTGGTATTGGAGCACTGGTGTTTCTCCCAGCATCAGGCGGCCTTGCCGGGGATCGGGAAGAGAGGTGATGGTAAGTCCTTCCAGCTCGCCGGGCTGCAAAGAGGTTCGAAGCTCTAAATCCCGCGCCGAAAAGGAGAGAACTTCGCCTTGGGTGACCGAAATAACACCATTTACCAGCCGGGGTGAGCTCAGGGCGGTTCGCATAGAAAAGGGGCTGAGTGCCAGCACACCCACGCTCATGGAATAAGCAGATAAAACGCATAGTAAAGCTATTTTAAGACGTTTCACAGAAATCGCCATCCTTTTTGCTAAGAGTTTCCTGCATTGTGGCCAAGATTTTTAGGCTGTAAAACTATTCTTAGCAAAGGCTCTCGGTTTATGCGAAGGCACGGGTGCATGGTTTTGATGCAGGCAATGTCCAGCGAAAAGAAAATTCCTCAAAATTCTCTGTTTCGTACGAAAAAAGCAGAATTATTTTGTTTAATGCAAGGGTTACACTTGACTTTTTGGGGATGAACATGTCAAAATATACGGTAGAAAGAAACTAAGAAAGTCGAGGAGCATCCATGGCCAATCAAATGATTCTGATACTGGATTTTGGCGGTCAGTATAATCAGCTTATCGCCCGCCGTGTCCGGGAATGCAATGTATATTGTGAAGTTCATCCCTATAAGCTTTCTTTGCAGGAAATTAAAGCAAAGAACCCCATCGGGATCATCTTCACCGGAGGGCCCAACAGCGTTTACGCAGAGGGTGCGCCCTCGGTGGATGCGGAGATTTTCCGTTTGGGTGTTCCGGTTTTGGGGCTTTGCTATGGCGCTCAGCTCATGGCCCATAAATTGGGCGGGCATGTAACCTCTCCCGATAACCGGGAATACGGCAAAACCGATACCTTCTTTAAGCAGGACAGCCTTTTGTTTAAGGGCCTGCCCGAAAAGGCTGTTACTTGGATGAGCCATACCGATTATATCGATCAGCTCCCTGAGGGTTTTTGCACCACGGCCCACACCAATGCCACTCCTGCTGCCGCTTTGGAGGATACCTCCCGCCAGCTGTATGGCATGCAGTTCCATCCCGAGGTGGTGCATACCCAGAATGGCATTGTTATGCTGAAAAACTTCCTTTTCAACGTTTGCGGTGCAGCCGGCGACTGGACCATGGAGGACTATGCCAAAACGGCTGTGGAAACCATTCGCAAGCAGGTTGGCGACGGCAAGGTGCTGCTGGCTCTTTCCGGCGGTGTGGATAGCTCTGTGGTAGCGGCGCTGCTCAGCGAAGCGGTTGGAAGCCAGCTGACCTGTATTTTTGTGGATCACGGACTGATGCGCAAAAACGAAGGGGATGAGGTTGAGGCTGTTTTCGGCAATAAGGATATCAATTTTATCCGGGTCAATGCGGGAGAGCGTTTTCTTGGCAGGTTGGCCGGGGTTACTGAGCCGGAAGCCAAGCGCAAGATTATCGGTGAGGAGTTTATCCGGGTCTTTGAGCAGGAAGGCAAAAAGATCGGCAAGGTGGATTTTCTGGCTCAGGGTACCATCTATCCTGATGTCATTGAATCCGGTACCGGCGATGCCGCTGTGATCAAGAGCCACCACAATGTGGGCGGGCTCCCGGATTTTGTGGATTTCAAAGAAATTGTGGAGCCTCTGCGCCTGCTTTTTAAGGATGAGGTTCGCCGTTTGGGTACTGCGCTGGGCCTGCCGGATACCCTTGTATGGCGCCAGCCTTTCCCGGGTCCCGGCCTTGCCATTCGGGTAATCGGAGAGGTTAGCGAACCCAAGCTGGCTATTTTGCGTGAAGCAGACTTTATTTTCCGTGACGAGGTGGTAAAAGCTGGCCTTGACCGGGATATTCACCAGTATTTTGCGGTGCTCACCGATATGCGTTCGGTTGGCGTTATGGGCGATGAGCGCACCTATGACTATACCTTGGCCCTCCGTGGCGTGACTACCTCCGACTTTATGACAGCCGATTGGGCACGCATTCCTTATGAGCTGCTTGAGCGGATTTCCGGGCGTATTATCAACGAGGTGCGGCATATTAACCGTATTGTATATGACATTACCAGCAAGCCCCCTGCAACCATTGAGTGGGAATAACGAATACCCAGCCGCAAATCCTGATGAATACAGGGTTTGCGGCTTTCTTTTGCTTAAGAACCACCGGCTTTGCCGGTGGAGAAAGACCTTATAGGTATGGACAAGAAAAAAGCTCCCCGATATATTAAAAGTTAAGGTCTGCCAACCTAACTAAAAAATCGAGGAGGTCTTTAAATGAAAGACATAAACAGTTTAGAACATACCAAGTGGAGATGTCAATACCACGTAGTATTTGCACCAAAATACAGGAGACAAGTAATATATCGGGAAATTAAAGCAGACATAGGGTTTATCCTAAGGAAATTGTGTGATCAAAAAGGGGTAGAAATTATAGAAGCGAACGCATGTCCAGATCACATCCATATGCTAATCAGTATACCACCAAAGTTTAGTGTATCGCAGATAATGGGGTATCTAAAAGGGAAGAGCAGCTTAATGATATTCGACCGTCATGCAAATTTGAAGTACAAATATGGAAATAGGCATTTCTGGGCAAGAGGGTATTATGTGGATACAGTAGGGCGGAATAAAAAGCAGATACAGGAGTATATCAAAAAGCAATTGGAGGAAGATGAGCTATCCGATCAGATGAGTCTCAAGGAGTACACTGACCCGTTTACGGGTAGCAAGAACACCAAGGCATAAAAACGTACCCCTTTAGGGGTTGCCCGAGAAAGCAATGCGGATGGCAGATCTTTCGGGACCCCTTTAGGGGTACTGTCTGTATTGTGCCCTTCTAGGGCTTATTCAAGCCTCCGGCTTAGCCGGAGGTTTTGACTTCATCTCCGAGTACACAAAAGGTACACGAAATGGGGCTAAAAGAAACTTTGAAGCCTTTCAGCCACCTCGCCCTGTTTATTTGGGTAAAGATGCGAATAGGTCTGCAAAGTGGTTTTTTATATCTTCATGGCCCAGCCGTTCACTAATCAACAATGGGGAGAACCCCATCTCAATCAGCAGGCTTGCGTGGCTATGGCGAAGGTCATGAATTCTGATAACCTTGACACCGCTTTTCTTACAGCCTCTGTTCATCTCATGTTTGAGATAATACTTTGTTACGTTGAGTAAGCGTTCATCCGGTTCGTAATCTACAAGTTTTTCAACGTAATACTTTATAAGGTCGCAGGCAAAAGGTGGCAAGGTAACTTTTCGTTTGCTTTTTGGTGTTTTCGGCTCGAGGATTAAATCCTCGTTGTCGAGCCGTGCGTAGTTTTTGTTGATAGACACTGTGTTCGCATCAAAGTCGAAGTCGTTTAAGGTCAGCGCAAGCATTTCTCCAGAGCGCATTCCAGACCAGAAAAGTAGATTGAAAATTGTAGTGGAAACAATCTTATCATCAACAGCCGCAACGAACTTCTTAAACTCATCCACCGTCCAAAACAACATACAGTCCGCATTTTTCTTTCCCATAGCCCCACAAATCCGGGCAGGGTTTTCCGGGAGCCTGTAGTATTTACAGGCAAAGTTAAAGATTGCGGAGACTTGGTTATGCACGGTTTTTAGATACGTTTCGCTATAACAGGTGGGATGCGAAATAAGTGTCGTTTGCCATTTCCCAATTGTAGTTGCGGATATCTTGTTGATTGGCGTATGCCCAAAGTAGGGCAATACATGGGCGCCGATTAGGAATTCTTTGTTTGAATAGGTTGTGGGTTTTAAGCGCGGCTTGCAATCCTCCATATATAGTTCAATGAGGGAAGAAAATAGCATGTCGCAAGAAGCATGCGCCTTACTTAAAAACTCTGTTTCGTACGCCTTCGCCTCTTTTTGCAACTTAAAGCCCATCTTTTTTTTTCTGAGTCTTTTTGCCTGTCCAATCAGTAAAAACAAATTTGCAATACCACAATCTGGTTTTTTCGTCCTTGTAGGTAGGCATTTGCACCTCCTTCTGCTACCACGAGTATATTGTAGCATTGCATATGTCTGAAGTACAAGCAGGATTACTATAAGTAAACATTTTCATAAAAATATTTAGAGGATATTTTACCTGCAATAGTGATTTTTCCGGATTTTTTCAAATCATCATTTAGATGTCGGATTATTCTGTAGGCGGTGCTCCTTGAAACATTTAGAATATCAGCGACATCATTTGCAGCTAGAAATTTTTTATCATGAGAAGGGTAGGTTGTTTTCATCAATACGCTCCTTTCCATTTGAAAAATGAGCTAATAAAACATTATCAATCCATAACAACAAATTGAGTACAGCACAGCCCTAGGAAACGATTATACGCAGCGGTACGCTCATCCGTGCGTAAGTCATGGCATACTGTGCTCAAGCCCGTATAGCTCCTAGTCATTCTATAATTTTTCAAGGTCCAGCGCCGCCAAAAATAATTCCAGCTCCTTATGCAGATATTCCAGAGCTGTCATAAAATCCAAAGCGCTACTGCCCAACGGGAATTGGATATTGGCGTAGGCATAAGGGCGGTCCATACATTCCTCCGTCCCCACCTTCAGATATTTGTCGCATCTCAGATGTGGAACATACCCTGCCTCATCCAGGCGTTTACGCTGTTCACCAGTAAGCGGGCAGCAGAACTCCAAAAATCCATACTTCGATGTAATTTTAAAGATAAAAACCACAGACTGCTTCTTTTCAAACAGTTCATTTTGCCGGATGGAAACATTGAAGCGGTTTGCTTCCGATACATAGTGATTGAGTGCACGCAGTTTCTGCGCCAGTGCGGCTTCCAGCTTTTCAATCATAGTGTTGTTGTTAAACATAGTCTGCCGCCTCTCTTTTAGCCCCGCCTGTTACAAACTGCATATACAGCGTATCCACCGCCTTGCGAAGCGTTTCGTAGAGTGTTTCTTCAAAAAATGGCGCATCCACGATGGCATAGACCAGAAATAGTCCGCTGCTTTCTGCAATGCCGCCTGTAACCACTGCGTTGCGGGTACTATAGATATTGCTCAGGTTAAACCGTGCCAACCCTTCCGAATCCAACGATGCAAGGTAGGCTTTTCTTGTTATGGGATAACAGCCTGTAAGGGTCACAAAGCCTGTTCTCTGCCTTTCAGTCACAATCATCGGAAGCGTTCTCCCATGCAAGGAGCTGTGCAGAACCTTGACGTGGATTTTCTCTGTATCCGGTGCCTTGCGGCATAGCTCAAACAGCTCGTTAAAAGCATGAATATCCATAAAAACAATGGGAGCGGGGATAATCCCCGCTCCGCTCCTTTCTGTGAACAACCGAGCCGCTATCAGTACCAGGTTCGGTTGTTGACTTTTTTCAGTATTTTCAGGATAGCGCCGGTGGGTACGCCGTCGTAAATGGCACGGACATAAAACTTGACCACATCATTCATTTCCATCAGCTCCCCCACATAATTGGACTTAATAGGGCAACGAATCTCCTGTGGAATGCCGGCTGCTTTCACATAGAATGCTGTATCTGAAAACCCCGATATGGTTCCGGTATAGGTGTTCTGTGTCTGAAGCCCTACCTGCGGCGCTTCCTCTGCCAGCCGCATGGAAGCGGTAATGGATACAGCTTCTCCGGTTTCATCATCCCGAATGACCTCCACGATCTCCACCGGCCGCTCTTCGCCAATGTGCAGAACCTCCCGGATGTCGTTCCCCCACAGGTTGGAAATGTCTCCGATATGCAGGTAGACCTCCATACCATAAATTTCAACGCGGGCTACGAAGCGGTCTACATAGAGAAGCTGGGCCAGACAACGCACACCCTCCCGGACACGGTATTCTCCGTTGGAGCTTTTGGCATTGAGAACCGTCCGGCGGCGCAGGTTCATAGCATCCCGGCGGCTGGCTCCGACCACCCGGTTTTCCATATCCACGCCGCGCACCATATAGTAAATCTTCGCGCCCAGCATGGCGCCAATGCGCAGCCGAGCGTCGATGTGGTCCGGCTCCTCTTCTCCCGAACGGAATCCCATTTCGTTAAATGGGATCATGACCTTGACCGGTCCCACATAAAAGACTGCCCGGGGCATGGTTCCTTCCTCTGCTTCAAAGCCATCCAATGTGGCGGAAAGGATGCGTCTGCCGTTCTGTGCGGCACTAAGCAGGGAAAGCTCCCGCTGGCCGTCTATGGGGCGGTGGTCCTGAATGACACGACCCTCGCCGTCCAGAAGCTCAACCTGCCGGGTTCGCCTCCTGCGCTTTACCGTTCCCGGTTCCTGTTCCGCGGAGGAAACAGCTTCATCATACAGCTCTTCTTCTGTGTCGGAAGTCTCCGCATCACCGATATCCAAAACGGATAGCTCCTCCACAGGTTCTTCCTGCCCTTGTTTCTCTTCTGCCTTTTTACGGCGTTTTTTGGACGGCTTTTCGGAGGCTTCTTCCTGTTCGGTGTATTCCTGCTCATTCGGCATGTCTCCCTCCCTCATCAAATCCTCCAGCGACGGTTCGGTCTGTTCCGGGAAATCCGACTCCTGCTCCAAAATGTTCTCCAGGTATTCCATAAGCTCCTCCTGTTATTTTGTTAAATCAGGACGCACGGTTTTCTGTGCCGAGACGTCATTTTGTGTTTCTGCCGTATCATAAAAGCTCAGCTGGCTGCCTGCTTCATGCTGCATCACCGCCTTTCCGTGTAAGCTTGCAGATGAACGGGGCTTTTTTCTGCCACTCTCTTTTAATGGTGTAGAGATTTTACGCTCAACAGGTTTCACTGTGCTTCGTACGGGAAACGGCTCTACGGTTCGAAACTTCCGACTTTCTGCATTTCGGGTATAATCAAATTTCTCCGCTTCCAGCACCTGTTCTCCCTTGAGAATGATCAGCATTTTTTCAGGCTCCAGCCGCAGAACCTCGTCGGGAGTCAGCAGCATACGCCGTCCTGCTCCCTCACTTTGGCGGTAGCTGGGTTCCAGATCAAAGGGCATAAACAGGCTTCGCTGCCGCATGGTGGTATCCACTCCGATGGTGATTTCGCCGGTGCGGTCGCTGATGAACTCCGCGGTCAGAGGGTCGGTACAGCCCAAAAACAAGATAGTGTCGGTATTGCCGATGATTTCGCTCCACAGGTTATCCGGATACCGGTTCTGCAATTGCCCGATGGACTGGCAGATAATTGCGATACGAATGTTGCGGCTTCGCACCGTACTGATTTTGATGTGAAACGAGTGAATGGCCCCTACCAGGTTGCAGAATTCATCTAAAATCAGGTTAACGCCCACCGGCAACTGCTTACCCGGACATTCATTGTCAGCATAGTGCACCAACCGCATAAAGAGCAGAGAGAAGAACATAGCGGAGATAAATCGCATGGTATTGTCCTGATCGGACAGCACTAAAAAATAGGCAGTTCTCTCTTTGCCAAGAGCAGTAAAATCCATGTCAGGATACGCCATCAGCTCTGCGATTTCCTCATGCTCCAGTACCTGCAGCCGTGCTCCCAGCCCAATCATCACGTTGCCCCGCACATTCTCGGATGCCATGGAAAAGAGGTTCCATTTCTGCCTTCCATGGGAATTCTCGGGCAAGACACAGAACTGCTCCGAAAGCTCGTCCGGGCTTTTGGCCGAAAGCAGTGTTTTGTAGGCTCTGCCAAGGCTGGGATATTCGTCGCTGCCGTTTTCCATTTGCAGAAAAATCAGGGCGGACAGCAGGTATCCCTCCGCCGTATCAAACAAGTAGTCTCCCGTGCTGCCGCCTGTGTTGGCTATCACCGCCTCCACAATCTGCGAAACCGCCAGCGGGTTTTGCAAAACGCCATCCAGTCCGTCAAACCGGTGACTCCGCTTTGGATTCACAAGATCGAGCGCCTTGACGGTATAGCCCATATCCTCCAGATAACCCCGGGTATCCGACAGCAGCTCAGATTTGGGATCGGTTACCACAAGGCTTTCGCCGGAAAGCGCACTGGCAATAATAGCGTTGCGGGCGTAGGCACGGTTTTTCATGGAACCGGATGCGCCCAATACTGCAATGTGTGGGTTGAGCCTGCTGTCCGGCTTGCGGCATACAAGTCTTCCGTCTCGGAGACCATAGATGATACCAGTTGCTGTATCAGCCTCCTCCATCGGCGTCAGCATAAACACCTCCTCCGTTCGTGCTTGTTCCATCCAGCCCGCTGTGCCGTAGGTGCCCTTGGTGCTGTAATAGAAGCGGCGCTTTTTGTCATACCGAAGGTGGTCCCGGCTGTCGCTTAGCAGATAGAAGAGTAGACCTGAAATCAGTACAAAGCAGAACAGCCCGCCAATTGCCTGTATCCCAAAGGGGGTAAATAGCATTACAAGGCATTTGAATGGATTGACACTGGGCAGGTGCAGCTCCTTTCCCGGCACCCACTGGTGCCGGTTGTTTAAGAACTGCGCCAGAATACCCGCCAGATAGAAAAACAGGAGGATCAGCACAAGGCCAATTCTCCTGTATGTTTTGTTATTCCATAGTTCCTTTGCCCTATTGAAAGGGAAGGAAAGCAATTTAGAGAAAAGCTTACGCATCTTGATCACCTCCCCAATAGTTGCTAAGCTGCGCATCCATATCACGAACCGTATCGTTGGTAACCGAAAGAATCTGCACCTGTTTGGATGCATCCCCGGTATACATGTCCATCAGTTCCCGGTAAAATGCTGTCTGCCAATCAAGACACAGAAGCTTTACGGGCTGGGGACGGTTTTGCAGCAGGCGGATCAGTCCCGCAAAGGCGGTCAGGTCGAAAGGAACGCCGATAAAGAGGGCTGTCCCGTCATCTCCATCTGCATACAGCGCATCCTGCCGCAGGGTGTATTCCTCATAGAGCTGTCCGGCCAGAAAAGAAGATACCGAATCCAGCCAGCCGGGATATCCCAAAAGGCGCAGAAGCGGCAGGCTGGCTGGCTGCACCGGCAGATAATACAGGGGGCGGCCAAGGTTTCTGGTGCTCAGGCAGGTACGGCCTGAAATTCTTGCCATACGTACCCGCTCCGGTTCAAATTCCTCCGCCAAAATTTTACGGGCTGCGGTGAATCCGGCACCCAGTACCAAAAGCGCTTCGCGGCAAGGTGGTAGATAGCCGGGAAACAGCCTTGGCAACAAGGATGTCAGCTTGTTTTCTCCAGTACTTTTGTACTCCAACGCAACATCCCGGCTGTGAAATACACGCAGCAGAGCATCCGGGGTGTACAAAACGCCGCAGGCCCTGGAATAGCGCAGGCCGGCGGCGTTCTTTCCTTCAAAATATCGCTTAATTTCTACCGAGGTGTAATAGCAGTTGACGGGTGAAGCACGTATGCTGCCGGATGAATGAGGCATATTTTGATACAGCTGCCTTTCTATCTCCTCCTCAAAAATTGGGGTCTGAGCAGGCAGGGCGGGTTTGGTTGTGGGATGTACGGTATATTCGCCAAGATGAAGCAGGGCGGCAGCATCCCCGGTTGCCATAGCGCGAACAGGAGCGCGCAGAAGCGTGTTGTTGTCCGCAAACAGGCAGCGAGGGTAACGTGAACTGTTTGAAGCATGGAGCATTTCCCGTCCTGCATCAAGAAGAGCGTAGTGCTTGTCCGCTCCTTTGCCGGTACAGCGAATGAGGCCGTCATCAATCATGTATCTTAGACGGTCATTCACCTTGACGTAGCTGTATGGCAGCAGGTGAAGCACTTGTCTGGATAAACAGCCACCGAGGAATAACAGCTCTAAAATGGCAGGGGCAACAATTGGGTTTCGTCCGATAAACTCACCTCCCGAAGGCTTGTTTAGAACGCTCTATCATCCGATAGAGTGTTCTAAACCTGTCTGATTGTTCAAAGATAAAACCCTGATTCGTTGCGCTATCAGGCATGTTTATTCGGTAAAAAAACTAGCTTCGCTGAAAAGATGGATTTTTTACCGAAAACGTCTATGCTTTTTTACCGAAAGAAATGTTACTTTTTCAATACTCATTGCTTATATAATTTTGAAAAGCCGACAGCGCCATTACCCGAATTTCAGTATAGGTCGAGGTATCAGGTACTACACCGTGAAAGCACACATAGCTGCGCGGGTCGTCGTCCCACAGCAGGCGGCGGGCAAGGGTGTTGAGTACACAGCGGTATTCCAGATTGTCATAATCCCTTACCTGCCTGCTGTTCCACTGTCCGGAGCTGTAATGGTAAAGAAATACCACGGCGCACCGCTCTGTAAATAAGGGTGCGCAAAGCCCTTTTTGTACCTGCCACTGCCCCAGTGCATGGTTCAGCTTTTCATGGAGGTAGTACACGTTCCCTTTTGCCGGGAACGGCAGCAGGCCGTCCATTTTGATGACCAGCGTGCCATTCGTTTTCGCCAGTTCTACGCCGGATACATCCGGCAGTGGAAGATACGCCGGGGCAAGTCCCATAGCCTCCAATCCCGCGTGTAGCTCCAGAAGCGCTGCACGGCTTTCCTTTGTCAGCAGCTCAATATTTCGGGCAATACCGGCGAGCGCATTATAAACTGCCTGCGATTTTCTCCACCTTCCATCAGGTCAATGGTTTCAAGATACCTATGTATGCGCCGGAGCCGGTTTTTGGTGTTCTCCTGCAGCAAATCCATTGTAATTTTTGTTATGTTCATAGGCCTTCCTCCCGTGGTGTGTAGTAGGTGATTTCTCCGATTGTGCTTACTACGGCAAAGGCACGAAGCTTTTTATCGTGAATCAGCGGCAGTTGTCCGGTGTCTTCCAGCACCGCGATATACCGGGTATCACCCCCTTTCTTCATATTTTCCATACAAAGCCGTTCTTCTCCGTTGGCCACATAGACAATACTGTAATCCTGACCGGCGATCTCTATTGAGATTCGTGTAAAGCTGCCAGTGGCAAAGTGGCGCTCCACCTGATCGAAATAGTCCAGTAGTACCCAGAAGCAGGCAATTTGTGCGGCATAGCGCCCCACTGGCTGCAGCTCCTTTTGCTGTGCCAGATATTTAATACCGCTTAGCTCCAGCTCATGAATATGCCATTGCCTGCAAAGTGCACGAAACAGCTTGTGACGATTGTTTTTGGAAAGGCCGGCGTGTCGTTTGAGCAATACATATAGCTGTGTTCCTTGCAGAATGGAGTATTTCTGCACTAGCTGCCAGCAGTATTCCATTGTGATTTGATACGGGCCTTTTCCTCCTTCCAATGTACATACCTCCTAGTTCAATATTTAGGCGCGTAAGTGCGAACACTTACGCGCCTAAGCTATGGTATTTACACACCTGACACTGCTTTTATATATGGTAAGGCGCGTAAACTAAGATAGTTACGCGCCTTACTTAAAACTCAATCTTGTGAATAAAAGACTGAATTTCTGTGTATCTTTTTATCAGAGGGTTTTATTCATGAGGTAATTGCCTCCGCAGCCACTTTTTCCTCTAGAGTGATTTCTTTGAATGAAACGGCAGCCACTCCTGTAAAAGATGCGATAAGGTACAATAAGTTTCGCAAATAAGAAAAGGACAAGGTTTAAGTCTCTGGTAAAATGGGAGTAACGACACCACCATTTTGAAAGGAGACAGAAAACCATGTCCGAGAAAATTGTACAACTAAACGAGGAAGTAATCAAGGTAGAAATCCGGGAACTGGTGCGCAATAGCGTGGAGGAAACACTCAATGGGTTGTTGGAGCAGGAAGCACAGCAACTGACCAATGCCGCGAAATATGAACGCAGTGAGGGTCGACAGGGCTACCGCAGCGGGCACTACAACCGGAATCTGACAACAACGTCAGGGGATGTGGAGCTGAAAATGCCGAAGCTGAAAGGAGTGTCCTTTGAGACAGCGATTATTGAGCGGTACCGCCGCCGGGAAAGCAGCGTAGAAGAAGCATTGATTGAGATGTATCTGGCCGGGGTATCAGTACGGCGAGTAGAGGATATTACAGAGGCATTGTGGGGAAGCAAGGTGTCACCAGCCACGATCAGCGAACTGAACAAGAAAGCGTATGTCCACATTGAAGATTGGCGGGGTCGCCCCTTGCAAGGCGGGAAATACCCATATGTCTATGTGGACGGCATCTACCTTCGCCGCAACTGGGGCGGAGAATATGAGAATGTGGCTATCCTCGTAGCCATCGCAGTCAATGAGGACGGCTACCGGGAGGTGATTGGCGCCGCTGAAGGGATGAAAGAGGATAAAGCAAGTTGGGTGTCCTTCTTCCAATGGCTGAAAATCCGTGGACTTTCTGGTGTCAAGCTCATTGTGGGTGACAAATGTCTGGGTATGCTGGAGGCCGTCTATGAAGTGTTTCCCGACGTCAAATACCAGCGCTGCACCGTGCATTTCTACCGTAATGTATTCTCTGTTACCCCTCGCTCCAAGGTGAAGCTGGTAGCGAAAATGCTTAAGGCTATCCATGCGCAGGAAAGCAAAAAAGCGGCACGGGAGAAGGCGAAAGCCGTTGTGCAAGAACTGCACGCCATGAAGCTGACCCAAGCGGCCAGAAAAGTGGAGGATAGCATTGATGAGACGCTTACCTATGCCGATTTCCCACCCGAACATTGGACACGAATTCGCACGAACAACGTCATCGAACGCCTTAACCGTGAAATCCGTCGCCGTACAAGGGTGGTCGGCGCATTTCCTGATGGAAACTCCGCTCTGATGCTCGTCTGCGCACGTTTGCGCCATGTCGCCGGTACTCAGTGGGGTAACAAGAAATACATGAACATGAAGCATCTTGCTGCTGCAGCAGACGATGCTTTGATCGCTGGTTAATCCCACATTATCAGAGGCTCAAAACCAATTTGCGAAAAACTATTGACACTACCAAAGATGCTAAAAAGGTATGTCTTGGTTATTCCAAGGATAAAAAATATTTTTTCCCTACTATAAAAAGGAACTTCGCCTTGTATGAAAAGCTGGAGTTCCTTTTGATTTTGTTGAAAAATATGTGTATAATGTATGTGGATTATATTTGATTTGATTGGTAATATCTTATCAGGTTAATAATCTCTTGAATTAGTCATACTGCGGAATTGGTTAGAGGTTTGGTTATGGCTATAATCGGTAGTAGTATTATGTAAGAATCATGAGGTGATAATATGCAATTGCAAAATCTTTATTTTGGTAAAAATGATGGGAAAGAGGAAGCTGCATATAACCAAAACTTTGAGCAATACTTTTTTAACTATGATGATAATTATCAGAAGATTCTTCAGCCGGACAAGTTCCTTCTTTTGGGGCGCAAGGGCAGTGGTAAATCCATGCTTTCTGAATATATTCAAAAAAAAGCAAAACTAAGCAATGCTCCTTGGATGTGTGAAATTGTTTCATATAAAGATTTCAAATTTACAGAACTTCAGATATTAAAAACCAAAGATGAAGAATATCCAAATGAATATACTGAAATATGGCATTGGCTGATACTTATATGTATATCTAAAATGCTTTTACAAGATCAAAAACTTCAATCCAGCTCTGAGTACAATAGTCTCAATAATTTTTTCTTAAAGAATTATACATCAATTAAGATAACTGCAAATAAAATTGTACAAATTACGAAATCAAATGAAGTTGAAGGCGGTTTTTTAAAAGATTTTTTTTCTTTGGGAGGGAAACACGGCTCAGAATCAATTAGTGAAAAAGGTTCATATTTAGAGTACATAGAAAACTTAGAGAGTATTGTACTTAGTCTTTTATCACAAACAAATACTCGTCTGACTTTGATTTTTGATGAACTAGATGATCGATTTAGAAACAATGTTGAATATAAATCTATACTTATAAGCCTTCTGAAAATCACCGCAAAGCTTAATAGGCAGTTTTTTTCAAACGGTCTTGATTGTAAGCTTATCACTTTGGTTCGTACGGATATAATGGATGTGCTAAATGATGGGGATCTAAATAAAATATGTATTGATGCAGGAGTTCGCATAGATTGGGGAAACTCAGTTGACAAATTTTCACCATTGATGCAAATGATCTATAATAAGATTAGGAAATCAATAAAGAATATGTCTGGTAAAAGTGACAACGATATTTATTATTCTTTATTTCCAGAAAACATAAATGGTAGGAAGACTGAAGAATTTATTCTAGGTAGGACTTTTTTTCGTCCGCGCGATATAGTCACCTACTGTAACTTCATTGTTTCTGATAGGGACTTTTCGCATTCTGACCGGTTTATATGGTTTCACTTTGTACAGAAAGAAGAGGATTATTCGCGTTATTTCTTACAAGAAATTAAAAACGAATTATGTGGACATTATGATGACCCTGTTATTACACAAATGTTTAAGTTATTGGCCCAATTAAGAAAAGTCGAATTTGAATATTCAGATGTCGAAGAGTTCTATGCAAAACATCACACTCGCCTGTTCCCAGATATAGAATTAAACACAACTTTGGATGCACTATATATTTTTGGGGCAATAGGTAACAAATGGTTTAACGAATATAAGCAGCGAGATTTTTATTCGTGGAATTATAGAAAAGAAGCGGAAATTGATTTTGACAAACGGTTCGTGGTGCATTTAGGGTTAAGAAAAGCCCTAGGATTGTCATGACTATTTGCATTATTTCTTCATGCTTGGTTATCCATATAATCGATAACAGATTTCTCCTCCCGAAAATGCGGACGCATTCATTACTGCAATAAAAGAGCAGCCTCAATAAGAGAGGATTTATTTTTGTCGGCACATCATTCTAAATATTAATAACAACAGCGAGGTAGAAAATGAATAATTCGGTTCCGCACAAGCGCCGGACAAGGTATCAAGGAACGCACCCTAAGAATTTTAGTGAAAAATACAAAGAGCTAGAACCCGATAAATATGGTGAAACGATAGAGAAAATCATTCAAAAGGGCAACACACCTGCCGGAATGCATATTTCGATTTGTGTAGAAGAAATACTGGAAATCTTACAAATACAACCGGGGCAAACCGGCTTGGATGCAACTTTTGGATATGGTGGCCATACAGTAGAAATGCTGAAACGCCTTAACGCTAATGGACGTTTATATGCTCTTGATGTAGACCCGATTGAAATTGTTAAAACAAAGAATCGTCTGAATAAGCTGGGCTATGGCTCGGAGATATTAACGGTTAAGCAGATGAATTTTGCAAATATAGATAGGGCGGTAACTCCGGGTAGTCTCGATTTTGTACTTGCTGATTTAGGCGTGTCTTCCATGCAAATAGATAATCCAGAAAGAGGCTTTACCTATAAGCGCGAAGGCCCGTTAGACTTGCGTTTAAACCCTGAAGATGGCTATACTGCAGCTGATCGTCTAAGAACGATTTCTCAATACGAATTAGAAGAAATTTTAACCAAAAATGCAGACGAGCCTTATGCAAGGGAAATCTCGATTGCGATTGTTTCCAAGATTAAAAAAGGGTTGGATGTCACAACTACAACGGTACTCCGTGAAATAATCAATGAAACTTTAAGTTTTATACCGGCAAAACAGCGTAAGGACGCAGTCAACAAATCGAGTCAAAGAACCTTTCAAGCATTAAGGATTGATATAAATCGTGAATTTGATGTTTTATCTGAATTTTTGGAAAAGCTTCCTCATGTTCTAAAAACAGGTGGGCGCGTAGCCATACTAACATTTCATTCAGGCGAGGATCGTCTTGTTAAAAAATCCTTTAAGGCTTTATTAAATCAAGGTATTTATAGCGATGTGGCAAGAAATGTCATTAGAGCATCAGCAGCAGAGTGCAGGGAAAATCCTCGTGCACGCTCCGCAAAACTGCGATGGGCTGTTAAAGCTTAGAAAAACACCTCAAGCGAAGATTGTTGGTCATTGGTTAGCCTTGTGGTATCCATATAATGAAATTTTCTATGCAAGGGTATTCATTTCTCCGATTAAACGGGCAGTGCGTAAAAAAATGTGTAAAGTCCGAAGTCAGGAATTTGAAATCAGAGGGTGACGGGCACCCTATCCTCGAAATAAATCATAAGATGATCTAAAATGGTACCCCAATTTCGAATAGGCATGGTCCATTTCCCGGTGACGTTCATAGTGGCCAGATAAAGAATTTTCATGAGCGCATCATCGGAAACGAAGGCGCTCTTGGTCTTTGTCACCTTGCGCAGCTGCCGGTCGAAATTCTCGATGGCATTGGTGGTGTAGATGAGCGTGCGAATCTCAGCGGGGTATTTGAACATGGTGGAAAGCTCGGGCCAGTTGATCCGCCAGCTCTTGATGCCCAGGGCGTATTTTGAGCCCCATTTGGTTTCTAGCTCGTCCAGCGCTGTCAGGGCGGATTCCTCCGTTGCAGCCTTGTAAATGGGCTTCAAATCAGCCGAGAATTCCTTGACATCCTTGTAGCTTACATACCGGGTTGAGGCACGAATCTGGTGTATGATACAGCGCTGAATTTCGGTCTGTGGGAACGTGGCATGGATGGCTTCAACAAACCCGGAAAACCCGTCCACAGATGCAATCAGGATATCTTTTACGCCGCGATTCTTGAGGCCGGTCAGCACATTCAGCCAATATTTTGCCGACTCCGTTGCTCCAAGCCAGATGCCCAGAACATCCTTTTTTCCTTCCAAATCCGTACCAATGGCGACATATGCGGCCTTTTTCGTAACAATGCCGTTTTCACGAACGCTGTAGTGCACCGCATCCAGTATCACCATGGCATACACGCTCTGTAAGGGGCGCTCCTGCCACTCTCGGATCACCGGCAGCAGCTTGTCCGTGATCTTGCTGACCCGGCTGTCATCCACTTCTATACCGTACATCTCACGCATGGTTTTTTGGATGTCCCGAGTGGAAACCCCTTGAGAATACAGAAAGATAACCTTGTCCTCAATGGCCGATACATCCGTCTGGTGCTTTTTTACCAGCTGCGGCTCAAATTCGCCTTTTCGGTCGCGGGGGACGCTGATTTCCAGCTCGCCCAGGCTGCCCTGTACGGTCTTCTGGGAATACCCGTTTCGACTGTTGTCCGTTTCCTTGTTCTTGTAGTCGTATTTTGAGTAACCTAACTCACTTTCCAGCTCCGCATCCAGCGCCGTCTGGATCGTCTCACCGGTGAGCATCTTCACGAAGTTGTGAACATCCTCCATTGTTTTGACCCCGTACTCTTCCATTAGTTCCCGCAGCTTGCTGTTGTCCCTGCGTTCTTTTCTTGCCATAATACGAAACCTCCAAAGTCATAGTTTTATTCTACCTGACTTCGGAGGTTTACACAATATTCTGGACACTACCCCTTATTCCATTACAGGCTGCAAACTAATTTGCGCATAATTCTTGACACTACCTGATTAGGTAGTGTCAATAGTTTTTCGCAAATTGGTTTTGAGCCTCTGATAATGTGGGATTAACCAGCGATCAAAGCATCGTCTGCTGCAGCAGCAAGATGCTTCATGTTCATGTATTTCTTGTTACCCCACTGAGTACCGGCGACATGGCGCAAACGTGCGCAGACGAGCATCAGAGCGGAGTTTCCATCAGGAAATGCGCCGACCACCCTTGTACGGCGACGGATTTCACGGTTAAGGCGTTCGATGACGTTGTTCGTGCGAATTCGTGTCCAATGTTCGGGTGGGAAATCGGCATAGGTAAGCGTCTCATCAATGCTATCCTCCACTTTTCTGGCCGCTTGGGTCAGCTTCATGGCGTGCAGTTCTTGCACAACGGCTTTCGCCTTCTCCCGTGCCGCTTTTTTGCTTTCCTGCGCATGGATAGCCTTAAGCATTTTCGCTACCAGCTTCACCTTGGAGCGAGGGGTAACAGAGAATACATTACGGTAGAAATGCACGGTGCAGCGCTGGTATTTGACGTCGGGAAACACTTCATAGACGGCCTCCAGCATACCCAGACATTTGTCACCCACAATGAGCTTGACACCAGAAAGTCCACGGATTTTCAGCCATTGGAAGAAGGACACCCAACTTGCTTTATCCTCTTTCATCCCTTCAGCGGCGCCAATCACCTCCCGGTAGCCGTCCTCATTGACTGCGATGGCTACGAGGATAGCCACATTCTCATATTCTCCGCCCCAGTTGCGGCGAAGGTAGATGCCGTCCACATAGACATATGGGTATTTCCCGCCTTGCAAGGGGCGACCCCGCCAATCTTCAATGTGGACATACGCTTTCTTGTTCAGTTCGCTGATCGTGGCTGGTGACACCTTGCTTCCCCACAATGCCTCTGTAATATCCTCTACTCGCCGTACTGATACCCCGGCCAGATACATCTCAATCAATGCTTCTTCTACGCTGCTTTCCCGGCGGCGGTACCGCTCAATAATCGCTGTCTCAAAGGACACTCCTTTCAGCTTCGGCATTTTCAGCTCCACATCCCCTGACGTTGTTGTCAGATTCCGGTTGTAGTGCCCGCTGCGGTAGCCCTGTCGACCCTCACTGCGTTCATATTTCGCGGCATTGGTCAGTTGCTGTGCTTCCTGCTCCAACAACCCATTGAGTGTTTCCTCCACGCTATTGCGCACCAGTTCCCGGATTTCTACCTTGATTACTTCCTCGTTTAGTTGTACAATTTTCTCGGACATGGTTTTCTGTCTCCTTTCAAAATGGTGGTGTCGTTACTCCCATTTTACCAGAGACTTAAACCTTGTCCTTTTCTTATTTGCGAAACTTATTGTACCTTATCAAACTTATTGTACCTTATCTATCTCCTCAAATTGCTGTTTGCGTATATGGTATTATAAATTTATAATACCATATTTAGATATAAAAAGACATAGCTACTCCCTGAGGGAGTAGCTATGTCTTTTTTGGAGCTTGTGGTCGGAATCGAACCGACAACCTGCTCATTACGAATGAGCTGCTCTGCCATTGAGCCACACAAGCTTAGGAGTGGGAGCGGAGCTTGCCACTCCCACTTGAGTATAAATCACAAAGCCTACTTAGTTACCGGCTTGCTTTTTCTTGGCTTCCATAGCGATCAGGGCATCCTTGCGGGAAAGATTGATACGGCCCTGCTGATCGATTTCGGTAACCTTAACCAGAACCTCATCGCCCACACTCACCACATCTTCAACCTTCTCCACACGATCCATATCCAACTTGGAAATGTGGACGAGACCTTCTTTGCCCGGTGCGATCTCAACAAAAGCACCGAAGTTCATCAGGCGGGTAACTTTACCCTTATAGAAGGCACCAACCTCCGGGTCTTCTGCAATGGTGCGGATGACCTGAACAGCACGGCGGGCGTTATCGATGTTGATACCGGAAACAAACACCTTACCGCTGTCTTCAATGTCAATCTTGACATCACACTCGGCGCAGATGCGCTGAATCACCTTGCCGCCGGAACCGATAACCTCACGGATTTTATCCGGATGAATGGTTAGGCTGAGCATCTTGGGTGCATAGGTGGAAAGCTCCTCACGGTGGGTGGGGATTGCCTTGAGCATAATATCATCCAAGATATACAGGCGAGCCTTGCGGCATTTTTCAAAAGCTTCCTCAATGATATCATAGGTCAGACCATCCAGCTTGATATCCATCTGGATTGCGGTGATACCGTTATGAGTACCGCCAACCTTAAAGTCCATGTCGCCGAAGAAATCCTCAAGGCCTTGAATATCCACCATGGTCATCCAGCGGTCACCCTCGGTGATGAGTCCGCAGGAAATACCGGCAACGGGAGCCTTGATGGGCACACCGGCATCCATCAGAGCCAGTGTGGAACCACAGATGGAACCCTGAGAGGTGGAACCATTGGAGCTGAGAACCTCAGAAACGAGGCGGTAAGCATAAGGGAAATCCTCTAAATCGGGAAGAACAGGCTCCAGCGCACGCTGAGCCAAAGCACCATGACCGATTTCCCGGCGGCCGGGGCCTCTGGAAGGGCGGGTTTCGCCCACAGAATAGGAGGGGAAGTTATAGTGATGCATATAGCGGCGATTTTCCTGACCGTCCACACCATCCAGCATCTGAGCATCGGAAACAGGGCCCAGTGTGGCAATGGTCAGAACCTGAGTCTGGCCGCGGGTAAACATACCGGAACCGTGAACACGGGGAATCAGGCCAACCTGCGCATCAAGGGGACGAATCTCATTCATGCCACGGCCATCCACACGCTTTTGCTCATCCAGCAGCCAGCGGCGGACAATGTATTTCTGCAATTTATAAACGCAGTCATCCAGCTTGGAAGTCTGCTCGGGATACTGGGGGTCAAACTCCTCGTGAATTTCCTTGACAATGGGAGCCAAGCGGGCTTCACGAACGGTTTTATCGTCGGTATCCAAGGCATACTTGATTTTATCCGAAGCAAAGCTCTTAACAGCCTCGAACATATCGTGGGGAACCTCTTGGGGTTCAAAAGACAGCTTGGGCTTGCCAATTTCTGCCTGCACCTTGGAGATGAAAGCGACAATCTTCTGGATTTCGCTGTGTGCCAGCTTGATGGCATCCATCATAACATTTTCGGGAACCTGATCAGCACCGGCTTCAATCATGCAGACCTTATCGGCAGTACCGGCAACGGTGAGATTCAAGCGGCTTTTCTGGCGCTGTTCAAAGGTGGGGTTGAGAATCAGTTCGTCATCCACCAAACCTACGTTGACACCGGCAATGGGCCCGTTCCACGGAATATCCGAAATGGAAAGAGCAAAGGAGGTGCCGATCATGCCTGCGATCTCAGGGGAATAATCCAGATCGGTGGACATAACGGTCATAACCACGGTGCAGTCGTTGCGCATACCGGCGGGGAAGAGGGGACGAATGGGCCTGTCCACCAGACGAGAAGCCAAAATGGCAGTCTCGGAGGGGCGGCTTTCCCGACGCATAAAGGAACCGGGGATTTTGCCTACCGAATAAAGCTTTTCTTCGTAATCAACTGAAAGAGGAAAGAAATCGATGCCATCCCGGGGCTTTTCAGAGAGGGTAGCGTTGACCAGCACAGTGGTCTCGCCATAGCGAACCAAGCAGGAGCCGTTGGAAAGCCCGCACATTTTGCCTGTTTCGAAGGTTATTTTGCGCCCTGCGAGCTCTGTCTCGAATACGCGAAAATTATCAAACATCAAAAAATCCTCCATAATTATTGGCGGCGGGCCACGTCTTAGCAATAAATCCAAGCCGATGCGCTTGGGGTTTCTGTCATCGACTGGGATTCACTGCTAAACCCGCAGAACCGCCCACTCCTGCAAAAGAGGCAGGGTAATAAAACCCTGCCTCACACAAGAGCCAGTGTGATTTGTTTGGAATCTTATTTACGGATTCCAAGCTTAGCGATAATGTCTCTGTAGCGCTCAATATCCTTTTTCTTCAGATACTGGAGCAGATTGCGGCGGTGACCAACCATCTTGAGCAGGCCACGGCGGCTGTGATGATCCTTTTTGTGGAGTTTGAGATGCTCGGTGAGATCGTTGATCCGCTTAGAAAGGATAGCGATCTGAACCTCAGGGGAACCGGTATCTCCCTCGTGACGCTTGTTTTCCTGAATAACCTGTGTTTTTTGTTCTTTGAGCAGCATAAAAAATATCACCTCGTAAAATATTTCCCTAAACTAAGAAAAGGGTGGGTGATCTCCCCCAAAAAAGCGGGGCATTATTCCCAAATCCCGGTATAGGGCTTACATCCTGTAAATTATAACACACTGTAATTCTCTTGTAAAGTCACTAGAATGTATTATTCCTCTAAATTTTAGCTTATCTATGTAAAAGAATCAGCCGAACAGACAAAGCTGCTCGGCTGATGGTTTTACACAATTATGCAAACGCAAAGTCAGGTTCCTTCTTAATAAATCAAGAAGGCCCACAGGGCAAAGATTGGTGCTCTCTTTAACAAGAACACCAAAAGAAGTGTAAAACCAATTATAGTATTCACGTCCACAGCGGTAATATTCAAAAGCAGAACCGAATTTGCAGCCAAATTTGCAGCCAATAAATTGCAGTTATCTCAAGTTTTCTGATCATTGACAGGTGCAGGCGTTTCTTCTTCAACGCTGTTTATAAAAGCTGCTTCTGCCTCTAACTGGGCTTCTATTAAAATTTGTATTGCGTCTGTAGTTTTATTGAAAAGCTTTAAATACATTTGCTTATAATCTGGCATTGTTACACCCACCTTTCAAATTTGATAGCATAATATTACCACAAATAGTTTGTTATTGCAAACTATAAAATTGCAATAACAAACTATTAAGTTGTGTAAATTCTACTGGGCATAAGATACACTGGTTATGAGGTGAAGCTTATGGCCAGAAAGCATGAGAATAAGTATGTGCAGCTAGCTTTGAATATTGCATATTACCGCAAAAAGGAAGATTTAACGCAGGAACAGCTTGCTGAGGCTGTTGGTGTGAGCCGAACGCATATCAGCAACATTGAAGCCACCAAAATGGATAAATCGGTATCTCTTGATGTTCTTTTTGATATAGCCGATGCTTTAAAGGTTGGAGTAGGAGCTTTGTTTGAAATTCGTTGAAAGACAATTGTGCAGAAGTTTTTAATCCTCAATAATGCTGGGATTGTTTTTTCACTCACGGTTATGAACTCTATATTTATGATAACCCTTATGATGCTGAAAATATATGTTATAAATTTATAACATTCGCTGTTTTTATAGCAGACCCGAAAAACTTATAAATTAACCCGCCTGTAACCCCAGATTACGAAATGGGAGTGCAGGCGGGTTTTTCATAGCAATATCAATTTTTACAGGCCCTTTACAGCTTCCACAAGCTTTTGGGCAGTTTGGGTGGTCATGGAGAAGTCCCCGGCCAGAATGGCCTTTGCGTTGATCAGATTTCCGCCCACGCCCACCGAGCATACACCGGCCTTAAAGAAGGATGCGGCGTTGTTTTCGTTGATGCCGCCCACAGCGGATACAGGCATGTGGGAGAGGGGAGCCAGAACAGCCTTGAAATACTCGGGGCCCATCAGCCCGGCAGGGAACAGCTTCACAATATCGGCGCCAGCCGCATAGGCTACAGCGATTTCCGAAGGAGTAAAGGCACCGGGAATGGAAACCATGCCCAGCTCCTTTGTCTTCTTAATAACCGAAGTGTTGGTGTCAGGAGAGATAATGTATTTGGCACCACAGTCATAAGCAATTTGCACCTGCTCGGGAGTCATAACAGTACCGGCACCCAGCAGAATTTCATCCCCCAGCTGTTCTTTTACAGCCTTGATGGAGGCGGCGGTTTCGGCAAGGCCCTCCTTACTTCTCTGGTCAAAGGTGACCTCCATAGCGTTGATGCCGCCTGCCAGCAGTGCACGGGCTGTATCGCAGATCGCAGAAGTGGGAATCCCTCTTACAATGGCAATGATTTTACCGTCTAGTAATTTTTGCAGAACATTCATGGTTTTTACCTCCTAAAAATCGCCCTGAACACCGCCAACAGAGGCTACGTGATGCAGACCGGTGAGATGATTCTCAGCGACAGCTGCGCAAACCTTCTCCAAAATGAGGATGTGCGCAAGGCCTATATGGGCGCCGAATAGCGGTTTGAAGGCTCTATTTTAATTGAATAGTCTGTGCAAAGCATTCGTCCGGTTTTTGACCGGGCGAATTTGTTCTGTTTGGGTATGTGATGCTTTTTGAACGACGGAAAGCTGTGGTTTTCCGTCGTTTCTTTTGTGGTAAAGATACAATTATGCTGTCTGCAATACAATTGGAATATTTGTCTGCTTTCTTCAAAGGACAAATTAGTGTATACTATTTGTTAAAAGTATATAATGCCTGCTGAAACGATCATTTAACTCTCAGCGCTCATATATAGGAGGAACGGGTTTGTTTATAGCCGATTTGCACATTCATTCCAAATACTCCATGGCCACCAGCAAGGAGTGTGTGCCGGAGATTCTGGAACTATGGGCCCGCAAAAAGGGCCTTGATTTGATCGCCACCGGGGATTTTACCCACCCGATCTGGCGGCAGGAGCTGAAAGAAAAGCTGATTCCTGCCGAGGAAGGGCTTTATACCCTAAAGCCAGAGCTGATACAGCCTGGCATGGTAGCTGGTGCTTCCTCCACCACTCGTTTTGTGGTCAGCGGCGAAATCAGTTCCATTTATAAGAAAAATGGCAAGGTTCGCAAGGTGCACAGCCTGATTCTTCTCCCGGGATTGGAGGAGGCGGAAAAGCTCTCCCGCCGTTTGGAGGCAATCGGCAACATTCATTCGGATGGCAGGCCCATTTTGGGGCTGGATAGCCGTAAGCTGCTGGAAATGACATTGGAGGTCTGCCCAGAGGCCATTTTTATCCCGGCCCATATCTGGACACCGCATTTTTCCGTGTTGGGGGCTTTTTCTGATTTTAATAGCATTGAAGAGTGCTTCGAAGATTTAGCCCCCTATATCCATGCAGTGGAAACCGGGCTTTCCTCCGATCCGCTCATGAACTGGCGGCTTTCCGCATTGGATCGCTTCACCCTGGTTTCCAATTCCGATGCTCATTCCCCGGGAAATTTGGCCCGGGAATGCAATCTTTTTAATACCGCACTTTCCTATTCCCATATGGCCAAGGCCCTTGAAAAGGGAAATGGGGGATTTGGGGGTACTCTTGAATTTCATCCCGAAGAGGGAAAATACCACTACGATGGTCACCGCAGCTGCAAGGTATGCCAGACCCCGGCGCAGACCCTTGCGGCAGGCGGCGAATGCCCGGTATGCGGCGGCCGAACCACGGTGGGTGTGCTGCACCGGGTAGAAAAGCTGGCAGATCGGGAAGTTGGCTTTATCCCCCCTGATGCACCACACTTTGAAACATTGATTCCTTTGGCGGAGATTATAGCGGCCTCCATTGGTTTTTCCTCCAAAAGCCTTCGGGTCAAGAGGGTGTACGAAAGCCTTCTGGCGGAGGTGGGGCCGGAGCTGTATGTTCTTCGGCAGGCGCCCACAGAAAATATTGGATGCATTGCGGGGGAAGCCACTGCGGAAGGTATCCGGCGGCTGCGCACAGGCCGGGTTACGGTCAGCCCCGGTTACGATGGGGAATACGGCAAGGTCAGCCTTTTGACCCCGGAAGAGAGTAAAGGTTTTTCCAGCAAGTAAGGGCCTGTCCGGGTCTGCAGCAGAGGCCCCCTTTCAGTATATTCCAAACAGATGGGAAGTGTGCAGGTGCAGGCAAAAATAAAAGAGCAGCTCTTGGAGCTGGCAGAGGAGGATTACCGGGTATTTGCATCCGGTCTGCTCCCCAATACCCACAATTTGCTGGGCGTGCGGCTCCCGCTGCTGCGCAAAATGGCAAAGCGGCTTGCCAAGGAGGATTGGCAGGCGTATCTGTATACTGGGGGGGATGATTTCTTCGAGGAAATTATGCTTCAAGGCATGGTGATCGGCTGTGCAAAATGTTCCCCTGAGGAGCGTATGCAGGCTATACAATGCTTTGTCCCTAAAATAGACAATTGGTCGGTTTGCGACAGCTTTTGCGCAGGGCTCAAGCTTGCCCGGGAAAACCCGGAAGAGGTCTGGGATTTTCTGGCTCCCTATTTTAATTCTCAGCAGGAGTTTGAGCTGCGGTTTGCTGTTGTGATGCTGATTTTTTATTACATAAACGAGAGCTATCTGGAACAAACCCTTAACCTGCTGGATGCCGTGAGCCATGAGGGCTATTATGTTAAAATGGCGGTGGCATGGGCGGTTTCCATTTGCTATATTCAGTTCCCGGAGCATACAGGGCACTATCTTGAAAGATGCGCTCTGGATGATTTCACATATAACAAGGCTTTGCAGAAAATTACAGAATCTCTAAAAATCAGCCCGGAAACAAAAGTGAAAATTCGTTCCATGAAACGAAAAATCTAGGAGGAAAAGGCGCAATGGAATATACATACCGCATCGAATCCCCGGTGGGATTGCTCACCGTAGCAAGCGATGGAGAAAGCATAACCGGCCTTTGGCTGGAGGGGCAGCAGTATTATGCCGCCGGTCT
The DNA here is from genome assembly GCA_035621215.1 of Oscillospiraceae bacterium MB08-C2-2. Classification (NCBI taxonomy): domain Bacteria; kingdom Bacillati; phylum Bacillota; class Clostridia; order Eubacteriales; family Oscillospiraceae; species Oscillospiraceae bacterium MB08-C2-2. The sequence continues at coordinate 1,047,667 of CP141729.1, read as the reverse complement.
GGAGGAACACACCGAGAAAAAGGAGCTTCCTATTTTTGAGCGATTGCAGGAATGGCTGGAACTGTATTTCAGCGGCAAAGAGCCGGATTTTTCCCTACCCCTTGCTCCCAAGGGGAGCGAATACCGTCAGGCTGTGTGGAAGCTGCTTTTATCGATTCCATATGGTACTGTAGCCACTTATGGCAGCTTAGCAAAGCAGATGGATCAGCTGGAGGAGGATCGCCACACCTCAGCCAGAGCGGTGGGCGGGGCCGTTGGGCATAATCCCATTTCCATTTTGATTCCCTGTCACCGTGTGATTGGCATGGATGGCAGCCTGACTGGCTATGCGGGCGGAATCCAGCGTAAAATTCATCTTCTCAAGCTGGAAAAAGTGCCTATGGAGCTTTTTCACACACCGCCTGCGGATAGGCTCTAATGGTTTTCGGTTGGCTACCGTCTTTTTGTATTGTCACCTGACCACTTTAATATCCCCATTCCGGGTTTCCAATTTCACAGTTATAGCCGGAGCGGTGCCCACCGTTCCGGCAGCGGTTTTATCTGTGATGGCGAGTTGGTCTGCGAAAGAGGCATCAATAGAGCCTTCTTTGGTTGCAGCAGAAAATTTGAAGTCAAGTTCGCTTGGAAGGGTAACCATAAGCGTTCCATTTTTCGAATAGGCGGAGAGATCGCTTGTCACATCGGTAAAGGATATATCTATGGAACCCTCCCCGGAAGCATTAAAGGAGCCGGAACCGCTGAGATTAGAAGCTGTCAGTTTACCGCCTTTTGATTGATAGCGGATGACTCCGTTTATCTGATTCATGGAAGTTGTGGCGTTGGTGGTTTGTATGTTTAGTTCCTCTGCATCGATATTTTCAAAACTCAAGCTGCCGTTTGTGCTGGTAGCCTTTATTGTTGATGCTTTGGTACCTGATATTTCCACTGCGCCACTGGTTGTATCAATGCTGAAATCGCCCGATAAATTCAGCTCAATTTCGCAAGCGATTGCCCCACTCGTTGCGTGCAGAGATAAGCTGTTTGCATAGTTCTGCGGTATGTAAATTTCTATATAGGATTCAAAGCTGGAACGTCTTGGCCTGTCTCCCTCTGTAATCAGCAGTTCACCGTTCTGCATGGAGGTTTTGGCATAGTAGCTTTTTTTATTCTCGTTCATGTATTCTTTGACAATTACCTTATCGTTATCACTTTCCAGAACATGGATATCATCCGCATCATAATCAAGCCGAAGATTCTTAAAATCCCCAATATCAAATGAACGTGTATTGACAAGCGCAGTCGCTGTTTGCCTGCCGCATCCTGAGAAAACCCCCATAAGTAAAAAAACAACACAGATGTATGAGATGAATTTGTGTTTCATAAAAACGATTCTCCTTTTGATAATTGAACCATTCATTTAATAAAGGCTTGTTTTTTTACGGGGCCCTTGCCCCGCAAAAATTTTACTGCTTGTATGCGTGAAGCAGATTATCCATGCATATGCTTTTGGCTGTTTCAACTGTCAGATTCTTCTGCGTCTCGAAAGCATCATTGGCAATGTGCATTCCCCACCACGAGAGGGTTTCGATGATGAGGCGTGTAACATGCTGCGGATACTCTACCGGACGAAAGGTTCCACTTTCCATATATTGCGTAATATACGATAGAACCTGATGATAAAACTTCTGGCGGTATTCTTTATAAAACTCTGTAAGCTTTCCTAAGTCGTCTGGATTTTTTTCAATGAGCAAGCAGCCAATTCCGTACTTTGATATAACATCAAATGCGTCGGAGAGCATTTGTTCCAAAGGATAATTTGAAATGTCATTGAGATGAGAAGAAAATGCTTTTGTATTTTCTTCAAATGCTTCCATGATCGCATCATCTAAAGAATCAAATAATGCAGAAGGAATTGGCAGCTCAAACTCCTGTGTAACAAATTCTGGCTCCATCGTTCCTTTTAAGAGAAAACTTAATAAGTCTCTTTTGCCTGTAAAATAAACATAGAGCATACCCGTTGACAAGCCAATTTCTTTTGCAATGTCTTTCATTTGTGTTCGTGCATAACCTTTGTTGATAAATAGTTGACTGGCTGCGTCAAAAATCAAATTTATTCTATTTTCCATTGCACCCACCTCGTTTACTGAACGGTTCATTCAAGTGCAATTGTATTCCTTTTTGTTTCAAACGTCAAGATGTTTTATAGTTGTATAGGTTCAAAATTGCGTAACAGTTTTGAAGCTATATGAGTATATAATACAAAATCTTGGTTCTGCCAACCGGCCGATAAAAGGTTCAAGCAAAATATCAGACCTGAAAACTTGCCGATTGGTTGGCTGACCTTTCTCCATGTTATGGGGAACCCTCATTACACCGTTTTTATTTACACACTCAACTGGAATAAAGACTGTGTATCTGTTAAACTGAGAACAATACTATAGAGAGGGGGCTTATGATGAAATTCGAAAATCTATTTGCCCTGCCGCCTCTGCCTTTGGAGGAAGAATTGATCACCTCTCTGGCCCAAAGCGGCGAAGTACGCATAGAACGCATTGTCAGCACCGGGCAGGCCACCGATTGGTATGATCAGGCGGAACAGGAATTTGTGGCTCTGCTGCAAGGCAACGCCCGGCTTCAATGGGAGGATGGCTCCGAAACTCCGCTTAGTAAAGGGGATACAATGTTGATTCCTGCCCATAAGCGCCACCGGGTCAGCTATACCAGCAATGAGCCAGCCTGTATCTGGCTGTGTGTATTCTGGGGCTGAGAGCTGTAACGGATAAGGAGAACGATATGCTGGAGATTCAAGGAAAATACAACAAGGCCAAGGTCTTTACTGATGTAGTGGATGAGGCCTCGGTTTCGCAGATTTTGGAGCTGTGCAATCAGGAGTTTACACAGGGGAGCCAAATTCGCCTGATGCCGGATGTCCATGCTGGGGCGGGGTGCACGGTGGGAACCACCATGACCATTCAGGATAAGATTGTCCCCAATTTGGTGGGGGTGGATATTGGCTGCGGCATGGAAACCGTGCTGCTGCGGGAAGCACATTTGGAGCTGCAAAAGCTGGATAAGCTGATTTATCAGAAGATACCCTCCGGCTTTGCGGTTCGGGAGAAGCCTCACCGCTATATAGAAGAAATCGATCTAACGCAGCTCTATTGTTACGACAAGATTAACCTCCCCCGGGCCGAAAAAAGCCTCGGCACTCTTGGCGGAGGCAACCACTTCATAGAGGTGGATCAGGATGATAAGGGCCGGTATTATCTGGTTGTTCATTCCGGCAGCCGCCATTTGGGTTTGGAGGTGGCCTCCTATTATCAGGAGGAGGGCTACCGGCAGTGCAACGGCAGCACCGCTGCCCACGAGGAGGGATTGATCGCTTCCTACAAAGCGCAGGGGCGGGATAAGGAAATCAAAAAGGCCCTGAAAGAGCTGTGCAACACCAAGCGCACCAACATCCCCAAGGCGCTGTGCTATGTATCGGGGGAGCTGTTTGAGCAGTATATCCACGATATGGGCATTATCCAGAGATATGCCATGCTGAACCGAAAAGCCATGGTAGATGAGATGCTGAGTGGTATGAAGCTCCATGCGCAGGAAAGCTTTACAACCATCCACAATTATATCGATACCGAGGCTATGATTCTGCGCAAGGGGGCTGTTTCCGCCAAGGCGGGCGAGCGTCTGCTCATTCCCATCAATATGCGGGATGGCAGCCTGATTTGTGTAGGCAAGGGCAATGAGGATTGGAACTTTTCTGCTCCCCATGGGGCTGGGCGGCTGATGAGCCGCTCACAGGCCAAGCAAAGCTTCACGGTCTCGGAATACAAAAAGCAGATGGATGGTATCTTCACCACCTCAGTGGGCAAGGCTACGCTGGATGAATGCCCCATGGCCTACAAAAGCATGGAGGATATCACCGCCAACATCGGCGATACAGTAACCATTGAGAGCATCATTCGGCCGGTGTATAACTTTAAGGCAGGCGAGGAATAAGGATAAAAGCTGACAGGCAGCTGTCAGGTTCTGTGTGGTATTATGTGAATAACGAGATGGAAGAGGGGTAGAAATAAATGAATGATATTCACGGGCATTGTGTCTGCGGCGGGGTTGAAATAATTATCAAGGAATACGGCGATTTTGTCTATACCTGCCATTGCGACAACTGCCGCCGAATGAACTCGGGGCCAGTGCTTTCCGTTGACCCCGGGCCGAAAGAAAACGTAAGGTTCGAACGTGGTGAAGAAAAAATCACTATATACCATGACGAGGAAGTTGAGCGCGGATTCTGCTCCGTCTGTGGGAGTACTCTGTTCTGGCATAATCCCGCCGATAACCATTATTGTATGAATGCTGAATTGTTTGACGATATTATTAAGAATGCCTCATTCAATTTGGAACTATTTTATGACATGAAGCCTAAGTACTATTCTTTCGCAGGAGAAAGGAAAAAACTCGACAGCAATTTTAATGAAATCCAACCCTAAGTCCCCATCATTATCGGCATTTTCGGCAGTTGTACATTGTAAACCATTGTCAGGTTCTGTGTGGTATTCTATAAAGAAATGGACAGGAAGGGGCATTGGCTGATGAGTGAACCCACAAAGCTGAATACAGCCCTTTTTGCACCCTGTGGCATGAACTGTATGGTATGCTACAAGCATTTGGGCAAGCGCCCCTGCCCCGGTTGCCTGTCGGAGAAGCAGAACAAGCCGGAGCACTGCCGGACCTGCAAAATCAAAGAATGCACCCAAGCCAAAGGAATAGGCCACTGCTTTGCGTGCGGTGATTTCCCCTGTGGCCAGATGAAAGCGCTGGATAAAAGCTACCGTACCCGTTACGGAGTCTGTCTGGTGGAGTTTTCCCGGATTGCTGCGGAGCAGGGAATAGAGGCACTTTTGAGCGCTCATCATAAGCAGTATGGCTGCCCAGATTGCGGTGGAATAATCTCATTGCACGATGGCGATTGCAGCGGCTGCGGCAAAGAATTTCCACTAGGCAGAAGGAGGATGCAAAAATGAAATGGACAGAGCAATTTGCAAAGGATAGTCAGCCCACCCCAGAGCAGATTGGAGACTATATTGCCAGCTCCAGTTGGGAAGAGCTTCGGGATCATCTGGAAATCACCTATAATGTGGAACCGAAAATCGACTATAGCATCTGTTCCGGTGCACCGGGCTGGAATGTGAAATACAGAAAAAGCAGCCGTGCCCTCTGTACCCTCTACCCAGCGGAGGGATACTTTACCTGCCTTGTATCCATCGGGAGCAAGGAGGCCATGGAGGCGGAGCTGCTTTTAGGGAACTGCACCGAGTATGTCCGAGAGCTGTATTGGAGCTGCAAACCCTTTAACGGTTCCCGGTGGCTGATGATTGATGTAACCTCCCCCGAAATACTGGAGGATGTAAAAGCCCTTATCAGTCTGCGTGTTAAAGGAAAGAAGGCGGCTAAGGGTGGATGATGTAGAGGGGGCAGTAATCGGCTTAACAGACCGTAACCCCAATACCGGCCATGATTGTCTGAAATCGCTGTTGGAGGCAAGCCGCCTTGGTGACAGCGTGTATCCTTATTTTCAGCGCTTTGCCGAGATGCTGGAAAGTGAAAATTCCTATATCCGCACCCGGGGTCTTTTACTGATTGCCGCCAACGCCAGATGGGATCAAGAGTACCAGCTTGACGAAATCATCGACTCCTGCCTGCGGCATATTATGGATGAAAAACCAACGGTTTCACGGCAATTCATTGCAGCACTGCCGGAAATGGCTTTGTATAAACCGAAGCTTGCCGGGGATATATGCGATGCACTGCGAAAGGCCCGCCCCAGCCGATACAAGGCAAGCATGGCGCCCTTGATTCGGCAGGATATCGCGGCAGCGCTGGAGAAAATAGCAGAGCAAACAGGGGAGCCTCTTTAAACAGGAGGCTCCCTATTCCATTTGGGCGGATACCTCAAAATCCTCCGACTTAAAGTTGCTGTAAAAGCGGCCTTTGGTTACAGTCAGGCGCAGCACACAATAATCCGGGTCGGTGACACCACCCTTGTAGTAGAGGGTATCGCCGGTTTTCCAGATACGCTTTTTGCTTTCTGCATCCTCCAGCACTTCAATCGTACCCGAAAGGCTAACGCCCCGGAAAAACCGCTTATCCACAAAATAGATGCTGCATTTTTGGTTTTCCCGGAAAAACCGAACCTTGTTGGAAGAGGTGTTGGTGGAAAAATAAAAGGTGTGAAGCCCCTCACGCTCCCGGGGAGACAGCATGGCCTTGGTAACCGGGAAACCGTCGTCATCAATATAGCTGATAAAGGTATTGCTGGCCTTATCAATCAGGTTTCCAACTGTTTTGGGAATGTCACGCATCATAATTCCTTACTCCTTTTCCCGCTCCAATGCATAGATTATGTGAAGCATATCTTTGCCGCCCACATGCTTGATGTGCTGGCCGATTTGGCGCATCCCCAAGCGTTTAGCCACATTGCGGGAGGCGGTGTTTTCCGGGCGGATATCCGCAATCACTGATTCTGCGCCTAAGATATCAAAGGCATACTGAACCCAACCCTGAGCACCCTCGGTGGCATAACCCTTGCCCCAGTGGCACTTGGCCACAATATAGCCAATCCCCAAATGAACATGACCGTCGATATCCTCGTTAAGGGGGCCCATTACACCGATCAGCTCACCGGTTTGTTTATCGATAGCGGCGAAATAAGCATAGCCTTCATTGGCATAGCGGGTCAGGCACGCATCGATCCACTGGGTGATTTGCTCACTGCTAAAGCCATATTCCCATGCATACATCGTTTGCACATCGCCCAGTATGGGGGCAAGGGCCCCGTGATCCTCATGGCTGAGAGGGCGAAAACCAAGCCGGGATGTTTCCAGTATCCAGCGTTTATCCATTGTCAGTCTCCTTAATGATACGACCTCTGAGAAAGGGCATAAAAAAGCAGCCCAAAGCATGATGCAGAGGGCTGCTTTGCAAATTGAAAGCCAGTTTTATAAGCATTTCAGACGTTTAGCCGCTGAATAACCATCGTAGGGGTTACAGGAGAAAACATCAGAAAAGCCTCTCTGATTGGCAAACACTTTCAGGATAAGCAGGGCGATTGCAAAGTCAACCATGCTGTGCACAACCGAGCCGATTCCCACCAGCCCCAGCACCGAAGAAATAAACCCGTTGGTATAGTAGCCGGAGGAAAGCACACTGCTTCCGAAATAAAAGGCGCTCACCACCGCAACCTCACCAACAGCATGAATCAATCCAATGAAGAAAGAAAAAACCTGTGCCTTGGCGGCACCCTGCACCACAGAAGGGCGCTTGTGTAATATAATGCTGCCGATCACGGTGAAAAAGATATGGCTGGCGGCCCGCAAAACCACAACAATGGGGAAGCCTCCCAGCAAAAAGCCCAAGGTGGTGCCCAATGTAACGGCAATCGCCGCAAAGGGAGAGATAAACATACTCAGAAAAATAGCTACATGGCTTGCCAATGTAAAGGAGGCAGGCTCCAGAACCACTTTTAGGGGCGAAAACATAGGAATCACAATTCCAATCGCAATCAGTAGGGCCGAAACGGTCATCACCTGAATAGAACCCGATTTTCGCATTTTAATCCTCCTGTAATATATCCAAAATCCCGGCCGAGAAATACCTGAGCAGCCGCTCAGCAAGCCGTTGTATAAATTATATAGCGTGTCTCTCCGCAAGTCAAGCGAGATAAGTTCCATAAAAGGGCCTGATATAAGCGTTTCTTTTAGATAAATATACCCACTGTAGCCACCGGAAATACACTATTGGGCACAGAAACAAAAGGAAACTAAAAGGTGAGATTTCTAAATGGTAAGGTATGCTCTCCAGATACTCTGCTGCTTCACACAGGGTGATTTCCTCCTCAGAGAGCTGTGTGCAGATGAATTCAAGCCTCAAAATTAAGCGCCTTTGCAGCCATAACTCCAAGTCCTTTTACAAACAAAAACGCACCTGACACCGCGGGGAAATCGATGTCAGGCTGCGCAAATTTTAAATATTCTGCGTTAGGGCTTTTTAGGCTTTGTCCGTCAACGCTGGTGCCCCTCAATTAGGGGAAACAAACTTTAAAGTTATGCTAGAAGTTGAAAACACCGCTCCAATCAAAATCACCGGAGGTTTCAACATTTGCGGGCCAGCTGGCACACCAATCGGGAACAATGGGGTCTTCCACTCTGTCAAGGCTGGGGGTATAAGGCTTTATATCCAAAACCGGTGTCCCATCCTCTGCATCGGTAAAAGCCAAACCGATTGTTCCACTTTCATGATCCAGATAGGTTACATAAGAACAGGTGAGCCCGATTGGATTGGGCCGCTCCGGGGAGCGGGTCGCAAAGGTTCCCAAAACAACGGGAGAATTCTTATAAGGGCTTGCCTCGGTCAAGGTGCCCCGGGAAGATGCATTGTCGCTGTGGCTGAACCACCAGAGAACATTGACATAGCCGAAGCCCTCCAGATTGGTCAGCGCAGGCCAATATTTCTTTTCCAGCACAATGCGCATACCGCTTTCATCCACACAGATTTTTCCGATTGGGTTTACAATAAATTGTTCCATAAATAAAGCTCCTATTTTGTTTATTTACGGCGCCGTTATATTCAGTATATCAGTGTGTTTTTATACTACAAGGCCTTTTTTGAAATTTTTTTGAAGGTTCAGATAAGTGAAAAAGAATCAGTATTCAGCAAAAATGCGGGAGGCCGTAATGAAAGGGAATACAATCTGGTGTGTTGTGTGGGCAAGAAACAAAAGACAAAGCATCGCATACCCACAGGTCTAGGCGGGGGATGCGATGCTTTTAGTTGTAACGGTTTTTATACAGCTCTTTTGCTTTTGCCGTGTGCTCCTGAATGAACTGGGTCTTGCTTTGGGTGTAAGCATCCCGGTTGTGCTCAAACCTTTTCCATAGGTCAAGCTTTAGGGCTTCATAAGCCTTGGCCGATTGAGGGTGATCCATGAGATAGTCCCTGAAATAAAGCTCATCGTGGTCACCGGCCCGGCGCAGATGCAAATGATAGACCCGCTCTTCGAAGCCTTCGGGGGTATAGCCTTTGTTAAAGGAAATCCGCTGTTTTTCATCCGACATACAAAGATAACCACTTTTCAGCAGGCTGCTTTGAATGATGCCCCAATCGCTTTGGTATACCGTTTCCACCAGAATATCCACAATGGGTTTAGCCCATATGGTTTTAACAGCGGTGCTGCCGATATGGCTGATCCGCACCATTTCGGCGGTGGGGAGGATTGCTTCCAGCCTGTGCAGCTCCTCTGCATACCACTGCATCCAACAGGGCTGGTGCGGGGTGAGGCAGATGGGGAAAAGCGCCCAAAGCTCCTCCAATGTCATTTCTGAAAGGTTTCTTTTAATGGGGTTCATGATTGCTCAAGCTCCTGCCTTAAAGGGTTAATTTGTGTGGGCATTTTCTGTGATTCTGTTACAGCTGGAATTTAAAGCGGCTTGATGGCGGCAAGCTCCCGGTAGCCTCTGGTGCCGATGGGTTCCAGCTGAATGCGTGGGTTTTGGTCATCCCACTGGAAACCGATAGCCGTGGGATCGTATTTTGCAATGGCTGCCTGCACTTCCTCAATGGCCTGACCGTAATTTTCCTCTTCAAAGGGCTCGCTGATAAACATAAGATACTGTGCGGCGGGCAGCTCAATGGTATCCAGCCCCTCCGGTAGGATTCCGCTGTAATCCAGGGGAACCTCCGCCCCCTGAACATACTGGGAGGTCCCGGGCTTGATATGCGCTTTGGGCAGCCACATGCTCACCGGCTCACCGCTGATGGATTTGATGCTCACCAGAAGCCCCCAAATGTCGCAGCCTACCTCCTCACAGTAAGCAAAGTAATCAGCGGCTTTTACACCCCGCTTAATGAGCACCTTGCGGGCGGGCTTGTGAATCTCCTGAACAAAAATGGTTTTGGTGTGTTCCATACAGTTTTCCTTTCCATTCACTCGATATTTGACTCCGAAAGGGGTGAAAAGATAGAGGGGAATCGGGCTTTTGGCGTATTCTCGTGGGTTGCAGCCAAACTCACGGAAAAATGCCCTTTGGTAACCATCCACACTGCCGAAGCCCATTTCCAGCGCAACATCCAGAATTTTGCAGGCTTGATCACGCAGCTTGAGAGCCGAGCGGGAAAGCCTGATCCGCCGGATATAGTCAGCCGGAGTCAGGTTCACCCATTGAGCAAACAGCCGGTAGGAATACCACGGTGAATAAAGTGAGGCCTTGGCCAGATCGGCCAAAGTAATGCTTTCATAAAGATGCGCCTCGATATAATCCTGCATCCGCTGCACAGCCAGTCGCTGTTCCTCCATACTTTCACCTCCTTACAGCTATAATCATACGGAATGGAAAAGGAAATCTCTCGATTATTTTTGCTCTATCTTTATCGCAAAAGGCTCGCAGAGTTATCCGGCTTATAATTGTGACTCCATTCTTATTGTTTGTTGGCGGTGAAAATCAATAACCGTAATCCCCGTTCACAAAGATGACCTTGATTCTCTCTTTGACAAACTGTCTGGCAATCAAAACAAAGTCGTTGCAGATTCGCTGTTCATGCCTGCAATTGATACATTTACCCAGTTTTACACAGGGGGTGTTCTTACCAAGCCGTTTTGCATCCAATGGGGCCGCGACCTGCCGGGCTCGCCCAATGGCGTCCTCCACCGTGTTAACCAGCTTGTTGACCCCCACAACCACAATGACCTGCTTGGGCCCGTAAAGCATGGGGGCGACACGGCTGCCGTTCCCGTCAATGTTGAATAGCTGGCCATCCGCAGTGACAGCGTTTGTGCCAGTCAAAAAGGTGTCTGCATCAAAATTGTTCAGATAGATTTCACGTTTTTTCTCTGAGGTTAAACCGGGCTGATGCTTATCGTAAAAGATGAAATCGCTCTTTCGGATGTATTCAAAAACACCGGTTTGCTCCAATGTAAGCGAATCACCGCAGCCGATCTTCTCACCCTTGACCAGCAGAGTGGAGAGCAGAGCAAACAATTCCTCAGTATTTTCTGCATAATAGCCACCCATGTTGTTGATTTGCAGCTGGCGGATTGCTTTTTCTATTTTTTCATCCATGTAAGTATATTCCCCTTTTGCTGGATAGTCCGAACGGTTGGATTGTGTATAGTTTATAATGCCCACCTTTAGAAGTCAATGTCTGTAAAAATATACGAAGTACAGGTATTTACTAGATATTATTGCAAACAGGTATTTACCTTGGCCGAATTTTGCTGTAAAATTAGTAATACAAAGCTATCTTTTCTGTGATAAACAAACTCCCTTGTTACTGTGCAGAGAAGCTGGCCCCAAATTCCGGCTAATCGCTTATAGTAGAATGCGTACCAAACCGGTTCACTGTTTGGTGCATACGATGTTTCTGTCGTATGCCGCTATATGTGGTGCTGAGTTTACAGGGAAGGGACAGAAGCACAATGTTGTGGAAAGGCAAATATGAGCTGGGCGTGCAGCTGGTGGATGAACAGCACAAGGAGCTGTTTGCCCGTGTTGAGGCATTTATTCAGACACTTCGTTCTTCCGCCTCATGGGAAAATAAGGTCACCAAGGTCAACGAAACATTGGATTTCATGAAAAACTATGTTGTGGAGCACTTTCAGGATGAAGAAGAATACCAGCGTAAAATTGGGTATCCGGGGTATGAAGAGCACAGAAAAATACACGCCGATATGGTCAGCTATGTTGTGAAGATTTCAGAAGAATACGAGCGCCTTGGCTTTGATGAACAGCTGATGCAACAGTTTGCAGGCAAGCTGCTGGCCTGGCTGATCAACCATGTTGCCTCAGAAGATCAGCGCATTGCCGCCTATGCCATTGAAAAGGGGGTAGCAGGCAATGAACACTGATCTTTACACACCCTTTTTGGAGGCAACCCGCAGTGTATTTGAGCTGATGCTGGATCTTTCGGATGTGGAGGAGCGTTCCTCCGAGGGCTTTACCGGTGATAATACCATGAATATTTCCATCGGGGTTATCGGTGATCTGGCCGGTGAGGTGGTGTATTGTTTTCCCGCCGAAACCTCTCTCAATATGGTGAAAATTATGAGCGGTATGGAGCTGGATTCCGTTGATGAGTTTGTTACCTCGGCGATTTCAGAAATCTCCAACATCATCAGCGGCAACGTATTAACAATTCTGGCGGATGGTGACCTGAAATGCGATATTTTACCGCCGGTTATCCGCACAGCTGATGAAAACAAAACCTATGCCTTGCAGACAGCTTGCTGTCTTGCAACCTCTGCGGGGGATGTCTGCTTGGATATTCGGCTCGACCCCACTGCCCAACAGTAAGAGAAAGAACCTCTTGGCATATAAAGATGTTGACAATTTCGGACATATCCTTTATAATTTTATAGGATTTTAGTTGCCACGAAGGCACCTGCGATTTGACTGCCACATGAGAACAACCTGAAATATTTAAACAGAGGCCATGAAGGTCTTTTCAATGTCAGAAGGCATTGATAAGATTTTTTGTGGTCTTTTTTGTTGATGCTATGCCTTGTTTCACAAAAAAGACCGCCAAACCAAAAAGCAGCAATAAACAATTTGTTTTGGAGGTTAATATGAGAAAATTCACAGCAATGCTTTTGACTATATCCATTGCACTAATGAGTTTGGCAGGCTGCGCAGGGGGCGGAAGCGCCTCATCATCAGCTGCCGCTTCGCAGGTCACTTCGTCCGGGTCAGCTTCCGCAGAAAACCCCGATTCCATTGTGGCCTATGTTGGAACAACCATATTCGATAGCAGCCTTAACCCTGTAAAAGGTGCCATGAGCTACGGCTACCCTTTCACCAATGCCGCACTGCTCAAAGTGAACCCCGCGTCCGAGTATGTGGGGGATATGGCCACCGAGTGGGGGGTCAGCGAAAATGCGCTTACATACACCTTTAAGCTCCGTGAAGGCGTAAAGTTCAGCGATGGCTCGGATATGACTGCCGAGGATGTTGTTTTTACCTATGAAACCGTCAAGGCCAATCAGGCAGAAAATGAAAATGTCGATCTCACCAAGCTGGCATCCGTTAAAGCGTTGGATGAATATACCGTTGAGTTCACCCTTTCAGAGCCCTATTCGCCTTTTCTGGATACAACCTCTATGCTGGGCATTGTCCCTAGCGATTCCTATAACAGTGAGAGCTTTGAGCACAGCCCCATCGGAACAGGCCCTTGGAAGGTTGCACAATACGATGCCAACCAGCAGATTATTGTGGAGCCCAACCAATATTACTACGAAGGCGCACCTTCGATCGACCGTGTAACACTGGTTTATATGGATAACGATGCCGCTCTTTCTGCCGCCCGTTCGGGCCAGCTGGATATTGTGATGGTCAGCCCCAATTATGCCGCAGAAACCGTTGAGGGGATGACGATGTTCCCTATGGAAACCATGGATATCCGGCAAATCAGCCTGCCTGTTCTCCCGGAGCAGGAACACGAAGGTATGAAGGTTGGCAACAACGTGACCTCCGATAAAAATGTTCGTCAGGCTCTGGCCATCGGAATTGACCGCAAGACCATTATACAGAACGCTTTTAACGGCATTGGCAAGCCGGCTGTAGGTTTTACCTCCAACCTGATCTGGGCAAACGGGGATTCCTACGAGGATAACCGCAAGGATGAAGCGAGAGCACTGTTGGAGAGTGCAGGCTGGGTGGACTCAGACGGCGATGGCTTCCGTGAAAAAGATGGCGTTGTCTGTGAGTTTGATGTTTATGCCGCTGAGGATCGCTATGTCCTTGCCGCCGCACTGGCAGAGAATGCCGCTGAGCTTGGTATCAAGATCAATCCCCACTCCTCCAACTGGGACGATATCTCCGCCAACATGAATACCTCCGGCGTGGTATGGGGCTGGGGTCAGTATAGCCCCACGGTTATTGCCTCACTCTTTCATTCCGATTTCGCTTTTTCCGGTGGCTATAACAACGTTGTGGCTTATTCCAACCCCGAAGTGGATAAGCTGATTGATCAGGCACTCTCCGAAGTGACACAGGAAGCCGCAATCGCTGATTGGAAGCAGGTGCAGGCTGTTGCGAAGGAGGATTACCCCTATCTCTATATTGTGAACATTGAGCACTGCTATTTTGTCAGCGACCGGCTGGAACTTTCTGAAGATACACAGATTCCTCATCCCCACGGCCATGGCTCCCCCATTATCTGCAATATGAAGGATTGGACCTTAAAATAATGGAGCCAGGCCCACAGCACTGATTACAAAGGAGCTTTCAATATGACTACCACAAGAAAGGCCGCGGGGATTTTCGGCAGGATGCTGCTGCTTTTATTCCTTGTCAGTATTCTGTCGTTTACGCTGATCGTGAAAGCGCCCATTGATCCATTGACAGCCTATGTGGGAACCGAATCAACCCTATCGCAGGAGGCTCGGGATGAAATTGCCGAGCATTGGGGATTAAACGACTCGTTGCCTCAGCGTTATTTCAGCTGGGTCAAGAACATCCTGCGTGGCGATTTTGGCATGTCCATAACCTATAAGCGCCCGGTCATCGATGTAATCCGAGATCGGTTTTCTTATTCAGTGGTTCTGATGCTGCTTGCATGGACTTTCTCGGGCCTTTTGGGCTATGGGGCCGGTATCTTGGCCGGTGTGCGAAAGGATGGGCTTTTTGACAAAGCCATCCGGCTATTTTGTATTGTGCTGCAATCTGCGCCCACCTATTGGCTGGGGCTGTTGGTGATCAGCTTTTTTGCGGTGCAGATGGGATGGTTCCCCTTTGGGATGGCTATACCTGCAGGCAAGCTGGCCGCAGAGGTTACACTGGCCGACCGTATGCATCATCTAATTTTGCCGGTTTTCACCCTCACCATTGTCAGCATCGGCAAAATCACCCTGTATACAAGGCAAAAGGTAACCGAAATCCTCAGCAGCGATTACATCCTTTTTGCTGTGGCACGAGGTGAGAATACACGGCAGTTGGTGAGCCGGCATTTGCTTCGCAACACGGCTCTGCCTGCTGTTACACTGCAATTCGCATCCTTTAGCGAGCTTTTTGGCGGAATGGCTCTTGCCGAGACAGTGTTTTCTTACCCCGGCATCGGAACAGCCACAACGGCTGCCGCAATGAAAGGGGATGTACCGCTACTACTGGGAATCACCTTGATCAGCGCTCTGTTTGTGTTTTCCGGGAACCTGATCGCCAACCTTTTGTATGGCATTGTGGACCCCAGATTGAGAAAGGGGGAAGCGCATGTTTAATTCCACTGGGCAAAAACTGGGCGTTTCTCCCTTCAACACCAGAGTAAAGGTTTTAATTTATGTTGCTGTAGCCGCTGTGTATCTGATCGGCGTATTCCTTTGGGGCGTAAACATGCCGGAAAGCAGCTATGCGATCCGCTATGCCGATAAATTTTTGCCGCCAAGCTGGGAGCATTTGTTTGGGACTGACTTTATGGGAAGAGATATGTTCTACCGATGTGTTAAAGGCCTTTCAAACAGCCTTATCATTGGGCTGATGGCTTCACTGGTCAGTTCGGTGATCGGCCTTGTGTTTGGAATCAGCTCCGCTGTTATTGGCGGAAAATACGATAAGTTTGTTTTAATGTGTGTGGATTGCTGCATGGGTCTCCCACATTTGGTGCTGCTGATTCTTATATCGGTGCTGATGGGGAAAGGGGAACGGGGAGTACTGTTCAGCGTTGCCCTGACCCATTGGCCGGAGCTTACAAGGCTTGTGCGGGCGGAGGTCTTGCAGATACGCTCCTCCCAATATGTACAGGCGGCCTATAAAATGGGCAAAACGAATTTTCAGGTTGCCAAAGAGCATCTTTTGCCCCATGTGATCCCTGTATACACCGTTGGGCTGATTTTGCTGTTTCCACACGCCATTATGCACGAATCAGCCATTACCTTTCTGGGCTTCGGTCTGCCTGCGGAAACACCGGCTATTGGCGTGATCTTATCCGAGGCCATGAAGCATATTGCCACAGGCAAATGGTGGCTTGCCCTGTTTCCGGGGCTGATGCTTATTGCTGCTGTTCTGCTGTTTTATGTCATTGGAGACAATTTGAAGAAGCTGCTGAACCCGGCCAGCGGAAATGAATAGGAGGGAGTGCTGCTGATGAAAGACCAAGAAGCTCCGCTCTTAGAAGTCAAGGATTTAAAGGTATCCTTTAGTATGTACCGCAAGGGTCTGCGCAAAACAAGGCTGGATGTTATACAGTCCCTGAGCCTCAATGTGCGCAGAGGGGAAATCGTGGCCGTTGTCGGTTCCAGCGGTTCCGGCAAAAGCCTTCTTGCACACGCCGTTCTGGGGATTTTACCAAGGAATGCCTCCACAGAAGGATCTATTCGATATGAGGGTAAAAATTTAACCCCTGCCCTTCAAAAGAAGCTGCGGGGTACCGAAATTGCGCTGATTCCCCAATCGGTTGATTACCTTGACCCCCTCATGCGTGTGGGCAAGCAGGTGGTGGGAGTGAACAGCAGCGAGCAGGCTCAAAAAGCAGCGTTTCGGCGCTATGAGCTGGAAGAGCGTGTGGAGCGGCTGTATCCCTTTCAGCTATCCGGCGGTATGGCCCGCCGGGTATTGGTTTCCACCGCTGTTACCATGCAGCCTAAGCTGATTGTGGCCGATGAGCCTACGCCCGGCTTGAGTGTAGAGCTGGCCATAGAGACCCTGCGGCATTTTAGAGAATTTGCCGACAATGGCGCCGCTGTTCTGCTGATTACCCACGATATCGATCTGGCGCTGTCTGTTGCGGATCGAATCGCTGTATTTTATGCGGGCACCACGGTAGAGCTTGCCCCGGCGGAGGATTTCAAAAACGGCAGGGACTTTCTGCGGCATCCCTACAGCAAAGCTTTTATCGATGCTTTGCCGCAGAATGGGTTCCACCCCATTGCAGGTGCTCAGCCATACGCCGGGAACCTGCCGTCAGGGTGCCTGTTTGCACAGCGCTGTTCGATACGCACGCAGGCGTGCAGCGGGGAAATCGCCATGCGCAATGTGCGTGGGGGAGAGGTGCGGTGTATCCATGCTACTTGAGGCCAAGAACATTTCGTATCGTTATTCGCCAAAGGACCCTTGGATTTTGGAGGATGTTAGCTTTTGCATCGAAACTGGTGAGCGAGTGGCTCTTATAGGCTCCTCCGGCTGCGGAAAGAGTACCCTTGCAAAAATCCTATCCGGTTATATACAGCCCTCAAAAGGCGAGGTTCTTTTAGAGGGAGCGCCTTTGCCGGCTTCCGGCTTTTGCCCGGTGCAGATGATTTATCAGCACCCCGAGCTGGCGGTTAACCCTCGGCACAGGATGAAAAAAATTCTCACTGAATGCTGGGAACCGGATGGCGAGCTGCTCAAGGCTATGGGGATCGAGGAGGAATGGCTTTCCCGGTGGCCCAACGAGCTATCGGGGGGAGAGCTCCAGCGGTTTTGCATTGCCCGTGTTTTGGGGCCGCAAACGAAATTTTTACTTTGTGACGAAATCAGCACCATGCTGGATGTGATCACCCAAGCTCAAATCTGGGAGCTTGTCCTTGATTGTGCCGCTAAAAACGGCCTTGGGCTAATTGTTGTGACCCACAATGAGGCATTGGCGCAAAAAGTATGTGACCGCACCATCGCTCTGCCTCAGCTAAATAGATGCCAAGCCCTATGATCTGAATGACGCAGAAGCACTCTACGAAGATTTGTTTCGTAGAGTGCTTCTGCATTTATATACTCATATAGCTTCATAATTATGATGCAATTTTGAAGCTGCGGGCTTTGTCCGCAAACACGCAATGCGTGTATATGAGCATGAGGTCGGTATAGCCCGCCTTTGGCGGTTAGCGGCAGAGCGCCGCTGTTTTAAATCTATACAACTATAACAGCACAGGCCACGTTATTCTACCTTATCTTTCAACACTGAAAGCTTTGAGGATTTCCATGGAGAGCGGTGTATTATCTTGAATGAGTGATAAAAAGCAGGAGGTAAAGAATGTTCCTCGGCTTCCCGCTGGGCCTGCAACTCAATTTTGGAGGGATAAACGCAGCTGGTAAAACTGGCGTGCCCACGCTGGGTAATCCTTATATGCCTCATCCTCAAGAATTTTTGAGAGCGTTCTTTTGCCCACACGTGTATCCATGATTGCCAATACTTTTATGATATAGTTTTCGGATTCAAGGGCTTCCTGAATCGGCATATTGCGAAATTGAAGAACCGCCTCTAAAAAATCCATTTCATAGTAAGTGCAGTTGGCATCCCATTTAGGCTTCATTTTTTCAACAAGCTTTTTATAAGAAGAACCGGGCATTTCATCGTATAGAGGTGTGATGTCCCTCTCCTGATGATACATTTCTATCCATGAAAAGCAGACCAATTCTTTGCCGTCCAGCAAAATGGCAGCTCTGCCATAGGAATTATGCACATCATGATACCGTGTAAGAAAATATGTGACCCTGTTTTTTAATGTGTCACATAGCGCTTCACTTAATTGTTTTTTGAGTCCTGCCCATGATTTGTAATGATCCATACATTATCATTCCTCAGATTGATCTAAAACATGTCTCCCTTTTGTTCCATCGGAATTGATGTAGAATCCGTCAACGATTTCTTTCATTCCACGGCCGAACCTCTATAAAGGTAATGAATTTATCATAAAAGTCATCAAATAAGAGAATTTCAGTGATTTCTACACAGCCCTGTATTTTAATTTCTTTTTGCATAGCAAACACCACCTTATATCCAGTGTTCGGGATTTGCCGCCATTTGGCGCAATGCTTCTACAAATTTCCCGACATGATAACCGTCGCAAACTGCATGGTGGCATTGGATAGCAAGGGGTATCAGCGTTTTGCCACCCTGCTTTTTGTACCTTCCCATGGTGAATATGGGCAGCAGATAGCTACCATCTGAAAACACATTGATGTTAAAAGCAGTGAAATCCAGCCACGGTACACTGGAAATATTAAAAACATTGCTGGGAGTATTCTCTTGCGGAAAAAGCTCTCCATTTGCATACTGTTTGGAATCTCGCAAATATGCCTGATGGAACCCTGCAAAGCATGCATCGTATTTCGTCCACACCGCTGAGAATGTTTCTGTGCCCGGATTGAAAACTGTATACATGGGATCGATGATATCCCAATACCCTAAATGGCCATCTTCAGTGGTTGTCATTCGAAACTCCGGAAACTGATTCACAATAGTGGAAAGCATATAGATTTGCACAGGGTAGGCTTTTAGCCCTCGCTCCTTTAACCGTGTGAGCAAATAGGAAACATCAATATCCACCGTCATGCTATAGGAGCATTTTACATTGTTCTTATAATGTTCGTAGTGGCTTTTTCGCGCCCATCGCTCCATTGGTATCTCAATAAATTTCATACGATTAGCCTCCTAAAATATAGGATGTTCTCTTTTAGGAGGCAACATTGCTTGTTTTCACCATAGCAGCACCGCCTCGACTATTGGATTCTCATTTTATATAAACCGGTAGTAGGGTCTAAAGTGAATCCGTTTCGTTCCAGAAGTTTTATGGAGTCAATGTTCTCGGGAACAGGATCGGCTACAATCTGTACAGGATTTTCCTGTGTACAAATCAGGAGGCACAATTGTTGAACGATTACACTGCCTAGCCCTTTCTTTAGAAAAGATTCTTGCCCAATCAGATAATCGATGCAAAAAGTCCCCTTTGGTTCAGAATCCCATTCAAAACCCGCCGGTGTTTTGGAACAATCATAATACTGGCAAAATCCGATAGGCGTATCCTGATAGAGAACGATGTAATGATTGAGCCAACCGAAGTCGCCACTGTCATTTCGAATTTCCGACAGCCATTCTTCCGAGTCACCATACCATTTTTTTATGTAATCCTTGTTGAGCCACTCTTTAATAATAGAAAAATCCTCTTTTTTGACTGGGCGTAAAGAAAGCATATTTTTATCAATAATTTTTGCCATGGAATTACCCCCTCTTTCAATGAACTATGAATTTTATTATAACTCATTTGTCTGTCGAAGTGAACCAATTTATCCCAAGCTGTCACACACGTGGCGGCTTTTCCTATATCCAAAATCAAAACCAGAAAGAAGGATCGAGGTTTTAAAGCAGTGATATATGATGTTTCGGCACACAAGGACTGGAACGATGATTTAAAAACCTCATGCTCGTTTGTGTGCGGTGATGATCGTGTAGCTGTGGGCATTTACAGTTATTTCTCGGCCATCCACGGCGATGTACCAGTTCTTGCCCTTTCGTGTGATCGTGGCATTTGCCGTTTCTATTTTTTCTCTGCACCAGCCAACCACATCATCGGTATCTAAATGCAGATTCCTGTGGATACGTTCAGCTCCCAAATCCGTGGTATGCAGCTGATCTAAGTTTGAAAGCAGAAGTTCAGAATTACAGTTATCATCAGATAGGGTTTGTGGCCCTTTGTCCGGTTCCATTTTAAACAATGCCTCTATAATCAGCGCCTTTGAAATATACATTGCTTTCAGCCGGTTTCGCAAAAGCGTATGCTGTGAATTTCCATCCGGGAACTTCTCCTGCGCTTTTTCACATTTCTGAACGATGGAGTTAATGGCACGGAGCGCCTGCATTAATTCTTCAGGTTTATACTTTTCCATAATGTTTTACCTCATTGGTTATCATGAATTTATCTTACTATAAAAATCACAGAAAAGAAAGGAGCTGCCTATACCACGCTCTATTATACCCTTAGTGGAATCAAATCCAAAACGGTGGGTGACGGTCACAGCGAATCATCAAGGGCTATGAGAACGAATAAATCAATATATACATTTGTCTATCCACCTCTTGACATTTATTATAGACAGTTGTATAATAACGCATTATAGACGCTTGTATATTTTCTAATAAGCGATAGGAGCAGAGATAATGAAAAGCATTAAGAAACTTCCCGATGCGGAGTTTGAAGTAATGAAAACTATATGGGAGAATGAACCTCCCGTCACCACCAACATTTTGATGGATCAGCTGGGCAATGAAAAGGGGTGGAGGCTACAAACACTGATTGCGCTTTTACTTCGATTGGTTGACCGAGGATTTTTACGCACCGAAAAAAACGGTAAGGAGCGTACCTATTATCCTTTGGTGGATAAAGAGCAGTACTTGAAATTTGAAACCAGCAGCTTTATTGAGCGATTTCATAACCGATCCATCATCAGTCTTGTGGATACTCTGTACGATGGATCGGAGTTGAAAGAGTCCGACTTAGATGAGCTGTCAAAATGGTTAAAAAAGCGGGGTGAATAAGATGAGAGAGATATTTTCTGTTTATCTTCAGAACTCCCTGCAACTTTCCTTAATTATCTTGCTGATGCTGTTCGTTTCTCCGACATTGGCACATCGGTATTCAGCAAAATGCCGCTATTACTTATGGGCAGTTGTTTTTGCAGCGTTACTTCTGCCCCTTCGGGCGAATATAAGACTAACCTTGCCGGAATTCCTACAGACAGTCGCACCACAAAGCACAACACAAACCGTTTCTGATGCCGCCATTGCCAATACCATAGCAAATTGGGATTGGCTTCAATATGCAGGATCGCTGTGGATCGCAGGTTCAGCTGCTTTCTTAATCTGGCATTTGCTTTCGCACTTGCGCTTTTTATCCGCAATAAAACGCTGGAGCGAAGATGTGAAAGATGAAGCCATATTGAGAACCTTTTACAGCATACAGACTGAGCTGCGTATCAAAAAACAGGTTTCCATCAAATCCTGTGCCTGCATCAAAACACCAATGGTGGTCGGATTGCTTTATCCCGTGGTATTGCTGCCGCTGCAATTTCATTTTTCTCAGGACGAGCTGCCGCTTATTCTCAAGCATGAGCTGGTGCATACGAGAAGAAAAGATTTGTGGTATAAAGTCTTGATGATGGCAGCCCTCGCTATCCACTGGTTTAACCCGGTCATCCACCTTGCTGTAAGATCGGTTCTAAATTTATGCGAAATCTCCTGTGACGAGGAAGTATTAAAAGGGATTGGCGCAAAAGGACGCGCACGATATGGAGAGTCCGTTATTGGCACAGTACGAAACAGCAGCACTTACAAGACAGCTTTATCCACAAATTTTTACAGCGGAACAAATGGTATGAAAAAGCGTATCCATGCCATGATGGACATGGCTAATAAGCGCTTTTCTCCAGTATTGTTTCTTGCGGTCTTGGTTATTACCATGTGTGGAACCACTGCCTTTGCGTTATCGCCGACTCTGCCCGTTGTTCCCGAAAGCAATGAACAACAGTCCAATAAAACGATAATGACTGATACAGAGCCGAGTTATGTGTATACCACAGAGCCTAATGATATGTATACGATGACCCCATCCGATACGTCCCCAGATGAATCAGAGAGTCAAAGTGCCCTTGACAACAGCTTACCACCCGATGCGCTTATACCCATCTATGAAGATACTCCTGTGGAACCGCCCCAAGCGCAGCCTTATGACTCTGAAATACATGATCCTGATATGTATCACTTAATTCCTCGTATAATTGCTGACGATGAAAACTAATTCATAATAATGCACCAACACGACCCCGTTACCACCAAAGCAAGGTGGTCGTGCACTCTAATTATAGACAATTGTCTATAATTAGGCTTTTATTAGAACAAATGTAAAACGAAAGTTGAGATAACCAATGAAGAAAATAGCGAGTTTACTCCTATCGCTTTTGCTGACAATGGCAATAGCGGGATGCACTTCACGGAGCAGTGACACAAGCAATACCCCAATTAACAGTTCTGCTGTTTTGGATGAAAATCCCTTCCAAGACGAGGATGAAATCGCAGGCGGTATGCTTGGCAGTATCGGACATAGCCCGACAAATATGAATCGGGATGAAAATGGAAAGAAACTGCCCTTTGTTTATAAGGGGGGAGAAATCAGCATTCCTTATCAAGTTTCTGCCACTGGTAAAGCAAAGAATGTTGGCTTTCTTATGTTTGTGGACGGCGTTGCACAACCGTATAAAACAGACACTGCTCCCGCATATCAAACCATGCACATTATGGACTTGGAGGCGGACAACAAAGAGTACCTTTTTTCCATCATCTTTGAACCGGTGACAGGAAAAAAAGGAGATACCCTATCGCTTATGATTATCAGCGTATATGCTCCCGATTTTCAGCCTGATATGGAGAACACCAGCAGCTACGGTATGTATCATGATACTCTTGCCGGTGATTACGAAATCACTTTTGAAGCAGATGCCCAATCCCCAGACAGCAGCACACTTCCCAAGTATAAGCAATTACACAACATCAAACAATCCACGGAGCCAGTTACACAGGATTACCTTGATAGCCTTTCTATCTATTCGGCCATGGAAGCCGTTACGTTGGAAACGTTGAACAAGCAGGTTTTCGCACAGCAGTTTTTTGATGGTGGGGGCGGGCTAATAAGCAACCTGAAAGTGAATGCAGACGGAACGCTCCACGTAGCCTTCAAAATCGTGGGATATCCCGGTTCACGGTATCAAAACACCTTTTACATTAATCATTGTCAACGGCGGTTTAAATTTGCAATAAAACGCCGAATAAATTTTGTAGGTTTTCGGCGGGAGGAATGTCGGGTATAAAGTTAGATTACTGAGCGTTCTGCTCAAACAAGGTATTGACGATTTGCTGCTTTTGCTTCATGTACTCTTTGCGCTCTTTCAGGCGATAACTTTCGCCCTTGATGTTGATGACGGTACAGTGGTGAAGCACTCTGTCGAGGATAGCGGAAGCAATGGTAACATCGGCAAAAACTTCATTCCACTGGGAAAAAGTCTTGTTTGAGGTAAAGATGGTAGAGGCTTTCTCGTATCTTTTGGCAATGAGTTGAAAGAACAAGTTAGCGCCTTGAATATCCATGGGCAAATACCCAATTTCGTCGATGATGAGCACCTTGTAACGGATGAGGGTGCGGAGTTTGTCTGGTAGCCGATTCTCGTAGTGGCTTTTCTTCAGCTGCTCAATGAGGGTATGGCAGTTGATGTAGTAGGTGGAGTAGCGGTTTTTGGCGGCAACCATACCCAGCGCATTGGCCAGATGGGTTTTGCCAACGCCAGGTGGCCCCAAAAACACTACATTCTCAGCATTCTCCACGAACCGCATGGTAGAAAGCTCGTCGATCTGGCGCTTGTCGATGGAGGGTTGAAAAGAGAAATCAAAGTCCTCCAAGGTCTTCTTGATGGGGAAGCCGGACATCTGAATCTGCTTCTCGTAAGCTCTCTGACGCTTGCTCCTAGCCTCTTCGGTGAAGATATGATCGAGGACATCCACAATGTTGAGTTCATCCTTGATAGCTCGTTCCAGGTAGTTGTCGATGATCTCCAGGGTATTGCGCATTTTGAGGGATTCCAGGTTTTCTTTGAGTCGCTCGTACAAAACTTCACTCATACTGCGCCACCTCCGCTACTTCATCGTATGCGGACAGACTTGGCGGCCGGATAGGAAAATCAATGACATTGTCGCCGTCCAGCAAGGTGTTTTCGATGTCAAATGATTGCTTAAGGGTTAATCTTCGGTAATGTTGGGCATTGACTACCATATCTTTTTTCTGGTACGATATGCGGTGCAGGGCGATTTGCTTTCCTTCGTAGTAGGCGGCAAGCATGTTGTCCAGGGCTACGACTGCCACATCTCTGCCGACGTATTCTGCTGGTACAGAATACTGATTGCCGGCATACGAGATGAGGCAGTCTTTTTGTACCCGGCGCAGGTTGATTTTGTCGATGATATATTCTCTGGAAAGGGGGCTGAGGCCCTCTTTTTTTAGCCTCTCAAATGGAATCTCATTTGTGGTGGCGTGCACTTTCCCATTGACCTTGTTGCACCATGCCACGGCCTGTCCGTTTAGGTCGTCAAGCGAATTGTACCGGATTCCCACCATGAAATTATCCCGAACAAACGCCACTGTCCGCTCCACCTTGCCCTTTGTCTGGCCCCGGTAGGGTCGGCACAATACCGGCTTGAACCCGTAGAATCCAGCAAAATCCTCAAATTGTCGGTTGAGCGTGCTGTCCTCCTGCCGGAGCAGACGCTTGACGACCACCTGCTTCATGTTGTCGTACAGTATCTCCTCCGGGTAGCCGTGAAAGTACCGAAATGCGTTCTGGTGGCAGCGGATCAGCGTGTTGGTGCTCATGTCCGTCACAAATTCTATGTACCGCATCCGGGAGTATCCCAGCACCATCAGGAAGCAGTACAGCTTCTTCTGTTTCCCATCTTCCAGCACAACATGATCTTCAAAGAATGCCCAGTCCACCTGGCCTTGTAGCCCCGGCATCGTCTCAAACCGCACCGTTGCTTTCTCATCCAACTGTCCTTTTTTCCCTCGCACGTAGTGCTTCACGATGGAGTATTCTCCCGGAAATCCCATTTCCTTGATCTTCTCCAGTATCCGCAGCGCCGAATACGGCGCTTCTTCCAGCCACACGTCAATCTGTTCTTTGTATGGATCCAGTTTTGATGGCTTGGGATCTGTCAGGCTGTACACCGGTTTTGTGTCGGCCTGGGCATATCGTTTTGCTGTGCGTGGGTCTATGTTGTACTTGCGGGCGATCTCTGTGTAGCTCATTCCTTTTTGGCGGTCGCTTCGGATGTCCATCCAGTTGTCTCCTTCCATTTTGCCACCCTTTCTATCTGCTTTTTACAGACAGAAAAAAGTGTATCATATGTCATCCCTATCCGCCAGAAAACTGCATTTTTTAATTGGCACTTTCCTTCATTTTATCATCGGCGCTGACACTTTTTTTACTGCCCAAAATCATTCTACGATGCCGATCACCGCCTCTTGTCCTTCGTTTTCAATCACATTTTGAAAATTTGGAGGACAAGCATATGTCAGAGAACAAAAAATATACCATTGTTGTAAAAAGGCAGCGTGTAGAGGTCAGTGAGGCCGTCTACCGTGCCTACCATAAAGAACGGGAAGCAGAACGCTATCAGAACAAACTGATCCGTCAGAATGAGCTGTCGCTGGAGCGGTTCCATGAAGATGGTGTCAACATCGATTACCTCATCGTCCGTATTCAGCCAGACATCTTGGACAGGCTCATTCATCAGGAGCAGCTGGAGGCGCTGTGGATTGCTCTTCAATCCCTATCGGAGGATGAACGCTCTCTTATTGACGAACTGTTTTTCAATGATAAAAGCGAGCGCAAGTTGGCTGCGGAGCTTGATATTCCCCGTATGACACTGAGTGATAAAAAGAATCGGATACTCAGAAAGTTAAAGAAACTTATGGACAAGTAAAAAACAAATCCGTCCATCCCCCTCATTTTTATAAGGAAACGTGAGGGGGATTTCTTTTGCTATAAGAGCATCATTGATTTTATTCGCTTTTGCGTATATACTGTAATAAAGATATTATGGAGGATTACAAATGCTTGATTATATTTCTGTACAGCAGGCTTCTGATAAATGGGGGGTCTCTAAACGAAGAATACAAAAACTCTGCGAAGAAAACAGAATTAACGGAGCGGTTCGCTTCGGTCGTGCATGGGCAATTCCCAAGGATGCGCCAAAGCCTGCAGACAGCAGGCTGAAAGAAAATAGGAAAAAGGAGTGATATCATAAAGCAAGTTCTCTAGCAGAGAATGATGTGATGCTGAAATCCGGCTTGTGATATACTTCGAACTGAATGGATATAAAACTATTTCTACCCATGATGCAGCGGTAATTCTGCAAATGAAAAGTTTTTTGCTCCGATAATTTTGAATGTTAATCTACCTAACAGCAATAGTTTTTGAACTGTGTAAAAAGTTAGGGCTACACGAGGCATTCTGATAATATTTCTAACCGACCATGATCTGGCTCTGGAAGCGGTCGGCAAAACCGACAAATCAAATGCATTACCTATAAAGTGTCCTTGTAATACAGCATCTTGTTGAAATGGAGGTTTGCATGAAAAAGCACACAACTATTGAATTAGCCAAGATATACCATATTCACCCAAACACCATACGCCTCTATGAACGTTTAAATTATATATCTATGCCGGAAAGAGCAGCTAATAATTATCGAATCTTTACAGAATTGCATATATTTCAAATTGAAATATGCCGTTGTATTTTTGGATACCCCTTTACGAATAGAAATATACGGAATGCTGGAAATGAGGTTATGTGGGCATCAGCAAGACAAGAGTGGAGCATTGGTAAGCAAAACGCAGAACGATATATACAAATTATTGAACAGGAAATTAAAATTGCCAGAAGAACAGCTATCATATTAAATCAATGGGCAAATACAGTAGCTACGCAAAAAGATACAGACAGTGACAGCTATCTATCACGCAAAAAAGTAGCTGACCGTTTTGCCATTACTGTAGAAACAGTTCGAAATTGGGAACGAAATAGGCTTATTGTTTCAGTTAAAAAAGGTGAAAAAGGTGAGCAACTTTATTCCAGAAGTGATTTAAATAGAATTAGCATTATTTATATGTTGATACAAGCCGGTTTTAGCATTGCTGCAATACAGAGAAGTCTTACTATGTATGAGAACGGGCATACAAATGAAATTGTAACTGCTTTAAATAATCCCCAATATGAGGAACTTGTTTCTGTTGGTGATCGATGGATACATGAGCTAGAACGTCTGAGCACAGCGGCACAAACAATACCTTCAATTTTTGACAAATTAGCAAATTTATAAAACAAACCTTACACATGCACACCACCCCCTTCTTTAATGCTATTATTTTTAGTAGAGGGTAGGTGTGTTATTTTTTTATCTTTAAATCAAGGGCAGGAGGATTGTTATAATGAAAGATTTTCTAAAACTATTATCAAAGGAGCGACCTGTTGGAACAAACGCAAATACGGAATTGGTAGAGATGATTGAACAGAGCTTAAGTGAAATGGGATACACCGTACAATCGTTACCATTTAATTGCATGGTATGGAACAGTGGACTATCCTCTATCAATACTGATAACCAGAGTATTACAATTGAGCCAAGTCCTTTTTCAGAGCCATTTAACGGAAGCGGCAAGTTGCATCTTATAAAAACATTAGAACAATTAGAAAATATCAACTGTAAGGACGATATCTTAGTGCTTGCAGAAGATATGACCCGGACACCATTGCAACCGAAGAATTATCCCTTTTACTATCCAGATGAACATAAAACGATCATTTCACTGCTTGAGAAAAAATCACCCAAAGCTATTATTGCTGTCACCGGAAAAAACACATTAAATGGTCAAAATCCTTTTCCGCTTTTTGAAGATGGTAATTTTCTTATTCCGTCTGGCAGTATTGAGGAGCAGCATCTAAAAAAACTAGAAAAGTTTTTTCAGCTAAATGCGCCCGTGAACTTAGTAATAGATTCACACAAAATAGAGGCAAAAAGTCGTCAGATCGTTGCATCAAAAAAGGCGAAAAAATCAGCAGGAAAAATTATAATTGCCGCACATATGGATACGAAGTACAACACGCCAGGTGCGCTTGATAATGCAACAGGGGTTGCTGTGTTATTGCAAACGGCACAATCATTAAAATCCTCGGTATATGATATAGACATTGTTCCGTTTAATAGCGAAGAATTCTATGGTGCCAATGGAGAATTGGAGTATCTCAAACTTCTTGAAAGTGAAAGCCAAAACATTGCACTCATGATAAATATAGATTCTCCGTGTCATAAAGGTTCAGATACGGCTATTTCATTTTATAATTTGAGCAATCCAATTGAGAGAATAACTAATACTCTGATTGCTAACAGTGCCAAAATGTCAAAAGGTGAGGAGTGGTATGCTGGGGATCAGGCTCCATTTATCTTTCGTGGAGTTCCATGTGTTGTTGTAACATCATCTGATTTTTTCGATGGAGCATTAGAATATACCCACACTCCAAAAGATACTTTAGACACCGTTGATTTTGAACTAATCAAACCTACGGCACAGTTCCTTGCGAATGTCATTGATTCCCTTTCTGTAAGAACAAAAACAGAGATTGCCAATTGACATTTAAACCTTGTCAGCAACGATGAGAAAACCATTGTGATATCCATGGAAATCTATTTCTTCATACCCGCCAAATAAAAAAACGGCGCTTTGGCGGGTCATTCTTCATGCCTGAATATCTAAAGCATCCCTCCAAACCCGTGAAGTTTGGAGGGATTTTATATGTGTTGGTCTTTACAGGCTACACCGCTGCGCATTTGCTGCAGCGACATTAAGCAATCTGCATAACCAGTACATACATAGGTAACTTGTTAAAAAAAGCCTGTGTCTCTCGACGGATAACTATACCCACCAACACGAACCAGCAGAGCAGGTAGAATGTGAATTAATATATAAGAGCGTATCATTGGACGATCATGTCCACAGGTACGCTCTTTTTTTACTGTCCAAAATCATTCCCCGGTGTCGGTCACCGCCTCTTGTCCTTCGTTTTCAATCACATTTTGAAAATTAGGAGGACAAGCATATGTCAGAGAACAAAAAATATACCATTGTCGTAAAAAAGCAGCGTGTAGAGGTCAGTGAGGCCGTCTACCGTGCCTACCATAAAGAGCGTGAAGCGGAACGCTATCAGGATAAGTTGATCCGCCAGAACGAATTGTCGCTGGAGCGATTCCGGGAGGATGGCGTCAATATTGATTATCTCATTGTCCGTGTACAGCCGGACATCTTGGACAGGCTCATTCATCAGGAACAGCTGGAGGCACTGTGGATTGCTCTTCAGTCCTTGCCAGAGGATGAACGCTCCCTCATTGATGAACTGTTTTTCAATGATAAAAGTGAGCGGGAACTTTCTGCAATGATCTCTGTGCCACAAAAAACTATTAACGACAGGAAAAAACGAATCCTGCTTAAACTTCGCAATCTCATAGAAAATTAATCCGCTCAACCCCCTCACTTTTTCCTTTATAGAAGTGAGGGGGATTTTCTATCTCTCTCCTGTTCCTTGAAAAACACCGAGCCATTCGGTCATATCCAGCAGCTTAAATACGTTAGCTGTTCAGCTCCGATGAGGGGAAAGCGGCTTTGGAGGACACGCCAAGACCATCTGCGGATAGGTCAGAGCTATCCGTCAATACGATAGCATCAAAGGTGCCGAGCGAGAAATGTCCGTCCAAGAAGCAATCCGTGGTAGATTGCCCCGCCATGACCTGAACAGCCTACAATGATACTTCTGCACAGCCACAGACATCGCAATGGGTGCAGCCGCCGGAGAACCCGGCGGGGGTGAGATTCCCATGACAGCCGCAAGCCACGGCTGGTTTAAGCTGACTGCCCAAAGGACGGAATCGTCCTTAACTGCAGGCACTTTGTCTGTGGTGTTCTGCTTCGGGAAGTAGTGTCGAATAGAAGCAGCAGAAAACGAAGAACAAGAGTTTTGTTATATCAGAAACTATGAGGACAGCCGCCCTGCGGGTAAACCCGGTCACAATCGGCGGCTGTCCTTATCCTTGTGGTATAACACTGATTTCATAAAAAGGAGGAATGGAAAATGCATATTTATAAAGGCGATATGCTCTACGCCGATTTAACGCCGGTTGTAGGCTGTGAGCAGGGCGGCATTCGACCGGTGTTGATCATCCAAAACGATATCGGAAACCGCTACAGCCCTACCGTTATTGTGGCCGCCATTACCAGCCGCACAGAAAAGAACCCTCTGCCCACCCATATCCGACTGTGCAGTCAGCAGTATGGACTGAGGCAGAATTCCCTTGTGCTACTGGAGCAGGTGCGAACCATTGATCGTTCCCGCCTGCGTGAGTACATAGGCCATTTGAGTGAGCCGCAGATGCAACAGGTCAATGAAGCCTTAGCGGTGAGCTTCGGTCTGGATACCCTGCCTGCGCAGGAGAACCTGCTTGGCAAAGTAGGCGATGTAAAATGCCAGGATCAGGACAGCGGTAATACATTGGATGATCATCCCCCCCTGCTATTTTACAAGCGCTTCGATAAATTGCCCATACGCATCCTTCATGGGCAGATCGTAATCCACTTTGACCCTGCGGCGCATGGCTGTTGTTTCCTCCTGCGTGACAGGATTGACACCTGTTTTCTCATAGTCTTCCCAATACAGACCAATGCCGCGCTTCTGCCAGTTTGGAACCTCGTTAAAATTGATCCCATTTTGGAACAGGAATTCATTCTTTTCTGAAACAGCCTTGCCACTGAGAAAAGCAGTGGCAGCTTTGGCGGACTCCCCGTTCTTGCGCATCAGCCAATAGCAGTGGGCGTTTAGTGCGTTGCGGTGCGCATCCTCATTGCGCCAGCGAAAGTAATCTACGACCAGTGCTTTCGTCGGCAGCTCGGAAATGCGGCAGTCAAATACACCAATGTCACCAAGCAACAAGGAGAATTTTGCACTCGCTTCACCTGCGAGCACAGACTGATATTTGCGCAGCTTCCTGCCAAACACCCGTACATCCTTGTGGAAAAGCAGCGAGATTTCATCACTTTCGGTAAAGCCATAGAGGATGTCAAAACCGCAGTTCATAAGGTGCTTTACGGTTTCCACCATCATATCACGGAAATGGATGTCAAACGGGGCTTTAAATTGGTGCACTTCCTTGGTCAGACGCGTGAAGCTGCGGCCATCAATCCGGGCAACCATATAGATTTCAGGCGGCACAGAGTAGTCATGGGCAGTTTCATATATGCGCATTTTGCTGTCAAGCTCATCAAATTTCATCCTGGTACTCCTCTACAATAAAATCACGATCCGGGCCGATGCGCACATAAAAAAGCTTATCAAACCCTTCGTCATAGGATGGCAGCTCCAGTTTGCTATGGGTTGCCAAAAGCGCCTGTATGGGAAGACACTCCTTGCCGCTGCGCTCTTCGTTTCGGGTAATGGCTTCTTTGATAGCAGACTGAAAGTAATAGCCGGACACTGTGAAGCCAGCATCCTTGGCAGCAGCAATATACCTTTCGCGGTCGACTACAGTTGGGTTAGTATTATCAACGACAAACGGCTGCTTTGCATGAATGCAGGCATTGATAAGAATGTTTTCCCGGTTTCGGGTGCGCAGCATATCAAGGTTGATGCGCATATGGGTTTTGTAAAAATGACACTTATAAAATTCGCTTTTCCCTGTTGCTTGGATGCCAACAAACAAAATCATTTCCATTCGGCAAAACACTTCCTTATAAGAAAAGCCCATAAACAAGGCGTTTATGAGCAGCTTGGCGGAAGCGGTGGGATTCGAACCCACGTGCCCGTGAAGGCAACCGCATTTCGAGTTATTTGAGGGCAAGTTTCGATGAGATTATCAAGGTGACTTTGAGATAAATTGATATCCCGTGAACCCGCATGAATAAAGGCTTTCTGGGCACAAACCATGAATTTACAACGCTTCGGCTCAACCCCCAAATTTTACGGTTTTCAAAGCAAAGTGTAGAAAAACCGTAGAAAAACGACCAGCGAAATAACCTTAAGATACTTTAGTTTCCTGGCATTTATAAAAACATAAACCATAGCGAAGTCCTACCATTGACATTGATTTTAAGTGAATAACGCAAAACAGACAGAGCTAATATCTGTCTGAACCATCAATGCATTGGAGGGATGGACATGGCAACTGACTACTCTTACCTTCTGACCGAATATCCGGAAAAGATATGTCAAGACCAATTTTACAGGATTTGCAGAATAAGCAAACGAAAAGCCACATGGCTTTTAGAGAACGGGTATATTCCCTGCGAGGATACAGGGAAAAAGACCCGTAGGTTCAAAATCCGAATAATGGATGTGATTGAATACCTTACCCGCTTAGAAGATTCTCCGGAGTCCCTGCTGACACCTCCCGGAATTTTTTCAAGCGGAATAAAATATAGACCTAAACACAAAATTGTGGAGCCGATAGATTCAGATAAATTTATGAAGATGCTGAAGAAAAGGTGGAGCAGCTCTCCTGATGCCCTTACCGTGGGCAATGCTGTGAAACTGACCGGTTACTGCAAAACCACAGTGTCAGAATGGATAGCCAAAAAGAAATTATTCGGGGTGTGGTACTACAACAAATACCTGATACCCAAAGACTGCCTGATCGAATACATGGCAACCAAAGCCCACCGCATCACTCAGAAATCCAAAGAGCATTCTGCTCTGATACAAGAGTATCAAAAAATGAAGAAGCATAGTTAAGGAATGCTATTAGAAAAAAACTGTTTTCCACATATACTCTTTAAGGTTGAACCGTTATATCTTAAACCAGGAAACAATTACGTTGTTTTATAAGTTATAACTGATAAAACAACAGAAGCGATAAGCTCAAGACGAACGTTCAGACTGCAAGCCCACTTTGAGTCTTGGGCCTAATCCTTTTTAAAGAAAGTCTGTAAACCTTGATATTTCCAGGTTTTTGTCCATATCAAGCAAAGATTGATACCGGTGTTTTACCCTGCATCAATCATTTGATAGGGAGGAACGCAACCAGTGTTCTATATCGCAGATTCCTCTACTTTCACAAAACGACGATAACCAACATTTACCGCAGGGCTATAGCCTGCATCATGAACCGCTTGTATCCAGTCATTCATTGCAATAAGAAATGTAATGGAACTGACCTCCGATAGTTTTGTTAGATCCGATTTTCTTTCGTCAAAAATTAGCCACAGGCAGATTGTCGTGACACCTTGAACACTTTCATCTTGTGAAAGCCTCTTATTTTGAATAAGCGATACTGTTGTCAATGATTGGTCGATGACATATATGAGCTTTTGGGGCGTTCCCATTTTAACAAAATACAGACAATCGTCCTTTTTCATATCAGCAATTTCAACATTAAAACCTCGAACCCCTTCTTCGTCAGCGCTACTTTTGTGAAGGACGGTATGCCCACGTTGCTCCATCATATCAATTAGCGTTTGTTCTTCTTGATTAACAACGCCATATTGCCGTTGTTGTGTCTGAGAATATTTTTTTAATATAACAGGGGCATCGCGATTAAGTTGGACGCTGTCAATTTTATCTTTCAGATAAGCCACATAGTCTTGAGAAAATTTCATCCATCTTCCCCCTATGAGGCAGCACCAATCATCTGTAACGTATTCAACCAGTTCTTTTATAGGTTGTGTTAAGCGCCGTTTTCCATCTTTCCATAAGCCAACCTTTACTCTATCAATATCATCAATAACACTGATGCCCTTGCCGGAGATATTCGACAAAAAATGTCCAACAGTTTCCTTTGATATAGAATCTTCCTTACTCGCTTTTTCCACGAATTCTTGTTCACCAATCTTCGTTTTTATCTGCATCGCAAACCCATCGTATTCATCGGTGAATGTAAAGAAAACGGAATTTAATGAAAACTCATCAATATTTACTGAAACGGAGTTTTCGCGTAAGCTTTGGCATAACAAAGAATCCAATCGCCTGATTTCAGCGGCATCTTTAATTACTTTTGCTCTTGGGAGTTGAATACGAGGCGGCAGCTTCATGGCTGCTTCAATCTCATCTAAAATGAGATATACTTCTTCTGGGATATGTGGAATTGACAACTTAACAGATTGTCCAAACGTTACGGACTTTCCCCAAGTTTCATGGGCATCGGTACTGCCTTTGATTAATCCGATTGACTCACCGCTCTCATAACTCAATTCATTATTCCGAGTGTATGAAGTAATAGTCTTGCTTCTACGCGATGAAAAATGTTTTGCCTGTTTCATTCTTGATCTTTGAAAAATACGCTCCGCAAGTTGTAGCCCGAAGTCGTAGTAACAAAATGGTGATAAGTAAAAATGCGCTTTTCCAAGGCTTATCGCGTATTCTCCGCCTTCTGGCACTTGAATAAGAAGAATGGCAAAATAGCTTTTATTGCTGGGTTCTTCATCGAGGTTTACAAATGACGAGTATAGCCGAATCCACTCAATTTGAGCTTCAATAGGCTCGTCGGAGAAGTAAAAAGAGTGAACATATCCATCAATATCTTCATGATACGTTTCGGTTAGACCAACCTCTTGAAATTTTTGAAGCATCCCGATGCGTAACTCAGGATCAACTTTGAAGATATTATAGTTTGGCATATGTATCCCCCTTTACTTCATCAAATTAAGTTTTGCAAGTAATTTGGGAAGGTTCTTCTTTTTTAGTTCGCACTCCCAAATTCGTACTACTGTCCATCCGCGTTGTTCAAATTTCGCTGTTACCTCTCTGTCATGCATAATGTTTCTTTCCCGTTTTGCAGCCCAAAAGTCCTCATTTTCTTTCGGCCGCGTGTTACGACAATCATGTCCGTGCCAAAAACAGCCATCTACGAATACGGCAATTCGACGCTCCATAAACACGAAATCTGGATGACCCTTGACGGTATAGTTTCGTCGCCAACCGGTTATTCCGTACTCATGAAACACCTCGATTAAACGCAGCTCTGTGGACTTGTTGCCTTTGGAGCGCACCTTACTCATAACTGCTGAACGAGTTGCTTTATCGTATACGTCTGGCATCCCACATCACCTCGATTCGCCGCCGCAATCCGGCAAAATCAGAGGATAGTGTCCTTTAATAACATCGTGCATTACGATATTAATTTCTCCAACAAGTTCAACATATTCAAGCAACTTGTTCACAAGATTAAGGAATTCTCCCATATCTTCTGCGGTAAAGGCACAATGGGTAAAGTCGTATGAGTTAAACTTCATCCATGCGTTCTTGATAACCTCATATCCAGAGATGTTTATTCTTTGAACATCCAGAGGACAAGGAATTATGATATTGGTTCGACCGTCCGTCAACGTGATGGTCTCATTATCCTCATCGAATGGCTGGATACCTTTCGTCCATGAGAGTCTGAAGTCTGGAGGTACCAGCGACTTAATAGCATCATAATCATATCCCGCAAGATTTTGTGGTGTGTAGTCTCGTTTTTCCAACGCAGCTACTTTTCGCCCAAGTTCAGCAATTTGCATAAACGTATCGGCGTCATTAACTACAGGGATACGTGGGCGCAAATCTGCACGATTAACCGTGAATAGAGCACCCTCGAATTCATCAAGGTAGACTTGCGAGCAAAGAATGGCAAAAGTATAAAATACTACCTCTGTGGCAAGGGCAACCCCATCAATACCCAAGAGCGTTGCAAGTAGTTCACAAAGCCGATCATTGATATTTTCACGGAGAGTGTCGCTCTTCTTACTGACTGGATACTGATTCAAGTAAATGAAAGAGTTTCCACGACGGCACAGATCATTATCGGGATAATACCAGCAAAAAGAAGCAAAAGGCTTTAAGCTATCTTTTTGATCCTTCGGCGAGTGCGATAATGCAAAGCCAATGGTGTATTCATCGGCATACGCTTTTCCGATCTCCGGACGTCGCCTTGTCCCACCGCCTCCAACTCGACTGAATCTATGTAGTAAGTCTTGCCAAAGGAATGCTTTCATCGACAAGAACGGTCGAAAAGCATAATCTACAATGTTTTGGTCAAGGGTAGCCTCAATCGCTTGCGCACTCCCTAATTCATTCAGTGCATCAGCAAAGGCGCGGGTATCGGTCTCCTGCGGGGGCTTATCTTGAGAGCGCAACCACTCCTCAGAAGCCTGCATCCCGTGCTTCATTATTTCTTTGCTGCGGCGTTTCAACATAGGAGCCTTCAAGTGTGTAAAGATGCTGGACGGAGCAAGTTTAATACCGGAACAATGATTCTTAAATACTGCATTCGGCTCAGACTCTCCGCTTACAGGCCAATAAGATAAATACAGCTCTTCGTCAAACGGTAAAGACGGGCGTAGGGCATAATTTGAATTATCTATAGAGTAACAATCAAACATCTTTAGGGATACATTGGCATCTTGCTCAAGCCATGCTGTTTTCTCAGTCTTTGCGAACCGCGATATATCAAAGTATTTAAACTCGTTCATTGCCGAAGTTTCTCCGAATTTCCTTGTCGCAATGAGTACCGCTCGACCTTGCTGTGTCCTAAACATACTGTCAGAACGGATGCCAGCCCTTGCGTCTGCATCGACCGACACTATCCAGGCGGATGAGAAATGTTCGACAATATACTTCCGAGCGTATTTATACGACTCGGCTTCAAGGAATGTCGCTGGAACGATATACGCTAAGACAGAGTGATTATTCGAATGCTCCAGCATTTCACATCCCCAACGTAAAAACTGAAGATGAGGATTGTTAACCTGCTTTTGCGTGTTTTGTCTTCCGTGTCGATTTTCAGCAGGAGGGCGAAAGTCATCCATTAAACCCAATATCTTCGAAAAATCCGAACCCATATTTGTCTTTGACGAATCCGAGGAAGGGGGATTCCCTATGACAAGGGTAATTGGTCGAGAGGACAGTTCCCGTGCGCGATTAAGCTCAAATCCCTCAACCGTATCCGTATTGGCTGGTTCTCTCCCAAATACGCAGTCGCTGAGAGTGTTCGCCAGTATCAATTCGTATCTTGAACGATGATCTCTGATTTCTTGATTCAGCACCGCCATTCGATAGTTTGCAAGCATATAGGGAGCGGGAAGGATCTCAATTCCGCAAAGAAAAAACGCACCACACCGCACATCGTTTTGACGTATTCTTTCTAAAAATGAACCCGTCCCACAGCAGGGGTCGATCAGCATATTACCATCGTCAAAAATACTCGCACCATCAAAATTATCACGAGCAATAATCTCTGTCAAACGAACAATACAATCGGCAAGTTCGCTCGGCGTGTAATATGCGCCGTAGTCAAAGCGCGAGCGCGGATCGAACTTTGAAAGAAATAGTTCAAACAGCTTGTGGTAATCGGGGCTACGCCGTTGCTGCTCTGTCATATGTACGAACGACAAAAACCGGATGCATTCGTCTGTCCAATTCAGGATGAAACTGTCATCGTCACCGTGGTTGTTGAGATAATGGATTATTGTAAGGAACGGACGTAGCGCCTGACCATCCACGACATCTCGCGCCAGGTAATCCTTTATCTTACGTTCCTTATCAGTCGGAGAATCGTTGTCTGTGCATTCAATGCGATGGGCGTACAACAATGCGAACATAATCACTTGTGCGGAAAAATCAGCAAATACCTTGTCTCGCCTCATGTTTTCGTCATTATGGTTATAGACCAAAACACGCAACTCATCCAAAAGTGATATAGCATTCCTTTCGGTCTCATCCATTGCTTCATCTATTGGGATGCTCGAATAGCGCAGGATTTCATCCGACAGATACTTTGTTCGCAAAGCGACCAACTCAACGAGTTTTCCTTCGTCACAATACTGTGGGGACGGATCGGCAAAGAACCTGCGCATCATAACCTCAAACTGAGGATTGAGCGTTAGGCGCGACCAGTCTGGGCGATTCATGTGGGACTTGTCTATTAGAGATATAATTTGGGGATGCACCCCCTCGTCAAAGGAGTAGATGAAATCAATTCCATCAGTAATTATCAATTTATGCCCCAACGACAAATAGCGATTGAACTGCTCCTCGTGGGCCGTGATATCAAATGCATCCGCGGAAAGCCCCTTGGCCTCAATATAACCGTAAACGCCAAGAGTTGTTCTGTCATGGATACGCCAGTCAGGACGTCCCATTTGAGCCTGATTGCGTGGTTCGAGAATGACCACAATATCAGGGCTACCGTTCAACTCCGCCGCTAATTCTTTGAATAGCGTATCTAAGGAAGGTCGGAAAGAGAGCTCGGCTGTGTGCTGATGAGCGGCGAGAGAATCGTTGTAATCACGCTGCAAGCTCTTTAAGTAACGCTTTATAATTGCCTGATATGACACATCGCTCACCTCTTTCCTTTATAGTAGGTTATAATACTGTCTCCGATAGCTTTAGCCAATTTAGGAGGAACTGCATTTCCAATTTGACGAGCAATTTCAATTTTCGATCCTTGGAAAACAAAGTCCAAAGGAAAGGTCTGCAGCAACGCACCCTCGCACAACGAGATGCTCCTCGGTTGATCCGGATGACCAAATAAGCCTCGGGTAAAGCTGTCGAAACGAGCGGTTATGGTTGGTGCTACTTCATCCCAAGACATGCGTCCGTATACGTTACGATGTCCAATAATAGCGCTGTCCACTTTGTGACAATCAGCTAACAACTCTTTAGGTAGATGATCCCGCCCTTGCCCTTGCTGCAATGCCTGTATGCGTTGCAGATTTTTTTCTGACAACCGATCGCGTCGATGCAATGGGTATTCAGGATGCGGTTTACCATCTTCAGGAGGCGGGGGAAGGAAGGCTATTGTATCACGAACGGTACGTTTTTCGCCCGTTTGTTTGGGGAATATATACGTCGAACCAACGTCATGCCGTTCGCCTACCAAGACAAGTCTCTTCCTCCGTTGTGGAACACCATAATCCTCTGCATCCACTGGTTGTTTATGAACATGGTATCCAATAGACTCCATTTTCTCAATCAACTCCGCCAGGATGGTTTTCCCCCGTTTTCCCTGAATACCCGATACATTCTCCATAACAAAAAACATCGGACGAACCTCTTCGATAAGTTTTCCGTATAGGAGAACCAGCTCATTTCGAATGTCTGTATCCTTACCGATACGTTGGACAGAAAATCCCTGGCATGGAGGGCCTCCGGCAAGCAAAAACAACTCGCCTTGCTTTAACCCAATCATATCAAGTAGCCGTCCTCCAAGCATATTTCTTATATCCTCGCAAAGAGCGGGATGCGCAAAATATTTAGGATTGCTTTGTATCGATTCGATACATCTTTTGTCTATGTCAAAACTCAACAGGATTTCAAAGCCCGCCTCGCTTAACCCCAACGATAAACCGCCTGCCCCTGAGAAACTATCAACACAAGTGAAACGCATATTAAGCTCGCCTCCTTGTGTTTTTGATGCCCGCAATTACGCTGGAGTATGAATTGCTCACCGGCAACTCGATAGTTTCCATACCG
The DNA here is from genome assembly GCA_035621215.1 of Oscillospiraceae bacterium MB08-C2-2. Classification (NCBI taxonomy): domain Bacteria; kingdom Bacillati; phylum Bacillota; class Clostridia; order Eubacteriales; family Oscillospiraceae; species Oscillospiraceae bacterium MB08-C2-2. Next base: position 1,007,870 of record CP141729.1, on the reverse strand, counting down.
GTTTGAAGTTGAGCAGTTGTCGGCTCTGTTGATAAGTACTCTATTAACACGTTTATCGCAACCCCACATGAAAGCAAAGGAGGAACAGCTTCACCTATTTGACGATAAATATCATCGGACTTGCCTTCAAATTGAAAACCGTCAGGGAAACTCTGTAATCTTGCAGCTTCCCTCGCCGTTAGCCCTCTATCTTGAACAGGATGTGTGTAGCGCCCGCTTGCCGGATTCCGTGCATAGTGCGTGATAGTGATCGCAGGCTTATCCCAACTGAGCCGCCCATATACATCAGAAAAACCATTAACTTTCGTCAAGCACGCAGGTCCCTCCCCCTGCGGTAGGCTTCCACCATCGTGAGGTACCTTTCTAATAACCTCGATAGTGCTACGTTTATGAGCCACGGCCTTATGAAGCGGGTCGTTCGGGTCTATTTCTCCCGCCTTAAGTGGACTCAACGCTCCAATAGCATCGCGAACAGTCTTATATTCATCAGAAGTAAAATAACCATCCGGAAGCAGAAAGTCTCTTTTCATTCCAATTATAATAGAGCGGAATCTTTCCTGAGGCACGCCAAACTCGGCTGAGTTATAGATGTTCTGCTTGACCGTATATCCCGCCTCACAAAACGTCTCGCGCGCTTTACTGAAGTATCTCCAGTATCTATTAGACAAAAATTCCGGTACGTTCTCCATAATAAATATATCAGGGTTGACCTCGGTAACGATACGCGAGAAAGCAATTACCAAGCTGTTACGGTCATCATCCTCGTTGTCCCAGTGTTTTTTTCTATGCGATGAAAAGCCTTGACACGGAGCACAGCCGATCAAAATTGTAGGCTTAGTACTGTCAAAACCAACTCTATTTAAAAACTGGCGAATGCTTGCGGGAGTATTCGCAATTTTAAGAATATCTTCACAAACAGTCGGCGTTCCAAAATTTCTACTATAGGTTGCGGCCGATATCGGATTGATGTCACACCCAGCCAAAAAATGAAACATAGGCACGACCTGATTTATAGCAGCAAAGCCCAACGACGTTCCGCCTGCACCGCTAAAAAAATCAAGTATCTGTATAGGGTTGGAATCTGAAGAACCTACGTCAAGTGGTGAGAATTTAGGCAACGCTTTAACCGCTTCCGTAAACAATAATGCCTTATCACTTCGGAAGTCATTTTTTCTGGTGGCGTTTAAATTTTTCATTTGAAGTAGTTTTGTAAACGCGGCCATATCATCACCTCCAATCAATGATTATTTTCGAGCAAAACTTTCGATATTCTACCAGTATCATCTTGTCTCCTCATTTTCGTGAGACAACTCCATGATGTCATGTAATTCGCAATCGAGAGCTTTGCATATTTTGACGAGAACATCGGTCGTGATGTTCTCGCCTTTACCTAACTTGGCGATAGATGCGGTACTGATGCCGGTCGCCTTCTTTAGATCTTGTTTATTCATCTTTTTATCGAGCATTAAATGCCAAAGCTTGTTATAACTGACAATCACCTTTTAGCCTCCTTGCTCCTTCTATATAATCTTCATAATCATATCATTTTTATTTGGAAAAATCAATGATATTTTTGCGTTCGCAAACACTGTTTAAATATCCTGAGCTAAGATACAGTTAAAAAGAGCCGGAGAATCGGAGTGCAGAATGCGCTTCAATTCTCCGGCTTTTTTTGTTTTTCAGAAGGGAGGAAATTATGTTAGTGCATTACAAGAAAAATAAAAAACCAGCTTGTTATGATTCGGAGTCCATCATAACAACAGGGAGAATACCGCCTGACGAGCGGCCCCACGGCCCGTTCAAGAGCTGTGGCAACTGCCCATATCCTTCGCATGGATTTATCTGTTACAGCTCCGAGGGTGACTGCCTAAGAACAGATATGCAGAGGATTCACAGTAGAAATAAGCAGAAAAAGGAGGAACTCACATGAGGCATCAGCAAGAATTTCTGAAATTTATAAAAGAACAGTATCCGCCCGGTACCCGCATTCGGCTCATAGAGATGCAGGACCCCTATGCCCCCGTGCCTCCCGGCACCGAGGGGGAAGTTGATTTTATCGACGATGCAGCCCAAATCCATATGACGTGGAGCAACGGCCGTTCCCTCGCGCTGATTCCCGGCGTTGACCATTTCACTGTAATTCCCCAGCCTCTCCAAACGCTAAAGCTGTATATGCCTCTGGCCGTGATGCAGTATGAGCGTGATGAATGGGGCTCTTTGGAGGAATATCCCTCGGAGCTCGACCAGGATACGGTACTTTCCTATCACGGCCAAATCCTTGCCGCCATCCTCAAGGAGCGGGTGCTGGAGGAATCAGAACGTGGACTCATGAAATATTATCACGGGGATGACAGCGTAAGTCAGAAAGTCAAGTCCCTCTTTTTCACCGTGGAGCAAGTTGGGAACAAGCTGATGGGTGTAGCCGAATGCCGGGTACAAGGGGATTTGAATGATGTAGAACTGGAGCAGCTCAAAGATTATGCGTCTGGTCAGGCATCTGACGGTTTCGGTGAGGGCTTTGAGCAGCGTCCGATTAAGATTGGCAGCGATGAACTATATGTCAGCCTTTGGACGGCGTCAAGGGACTGGAGCATAACGACTAAGGATGAATTAGAGGCTGCGAGCCAGCAGATGGGAGGAATGCAGCTTGGATAAACAATCAAAGAATAGGCTTCCCGAACAGTGCCTGTTCATGAATGCGAATGGCGAAATTATGCGCATTGAATATGGGAAATCAGGGTTCAGCCGCTCCGAACTCAACACGGAGAATAGAAAGGCGAACCAGGTAATCGTCAACAACTACAACGAAAGGCACGGCATTACAGCCGAGCAGATCAACACAATGCATCAGGGGGCGCTGTTTGGCTGGGATGTTCTCCCGCTCTCCCGGCAAGAGCAATCCGGTATGAAAAGCGGCCACATTTTTGAAGTGGAAATCAGCCGCCCCGGTTCATTCGGTGCGGAAACCTCCTCCACTCTCACGCTCCCTGCTGCACAATATAAAATATTGGATGCACTGGACAAGGCCCGCATCACCGATGAACGTGTCATCTATTCTGCAGAAATCATAGGCTGCGAGCTGGATTATCTGCCGCAGTTTATCGGTACAAACGCGAACCTATATGAGCTGAATCATCTGGCCGAGCGTTTGTCCTCATTAAACGAATGGGAGTTGGACTGCTTCGAGGGGATGGTGATGATGGATACCATCCGGACCCAATACTCCCCCATCGCAGTAGACCGCCTCATCAACATGACCCACAGCATGAATGACTGCCATGTCGTCTATGAAGCCCATGACGACAGCACCCTCGGTAAATTTTATGCGGATAACGACTTTGTGCAGAAACTCGAAAATGTACCGGATGAAATCTATGAGTGCCTGGATTTCGGTAAAATCGGCAAAGAGATGCGCGAGGGCGAGGGTGGCGTATTCACTCCACATGGCTATGTGGTTCAAAATGGCGAAATTTCGCAGACCTACCACAGCGGTGATGCCGTCCCCTTGGAAAAACCGGATTATACCGTGCTTCTTCGGGTAACCAAAGGGTATTTTAACGACCCACAATATGATAATGAACTGATTGCTTTCCTGAAGCTCCCTGCGGATGATGAGATGCTCTCTCAAGCCGTTGAAGCGGTGAAAGCAGCATCACCGGAGGAATGTGAATTCTCCGCTGCGGACTGTATGATACCTTCCCTTACTGAAAAAATCGGAGATGCCCTATATGAATCGGAGGGCGACAGATACGGCTTGGTCAATGAATTGGCACAGCAGCTCCGCCACCTCAAAGAGGAAAATGGTGTCCTGACCTACAAAGCAATGCTGGAAACTGCCTCTGGGGATATTTCGTTGGAGGATGCGCTTGATCTTACTTTTCTGACGGAGAAATTTGAGATTTTGTCCGAAACTGCTTCTCCCGCAGATTACGCTGAAAAAGAAGTTCAGAGAATGATGTCGTTTGAAAGCGACGATGGCTTGGAACAATTCTGCAACTTGGAAGGCTACGGGCGGTATCTCATGGAGATATACGGCATTGCCGAAACCCCTTATGGACCGCTTGAACAACAAAATGGTCGGACGGTGGAGCAATGCCTTAACCGTCCCAGCCAGAACCACGGCATGGAAATGAAATAGCAGAATCTTTGTCGACATTTGTATAGCTTTTTTATGAAAACTGTGGCATTGTGTTGTGCTTGAAGGAGGTGAGCAGGATGGAGCTATGGAAAGAATCCCTGCAAACTGCGCTGGATGAACGCCTTGACGCAGCCTTTGTAGAACTCGCGGAATCCAACGCCGATGTCCGAGATGCTATGAAACAACAACTGGAGGCATCAATACTGTTAAAGGATCATCCCAAATACGATGATGAGCTGAAACAGATCGCAGACTCATACTTTGAAGCCATGCAGCTTTTATTAGGTGAATACAGTCAGCATATGTACATCCAGGGCGCCAAGGACTGTGTGACAGTTTTAAGGGAGCTTGGCGTAATCAAGTAGCACAGGCAATGATGTCTGTGCTTTTTTAGACCCCAATATAGAAACAAGGCCGTTTCCCCGACAGGAGGCGGCCCTGTTTTTTTATGCCCTTTTTGCCTTGACTTCCTTTCCGGGGAAACAGCCGGAAAGGAGGCAGCGATGCTCAAGGAGCAGCTTGCGGAGTATCTGCACCATTATCATCACGGCGCTGAAAATGCCGTCACAAGCAAAATGATGGAATACACATTCCACGTTTCAGGCAAGGAACTGCGTGACCTTGTTAATGCCCTGCGCCGTGAGGGTATCCCCATTGCCAGCGATCAAAGCGGCTATTTCTACGCAAAGACTGAGGCTGAAGTGCGCCTGACCATCCGGCATATGAAAAGCCGTATCAGCGGAATCAGCGCCGCCATCACAGGACTCAAGCGTTCCCTCACGGCGTTTGACGATACGCAGATACGCCTGCCGCTGGAGGGAGGTGATGACTCCTGAACAGCTTTATGTCTTGGATCGGCGGCAAGAAATCCCTGCGTGAGCTGATCGTCACTCTGTTTCCCCTCTACTATGAAAGATACATCGAGGTATTCGGCGGGGGCGGCTGGATTCTTTTTCATAAGTTCCCTGGCAATGACTTTGAGGTGTACAACGATTTTAATGGGTTATTGGTCAATCTTTACCGTTGTGTGCGGGATAAGCCAGAGGAACTCATGGACGTACTGCGCTATGTTCTCAATGCCCGTGCAGATTTTGACCTTGTAAAAAACACCCTTGCCCGTGACAGCCCTGCCTCGGATGTGCAGAAAGCCGCTTGGTTTTATCAGCTCATCCGCTACAGCTACGCATCGGGGCTGACGAGCTACGGCAGCCAGCCACATGATATTCGGTCCAATTTTCCGCTGATTGAGCAGGCCCACAGGCGGCTTGCCAAAGTGGTCGTTGAAAACAAGGACTTTGAGAAGCTGATTGGGCAGTATGACCGACCCGTTAGTTTCTTCTACTGCGACCCGCCGTACTTTGAAACAGAGAACTACTACAAGAACGTAGGCGAGGATGGCTTTACAGAAAAAGACCATATCCGCCTGCGGGACGCACTGCTGCGGATTGAGGGCAAATTCCTGCTGTCCTACAATGACTGCGAATTTATCCGGGAGCTATATGATACGCCGGGCATTCAAATCGACTCCTATACCCGAATCAACAACATCAAGCAACGGTATGACAATGGGGCGCAGTTCCCTGAAATCCTCATTGCCAACTACGATATGCGAGAACGGACGAGGGAGGCTCCTTCACAGCTTAACTTATTTGATGACGGAGGGATTGAACTCTGACTGGAAGCAGAAAACAAAATTCGCCCCATATCATGAGGCAAACATTTTAAGGAGGAACAGACCATGAAAAATCATCAGAAGAAAACCGAGCAGACCCTGCAAATCCCTCTTGTTATTCAGCAGCGGTGCGGGTTTACCGATGCCGAAACCCTTGCGGTGATGGCCGCCGATGGTGTATGCGTTATCCACAAGGGTAAGATGACGGTGCTGGAGCTTATCCGTGTTATCACCGCACTCAGTGAGCTGGTAAGCGATATGACGATCCATCTCGCCAAAGCCTGCGGTCTCTGCAATAACTGCGGCGATGAAAATCCTGAAGCTGGTGCGGAATGCGGCTGCGGTAACAATCCCGCCGAGTGGGTGGCTAACTGCTCCCTCTGCCATGATCTGCTGGACGAGAGCCAGAGCATCCATATTCCCGACTATCTGCTGGAGGAAGCGGGCATTTCCAAAGGCGCCAAGCTGGAAGCCTATACCGATGGGGACAGCGGCGAAATCACGGTGGTGGAGGCGGACATCCAGCAGGACTTAGGCGATGTGCCTCCCTGCATTCTTTCGATACTGGCTCAAAGCGGCATCTGCCTTGCGGCACTGGATGAACTGATTATGCAGGAAAGCATCATCTATGGCAAATAACCCGTATTCGCTCTCCGAAATACCGCTTGGGAGGTGAGAATATGCCGGGGATTTCCCTGAAAAACGGCCTCATTTCCTATTATGGAAACCCGGCCGGTTATACAGAAAAAGAAAAAGCAGTGGTGGATCGTATCTTCCAAAACGACAAGCTGTCTGAATGGCTTAAAAGCCGTTCCCTAACGCCTCAGTGGACGGATGGCGTGATGGAGCGGCTTCTTGCCGGGGAACGGCTGGGCGGTATCGAAACTGCTGCTCCGTTGAAAAATGTCCGCATCTGGCAGCTCAAGCCCGATGTAGATATCCACATGAAGTTTATTCCTTATGAGGAAATGGTGCGGCAGTTCGGAGAGCCGTCTCCTGAGGCTTACCGTGTCGCCTATGATGGACAGCTTGATACCAACGACCTCGAAGCCATCTATGCAAGGTGCAATGTAAATCACCCGCCCGGATATAACGGGCATTCCCTTTCCATGTCGGACGTGGTGGAGCTTTACGATGCACAGGGCAGCAAGTACCACTACTGCGACCGTTTCGGATTCCAGAAAATCAGCTTCGAGTCACCGGAGCAGACCCAAACCATGGGCATGAGTATGTAGGCAGCTTTGGGCTGTCTTTTCTTATGCCCCATCAATAGAACGGAGGAAAACAATATGGTTCATGTTATCAAAAAAGTAAAAGCTGCGGTTTCTCATAAGCTAACGGCGGCAAAGGACACCGCCGTCAGACTTGCATTCCGCGGCAGGCGCATTCTCTCTGAGAGTGCCGGGGAGGGCTACATCGACACAGCCATTAAAATCCTGCTGGCCGTTGTCATCGGCGCCCTGCTCCTTGCAGGGCTCTACGCACTGTTTGGCGAAACCGTGCTGCCGACTCTGACGCAGAGAATCAAGGAGATGTTCAACTACGCCGGTTAAGAAACGGCAATTTTAAGAAGGAGGAAAAACCATGCCTAAGAATACAACACCGGCTGTCCCCAAGTACGATGTGAAAATCCATTCCATCCGCCCGGAGGGAAGCTGCAAGGCCACCGCCTCGGTTAACATCTACGGCGATTTTGCCGTGCGGGGCATCAAGATTATGGACAGCTCCAAGGGGCTGTTTGTCTCCATGCCCAGCTATAAAGCCGGAAACGGTGAGTACAAGGATATCTGCTTCCCTTGCACCAAAGAAGCCAAAGCGGAATTTGATAAGGCGGTCATCGGCGCCTACCAGCAGGCACTTACCCAGGGGCAGGCCGCCGCACAGAAACAGGAATCACCCGAACCCCAGCAGGAGCAAAGCCAGCCTGTCATGGGTGGGATGTAGGAGGTAGGCGATGAAGGAGAAAATGAAAAGACCTCTCAGCATCCTCCTTGTGGTCTGCATGGTGATTGCCCTGCTTGCGGGCAGCGCCTATGCGGTAAACCGATATTTTGAGGATGCCAAAGGCCATTGGGCGGAAGAAGCTATCAAAATCCTCACGGATAAGGGTGTCATCAGCGGCTATCCCGATGGTCTCGCGCACCCCGACGCAATCATTACAAGAGGCGAGTTTGCCGCCCTGATTGCCAGGACTATGGAACTGCTGAAAACGGATGAAAGTGAAGTCACCATTCGCTTTACTGACATTGCCGGACACTGGTCAGAACAGTATGTTGAGGCGCTCATTATTGCAGGAATTATCCAAAAGGACGATTTCGACACGAAGTTCCTGCCGAATGAGCCAATCACCCGCATGGAGATGATCCGAATGCTGGTGAGGGCTATCGGCAAGGGCGACCATGATGTAGCCTGCCCTTGCGTCACCGGGTTTTCCGATGACGATGGACTCGCTGATGGGGATAAATCCTGTATCTGCACAGGCAAAAAGTATGGCATTGTGGATGGTTACCCGGATGGTACAGTAAAGCCGGACGGTAAAGTCACCCGTGCGGAAGCCTTTGAAATGCTGGTGGATACGGAGAAAGCAAAGGAACAGATCAAAAAAGAAGAACCTCCGAAGCCGCCCGTAACACCCAAGCCGGAGGATAAGCCTTCCGGTGGCGGCGGTTCTGGCGGCGGTGGTTCCTCCTATATCCCCGCTCCGCAATTCAGCTTCACATTGCCCAAAACCGCCTACACCGCCGATGAAATTGAGATAAAGCCGGAAAGCCGCTATGTGAGCGGCGTGACATGGACAATTCTTAAAAACGGACTACCCGCCGAGCTTTCCGGGCTGATAGCGGGTGAACTGACCGCTGCAGGCGGCAAGGTGAAATTCACGCAGACCGGCAGCATTACCCTCATTGCCACAGCGAAAAACAGCCGGGGAGCCACGGTGACCCATGAGCAGACGGTAAGCATCTATCCGGTGGTGACGGCAGCATTCACGCTGCCTGAAACCGCCCATACCGATACCGGCGTGCCAGTGGAGCTTACCACGGAGAATCTCGGCTCTAATTCTGTGGTGTGGTCCCTTCAAAAAGATGGGGCTGCCATTGATATGGGGCAAGCCCTTACCGGAGAGCTGACCGCTGCAGGCGGCACAGTGCTGTTCAAGGATAAGGGCAGCTATACGCTCACCGCCTCCATCACCGATGAGCTGGGCAAAACGGTCACTCTCAAAGATGGTATCACGGTCTATCCGGTAGCGGAGGTGAATCTCACTCTGCCGACAGTTTCCCATACCGATAAAACCGCCCAGCTAAAAACAGAAACAAAAGAAACCGATGGGCTCACGCTGACCTACACCCTGACCCGAAACGGAGAATCCGCCGATATCGGCACATGGATCGAAGGAGATCCCGACCATGGCAGCATCCGATTCAAGGAAAAAGGTGTCTATGTGCTGACCGCTTCCGTTACTGATGCTACCGGCAGAGTGTTTGCCGGTAGCGTAGGCATCACGGTCTACCCGGTGGGCTCGGCGGGATTTTACTTGCCCGAAGTCTTCCATACCGACAAAGCGGTTGTGGTGGAAGCGGTGTTCGGAGAGATCGGCAGCCATACTGCCAAATGGTCCCTGCTGCATGACGGCAAGGAGGTATCCCTCACCGATACGGCGGAGGGTACGCTGGGCAACAGCGGCGGCGAGCTGAAGTTCCGCTCCAAGGGCAGCTATATCCTGAAAGCGGAGTTCATCGATGATGGCGGCAGGAGTTACCGCTATGAGCAGGGCTTCAAGGTTTATCCCGTGCCCGACCTTACCTACGGCCTGCCAAAATACGCCCATACCGACACCGATATCGTGGTCAATACCGAAGCCTCCGAGCTGGACGGCCTCACCGTCGAATGGTTGGTGGACAACACCTTCGGCTTTCAGGATTGGCCGACTTACGTGGACGGAAAGCTCTCGAATGACGGCGGTACCATCCGTTTCAAAAGAGCGGGCATCTATGAGCTGGTGGCGCGAGTCACCGATGATACCGGCCGTGTCTTTCTGTACGAAAGCAAGGATAGGTGCGAGGTGCTTCCCGTGCTGGCTATCGGCTTCGAGCTTCCCACTTTTGCCTACACCGATACCGCCATTGACCTCAGAACCCATGGCAACAACAATGTTTTGCCTGTGGAGTGGTCCGTCAGCAAGGACGGCAAGAGCATCCCGCTCTCCGAGGCGTTTGACGGCAGCCTCACCCCCCAGGGTGGCAAGATTACCTTTAAGGGCGACGGCGAGTATGTTCTCACCGCAGCCATGACCGACTATCTGAAACGCAGTTATTCCCACAGCGAAAGCATCCGCATCCTGCCGGTGGTGCAGTATGCTTTCACCATGCCGCAGACCGTTCACTACGGTACGGAGTTTGAGGTTGCCGCAAGGGATGTTCGGCATATCGGCAGCTATGCCGTGGTCTGGACACTTCAAAAGGATGGCAATACCGGGCAGTATCAAGGAATCCTGGGCAATGACGGCGGTAGAATTGTCATCCGTGACATCGGCACTTTTACGCTGACCGCTTCCATCACCGACAGTTCAGGACGTGTAACCTCCCATGTGGAGAGTATTACGGTAACCAATACGGCGCCGAATGCCCCTGTGGTAGATGCTGTTCCTACCCGCACCGCCAAGGATGGCAAGTTCCTTGTCAATATCACCGCCAATGCCACAGATCCCGATGGGGATGCGGTGACCTTGGAGTATGCGGACACTACGGCTGACGGCTACTATGCGCCGGGTACCCACACCATCCGTGTCAGGGCAAAGGATATCGCCGGGGATTACTCTCCCTGGACCGAGAAAACTTTCACCGTGACCAATGCAGCTCCCACGGTTACCTTGGCGGTTGAACCGACCCGTACTGTCAAGGATGGCAAGTTCCTCGTCAATATCAATGCCACAGCCGCCGATGCGGACGGCGACGCCACTACGCTGGAGTGGGAAAACAAGGCGGCCGATGGCTACTATGCCCCCGGTACTCACATCGTCCGTGTCAGGGCAATGGATATTGCCGGGGCATATTCTCCTTGGGCTGAGAGGTCCTTCACCATTACCAGCTCGGCGCCTACGGTCACGTTGACCGCAACCCCCACCCGAACAGCGAATAACGGCAAATTCCTTGTCAATATCAGCGCAACAGCCGCTGACTTGGACGGCGATGCAACCACTCTGGAGTGGGAAAACAAGGCGGCTGACAACTACTATACCGTTGGCACGCACACCATTCGTGTTCGCGCCAAAGATACTACCGGGCTGTATTCGGAGTGGGTATCCAAAACATTCAGCATCGTAAACTCCGCACCGACTGCGCCGGTCATTACCCGAACCCCAGGCGGCAACAGCGTAGCACCGGGAACGCTGGTCACCATTAAGGCAACCAGCTCCGACCCCGATGGCGATGCTGTCACCCTTGTCTGGGAGGGCCGAAATGCTGAAACACAGACCTATCCCCGTGGAAAAAATGTGGTCCGCGTCAAAGCGGTGGACTCCGCAGGCGCTGAATCGCCCTGGGCTGCCATTGTGTTCTTTGTGGCTGACCCTAACGGCGGCGGTGGGATGGTATTAACAGGTCCTGACTCCGTCATCATGGAAAACGGGCTCGAAGGCGCCACCATCACGGAATATACCTTTACGGTGCCGCCTGTAAGTGGTCACAGCGGCTCTGACTTTGGCAGGGTACGTGGATACAACAGGCTGACCGGTCAGTGGGATCAGCTTGACTACGGTACCACCAGCAACGGCATCACCTTCACCCGCAGCCTTGGCGCCGGGGTGTACACAAGGCTGGAATTCTATTATTACACCAATCACGACTGCATGTATAACAAGAGCAACATCACGTATTCCGTAACCTATCATTTCGAGTAAGGAGGAAAATCCATGAAATCTCTCATTTGCAAGCTGAAGAACAAGGCTGCCACAGCCGTAGTCAGAACCCGCAACACCCTTTCCGGAAACTGCGGGGAGGGCTACATTGATACGGCCATTAAAATCCTGCTGGCGGTTGTCATCGGCGCTCTGCTTCTGGCAGGTCTTTATGCTTTGTTTGGGGAAACGGTACTGCCGACCTTGACACAGAGAATCAAGGAAATGTTCAACTATGGAGGCTAATGGCATCGCACAGGCGGTGCTTTTTTCTTCTCTGCTTCTGGCGGCTTCTGTGTGGGACCTCCGCAAACGGATCATCCCGGACAGCATCTGCCTCCTGATTGCACTGGCGGGGCTGATTGATTTCAGCCCCGCCAATTTCTTGGGAGTGCTTGCGGCGCTGCCGCTGCTCATTTCCGCCCTATACAAGCCGGACGGCATTGGCGGCGGGGATATCAAGCTCACTGCCGCCGCAGGCATTGTTTTGGGATTTTGGGGATGCACGGCCGGGTTGGCACTTGGTCTGATGGCATCCCTCTTTTTTTATTTCTGGACCCAAGCCGTCAGAAGGCTTCGTAAACTGAAGCCTCAGAAAGCGGCGCAGGCATCTCTGCCGATGGCGCCGTTTTTGTCCCTCGGCTTTCTTGCCGTAACCATTCTAAATATTGGAGGAAACATCCTATGAAAAGAATCCATATCAGCAGAAAAAAGACCATCCTCATCATCGGTATTGCCGCCGTTTCGCTGGCTGCCGCCCTTATTCCGGGAGCTGTGAAAGCAGTGAAATATCGCAAATACAGCTCCGCCAGCTTCTAAATCACAATGAAATCAAGGAGGAAAATCCTATGAGTCTTTTTAAGAATCGCACAGTTGTCGGTGTGATCTGTATCCTTTTGTCCCTGCTTATCTGCTTTGGCGTGACGCCGCTGTTCAACAAGTCCGTCAGCCAGAAAACCGAGATTGTCCGCGTGGTCAAGGAAATCAAAGCAGGCGATGAGATCACAAAGGATACGGTCCAGACCGTGGAAGTAGGCGGCTTCGGGCTGCCCGACAACGTCATCCGCCAGAGCGAAACGGTCATCGGCAAGTATGCCAAGGCCGACCTCTCCATCGGTGATTATATCTTGAACACCAAGCTGTCCGACACCCCGGCTGCGGAGAATGCCTACCTTTATAATCTGGACGGTACCAAGCAGGCCATGTCGGTGACCATCAAGAGCTTTGCAAACGGTCTGTCCGGCAAGCTCCAGAGCGGCGATATCGTGTCGGTCATTGCCGCCGACTACAAAAAGCAAGGCATGACCGTCATCTCCGCCGAGCTGAAATATGTGGAGGTCATCAGCGTGACGGCCTCCTCCGGCTATGACGCCAACACCGGCGAGGCCAAATCCGAGAAGGATGAGCGTGAGCTGCCCTCCACCGTAACCTTGCTGGTATCTCCCGAGCAGAGCAAGGTGTTGGCGGAGCTGGAGGCTGACGGCAAGCTCCACCTGTCTCTCGTTTACCGTGGCACGCCTGCCAACACCGCCAAATTTACAGAGGCGCAGGACAAGGTCATTGCCGCCCTGTATCCTGTGGAGGTGCCACAGGACAGCTCCTCTGAACCCAAGTCTCAGGAATCGGAGGAAAGCACTGCATCCGAAACACCCGCAGAAAGCGAGGTGCAGTGATGCTGAATTTCAAGAAAAAGAGCATCTTCACCCGCCAGTCTGCCAGGGAAGATGCCCAGCCGGAGCAGGAGCCTCAGAGCGGCATTCTTGCCGTTTGGGGCTCTCCCGGCAGCGGAAAGACGGTCACCGCCGTGAAGATTGCAAAGCATCTTGCGGACCGGAAGAAAAACGTGGTGCTTCTGCTCTGTGATATGACCGCGCCCATGCTTCCCTGTGTCTGCCCGCCCTCCGATTTGGAGAGTGAGCATTCGCTGGGCAGTATCCTTGCCGCTACCCATGTAACCGAAGCTCTCATCAAGCACAACCTGGTTACCCTGAAGAAAAACAGCTACCTGACCATCCTTGGAATGCGAAAGGGCGAGAACGAGTACACCTATCCGCCCTATGAGCAGCTACAGGCACAGGAGCTGATGGACGGACTGCGGGAAATTGCTCCATGCGTGGTGGTGGACTGCGGCAGCTATATTGCCAATGACATCCTCTCCGCCGTGGCGCTCATGGAGGCAGACAACGTCCTGCGCCTTGCCAATGCAGACCTAAAGTCTGTGAGCTATCTCTCCAGCCAGCTCCCTCTGCTTCGGGATTCCAAATGGGATGCGGATAAGCAATACAAGGTTGCCAGCAACGTAAAGCCCCAGCAGGCCGGGGAGCAGATCGGGCAGGCGCTGGGCTCGGTAGCCTTTACCCTCATCCACTCTCAAGAGCTGGAGGAACAGTACCTTGCAGGGAATCTGCTGGCTGATTTGTCCCTGAAAGACAGCCGCCTGTTCCGTCGGGAGATTGAAAAAATCGCAAAGGAGGTGTTCGGATGTTAGGGAAAAAGAGAAATGCCCCGGCATTTGCCAAGGGGAAAAATAAAGCACAGGCCGAACAGGAGCAGAAAAAGCAGACACAAAACCAGCCATCCACACCCCAGGCAACGGCTCCTGCTTTGAGCAACACCATGGATCAGGAGTCTACGGTGAACCGCCCGGTGGATTTTGCAGGGACAAACCGCGCTCATACGCTATTCTTCACACCGGAAGCAGAGGGCAAGGATTTCTCTTCGGTCCTTGCCGATGTGCAGGAGTATATTTCCGAACATTACAGCACCCTCATCACTGCGGGCGGCGAAGATGCCAAGGCGCAGCTCAAACGCTACATCACCAAGTATGTTCAGGACCGCCGTGTTTCGGTAAACGGCATGAGCGGCGGCAAGCTGGCGGAGGCTCTCTACACCGAAATGGCGGAGTTCGGATTTCTGACGAAATATATCTTTGGCACCGGAATCGAGGAAATCGACATCAACTCGTGGCGGGATATTGAGGTGCAGTATTCGGACGGCCGCACGGTCAAGCTGGAGGAACGCTTTGAAAGCCCCCAGCACGCCGTCAATGTGATTCGCAGGATGCTCCACATCAGCGGCATGGTCTTAGACAACGCCAGTCCCATCGTGTTGGGGCATCTTTCTAAAAACATCCGAATTGCCGTCCTTAAAAGCCCCATTGTGGACGAGGATGTAGGCATCGCCGCATCCATCCGTATTGTCAACCCGCAGAGCATGAAAAAAGAAGATTTTGTGGGGAGCGGTACGGCGACCGACCCCATGCTGGACTTTTTATCCCTCTGCATCCGCTACGGCATATCGGTCTGCGTAGCGGGAGCAACCAGCTCCGGCAAAACCACTGTGGCAGGCTGGGTGCTGACCACTGTGCCGGACAACAAAAGAATCTATACCATCGAAAACGGCTCCCGTGAGCTGGCATTGGTTCGGGAAAAGGACGGCAAGGTGGTCAATTCGGTCATCCATACCTTGACCCGCGACAGCGACAATGACCGCCAGCGCATCGACCAAACCAACCTCCTGGACTATGCGCTCCGTTTCAATCCGGACATCATCGTGGTTGGTGAAATGAGAGGCGCCGAGGCCAATGCCGCCCAAGAAGCCGCCCGAACCGGCGTAGCCGTGCTGACCACCATCCACTCCAACTCCTGCGAGGCCACCTACCGAAGAATGGTGTCTCTCTGCAAACGCGCCGTGGATATGTCCGACCAGACCCTCATGGACTATGTGACGGAAGCCTATCCCATCGTCGTGTTCTGCAAGCAGCTCGAAAACAAGCAGCGCCGTATGATGGAGATTCAGGAATGCGAGATACTGCCGGACGGCACAAGGCGCTACCGCCCGCTGTTCCAGTATGTCATCACTGAAAACCGCATGGAGGACGGAAAATTCATCATCGAGGGCCACCATGAGCAGATCAATACCATCTCGGACAGCCTTGCCAAGCGGCTGCTGGAAAACGGTATGCCCCAGGCGGTCATCGAGAGCCTACGGGGAAAGGAGGCGCAAAGCGCATGACAACGGTACTTTTGATTGCCTGCATCGGAATGATTGCAGGCTCTTTTGTTTTACTCGGCATCACGCCGGTAGAGTTCACCGCGGCGGTGTTCGGAAAGCTCACCGACAAGCCCAAATCTCTCCGCGACGAAGTGGGCGAATTCACCCGCAGAAAAAAACAGTCCTATCTGCGCCGGGAAATTGCCGAGGTGCAGTCCATTCTCAAGGTAACCGGCAGGACGGCACGCTTTCCCATGCTTTGCGCACTGTCCCTGTTGTGCTTTGCCGTGGGCGCATCCATCGCCATCATGCTCTCGAACTTTTTTCTTGTTCCTGTGATGGCAGTAGGCTGTATGTTCCTACCCTTTTGGTGGGTGAAGCTCACAGCCAACCACTTCAAACGGGATATTGCGGCAGAGCTGGAAACGGCGCTCAGTATCATCACCACAGCCTACCTCAGAAACGAGGACATCCTGACGGCAGTGGAAGAAAATCTGCCATATCTTAACCCTCCCGTGCTATCGGTTTTCAAAGGGTTCCTGTCCCGTGTCAGGCTGGTTGACCCCGATGTGACGGCGGCGCTTTATGACCTGAAGGACCGGATCAACAATGCCGTATATGCCGAGTGGTGCGACGCCCTCATTGCCTGCCAGCACGACCGCAGCCTCAAGACCACCCTGACCCCCATCGTCAGCAAGCTCAGTGATATGCGGGTAGTCAATGGGGAGCTTGAAACGATGGTCTTTGAGCCCAGGAAAGAATTTATTATCATGGTGGTCCTTGTCGTTGGAAATATTCCTCTCCTCTATTTTTTGAACAAGGATTGGTACCACACGCTGATGCACACACCGCTGGGGCAGATTATTCTGACCATTTGCGCCGCCGTGATTTTCATCTCCACGGCGTTTGTCATCAAGCTCACGCAGCCCATCGAATATCGAAGATAGGAGGACGCTCATGACAATCTACATCTTTTTATTCGGAGTCCTCCTATCGGCAGGGCTCTTTTTCATTACCGCCGATCTGCTGCGGCTGCCCACTCTCGCCACCCAAAAGGCGATGCTGTCGGCGGGAAAGCAGGACAAGGCAAAACCGAAAGCCACCGATGCACTGCTGCGAAACGCCGCCATCCGGCTTGCCCGGTATATCCGAATGGATGAGTACAAGAAAAGCCGAATGGAAAATGTGCTGTCGGCGGCAGGGCTTTCCGATTCGCCGGAGCTGTTCACGGCAATGGCAATCGTCAAGGCGATAAATATTGCGCTTTGCATCATTCCCTGCCTTATCGTCCTCCCGCTGCTGGCGCCCATTGTACTGTTCGCCGCCATACTGGTCTACTTCAAGGAGATCCGCAAGGCGGACGAGGCTCTGGCAGCGAAACGAGGCAAAATCGAACAGGAATTGCCCCGCTTCGTTGCAACCATCACCCAGGAACTGAAAGCCAGCCGGGATGTGCTGTCCATGCTGGAGAATTTCAAGAGAAATGTGGGCGAGGATTTTTCCGCAGAGCTTGACATCCTCACGGCGGATATGCGCTCATCCAGCTACGAGGCGGCGCTGACGAGGTTCGAGGCGAGATTCAATTCGCCCATGCTCTCGGATATCACGCGAGGGCTAATCGGCGTACTTCGCGGGGATGACGGCGGGATGTATTTTCAGATGTTGGCACACGATATGAAGCAACTGGAACTCCAGCGTCTGAAAGCGCAGGCCATGAAGATTCCGCCCAAAATCCGAGTGTTTTCCTTTGCCATGCTGATGTGCTTTCTCATGACCTACATGGCGATCATTGTCTATGAAATCATCACATCCCTCGGCGGGATGTTTTAAGGAGGTGCGCAAATGCAGCGAGAACAGATGATAGATACGTTTCGGGAAAAACTCGACCGCAACTGGAACGATTACCTCCGTGAGCTGGACGGACTTTCCAAAGGCGTTCTCATCGGAAAAAGCGATGAGATTACTGCTGCCCGATTTGTCTATAACGAGCTGTACGGTGGCGGGTATCCGGAGGACTATATGGAATACCTCCTGCGTTTTGAAAACCCGCTGGAGGTTGCAAGGGATCAGTGGCTATCGGAGCAATCGGTTGATTTCAGCGAGGAACTCAACCATGCGCTCTGGAGTCTGATGGACAAGGGCGACGCAGAACAGGGCTATGCCCTTGACCCGGAATATACGCCGGTCCCTGCAACAGACAAAAAGGTCACCGTGCGGGAATTTATTGAACGCCATCCCTGTGCCAACCTCAACATGATGACTCCCGGCGGATTTGTGTACCTGACGCCGGAAAAGGCACAGCTTCTGCTGTCCGGCCAGAGCATAAAAGGGCATCCCGGTGATCCTGAATATACTATGGAAACTACCGCGGAGGAACTGCTAAATCAGGAAATCCATAGCGCCAGCTTCAGCAAGGGCACATGGCGCATATTAAGCGATTACATCCGGGAGCCGGAACAGGAGCAGGCTCCCTTCGAGCAGGGGGTGACCATGTGCTGAAAATACTGAAAAGCAAAGCTGGCGAAGGCTACATTGATGTGGCGGTGCTGGTGCTGTGCGCCATGCTGGTCATTGCCCTGGCGGTCAAGGTGTTTCCTGTCTATATCCAAAAGCAGCAGATCGACACCTTTGCCGTGGAGCTCATGCGGGAAGCGGAAATTGCCGGACAGGTCGGCAGCGAAACCAACCGCCGTGAACAATTCCTGCGGGAAAAAACCGGACTGACCCCCACCGTGACATGGTCCAAGACCGGCAGGATTCAGCTCAATGAAGAAGTCACGGTGACAGTCACCTACCAGTCCAACATCGGGCTGTTCGGCGGGTTCGGCTCCTTTCCGATTACACTCAAGGCTGATGCTGCGGGAAAATCAGAAGTCTATTGGAAGTAGGTGATGAGATGGAAAAAATCAAGCGTATCCTGAAGGACAAAAGCGGTGCAGGCTTTCCGCTCATTATCGCCGTCACCCTGTTGCTGGTGATTGTCTTTACCGGCATTTCGGAGTATTTCCGGCTTATGATCGTGGCCCAGGGTGTGCGGGATGCGGTGCAGACCGCCGTCATCTCCACCGTCAACGACAATTATGACGATGTGTATCACGGCGTGCGGGAGGGCTATAGCGGAGCCTACCAGCCCATTGCCGAGGATTTTGAGGAAAGCCTCGATTACGGCGACATTTATGAGAGGCTGGATGGTGTACTCGGTCTTTCCTACAGCGGCGGCTATCATGAAAAACGCACCCCGGACGGCAAGCTGGAATTTAAGGTGTGGAATCTGGAGGTGGATATCCGAAACGCGCCCTTTGCGTCGGGCGACCAAGCCTCCTCTCGCTTTGAAGCTGACAGTACCATCATGCTGGAGGTTCCCGTATCCTTTGGTGGAAAACTGCTTCCCCCCATGACGATCAAAGTCAAGACCAGCGCCGGATACACACCGAGGTTTTAACCCTACGGAGAAGTTTTCTTGCAATAGTGATAGACTTTTTGAAAAGTTCGTGGTAGGGTGTGACTTAACAGGAACCTATCAAAATTTAACAAATAGGAGGACACTCTTATGAAAAATATGAATGCTAAAACGAAGAAATGGCTGGCCGTAACCGGATGCCTCGCCCTCTGTGCGGTACTTGTGGTGCTGATCGGACAGCAGTTCATAACCCCAAAGCCGGTGGATACCTCGCCCTCACCCCAAAGCTCCGAAGTGAGTAATGTGACGGTGGACCCCAGAGTGCCGGATAGCACAGAGAAAGAAAAAAAGGTCACCGTAACCCCGCCTGATACCACCCAACCGACAAACATCGACAACGGTACGGTTTCCAGTGGCAAGGAGCAGACCATCCAAGGCGATGCAACCAAGCCCGAATATACTGAGGAACAGCTCAAAGACCCCACGCAGAAACCTGACGGCGAAAAGGTCACGGAGCCTCCCAAGCCTGTCGACCATGATAAGGTGGAAAAGCCCAAGGATACCCCCAAAAACAACAATCAGCCGCAGGGCGGCGAAACCAAGGACGGCAAGATTTATGTGCCGGGTTTCGGGTGGATTGACGATAACGGCGGTGGAGGTCAAGGCACAACTGTAGACGGTGACGGCGATATCAATAAACAAGTCGGCAATATGGGGGAATAACAGAATACTTTCACAAGGCACGGTTGAAACAGACCGTGCCTTTACTTTTGAAAAAAAGGAGGCCGCAATGAAGAAATTATTCAAGAGCATAGCCAGTCTTATGCTGGTGCTTTGCCTATTCTGCCCCCTAACCGCATTCGCTGATACCGGCGGCAACGGAAATATTGATGGCGGCGGTGGAGGCATGGGCAGCGGAACCAGCACCAACACATGGAGCGGCGGTAACGAGGGTGCGCGCATTACTGTGGTTCGGGCAAGTGATCACGCAGCGGTCACCACGCCGGTAGATTTTACAAATAAGAAACCGGACAATATTCGTGTTCATTTTGGAAAGGTGAGCAAACTGTCCTATAGCTCTGGTCAGCAATTAAGCCCTACCACAAGTGTGTACCATTATATCAATCCAGCTCAAACCATACCCCGCATTATCAGTACCAACGGAAGCAACAATATTGCCGCCATCAAGAAGTATTTCTGTTCGGAATATGTCATCAAACGCATTGCAGATGTAACAGGTATGAATTACGATGTTCTCATCGGCGGTGAGTATAAAATCCTCTTGGAGCCCATTGCCTACTACAAATTTGAGGGGGTTATGATTGCCACCACCGCTACCGAAGCCGCCCTGTATGATGAACAGGTTAGCGGTCTGCTCCGCAGAAGAATGGTGTCTCTTACACACAAGAATCTGCCCCTCGCTATGTTTTTGGAGGTAGGCGACCTCGGCTATCCCGCATGGGGAGGCAGCAAGAACAGCGCCGCATCCAATGCGGATATCAAATCCAGCCTTGGACTTGGCATTGTCCGTTTTACGGAGAAACCGGAGCAACCTCAGATTGACGCCTACGATTA
This sequence comes from Oscillospiraceae bacterium MB08-C2-2, assembly GCA_035621215.1. NCBI lineage: Bacteria > Bacillati > Bacillota > Clostridia > Eubacteriales > Oscillospiraceae > Oscillospiraceae bacterium MB08-C2-2. The sequence goes on along the minus strand of CP141729.1, from coordinate 987,196 downwards.
TGAGTACCGGGTAAGCACCAATGTCATCACAGCGGTGAGGATCAGCGGAGGTCAGTCCGATCCCGACAGGCCCACCCGTGTCAGCTTTAATATCGGCGGGCAAACCTACAGCGTGGGCAATGTCTACTATCCCGCAGGCGATAGCCAGCTTGCATGGGTTCAGTGGAAAACCCCCGACACCGAACAGAATATGACAATTCAGGTGACGGTGTCCGGCTCCGGCAGCACCGCCAAGACGACCCTCAACGTCAAAATCCTTGACCTTGACAAGAACCCTCCGCCCAACCCTGTTGCCGATGACCGAAACGACAGCTTCCGTGCCGCCGCTGTCCCAAGCAGAGCGATTAAAAACTCGGCAAGCTGGAGTGTCTGGCGTCCGTGGTGGCAGGCGTATTGGGTATGGCACAGTGATTATGACGATGAAGGAAACGATAACGGATATTGGTGCGATCACGGATGGTGGGAGTTTGACCTGGACCGTTACAGCGCCAGCATGACCGCCGCCATGAGCATCAAATGCGACAGCATGAATCCGACTGCCAGCGGAAGAACGATGAAATCGGGATATGGCATCAACCAGACCGTCACCGGAAGTATCAGCTCCAACCAAAGCTCGGCGGTTACCCAGCCACAGAATGCGGTCAGCTATTTCCCCGAATTTTCCTATGAAACCTATTGGCGGCTCTTGGAGCGCATGGGATCGGGACGGTTTGAGTTTCAGCAAAACCCTTACTCCACCTACAAAAACCGAACTCATTTCAGCCCGATTTGGATGCCGGACGGAGCCTATACCGTCAACGCCTGGCTCATTGATGGATGGACGCCGGATGGAATGCTGTCCGCCAACCTTACAGACAGCCTGACCATACGGGGCAACTTGTGGCAGGACTGGCATGTCGCTCCTAAAAAGCCGTAGCGGGGGTGATAAAATGGCATATGAACGAATTGAGGCGCCAAAAGGCAGCCTGTACCACTACACGCAAAAGGACCGGCTGGATGCAATTTTGCAGGATGGCCGCATCCGGCGATTCGGGGATCGTGAGTGCTGGTTCTGCACTTCCCTTGCGGACACCCTGCGGCTTATGGAAATGACCGTCATGAAAGAAGGTCATCCCTACGTTGATACGCAGGGATTTTTACAGAGGTATCCCGCTTTTGTACCGGAGGATTACATCATCCTAAAGCTGGAGCAGCGGCATCAAAATGGGGAATGGGTGAGATGGAATCAGGAGATGCCACCCGGCTGTCCTCCTGAAACACTTGCGGAGGCTGAAGAATTCAGCTTATTGAAGAAAGGCTTCCGCAGTGACCTGAAATTTTATCAGAACCCCCAGGTGATTGAACTGTCCCCGCTTTTGGAGGAACAGACTCCGAGCATGGATATGACAATGAAACTATAAAAACAGAAAAAGAACAAGGTCGCAGGAGCAATTCTGCGGCCTTTTCTTGATTTTTAGAAAGGTGGTTTTTATGAAAAGGTATAAGAAAATTGCTCTTATGCTTATCCTCGTCCTCATGGTGACCATGCTCTTTAGCACAACCGCTTTTGCGGCAAATGGCGATGTTGCGGGAGCTATTGAGGGCACATGGAATGATGCCTCCGGGCAGATTAAGACGGTGGTCAACAAGGTGGTGTTTCCCGCAATTGACCTCATTCTGGCGGTGTTTTTCTTTGCAAAATTAGGGATGGCGTACTTCGACTGTGCGCCCGTAACGGCGATGTAATAATTCTGGACTTGGCAATCCAGCGGGTAAAAGCTCATTTGCCCGTCATCAACCGGCTTACCTGAGAGGGAAACCTCATAGGGGAAAATAGCACACCGGTAAACCCATGAGTTGGGCAGTTGTCAGCCCACGACTGAATGGGAAGATGAAACAGATGATATGAGGATAAAAGCCATACTGCCTGAAGCGCAGTCCGAGAGGTTTATGTAGGAACTTTGGCGAAAGACAGCTATCGCCATACCGCACAGCCACAATGCATTAGTCGAGTATATGTGGGTGAGCTTCTGTGTGGCTCAACTCCGTATGGAGAAAAGGACGGAAACGCTATCCGACAATCATCTACGCTATTATTACATTGCTAAACGGGGATTGCCTAACCCGAAATGCCGGAAATCCGGCTATGCGTAATGCCTTTGTGGTGATAAATTTCAAGGCTTTGCCAAGAAAGATGACGCTGAATATTCGGCATGGCAACGGAGCCGCCGTAGTAGTCCGAGTGCGGTAACGCCGCATACATGGCGAAGGGCGGCAGCTTGTTATCTTAACAATAGAGAAAGGAAGGTGTGTGATACACCATGAGAAATCCAATCAATATGTTAAGCAGTTTACAGAACCACAGTAGTGACAGGTCGTATACCTTTGAACGGCTCTACCGCAATCTGTATAACCGTGAGCTGTTTTTGCTGGCTTATCAGAATATCTATGCCAGCCAAGGGAATATGACAAAAGGCACCGATGGAAAAACCATCGACGCAATGAGCCTGAATCGCATTGATGGCATGATTGCGAGCCTAAAGGACGAGAGCTATCAGCCACAACCATCAAGAAGAACCTATATCCCAAAGAAAAACGGAAAAATGCGTCCGTTGGGAATCCCTTCTTTTGACGATAAGCTGGTACAGGAATGTGTGCGGCTCCTGCTGGAAGCAGTATATGAGGGCGGTTTTGCGAAAACCTCGCATGGCTTTCGCCCAAAACATAGCTGCCATACGGCACTTAGTCAAGCACAGGTCTGTTTTACTGGCGTGAAGTGGTTTGTTGAGGGAGATATTAAAGGCTTCTTTGACAATATCAATCATGAAGTCATGATTGGGATATTAGCGGAACGTATCAAAGATGAAAAGTTTCTGCGTCTTATCCGCAAGTTTCTAAAGGCTGGATATTTAGAGGATTGGCAGTACCATAACACCTACAGCGGTACGCCGCAGGGCGGTATCATCAGTCCCATTCTTGCCAACATCTATCTGGATAAATTGGACAGGTATATGGAGGAACTGAAAAAGCGGTTTGATAAGGGAGCTGTCCGTGCTGTCTATCCTGAAACCTATGAGCTGGAGAAAAAACGTGGGGTTCTTGCCAAGAAATTGCGCAACACCAATTCAGAGGAAGAAAAGCAGGTGCTCACAGAGAAAATTCGTGAGATTGACCGTAAAAAGCTGACGATTCCTTATTCCGACCCGTTTGATACCAGCTTTAAGCGGCTTCAATATGTCCGTTATGCTGATGATTTTCTTATCGGCGTTATTGGCAGTAAAGAGGACGCAATCGCAATAAAGGAACAGGTAAAGGCTTTTGTTGCTGACACGCTGATCTTAGAGCTGTCAGATGAAAAAACGCTGATAACCCATTCCGAAAAAAGAGCAAGGTTTTTGGGGTATGACATTTATGTACGGCGTTCTGCCGCTACCAAAAAGGATAAGACAGGGCGGCTCTGCCGCCACCTGAACGGCACTGTCTGTTTGGAAATGCCAACGGAGCTTATGCGTAAAAAGCTATTGGAATACAGTGCTATGACCATTGAAAAAACGGTCTATGGCAAAGACAACTGGAAAGCGAAAGCCCGGTACTATCTCAAGGATAACGATGACCTCGAAATCCTTGACCAGTACAACAGTGAAATCAGGGGCTTCCGCAATTACTACCGTATTGCCAATAACGCCGCTCATGCCAGCTCTTTTGGCTATATCATGCAGTACAGTATGTTCAAAACCTTTGCGACCAAATATCGCACAACCATGCGCAGAATGATTGGGAAACTGCGTATCGGCAAGAACTTTGGAGTACGCTTCACTGATAAAAAAGGAAAGACAAAAACACGACTGTTTTACAATGAGGGTTTCGCAAGAAAGCCTTTGCAGAAAAATGCCGTTGTAGACGTTATCCCTCAAACTGTGATGTATTCCAGTAAAACAAGCTTGATGGCAAGGCTGTCCGCAGGGCAATGCGAGCTGTGCGGCAAAACTGACTGTGAGATTGAAATTCACCATGTCAGGAAGCTCAAAGACCTGAAAGGTAAAAGCTATTGGGAGCGCTTTATGATTGCGAGAAACCGCAAGACGCTGGCGCTCTGCTTAGACTGTCACGAAAAGTTACACTCTGGAAAACTGAATTAACAAGTGGAGAGCCGTGTGCATCGAGAGGTGCAAGCACGGTTCGGGGGCGAGTGTTCGGAAACCTGCCATAGGAATATGGTAAGGCGCTGGGCACTTAGCCCACATCGAAAGCACGGACAGTTTGAGTGGGCGGCGCCAGCAATTCTGTTCGCTTGCTTGGTGTTCACTCTGACGGCGCCGACCTATATCTGGACGATTTTGGGTTTATAATGAAAAAGGAGCCGTTGCATCAGAGTAGAGGTGCAGCGGCTCAATTTCGTGGTAAGCCAGATTTGATTGTGTAGGTGAACTTAGTCACCAACAAAGAGTTTGCCCATTTGGTTCGTTCAGAACACTCATGAAGTAAAATAGGCAATAATGCTTTACACCATTGAGTTTGATCAAAACAATCTTTTCCCATCTAAAATATTTATATCAAAATCTTTCGCTATACTGGTCTGCTTAAATGGATTTATTTTTTCCACTACGCCATCACATTTAAAAAGTGAACCTGTATTTTTAAACCAAAATGTTACATTTGCTTTTACGCATTGTTCACGAATATTAAGTACCCAATCATAATCACACACACGGGCTTCTCGCCCTGTTTCACCGCCGACAGTCACATGGTCTATGCCATGAAGATATGGCGTTAAATCTATCCTTTCTAAAAGTGGGGCACAAGCAATAAACCGCCGCTTTATCGGATAGGATAAAAAGAGTGGAAGCCTTTCGTCTGCTAATCTTTGATTTTCAACAGTACACCCAATATTCACATTGTCATATCCTGCACCCCAATCTGATGGAAGCGATATGAGGAAACGGTCAATTCGTTTTGTTAAAATCAAAAAATCTATGTCCGTTCTTTCCTTGATAATAGACCAAACTTCTTTACGCCATTCATCTGCTTCGGGAAGAAAAAAGTCAGTTGCAAAACAGGTCGCAAGAATTTTGTTTCCTTTAATGTTGTATTCGCCTTTTGCAGTTTTCCGTATAGGCCAATCAAATTTATCTGTTTTTTGTATGGTGTTTTGACCATAGCGTTTCGCGTGTGGCCCGTAAAAATAACAATTTGTGCAGCCATCACTTATTTTGTAACAACCTGTCCACGGCTCCCAATTCATAGACACCCTCCTTCGCTTAGAGTAAAATATCGGCTTTGATTTACCAAAGCCGATATTTGTCATTTATCAAAGCACAACGAATATTGCTTCACGACTTCGAGGGGAAACATAGTGCGCTTGGCAACTTCCTCAACCGGCATTCCCTGTTTCAAAAAGCGTTTGATAACGGTATTCATATCCTCTGCAATCTCCACAATATGCTTGTCCGGGTCATATACCCGAATGTCACGCTGCCCCCACGGATATTCCTTTATTTCATGTACCCATTGCAAGTCGGATATGCTTTTCATTTCGGCATATACTTTGTCTAAATCTTCTACTTCAAAATAAACTTGAAAGTTGTGTGACTGCTCTTTCACACTATCATCTGCCAAGCCAACGAGTTCAGCATATCCTTGTTGCAGCGAAAAGCTCTCAAAAGTTACATGTACACCAATATCCATGACCACATTTTGATGAAGTACCTTTTCATAAAATTGTTTGGATGCGGCTATATTCTTAACCGCCAAAAGACAACCTTGATATTTCATTTTTCAATCCTCCTTTGAGGATATTGTATCGTATATCTCCATTCCGTCATAGTAAAAATCCGACATTGTTTTCAGATAGTCTTGAGGTGAAACACCACTGATAGCCTTGAAATCCTTATCAAAATGGGCTTGGTCGAAATAGCCAGCTTGTTGTGACAATGCCGCAAAAAAGCAAGGCGACGTTTGAATGTGTTTTAACACGTAGTTAAAGCGGGTTAAACGAGCATAGTTTTTAATATTAATTCCGATTTGTGTAAGAAACAAGCGGTTTAGCTGTCGCTCACTATAACCGCATTGTCGGGCGACTTCTTTCACTTGTACTTGTCCGCAACTATCAGAAATTACTGTGGTAGCTAATAACAAAGCGTCGGAAATAAGAGGATTTTCCATGCGCCTATATAATATTTTTTCACAAGTATTTACTAACTCTATTGTGGTTTTTGACATTATAAAGGCTTGGTATAGTGAATGGAAAAGCTCGTTGTCGATGTCTACAAGCGAAAGACGTTTGCCAGCAAACTCCGCTTGGCTTTGATGTGTGATCTGATACAAACCATAGGGTGAAAGCTGGATAAGCAACAGGACATGGTAATTGTTTGGTTCCATCCCTAACAAAACAGGTGTTAGGGATGCCCCCCATAGTTCAGCAATTACAGCGGTTCCATCAAAGGCAAGCGACAATGTTCCGCAAGCGTTAGGCATAAGCGTATATTGTGCCATGAACGTATCATTTTCTGGAAATACGATATTGTAATATAGAATATATTTTCTTAGCCCTATATGTGAGGGAAACATATTGAATTGCTTGTCATTTTGGGTAATCAAATCGTTTCCCCTCATTTTCAAAGTAAAATTTTAATTGCATTTATCGCCAAATCCAAATCAAGTAAATATAACTACACCCCTTCGCGGCTGTTTTTTCCTCACTGCTATTCCAAAAAAGCTTTACTCGGTAAATATAATAAATAAGATTATCATAGCAAAATAGAAGTTTCAATCAATTAAATGTAGACAATAGGAAGGAAGTCGGTGCTATGAAAATTAAAATCCGTTCACCGTCTTTATGCAAGTATTGACTGGACGATACTTGGTATGTAACAAAATCGGCCTACTGCTATGCTTACTATGATTTAGATAGCCATATTGGAAACAATGCCGAAACCCATTCCGATGCTTTGCGCTTACTTTCAAAGCCGACATACCCTTTATAGCTGTATAGATAGTCGATCTTCCACTGGTTTTCCGCTATTTGTTTCTCCTGAAGGAGGTGTAACAACTCCGAACTATCTTCACTTGTCATCAACTGTCTTTTCCCAACAATATAAGTTAAGTCTGTAAGTGAGAGTGCGTAACTTTGCGGAAACATGATATCTGTAATATGAGCGCTGATGGGCTTGCCATCCGATAATCTCTGAAACATTTTATGACGAAGCATATAGCCTGTCCCTTGTACCAAGAGCTTTTCCACGTTCCAGTTTTCATGCTTCACAAACTCTGAATAGGTGGTGAGCGCACGAACAGTTTTACTGATACCAATATAACATGGTGTTTTTCCAAGGCAGCCACCATGCTTGCATACGCCTTTATGAGGCCATGAAGTAGTTTGGTTACGTTCAAAAAGCTGATATTGTTCAATCCAGCTTAAAGCCGCCTGTGCTTCTTTGCTGTTAGCGAGCCCAAGTCTGCAATAGGCTTCCAGCAGCATGGCGTTATAGCAAGGTACAATTTCTTCCATTCTGCCTAAGCATGAAAATCCTTGCGCTGTCGCAATGTTCCGGTTAATATAGTCAACCATTTTTTGCGTGTAAGGTAATCTTTCCATATACGGGATTTCGCTTAGACCCATAATCCGAAAAACAGCAAATAGGGGATGATCCACAAAATCTGTTGTGAGCTTTCTAACCAATGCCGATTGACTTAGCAGGCTGGAGATTTGGTCATTCTCCAAGCACTTACCTTCTTCACAAGCAACTCTTAATGTTAACGCAGTATCCATGGTACACCCCCTTACTGTTCATGATTTAGGACATCTGTGTTACAGTACAAATCATTATATATAAAAGAATAGCATATTTATCAGCATCTTTCCACCAGATATATGCAAGCATTGACTGGACGATTTTGGTGATGTAGAGGGCAGAGCTGTTTTTACACACAGTTCCAAACAGAGAGAAGGTATTTGCAGCAGCAAAACAAGGAGGGCGGCAGAACCGCTCTCCTTGATATTTGCAAACAGGCCTTGCTATCTATCTTCGTCGTCGGGCTCTGAATCTCTTTTGAGCTCCACAATAACGCCGTCATCGCCGGAGATGAAAAGCTCCTCCGTCTTTTGCTGCGCTCGCTGAAGCAGCGAAATGGCATCCGTCACATCGTTGAACAGCGAATCATACATTTTTTTGTAATCTGCCACGCAATTGACCTCCTTTTCCTTATTTCGGCGGCCACCGTTGTGTGGTATTGAAGCTCTGAACGAGCGGGTTGTCAAGTCGTTTTTGAAATTTTCTAAATCTTCGCGCCCTGCCCGAAAATCCGTTCAAACAGATACGTAGGCACACCGTATTTTATTGCATGGTGTGCCTTTTTTATGTTCACAGAAAGGGGGTGAAAATCCAATGTTTATATGGGACTTTGTCCTTGGAACCGTCATGGATCAGATTATCGAATGGCTCTACGGACAGGTGGTCGGCTTTTTGGCCGACTTCTTTGCACAGATGGGAAACATGGGCGTGGAGCTGTTCGAGATGAGCTGGGTGCAGTCCATCGTCCTGTTTTTTTCCTATCTGGCTTGGGCACTGTACGGAACCGGGCTGGTGGTGTCGGCGTTTGAAACCGGCATCGAATACCAGCACGGCCGGGGCAGCGTAAAGGACACCGCCTTAAATGCCATCAAGGGCTTTATGGCGGTGTCCCTTTTTACCATCGTACCGGTGGAGCTGTTCAAGCTCTCGGTCAATCTCCAGAGCAGCCTCACGGCGGGCATCACCGGCTATGGAAGCAGCTTTGGCGACCTTGCGGGAAACATCATTTCCGAGCTTGGCAGCTCAGCGGACATCGGCGGCGCCATGGGCTCCGGTGTATTCGGAGGGCTGTCTGTCATTACCAGCCCCATCCTTATGCTCTTTATGATTATCATGATGGGCTATGCGGTCATTAAAGTGTTCTTTGCCAACCTGAAACGTGGCGGCATTTTGCTGATCCAGATCGCTGTGGGCAGCCTGTATATGTTCTCCGTTCCCCGCGGCTATATTGATGGCTTTACCCAGTGGTGCAAGCAGATCATCGGTCTGTGCCTGACCACATTTTTGCAGGCAACCATCCTCGCCGCGGGGCTTATGGTGCTGCGAACCCACGCCCTGCTGGGGCTTGGTCTGATGCTGTCCGCAGGAGAAGTGCCGAGAATTGCCGGAGCTTTTGGGCTGGACACCAGCACCAAGGCAAATCTGATGTCGGCGGTGTATACGGCGCAGGCCGCTGTCAACACCACAAAAACCGTGGTGCAGGCAGTGGCACCGAAATAACAGGAAAGGAAAAAGCCTATGAAACTAATCTATGTGGCGTCCCCCTATGCCGGGGACATTGAGAGAAATACCAAGTTTGCCAAGAGAGCGTGCCGCCATGTGATGAGCGAGGGGCACGCTTTTTTTGCGCCCCATTTGCTCTACCCACAGCTCCTTGATGATTCCAATCCGCAGGAGCGTCAGCTCGGTCTGGATATGGGGCTTGCCATGCTGCCACGCTGTGACGAGCTGTGGTGCTATGGCGACCGCATCTCCTATGGGATGCGTCTTGAAATCGAGGAAGCGGGCAGGCTCGGCATCCCGGTTCGCCGGGTGATGGAACAGGAAAACGGCTTTGCCATCGGCAGAGCCAAAGACACCGCACCGGCCGAAGCTCCCCAGCAGGCGATGAGGATGGCCTGATGATGACCATGGGGAGCCTCTTCGATGGGATCGGGGGCTTCCCATTAGCGGCTGTCCGCAACGGCATCGCTCCCGTATGGGCCAGTGAAATCGAAGCCTTTCCCATCGAAGTAACGAAAATCCGATTCCCTGAAATGCTCCATGTCGGGGATATTACGAAGCTGAACGGAGCAAAGCTGCCACCTGTGGATGTTATTTGCGGCGGTAGCCCGTGCCAGGACCTTAGCGTAGCTGGCCAGAGAGCTGGATTGGCTGGGGCGCGCTCCGGCCTGTTTATGGAGCAGACACGAATCACAAAGGAGATGAGAAAAGCCGATGAGCAGCGAAACGTACCAGCTCACCTTGTTCGACCTCGATACCTCGTTTGGGAAAATGTCCCCGGAGCATTCTCCAGCGCAGACGGCGAGGACTTCCGGGCGGTCATCGAGGAGATCATCCGCATTAAGTACAGTGCCTGTGATGTGCCTCGACCTGAGTCCGGGCGCTGGGAATCTGCTGGGGCTGCCCTATTGGGAGATGAATTCAGCCTTGCTTGGCGTGTCATGGATGCTCAATTCTGGGGAGTCGCCCAGCGCCGCCGTCGCATCTTCCTTGTCGCAGATTTTGGAGGCACAACCGCACCCGAAATATTATTTAAGCAAGACGGCCTGTTTGGGGATACTCCGGAGAGCGGAGGCCCGCGGCAAAGAACTGCCGCCCCAGCTGAGGGAAGCGCTGATGCTGCAGGCGGGGCTTGCCTGACCCCATGGGATGTGCAGAGCCGCCGGATTTTTGAAGAAACAGGCACATGGCCCGCCCTCTATAGCGGCGAGGGCGGCGGACACGGATATATCCAAACAGAAGAAAAAACAGCGATAGCCTTTGCCGCCAATCAGCGGGATGAAGTGCGGGATTTGCACGATGTTGCAGGGGCGATACAGGCTCAGCCTGGCATGAAGCAGCAGACTTTTGTTGCAGAGCCGCTGATCTGCTTAAATGATCAGGGCGGTAATCGGATGGATATCACGGAGGAAGTGACTTCCACGCTCCGTGCGGGTATGGGAGGTCACCCGCCCCTTGTGTCCCAGCCAAACTGTCTGAACGGATGGGATACCCAACAAAGCCGTGTGTTTACGCCGGAGGGTATGGCTCCGACTCTTGCGGGAGCAGATGGCGGTGGCGGAAGAAATCCGGCTGGGCTGCTGTTTGCGGCAGGGGTTGTCAGTAAGGGTGACGGCGACTGCTTTCTTATGCCGGAGGTTCACACCGCCATCACCGGCGGCGGTGGGCAGGCCGGACAGGGCTATCCCTGTGTACTGACCGCAGGCTTCTGCGGCAACGCCAGTGCCGAAGCCAGAGGAATCGGCTATCAGGCAGAATGTTCTCCTACCATTAAAACAGGTACAGCTCCATCGGTGCTTTGCCTCAACGATCAGGGCGGCAGCCAGATGCACTGCACCGAGGATATTACGGGCACACTCCGGGCGCAGGAGCATGGGCATCAGCCGCTGGTGTTCGAAAATCACGGAATTGACAGCCGCTACAGCGGTCCCCATGCGGTAGCACCCACCATGTCGGCCCGTATGGGAACCGGCGGCAATAATGTCCCGTTGGTGGGAACTCCCGTTGCATTCTCCCTTGATTCGAAGGAGTCCAACAGTATGAAATCGGCAAACCCTTATTCGGGATGCAGGGAAACAGACGTTGCAAGAACCATTGATACCGGAAGCCCCGACCCCAGCAAGAACCAAGGCGGCATTGCTATTTTGCAGGAAACCATCTGCATTGCGGGCAACACCATTGACCGGGAGCCGGAAAACGGCGGCAACGGACTCGGCTGTCAGCCGGACATCAGCTACACCATTACGACCAGCGACCGCCATGCAGTATGCGAGCCTTATCAAGAGGTGGTGGGAGCACTTTGCCGCGGGGATGAGAAAGGCATTGGCAGCCAGTATGTCAGCCAGAACAAATGCATCGTGGAAAGGCGCAACCTCATCCGCAGACTGACACCTCTGGAATGTGAGCGGCTCCAAGGCTTTCCCGATGGCTGGACGCTGATACCGGGAGCATCGGACAGCGCCAGATACAAGGCACTCGGCAACAGCGTGGCGATACCCTGCGTGGACTTTGTCCTCCGAGGTATCGCCTATTTTTTGCAAAAAATCTATGAGGAACAGGAGGAATAACCAATGTATCTATACCCCGACAATCTGCGTTCAAAGGCGACCTTGTGGCTGTGGGAGCTACGGGACATCGGCATTATCGGTGTCGGTCTTTTAATTTCCGTCTTCGCACTCTCTCGGCTGGGCTGGCTGCCGCCCATTGTTCTGACGGCGGTCTATGCCTTTTTATCCATCCGCTTTGAGGATGTGAGCATCCTTGACTTTATCCGCTACGCTGCCGCTTTCTTCTTTGGAAAGCAGCAGACCTATGAATGGAGGGCGTGAATATGAACAGAAAAAAGAAACAGGAAGCCAGAGAAAAAGCCTCTACCCGCCAGCTCATGGGCATTGAGGGCATCACCAGCCACAGCCTCGCAACACCTCACGGCGAGCTGGTGTTTTTTATGATCAAGCCCACCAACATCAGTGTTCTGTCCGATGCCAGCATTGGGGCAAGGATTTATGCCCTCATGAATGTGCTCAAGGGCATCTCGGATATCGAAATGCTGTGCCTGAACAGTCGGGAGAACTTTGAGGACAACAAAAGCTACCTGAAAGCCAGAATGGATGCCGAACAGAACCCCGTCATTCGAAAGCTGCTGGCACAGGATCAGACTGCCCTTGACCGTATGCAGGTGCAGATGGCGACGGCAAGGGAATTTTTAATCATCATACGGCTAAAAAATGAAAAGGAAAGCGATGTTCAGCCCTATCTTTCCCGCATCGAAAAGAGCCTCAAAGATCAGGGCTTCACGGTGCGCAAGGCGGGTGAATCGGACATCAAGCGCCTGCTGGGTGTCTATTATGAGCAGAATGTGACAACCGAGGTGTATGAGGATTACGATGGAGAGCGATGGGTTATTTTGAATGAGTGAGCAGGTAAAAAGGGAAGCCAAGAGTTGATTCTCGGCTTCCCTTACTTTATTTAGCAGTGTTGCAGAATTAATTCTGTTGCTTGTTCTGGAGTGATGTCGGACACATCCACCTTGCAGGTGTTCAGTTTTTCATAGAGCGGGATTCTTTCAATGCTCCGTTTGACCACATCTTCCGCACGGATACCGGAAGCAACATCTTTCTCCAATCGGGTTCGCAGAGCTTGTTCACTGCAAATCAGCGAAATAGAATGCACCGTACAGTTGACCGTATCCAGCTGTGAAAGGATATCGTCAATGATCGCCTGCTGATGCATAACCCAACAGAATATGATGTTTTCATAAGCGGAGCATCGAATAAAATTGTTCAGAAGGAAGCAGATGTTCTGGATGACCATCCGCTTTGTTTCCTCTGTCACCTGAAAGGGATGCATATCCCAGCACCAATCCCCATCGAGAAACGCGCTATTATTCAGTTTTTGTTTTAGAATTTGGCAGGTAGCGGTTTTGCCAACTCCCATCGTTCCGCCTATTAGATATAAATTTTTCATAGCCGCGCCTTTCTGTTAGAGCCATTGTTTAGGATTTGCCGCCATGCTGCGCAAGGCTTCTACAAATTTTCCAACATGATAACCGTCGCAAACCGCATGATGACATTGGATGGCAAGGGGCAACATTGCTATTAGCCTCCTACAATATTGAGTGATCCGTTTTAGGAGGCGACATTGCTCGTTTTTGCCATATTGTTGCCGCCTTGGTTATTTGATTTTCATTTTATATAAACCGGAAGTAGGGTCTAACGTAAAGCCGTTTCGTTCAAGTAGCTTTATAGAGTCAATGTTTTCTGGAACCGGATCGGCTATAATCTGTACGGGGTTTTCCTGTTTGAAAATCAGGCTGCATAATTGTTGGACGATTACACTGCCCAGCCCTTTCTTTAGAAAAAACTCTTGCCCAATTAGATAATCAATGCAAAAAGTTCCCTTGGGTTCAGAGTCCCATTCAAAGCCCGGCGGTGTTTTGGAACAGTCATAATACTGGCAAAATCCAATAGGCATATCCTGATAGAGAACGATGTAATGATTGAGCCAGCCGAAGTCACCACTGTCATTTCGGATTTCCGACAACCATTCTTCCGGTTCGCCATACCACTTTTTTATATAATCCTTGTTGAGCCACTCTTCAATAACAGAAAAATCCTCTTTCTTAATTGGGCGTAAGGATAGCATGTTTTTATCAATGATTTTTGTCATGCATTTAATCTCCTTTTTAACGAGTCATGTATCTTATTGTACCTCATTTCTTTATTAAAGTGAACCATTTTACTGCAAGCCGTCACACTTCGTGGCGGCTTTTCCTATACCCAAAATCAAAATTAGAAAGGAAGAAACGCCGATGGCAAGAAAAAGAACCCTACCATCTCCGCCGCAGGAGGATGTGAAAATCAAGGATTTCCTTGACATGATCGCTCCGGGCATCATCAAATTCAACACCGACCACTTCCTCTGCGGTAACACCTACCGCTGTGTGTGGGTGCTGCGGGAATATCCTACCGCCACCGAGGAACAGGCCATCCTGCGTCACCTTGGGGAAAAGGACGGTGTGACCCTGCGTATCTACACCTGTCAGGTAACGGCGGCCGAGGAAAAGAAGATCATCCACAACGCCGCCAACAAAAACCGCATGGATAAGAGCAGTACCAACGATCTCCAGCAGACCGTCACCGCCGAAAGCAATCTGCAGGATGTGGTCACGCTGGTGTCCTCCATGCACCGGAATCGGGAACCGCTCCTGCACTGCGCTGTTTTTCTTGAGCTGACCGCCCACGATTCCGATGGGCTGAAGCTCCTCCAGACCGATGTCCTCACCGAGCTGGTGCGAAGTAAGCTCAACGTGGACCGGCTCATTCTCAGGCAGCGGGAGGGCTTTCTATCTGTCGGTCCGGCCAGCCGGAATGTGTTCGGCAGCCAGTTTGAAAGGGTGCTTCCGGCAAGCTCAGTGGCAAACCTCTATCCCTTCAATTACAGTGGCAAGACCGATCCCCGCGGCTTTTACCTCGGCAGGGACAAGTTCGGCTCCAATATCATCGCGGATTTTGACAAGCGCGACGATGACAAAACAAACGCCAATGTCCTGATACTCGGCAACTCCGGTCAAGGCAAGAGCTATCTGTTAAAGCTCATCCTCTGCAATATCCTCGAATCGGGCAAATCGGTTCTGTGTCTGGACCCCGAGCACGAATATGTGGAGCTGGCTGAAAACCTCGGCGGCTGTTTCATTGACCTTATGTCAGGCCGGTACCGCATCAACCCGCTGGAGCCGAAAACGTGGGACGAAGGTGGCAGCCCGGAGGATACCGACGCGCCCCAGGCGTTCCGGCAGTCCACCAAGCTCAGTCAGCACATCAGCTTTCTCAAGGATTTCTTCCGGTGCTACAAGGATTTTTCGGACCGCCACATTGACGTCATTGAAATCATGCTGGGCAAGCTGTACGAACAATTCGGCATCAGCGACCGCACCGATTTCAGAAAGCTGGCAGCCACGGACTATCCCATTCTGTCCGATCTGTATGCCCTGATTGAAGCCGAGTACAAGGGCTATGACAAGACCAAATACCAGCTCTACCCGCCGGAACTCCTACAGGAAATCCTGCTGGGGCTTCACTCCATGTGCATGGGCGCGGAAAGTCAGTTCTTCAACGGCCACACCAACGTGACCTCAGATCGCTTTATTGTGTTCGGCGTCAAGGGGCTTTTGCAAGCAAGCCGGAACGTCAAAAACGCCCTGCTGTTTAATGTGCTGTCCTTCATGAGCGACAAGCTACTGACCGAGGGCAACACCGCCGCCTCCATTGATGAACTTTATCTGTTCCTCACAAACCTGACGGCTATCGAATATATCCGCAATTTCATGAAGCGTGTGCGCAAAAAGGAGTCGGCGGTGATTCTCGCATCGCAGAACTTGGAGGATTTCAACATTGAGCATATCCGGGAACTAACTAAACCGCTGTTTTCCATCCCAACTCACGCTTTTCTGTTTAACGCAGGCAACATCGACAAGCGGTTCTATATCGATTCCCTCCAGCTGGAGGAATCGGAATACAACCTCATCCGCTTTCCCCAGCGTGGTGTGTGTCTCTATAAATGCGGCATTGAGCGGTATAACCTTGCGGTCCATGCTCCGGCGTATAAGGAAAAATTGTTCGGAACGGCGGGCGGCAGATAACAAAGAAGGGAGAAAAATTGTGAACAGACTTCAACATCAGAAAGAAAACAAAGCGGGGCTCCTTGAAGATATGCTGTCCTTCATCCGCTATACCCCCAACCGGGAAGCGGATCTTTTAGCCTTTATGGAGAAATACCAGAAAGCGGACTGTGACGAACGACCCGTCATTTTGGAGCTGCTCCGGTGCTGCATGGACGGCAAGGAATACCCCAACCCCTACGCCGGGAGCTACCACTATACCCCGGAGGATGTGTCCCTCATGGGCAATATTCTGGATGAATACATTGACGACCTCATGTCCGCAGAGGGTGATCCCGCTGCCGTCTCTGAGTGTGTGCGTGATACGGTGCTGAAGATTAATGCGCTCAACGAGGAATGTGGACGATACCTGATCGATACATGGCGCAGGGAACGGCTGTGCGGCTTCATCAATTCCGCGGCGGAGCTTGCCGGGCTGTCTCAGGAAAAAGACCTGACTCTCCAGCACCGGATGTGGTAAGGCGGTGAGTAAATGGAGCTACAGGCTCAGGATTTTGGAATCGAAATTGAAATGACCGGGCTTACACGAAGCCGCGCTGCTGATGTGATTGCCGGGTATTTCGGCACCACCAGAGAGTATGAGGGCAGCTTTTATGATGCCTATTTCGCAAGGGATTCCACCGGCCGCAAATGGAAGGTCATGAGCGACGGCAGCCTTGATTGCCAACGGAAAGAGGGGCGCAGGAAGGTCAGCGCCGACCGGAACTACAGCGTGGAGCTGGTCAGTCCCATCTGCCAGTACAGAGATATCGAAACGGTGCAGGAGCTGATCCGCAAGCTCCGGGACGCCGGGGCGTTTGTGAATTCCTCCTGCGGCATTCATATTCACATCAACGCCGCGCCCTTTGACGCACCGCACCTTCGCAATCTGGTCAACATTATGGCGGCCAAGGAGGATATGATTTACAAGGCGCTGAAGGTTTCGCGTGGGCGGGAAAGCCACTACTGCCAGAAGATTGACCCCGCTTTTTTAGAGCGGCTCAACCGGCAGAAGCCCACCACCCTCGACCGGCTGAAAAGCCTCTGGTACAACGGCGGCGACGGCAGCCGGGAGCATTATCACCACAGCCGCTATCACTGCCTGAATCTGCATAGTGTGTTTCAAAAGGGCACGGTGGAGTTCCGGGCATTCAACGGAGATTTGCACGCCGGGAAAATCAAGGCGTATATCCAGTTCTGCCTTGCCATGACAGCGCAGGCGCTCAACCAGCGGTCGGCAAGCCCCACCAAGACCCAGTCCAGCAACGAAAAATACACTTTTCGTGTCTGGCTTCTGCGCCTCGGCATGATCGGGGATGAATTCAAAACCGCCCGAAAGCATCTGCTGGATCACTTGGAGGGCTGCATTGCGTGGAAAGACCCTGCGCAGGCACAGCGGCAAAAAGAACGGCTGCGGCAAAAGCGTGAAGCGGAGCAGTCACAGATAGCGCCTGAAGAAGCTGTGCCGGAACCTATATTGGAAGCGGAGGATGAGCAGTCCTCCGCTTTTACTATGTCAATGTAAAGGAGAACGTATGAAAAACGCACGATACTATATTGCCTACGGCAGCAACCTCAATCTGCCGCAGATGGCGCACCGATGCCCCTCCGCCAAGGTGGTGGGCGCATCCGAAATCAAGGATTATGCCCTTGTGTTTCGGGGCGGCAGGCACGGCGCGGTGGCTACCATCGAGCCTTGCGAGGGCTCTTCCGTTCCTGTGCTGCTATGGAATATTACACCGAAAGATGAGCAGGCGCTGGATGTTTACGAGGGCTATCCCAGCTTTTATGAGAAACAGTCTATGGAGCTGCCTCTGGACGACCGGACTGTTTCAGCCATGGTCTATGTGATGACGCCGGGGCATCGGCTCGGCTACCCTTCCGACTATTATTACAATACCATCCGTGAGGGCTACAAAACCGCCGGGTTTGACACTGCTGTTCTGGAGCAGGCGGTGGACTATACCGAGCAGCTTATGGAAAGCGAGCCGGAGCCGGAACAACAGTGTCTGTTCGGGTTTAGCGAAATGAAATGGTGGTGACAGCATGGCAGATCCCGCAACCATCACAGCGGTTGCCAAAGCCGCCGCTGCCGCGCTCTCGGATGAGCGCACCCGAAAGACCATCGGTTGGATCATTGCCGCCGTTCTGTCGCCGCTCATTCTAATCATCGTGCTGGTCTGCTCGTTGCTTTCCGGCACTACCAATCACAACAACACCGCTGTGGAGCTGTGCTTCCATGGCGGTGTGATTCCGGTAAGCATGCCCGCAGAGTATAAAGAGTACATCGGGGATATGCGGCAGAGCTTCACTCTCATAGACGGTGCCATTGCGACAGTGAACGCAGAGATGGAGGGCGGCGATAGCCTTGATGATTACCGGGTCAAGGCTATTTTTTATTCTCTGTTTTTCGGCGCTGAATCCCCCTCTCGACTGGAGCATCGGGAATATGTGGACTGCTTCATGACCTATGAGGAACGCACCCGAACCGTGGAAAACGAGGACGGCGCCACCTCGGAGGAAACCTATACCGTGGCCGTCCCTATTGATTCTCTGCCCACTGTCTACAACAACATCCGTACACTGTTCGGCAGAGCCATTACCTATGAGGATCAGGCCAACGCCAATGAAATTTATTACCGCGCCCGGTACGGCACCGGCGCACCCATGGAGGGGGATGGTTCCGATTCGTGGCAGGACTGGATGCCGGATCAGATAGACGGCTTCTACTCAGCTTTGCCTGTCGGAGAAGCGGGGGCTGAAGCTGTCCGGCTGGGGCTTTCCCGCCTCGGCGACCCCTATTCGCAGGAGCTGCGCGGACAGGGCAGCTACACCGACTGCAGCTATCTTGTGCAGTGGGTGTATAAAAAGTTGGGTGTCAATCTCCCCGGCACGGCTGCGGCGCAGGGAAAATACTGCGTGGACAAAGGGCTGACCATTGCGAAATCCAGCCTCGCTCCAGGTGACTTGGTGTTCTGGAGCCACAAACCAAACGGCCGCTTCATGAACATTACCCACGTTGGCATCTACGCCGGGGACAGCAAGGTGGTGGATGCGTCCTCTTCCAGAGGGGAGGTTGTCTACCGGGATTTGTTTGACTCCGGCAAGCAGGTTCTGTACGCAAGGCCCTATGCCGAAGCACCGGAAACCTCCGGCTCCGGCTTTATTTCCCCGCTGGGAAAGAGCTGGCGCTCCATGGTGACCTCCGAGTTCGGCGGCAGGACGGACCCCATCACCGGGCAGCAGGCGGGACATTCCGGCATTGACCTCGGCGCATCGAAAGGCACCTCCATCCGTTCAGCCAAAGCGGGGACAGTGAAAACCGTGGTCTATGGCAGCACCGGCTACGGCTATTATCTGACCATTGAACACGGCGGCGGGCTGGTCACCTTATACGGGCACTGCTCTGTGATTCTCGTCCGGGAGGGGCAGACCGTAAAATCCGGCGAAACCGTTGCCAAGGTGGGCTCCACCGGGCGAAGCACCGGAAACCATCTGCACTTCGAGGTGCGGGTGAACGGTGTGAAGCAGAATCCAAGAAACTATCTGCCGTAAAAATAGAAAGAAGGGATGATTTTATGAGTGAAAATATGCTTCGTATCTTAAAGATTGAGCCGGGGCAAGCACCCCACGTCAAGGAAATCCAAAATGACCTTGCCAGCCTGCAGGCGGAGGTGGGCGGCTGGATTGAATGCATCAGCTTTCCAAATGGCTGCGTTGCTGTCTGCAATGAGGAAGGCAAATTGAACGGAATGCCGCCCAACAGAAGGCTGGGCGCAGATATTATCTGCGGTCCTTTTTTTGTCTGCGACACTACCCGCGACGGAAATTTCACCTCTCTCAGCAAGAGTAAGGTGGCTGAATACAGCCAGCTTTTTGAGGAAATCCCCGAATTTACTGGACAGGAGCCGGAGCTTCAGCCCGGTATCACCTTTATCGGTTTTGAGTATTAAGGAGGGCACTAATATGAAAAAAGAAAGCATCACCATACAAATGGACGGAGAAAAACTCCGTGCCGTCAAGCGCTATATGGGGAAAAAGGATGCCGATCTCACGCAGGAGCTTTGCGATTCCTTGCAAAAGCTCTATGAGAAATATGTCCCCACTACCGTCCGGGAATACATTGACGAAGGAGCAGATGACGAATCTTCCACCACAGCCTCCCCCAAAAAGCAGAGAGAAAAAAGCACGGCCGCAGCGGTCAACGAGCCGCGGGAGGTAAGCCGATGAGCGGAAATCCTCCGGCACAGATGCATGGTCAGGAACTGACAACAGCCACCCGGCTCGAAGAAAAAGACATCTCTTTCTCCGATGAAATCATGGAAATGGACGGGCGGCTCAACTTTTATATCAACACAGATTTTGATGTGGACGCGGTATTCGGAACCAACGTGCAAACGACGGGGAACGATGATTGGCTCAATGTATACGCCAACTTTGACATGGAGCCCCGGCAGGTCTGCGATACGCTGGACATCGAACTGCACCGGGGCGATGGCGGCGAGGAAACACGCAGCTATCCCATCAACGATGCGGAAAAGGCGATGCTTTACGCCAAGATGGATGCGTATTGCCGGCAGGAAAATGGAATCTCCCTGCCAGAGTATTGTGATGCGCTTATGCAGGAGCAAAGCCTCACCCAAATGCCGTCCATGGGATAACACACCGTTCCCCCAGCGTTGCCCCTTGTTCGCCCCTGTGTGCCGTTTTGACCGCGGGGGTGGCATCCACGCACCTCTCCCAGCTCAAACGGCAACGTGAGGGCTTTGTGCAAGGCGTTTAGAAAAGCGCACCAGGCCCCGAATCCGGCAGCTCCCCATGGTCGAAAAGAGAGCAGGATAAAGGCGGGTGGTCGCAAGCGCCCTCCCGCCAACCACTTCGCCCAGCAGTGCTGGGCGTTTTTCGCACTTCCACATGAGGTGGTCGGATTGCGGCTTTGTCACAACCAAGGTGGTCGGAATCTACGAAAACGTAAGGAAACAAAGGAATTTGCACGGTCATCTCATAGGTGGACACCCAAGAAAGGTCGGATTTCACATGAAAAATAATAAGGAACGGACGGCGGTCTGGCTGTATCCCGAAACCATTGAACGGCTGGACGGCTGGCTGCCAAAGGATAACTGCAAGAGCCGCAGCGAGTTTATTGAAAAGGCTCTCAGCTTTTACATGGGCTACCTTGGGACGGAGGACATCTCCTCCTATCTCTCCAAGGCTTTGCTTGCATCCATCCAGGGCACATTGCAAAAGACCGAGAACCGGGTGGCAAACAATCTGTTTCGGCTTTCAGTGGAAATCAGCATGATGATGCATCTGCTGGCAACTACGCTGGATATTACCGATGAGGAACTGCACCGGCTCCGCGGTCGGTGCGTTGCCGAGGTAAAACGGACCAGAGGAAAAATCCGTCTGGACGATGCGGTGGATTTCCAGAGCAGCCCTGAGGCGGAAGAATAATGGCCCGCATCATTCTCAAGTGCCCCTACCTCAAAGGCGGGGAAAAGACTGCCGCCCATTTAAGTAACCTCGTCAAATACATCGCCACCCGCAACGGCGTAGAAAAAATGGATAGCGGTCATAAGCTCTGGCACTCCACCAAAAAACAAAAAGATTTGATTGCACAGATACTCCGGGAGTTTCCCGATGCCAAGGAACTGTTTGAATATGAGGATTACCTCGAAAATCCCAACCGGGGAAACGCCTCTGAATTTATCACCATTGCATTGGAACAGCATCTTGATAAAATCAGCGACCGGGAGAAATATCTGGACTACATTGCAAACCGTCCCCGTGTCGAAAAGTTTGACAGCCACGGCTTATTTACAGCGGGTGACGAGCCTCTGGTTTTATTACAGGTCGCTGATGAAGTAGCCGGCCACACCGGAAATGTGTGGACTCCGATTATCTCCCTGCGCCGTGAGGATGCCGCACAGATGGGATATGACAACGCGCCTGCATGGAAGGCTCTGCTTTCCGAAAAGGCTATGGAGATTGCGGAGAATCTAAAAATCCATCCGGACCACCTCAAATGGTACGCCGCTTTCCACAACGAGTCCCACCATCCCCACATCCACATGGTCTGCTACAGTACCCACCGGGGAGAAGGCTATCTCACCAAACAGGGCATTAAAAAAATAAAGTCCTCTCTGGCAAATGAGATTTTCCGTCAAGAGCTTATACCACTTTACGGAGAAAAGACACAGCGGCGGGATGACCTCAAGAAACAGGCGGCCGAGTCCATGCGGGAGATGATCCGTCAGATGAAAGGCGGCGTTTTACAAAGCGACCGCATGGAGCAGCTCCTCACACTTCTTGCCGAGCGACTGCAAACGGTCGGTGGCAAAAAACAGTACGGCTATCTGGGGCCAGACCTGAAAAATATCGCGGACAAAATTGTGGATGATCTGGCACAGGACAGCCGTGTCTCGGAAGCCTACCGTCTGTGGTGGGAAACCAGGGGCCGAATCGAATCCATCTACACAGAAACCTCATCCGAGCCGCCGCCTCTTTCCCGCTGTGATGATTTTAAGCCCATCCGCAACATGGTCATCCAGGAGGCCCTGCTGATAGGGAGCATGACCTTTGAGGAACCGGCATCCGTGGAAACCGCCCTGCCGGAGCCGGACAACGATCTGGAGATACCCCTCTCTGACATGGCGGATGAAGAAAATCAGGAACCGATACATGATTCCGGAGGGCAGCCCTCCAGCGATGAAGCCTCTGACGATAAGGAATCTTCCGGCTCATGGTGGACGGATGGCTACAAGCAGGCAAAGCAATATTTGTACGGTGATGAGGATACCGGAATCCCGCAGGACTTTGAAAAAGCCCGTGAACTCTTCCTTGCGGAAGCGGATAACCCTCTTGCACTGTATGACCTTGGCAGAATGGCCGCCGATGGTCTTGGCTGCGAAGCGGATGCCGATGAAGCCTATCGTTGGTACGAAAAGGCTCTTGCTGTCTTTCATGGGGCCGAGGAAGAAAAAGCATGGAAATACACCGAATACCGCATAGGAAAAATGTACGCCGCAGGGCTTGGCACGGAGCAGGACTATCTGCAAGCGGTCGATTGGCTCACCCTGTCCGCAGATGAGAATTATAAGTACGCACAGTATTCTCTCAGCGGTCTGTATTACCATGGCAAGGGTGTGAATCAGGATCATGAAACTTCTTTTGCCCTCTATACCCGCTCCGCGGACCAGAGCTTCCCCTATGCCAGTTTTGAACTTGGTAAAATGCTGCGGGACGGAATCGGCTGTGTAAAAAATCAGCAGGACTCTGACCGCCGTTTCAAGGAAGCCTTTCTCGGTTTTGTTTCCTTGGAGGAACAGAACCATGACGATAAGCTCCAGTACCGTTTGGGCTGGATGCTTCTAAACGGCGTAGGTACAGACAAGGATGAAGCCAGAGCAAAGGAATACTTTGATAAGGCGGCATCCGTGGGAAACCCCTTTGCCTGCTACCAGCTTGCCAAACTCATCCTCTCCGATGAAAAAGCACCGCCGCAGGATGTGGAGAAAGCCCTCGGCTACCTGAGAAAAGCGGTGGAGGCTGAGAATCCCTATGCCGCATATTTTCTTGGCAAGCTCTATGAAAAGGGACAGCACGTTCCGCAAAATATCGCAGAGGCAATACGACTCTATACTCTGTCGGCAGGACAGGACAATGACTTTGCCGCATACCGGCTCGGCAAGCTGTACCTCGGCGGTGAGGGCGTACTGAAGGATGTGGAGTCCGCCATTCACTGGCTTACATTTGCCGCCGACAGAAAGAACCAATTTGCTGAATATGCCCTCGGCGTCCTCTACTTCAAGGGGGAGGATGTTCTGAAGGATGTCCCCAAATGCCTGGAATACCTAAAACGGTCTGCCGGTCAGGGGAATCAGTTTGCACAGTACCGGCTGGGCAAGATTTACCTCATGGGCGAGGATGTGCCAAAGGATATTCAGACTGCCCTGCAATTTCTGACGGCTGCCGCAGAACAGGGAAATCAGTATGCGCAGTACACCCTCGGCAAGTTGTATCTGATGGGAAAAGATGTCCCCCAAGATAAAGAAACTGCCGTCCTCTGGTTTACCCTCTCGGCAGCACAGGGCAACATTTACGCCCAATTTTTCCTCGACCATATGGATGATTTCAAAGACCCCTCCGTTCTGCTGGCGGGAACACGGCTCCTGCATCACATGAGCCGTGTTTTTGCAGACAACACCCCGCCGCTGAAACCGCCCGGCCAGCGAACCGACCGTAAGCTCCTCCGCAAGCTCCGTGAGAAAAAGCAGGCACAGGGTCATGCGAGGGATGACCACGAACAGACCATGTCATTATAATGATTGGAGGATAACCGTGAAAAAACAGAAAAAGAAAATCGAGCTGCCGCCTATCAAGGAGAAATCGCGTAAGAGCTATTGCCGTCCTGTAAAAAGGGCGGCTTTTTTTCATAGAATCGGCACTCGCCATAAATAGGAGGTGGACCATGGGTGTATATGTGCATTTTTCGGATGACCAAAAATACCGTGCCAACAACGTGGACCTTGTGGACTTTCTCCAGCGGCGCGGTGAGAAGCTGATTCCCAGCGGCCGGGATAAGCGGCTGGCATCCGACCGCAGCATCACCGTCCGGGGAAACGAGTGGTACGATCACTCCGCAGAGAGCGGCGGATATGCCATTGACTTCGTGCGGCAGTTCTATGGACTGTCTTTCCCTGAAGCGGTGACCATGCTGCTGGGCGGTGAGCAGGGCGAAGTCTACAGGCCCGCCTCGCAAAAGAAACAGGAGCCAAAACAGCCCTTTGCCCTTCCGAATCCCCACAGCGATATGCGCCGTGTCTATGCCTACCTTACTAAAACCCGGCTCATTGACCGTGAGGTGGTCAGTTACTTTGCCAGAGCAAAGCTCCTGTATGAGAGTTGCGAAAAATCCAAGGATGGCATAAAAGAATACCATAATGCAGTCTTTGTGGGATACGATGAAAACGGAGTTCCCCGCCATGCCCATAAACGGGGGCTCTATACCGAGGGAACCGGCTTCAAGGGGAATGTGGAGAGCTGCGATCCGGCATACAGCTTCCACCACATCGGCATAAGCAACAGCCTCTATGTGTTTGAGGCTCCCATCGACTTG
The DNA here is from genome assembly GCA_035621215.1 of Oscillospiraceae bacterium MB08-C2-2. Lineage (NCBI taxonomy): Bacteria > Bacillati > Bacillota > Clostridia > Eubacteriales > Oscillospiraceae > Oscillospiraceae bacterium MB08-C2-2. The sequence continues at coordinate 962,148 of CP141729.1, read as the reverse complement.
CTGTCTTACATCACCCTGCATCCCAAGGACTGGCAGAACCACAGCCATGTGGCACTCTGCGGTGTTTCCGAATACGCCATGCTGAAGATGCTGGAACTGCATCCGAACCTAAACCATGTAGTCCTGTGTCTGGATCATGACGAGGCGGGGATCGAAGCCTCGGAGAAATATCACGATCTGCTTATAGAAAAGGGTGTCTCATGTGATAAGGATTTGTCTATACACAAGGACTGGAACGAGGATATCAAGGCAAATCACGGACTACCGGCAATCCCTGCCGAGGAACATCCCCAGCATTTAATTCGGGATGAAATCTGCCGGGAGCTTACCGAAACGGCAATGACTGTGAAATCCAACTGTTCCGCTAACACCCTGTCGGCTCTGCTCTTGAAAGCCCGATCCTATCTGCATTGGGGACAATTTTCAGAGGCGGATGAATGTCTTAGGGAAATGTGCCGCCTCTCCGTAGCTGCCGCTGCGAGGGAGTACCGGCAGATGAATCACAGCCGGGATATCTCCGTGGTGCAAAGCCGTCTGCATAGTGGTTTCAGGACTTATGAAAATCGAGGGCACCTGAAAACACGGCTGGATTTACTGGAATCCGACATCATGGCTCTGCGGGGCTTTGAGCGTGTGGTGACCGCCGGTGAAAAGGAAAAGCTGGCAGAATGCTATGAACACATTGCTGCTCAGGGACTTAAGGGAGCGATTCTGCTGGAGAAGCATCGGCAGAAGATGGAGCAGAGTCAGCGTCAGGCTCTGACGATGGCTTAAAAAAGGCCGAGCGATCATTTCCTGACTACTTTGCCTGACTTACAAGGGTAAATAAATTAAGTGCTGATTAGATATTCTGACAAAGTGGAATTTGTGAGTTTCTCTTGATGCTCATTTTTACACAATATTTTCACCTAAAATAATTTTAGGCATAGTAGTTAAACATCTATTCCATCGCTTATAAAATTGTTCAAGCCCTAATTTTGATACTCTTGCGTGTGTTTCTTCATCACGGACAGTCCAATGTAAGACATAGGTCACCTTACCAACATATCTTGTGAGAGTAATTGGTAATTCCCCTTGTTTTACGGCATTAAAATCAGTTTGACGATGTGTGCGCTTAATATATTTAACGTCAATTACACCCTCTTGCTGCATATAAAATTCTGCCACTTCTTTCATAAGAGTCTCAATCTCATCTTGCTTTTCAATTTTAGCTTCATAAATACAAATTTCGTTAAACATCTATCCACCTCCATCCTAAACAATATAAATAACCTACACTTTAAATTCAAATTTATCGCTATACTGCACGTTTTAACACACTACAACTTTTTCAAGTATTTTACCACTAAATCAATCGAAAAGAAAGGAGTATACCATGCCATCTCAAGTCTATATTTTGATTGCAGCGGCCGCCGTGATGTTTTTCGTCATCGGCGGCCTTTCCCTTTTGGCCCACTATTATACCCTAAACGGAATCAAGTCCCGCACGGTAGGTGACGGCCAGCACGGTACGGCACGATTCGCATCAAAACAGGAAATCAAAAATACCTATCAGCACATCCCCTTTCAGCCGGAGCTGTGGAGGCAGGGCCAATGCCTCCCCACTGCCGCCGAGCAGGGAATCATTCTCGGATGCGTAGGTGCGAAAAACAAGATCACGGCGATGGTGGACACTGACGATGTCCACTGCCTCATGATCGGTGCGTCCGGTGTCGGGAAAACTGCATACTTTTTATACCCCAACCTGGAATACGCCTGTGCCTCCGGGATGAGTTTTTTATCGACCGACACCAAGGGCGATCTGTATCGGAACTACGGAGCCATCGCCCGTGACTACTACGGCTACCATGTGGCGGTCATCGACCTCAGAAACCCCACCCGCTCGGACGGCAACAATATGCTCCATCTGGTGAACACCTACATGGATCAGTACCTTGCCGACGAAAACAATCTTGTGGCAAAGGCGAAAGCAGAGAAATACGCCAAGATTATCTCCAAAACCATCATCAACGCCAGCAGTGAAAATTACGGACAGAATCAGTTTTTTTACGATGCCGCCGAAGGACTCCTCTCCTCAGTGATTCTGTTGATTGCCGAGTATATGCCTCCCACTGAAGCAGATGGAAAAAAGGTGGACTGCCGCCATATCATCAGCGTGTTCAAATTGGTTCAGGACTTGCTGGCGCCCAGCAAGGTAAAGGGGAAAAGCCAGTTCCAGCTTTTAATGGACAAACTGCCCTCCGACCACAAGGCCCGCTGGTTTGCAGGAGCCGCCCTGAATTCAGCAGAGCAGGCAATGGCATCGGTGCTCTCCACCGTGCTATCCCGTTTGAATGCTTTTCTCGATTCCGAAATGGAACAGATTCTGTGTTTTGAAACAGCCATTGATGCGGAGAAATTCTGCAATCAAAAATCCGCTCTGTTTATCGTACTTCCCGAAGAAGATTTGACCAAGTATTTTATGGTCAGCCTTATGATCCAGCAGCTTTACCGGGAGATCCTCGCGGTTGCGGATGAGAACGGAGGCAAACTGAAAAACCGTGTGATGTTCTACTGTGATGAGCTTGGGACGCTTCCAGCCATTGAATCGCTCGAATTAATTTTCAGTGCCTCACGCTCACGCCGGCTTGGGATGGTGCCGATCATACAATCCTTCGGCCAGCTTGAAAAGAATTACGGCAAGGAGGGTGCGGAAATCATCGTAGATAACTGCCAGGACACCATCTTCGGCGGCTTCGCGCCCAATAGCCAGACCGCCGAGGTACTCTCCAAGGCGCTGGGCAGTCGCACCGTCATGAGCGGCAGCATCAGCCGCGGAAAGAACGATCACAGCCAGTCACTGCAGATGATGGAGCGCCCTCTGATGGCGCCGGATGAACTCAAATCCATTCCCAAAGGAAACTTTGTCGTCATGAAAACCGGCACACATCCAATGCGGACAAGACTGCGGCTGTTTCTGGATTGGGGCATCCGCTTCGGAAAGCCCTATACCATGGCGGAAAAGGCGCACCGCAAGGTAGTGTACGCCGACAAGCAGACGCTGGAGGAAAACATTGTCCGCAAGCACGTGGCCTGCCTGATGGTGGATGAGGAAACCGGGGAAATCCTTAAACCGCCCACCGGCACCGGCGTGCTCCACACACTCGTGGCAGAGCCTCCCGCAGAGCTACAAAAGCGACGAAGTCATATCCGAACGTAAAGGAGCTGATAATCCATGAGCTATTTTAATCACATTTATGCCGCCTCGCCTGATGAACTTCCCCATCGGGCAAGAGCGGTTTATATCTATCTCCGTGATCGCGCTGGAAGGGGGGCGGACTGCTGGCCTGCGGTCAAAACCATTGCCGCTGACTTGCAGCTCTCCCGAAGCACTGTGAAACGTGCCCTGCATGATTTGGTGAAGGCGGGACTGATTGAAAAGGAGTCTCGCTACCGGGAGAACGGCAGCAACACCAGCAACCGGCTGATTCTAAAAAGTTAGCTGGACTGCAAAAAAGCGAAAAGACGGATTTCCCGCCAAGGGGGATTTCCGCCTTTTTGCTGAACCCAGGTGTGGTTCATGATGAACCCACCGGAACCTCTCACTCTAAGAATATTTATTACAGAGAAAGTAGAAAGGGTATCTCTTTATATTTTTATATAACCCTAAACGATTGCGACCTGATCAGCTTTTCTCTTTCTGTGATAGAAAAAAGAACCTGAGCCGAATAAGAAACAAAAGAAGATAATTTCATTTGACTATTCGGCAAAATGTGGTTCATCTGCTATGGCACGAAGAATTTCTCCTGCGACATCTACCTGCTCCTGAGTTCCGGATATACCAATCCAGCAGCAGCCCTCGGCACCTTTAATTCCTCCGGCTGCAATGAGTTCTGCAGAAACGCCGGTTAATAATTTGATCGCTTCTAATTCTGTAATAATGGTACCGCTAACTGGCAACATACGTAAACCTGTGGAAGCCGGATCATTTAATTTGGCAGCAATTTCCCCAATGTTTCCAAATATCCGTTTTTCCAAGCCTACCGGAATGATCAGTTCTGTACGCCTTCCGACAACGGCAGGCAGTATTGCTGCGCTGGTACCAAGGGCAGGATTACCAATTTGAATGCCTGCCAGCTTTCTTTCAGGATCTACGGCATTGGCACCTTTTAAAATGATGTCATACTGTCCTAAGGACGAAGCTACATCAAAAATTGTCTTCCCTTTTTGCCAAATTCCTTTCTCAATAACAATATCGGATTCGGAGTAATTTCCATCTGTCACTTTTTTACCGGGGCCCAAGTTAATACCTCGCATAAACGACGCTTTTAAAAAATCTTCCGCTTGTCCAATTCTAGACAGAAGTTCTTCTGCAATGTACCCGTTGGTACTTCCTGAAATGATGACAATAGTGTGGTTATCCAGTGCATCCTTGATTTGCGGTAACGATACGACAGCCTTAGCAATCAATCGTTTACCTGCGGGAATTGTGAGCATATATTGTTTCATATCTTAATCTCCTTTATGTTCTTCCTAATAAGGATTTCTAAACACAATATTTTTTATGGAAGCTTTGACTTAAAAAATTTGGATATATATTGATCGTTTTGGGTTCTTATTATAAATAAAATTCTTGTCAGTTAATTTTTCGGTCTATTTTAGTTTGAGATATTGTGCTTTTCTCAGTAATGGGTTTACCTGCAGGTAACAATAAGTTCATCGTATTTCAATTCTGTAGTAATTAAGCAGGGATAGCTAGTCATATCAACTGCAAGAGTAGGGGTGTTAATAAAATATTTAATGGCTATTTTGTAATGCATAGGTCTATAAATGCTTGCATAAGTGGGCTAATCCATTTGTTCTTATGATAACCGCATACAGCAGAGATTTGTGCACCGGATAAATCTGTCGGGATTTCGACCAGTTCACCGCTGTAGAGTTCTTCCTGAACGGAAAATCTGGGGAGAAAGGATATACCGACAGTGCTCTTAACTAAATTTTTTATTGTAGGAATACTCCATAATTCAATTGTGTGGTCAAGTAGAATAGATTTTTCACATATGTACCGTTCAAAAATTTGCCTAAAAATACAATTTGGTTCATTAATGATGAAAGAAACGGGAATTTGTTGGTCAGGAGTGATAAAATCCGGATAGCTTTCCTTTGTTTCAGGAGAAGCAACCAATATGAGCGGAAATATTCCCATTGGCTGGGTTATTAAATTAGAACCATACCCACCTACGTCTTCATAAAAGATCCCTATATCAAGAGTTCCATTTATAAGCTCGTCGCGAATGTCATAGCAGTTCATGGAGCGAAGGAATAGACGAGCATTAGGAACTTGCTGATGAAATTCCTTAAGAATTGGCGGCATTTTATAACATAACTGGGTTTCTGCAATACCTATATGTAAATCGCCTTGACATTCTGCTAAGTCATTTTCAAAGTAACGCATTCTGTTGATGGATGCAAGAACATCATCTACATATGGTAAAAGCTGCTTTCCAGCTTTCGTCAATACCATACGCCGACCAATTTTTTCAAACAGTTTTGTTGATAATTCTTGTTCCATCTGTCCCATCTGAAACGTAATAGTAGACTGCGTATAATTAAGTTTTGCTGCTGCTTTTATGAAGCTACCTTCCTCCACAATTGTCTTAAATGTATTAAGATACTTGAAATCCAAAGTCATCACCTCGTTAATTATTCAAAAATATTGAATTCTAAATTCTAATATTTCAATTTGAATGAACTTTACTTAAATGTTATCATAGCATTATAGGGACATAAATGCAATAGCGTATTTCTGAATTTAAATGTCTTAAAATGCTGTATACATACAGTAAATTTCACCTTTGGAGGGTACATATTATGAATTTCTCAGCTTTTTTTTCTTACACATTTTTAACAGCCTATACACCTGGACCCAATAATATTATGTCTATGACAAATGCTGGGCGCGATGGCTTTAAACGATCTATTCCGTTTTTTGGTGGAATTTTTTCTGGGTTCGTTATAGTAATGTCAGCCTGTGCCGCCTTTTCTACGTTGTTGTACGAGTATATTCCATCCATTAAACCGGCAATGATTTATATAGGAGCGGCTTACATTCTTTATTTAGCATGGACAGTATGGAGGGACAAGCCACATAAAAGCAACGGCATAACGCATGCTAATTCTTTTTTATCGGGAATGCTCCTCCAATTTGTTAATGTAAAAATTATACTGTATGGAATTACTGCAATGTCATCATACGTTTTGCCACATTACCACGATATAGCTACAATTGAGATGTTTGCATTATTGCTTGCAGTGATTGGCACCTCGGGCTGTCTTTGCTGGGCTGTCTTTGGTGCGGTTTTTGAAAAATTATTTAACAAATATCGAAAAGCTATTAATGCAATTATGGCCTTATTGTTAGTATATTGTGCCATTTCATTATTTTTATAAAAACAGTAGACACTCCATTATAACAAATGAGACAACGCCTTAGAGATAGCATTAATTTGCTTAATGGGTGAGACAATGGTCAAGGAAGGTATGAATCTAGCATGGAGATAGCACAGTTAATACGTCAAAAAGCTCTTAAGCTTGGTTATGAAAAATGCGGCATTATTCCCGTCGGTATGATGTCTGAATATGAGAACAAATTGAATGAACGGACGCAAAAGATACCGGAGTCGCAGCTCTTCTATCAAGGACAGCAGCGTCTTGTAAAATTTAAAGAGGAGTTTCCTTGGGCAAAATCTGTTGTGGTCTTGACGGTACCATATTCGAAATATCATGTTCCAGAATCAATGGGTGGGCATATTGCAAAAAAGTATTTATTAGATACCCGCATTGATGAAAATACAAAAGAATATCAAAATAGTGTGGAATTGGAGCAATATATAAGAGCTCTTGGGATGCGAACTTCCACCAACCGAAAGTTCGGTTTAGTTGGGTTGCGCTGGGCAGCTATGCAGGCCGGGCTTGGTATTATCAGGAGAAATAATTTTTTCTACACCGAATCTGGCTCGTATATTAGTATCGAAGCATTTTTGACTGATTATGAAATGAAACTGGTTGAAGAGCAAAAACTTTCCCCTTGCCCCAATAACTGTGACCGCTGTATTAAGGCTTGTCCTACCGAATCGCTGTGCGAAGCGTATACGATGAATCCATTGAAATGTGTTTCTTTTTTAACGACCTTTGGGGGAAGAGATCTTTTAAAAAATTCTTTAGCCATGCAATTTGGAGAGTGGATTTACGGCTGCGATGTTTGTCAAGATGTATGCCCGATGAATCGTGGAAAATGGATAGGAAAAGAGAAATTTCCTCAATTAGAAGCGCTGTCAGACATTTTAACTGCAGAAAGCATTTTAAAAATGGATGAGAAAACCTACAAAGAGAAAGTTCAACCCAAATTTTTTTACCTTACTCCAGATGAGCTATGGAAATGGCAAGTAAATGCACTAAACTTTATGGATAATCACTTTGATGAAAAATATAGGTCCTCTATTATAGAATCCTGTAATAGCAGCTATTCCAAAGTGCGGAAAATGGCAACTGCCATTTGTATAAAAAGAGAGCTTTAAAAAAAGTTATTAGAATTTATTATTGATGTAATTTGTCAATCGTTTTTTATTTCAGCAAGACTAATAATGTGTTGTTGCCTTAATAGGAGAATCTATCATGACTGAAAAAATACGAGTTGGTATATTAGGTGCTACTGGTACCGTGGGGCAAAGATTTGTATCTTTGCTTTCTAATCATCCATGGTTTGAAATTTCTGCGTTAGCTGCCAGTGAACGATCTGCAGGAAAAACTTATCAGGAAGCCTTAAGTGGACGTTGGAGCATGTACACACCGCTCTCAGAACGGTTAAAATCTATGAACATCCAAAGTATTTATGATATAGACAGCATTTCTGAGCAGGTGGATTTTGTGTTCAGTGCCGTTAGTATGCCAAAGGAAGAAATTAAAGTAATTGAAGAAGAATATGCAAGACATGAAACACCTGTTGTTTCTAATAACAGCGCTCATAGATGGACCGCAGATGTGCCGATGATTTTGCCAGAAGTCAATCCACATCATTGTGAATTAATTATAAAACAGAGAGAGCGGTTAGGAACACAACGAGGATTTATTGTTGTAAAACCAAATTGTTCTATTCAAAGTTATACCCCTGTATTGACAGCATGGAGAGAATTTGAACCATATGAAGCAGTGGTGACAACATACCAGGCAATTTCCGGGGCGGGGAAAAATTTTGATACGTGGCCTGAAATGATTGAGAATATAAATCCGTTTATCCCTGGTGAAGAAGAAAAAAGTGAGCAAGAGCCTTTGCGGATATGGGGCGGTATTGAGAACGGATTAGTTGTGCCAGCAAGGGAGCCGAAAATTACTTGTCAGTGTATTCGCATACCTGTTTTATATGGGCATACTGCTGCAGTATTTCTTAAATTTCGCAACAAACCAACAAAAGAGCAATTGATTAATAAGCTTTTGGAATTTAAAGGTGAGCCACAACTCATGAATTTGCCCAGCGCACCAAAACAGTTTATTCAATACCTCTATAACGATGATCGACCACAAATTAAATTAGACGTAAACTACGAAAATGGTATGGGAATAAGCATTGGAAGAATCCGCCCAGATAGTATATATGACTGGAAATTTGTTGGGCTTTCCCATAACACCATACGTGGTGCAGCTGGAGGCTCTGTTTTATGCGCTGAACTACTTACGATGAAAGGCTACATTGGAAAGCATTGAGATAAAAATAACTTGAATATAATTTAGGGCAAACCCATTGAAAAATGGGGACGCAAAGCCGAGGGTCTAAGGCATCGTTTGATGCTATGATAGTCTGGCTGCCAAAAACCGCGCAGGGCCTGCCCTCTCCAAACAGAGGACAGGTCCTTGCTCACTTTTACGGCTTTTGACGGAGCATATGGGCATCTGGACACCAAATTTCGCTTTGCACTGCCATAGTAAAAGGGGTTCCTTGATGCGTATGCTTTGTTTTTTGCCTTTTCGGGGGTGGAGATAAAGACGGTGAAATCCGTCTGTCTCCATTTTTACATATACAATTTTATAATTATATTTTAGAAAAGTCAGTATTTTGCCAAGGGCAAAGTGCTGACTTTTTACTTTCGACAAGAAACCATTCACAGCGACAGAAAATTACAGAGTTTTACAAGCCGCTTTTATATAAGGCAGCTATCGTTCCCCGCTGCCGCTCTCCTCCGCTTTTGACATTTTGACTCATCATCAAAATTTCAGAAAACGGAGGACAAGCCATATGGCAGAGAAAAAAGAATATCGAATCAAGGTGCAGGGGCAGCTCGTCCCTGTCAGCGAAGAAGTCTATTTGACCTATCACCGAATGAAGCGCCGTGAAACTTATCTGGAGGAAAGAGATACGACAAACGGCGTGTTTTATTACAGCGCCCTGGATACGGAGGGAACCAATGGTGAGGATGTAATTCCCGACCTTGTTTCTCCCCGTGTGGAGGATCTGATTATGGACAAGCTGTTGGCAGAAAAGCTCCATCAGTGTCTTGCCCAGCTCACCAAGGAAGAACAGGAGCTAATTTTTACTTTGTTTTTTCAGAATAAAAGTGAGCGTCAACTCGCTGAGGAAACAGGCATTCCACAGAAAACCATCAATGACCGGCGGCACAAAATTCTGGTCAAACTAAAAAAACTTATGAAAATTTAAAAATAATTCCGCTCAACCCCCTCACGAAATCGGCTTAGTAGTGAGGGGGTTTTTCTATTCACCCTCACTGCTCTTTGAAAACTTCATATCCGATGACCTGAATACGTTAGCTGACGGACCCCAAAAGGGAAAGCAACCCCGGAGGATGCGCCAAGACCACCTGTAGGCAGGCAGCAAGAAAAGCGGAATCACTCACTTTTCTGTTCGCTCGTTTCTTTCTGCTCCTATCAAAGACGGCCAAATAAGGTGCAAAGCGGTACCCATCCGACCGGAAAACAGGCTGTGGCAGCCTGTCTTGCAATGATCCCGTCAGCCTATATTGATACTTCTGTCCAGTCACAGCCCCCCTTGACCGGGGGATCACGCAATGAGGGCAGCCGGCAGAGATCCTGGCGGGGGTGAGATTCCCATGATGCGGTGATGCCAGCCGCAGTTCAGGCCATCGCCTTTTGAGTCCGATACGATTCGGGCTCTGTGTGCTTGGGGAGTAGTGTCGAATTAAGCACCTTGATTACCAAAAAAGACTTAATGTCAGAAGCGATGGGGATCGCTCTGCCGTTACAGCAGAGCGGTCCCTATATTTGTGCCATTAAGAGAAATGAAGGAATTCCAAATCAAGGAGGTGCAAAGTTTGGACACGATAAAGCAAGGCATCAGCCGCGGCGATATTTACTACGCCGATTTAAACCCTGTTGTGGGCTGCGAGCAAGGAGGCATCCGTCCCGTACTTATTCTGCAAAATGATATAGGCAACCGCCATAGTCCCACCACCATTGTCTGCGCCATCACTGGCAAACCCAAAAATCCCCTGCCCACCCATACGGCCGTTGTCGGAGCGGGCAGACTGTCCATGGAGTCTTTCGCACTTCTGGAGCAGATACGCACCATCGACCGAACCCGGCTTCGGGGCTGGGTCGGCAGGCTGGATGAGCAGAAGATGGAAGAAATCAATCAGGCACTTTCTATCAGCATCGGACTTAGTCCGGCGCCTTTTTTATGAAAGGGGGATTTGTATTATGGGTAACCAAACAATCATGTTTGAAAAATACCCCGATGTAGTCGAGGTAAATCAATTACGGGAAATGCTCGGAGGCATCAGCCGGAAACTGGCATATAAACTGCTGTCAGAAAAAGAGATACATAGTGTTCGCATTGGGCGAACCTATAAGATTCCCAAGTCATGCGTCATTGAATATTTACTGAGCGAAGAAATGTGCCATATCAAGATTGGTTGATATGGCTTTTTGCTTATTATTGGCCCAAAACCGTAGAAAAATCCGTTGGATTGTTTCCGCGTAATTCAGTAGCTATCCCATGCTTTCTATGGTATTGTGATGTTGTCAATGGTAGGCAAATTCGCTGTTATTTCAAAGGAGGATAACAATGATAACAGGCTGCCTACAAGAAAAAAACAATACTTATTACGCCGTCCTATATATCAAAGTGGATGGTAAAAGAAAACCTAAATGGGTTTCTACCGGACTCCCGGTAGCGGGGACCAGCGACAGGAAAGCCCAAAAAGCCTTTGACCAAATCCGGTTGGAATATGAACAGGAGCAGGAAGAAAAGGAGCGTCGGGAAGCCGAGGAACGAGCCAGAGAACAAATTGAGGGCAAACGGAATCCGCAAGCAGATGTATTATTTACCGACTACCTCCAAAAATGGCTAACTCAAGCAAAGCCTACGATAGCCAAAACAACATTCAAAGGCTATCAAACCATGCTGGACGGTCGGATCAGCCGGTATTTTACTGAGCTGAATATCACCTTGGGAGAGGTTACCCCACAGCACATCCAGGACTTTCATCAATCAATTTTTGATGAAGGACACACACCGAACACGGTTATCCATTATCACGCAGTCCTACGCAGAGCATTGCAGAATGCAGTAAAAAAGGAGATCATCGACAGCAACCCTGCTGACCGGGTGGACAGGCCCAAGAAAAACGTGTACCATGCTCAGTTTTATTCCGCAGAGGAAATGATGGCACTGTTCGATGAGATATCAGATGATCCCTTGGAGATTTGTGTGAAGCTGGCAGCTTACTATGGCTTGCGCCGAAGTGAAGTCCTCGGATTAAAGTGGGATGCGATAAACCTTGAGCAAAAGACAATCTCCATCAAGCACAAGGTGATTGAGGACACGGTAGATGGCAAATCCATAGCGGTCGGAGAAGATGTACTGAAAACCAAATCCAGCTTCCGCACCCTACCGTTACTGCCATCGGTGGAAAAGCTACTGCTTGCAGAAAAGGAAAAGCAGGAAATGTACCGAAAGCTATTCAAGCGTTCCTACTGCCGAGATTACCTTGATTACATCTGCCTCGACCAAGCGGGAAAACTCATGCGCCCCAATTATGTGACGGAACACTTTAGCTGGGTGCTTGAAAAAGCCGACCTCAAAAAAATCCGTTTCCACGATTTAAGACATTCCTGCGCCAGCTTACTGCTTGCAAATGGGATATCAATGAAGCAAATCCAGATATGGCTGGGACACAGCACTTTTTCGACCACAGCGGATATTTACTCTCATCTGGACTTCCATGCACAGATCGAATCCGGCTTGGTTATGGATGGGATGTTTGAAAGAAACCGAGTGGCGGAACCTACTGGACTTGCAGCGGCCAACTGATTTTCTACGGACTGCTTAATAGAAATACGGAAAAGCCTTATAGAGCGAGGACTCAGGCACATCCGTTTTCTACAGAAACAAAAAAACGCCCTCAAAAGAGAGCGTAGAAAAGACAAAAAAATGGAGGGCCTGTTGCGGACATTGACCGCAAACAGGCCCCTGGCGGAGGCGGTGAGATTCGAACTCACGTGCCCGTGAGGACAACCTGATTTCGAGTCAGGCTCGTTATGACCACTTCGATACGCCTCCATATTCTATTTTAATACACCGAGCCTTTCGAAAAAGTCAAGGCAAAGTGTAGAAAAACCGTAGAAATCGGTAAAAAGCTAAATTTTCAAAATCCCGCAAACCCGCAGAAACTCAAGGGTTTCCCGCATTTTCAAGGCAACTGACCGAGTGGATTTCGAGTGCGGCTCGTTATGACCACTTCGATACGCTTCCATATTTTATTTTAGACGCCCGCCAAAACCAAAGCTCTGGCAAAGCGTAGAAAAAACGTAGAATTTCTGGGCATAGCCCAACAGATTTTCAGGCGTAGAACCGCACTGCGCGGGAACTTAGCCGGTAGAACATGCGAAGTGCAAGAGCCCGTTTCGAGTTTCGCACCTTCGACCACTTGGGTACCTCTCCATATTCAATTTCACCCCGCTTTTCAGGGTGGCACAGGTGTTAGAATAGAGCCGTGGATTCCTGAGTCTTGCGGCTCGGAAACCTTGGAAACACGGGCTTTTCCGGATTTAGGCCGCGGATTTTCCCTCGCCCGTTTCGAGCGCAAGAATCCCCTTAACCGAACCTGAGCTTTAGCCCGGAGACAAACAAAACCTTTTACATAATACCCTCAGCCATAGGAAAAAGTCAAGCCTTTTTTGAGAAAAACTGTGGATTTCTTAGTCTGTTGAAAAGTCTAAAAACATCAACAACTCGAAAGCATAGATCAACTGCGGGTTTAAGGTGCCCAATTCAACGACGTGTGGAATACTGTGTTGAAAATGTGGAAAAAAGCATCTTTGTTCTTTATTCCAGGAGTTGCTCCATATGGACATGCAGTAAAGTATTTCCTAAAAAAGGCTTGGATCTTACGGTATTTAACTGCGAAATATCCAATGCAGCGGTAAAAGGAAATTTACCGGAAGGTGGCACAAAGAAACCATCCTTTTCTTGGGAAATGGCGGCAGGTATACACACTGCACTGGCATGATTGGTGACGCTCACAACAAAAACATGGTTGGTTTGAGCAACGTTCCATGCCCCATTAATTACCATATGGCTTCCGTATTGTTGTAGGCGAATAAATTGCGAAGAAATGATGATTTTGGCGCCAAGACGCGAGGCGGCTTCACAAACCAGCGGATGATAGATGTCCACGTCCACACAAAGAAATAGTGGGCCAAAAACAGTATCTAAGGAAGAAATATCCGTGCCTCGTTCAAAATCAGTGTCATCCAGCAGATTGACATAACAGGCTCTCTGTGCACCCAAAACCCGTCCGTCTGGGGAGATCAGGCACATACACAGAAAGTTTTGCAGTACAAACCGATGGGGAACAAGATGAATGTGATATTGCCGGGCGTATCGGCAGCAAGCTGCCAGATATTTTCTGGTTTGCTCTTCGGGGATGTAAGGACAGCTCAAATCCGAGAACACAACAAAATTGCTGTTAAAAGCCGGAGAGGAAAATGGCTCGCCGACACTGAGTTTAAGCATTTCCATAATACATCTCCTTTCCATTCCTTGAAGGGATACCAGCACACGTATAAAGCTGCATGATATAGTCAATAAGCTTGAAAACAAAACCATCGTTCTTAAAAGCAAGCGCACTTGCTTTCAAGTTCGGCTACTATAAAAATACAATAATTACCGGCAAGCAGTGGGGAAATAAAAAGCAGGGGGGAGCCTTTTGAAAAGCTTCCCCCATTTTTAGTTACACTATTTGCTGGTACGTTCTAAATTCTGTTCCCGGGCAGGGCCCACTCCAACCATAGTAATGGGGCAGCCGCAAACATCCTCCAGCTTGGCAATATAGGCCTTACAGTTAAGGGGAAGCTCATCAAAGCTGCGGCATCGTGAGATATCCTCATCGAAGCCGGCAATGTCCTCATAAACAGGCTGGCATTGACCCAACTCCTCAAAGGTGGGAGGAAATTCTTTGATCAGGCGGCCATCCGGCAGCTTGTAACCGGTACAGATACGCAAGATTTTAATTCCTTGTAAAGTATCCAGCTTGTTCACAGCCAAATCGGTCAAGCCATTAACCCGAACAGCGTGGCGCAAAATCACGGCATCGAACCAGCCAATACGGCGGGGGCGGCCGGTGTTGGTTCCAAATTCATTGCCGACCTTCCGGATGTTTTCACCAACTTCATCAAACAGCTCGGTAGGGAAGGGGCCTTTGCCAACTCGGGTGGTATAGGCTTTTGCCACGCCGATGACCCGGTCAATCATAGTGGGCCCGATGCCCACACCGGTGCAGACACCGCCGGAACTGGGGTTGGAGCTGGTGACGAAGGGATAGGTTCCCACGTCCAAGTCGAGCAAAGTTCCCTGAGCACCCTCGAACAGAACTTCCTTGTTTGCTTTAATGGCTTCAAAAGCCAGAACGGATACATCAGCCATATAAGGAAGCAGACGCTGCCCATAGGCGATATATTCCTCAATAATTGCTTCAATATCAAGGGGAGAATGGCCATACATACCGGTAATCATGCGGTTTTTAATAGCGCCGGTAACGCGTGCTTTCTTGCCTAGCTCCTCCGGGTGGGTCAGATCATACATGCGCAGGCCGATGCGGTCTGCCTTATCGGCATAGCAGGGGCCAATGCCCCGGCGGGTTGTACCAATATCCTGTGCACCCTTGGAATCCTCGGAAAGAGCATCCAAGGTCAGGTGCCAAGGCATGACCACGTGGGCTCTGGGATCAATGCGCAGATTTCCGCAGTCAATTCCACGCTCAATCAGGCCATCCAGCTCTTCCAAAAGGGATTTTGGATCAATAACGGTTCCACAGCCGATGAGGCAAGTGGCGTGGGGATATAGAATCCCGGATGGTACCAGCCGAAGCTTATAAACCTCTCCGCCGCTTTCCACAGTGTGACCTGCATTGTTGCCGCCCTGTGAACGTATGACTACATCCGCCCGGGAAGCCAGAATATCAATGATTTTGCCTTTTCCTTCGTCGCCCCATTGTACGCCGACTACAACCTTAGTTGGCAATGTTACAACCCCTTTTCCTTATGGGCTGTTTCTCTCTTATATATAAGAAAAAACAACCGCTGTTCTATGGTGACACATCCGTTTTGCAGATGCGCTTATACCGGGAATAAAATCCAAACGTAAAAATTTAGCAAATTTAAGCTGTTGGCGGTTATTATAACACAAAAGCAAAATGCAACGCATTTTGAAGAGGCGAAGCTCATACCGCCTTTCAGCGGCCTTTCGTTGTTTCAAAGTAACCCACTCGAAATCTTTGGTTTTGCTAAGCGGGCGAGATTATTATACCAAAATTCGGGCGATATCGCAACCTAAAACCCTATATCTATTTTGAGCAGATGCCTTTACATCAGCCATACTGCTCCAAAAAACGCTTTATTAAAATAAAATATTTGCAATTTGCAGGTGCGTTTCTTAGTACATATTTATCCTGTGTACGGGAAAAATACTGAAGTGACGCTGGATTCCCGGAAAATAGTTGCTTTTACCTGTGCAAATTTTGGAAGGGATGCGTCGGGAAAAGCGGGTGGTTTTATTCTAAACCGTTATCCGTTGACTATGTTTTGTGAGGTGACTTTTATTTTGGAACTGACCAACAAGGATTATCAGGAAATGGCAAAACGTGCCACTCCTCCCAGCAAAAGCGGATTCAGCATCCCTATGGCGTTCCTCATTGGCGGCGCTATCTGCACCATTGGTGAAGCCTTCAGCAATTTATATTTGTATCTGGGCATGGAGCCGGATGTGGCTGGTGCCTGCGTTTCGATTACTTTGATCTTTTTATCCGCACTGCTTACCGGCTTGAATGTATACGATAACATTGCATCCATCGCAGGAGCAGGCACACTGGTTCCCATTACCGGCTTTGCCAATGCGGTGGCGGCACCTGCTCTTGAATTTAAAAGCGAAGGCTATGTTTTGGGGCTGGGAGCCAAAATGTTCATTATCGCCGGGCCGGTTATTGTGTATGGTGTGGCGGCTGGTGTGTTTTATGGCATTCTGGTTTTTCTGTTTGGATTTTACTGATCCGGGCGCCTGCACTTATAGCAGAATGCGTACTAAACAGATTGGCTGTTTAGTACATATGACATTTTGTCGTATGCGGCTGTAACCGGCGCATTCTTTCTTCATACTCATATTCCGGGGAACCAGCAAGACTGATTTTGCCTGTCTAAATGAGTATACTTTTTTGAATGGGAGGATGAATTATGGCGACAAAAGCAGGCAAACGCACCATTCGGCTGGATTCCAGCCCTTGTGTGCTGTCCTATGCCTCTGTGGCCTCCAAAAAAGAATCCGAGGGGCCAATGGCCAAATACTTTGATATAGTCAATGTTGATTCCTTTTTTGGCCAGCAATCGTGGGAAAAGGCCGAAAGCCGGATGCAGCAGCTGGTGGCGGAAAAAGCACTGGAAAAAGCAGGCCTTTCTCCGGATAAAGTGGATATGATTTTTGCGGGAGATTTGCTCAACCAGTGTATTGGTTCCCACTATGGCCTGCGGGAGCTGGGAATTCCCTTATCGGGACTTTACAGCGCCTGTGCCACCATGGCCCAGAGCTTGGCCATGGCTGCAATGATGGTAGAAGGAGGGTTGTGTGCCACCACCATGGCCGTGACCTCTTCACATTTCTGCTCCGCTGAGCGGCAATTCCGTTTTCCATTGGAATACGGCGGCTGCCGGACTCCTTCCGCCCAGTGGACAGTAACCGGTGCGGGTGGCGCAGTGATAGGGCAGGGAACCGCTCCGCCTTATGTCCGTGCGGTGACCATCGGCACCATTGAAGATAAGGAAATCAAAGATATCAACAACATGGGTGCGGCCATGGCCCCGGCGGCGGCCAGCACTCTCACCAATTTTTTCAGCGATACTCTTACCGGGCCGGATAACTACGATCTGATCATCACCGGCGATTTGGCCATGGTGGGAAGTGACCTGTTGCAGCAGCTGATGAAGCGGGAAGGCTATGATCTGAGCAAAAAGCACTCGGACTGCGGCTTGTTGATTTATGACAGGGATACCCAGAATGTGCAGGCAGGAGGCTCCGGCTGCGGATGCAGTGCCACAGTGCTTTGCTCTTATATTCTGCCAGCCATCCGGGAGGGAAGACTGCGGAACGTTTTGTTTATCGCCACAGGTGCGCTTATGTCCACGGTCAGCGTCCAGCAGGGAGAGAGTATCCCCTGCATTGCTCATCTGGTTCACCTGTCTGCCGACCCCAATTAGAGGAGGAAGGAACATGTCTGTTTTTTTGGAATATCTCAAGGCCTTTTTGGTAGGTGGGGCTATTTGCGCTGTTGGTCAGGTTCTGATTGATTACACCAAGATGACCCCGGCACGCATACTGGTAACCTTTGTGGTTGCCGGGGTGGCTCTGCAGGCCTTTGGGCTTTATCAGCCTCTGGTGGATTTCGCCGGGGCAGGCGCTTCGGTGCCGCTTTTAGGCTTTGGCCATCTCATTGCCAAGGGAACCTTGACGGCTGTGCAGGAAAAAGGACTCCTTGGCGCTCTTACAGGAGGCTTGACTGCTTCTTCAGGTGGAATCGCCGCCTCTATTCTGTTCGGATTGCTGATTGCATTGATTTTTAAGCCCAAGGAAAAAAGCTGAAAAATGATGCGGATTTTTTGGAATTTACAAAAAAGTGAAAAAATAATCCAAAAACATCATTGGTATATTTTTCTACCCCGTCAAAGGCTATATCCTTTCTTTTTTATATCAAATTGAATATTTTATAGAAAAAGTCAGGTCGTTTCATGTCTTTTTCAGTCGAATTACCCTGTCATGAATTTGACAGGGTCTTTCATATTCTGTATACTAAAAACACATCTTTTGAATTCCCCCAAGAAAAAAACCTTGATTTCAGGCGGAAAACGGCTTTGCTTTGAGCACACTTGGGGATGCCGACAACCGATCGGCTTTTTGAATTGCAGCTCAATTTTGAGAATGGAAGAATGTAATTTCCAAGGTCAAATGAGCGGCGGCTTATGCTTCTTTTTCAGCGGTGTAATACGGACTGCTAATTGGGGCAGTTGGGCATCTTGAAATTGAGCCTTTAACCCGGTGGGATAACCTCACTGGTCCAATGCCAATGGATTCGTCAATACCACGGTGGCTTTGCTTTTGCCCCGTGTTTGGAATCGGTTCAACGAAACGGTTTGCCGAAAAAAGAAATGTGATCAATGCGTAAGGAGGGAAAACTTTGATTTGCTTTGAGCATGTCAGCAAAAGCTATGGGGATGCACTGATTTTGAATGACCTGAATCTTGAAATTGTAACAGGCGAATTTACAGTGCTCATAGGCCCCAGTGGCTGTGGAAAAACCACTACACTAAAAACCATCAATCGCCTTATTAATCCGGATAAAGGCAAAATTTTTATTGATGGCAAGGATACGGCCCAGATGGATAGGGTCAAGCTGCGGCGTACCATTGGGTATGTAATTCAGCAAATCGGCTTGTTCCCCAACATGACGGTGGAGCAAAATATTTGCGTAGTACCCAGGCTGCTGAAATACGATAAGGAGAAAAGCCGCCAAATTGTTCACGAGCTGATGGAGTTGGTGAACATGCCCTATGATCAATATGCGGGCAAGTATCCCTCGGAGCTTTCGGGCGGGCAGCAGCAGCGCATTGGGGTTTTGCGGGCTTTGGCAGGTTCTCCCCCCATTGTTCTTATGGATGAGCCTTTTGGTGCCTTAGACCCCATGACCAGAAGCGTTTTGCAGGATGAGGTCCGGCGGCTCCAGCGCAAGCTGAACAAAACCATTGTGTTTGTCACCCACGATATGGATGAAGCCCTGAATATGGCCGATAAGATTATCTTTATGGATAAGGGCCGCATCGTGCAGATGGCCACCCCGGAGGAGATGCTCAAAAAGCCTGCCAATGATCTGGTTCGCAGCTTTATGGGCAAGCGCAATACGGAAAATGAGCTGCTTCCCCAGACCGCCGCTGATTTTATGCGGGAAAACATCATTACCGTATACAACAACCGCGGTATCCGGGAGGCTGTTGACTTAATGGCACGCCGCAATGTGGATACTCTCATTGTGAAGAATCCGGATGATACCTATGCGGGAACTGTTTCGATTCAGAGCATCCGCAGCGAGGGTAAGGGACATAAAACCATCGAGCCTCTTGTGCAGCAAACCAACATGACCTCGTACATAGATGAAGATGCCCAAGCCTGTTTTGATAAGCTGCTTTCCGGCCATGATAACTATGTTGTGGTGCTTAACCGAGATAATACCGTTGCCGGTATCGTAACCAAAACCAGTATGGCCAGAGCGCTGGCCGATGCTGTATGGGGGGAGGATACCGATGAGTGAGCTGGCTGCTTTTGTGCAAAAAAACTGGAGTACACTGCTTCGGGCGCTGGAGGTTCATATCCGGCTTTCCTTTTCGGCAGTCGCACTGGGAATCTGCATTGCCGTTCCTCTGGGTATTCTTTTGACACGCTTTCCCAAGGCCGCCCGTCAGGTGCTGGCCATTGTGGGGGTATTCCAGACCATTCCCAGCATGGTTATGTTTGGTTTGGCGATCCCACTGCTGGGCATTGGTTCCAAAACAGCGCTGGTGGTGCTGGTGATTTATTCCATTCTGCCGATTCTGCAAAATACCTATACCGGTATCGCAGAGGTGCCCCGCCAATATACCGAGGCTGCCAAGGGCATGGGCATGAATACCCTGCAAGCCTTGGGCAGAGTTGAGATTCCTTTGGCGCTGCCGGTGATTGTTTCGGGCATTCAGCTTTCTGCGGTTTACATCATCAGCTGGGCCACTGTTGCGGCCTTAGTGGGAGCCGGGGGGCTGGGGGATATTATCTATACCGGCATTATGACCTATAATTACCCCATGATTGTAATGGGGGCCACACCGGCCTGTATTCTGGCTGTTCTGACCAGTCTGGTCATCGGCCGTCTGGTGCAGGCGGTAACGCCCAGAGGCCTGAAAATTCAGCGGGAAAGGGGATAAGCTTTATGACAGAACTAGTGGTCAAATCTTTTTCTCATCTTCTGCTTTCTTGGGGCGGGGTCGCCTTTGCGGCTGTAATCGGTATCCTGTTGGGGATTCTGCTTACCAGAGTTCCGGTTTTATCCGGCCCGGTGCTGGGGCTTTCCGAAATTTTGCAGACTGTGCCCTCACTGGCTATGCTGGCGATTCTCATGATGACCTTTGGGCTGGGGGATACCACCGCCATTATGGCCATTTTCCTCTATTCGCTGCTGCCTATTGTGCGCAACACCTATACAGCAATCCGGGGTGTTGATGCGGCCCTGCTGGAGGCAGCCAGAGGCATGGGGATGAGCAAGCTGCAAATGCTTCTTCAGGTGGAGCTTCCCAACGCTTTGCCGTTGATTCTTTCCGGTATCCGGGTCTCGCTGATTACGGCCTACGGTATTGTGACCATTGCTGTTTTGGTAGGCGGGGGTGGACTGGGCGGTTATATTTACCGGGGAACCCAGACAGCGGATACGGCTATGGTTCTTATGGGAGCCATTCCCATCTGTGCCATGGCAGTGGGAACCGACTTTCTGCTAAACCGCCTGGAAAGGAAAATGATACGACGATAAATCACACTTGTTACACGAAAGGAGAATTTTATGATCAGGATTCGAAAGATAGCGGCAACGGTAATGATGGTGACCGTATTACTGGCCTCTCTTGCGGGGTGCGGTTCTAAGGATAAGGTGACGGTGGGTGCAAAAAACTACACCGAAAGCCTGCTGACCGGTGAAATTATTGCGCAGCTTCTGGAAGCTAAAACCGATCTGAAAATCGAACGAAAATATAACCTTTCGGCAGCAGTAAGCTTCGAAGCCATTAAGAGCGGTGAAATTGATATTGTTCCAGAATACACTGGCAGTGCACTGATCCACTACTTGAAAAAAGAGCCAATCACCGATCCCGACGAATCTTATCGGGTGGTTAAAGAGGAATATGAAAAGCAGTTCGGCCTTGTATGGTTGGAGGATTTCGGCTTCAACAATACCTATGCCAATGCTGTCCGTAAGGATTTTGCCGAAGCCAACGGCATCAAAACCTTTAGCGATCTGGCTCCCTTTACTCCTGAGCTGATCTTTGGAGCTGAGCACGGCTATTTAGACCGTACCGATGGATATTACCCCATGTGTGAGCTGTATGGCTATGATTTTAAAGATACGTTACAAATGGATGTAGGACTGATTTATAAGTCGCTGAATCAGGGTGAGGTGGATGTTGCCAATGTATACACCACCGATGGCCTGCTTTATGAATACGATCTGGTCGTCTTGGAGGATGACAAGAATTTCTACCCTTCTTATTACTGCGCCCCTGTGGTTCGGCAGGATACCTTAACCGCACATCCTGAAATTGCAGAGACACTGCAGGTCTTAAAAGACTGCACCACCGCAGAGGATATGGTGCGTTACAACTATATGGTGGATGGAGAAAAGCTTTCCATTGAAAAGGTCGCCGCTACCTTTATTGAAGAGAAGGGTTTGCTGAAATAACGATTTCAGCAGTATATAACTATAGAAGAGCCATCGGCGTAAGCTGATGGCTCTTCTATATGCTGTTATTCGGGGAAATCCTCACCGGAACGGTTGCCAACATATTGAATCCGAGAACCATTTACCTCTAAATCCAAGAAGGATGTATAAGCTGCTTTGCCGTTTTTGCCGATTACCATGATTTCCAATGTGGTGGTGTTTTCTTTGGTCTGGGAATCGATCACAATACAATCCGCCGGGTCAAACATAATGTCAAAGTAAAAACAATCGGTTGCTTGGTCATAACGGGCATTTGCGTAAGGCAGTTCATTGACTGCGGTTAAGGTTTCCTTTTGCAGGCCCTTTAGGTATACCGACAGCCCTTCCATTACATCTGCGGCTGCAACCGGATAACCTTGGTTGTAATCGTATTCTTCCTTGATATCCGAAAGATAGGTATATACATAAAAATTGATCAGGGCGTTGGCGTCCAGCTGGTTGGCATCTTTCCAATCCTGCGCACAAAACTATGAGGAAACCGCATAATCTATTTCATTTTCTTTTTGCTTGGTAACAGCATTGGAATATTCCATATAAGGGTTAAATTCAAAGTAAGAGTCCAATTTCCAAGAGCCGCCCTCGTTTCTCAGTAAAAAATTGTTCCATTCTGTCTCATCGCCCAGCAGGAGGGTGTTCACTGCCATCACAATCATTTGGTCGTCTTGGTAGGGAATGTACCATTGATCGGTGAGCTTATAAGGCCAGCCCAACCCGCCCTGATCTGTGTTGCGATACAGTTGACCGTCGATTTCTTTGTACATAGGGGTATCCTCGCCGGAGGGGTCAATAAATGCATGATCATAAAAAAATATATTGGCAAAATTGGCTGTAAAGACTTCGGCAGTAGCGGCCTTCATTTCAGCAATGGTTGCAAAATCGTTGACCTTATAATAGGGTGCATAAACCGATTCCTCGGCGATATCCAAACTCTCCCAAGCTTCTTCGAAATACCAGCGCATAACAGGCAAAGCCTTTTTATCCAGTGCGGAAAAAAGTTCATAAACATTTTCCTCCGAAATGGATGTGCTATTTGTGCCGATTGAAGACTCGGAGGGTTCACTTTGGATAGCGCCACTGGATGAAGAACCATTTCCGATTGAACAAGACGTTAATAAAACAGCGCAAAGAAAAAATGTCAGGATTTTTTTCATCATGTTTTCTCCTGTTACTATATATTTGGTTGGTGGCGCAGCATCCAGTTGCGCCATTATCCATTTCATTGCCTAAGCTGATAGAATGAGAGGACAATAGGCCTGGCGGTTATCTCCAAGGACTTCGCGTCCGTTGAAAAGTCAGTCAGTCATCCTCTCGCTCGCAGCGTTCGATTTGTGCAGGTAGAGCCGCCATCCGGCGCGTTCGTGTCATCAAACAGATAGAATCGGCAGTGAGAAAAGGATGGTACGCCAATTGTAAATCTGTGATGGGAGCGTGGGGTTATGAACGCAGTCGGGATAGATATTTCCAAAGGGAAAAGCATGGTGTCGGTTCTTCGTCCCTTTGGGGAGCTGGTGGCAAAGCCCTATGAGGTACGCCACACCTCCAGTGAACTCAGCGAGCTGACAAAGCGGCTGAAAAGTCTGGAGGGCGAGACGCGGGTGGTTCTGGAACACACGGGGCGGTACTATGAACCGGTGGCCCAGATGCTGCATGACGCCGGAGTTTTTGTCAGTGCGGTCAATCCGCTGCTCATCAAGGAATACGGGAATAACTCGCTCCGTAAGGTCAAGACGGACAAAGCGGATGCGCTCAAGATTGCCCGGTATGGCCTTGACAACTGGGCCGAATTGCGCCAACATACTCCTATGGATACGATTCGCTACCAACTGAAAAGCATGAACCGGCAATATGGTCTGTACACCAAGAACAAGACGGCGCTGAAGAACAATCTCATTGCCCTGCTTGACCAGACCTACCCCGGAGTCAACGCCCTCTTTGAAAGCCCCGTTCGTGCGGATGGCAGCCAGAAGTGGGTGGATTTCGCCGCGTCCTTCTGGCACGTGGACTGCGTAAGGGGTATAGGACAGATCTCCTTCGTGGAGCGTTACCGCAAGTGGTGCAAGCGGCACGGATACAATTTCAGTACCGCCAAAGCTGCCCAGATTCACGCGGAAGCGAAAGAACTGATTGCCATGCTGCCGAAAAATCCGCTGTCCAAAGTGATGGTGCAGGAAGCAATTACACAACTGGGTACCGTTTCCAAAACCGTGGAGGTGTTCCGCGCGGAGATGAACCGGCTCGCACAGGAGCTTCCTGAATACGAAGTGGTTATGGGGTTGTATGGTGCCGGAAAATCTCTCGGGCCGCAGCTTATGGCGGAGATTGGCGATGTTCGCCGCTTTGCACACAAGGGCTCCTTGACGGCCTTTGCAGGGGTTGACCCGGGCGCAAACCAGTCCGGAAGCTACGAGGCGAAAAGCACGCGTTCGTCAAAGCGGGGCTCTCCGGAACTGCGAAAGACGCTCTTTATCCTCATGACAATCCTGCTGCAAAAAGCGCCCCCAGACGACCCTGTGTTTCAGTTTTTGAACAAAAAACGAGCCGAGGGTAAGCCCTATCATGTCTACATGACCGCTGGCTGTAACAAATTCCTGCGTATTTACTACGGCAGGGTAAAGGAATACATGAATACTCTGGACAAGCCTGTGGATATGGATTCCACTGGGCTATCTCGCTAAACTCGTTCCGCATAGCTTTGGTCGGCGCTACTGGCGGCGGCCTATTAGTGTTCCACCTTTTCGCGTTGCTGTTTTTCTTCATTTTCCTATTGACTTCTTATTTGCAGGCTTTTATATACTTTGTTGAAGACAGCACTTTTTTGCTGCAAAATAAGCACTTCATCTTAATTAGCAATAGTTAAGAAAAAATATACAAGAGTAAGCCTGATCTAACTAAGCCTAGGACATGCCAAATATAGGCTAATACCCATAAAAATCGCACAACCAAAGCATTTCCGGGGCTTGACAGATACGGGGGCATATGCTAAAATGCAAAAATAATCAAAACACTCGTGAGGGAGTAGTTATCGCCGCTGGCGTGGTAAGTCAACACACTGACTGTAATGGTCTGGCTTATCTTAAATGACGAGACTCATGCATAGCTTTTTCATACAGCTTAATTTTGTCAAATGCGAAATTTGGGTTTGTGTGGCAGGCCATGCCTGAGTTTTTTCTTTTGCCTAAAATACCCGGTCTTGCGAATAAATAAAGGAAATCGCCGTATTTATTCAATAGGTATTTTTTAGCGGTCACCTTTATTACCCAGTTAAGGCAGGGCAATGCTATACAGAGCTTATGCAAGAGACTTTTTCTTCCTGTAGAAGTATATTAGGAGGGTATTGGATTTGAGTTGGATTGAACTGTTTGTATTTGCGGTGGGGGTATCCATGGATGCCTTTGCAGTGGCGATTTGCTTGGGGCTTTCCATGAAAAAAGCCACTCTGCGCAAGGGTATGGTAGTGGGGCTATATTTTGGCCTGTTTCAGGCGATTATGCCGCTTGCCGGATATCTGTTGGGTGCTCAGTTTGCCGATTACATTACAGCCATTGATCATTGGATTGCCTTTGTGCTTCTGGCAATTTTAGGTGGAAAAATGATTGTAGGCAGTCTGAAAAAAGAACACGAGGAAGCTTCCCGGGAAGAAGCCTCCCTCCAATTCTCAGCCATGCTCCCCTTAGCTGTAGCAACCAGTATTGATGCACTGGCTGTGGGTGTTTCCTTCGCCTTTTTAAAGGTGGAAGTCATTCCCGCCGTATTCTTTATCGGAAGTGTTACCTTCCTGCTTTCGATGCTGGGGGTTAAGCTGGGCCATATTTGTGGTGCCAAGCTCAAACAACGGGCGGAATTTTCCGGTGGCGGCATTCTTGTGCTGATGGGCCTGGAAATTCTGCTTGAACACATGGAGCTGATTCCCTTTTAAGGCTGACTTAACTCGTAGTTGGCAGCAAAACGAAGAACCCTTTCGAGACTTTCGCCGGGAGGAGCCCATAAATCTGGGGCATAACCTTTTCCCTCAAAGGGAGAAAGATCGGGTGTCAGAAACAGCGAAAAGCCACAGGTGATGCAAAGGCGGCTTTTGGGCAGATAAATCTCTCGGATATTCCCCATGGTTCCCATGCCGCTGGTGCTGGTGCCAACAATAATTACATTTTCCATTTCCTGCAGGGCGGCCACGAAGGTTTCTGCTGAGGATGCCACGCCGCTGTCGATCAGAACAAAAACAACATTTTCGTTGGGAACCAGCTTTGCGGAGCCATAAAGGACATCGGTCCAGCCGGGAATACGGCCTTCTTGATCCGCTTCATAGAACATATCCTCCAGCCAAGTGCGAATCCACCCGGCGCTTTGATAAACCGTATTGGTCAGGAGCGAAACATTGATAGAGGCATAATTGCCCGGTTCAAAAAGGCCGGCATAATTCTGTATCCATTTAAAAGCGTAGGAATCGTTTCCTCCGGGATTGCCGCGCAAATCCAGAATCAGCACCGGTTCAGTGCTTAGTGTGGCGGCTTCCTCGGTAAAGGCAGTCAGCTGGGGGTCAGCATCGTTGAGAGGGTCATTATCCTCCGCATAAAGGCGGCGGTTTTCCAAGATGGAAATACCCTCCCGCTCATAGCGGTTATAGCCCGCTGACTGTTTCCGCAGGGCCTTTGTATATTCGGTATCCGCCTGCTGCAAAGGCAAAGAATGCTCCAAGGGATCGCCGTTTTCATTCCGAAGGGTCAGGGTCAGGCTGGAATATTCCCCCGGCTCCACATGGGTGATGCCGATTGCCCATGCAGGTGTTCCTTCTTGGGTCAGAATCAGGCGCAGGAATTCTTCAGGAGGCTTGCCCTCCACGGCGGTCAAGGTCAGGCGTGTTCCATCCAAAGTTGTGATAAACTCGTTTCCTTCCTGCTCAAAGAGCAGCTCCTCGTTGAAGCTGTAATAACGGTGTGTATGAGCGGTGGAAAAGCTCTCGCTATCCACCACAAAATGGCTATCCACAATAATGGGTTCCAGAAATTCAATGAGGATATCATATTTATAAGTGAACAGATCCACCGGATCCTTTTGCTGAGCCAAAGCGGCCAGCATTTTTTCTTTTGCGGTGTTAAATACAGCGTCTCCGCCCAAATAACCATAGCCGCAGTAGCCGTATTTTAAATAAGAAAACAAAAACTCAATTTCCTCTTTAGCTTCGGCGTGGCTGAGCTTTTTGGGCATTTCCAGAACCGCCTCATCAAAACTGCCTACTCCTTCTGTAAGGGAACGGGCAATTTGCAGGTCGGTTTCCAATTCCAGATCGGGAGTAAGGTAAAGCTCAACCTGCTTTTTCACCGCATCGTCAATGGGTGCAAAAACTTGGCGGCGGCTGGCTATAATCTGTTGGCGGAGTATGCTGGGAAGGCGCTGATCCAAACTGTATTGGAAGGTTTCCTCCGGTTCGGAGGACGAGAGACTGCTTTCCGATTCCTCGGGAACGCGGGAGGCCAAGGACCACTGCTGCTTCCAATCCGCTGAACAGGAGCATAAAAGAAGAAGAGCCATAAAAAAGGCTGTCAATTGAACAAGCTTGATTTTGCGCACAGAAATCTCCTTTTTATTCAAATGCGGCTGCCGCTCATATATACTCATACAGCTTGAAAATTGTGATGCAATTTTGAAGCTGCGGGCTTCGCCCACAAACACGCACTGCGTGTAAAGGAGTATGAAGTCGGTATAGACCGCTTATGGCGGTTAGCGGCAGATTGCCGCTGTTTAAAACCACATTGTGGTTTTAAACCTATACAACTATAAGGAGGGTGCCGCGGGCATGTTGCTTCACGAGGAAGAAAAAAGACATAGACTGAACTGTTCACTAGTATAACGCATGAGAGAGAACAGTGTCAATCTTGTCGCACTTTATTCAGTATACAGGCCCCATACCGACAAAAAAGAAGAAAAAGCGTACAGAATCCAGTTCTGCACGCTTTTTCACAGAGTCTAAGACCTTATTTTGTTACCGGAGAGCTTCGCCGATTTGGGTGAAGATTACGCCCAGAGCATGAGCTCCTGCATCGGGATAGCCAAGGCTCCGCTCTCCCACTGTTCCAGCACGGCCCATGCGGGCCACGATTTCCTTGGTTTTATCGGCACCCTGCACAGCGGCCTGTGCAGCATTTTTGAAGGTTTCCATCAAGCTATCTCCCTTACGAGCGGCCTCGCTCCATGCATCGGCGCAGGGAACAAGGGCATCGATAAGGGTTTTGTCGCCCACAACAGCACCCCGGCCAAAGGAACGCTTGCCGGTGGTCTGCACACCCTCCACAGCGGCCTGCATGATATCGGCGAAGGCGGGCAGGGTCAGGCTGGTGGTTTCTCCGGCGGCCTTGGCGGCATATTTGAAGGCAAAGCCCCAGATAGGGCCGGAAGCACCCCCGCAATGCTCCATGATCACAACGGAGCAGGCATCCAGAAATTCCCCAATGGTTTTGGAACCGGCCAAAATACCGCTCCACTCCCGTTTGAGCTGCCGGAAGCCCTTGGCTACGCTCATGCCGAAGTCACCGTCACCCGCATGAGAATCCAGATCGCAGAAGGGAACCTCATTTTCAATGATGATTTCGCTCATTTTATCCACAAGGAAAGTCACGTTCTCCAGCGAAAGCCCTTCGCCCTGAATGGTGTCTCCGCCCTTGGAGGTATCGGCTTTGTAGGAAACGGGATGATCCTCATTTTCGTGGCTCAGAGGGATATAAACAGGGGAAGCGGCGGGGCCATCCACCGGGAAGCCGGGGGCAGTGGATTTGGCATCCAGATAGCCCTTCAGCTCATCATCCAGAACAAGGAAGGAAAGGGAAGCCCCCTCCATATCCAAGCTGGTCATATAATTGCCCACAAAGGTGCGGTAAACCCTAATGCCTTTTTCCGCCAGCTGGCCCATAACCGAGTTGTTGAAAACATACAGCTCCATGAGAGGAGTGGCGCCGAAGCCGTTGACCAGAAGAGCGATCTCGTGGGGCTTGCCGACATCCAGCTTCATATCGGCCAGCAGAGCCGATACCATGCGCTGAGCCAGCTGGTCTGCGGAGGCAACAGGCTCCCGGCGGATACCCGGCTCACCGTGAATACCCACACCGTATTCCATTTCATCATCGGCGATGGTGAGAGTGGGGCTGCCTTTGGCCGGCACTGTGCAGGAGGAGAAGGCAAAACCGAGGCTGCGGACATGATCGGCGGTCTTTTGTGCCACTCGCTTGACTTCTGCAAGGGAAAGCCCGGCCTGTGCAGCGGCTCCGGCCAGCTTATGCACCAAAACCGTTCCGGCCACGCCCCGGCGGCCTACGGTATAAAGACTATCCTCCACGGCGATATCATCGTCGACCTTGATATAATTGACCTCAATGCCATCCATTTCAGCTAAAAAGGCGGCGCTCTGGAAGTTCATGATATCGCCGCTGTAGTTTTTGATAATCAGCAGAACGCCCTTGTCACCGGCACTGTCCTTGATGGCCTGATAAACCTGAATTTGAGAGGGAGAGGCAAAAACATCACCGCAGACAGCCACATCCAGCATACCGGTGCCTATGTATCCGGCGTGGGCGGGTTCATGGCCGCTTCCGCCGCCGCTGAGCAGGCTGACCTTGCTGCGGTCGATATTTTTCTTCCGTAGGAATTTGTACTTGAAATCGGCGTGCAGCTCGGTATTGGCCAGTGCCAGCCCGGCACACATTTCCAAAACGGTTCTGTCTAAGGCATTGAGTATTTTCTTCATACTTTTTTCTCCCTTGCAAATGAATTTAGGTTGTGGAGGATACGTCTTAGTAAATTGTATAAAAAAACCCCTGCTCTGAAAGAAAAGGGGCTTTCAACCGTGAAAAGGGTGCCCAGTAACTAGGCCAAAACAAGGTTGACGCTGGTTCGATAAAGGGCAAGGCTCGGCTCCTTGGGCAGGGCATCGGTGATGAGATAATCCACTTCTCCCACAAAATCGGCAAACTTGCACATATAGAACTCGTCAAATTTGGTGTGATCCGAAAGCACAAAGGTTTGCTTAGAGGAATGCATCATGCACCGCTTAATGGAGGCCTCCTCAAAGGTAGGGGAGGAATAGCCATAGGAGGGATCAATGCCGTTGGTGCCTAAAAAGCATTTTTCCACCTTGACCCCTCGGATCATATTTTCCGCCACTACGCCCAGAGCGGCCTGCAAGGCATACACAATCTGCCCGCCTGTATGGAGCACCCGGATATCCGGTGTATCGGCGAAAAGGGAAACAATCACAAAGGAATTGGTGATCACAGTGAGCCTGCTGCGGCCACCTGCGGCAATCAGCCTTGCCAGCTCCAGCACCGTAGTGGAGCTATCCATAAAAATAGCGTCGTTATCCTGAACATAATCATAGGCTTTTCGGGCGATGCGCTTTTTTTCCTCTGTGCAAAGGTCGAGGAGATCTTGCTGCCGGATCATACGGCTGGTGGGATTCACAGAGGTGGCGCCGCCGTGCACCCGATGCACTTTGTTTTGTGCCTGTAAATCCTCCAGATCACGGCGAACAGTGGCCTCGGTGGCCTTGAGCAGGGTGCTCAGCTCGGTGACCTTGACGATCTTTTTTTCGCTGATCAGCTCCAGAATTTTGTTTTTTCTTTCTTCAGCCAGCATGGGAACAAACCTGCCTTCATAAAAAGTATATTCATCGACAGCAATGCCAAATGAGCGGTAATAAGCGGTATTGTTTGCCGCGAAGCCATTCAAAAAGATACATGCCTTGGGGTGATCTATACAAAATAGGACTCGACTATTTTCGATTTTTGACAATAGTATTGTAACAAGAAATGAATAAACATTCAATACCGTGATCGATTTTTTTTTGTTTCTGGGGATTCGCACAAACCGGCCCTGTTTTTAGCAGAATATACAACCATTCTTACAATTATTGGGAAATCTTATTGACAAGCAGCATTGTAAGCGATAATATTAAAATATAAACAAACACAAACAAACATTTATGCATCGCGAAAGGAAGAGTTTTATGGCTTTTGAAAGAGTGAGCACAATCCTTAAAATGGCTGATAAGGCGAATACCTCTGTCATTGCATTCAACTGCACGGATTACAACATGGCCTATAGCGTTGTCACCGTGGCGGAGGAGCTGAAAACCCCGGTTTTGGTTATGCTCTATCCCGGTCACAGTATTGAAAACAATGTTGCCTCCCTTTCTACCTTTGCGCAAATGGTCAGAAAGCTGGCGGATGATGTGAAGGTTCCCATCGGCCTGCATCTGGATCATTGCAGCGATTACGGATATCTGATGCATGCCATTAAAAGCGGCTTTACCTCCATTATGTATGACGGCTCGATGCTCCCTGTGGAAGAAAACATCAAAAACACCCAGAAGGTTGTGGAAACGGCCCATCTCTTTAGCGTGGATGTGGAGGCCGAGTTGGGACATGTTGGTGTTGCCGCTACCGCTTCCGATCAAAGCAACGAGGATCTTTACACCAAGCCCGAGGTTACCGCTGATTTCTATGAGCGCACCAATGTAGATTCCATCGCTGTTGCAGTGGGCAGTGCTCACGGTGTTTATAAAGTAACCCCCAAGCTGGATCTTGCGCGTTTGGAAGAGATCAACAACGCCACCGACGTTCCGCTGGTTATGCACGGCGGCAGCGGAATCCCGGAAGATCAGCTGGAAATCGCTTTCCGCAAGGGTATCAATAAGTTCAATGTGGGAACGGAGTTCTTCCAGCTTTACACCGATTCCATTAAGGAATACATAAACAGCCCGGGCGCCGATGTGTTTGGTCTGCCCAAATACACCCAAGAAAAACTGATGGAATATCTCCGGGTTAAAATGCTGCTCTCCAAATTCACTTATTAAAGCCGGCATCTTTTATTGCGATATACAAAACAGCCTGCCATTCCTTTAAGGAGTGACAGGCTTTTAACATATTAAAGACTATTGGACGCTTTAAAGAGGAAAATGAATCATTTCACTGCCCATAAAGGCAGCCTCACGTTCATCGTGGGTGACCCAAATCATGGTTTTGCCCATTGCCTGCTCCCGAACATGGGACATCACCAGCTCTTTGGTTTCATGATCCAGCCCTTTAAAGGGCTCATCCATAACCAGCAGATTGCCGCCGCTGACCAGCGCTCTGGCGATTGCAACCCGCCGCTTCATACCGCCGCTCATCTCCCGCACAGGCTGGTGGAGAGCGCCGGGAAGGCCGAGACTTTCAAGGGCTGCATCCAGTTCGGGAGCGGTGGCTTTGCCCGGGCGAACCATCCGCAGATTGGCCCCGGCACTTAGATTTTCGCACAGGCGATTTTCTTGAAATACAGGCGCAAGCCGATACCCTTCAAGGCCGGTGATTTCTCCCGCATCCGCTTTGACCAGCCCCATTAAAACGTGCAGAAGCGTGGTTTTGCCGTAGCCGGAAGGCCCCATGATGCAGTAGCTTTTCCCTGTTTCAAAGCGCAAGGAAACATTTTGGAGAACCTGAGTGCTTTCGTAAGCCTTTGAAATGCCGCAAAGCTCAATTGCCACAGCTCTCACATCCTTTCCAAGGAACTGGCCAGCTTTTGAAGCAGAGCCAAAAATGTGCGTTCCAGTAGAAAGCTAATAGCGATAACCATAACAGTCCAAGCCAATACTGTTTTGGCATCCACAAAAATCTTGGCTTGATAAAGCTGCTCGCCAATGGAACCAAGTGGCAGCCCGATTACCTCAGCGGATATCCCGGATTTCCAACAGACACCCAGCGAAAGACTACAGGCAGATACCAAAAAAGGCATCAGCTGGGAAAAATAAATGTACACCATCTGCCGCAGGGGCGGTACGCCAAAGGCTGAGGCCATTTCCAGCAGCTTTTGATCGGTGCTTTGCAGGCCAGTGAGCACATTGGAATACATAATGGGCAGAGCCATCAAAAAGGAAATGCAAATTGAAAGGCTCCGGGAAGAAAGAAACAACAGGCATAAAATAATATAGGAGGCCATGGGTGCCGCATTGATGATTCCCATAAAGGGCCGCAGAAAAACTGCCATGGCCCGGCTGCGGTAGGCACCCACAGCCAGTAGGATACCTGCGGCAAAAGCCAGACCAAAGCCGGCAACTACCCGGGAAAGGGAAAAGGCAACACTGCTCCAGAAACTGCCGGTGGACATTAAGCCCAGCAGCGTTTTGGCAACCGAAACAGGAGATGCCAGAAGCATCTCCTGTTTAATCGCTTTGCTGGCCAGATACCAGCAAAGCAGCCATAATGCGATTGCCAGAGCCTTTTCCCAAAGCCGAGGGGGCTTAGGGGAGGTAATAGAATCCTTCATCGGGCAGCTTTCCTCCTACAGACTGGGGGTTTTGCTCAGAGAGAACGGTTAAGTAGCCACTCAGCTTTTCCTGCATGGAAGCACCATCTATAAAGGTAATGTTGCAGGCAGGCAGTGCTTTTTCAGCCACCGCTGCATCAACGATACCGTATTTACCAACTAAAGCGGCGGCTTCGGCAACGTTGGTTTGAGTATAACTGGTGGAGGCGCAGTAATCGGTCATGAACTGTGCCACAGCACCGGGATAGGTTTCGGCAAACTCCTTGCGAACCACCACAACACCGGTCACCATACTGCTCTTTCCGGCGGAAACGGCATCCCATTCCTTGGTCCAGTCAAGAGCGACACGCAAACCGGGAATCTTGCCCCCGGCCACGGTTACAAAGGGCTGAGGCATAATGGCGATGGCATTTTCAGCCTGTGCCATGAGGGGAATGATCTCGGCTGCTTCGGATTTGTATTCAATGGTGACATCCTTGGTGGGATCAATGCCATTCTGGAGCAGAACATAGTTCAGGGCAAATTCAGGGGTAGCACCTTTACCAGTGGCATAAATAGTCTTGCCCTTGAGATCAGCAACAGATTTGACAGTATCGCCTTTTTCCACTACATAGAGAACACCAAGTGTGTTGATGGCCAGAACCTGCACCTTGCCCTCGGTGTTGTTGTAAAGGACAGAAGCCAGATTGGCGGGAACAGCGGCGATATCAATTTCACCCTTGGAAAGCTTGGGAACAATTTCATCGGTGGTGCCGATAGCAAAAGTGTAAGGGCTGGTTACAGCCTTATCCTCGGTATCCTGCATCAGCTTGACCATACCCATAGCGGTGGGGCCTTTCAGAGCGGAAACTCTGATTTCCTCGGGAGGAGTGGCATCGGTGGGAGCAGCGGCTTCCTCGGAGGCTTCTTCTGAGACTTCGGCGGGAGCGGCTTCGGAAGAGGTAGGGGAAGCTCCAGCAGAGGGAAGAGATTCACTTGTTTCGCCTGATTGATTGGGGGTGCATCCGGCCAGCATGGAAACGGCCAGCATCAGCACCAAAGCAAGGGATAAAAGCTTTTTCATAGATGGTACTCCTTTTGTCATAAAATACTGCACAAGGCAGACGGAGCAAAGCTCCAAAAATTCCGGCAATGCCGAAGGTTCTTACTGAGAAGAATCGTGGGTTTCCTGAACAATCTGCTCCAGAGAAGCGAGAGCAAGCAATTGAATGCTTTTTCCCTCTGCCGAAATCAACCCGGCATCGCTGAGGCGGCGCAGTTCACGGAAAAGGCTGGCACGGCTGACACCGATCACCTTGGCCAGCCGCTCCTTTGAGATGTCCAGAAAAACTTCTCCCTGAGGTGTTTGGTTTTTCAGCAAATACACCACCAATCGCCTGCGACAAGAGGGCATCGTTAAAAACTGGATTTTTTGGGTCAGGTAAGAAATCTTCTGGTTGCAAAGATAAGCGTAGCCCAATAACATTTGAGAGTTTTCTTCCAGAAGCCGCAAAAATTCGGTACGAGGAAAATAGGCAATCGTGGCTTTCTTATCCCCATACAGTCTTGTGGTTAGGCCTGCCTCGGTAAAAATAGTTGAGATACCAAAACTTTCACCGGGATTCAAGGTAGAAAGGTTCACACTGGTGCCATCGGCGCTGATGCTGTAAACCTGTACCCGCCCTGTGATCACCAGCCCCACTGCCGGATCGCCCTCAGGCGCACCGGAAATTTCACTGCCCTTGGCAAAATCCCGCAGAAAAAATCGGGTTTGCTCGGGGACACAGTGACAGAAAAGCTGACTTTTCTCGAAAGCCTGAGAAACGGCAGGGGAAGGGCAATCCATAGGCTTTTTTCCTTTCGGCTCCTGAAAGCGCTTGTTATGGTACATTGACTATAACATAACAATAACCCAAATACAATGAATTAAATGCTGAAAATCGTTTCATCTGATACGGTTTTTATGTGGAACATGAGAAAAGGCAAGCCGTTGCCTTGGCATAATTCACAAGATATGGTTCCAAAATTTGCACATGCCAGTCAAAAGAGAAGCCCGCTTCTCCTCCTGATAGGAAAAGAAGCGGGCAATGCTGTGGTGCGCAGCGAAGGCCTAAATAATGCCACAAAACCTTGCACCTAGACAATTCAAAACGCTATCAAACTATTGCTGTTGTCACGTTTTGAATTGTTCAGCAGGCATTAAATAAAGCCTCCGTCCTCGCAGGGCAGAGAGAACCAAAAGGTACTTCCTTGACCCGGGCTGGAAACAACTCCATACTCCACATCCGGGTGCTGGCTGAGTATAGCCTTGACAATCGAAAGCCCCAGCCCGGTGCCGGTGGCCATCCGTTTGTGCACCGAATCCACCTTGTAATACCGCTCCCACACATAGGGGAGGCTTTCCTCGGGGATGCCCTCGCCGGTATCGGTCACACTGACCTTTACACGCCCGTTTTCCAGAAGCTGGGTCAGGGTAATTCGTTTATCCGGACCGGTATGGGTGATGGCATTGGTCATAAAGTTATAGATAACCTGACCAATCCGGTCGCAATCCGCTGCAACCCAGCAGGAACCGCTGTGCACAAAGTCAATTTGATAGCCATCCTGCTGGCAAAAGTGGGTAAACCGCCCCAGAATACCTTCAATTTCATCGGTCAAGTTGAAGCGGGTGGGGTTGAGTGGCTGGTTGCCCGATTGGAGCCTTGAAAGATCCAGCAGGTCGTTGACCAGCGAGGTAAGCCGCTTGGATTCATCAATGATGACCTGCATGTTTTCTGGAACATTTTCTCCCGGCAGCTCCTGAATCATTTCACTATAGCCGGTAATCAGGGTGAGGGGGGTGCGCAGATCGTGGGAAACGTTGGCGATCAGCTCCCGGCGCAGGCTGTCTGTTTTGGCAAGCTCCCGGGCAGCCTGATCCAGAATGTCCGCCAGATCGGCAATTTCCTGATAACCCCGGCCATCAAATGCAACCTGATAGTTGCCTGCGGCCAGTTCTCTGGCCGATCGGCCCAGCCTTTCGATAGGGCGGGAGACCCGATTGGAAATCAGAAGCGCCAGTGCCGCCGCCAGTGCGATCATAATCACGCTGATGCAGGTCAGCTGAATCTGAAGGGTTTGCACGGTGGCATCCACAGGGGAAATATTGGCGCTGACCATCAAAAGGCGGTTTTCTTGGGCGGTGGGCAGCAGCTTGACATACAGAATGCTTTCACTTTCAGAAGAACCGGCCGGTGGAAACCGCTTGACAATGGCATCCCCGGTCTGAGATGCCTGAGAAAACAAAACGGCCTTCTCCTTGGGGCGATATTGGCTTTTGATGTTGGAAGAAACATTGCTCCCTGCCACCAGCATCGTTTCCAGCGAAGGGGAGAGAACCTCCACATATAAATCATCGTGATCGGTGAGCATAGCCAAAAGCCCATCCCAATTGCTTTCTGTAATATAGCCGGAAATCGTTTGGGCTACATTTTTGACCTGGGCCGCTTTGATTGTTTTGTAAAAGCTATCCAACAAAACCGTTTGGAAAAGCCAAAGCATCATCAAAAGCAAAAAGCAGAAGCCGACAAGATAAAGATATATTTTCCATTTAATACTGATCTGTTTTGGTTTCAAAAATCCACCCTCTCCGCAAAATCTTTCAATGTTTAAGCGACTCAGCCGTCAAACCGGTATCCAATGCCGCGAAGGGTGGTGATAAAGCCGCTGTAAGGCCCAAGCGCCTTGCGAAGCATTTTGATGTGTGTATCCAGTGTCCGGTCGTCGCCGTAAAAATCGTAGCCCCAAACCTCGGTGAGCAGCTTTTCACGGTCAAGGGCGATGCCCCGATTGCGCACCATATAAAAAAGCAGGTCGTATTCCTTGGGGGAAAGATCGGCATGTTTTTCATCCACCTGCACCAGACGGGCTGTAAAATCCACCATAAGGCCATCTCGCTGGTAAATTTCGTGGGCAGAGTTGCTTTCGCCGCAGGCACGGGTTCTTTTGAGCACTGCCTGAATGCGGAGCATCAGTTCTTTGGGCGAAAAGGGCTTGACCACATAATCGTCCACCCCCGACTGGAAGCCGTGAATTTTATCGTATTCTTCACCCCGGGCGGAAAGCATGATGACCGGAACATTGCTGGTTTTGCGTATTTCCTCCACAGCGGAAAAACCATCCAGCTCCGGCATCATTACATCCATTACAACCACATCAAACTCCGACTGGCGGCAAAGGGTGACCGCTTCCATTCCGTTGGCAGCCTCGGTGACCTGGTGGCCCTCGAACAGAGCGTATTTTTTGACCAGCTGCCGGATTTTTTCTTCATCATCGGCCACCAGTATTTTAAACATGCTTGACCACCTGCCTTTTGGGTTTATCGTAAGATAGGATATCTCCTCATGGCTTTATGAAGCTGAACTTTCGCACTTCCGCACTCATGCCGTTCGGCTGGCACATCCTTTCTCCACGATGAGAAAGGATGCAAAGAATCGCCAAGGGGGCGCTCCCCCTTGGTACCCCCCAGATCCGAACTTGGGTTCAATTTAAATATTAGGCTTGGATCTTGTCCGTATCCATAGGCCGGGCATAAAAATGGAAAATACACTAAGCGCTTTGCGGTTATTATACCATAAAAACAAAGTGTTATGGTATAATAACCCAGCGCATAAGGCAGTATAACATCGGATTTTATCGATATTATACCACAATATATCTTTAAAAACACCAATCCCCCCTGTCCTGCTGCCCGTTATCAGCTTGACAGAGGGGGAAAGTTGCATCACCCTTCCTAACGGTATATCTGTATCCTTTTAAAGGCCTTTACAAATGAGGAGCTTAATCGAATGTGAATGTGTTTGCTTTCAGAAAATTAAGATGAAAGCCGTGCAAAGGTTTAAGAAGGAAACAGCCGTGTTTGTATTTTAAAGCTGCCCCGACAACACAGGGGACTTAGATTGAAAGGACAGCTGGAGAGCTTACATTTTTTCCTTGACAGACTGCGGAACCTGTTCGGTAAGGGCAACTTCTACCGTTATTTCCTGGCCATCTCTGGCAACCACCAGACGAATGGTTTCGCCCGGCTTGTGCTGGCTCAAGGCAGCTCGGACATCGCTGCTCAGGCGGATAGCAGTGTCATCTGCGCTGATAATGCGGTCACCCACCTGTAATCCGTTTTCACGGTTTACAGAGGCAACATATACACCCAGTTCATTGAGGTTATAGGAGGCAGCGGTGCGCAGATCGGCCACATCAACAATGCTGATGCCCATTTCCGGGCGGCCGGTTACATAACCGTTCTGCATAATGTCATCCACAACCTCTTTAACCTGATTGGAGGGGATGGCAAATCCAAGGCCTTCTACATCCACACCGGTGGATTTAGCGTTTACAATACCCACCAGATCGCCGTTTTGATCGAATAAGCCGCCGCCCGAGTTACCGGGGTTCACAGCCGCCGAGGTTTGCAGCAGGTGCATGGTTTCGGTTCCGATGCTGATTTCACGGCCGGTTGCGCTGATAATACCGCTGGTAACCGTTCCGCCCAGCTCGCCCAGTGGGTTGCCGATGGCTACTGCCAGCTGACCTACCTCCAAGGAATCGGAGTTCGCCAAGGTGGCGGCATGCAGACCGGTGGCCTCAATTTTGAGGACAGCCAAATCGGTTTTGGAATCCGTTCCCACTAACGTGGCGTTGTATTCCGTGCCATCCTGTGTGCGAACCAGAATGGAATCGGCCCCATCAATTACATGGTTGTTGGTGATGATAAAACCATCTTCGGTGTAGATTACACCGCTGCCCGCCTGCTGCTCCACATACTGCATAGCGAAGGGATTTTGTGCGGCGGCCTCGGTTGTGATTTCCACCACGGAGCTGGCAGATTTTTTAACGACGGAGGTAACACCAGTTTCTCCGGTGCTCTTATAGGTCGTAGCTGCAACAGAAGGTTCAACTTGGCTCGGGGCGACCGATGCACTTGGTGCAGCACCATTTTGAAGAACCCAATAGGCTGCGCCGCCTCCTGCCGCTCCGGAGAGAAGCATAATGGCCAGTGCAGAAGCAATAATGCGGGGCGCCTTTCTTTTTTTCGGGGTGCCGGCAGTTGTGGGAGGAACAGGAGGCTGCTGTTTCGGGGTGCTGTAGGAGGAATAAGAGGGTTGATACCAGCTCGGGTTGTAATGATAGGGCTGGGAGCTGTAGGAGGAACCGTAGTTAGGCGGAGTATAGGGCTCCTGCGGTGTGTTCTGATTGGCTGAGGTGTCGGGATATATGGGCTGGCCGTATAAGTTGGTGTTATCTTCATAGGAATAGGAGCCATGAAGATTGTTATCGTTGTTGTTCATATTCAAACTCCTTTCTACTTTAAAGAATTAATTTGAGTGAGCATCAGAACATGCTGTCGATTTTTTGATGTGCTTGCTGTCTGATGTTTTACTGTAAGCTTAGTTTAATGGCCCAATGTGATGGCTATATGAAGAACAGGGGAAAACTGGAAGAAGGATACAGGAAAGAAATGCGAAAACACTAAAACATGGCTTGCAAAAAGTGGACTGTCTGTGGCAGAATAGAGCATACAGAGATATTTATGCTAAGGAAAAAATCAAATGGAATACAAAAAAATTAAAAAAGGCAGTTTTTGGGAGCGTCCCAACCGCTTCATTGCCTTGGTGGAGATTGAGGGTACAGTCCAGACCTGCCATGTGAAGAACACCGGGCGCTGCCGGGAGCTTTTGGTACCGGGAGCGGTTGTGTATCTGGAAGGCTCCGATAACCCCAACCGAAAAACAGCTTATTCGATTGTGGCAGTTGAGAAGGGGACAAGGCTGATTAACATGGATAGCCAAGCCCCCAATCAGGTATGGGAGGAGGCTCTGCTGCGGGATTTTTCGCTTACAGGGCTAAAAGACCCATTGGTCAGCCTGCGCCGTGAGGTGAAATACGGTGATTCCCGCTTGGATTTTCTCGCACAGACCGATGCCGGCCCTGTGTATATGGAGGTAAAAGGTGTTACCTTAGAGGAGGATGGAGCGGTATTCTTTCCCGATGCGCCCACCGAGCGGGGTATTAAGCATCTGCATGAGCTGGAACGTGTGGTGGGGGAGGGTGGCAGAGCATTCGCCGTGTTTGTGATCCAGTTGGAGGATGTCGCTTATTTTGCACCCAACGATGCAACGCATCCCGCTTTCGGGAAGGCTTTGTGCCATGCGCAGCAGGCAGGGGTGGGTATACTGGCCTATGACTGCCGTGTAACCCCGGGAAGCTTGCAGATAGGCAAACCGGTGGAAATGCGCTTGTGATTTCTACAGCACAGAAGGAGGAATTGAGCCAATGGCTGACCGTAAGAAGCTGTTTTTTATTTTTAACCCCAAAGCGGGAAAAATGGAGCTTGCCAAAAACCTGTATCCTGTAATCAACTGCTTTGTTGAGGCTGGGTTTGATGTCACTGTGCGGCCCACCCAAAGCCCTCTGGATGCCTTTGAATCGGCAAAGGAACGGGCAGGGGAGTTCGATTACCTGGTCTGCTCCGGTGGGGATGGCACCTTTAGTCAGGTGGTCAGCGGCTTGATGCATTGTCAAAAGCGTCCGGTGCTGGGGTATATTCCCGCCGGAACCACCAACGATTTTGCAGCCAGCCTCGGCTTGCCTAAGGATATAGAGCAGGCGGCGCGGTGTATTGTTTCAGGGCGCAAGACTGCGGTGGATGTGGGCCGTTTTAATGATGATTACTTTTCCTATGTGGCCGCCTTTGGGATTTTCACCGATGTGCCCTACGATACCCCCCAAGAGCTGAAAAACCTGTTTGGCCATGCCGCTTATGTGATGGAAGGAATCAAGCGCCTGACCAATATGCGCACCTACCGCTGTGTTTTGGAGCAAAACGGCCAGCAGGTGGAGCGGGATTACC
This sequence comes from Oscillospiraceae bacterium MB08-C2-2, assembly GCA_035621215.1. Taxonomy (NCBI): domain Bacteria; kingdom Bacillati; phylum Bacillota; class Clostridia; order Eubacteriales; family Oscillospiraceae; species Oscillospiraceae bacterium MB08-C2-2. Next base: position 920,940 of record CP141729.1, on the reverse strand, counting down.
TTTTGGGCATCATCAGCAACAGTATTTCTTTAGGTGGCTTTCAGGGATTAAGCTCGGAGCGGGTTCAGCTTAACGATGGCGAATTCGAAGCGCTTTTTGTTGCACAGCCTCAGAATCTAAACGATCTGAACCTGATTGTTCAATCCTTTCTCAGAAAGGAAAAGCTTTCGGATTGCCTGCAATTTTTCCGCACCAGCCGGGTGGAAATCGAGCTGTGCGATGAAATCCATTGGACTTTGGACGGAGAATATGGCGGTTCGCCTGAGCATGTGGTGATTCAAAATATGCGGGAGGCTGTGGAGATCATGGTTCCCGATGACAGCACGGAGGTTTTTGGAGGGCTGAAACCTGCCAATGACTGAATTTTACACAATCATTAAAAAACTTGCCGCAATTCCTTTCAATGAAAAGGGAACTGCGGCAAGTTTTTATTTGCAATGTAAAATGGACAAATCCAACAGAAGTTTTACCAGCTTCATTCAGGATTTCTGGCAGATCCTGAGAAGGTTATGACTGAATTGTAAAATTCATCAAATGTAGCAGTGAATAATAAACTTTTAGGCACTATAATACTGAAAGCAAACAAAATTCGTTTGCTAAAAACTCTATGCCGTATCTTCGGCGAAAGGCGTGTAATTTTATGAAAAGACAGCTCACTGCATTGCTGCTGGGCCTGCTTCTGGTCAGTGCAGCCGGTTGTACCACAAAGGATAAAAATGATTCAAGCCTGCCCTCAGAGCCTGCTGGGGCTTCCGAACCGGCAAAAGAAGTGAAGAAGGAAGCAGATGTTTATACCGTTGAGGATGAAAACGTTTCGGTGGAGATCAAGCTGGATGACAAGCAATACGATCTTGAAACAGTCATCCCTTTGGTTGTGGAGATCACAAACAAGAGCGATGAGACGGTTGCTTTTATTCAGGGCTCCGGTTCCAACCTGGTGCCCGACGGCCTGAAAGTCAAATTTGGCGGATTTGCGGGTATGTTCTACCCTGAAATCACCACTATGGATTACCGCACTCAGTTCTTAGAGCCGGGCGAAACCGTCAGTTTTGATCTGCCCTATGCACCGTACATTTATCAGGGCACTGAGGAAAAATCTGCTTTTGGCACTGATAAAGATCTTGATTTCTTCAAAGGCAAAGACTTCCGCCCTGCTGAACCGGGGGTAGTAGAAGGTACTTTGGAGTTCACCTATTCTCTTCAGCCTCAAGAAAGCTCTGAGGCTCCAGAAATAGAGTTGTCTTTGGATTCCAGTGAGCTGTTGAAAGAAGTTGATCCCGCTTCTCTGCCGGATGCTCTTCCTGGTGGCGATGCAGGCACTATACCTCTGCTGGAGGATGCCCAGCAGATCACCATTAAGGGAACCTTCCGCACCACCATTGTGGCTGAATGAGCCGCTAAGCGCCTGAAAGCTGCTAAACCAAGGCTCTAGCACAAAAAACGCTTACCATCTCTTAGGGTGTGGTAAGCGTTTTTTCTTTGGGGGAAAACAAAAGCCGCCCAAATCTTAAAGAAATGAGCGGCCTTAAATATTGTTTTAGTCTTCTTTGACCTGACGATCCAGCACTTTATCCTCAAACACACAGCCGGGGGCGAATTCGGGTGAACAGAAGCCATCGGGATATGGAATGCTCCTAGTCTCATTCTCAGTGGATAAGGATACTTTATTTAATTTCTCAGACATTAGTAAACGCCTCCTTGTTTTGTTAGGATCGGATACCGGGTGGTTATTTTTTCTACGGTATTTCCAATATAGTTATTTCTTATTTAATACTATACTATATTGGTGGGGTTATGTCAAGAGGAAATTTAAATAAAATGCTTGTATATTCGCTTGTTTGCCCATGGGAAACAAATTCACTCTATAAATACTTGGGATTTTCTATTCTTTTAAAGGCGTAGATTCCTGCGCCTATGACCCCATTCTCCTGTCCGGGGGAAGAATAGCGGATCTCCAACCCCTCACTGGGATAAGGCTTGCGGGTATGCCGGTGTATGCACTGTTCCAAATATGCTGTAGGGAAACCCGCCATTTGGGGGATTCCGCCACCCACCACAACATAATCGGGGTCAAAAAGGGTAATTTCGGTGGCAATGGGGAGCGACAGACATTCCACAAAATCCAGCAGAATGGTGCTGTCTCCATGATGCTCAAAAATTTGGCCGATGGGGGTATCGGGAAAGAACTTCTGCCGCAGCTTTTCCAGCCGCATTCCCGAGGCGATGGCTTCCATACAGCCTGTATTGCCACAGCCGCACATTTCATCCAAGCCATAAACCGGAATGTGGCCCAATTCGGCGGCGGCTCCGTTTTTCCCCAGCAGCAGCCTGCCGTTTATGGAAACCGCATTGCCCAAGCCTGTTCCTATGTAAAACCCCAGTACAATGGGAGCGTGTTTCAATCCCTTGTCATGGATATCATGGAGGAGAAGAAAGTTGACATCCCGGTTCACATAAACGGGGACGCCCAGCTCCTTTTCTAAAAGCTCGGCTGCGGGGAGGTTGTTTAGCCCTTTTACGTTGGGGGTGGAGCACACCACACGGCGGCTTCTGTCGATCGTGGAGGGGAACCCAATGGTAACGGCGGCGGGAAGGCAGCCCTCCATAGCTGTATCCAGATACTGCCGGATGCGCCGTGCAATCTGTATGCCGGGGTCGCCCCCTTCTAAAACAGCACAGGTTTTATCCACTGCAAAATCAGAAAGATTCAGATGCTCGTCAAGCAGACCAAACCGCATATAGGTTCCACCGATATCCATTCCCAGCACTTTTTTGCCTTTCATGGCGTTCACCCCAAGCTGACGATTCTTTTGTAGCGTTGTTCTGCCGAATATTTGGGTTTTGCACTTTTATTTTTAGGCCACTATACGTATCATCTTACTTGTTCAAAACAGCAGCGTCAAGCAAAAACAAAGGAGATTTGTATGTTCATACAGCTTCAAAATTGTGAAGCGATTTTTAAGCTGCGTGCTTTGCCTGCAAACACGCAATACAGCACAGCTTAAAACACAAAAAAGGAGCCGAAGCTCCTTTGAGAAAATCGTGTATTGGAGTCGCAGAAATTGCCTTAGAGATCGCCGCGCAGCAGATTATCTGCATAATGGCGGAGGCTTTCAAAGGAGTTGACTCCATCGGCGCGGGTGCTGATTTGCTCCCGGACATTTTCAGGCAGCTTATCAAAAAACTGCTTGGCTTCCGGTTCCTGTGCGAACAGCTGATTCATATCGGGGTAATGCTTCATTTTCGTTTCTCCCTATAGCAGCGAGCTTATTTTTTATCGTCTCCGGGTTTATGGCGGCTGGCGGATTGCTTTTTAGTGTTGCGGCCCTCTCCATCAAGGGCGCTTTCAGCAAATGTGGGGCCGCCCTTGGCCTTTTGCTTGCGAACATTTTTAGGGTCCAGCTGGCTGTTCTTTGCCATAATTTATCACCTCATCACCAGTATTTGCAGAGACAGGCTGTTTATGCAAAAAGAGAGTTCGGCAGTGCCAAACGAAATGAGAGAAGTATTTATGTTTTTTGCAGTAAAACTTTGTTTTTGCAGTCTGAAAACATTGACCTTGCTATAAGCTTTTAATATACTGAAAGGCAGGAGGTGGTTTGATGCAATGGCTGACTATAGGACAAATGGCAAAGCTGAATCAGGTTTCCGAGCAGACACTCAGGCTTTATGACCGGGAAGGTTTGCTCAGCCCCGGTATGCGGGGAGAGGATAATGGTTATCGCTACTACAACATCAAGCAAAGCGCTGTTTTGGATATCATCCAGTATATGAAATCCCTCGGCATGAATCTGCGGGATATCAAGGCTCAGCTTGAAAGCGGAGAATCCGGGTATCTGGAAGGGATTCTCCAGCAGAAGCACAGCCAGATTGATCAGCAGATCAAGGAGCTGAAAATGCAGCGCCGTGCCGTTGAGCGTACACTGGAAAGCTATGAGCGCTACCATGCCGCCCCTCCCGATGGAACCATTGTGCTGGAATACATCGGCAAACGGCAGATGTACTGCGTGGATACCAAATATAATTTTTACGATCAGGGAATAGAAGCCTACGAGCAAATTCTGCGGGAGCTGCGCAGCCGATTGGCGCAGGATCAGCTACCCCAAATCTATTACTGCAATGCCGGAACCATTTTGCGCAAGGAAAACCTGCTGGCGGGCCGCTTTTATTCCACTGAGGTTTTTGTTTTTGTAGACCGGGAATATGTTTCGGAGGATTTTATCACGGTGCAGCCTTCGGGAAATTATCTGTGCATTTACTGCGATAATTTCTATAAGGAAAAGGAATATGCCCGCAAGCTGTTGGAAGAAACGGCAATTTGTGGTTACACTATTTGCGGGGACTATCTTTGCGAAACGGTGGCGGAGCTGCCTTTGATGGGAAGCGGTGAACGGGGAATGTTTCTCAAGCTGCAAATACCCATCAAATTCAACAAAGGATAGTGTTTGTTTTTTATCAATCAAGAGATTGACATTATAGTAACAATAACCCTTACAATGATAGTAGCAGGAGGATTTACATCCTGAAAATATGAATCACAGAAAGAGGGTTGCAGAAATGAATTGCGAAAAGATTCGAGTGGTACAATATGGCTGCGGCAAAATGTCCAAATACACGCTGCGCTATTTGTATGAAAAGGGCGCAGAAATTGTGGGCGCTATCGATGTGAACCCCGAGGTTGTGGGGATGGATATTGGTGACTATGCAGAGCTGGGTGTAAAGCTTGGCGTAAAGATCAGCAACGATGCTGATGCAGTGCTGGATAGCTGCGATGCGGATATTGCAATTCTCACCTTGTTCAGCTTTATGGATGATGTATATCCCCATTTTGAGCGCTGTGTCAGCCGGGGAATCAATGTGGTGACCACCTGTGAAGAGGCGATCTATCCTTGGACTACCGCTTCCGCCATCACCAACAAGCTGGATAAACTGGCCAAGCAAAACAACTGCACCATTGTTGGCTCCGGTATGCAGGATATATACTGGGTCAATATGATTGGCTGTGTGGCCGGTGGTGTTCACCGTATTGACCGCATTGAAGGCGCTGTCAGCTACAATGTGGAAGACTATGGTTTGGCTTTGGCTGAGGCCCATGGAGCCGGTATGACCGCGGATGAGTTTGAAGAAAAGATTGCCCACCCTGTTACCTTGGAGCCTGCCTATGTCTGGAATTCCAACGAAGCTCTCTGCAACAAAATGGGCTGGACCATCAAATCCCAAACCCAAAAATGTGTGCCCTATTTTTATGATAAGGATTTGTATTCCGAGACATTGGGCCGCACCATCCCCAAGGGAGAATGCATCGGCATGAGCGCCGTGGTGACCACCGAAACCTTCCAAGGGCCTGTAATCGAAACCCAGTGCATTGGCAAGGTATACGGCCCCGATGATGGTGATATGTGCGACTGGAAAATCATTGGTGAGCCGGATACAACCTTCTTTGTCACCAAGCCCGCTACAGTTGAGCATACCTGCGCTACCATTGTCAACCGTATCCCCACCATTCTCAATGCCCCTGCGGGCTATATCACGGCTGAAAAGCTGGAGCCGGTGGAATACCTTTCCTACCCTATGCACTTGAGTGTAGAATAGACTCGAAATTTTCACATATATCAAAAATACAGGGGCTGCAGTATTTAAAAACTGTGGCTCCTGTATTTTTGAAAGCATCGTTTTATTCTGAGAGGGATGACGCTGGTTCAAGCTAAAATCTTAAAATGGTTTTCCATTATTCCTAAGATAAAAAGGTATATAAAAGGGTATGATATTCCTTTTTGCTGAGAAATATGGTATATTATAAAGTTAGAAATTCCAATAAATACAAAGTGGTGAGTATATAATTTTATTAAGGTTAGAAAAAGTGCCTTTGATTTAAAATATATGCAATCTTGAGACTGCTTGCGATGCATAGAACTTACTGCATAGTGTTTTACCTCTGAAATTACATAATGGCGAGTGAGACAAGCATGGAAAAACAAAGATTTAAAATTAAATTCTTTCAGGTCATTGTGTTTGTAGTGGTGATCAATGCTGTTTGGCAAATTGGGGGTTATTTTCACAAGGCGCACAGTGGATTTCCTATAGAAGCGTCTTCACAGGAAATAACCAATGTGGAATTTTTTCTGGGGCAATCCAATATGGACATCAGCCAGATTCTACAGGCTGATCCGGTGTGGTTTTCTCCCGAAAGAAAGAGGATCAATCCTGACTATGATTCTACTTGGGTGAAAATTACCTTTGCAGAGAGCCGCCCCTCCAAAGAAAACGCAATTTTTTTAACAAACGAGTTTCTGGAAATAAAAGAGGCATTTTCTCTATCAAACAAAAGAGCTGTGGCAATTCCCATAGGGAATAACCACATTTATTCTTATGCCGAGATGCCGGCAGAGGCGGAGCTTTTATACCTAAGAGTGGGCGATTTGCGCACAAATTATCACATGGCTTTACGCAGCGCTAACAAGCAGGCCTTTTTTCTGAGCCAGAACCGCTTGCTTATTTATCGCACTGGATGCATAGCGGTTATAGCCGTTGTCTTTTTTATGAATCTGGTTCTTTATCGCTTTGATGGTAACAGCGGCTATTCCACCCATGCGCTCCTGCTGCTGATTATGATTTTTGCACTCATTCAGGATTCCGGCCTGCAAAAACTGGTGATTGGATTTAACGATTTCCTTGCGGCATATGTGTGGGGCTTTATGACCAGCATGGCTGCCATGTATATCAACTACAATTATTTTGGCATTCGAACAAAGCTGCCCGGCTGGCCTGCCAGGATTTACAGAATCTTGATCGGCATGCATATCGTCTTTATTTGTGCGGTTAATTTTATCAGAATATCTGCCTTTTCAGATATCGTCACGCTCTTCCTTCTGGTTGTTTGCACAATTGGTTTTATGCTTTCGATTTATGCCTCTAAAAGCAATACAAAAAAACTCCCCCAATATTTCTTTGCCATGGTGGTGCTTACCTTTATGGCAACAGGAGCCTATATTTTGGGCCTTTTTGGTGCTGTACCATGGAATCTGATAACGGCCAATTCGATTTATCTGCTTTGGGCCACGGAGGCCGCTAGCCTGACAATTGTTATTTTCAACGAGCTGAATGAAAATAAAAAGATGGTTCAAAGGCTTAAAAACGAGGCAACCACCGATCCGTTAACCGGTCTTTTCAACCGCAATTATTTTGAAAAGGTGATTATCAGTAAAATATCGGCACTGGAAGAGAATACACAAAATCTTTCGCTTTTGCTGATCGATATTGACCACTTTAAGGATGTGAACGACACCTTTGGTCACAACATGGGGGATGCGGTGCTGAAAGAGCTTTCTGTACTTATGGCCAGAACCATACGGCATCAGGATGAGCTGATCCGTTGGGGAGGAGAGGAATTCATCGTTGTCACGTATGAGGCGGACTTTGCACAGGCCACGAAATATGCAGAAAGCATTCGAAAGACAATCGATGAGCACAATTTTCAGTATACCCAGAAGGTAACTGTCAGTATCGGCGTAGCCGAAAAGCTGTATGGTGAAGCTATAGACAGCTGGATTAAAAGAGCCGATGATTCACTTTACAGAGCAAAAAACAATGGCAGAAACAGAGTTTCCTAGATAGAAAAAAGAGGCACCAATGAGTAGCCTTCCGTTTTAGTTAAAAGGGGGCAACATTGGTCTGCAAAAAAAATCGGCGAATTTTGCAAGTTTTTCTGGACAAAGTGCAAAATATGCTTTATAGTATTAAGGATAAAATTTTTATCCGGTATAGCCACGCCGGCAAGGCACGCAGTGTATCCAAACGCTTTTTGAGGGTATCAAGCGGAACTTGCCGGCTTTACGCAAGCCCTTTTGGAAGCCTTCATAAACAAGATTATGACGCATTGCGGCAGTGAGAAGCTCTCTGTATGCCTGCGGAAAAGAGTGTGAATTAAGTTTGAGCCTATATACAACCGGATGCCTTTGAGGGCATCGGCAGGCCTTGCCTGCACCTTCAAGAGCAGAAGCCTGCTTTTAAGGCGATTGATTAAAATAGAATCAAAAAATTACAAGGAGTTGCAAACAAATGAACAAGCAAAAAATTGGCTATCTACCCGACGAAAGGCCGCCCGCAGGGAAGCTCCTGCTGTATGCACTGCAGCAGGTGGTTGTAATGTTCCCCGCGACCATCACCGTGGCACTGATTACGGGGTTCCAGGTTTCCACCACCATTTTTGCAAGCGGCCTTGCCACCCTTTGCTTTGCTTTCATCACAGGAAAGAAGCTGCCCCTGTATTATGGCTCTAGCTTTGCTTATCTTTCCGCCATTTCGGGTCTGGTAGCTGCTGAGGGGTTTGCAACCACCAACGGGATTTTGCCCACTGAGGCAATAAGGATTGCGCAGTTCGGCATTATCATGTCCGGCCTTGTATCGGTTGCAGCCGGCCTTTTGGTCCGCTGGGCGGGCCGTGATGCAGTAGAAAGCATTTTGCCTCCTTGTGTAACCGGTCCTGTCGCTATGATTATCGGCCTTACCCTTGCCGGCAATGCGCTGGCGGATGCGGCTCCTGCCGGAGAACAGAGCCAATTGGTTTGGCTGGTTTCTCTCGCGACCTTTTTTTCCACTGTGCTGTTTTCCCGATACCTTAAAGGCTTTCTGGGGCAGCTCCCTCTGCTGCTCGGTGCGGGAGTTGGGTGCCTGGTAGCAGTAGCCCTTTATATGATTGGCGGCGAGGGCTACAATCTTTTCCGTGCTCTGCCTCCAGAAGCGCTGGCAGCCTCTACCTGGAAAATGGGAGACGGTTCCTTCTTCGCTTTGCCTGCCTTCTCTTTTCCCAAAGTATCTTGGGCAGCTGTTGCGGCCATTATGCCCATCGCCATTGCCACCATCCCGGAATCCACCGCTCATGTATACCAGCTTGATATTTATGTGAACGATGTGGCGAAGGAAAAAGGCGTAAAGAAAAAATACGACATGGTTTCCATGCTGGATAAGAACCTGATCGGTGACGGCTTGTGCGATATGGTTGCCGGTGTTATTGGTGGCCCTGCTGGCACAAACTACGGTGAAAACATCAGCACCATGGCGATTACCCGGGTGTTCAGCGTGCCTGTATTGATGGTTTCTGCCATCATGGCTATGGTTATGGCTTGCTTTACCCCTCTTATCCGTGTGATTTACGGCATTCCTCTGGCTGTTATCGGTGGGCTGGAAATATACCTGTTTGGTGCCATTGCCGCACAGGGTGTTGCTATTCTGATTGATAAGAAGTGCGATATGTTCTCCTCCAAGAACATTGCGGTTATTGCCAGTGTAATGGTGCTTGGCCTTGGTATTCACTATACCTTTGGCGGAACCATTAACTTCTTCGGAATGGGCATTCCTGCGGTTGCAGGTGCTGCAATTTTCGGTATCCTGCTCAACCTATTGCTTTCCATTGGCGATAAAAAAATCAAAAAAGCCTAAGACATATTTCAAAAGGCCCCATGGTGTTCATCCGAACACCAGGGGGCCTTTTCGTACCCTGACTGTTATAAGTTTAACGGTATTTTTCAATAAAGCGGATACTGTTTTCCACCAGAAGCTTCCAACCGGCCTCTTCAATGGGAAAGTGCCCCGCTTCTTTTAAAATGTGCAGTTCTTTTTCACCTGCCAGCTTATCATAAAATAGCTTGCTTAGGGATAAATCGGTCCAGCGGTCCTCCTGCGGATGCAAGAGAGCAAAGGGTAAAGAGAACTGCTCCGGTTCTTGTATGATTTCCGGGTTGAGCATTGTATTCAAAAAGGCCAGCGAAACCCATGCTCCCGAAGCCCTTTTATCCGCCATAAGCAAGCGGGCAAGCTCCGGGCTGTTGACAATAGCCTTCATATTGGCAACCCATTTCATGGGGATTTTAATATTGGGGAAAATTCTAGCGATGATTGAAGCAGCAGGAAGCAGCTTGACCAGCAGGGGGTGGGAAGAGGTCTTTTCGGTAATCTCCCTTTGCCTTTGATCTAAGATACAAGTAGCCAAAACACCGCATACAGAGGGCACGTTACAGGCTATTTGATAAGCGAGAAGCCCCCCTGCGCTCAATCCGAACAGGAACACACGCTTGCCTCTTTTGATAAGATGCTCGGCAATTTCTGTACCGGCTGTAACCCAAGAGTTATATGTAACAGTGCCAGTGCACTGGGTGTAACCGTAAAGGGGCAAATCAGGGCAGATGACCTCATAGCCGCTGGCGTGTAAGGGCACGGCCAGAAAGGAGAGCAGGCGCCCATTTCCACCAACGCCGTGGAATAGAACAAAGGTTGCTTTGGGTTCTGTTTGCCCATAGGTATCCAGATGAATCCGGCTCCCATCGCTGAGCTGGATAAAACTCTCTGTTGGCATAACTTTTGTGGTCAACCTGCCCGGTATGGGTAGAAATTTTTGCATGGTTTTCCATGTGCAGTCGTTGGTGTACAAACTATTCCGCTCCTTGTCATCTCTTTTCCCGATCGGCATGATTGCCCACAGCCGCAGGCCGGGCATAAAAACGGGACGTATAATAAACGCTTTGCGGTTATTAGACCATGAACGCAGTGAATGGTCTAATTGCGCATCTAGGGCGGCAGCGAACACAGTGAGCGAATCGCCCTGCGCATAAGGCAGTATAATAAGCGCTTTGCGGTTATTATACCATAAAAGCGAAGCATTATGGTATAATTGCCCGTGGCCGTAGGCCGGGCATAAAGATGGAACGTATAATAAACGCTTTGCGGTTATTATACCATAAAAAGGCCATCCCATGGGAATTGCTCCCGTAGGATGGCCTTTTTAATGGCAGTCAGCGGCGTACCAAACGATAATAGGCCTTGGCAGTCAACTGGTAGCTGACACTGTAAATACCAGTGAAAGCCAGAGAAACGCCTATCGTGCTGAATACGATGAGCTTGTGGTTATACAAATTCAAGGTGTTGAGCATTGTTTCCACAGCTCCTAGTGCCACAGCGGTATGCAGCAGAGCCATTACCAACGGCAGAAAAAACACAATCAAAATCTGGCGGCCAATAGTGGCTTTAACCTCTGATTGGCTCATACCCACCTGCTGCATCACATCAAAGTTGTTTTTATCCTCATAACCTTCCGATAGCTGCTTATAGTACATAATCATAATCATGCAGACCATAAAGATAATGCCGAAGAATATTCCCAAAAACAGCAGCCCGCCCAACAAGGCACGATCCTGTCTTTCGTCATTGAGACGGCTGTTCAGCACAGAAAAGCCTGGGGTATCGCCAATCCATTGGCTAAGACCCTGTGTGAAGGCTTCTATGCCTTCCTGCGAGCCTTCCAAATTAAACCGGACGGTATAGATCCACTGATCCTCGGTGCGGTTCATAGCCTCGTAGAGATACTGCTGATCTTCCCGGCTTGGAACAATCAAATAGTAATCGCTGCTCAGCGCCCGAGGTTCCTTGGATTCAAAAATCAGAGTGGGGAGCTCGCTTTTAATGCGATAAAACCTTTCGGCTATTTGAATCTCTCTAAGCCCGGCATCGGCACCGTTGGTGAAAAATAAGGCCTCGTCCGGTTCTAAGGATTCATTGGAGCCATGAATTCGATTGTAATCCTCCAGAGTGAGAACACGCATCGCGTAGACACTCCGGTAATCAGTTTGTCCCTGGGCGACCTCCTGAAAGGAGCTGCCCTTTTGATCCACATTGAGGGTCATATACTCAAAAGCAATGGGTGCGGCCAAGGTGATATTCTGGGCCTGTGCCTCTGAAAGCAGTTTTTGCTCCGTTGCTTCCCGATCTGTTGCTTTGCTGCTGATAAAGCGGATATCCACATCATACGGGTGGCGGTAGCTGGTAATGCTGGGCAGCCCTTTAAAGAGGGATACCGTGCATATCAATGTAATGATCACCATGGTGCTGAAAATGCAGATGTTGGAGAGGCTGGCAGCATTCTTTCGCATCCGGTAAAGCATACCGGATACCGTTACAAAGTTGCTCTTTTTGTAATAGAAGCGGCGATTCCCTTTGAGAACCCGCAAAAGCATGATAATGCCCGCGGAAAAAAGGCAGTAGGTGCCAACTACCACTAGAAGGATAGCGGCAAACACAATCAAAAGAAAAGCGCTGTTGAGGCGAAAGCCCACAGCCAGATAATAGCCGGTCCCCAGTGCGGCCAGCCCCAGCACAGCCGTGGGCCAAAGGCGCTTGGGGGGCTTTTCCCCTTTGCGGGCGCTCTGGAACAAATCAGCCGGGCGGGAACGATATACCTGAATCAGATTGATGATAAGATTCAGAAGAAACACGCAGCCAAAGAAAACGGCGGTTCCCACATAGCAGGAGAGAGGAGCGGTGAAGGTGATATTCACCGGCAGGTCGGTTATGTTGAGCAGAAGCAGGAAAATCAGCCTAGAAAAAGCCAGTGCCATCAAAATGCCCAAGATAAGCGAAGCAACACAGATAAAAACAGTCTCTGCGGCAACGATAAGGCCGATGTGCCGTTTTTCCAGCCCCAGTATGCTGTAAAGCCCCAGTTCGTTTTTACGCCGCTTCATGAGAAAGCTGTTGGTATAAAATAGGAAGGGTACCAAAATAATGCCCAGAAGCACCATGCCGATTTGCATCAGCATTGAAAGATAACCGGCATGAGGCATTGTTTGCATGATAGGATTAGCCGCAATGGCACTGAAAATGAAAAAGACAAGCACTGCGAAGGATGTGGCAAAGATGTAGGGGAGATAGGTGGGGATGTTTTTCCGAATGCTTCCCCAAGCCAGCCGGGGGAGTATACGCACGCTATGCATGGCGGGTGCCTCCTGCCTGTAAAACCGAGAGAGTATCGGAAATCATGCGGAACATTTCCTCATAAGATTGCTCACCCCGGTAAATTTGATTGAAGAGGCTTCCATCCTTAATGAACAACACCCGCTTGGCATGGCTTGCCGCCTGCACGCTGTGGGTAACCATCAAAATGGTTTGCCCTTGCCGGTTGATATCGGAAAACAGGCCAAGAAGCTGTCTGGATGCCTTGGAATCCAGCGCACCGGTTGGCTCATCCGCCAGCACCAGCTTGGGTTGGGTAATCAGTGCCCGGGCCGCCGCCGCCCGCTGCTTCTGCCCGCCTGAAACCTCATAGGGATATTTGGTGAGCAGTGCTGTGATACCCAGCTGCTCCGCCAAGCCCGATAAGCGCTGCTGCATTTCGGGGAATTCTGTCCCTTGCAGCACCAGTGGCAGCAGAATGTTATCCTGCAAAGAAAAGCTATCCAGCAAATTGAAATCCTGAAAAACAAAGCCAAGATTATCCCGGCGAAAGGCACACAGAGCCTTGGGGCGGATTTGAGAAAAGCCGGTGCCCTCCAGATAGATTTCCCCGCCTGTTGGTTTATCCAACGAAGCAAGCAGATTGAGCAGTGTGGTTTTACCGGAGCCGGATTCCCCCATGATGGCTACATATTCCCCGTGCTCCACCGAAAAGCTCACATTTTCCAATGCCTGAACAGAATTGCCGCCAAAACGTGTGGTGTATATTTTTTTGAGATTCTTTACTTCTAAAAGTGCCAAGTGCAACTTCCTCCTTTGCTTTTATGGCTTTAAGTATAGCAAAGCGCTAAATTTGCTGCCTTAGCTTTGGCTTACAATACAAGGGTTCAGGCTTTCATTTTTGTAATGTTTGGTTTTAGCCGCTGTATCAACCGGCGGCAGGGGGGGATATTCCTGTTATGCTTAATTTAGTGCATCGGGGTTGGGTGGGAAATAAAGGCGGTATTGTGTGCCCTCACCCAGTGCGGAAGAAACAGTCAGGGAAATACCCAGGCGATCGGTAACCCTTTTACAAAGATACAGGCCGATTCCGGTAGAGCTTTTGTCCATCCGCCCATTGTAGCCGGTAAAGCCCCGTTCAAATATGCGTGGGATATCCTCTGTTTTTATGCCAATACCGGTATCGGAAATGAGCAGGGTACGGGGAACCACTTTGTCCATTTCAATGCGCAGGCCCCCTTTAAAGGTGTATTTGATACAGTTGGAAAGAAGCTGCTCCAATACAAAGCAGAGCCATTTTTCATCGGTAATAACCGGGAAGTCAAATTCATCGAGAGAAAGGGAAAGCCTCTTCCCGATAAAAGCAGGGGAGTATTTCCGCACCGATTGCCGAACCAGCTCATACAAGGAATAATCCTTGAGCAGCAGGTCACAGGTAAGGCTTTCCAGACGAAGGTATTGCAGCACCATTTCGGCATACTGCTCTATTTTAAAAAGCTCTTGCTCCATGGCAAAAACATTGCCGTGCAGATCGTCTGATTGGAGAAGGAGACGCAGAGCCGCTATAGGCGTTTTAATCTGGTGTACCCAAAGGGTGTAGTAATCCTCCCGCTCACTCTTGGATTTTTCGTGTTCCGCCAGTTGAGCGGTTCGGTCGTTATACAGCTCCCGAATCAGGCTCTGATAGGTTTCTTCCGGCAGGCTTCGCGGCTCCGGCATTGCTTCTGCGGTAATGCGAAAGTTTTGAAGAATACCTTGGAGCTGTCTGCATTTTTGGAGAAACCGCAGGCAATCGTAGATACTCCAAAGCAGTGTCAGAAAAAGACATAAACCCGCCCCATAGAGGGCGGGGCGAAAATCAATATGCGAGAGCAGAGAAAGAGCCACAAATAAAGAGCTGCCCAGCAGGATAGCCAGCAGAAGCCGATAGCGGCAAGCAAGCCATTTGCCCAACAGCCATCCCCTGTTAAGCCTGCTCATAGGAATCCTCCAACAGATAGCCTGCCCCTTTTTTTGTGTGGATAAAATCGGAAAGGCCCGCATCCTCCAGCTTTTTGCGCAGCCGGGCAATGTTGACAGTCAGGGTGTTATCATCCACAAAGCAGTCGCTTTCCCACAGGCGCTTCATCAAAAGCTCCCGGGAAACAATTCTGCCTTTGTTTTCAAAGAAAAGCTGGAGCATACGCAGCTCGTTGCGGGTCAGCTCAATTTTACGGTCGTTATAAAGCAGGGTTCCATCTGAAAGGTTCAGGATAGCCCCCCTGTGTTCGGCAACAACCGCATTCATCTGAAAGGAATAGCAGCGCCGCAGAAGCGCCTGCACCTTGGCGGAGAGCATCTCCATATCAAAGGGCTTGGCGATAAAATCATCCCCGCCCATGTTGACAGCCATGATGATGTTCATGTTTTCACAGGCGGAGGAAAGAAACATCACTGGCACCTTAGAAATACGCCGAATTTCTTGGCACCAATGATAGCCATTATAAAAGGGAAGGGAAATATCCATCAGCACAAGATGAGGTTCAAACTCTGCAAACAGGGTGAGCACACTGGAGAAATCCTCCACGGCTTTTGTTTTATATCCCCATTTGGCAAGCCCCTTGCTGATTTCCTCTGCGATGACAGCGTCATCCTCCACAATCAAAATCTTATACATTGAATCCCTCTTTCCGGCTGAAAAATAGAGCTTTTGATATAGTATACCATAAAAGCGAAGCGTTATGGTATACTTGCGCATCGGGGCGGCAGAGAACGAAGTGAGCGAATCGCCCTGCGCATAAAGCGGTATAATAAGCGCTTTGCGGTTATTATACCATAAAAGCGAAGCGTTATGGTATACTTGCGCGTCGGGGCGGCAGAGAACGAAGTGAGCGAATCGCCCTGCGCATAAAGCGGTATAATAAGCGCTTTGCGGTTATTATACCATAAAAGCGAAGCGTTATGGTATACTTGCGCATCGGGGCGGCAGAGAACGAAGTGAGCGAATCGCCCTGCGCATAAAGCGGTATAATAAGCGCTTTGCGGTTAGTATACCATAAAAGCGAAGCGTTATGGTATACTTGCGCATCGGGGCGTCCGTAAGCAAAGTGCGCAAATCGACCTGCGCATATGGTGATATACTCGCTGCTTTTGCAGATAGTAACCCATTGGTTTTGCCAAAGGGTTAAAATGGCCGAGCCAATCCATAAGAAAAAGCTCCCAATTCGAATTCAATCGAATGGGAGCTTTTGTGTGCCAATAAGACGATGTCTTACTTGATGGCTTCTACGGAAGCCTCGGCAGCTGCTTCTTCGGAAGCTTCGGCAGATGCTTCTTCGGAAGCCTCGGCAGATGCTTCTTCGGAAGCTTCAGCAGATGCTTCTTCAGAGGTCTCCTCAGCAGGAGCGCTCTCTTCCTCAGGGGCTTCTTCCGAAGCTTCGGCAGCTTCAGAAACCGAGGCAGTGCTCTCTTCGTTGCTGCTAGCAGGCTTCTCAGGGCCACAAGCAGAGAGAGAAGTGGCAAGAGCGGCTACCAATAATAAAGTAAGTAATTTTTTCATTTAAGATGTCTCCTTTTACAGTTGCTGACATTTACATCTGTATTAGCGATGGGTTTTCCTAATCGCTAACCGAGGATCATCTTAATCATTTTTGTAACAATTGTCAAGAAATATGACGATGTTTTTACATTTTTTACAGTCATGCCTAAAATAATCTGACAAGTGGTGCTTTCTTTTGTAAAATAATTAATGTTTTTGGTGGAGGCAGTGCTTCATTTAGATGAATTTCCTATACCTTTATAGTCTTTGATTTATTGCCTGCCATTTATCTGAAAGGCAATAAAACTAGATGTTTACCACTGCGTTATAGAGCCGCCAGCCTCCACTGAGATTGTGGCAGTCAAAGCCGTGGCCAGCAAGGATGCGGCAGGCCACATAGCTGCGCAGGCCGCTGTGGCAGTGAACATAAATGGGCTTGCTGTTATCCAGTTCATCCAGCCGTTCCCGCAGGCTATCCAAAGGGATATTGATAAAGCCTTCGATTTTACCGTGGGCAACCTCACCCACTGTGCGCACATCCAGAAGGGTTACACTGCCATCCCGAGGCAATGCGGCCACATCGTGCCAGTGGAAGGTTTTTACCTTGCCGGTCAAGTCGTTTTCCATAACAAAGCCAGCCATATTTACCGGGTCTTTTGCAGAGGAATAGGGGGGAGCGTAGCAAAGTTCCAGCCTAGTCAGATCAATGGCCGTGGCCCCCAAACGAATGGCCGTTGCCAGCACATCGCAGCGCTTATCAACGCCTTCAAAGCCCACAATTTGAGCGCCCAGCAGCTTGCCGGAGGGCTTCTCATACAGCACTTTGAGCGACATAGGGGAGCCGCCGGGGTAATAGGAGGCATGGGGGGCACTATAGAGGAAAACCTTGTCGTAATGCAGCCCTGCGGCCTTAGCTGTTTTCTCATTGATACCGGTTGCCGCTACGGTCATATCAAACACTTTAAGGATAGCCGAGCCTTGTGTTCCGCCGTAAGTGCTGGGAATACCGCAGATGTTGTCTGCCGCAATGCGCCCCTGACGATTGGCAGGCCCTGCAAGAGGAACAAAGCCTTTTTGCCCTGTAATGAAGTCGGTGCTTTCTACAGCATCGCCGACAGCGTAAATATCCGGGTCGGAAGTGAGCATATGCTCATCCACAACAATGGAGCCTCGGGCATTGACTTCTAAACCGGCGTCTTTGGCAAGGGCGCTTTCTGGGCGAACACCCACGGCCATCAAAACCAGCCCAGCCTCCACCTGACCGTCAGAAAGAGTTACAGAGAGTCCATTTTCAGCTTTCTCAATGGATTTCAGGCCATTGTTTAGTTTTAAAACAGCTCCTTTTGAGGCAAGATAGCGGTGAACATCCACGGCCATATCGAAATCCAGCGGCGCAATCAGATGATCGGCCAGCTCTACCACTGTGACCGAAAGGCCGGCTTCCATGAGGTTTTCGGCCATTTCCACTCCGATATAGCCTCCACCTACCACCACGGCAGAGGCAGGCTTTTTCTCTTCAATATACTGGCGAATCGCCAACGTATCCGGGATGTTGCGAAGGGTAAATACCCCCTCCAGCTCTACACCGGGGAGAGGCGGGCGAATAGGCTCTGCTCCCATGGAAAGAACCAGCTTGTCATAGCTTTCGGTGTAGCTTTCACCGGTTTGTGTATTTTGCACCGTTACCGTTTTAGCAGTTCGGTCAATGGCGGTTACATTGCTAAAATTTCGCACATCCACACAAAACCGTCCGTTAAAGCTGGCTGGGGTTTGCAGAGTTAAAGCGGATTTTTGGGTGATTACCCCGCCCACATAATAAGGAAGCCCACAGTTTGCAAAGGAAATATGCTCGCCTCTTTCAAAGAGAATAATTTCGCCTTTCTCATCCAGTCGGCGAAGGCGTGCCGCCGCTGAGGCGCCTCCGGCCACACCGCCTACAATTACTGTTTTCATGGATCAAATTCCTCCTTATA
The DNA here is from genome assembly GCA_035621215.1 of Oscillospiraceae bacterium MB08-C2-2. Taxonomy (NCBI): domain Bacteria; kingdom Bacillati; phylum Bacillota; class Clostridia; order Eubacteriales; family Oscillospiraceae; species Oscillospiraceae bacterium MB08-C2-2. The sequence continues at coordinate 902,730 of CP141729.1, read as the reverse complement.
TAAATCTTGTTTAAAGCTGGCGAACCATGCCATATTTTGTCTTACAGCATCATTCTACTACAATACGCAGGAGTTTATCAATGACCATTGACATTTTTGTTGGTGGATGCTATGTTGAAAATATTGATACAGGGGAGGGAAACATAATATGGGTGGTATCATTAAAAGGCTGGGTGTTCTTTTTTGCTTTGCGGCAATCATTGTCTTTTGCCTGCCTGTGGGGACACAGGCGGCCTCTGTTTATGGTCAGGAGAAGGATGGAATATCCGTTGAGCTAGAGGAATCGGATCGCTATCTTACCCGTGAAATAGCAATGGATTTAACCCAAAAGGCAGTGGATAAGGCAAAGGCAGAGAATAAGGGAAGCACAAGCCTTTTGGTTCGGGATTATAACCACCTTTCTTTAGAAGCCTTGCAGGGTATAGCGGAAATAGCAGGGAAGATGCCCCTGCGGCTGAAAGCAGATACCATTACCGGCGGCCAGCTGGATGTTCGCATCACCTTGGAACCAGCCTTAGCTGTTCAGGATATGTGTCTTTTAGCAACGATGGATTCACCCCGGGCGGTGTGGATCAAGGAGCTGTTTGAAGGGGGCTATGACAATCAGGTTATGGTGATCAGCTTGGCGGAACCGGTTGGCTTTGGTATGTCCGTTGAGGTGATTGCTAAGCTGGAGAAGGGCTTGGATGCAGAAACTCTTTTTATTTACAGCTACAATCGTTCTTCTAAAGAAACAGTGCTTCTGGAGGAAACAGGAGCTTGGCTGGATGAGAATGGATTCCTCCATTTTAACACTTCTGTGGCTGGGGCATTGGTAATTACAGATTCGCCTTTGCATTGGAAGGGGATTGGTGAGAATTTTTAGAATATTTTTATAAACCCCTTGACAATATAATGAAAAGTGAGTAGTATGAATTTATCGATAATAATTACTAATAAGGAATGATTATTATAGAACGCAGAAATACCATCCAGCGTGATCTGGTGCTGCAGGCTGTCAGAACACTGTTCCACCCGACAGCTGAAGAGGTTTATGCCGCTGTTGTGCAGCAGCATCCCACTATTAGTAAAGCAACTGTTTATCGAAACCTCAACCTGTTGATTGGGGAGGGTAAGCTGCGGCGTGTTGTTTTGCCGGGTGCGGCCGATTGCTTTGACCATACCTTATCCGCCCATTATCATATGAAATGCCGCTTCTGCGGGAAGGTTCTGGATGTGGATTTACCCTATCAGGCCCAGCTCTCTCCCGGAACAGAGACCCAAGAAGGCTTTTTAATTGAGGCGCATGATGTTTATTTCACGGGGCTATGCCCCCAGTGCCGGCGATTGCCGGGAAATCAATCTGTGTAAAAGGTATTATCAATATATTATTACAAAGTGGAGGTAAAACAAATGAAAGAACTCAAAGGAACCAGAACCGAAGCAAATTTGATGGCCGCCTTCGCCGGTGAATCTCAGGCGCACACCAAATACCAGTATTACGCTTCCAAAGCGAAAAAAGAGGGTTACAATCAAATTGGCTCTCTCTTTCAGGAAACAGCTGACAATGAGAAAGAGCATGCAAAAATTTGGTTTAAGCTTCTCCATGGCGGCGTACCTGATACCATGCAGAACCTAAAGGATGCAGCGGCAGGCGAAAACTATGAATGGACCGATATGTATGCCACCTTTGCCAAAGAAGCCCAAGAAGAGGGCTTCACTAAAATTGCGTTCCTGTTTGAGCAGGTAGCCGCCATTGAAAAAGAGCACGAGGAGCGCTATCTCAAGCTGCTTGCCAACATTGAAGAAGGCATTGTCTTCTCCCGTGAAGGTGAAATGGTCTGGCAGTGTGCCAACTGCGGACACATTGTTATTGGCAAAAAGGCTCCCGAAATTTGCCCCACCTGCGATCATCCCAAATCTTACTTCCAAATCCGCGCCACAAACTATTAATCGCGAATTTTCCTCCTTACATAAAGAGAAGGGCCATCTGTAAAGGATGGCCCTTCTCTTTATGTTCGCAATTGCCTTAAAGCAGTTGCAGGCTGCTTGCTGTAACCTGTTGGATGGTTGGGATGGAAACAGCGGCTCCCTTTTGGGAAACAGCTAAGGAAGAAGCAATAGAAGCCAGCTCCAAAGCACGTGGAATCGAGGCTCCCTGAGCGGCGCTGGCAAGCAGAAAGCCGGTAAAGGTATCGCCTGCAGCGGTGGTATCCACAACCGGCACATCATAGATGCCGTGCGTGAAACTCTGTTGGCTATCCCGGTAGAGAACGCCTTCTTTGCCAAGAGTTAAAACAATGCGGGACTGCGGATACTTTTTTAAAAGAGCTTCGCAGATTTCATTCGGCAGGCTTTTACCACTGAGGGTTTGCCCCTCTAATTCATTGAGTAAGAACCAAGTCACCTTTTCAAGAGGATAATTAAGCAGTTCCGATGTAATGGGGGAGGGATTCAGGGCAATCTCCATGCCCTTTTCATAGGCTTTTTCCATCAGAAAGGGCAGGCCATTTATCTCATTTTGCAGAACCAATAGGTCACCGGCAGAAAAATGCGAAAGCGTTTTTTCGATGGCCGCTTCACTGATTTCAGCGTTGGCCCCGCCATAAAGTAAAATACAGTTTTGCCCTTTGCTGTTGACTTGAATCATGGCGTGACCAGTGTGTTGGCCGTCAGTTTCCACAAAGCGGGTATCAACCCCTTTTTCGGCCAGTAAATCCACCAGCCAGAGACCGTCTGCCCCAACCTTACCCGCATGAAAGGTCTGACCACCCGCCAGTGAAAGGGCAATGGACTGATTAAGGCCCTTGCCACCGGGAAATACCTGATAACCAAGCGAAGCGAGAGTTTCGCCCGGTTTGACAAAGTGTTCCACCGAATAAACGTGATCCAGATTAAGTGAGCCAAAATTGAGTATACTTTTCATTAGGGGAAGTCCTCCTTTAGGAATGAAAGGCTAAAAAAGATTGTATATTCAAAGCCTTTATATTTACATTAAAGTCACTGAAAGGAAAATACTTTACTAAAAATCCCGTTTATGCCGCAGCATAATTGCTATACATTCCTTTGTATTTCTGCTATACTGGGCACAAAAAAGAAGCATACGCCAGCCAAATTACATTCTACAGTGAAAGGGAGAAAAACCATGATTTTAACCACAACCCCCACAATCGAAGGCAAGGTAATTAAGGAATACAAAGGAATCGTTTTTGGAGAGGTAGTCAATGGTGTGAATTTTATTAAGGATTTTGCAGCCGGGCTGACCAATTTTTTCGGAGGACGCTCCGGCAGTTATGAAGAGGAGCTGATTGATGCCCGTCAGGCGGCTTTGCAGGAAATGGCACAGCGGGCTCGGAATATGGGCGCCAACGCAGTTGTTGGCATTGATATGGATTATGAAGTGCTGGGAGCCGATAATGGAATGCTGATGGTGACCGCTTCCGGCACGGCGGTTTATTGCGAATAACAGCCCCTAAATACCTCGGGAAAGTTCCAGAATAAACAGATACAGAGCGGCTACCGATTCTTTGGTGGATACGGCCGCCCGTCGCCAAAAGCGAGGGGGAACACTTCCTGAATGATAGGCCTGGCGCAAAGCATCCAGCAGCCAGAGAGTGGTTTCCCGGGCTGCCAGCGGCAAAAGTTCGGATATGCTGACCAGCTTGGGCATAGCAGAAATAGAAGTGGTTCTATCCTTTACTGCGGTTAAAAGGCAGCGGTTGAATTCACCAAAGCTGTAGCTTCGGGCAGGATCAAGCTGGAAAATTTCCCCCGCTGTTTCAGCTGCCTGTGTCATCAAACGTCCGTATTTTTGCTTATCTGTCAGGCTGAGCGCTTTGCGCAGACGATAGAGAGCCAAATCACGGGAGGGGCTGGAAGCTTCGTTTAAAAGCAGTTCCCGAAAGCGGCGGCGCATGGAATGGACTGTATGGCTGAGCACCAGAGCATTCCGGGCGGTTTCACCCGGGAAAAAGGTATAAGCCTTTCCTTCTAACCGGCGAAACGCTTTCATGGCATCTTGATAGCCCAGCACCATATTGCGCCGGGCAATGGCCGGATCAAATACCAGAAAGATGCCTAAATCCCAATGGCTTTGGATAATAGTGATGGGATAGCCGGCCTTTACCTGAGGGTGCAGCCCAAGGGAGTGCAAATCCACGGCGATGATTTCCTCAGCGCCGCATTCCACGGCGAGATTCACCGGCATCACATCGTAATAGCTGCCGTCAATAAAGCGGCTGCCGTCGATTTCCCGTTGGCGGAAGGCAGGGAAGCAAGCGCTGGAAGCCAGCAGGTAATCCACCAGCTTTCCCTGTGGAATCTGTTCCTTGGTTAAGTTGACTGGCCGAAAGGAAGGATACTCCACGGTGACCAGTGCATATTCGATGGGTGATTGGCGAAAAGCATCCTCGTCGATGATACGGCGCAGGGTTTCTTCCAATGGAGTGGTATCCATACCGCCCTGTTCCACCGCTTTTCGAAGAAAGGATGCATATAATCTGGGATCATGCATGGTGCTTTCGGCAGGAAGGCCGGAAATAACATCAGCAGAAGAAATGCTCTGCCACAGTGCTTTTGCCTGCTCGAAGCTGCCCTGTACCATTAGGGCGCCATTCAGGGCGCCCACCGAGGTTCCGGTGACGATATCAAAAGAAATTTCCAGTTCTCTCAGAGCCTGCCATACGCCGATTTCATAGGGACCTCTGGAACCGCCTCCCGCCAGCACAATTCCACGCTTCAAGAAATCACCTCAGTTTGTCATAATAAAGAAATAGGGTGTTGGTGGTGAGCTTTATTCCATGGTTGAAATAAGCATCACCATGGAATGAAAAAAGAGTGTACAATTTAGCCGAAAACAGCCATACTATCAGTACTTGACAGTATACCATACAGCTCATCAGAGCGGCAAGAAAAAAACTGCCCCCGCTGACCTTTAAAATGATAAAGATACAGCGGGGGCAGTGTAATGTATGGGGTATTTTCATTGGCGGTAGAGCGGCGGCCTATTTTGTTGCAATTGGGGAAACCTTAAACGTTAAAGCGGAACAAAACAATGTCTCCGTCCTGCACCACATATTCCTTGCCTTCCAAGCGAACAAGGCCCTTTTCTTTAGCTGCGGCCATGCTGCCGCAGGCCATCAGGTCGTCAAAAGAAACGATTTCGGCCCGGATAAAGCCCTTTTCAAAATCGGTATGAATTTTACCGGCAGCCTGTGGCGCCTTGGTGCCCTTGGTGATGGTCCAAGCTCTGACCTCCGGTTTGCCGGCGGTTAAATAGGAGATCAGCCCCAGAAGAGAATAGCCTGCCTGAATGATGCGGTCCAGGCCAGAGTTTTCCAGCCCAAGATCACTGAGGAACATCATCTTATCCTCCGGGGACATATCGGAGATTTCTTCCTCGATTTTGGCGCAGATGGGGAGCACCTGAGCGCCTTCTTCCTTGGCAATCGCTAAAACCTGCTGGTAATAGGGGCTGGTTTCAATCTTATTGATAAAATCTTCTTCGCTCAGATTGGCTGCATAAATAACCGGCTTGCCCGAAAGCAGTGGTGCTTCGTCCAGATAGCCTTGCTCCTCCTCGGAACACACAAAAGAACGGGCAGGCTTGCCTTCCTCCAGATGAGTCTTGAGCCGCTGGAGCATCTCGACCTCACCCAAGAACTTTTTGTTGCCCTTAGCGGCCTTAGTGGCCCGGTCAATGCGCCGGTCCACAATGTCCAGATCCGAGAAGATCAGCTCTAAATTGATGGTTTCAATATCCCGGGAGGGGCCAATCTGCCCATCCACATGAATGACCTCTCCATCCTCAAAGCAGCGCACCACATGCACAATGGCATCCACCTCACGGATGTTGGAAAGAAACTTATTACCCAGACCCTCTCCCTTGGAGGCACCTTTTACAAGTCCTGCAATATCCACAAATTCCAGCACAGCCGGGGTAAGCTTTTCGGGCTGGTGCATTTTAGCCAAAGCGTCCAACCGCTTATCCGGTACCGAAACCACGCCTACATTGGGCTCTATGGTGCAAAAGGGGTAATTGGCCGAGGCCGCCCCCGCGTTGGTTATGGCATTAAAAAGTGTGCTTTTGCCTACATTAGGCAAACCAACCATTCCTAATTTCATTTGTGTTATCCTTTCTTTTGCTGCTGCAAGCGCAACAAAACGGCCATTGTGTCTGCGCAGCAGAAAGTGGCCAATAAAATAATTCCCCGCGGCAATGCCGCATGGGCTTAACTCCATCGTATTATTATAACGGCCAAAGGCTTTTACTGCAAGAGCTTTGGTCACGATACAGAGAAAAAACCTTTAAAAATTGTTCATCACTCAGAAGTCAATTATAGTATAATAACTATATAACGATTCAATTCAGAGGAATTATCAAAAAGGCGGGGGAATTACGGCTAATTCCTATAAAAGCGCCTTTAAGACAATACAGACAATAAAGCAGAGGAGGCAAAAAGTATGTCCATGGGTACAATAATGGTGGCGGATGATGATAAAAACATTGCGGAATTGCTCCGCCTGTATTTGGAAAAGGAAGGCTATACTGTGATTATAGGGGAAGATGGCGAGGAGGCTCTCACCAAGTTCCGGGGGGAAAGCCCTGATCTGGTCCTGCTGGATATTATGATGCCCAAGCTGGATGGCTGGCAGGTTTGCCGGGAAATACGCAAAAAATCCAGCTGCCCGATTATTATGATTACAGCCAAGGGTGAGACCTTTGATAAGGTTTTGGGCCTTGAGCTGGGGGCTGATGATTATGTGGTCAAGCCCTTTGATTCCAAGGAGATTGTGGCCCGTATCAAGGCGGTTCTTCGCCGTACCGGCAAAAACTCCGATACCTCCGACAGCAAGGAGGTCAGCTACGACAAGCTGGTGGTCAACATGACCAAATACGAAATGAAGGTGAACAACAAGGTGGTGGATACCCCACCCAAAGAGTTGGAGCTGCTTTTTCATTTGGCCAGCAACCCCAACCGGGTTTATACTCGTGACCAGCTTTTGGATGAGGTGTGGGGCTTTGAATATTATGGCGACTCCCGGACTGTGGATGTCCATGTGAAGCGTTTGCGTGAAAAGCTGGAAGGGGTTTCAGATAAATGGAATCTTAAAACAGTGTGGGGCGTGGGCTATAAGTTCGAAGTGAAGGAATAGCCCTTGGGAGGCGTTGCGGAATTTTAACGGCAATGCCTTCTTTTTCGCTGGAAAATATAGTATAATATATTGGTATAGGAGCTGCGGTGCCCACTATGAAAAATGGACTTGTAAAAAAACAGATGGTTGTATATTTCTGCTCCATTTTTGTCAGTATTGTGGCGCTGGGTGGGGTTCTCCTTTTGTGTGCCTTTCAGTATTTCAAGCAGGAAAATTATGAAAAACTGGAACGCAACGCCCGTCAGGCTGCGGCGGTAACAGTGGCAAATTATGAGCGCAATCAGGGTGCTTTTGTGGATGAGCAGATTATCACAACCACTTACCGCATTCTCTCCAATGTAACCGATTCGGATTTTTCGCTGGTAGATACAGCGGGAGAGGTTGTGCTTCAGCAAAGGGTCAATGACTACGATTACAGCCAGAAGCAGGCGCCCCAGTCGGTGATTCAGACTGTGATCTCGCAGGGCTACTATGAGGAGACCGGCACACTGGGCGGCGTTTATAATTCTGTTTACCACACGGTGGCGGTTCCGGTTACCACCAGCGCAGGCGAAACCATCGGCGTTCTTTTTGCGGCATCCTCTGCTCGGAGCGTTGCGCTGTTTTTAGGAGAAATCCTTCGCATGTTTTTGATTAGTGCGGTTATTGTGCTGGTGCTTGCGTTTGTGGTTCTCTATTTTGTTACCTCTCAGATGGTAAAGCCTCTTAAAGATATGCTGCAAGCGATGCAAAGCTTCACCCGTGGGGATTTTTCGGTACGTCTGCCGGTGGCCAGTTATGATGAGATTGGCCAGCTGGCTATGGCTATCAATAATATGGCATCTTCTGTAGCGGCGCTGGAAAGCTCTCGGCGGCTTTTTACCGCCAATGTCTCCCATGAGCTTCGCACGCCCATGACCACTATCTCCGGTTTTGTGGATGGTATGCTGGATGGCACCATACCGGAAGAAAAAAGGGAGCAGTATTTAAAGATTGTTTCGATTGAAATCAAGCGGCTTTCCCGGTTGGTTCGTTCTATGCTGGATACGGCTCGGATCGAAGCCGGTGAGCTGGAGCTCACACTTAGCATTTTTGATATCAGTGAAATTGTCCGCCAGACCATTTTTACCTTTGAGGCCCGCCTTGAAGAAAAGCAGGTAGAAATTATGGGTCTTGAGACCGATAAGGTTCTGGTTGAGGCGGATGTGGATCTGATCCACCAGGTCATTTACAATTTGGTGGATAACGCTGTAAAATTTGTGGAAGATAAAGGTTATATTTCGGTTCATTACCACAGTGATGAGGAAATGACCTATATAGCTATTCGCAACAGCGGCGCTGGTATTGCTAAAGAAGAAACGCCAAAGCTTTTTGAGCGGTTTTATAAATCAGATAAATCCCGAAGCCTCAATAAACAGGGTGTTGGTCTGGGGCTGCACATTGTAAAATCCATTATCAACTACCATAAGGGTGATATTCTGGTGCGCAGTGTGCTTGGCGAATATACAGAGTTCGAAATCAGCCTGCCCAACCCGAAAACCACTGAAGGAGCCTGATACGGTTTCTATACAGCGGGAATAGAGCATATACTTTTCAGCAGGCAGGTATAGCCGCCTTGCTTTGGGCCCTATTATTTGAAAGCTTATTTCTTTTTTGGAGGGGAACCATATGAACGATCAATTTAACCGGCCTTCCGGCCAAGGTTCTGCCGGCGAAGATTCCGGGCGGGGAGCTGATTCTCATTCCGGAAGCACTCCCGGGTTTAACCCGCCGCCTCAGGGCTATACAAGGCAAGGGGGCTGGCAGGCTCCCGGCGGCCAATACCAGGGTTCGGGCGGTTACAGCAATAATGGCAACGGCCAACAGAGGCCGCCTTATTACCAATACGGAAATTACCAGCAGAACCCATATCAGGCTCCGCCCAATTCCGGTAATGGATGGCAGCAGCCTTCTGCCCCAGGGCCTCAGAAGGAGCAGCCGAAATACCAGTGGAATTTTGAGGACTATGACCGTTTAGACCCGATCCGCAAAAGGGGAAAGAAAAACCGGGGGCTGGTTGTATTCGGCGTGGCGGTTTTGCTGCTGATGGCGCTGGCTTTGGTTTTTGTTTCCGGTTTTGGCATCTATAACTATATGAGCTTTGATTCCTCGGTTGCGGAGGCAGGGCCTGGTTCCTCCTCGCCGGACACGGCTGTGCCGGACGATAAAACCGACGAGAGCCTGCCCGCAGTGAATCGGGATGACAGCGTTCAGCTTGAAATTGAATCCCGCCCGGAAGAAGCTGTTGTCGATGGGAAAATGACCATTCCTCAAGTGGCACAGGCTGTTCTGCCTTCGGTAGTGGGCGTGGTAAAATATGAGCGCACCGATTTTTATGAGCCGACTGGTGTAGGCTCTGGCATTATCATGACAGAATCCGGATACATTGTCACCAATGCCCATGTGGTGGAAAATGCCAGCGATATTAAAATTATTCTTCACAATGGTGACCCGTATCCGGCGGTGCTGGTGGGTACAGACCGTCAGACCGATCTGGCTGTACTTAAAATTGAGGCAGAAGGCCTGGTTCCTGCTGTGTTTGGCGATTCCACTCAGGTTGTAGTGGGGGAGACCGTGCTGGCTATCGGCAACCCCGCCGGTTTGGAGCTGGCAGGCAGTGTGACACAGGGCATTGTTTCGGCTGTGGACCGCATTGTGCGCACTACCACTTATACCATGAACTATATCCAGACCGATGCCGCTATCAATCCCGGCAACTCCGGCGGTGCTTTGGTCAACGAATACGGTCAGGTTATCGGCATCAATTCCTCCAAAATTTTTGCAACCGGCTTCGAAGGTTTGGGGTTCGCTATTCCCGTCGCGGATGCCCAGCCCATTATCAATGACCTGATCTCCCATGGCCGTGTAACTGGGCGAGTGGTTCTGAACATCACTGCCAGAGAAGTGGATGAATACGATGTACGCAAATATGGCGTGCCTCTTGGCCTGCGGGTTGAGACTGTGAATCAAAATGTGATTCCGGGGGAAAATACCCTCCAGAAAAACGATATTATTACCCACATTGCCGGTGAGAGAGTGACCAATTTCGATGAGGTCAAAACCATCTTGAAGCAGCATAAGGCAGGGGATATTGTAACCCTGACTGTTTATCGGCAGATCACCTCCATGCAGAGCGATACCTTTGAGGTTCAGCTGGCATTGGTGGAGGATCAAAGCTGAAAAGGCTGAAAACTTTAGCCTTTAGACCGTACCTTTGCATTGCGGGAACCGCATGTCTGTGCGGATTCCCGCTTTTTTATATTCTAATGCCGCTCTGGGGCGGCCAGCGATTTAAGGAGTGATTCTATTGCGTATACTGGCTATGGGTGATGTGGTGGGACAGGCAGGCTGTGAATTCGTGCGTGACCGGCTGCCCGCTTTCCGAAAAAAAGAGAACATACAGATGGTGGTGGCCAACGGAGAAAATTCCGCTGAGGGTAACGGCATTTTGCCTTCCAGCGCCAAGCATCTTTTTGACAGCGGCGTGGATGTGATTACCACCGGCAACCATGTTTATAAGCGCCGAGAGATATATGAGACATTGGAGCGGGAGGATGGGGTTATCCGCCCGGCCAACTATCACCCCAGTGCTCCGGGTAAGGGCATGTACATTTTTGATGGCCTGCGGTTTAAGCTGTGTGTGATCAATTTGCAGGGCACTGTTTATATGGAAAGCTACGAAAGCCCTTTTGACTGCGTGGATCGCTTGCTGGAACAGGTGGATACCCCCAATATACTGGTGGATTTTCACGCAGAGGCAACCGCTGAGAAGCTTTGCATGGCTTATTATCTGGATGGCCGGGTTTCCGCTGTTGTGGGCACCCATACCCATGTACCCACCGCCGACGAGCAGATTCTCCCCGGCGGTACCGGATACATCAGCGATTTGGGAATGTGCGGCGGGCGTTATTCGGTGCTGGGGGTTAAGGCCTCCTGTGCCATGGAAAAAATGCGTACCCGCTTACCGGTAAAATTCGAAAATGAGAAGGAAAACATAGAGCTTTGCGGGGTTCTGCTTGATATCGATGAGGCAACGGGCAAAACAAAGACGATTCGCCGCATTAAGCTGCAATAGGAAATGATTACAAGAGGGAAATATGCATCAAAATATTGACTTAAAGCCTTTAAGAGATCATCCTCTGTTTTTGGAAAAGGCAGCACTTTGGTTTAGTGAAAAATGGGGAATTGATGAGCAGATATACTGTGAAAGCATTGAGAAATGCATTCAAAACAAAACGGGAATACCACAGTGGTATGTTGTTTTAAATGCAGAGCGGGAAATTATTGCCGGGGCGGGAATAATAGAAAATGATTTTCATGATCGCAAGGATTTAAGCCCCAATTTATGTGCCCTATTTGTGGAGGGGCGTTATCGTGGCCAAGGCGTTGCAAAATACCTTTTGGATTTTGCCAGAGAGGATTGCGGCAAGCTTCAAATTGAAAAGCTCTATTTAGTTACGGATCACACTTCTTTTTACGAGAAATGCGGATGGAGTTTTTTAGCGATGGTTAAGGGTGAAGATGATACAGTGCAGAGAATGTATACCGCCCTCACTTTTTAGAGAAAGGGGCGCCCCCCCCCCTTGACAAATTTCATTGATAGGCATATACTAATAAAAACCGAATATCTTCTGTTTCAGGGCGAGGTGTAATTCCTCACCGGTGGTGATGAGCGTCAAGCTATAAGTCCACGAGCCGCAACAGGCCGACAGGGTTAGAATCCCTGACCGACGGTATAGTCCGGATGAAAGAAACAGCTATGTCTTTTATGACATGCCGTCCTCGAACAAGCTTTTTTTGTTTGAGGATTTTTTGCGTTCTGCCATCGACCCGCCCGGAAGTTCAACCGGGATTTACAGGCCGACGGACACTCAGAGGATATCCAGGAAAATTTTTCAGGAGGTCTTTCTAGTGACAAAGGATTTTTCAAACAGTGTTTACCATGGGGGAAAATCGATTTTCAGTGTTCGGCAGCTGGTGGCTCAAGGAATGCTGGCCGCCATCGGTGTGGTGCTGGTAACTTTGGTGGAGATTCCGATTTTCCCAACGGCCGCTTATCTGAAATACGATCCGGCCGATATTCCCATCCTGATTGGCAGCTTGCTGTTTGGGCCGGTGAGCGGGGTTCTGCTTACCATTGTGGTCAGCTTTTTGCAGAGCTTTGCCATTCATGGCTCCAGCGGTGTTGTGGGCTTTATCATGCATGTAACGGCCACCAGCGCCATGGCCTTTGCTGTGGGGCTGCTTTCCCGCAAAAATCCCACCGGCATTCGGCTCGGGGCAGTGCTGGCCTGTGGCTGTGTGATTATGACAGTGGTGATGGTGGGGATGAATCTTCTGGTAACCCCTATCTTTTTTGGCCTGACCCGGGAAAAGGTGGCGGAAACCCTGGTGCCGGTTGTGATCCCTTTTAACCTGCTTAAATCAGGCATTAATTCATTGGTGGCCTTTGGGATATACAGAGCCATGGGTGGTTTTTTAAGAAAAATATCCGAATAAAACCATTTGACAAATTTCGCAGTCTGGTTTAAAATAAAATAGACAAAAGAATATTTTACCCTTATCAAGAGTGGCGGAGGGAACAGGCCCTACGATGCCCGGCAACCTACAGTGTGTCTGTAAGGTGCCAATTCCTGCGGTAAGTAACCGAGAGATGGGGACGGCATATAAACGGCCCGGTTCATCCGGGCTGTTTTCTTTTGCCTGCCGATCCTAAAACCAAGGAGGTTGTAATATGGCAAAGCTTCTTTTTACGTCTGAATCAGTAACAGAGGGACATCCTGATAAAATCTGCGATCAGATTTCCGATGCGGTTCTGGATGCAATTCTGGCACAGGATCCCGTGGCCAGGGTGGCCTGCGAGACTACCTGCACCACCGGTATGGTTATGATTATGGGGGAGATATCCACCCAGTGCTATGTAGACATTCCCAAGATCGCCCGCAGGGTTATCCGGGATATTGGCTATGATTCTGCTGAATATGGCTTCAACGGCGATAGCTGTGCAATCATTACCAGCATCGATGAGCAGTCGGGGGATATTGCTTTGGGCGTGGATAAGGCGCTGGAAGCAAAGGAGACCGATTCTCAGGCAGAGGAAAATGGCGCAGGGGATCAGGGCATGATGTTTGGGTATGCCTGCGATGAAACCCCCGAATATATGCCTATGGCGATTGCGCTGGCCCATAAGCTGGCTAAGCAGATGGCTAAGGTGCGCAAGGACGGCACATTGCCTTATCTGCGTCCCGATGGCAAATCACAGGTAACAGTGGAATATGAGGACGACAAGCCGGTGCGGGTGGATACCATTGTGCTTTCCAACCAGCATTCTGAGGATGTTTCCAGTGAGCAGATCCGCAGAGATTTGATCAAATATGTGGTCAAGCCCATTGTACCGGAAGAACTGCTGCAAGATACCAAATATTTCATTAACCCCACCGGGCGCTTTGTCATTGGAGGCCCTCAGGGTGACAGCGGCTTGACCGGCCGCAAGATCATCGTGGATACTTATGGTGGTTATGGCCGTCATGGTGGCGGCTGCTTCTCCGGCAAGGACCCCACCAAGGTGGATCGCTCTGCCGCTTATGCTGCCCGCCACGTAGCTAAGAACATCGTGGCCGCCGGGCTGGCCTCCAAGTGTGAGGTTCAGATTGCCTATGCCATTGGCGTGGCCCGCCCTGTTTCTATCAATGTCAACACCTTTGGCACCGGCCGCATTTCGGATGATGCACTGGCTCAGGCTGTGGAGCAGCTCTTTGATCTCAAGCCCGCCGGAATTGTAAAACGGCTTGGCCTGCGCCAGCCTATTTATCAGGCTTTGGCAGCTTATGGCCATATGGGCCGTGAAGACTTGAATGTGGCTTGGGAAAAGCTGGATTATGTGGATAAGCTCCGGGCGCTGTGCGTGTAGGGGCTCCCATTTAAACGCATCCAATCTTGATCGCTATAAAAAAGAACCTCCTGCATTTTAAAAGGCAGGAGGTTCTCTTGTATGTGCTTAGAAGCTATTAGTCAACAACTATTCGTCTGTTTCCGCTAAACTGGAGGCCGGCAAAACCCGCTCCACATGAAGCTTAGAAATGCGGCGCTCATCCATTTCAGAAACGGTAAAAACAATATCGCCAATCTGAACACTGGGGTGCTCCTCTTCGGAAGGGATATATCCCAGCTGATTCAGCACATAGCCGCCTATGGTTTCAAAATCTTCATCATCCGCAAAGCGTATATTGAAGTATTTGCCCACATCCTCTACAGTAGTCAAGCCATCCACCAGATAGCAGTTTTCGTTTACAGCGGCAATTTCTTCGTCTTCATCGTCGTATTCATCCTGAATGTTGCCCACAATGGATTCCAGCAAATCCTCCATTGTAACGAGGCCGGAGGTTCCGCCGTATTCATCAATCACAATGGCCATCTGCACCTTGCGTTCTTGAAACTCCTTGAGAAGCTGCTTGCAGTTGGTGGATTCCAGCACATACAGGGGCTCTCTCAGGTGTGCTCTGATATCAAAGGAATCGACATCCTTCTGCATAACCAGTGTCAGCAAATCCTTGACATACAGAATACCCAAAATGGAATCGGGGTCTTCCTCATAGACAGGAATACGGGAATAACCGGTGGAGGTGGCGACCTCTACAATTTCCTCGAGGGAATCCTCTATATCCACAGCGGTCATTTCGGTGCGGTGGGTCATGGTTTCGATTACGGTACGGTCATCGAATTCAAAGATATTGTTGATCATATCTTTGTTGCTTTCTTCAATGTTGCCGTTTTCGTTACCCACATCAATCATCATGCGGATCTCTTCTTCGGTAACCGCTTCGGGCTTTTGATTGGGATCAATGCCAACCAGTTTTAGAATGGCGTTGGTGGAACGGGAAAGCAATGCCACAAAAGGACGGACAACGACATATAAAACGGCCAAAGGTCCAATTACGCTGAAGGATATTTTTTCGGCGTTGTTCATTGCAATTCGTTTGGGAACGAGCTCGCCTAAAACCAGAGTAAAATAAGACAGTGCACAGGTTATGACAACCAATGAAACACCCTTCACCAAAGAAGGGGATATGTCCACATTGCGCAGTGCATATACGATATAGCCGGTGAAGGTATCGGCTGCCACCGCAGAAGCAAGCATACCCGAAATGGTAACACCTACTTGAATTGTGGCTAAAAAGCGGGAAGGTTCTTCTACAAGTCTGAGGATTTGCTTGGCTTTTTTGCTGCCTTCCTCCGCTGTCTTGCGCAGTTTGTTGTCATTGAGGGTAATAATGGCGATTTCACTCATGGCAAAAAATGCGTTGCACAGAATGAGAACAGCCAATAAAAGAATATACCCCCATATACTACCGTCAGGTTCCATGTTTATCTCCTTAATTCAAAATAATCCTGTTAAAAAGAAAAAGCCAGTTCAACAGATATTGTATCACAAAAGCAAAATACAAAGTATTTTGAGGGGCAAAGCCCCGCACCGCCAAAAGGCTGTCTTTTGATGATTCAATGTTCCAGAATGTGCTGATTTCGTCAGCAATTAAGTTTATTATATAATATAGCGTTTTTGCAAAAATATGTCAAAGCTCCCTTATGGTACAAATAAGGTGGGGAGAGGCATTCAGAGGCTGATTTTGGGCTTCAACTATCCCCTATAGCCAATATCACAGCCACAAGAGGGTATTCGCCCGTTCATGCGGTTTTAAGGCGAATTTCTCCCTTGTTTTCATCCCGACAGCACGCATTTATGTCATTTGGGAGACTTTTCAGAAAGTAAAGAAAGCACAAAATCTCGGAAATATTCTAAAAAAACGCCCCGGCGCCATGAACCGGCACTGAGGCGGCACAGAATTTTTTATAGTTTTTGGGAAAACCCATCAGATGTTCCTTACACCAAAGGGCTCAATGCATTTTCCAGAGCTTCCTTGATTTGATCCTTAGGTCTTACACCAACCAGTGTACTGAGAATTTTACCCTGAGAAAACAGAATCAGGGTGGGGATGCTGGCTACTTCATACTGGGTGGCAAGGGCAGGGCACTGGTCAATATCCACTTTACCAATATCCACGGTACCATCCAGTTCTTGAGCTAGGTCATCCAGAACAGGAGCCAGCATTTTGCAGGGCATACACCAGCCTGCCCAGAAATCCACCAAAATAGGGGTGTCACTGTTAATGGCATCGTTAAAAGTGTTTTCGTCGAGATGGATGAGCATATTCATCAGCCTTTCTTTTGTTGATTCATTGTGTCTATATAGGCAGCGGCATTCAAACCGGCAATCTGTCCCTGCCCGGCGGCACGCATGTATTGATGGGGCTTACCTGTGCAGTCTCCGGCAGCAAAGCAGCCGGGAAGATTGGTTGCCATATTGGCGTCTACCTTTATAAAACCATCCTGCTGTTCAATTCCGGGAAGGAGCTGACCGGGGGCAATGCTGTCCCGCAGGATAAAAACCGCGTCTGTATCCAGCTGCTGCTTTTTTAAAATCGCATGGGTAACCTTGTTTTCTCCGGCGATTTCCACCAGCAAATCTTCCACCAGCTCCACCGAATCGGAAAGAGTACCCTTGACCTTTCCCACGGGGATGTAATAAACCTTAGAGGCCAGCTCAGCCACATAATTCGCCTCATGCACAGCTTCTTCATTGTAGCCCACAATGGTTACCACCTTGTTTTTATAAAGGGGAGCATCGCAGGTGGCGCAGTAGCCCACACCCCGGCCGAGAAAGCTTTCTTCACCGGGAAAGGTGCGTGTGGGAGCAATGCCGGTGGCTAAAATCAAAGACACAGCCTCGAAGGTGCTGTGTGTGCCAGCCAGCATATAGTAATCCCCCATAGGGAGGATGGTGGTGATTCGTTCGGGAGTGACCTCAATTCCCATAGCAGTCAAATGTTCTTGAAAGCGCTCCCTAAGCTCTGCACCGGAAATATGGGGAAAACCCAGATAGTTATTGATTTGAGGCGCAATTTGAATCTTGCTGCTGAGGTTTTTTGGCCCCACCAACAGCACACTTTTATTGCGGATTTTTAGATTAACAGCAGCCTCTAGGCCCGCAGGCCCGCTGCCGATTATTGCTACATCATATCGTGCCACCAGAGTTCAATCCTTCCAACAAGTGCCGCTGCGTTTTTATAGAATCCGGTCAAGCAAAGTTTTTGTGCAGATCGCAAGCACACACCAGTAATAAATTTTCTCCAGCAATGCCGGGGATATGTACGTCTGAAACAAGGAAAAAAAGAATACAATGCATTTTTATGAAAAAGATATCCGGTCATAACTTTGAAGACATTTATTTTAGAATTACTATTATCTAACTATAGCCCATAAAGCCGCCAAAGGTCAAGGTGCTTTGCAAGAATTTTACAGTTTATGCATATATGACGTTGTTTTTCGACTAATTTTTTGATATAGTATTGGAAGTGCTTGCCTGCCGGCGGGGTCTCTTAGTTTTCATTTTTTGCAGAAATGTCGTTTCATTTCGGCAGAAGTGGTTGAAGAGGGCGGTGCCTCTTTGGCAGGGTAGCCGGACAGGCTTTTTCAGCAATACCACAAACATCAATTCAATAAGGAAACGGAGGAAAAAGAATGACACAAATTAAGCAGCCCCGGCTTGCAGCAGCGGGTCTGTTGTTGGCCATCGCTCTAGTTGTGACCCTGCCTGCCAATATGTTCTCTGCAATGAGCAAAGCATTGGCTAAGGGAATGAACACAGGCGGTACATCAAGCGACTTACATGCGGCGGTCACCATCAAAACGCAGGAGGCCGCAGACAATATAGAAAACGGCATCAAGGGCATTGATGTCTCTGAATATCAGGGAAGCATCAATTGGGATCAGGTTAAGGAAAATGGTATCAATTTTGCTCTGATTCGGGCTTCAGTTGGAACCACTTCCGATAAAACCTTCCGTCAGAATGCCAAAAACGCTCATCAGGCAGGTGTTTTGGTAGGAGCTTATCATTATGCTACCTTTACCAGCACATCTACTGCCGTGGAGCAGGCCGAATTTTTCCTCAGCCATCTGGATGGTCTGGATATTACATACCCTGTTGTGCTGGATTTGGAAAACAACCGGGGCAATCTTTCCAAGGCCAAGTTGACACAGGCAGCCAAAGCCTTTATGGAAACTGTGAAGGATGCAGGCTATACCGTTATGCTTTACAGCTATGAAAACTATTTCCACTCTTATCTGGATATGAGCAAGCTGCAGGATTATCCTATCTGGGCGGCCAATTACATTCAGCAGCCCTCTCAGGTTGATCACAAAATCTGGCAGCATACCTCTTATGGTTCGGTCAGCGGCATCAGTGGCCGGGTGGACATCAACATCGCCTATGAGGATTTGCGTCTGCGTAAGAAAATTGTGGTGGATAAGGAAAAATCCGATCTGGTCAAACAGTATCTCAACACCACCTATAAAAGCCAGCTTGCTATGGATCAGCTGGTGATGGCGGATGTAAAGCAGGCGTTGGTCAAGGGCTTCCAGACCGAGCTGAATGCTTTATTGAATGCCAAGCTGGCCGTGGATGGGGAGCTTTATTCGGGTGCGGTTCAGACTTTGGAAGAGATGGTCTGGAGCGAAAAATACAACACCCCGAAAATGATTAGTTTAATGCAGTCTGCCTTGTTCTATAAGGGACTTTACCCCTATCAGCTAACCGGTGTGATGGATGATAACACCATTCAGGCGGTTAAGGATTTCCAGAAGAACAACGGTCTGGATCAAACCGGCAATGTGGATTGCTGGGAACTGGAATTACTCTTCCAGTAAAGCTATAGTAAATAAAAAAGCGTTTCTTCTTCGGCGGAGGGTCCGAAAAAGAAACGCTTTTTTTATTGCAGTCCAAGTCAGCCATGCCGCTTGGCAGCCAGTATCATGGGAACAAAACAGCCGAGGCAGGCAGTTAAAACAAAAAAGAGCTGTCCTGCTTCCCAGACAGTGGGAAAGAGGCTCTTTACAACTGCATACAAGAAAGGGAATATCACCATAACCCCTAGAACCCATCGGCGGCCGGCTTTTAGAATATATGGCCAGTTGCTGTTGTTAAAATATACCCCTGCCAGATTCATCCTGAAAACACCATCGCTGTAGCTGCTGATTTTATTTTCATCATAATAAGCCGGGAGGATATCCTTAACCCATAAACAAAACCAGCCTCCAAATAAAAGGCTCAACGATTCAACCAGAAATACATCTTTCATCAGTTCTTCCGGAGAATATCCCAGCAATAAAAGCAGCACACATTCCAAAACCGCTATAACCCCACATGTCAGATAAGCCTTTCGGCTTTGTCGGCGGTGCCGCCTGCGCTTCTGCTGCTCTTTTACAGAAAGACCGATGGTTCCGGCAACCAGCTTTTCCACCGTCTGTGCATCCAGCACCTCCGGCTGGGAAATATGCTGACCACTCAGCAGTTCCGCGATGGTTACCCCCAGCAAATCCGCCAGAGGCATAAGCAGCGAAATGTCCGGCATACTCAGCCCTCGTTCCCATTTACTGACCGCCTTATCCGAAACAAACAATCTTTGGGCCAACTCTTTTTGGGTAAAGCTCTTTTGCTTTCTCAGCTCAGCCACAAAGCTGCCGAACTGCTCATTGTTGATTTCATACATGCACCATTACCTCCTGAGAATATCCGGGTTTCACTCCGTGACTAGGCTATGTTTTAGTATAATTCCAAAAGAGGAATGATGCAACCGACTAGCGGTAGAGTGCGGTTGAGGCATGAAAATGGGCCGGTGACAAAGCTGTCAACCGACCCATTTGGGTGTTTTAAAGGTTTGTGTTATTGAAACTGGCTGGCATAAAGCTGGGCATAGAAACCGCCTTTTTCCAGCAGCTCGTTATGGGTTCCGGTCTCGATGATTTTACCCTTATCCAGCACCAGAATTACATCCGCAGAGGTGATGGTAGAAAGACGGTGGGCGATGACAAAGCTGGTGCGGCCCTCCATCATTTTTAGGAAAGCTTTCTGGATGCGGATTTCGGTAAGGGTATCAATGGAGCTGGTGGCTTCATCCAGAATCAGCATGGCCGGATTGGTGAGCATCACTCGGGCTATGGTAAGAAGCTGCTTTTGGCCCTGCGAAAGATTGCCGCCATCCTGTGTGAGCATGGTATCATACTGCTGGGGCAAACGCTTGATAAAGGAATGGGCGTGGGCAAAGCGAGCCGCCTCCTCTACTTCCTGTTGGGTCGCGTTGGGTTTACCATAAGCAATATTATCCCGGATGGTTCCTTCAAACAGCCAAGTGTCCTGCAAAACCATACCGAAACTACGGCGCAGGCTGTTTCGAGTCACGCCGGAAACATTGCGGCCGTCAATCAGCAGGGCACCCTTGTTCAGCTCATAAAACCGCATCAGCAGGTTAACGATGGTGGTTTTACCCGCTCCGGTGGGTCCCACAATGGCAACCAGACTGCCGGGAGTGACCTTGAGATTCAAATCCTGAATAAGAGGGCGGCTGGAACTGTAGGAAAAATCCACATTCCTGAATTCCACAGCACCTTGAGGATGACCCAGCTCCGGCATATTGGGGGCTTCCGCCGATTCCTCAGGGGTATCGAGAATTTCAAAGATGCGCCGCAGAGAGGCAAATGCAGTTTGGATATTGCCCAGCACACCGGAAATTTCATTAAAGGGCTTGGCAAACTGAGCCGAATAGATCAAAAAGCTGGAAACGGTTCCTACGCTGACACCGCCCAAAGCAATTAGGCCGCCAACTACACCCACCAGCAGATAGGTTAAATGGTCTACAAATCGAGTGATGGGGTTAAACAGAGCCGACGCGAAGTGCGCTTTGGTACCGGTGACCTTGAGCCGGGCTGTAATGGCTTCGAACCGCTCTACACTTCGGCTCTCGTAGCCAAAGGCGGTGACCAGGCGCTGATTGCCCACAATCTCAGAGACAAACCCGGAAAGCTCACCCACGACAGCCTGCTGGCGGCGGTAGGTTTCCTGCGTGAAGCGGGAAATAATCCACGCCACCAGAAAAATCACGGGGGTACAAAGCAAAATCACCAAGGTTATTTGTACATTAAGGCTGAGCATAAAAATGAGAGAGGTAACCACCACGACAGCCCCGGTAAAGAGGCTGACAATGCTCAGAGAAAGTGCAAGTGATACACTATCCAGATCGTTGGTGAACCGGCTGACCAAATCTCCCCGGGAGGTTTGATCAAAGAAGGAAAGGGGAAGACGGCCTAATTTTTCAAAGGTCAAATGGCGTAGGGTCTGGGAAGTGCCATGAGCGATCTGGTTGGCCAGCACCGATACAAACCACTGGAACAGGGCACCCGCCAGATACAGCCCCCCCAGAATCAAAATAATACGGTGAAGTCCGGGAAAATCCACATCCCCCTGGCCAACCATAGCATCTATGGCATAACCAAGATACAGCGTTGCAAAAATGGCGCTCAGGCTGGAAACAACAGCGCAGAGCAAGGCCATGAGTATTTTCGGCCATTGGGCCGACATTACCGAAAGCAGGCGGCCGGTTACAGGCTTTTGAATTTCAGTCATTGGGCTGCCTCCTTTGATCCGGAACTGGTTTGAGAGCGGTAAATATCCCGGTAGGTTTCACATTCCTCCAGCAGGGTGCTGTGAACGCCCAGACCGCTGATTTTACCGTCATCCAGCACCACAATCAAGTCAGCGCCGGTCACCGAGCTGATACGCTGAGAAACCACCAGCAAGGTCGTATCGGGCAAATCCCGGGCCAGTGCCCGGCGCAGCTCCAGATCGGTTTTGTAATCCAGAGCGCTCAAGGAATCATCCAGAATCAAGAGAGAGGGCCTTTTAACCAGTGCACGGGCGATGGCAAGACGCTGGCGCTGGCCGCCGGAAAAATTGCGTCCGCCTTCCTCAATGCGAAACTCCAGCCCGCCGGGCAGTGCCTCCACAAAGTCACGAGCCTGAGCTGTTTCTAAAGCAGCCCACATCTCGTCGGTGGAAGCATCCTCCTTGCCCCAGCGCAGGTTGTCTGCTACGGTACCTGTAAACAGCATGCTTTGCTGGGGAACCACGCCGATCATATCCCGAAGCTGCTGCTGAGAAAGCTCAGTCAGCGGGGCGCCCGAGAGCCGGATACAGCCTTTATCCAAATCATAGAACCGCTGTAAAAGGTTGATCACGGTGGATTTTCCGCTGCCGGTAACCCCCACAATGCCCAGCGCTTTGCCGTGAGGCAAGCTAAAGGAAATATCGGTCACAGCCTCTTCATGGCCGCTGTAAGAGAAAGAGACATTTTCAAAGCTAACTGCCGGGGCTTCCTGTGAAAGAGAAGCCGCCTGCTGGGGATACACAATGGAAGGTTCTGTATCCAGCACCTCATTGATGCGCCCGGCCGAAGCGGAGGCTTTGGTAAACAGCACCACCAGATTGGAGAAAATAACCAGCGCATAGAGCACCTGCGTGGCATAGGTGGTAAGGGCCAGAACATTGCCTCGTGTGAGCAAGCCTTCAAAAACCCGATTGGCTCCCAAATACAGAATCAGCATTGTGCTGCCCTGCATCAAAATAGAGGTGGCCGGGTTGGAAAGAGCCGATAAGCTGGCGACTCGGATATTGGCAACGGCCAGTTCACGAGCGGCGGAATCGCCACGCTCCTGCTCTTTGTTCCAGCGGGCAAAAGCGCGGATAATGCGCACACCGCTCAGGTTTTCGCGAACAATCAGAGCCAGGCCATCCAGCTTTTTCTGGGCTTCTTTATAGAGAGCAGTGGTGCGCACGATTAAGAAATACAGCAAAATCCCCAGCATCGGGATCAGCCCCACAAAAATCAAGGCAAGCTGGCTATCCACATAAAAAGCCATGATCACCGAGCCAATGCACAGAAAAGGTGCTCGGGAAACAAGGCGGATAGTCATGGCAATGGCCTGCTCCACATTGGTAACATCACCGGTGAGGCGGTTAATCAGTGTGGAAGGACTGAAACGATCCAGCTCCCGGTAAGAAAAACCCGAGACCTGCTTCATAAGAGCATCACGGATGATGGTGCCTGTCCCCAAAGAGACCACGGCGGCACTGTATTGGCAGAAAATCGCAAAGGCCAAACCCACCACGGAAAACAGCATGAGCCATCCTCCCATTTGCAGAATATAGCCCCGATCTCCCTGGGGGATACCTATATCCAAAATCTTAGCCATAAACAGAGGCAGAAACACCTCCAATACTGCTTCCAGCAGCTTGAGAAGCCACCCGAAGAAAAACTGGGCCTTATAGCGCCCGATAAAACGACTGATACGCAGCAAAAAATTCCAGCTCCTTTCCATGGATACAAAGG
Source organism: Oscillospiraceae bacterium MB08-C2-2 (assembly GCA_035621215.1). Classification (NCBI taxonomy): domain Bacteria; kingdom Bacillati; phylum Bacillota; class Clostridia; order Eubacteriales; family Oscillospiraceae; species Oscillospiraceae bacterium MB08-C2-2. Next base: position 879,304 of record CP141729.1, on the reverse strand, counting down.
TGTAAAATGTGCGGGAACTTTTTAGGCCCTGCACAACAGGTTCTATCATAAGACTTTTTTATTTTTTTTGCAAGGCTGAAGATACAAAAGTGCAGAAAAGAATACGACTATATGAAAGTGGGCACATTGAGGCAGATTGACTAGAGAACAATTTTGTAATACTATCTATGGTATAGTCAATAAACTTGAAAACGAAACCATCGTTTTCAAAAGCGAGCAGAGCTTGTTTTGCGCCAAAGGCGCAGTTTTTGCCTCTTAGTATGCCGTTTTCCCGCTTTTCGCAAGGGGAGGAACACAGCATTCTGCTGTTTTCAAGAAGGGCTGCTATAGAAAGCATTCCCAGAAGGGATGGAGGAAAAACAGTTGTTAATGGAAAAACTGGACAGGATTTTACCCAAAGTGCAAAAGCCTGCCCGATACATTGGGGGGGAGATCGGAAGCATTGTAAAATCGCCCCAGGATGTGGCGGTTCGCTTTGCCTTCTGCTTTCCTGATTTATATGAGATCGGCATGTCCCATTTGGGCATGAAGATTTTATATTCGCTGATCAACAGCCGGCCGGATTTTTGGTGCGAACGGGTTTTCGCCCCGGATATGGATATGCGGGACTGTATGAAGGAACAGGGAATCCCTCTCTATGGGCTGGAAAGCTTGGAGCCTATTAAGGATTTTGATATGATCGGCTTTACCCTCCAATATGAGCTGAGCTTTACCACCATATTGGATATGCTGGATTTGGCGGGCCTGCCGGTTCGCTCCAGCCAGCGCAAAGAACTTTACCCCATTGTCATTGCGGGAGGCCCCTGTGCCTGCAACCCCGAACCCCTTGCAGATTTTATTGATCTGTTTGTGCTGGGGGAAGGGGAAGAGGTCAATCTGGAGTTGATGGATCTCTACAAGCAGGCCAAGGCGGAGGGCTGGAGCAAGGAAGCTTTCCTCAAGGCGGCATCACAAATTCAGGGTATCTATGTCCCCAGCCTGTATCAGGTGGCGTATAACCCGGATGGAACCGTGGCTTCCATCACGTCGGAGGAAGGCGCCCCCGCCAAAGTAACCAAACGGATTGTGGCCGATCTGGATTGCATTTTTTATCCTGAAAGCTTTGTGGTTCCCGCTGTAGAGGCGGTGCATGACCGGGCTATGGTGGAGGTGCTCCGAGGCTGTGCCCGAGGCTGCCGCTTCTGTCAGGCCGGGTTTATCTACCGGCCTTTCCGGGAAAAGGAACCCGGCACTCTCAACAGCTATGGCAAAGCGCTCTGCGATTCCACCGGCTACGATGAGATTTCCCTCACTTCTTTGAGCACCAGCGATTATACCCGACTGGAACCGTTGCTGGATACCCTGCTGGATTGGACTGAAAAGGAAAAGGTTAACCTTTCCCTGCCCTCTTTGCGGGTGGATAATTTTTCAGATTCGCTGGCAGAAAAGATCACCCGGGTGCGCAAAAGCGGGTTGACCTTTGCCCCTGAGGCAGGTACTCAGCGGATTCGGGATGTGATCAACAAGAACATCACCGAGGAGGAAATCCTCCGCACTTGCACCATGGCTTTTGAAGGAGGCTATACCTCGGTTAAGCTGTATTTTATGCTGGGGCTTCCTACCGAAACTATGGAGGATGTGGAGGGTATCGCCCAGCTTGCCCAAAAAATCGTCAATCTTTACTATGAAAACCCCAACAAGCCCAAGGGCAAGGGCGTGAATGTAACGGTCAGTGCCGCCGGGTTTGTGCCCAAGCCCTTTACTCCCTTTGAGTTTGAGCCCCAGGATACCATTGAGCAGTTTGCCGCCAAGCAGAGGCATTTGGTTGAATCGGTTCGCACCAAGAAAATTTCAGTGAAATACCACAACAACAAGGTCAGCTTTTTAGAGGCTGTTTTGGCCCGTGGTGACCGCCGCCTGTGTGCCGCTATGGAACAGGCGTGGCGCAAGGGCTGTGTGCTGGAAGGGTGGGACGAGCATTTTTCTTTGGAAACATGGCTGGAAACTTTGGCGGAATGCGGGCTTGATCCTGCATTTTATGCCAACCGCCGCCGTTCCTTTGAGGAGGTAACCCCTTGGAGCCACTTGGATTACGGTGTGACCAAGGATTTCCTCATTCGTGAAAACAAAAAGGCCCATGGTGACCGCACCACCCCCAACTGCCTGCTCCAATGCAGTGCCTGCGGTGCTTCGGGGCTCTATCCCGATGGAGAAGGGAGGTGGCCTTGCCCATGATCCCTGTTCGTATTTTTTACCGCAAGGCCGGCCGTGCCAAATATCTTGCCCATCTGGATTTAATGCGGTCAGTATCCCGTGCTATCAAGCGCAGTGGCCTGCCTGTTTGGTATACCCAAGGCTTTAACCCGCATATGTACCTGACCTTTTCGCTGCCCCTCTCCCTTGGATACGAGGGGATGTGGGAAACGGTGGATATCCGCCTCAATGAGGAGATTTGCTCCGAAGAAATTATCAGCAGGCTTTCCCCTTGCCTGCCCGCAGGCTTTGAGATTTTCCGGGTCAGTACCCCGGTGCAGGAGCCTTCGGCTATTGAGTGGGCAGATTACCATGTGGAGCTTTTGTTTGATGAAGAAGGCGCCGACAGGATGTCCCACGCTCTTGCCCGCCTTATGGAACAACCGGAAATTTTGGTGATGAAAAAAGCCAAAAAAGGCCCCGGCCGAAAAATCCTCAAAGAGGTGGACATTCGCCCCATGGTTCAGCTTCTGGAGCAAAAAGAAGGGGAGAACTGTCTGGATATGACCCTGCGCCTGCGAACCGGCCTGAGCCAAAATTTGAACCCTTCGCTGTTTTTGGATGCGCTTTACAAAGAGGCGGAAGTGGAGCCGGATTTGGTGCGGATCGCCCGTGTAGCGGTATTGGATGATCACCTGCATCCTTTTGAATAAAGGTTTACTTTATACGCTGCCCCGTAAGCCGAAAAATGTGTACAAAATGGTTGCATTATGCAGTCCGCTATGCTATAATATCACCGTATGTTGTGACTCCTGTCCAAAAAACAGGGGGGATTCATGCCACAGCCCTACGGCCATGACATTGAAACAGGTATTCCTCTGTCATTTCCAAAATGAGAATGAATGCCGTAAATTAAGGAGGAGCATTAAATGGATGCTTTGAAGCTGATTGCCCAGGATAGCCTGAAAAAGGAAATTCCTGTGGTTGACGTGGGTAATGTTGTCCGCGTTCATGTAAGAATCAAGGAAGGCGAAAGAGAAAGAATTCAGGCCTTTGAAGGCACTGTTATCGCCAAGAAGCACGGTGGTATTGAAGAAACCTTTACCGTTCGCCGTGTTGCCCACGGTGTAGGTGTTGAGAGAGTATTCCCGATCCATTCCCCTAACGTGGATAAAGTTGAGCTTGTTCGCAAGGGCCGTGTCCGCAGAGGCAAGCTGTATTATCTCAGAGATCGTGTGGGTAAGGCTGCCAAGGTTAAAGAAGCCATTCGCTAAGAATGTGATGAGGAAAGGGGCCATATGGCCCCTTTTTCTGCTTTACACAGGTTTTTATTCAGAGGCCCCAAAAGCCTTTGCGGGCCTTATTTTATCAAAGGAGTGATACCATGAACGACGGCCTTTATCCCGAAGAGGAAGAACGTGAGGTATCGGTCTATAAAAAAGAGCTGATTGATTGGGTGGAGGCTCTTGTAATGGCGGTTGTCTTTGTTGTGCTGCTGTTTACCTTTGTTATGCGCACAGCCGGAGTCAACGGCGATTCTATGTTCCCTACCTTAGAAAATCGGGATGCTTTGCTGATCAGCCGGTTCCTCTATGAGCCAAAGCAAGGGGATATTGTGGTGGTAACCCGTATCAGTGAGCCTACCGAGCCTTTGATTAAGAGAGTAATTGCAACCGAGAATCAAACGGTGGATATTGATTTTCAGCAGGGTGTTGTCAGCGTGGATGGCCAGCCTTTGGAGGAGCCCTATACCTTTGAACCAACCTATGTTCAGTATGATGTGGAGTTCCCCCAAACGGTGCCGGAGGGAACTGTCTTTGTAATGGGAGACAATCGGAACCATTCCTTGGATAGCCGAGACAGTGATATTGGCATGATTGATAAGCGATATGTTTTAGGCAGGGCGTTTTTCCGTATCATGCCCTTTGAAAGAGGCGGCTTTTTATCCTGAATTTGCCATTGGTGCCTTTTGGCTATAGAGCTATAAGGCCGGCACTTTCAGAAGTTGGCCTTATAGTTGGTTAGGTTTAAAACCGCAACGCAGCTTTAAACAGCGGCAATTTGCCGCTGACCGCCATAGGCGGCCTCAGACTGTAGACATAACTGCCTTTAACTTGAAGACCTTATGGTTTTGATGCCTAATTCTTCCGAAGCCGAATTGATTTCGACGCAGGAATTCCATTCTTTGCGCCGGAGCGGCGCAATCCGGGGGGAATTGGATGCCCCCCATAAAGGGTGTAGACTTTTCTCTACACCCTCCAACCGCCATAGACGGTCTATACTGCCTTCATACGCATTTACACGCAAGGCGTGTTTGCGGGCCAAGTCCGCAGCGTCAAAACTTTTATACAGTTTTGACGCTATATAAGTATACCAAACAGCTAGGAGTTGATTTGTTTTAATGGAAGCGGTCAGTGTACAGTGGTTCCCCGGCCATATGGCCAAAACCCGCCGTCTGATGCGGGAAAATATGCGCCTTGTGGATATTGTGGTCGAGCTGCGGGATGCCCGCATTCCTCACAGCAGCAGCAACCCTGAAATAGACAAGCTCACGGCCCATAAGCCCCGCATTATTCTGCTCAACAAGGCGGATACCGCCGATGAGCTGCAAAGCCAGCGCTGGTGCGCTTATTATATGTCTCGTCAGGTCCCCGCCCTGGCTGTGGATTGCCGCAGCGGAAAGGGTCTGGGGGCTTTTGTGCCTCTTGTGCGGCAAACGCTGGCTGCTCAGCTCAAGCGCCTTGAAGAAAAAGGCATGAGCGGGCGGCCTATTCGCATCATGGTGGTGGGGGTGCCCAATGTGGGCAAATCCTCTTTCATTAACCGGATGGCGGGCAGCCGCCGGGCCAAGGTGGAGGATCGCCCCGGTGTAACCCGAGGCAAGCAGTGGGTGAAGCTGCAGAGCGGCATGGAACTTTTGGATATGCCTGGTGTTCTCTGGCCTAAGTTTGATGATAAGCAGGTGGGGGAATACCTTGCCTTTACCGGTGCGGTCAAGGACGATATTATGGATTTGGAAGCCCTTGCCATGCGCCTGCTGGAGCTCCTTTGGCAGCGCTATCCCCAGCTGATCTGTTCCCGGTATGGTATGGAGTCGGAGCAGCTGGAAGGAAAAACCAGTTATGAAATGTTATCCGCCATTGGCCAGAAAAGAGGGATGCTGCTGCCCGGTGGTGTAGTTCACACCGAGCGGGCGGCCATCATGATACTCGATGAATTTCGTGGCGGTACCATTGGGCGGATTACGCTGGAGCAGGCGCCCATCCTGCGGGATTAGCTTTCTGCCAGCCCTTCTCGGCCAATGGTTCGGCGCCAAGCGCCGGTTGCCCGCTTTTCAGCGGGCATTGGCCGAGAAAACACCAGCCTCAAAAATTTCTCTGAAAGGAGCCTTCTTCCATGAGCCTGTATGAATACGACAATGCTGTTTATGGGGAGGGCCTGACCTGCTTTTGCGGGGTGGATGAAGCGGGCAGAGGGCCGCTGGCCGGGCCTGTCTTTGCCGCCGCCGTTATTTTGCCGCAGGAACCTGAAATCCCCGGGCTTAACGATTCCAAAAAGCTATCCGAGAAAAAGCGGGAGGCTTTGTTCCCTTTGATTATGGAGCAAGCTGTGGCTTTTGGTATTGCCGCAGCTACCGAAAAAGAAATAGACGCCCTCAATATATTGGAGGCCTCCAAGCTGGCTATGCGCCGGGCAGTGGAAAGCCTCAAGACTTTGCCCCAGCTTGCGCTGGTGGATGGCAACGCTGATCCTCGGCTGGCGGTTTCCACTCGGCTGGTGGTTAAAGGGGATGCCACCTCGGCCTGTATTGCCGCTGCTTCTATTTTAGCCAAGGTGGCCCGGGATCGCTATATGCTGGAGTTGGATAAAAGCTACCCGCAATACTGCCTTGCCAAACATAAGGGCTACCCCACCAAGCTCCATTATGAAAAACTGGTGGAGCATGGGCCCAGCACCATCCACCGGCAAAGCTTTCTCAAAAAGTGGAATCGGGCGGCGCAGGCTTCCTCCAATTTGGGAGCAATGGGAGAAGATTACGCAGTATTGGCCCTCACTTCCCTTGGATATGAAGTGCTGGAAAGAAATTACCGCAGTGCTTATGGTGAAATAGATGTAATAGCGACTACCGAAGATTACATATGCTTTGTAGAGGTAAAAACCCGCAGGCAGGGAAGTCAGGTTACAGGCCCGGAGGCGGTGACCCGCTCAAAGCAGAAACGCATCATTACAACAGCCCTTTGCTATCTTGATGCCTTTCCCAACTCACTCCAGCCACGTTTTGATGTGCTCAGTGTAGTTACAGACAAAAAAGGAGCGATTGTGGACTGTGAGCTGATTCCTGCCGCTTTTGACGGAGGTGCTTATACCAATGGATGAACGGCGTATCATTGATCTTCACTGCGATACCTTAACCTTGTGCCGGGATGAAAAACTGGATATTACCAGCGATAGGCTGCATATCAACCTGAATAAGCTCCCAGAGGGTTACCGCTGGTGTCAGGCCTTTGCCATTTTTATGCCCGATGCTTACCGGGGCCGAGCCGCAGTGGAATACTTTAATGCCCTGCTGGAAACCTATCGCCAGCAGATGTGCAAGCACAGAAACAGAATCCGGACGGTGGAGCGTCTAAAATGCATTGATCAGGCGCTGGATTGCTGCAAATGGGCGGCTTTCCTGACTGTAGAAGGCGGATCTGCGCTGGCCGGAGAGCTTTCCCGGGTGGCTGTTCTGTATGAGGCCGGGGTGCGCATCATGACCCTGACTTGGAATGCAGCCAACGAAATTGCAGGCGGGGCGGCCACGGATGAGGGCTTTACTCCTTTTGGCCGACAGGCGGTGGGGGAGATGGAGCGTCTTGGCATGGCCGTGGATGTATCCCACCTTTCCGACCGGGCTTTCTGGGAGCTGTGCGAATTTGCCACCAAGCCCTTTTTAGCCACACATTCCAACTCTCGGGTTATTTGCCCTCACCGCCGCAACCTGACCGATGCCATGTTTGATGAAATTGTCCGCCGGGGCGGTATTGTGGGCATGAACTACTATCGGCCTTTCATCCGTGAGGATGGGGAGCATGGTACAGTAAAGGATTTGCTTTATCATATCCATCATTTTTTGGAGCGGGGCGGGGAGAATACTATCGCCTTAGGCTCGGATTATGATGGGGCGGATGTTCCCGATTATCTTCACGGTGTAGGAACAGTTGATTTTTTAGTGCAGGCTATGTTAAAATCAGGCATACCCCAGCAGGTGGTGGATAAGATCCTTTTTCAAAATGCCCGGAACTATCTTGCCAACCTGTGAACTGCCCTATAGGAATGTTTTAAATCCATGAGAGGAAGTCGCCCAATGAATTATACCAGCACCCGCAACAACAAAGTATCCCTATCCGCTGCGCAGGTGATCGCGCAGGGAATTTCGGAGGAGGGCGGCCTCTTTGTGCCGGAAAGCCTTCCCAAGCTAACTCATGAGCGTCTGGAAAAGCTGATTCCTATGAGTTATATCCAGAGAGCCTGCAATATTTTAGGGGATTTTCTCCCGGATTTTACCCCGGAGGAGATATGGTCCTGCGTGCAGGGCGCTTATACCGATACCTTTGAGGAAAACCGTCCGGCGCCTCTTTCCAAGCTGGATGATACCACTTATATGCTGGAGCTTTGGCATGGGCCTACCTGTGCCTTTAAGGATTTGGCTCTCCAGCTTCTGCCCCGCCTGCTGACCGTTTCGCTGAACAAACACCATCCCTCCAAAACGGCGGCTATTCTTGTGGCCACCTCGGGGGATACAGGCAAGGCGGCCATGGAAGGTTTCCGTGATCTGCCGGGCACCAAAATGCTGGTGTTCTATCCGCGGGATGGTGTCAGCCATGTGCAGAAGCTTCAAATGCAGACACAAGAAGGCGAAAATTTGCAGGTTTGCGCCATTGAGGGCAATTTTGATGATGCCCAGACTGCCGTCAAATCGGTTTTCACCGATTCCGATAACATCCAGCGCCTTGCGGATGCGGATATGTTCTTTTCCAGCGCCAATTCCATCAACTGGGGCAGGTTGGTGCCGCAGATCGTGTATTACATCAGCGCTTATTGCGATCTTTTGGCCGATGAAGAGATTGCCTTGGGCGATCCCATCAATATTGCGGTTCCTACCGGCAATTTTGGTAACATTTTGGCCGCTTATTATGCCAAGGAAATGGGCCTGCCTGTGGGCAAGCTGATCTGTGCTTCCAATAAAAACAAGGTACTCACCGATTTCTTTAAAACCGGCGTTTACAACAAGGAGCGGGACTTTTACATGACCAGCTCCCCTTCTATGGATATCCTGATTTCCAGCAATCTGGAGCGGCTGCTTTACCATCTGCATCAAGAGGATGACCAGGAAGTGCAGAGCTTGATGGAAGGCCTGCGCAACAGCGGTGTATACAGGCTGTCATCGGATGTGAAGGAACGTATGGATCAGGATTTCTTCGGCGGCAGCTGCGACGAAGAGCAGACCTTGACCACCATCCGCCGTTATTTTGAGAGCCATTCCTACTTGTGCGATACCCATACGGCTGTGGCACTTGAGGTGCTTCGCCAGTATACCGAGGCAACCGGGGATACCACCAAAACCGTTGTGGCTTCTACGGCCAATCCCTATAAATTCGTGGGCAGCGTGCTCAGCGCTCTGACTGGTAAAGACGAGCAGGGAGATGAATTTGAGCTGATTCGCCAGTTGCACCAGCTGACCGGGCTGCCGGTTCCTCCCCAGATTTCTTCTCTGCCGGAAAAAGAGATTCGCTTCGATCACATCTGTACCCGTGAGACCATTGGAGAAACCGCTATGTCTTTGCTGGGAATATAGGATAGCAGATATGCTGTTTTATGACCAGCTGCCTTTAAGTTAAACAGTTATAAAACCCCCGGAAAGCGGGACTTTCCAGGGGTTCGTTATTTTTGCAGTATTAATTTTGGGGGATACAATTCCCCGGGATTTTGCGCCGGTTCAAAATTATGACCTGGACGCCGATTCGAAAAAGACTGTTTTATACTGCTTTTATGGGGTTGACCCTAGGATTTGGCCTGAAATGTGGCGCAGACAGTGTCGTCTGTGCAGGAGGCAAACTGAGGGCCAACGCTTATTTCGTTAGCGGAGCAGTCGTGCTGACCTACATTATAAACACAGTTGGTCACATGGCACTTGATGCCGGGCAGAGTATTGCCTGGTAAATTATTTTGCAGTTGCATGGGAGAGGGTCTCCTTTCCTGTCGTGTGCTGCCGGCTATACAGGAAAAGCTTTGTTTGTGCGTAAAAACGCAGCTGAAAAACGTCTCCGGTATAACCGCACTAATAGTATCCGCTGTGCAGTGCGCAACATACCCGCTAAATAATAGGCGAGCTTACTGCATTATATTTCATTTTATAGCCATATTGAAATAAACCCGCTTTACAGTTTATTTCAGGAGGAAAAGACGCATCTTTTGCATGTGCAAAAATTGCTGTAAAGAACGAACAGATCATCTGTTTTGATTTTGTTCTACTATAATGTCCACTGAACAAATGCGCTTTGCGAAGCGCATTTGCAACCAGAGCGATTTTTGCTCTGGTTGATGGCAAAACAAGCCCGTTTTGCCGTTTCAGATACATTGATTGACTGTCTGAAAGGATTTGCGGACACACGCCACAAATCCTTTGTGCAAGGTTTTTGGCCAAATATGGCAAAAACCTTGCACCTAAACAATTTAAAAACGCTGTCAAAGTATTGCTATTGTCGCATTTTCAAATTGTTCAGTAGGCATTACTATAAAACTGGGGGATGACATGGCAGTTTTTGCAATAGGGGATCTTCACCTTTCATTGGGTGGCGATAAAGCGATGGATGCTTTTCCCGGGTGGAAAAATTATGTAACTTTGCTCGAAACAAACTGGCGTGAGCAGATTGCGCCGGAGGATACGGTTTTGCTGTGCGGTGATACCTCATGGGGCATGACCTTGGAGGAGAGCCGGGCGGATTTTGCCTTTTTGCAGGCATTGCCCGGGCGCAAGATTTTGCTCAAGGGTAACCACGATTACTGGTGGACCTCTGCTTCCCGGATGAGCCGCTTTTTTGAAGAAAACGGATTTTCCAGCCTTGAGATTCTCCACAACAATTTTATCTCGGCCGAGGGCTTAGCACTCTGCGGCACCCGGGGCTGGATGATGGAATCCGGCAAGCCCCACGATGATAAGCTGATCAACCGGGAGGTGCTGCGGTTGGAGGCCTCTCTTACGGCCGCCAAGGGCTTTTCGGGAGAAAAAGTGGTTTTTCTGCACTATCCGCCGATTTACAACAATCAGTTTATCGGCTCACTGCTGGAGGTGCTGGCCCGGCACTGTATAGCCCGCTGCTATTATGGGCATATTCACGGTGGCGGTCACAGATTTGCCCATGAGGGGCTTTTTGATGGGGTTGAATACACCATGATTTCCGCCGATTACCTGCACTTCTGCCCCAAGAAACTTTAATATTATAGGATATAGATTAGGAATGGGGCTTAGTTAAAGCAATAAATAGAATTTTTTATTTATTCTGTGGCTTTTTGCCAGTTTTTATGTTACAATCAAAAAGATTAAGAGATGGGAAAATACAGGAGGAGTAATTCATGAGCTTGACTTCCACACAGAAAACCGATAATAACATCGTTGAACTAGAGATCGCCGTTGGCGCAGAGGAGTTTAAAGCGGCTGTTGATAAGGCGTTCCGCCAGAAATCAAAACAGCTTTCCGTGCCCGGTTTCCGCAAGGGCAAGGCTCCCCGCCAGATCATTGAAAAAATGTATGGCGAAGGCATCTTCTTTGATGATGCTGTCAACGAGCTGTATCCCGCTGCCTATCGCAGTGCTGTGGAAGAAGCCGGTATCGAGCCGGTGGATAAAGCGGATGTTGAAATTCTGACTTTAGATAAAGCCGTTGGTTTTACCTTTAAAGCCACTGTTACTGTGAAGCCTGAGGTGGAGATCGAAGGATACAAAGGCATTGCGGTTAACCAAGTTATGTATAAGGCAACCGATGCCGAGGTTGATCAGGAAATTGAACGCATGCAGGATCGCAACTCCCGGATCATTGCTGTGGAGGGCCGCCCCGCTCAGGATGGTGATACCACTGTCATTGATTTTGAAGGCTTTGTAGACGGTGTTGCTTTTGCAGGCGGCAAGGGCGAGGATCATAACCTTGTGCTTGGTTCTCACCAGTTTATCGAGGGCTTTGAGGAGCAGATCATCGGTAAAAACGTAGGCGATTCCTTTGACGTTAACGTAACCTTCCCCGAGCAGTATCACGCTGAGGAGCTCAAAGGCAAGCCTGCCACCTTTAAAGTAACCCTTAAAGAGCTGAAAGAAAAGGAACTGCCTGAGCTGGATGATGAATTTGCTAAGGATGTCAGCGAATTCGATACTTTGGACGAACTGCGTGCTGATCTGCGCAAAAAGCTGCAGGATGCAAGAGACGACCGCTCCAAGGATGAAGTTGAAAATGCTCTGATGGATGTTGTTGTGGAAAACCTCAAGGCGGAGATTCCTTCGGTTATGATTGAGAGCCGCATTGACGATATGGTGCGGGATTTTGAATACCGCATTTCTTCTCAGGGCCTGAACATGAATATGTATCTGCAATACAGCGGCATGGATATGGCTGCTTTCCGTGCCGGTTTCTCCGCACAGGCAGAGCGTCAGGTCAAGACTCGCCTTGCATTGGAGAAAATCGCTGAAAACGAAAAGCTTGAAGCCTCCGCCGAGGATATTGAGGCTGAGTATGCAAAGCTTGCCCAGCAGTATAACATGAAGGCCGAAGAAATCAAGAACATGCTCCGTGAAAAGGATGTGGCTGCTGATCTTTGCACCACCAAGGCTCTCGAACTTATCCGCAGCGAGGCTGTTATTACTGAGGTTGAGGAAGCAGCTGCTGAGACTGATTCCAAGGAAACCGCAAAAGCACCTGCTAAAAAAGCGGCAGCTAAAAAGCCTGCGGCCAAAAAAGCAGCAGCTAAAAAAGACGAAGAAGCAGGCGAGGCGAAGTAATACCAGCCTGCTGATACATAATGACTGCGCCTGAAGGCAAGGGCTCCCGGATTTGCCGCAGCTCATTGTTCGGTATTCCCTAAAAAGATTCTTTCGTTTTGGGGAATGCTGTATTACAGCATTGGAGGTATCAACAAATATGAGCTTAGTACCAATGGTAGTGGAGCAGACCAACCGGGGAGAAAGAAGCTACGATATTTTTTCCCGCTTGCTCAACGATCGAATTATCATGCTGTGCGATGAGGTGAACGACACCACCGCCAGCCTTGTCGTGGCTCAGCTTCTTTATTTGGAGGGGCAGGATCCCGATAAGGACATCAACCTGTATATCAATTCTCCCGGCGGCTCTGTTACAGCCGGTATGGCTATTTACGATACCATGAACTATGTCAAATGCGATGTTTCGACCATCTGCATTGGCTTGGCTGCTTCTATGGGCGCGTTTTTGCTTTCCTCCGGTACCAAGGGTAAGCGTTTTGCAACCCCGATGGCAGAGATTATGATCCACCAGCCTTCCGGCGGGGCCAGGGGGCAGGCTTCGGATATTCGTATCCACGCCGAGCATATTGTCAAAACCAAAGCAAAGCTCAATGCCATTATGGCAGCTCAGACCGGTCAGCCTCTTGAAGTGATCGAGCGGGATACCGACCGGGATAATTTTATGGATGCAGAAGAAGCTAAAAACTACGGTCTGATCGATAAGATCGTTGTTTCCAGATAACGTTTGATTCGATTATCAATCAAAAACTGGTGTGAGAAGAATTATTTCTTTTCACACTTTGGTTTTTTCTTTTGCTGAGCCTTGGCGTTATGTTTTGCGGGAAATAAAATGTTCCCATGGCAAAAGCTGAAGGCGGCAATAGATGCGCGCAGATTATATCCCTATAACGTATGGGATTATAGGCAGAGCAACCGGAAATCGGCGCTTTGGGGCGGGCATCCTCCAGATTCTGCATCAGGAAAGGACAATGACTATGTCTAAGTCGATTGATAACCGTATACTTCGCTGTTCTTTTTGCGGTAAAATGCAGGATGAAGTGGGCCGCATGATTGCTGGACCCGGCGTGTGTATATGTGATGAGTGCATTGAGCTGTGCCAGAGTGTGCTAGATGGTGAGAACATTTACGACGATGCATCTCCCCGGCCTTCTCCCTCTGAAAGACAGCCCAATGTTTCTTCCAAGACCGGATTCACTGTACCCCGGCCTCATGAAATCAAGGAAGTGCTGGATCAGTATGTAATCGGTCAGGATCGGGCCAAAAAGTCCCTTTCTGTAGCGGTTTACAATCATTATAAACGCATTTTCGCCATGGAGGACGAGGGGGATGTGGAGCTTCAAAAATCCAACATTCTTTTGCTTGGCCCCACTGGTGTAGGTAAAACTCTTCTGGCCCAGACCTTGGCCCGTGTGCTGGATGTGCCTTTTGCGGTTGCCGATGCCACCACTCTGACTGAGGCCGGCTATGTGGGCGAGGATGTAGAGAACATTCTGCTTCGCTTGATTCAGGCTGCCGACTTTGATGTGGAGAAGGCTGAGCGGGGAATCATCTATGTGGATGAAATCGATAAGATCGCCCGGAAATCCGAGAATCCTTCCATCACCCGCGATGTAAGCGGTGAGGGTGTACAGCAGGCTTTGCTGAAAATCCTGGAGGGTACTGTTTCCAATGTACCGCCCAACGGTGGACGCAAGCATCCCAATCAGGAGTTCATCCGCATTGATACTACCAACATTCTGTTTATTTGCGGCGGCGCCTTCGATGGCCTTGAAAAAGTGATTGATAAGCGCATCAACACCACCACCTTGGGGTTTGGCGCCAAGCTGGCTGAGAAAAAGGATAAAGAAACCGATGTGCTGATGACTCGGATCGAGCCCCATGATCTGGTTAAGTTTGGGCTGATACCCGAGCTTGTAGGGCGTATTCCCATTATTACAACACTCAATTCCTTGGATCAGCAGTCCTTGGTCAAGATTTTGACCGAGCCGAAAAACTCCATTGTTAAGCAGTATCAAAAGCTGCTTGAAATGGATGATATTGCATTGGAATTTACCGAGGATGCTTTGGAAAAAATTGCAGATGTGGCCATTGCACGCAAAACCGGTGCTCGTGGTCTGCGCTCCATTATGGAGGATGCTCTCGGGGATATCATGTATGAGGCTCCCTCTGATCACACCATTGAGCGCATTCAGATTACCAAAGAATCGGTGGAGAAGGAAGCAGAGCCGGTTATCATCCGGGATCCTGAGCGTAAGCCACGGCAGTTAAAGCTGACCAGAGGGCCGGAAAAAAAGAAAACCCTGCGCAAGCCTTCCGCATAAGCAATCATAAAATTGTGGCCAAATTGAAATGACCAAAAGCTTTTTCCCAGTTGGATAACGTATATATGTTGAGGGCGGGGCGGGGTGAATAGCCCCGCCCTTTGCTAAAATTCAATCTAACCAAATTTTTAGTGAAATCAGGCAGGTTTGAAGTGAAATTGGCAGACTCCATAGTCGAGTGCAAAATTTGTTCATGATCTCTTCATGAGATTCACTTGAAACATTGCATACAGTTTTACTATAATTTGAATATGGCAGATTCTAACCATCTGTCAGGCAGGGAGAAACAGCGTGCATTTGGGCTGTAAGCCCTGCATATTGATTGAATAAATGAAAAAGAAGGGGAGTTCAAACATGAAAAACGCTGATACAAGCATTCAGCCAATTAAAATACCCATGCTGGCCATGCGTGGTATGGTGTTGTTCCCCCAAATGGTTCTTCACTTTGATGTGGGAAGAGATAAATCCATACTGGCTCTCAATGAGGTCATGAATGCCGACCGTCGTATATATTTGGTGGCACAGAAGGATGTGCGGGATGAGGAGCCTGATACCGGTGATGTGTATACAGTCGGTGTTGTGGGCGAAGTCAAGCAGATCATCAAATCCCAGAATCATTTGCGGGTTTTGGTGGAGGGGCTTTATCGTGCCCGTACCCTGAAAATACTGGAGGATGAGCCATACTTTGAGGCTCTCATCGAAGAATATCCCGTTAACAGTGCCCGAGGCGGAAAAAAATCCATGCTGGATGCGCTGTTGCGTACCGTTAAGGATTTATTTGAGGAGTATAGCTCTCTGACCCCCCGGATGCCAAAGGATATGCTGATCAACGCCATTGCTTCGGAAAATCCTGAGTTTATTTCCCAATACATAGCGGCTAACATGCCCATTAAAACGGTGGACAAGCAAAAAATTCTGGAAGAATCCAGCATTGCCAAGCGGCTGCGCCTGCTCATTCATATTATGGAGGAAGAAAATGAAATCCTTTCTCTTGAGCAGGAGATTCAAGAAAAGGTTCGGGATCAAATTGATACCAACCAGCGGGAATATTACCTCCGTGAGCAGATGAAGGCAATTTCCGCCGAGCTGGGGGATGGAGATTCCCAAAGCGAGGCCTATGAATATCACGAAAAGATCGAGGCCCTCAAGCTGGATGAGGAATCCGCCGAGCGGCTTCACAAGGAGGCCGACCGCCTGCTGAAAATGCCGGGCAATTCCCATGAGGCAGGGGTTATTAAAACCTATCTGGATACCTGCCTTGAGCTTCCTTGGAACAAGACCACCCGTGATCGGTTTGATATTGCCAAAGCCAAAAAACAGCTGGATGCCGACCATTATGGTATGGAGAAGGTTAAAGAGCGCATTTTGGAGATGCTGGCCGTCCGTAAGCTGGCCCCCGATATGAAGGGGCAGATTATCTGTCTGGCGGGCCCTCCGGGCGTGGGCAAAACCTCGGTGGCCAATTCCATCGCCAAGAGCCTTGGGCGCAAATATGTGCGGATGTCCTTGGGCGGCGTGCGGGATGAATCGGATATTCGAGGTCACCGCAAAACCTATGTGGGCTCTATGCCTGGCCGGATTATCAATGCAATGCGGCAGGCCGGAACCAAAAACCCGCTTCTCTTGCTGGATGAGGTGGATAAGCTGGGCAGCGATTACCGGGGCGATCCTTCCGCGGCGCTGTTGGAGGTTCTGGATTCCGAGCAAAACTTCGCTTTCCGGGATCACTATATCGAGATTCCCTTTGATCTTTCTCAGGTGCTGTTTATCGCCACAGCCAATAACCTTTCCACCATCCCCCGGCCTTTGCTGGATAGGATGGAGGTCATCAACCTGACCAGCTATACCCGCCAGGAAAAATTCAGCATTGCCAAAAAGTATCTGGTCAAAAAGCAGTCTAAAAAACACGGGCTCACTTCCGCCACCTTTAAGTTGGCCGACGGTGCCATTTTTGCCTTGATTGATCACTACACCCGGGAAGCCGGTGTTCGTAGTCTGGAGCGGGAGATTGCCTCCCTTTGCCGCAAGGCCGCCAAAAAGATTGTGGGCGGCGAGCTGGAGAAGGTAACCATCAACGCTCAGAACATTCAGGAATATTTGGGAGCCCATAAATTCAAACTAGATGTATTGGAAGATCATGATGAGGTTGGTTTGGTTAACGGCCTTGCATGGACCTCTGTAGGCGGCGAAATGCTGGAGATTGAGGTAGCGGTGCTGGAAGGCAACGGCAAGGTGGTGCTCACCGGCAGTTTGGGCGATGTGATGAAAGAATCTGCCCAGGCCGCCATCAGTTATGTGCGTACCTGCTGTGAAAAATACGGTATCCCTAAGGATTTCTATAAAACCAAAGATATCCATATCCATGTGCCGGAGGGTGCAGTGCCCAAGGATGGCCCATCGGCGGGTATTACCATCTGCACTGCGTTGGTATCTGCACTTTCAGGTATTGCCGTTCATCGTGAGGTTGCCATGACCGGTGAGATTTCTCTCCGGGGCAGAGTGCTTCCCATCGGTGGTTTGAAAGAAAAAACCATGGCGGCCTATCGCTTGGGTATCAAGACTATTATTATCCCGCAGGATAACCTTTCCGATCTGGAAGAGGTAGACCCTGTGGTCAAGCAAGCCATTCGGTTTATCCCTGCCAAGCATATCCGCACTGTGCTGGATGTGGCCTTGGTAGAGAAATACACTGGAACGGCGGAAAAAGCCCAAAGCAATGAGGTTATCCCTGCTTTGGAATATGAAACAGATGTTTTGTCTGCCAAGGCGGTGCTTCAGCAATAGGCCCCTTTGGCATTGAGGAGTGGTTATGAATTTTCACAATGTAGTGTTTGAAGCCTCCTATGGCCTTACCAGCCAGCTTCCCCCTTCCGATCTTGCGGAGATCGCCTTTTCCGGGCGTTCCAATGTGGGTAAATCCTCTATGATCAACGCCGTTTTCAATCGAAAACAGCTTGCGAGGGTCAGCTCCAGCCCGGGAAAAACCACCACCATCAATTTTTTCAAGGTGGAAAACACCCGGTTTGCGGATTTACCTGGCTATGGTTATGCCAAGGTAGCAAAAACCGAGAAGGCCCGATGGGGGCGGCTCATGGAGGATTATTTCAGCACCGGGCGCAGCCTTGAGCTGATTTTTCAGCTCATCGATGCCCGGCATGCTCCCACACAGGATGATCTGACGATGCTTGATTTTCTCATCGAGGCAGAGATTCCTTTTGTGGTGGTGTTGACCAAGATGGATAAGCTAAAGCCCATGCAGCGTCAAAGCCGTTTGGAGGCGCTGCAGCAAGAAATCCCTTTTGCGCAGCAGATTACGGTCATTCCTTTTTCTGCGGAGACAGGGGAGGGTGTGGAAGAAGTCCGCGGTATTATTGAGGAAATTGCAGCGGGTTTTGAAAGTGAGCAGCAATTGCCGGAATAAGCTCCGGTTTGTTTAAATAGTAAATTTACTTTAAAATCGCTTGTTTTAAAGTTGGCTGTGCAGAGCACGCCGGTGCACCTAAGGTGTTCAAATTGACTATAAATAGTATTTCTTCCGTTTCTTTGAGCGGAAACCGCGGCTTTGCCGCAACTTCAAAACAGTTTTGGGGGATTGTTTTGAAATGAAATAAGTTTACAAAACAGGAGAGGTGTGTATGTTTGTATCCGATTGCCTGGGTGTCAATTCCCAGGGACATTTGACCATTGGAGAGCGGGATACTCTTGAGCTCGCCCAGACCTTTGGAACCCCGCTTTATGTAATGGATGAGAACCAGATTCGCCAAAATTGCCGCAGCTATAAGCAGTCTATGGAAAAATATTACGACGGTCGCGGAATGGTAGCCTTTGCTGCAAAATCCTTTTGCTGTAAGGCCATCTGCAAGATCGTCATGGAAGAAGGACTGGGCATGGATGTGGTATCCTCCGGGGAGCTTTATACCGCTCTTTCGGTAGGATTCCCGGCGGAGAAGCTTCTTTTTCACGGAAACAACAAGCCTCCTGTGGAGCTGACCTATGCAGTTCGCAGCGGTGTCGGCCGCATTGTGGTGGATAACATCTATGAACTGGAACTGCTCAATGAGATTGCCAAGGCTGACAATAAAAAGGTAACCATTCATTTCCGCATCAAGCCGGGCATTGATGCCCATACCCATGACTTCACCAAAACCGGTCAGATTGACAGTAAATTTGGCTTTGCGCTGGAAACCGGCGAGGCCTTTGAAGCCATCCGGCAGGCCATCGGCATGAGCCACATTCATCTGGCAGGCCTGCATTGCCACATTGGTTCACAGATTTTCGGTGTGGAGCCCTTCCAGCTGGCCGGTGAGGTTATGGTAGGCCTTATGGCTAAGGTGAAGGATGAGCTGGGCTATGAGATTGCCGAGCTCAATCTGGGCGGCGGCTATGGCATCCAGTATACCCCCGAGAACAACCCGGTGGAATATGGCAGCTACATGGAAATGGTCTCCCGCACCGTCAAGGAGAACTGCGCCAAGCACGGTCTGAACACTCCTTTTATCATTATGGAGCCGGGCCGTTCCATCTCCGGGCCTGCGGGTATCACACTGTATACCGTTGGCGGCATCAAGGAAATCCCCAATATCCGCACCTATGTTTCGGTGGATGGCGGCATGGCCGATAATCCCCGTTATGCCCTTTACAAGGCCGAATACGATATGATGATTGCAGGCAAGGCCACTCAGCCCAAAGCCTCTGTGGTCACGGTAGCAGGTCGCTGCTGTGAAAGCGGTGATCTGTTGGGCGAGAATGTAAAGCTCCAGCCGGTCCAAGTGGGGGATACCTTGGCGGTGCTGGCAACCGGTGCCTATAACTATTCCATGTCCTCCAACTACAATCGCCTTGCCAAGCCCGCTGTGGTTATGGTCAATGGCAAGGATGCACGTGTTGTGGTTAAGAGAGAAACCCACGAAGATCTGGTGCGCAACGATTTGCTTTAAGCTGTAAAAAGCAGCTCGACGGACGGCATTTCCTTCGTTTTGAGAGGATGTGCCGTTCTCTTTTGGGTTTTTCGGGTATCTTGCTGTGGTGTAATGGGCATTTTTAGTGGTATTGTTGGTGCGTTAACGCTTTACAGTGATAGAGCTTTGTGCTACACTATAGGTACAGGTATTTGGGAAAACGAGAGGGTGGTTTATCATGACCGATAAATTAAAAAAGATTGATTTGGATGCTCTTTTCCAGGCCATACTGACTCTTGAAAGCATGGAGGAATGCTATGCTTTTTTTGAGGATTTGTGTACAGTTCCCGAGCTGAAGGCTCTTTCCCAGCGTATTCAGGTGGCCCATATGCTTAACCAGCAGATGGTTTACAACGATATTGTGCAGAAAACCGGAGCCAGCACCGCAACCATCAGCCGGGTTAACCGGTCGCTTCATTATGGCAGCGATGGCTATAAGCTGGCCTTTTCCCGTTTGGAATCCAAGGAATGAGCTACAGTGTCTTTGCGCGCCATTATGATACCTTAACCGATAATGTAGATTATGCCGCCAGAGCCAAATATTTTGACAGCTTGATACACCGATACAATCTGGGCGAAGGCCGCCTTCTGCTGGATTTAGCCTGTGGCACCGGCAGCTTGACGCTGGCTTTAGCCGACCTAGGCTATGAGTGCATTGGTGTGGATGGTTCTCAGGAAATGCTTTCTATGGCCTATACTAAAACAGGCATATTGGAAAAGCCACCGCTCTTTCTCTGTCAGGATATGGAAGAGTTAGATTTATACGGCACGGTGGATGTGGCAGTCTGTGCACTGGATAGTCTCAATCATATCACTGCGGAAGCCGATCTCCGGGAAGTTTTTCACCGGGTAGGGCTGTTTACCAACCCTGGCGGGCTGTTTCTCTTTGATGTTAACACTTTTTATAAGCACCAGAATATACTGGGGGATTCCGTTTTTGTTTTGGAAAAGCCCTCGGTTTATTGTGTATGGCAAAATGCCTTCAGCTCCCAGGATGGAGTGGTGGAGGTTACACTGGATTTCTTCGAAAAGCTGGAATCCGGGCGGTATAACCGGAGCAGGGAATGCTTTTGTGAAAGGGCCTACCCCATTTCGGTGTGGGAGAAGCTTTTGGAGCAGGCTGGCTTTGAGCTGCTTGCTATTTTTCATGAGGATAGCTTTGAGCCGCCTCAGGAAAGTTCCGAACGTCTGGTTTTTGCAGCCAGAAAGAAGGAGCAGGAAAGGAACTAGAACATTTTATGGCAACAATAATCAAAACCATTTCAGCGGATGGAGGCGTAGTCTGCCAGGCTATGGATTCCACCGACATCGTTTTTAGAGCGGAGCAGCTTCACCGCACCTCCGCTGTGGTTACAGCAGCTCTGGGGCGGCTGCTGACTGCGGCCTCCATGATGGGCACTATGCTGTATCATGAGGATGATTCCATCACGCTGCGCCTTAAAGGGGATGGGCCTTCCGGCAGTGTTATCGCTGTTTCCGATTCTCAGGGCAATGTGCGGGGTTACGTGGAAAATCCCATTGTAGAGCTGCCTTTGAATCAATATGGCAAGTTGGATGTGGCGGGTGCTGTAGGCAAAAACGGCCTCCTTTATGTCCTCAAGGATTTGGGGATGAAGGAGCCTTATATTGGCCAGACTCCCATTGTTTCCGGCGAGATCGCTGAGGATATCACCCACTATTATGCCACCAGCGAGCAGACCCCCACGGTTTGCGGCCTCGGTGTGCTGGTTAACACCGATTTGACTGTGCTCAATGCCGGGGGCTTTTTGGTGCAGCTTCTGCCTGGAGCCACCGATGAGACCATTGCCCAGCTGGAAGCCAACGTGGGAAAGCTTCCTTCTGTTACCCAGATGCTATCTTCCGGGATGACACCCCATGATATCGCTCATAAGCTGCTGGAAGGCATGGAACCACAGGTTATTGAGACCCGAGAAGTTTCTTACCGGTGCGATTGCAGCCGCCAGCGTGTGGAACGTGCTCTGCTGAGCCTTGGGCGGGAAGAGCTGGATCAAATGGCCAAGGAGCAGGAGGTCACCGAAGTGGATTGCCACTTCTGCAACAAGAAATACCGTTTTAACCCCACAGAGCTGCGTGCTCTGGGCCGGTAGGTTTTGGCCATCAAGTATTCTGCGATAGAATGATAGCCAACTGGCTTCCTAAGAGGAATTCGTGCAGCAGTCTTAAAAGAAGTGATCGAACTAACTTGATTTAGGTAATTTCAACTTAGGGATGCAATACGAGCTGCTTAACCGCTCTTTCTTTGAATCGTTCAAAGAAGGGCGGTTTTCTTTGGAAGAAATAAAAAGGTGCAAGACACCCCCTTTTTGTGGTATACTATTGGCATAGAAAAATTAAATTTACTATCAACCGATAAAAAGGTATTGCCTGATGAAAGGAGGCTGGTTATGCGTATTGATGTTTATTGCGATGCCAGTTATTATCCTAAAGGTGATATTGCTACCATTGGTGTGGTGGTTTATATGGATGGGAGTCTGCAGCTTCGATCTGGGAAGGAAATCCCCGCATCCTCAAACATTCGTTTATGTGAACTGCGGGCGCTGAATAAGGCAATCGGATATATCGATACCAAGCAGAGAACCGGCTATATTCCCTTTAGCCAGACCATTCGCTTTCACTGCGATGATTTGACTTTGGTAGAGGGCATTCAAAAGGCTAAAGCTACGCTTGCCATGCAGAACAGACCGGAAAAGCTGCCGGATTATCTGGCGGAAAATGAATTGCTTTACGGTTTGACCATGCAGCTTATGCGGCTGGAAAAAAACAATTTCGTCACCCTTTTTTGGATTAGCCGAGATGGCAACAACAGCGCACATGAGCTGTCTAATGAGATTCTTCAAGAAAAGAAGCGCCAGCGCAGGGATCATCAGGAGAGGGAAGCGGCTCAGATTGTTCTGGCAGAAAAAAAGCTTGTGAATACAAAGCAGCCGAACCGCCGCAGAACAAGGCGGCGCCCCAAAGGATCTGCCCTATAAATATAAGCGGATCAATTCAGCATAAAAAATCGACCTGCCTTTTATCAGGCAGGCCGCTTTTTTTATATACTCATACAACTATAAAAGGGAGCTTTAGTGCATTTTCTGGAATTCTCTAATACGGGATTTCACCAGCTCCAGAAGTTCCAAACAGTGGTTTTCTTCATCTGTAAAAGGAACCTCGGAAGCTTCTGCGATGCCAAAGCTGAATACAGAACTGCCAAAGCCTTCGATATGGCTTTGCAGCAGGGTTTGCTTAGCGTTCAGAATCTTGGCCAATGCGGTTTCTTTTGTGCAGGAGGAAAGAACCAGAACAAACTGCTCTTCGCTAAGCTGGGCAACCATATCAAACCGGCGGGTAAAGCTTTTAATGGTTTGCAGGGTACTGGTTATTAAAAGCTTTTTTTGTATTGGTGTATGGGCACCATTGGCAGCGCTGTTGATATCGATCAGGCACAAGGATAACGGCCGGTTCTGGCTTCTGGCTTCTTTAAGGCGCTTTTGAAGCTGCTCGACCAGAGCGATGGGCTTATACAGTTGATCCTCTAATTGGCAGTCTGAGCGATAAGCTTCCAACTGTGCCGGACGTTCATAGTGTTCTGTAATATCCTGAACCTGTTCCAAAAAAACGGTCTGGTTTTCATTCCAAGAGATCGTACTGGAGCTCACCCGATAAAACCGTCCGTCTTGTTTATTCTCGAATTCCCAGCTTTCACCAGAGGTGGAGTTGATTAGGTGGCTCAGATCCTCCGGGTTGCGTATTTCGTGAAAAAGCCTGCCTTCTGCAATATCCGGGTTACCGAAAGCCTGTCGTATTTTATCGTTGGCAAAAAGAATACAGCCACTTTCCGGGTCTGTAACGCAGATACCAATATTGGGATGATGAAGCACATTTTCAAGAACAGTTTCCCGGGCAAAAAGCTTTGCTTCCAGCTGTTGGCATTGGGTGACGTTTGAAATAATTAAGCAAAGGTTATAAAGCATTGATACTTCTTCCGGCAGCCAACCACGGGAATGAAGGCAATCATCGAATCCAACAAAACCAATCACTTCATCCTCATGAAACAGCCCGATAACCAGAAAAGACTGCGATGTCGGCTCGATCAAAGTTTCTTGAATTTCATTGGGCAGATAAGCACGGTCAGGAACCAGTATCATCTTATCGGTTTTCAGAACATCCATCCAGTAAGGTGATTCTTCCCGGAAATCCAAAAGCTTTGCGAGCATTTCAGGGCAGCGGGTCATAGAATCACACCAAATGCTTTTTTGAGTGAAAAGCAAGGGGGTATCTGAGAAATAGACATAGCCCCGGCTTAGTTTGAGAGAATCCACAATAATCGAAAGCACTGTGGTCATAGACTGATAAACGTCACAGCTGTTCATCAGCAGCTGCATGCACTGATTCAAAGTGAGATAAAGATTGGGGGTGAGAGTCAGAGGGGATTCTCCATTGATAATCCGCTGCAGATTAACAGGGTTTGGGTTAAGCGATTGGGTGGAGTTGGAAATCTGGTAGAATTTGTGGAGCTTGGCTTCCAGCTCAGCAGCGGGCAGGGGCTTGCTGAATAAATAACCCTGCACAAAATCCACGCCGTTTTTCAGTAGGATTTCAAGCTGTTCCTTGTTTTCAACGCCTTCGGCAATCAAGCGCATATCGGCGGCATGAGCCAGTTCCACCATTACATATAGCAGATACTGAAGATAAGTGTCGTTTTCAATATCCACAATAAAAGCTCTTTCAGTCTTCAAAAGGCTGACAGGCAGGTTTTTCAGATTGTTAAAGGAGGAGTATCCAGTTCCGAAATCATCCAGTGCCACTTGAATATTATGCTGCCGCAGACGGTCAATAGCTGTAATGGCATGGGTAGTAAAGTTCATTTGGGTGCTTTCGGTGATCTCAAGACTCAGCTTTTCGCCGGGATAATCGTATTTCCGAAGAATATACAGAATTTTGGAGAAGAGCCCCTCATCGGCCAATTGAACAGGGGAAAGGTTCACATCCAAAATAAAGCGACTGTGTTCATCCAGTCCCCATTGCTTGCATTGCCGGACAGCCGTTTCCAAAACCCAGTGGCCCAAAACGCTGATCAAACCCATTTGTTCTGCCTCGTGAATAAACACGAGAGGCGAAACAGGGCCGAATTCAGGACTTTCCCAGCGGCAAAGAGCCTCCAAACTGCACCACATTCCGGTGTTGGGGTCTACAATGGGCTGATAATAAACCGAAAAACCTTTCATTCCTTCGTTGATGCAATTTTTAAGGCTCATTTCCAGCAGCAGACGCTCTTGAAACTTCTGATCGGAGGATTCGGAATAAACCACGATCCGGCCTTCTGCCCGGGCGGATTCCATCACCCGTTCAATCAGGTTAATGAGCTTGTTGTCATCAGAAAAATGCTTGACATTGTGAATTACACCTACAAAAATGTTGCAGAAGATGTGGAATTTTTCTTTGGCAGTGGTGAGAACCCATGGGTCTTCAAACCGCAGATTCAGCTGTTGTGCGAGAAGTTCCACGGCGCTGGGGTCCATATTGCTGAGTGCAAGACCAAACTCATCACCATCAATGCGATACATGGTTGCGCCGGGAATATCCAGCTCTATAATCCAGTTGCGGATCTGGATCAGCAGGTTATCGCCTGTTTCTCGGTTGTAACCGTCGTTGATTTTTCGCAGCGACTGAATATCAAAGCAGATTAGGGAAAAATCTTCATCTGCGGGAAGGTTGTTCAGATCGTGAATCAATTTAAGACTGTTGGGCAGCTTGAGATGCCGATCAAAAAAAGCAAGCTGCGAAAGCTCTTCCTGCAAAGCCACATTTTCCGTGATATCAATGTAGGTGACCATATGAGCAAGCCGCCCATCCACCCAATTGATGGCCTGATTGGTGCACCGCAGCCATAAATTATGCTCTTTGTTATATACAGTGGAAACATAGGGCTCTGCCGGCAAGCCGTTTTCAGTGAGAAGCCGCTCTTTAGCGCAGGAACCGCAAAAAGCAGTGCTATCCTCACCCATGATATCTTCACATACCTGGCCAATCATTTCACCGGGCGTAGTCCCCAAAAGCTGAGCGTGCCGGTTGTTTGCCAACAAAAGCTCACCGGTGAAAAAATCGGTAACATACAGGTTAACATCCGCAGAATCAATAAGCTTTGTGAGCATTTCGGCTGTTGTGTTCAGCTGCATGGTCATGGCTACCAGCTCTTGGTTGCTTTGAGAGACACTCTGATTGCGTTCAGCCATAGAAACCAGTGTTCGGGTGATATGCTCCAGCAGGCTGGTGAGGAGAGAAAGTCTTTCGTGGGAGACACTGGGCAGATTTTCTATGTCTTTTATTTCGAAATGCTGCGGATTAAAGGGGAGAGAATCTTCTTCAGAGGCTTCTATATTCTGCTGGGATAGATCGGATATTTTTATTAAATCCACCACCCAGACTCCTAAAAAATCAGTTTCCAGAAAGATGGGTACCACCGCAGTGGAAAGCCCGGTCAAACGGCAAAAATAAGTTTGCGCTGTTTGGGAATTGCGGCAGCTGTCGTATAAAAAATGATACGAAGAGAGCAGCGTCTGGTAAACCTCTAAGGTTGTGGAAGCTTCGTGAGAAAAATCCAGCAGATTGCTGGGCTGGGTAATGAGCTGACCCTGTGCATTAACCACAGATACGGTCATGCCCGAGACAGCGGCAAATAAATCTTGAAGATCTTGAATGTCTTCCAGATTCAGCAGATTGGTTAGTTTGATTTCTTGGTCCTGTCTATCCAAAACTAAAATCACCCGACTTCGTTTGTAGTAGAATTTCTGAAAAACAGCTGCGGCCGCTTTCCAGCACACCCTTGTTTGGGATGCACCCCGGTGCCAATATACCGGGTAAATTCGTTATGCATAGTCATTTTGCGAGAGCATTTTCCAGTGGGTTTTCCTACATGTTGAATACAGAATGACTGCTTAACACACAAATGACTATAAACGGCACTCTCCCGCCTGTTTCGGTGGGAACTGCAGCTTTACCGCAGCCTCAAGACAGTTTTGGCACTGTTTTGAGGTGAAATTAGGCTCATGTTGGTCAAGGCGGACCGAGGCTATCGGACAGCATACTACGATTTTTTTTTACTGTTCCATTATACCATTAATTTGACGAAAAAAGAAGAAAAATGGAACTTTTTTATGCATAGCCTTTCCACTTAAAGGGAATTTTCAGGAATAGGCTATGTATAATATTCCAAAGACTGCTTCTATCGTGGAATTTGTGCCAAACAGTCATAACTGTCTGACACAACACCCCCATAGAGCTGTAATGCGGTGCCGATGCATCCGCATGAATGCGTTCTTCATAGTTATTTGAAACATTTTTTGTGTAAATGACTGTATAATATGGGCTTCTACGTCAATGAACCGTAATAGAGAGCGCTCTGTAGTGCAAGCCCACAGTTGATTCAATTGTGACAGGGTTGTATTGGCCGAATAAGAGCAGACAATACGCTAAAAACAAAAAGTATAGTACAGAATATGTCAAAGGATTTTTCTCGGACTTGAAACCAGATTGGAACATGTGGTATAGTCATAGAGGTTTGAAGCTGCGAAGCATATATGTCGCTGCTTTTGTTTATATATGAGTATTTTACTATAATTTGTTGTAATAGAAGGAGCCTTCCATGTACCGTTTAATTAATCAGGAACAATCTGCCCGAAGGGGAGAGATTCATACTCCTCACGGCGTTATTCAGACACCGGTTTTTATGAATGTTGGCACCTCCGCTGCTATTAAGGGAGGCGTATCTTCACCTGATCTGAACACAGAGCTTCGCTGCCAGGTGGAGCTTTGCAATACCTATCATCTTCATATACGCCCGGGCGATGAACTGATTCGCCGCTTGGGTGGCCTGCACACCTTTATGAACTGGCATGGCCCGATTTTAACCGATTCCGGCGGATTTCAGGTCTTTTCTTTGGCCAAGCTGCGTACCATTAAAGAACAGGGTGTCACCTTTAATTCCCATGTGGACGGCAAACGCATTTTTATGGGGCCGGAAGAAAGCATGCGGATTCAATCCAATTTGGGCTCCACCATTGCCATGGCTTTTGATGAGTGCATTGAGAACCCGGCGGCTTATGACTATACGGTTCAATCCATTGCTAGAACCACCCGCTGGCTCCGCCGCTGCAAAACAGAAATGGATCGCCTGAATCAGCTTCCCGAAACGCTCAATAAAGAGCAAATGCTTTTCGGCATCAATCAGGGTTCCACCTATAAGGATTTGCGTATCCAGCACATGCAGGATATAGCGGAACTGGATCTGGATGGTTACGCCATTGGCGGCTTGGCGGTTGGTGAAACCGCTGAGGAAATGTATGCAACCATTGACGCTGTAGAGCCTTATATGCCTGCCAATAAGCCCCGTTATCTAATGGGGGTGGGAACTCCGGTAAATATCATTGAGGCGGTATGGCGGGGAGTGGATATGTTTGACTGTGTGATGCCCAGCCGCAACGCACGCCATGGGACGATGTTTACTTGGCAGGGAATCCGTATTCTTGGTAATGCCCAATATCAGGAGGATAGCGAGCCCATTGATCCTGAGTGTGATTGCCCGACCTGCCGGAATCACTCCAGAGCTTATATTCGCCACTTGTTTAAGGCAGGCGAAATTCTGGGAGGGCGGCTGGCTGTTATCCATAATCTCTATTTTTACAATACCCTTATGGAAAGAATCAGAGAAGCCATTGAAGAGAATCGGTTTGAAGCTTTTCGGGAAAAATGGGTGCCAATTCTGGGCAAACGGATTTAAGTCTTCACTTTTCCGCCAAATTGCTTGCAATATAGCGGGTATTTATATATAATACAATAAGAATTCCGCTTAAGCAGAGGGGTTTTTGCACACAATAATATGGAACGGGCCGCTGACAATCGGCCCATCCAAAAAAGAAGGAGTCGTTATGCTAAATACTATTTTGGCTGCAGGAGCTACCGGTGAGGCCGGTACAATGGGAATGATCACCCAGTTAATCGGTATTGGTGCCATTTTTGCTGTGTTTTATTTCATCATGATCCGTCCCCAGAAAAAGCGCGAGAAGGAAATCCAGGAGATGCGTTCCCGGCTGGATGTAGGCGATGAAATCATCACCTCCGGCGGTATTATTGGCCGTGTAGTCAGCATTAAAGAGGATACCATTTTAATTGAAACCGGCTCCGACCGCAGCAAGATCCGTATTGCCCGCTGGGCGATTCAGGCCAACAACACGGCTATGGAAGCCAGAGAAAAAGAGAAGAAAGAAAAGAAAGAGAAAAAGGAAGCTAAGGAATAAACCTGCATCCGAGAACTCTTTTGTCTGCTTGAATTTGTATCAGATGCAGCAGGCATGTATATTTGGTACAGCCCCCGAATATAGATGAACTATTACTTTAACCTGAGGGGGAGACTGTATGTCGAATACAAGGACCGTTACTTCCGAGCCGGGGCCCCTGAGACGCAGCCTGCGGCCTTTACTGGTCAGTCTGTGTGTGGGAATCGCTGTTTGTGTGGGATTGCTGCTTCTGTTTTCGGTGGTGATTGCAACACAAAGCATACCCCAATCCATTATCAGTCCTATGGCGGTTTTTTCGGTTTCGGTGGGCAGCTTTGCCGCCGGTTTTATCTGCGCTAAGATCAAAAAAGAAAGCGGGCTTTTATGGGGCGCGATTGTTGGGGGAATACTTTGCTTTGTTGTGCTGTTTTCCAGCTTTGCAGTCAGTGACAACGGATTTGGTCTGCTGGCTGTCACCAAAGTGATCTTCATTCTCTTTTCAGCCATGCTTGGCGGTGTTTTAGGGGTCAATTACCGTCCGCGCAGAAAATAATTGAAAAGAACCCCTTTTTGTGCTATAATATTTAAGAATATTGCTGCTCATAACTCTCGATAAAGGGCTGCTGCCTGCTATCGGATATTTATTAGCATGCTTTACCTATTTTAATGCAAAGCGGGGGAATAAACGATGAAACACATTAAAACCTTGAATAAGGCTAATCTCAAGCAGTCTGCTGCCAAAGGCGGTTGCGGCGAGTGCCAGGCTTCCTGCCAGTCTGCCTGCAAAACTTCCTGCACTGTGGCAAACCAGAAGTGCGAGAAATAATTTTGTGCTTCGGGCACAGATAATCATTTCTGTATAGTTTGAAACACGTTAGGGCAGGCAACTGCCCTTTTCGTTTTGTATTTTGTAAGTTTAAGTTAAGGTGGTAAAATCCATGATTCACCAGTATTGCCTGGATGGGCATTATATTGTTCTGGATGTGAACAGCGGCGCTATTCACACAGTGGACAAGTTGGTCTATGATCTTCTGGAAAAGCTGGTTCCTCCTTTGGGGCCCAGCTGCCCGCTGGAGGTGCTACAGGCTTTGGAGGGGAAATATCCCCCGGAGGAGCTTGCAGAGGCCTATGAAGACATTTTTGCCCTGTATGAAGCAGGTCAGCTTTTTTCTGTGGATGATTATGGCCCCTACGCGGACCGCATGGTGGCTTCGCCAATCAAGGCCATGTGCCTGAATGTTTCGCACGACTGCAACCTGCGGTGCGAATATTGCTTTGCAGGCAAAGGCGATTACAGCGGCGGGCGCATGCTTATGCCGGTGGAGATTGGGAAAAAAGCAGTGGACCTGCTCATTGAAAAATCCCAAGGGCGCCGCAATCTTGAGTTGGATTTCTTCGGTGGCGAACCACTGATGAATTTCCAGATGGTCAAGGAAGTGGTCGCTTACGCCCGGGAACAGGAAAAAATCCACGGCAAGAACTTTCGCTTTACCATTACAACCAATGGTATGCTTCTGGATGAAAGCAAGATGGATTTTATCAATGCAGAAATGTCCAATGTGGTGCTTTCCATTGATGGGCGCAAAGAGGTTAATGACCGTGTCAGGGCTCGCGTGAACGGCTCCGGCTGCTACGATGCCATTATGCCGAAGTTCCAGCGCTTGGTGGAAAAAAGAGACCATGACCGCTACTATGTGCGGGGCACCTTCACCAAGTATAATCTGGATTTTTCCAAGGATGTGGAAAGCCTTCATGCGGCAGGCTTTGATCAAATTTCGGTGGAGCCGGTGGCTGCAAATCCTGCATTGCCTTATGCCATTACCCGTGAGGATTTGCCGCGTATATTCGAGGAATACGAGATATTGGCCCGTAAGATATTGGCTTCCAAAGAAGAGGGTAAGGGCTATAACTTCTTCCATTTCATGCTGGATTTGGATCAAGGGCCTTGCGCCATTAAGCGTCTGCGGGGCTGCGGCTGCGGCAACGAATACATAGCCGTGACACCGGATGGGGATATTTATCCTTGCCATCAGTTTATCGGCCATGATCAGTGGAAAATGGGCAGCCTTTTGGATGGTACGCTGGATTTGGATATGAAAGAGCGTTTTTCCAAAACCTCAGTCTATCAAAAGCAGGATTGCCAGCAATGCTGGGCTAAATTTTATTGCAGTGGCGGGTGTAACGCCAACAATATGCAGTATGAAGGCGATATTCTCAAAAGCTATGACATTGCCTGCCAAATGGAGAAAAAGAGGCTGGAATGTGCTATTATGATTAAGGCCGCCTTGGCGGAGGCTTAAAAAATGGAATATAAATGGCTATTGACTTTATAACAGCTTGGAAAGAGGGGTATTAAAGGATGAAACAGGCAAAAATCGGTTTTATTGGTGCAGGGAATATGGCGGGAGCCATCATCGGGGGCATTACAGGCAGCGGCATCATGGAGTGTTCTCAGGTCGGCGTTTTCGATACCAATGCTTCTGTAATGGAAAGCTACCAAAGCCGTGGCTTTGTAGTCTTTGACAGCGTGGAAGAGCTGGTAACTGGCTGCCAGACCGTGTTTCTTTCTGTAAAGCCCCAGATCTTTACACAAGTTTTGCCTCAGGTTAAGGCCGCCATGACTCCCGATAAGCTGCTTATTTCCATTGCGGCGGGCATGACTGCCAAGTATATCAAAACAGCAATAGGCTTTGACTGCAAGCTGATTCTGGCCATGCCCAACACCCCTATGCTGGTGGGCTTTGGGGCATCCATTCTCAGCCACCAGCCTCCGGTAACGGATGAAGAATTCGATTTTGCCGTTCAGCTTTTTGCATCCGCCGGTGTGGCGGAGGTTATTCCTCCCGATAAAATGAACGAGATCATACCGGTTTCGGGCAGCAGTCCGGCCTTTGTTTATGAGTTTGCCCGGGTAATTGTCAAGAAGGCCGAGGAAAAGGGTTTTGACCCTCAGCAAGCCAATCGACTGTTTTGCCATACCCTCATTGGAGCCGCACAGATGATGCTGCAGTCGGATAAATCCCATGAGGAGCTGATCCGCATGGTGTGTTCTCCCGGCGGCACCACGCTCAAGGCCATGGAAGCTCTGGAGCGCTGTGGTTTCGAGCAGGCCATCAGCACAGCTTTTGATGATTGCATTCAGCGGGCCTATGAGCTGCAGGAGTTGGGCAAATAACAGCTTGCCTTCATTTTTTCCCTTCTGTTAGAATATGCATAAAACTTTTATAGTGCAGCAGGGTTCTTTCGGGAGCCCAGCCCTCAAAGCCATCCGATTATGGCCTTGGGGGCTTTTTTGCAGCAATAAAGCGGCCGGGGAGAGAAAATTCGGCTGTCATGTCTATCAGCGGATTTCTTCACATATATATAGCAGTAGTCTATCCAATTCTGCACCAAGTGGAGGATGAAGAAAATGACAAGGACAACCATGTCTCTGAGTGCCCGCCGCCGATATTACACCCATTCACTCTATGAATATGCCCGCAAAAATCTGGTAGTACTGCTGCTGGGAGGGCTTTTTCTTCTGGGGGTAGTGTTTGGTACCATTTTGGTAAAATCCGCTGAGAGTGAGACTTTACAGCTTCTGTTCCGCCTTTTCTCCGGCTTTCGGGAAAAGCGGCAGTCAGCCAATTTATCACAACTCTTTGTTTCATCTCTAAGCAGCTCACTGCTTTTTATTGTTGTACTCTTTGTCTGTGGCTTCTGTGCCATTTCACACCCAGTAATTGTGGCACTGCCTTTGTTCAAGGGCTTGGGCTTAGGCTTTTCTACCGGTGCCTTGTATGCCTACTATGGTTCTCGTGCCATCGGATATGTTTCGGTGCTGGTATTTCCCAGCACTGTAGTTTCTACAGTTGCGCTTTTGCTGGGCTGCCGGGAGGCTTTGCGGCTGGCCACCTTTTTTGCCGGGGCGGTGGGGCGGCAGGGGAATAAGGAAGCAAGCTACTCCCTAAGGCTTTATTGCGGGCGCTTTATGGTTGCAGCGGCGCTGTGTCTGGGAGCCGCTTTGATAGAGGCCGGGCTGTATTTTGCCTTTGCCAATACCCTTGCGCTTGGATGATACGGCTTTAACCCTCAAATTTTTCTCAGGTACTGTTCTTGTATGTGCCGGTGCCAAAGGGGAAAATGTTTGTTTGCATCTTCAAGCCCGCTTTTTAGGCCTGTGAGACCGCTGTGTCTTGCAGGCCTTCCTGCCATTGAGAGAAGGAAGGGAAGCAGGTAAATATTTGTATTTTCTAGAGAATTGTGCTACAATATACGTTGGATTTGTTTATATACTTATTTGATATAGTCAATAAACTTGAAAACGAAACCATCGTTTTTAAAAGCAAAGACGCAGTTTGGCCTCTTAGTAGGCCATTCTCTCGTTTTGAAAACAGGCGTGTTTGCTTCCAATTTTGGATACTATAGCAAAATACTTTCAGACCCATTTATTATATAGTTTGATACTGCCTTGGAGGAAAAACTGTGGGAATCAGGGAATGGATAATGCGGCCAACGGTCTCTGAGGCCGATTTGCGCCTACTGCAAGAGGAAACACAGCTTCCCGAGCTGGTCTGCCGGTTACTGGCTGCCCGGGGCTGCACCTCAAAGCAGGCGCTTTCCGCTCTTTTGCAGGAGACCACTGCATTGGAATCCCCTTTTGCATTGGCTGATATGGAGGCCGGTGTTGCCAGAGTGGCACGGGCTCTGGAAAATGGGGAACGCATCGCTGTTTACGGCGATTATGACTGTGACGGCATTACGGCCACAGCCCTGATGGTCAGCTATCTGCAAAACGAAGGGGCGGATGTAATCTACTATCTGCCTAACCGTGAAAAAGAAGGCTATGGGCTCAATAGGCCCGCTCTGGATATTCTGGCGCAGCAGGGTGTGGAACTGATCATCACAGTGGATAACGGCATCTCCGCTTTGGAAGAAATCGAATACGCCGCCACTCTCGGTATGGAGGTAGTGGTCACCGACCATCACCAGCCTCGCAGCCAGCTCCCCCAGGCAGTGGCCGTTATCAATCCCCACCGAAAGGATTGCCCCAGCCGCTACAAGGATTTGGCCGGTGTGGGCGTGGCTTTTAAGCTGATCTGCGGGCTGGAAGGGGATGAAAGCGGCGAGCTGATGGAATACTACGCCGATTTGGTGGCCCTTGGCACCATTGCCGATGTGGTTCCCCTGACAGGGGATAACCGTATTTTGGTGCGCCATGGCCTGCGGCAGCTTGCTGATCCCCATCATCCGGGGATTATTGCTCTGCTGGAGGTCAGCGGTCTTTCAGGCCGGGCCTTGGCCAGCGAATCGGTAGCCTTTGGCTTAATTCCCCGCCTGAATGCAACCGGGCGCATGGGTGTTGCGGATGACGGTGTTGAGCTGCTTCTCACTGAAAGTGAAAACGCTGCTATGGATATTGCCGGGGAAATAAACGAACAGAACCTTTGCCGAAAGGAAACCGAGGAGCAGATACTCAAAGGGATTTTTGAGTTGCTTCAAAAGGAGCCTCACCGGCTGCGTTCCCGCATTCTTAGCGTATGGGGCGAGGGCTGGCACCATGGTGTGGTGGGAATTGTGGCCTCCCGCCTGATGGAGCGGTATGGCAAGCCGGTCATGGTTTTTTCACTGGATGCTGAAACAGCCCGGGGCTCCTGCCGGAGTTTGCCGGGATTTTCCATCATCGAGGCCATTAGCGCCTGTTCAGGGCTTCTGTCTAAATTCGGCGGGCACAATCAAGCGGCCGGGCTGAGCCTTCCTCGAGAGCATTTGGAGGCTTTTACCAAAGAGATTGAGGAATATGCCGCCCGCAGCTGCCCTGTGATGCCGGTGCGGCAGCTGCTGATTGACGCCGCAATTGAACCATCACTTCTGCAAGTGGAGGCTGTGGAGCGGCTCAGCCTGTTGGAACCCTTTGGTTCCGGGAATGAGCAGCCTGTTTTCCTGCTGCGGGGCGCTGTGCTGGAGGGCGTTTACTCGCTGGCGGAAGGGCGACACATACGCCTCAAGCTTTTGCTGGAAGGCCAAAGCCTGTTTGCCGTTTATTTTGGTATGACCCCGGAGCGCTTTCCCTTTGTCATCGGGGATAAACTGGATGCGGCAGCGAATATTAATACAGACGTTTGGAATGGAACCACCCGCCTGAGCATCCGCATTAAGGATGTTCACCCCAGTGGATTGGATCAGCAGGCTCTGCTGGCAGGCAAGGGCATTTATGAAAGCTTCCTGCGTAGGGAAATCACCACACGGGAAGAGCGCATCCGACTGATTCCCAGCCGAGAGGATTTGGCGGCGGTTTACCGCTATATGCGCAAGATAGGTAAAATTACCAGTGGTGTATGGGGCCTCTATTATGCCCTGTATCCCCAACTTGAATATTGTTCTTTGTGCCTTTGTGTGGATATTTTAAGTCAGGCGGGCTTGCTCCGTTTGGAGGCAGCAGGCTCCTCTGTGACTATAACGGCGGAAAAAACTTCGGAAAAAGCCGATCTAGATCAGACCCCTACTTTAAAAATGCTGAAAGCATGAGAAGGTGATCACCCGTGAATGACTATAATGACCTGCTTCAAATTATAAAGCTTAACGATGCCCAATATGATCTTTCCATGATAGAAAGAGCCTACCAGACTGCCTTTGAGGCACACGGAAAACAGCTTAGAAAATCGGGGGAGCCCTATATTATCCATCCTTTGGCTGTGGCCATTATTCTGGTGGATTTGGGAATGGATACCGATTCCATCGTAGCCGCTCTTTTGCATGATGTGGTGGAGGATACAGATTATCCTTTGGAGGAAATCCAAAAGAAGTTTGGCAAGGATGTCGCCCTTTTGGTGGATGGCGTCACCAAGCTGGGGCGGATTTTCTTTTCTTCCCGGGAGGAGCAGCAGGCGGAAAACATCCGCAAAATGCTGCTGGCTATGGCGGAGGATGTCCGGGTTATCATTATTAAATTGGCCGATCGGCTTCACAATATGCGCACTCTCAGCTTTCTCCCGGAGCAGAAGCAGCGGGATAAGGCTCTTGAAACCATGGAGGTTTATGCCCCCATTGCGCACCGCTTGGGTATCCGTGCAGTCAAGGAGGAGCTGGAGGAGCTTTCTCTGCGTTATCTGGACCCTGTAGCCTGCAAGGATATTGAATTTTTGCTGGATTCCGAGAAAAACGAGCGGGAAATTTTTATCCAGAACATCAAGGCCAAGATTAGCCAGCGTCTGGATACCGATATAGGGGATTATTTCATTGAGGGACGGGTCAAGAGCATTTACGGCATTTACCGCAAGATGTATGTGCAAGGGCGCGTTTTCGCTGAAATTTATGATATCTATGCCCTGCGTATTATTGTAAACACTGTAAATGAATGCTATAACGTGCTGGGCATTATCCACGATATGTTCACACCCATTGCAAACCGGTTCAAGGACTATATTTCCACCCCCAAACAGAACCGGTACCAATCCCTGCATACCACAGTGATCGATAAAACGGCGATCCCCTTTGAGGTTCAGATCCGCACTTGGGATATGCACCACACCGCTGAATACGGCATCGCCGCCCACTGGAAATACAAGGAGGGCATCAAGGGCACCGATTCGCTGGAGGAGCGTATTTCGTGGGTTCGCCAGTTGCTGGAATCCCAGAACGATACGGTGGATGTGCAGGAGATCATGGGTTCCATTAAATCAGACCTTTCCACCGACGAGGTATTTGTGTTCACCCCCAAAGGCGAGGTGATCAGCCTGCCTGTGGGCTCTACAGTCATCGATTTTGCCTATGCTATCCACTCGGAGGTGGGCAACCGCATGATCGGGGCCAAGGTGGATGGCCGCATGGTTTCGCTGGATACCCTTGTCCAGACCGGTATGATTATCAACATCATCACCACCAACGCCAAGGGTCATGGCCCCAGCCGTGACTGGCTGAATATTGTTAAAACCAATGGTGCCCGAAACCGCATTCGCAGCTGGTTCAAGCGGGAACGCAAGGAAGAGAATATTCTTCAAGGCAAAACCGAGGTCGACAAGGAATTTAAACGCAACAGCATTTTGCTTTCCTCCGAAGAAAAAGAACGGTTCCTGAATAAGATATCCAAGAACCAGCATTTGAATTCCGCCGAGGAATTCTTTGCGGCTATTGGATACGGCGGTATTTCCCTTTCTAAAATTATGCCCCGCATCAAGGAGATGTACCAGCAAAACTATAAGGTCTCCCATGAGGAGGAGCTGAAACGTCAGCTGGAAAAAACCGCCTCCCAGCGCCCCAGAAAAGCGGCCAGCGGCGTGATTGTGGAAGGTCTGGACAGTGTTCTGGTCAAGTTCGCAAAATGCTGCAACCCCTTGCCCGGCGATTATATTGTGGGCTATATCACCCGGGGCTTTGGTGTTTCGGTGCACAAAAAAGACTGTATCAACGTTGCCTCTGCCATTGATGACCCCAACCAGCGGGAAAGATGGATTGGGTGTGAATGGGCGGAGGATTCCGATAGGGAAACCTTTAAATCCACCATCGATATTTATGGCAAAGAGCGCCCCGGCCTGCTGGTGGATGTGAGCATGGCTCTCAACAATCTGCGCATACCCGTTTATTCCCTGATAGCCAAGGAACAGCCGGGCAATCAGACCGGCATCCAGATTACAGTGGGCATCCATGGTTTGGATCAGCTTCAGCACATCATGGGCAACCTTTCCAAGATCAGCGGTGTCAACCGAGTGGAAAGGACGGTGCAGTAAATGCGCCTGATTCTTCAGCGGGTAAAAAAGGCCAGTGTAGAGGTTGCGGGTGCAGGAATACGAAGCATTGGCCCGGGTTTGATGATTCTCATTGGTATCACCCATGAGGATACTCTGGCCGAGGCCGCCTATATGGCGGATAAGGCCATGGGACTTCGCATTTTTGATGATGATGCAGGTCATCTCAATCGCTCCTTGCTGGATACAGGGGGAGAATGCCTGATTGTCTCAAACTTTACTCTTTATGCCAACTGCCGAAAGGGCCGCCGCCCTTCCTTTGTGGAAGCGGCCCGCCCCGAAACAGCGATCCCTTTGTATGAAGCCTTTGTTGAGGCGGTTAAACAGGCGGGGGTATCGGTGCAGACCGGTGAATTCGGCGGTGACATGCAGGTGGAAATTCACAACGACGGCCCGGTGACCGTTTTGCTGGATTCTCAGGAAATCATGCCCGGCCGCCGCGGCCAAAAGGAGGAATAAACATGAAGCTTTTGACTATCCCGGTGGGAATGCTTGGCACCAACTGCTACATTCTCGCTTCTGAAGAGAAAAACTGTGTGACCATTGATCCCGGTGCACAACCGGAAAGGTTGGCAGGGGAGATCACCAAAAACGGGTGGAACCTTCGGCACATTCTGCTGACTCATGGGCATCACGATCATATTGGCGGGGTGAAAAAGCTGATGGAGGCTTTTCCGGAGGCTGACCTTTACATTGGCGAAGGGGATGCCGAAATGCTGGCAGATTCCAGCAAAAGTCTGGCCGCCTTCCGCTACGATGACGATGGAGATTTCCTGCTGAAAAACGTAAAAACCCTTAAGGAAGGCGATACTATCGCCTTAGATGAATTAACCTTTCAGGTTCTGGAAACGCCCGGCCATACAAAGGGCGGGGTATGTTATCTCTGTGCGGATCAAATTTTTGCCGGAGATACTCTTTTTGCCGGGGATGTGGGCCGCACCGATCTTTACGGCGGCGATTACCAGCAGCTCAAGGCTTCCTTGGCGAAGCTGGCGGCGCTCAAAGGGAACTACAAGGTTTATCCCGGTCATGGTGATTCCACTACGCTGGAAGAAGAACGCCGCAATAACCCTTATGTAAACGGCAGGTTATAGCAGTAAGGGCGTTATGCTCTGCGCTGTCATTTAAAACAGTGATTAAAAATCATGGATTTTTAATCACTGTTTGACATAAGTCTATATTCTAATTTATTCCCACAGGGAGGAAGCCTTTTGGATCAACAGACAATATACCCCACCTCCTTGGTGGTGACCCCCGAAGCCCTGCGCTATGAAATCGAAAATCTGGCCCGGATGTTTGCGCCGGTGGGCATCCGCATTTCGCAGGAGCCGGAGCAAAACGAGATATTTGCAGCCTTGGAGCCTACAGAACAGGGCTGCCGCCTTGCTGTCCGGGTTGCTCTAGGCGCACAACACAAAGAACTGGAGCAGCTTTTGCCGAAACAGCCCGAGCCTCAGCAAAGGGATTTTTTGGCGGGGCGTATGCTTTATAGGCTGCTTTCTGAGATGACGGGCCTTACACTTCCGTGGGGCATTCTTACCGGGGTTCGCCCGGTGAAGCTGTGCCACCAGCTAGCGGCACAGGGGGTTCCTGATCAAGAAATTGCCCGGGAAATGACCGAGCGGTATTTGGTTTCCCCCGAAAAGGCATCTCTGGCTGCCGCTGTTCGGCAGGCGGAGGAGCCGGTTATCCGAGAGGGTGGAGCTAAAACCTTCAGCCTTTATATCAGCATCCCCTTTTGCCCATCCCGGTGCAGCTACTGTTCCTTTGTTTCTCACGATATTGAAAAAACCTTTAAGTTGGTGCCCGATTACGTGCGCCTTCTTTGCCAGGAAATTGCTTATACCGGTCAGGTGGCCAAAAGTCTGGGGCTTACCCTCCAAACGGTTTATATGGGCGGGGGAACCCCCACCAGCCTCAGCGCCGCTCAATTAAGAGAAATCATGGAGGCAGTGGAGCAAAGCTTTGATTTTTCTGGCCTGCTGGAATATACAGTAGAGGCTGGCCGCCCGGATACCATTACCCGGGAAAAGCTGGAGACCATTCGTGATATGGGGGTAAAGCGCATCAGCATCAATCCCCAAACCATGAATGACAGCGTTCTGGAGGCCATCGGGCGGCGGCACACCGCTGATCAGGTGGAGCAAAGCCTTGCGCTTGCCCGTCAGGTGGGCTTTGCCTGCGTGAATATGGATACCATTGCCGGCCTTCCCACCGATACACAGGAGGGCTTCCGCCATACTATGGATCGGATTATCCGGCTTCGCCCGGAGAATGTCACAGTGCATACCTTGACTGTTAAGCGTTCCTCGGCTCTGCGTGAGGAGGAACACTCTCAAATTGCTAGGCCCGGGGCTATGGTGGATTATGCCCGGAAAGCTCTTTCTTCTGCGGGTTATCTGCCTTATTATCTTTACCGCCAGAAGGCGACTATCGAAAGCTTGGAAAACACCGGCTACTGCCTGCCCGGCCACGAGGGGCGCTACAACATCTGCATTATGAACGAAACCCAAACCATTCTGGCAGTGGGGGCCGGGGCTTCCACAAAGCTGTATTTCCCGGAAACAGGCGAGCTGGAACGTGTTTTTAACTATAAGTTCCCGTATGAATATATTGGGCGCTTTGAAGAAATACTAGCACGCAAGGAAAGGGTGATGGAACTATATGCGAGACATACATGAGCTGAAATATTCTCGCTTGGATATCGATACCGTTAACCGTATGGCCGCCAAGGATCAAGAAACCTTTGTGCGGTCTTCGGAGGAATATTACAACGCACAGGTTTTTAAGGCGGCAACCTTGATCAAGGAGGGGCTTGACCGACTGAATTTTGTGCTTCTCTGCGGGCCTTCGGCCTCGGGCAAAACCACTACAGCCCATAAGCTTAAACATCGCCTCATTGCCCAAGGGGTAGGGGCTAGAGTAATTTCCATGGATAATTTTTTTCTGGGAATTGAGCAATACCCCAAACTGCCGGATGGCTCCCCGGATATGGAATCCATTCATGCGTTGGATTTATCTTTGCTGAATGATTGCTTTGATCAGCTTTTTGAGAAGGGAAAAACTTATTTCCCTACCTATGATTTTACCACCGGCTCCAGAAGCTCTATGGATCATCTGATTGAAACAGGCCCCGGTGATGTGCTGATTATGGAGGGCATTCACGCTCTCAACCCTATGGTGCTGAGCCATATTCCCCGGGAAAGCATTTTTCGCCTGTATGTCAGCGTGCGCACCAAGTTTGTCTGCGGCGAGCAGGATGTTCTTAAACCGAAGGATATCCGTCTGATACGGCGTATTGTACGGGATCATAAATTTCGCAATTATCCCCCTGAATCTACTCTGCGCCAGTGGTACAATGTAGTGGAAGGGGAAAAGGCCAACATTGATCCCTTCCGGGATGATGTGGATTTGAAAATGGATAACACCATTGATTATGAGGTCAGTGTTTGGTATGATTTGCTCTCCGGCCTTTTGGAAACACTGGGGGATGGGGCTTATCAAAAATACCCTGAGTTGGAACGGATATTTGGAGCCTTGACCATGTTTGAAAAGGTGGATTATCATTTGATCCCCCAAAACAGCCTTTTGCGGGAATTTATTGGTGAATAGCCTGATTCTTTATTAAAAAAGACGAAAAAGCTCTTGAAAGGGCTGTCGTTTCAGTCTATACTGGTATATAATCAGAATCGGTCTTTTTAGGGCTGGTTAACGGGGCAATCCCGCCGGTTTTGCACTTGCCGGCAAAAAACGGGAAAGGAAGAACCATATGAGCAAGCTGGAAGAATTTATGGATGATGTTCTCTTCGGGGCCAAATGGGCAGCCGATGTTGCCGGAAAGAAAACCACCGAGGTTGTAGAGGTCAGCAAGCTGAAATATCAGGCCAAGCAGATCACTTGGGATATTGAGCGTGCCTATGCCAAGCTGGGTGCCATTGTTTACGAAGCGCAAAAAAGCAAGGAAGATTTTGGTGAGCTGGTGGATGTGGCTGTTGCCGAGGTTGATAAGCTGCGCAAGAGGCTGGCCGAAGTGGAAAAGAAAATCCTTGATTTTAAAAATATCTGCCGCTGTGAAAATTGCGGAAAATACAACGAGGAAAGTGCTTTTTACTGCGCCCGCTGCGGCACACAGCTCAAAGAGGAGCCGGAGGTTGGCGAGGACGGGGAAATGCCTTTCTAAGACATTATTCCACACTGCTTGAATTTCACAGGTTTAAAAAGGCGGGGAATCTCCCCGCCTTTTTGCGGTTTTCGCCGGATTCTTCCATTGCTTTTTCCCTGATTTGGGTTGGAGCGGGCATATCCTTCCGGTCCCCCGGCATATTTATTCAGTATACTCAAATGGATTGAAAACCAAAGTGGTTTTCGATCATCGGGTAAAACCCGAAACGCAAAGCGTTGTTTGAGTATGCAGTGAGAATAACCACGAAGCGAGGTGTCGGTATTGCCGAAAGCGCAGCGACAGAATTTTCTGCAGGGAGCCATGATTCTCACGGCCGCTATGGTTGTGGTGAAGGTAATTGGTGCTGTTTATAAAATCCCCCTGACCAATATCTTGGGGGGAACCGGCATGGCTTATTTCATGACTGCCTACAGCATATTCAATATCATCAATCTACTTTCCACTGCCGGGTTTCCGGTGGCTGTTTCCAAAATGGTTTCGGAAAATGCCGCTCGGGGCCAATATAGAAACGTAGAAAAAATTCGGCGCCTTTCGGTGGCTTTTTTTCTCATTACCGGTGGGGTGGGGAGTCTGACTCTGGTGCTGGGGGCCAAAACCTTTGTTGGCTGGGTGGGCAATCCCAATGCGTATCTGGCGGTGCTGGCTATTGCTCCTGCTGTGTTTTTCTGCTGTGTTATGGCTGTTTTTCGAGGCTACGCTCAAGGGATGAGCAACATGCTGCCCACTGCCGTTTCGCAAATTGTAGAAGCGATCTGCAAATTGATTTTTGGTATTTTTTTTGCTTACCTGTTTATCCATCTGGGTTTAAAAGACTATGAAAAGACAGGTGCCGTATTTGGCCAAGTGGTTGAAAATGCGGATGCTGCAAAGCTTGCGGTTATGCCCTATGGAGCCGCAGGTGCAATGCTGGGGGTTAGCGTGAGCACCTTGGCCGGTGCTGTGTATTTGCTTGTTACCGCTAAAAAGAGCAAACTGGCGCAAAGCAGAGGGCCTTCCGGTGAGAAGGTGGACAGTGCCTCCCGTTTG
Organism: Oscillospiraceae bacterium MB08-C2-2; assembly: GCA_035621215.1. Taxonomy (NCBI): domain Bacteria; kingdom Bacillati; phylum Bacillota; class Clostridia; order Eubacteriales; family Oscillospiraceae; species Oscillospiraceae bacterium MB08-C2-2. Next base: position 836,614 of record CP141729.1, on the reverse strand, counting down.
CTCAAGTCTCTGCTGCTCATTGCTCTGCCGGTGTGCGCAGGCTCTCTTATGGCGCAGCTAACCTCGGTGATCGATCTTGTATCAATCATGAAGCGGCTGGAGACGGCTGTTGCTCTGGGTGGGGATACGGTTCGGAGCCTTTACAGTGGGCTTCTTCCTCCGGGCATTGCCTCAGAAGATCTGCCTGTGTATCTTTACGGCTCCTATTCGGGGCTTACTATCTCCATTTTCAATTTGGTGCCGGCTATCACCAGTGCCTTTGGAGTCAGTGCACTGCCCTCCATTGCCTCCAACTGGGCCTTGGGCAGGCGGGCAGCAGCGGGAGAGAATATTCGCTCGGTAGTCAAACTGGCGGCGCTCTTGGCCATTCCGGCTGGTTTGGGAATTGCTGCTTTATCCCACCCGATTCTCAGCCTTCTTTATTCCAACCGCATTCAGGAGGTGGCAATTGCGGCGCCTCTTTTGCGGATTATGGGTATAAGCGCCGTTTTTCTGGCGGTCAACGCTCCTTTAACCAGCATCCACCAGGCCATTGGCAAGGTACATGTTCCGGTGCTTTTGATGTCTGTGGGTGCTGTTCTCAAGCTGATAACCAACTATATTCTGGTGGCTATACCGTCTGTTAACATCGGCGGAGCCCCTTGGGGAACGTTGGTTTGCTACGGTTTTATTTTTATCGGCAGCCTGATTTCCCTCAAAAAGCATACAGGACTTGACCTGAAAATAAAATCTACTCTTATAATCCCTTTAATATGCGGAATACTTTGCGGTTTGGCTGCCCATACTTCCTTTGGAATACTCAGCAGCCGGGTTGATTCCCGGTTTGGGGTGTTGCTTTCCATTGGAATTGGGGGTGCCATTTATCTCGTTTTTATATTATTATTAAAGGTAATCACCCGCGAAGAGGCATTGTTGCTTCCAAATGGCAAAAAAATTGCGAAAATACTTGAAAAACTCTCCTTTTTAGGTTAAGATAAGTTAGGTTTTATAAAATGCGGTTTTGCTTTGAGGATGTATAAAATGGCTTTTATGTTAAAGGATAGTTATACCATAGAAGATCTGCTTGCGATCATGGCCTTGCTCAGGGGAGAGGGCGGTTGCCCTTGGGATCGAGAGCAGACTCATCAAAGCATTCGCCAGAATTTTATAGAAGAAACCTACGAGGCTGTTGAAGCCATTGACAGCGGCGATACCGCTCTTCTCCGTGAGGAGCTGGGTGATGTTCTGCTGCAGGTGGTGTTTCATACCCGTATGGAGGAGGAACAGAGCAGCTTTGACTTTGGAGATGTCTGCAATGATATCTGTAAAAAGCTGATTGTTCGTCACCCGCATATCTTCGGAGATGGTAAAGCCGATACAGCCAAAGAGGTTCTCAGCAACTGGGAGGATATCAAAAAGCAAACCAAGGGACAAACCACACAGACAGAGGTTCTGGAAAATGTGCCGAGAGTTTTGCCTGCTTTGATGCGCAGTGCCAAAGTGCAGCACCGTGCCGCAAAGGTTGGGTTTGATTATCCCGATGTAGAAAGAGCCTTTCGGGATATGCGCTCCGAGGTGGAGGAACTGGATCAGGCTATAAAGGAACAGTCTTCCGCCCATATTTTAGAAGAGTTGGGCGACTTGCTTTTTAGTGTTGTTAATGTAGCCCGCTTTTTGGAGATAGATCCGGAGTATGCTCTGGGAAAAGCTTGTGATAAGTTCATTCACCGCTTTTCGGTTGTAGAAGGTTTGGCCAAGGATCGGGGTATTAATATGCCCGGGAGCTCTATTGAGCTGTTGGATACCCTCTGGAGAGAGGCAAAAATAAAAGAATAATCAAATTTATGGAGGTTATTTAACATGACAAAAGCAGAATTGATTAGTGCTGTAGCGGAAAAATCCGAACTCACCAAAAAAGATAGCGAAAAGGCGGTTACTGCTGTTATTGAAGCCATTACCGATGCTCTGGTTAATGGCGATAAGGTTTCTCTGGTTGGTTTTGGCACCTTTGAAGTAAAATCCCGTGCTGCCAGAAAAGGCATCAACCCCAGAACCAAGGAGCCCATGCCCATTCCTGCCAGCAAGCTGCCTGCGTTTAAAGCCGGTAAAGCCCTTAAGGAAGCTGTCGCTGACTGATTGGTATATTGATCAGAGCCGCCTTGTTTGGGGCGGCTTTTTTCGCATTGTACCATAAAGAAGCAGACTTTGCTTTCGGGTGCTTTGCAGAGATTATGCCAGAAAAGGACGGAAAATCCCCATGCGTTTGGATAAATATTTAAAGGTATCCCGCCTGATTAAGCGGCGTACCATTGCCAATGAAGCCTGTGATGCCGGGCGCATCAGCGCCAACGGAAAAGCAGCGAGGGCTTCTTATGAAGTAAAGCCCGGCGATCTGCTGGAAATTCAGCTGGGTGCCCGTGGCCTCAAGGTTCGTGTGCTGCAGGTTACTGAGCATGTGAATAAAGAGGGTGCCAGTGAGCTTTACGAAATTGTTGAATGACTTTCCATAATGATGAATCCCCTTCTGGTGCAGAAGGGGATTTTCTATTGGGCCTATAGATTCTGCACAATCAGGGGGAAGTGAAAAAATCCGCATGGTGCCTTTTGTTAAAGCAATGGACAAAGCCAAAATAAACGTATTTTAAGTTTGGTGCGTATACCTCGGCCTTTTTTTGCATATACATGCTGTAGCCCTGCAAGAAGCAAATGAAGGGAGCGGTGTGAGCAACATGGCAGACGAAAAAAGAGTCCTGAAAATGCAGCATAACATTATTATGGAAAACCGCAAAAACCTGACCATCAGCGGTGTGATGGATATTGACAGCTTTAATGAAGAAACGGTGGTCGCCTTTACCGAGCAGGGGGAACTGACTGTTCGGGGGAATAATCTGCATATCAATAAAATTGATGTGGATACCGGTGAGCTGACCATGGAGGGAGAAATTGATTCTCTCAGTTACAGCGATCAAAAGCCCAATAAGGGCGGCTTTTTTGCCAAGCTATTTCGCTGAAAAGGGGAGAAGAGGCTTTGGTGGTATATCTGGCAGACCAAACCATCACCTTTTTGCAGTCGCTGCTTATTGGGGCCGCATTGGGCGTTTTGTTTGATTTTTTTCGCATCAGCCGGGTGGCAGCGCCTCTAAGCAACGGGATCATCTTTGCAGAAGACATGCTGTTTTTTCTGCTGTGTGGGGTAGTCACCTTTGGGTTTATGATGCAGCAGGTGGATGGGCAAATTCGTTTTTTCATTCTGGTGGGAGAGCTGCTCGGTTTTATTCTTTATTATTTTACGGCTGGCCGGCTGGTTATGAATATTTCCAAAGTGATAATCCGGGTGATAAAGGCAATCCTGCGGTTTATTTACCGCTTTATTATTCGACCCATTTGGTGGTTGGTGTATCATTTTGTCAAAATAATACTTATGCCTTTCGGATATTTAAAAATAATTCTGAAAAAATGTATTAAAGCACTCAAATATCGCTTGAAAACAAGGGTTGTTCTATTGTATAATCAGTACAAAGACTTTCGTATAAAAAATCGTGGAAAGCCAAAAGTCAGGGAGTCGAAAAAATGGCGCAGAAGAAAAAACAAACTAAAAATTTAATAGTTCGTTTGATGCTCCTTGCCTTCGTGATTTATGCCTCGGTTGTTTTGATCGACATGCAGGTCTCGGTTGGCCAGCGCAAAAAGGAGCTGGCCCAGCTGCAGGTTCAATATGAGCAGCAGCGCATAGCCAATAAAGAGCTGGAACGCCAGCTTGCTATTGGTGACGATAAAGATTATATTGAGCGGGTGGCACGGGATAAGCTGGATTATGTGGCCCCTGAAGAACGTGTCTTTATCGATGTTTCCGGCAATTAAAAAGCAAGGATTTATGTTAGCAAATTTTTAGGAGGATTATTCTACAATATGCAGCTTGAGGTAGGAACTATTATCGAAGGTAAGGTCACAGGCATTACCAAATTCGGGGCATTTATCGAGTTGCCGGGCAACAAAACCGGGATGGTACATATCTCGGAGGTATCGACCACCTATGTGAAGGAAATCAGCGATTTCCTGAAACCCGATCAACAGGTTAAAGTAAAGGTTCTCAACATTGCCGGAGATGGCAAAATCAGCCTTTCCATCAAGAAAGCGCAGGATAATCCGCCCCCGCAGCAATCTTATCAGCCGCGGCGCTCTACCAGCGGCCCCCGGACAGATAACTTTGAATGGAAATCCCGCTCTCAAAGCACAGAGGGAATGCCTTTTGAGGATATGCTGACCAAGTTTAAGCAATCCAGTGATGATAAGCTGCTGGATCTTAAAAAATCCATTAACCTTCGCAAAGGCTCTACCAACCGCCGTGGAGGCTCTTCCCGTTAATTTGTTTTTTATTATAGGCAGGGGTGCCCCCGGGCACGTCTGCCTTTTATACTTGTCCTAAACCGCTCAGAGCGGTTACTGCACTTTTGGAGGAAAAACTGCCATGCTTTTTATAAATGCACAGCTTCTCACTATGGATGGACCCGATATACCCGAGGGTTTCCTTCTGATTAAGGGGGATAAAATTGCGGCCCTTGGCCCGATGACCGCTTGCCCCGACCAATATGGCGGCGAGATGATCGATTTGCAGGGCAAGCTCTTGCTGCCGGGCTTCATTGACGCACATTCCCATCTTGGGCTGTTTGGGGACAGCCTTGGTGTGGAAGGGGATGACGGCAACGAGGATACCGACCCCATTACCCCCCATCTGCGGGCGCTGGATGCCATCAATCCTTTTGATCGCTGCTTTGCGGAGGCCGCACAGTCGGGGGTTACCACCTCGGTGGTCAGCCCGGGAAGCGCCAATCCCATTGGGGGACAAATTTGTGCCATCAAAAATCACGGTCGCTGGATTGACCGTATGGTGGTCCGGGAGCCACTGGCTATCAAATTCGCCTTTGGCGAAAACCCGAAAATGTGCTATGGGCATAAGAATCAGGCACCTGTAACCCGGATGGCCACTGCCGCCTTGATTCGGGAGCAGCTGAGCAAGGCCAAGCGCTACATGGAAGATTGCGAGGCTGCGGCAGAGGACGATGAGCTGGAGGAACCGGAATACGATGCTAAGTGTGAGGCTCTTGTCCCACTGCTTTCCGGGCAGATTCGGGCGCATATCCACGCCCATCAGGCCTATGATATTCTCAGCGGCATCCGAATCGCCAAAGAATTCGGTTTTTCTTTTTCCCTCATCCACTGTACGGAGGGGCATATGATTGCGGATGTTCTGGCTGAGATGGGCGCGGATGTGATTTGCGGGCCTCTCATGGGAACCCGCAGCAAGCCGGAGCTGGGGAACATGGTTCCCGATAACTGCGCCAAGCTTGCGCAGGCGGGTATTCCCATTGCCATCTCCACCGATCACCCCGAGGTTCCGGCTAATTATTTGGTTATGTCTGCGGTTATAGCCGCCACCCATGGGCTGGACCAGCGAAAGACATTGGAGGCCATCACCTGCAATGCGGCTAAGGCAGCGGATTTATTTGACCGTATTGGCTCGCTGACTCCCGGTAAGGATGCGGATTTGGTGGTGCTTGAAGGGGGCTTGCCCCTGTCGGTGGAAACCAAGCCGGCTATGGTGTTTATCGACGGTTGCCGAATCGTATAGGAAGGGGAAGGGCTATGAGAGAAATCCACGCCTCGGATATTACCGCAGCAGTCAAGGCGCTGTGTATCCGTGCCAACAAGGAGCTGCCCCGCGATATTCAGCAGGCCTTGCATACTGCCTGCGGCCGTGAAACCCATCCCTTGGGCCAGCAGGTGCTTTCTGATCTGATTGGCAATTACATGCTGGCAGGTAAAGAGGATATCCCCATCTGCCAAGATACCGGCCTCGCTGTGATCTTTTTGGAGCTGGGGCAGGAGGTTCATATTACAGGTGGGAGCCTGTATGACGCTGTCAATGAGGGAGTGCGGCAGGGCTATTTGGAAGGCTATCTGCGCCTTTCGGTGGTATCCGATCCTTTGCGCCGTGTTAACACACAGGATAATACCCCTGCTATCATCCACACTCAAATAGTTCCCGGGGATAGCCTGCACATCACTGTGGCACCCAAAGGGGCAGGCAGTGAGAATATGAGTACAATCCGTATGTTCAATCCATCGGCTGGGGTGGATGCTATTTGTGCTTGGATTGTCGATTGGGTTAAAACGGCAGGAAGCAATCCTTGCCCGCCGGTTATTGTAGGGATTGGTATGGGCGGAAGCTTTGAAAAATGCGCTCAGCTGGCCAAGAAGGCTTTATGCCGCCCGGTGGGGCAGAGCCATCCAGATGCCCTGTATGCGGAGCTGGAGAGCCGCCTGTTGGGGGAAATCAACGCTACCGGCATTGGCCCTCAAGGCTTCGGCGGCGATACCACCGCTTTGGGCGTGCATATTGAAACCTTTGCCGCTCATATTGCCAGTCTGCCCGTGGCTGTAAATATGGGATGCCACGTTACCCGCCATGCATCTGTGACCCTAAAATGAAAAATATCTGAACTTTTTGTGTTTTTATATAAAACCGTTGATTGATTTGTGCCTCTTATGGTATACTATAAATAAGGTTCCAGTTGTTAAAGGCTTCAGGACAAGCTGGAACATTATAACAGAAACGAGGCGATGAATCATGACGGTACATATCACTTCAAGGAATACCACCATACGGGACCCTTTCAAAAAGAGTTTGGAGAAGAAACTTTCCAAACTGGATCGCTTTTTTGAACCGGATACAGCGGCTTATGTTACTGTAACCAACGAAGGCTCAAGAGAGACGGTGGAGGTGACTGTAAGAGATTCCGGCATGATCTTCCGGGCAGAAAAAACCACTGGCGACCGTTTGGATTCTCTGGATGCGGTGGTGGATGCTCTCTTTAAGCAAATTGTCAAAAACAAAACCAAGCTGGAAAAGAAAATGCGCAAGTCTGCTTTTGTCAATGACTATGAGCAGGATTATGTAGGTACTGAAGAAGATTACAAAATTGTGAAAACCAAGCACTTTAACCTCAAGCCCATGGATGTGGAGGAGGCAATTCTTCAGATGAATCTGCTGGGGCACAGCTTCTTTATGTTCCGCAACAGCACTCATGGCGAAATCTCGGTGGTTTATAAACGTCAGGGCGGCGATTACGGCCTTCTTGAACACGAAGAGTAATTGGTTCTAACCGCATTTGCAATAGTGCTTTTATCGTTGTGTCGACTTAAAACCGCAACGTGGTTTTAAACAGCATGAGTATACTTTCAAGGATGTCTGCTATAAGCAGGCATCCTTTTTTGTTTGCAAAATCCTTTGCATATTTTGGCTTGTGCATTTCATATCGGAATGGACACAATACAATCAGTCAGAATATTTTCTGATTGTTAGTTTTGTCTGTCGCACATCCATTGTGTGTCATTGACTATAGAAATCATATGAAAAACAAATTGCCCGGTAGAAAACCTGATCGATTATTTATACTATTTAAATGGTAATAGAAGCTGCATTTGCGAATGAATGCAGCATGTCCGGCATAAATATTGAAAGGAGCTTTTAAAGATGGAAAACGGAGTGATACTCCATGTGCAGGGAATCAACGATAAAAAAGATGAGGATGCAATTACCGCAGAAATTCAAGCAATCCCCGGGATTGAATTTGTCAGCGTGGATGGCAGACAGGGAATTGTGGCTTTAACCGGAGGTGATATGGATAAGCTCCAAATAGCCGATTTGATTGAAGGCTTAGGTTTTCCGGTCTTCTTTTAAGAGTCAGTGTGGTAGAAGCAGCGATGCCTTGCTAAAGACCACTCCAAAAACGGAAAATTTTTCGCTTCTCTTGCCTGAAACTGTCGAAAAGGGTATAATATGATAGTGTAGCTTTATATGCTCGAATGATCGCAACAAGCAGTCATTTGGGCTGCGGCGGCCCATATGTGCTGCCGTTACATAGGGCAGGGTCAATCCTGTATACCTTGCGAACTATCATTTTGGTATCTATTTTGGAGGAAAAATCTTATGAAATATATCTATTGCCCTACCGGTGTTTGCTCCCGGAAAATTGTGATAGATGCTGAGGGCGATATTATTCGAGACGTTCAGTTTGTGGGTGGCTGCAATGGCAATCTGCAAGGGATTTCCTCCTTGGTTAAAGGAGAAAGCATTCAGGCTGTGATTGATAAATTGGCGGGGATTTCCTGCTCGGGAAAAGGAACCTCCTGCCCCGATCAGCTTTCTCGGGCGCTTCGGGAGATGCTTGGGGAATCTGAGCAGCCTGCGCAGAAAATATAAAGATAAGGGTGACTGAATTATGTACATCACTTTGCTGCTTTTGTTGGCGCTTTTATCGTCTCTGGCCTTTTTTGCAAATCAGCGCAAGGGTTCACCTCTGATGTTTGCAGTGGCGGGAGATGAAGACATTAAAATAGCACCGGAATCCTTTTCTTCCCCTTTCCCTCGGGAAGATACGGCCGAGAGGGCTGCCCGCCAGTATATGCGCCAGCGGGAAACAGGCAATATAGATAAAGCCAGAAAATTGGGTGCAACCTTTGCCAAGGGTATCCTGGAAGGCACAATTATTTCAAGAGATGCAGAGCTGGATGCCCCCGATTATACCCAGCAGGTTCTTCTGTATTCTTATGTGGTGAATCTGGTGATACAGCATCGCTCACCCAATTCCATTTTATCTCAGACTGCTCTGAATGTATTTTATGAAATTCTGGAAGAGAGCTCCAAGGAGCTTTATGCCATCATCAGTGATATGGCTTCTTTCTCCTTTTATATTCTCTGCGAGCGCACCCATGCCAGCTCTGAGGAATGTGTGGGCGATGTTTTCGCCAAGCTTGCCAGCCGTCCTGGCGAGGAGTTTTATATTGAGCGGGGCAACAGTCTTTACCAGCGGTTTTACAAATACTGTCTCAAAGAGTTGGAACAGGTGGATTACATACTGGATTAAGCTTTTTCTTAAACGAATACAAAAAGAGACGGACGATCTGCGTAAGCAGAAAGTCCGTCTCTTTTTATGAGAAACAGGAAACTCAAAACCATCCCACGAAGGGAGAATGCAAGTTACACTTGGCTTAGCAGACTGCTGCGCCAATCATCGTATTCTTTTCCCTCGGAAAGAAGCTTCTTTTCTATATGTATGTGCGGGTATGCAGCAGTCAGCAGTTCTATAAATGCAAGCCCATTTTCCTCGGAAGCCTCCGCAGAAGCAGCCGTACCCTGACGGTTCAAAACAGAGATGCTTCGGCACCATATTTTGCGTTTGTTTACATAAAAAGACCATTGATAAAAACAAACGCCAACAATATCTTGGCATTTCATAATTTCATTTGCGGTGTTCCCCAGCCAGAGATAATCCTTTGTGAGAATGCCGTTCTGCTGCTCGGCGACAGCGGCTGCCAGCTTGCTCTTAAATCTTAGAATATAGCTGGAAGGCTCCATGGCCTGACGGTCAAATTCTTTCAGTTCCTCTTCGCTTAAGCCGGTTGAAATCATAGCTTTTTCTATGATCTCTCCCACACCCTTGCGAAAATTCTTTACAGAAAACACGATGCCGAGAATGCAAAGCAAAAAAAAGAAGCCTGTAATACTCAAAAGAATGATGCCTATTTTCACGCTTTCGCTATTACCTTCACCTGCATATCCGGCTGTCAAAGCAATCTCCCAAATAAGAACTGCTCCCAAGGCCGCCGCAAACAATACCAGCATCACCAACAAAATCACAGACGACTTCTTATTTTCAGTATTCAATCTTGCAAAGACGGAACCCTTGGGGTAATGCTTGCTCTTATAGTGGTCATTCATCTGTTCAAAATGCATTGCTATTTCTACCTCCTGAAATGTAATTGGTTATCAATACCATTTTATCATATTTATTGAACGATGTCATTTATAAAATTCATATTTATGTAATTATCATTATACAAGCTTTGCTTTTATAATTTTGCATTGTCTGTGAGACATCTACGGTTCTTAAAATAAGATGTATGATTTCTTTTTATAGCTGGCAAAATAATTGAAATTACTGAAGAAGGAAAACAGAGAAAAACCAGCAATTTATATAGCAAAACAGAACAAACAAGACTCTCCTTTAAGAAATTTCCGAAAAATCGCAGATTTTCTTGACTTTTTCCCGAAATATGTTATATTTTGTATTGAAATATAAATCGGAATATTTGAAGGAGGATGTATAGTTGGAAGAAAAAGTGCTTGTATCCTTGAAGGATATTTATGCGGATTATGATGACGAACAGGTGCTGGATGGAATTAATCTCGAAATTCACGACAAAGAATTCGTGACCTTTCTTGGACCCTCTGGCTGCGGAAAGACCACAACCCTGCGCATCATTGGCGGTTTTATGGATGCCAAAAAGGGCGATGTTTTCTTTGACGGAAAGAGAATAAACGATCTGCCGCCTCACAAGAGACAGGTTAACACTGTTTTCCAAAAGTATTCACTGTTTCCGCATTTAAACGTTTTTGAGAATGTGGAATTTGGTTTAAAGATAAAAAAGATACCTGAGAATGAGCGAAAAGACCGGGTTAAGCAAATGCTGGCGCTGGTTAATCTGGCTGGGTATGAATCCCGTAATGTACACCAGCTTTCAGGCGGTCAGCAGCAGCGGGTAGCCATTGCCCGGGCGCTGGTTAATCACCCGAAGGTTCTTTTGCTGGACGAGCCTCTAGGTGCGCTTGATCTTAAGCTCCGCAAGGAGATGCAGGTGGAACTGAAAAAAATTCAGCAAAGCCTGAACATTACATTTATTTATGTTACCCACGATCAGGAAGAAGCCCTCACTATGTCCGACCGGGTGGTGGTTATGAAGGATGGCCGTATTCTTCAGATCGGAACCCCGCAGGATATCTACAACGAGCCGGCCAATGCCTTTGTGGCGGATTTTATCGGCGAGAGCAACATTGTGGATGGTATGATGCTTCGGGATTATTATGTGGAATTTGCTGGCGTTCAGTTTGAATGTCTGGATAAGGGTTTTGAGGAAAACGAAAAGGTAGATGTTGTTATCCGCCCTGAGGATATTAAGGTGGTTCCCTCTCAGACCGGCCAGATTAACGGTTTAGTTGAATCCATTATTTTTAAAGGCGTGCACTTTGAAATGACTGTAGATGCCCATGGCATCAAGTGGATGATTCATTCCACCAAAAGTGAAGAAGTGGGGACGCTCATTGGTATGAACATCGAGCCAAACGATATTCACATCATGAAAAAAATGGAGGAGGCATAAATGAAATTAAAATGGACTGCCTCCCCCTATATTGTCTGGATGATCATTTTTATCGTTGTACCTTTGCTCTTGGTAGCGGTTTTTGCGTTTACAGATGGTGAAACCGGCGGCTTTACTTTGGCCAACATATCCCATGTCAGCGAATTTACCCCTGTGCTGATGCGTTCTATCTGGCTGGCGGCGGTGGCAACCATTGCCTCCCTTGTGATTGCCTATCCTCTTGCCTATATTATTTCCCGCAGCAGCGGCAGTGGCAGGAGAACGCTCCTGATGCTGGCCATTTTGCCCATGTGGATGAACTTTTTGCTGCGCACCTACGCATGGATGACCCTTTTGGAAAACACGGGGCTGATTAACCGCTTGCTTGGGTATATAGGGCTTGGGCCTTTTCAAATGATCAACACCCAAGGCGCTGTGGTGCTGGGAATGGTTTATAACTATCTGCCCTTTATGATTTTGCCGCTCTATTCCATTATGACCAAGATTCAGAATACAGCCATTGAAGCGGCACAGGATTTGGGTGCCAACTGGGTATTGGTTTTTTACCGTGTAGTGCTGCCTCTGAGCGCTCCTGGAATCCGCACTGGTGTGACTATGGTGTTTGTTCCGGCGGTGAGCACTTTTCTGATTTCTCGCATGCTGGGCGGCGGCGGCAACCTGCTCATCGGTGATTTGATCGACTTGCAGTTTCTCGGCAACGCCTATAACCCCAACTTGGGTTCGGCCATTTCCCTCGTGCTGATGGTGCTCATCCTTCTTTGTATGAGTATCTTCAACCAGTTTGGTGATGAGGAAGAAATGGAGGGAATGCTGCTGTGAGAAAAATGAAATGGTATGCTAAAACGTATATCAGCGTCATGATGGCGTTTTTCTACCTGCCCATTGTGGTGCTGATTGCCTATTCCTTTAACCAATCCAAGTCTCGGGCATATTTTACTGGTTTTACGCTGGATTGGTACAAAAAGCTCTTTACCAACGAAATGATTATGGGTTCTCTTTGGAACAGCTTGGTGATTGCATTGGTTTCCTCTGCCATTGCCTGCATCATTGGAACAGCGGCCGCCATCGGCCTTTCCAATATGCGGCGGGTTCCCAGAATGCTGGTGCTTAACTTCACCTATCTGCCTATTATCAACCCGGAAATTGTCACCGGCGTTTCCATGATGCTTCTGTTCGTGTTCTTCAAAAGCAAAATGAACATTCCGCTGGAATTCGGCTTTCCTACCTTGATATTGGCGCACATCACCTTTAACATTCCCTATGTGATTCTCAATGTCATGCCTAAGCTGCGCCAGATGGATCCCAGCATTTACGAGGCTGCACTGGATTTGGGCTGCAACGACTGGCAGGCCTTCAGCAAGGTGGTGGTTCCGGATATCATGCCGGGCATTGTAGCTGGGTTTCTCACCTCGCTGACCATGTCGCTGGATGATTTTATCATCAGCTATTTTGTTTCCGGTGCAACCTCCCAGACCCTGCCTATTACCATTTTTTCCATGACCAGGCGCAAGGTCAGCCCGGAGGTTAACGCTCTTTCGACTATTATTTTTATCATTGTTTTGACTGTGCTTTTGCTGGTCAACCTCCACGACAGCCGTGCTGAAAAGAAAATGCGGCGCCTCAAGACAGGGGGTGGAAGCATTGCGTAAATGGATGTCTGCGCTTACCGCTTTTGCCTTGATGATCAGTCTTTCAGTGCCGGCCTTTGCCGAGCTGAAAGAGCCTGTGGATGAAGAATATTACAGCCAGCTTCGTGGGCAGAATGTTTCCATCAATGTGTTCAACTGGGGCGAATATATTTCCGATGGCAGCAATGATTCGGTGGATATTAACAAGGAATTTGAAAATCTCACTGGCATCAAGGTAAACTATTCCACTTTTGCAACCAATGAAGAGCTGTATTCTAAGCTTCGCAGTGGGGGTGCCAGCTATGATGTGATCATTCCTTCAGATTATATGATTGCCCGGATGATCCGTGAGGATATGCTGCTGCCATTGGATTCTGAAAAAATCCCTAATCTGCGATATATTCTGCCTGATTTTTTTAATCCCATCTATGACCCGGAAAGCCGCTATTCCGTTCCCTATACTTGGGGCGTGGTGGGTATCATTTATAACACCACCATGGTGTTTGATGAGGTAGACAGCTGGGATATTCTGTGGGATGAAAAATATTATGGCCAGATTCTCATGTTTTCTAACCCACGTGATGCCTTTGGTATTGCGCTGGCCCGGGAGGGATATTCTCTCAACACTGAGAACAAGGACGAGCTGGCTGACGCTTTGGAGCAGCTTAAGCTGCAAAAGCCCTTGGTGCAGGCCTATGTCATGGATGAAATCTTTGACAAAATGCTGGGGGGAGAAGCGGCGCTGGCACCCTATTATGCCGGAGATGCAGTGACCATGATGGATGAAAATCCGGATTTGGACTTTGCAATCCCTAAAGAGGGAACCAATAAATTTGTGGATGCCATGTGTATCCCCAAGGGAAGCACGAATCCGCTTGCTGCCCAAATGTATATTAATTTTATGGCGGAACCGGAAATCAGCGCTGCCAACGGCGAATACATCGGCTATGCCATTCCCAATTCCGGTGCTCTTGAACTAATGGATGAGGAAGTGATCACTTCCGTTGCCTATCCGCCCGAGGAGCTGATGGATACTTTCGAGTATTTCAATGAAATGCCCAGAGAAACAAACCTGCTGATGGATTCCATGTGGACGCAGCTGCTCAGCACCAACGAGCAGTATTCCAGAATGCTGGTTCCTATGCTTCTGTTGTTTGGCATTCTCTTGTCGGTGGGGATCAATGTCTATCGTATGTTCAACAAAAAAAGGCGTCAGAAAAAATATTAAACTTTGCTATGATATACTCAAATAGATTGAAAACCATTTTAGTTTTCAATCATAGGGTAAAACGCGAAACGCAAAGCGTTATTTGAGTATGCAGTAAGAATAGGCTGCACAAATAAAAAGAATCGCCCGTTTCAGGCCGCAAACCTGAAACGGGCGATTCTTTTTATACATTCAAGACATTATATAGACTTAACAGTTTTAAAGGTATCGTTGGCTATAACCCATTCCTCGTTGGTGGGGATAACCCAAATATCCACTTTTGCATCAGGGCTAGAGATTCTGCCTACTTGCCGATTAAATGCCACATTGGCCTCTTGATCCAGAGAGATGCCCACTTCTTCAAGGTTTTCGCAAATCAGACGGCGCATATAATCAGAGTTTTCGCCGATGCCTCCGGTGAAAATCAGGGCATCCAGGCTGCCCATTTCAAAAAAATAGGAACCAATATACCGTTTGATCTGAACAGCGAAGATATCCAGAGTCAGTTTGGCTCTTTCATTTCCCTCAAGGGCCAGCTTCTCCAATTCATACTCATCGCTGGAAATCCCTGATACACCCAGCATACCCGATTCCCGGGCCAGTACATCCTCCACCTCATCGAAAGAAAGGTTTTCTTTTTTCATAATATAGCTCAGAGCGGTATAATCCACGGTGCCGGCTCGTGTTCCGCCCATAGGGCCTTCGCCAATACCAAAGCCGAAGCTGTTGTTGATGGATTTTCCACCTTTAATCGCTGTGATAGAGGAGCCGCCGCCCATATGGCAGGTAATCAGGTTCAGCTGGGAAATATCCTTTCCTGTATGCTGGGCATAGGCTTCGCTGACATATTGGTGAGACATTCCGTGAAAACAGTAACGGCGAAGATTGTATTTTTTATAGTATTCATAGGGGAGAGAGAACATGTAATTGGATTGGGGCATGGTCTGGTGAAAGGCTGTATCAAACACTGCAACCATAGGCAAATCGCTGCCAAACACTTGCCAGCAAATTTCAATGGTTCGTGCCTGCACCGGGTTGTGAAGAGGAGCCACATCACCCAGTTCATATAAAGTGGAAACGACTTCTTTATCAATGAGCACCGATTTAACGTATTTTGCACCACCCATAGCCAAGCGGTGGCCGATAGCGGCAATTTCCTTGATCGAACCAATGGCTTGGGTTTTCCCCGTGGTAAAAAGCTGTAGAATTTCCTCTAAAGCTTCTTTATGGGTAGGCAAACTCCTGTGGAAAATCTCTTTTTTTCCTGAAAGCCCCACATATTTTATAATACTCTCATTCAAGCCAACACGCTGGCAGTTTGCTTCGGCTAATGCCTGCTGAGTCTGCATATCATACAGCTTGCCCTTAAGTGATGAGCTGCCTGCATTTATTACTAGAATTTTCAAAGTTGCACCTCGTTTTTTTTAATCCCGGAATCCGAAATTGCTTTTGATTCTGCTGCAAAAGCACAGCCCACTGCCAAAAAAATTTACAGATACGGTAATTATTATACTGTATCAACCAAGGGATTGCAAGAAATAACTGGCAGTCTTCGACAGTATATAACACGGATGAACACTGTCTATAAAACAGATACTATAGTTGTATAGGTTTAAGACCACAATGTGGTTTTAAACAGCGGCAATCTGCCGCTAACCGACATAGGCGGTCTATACCCACTTCATACTCATCTGCACGCAATGCGTGTTTGCGGGCGAAGTCCGCAGATTCAAAATTGCATAGCAGTTTTGAATCTATATGAGTATATAGTTATATGGAATCTATGGCTACAACGATTTTTAGCCATTTTCTTGTAAAATGCCAAAATGCAAAATCTAAACCAATGCCATTGCTGCATTCATAAAACGACCATATAGAGTATCGCCTATTTTAGAATGCTCTCTTTTTTAAAAAGAGCTTTTTTATATCATACACTTCCAGATAACAATAAATTAAAAGAAAGATATACCAGAAATTCTTCAGCTTATTGCTTGATCCTTTCAAAAAAGATGGTCGGCTGTTATACTCGAGAAATGTTTTTGAAAAGCTAGAACCTTGTGACAAAACAGAGAATTTCAGGGTAATTGCAATAATTTTTACTCAAATAATCAAAGTGCCTTTGAGGCAAAGTAATTATACAGCGGCAGAATCTCTTTTAGAAAAACAGAGCATTCTAACCGCTTTGTTTATGAAAAGGCTTGAGTTTAGATTCTTATGGTTTTTAGACTCGAAGCCATTTAAATATTTTGATCGATAATTAAAATTTTTTATCATTTCCAGCAAAATTCGGAAATTGATAAGCAAAACATTCTCGCCAAGCCTTTAAAGGCAAATGCACATTTAATTGGTGTGTGTTTCCGAGAGTCATCGTTTCTTGGATAGGCAATAAGTATACACTTTAGGAGTGCAGCAAAAAAATGAAAAAAATAGTTAAAGGCTTGACTGGATTGTTATCCGCAGGTGTGGCCTCACTGATGACCCTGATCCTACTGGTTCAGTCCACACTTCCGGATAATTTTTATGTGGAACCAGGCAGTGAATTTTGTATTACTTCCAATCTTTTGATTTCCACCCGGCTGACTGATTTTTCGCCCAAGATTTATGACAGCCAAGGGGAGGCCTATAGCCTCCGGCTTAATCTTTTTGAAGAAGCCCCGGTGCAAGAGGTTCAAGCCCCTGCTTCCCGGCGTATCGTGGTTCCGGGAGGGGTTCCTTTTGGTATTACCATGTTTACTGAGGGCGTTATGGTTGTTGGCATGAGCGATATACAGGTGGGAACTGAAAATATCAATCCTGCTAAAAACGCAGGTATTAAAATCGGTGACATTATTCTCACCATGAATGATGAGCCGGTTACACGAAACTCGGATGTAGCCAGATTCATATCTGAAAGTGAAGGAGCCGAGGTTAAGTTCTCTATAGAAAGAGAAGGCAGCCCCCTGACGCTATATTTACAACCAATTCAATCGGAGTATGACAGCAGCTATAAAGCGGGTATCTGGGTTCGGGATAGTTCAGCAGGGATAGGGACTCTCACTTATTACGATCCGGAAAGCCTTTCCTTTGCAGGACTGGGTCATGCTATTTGTGATGTGGATACGGGTAATGTTATGCCGCTTTCCTCAGGAGAAATTTTAGATGTAAACATTTCGGGAGTAAATGCCGGACTTTCTGGAAAACCGGGGGAATTGAAAGGCACGTTTGCAGGAGAATCACCCATTGGTAAACTTAAGTATAACTGTGATCAAGGTATATTTGGCTCCCTCGTTCAACCTCTTTTGTGCGGAGACCCCATTCCAATGGCTTTTCGACAGGAGATTGTGCCGGGAAAAGCCACAATATTAGCCACTCTTTCGGGAAATAAGCCTCAAAGCTTTGAAATTGAGATAGAAAAGGTAAATTACAGTGGTAATTCGCCAACTAAAAATATGGTAGTTCGTGTGACTGATCCTACTCTTCTGGCAAAAACCGGGGGAATTGTGCAAGGAATGAGTGGTTCTCCAATTATCCAAAATGAAAAACTCGTAGGCGCAGTAACCCACGTTTTTGTAAACGATCCGACAAGAGGGTATGGTATTTTTGCGGAAATCATGGATGAAAAAATGAAATATGTCGAAAATAACGAATAATAGTGCATATAATATTGACATATTTACCAAAAAATGTATAATTTATAGGTAGTATTAATATTTGACAAACCCTTGTATTATCTTCCATAATATGGTAGTATCTTGTTAGCGGATATGGAAATATATGGAAAACAAAAAGAATGCGACAATTTAATTGTAAGTGAGGGAGAGAAAATGACAGCTAAGTGGAAGGTCCTTATTTCGGAAGACGACAAGGAATTCGTTGCAAAATGCACAGCAATCTTCAAAGCCTATGGCTATGAGACTGTTTTCGCATCCAAACATGGTATTAAGGTACTGGAAGCTATTCGAAACCAGCAGCCTGACATCGTGCTTATGGAGGTGTTTATGCCTCACTTAGATGCCATTGGTGTTATGCAGAATATTCAAAAAGATGAATCTGTTAAAACGCCTATTTTTATGACAATGTCCAGCTTTGACTCCCCGGCTATTGAAAAAGAACTGACAGCCTATGGTGCCACTTATTTTTTCCTGAAACCTTTGGATACCGATATCATGATTGAGCGTATTATTCAATTTTCCAAGAACCGCCAAAAATCTGTTGAGTCCGCAGTGACCCAGTCTAGTTCCCGTCAGCAACCCGATTTAGAGATTATGGTTACTGAAATAATTCATCAGATTGGTGTTCCGGCGCATATCAAAGGCTATTACTATTTGCGTGACTCTATTATTCTGGCTATCGAGCAACCCGAAATCATCAATTCCGTGACCAAACAGCTTTATCCCACTGTGGCTAAGAAGAACGGAACCACCTCCTCCCGTGTAGAAAGAGCAATTCGTCATGCGATTGAAGTTGCTTGGGACCGGGGCGATGTGGATACACTGAATTCTTATTTTGGCTACACCATTCATAATGGCAGAGGCAAGCCTACAAATTCAGAATTTATTGCTATGATCAGCGATAAGCTTCGTTTGAAACGTTCAGTGGCCTAAAATCCTTATGTTTGGGTAAAAATTATATTACAAATATTTCTTGGAGATTATGGACATTAAAGGTAAATATTAAAGCGGGCGTTCTTCTGAGGGAGACCGCCCTTTCTGAGGTTGTTCGTAAAATATGAATACATGGAGATTAGGTTAGCCGTATTTTTATGCGTTCATTCCATTATCAGACCCCCAAAATCCAATTGCATAACTCCTGAATTTAAAAAAGTGTAAAAGAAATCGCTTTGCTCATTCTTGAAATGGCATTAGAATATCCATTTTTTTGAAGTCGATGGAGATTTAGGAGGAGCCGATTATCTGATTTGCATGAAACGTGGCTAAATATCTTGTTTTAATAGACAGATTTTGTTATAATAATGTCTGGATTGATTGAGAACCTGAAAGCTCATTCAATCTGGGCATTGTTTTCTTGAGCATTTGTTTTACTGCTTTCTTCTGAAATCGATGCAAGGATCAATTGGCCACTGTGCTCTTATTGATTTTTTAATAAACGGGTCAAGCTTTTATTCCGTTTGATAAATTTCTATATGAATATTTATACGATGGCGGGTTACGAGCGGCTCACAGGCAAGCTCTGCCCGTTTTTTATATTTCAAGGAGGTGCCTGTTTGTATACTGTATTGCCCCGGATTGTCGTTGTAACCGGCCATTATGGCAGTGGAAAAACCAATGTTTCCATCAATATGGCAGTGGAGCTCAGTAAATTGGGGCGCCGGGTTGTTTTGGCGGATCTGGATGTCGTTAACCCATATTTTCGAAGCGCTGATTGGTCGGGTGAAGCTAAAAAGCTCGGCATTGAGTTAATTGCGCCTGCTTATGCCAGTTCGAATCTGGATATCCCGGCTCTGACAGGCCGGCTGGGTGCTGCGCTTGTTTCCGATAAAACAGTGATTATTGATGTTGGCGGAGATGATGCAGGGGCTTATGCCTTAGGGCGTTATTCGGCCGATATTGTATCCCAAGATTATGCCATGCTTTATGTAGTCAACGGCTTTCGATTTTTAACCCGTACCCCACAGGAGGCTGTAGGCCTGCTGGATGAGATTCACGGGGCATCTCGGGTTCCGGCTACCCATGTTGTAAATTGTTCAAACCTGGCAGGGGAGACAACCGCAGAAGATGTTTTGGGTTCGATTCCATTTGCGCAGGCGGCGGCTGATCAGGCTGGGCTTCCCTTATTGGGAACGGCTGCAAGAAGAGATATAGCGGCGGATTTGGCAGGTAAGGCCGCTGTTTTTCCTGTGGATATTTATGTTAAAACGCCTTGGTAAGGGCTTTTTATGGATGTAAAAGGGAGGTTGTCATATATGGCAAACAAAATGACAGTGAACGAGGATGTTTGCAAGGGCTGCGGCCTTTGTGTATCTGTCTGCCCGAAGAAGATCATTTTTCTGGACAAGCAGCGCCTCAATGCTAAGGGCTATAACCCGGCGACTGTGATCGAAATGGAAAAATGCATTGCCTGCGCAATGTGCGCACTTATGTGCCCGGACAGTGCCATTACTGTGGAAAAGGAGTGAGATTATGGGCGAGAGAGTTTTAATGAAAGGCAACGAGGCCATGGCGGAGGCCGCCATTCAGGCAGGATGCCGGCATTTTTTTGGTTATCCCATCACTCCCCAGACTGAAGTCAGTGCCTATATGTCCAAGCGTATGCCTAAAATCGGAGGCGTTTATCTTCAGGCGGAATCGGAAATTGCCGCTATTAACATGGTTTTGGGGGCGGCTGCAGCCGGTGTTCGGACGATGACCTCATCCTCTTCTCCCGGTATTTCCCTGAAAACGGAGGGGATCTCTTATATTGCGGGCAGTGATCTGCCCTGCGTAATCTTAAACATTCAGCGGGGCGGCCCGGGGCTTGGTGGCATTCAGCCTGCCCAATCGGATTATTACCAGGCAACCAAGGCTCCCGGACACGGTGATCTGCATGTCCTTGTGTTTGCTCCCGCCACTGTGCAGGAAATGGTCAATACGATTTTCACTGCCTTTGATCTGGCTGAAAAATACCGGATGCCTGCCATGATTTTGGGTGATGGTCTTTTGGGTCAGATGATGGAGCCGGTGGAATTCCCTGAGGTGAAAGCCGTTCCCTCTGAAAAGCCATGGGCCGCCTGTGGTCATAAAAACAAGCGGGAGCACAATATAGTCAACTCGCTGTTTTTGCAGGCCAATGAACTGGAGGCTAAAATTAACGAGCGCTTTGGCCGCTATGCTCAAGTGGAGGCCAATGAGGTTAAAGCTGAAACCTATCTTACCGACGATGCCGAGCTGGTTATCGTAGCTTACGGTGCGTCTTCCCGTATTGCCCGCAGTGCTGTTAATTCGGCTCGCAGTGAGGGCATCAAGGTGGGGCTAATTCGCCCCATTACCCTGTGGCCGTTCCCCAAGAAGATTATCAATGAGATCGGGCTGCGCTGCAAAAATGTTTTGGTTGTTGAAATGAGCATGGGGCAGATGGTGGACGATGTTCGCCTAGCTGTGGAATGCAAAGTGCCTGTGCATTTCTTTGGCCATACAGGCGGTATTATCCCCACACCAGCTGAGGTTCTTGCGCAAATCAAGGCAATCACAGGGGAGGCAAAATAATGGCTATTGTTTATCAAAAACCCAGAGATCTGGCGGATATGCCCCTGAGCTATTGCCCGGGCTGTACACATGGCGTGATTCACAAGCTGGTGGCGCAGGCCATTGACGAGCTGGGTCTGAGTGGCGATACAGTGGGTGTTGCACCGGTTGGCTGTTCTGTAATGGCCTATAACTTTTTTAAATATGATATGGTGCAGGCTCCTCACGGAAGAGCGCCTGCCATTGCAACCGGCCTGCGCCGGGCTTTGCCGGAGGGGATTATCTTCACCTATCAGGGAGACGGCGATCTGGCAGCAATCGGTACAGCTGAAACCGTTCACGCAGCCACCCGGGGAGAAAACATCACCATCATTTTTGTTAACAACTGCATTTACGGTATGACCGGCGGCCAGATGGCTCCAACCACTTTGCCGGGTCAGGTTACCCAGACCACGCCTTATGGCCGTGATGTGGCTTATTCCGGGCATCCCATTCGGGTTTGCGAAATGCTTGCCACTCTGGATGGCGTGGCCTATGCCGAACGTGTTGCGGTCAACAGCATCCCTAATATCCGCAAGGCGCAGGCCGCTATTAAAAAGGCTTTCACCCTGCAATCCCAGAAAAAGGGCTTTACCATTGTGGAGGTTCTTTCCACCTGCCCCACCAACTGGGGGCTGACTCCTGTGGAGTCTCTGGGCTGGGTGAAGGATAACATGATTCCTCATTATCCTCTTGGCGTTTACAAGGATATCACAAAGGAGGCCGAATGAGATGGAATCACTAAATATGATTTTCGCAGGCTTTGGTGGTCAGGGTGTTCTGTTTACAGGAAAGATCGTGGCCTATGCGGGACTTCTGGCGGGTAAAGAGCTTTCTTGGCTGCCTTCCTACGGCCCTGAAATGCGGGGTGGCACTGCCAATTGCAGCGTTTGCCTTTCGGATGAGCCGATTGGTTCTCCTCTGGTAACGGAGCCGGATATTCTGGTGGCTATGAATGGGCCATCCTTTGATAAATTTGCCTCCACAGTGGCTCCCGGCGGCAAAATTATCGTGGATTCCACCTTGGTGGATCGGGAGATACAGCGCACCGATATACAGTTGTTTAAGATTCCAGCTTCCCAGCTTGCCATTGACGAGCATCTGGAAGGCATCGGCAACATGATCCTCTTGGGAAAGGTTCTCAAGGAATCAGAATTTGCTTCTATGGAAATTGTAGAGAAGGCTGTATCGAAGTGTGTTCCCGCAAAAAAACAGCATCTTTTAGAGCCAAATATGCGGGCGATTAAATTGGGAATGTCCTTATAGCATTTAGCACTGCACGTGCTTTTAAGATGGATTTAGTATCTCCCTCGTCCAAGGCGGGGGAGATAACTGTTTATCTGGAAGCTTGTCCGCTATATTTTTAAATCAAGGAGGAAGCATATGCTCAGCTTTGTGTTAGGAACTGCGGGAACCGGCAAGACCAGTCGCCTGATCGAAAAAATTGCCTGTTCTGCCCGGGAAGGCAAGCAGGTTTATCTGATTGTTCCGGAGCAGTTCTCCTTTCAGGGGGAGGAAATGCTTCTTTCCGCTATAGGGCCTCGTGCTTCTTTGGGTGTACAGGTCGTAAGCTTTACACGTCTTTGCAACAGCATTTTTCGTGGATTGGGGGGTCTTGCAGGAACCTATATTACCCCAGCGGCCAAATATCTAATGCTGTCGGTGGCGGTCAGTGAACTGCGGGATACTTTGCAGGTTTATCGGAAAAGCTGCTCCAACACAGCCTTTTTGGATACACTGCTGGGCGCTGTTTCGGAGTTTAAAACAGCGGGTATCACACCGGAGCGGTTGGAAGCCTTTGCCGCCGCCTGTCCGTCTGGCTCTCTGGCGGATAAATCCGCAGAGCTGTCAGCCATTTACAGCGCCTATCAGGCTCTTTTGGATAAGGGCTATCTGGATAGCGACGATGATCTTCTCCGAGCCTGCGCTTTGCTGGAGGAAGAAGCCTTTTTTCAGAATGCCCATGTTTATGTAGATGGCTTCATGACCTTTATGTCAGGCGAAATGGAACTTTTGCGGCATATTTTAGCACAGGCGCAAGAGGTATGCTTTGCCTTTACAGCGGATGGCATAGCCGACCAGACCAGAGGCACCGGAGCCTTTGCCCCGGTGAAAGCCACCATCCGCCGCCTGATTCAAATGGCCCAAACCGCTGGAGCAAAGATCGCTGCACCGGAGATTCTCGCCCTCTCGCATCGATTCAAAGGGGAAGAGCTGCGTTATCTGGCTGAAAATTTTCATTTCCCGGCACCGGCCCCTTTTTATGATCAGTGCCCCGCTGTTACCCTTATCAGTGCCGCTGACCCCTACGAGGAAATGGAGCGTGTGGCTTGTTCTATCCGCCGTCTGGCGGAAGAGGGGTTTCGTTACCGGGATATTGCCGTGGTGGCCCGAAAGCTGGAGGATTATACCGGTGTAATCCAGCGGGTGTTTTCAAAGTATGATATACCATGCTTTTTGGATACCCGTGAGGATATTGAAAGCAGCCCTCTGATTTCTGGCCTGCTCTTGGCAATGGAGGCGGTGCGCAGCAATTTTGAGAGTACCGCTATGGTTGCACTGGCAAAGTCTCCCCTTATGGGGCTGGATCGGGAGCTGGTGTGGGAGCTGGAAAACTATTGCTATAGCTGGGGTGTAGGTGGAGCGCTCTGGCAAAGCGAATTTGTCAACAATCCCCGGGGGCTTGCAGAGGAGCAAACCGAACAGGATGCCGCCCTGCTGGGCAAGCTGAACGAACTGAGAAGCCAGTTTGTTCAGCCGTTTTTGGCACTGCGGGAAAGCTTCCGGGATTGCGATGGAGAAAAATTTGCCCGGGGTCTTTTTGATTTTCTCACTGCGGTGGAAGCCCCGGATAACTTGACGGCCTTTGCTCAAAGCCTGCCGCAGGAGGAACAACCTCTTTTTCTGGAGGAGTGCCGACGCCTGTGGGATAGTCTTGTGGATATTCTGGATATATTCGGAACGGTGCTGGGTGGAATTCGCCAGCCTATACGCCGGATGACCGAGCTGTTTCGCTTAGCGGTGGGCACGGCGGATATCGGCTCCATTCCCCAAACCTTGGATCAGGTGATCGCCGGGGGAGCCGACCGCATCCGCCCGGGAGAGGTGAAAGCCGTATTTGTGGTTGGGGCCGGTGAGGGGATTTTCCCTGCACAAGTGGGGGAAGGTGGCCTTTTCACCGACGGTGAGCGCCGGGCCATGATCGAAAGCGGACTTGGTATTTCCCAGCCTGCCTTGGAAAAGGCGGTTATGGAAAAATACTTTGCCTATTTCGCCCTAACCTTGGCCAGTCATAAATTAGAGGTTTCCTATTCCCGTGCCGGGTTGGGCGGCGGAGCTATTCAGCCTTCTTCTATTGTGGGCCAGCTGTTGGAGCTGTTCCCGGGGCTTGCTCTCTCTCGCCCCTTTGAGAAGCCTTCCGACCGCCTTTATGGCCGGGGGGCGGCACTGGAGTTGTTGGCCCAAAATTGGCGGCAGGATACGCCGCTGACTGCGGCACTGGCCGAAAGCCTTTCCGCCAAGGGGAATGGAGAGTTGCTGGCCGCTTTTGGTGCTATGGAGATCAAAACACCTCATACCATTGAAGATAAAGGCTTGGCTCGACAGCTGTTTGGAAAATCCATGCGGCTTTCCCCCTCCCGCATTGAGAGCTACTACCGCTGTCCCTTTGCTTATTTTGCAGGAGAGGGGCTTCGCCTTCGCCCCAGAAGGCGGGTGGAGTATTCTCCGCTGGAATCGGGCAGTGTGATCCATCAGGTTTTGCAGGTTATGCTGAAAAAGCATTCAGCTTCTGCGCTTTGTCAACTGTCCGATGCGGCCCTTAAAGAGGAAATTTCCCAGATCATACAGGGGTATCTTGAACAGAGAATTCAGGATGTGGAGGCTCTTCCTGCACGCTTCAAGTATCTGTTTACCCGGCTGGTGGGGGTTCTTCTGCGGCTGTTGCGCCATATGGGGCAGGAGCTTTCTCAAAGCCAGTTTGAGCCGGTGGAGTTTGAGCTGGAAATTCCCACACCCGGCAAGGCGGAAGCCCTTTCACTGGTTACACCGGATGGCATATCCGTTACAGTGGAGGGTATAGTTGACCGGGTGGATGTGATGGAATCCGGTGGGCGGCGCTACATTCGGGTTGTGGATTATAAATCCGGGCGCAAGCGGTTTGATCTCACCGATCTTTTGTATGGGCTCAATATGCAGATGCTCATTTATCTGTTTACGCTGGAACAAAAGGGCAAGGGTGGCTTGGCAGATGCCGCTCCTGCCGGGGTTCTCTATATGCCGGTGTGGGAAAACTACATTTCTGCTCAGCGTGAAACCGGCCAAGAGGAACTGGAAAAGACCCGCCAGAAAAACCTTCAGATGAACGGCCTTCTGCTGGAAGACCGGGAAAGTCTGTCCGGGATGGAAGCCGAGTTGGCGGGAATCTACATCCCGGTTAAGATGAAAAAGGATGGCTCAGTGGATAGCTCCTCACTGGCCAGCTACGAACAGATGGGGCGGCTGGCGGTTAAGGTGCAGGAAATGGTGGGTGGCATGGCTCAGGCCCTTGTTGGCGGTAAAATTGATTCCTGCCCGGTGCGCTCACCGGAATACCAGCCCTGCGCTTATTGCCCTTATTGGGCCATGTGCGGCTTTGAGGAGGGCGATCCGGTGCAAACGGTAGCCAAGGTGGATAAGGAGCGGTTTTTCCAGATGCTAAAGGAGGATGAAAATGGCTGATACACGCTGGACAAAGCCTCAGCAGGATGCAATTTTTGCGCTGGGCGGCCCTCTGCTGGTTTCAGCCGCCGCCGGGAGCGGTAAAACCGCTGTTTTGGCCGAAAGGGCAGTCACGCTGATGACCCGGGAGCAGGAGCCGATTTCTGCGGAACGCCTTCTGGTGGTTACTTTTTCAAGAGCTGCCGCTGGGGAGATGAAGCAGCGCATCGCAGCCCGATTGGGAGAGCTTTGCCGCCGCCAGCCGGAAAACCTGTTCCTACAGCGTCAGCGGGTGCTGCTGGATATGGCGAAGATCAGCACGGTTCACTCCTTCTGTCTGGATTTAATCCGGCAGAATTTCCACAGGTTGGAGCTTTCTCCTGATTTGGTGCTGCTGGATGAAAGCCAGCTGATGCTAATGAAAAACGACTGCGCCCGGGAGGTTGTGGAGGATTTTTACCGGGAGGATACCACCGGCGAGTTTGCCGGTTTGGTGGAGCTGCTGGCGGGAGGAAGAGACGACCGCCGCCTGCTGGAAACTGTTTTCAAAATTTATGATTTCAGCCGTTCCCATCCTTTTTTTGAGGATTGGCTTGCAGGCAAGCTGGCCCTTTATGATTCTTCCATTCCGCCGGGTGAAACCCCGTGGGGGCAGGTCTTGCTTGCCTACGGTGCCGAACAGCTGGAATATCTGGCTCGTTCCATTGAGGATTTTCTGCCGGTGATGGAAGGGGATGAGAAGCTCTGGCCTGCCTATGGCCCCGCCTTTATGGAGGATTTGCAGCGCATCCGGGAGGCTCTGGCCTCCGCTTTGAAGAACCGGTGGGATGAGCTGGTGGAGAGGCTTGGCGGAATCACTTTCTCGCGCCTTTCCCCGGTGCGGGGAGCGGGGCCGGATAAAGACCGGGCGCAAGCCCTGCGTCAACGGGTAAAGAAGGCCATCGGAGAGCTTTCCGGTAAAGCCTTTAGTGCCTCAGCCGCCGATTTTGCCGCCGATATCGCCGATTTGCAGCCGCGCATTCGCCTGCTGTTTGATTTAGTGCTGCGGTTTGCCTCCCGGCTGGATGCCCTTAAGCAGGAGCGCCGTGCGCTGGATTTCACCGATTTGGAGCACTATGCCCTCCAGCTATTGGTGGAAAAGGATGTCGGGGGGCAATATATCCCCACCGAATATGCAAAGGATATTGCCAGCCAGTTTGACTGTGTGATGGTGGATGAATTTCAGGATACCAATGAGGTGCAGGATCAAATTCTTTCCGGTGTTTCGGCAGGGGGAAGCAATCTGTTTATGGTGGGGGATGTGAAACAGAGCATCTACCGTTTCCGGTTGGCTATGCCGGAAATTTTTATGGCCAAGAAAGAGCAATTCGCACCTTACGAGGAAGGGGCATATCCTGCCAAAATCAACTTGGATACCAACTTCCGCAGCCGGGATACAGTGATTGGCTGGGTCAACTATATTTTTGCCTCTCTTATGAGCCGTTCGCTGGGGGAAATTGAATACACCCATGAGGAGACTCTCAAGCCCGGAGCTTCCTATCCGGAATATCCCGCCTGTTTTTCCGAACTGCATCTGCTGGATATCAGCGAAAGCGAGACCGAAGAGGATTCTGCCTTGCTGGAGGCCCGGCTCGTCGCCCGGCGCATTACCCGCCTGTTTGAGGAAGGCTATCAGGTGACCGAGCTGGGTGCTCTGCGGCCTTTGCGGCTGGGAGATATCTGTATTCTTATGCGCTCGCCTCGGGGCAGAGCGGAGCTTTATGTCCGGGAGCTGGCTGCATGGGGAATCGCCGCTTGGTCTGAAACGGCCGGAGGCTTTCTGCGTACCCGGGAGGTGGCGGCGGTGGTTTGCCTGCTCAAGGCCATTGATAATCCGCTTTTGGATATTGAGCTGACTGCTGCCCTGCTTTCTCCCACCTTTGGCTTTACCGAGGATGATCTTGCTGCCATACGCTTGTGCCGTAAGGGGCCTTTTTATCTAGCTTTGCGGGCATCGGCGGAGGAAGGAAACATGAAGGCACAGGGGTTTTTACAGGCTTTTGCCCGGCTGACAATCGAAGCGGGGCTTCGCCCGGCTGACGAGGTGATCCGCCTGATTTTGGAGGAAACCGGCTTTCTTGCGGCGGTGCAGGTGTGGCCTATGGGCCAGAGCCGAAAGGCCAACCTTCTTTTACTCATGGAATACGCCGCCCAGTATCATAAGCTGGGCTACAAGCAGGTGAGCGGCTTTGTGGGCTTTCTTTCCCGCTTGGAGGAGCGTGAGGGGGATTTGACCCCGGCCAGCCGTATGGGAGAGGGAGCCGATGCCGTGCAGATTTTATCCATCCACCGCTCAAAGGGGTTGGAATTCCCGGTGGTGTTTCTGGCCGATACCGCCCGGCAGTTTAACCGGCAGGATCTCATGCAGCCAACCTTGCTTCATTCCTCGCTGGGCTTTGCCTGTGTTCGGCGGGATCCTGTGCTTCTCAAGCAATACCCCACGGTGCCTATGGAGGCGGTGCGTCTGGAAACCCAGCGTTCCATGCTTTCGGAGGAGCTGCGAGTACTTTATGTTGCCCTGACCCGTGCCCGGGAAAAACTGATTGTAACTGGCACTCTGCGCCGTGGGCTCTCAAAAAGACTGGAGGGCTTTGGTGCTCTGGGCAGCCAAAAGCAGCTTCCGCCCGCCCTTGTCCGGGGTGGAAACTGTTATCTGGATTGGCTGTTGATGGCACTTTTGCGGCATCCGGGAGGAGAAATCCTGCGGGAGCAGCTTTCGGAAACAGAGGTTTTTGTCATGGAGGATGCTACCCCGTGGCAAGTTGTGCTGAGTGTGCCGGAGGAACAGAAGGATACAGTTTCCAATCAGCCTATTATCCGTACAGCACAGGCGGATGAAACGCTGAAAGCGCTGGTGGAGCAGCGGCTTGACTGGCGCTACTCCTTTGAGGAGGCTACCCGGATTCCCGCCAAGCTGGCGGTTTCGGCTGTGGCAAAGGCGGAAAGCGGTGCCGGATATCGGTTTAACAGCCGTCCTAAATTTCTGACCCGGCAGACCCTCACCGGTGCGGAAAAGGGAAACGCTCTCCATCAGTTCATGCAGTTCAGCAATTATGAAAACGCCCGGGATCATTTGAAGCAGGAGATCCAGCGCCTGCGGGAAAAACGGTTCTTATCCCCAATACAGGCGGAAAGTCTGGACGAAAAAAAGCTTTCGGAATTTTTCCATTCCCAGCTGGCTCAGCGTATTTTCGCGGCGGATGCCCTTTACCGTGAGCTGCGGTTTATGGGCGGGTGCACCCGGGAGCAGCTGGGGGAATATCTGCCGTATCTTACCGCAGGGCACACAATTTCTTTGCAGGGAGTGGCCGACTGTGTTTTTGTGGAAAAGGGGCAGGCCGTTATTGTGGATTATAAAACCGACCGGGTGAAGACACCGCAGGAGCTCAGGGAGCGGTATACGCCACAGCTTAAGCTTTATCGCCATATTTTGAAAAAAACGCTGGAAATGCCTGTAAAGCAATGCTTGCTCTATTCTTTTTCCTTGGGCTGTCAGGTAGAAATCGAGCCTTAAAGAGAAACTTTCCCTTTACAAATTATTTGTTTTAATCTATACTATTGTAGTCTAGGGGCAGAATGTAATTATTGCGAAACGTTGGGTACACACAACGTTCACAGTATAGTAGTATAATAAAGCTAAGGTGGTTATTATACGTTTTATGCGCAGGGCAAACCATTTTGCTGTTTGCTGCCGCCCCAATGCGCCATCCTATCGCAGAGAGAATCTGCTCTTGGATAGGATAAGACTAAATGCTGATTAGGGCTGAGGTGTTTATATATATGAATATGTTATGTTCTAAGTGCAAAAAAAGGATGGCTGTCCTTTTTTTGGCACATATGGAAGACGGTGTCATGAAAAACCGGGGGCTTTGCCTGCAATGTGCCCGGGAGATGAATATCCCCAAGGTGAAGGAGGTCATGGACCAGATGGGTTTGACCGACGAGGAGCTGGAAAACATGAGCAGCCAGATGGAAGAACTCATGGGTGGGGAATTTTCTGAATTGGATGGAGATTTTGAAATGGGCGGAGCGCAAGCGCTGCCTTTTCTTCAAAATTTAATGGGCGATGAGCCTGCCCAGTCTCAGCCGGGAAATATCAAAAATGAGCGTCCCATTGAGAGATCCAGCGAACGGCCAAAAGACACCAAGACGAGAAACCAGCCTAACAAGAAAAAACGCAAATATTTGGATAATTTTTGCGAGAATTTGACTGAGAAGGCTAAAAATAATGAAATTGATCGGATCGTAGGCCGGGAAAATGAGATTTACCGTGTCCTTCAGATTCTGAATCGCCGCACCAAAAACAACCCCTGCCTTATCGGTGAACCCGGTGTGGGTAAAACCGCTATCGCAGAGGGCATTGCCATTAAGCTGGCTAACGGCGATGTGCCGCCCCGTTTGGCGGAAAAAGAAATCATGCTGCTGGATTTGACTGCTTTGGTGGCTGGTACCCAGTTTCGGGGCCAGTTTGAGAGTCGTGTCAAGGGGCTTGTAACCGAAATCAAAGAAGCCGGCAATGTGATTCTGTTTGTGGATGAAATCCACAATCTGGTCGGAGCTGGTGATTCTGAAGGTTCTATGAATGCGGCGAATATTTTGAAGCCCGCACTTTCCCGTGGTGAGATTCAGGTGATCGGTGCCACCACCTTTTCGGAATACCGCAAGTATATTGAAAAGGATGCCGCTCTGGAACGCCGTTTCCAGCCTGTAAAGGTCAATGAGCCCACCATTGCTGATACAGTGGAGGTGCTCAAGGGCATTAAGGTTTATTACGAAAGACATCATCGCGTGACTGTTCCGGAAGCCATTGTGCGCAGTGCAGTGGTTTTGAGCGAGCGGTATATTACCGACCGCTTTTTGCCCGATAAAGCCATTGATTTGCTGGATGAGGCGTGCTCCTGTGCCACCTTGGAGAACACCAGCCTTTTTGAATATGATACTCTCAACCGTGAACTGAAAATTCTTATGGAAGAGTTGGAGGAGCTGGAAGGCCAGTCCGACACCATTGATTATGAGCGAGTGGCTGAGATTAAGGCTGAAAAAATTCGTGTAAGTAACCGTTTGAAGGAAGTTGAGCCTTTGGCTCTCAACCGGGAGGTTACACAGGATGATCTGGCCAAGGTTTTGGAGCTGTGGACCGGTATTCCGGCCACCAAAATCCGCCAGTCTGAAATGAAAAAGGTTGCCAGTCTGAAAAAGGTTCTGAAAAGCAAAATTATTGGTCAGGATGAAGCCGTGGAGCTGGTTGCGGCGGCTGTTCGCCGTTCCCGGGTTCAGATCAGCGGCCGCAGAAGGCCTGCCTCCTTTATCTTTGTGGGACCTACCGGTGTGGGTAAAACAGAGCTGGTTAAGGTGCTTTCCAATGAGCTGTTTGATGCAGCTGATCCTTTGATTCGGCTGGATATGTCCGAATTTATGGAAAAGCACACCGTTTCTCGAATTATTGGTTCTCCTCCCGGTTATGTGGGCTACGATGAGGCCGGCCAGCTGACTGAAAAAGTGCGCCGCAAACCTTATTCTGTGGTGCTTTTCGATGAAATTGAAAAGGCACATCCCGATGTGATGAACATCCTTTTGCAGATTTTGGATGAAGGCAAAATCACAGATGCCCAAGGGCGTGTGGTGAATTTTGAAAACACCGTTATTGTCATGACTTCCAATGCCGGCAGCAACATTAAATCCGGCTCAGTTGGCTTTAATAAACAGACCCATCAGGTGGATAAGGATAAGGCCAACAAAGCCCTGTCAGATTTCCTGCGCCCCGAATTTCTTGGGCGTGTGGATGAAGTGGTTGTGTTCCGGGCTCTTGATCAGAAGGATTATGAAGCCATTGCGGCTCTGATGCTGGATGAATTGACCGAGCCTTTGTTGGAGAAGGGTATTGTCTTTAAATACCACCCCGAGGCGCTTGCCATTATCGCCGCTAAGGCCTATGGCGAAAAAAGCGGCGCTCGTGATATTCGCCGGGTAATTCGCAAAGAGGTTGAGGATCAAATTTGTAACATACTGGTCGGCGATGCAGAGCAGGAGCCGGCAACCATCGATTTAATGGCGGAGAGTGGTCAGCTCAAGTTGACCGCTTTGCCTAGCAATTAAAATTTATACACCTTACATTTATTTGTAGGGTGTATTTTTTTGACAAAACCCTAGACCACAAGCAAGCCAAAGGGCATGGCTCTATTGGCTTGTTCCGGGGGTTAAGGGGGAAGATATAGGGAGAACAGGGCTTGTACCCTGTATCCAAATTCCCGCATTTATAGGGGGATTTAAAACGCTGCATAAGAATGCGGCAAAAAAATTTTGGGTCGATATTGTATTATTATGCAAATAGATGTATAATAATAAATATATTCTGTTCAATGACGCACAGGAGGGTTATATTGTATGCCAAAAAGAGAAGGTATCCACAAGATCCTGATTATCGGTTCCGGCCCCATTATTATCGGACAGGCCTGCGAATTTGATTACTCGGGAACACAGGCTTGCAAAGCGCTGAAAAAGCTGGGCTACGAGATTGTACTGGTCAATTCCAATCCCGCCACCATTATGACCGATCCCGAAACAGCCGATATCACTTATATTGAGCCGCTCAATGTGGAGCGGGTCACCGAGATTATTGCGAAGGAGCGTCCCGATGCGGTGCTGCCCAATCTGGGTGGGCAATCGGGCCTCAACCTCTGCTCGGCTTTAGCCAAAGCAGGCTCACTGGAAAAATACGGTGTTAAGGTTATTGGCGTGGATTTGGATGCCATTGAGCGCGGGGAAGACCGCATTGCCTTTAAAGAGCAGATGGATATTCTGCACATTGAGATGGCCCGGAGTGAACCGGCCTACAGTGTAAAAGAGGCTTTGGAGTGTGCAGTGCATTTGGGTTACCCAGTGGTTATTCGCCCAGCCTATACCATGGGCGGAGCCGGAGGTGGCCTTGTTTACAACGAGGATGAGCTGAAAACAGTGGTCAGCCGGGGCATTTCTGCCAGTATGGTAGGGCAGGTTCTGGTGGAAGAATCGGTGCTGGGCTGGGAAGAGCTTGAAGTCGAGGTTGTTCGCGATTCAAAGGATCAGATGATTACCGTCTGCTTTATTGAAAACATCGATCCAATGGGTGTACATACCGGCGACAGCTTCTGTTCCGCTCCCATGCTGACCATTTCGCAGGAGCTGCAAAACCGCCTTCAAGAATATGCTTACCGCATTGTTCGTTCCATTGGAGTTATCGGCGGCACCAATGTGCAGTTTGCCCATGATCCTGTAACTGATCGTGTGGTTGTCATCGAGATCAATCCCCGCACCTCCCGTTCTTCCGCACTGGCCTCTAAGGCAACCGGGTTCCCCATAGCCCTTATTTCTTCGATGCTGGCCGCTGGGCTGACTTTGGATGAAATCCCCTATTGGAAGGGCGGCACACTGGCTGATTATAAGCCTTCCGGGGATTATATCGTGGTCAAGTTTGCCCGCTGGGCCTTTGAAAAATTTAAAAACTCGGTGGATCATCTTGGCACCCAGATGCGGGCTGTGGGCGAGGTTATGAGCATCGGAAAAACCTACAAGGAAGCCCTTCAAAAGGCGATCCGCAGCTTGGAGATCGGGCGCTTCGGCCTTGGCTTTGCCAAAAACTTCAACGCCTTGCCTTTGGAAAAGCTCATGGAAATGCTGGAAATTCCCACCAGCGAGCGGCAGTTTGTTCTCTATGAGGCACTGCGCAAGGGAGCCACAGTGGAAAGCCTTGTGAATCTGACTCACATCAAGGCATACTTCATTGAACAGATGAAGGAGCTGGTGGAAACAGAGAAGAAAATCCTCTCCCATACCCTTGATACACTTCCGGGTGAGCTTTTGGTACAGGCTAAGCAAGAGGGCTTTGCTGACCGGTATCTGGCTCTGCTGCTTCGGTGTACTGAATCCCAGATTGCCAAGGCCCGCATTAAGCTGGGCGCTGTAGAAGGCTGGGAGGCTGTGCCGGTCAGCGGGGTGGAGGATGCAGCTTATTATTATTCCACCTACAATGCGCCCGACAGCTCCCCCGAGCCCAGTGAACGACCCAAGGTGATGATACTGGGCGGCGGCCCCAACCGGATTGGGCAGGGCATCGAATTCGATTATTGCTGTGTTCATGCGGCCTTTACTTTGCGCAAGCTGGGGTATGAAACCATCATCGTCAACTGCAACCCCGAAACCGTTTCTACCGACTACGATACCTCCGATAAGCTGTATTTTGAACCGCTGACGGTTGAGGATGTTCTCTCCATTTATCAAAAAGAAAAGCCGGTTGGCGTTATCGCCCAGTTCGGTGGGCAGACACCCTTGAATCTGGCGGCACAGCTGGAAAAGCTGGGTGTCACCATTTTGGGAACACTGCCTTCTACCATTGCCATGGCAGAGGATCGGGATTTGTTCCGGGCCATGATGAAAAAGCTGGGCATTCCTATGCCGCAATCGGATATGGCCGCCAACACCGCTCAAGCTGTTAAGGCGGCGAAAGAAATTGGCTATCCTGTTATGGTGCGCCCTTCCTATGTATTGGGCGGCGCTGGTATGCGGGTAATTCAGGATGAGGCTTCGTTGGTGGCCTATATGGAAAACGCCGTCGGCGTGAATGCAGACAATCCGATTCTGGTGGATAAGTTCCTGCAAAATGCAAAGGAAGTGGAGGCCGATGCTATCAGCGATGGCACTTCCGCCTTTGTTCCCGCCATCATGGAGCACATTGAGCTGGCGGGTATCCATTCCGGCGACTCAGCCTGCGTGATTCCTTCCATCACGCTCTCCAAGCAAATTTGCGATACCATCACAGAATATACCCGGCGAATTGCAGTGGAAATGGGTGTTCGGGGCTTGCTGAATATCCAGTATGCCATTGCCGATGGTGTAGTTTACATTTTGGAAGCCAATCCTCGGGCCTCTCGTACCGTGCCGCTGGTTTCCAAGGTTTGCAACATTCGCATGGTGCCCATTGCCACTCAGATCATTATGAGCGCACAAAGCGGCAAAACCTTTGATATGCAGAGCCTGAAGCACGCAAATATTCCGCACTTTGGGGTCAAGGAAGCGGTGTTCCCCTTTAATATGTTCTCGGAAGTAGACCCTGTCTTGGGGCCTGAGATGCTTTCTACCGGCGAGGTTTTGGGGATATCCAGTGATTTTGGGTTTGCTTTCTTTAAAGCACAGGAGGCCGCCAGCGATAAGCTGCCCTTAGAAGGCACTGTATTTATCAGCGTGACCGACAGTGACAAGCAAGAGGCTGTGCAGGTTGCAAAAGGCTTTGTCGATTGCGGCTTTGATGTTATAGCCACCCAAGGCACCGCTCAAGCCTTGGAGGAGGCAGGCATTAGCTGCCGCAGTGTGGATAAGCTTCACGAAGGCAGCAATGAGATTTTGGATATGATGGATAGCAAAAAGATTAACATTGTAATCAATACGCCTGTGGGGGGCAAAAGCGCTGCGGATGACAGCTATATCCGTAAGTCGGCTGTGAAAAACAAGACCGCCTATGTCACCACTATGGCTGCTGCACAGGCTACTGTAGTAGGCATCAAGGCAGAAAAATCCGGCTCACATCCTCCTGTAAAATCTCTCCAGCAGTTCCACAGCGAAATTCACTAACTTGATTGTGCAATAGCTGCTTTTCTAAACCCATCGGGACATTTTGTTCCGGTGGGTTTTGCTTTCATAGTCAACCACCGGCTCTGCCGGTGGGGTGAATGCTTTAGCTTTGCCCAAATCCCTTGCCCTGTCCGTTATTTTTATGGCGAACAGAAAACCAAAGACAACAAATATTTTGCCGTTTTAACGGCAGCGGGGCAGGGGATGCGAGTGGAAAGACATTCAGTGCGTCTTGAGGCGCTTGCCGATAACAGGCCCTTACAGGGCCTAATCAAGCCACCAGCTTAGCTGGTGGTTATGACTGCCATAGGCAAAAGGGCTAAGATCATACACAGCAGTAGTAAAAAAGACTTTTTTTCATAGGATGCTTTGTGATATACTATAGTTGTATAGGTTTAAAACCACGTTGCGGTTTTAAACAGCGGCAGTCTGCCGCTAACCGCCATTGCTGCATTTCAGGTGATTTTCTGAATCGGTATGGAATAAACTTAAAATATTCTGTATTTCTGTTGGCTTTTATAGTATAATAGATCTATTATTGGGTAATGCCTTGCTGTTTGGGAGGAATGCCGCCATGTCCAGAGGATACAGGCTGTTGGTTTTTCTGACCGGCGCAATGATTTTATCGGCTGTGTTCTATAATCTTTATATGGGGCAGAGTTATGGTGTGGAGCTTCACTATGCTTCGGCGGTTTCGCAGACAGCTTCTTGTGTTCCTTCAAGTCAGGAGCCAAGCTCTGAAAGCAGTGTCATTATCCATTCCGTTTCTTCTTTGGAGCAAGTTGGTGAGGCCTCTTCGGAGCAGGAAAACGCCGCTTCTGAATTTGAGGAATCCCAGACAGAAGGTGTGCAGTTCCCGCTGGATATCAATACCGCTACCTTGGAAGAAATTATGCTCATTCCCGGCGTTGGAGAGGTAACCGCACAGCGCATTATACAATATAGGGAGGTTCTGGGCGGCTACACACACCTCGATCAGCTTATGGAAATTAAGGGGATCGGGCAGGCTACTTATCAAAAGCTCTGGGCTTATTTTCAGGATCTATAGTCAATACAAATACCTCTAAGGGGTATACATTATTTTATACTTTGTTCAGATAAGGAAACGGATTTTTACGTTCCGCTGCAAAGGAGGATGCAATCAGTGATAAAAATTGAAAACCATTTGGGGAAAATTGAAGTTTCGAACAATTATTTTGCCAATTTGGTGGGGCACGCCGTTTCAGAATGCTATGGTGTTGCAGGGCTTGATAACAGCACTCCCTATCAGGGCCTGCGCTCGCTGCTTTTTAAAAGAGATTTTCCCGATAAAGGGGTCCGGGTTAAGAATGTGGCCGGGGCTTTGGTAATCAACCTATACATCGTTGTTACCTATGGAGTTAACATTTCTGTTATTGTGAAAAGCATCATTAACAAGGTTACCTACACAGTAGAGGCGGCCTGCGGGCTGACTGTATCCAAAGTTAATGTCTACATCACCAATATGAAATCTGAATAACCCCCACATCTGTCGGGCTATAAAATGTATTTTGAGGAGTCGATCATGGTAGTTACAGGCAGTCAACTTTGCAAAGGATTTATTTCCGGAGCCAATAATATAGCCAACCACCGCAAAGAGGTGGATGCCCTGAATGTATTTCCTGTACCGGATGGAGATACAGGCACGAATATGACGATGACAGTGGGAGCCGCCAAAAGAGAGTTGGAAATCCTTCCGGAGAATGCCACAGCCGGTCAGGTGGCGCAGACCACCGCTTCTGCCTTGCTTCGTGGGGCCAGAGGCAATTCCGGCGTTATTCTTTCGCTGTTGTTCCGTGGTTTTTCCACCCAGCTGAAAGGGAAGGATACTGTTTCTGCCGCTGATCTGGCAGGCTCGCTGGAAATTGGTGTGGAGGGCGCTTATAAAGCGGTCATGAAGCCCACAGAAGGAACCATTCTCACCGTTGCCCGTTTGGCTTCGGAAGAGGCCAGAAAAGCTTTGGATGCCAACCCGCAAATGACCGCTCCCGCCCTTTGGGATGTGGTGATCACCGCTGCGGCAGAGGCGTTGGCCGCAACACCCGAGCAGCTTCCTGTTCTGAAAAAGGCCGGGGTAGTGGATGCGGGCGGAAAAGGCCTGCTGCTGATTTTTGAGGGCATTGCCGCTGTTTTAAGCGGTGGGGCCGTTGTCTCTGAACCTGTGACAGGGGCAGAGAAGGATACGTTATTCCCCTCTGAGCGAAATGCCGCAGGGGAATATGAGGGTGAAATCACCTTTACCTATTGCACTGAGTTTATTGTTTTACGGGCGGATCAGGAGCAGGAGCCGATGCTGCTGCGGGAATATCTGGAATCCATCGGAGACAGTGCCGTTGTGGTGGATGATGAGGATATCATCAAATGCCATGTTCATACCGATAACCCGGGTGATGCTTTGCAGCGTGCTCTGGCTTTTGGCGGGCTCACCAAAATCAAAATAGAAAATATGCGGGAACAGCATGCTGATCAGAAGCAATCCATCAAGAATAAAAGCTCCAACAGCTTCCCTTATGCGCCGGTTGATCCTTCCAGAGAATACGGCTTTGTGGCTGTAGCGGCTGGTGAAGGGGTTAAAAGCCTTTTCACTGATTTGGGCGTGGATAATGTGGTCAGTGGCGGGCAAACCATGAACCCTTCCACCGATGATTTGCTGGAAGCCATTCACGCCACTCCGGCCAAAACGGTTATTGTGATGCCCAACAACAAAAATATCATTATGGCGGCGGAGCAGGCTACAAAAATGGCGGATCGGGATGTATTTGTTTTGCCCACTCGCACCATTCCTCAAGGCTTGGGTGCCATGCTTGCCTTTAACCCAGAAGCCCCATTGGCAGAAAATCAGCTGAAAATGGTCAAAGCCACAGAACGGATCGGAACAGGCCTGATTACCTTTGCCGCCCGTGATTCCTCCATTGATGGGGATAAAATTAAAAAAGGTGAGCTTCTGGCACTGGAAAACGGCAAGATTTCCTTTACTGAAAAGGATATGGTTAAAGCCGTGGTCAAATTGGTGCGCTCACTGATCAAAAAAGACAGCACCTTTGTTACCCTGATCTATGGTGCAGATGTCAGTGCTGAGCAGGCCCGTGAGGTGGAAGCCGCAGTCAGTGCCCGCCTGCCCGATTCTGTAGAGCTTGCTTTAATCGAAGGCGGTCAGCCCGTTTATTACTACATCATTTCGGTAGAATAGAGCCTTTGCCTCATCTATCGGGTTTAAGCTTTGAAGAATAGCGCCCTATATTCTCAATGATATATTATGCCGAATAAACAGACAGAAAGCCCTCCTTTGCAGAATAACCTGCAAAGGAGGGCTTTTCAGTTCAGTAAAAGGGGAAATTTGTTCTTAAAGAGAGTACCGGCCCAAATCCTCTTTAAAGCTTTCGATCAGCTTATCAAAAACAAGAATCTGGCGGGTAAGCTCCTTGGTTTGTTCTGTATAGGTATGAACACTGACATTGGCCTCATCGGTGGCGGCGCTGTTTTCTTCAGCAATTGCAGCAAGGCTGTGCATTTTATCAAACAGCATAGAAATATCAGTAGTCTGTTCCTGCAAACGCTGGGCCGTATCGGCAAGCTTCCCTGAAACCAACTTAATCTGTTGGTTGGAAAGGCTGGAGTTATTCACAGCATCCGATAGCTTTTCGCTTTCGACTTCCAAGACCGTATATTGGGTATTAACCCCTGAAACCAATTGCTCCAGCTTGCCGACAAAATTGGTCAAAACCCCATTGATGCTTTCCACAGCATTTTTGGTGCGCTGGGCCAGGGTGCTTACTTCGCTGGCCACCACTGCAAAGCCTTTTCCGGCGGCTCCGGCACGGGCTGCTTCCACAGAGGCATTCAAAGCCAGCAGATTAGTCTGCTGCGAAATCTGGGAAACCATGGAGACAATGCCTGTCAGGCTCTTCACTTGTTCTGTAAGCGCCATGCCATGATTGCGAATCTCATTGAATTGTTTCAGAACCCCCAGAATCTGCGAGGCAGTCACCTGAACCCCTTCGAAGCTCTGCTCAATATTGACCACGGCACCTTCCAGCAGTTGGCTGTTGGCTTGTTCTTCCTCGGCGATCTGGTTGACGTTAGTCAGGTTTTGATCCAAAATACGAATGGATTTTTCTGTATCGGTAGCCTGTGCATTGGCGCCTGCCGCCAACTCACGAATGACCACCGAAATATTATCGGAGGTTTTGTTCATTTCTAAGCAGATGCGGGAAACAGTCTTGTTAAAGGTATACATTTCATCCACAACAGCATTGAAGCCAATAAAATCCTTCTGAACGCCCTGCTTCATAGCCTCCAGTTCGTTGCCTAAGGTCTGATAACCATCGGCCGTGCGCAGATGCAGATTGCTGGAATAATCTTTATTGGTCAGCCGCTTGATTTCCCCTTTAATGGTGTGATAGGGGAGATGAAGCACCAGTGCTGCCACTAAAATTGATACAAGAGAAAGAACTCCCAGAGAAAGGGGGGAGGCTGCATAAGCCGGGAATAAATAAGCGGCACCACTCACCAAAAGGCCCCCCAGTAAGGCGGTCTTCACGCTGGCACTGCGGAGTATGCCGAAGGAGAACAGCAAATTCAGCCAAAAGCGGCGTTTTTCCTGCACAGGATGCTGGAAGGTCAGCTTAAGCTTCATTTCACTTTCACTGCGCTGGATAACCTGCACGGCAATTTCTTCTCCATAATGCATACCGGAACCTTCCAGCATACCTAAAAAATAATCAAACATCCCCCGCTTGGAGCGGTATGTAAAATAGGCGCTGTATTTGGAAATTGGCTCCATATCCAGCACAGGAGGCTTAGCGCCTTTAAATCGGCGCATGACAATGGCATGCACATCGTTCATGGATTTCAGGAAATTGTAGGCGCTTTCATGCCGGAAGAAGCCGGAATACATATGAAAAAAGGTTTCGATATTTTCATGCCCAATCATGCGCC
The DNA here is from genome assembly GCA_035621215.1 of Oscillospiraceae bacterium MB08-C2-2. Taxonomy (NCBI): domain Bacteria; kingdom Bacillati; phylum Bacillota; class Clostridia; order Eubacteriales; family Oscillospiraceae; species Oscillospiraceae bacterium MB08-C2-2. Next base: position 796,085 of record CP141729.1, on the reverse strand, counting down.
ACATATCTTCTTTGGTAACACCCGCATTTTGAGCAATGGTATCCATAAGATTGGTGCAGAGGGCTTCGTCTACATCCTCCAGCGGTGTAAAGACCTTGGTATGGGGCAGACCGTTTTGCTCCAGCGCACCATCCACCAAAGGTTTAGAATAGAGCTTTTCACAGCTTTTTATCCATGCAGAAACAACAGTTCCTTTCATTTCAAAGCACCTCCAGTATTGTTGATCCGGCTTGCGTTTGTATAGTCTCAGCAGGCTTCTAATTTTTTTAATGATCCGCCTGCCTTTATTTGGTAAGCACTGTCCCTAATTATAGCAGCAATTCGAAGTTATACAATGTCTTATATTATTCTTCGACAGCATTCAAGCAAAATTGAAGGCTTATCTAAAAGACTTTTTGGAGGTATGCCGAATTTATATAGAGCCAAATCTCATTTGAACAAATTGAGTGTCAAATAAGCCAAGAACGCTATAAGATAAGAAAAGAGGAGGCGTTATTTTATAGAACGAGTATAGTTGACAAATTTAGTGGAAAATGATACTTTATACTTAAATTAGCTTACAAGCAGTTGGGTTATCCAATATGTTATCGTAGGCTAACAGTTAGTCCATTTACTGAATGCCTAATTTGTTTGGGCAGATGCTCTTAAATAAAACTTTAAATTGAAACTGGAAAGGGGAAACACTTATGTTTGAGCAGATTAAACTGAATTATTCCTTTAACGCATTGGAGCCATATATTGATACTCTGACCATGGAGACCCACTATTTAAAGCACCTTGCGGCTTACACCAAAAATTTCAACGAGGCTGCAAAGGCGGCTGGGCTTGAAGATAAAAGCGCCGAGTGGATTCTGGCCAATTGGGAAACAGCGGTTCCGCAGGAATATAAGACCGCTATACGCAACAACGGCGGCGGTTTCTTGAACCACAACCTCTATTTCCAGCATCTATCGCCTAAGGGGGGCGGTGAGCCTTCCGGCGCCTTGGCTGCAAAAATAAAGGAAACCTTTGGTTCCTATGAGAATTTCAAAGATTTGATTACCAAGGCTGCCATGGGGCAGTTTGGTTCCGGCTGGGCATGGCTTTCGGCTAATGCCGCCGGTGATCTGAAGCTTTCCACCAGCCCCAATCAGGATAACCCGATTTTGGAGACCGGTGGGGTGTGGACCCCGATTTTGGGCATTGATGTTTGGGAACATGCCTATTATCTCAAGCACTTGAACCTGCGGGGCGATTATCTGAAGGATTTATTCCATGTGCTGGATTGGAAGCAGGTCGAAAAAAACTATGCAGATAAAATGAATTCTGGGAAATAAAGCTTTCCTATGGGCATGTTAAGTTAAAAAATAAAAACTCCGCCGGGTTTCCGGCGGAGTTTTTATGGGTTAGCCTTATTCTGTTTGTGAGCAAGGCCAAGCCGTTACAGCTGGGCCAAAACGTTGGAGTTAAAGAACTCTTTGGCTGCTCCGGGGAGCAGATCATAAATATCTCCGTTAATTGAAACAGAAACCCCTTTATTGGAGCACTGTTTCATGCAAAAAGTAGACTTAAAGTCAAGCTTGTCATGTAACGCATTCTCTTCGATCATTTGCTGAAACTCTTGGATTACATTGTAGGAACCCTTTAAATGACAGGAGCTGCCGATACACACACTTAACTCAAGCATACTATTTGACCCCCTCAGATAATTTGTAATCTACATGCAAAAGCTCGTGGACACGCCCTTTGAGTACACCGTTATACAGCGACATCATCAGGGGGTTTTCCTCAGAGCGCTTGATGTTGCAAAGCTTGTCGGCGGAATAAAGACCCTTGCCTCTGGATTCACGCTGTTCCAAAGATGCGAAGGGCTGGCCGGCGCCGCTGACACAGCCGCCGGGGCAAGCCATAACCTCGATAAAGTCATAGTGCTCGCCTGCCTTGATTCGTTCAATCAGGTCACTTGCGTTTTTAAGGCCGCTGACAACGGCAATTTTGAGAGTTTGCTCACCAAAAGTAATGGTGGTCTCCTTAACGCCTTCCATACCTCTAACACCCTTGTAGGCGATGGAGAGCAGGGCGGCCGAAGATTTATCGGTAGAAACTCTGCGCAGAACCGCTTCGGTAACACCACCAGTTACACCGAAGATTACACCGGCGCCGCTCATGGTGCCAAAGGGCATATCAACAGCTTCCGGCTCAAGCTGCGAGAACATAATGCCGGATTCCTTGATCATTTGAATCAGTTCCTGAGTAGTGATTACATAATCCACGGAAGAAGTGCCATCGGTGGTGAATTCCTCACGGGCTGCCTCGAATTTTTTAGCGGTACAAGGCATGATTGCCACATGGACACACTTACGGTCGGTAGGCTCATGCTGTGCTTTTATGACAGAAGCAAACATCTGCATAGGAGAGCGGCAGGTGGAGACATGCTCCATCAATTCGGGATACTGCTTTTCGCAGAAGTTAACCCATGCAGGGCAGCAGGAGGTAAAGAGGGGATAGGTGTTTCCGCCCTTTTCCAGACGCTTGGTCAGCTCATTGGCTTCTTCCAGAACAGTCAGGTCAGCACCGGTGGAGGTATCGTAGATTTCATCAAAGCCCATGCGGCGCAGGGCAGCCACAATTTTGCCAATGGCATTTTCGTTGCTGGCCATTCCAAGCTCTTTGCCGATACCCACACGCACAGCAGGCGCAATCTGTACCGTTACCTTGGTATTCCGGTCGTCCAGATCCTTCCAGAGGCGGCTTACATCGCTCTTAACCACAATGGCACCGGTGGGGCACACTGCCGCACACTGGCCGCAGCCTACACAGGGAGAATCGGCGATGGGGCCGTCAAATGCGGTGCTGATGGTCATTTTAGAGCCACGGTGAGCAAAATCAATGGCTCCCACATTCTGAATCTCGTTGCATACCCGCACACAGTCACCGCAAAGAATGCACTTGTGAGCATCTCGGGTGATGCAGAGGGAAGAATCATCGATTTTAGGCGCAGCCGCACTGTTGGGGAAGCGTACACCTTCAATGTTAAAGCGCATAGCCAAATCCTGCAGCTTGCATTTGCCGTTGTTGTTGCAGGTGGTGCAGTCGCGGCAGTGGTTTGCCAACAGCAGCTCCAGAATCATCTTGCGGTATTTCCGCAGACGCTCAGTGTTGGTGCGGATTTCCATACCGGCCTTAACCGGAGTGGAGCAAGCGGCATCCAAGCCTCCCCACTGGTTTTCTACCATGCACATGCGGCAGGCACCGTAAATGGAAAGCTCGGAATGATAACAGAAAGTGGGCATTTTAATACCAGCCTTGCGGATCAGCTCAAGGAGGTTTTTTTCGCCGTTTATTTCGACGGGCATGCCGTCAATGGTCATAAATTCTTTGGTATTCATTTGAGTTACGCCTCCTTGATTGCATGGAATGGGCAGGTGGTCACACAGGCCCCGCATTTTATGCACTTGCTCTGATCGATCACAAAAGGTTCCCGCACCTTGCCGGAAATAGCGCTGACCGGGCAAGCCTTGGAGCACTTGGAGCAGCCCTTGCAAAGAGGGGCATCAATGTAGATTTTCTTGAGCTTCTGGCAGCTACCAGCTGGGCAGTGCTTATCATAAATATGAGCTTCGTATTCACTGCGGAAGCTCTTGATGGTGCTGACTACCGGGAAAGCAGCAGTTTTGCCTAAGCCGCACAGAGCGGTGGCAGATATAGTGTCGGCCAGTTCAAGGAGAAGCTCAATGTCGCCATCTTCGCCTTTGCCTTCTACAATGCGCTCCAGAATTTCCAACATACGCTTGGTGCCCTCACGGCAGGGAACACACTTGCCGCAGGATTCATTCTGGGTGAAGTTCATAAAGAAGCGGGCAACCTCGACCATACAGGTGTTGCTGTCCATAACCACCAGACCACCGGAGCCGATCATAGCACCTGCTTTTTTCAGGGAATCAAAATCCAGAGGCAAATCCAGATGCTCTGCGGTCAGGCATCCACCGGAAGGGCCACCGATCTGAACAGCTTTGAATTCGCCGCCATCCCGCATGCCGCCGCCGATATCGAAGATAACCTCCCGCAGGGTGGTTCCCATAGGAACTTCGATCAGGCCGGTGTTGGAGATGTTGCCGGTGAGAGCAAAGGCCTTGGTTCCGGCGTTGTTGGCCGGGCCGAAGCCCTTATACCACTCGGCCCCGTTGTTGATAATAACAGGAACGTTGGCGAAGGTCTCAACATTGTTGAGCACTGTAGGCATATCGAAAAGACCATGCTCAACCGTTCTGGGAGGCTTGACACGAGGCATGCCGCGCTTGCCTTCAATGGAAGCGGTCAGAGCACTGCCCTCGCCGCAAACAAAGGCACCGGCTCCACGGTTGATATGCAGATGGAAGGAGAAATCGGAACCAAGAATGTTGTCACCCAAAATACCGAATTCATTGGCTTGGGCGATCGCTATTTTAAGGCGTTCCACCGCCATGGGGTATTCAGCACGAACATAGATATAACCCTCGCTGGCACCGCAGGCCAGAGCGGCAATCATCATGCCTTCCAGCAAACGGTGGGGATCGCCTTCCATGATGCTGCGATCCATAAACGCACCCGGGTCACCCTCGTCACCGTTGCAGACAACGTATTTTTGAGGTGCATTCTGGCGCTTAACCTGACCCCATTTGCGTCCGGCAGGGAAACCGCCGCCCCCACGTCCACGAAGGGTGGCTTCTGTGACTTCGTTAATAATCTGGTCAGGGTCCATCTCATAGAGAGCTTTTTCAAAAGCGGAGTAACCACCGATTGCCAAATATTCTTTGAGTGAAGTGGCATCAATATGGCCGCAGTGATCCAGAACCAAACGGGTTTGGCCTTTATAAAAAGGAATCTCTTCCTGCTTTTTAAAAATTTCACCATTTGTTGTATAGGCCAAGTGAGCGATATGTTCACCGCCGACAATGCTTTTTTCTACGATTTCCTCGCAGTCCTCCAGCTTGACCTTGGTATACAGCCAGCCCTCGGGGTCAATGCGGACAAGAGGCCCCAACTCACAAAAACCGTGGCAGCCACTTTTTTTCATAGCCACTGCTTCGTGGGGCTCTTCTTCCAATTGTACGGTGCAGGGAACGTTTTTATCCTTCATCAATTGGGTCAAACGGTCAAAAATTTCCAAAGAGCCGCTGGAAATACAACCGGTACCGCAGCAAACCAAAATCTTTTTGGTTTGTGCGCCAAGAGATTTTTCATAAGTACTGCGCAGGCTAATGAGATCCTCTCTGCTTCCTAACATTTTACAGTTCCTCCTTGAGTTGTACCAAAAGTTCCGCAGCCTTATCCGGTGTCATGGCAGGGTAAACCTTATCGTTTACAGTCAGCACAGGGGCAAGTCCGCAGGCACCAAGGCAGGATACGGTTTCCACTGTAAAATTCAAATCCTCGGTAGTGGTTTGGCCGGGAACCAAAGCAAGCTCCTTGCGCAGCCTTTCCAGAATGGGAATGGATTTTCTGACATGGCAGGCAGTTCCATCGCACACCTTCAAAACATATTTACCCTTGGGAGTCAAGGAAAAATTTTCATAGAAGGTGGCCACACTATAAATTTTGGCCTGACTGATTTTCAGTCTTTTGGCAAGATGAGGGAATATCTCTTTGGGCAAATACCGGTAATGCTCCTGTATGCTTTGCAGGATCGCAATAACCGAGCTCTCCTTGCAGCCCAATTCATCGATAATCTCATCGATTACCTTTAGTTCAAATGTCTCATCCATGGGTTGTTCCTCCATTTTAAAAGTAGCTGACTTTTATTTTTTTACCCATCGTCCTCAAACAGCCGGAAAGATCTTCAATAAGCTGCATTTTAATATGAAAATTGATAGGCAGATTGGGGTTTTGGTGGGCGGGATTAATGGCTTTTCCCACAAAAAAATTAATATCAGTGGCCTCCTCAAAAAGGGCTCTTGCAATGAGAGAGGCGCCATCCTGCTTGTAGCTCCAATCGGTGTATTTCTCATTGTCCTTGAGATAATCTCTGGCATATTCCAGCACCCGGTTGATGGTGATAACACCTTCGGTAACCAAATCCACCCCTTCGATTTTGGCAGTAGGGGGGATTGCAGGGTCAATATAAACAGGGGTGCCTACATTCAAAGGCTTGCCTAAGTATTCCGCCGCCAGAGTGGAGGTTGTGCCTCCGCAGACAATGTGCTTGCCCTCTTTGGAGAAAAACAGCGACATCATCTTGGAAACATCCGCCGGATCGGAGGGAGGCCCAAGAAGAAGATTCATAGGCTTTCTGCGCCGGATTTTAACGGTACAGGCGGTAGTGTCGTCTCCCGGCTCGCCGCCATACAGGGAATTGCATTCGTTCACCAGCATGGTGCTGAGGGTTTTGGCAGTAAAATCCCCGGAATAGATTGTTTCCATAAACTCGATAATATTCTGACGCTGCCAGCCAAAATTCAGCGTCAGCCCAACTCCGGCATGGATAGCTCCATCACTGACAGCGATGAAAGTATCATCCTCCTGAAGCTGGATTTTAGATTTATAAATCACCTTGTTGTCAATCATCTCGGAGGTTGTGGGGTAATCCACGTTTTTTCCGTTTCGCAGAAAGATAACATGGGGATTATCAAATTGTGTGATTTCCGCCTCCAGATTGTTGGCGATACGAATGATGGTAAAGGTGGAATAAGCGACCTGACGCACCTTGCAGATGGGCAGGGTGGCCGCAATGGTGGAAACACAATCCTCAACGGAAAGAGAATTGGCCATCATGGTAGAGATGATTTTCGCAGTAAGAGTGGAGAGAATGTTTGCTTTAACCCCGCTGCCCAGACCATCTGCCAGCACCACCACGGTGGAGTTGTCACCTTGGGATACCACCTCAACATGATCGCCGCAGAGCTGTTCGTTATGCTTGTTGATGCTCACATAGCCCACATCGGTGCAAAGGTTATTCATGGCTTAGGGACTCCTTTAGCTTGGTCAATGCAATTTTGGTTTCAGCGGTGGTTTCACCCAGAAGCGAGGCGATTTCCTGAACAGTCCGCATCTGCTTTTCAATTACCTTATCGGTAATTTCCATGGTTGTGCGGCTGATTGCTTCTTTTTCCTCCCGCTGGCGGGCCTCTTCTGTTACATCGCGCATAATGCAAATGATAATGTGATAGTCCTTGTCGTAAATAACGGTCTGATCCACATATTTTCTATATTCAGCCAAATAGGAGCGTTTATCGTAAACGCTTTTATTTTTTTGAAAAACATCCATAAAAGGCGTGGGATCCAGAATGCGAACCACCGGGCCGCCCAAAATATCCCGGGGCTGGTGAATGTTCATGAGCCTGCAGGCAGCAGCATTGATCTGCTGCACCTCCATTGCTTCGTTCATCACAATAATCGCATTGGGCGTGTTGCCAATGATCTTATCCGAAAAGGATTCGGCTTTTTCTTTTAGATAAGGCAGGCACATTTCCAGATTGGCTTTTCCCAAAAGAACCGCTCTAGCCTTATCACGGCAGGTATTGTAACCGCAGCTCCCGCAGTTGAGCTCGTGCTCCGGGCTGGTCTTGCCGATTTTTCGCAAAATCTCTTCGATAGCACTGTTGCTGAAAAATACCTCTCGGGGAGCCAGCGGGGGCATTTCTTTTTCAAGAGCAGCTCCTATATAATCATATACTTGAAAATGATCTTTACCCGCATAGCGGTTAACCGCTATGAAATCCCGTACAGGAGCACGATGGCTTTTATCCATGGCAGGCCCGCCCACACAGCTGCCCACACAAGCGGACATTTCAATAAAGCAGTCGGTCAGCTTACCGCTGAGAATATCCTCCAAAGCATGGGCACAGTTATCTATACCATCCAAAGCCATATAGGAATAATCGGGGTTATCAGCGTCCATCGTACGCAGGATACCGCCGCAGATAGGGAACAGGCGTGCCCGGCTGTTGGCGTTTTGATCCTCCACATATTCAAGCTGGATATTCTCAGCTTCCAGCCAGGAGGAAAGCTCCTCAAAGGTCAGAACGCAGTCTACGATTCCCGGATAACGCTCTGCCTCTTCCTTTTTGGAAATACAGGGGCCGATAAAGACTGTTTTAGCGGCAGGAAACCGCCGTTTAAGATCCTGGGAGTGTGCCTGCATTGGTGACAGCACATGAGCAAGACACGGCAGGGCCTCGGGATAATATTTTTGTATAAGCAGGTTGATGGTGTGACAGCAAGAAGAGATTACAACCTTTCCATCTGCCTGAGCAACCAGCTCGTCGTATTGTTTTTTTACTATGGTAGCGCCAACAGCTGTCTCTTCCACACCGGCAAAGCCCAGACGAAGCAGAGCCTTTTCAAGGGAGCCGATGGTTACACGGTCATAATTGGCCACAAAAGAGGGGGCAATGCTGGCATATACCGGAGCACCGGACGCAATCAAGGACTTCGCTGCACCGATATCTTCCCGTATTTCCTTGGCGTTCTGGGGGCAGGCCACAAAGCAGTGCCCGCACAGGATGCAGTCCTCGTTGATAATATTGGCTTGACCATCGGAAAAGCGGATGGATTTTACAGGGCAGTTCCGAATGCACTTATAGCAGTTTTTGCAGTTGGACTTTTTAAGCTTTAAATAGTCTGCTGTTTGAGTCATCGTTCCATCCCCCTATAAATTGCTGCGTTGAGCCATTATAGCCTTGCCATAACCTCTTTTTCAAAGAAGACTGCGGTATCTTCCGGCTTAAGTGAAAACATTTCGCCTTCCACCTGCACACAAACACCAGCTGTACAGTTACCCATGCAGAAGGAACCTTGCAGCTCCACCCTATCTCGGAGCCGCTTTTCAAAAATCAGTTTTTCCAGTTGCTCAACAACCGGTCTGGAACCTTTTAAATGACAGGAACTTCCAATACAAACAGTGATTTCCATACAGCTTACCCTCCAATTTCAGTGTCTTAAGATTAAGTCTGATAAAGTGCTAGAGGAGGTTTCCGATTATCGGTTCTTCAGGAAAAGGTGCATATAAAACCAGGTTTTATCATTATATTGGGTGGTTCTTGGCAAATTTCAGCCGCCCGCAAACAAAGAGGAAAAGCGGACGGCTTCATGTTGTCTCTTTAATCCTGGTTTTCAGGATTTCTCAGTGAGTTTTTTTGTCAAATGCATGGAAAGTATGGCCAAGGAGCAAGCCATATTTTCGTTTTGCACCAAAACGTTTTCAGGAACCTCAAGATGAACAGGGGCAAAGTTCCAAATAGCAACCACACCGCTTTCAATGAGTGTATTGCATACATCCTGCGCCTGATAGGCGGGAACGGTGATAATACCAATCTTAATGCCCATACGGTGACAGAGGTTTTTGAGCTTTTCAGCGGGGAGGATGCGTTTGCCGTTGACAGTGCAGCCAACTACACTTTCATCAATATCAAAAGCTGCTACAATATCCAAACCATATTCCGAAAAGCCTTTATAGGAAAGAAGCGCCTTGCCTAAATTGCCTGAACCCACGATAACAGCGTTGTCGGCATCATCATAGCCCAAAAACTGTTCAATATCAAAAATGAGGTTTTCTGTAACATACCCCACCTTGGGGCGGCCCCCATCACTAATGGAGGCCAGATCCTTCCGAACTTGAACATCGTTGAGACGCAGCGCCTCGGCAATGGTCGTGGCGGAAATGTTAGCGACTCCGTCTTTAGGCAGAGATTTCAAATAATTCAGGTAAGCCGGTAATCTTTGAAGAGTCTGCGTTGGGACAGATTTAAGCTTCATAGCTATTCTCCTATGCCATGGATATATTCATCCATGCTTTTGGCCGCAGCCTTGCCCGCTCCCATCGCAAGAATAACGGTTGCTGCGCCTGTAACGGCGTCGCCGCCAGCGTAGACTCCCTTGCGAGAGGTTGCGCCTGTTTCCTCATTGGCCACAATGCCGCCCCACTTATGGGTATCAAGCCCTTCGGTGGTGGATTTGATCAGAGGATTGGGGGAAGTGCCTATAGACATGATTACGCAGTCGACTTCGATATCAAACTCGCTGTTTTCCAGCCGAACCGGTTTGGCACGCCCGGATTCATCCGGCTGGCTAAGTACCATCTGCTCGCAGCGGATGCTGGTGGTCCAGCCCTCTGCATTGCCGTTAATGGCAACAGGATTGGTCAAAAACTTAAACTCAATGCCTTCTTCCATGGCATGCTCCACTTCCTCCAAACGGGCGGGAAGCTCCTTCTCGGTACGGCGATAGATAATGGTAACTTCAGCGCCCAGACGCTTTGCACAGCGGGCGGCATCCATTGCCACGTTTCCGCCGCCTACAACAGCCACACGGCTGCTCTTCTGGATGGGGGTGGAACTGTCAGGCTTATAGGCCTTCATCAGGTTCACACGGGTCAAAAATTCGTTGGCGGAATAAACACCCTTGAGGTTTTCACCGGGAATATTCATAAAGCGGGGGAGGCCGGCACCCGAACCAATAAACACGGATTCAAAGCCATATTCCTCCATCAGTTCATCGATGGAAACGGTTTTGCCGATAATCATATTGGTTTCAACTGTAACACCCAGCTCTTTGAGAGTGTCAATTTCTTTCTGCACAATGGATTTAGGCAGACGGAACTCGGGAATACCATAAACCAGAACGCCTCCGGCCAAATGCAAAGCCTCAAATACAGTAACAGAATAGCCTTTTTTAGCCAAATCGCCAGCACAGGCAAGACCAGCAGGGCCCGAACCAATAACGGCAACCTTGTGTCCGTTGGGCTGGGGCTTCTGAGGAGCTGTGGTCACGTGAGCGTTGTGGTAATCCGCTACAAAACGCTCCAGACGGCCGATGCCAACAGGCTCACCCTTGATGCCACGAACACACTTTTCCTCACACTGGGATTCCTGGGGGCAAACGCGCCCGCAAACGGCAGGCAGGGAGCTGGAAAGAGAGATAATCTGGTAAGCCTCTTCAAAGTTACCTTGAGCGACCTCCTGAATGAAAGCGGGGATTTCAATTTGAACAGGGCAGCCCTTGATACAGGGCTTATGTTTGCAGTTGAGGCACCGTTTCGCTTCGTCAATGGCCTGCTCTTCGCTGTAACCCAGTGTTACCTCAAGAAAATTCTGGTTGCGGATATTGGCTTCCTGTGCAGGCATCTCGTTCTTTTTAGGCGACATATTCGGCATTGTTATTTAACCTCCATATTAAAGAGGTTACACACATCGGTATGGGCCTGTCTCTCAAAGGGCTTGTAGGTCGCAGACCGGGCGATAGCCTCGTCAAAATCAATTTCATGACCATCAAAATCAGGGCCGTCCACGCAGGCAAACTTGGTTTTGCCGCCCACGCTCAGTCGGCAGCCGCCGCACATGCCGGTGCCATCGATCATAATGGGGTTCATGCTGGCAGTGGTTTTGATGTCGTATTTTTTAGTCAGGGCACAAACAAATTTCATCATGATCAAAGGCCCAATGGTGATAACCTCATCGTACTGGGTGCCTTCTTCAATCAGTTTTTTGAGTGCATCGGTAACCAGACCCTTTTCACCTGCACTGCCATCGTCGGTCATGAGGAACATGCGATCGCTGACCGCTTTGAATTCATCCTCCAGAATGACCAAATCCTGGCTGCGGAAACCGGCAATGGTATCAACCTTACAGCCCTGCTCGTGCAGTCTCTTGGCAACCGGATAAGCAATGGCGCAGCCTACGCCGCCGCCAACAACAGCCACTCTCTTAAGGCCTTCGGTTTCGGTTTTTCTGCCTAAGGGGCCTGCAAAATCGTGGATATAATCCCCTTCGTTCAAGTGGTTCAGAGCCTCGGTGGTGGCACCAACGATCTGAAAAATAATGGTGATGGTGCCCTTGGTGCGGTCAAAATCCGCAATGGTGAGAGGAATACGCTCGCCGTTCTCGTCTACACGCAGGATAATAAACTGGCCCGGCTCGGCCTTCTTGGCTATCATGGGAGCCATGACCTCCATCAAGGTCACAGTAGGATTCAAAGCTTCTTTTCGTAAAATTTGATACATAGACAATACCTTCCTTTGAAAAGGGCCGCTTTTATTAAAATCACAGCAGCCTAGTAATCAACAGCTTGAAGAACTCCGGGAAATATTTTAATATAAGATGATAAAAAAATCAAATTGATTTAAGTTATATTTGAAAAAACCTATCTTCATTGAATATTATAACCAATCGGGGCATCAATGTGAAATATGAAACCGGAATATCGATATACCAATATCGATATAGAGTTATTTGTATATTTAGATTTTCAGAAATGATATAGATGAAAAATCCGCTTAAAAATAGCTTGTTATAAAAGAAAAATTAGCTGATAGTAACAATTTACATAGTGAAATGGCTATATAAAACTCAATATCGCATATATAGAGAAATATCGACTTCCAGACTTTTCAGCATTATTTCTCATTTGTTTTATGGATATCAAAGGAGCCTTTTCAGAGTGATCAAGTGTATTCCATAGCCTCCACCTGATTTTTAGAAGCATATAGGCAGTGAATGAATCTTTTATCCAGTTCTGTAAAAACATATCCCTTGGGATAAATCAGCACATCCTTATATTTTTGGTTGGCGCCATAGCATTTGCGCTGTATCAGATTATACTGGGTCAAAATATGCTCTGGAATAGGCGAAACCCATATATAAGTGGTGGGAATGCGAGAGAGGATATCAAACTGGCTGAATCGCTCATAGAGAGAAATCTTTCTGCGAATTTCAGGGGAACTGTGGGGCGTTTTGGTTTTTCTTGCAGAGAGATAAGGAACCAGTGTATCCCCGTGAACAATCTCGATGCATTGAGAAAGTGCTTTATAGGTAACCTTTTCCCGGGAGGCCAGCGGGTGATTTCGGGACATAAGTGCCAGACACTCAAACTTCCAGATAGGCTCGAAAGAAAGATTCTTTTCGGCCAGATAATCCAAAAAATAATTCTCATAGGCAATCTGATAGCGAATAATCCCCATATTGAACTGGCCATCCACCACATTGGTAATGGATTGCATGGAGTTGGTTTCGTTGAGGTGAACATCAATCTCCTTTTCCGGGTCCAACTCTGCTATAAAGTCAGTAAAGGCGCTGGAAATGTAGCTCCCTCGGGGAATGGAAATATTAAGGCTTTGGCGGTCGCAATTATCCGGGATATAAAGAGATTCCATACGTTCAATTTCAGCGAGAATATTTTTGGCATAAACCAGAAATTCAGCGCCCTTTCGAGTGGGGGTTACCCCCTTGGAGGTTCGCTCAAAAATGCTGATGCCGATGGTATCCTCCAGCTCTTTAATGGCTTTGCTCAGATTGGGCTGTGCCATGAAAAGGTTTTCCGCCGCCTGGGTAATGGAGCGGGTTCTTTCAACCTCCACAGCGTATTTAAAATGCAGAGTATTCATCGTTGCTTTTCGCCTCCCTCAGCTATGACAAGCCGGTCAAAGGTTTCCTGTAAATGCTTGGAAAGCAGGGCCAGTGAGGCGGCCATATTTTCATTTTGAACAAGGATATTCTTGGGAGCGGAAAGATGCACAGGAGCAAAATTCCAGATAGCCAGCACACCGCCTGCCACAAGCTGATCACAGGCCATTTGGGCTTGTTCGGCCGGTACTGCAATAATCCCGATATGAACACCCAGCCTGCGGCAAATTTCACTGAGCATTTCGGAGGGGAAGACCTTTTTCCCTCTTATTTTTGAACCAAACACCCGCTCATCCGTATCAAAGGCCGCTACAATTTGAATGCCATAATCCTGAAAGCCCTTATAAGAAAGCAGTGCTGTTCCCAGAGAACCCACCCCCACCAGAACAGCCTGATCCACATTATCGTGGCCAAGCAGGGTTTTCATGCTTGCAATCAGCTCAGAAACCCGAAAACCCACCTTAGGCTTTCCCTTGGCAGTGCTGACTGCGGCGAAATCCTTGCGTACCTGCACCTCGTTGAGGCCAAGGCTTTCTGCAATGGCAGGCGCCGCCACAAATTCTGTGCCTTGGGCTTGTAATCTTTGCAGATACTGAAGATAATAGGGCATCCTTTTCAAGGCCTGTGTTGAAATAGCAACAGGGCCTTTTTTGTTTTCCGGCATAATAAACACCTCCCATCAATAGCTGTAACTTTTAAACCCAATAGTGGCTTGGGGGAAACAGCCAAATGAAGCCGATTTCGGTAAACAATATACGAAAAGAAACTACTGCTAGAAGGCTCTTGGGGGTTATCGCAGGCCGTTAAAATGCACGTATTTTAACCTGCATTAAAATAAACCTTCTATTATCGATATTATAATACTGATTGTGTGGCGGTGTCAACCTTTATACTAAATAGTCTCTCCCATAGCTTTGAAGTCTAGAGCAAAAAGATAAAAGAAATAAATAAACCTTAACGCAAAATAAGACCCGTTATGCACAAAGTCCCGGACTAAAATGGTGGGGAGAACAAGGGCTAGTCCTTGTTCTCCAATATCTTAAAAGGAGGCTGGAAAATACTCATTCTGCTTTAAAGCGGGGTAAGCTGGTTTGGATACCCCGAAACAGGAAACGAGCCATTTTGACCTGGTAATTAAGGAGGATTCATTGTGAAAAAAATACTGGCGATTGTATTAATGGTGAGCATGGCACTGTCTTTTGCGGCCTGCGGTGGCACATCAGCTCCCGCCCCCGCCTCTGAGGCTCCTGCGGCTCCTTCCGCTCAGGCGGCCCCTGAGGCATCAGCCTCAGAAGCTGCTCCGGCTGAAAGCGATCAATGGGGAGCAGGGCGCAAAATTGGGCTAGCTCAGATGCATTATACCAACGCCTTTCGCACAGCAGAAACCCAAAGTGTAATAAATGCTTTTGAAGCAGTGGGCTTTGAAGTGGTTTGGAATGAAGCAGGCAACGATACCGCCAAGCAGATTTCCAACGTAAACGATTTGCTGGCACAGGATATTGAATATTTGCTGCTGCCGCCTAAAGAAGAAGCGGGCCTGGTTCCGGCTCTGGAAGCAGCCAAAAAGGCCGGGGTCCCGGTAATTTTGCTGGATCGCTCCGCCAATGGCACCCCCGGTGAGGACTATGTAACAGCCATCCGCTCCAATGCACAAGCCGAAGGCCAATGGTGCGCCGATTGGATCGTGGAGAACTTCCCTGATGGTGCCAACATTGTAGAAATCTTTGGCGCTCCCGGTTCCACCACCGCCATGGATCGTGCCAAGGGCTTCTGGGCCGTGGTTGATCAACATAAGAGCTTGGTAAAGTTGGATACACAGGTGGGCAATAATATGCGCTCTGAGGCTCAGGTGGTTATGGAAAATATGCTGCAAGCCCATGGGGATAAAATTGATGTGGTTGTCACCCATTCGGATGAAATGACCTTTGGTGCTTTGCAGGCCATTGATGGCGCAGGCCTGATTCCCGGTGAGGATATTAAGGTTCTTTCCATTGGGGATGGCAGCTCCGCTATGCTGGAGGAGATTATTGACGGCCGTGTGGCAGCTTGCTCCGAGTGCAGCCCTTTGTTGGGGCCTCAGGCTCTGGAGGTGGTAGAAGCCTTGGAGGCCGGCAAGCCGGTGGAAGGCCTGATTTGGGCCAACGACCGTTTCTTTACCATTGACAATGCGGCGGAAGAGCTGAAAAACGCCGGGTGGTAATCAGCGGCGCTACCGCTTAAAAGGCTGAATGAACAGGGCTTTTGGGTTAAGTGCCCCAAAGCTCTGTTTTTCTAAAGGCTCTCTAAAAAAGAAACGATGCTTTGCAGTGAAGTTGCGGAAAAAGACAGGGGGTATGTGTGTGCACCAGAATGTTTTGCTGCAGATGACCAATATATCCAAGAGCTTTCCCGGAGTGAAGGCTCTCAAAAATGTGGATTTTACTGTCAATAAAGGAGAAGTTATGGCCCTGATGGGAGAGAATGGGGCTGGAAAATCCACGCTGATTAAAATTATAACCGGATATTACCGCCGGGATACCGATCAGGGCGAAATGCTCTTTGACGGAAAGCCCATCAATCCGGCGGATACCCTTGAAGCGCAGAGGCTGGGCATCAGCACCATTTTTCAGGAGTTGAATCTGAGCCCTTTTCTTAGTGTGGCGGAAAACATTTATCTGGGGAACACCCCCCGGAAGGGCGGCCTTATTGATTGGAAACAGCTCAATGAAAACGCCCGCAAGCTCATGGCGGATTTGGGGGTGGGGGTAGATGTTACCGCTGCCCTGAACAAGCAGAGCATTGCGGTGCAGCAGATGGTTTCCATCGCCCGGGCTTTATCCATTGATACCAAACTTTTGATTATGGATGAGGCTACCTCCTCTCTGGATAACAGCGAGGTGGCGGTGCTGTTCGGCATTGTGCAGAAGCTGCGGCAAAGAGGAATCTCCACGATTTTCATCACCCACAAGATGGATGAAATTTATCGGATATGCGACCGGGTCACCATTTTCAAGGATGGTATGTTCATTGCCTGTGAGCCTATTGAGCAGATGCCCAAGCTTCGGCTTATTTCCTTGATGATTGGCCGGGATGCCCAAGAGATTCTGGATAAAAGAAAGGAATATGATCCCGCCAAGCAGGAGGCCGAAATACTCTGCTCGGTGAAAGGAATTCAAAAGGCAAATCACCGGCTCTGCGGCGTGGATTTGGAAATACGCAGAGGCGAGGTAGTGGGTTTGGCCGGGCTTTTGGGTTCCGGGCGCACCGAATTGGCCAAGGTGATTTTCGGAGACGATCAAAACTATGAGGGTGAAATCTGCTTGAGGCAGCAGGCGGTACGCTTTAAAAGCCCCAGCCATTCTGTTGAAAATGGCCTTGCCTTTTGCTCGGAGGATCGCAAAACAGAGGGGATTTTCCCCCGTATGAGCATCAATGATAATCTAACCATGTCTATTTTGGGTAAGCTCAGCCGCTTCGGCGTCCTCAACAAGAAAAAGCAGCGGGCTGTTACAGAGGAATACATAGAAAAAATTGCGGTAAAAACGCCCTCGGCGGATACTAAAATCAAGAATCTCAGCGGTGGAAACCAGCAGAAGGTTATCCTTTCCCGCTGGCTGGCAACCCATCCAGACCTGATTATTCTGGATGAGCCTACCCGAGGAATCGATGTGGGAGCCAA
Organism: Oscillospiraceae bacterium MB08-C2-2; assembly: GCA_035621215.1. NCBI lineage: Bacteria > Bacillati > Bacillota > Clostridia > Eubacteriales > Oscillospiraceae > Oscillospiraceae bacterium MB08-C2-2. The sequence continues at coordinate 779,075 of CP141729.1, read as the reverse complement.
AGGAGAAATTGAAGAATTAATCAAAAAAATTGCCGATCAGGGGATCAGTGTGCTGTATATTTCCTCCGAGCTGGATGAGCTGGTGCGAGGCTGTGATCGGGTGGCTGTGCTTCGGGAAGGCCAGAAAATTGCGGAGCTAACGGGCGAAGAAATCAGCTCTGACCGAATTATGACCGTTATTGCCGATCACTGCGCTGTATACTAGCCTGCCATCCCATTACCAATACCCAAAATAGGAAGGGGAGACAACTGAAATGCTTCAAACCGGCCATGCAGAAGCTCGGCTGAAAATCTCTGAGAAACCCGATCTTCGTGAATTGTTTGTAGAATACGGAGCTGCCTTTGCTCTTGGGGTTTTGATTCTCTTCAACATGATCTTCACCAAAAACTTTCTCTCCATCAACACCCTTTTTCTGGTGATCAAGCAGGCAACCCCGATTCTGTTTATGACCATTGGCATGACCTTGGTTATTTCCTCCGGAGGCATCGATATTTCCACCGGTTCCATGATGGGCTTTTGCGGTATCATTATCGCTCTGGATGTTGCCGGAGGAGGAAATTTTTATCTGTGGGCACTGCTGGGGCTGGCGGCCTGTGGCTTGGTCGGTGCCTTTAACGGCTTCATGATTGCCCGGGTGGGGGTTCAGCCCATTATTCTCACGCTGGTCATGCAGATTGCCATGCGGGGCTTTACGGTGCTTATGGCAAATTCCAAGGTCTTTGTTCTCTCTAAGCACCCGGCCATCCGGATTTTGGGGCTTTACCGGTTTCCCGGAAAAATTCCCATCCAGACTGTGTTTTTCGTTGCGATTGTGGTAGTGAGTATTTTTGTGGTGCGCCAGACGGTTCTGGGCAAAAAGGTTGAGGCTGTGGGTGAAAATACCCGGGCGGCCCGTCTGGCCGGGATCAAGACCACCTCGGTGTTGATTACGGTTTATGTGCTTTCCGCTGTGATGGCCGGTTTCTGCGGAATACTGGAGCTTGCCCGAAATGCCGCTCTTGATCCCAACGAGCTGGGTAAGCTGTATGAAATGGATGCCATTGCGGGCGTTGCTGTGGGCGGCACCAGCATGAAAGGCGGAAAATCCAATGTCATCGGTTCCATTATGGGCTGTATTATCATGGTGCTGGTTGCGACGACCGTTAATATGAACGGCGTTCCTTTTGCGGTAGCCAACATCATCAAGGCTTTCATCATCATTTTTTCGCTGGCAATTCAGCGGGAAAAAACAGTTTAAGAGGGGGAAGGAAGATGAAAAGCGAAGCAATTTCTCGGCAAAGAATTTTTGCCTTTATTCAGAACAACACCGCTTTGTGGGCTGTGCTGATTCTGATGCTTTTTGGAACCCTTTCCTATGGCATGACCTTTCTGAATTACAAGCGCAACCTGATTAACGTTTTGCATACAGCATCTATGATGGGCATTATGGGGGTGGGGGTTAACCTTTGCTTTCTCATTGGGGCAAGAGATTTATCCGTTGCTTCGGTTGCTGCATCCGCCAGTATGTTTTCGGCGCTCTTGAGCCCTTGGGGGTTGCTGCCCAGTATTTTGGGTGGGCTTTCCGTGGGTTTGGTGTTTGGCCTGATTAACGGCATTATAGTGGCGAAATTTAGGGTACAGCCCTTTATCGCTACTCTGGGCACACAGCTGGCCGCCAGAGGCCTTGCGCTTTTGGTTAATAAGGAGCTTTCCATCACCATTGCGGATTCTGCCAACACCTTAAAGGCAATGGGAAACGCCAACCTCTTTGACCTACTGCCGGTTCCGGCATTGCTGTTTATCTCACTGGTGCTTGTTTTTATGATTGTAACTCGCTATACACCCTTTGGCCGGGCGATGTATGCAGTGGGCGGCAACGAGGAAGCCGCAGAAATGATGGGCATCCGGGTGACCAAAACCAAGATATGGGTTTTCATTCTCAGCGGGCTTACAGCGGCTCTCTGCGGAATTGTTCTCTCCGGCAGGCTCAGCGCAGGGCAGCCTACGGCCTGTGAGGGATGGGAAATGACCATTATGGCGGCCATTGTGATCGGCGGAACCAGTGTTCGAGGCGGAATGGGCAAAATTCAGGGGATTTTTCTTGGTTCACTGTTCCTTAACCTGATTACCAACCTGATCAACCTTAACGGGCATATTAGTGCTTACTGGAAGGATATCAGCACAGGGGTGATTCTGCTTGTTGCGGTGCTGCTGCAAGTCTATTCCGATCACCAGCGGGAAAAAATCCACCACCGCCGGGCAGAAAAGCAGCCGGCCTGATGAAATTTTAATAGGAAAGGGGTTTGCTTATGGTTATCAACGTTCCCTCCTTGGCGAACATCAGCCTGTTGGAGATGGAATCCAAGGTACAGCAGCTGGTAGAAGGCGGTGTGCGGTGCTTTCATGTGGACATCATGGATGGGCATTATGTACCCAATCTATGCTTTCCGCCCAGCTTTGTCCGGGATTTAAAGAAAAAGTACCCCCACTGTATGGTGGAGGTGCATCTTATGGCAGAGAATCCTATGTCGTATTTTTCCCTGCTGGGGGAGTATGGGGCGGATTGCATCAGCTTTCATCTGGGAACCACCCCTTTTACGGTTCGGGCACTGACCATGCTGGGTGAGTTGGAAATCAAGGCTGGCGTGGTTCTCAACCCATCTCAGCCTGTAGAGATGCTGGAGCCGTTTGCTCATTTGCTGGATTATGTGGTCTTTATGTCGGTGGAACCGGGCTATGCCGGGCAGCGCTTTCTGCCGGGTGCAATGGAACGGCTGGCAGAGCTTTCGGATTTTCGCCGCAGGCACAGGCTTTGCTTCCAGATTCTGGTGGATGGCGGGGTCAGCTATGAGGTTGCCGATCAATGCATTCGAAACGGCGCGGATATGCTGGTTACAGGCATTTATATGATCTTTGATCAGCCTGACGGTATTGTAGAGGCTTGTAAGCGCTTTGAAGAAGCCTTTGGAGGTGTTCGGCAGAACGTATAGCAGGTATAAAAAGCCCGTTGGTTACGCCGCACTGCGTAACCAACGGGCTTTTTTTAACCTGAAACGGTTTCGTATGGATAGGAGAGAATACCTCCAAAATCATATACATTGGTATAACCCATAGAAAGCAAAGTGTCGGCGGCGGTCTTGCTTCGGTTCCCGCTGCGGCAATAAAGGAGGATCACAGCCTCCTTTTCGGGAAGCTCCGCCTCCGCACGGTCGCTTAATTGATCGTAGGGAATCAGAACAGCCCCTTTGATATGGCTTTCCTGATATTCTTCTTCGGTGCGGACATCCAAGAGAAAAACATCCGGGTTTTCATCCAGCATTTTTTTGGCCTCGCTGGCAGAAAGCTTGCGGTAATCCACTGTCTGCTGGGAAGATACAGCCTCACTGGAAATCTGCGGAGAAGCTGGCTTGGCATTCTGCCTGTTATAGAAAAACGAAACCAACTCTATGCTCAGCAAGGCAATAAGCATCACAATCAAAAGCTTGCGTGTCGATTCAGACACAGGCAATCCTCCTTTAGAGTCCGGGGACAGAATCGGGAATGGATACAAACTGGAATTCACGATCCATGGCATAATAAGCGGCACCAATAGCACCTGCATCCACGCCGAAAGGGGAGAGGCGAAGCTCAAACCCTTCCAAGCTTGCAGAATAAGAATGCCGGGCAATCACTTCATTGACCTTATCCACCAGCAGGCTCCCCACCTCTGTGAGAGGCCCCCGCAGATAAATCAGCGAAGGGTTAAACAGATTGACCGATTGGGCCAGCATACCGCCCAGATAGCTGCAAATTTCATCGAAAAGCTCCATCGAATCCCGGTGACCGGCCAGCACCGAACGGGCAAAAAGCGAAATGGTGATATTGCGGGTTTGCTGCCCGGCCATCTCCCAAATGTGCGTGAAGCGGCCATAGGATATGCCTTCTGTGATTTTATCCATAACAGCGTAATTGGAAATCTCGGATTCCAGACAGCCCTTGCGGCCACAACGGCATTGGCGGCTTCCGGGGTAGACTGTTGTATGGCCGATTTCACCCGAAAGGTTTCGGGTTCCCCTATAAATGCTGTTATTCAGTACACAGCCAAAGCGGATACCGGTCCGGATAGAAAGTAAAAGAAAGTTTTGATCCTTTCCCGAAACATCCTTATGGGCCAGAGCCAACAGATTGATGTTGTTATCCACATGAACGGGAATATGAAATTCCTTCTCCAAAACGGTCTTTAAATCGATATCGGCCCAATCTCGGATATAGGCGTAATAAAGGCTTTTGCCCTGCTCATCCACATAACCGGGGGAGCCAACCCCCAGCCCGATAATCTGCTTTTGCCAACCAGCACCCAAAGGCGCAGCAATCCCGCGAATTTGATCACAAACCAGCCCGATCACAGACTGGGCGTTGATTTCAGGGAGATCAATCACATCGGAATGGGCATTGACAGGTTTAAGGGTGAAATCCAACAGCACACAATGAATTTCTTCGGCGCTGAATTCCACGCCGATAAAATAACCAGCCTGTGCGTTAAGGGTATAAAGAGTAGGCTTACGCCCAATGCTGGATTTTCCTGTCCGTGAATAGCGGATATACCTGCAGCGCTCCAGCTCATCGATGACTGAAAGCACAGTGGACATACTATATTTGGACATGCGCTTGATATCCAGCTTGGAGAGTTCCCCATATTTACGGATAATAGCCAAAATGGTGTTTTGGGTGTTGGCTTTTTTCATTTCACCCATGCCGACCGGCAGTTCCAAATACAGTCACCTCGGTTGTTGTGTTTTTAAAATTAATAACAGCATAGCATTGCCGCTGCTAAATTACAAGCTTTGAAAAATGCTTTTTGCAGTCATATCCCGCTGCTTTAAAATTGTATGGACGAAAGGCCTTGCTTTTTTTGATTAGGATGCTTATAATAAAAATCGTAATCGATTTAATTGCCAGTCCATCAAAGCTGCGCTTAGCGGCTGCAAAAAAACCGGGAGGAATTTTGAGATGAAAGTACTGTTGGGTTCGGATAAATCGGGATTTTCTTTGAAGGAGGCCATCAAGGAATATTTGATTGGCCAAAATTACGAAGTGGAGGATTTGGGCACCCAGTCGCCCGATGCTCCCATGCCGTTTTTTAAGACTGCCCCGATCGTTGCAGAAAAAATTTCTTCCGGTGAGGCAGAAAGAGGAATTCTGATTTGCGGAACCGGCATGGGCATGTCTCAGGTTGCCAATAAATATCCCAATGTGCGCGCTGCAGTGGTAGAAAGCACCTACAGTGCCAAAATGTGCAGAGCCATCAATGATTCCAACATACTGGCATTGGGCGGCTGGGTCATTGCACCCGAGCTGGGCATTGAAATGGTCAAGGCCTTTTTGCAGACCGAGTTTACACAGGATTTGGAAGAGTGGCGTCAGGAGGCTCTTAAAGGAGCCAAAAAAGAGTTTGCCGCTCTGGAAAAAACCATATACGCTAAATAATTGGCATTAACCATCAAACAAAAGCGGGGGATTTTAGAATATGCGTTGGGAATATCAACAGCCGGTCAAGATTATCTTTGGCGATAATGAGCGTAAAAATGTTTTTGGTTTGGCTAAGACCTTGGGTTTAAGCAAAGGCTTTTTAGTTTGTGACAGGGTAGTGGCAGAGAATGGCTTTGCCAAGGAGCTGGTAGAGCTTTCTGGGGGGCAGGTTACAGAGGTTTTTACCGATTTTCAGCCCAACCCTACTGTTGTAAACATCGACAATTTGGCGGCGGCTCTGCGTGAGTCGGGTGCGGATTATGTGATTGCCATGGGCGGCGGCAGCTGTATCGACTGTGCAAAGGCGGCGGCCGCTATTGCCAAGACAGAGGATTCCATCACCAAATACCACGCCACAGGCGTTGCGGTTCCGGCCGGCGGGCTGACCCTTCTGGCCATCCCCACCACAGCCGGTACAGGCAGCGAGGTAACCGCTGTGAGCGTGGTGACCAACGAGGAAAAGGGTCTCAAGGCTCCTATTGTCAGCGAGGCATTTTATCCCAAGTATGCCATTGTAGACCCGGTGCTGACCTATACTGTACCGCCTAAAGTATCCGCCGCAACAGGCTTAGATGTTCTGGCCCATGCTGTTGAGGGCTTTTATAGCCGCAACCATCAGCCGATCTGCGATACATTGGCGGCTGAGGCTGCTCAACTGGTGTTTACCTATCTGGAGCGTGCCTGCCAGAAGGAAACCGACAAAGAAGCCAAGAGCATGATGGCACAAGCATCTTTGCTGGCCGGAATGGCCTTTAATCTGCCTAAAACCGGCGCTTCCCATGCATGCTCCTTTGTGCTGACCAATCGGTATCACATTCCTCATGGAGAAGCCTGTGCACTGACACTGGATTATTTTACCCGCCTGTGCAAGGGTGCGGAGAATAACCGTCTGGAGGGCTTTGCCCAGCGGATTGGCTTTGCAGATGTGGATGCTATGTGTGATCGTATACTGGAGATCAAGAAGGCAACCGGCTCCCGCATTGACCTGAAGGATTTAAACCTGACCGATGGCGATATTGATACTTTGGTGAAAGAGAGCCGTCACCCCAACATGCTCAATGCACCGGTTGAGATTACCGACGATATGCTTTATACCATGTATCGTTCCTTCCGCTAACAGCTTTTCTAACTTTTCTGACTGATTTTTCAAGCCCCGAGATGGCCTGCCGTTTTACTTTGGCAGGCCATCTCGGGGCTTGTTTGCAGGGAAACTGAAAACCGGCCTTCTGTGAAGAAGACCGGTTTGATATATACAAAATATATTAGAAAGTAAGGGAAGGAGGTTATTCTTCCAACATGCGCTCCAGCCAAATCGAAGCGATTTTGACTGCATCATAGAGAGAATTTTTTTCGGTCTTTTTCTTGATGCGTTCCTTGGGGCGAAGATCGGAATCAGTGGATAGAATCTGAACAGAAACTTTGTTTGCCAATTCCAGTTGCCCTTGTGTTTGTGTGCTGAGAATCTGAAGCATAGCCACATAAGGATCAGCCATGTCTCCATAATAAATCGTACTGCCGCTCCGAACCAGCGGCCTGCCCTTAAACAGCAGCATTTCTTCTTTCTTCTTGGTTTCTGCCATGCAAACCCCTCCATTAAAGTATTGTCATAAAAAAGTGTTCCCGCAAGTCCCATGTCATTTTTTTCGCGCCCTGCAAACGTTTTAAAAGGCTCCTGCGGAGTTCGCCGGAGCGCAGGGATAAAGAAAATTGTTTAACTTTAGGCTCCGGGCTTCTTCTGGATAGGAAAATGTTTGATTCTATCAGTATAGCACAAAACTTTTATAAAGTAAAGTCCTAAACCACTTTAATTGCCCAAACTGGGCATACTCCGGCACAATAGCTGCACAATACACAGGCACTGTAATTGCAGACAGCTTTGCCCTCCATAACAGAAAGGGCGTCTTGAGGGCAGGTTTTGACACACTGGCCACAGCCCTCACACCAATCGTCTATATGGAGGCGGCGCTGCTTTTGCTCCAGCTCACGAAGCTGAGCAGGGGAAAAGTGCCCTTCCTGCCAATAGGATAAATTGGCCTCAACTTCTTCCACCGACTGCATTCCAATGGCCACTGAATCCACATAATCAAGGCCCAATACATAGTCCAGACAGGCAGGTGCGGATTTAAACAGATTGCCGCCCCCCAAAGGCTTCATGGTAAAAGTGCCGACGCCGTGGTTGTGGGCGGCGGAGACAGCTTCCTCCATTTGCTGGCGGCTTCCATCTACAATGCCTAAACCGGTGCAGTTGAGCAGGGGATGAATCACATCCAGCCCCAGAGCGGTTGCACCTTCCACGGCGGCAATGTGGTGCATGGAAGCGCCCACTGCCCGAAGAATGCCTTTCGATTTACATTCCAGCAGATAGTCTAAAGCCTCTCGGTGACCACGCAGGGTCAGGGCGCTTTCCTGCTCGTGAAGCATGAAAATATCCACATAATCCCGGTTCAGAGCTTTGCGGGCTTCTTCAACCGCTGTGACAGCCAGTTCTCGAGTATAAGCATAGGTTTTGCTGGAAATGACCAAATCGTATTTGCCGGTCATCTCCATGGCCCTGCGAATATAAGGATAGGTTTCATAAAGCTGAGCGGTATCACAAAAGTTAACACCGCCCTGTATTCCCGCCGCCAAAACGGTGCTGCCCTCTTCAAGAGGAAGATTCCCCTGCAAAGGGCCGACGGTGAGAGTTCCAAAGCACATTCGGGAAACGGTAATACCGGTTCTCCCTAACTGTCTATACTGCATGTCGGCTCCTAAAAAGGGGAACGGCCGTTTAAAACCCGGCCGCTCCCCGTATCATTTAAGCATTGAGATAGGACTCCACTAAAGCGTGGAGCAGGTCATCGCGGTCAATGCGGCGAATCAAACTTCGGGCATTGTTGTGGGTGGTGATGTAGGTGGGATCCTCCGATAATATATAACCTACAATCTGGTTAATTGGATTGTACCCCTTTTGACGCAACGCATCATAAATCTGGGTGAGAATTTCCTTCATTTGCTTTTCTTTATCCTCATGGATAGAAAAGCTGATGGTTGGTTCATGCATCTTACACCACCTCCTAAATAAAAGGATACACCAAAGATGTGAATTTTGCAAGGCTAGTCTATGAAAATACTAAGAAATCAAAGCAGAATTTACCAATTTAGCCTCTGAGCTCGGCACCCAGTTCTTCAAGAGCGCGCAGAAGCTTTTTCACGGCACGGTCGGATTCCTCGTCTGTCAGGGTATGGTCACCGGCCCGCAGTGTGATGTTAAAGGCCACGCTCTTTTTGCCTTCGCCAACCTGCTTGCCCCGGTAAACATCAAACAGCTCTACCTTTTCTACCAGCGAGCCTACAGCGGTTTTGACTGCCTTTTCCATGGACTGAACCGGCACACATTCTGCGCAGACCAAAGCCAGATCACGAGTGGAGGCAGGGAACTTAGGCAGGGGGCGGTATTGCTTTTCACAGACACTTTGGCGAGCCAATGCATCGAAATCCAGATTTGCCACATAGGCTCTGGAGCCGATACCGTAGGTTTCGCAAACCTGCGGGTGAATTTCACCCAGTATGCCCAGCTCCTCGCCGTTTACCGAAAGGCGGGCACAGCGTCCGGGATGGAAGGTAGGATGATCGGTAACCGCTTCCACATCCCAGTTACAGATATTCAGGGTATCCAGCAGAACCTCAACAGCACCCTTCAAAGTGAAATAATCGCAGTTGCTGCCGTATTGCCCCAGTGTGACCTGCTTGCTTTCGTTGGGCAGCTGGCCTTCGCCGTTGGGGGTATACTGGGTGCCTATTTCGTAAAGGCGGGCACAGGCGTTGCGGTTGTTGTAATTCCGGCTAAGGGTTTCCAGCATAGAGGGAATGGTGGTGGTGCGCATCACGCTGGTATCTTCACCCAAGGGATTGCTGATGACCACCGATTTGCGCAGAGGGCTGTCAGCCGGAAGACCAATGCGGTCATAATACTTGGGGCTGATGAAAGAATAGGTGATGATTTCACTGTAGCCCTGCCCCAGCAAAGCATCGCAAATGGAGCGCTCCAGCTTTTGCTCATGGGTCAGCTTGCCTTGTGCCAAGCCACGCATAATGGTGGTGGGAATATTATTATACCCAAAAATGCGGGCAATTTCCTCCGAAAGATCCGCTTTGCATTCCACATCCCGGCGGAAAGAGGGCGGATACACAACGCCATCCTTTATTTCAAAGTGAAGGGAGCGCAGAATCTTTTCCATTTCCTCCTGAGAAAGGCTGAGGCCAAGGTGGGCATTCTGCCACTGGGGCTCCAGAGGAACAGCCACTTCCCATTTGGGGGCGTTGTTGATATCGATGATCCCATCCACTACCTGACCGGCACCCAACAGCTCCACCAGTTGGCAGGCTCTTTGCAGGGCAGGGAGGCAGTTTTCCGGGTCAAGGCCTTTTTCAAAGCGTCCGGAGCTTTCGGTGCGCAGGCCAAGCTTTTTGGAGGTGGTGCGGACGGAAACCGGCTCAAAGCAGGCCGCCTCAAAAATAATGGTCTTGGTATCCTCATAAACACCGCTGAACTCGCCGCCCATGATGCCTGCAACGGCACTGGGAGCCTTTTCATCGGCAATAACCAGCATTTCGGGGGACAAGGTACGGGTGGTTCCATCCAGAGTGACAATGGTTTCATCCGGCTGTGCGTTGCGCACCACCAGCTTGTTCCCGGCCACATGGCGCAGATCAAAAGCGTGCATGGGGTGGCCGTATTCCAGCATCACATAGTTGGTGATATCCACAATGTTATTGATAGGGCGCACACCGCTGGCACGGAGCCGTTCCCGCATCCAGAGGGGGGAAGGCTCGATTTTTACATTGGTAACTGCACGGGCGGTATAGCGAGGGCAAAGGGTGGCATTTTCCACTGTAACAGCCAGATAATCCTCCAGCTTTCCGCCGCCGCCCTTCACTACAGGTTGGGGAAGCTCCAACGGCAGATCAAACGTTGCGGCGGTTTCTCTTGCTAAACCGATTACCGAAAGGCAGTCGGGGCGGTTGGAAGTGATTTCAAACTCCATTACGGTATCGTTGAGGCCAATGGCCTCCCGGATATCCTGCCCCGGGGTATACTCACCCTCCAGCAAAAAGATTCCGTTTTCGATGGCGTGGGGGAAATCATGTCCGGGCAGCCCAAGCTCACCAAGGGAGCAAAGCATACCCATGCTCACCTCGCCCCGAAGCTTGCCTTTTTTGATTTTAACGCCGCCTGTCAGAGTGGAACCGTCGGTGGCTACCGGGACATACGCCTCAGGGACCACGTTGGTGGCACCGGTGACAATTTGCACCGGCTCCTCACGGCCAATATCAATGCTGCAAATAACGAGGCTGTCTGCATTGGGGTGCCGCTCTACCGAAAGCACCCGGCCCACAACCACACCAGAAAGCTCAGAGCCTTCCACTTCAAAACCCTCCACCATAGAGCCGGACATGGTCATGGCTTCGGCATACTCCCGGGAAGATAGTTCTGTCTTAACATAATCAGAAAGCCATTTCATTGAAAGCTTCATAGTTTCGTTGTCCTCCTAAAATTGTTGCAGGAACCGCAGATCGTTTTCGTAGAACAACCGCAGATCATCAATGTTAAAGCGGCGCATAACCATACGCTCAAGGCCCATACCAAAGGCAAAGCCGCTGTATTCCTCGGGGTCAATGCCGCCGTAGCGCAGCACTCGGGGATGCACCATGCCGCCGCCCAGCAGTTCGATCCAGCCTTCTCCCTTGCAAAGGCGGCAGCCCTCGCCGTGGCAAGCAAAGCACATGGTATCCATTTCGCAGGAGGGTTCTGTAAATTTAAAGTGATGGGGGCGGAAACGAACCGCCACATCATCGCCATACATCATCTTAGCAAAAATCTCAAGAGTTCCCTTGAGGTCAGCCATGGTGACACCCTTATCCACCACAAGGCCCTCAATCTGATGGAAGAGGGGAGAATGGGTGGCATCCACAGCGTCGGAACGGTAAACCCGGCCGGGCGCTATGATGCGGATAGGGGGCTTTTGCTTTTCCATGGTACGAATCTGCACAGGCGAGGTCTGGGTGCGCAGAACAATGTCCTTGGAGATGTAGAAGGTATCCTGTGTATCCCGTGAGGGATGGTTTTTGGGCATGTTCAGGGCCTCAAAGTTGTAATAATCGGTTTCAACCTCCGGGCCGGTGACAACGGAAAAGCCCATTCCCAGAAAAATCTCCTTTACCTCGTCTAAAATCAAGGTCAGGGGATGCTTTTTGCCCAGAGGATGGCTTTTACCCGGCATGGTGACATCGATTTGCTCTTCCATCAGCTGGAGCTCCAAAGCCTTTTCTTTCAGATGAGAGGTGCGCAGATCAATCAGCTGCTCGATTGCCTCCCGCACCTGATTGGCAATCTGGCCCACGATGGGCCGTTCCTGGGGGTCAAGGCCGCCCATTTGTTTCAGGATAGCAGTCAGCTCTCCCTTTTTACCCAGATACTTTACCCGCAGCTCATCCAGCTGCTGAAGGCTGTCGGTTTGCTGCAGAGCGTCCCGGGCCTTTTGTCCAATGGCTTCCAACGCTGCTTTCATTCAAATCCACCTCATTGTTATTTTTAAGTATATCTATTTCAAGCTTTTAGTTTTTGGAGTGAATAGGCCGTGAATTGCATAATAAAAAGCCTTTCATCCCTTAGTATGGGACGAAAAGCTCCATTGCAACGGTTTTCCGCGGTACCACCCAAATTTTTGCACATAGCAAACACTCGGCGGCGGTAACGGCGCCATCCGGATTAGCCTACAGTTCGCCTCTAAGCAAGAAGCTTTCAGCCAATCCCCTCCCAGGTGAAATTTCCAACATCCGGAGGTATCGGTGCTTTCAGCCAGTGACACCGATTCTCTGCAAACCCCTAAGGATGAGTACTGTGCCTGTTCGTTGGGTTTATTAATATATGTTTAATTTTACCACATTCACTGGAATCATGCAAGAGGGGGGAAGAGAAAATCAAAAAGTGGCTGAATAATCCTATTTTTTGATCTATTCGGTAGTTATTGACAATAATATCCCTAAAAATTGCCTAGTCAAAAACACTTTCTAAAGCTAAAAACTATGCTATAATATTGGTGTTGCAGTTTCAGTGGCTTTTGGGTTGGGAACGCTTGTATGTAACATCGCAGATGATTCCGGCGCATATTCCAACTACCAGAGAAGCAGGTGCTGCCTCCAGAGCCCCATCCTGAATAGCCAGGGCCGCCAGATAATTAACGGCTATCGGGGTAATTAAATAGGCGGTTAAAGCGACTGCATAATAGCAGCACATTACGCCGAAACCCAACCGGAAGGAGAATTTGGCATACCAGTGAAGGTCACTGAACCAACCGGAAATCTTATGGTACAAAAACATGAAAAGCACACCTTTCATATGAGATTCTGTGCCTATCATGTTAACATAAGAGCTATGACGCATCAATGAGAATTGTTACCAACATCTTGAGAGGGTGACGTAAATATGCTGCCTGGGGTATCCACGGCTTGCCTGTATCCGCAGGAGCTTGAATCGGCTCTGCGAAAGTTAGCCAATATATCTGTCAAGGCCACCGAGGTTTTTATTAATTCCTTTTCGGAGCTGGAGGAGCCTTTCCTAAAAAGGCTGCGGAGCATTGCCGACAGTGGGGGAACACAGGTTTTATCCGTCCATCCCTTCACCTGCGGGCTGGAGCCGATGCTTTTTTTTTCCGGATATGACCGCAGACTGGAAGACGGACGTGAATTCTACAAAAAATACTACCAGGCGGCTTGTATACTAGGGGCAAAGCTGGTCATGTTCCATGGGAACTACCGGACAACACCAATTCCCCGAGAGAAGTATTTCTCCCGGTACCAGCTCCTGATGGAGGATGCGGCAGCTTTTGGTGTGGAGCTTTGCCATGAAAATGTCTCACGCTGCGCCGGGTATGATCCCAGCTTTTTTTCTGAAATGAAGAAGTGCCTGCCGGATGCCGGGTTTGTGCTGGATTTAAAGCAGTGCATTCGCAGTGGGGTTGCCTTTCCCGATATGATCTCGGCTATGGGGGATGGAGTTCGCCATATACATATTAGCGATCACGACCAAAATCATGACTGTATGCTTTTGGGGAGAGGACAACTTGATTTGCCGAATTTTATCGATTCTGTAGCCAAAAACGGCTTCGACGGTGGAATAATAGTTGAATTATATCGGGAAAACTTCGGCGATTTTGTTGAAATAAAGCAGTGCTATCAACATCTTTTCAACCATCTGTCAATCTAGCCAAAGCATTCGACAAATTTTTCATCTATTATGCACTTTGTTGTGAAAATGTAGTATTATTACAGAATAAATAATGATTATGTATACAAAATGTCGATCTCTGTCGAATTATGAATGATGAAATCGTTTTCAAATTGTTTGGATTTCCTGTATAGTATTTATCGTGAGATAAATTTGGTAACTATAAACTGTTGTTTTGCAGTTGCGGCATATACCTGCCTTAGGCAGGCTGTAATAGAAAGGATGCCAGTTTGGGAATAGGAACCAATCGCTTGGAAGCATTTTACCGGGCTGTATTTCGTAATGAAAAAATTCTGACCGGGCCAAATTCCCAGTCATTATTATAAAAGCCTATTCTCAAACAATTATTGTGTGTGCAGGAGGTATTTAAATTGATCACGACCGGGAACAATATGTGCTATAGCACAGAGAAACCCCTGGGATATGGGTTTCGGTATAATCTCAGCGTGACCCATATTGACGACTTGGATAACTTGCATTATACTACATATGGAGTGCAGATGCTGGATGAAGAGGGCAATCTTGTGGCGGAATACCTCGACATTTCAACCAACAAAAGCTTTGTAGAAAGATTTATAGAGCTTTGCCAAAAGGCGCAGGTAGCCCTGGTTCATTTGGGTGATGTGTTGGAGGATTATCTGGACTAACCGGATATGTCTATGACAGAAAGGAAGGGGCCCGATGAAATGTCCCTACTGTTCCCATTTGGAAAGTAAGGTTGTGGATTCCCGACCCACCGATGAAGGGGAAAAAATTAGGCGCAGGCGCGAATGTCTGAGCTGTGAAAAGCGCTTTACCACCTATGAGATTATTGAAACAACGCCTGTAATGGTAGTCAAAAGAGATAAATCGCGGGAGCCTTTTGATCGCGGCAAGCTGCTGAGTGGGTTGCTGCGCGCCTGCGAAAAGCGTCCGGTTTCCATTGAAACAATGGAAGGGGTCGTGGATCACATCCAGAATTCCATTCAAAATTCCTTGGATCGGGAGGTTAAGTCCACCCAGATTGGGGAGCTTGTAATGGAAAGCCTGCGAGGCATTGATGAGGTGGCTTATATCCGTTTTGTTTCGGTATACAGGCAATTCCGGGACATCGACTCCTTTATGGATGAGCTAAAGTTGATTCAGGCATCTAAAAAAGGCGAATAAACGCTTTCTTTGCATAACAGAATAAAAATGCCGTAAAGCAATGACCGGAATCCGGCTGGTTGCTTTACGGCATTTTTATCGTAAACTCATTTGGTATACAATATATCAACTACACAAAATGCGAAACATCCTGAGGGGCAAAGCCCCGTATCACTGCTAAGCAATTTTCTGGAAATTCAACGTGCTCATGAGTCACTGGAAATCTTTGATTACCTCATAGAGGAATATAAAAGGTTGCTTGCTTGGATGCAAAACGATTGGGCAGATTCTCTTCCCAATGGGAAAAATAGGAAGGATTCTGATAATAAACACGGGCGATATCTTCTCCAAATTTTGCTACATGCTCATGGCTCAGGCGGGCGGCCGACTCGCTGTCACGCTGCTTGATAGCATAAAAAATTTCTTTATGCTCGGATATAGTCTCTCCAAGACGAATCTTGGATTTCAGCTTCATATAGCGAACCCGATTCTGATCTGCGGATATTCCCACAATGGCTTTTCGGATATTATCCATCTCGCACCATTGGTATAGAATGCTGTGAAATTGGTTATCCAGTTCAAACATATCCGCCTGCAGATTGTTTTCCAGAATAAATTCCTGCTGATGCAGATTGGCCTGTAAGGCCAGAAAAAGTTCTTCTTGCTGGGAGCTGGCACAGAGAAGCCGTGCCGCAGCCTGATCCAAAAGGCTGCGCATATATACAGATTCATAAACACGCTGCAAATTGATAATAGACACATAGGAACCCTTTTGAGGCACAATGGTCAGCAGCCCTTCCGCCGCCAAGCGGGCACAGGCGGACTGGATAGGGGTGCGGCTAATCTTCAGCTCTCCCGCCAGCTCCGCAGGGCTGATTACCGTGCCGGGAGGAAGCAGCATCTGAATAATATTGGTATGCAAAATCCAATAAGCATAGTCACTGGCTGATTCGGAAAGATTTTGAGTTCGGATTACCATAACCATTCTCCTTACAGCAATTAGATGGCATCTGTTCCCTTGATTCTTTTGGAACAGCTACAATATACTAGCATGTTAGTTGTGCTTTTACAAGTATATTTGCGCCCAAATCTCCATAGAAACAGGATTGCCTACGTTATTTGTATGAACCTACAAAATATGCAATATAAGTTTTGTTTGCGCAGGGGCAATTTTTATTGACAAGACACATCGTGAATGCTACTATTGTGGCATGCTAGTATGACAGCCTCCTTCTAACTGGAAAATCGAAGAAAGTGGTGACAGCATGAGAATCCCTTTTGAGCAGATGAAAAATGAGATTAAGGAAGTATTTCTTAAATATGGCATGGATGCTGAAAAAGCGGAAACATGTGCCCGCATTCACACCGAATCCAGCCGGGATGGCATCTATTCCCATGGAACAAACCGGGTTGCCCGCTTTATCCGTTATGTTGAGGATGGATGGGTTGATATCCATGCGCGACCTACACTGGAAAAAGAGTTCGGTGCCATGGCGGTTTACAACGGCAATCTTGGTATCGGCATTACAAACGCCTTATTTGCTACCGATCGGGCTATAGAGCTTGCCAAGATACATGGTATCGGCATGATTGGCCTGCGCAACACCACCCACTGGATGCGGGGCGGTACATATGGGCTGTATGCAGCCAATCAGGGCTATGTGATGATTTCATGGACAAATACTGAATCCTGCATGCCCCCATGGGGTGGAACAGAGGGCCGTCTTGGCAACAATCCTTTTGTAATGGCGGCTCCGGGCAGGGAAGACCCTGTCATGATTGATATGGCCATGAGCCAATATGCTTATGGCAAGCTGCAGGTTACCCGGCTTGCAGACAAAAAACTTCCCTTCCCGGGCGGGTTTGATAAAGAAGGTGTTCTCACCGATGATCCCGGTGCCATCGAAGAAAGCATGCGGATTCTGCCCATGGGCTACTGGAAGGGTTCTTCCTTTGCCTTTATGCTGGACATTCTGGGGGCTGTGCTTTCCGATGGAATGGGTGCGGCGGATATCGATACAATTGGAAAGGGGAGCTGTGGCGGTGCCTCCCAAATCTTCATTGTTATCGATCCCGAAAAGCTGATGGTTAAGGAGCACATTTACGAAACCATTGAGAAAGCCAAGGCTTATATCAAAAGCTCTGAGGTAGATGAAAACACCCGTGAGATATGGTATCCCGGTGAGGATTATGTTTTATACCGAGCTGAAAACACCGAGAAGGGCGTTTTTGTAGACGATACTGTCTGGGCTGAAATTAAAGCCCTTTAATCAAATAGAAAAGAAGGGCGGTTCTTATGAAACAGATTGTAATAACGGCGCCTCTCCAATATGAAATACAGGAAACGAATATCCCCCAGCCGGGGAAGGGGGAGGTTTTGGTTCAAATGAAAGCCGCCAGTGTGTGCGGTTCTGATATTCATCTCTTTTTGGGAGAAAACCCCAATGCAGTTTACCCACGTATCCCCGGGCACGAAAATGCCGGTATTATCGCCCAAACCGGGGAAGGTGTCAGCCGGGTTGCGGCTGGTGACCATGTGGTGGTGGATTTGGTTGTAGCCTGCGGCCATTGCCCTCAGTGCCGAAATGGCAGACGGAACATTTGCCGGGAGGTCAAAGCAAGGGGTGCCGCTGCCGATGGCGGCTGGCGGGAGTATTTTATTGTGCCTGAGCAGGATGTTTATCGCATCAGTAAGGAAATCCCTTTCCGGGATGCCTGCTTGGTAGAGCCCTTTGCCATTGGCGGGCACTGCACCAAGAGAGCGCAAATTCAGCCCGGTGAAATGGTGCTGGTTTTTGGCAGCGGCAGTATTGGTGCAGTGGTTCTGCAAACCTGCAAACAAATGGGCTGCCGGGTAGTCTGTGCCGATGTAAACACAAGCTCTTTGGAAAGAGCCAAAACCTATGGTGCAGACTACATCGTGAATTCTCGGGAAGAAAATCTAGCAGAAGCCATCCAAAAAATAACCGGCGGCACAGGTGTGGATGTTATTTTCGACTGTGCTTGTTTCCCCGGCTCTTTGTCTCTGCTCCTTCAACCCGGCATTCCTACCAATGGGGCACGTATTGTGCCGCTGGGCTTTTCCACCGAGCCTGAGAAAATCTCGCAGGCCATGATCAATGTCCGGGAGCTTTCTATTATCGGAACCCGTATGTCCAGCGGGCAGTTTGGGCCCACCATTGAAAAAATGGAAAAAGGAATGTATACTTTGGAGGGAATGGTGAGCCATTATATTCCCTTAAGTGAGGTTGGGCAAGTTTTCGATAATATGAAAAATCCTCCGGCCGATATGAAAAAGATGGTCATTCTCTTTGAAGAATAGCTTATAAGAAGAAAGGAAACAACAATTTATGGATATGACCTTGCGCTGGTTTGGGAGCCGCTTTGATACCGTCACGCTGGAGCAGATTCGGCAAATTCCCGGAGTAACCGGTGTTATTACCACACTTTATGATACCGCCCCTGGGCAGGTTTGGAGCCGGGAGGCTATTTCAGCCCTTAAAAAAGAGGTTGAAGAAGCCGGGCTGGTGATCAAGGGCATTGAGAGTGTAAACATTCACGATGCCATTAAGGTGGGCACACCGGATCGGGAGCAATACATTGAAAACTACATTCAGACCCTCACCCATTTAGGGGAGGAAGGCATTGATCTGGTATGCTATAACTTTATGCCGGTGTTTGACTGGACCCGTTCGGATCTGGCTAAAGTCCGCCCGGATGGCGCCACCGTTATGGCTTATGACCAGCAGCAGGTGAGCAAAATAAAGCCGGAGGAGATGTTTGCCTCCATGGATGGGCAATCCAACGGATTTGCCCTACCGGGCTGGGAACCCGAAAGAATGGCGCAGGTCAAACAGCTTTTTGAGCTTTACAAGGATGTGGATGAACAAAAGCTTTTCGATAATCTGGTCTATTTTCTTGGCCGCATCATGCCAGTCTGCGAAAAATATAAAATTCGGATGGCTCTGCATTCGGATGACCCGGCATGGCCTGTATTTGGTTTGCCTCGTATTGCCACCAGCGGAGAAAAGCTCAAAAACATTCTGGATGCGGTGGATTCACCCTACAACTGCCTGACTCTATGTACAGGCTCTCTTGGTTCCAGCCCGCAAAATAATATTCCTGCCATCATCCGCTCGGTGAAGGGCCGAATTGCTTTTGCCCATGTGCGGAATGTCAAGTATAACGGGGAGCAGAGCTTTGAGGAGGCCGCTCATCTATCCAGCGATGGTTCACTGGATATGTTTGAGATTATAAAGGCGCTCTATGACACTGGATTTGACGGCCCAATACGCCCAGATCACGGCCGTGCGATCTGGGGTGAGGTTTCTATGCCGGGATATGGCCTGTATGACCGGGCCATTGGAGCCGCTTATTTGTGCGGCTTGTGGGAAGCCATTGCAAAGATGTCTAAATAGAAAGCATAGCTAACCAAAAAAGCGCTTCCTGTGAACATATAGTTCACAGGAAGTGCTTTTTTATCTTGTTTTAATTTTCGGTAAGCTGAAAATCGATCTGCCCGGCGGAAACATCCACACCGGCCACCAACACTTTAAGGCTGTCTCCCACCTGAAAACGCCGTCCGGTGAGCTTGTCAGTCAAGGCAACATTGCCGATGGCCTCCCATTCTCCCGCCAGCCCACGTAGAGCGATCATGCCCTCAACGGTGTTGGGCAGCTCCACATACATACCATGAGGGGCAATGGAAGAAACAATTCCTTCCACGGTTTCCCCCAAAAAGGGACGCATAAACTCTGCCTTGTAGCAATCCTCACACTTGCGCTCGGCCTGCATGGCACCAATCTCACGTTCGGTAGAGCGTGCCGACGCCTGTCCCACAAAATCGTCATACCGCTTGTGGATGTTTTCCATTTTCATACCGGTGACATAAGCGGAAAGAATCCGGTGAATACACAGGTCGGGATACCGGCGAATAGGGGAGGTGAAGTGGGTGTAGTTTTTCAGCACCAACCCAAAATGCCCCAGATTGATTTCGCTGTATTTTGCTTTTGCCATAGAACGCAAAACCATGGTGTTCACTACCCGAGAAAGGTTAGTACCCTTCACCAAACCCAGAATATCCAAAAGATCCTGCGCTGTTACCTTGGTTTTGGGCTTGCCTGCATCGACATTCAGCGAAGCCAATGTTTCATAAAGGCTTTGAAGCCGTTCTGCGGCAGGATGCTCATGAACTCGGAAAATAAAAGGGAGACCTTTACTCAAAGCCAGAGTTGCGGCGGCCTCATTGGCTACCAGCATAAACTCTTCAATCATGCCCTCACTAAAGCCTCGCTGACGAGCAGAGATTTCAACTGCACGCCCCTCCTCATCCACCTTGATCTTGCTTTCGGTGGATTCGATCTCCATAGAGCCTCTCTTGTAGCGGTTATCCATAAGCATGGCGGCAAGGGCCTTCATATCCGGCAGAATGTGCAGAACCGGCTTGTATTTTTCCTCAATCTCCGGTGAAGCGCTGTTATCCAGCAAAGCGTTGATTTCGCTGTAAACACCCTTGATGCAAGAGCGGATCAATGTTTTCTCAAAGCGATAACCAGTCATATGACCGGTGGCATTGAGGGTCATCAGTGCAGAAAAAGCAAGCCGATCTTCCTTGGGGTTGAGAGAGCAGATGCCGTTGGAAAGCTCCGGCGGCAGCATGGGAACCACTGAATCAGCATAATATACTGAGGTTCCCCGGCGGAAAGCCTCTGCATCCAAAGCGCTGCCGGGGGTTACATACCAGCTGACATCGGCGATGTGAACACCCAGCTCCCAGCCGCCATCGGGCAGCTTTTTCAGGCTAATGGCATCATCAATGTCCTTGGTATCGGCACCGTCAATGGTAAAGATAAGCTCCTCCCGCAAATCCAGACGGGCGGCCGCCTCCTTGGGATGTATCCCATTATCGGATACAGTTTTGGCTTCGTCCAGCACCGGCTGGGAAAAAGGAGGGATAATATCGTTGGCTGCTAAAATAGAAGCACAGCAGTTTTTAGCCAGCTCAGCGGAGCCAAAGCTTTCCTTAATCTGCGCAAGGGGCTGGCGGCGCTCATCACCCCGGCTGATTATATAAGCCAGCACCTTGTCGCCGTGCTTGGCACCTGCCAGCTTTTTTCGGCTCAGAGGAATAGGGAAGCGCAGATAGCTATCCGGCTGAATCTGGCATTCCTTTTCGGTGAGGATCACAATACCGGTGAAAAGAGGCTGTGCTTCCTCCAAAATGCGCACAACCTGCCCCTCCGGCAGATCGCCACGCCCACGGCTTACCCGGATCAGCACCTTATCACCGGGGAGCGCCTGCTTTAAATAGCGGCCGGGAATGAACACATCCCCATTCTGTTCCGGAACATGGGCAAAGCCAAAGGTTGCGTTTACCTTGACCATATCAGCGGTTACAAGGCCCATTCCGGCAGAAGAATTCAGCATGCCGTTTTCTTCTATCAGCTTACCTTCATCCTTGAGGGTTTGAAGAGCGGCAAGATACTCTGTTTTATTGGCTTTGGTAATGCCTGCTTTTTTATAAAGCTCTTTGTAGGTCATGGGATCTTTTCTGGGAGCTTTGAAAATTGCAAGCAGTTTGGAACGAGTGGAATCTTTAATCTTCATTGTATTTTCCTATCTTTATTATGGTGTGACACATTTCGCAGAAGCAAGGCATAGGGCCGGATGCTGTAAATGTGCAGAAAACTTATTAGAACCAGCCTCTTCTAAGCAGGTGCTTACGGGCTGGAAGCATTTCACTTCAAATCGATATCGGCTCAAACAATTAAAAAATGAGAAGAAGGCCAGAGCTTTTCTGTGTTAAATATTGCGCTCCAAAAAGCACATAGATTTAATCTTAATAAACATTATATATATTATGTTCTCCCATATAAATACAGATACCCGCCCTTTTAAGAGCGGGTATCTGAAAATTCTATACGTTGCGGGCTTTGCTCTTCCACATAACCCATAAAGGACCTGCCAAACAGATTGTGGAATAGGCACCGGAAATCAATCCGAACAACATGGGCAACGAGAAGGAAAGAATCGAATCCACATTGTAAACGAAAGCAAGAATTGTAACAATTATCATACCCATTAGAGCACACAAAGTTGTGTTGACCGAGCGAGTGATGGATTGGTTAATTGAAAGATTGACCAGCTCACTCAAAGACATTTTGTTTTTATAGAGCTGCTGATTCTCACGGATACGGTCATAAATAACAATGGTATCGTTCAGTGAGAAGCCCAGTATGGTCAGTACAACCGCAATGAAATTATTATTGATCGGTATCCTGAACAAAACAAACACAGCAAAAACAATAACAATATCATGGAACAAAGCAATCATAGCCATTACGCCTGCCGACCAACCGCCAATTTTACGGAATCGAAGGGCGATATAGGCAATAACCAATATGCTTGCAAAGAGCACTGCCACAATACTTTTATAAAGGAATTCGCGGCCGATTATCGGATCCACATTGCTGGTAGCAATTGACTCGACATCGTTATCAGGGAATTTCTCCCGGAGGGATTCGGTCATAGACAACAGAGTATCGGCAGTTTGTGCTTCTGAACCAGGGAGAGAAACAACCAAGGTTTCTTTACCGGTAACAACATCGGAACTTCGCTGCACCGAAACACTGCCGCCCACCAAGGAAGAAAGCTCTTTATCGAAGGTTTCCTGATCTATTTCTCCTGCATAGGAGTAGGTAAGAATGGAACCACCCTTGAATTCAATATCCATGATGATACCGAATACAGCAACAAAAATAATGGTTATGGCGATCAATGCACCTGAAAAGGCAAAGAATTTATTGCGATTGCCCATAAAATCAAAGGTACGTTTCATTATTTTACACCCCCATACAGCCAAGGATTGCGCAAGGCCTTAAACTTGGAAATTGACTTAAGCATGGCATGAGAGGCATAAACACCCATAATCATATTGAAAATAACACCAACCAACAGCGTGAAGCCGAAGGAGTAAATGGTGCCGGTGGTGGAAGGCCCAAACATAAAGAAGACAGGTGTGAGCATTTTAGCAAAGAAGCTGGAAGGAGGTCCAAATGCGCCCATTAAAACAATAGAAACAATAATAACAGTGACATTACCATCCAGAATGGCGGAGAAGCCGCGGGTAAAGCCGCTTTCAATAGCACCACTCAAAGTTTTGCCTTCTTGCAGCTCTTCCTTGATGCGTTCGGCTGTGATAACGTTGGCGTCAACACCGAAGCCGATGGAAAGAATGATACCCGCAATACCGGGAAGAGTGAGGGTAAAGGAAGGGAAATTACCGAAGAAGCCGGTAATTGCGGCGATCATTCCGCCAACCTGCCCCACCAGCGATAAGAAAGCAATAAAGCCGGGGAGGCGATAAACGCCAACCATAAAGATGAAAACCGCAATCATTGTTAAACCGCCGGCAAATACCATGGTATCCTTTGCGCCGGTGCCAAGGGAAGGAGAAATGATGCTGTAGTTTTCACTGATCATTTTAAAGGGAAGTGCACCGCCGTTGATCTGATCCGCCAAGGTTTGAGCGGTTTTAACGGTAAAGCTGCCGTCAATCATGGCCTTGCCGTCTGTAATCGCATCCTGCACGCTGGCTACAGAAATCTGGCGATCATCCATCCAGATTGAAATGGAGCCTTTGGTGGGAGCCAGACGAGTGGTGGCTTCTGCAAACTTCTGCGCACCCTCACTGGTCAGAGTAAGCGATACAATAGGAGCGGAGGTATCTTGACGCAGAGCAGCATAGGCCTGTTCAACATCACGGCCTTCTAAAATAAGAGTTCCGGCGGGCTTGCCGTCTTCACCCACTTCGCTGCCCTCGTGAAAGGCCAAAACAGAGGTTTCGCCCAGCTCACGGATCGCAGCCTCAGGGTCGAAATCCACCTCGTTTTCCTTCCAGGGAAAACGGACAATAACCCGATCCTTGGAGGTATCGGTATAAATCTCATAATCGGTGATGCCTTTGGTTACCAATCGATCTTTAAGAATGGATTCAGCCTGTCCCATTTCAACATCGGTAGCATCGTAATCTGCCGGTGGGGTAAAGGTGACATCCACGCCACCCCGGATATCGATACCCCAGCGGATATCGGAAGTCCCTTTGATTCGGGTTGTCGTGACATCGCCATAGGTGGTGCGAATACCTGTGAAGCTCATCGTGGTAAACACGATAATCAGCAGCGCCACCACAAAGAATGTCAGTGTGCCTTTTTGTCTCATTTGCAATCCTCCAAGCCAAACTCATGGCCAGCTTTTGTACAAACTTGCTGGCACTCATAAGGAATAGTATATGGCAAAATCTTTCAAAAGTCAATCTGTGTCGGATAATTAGAGGTATCCGTTTTTATCAAAGTCGGCTTACCTTTTCAAAGCTCTGCGGCAGTCAGGGTGTTTTTCATCAGCATCGTGATGGTCATAGGCCCCACACCACCGGGAACGGGGGTAATATAACCGGCAACAGGCTCAACGGATGCGAAATCCACATCGCCACAGAGCTTGCCATCGCTGCCTCGATTGATGCCTACATCAATAACCACAGCACCGGGCTTGACCATATCCGCTGTCACAAAATTAGCTTTGCCCACCGCCGCCACCAGAATATCCGCTCTGCGGCAAACCTCTGCAAGGTTCTGGGTGCGGGAATGGCAAACCGTTACAGTGCCGTGACGATGTAGAAGCAGCATAGACATGGGCTTGCCCACAATGTTGCTGCGGCCGATGATAACGCATTCCTTACCGGCGATTTCAACCCCGGTGGAATCGATCAGCTCCATAACCCCGGCCGGTGTGCAGGGGAGAAAGCGATAGTTCCCTACCATAATGGCCCCTACATTATAAGGATGAAAAGCATCCACATCTTTGCGGGGGCTGATGGCTTCAATCACAGCCTGCTCATCCAAATGGGCGGGCAAGGGGAGCTGGACCAAAATCCCATGAATGGCAGGATCAGCGTTCAGCTGCTCCACCAAAGCCATCAGCTCCTGCTGGGTGGTGCTTCGAGGCAGTGTATGCTGTTCCGAATAAAAGCCCAGCTGATCGCAAGCCTTTGCTTTGTTGCTGACATAAACCCGGGAAGCAGGGTCATCACCAACCAGAACCACAGCAAGGCCGGGGGTAACCCCACTTGCTTTCAGTTTATCAGCCTGCTGCTTGAGAGTTTCACGCAACCGAGCGGAAACCTGTTTGCCATCAATAATCTGCCCCATTAGATTTCCTCCTTCTCGTCGGAGGGATCTTCATCTTCATGCGGCACTTCCTCTTCAGAAGGAGAAGCGTCACCAGCTTCGTTTTCCTCTACATTTTCTTCTTCGTTCTCTTCTTCATCAGAAGATGCTTCTGCATCGGAGGTTTCCGCCTCATTCTCTTCGTTAAGCAGCTTTTCTGCCTGCTCGGTGGAAAGCCCATGAAGAATATGCTGGCCAAGAGGGGTGGAAACATGGAGCATCATATATTGCGAATCCGCCTCACGCTTGATACGGGAACGCAGCGCCACCAACAAAATCAAAGAGGCAACCACGCAAAGTGCCGCTAAAAGCTGCGATATCCGAATATAGCCCATCAAAAGACTATCGGTGCGAAGGCCTTCAATCAGCATGCGGCCCGCTCCATACCAAGCCAAATAAAGGAGGCTCAGCTCTCCATCAAACCGACGGCGGTTTGTATAACATACAATTAGAGCAAAACCTGCCAGACACCAAAGGGATTCATAGAGAAAGGTCGGGTGCACAGGTACAGCAGGATCCACCGCCACTCCCAAACTCTGCAGCTGTGCCTTATGTAGCTGGAGAAAGGAGGCGATGGTCTGGCTGGTCATACCCCAAGGCGCATTGGTATTGGAGCCGAACGCTTCCATATTCACAAAATTGCCCCACCGTCCAACAGCCTGCCCAAGCAGAAGCCCACCGGCCGCCAAATCCAGAGCAGGTAAAAGCTTGACTTTGCGCCATTTCCCCAAAAACAGGCAGGCCAAAAAAGCCCCAATAATCCCGCCATAAATGGCAAGGCCGCCCAAACGGGTATTGAAAATATTAATCAGGTTATCCTGAAATTCCTCCCATTTAAAGGCAACATAATAAACCCGGGCGCCTACAATGCCCAGAATGGTGCCGCCCATGATCAGGTCAATCACCCGATCGGGGTCAAGACCAAAGCTGCGGGCCCGGCGCAGTGCATACAGTGCGCCCAACAAAAAGGCTGTGGTTAGAATAATGCCATACCAGTAAATGGCAACGGAGCCCACGGAAAAAGCAACCCGATTCAGCTCAAACTCCAGACCCAGCTTTGGAAAATAAAGTGTATCAGTCATAAAGTTCCTTTCTGCCAGCCGAAGCACGGTGGCCATTGCTAATGTATAGTTGCCGGCATGTCCCAAAGAAAACCAGCCCTCTTCTAAAGAGGAAAAGGGCTGATGCCTTCTTCAAAAGAAATAGAAACGACCATCAGGAGGCTTCGGGAGAACGAACCACCGAAAGAGCAGAATGCTGGGTGTTGATTCTCTGGCGGAGGTAATCCTCCAGCTTTTCACGCGTAACGTTTGCCACAATTTCGGTCAGCTCATACATTTCAACTCCCGAAAAATGGGACATCATCATCCATGTGGCCACCGATTCAACCCGCCCCAAAAGGCCTACATAGCGCCCATAGGTGGATTTTTTGCACTGCTCAAAAAGGCTGTCATCAATTCCTTCTTGCTGAATGCGGCGGATTTCGGCGCAGATTTCATCGTAAACACGCTGGGGATCCTTGGATTCACCGGAGAACATGCCCAGAATATAGTCGGCACCCACCATAGTTTCGGCAGAAAAGGTTGCGTTGATCAGCCCGGCATCATAGAGCCGGCGGTAAAGAGGGGTATTTTCCCCGGCCACAACATCCAACGCCATTTCGCCCAAAACTTGCTGCCGCATATTTTCGGAAGCAGAAAGGCTCTCATACTTGAAGCCCATCTGGAAAATAGGCACTGCTACCGGCAGCCGCTGTTCTACAAAGGATTTGACCACACCGGCAGGCTCAGGCGGCGATTTTCGCTCAATACGAATGGGTTCTGCCTTTTTAAGAATTCGGTCAGCCGCCTCCAGCACGGTACCCACGTCAAAGTTACCGGCTATAGAGAGAACCATATTATTAAGATTATAAAAGGTATGGTAGCATCGATACAAGAGATCAGCATCAATATGAGAGATGGATTCCACGGTTCCCGCAATGTCGATGCGCACAGGATGGTTGTGGTAAAGAGCACCCAGCAGGTTAAAGAATACCCGCCAGTCGGCGCTGTCATCGTACATTTTGATTTCCTGCCCAATAATGCCCTGTTCCTTTTGAACGGTGGCGGGAGTGAAATAAGGATGAGTTACAAAATCCAGCAGGATTTCGATGGATTCCTTGAAGTTTTCGGTGCAGGAAAACAGATAGGCTGTGCGGTCAAAGGAAGTGTAGGCATTGGCACTGGCTCCGGTTTGTGCATAACGGGAAAAAGCGTCTCCATCCTCGCTCTCAAAAAGCTTATGCTCCAGAAAATGGGCAATGCCTTCGGGGACCTGCGCAAAATCCGCATCCTTATCGGTTTTAAAGCAGGTATCCACCGAACCGTATTTGGTGGCAAAAAGAGCATAGGCGGTGGAAAAACCCTTCATAGGGCAAAGCATCAAGGTCAGCCCGGATGAATGCTCTATTTTGGTGAAGCTTTCACCCAAACGCTCGGAGGTTATGATTTGTCTGCTGCTCATTTGCTTTCCTCCCCAGTCAAGAAATAGATGGTATCCAGTGTAACACCCTTGGCAATTTCCACGACCTGCCCGATGGTAACCGCGTCAATCTGGGCGGCATCCTCCGCCGGTGTATCGCTTTGCCCACGCAGAATTTGTGAAAGATACCACCCTTCAATGGAGGAAAGGGAATCAGTGGTGGTGGTAATGCCGTTTTTCAGCAGCAGCTTGGTGTTGGCCAGCTCCTGATCGGTGATTTCGCCATTTTGCATAGCGGCCAGCTGAACCAAAATCTCGGCCTTTGCCTTTTCTACATTTTGCTTTTCCACGCCGCTGTCCACCATAAGAATTTGGGTGGCAATATCAAACCGGGCGGCACAGTAATAGCAAAGGCTCAGCTTTTCCCGCACATTGAGGAATAGCTTGGAAAAAGGGGTTCCGCCAAACAAGGCGGCGAAAACCCGGGCGGCGGTCAGGCTTTCCGGTGTGCTCAGCCCGCCGGTACGAAAGCCCATAACCAGCTTGGATTGGGAAAGCTCCATGGTTTCCTCTACATGGCGAACCTCTCCTGCTTTGGGTGGAATGGGTGACGGCGTGTGAGAAAGGGGCTTGCGCTGGATTTCCGCAAAGCGGCGGGTGAAAATCTCTTCTGTGGCAGTCGGGCTGCCGGAGCCGAGAAAGAGGATTTCCACCGGACTTTCCAGCAGCAAATCCCGGTAAGCCGCAGCCGCCGACTGTGGGGTAATCTTTTCCGCCTGATCCCGATCGCCATAGCGGCGAATAGCATTGGGCTGGCCTTTGCACATAGCCTGTACACACTGGGCCAGCGCATAGCTGCGCTTATCATTAATAAGAGCATCGATGGAATCAATGACATATTCCTTTTCGAGCTGGGTGTCGGTGGGATCAAAAGCCTCTTCACTCAGCTTGGGGTCCAGCACAACCGAAGCCAGCAGCTCGGCGCACTGGCCGGCAATATCCTCGTTTTCCAAGGAAAACCGGTTGTCAATGCTCTGGATAGAAACCTCCAACAGCTGCAAATCGCCGAATTTGGTTACATCCGCTTCCAAACTGGCCCCGTAAAGCTCACAGAGCTTGGCATTGAGAGCGGTAAAATCCGGGCATTCCCGAAAGCCCTTGCGCAGGATAAAGGGCACTACAGCAAAATCACTGGCCCGCTCCTTTTGAAGGGGCACAATAAAATTGACAGATATGCGGTTAAACTTGAATTTCGGGTCTATCACATGACTGAAATGAATGCCGGTGCCGATGGCTTTCCGGGATAAGGCATAACTCATAGCTTCATCTCCTTATATAGTATGGCCTATTCAGCCCTTTGGGCAGAGGATATAATAAGGCAAAATATCACCTTGAAGTATACCATAAAAACCCTGATTTTTCCATAAAACGGCTAGATTTTTTCTAAAAGCTGGCCTGTATTACATGATCGCCGCCATCCAGCGAAATCCGTTCACAGGGTTTTCCGTCACAGATCAGCCCCGGGCTGCCGGTATACTCATAAAAAATGGATAATGTCCCCCCGGCAATGGTGGCTTCCACCCGGGTTCCGCTCCAATCTGGGGGCAGCTTGGGGGAAATCTCCAAATGCCTTCCCTTCAGGCGCAAACCAAGGAGATGCTCCAGCACCGCCCGATAGTACCACGCCGCCGCACCGGTATAAAGACTCCAGCCGCCTCGGCCCTCGGCTCCTGGGCTGCTATAAATATCAGCCGCTATATAATAAGGCTCCACCTTATAGGCTGGGGCCAGCTCGGACTTGGTAGCCCGTTCCGCTGGGTTCAGCATTTGCAGCACTTCCAGCCCTCGCTGAATCTGGCCTGCCTCCAGAAGGGCAATGGCAAACCAAACAGCCCCATGGGTATACTGGCCGCCATTTTCCCGCAAGCCTCTGGGATAAGCCTTGACATAGCCCGGCTGCTGATTAGAGAACTGAAAGGGCGGGTCAAAGAGCCTGACGATTTCATGCTGTTTATCCACCAGACGGTGCCAGGCATGATCCAAGGCTTGAGTGATGCGCAGGGCATCCGGCATACCCGCCAAAACGGCAAAGCTTTGGGGGAGAAGATCAATGGAGCATTCGGCGCTTTCATGGGCACCCATTGGTTCACCGTTATCAAAAAACGCCCGGAGATACCACCGGCCGTCCCAGCAGTGGATGTCCACATTGTAGCGCAGGGAAGCGGCCCATACCCTGTATTTCTCAGCCAGTTCGGGCCTGCCCCGCTCCCCGCACAAAGGGGCAAAGGCTTCCAGTGCCATAGAAAGAAACAGCGCCAGCCAAACACTGCGCCCCTTACCCTCCAAGCCTACACCGCTGAATCCATCGTTCCAGTCACCACAGCCGATGAGAGGCAACCCGTTTTCGCCCAGATTGTGCCCCTTATCCAGTGCTCGAACACAATGTTCAAACACTGTTTCGGTTAGGCTGCTGCGGATGGGGCCGATGTATTTCTCATGCTCATGGCGTTCCAGCAGGGGGGCGGTAATATAGGCAGCCGGTTCCTCTAAAAGGCTGTAATCCCCGGTTTTGGTTACATATTCCGCTGTCACGAAAGGGAGCCAGATCAGATCATCCGAAAAGCGGGTGCGCACCCCCCGCAGACCACCGGCATTTTCCGGCAGATCGTGCCACCAGTGCAGAACATCTCCCTCTTCAAATTGAACCTGACAGCAGCGAAGAATGTGCCTGCGGGCCACTGCCGGATCAATGAGCAGATAAGCGGAAACATCCTGTAACTGATCCCGAAATCCAAAGGCACCGCCGCATTGAAAAAAGGCCGTTCGCCCATAAATGCGGGAGGCCAGAATCTGGTGGGGTGCAAAATGGTTGATAAACTGGTTCAGCGCCTTATCCGGCGTGTGGATGACAAACCGATTCTCGGCCGACTCAGGCATGGCTTTCGGTGGATCAATGCTTTCCAGCGCCTCTTGATCCGTTTCGCCAAAGGCAAGAGAAAAGGTCAGAACGGTGTTATGACCGGGTATCAGTGTTAGCCGTTGTATAGCTGCTGCGCAAGGGTCGGCGCTGGGAGCAGGCTCCCTTAATCGCCAGTCTCCTGATAAAAAGGCGCTCCGATCGGTCACAAAGCGCACCGAGTCACCGCCTTGTGCAGTTAAAGCACTATAGCAGGAAACCGCCGTGTTATAAGGGTTGTGGAGCAAAAGAACGTTTTCCTTTTGCGTGGGCTGAATAAAGCGGCAGGTATCCCGGTTGACTGCCAATACCGGCTCGGTATAATAGGCGCATTCCAGCTCCAAAGGCTGTGAGGTGAGGTTTTCCAGAATCAGTTCAATCTGCTTGACTTTGCCTATCGGGGGTATTGTTACGGTTATGCGGCTGGCAAAACGCCCTGTTCGCCCTGCATAAACAGCCTTTTCCTTAGAGAAAAAAGCACGGGAGCCTTTCACTAAATTGAAATATTCTTCTCCATCCCGAAGTAGCAGAAGTTCCCCTTCGTTGTCAGTGGCAATGTCGTTGTACCATGGGGTGAGTTTGTTCTCTCGGGCGTTTACAGCCCATGTAAAGCCTAAGGCCTTGTCAGAAACCAAAGTTCCAAACATGGGGTTTGCAAGTATATGGCAGTAAGGCAGAGGGGATGCCTTATCCACATAGAAGCCGCTGTGTGCAAAGGCACCACCGTAAACACTAAGCTCCGGATTTTTAGGCATGGGCTCTGGAGATATCTCTTTGAATTCCACAGGGGAGAAAATATCCGCCGGGCCATCGTGAGGGTCGGCACCACTTTGAATGGTACAGCGTGCCGCCGCCCGCAGCAGGGTAATGGTTTCGGGGGAGAAGTTCTCCCGGCACAGCGGAAAAAGCCCGCCACGAATTCCGATGCGGGTATCCGCTCCGGCTTTGCTGATGATTTCCAGAAGAATCGGCAGAGCCTTGGGATGCTCCTCCTGCGAATGCAAAAAGCACAGGTCAAACTCAACGCCGAGCCTGCGCAGGGAATCCTGAATTTTGATATAGGCTACTGTCATTTCCTCATCCACCCGGCCGGTAAGCTCCAGCAGCACCAGCGGGATATCTCCGGAAATACCGGTGGCCCAAAGAGCGGGCTGCCCCAGCGTGTTGGCACCCAAAGCCTCTGTTGTTTTCTTTTGAGAGGTATGCTCAAAGAGCAGCTTGCCCAACAAATTGCTGCCCAACCGTGCTGAAAGCCCATCCCCCAAGACAGGTGATTTGGCGGCAGCGCTGGTTTCAAGAGGGCCCATTTTACGCATAGAAAGGATGTTCTGCACACTTTCTGTCCGAGTGTGGGCGGCGCTTATGAGCAGAGTCAGCATTCGCTGTGAGCCGGGATTCACCAAAACATCGGTGCGCAAGGCACAGCAGCAATCAGGAACGCCTCCATCCTTCCCTGTAAAGGTCAGCCGGTCAAACCGCAAAAGCTGAGAAAGACCCTCGGGTGCTTCCATCAGGTTTTCACGAGTCAGCTCAAACTGAAAGTCAATATCCTCCAGAAAGCCCACCGATAAATAAAGAGAATTGGAGCTATCCCGGTTTCGCCGTGTAAAGGTGAGGGTTCGGGTTTCCGAGCTGTGGGAGCCGGAAACAAACAGCTTGGAAAAGGCAGAATGGGCGTCATAATCTCGCCATAGGCTGAGCACCGGCTCCATATAAATCAGAACCTCCATAAGCTGGCGGCCGGAGGAGGTGTTCTTAATGAGAATCTGTTTTTGTATGCAGGAAACAGTGGGATGCGCCATACAGCGAACCCCTAGCTCAAGCTCATTTCTTTTGGCGTAATAGGTGACAGCCTGCTCCAGATATTCCACCGAATAAGCCACATCCTTTTTATAAAAGGGCGCATAGGCAGCAGGGGTTACATTTCCTGCGCACCGAACTAAAACCAACACTCCCTGCGCCCTGCGGAGCAAATCGGAGCTGTGGCGGGTCAGGTCGATATCGCCGAATTTGAGGTACCCTGCTCCCACATCGGTGAGGATTTCGGTCAGCTCTCCATTGGAAAGTAAAACGGCCTTGGGGGCCTGTGGGTCCATATAGGCACTTTGATCCCGGAAGGCAGGGCGTTCCCGTTTTTCGTTCCCGGCCACCGGGTGTTTCAGTTCATCGTAGATCACGGTGCTTTTAGCAATCTTCTCCTGCAAAAACTCCTTGGCAGATTCCATATAGTGGTCGTTCATAAACCGCCGCTGCATTCGGTTATCAAACAAAGCGTTGCAAGAGGCGATCATACTCATGCCGATGTGATGAGCCATAAAGCTGCGGGTTACGGCCAGAGAGGCTGCGCCCACCCGCTGGGGGGTAAAATCCACCGCCTCATAAAATCCATAGCGCCCATATACCCCCAGCCGATGGAGGCGGCTCAGATTGGCCATGGATGAGTTGGGGTTAAAAGGAATGGTGATAAAGGTGGAATAAGGGGAGATAACCAGTTCCTTATCCAGATGGCGCTTGACCCCGATTTTCTGTACACCATGGGCTTTATATTGGTAGTTTAGGAAATTATCGAAGGCATAATAGGCGCTTTCGCTGATGCCCCACGGAGCCTGATTTTTCACCCGCCTCTTCTGGCAATAAAGGCAGTAAATCAGCCCTTCGTTGAGCAAAGAGCCTTCGTAAGCAGGCAAAAGAAGATGGGGCATAAAATACTCGAACATGGTGCCGGTCCAAGAGACAGCCCCCGCATAGCCGCTGTTGCGGGACATGGTGCGGTTAAGAGCGCCCCAGTGCTTACGGGGAATCAGCTTGCGGGCAACGGCATAGTAGCTGGTCAGCCGGGCCTCACTCATGAGAAAATCATAGTGGGATTGATTGAGCACCCCGCTCTGCTCGTCCCAT
The DNA here is from genome assembly GCA_035621215.1 of Oscillospiraceae bacterium MB08-C2-2. Classification (NCBI taxonomy): domain Bacteria; kingdom Bacillati; phylum Bacillota; class Clostridia; order Eubacteriales; family Oscillospiraceae; species Oscillospiraceae bacterium MB08-C2-2. The sequence goes on along the minus strand of CP141729.1, from coordinate 745,656 downwards.
CCAATGGAAAACAGGTTCTTTTCCTTATTATAAAGCGGGATCAGATCGGTTGCTTCAATCAGCCTACCCAAACGGTCAATGAGCCCGGTTATAGGCGGATATTCCAGCGAGAATTCACTGAGCCCCTCCTTGAGCGCCACCAGACAGCAGATTAGGTTGCCGCTGTCCACGGTGGATACAAAGGCAGGCTGCAGAATTTCCAGCGTTTCGGTGTCGTACCAGTTGTAAAGGTTTCCGTTCCATTTTTCCAGCTTCTCAACGGTAGAGAGCGTGCGCTCAAGGCGGCGATAGAGACCGGGGGTATCCACAAAATCCATATCACGGGCCGCCAGCACCGAGAGCATCATCATACCGATGTTGGTGGGGGAGGTGCGGCGAGCTACCCGGTATACAGGGGACTGCTGGATATTATCCGGCGGAAGGAAATGGTTTTCCTGGTTGGCAAAATCCTCATAATACCGCCACATGGCGGCGTTGTAGGAAATCAAGGTATCCCGGTCACCGTTTTCAAGGCTATGGTTATCTTCCCGGCCTGCCTGAGCGGAAAACCAGGCAATGGGAATTAACAGGGAAAGGGCAAGGCCAAGAAGGGTCAGCGCACCATTCCCGGAAAAGGCCACCAGCAGCATCGCCAGAAGCTGGGGCAGCCAAAAGCGCTTGAGAACAGCAGCAAAGGTTATTTTGCGAGTATCAGCCTGAGCGGCAGTTGTCCATTCCAGCATTTTATGGTGGGAAACAAAGGTACGAAAAAGAGAGCGGCACAAAGCATCCGTCGAAAGAATAGCCTGCGGCAGCAGCATAACCAGAAAAAACAGTCCCTGACCCAAAAGCTCAAAGGTGTGGGGGAGGGTGCGGGTGAAAAACTTCCGGGACATGGTGAAAAAGCCGCTGGAAAACAGAGACCAGCAGGCAGCCCATATGCTGGAAAAGGTGATAGAAATCCCAGCAACAACCGCCAGCACAGTGGAGGAAGGGGAGGGCAAAATCAAAGCCGCTATCACGCACAGAACAGCTGCCACCGGTACCAACGATCGGCGCAGGTTATCGAAAAGCTTGTATTTGGAAAGGCTGCTGATAGGGTTCTCCAACCATTTTCCTTCACATTTCCAGCGCCCGGCAATAAAAACGATGTTTTGCCAGTCACCCCTTGTCCAGCGGTGTAGGCGGGAAAGCCACGATAGCATATTGGAGGGGGCGGAATCGGTCATTTCCACATCCGATACAAAGCCCGCCCGCAGATAGGCGCCTTCAAGAATATCATGGCTGAGAACGTGATTTTCCGGGAACCGGTTGTTGAGCAGTTCATAAAAAGTGTCTACATCAATAAGACCCTTCCCGGAGAAGATACTTTCAAAAAAGAGGTCTTGGTAAAAATCCTTGTTTTTGGTATCGTAAGCGGTCACACCGCCGCAGCCAGACATAACCCGGGAAAAAGGGGTGGCTCCGGCACTGTTCAGATCGGTGGAAATGCGGGGCACCAAAATGCCGTAGCCACGGGTCACGATTCCCTGCTCACCGATAACCGGACGGTTCAGGGGATGCATGGCTGTAGCCACTAAGGTTTGAGCACTTTCATAAAGCAGGCAGGTATCACTATCCAACGCCACCACATAACGAATGGAATCAAGCGCCGAGCGATCCCCCATAAAGGTGTGGAGAGAGGTTTCCTCCCCCTTCAAAAAGCGGATAAACTCAGTGATCGCGCCCCGTTTGCGCTCCCAGCCGCTGTATTTCTTCTGTGTTTTGTTGTAAACCCGCCCCCGCAGAAACAGCATAAAGCGCTGGTTGTATTTCTGGTTCAGCTCCTCAATTACCCGGCAAGAAGCCGCAATCTGGGATTCATCCTGTGCATCCTCCGGGTATTCACACTCCTTAAAATCAGCCAGAATGCAATAATACATATCCGGGTCTGAATTGGAAAAATAGAGTTGTTCCAATCGGGCGGTCAGATGCAGTGCTTCTGAGGCCTTAGGCAACAGGGTGGAAACCAGCACAACGGTTCGGGGCTTGGAAGCAAGCCGCGAAAGATCCATTCTGGGGATGAAATCCACTTCCACCCCATGAAGCGCGCCCTGCTGAATGGGAGTGCGCAGAAGCTCCCAGAGAGGTAAAAAACAAAGGAGAGAAAGCCCCCAATCCCTCCAAATCCAGCCCAAAAGCACGCTGGCGGCTAAGGGCATCAGCACCCCCGCAATCAATGAAGCTTTTCCCCGGCGCAGGCGTGGGAGCCGTATAATCGGGCTTTCCAGAATAAAATAGCCTATATGCTGCCGGGCACCTGTGGAGGCACTGGATTTTTCCAAGCACTCTGTCGCCACATCAAGCTCGGAACGCTGGGTTTTAGCCGCGATAATCGCTACAAGGCGTCGGTAATGATGGCGGCTTTCGCTGGTCATATTGCCATAAATTCCGGCGGGGTCTTTCAGAAGTGTTTTTTCCACCTCGCTGCAAGTGGTGATGACTTTATCAAAATTGACAGAGCTCAGCTGGCTCAGCCCGGTAATGGCGTAACGAATCCATTGCTCCGACTGGGTTTGCAAACAAGCGGTATAAGCCATATGAATCAGCACTGCCCGCATGGCAGTGGGGGTAAAGCTGAATTGTGCCTCAGTAATCTGCCACTGCCGACCCATATGGGAAAGTATGGCTGTTACGGAGACATTATCAATCTCAGGCAGTTCCTTGGTTATACACCCGAAAAGATGGTGATAAACCTCGATTAGCTCATCTTTTCGGGCGTGCTTGGAAAGATGGCGTATGTCCTTGACACTTTGCTTGCATTCTTTTTCCAATACATAGTAATTATCGCACAACCATTCGCTGACCGGTGTACGCTCTGCACTTTGATTGGCATCTATATAACACTGCCGCACAGCAGAGAGCTGGCTAAGCAGGCTGCGGCGAAGCTGGGCACTGCTTTGAGCGAGAGACTGTGCAGAGGCGGACACAGGCTTTGGAGTGATGGGATTGTTCTTTTCCATAGGCTTAGCTTGCTCCATTGTTTTCTATGCAGAATTCTTTTTCCTTCTGTTCGAAATCTATATGCAGGAAAAAGTAGGGGGCTATCCAACCTATTGTTGCCGCCCTGGCACACAAAAATACAAATTGAGGAAAAAGCCGATGAAAACAAAGGAAAAGATTCTTTTTTATAGTTGGATTTCTTTAAAACACACCGAAATGCTTGGGAAATACACCCCCTAAGACAGTCAGAATGGGTTATCACTGCATAGACTGATGTCAAAGGAACTCTGCCTTATTGTACATACAGAATACATGAAAAATCGCAGATTGCGTGGATTTGCGGTTATCCGTCAGCGCTGCTGTACTATCGATAAAATCGTGCCACTTGCGATTGGCAGAGAACTCCGCCACTTACTAAAATAAGGAGCGATTGTTTTGGAAAATGGAAAACAGAGCATGTATACAAAAGCCAGCCAGATAAAAGGCGGCGGCTGGGTTACACCTGTGGCCGGTTCCACCCGGACATCCGCAGCACCGACACAACAAGCTGCCCCCACCACCCCTCAAAATATCCCTGCAATTAAGGCACAGACCGCCCCTATGGCACAGAAGGCACCTGCAACCAAAGCCACTGTCGAATCCTCTGTTGTGCCAATGGGAGAGATTTTGCCCCCGAAATTCAGAGCTATCCCTGTTCCCATGCCCATGCCTGCACCGGCTCCTTCTGCAGCAAGCGAAGCCGAATGCGGCTACTGCATCACTCTTGGCATGGCTTATGTTCCCAAGCAGCTTTGGCAAAAGCTTTATGAGCCGGAGATAGGCTTTGGGAGAGGCACAATATTCAGCGAACTGGATATGCCATTTATCGGTGAGGAGGTACCAAGGAAATGAGTGAACGTCAAGCACTGCTGAAAAGAATTCAAGTGCTGGCTTTTTGCCTGCATGATGCGGCCTTGTTTTTGGATGTAAACCCCACCAATGCCGAAGCACTGGAGTATTACCGCAAGCACAACGATCTCTATGAGGTGGCGATGGATGAATTCACCACCAAATACGGCCCCCTGAGCCCAGGCAATTATGACGGCGGCCCACGGTGGAAATGGATTGACGGCCCTTGGCCTTGGGAAATGGAGGGTAATTGAAATGTTTGCTTACGAGAAGAAATTGCAGTATCCGGTAAAAATTAAAAACCCCAATCCAGCTTTAGCCAAGGTTATCATCAGCCAGTTTGGCGGCCCGGATGGAGAGCTGGGAGCTGCCATGCGTTATCTGAGCCAGCGGTATGTGGCACCTTATGACGAGGTTAAGGCTGTTTTAACAGATGTTGGCACAGAAGAATTGGGGCATATGGAAATGGTCAGCGCCATTGTCTATCAACTGACCCGCAACCTGAGCATGGATCAAATCCGCAACAGCGGTTATGATACTTATTTTGTGGATCACACCACAGGCCTATATCCTGTAGCTGCATCTGGGGTTCCCAACTCAGCGCTTACCTATGCTTCCAAAGGCGATATCATTGCTGATCTTCACGAAGACCTGGCCGCCGAGCAAAAAGCTCGGACTACTTATGACAACATTCTGTGGCTGGCGGATGACCCCGATGTCCGGGATGCAATCAAATTCCTGCGTGAACGTGAAATCGTTCACTATCAGCGCTTTGGTGAAGCCCTGCGTGTTGTTCAGGATAAGCTGAACTGCAAAAACTTCTATGCCTTTAATCCGGCATTCACTCCCGCCAAATCCGGCCGAAGCAAGTAATACTCCGCAAATTCTTTTGGCCAAAATTCAGCTGTAACACAAGCCCCCTACAGAGCGCTCTGCTTTGTGCGGGGCTGCTTTTTTATTTGGTAGGCCAAGTAGGAAAAAAGTGCCCAATGTGCTCCGTTGACATAAGAAGACCTATATGGTATACTTGAGTTACCAACAACTAACTTTACTTTAATTAAGAATGGAGGCACGTATTATGTCAATGATTAATAAAGAAATTAGCGATTTTCAGGTACAGGCTTACTATAAGAATGAATTCAAGGCCGTGACCAAGCAGGATGTTTTAGGAAAGTGGTCCGTTTTCTTCTTTTATCCTGCCGATTTCACCTTTGTCTGCCCCACGGAACTAGAGGATTTAGCTGATTCCTATGATAAATTCAAAGAGATTGGCTGTGAGATCTATTCGGTTTCCTGCGACACTCATTTTGTCCATAAAGCATGGCATGATGCTTCCAAGACCATTCAGAAAATCCAGTATCCCATGCTGGCAGACCCCACTGGTGCGCTGGCAAGAGATTTTGATGTTATGAACGAAGGCAAAGGCCATTCGGAGCGTGGGACCTTTATCATCAATCCCGAAGGCCAAATTGTAGCTTATGAGCTCGTTGCCAGCAACATCGGCCGCAATGCAGACGAGCTGTTCCGGCGTGTTCAGGCTTCTCAGTTTGTTGCAGATCATGATGGCGAGGTTTGCCCTGCCAAGTGGAAACCCGGCGAAAAGACCCTCAAGCCCAGCTTGGATCTTGTGGGGCTGATTTAATGAACGCAAATCTATATGATGTCATAATCATCGGCGGTGGGCCTGCAGGGCTTACCGCCGCCCTATATCTGGCAAGAGCACAATATCGGGTGCTGGTCATTGAAAAAGAGCAGTTTGGGGGCCAGATCACCATCACCGACGATGTTGTGAACTATCCCGGCGTGGAGAGAGGCAGCGGGGAAGAGATTACCGCTGTTATGCGCAGGCAGGCACAGAGCTTTGGGGCTGAATTTCTGCTTGCCGATGCTCACCGCATTGAAGCGGACGGTGACTATAAGCACATTCACACATCCCGAGGTGAATACATTGCCTATGGTCTGATCATCGCTACCGGTGCTTATCCCCGCAGCGTAGGCTTTGAGGGGGAGCAGCAATTCAAAGGCAGGGGAGTTGCCTACTGCGCTACCTGTGATGGTGAATTTTTTACCGATATGGATATCTTCGTGGTGGGAGGCGGCTTTGCCGCGGCTGAGGAGGCAGTCTTCCTAACACGGTATGCCCGTCAGGTTACCGTTTTGGTAAGAGGCGAAGACTTCACCTGTGCCAAAGCAACGGCTGATTTGGTCAAACAGCATGAGAAAATCCAGATTCGTTATAACACCACGGTGGAAACAGTCACTGGAGACAGCAAGCTTCGGGCAATTCGCTATAAAAACACCCAGACCGGTGAAGTGACCGAATATCAGGCTGTCGGCGGGGAAACCTTCGGTGTTTTCGTATTTGCCGGGTATGTGCCCAATACCGAATTGGTCAAGGATTTGGTCAAGTTGGATGAGTATGGATACATCATCACCGATGCCAACCAAAAAACTTCGCAAGAAGGCATCTACGGTGCCGGTGATGTCTGTGTAAAGAACCTTCGGCAGATGGTAACCGCAACGGCGGATGGCGCAATAGCCGCCACCGAATTGGAACGCTACGCTGCTGATATGCACACAAAAACCGGGCAAATTCCCAAGCGGCCTGTTACTCAAGCCCCGAAGGAATCGACTGGGGAAGCAAAGTCTTCCACAGGAGACGGTTTCTTTACTGATGAAATACGTGCACAACTCGCCGGTGTTTTCGAGAAGATGGCAAACCCAATTGTTCTCAAGCTGTATCTGGATGAGCGCCCGGTATCAGAAGAGCTTCAAACATTTATTAAAGAGCTTATCTCACTGACCGATAAAATTACAGTGCAGGTTCAAACGGATAGCTCAGATCGGGATGCCCCTTGTGTTGCAATGTGTGCAGCGGATGGCACAGAGCTGGGGATGGCCTTCCATGGCGTTCCAGGCGGGCATGAGTTCAATTCCTTTATACTTGGGCTTTACAATGCAGCCGGTCCCGGGCAGGTGCTGGATGAGGCGCTTATGGAGCGTATTCGAGTCATCGATAAGCCGGTTTCACTGAAAATACTGGTTTCGCTTTCTTGCACAAAATGCCCGGAGTTGGTTATGGCAGCTCAGCGCATTGCGGCAGAGAACCCAAATGTTCGTGCAGAAGCATATGATCTCAACCATTTTTCGGCACTAAAGGATCAGTATAATGTCATGAGTGTGCCGTGCCTTGTGGTCAACGATGAGCATGTCACTTTCGGCAAAATGAATGTTCAGCAGCTTTTGGAGTATTTGGAAGAGCTGGTAAAGTAATTTTTTTGGTCTGAAACAGATGGAGCGGGGAAACGCATATGCGTTTCCCCGCTTTTACTGAAGGCTATTCATATTCATCCAGCAAGGATAATAAAAATTTCAGGTGGAGCTGTTCATCCTGTATGATTCGATAGATCAGTGCTTGCAGACTTGTATTGGTTACACAATTTGCAATTCGGGTATAATGAGCAATTGCGTTCCGCTCGCCCTGGGCATCCGACTCTAAAATGGCGGGCAGGCGGCACTGATAATCTGGGAATATGCCATTCCAATAGCAATTGGTTACACCGGAGAGAAGGATAGGGGAGGCGCCCATTTCACAAATCAGGTTTCCAAGAAGATCTTGGTGGATCATTTCCGCCCCGGCAATCCCTTCATACGCCTTGTGAATTTGCGGCAGATCTGTTAGGTAATGCACATGAACACGATACTGGGCAATGGCCGTGGTTTCAGAACCCTTTCCGGCGTAGATATCCGAAAGCATGCAGGCGTATTTTCGATCAGAAGGCTGGAGGATAACCTTGGGATAGGGTTCATCCAAGATATACTGATCTGGGGATATGGATTTCATGAAAGCAATCCTCCTCAAAACATTTGGTATATGAAAAGGATATGCGGCCATTTGAAAGATTAGAGCAAACACAAGCGGATTTGATGCATATACAACAAATCGGCCTGTCTGTTAGCGACAAGTCGATTTTTAGTTAAGCAGAATTTTGATACACAGATCTGCCGCATTCCTGAATCAGCGAATCAATAGCCGTCACCAAATCCCGGCAAAATATCGCTCTGGTTTATCGTTGTGCACCCTTCTGTCTTTCTATACATCTGGTCATAAGCTGGACAGGGCAGGGCATACTGTAGTATATTTCTATTCTATTGCAGATACGGAAATAAAACACTGGCTCAAGAATAAGTACTTCTCCAAGACAAAAGAACAGGTCGGCCCCTCGGAAAGACAGCAGGTAAGGGTTTGATGCTTTAATGTTGGTGGGTAAGGTTATCATAGCAACAGCCTATCGAAATTTGTCTATTACTCTGGTATACGACTGAATTTGACAGAATGAAAAGAAAAGTTCAAAAAAATTCTAAAAATTTTACCTGAATTTATGCTATACTTAAGAACAAATATGCCAATTTATGAATAGAATGAAATAAAAGACAACCATCTGGTCTTTATTATAAAAAATGCACTTTAATCCAATAAACCGCAAGAGATGGATCTGCTGAGCGCTTCTCACAACAGACTCCGGGTAAAAAAAAGAGGGTATACAAAATGAATACAATTGAAAAACGCCGTGCCTTTATTATAAACACATTCTATTTTGTGTTGGTAGGGGCCCTCATTCTGGCAACCTTTAAGTATTTGGTGCCGTGGCTTATGCCATTTATTCTGGGGTATCTCATTGCTCTGCTTTTTAAGCCTGTAGTGAATCTGTTAGTCAAGCACACCCCTATCCATAAAAGAATGGCCGGTTTTATTGTGGTGGTGGTGGGCTATGGCATCTTGGTTCTTCTTTTCATTTTGCTAAGCAGTCGGCTTTTTTCTGCGGGTAAAAGTCTGGTGAGTTCTCTCCCTGTCTTTTATGCGCAGACTCTCCAGCCGGGGCTTGCTTCACTTAATGAATTTATCAGCGGATTGTTGGGGCGCATTTCTCCCGACTTAATTTACAGCACAGAAACGGTATTCGATCAAATTCTCATCTATATTCAAAACAGCCTTTCTTCGGTTTCTTCCACAGCACTGAGCTGGCTGGGCAGCACCACCAGCAAAATCCCTTCGTTTTTGCTTTCTCTGATCTTTACAATTATGTCCTCCATCATTATCAGCATGGGGCATGAAGAAATAACCGCTTTTTTGGTCAGGCAGATTCCTCGGCGCTACAGCAGGCTGGTGGATGAAATTCGCCTGCATACTGCCGGAACAGTGGGTAAATATTTAAAAGCTTATCTAATTTTGATGTCTATGACCTTTGTGGAGCTTTCCATTGGGTTGAGTGTTCTGCGGGTTAAAAACTCTATTTTACTGGCTTTGCTCATTGCTTTGATTGATATTCTGCCCGTTTTCGGCTGTGGTACAATCCTGCTGCCTTGGGTTGCCATTGAACTGGCCCGCATGAATTTTCCGCTGGCTGTGGGATTGTTAACCCTTTATGGCATCATCACACTGGTGCGCAACATTGTGGAGCCTCGTGTGGTGGGCGATCAACTGGGTCTTCACCCACTGGTTACCATTGTGTGTATTTATATCGGCTTTCGCACCATTGGGGTTGGCGGCATGATTTTGTTCCCCATCATCACCCAGACAGTGGTCAGCCTTTTTAAAGATGGTGTGCTTCAGTTTAAAAAAGAAGAACCGGATTCAGAGTCTCCAACAGAAGTGATTTAGTTTCTCGGCCTGTCAAGTGTTATTTTTTCCTTTTTTCTGCAAGTTGTTGTATTTCAGTTTTGGAATAGTTTTTCTTGTAATGACCGACAGAGAAGATAAAAGCCTGACCTCGTTATATTGAGGTCAGGCTTTTATCTTCTGCGACATATGTTATTGCCTCACTGAATCACGCATGGTTTTTAATCAAACCAATCGCATGATTGAGAAACCCATCGATGGCGCTTAATTTATCGCCCGGCATATCTGCAAGGAAATCAAAAAGAGCCTTGTCGTTTTCGTCATGGTATTTCTCGTGCTCATGGTAGGCTAACTCTCCTTTTTCTGTCAGATAAAGCAAACTGCGCTTTTTATCCTCAGTATCATCCTCTTTGTTGATCAACCCACGTTCAGATAATTTTTGAAGGGTTTTATGAACTACAGGGCGGGTAATTCCAAATTTTCGGGCAAGCTCGGCACTGTGGATGCCCGGGAAATCACCAATCATCTTAATGATGTGAATTTCACCCCGGTAAAAGGTCATATCCTGGCTGCCAAAGCTAAGAATATTGGTTCTGCTGTTGGCTATCTGTTCGGTTAACTCAATAAAAGAACGAATGACATCGCCCGAACAAATGTGGCAAGCCATTTCTCCCTTGCGGTATAGCTGCCCCTCGTAGCGATTATCGTCCATACGGTCAACAGCTGTAAGACCTGCCTGCAGCACTGCTTTTGCAATCTCCTGGCGATTGGGGGGGAGGGGAATGCCGCTCAGCAAGCCCGAAAGCCAACCTAGCATATTGCTTGGGGCATCCTGCTCATGATCCGCATATTGTCCAACGATCATCAAATAGCCGCCATCTGCTATAGAATCCGATAACTTTTGAATAAAGTCAGACAAATCGCCTTTTATAAAATTCAAGATACCGGAAGCGATGATTACATCATAAGGGCCGCCGAGAGAATCTGTGTTAAAATCTCCCGCAATAACATCCACCTTCTGCTCTTGATGATGCTGTGAGACAATACCCCTTGTAACTTCCACTACATCGGGGCTTTCAAAAATAGTCGCCCTGCTGTTTGGGAAGTGCTTGGCAAATTCAATGGCTAAGATACCGGTTCCACCACCCAAATCCAACAACCGAAGCGGCCGTTCAAAATCAGGATACAGCTTTTTCATCTGACTTAAAAACGTTTGCAGGCGCCCGGTATACATTTCGGGAATCGAAATTTTTGCCATTTCTGAAAAATCATAAATTGGTTTGCTCGGAGAATCGGCAGACTTTACTTTTTGCTCCAATTGCGCCAGAGAAGTCATATTCTCACGAAAAAGCAAAGCGTCGCCCAAGAACACTTCACTGCTTCGTGATAAGAAATCTTTGGTCTCCGGCGTATTTGTATAAAAATCCCCTTGCCTGTTTACCCATCCGCAGGAAGCAAGAGATAACAACAGCAGCTTAATTTGTCTTTTGTCACAGTTAAGTGCTGCCGCAACCGCCTCTGCTGTTGCAGGTGTATCCAGATGAGAAAATACATTCAGGCGAATGGCCGCAAAAAGCAATTGTGCCTCTTGGTAGTTGTGCATTATTTTATAGTATCGGCTTGGATTGTTCTCCATGTTATACATTGTTTCAAAAGCCTCCTTGCTTTAAATAAAACAGTGGTTAGCCGCTTCTAACTATTTGTTAGTATAGCATACATATTTTATAGACGTCAAGAAAATAAATCAAAATCTCCACGAGCCAACACAGGTCTCCTCATTCGTTTTCTTCGTAGGAGCCTGATATTTGCTACAATTTTAATCATAAGCTTTAGGCCGGAAAAATCCCCGCAGAACTAAAAAAGTCCTGCGGGGATTTTTAAAATAGGGATATTCTTATTAAGTTGAGTGCTTGAGTTCTTAAAGCTCCTCGGTTTTTTCCTCTTTTTTCGGGTTATAGGCCCGCCCCAATGCCCTGACCAGAATCCACAGGCTGAAAAGACCGCTCACCAGAAGATAGTAACCGGTGGGCTGAAATCGCAGAAGAAGCAGAAGCCCCGCTGTCAGCAGAGGCACCACCGGAATCATCAGAAGCCATAAGCCATAGTAGTGTTTTGTATCCATTGCCGGTCCCTCCATTCATAGGGAGTATTGACCGCATAAACCCCTGCCAATCACCTTGACAGCGTCCATTCAGGGCAGTATAGTAATTAAAATACCAAAAGTTGGAGCAGGAAGGAAATAGATATGAAATATTTGTTGGGCATCGATTTGGGCACTTCTGGAACCAAAACTGTTTTATTCTCACAGGAAGGAACAGTGATGGCTTCCGCGGCGGAGGAATACCCTCTGTATCAGCCCCACAACGGCTGGGCGGAGCAGGAGCCTGTGGACTGGTGGCGCGCCGCTATGAACACCATTGGGGCTGTTCTGGAAAAAAGCGGTGTGGATAAGGAATCGGTGGTTTCCATCGGCATTTCGGGCCAAATGCACGGCCTTGTAATGCTGGATAAAAATGGTGAGGTGCTGCGCCGCTCTATTATCTGGTGTGACCAGCGCACAAGCAAAGAATGCGCTGAAATCACCGACAAGGTGGGTGCTCAGCGGCTTATTGAAATCACAGCCAATCCCGCTCTTACGGGATTTACTGCCTCTAAAATCCTGTGGGTACGAAACAACGAGCCGGAGCTCTACGCCCGCTGCCGCCACATACTGCTTCCCAAGGATTACATACGCTATATGCTGACCGGGGAATTTGCCACCGAGGTTTCGGATGCCTCCGGTATGCAGCTGCTGGATGTGGGCGCCCGGAACTGGTCAGCGGAAGTGCTGGAAAAGCTGGATATCGACCCGGCTCTGCTGGCAAAGGTTTACGAATCCCCGGAGGTCACAGGCACTGTCCATTCGGAAGCTGCACGGCTGACTGGGCTTTCCACCTCCACTCTGGTGGTGGGCGGCGCCGGGGATAACGCCGCAGCCGCAGTGGGCACCGGTGTGGTGCGGGATGATACTGCTTTCACCACCATTGGCACCTCCGGTGTGGTTTTTGCCCACACCAGCAAAATGCAGATTGACCCGGCAGGCCGGGTGCATACCTTCTGCTGTGCCGTTCCGGGAGCTTGGCATGTAATGGGCGTGACCCAAGGGGCGGGGCTGAGCCTCCAATGGTTCCGCAACAACTTCTGCCGGGATATACTGGCGCAGGCCAAGGAGCAGTGTAAGGACCCCTATTATCTCATGGATTCCATGGCGGAACAGGTACCGGCCGGTTCCAACCGTCTGCTGTATCTCCCTTACCTGATGGGGGAAAGAACCCCCCACCTGAACCCAAACTGCCGGGGCGTATTTTTCGGCCTTTCCGCTATTCATGATCAGGCGGCTCTGATTCGGGCGGTTATGGAGGGCGTCACCTACTCTCTGCGGGATTGCTATGAAATCCTAAAGAGCATGGGTGTGCAGGTAGGGGATATGATTGCCTGCGGTGGTGGCGGAACCAGCAGCCTCTGGCGGCAGATGATGGCTGATCTCTACGGCTGCCCTGTGCGCACCGTTGCCTCCAAGGAAGGCCCCGCACTGGGTGTGGCCATTCTGGCCGGCGTGGGAGCCGGGCTGTTTTCCTCGGTGGAGGAGGGCTGCGACCGTCTGGTCACCACCGATAAGCACTGTGCCCCTAATTCGGCCAACGCAGAGCTTTATAACCGCTACTATGAGGAATATGTAAGCCTTTATCCCAGCCTCAAGCCTCATTTTGAAAGGCTGAGCAGCCTGTAAATCCCATCTGAAATAACCTTATAAAAAGGATTCGCTTTGTTGAGAGCTTTCTCAAGGAGCGGATCTTTTTTTATCTTTTTGGGGCATAACTTGGGTTCTAAAAATGGACAAAGCCTAATACTCTTTAAATAGCAAATGGTTTATCCCTCTTTATGATTCGGGAATCAAAATACAGTCATCTGGGATAGGAGGCGTAGACTTGCAGGAGCTTGTTGGAACACGGCGATTTGATCAGGCTGTTTCTTTTCTCAGCCATCGGGTATGCAGAGTGCTGCTGGCACTGCCGGAAAAAGTAAGAGAATCGGCCTTTGAGGTGCGTCTTAGGGTAGGCAAGCCTCTTACACTGGTCAGTGGGGAGGGCTGCCTTTTCGTGGATCACGAGGGGCATCCAAGCCGGTTTCCGGATGCAAACAGCTTTATAATCACCCTGCGGGATTTAGAGGATTGTGTAATTACTCTATGTGATTATTCCATTCACAGCCACCAGCAGGAGTTTAAAAACGGTTTTATCGCTGTAGAAGGCGGTCACCGGGCAGGCATCTGCGGCACAGCCGTGGTAACCGACGGAGTGCTGGCCAATGTGCGGGATGTAACCTCTGTTAATCTGCGCATTGCCCGGGAGATGAAGGGAGCGGCTGGGGAGCTGGCAGAAAGGGTGTTTGCAAACGGTCTTTGCAGTGTATTGGTGGCCGGAATTCCTTCCAGCGGCAAAACCACCCTGCTGCGTGATTTAGCCCGGATGCTGGCTGATGGGCAGCTGGGAAACTACTACAAGGTTGCTGTGGTGGATGAACGGTGCGAACTGGGGGCGGTATCTGCCGGGCTTCCCCAAAATGATTTGGGGGCCTGCTGTGATATTCTCAGCGGTTACCCAAAAGGAGAGGGGATTCTAACGGCTATACGCACCCTTTCCCCACAGGTGGTTGTTTGTGATGAAATTGGTTCCAGCAAGGAGGCAGACAGCCTTCTGGATAGTGTGGGCTGCGGTGTTAAGCTGGTCGCCAGCGCCCATGGAGCAAGCCCGCAGGAGCTTATGCGCCGTCCGCAGCTTCGCCGCCTGCTGGAGCAGGGGGCCTTTGATAAAGTGGTTCTACTGGGCCGGGCGGAAACGCCGGGACAGATTGTTGATGTTTTGGAAGCAGGTGATTTGCTTGGTGAAAATTTCGGGAATGGTTCTGCTGATTCTGTGCGGATGGATGACAGGGCACCTGATGGCTTCCTCCTTGCGGGAGCGGGCAGCGGCTTTGGAAACAGCCATTCGACTTATGGATAGTCTGTATGACCGGCTTGCTTTTTTACAGCCTCCCATCAACAGGCTGATAGAAGCCGTGGGTGGGCAGGAGCCCTTTAATCGGTTGGATTACATACAGCATACCTTAACTGCAATCCAAAAAGGTGAACGTTTTGCCCTTTGTTGGCCCAAGGCTCTTTCCCTGACCAACAGCGGTCTGGATAAGGAGGATGCCCGTGTCGTGGCGGCTTTATCCCAAAATCTTGGGGTTACCGATTTAGAGGGCCAGCTTCAATTTATTTCTTATACCCGCAAGCTGCTGGAAGAACGGCTGGAAAAGGCCAGAGCCAACAGCCAAAAAAGCGGAAAGCTTTACCAGAGCCTCGGGCTTTTAGGAGGCCTTGCAGTGGTTGTGATCCTTCTTTAAGCAAAATTTGCGCACTGAATAGACTGGGAAGGGAGAAACAAAGGCATGGATGTGGATTTAATCTTTCGCATAGCCGCCATTGGCATTATTGTTTCGGTTTTGCACACGGTGCTGGATCGCTCCGGCCGCCCGGAGCAGGCCACCATGACCACCTTGGCGGGGGTGATTGCGGTGCTGCTCATCATGGTCAACGAAATTGCCGACCTTTTTGAGACAGTTAAAAGCGTCTTTGGGTTTTACTGATATGGAAAGCCTATTCACCGCCATTGGGATGGGAATTGTTGCCACAGTCGCCTGTGTGCTGCTGCGTAAAACCCGGCCGGAGATGGCACTGGTTGTGTCACTGGCGGCAGGCATTGCCATTTTGTTTATTCTGCTGGAATTTTTGATTCCCACACTGGATGAAATTCAGCGCATACTGGAATTCACCTCGGTTCCGGGGGAATATGCCGCCATTCTTTTCAAGGCTCTGGGCATCTGCTTTCTTTCCCAGTTTGCCTGTGATGCCTGCAAGGACGCAGGGGAAAGTGCCATTGCCTCCAAGATCGAGGCCGTAGGCAAAATTGCCATTGTGGTGGTCAGCCTGCCGCTGTTCTCCAAGGTTCTTTCCATTGTGCATTCGCTGATATAGCCGTCTGTATATCCCCAAAAGACAGGATGTGAGAAAACTGAAACGAAAATTGCTGGTACTGCTGATGCTGATGCTAACCATGGGGGGGCTTTTCCTCCCGGTGCAGGCGCAGCTGCCCGAAGAAGATATTCAGGCGCAGATGGAAGCGTTGGGTGTGGACGAGCTGGAGGGGCAAATCCCCAGTGAAACCCGCTCGATCATGGAAGAGGCGGGGATAGGAGAGTTAAGCCCGGAAATGCTGCTGAACCTTTCACCCCGGGATTTCTTCCGCGCACTTTGGAAGATGTTTTTGCAGAAGCTCCGCAGCCCCACCAAGATGCTTGCCTCACTGGCCGGGATTGTGATTCTTTGCGCTTTGCTGGGTGGAATGAAGCAGGCAGGGTGGGAGGGGAGCCTTTCGGGTGTTTTTGATACCGTTTCAGTGTTGTGTGTGATCACGGCTATTTCTTCCCCCATCCTGGACTGCATCATTGATACAGCCAAAGCCATACAGGAGGCGGCCGTGTTCATGATCAGCTTCATTCCTGCTTTTTCTGCGGCGCTGGTGGCTTCGGGTCAGGCTATAACCGGTGCCACCTACAGCATGTTTCTGTTTTCCACCTGTCAGGTGATTTCGCAGGTGGTCTCCCAAACCCTGATCCCCCTTATGGGGATTTATCTGGCCTTGTGTATTATCGGTTCTCTAAGCCCCGGCATCAATATGAATTCGGCGGCAGGGGCTATTAAAACCACGGTAAGCTGGAGTCTGGGCTTCATCACCACCGTTTTTGTGGGGCTTCTTTCCATCCAGACCATGGTGGCTCAAAGCGCCGATACGGTTACCGCCAAAACCGCCAAGTTTTTGATCGGGAGCTTTGTTCCGGTGGTGGGCGGGGCTTTATCCGAAGCTTATACCGCCGCCCAAGGGTGCCTGCGGCTGCTGAAAACCTCGCTGGGTGCCTATGGCATTTTGGTGGCTCTGCTCATTTTTTTGCCAATCCTGCTTCAGACTGTCACTTGGTATCTTCTTTCCCAAGCGGCGGCTATGGTGGGGGATATCATGGGAGTAAGCCGGGTATCGGCCATCCTCAAGGCATGCTCCACAGTGCTGGGGATGCTGATCGCTGTGATTCTGTGCTTTGCACTGCTGGTTATCGTTTCCACCACAGTGGTCATGGTGGTGGGGATGGGCTCGGCATAGGGGAGGAGAAAAGCAAATGGAAGCTGTAAAAGAATGGGCCTTTTCCTTGTGTGCCGCCATGGTAGCCTGCGGTATCGGTCAGATGGTTTTGCCAAAATCCAATTTAGAAAAGCTGTTTCGGCTGACTGTCAGCGTTTTTTTCCTGTGCTGCCTGCTGACCCCCTTTTTTCTTAGGGGGCCGGGGCTGGCTCTGGATGTGGAAATAGAGGCACTCCCGGATATCGGAGAGAGAGCCGCACGGCTGGAACAGGTGCTGGAAGAACAGTCCCAACGCCAGATCACAACGAGTATGGAAAAAATTATACAGGATAAATTACAGAAAATGGGTATAAACTATCACACCATCACCATAAATATTACTACAAACGGACAAAATGACACACAGGTGGATGGGGTGAAGCTTACACTGGAAAAACAGCACCAAGCCTCCGGGCCGCTTATCCAAAAGACTCTGGAAAATGAGCTGGGCCTTGCGGTGGAGCTGGAATACCAGTAAAAAGCACAACCAAAAAGTAAGGAGGAGAAAAAGTGTGGATTTTTCTAAAATCAGGAATATCCTTTCCAGCCTCATTCCGGCCAACAAGCGGGTCGGGATAATCGTTCTGGCAGGCCTTGCGGGTATGACGCTGATTGCCCTGCCGGCTTTTTTCAAATCCAAGGATGAAACCAAGGAGGTGCAGGCTTCAAGCACACCGGAGGCTTCGTCGGCGGATTATGCAAGGCAGCTTGAGCAGGAGCTGACAGCCCTTGTATCTAAAATTGAGGGGGTGGGCCGTGTCCAGGTAATGGTTACGCTGGAAGGAGGTGTTGAATATGTTTATGCTCAGGAACAAAAACGCAACACCGATAAAACCCAGGAAATAACAGGGGAGCAGCAGGTTGGGAAGACCTACCAAAAAGAGAACATTGAAGAAAAATACATACTGGTGGAATCGGAATATGGCAAAAAACAGCCCTTGATTTTGCGCCAATTACAACCCAAGGTTCAGGGTGTGGTCATTCTTTGTGAAGGAGCAGGAAACATCAGGGTGGAGCAAGTTCTGACTCAGGTGGTTACCACCGCTTTGCCTGTAGGCTCAAACAAGGTGTGCATTGCCCAAATCATTTCAGAATAAAGTGAAAATATCATCAGGAGGAAAGAGCCATATGAACATGATTATTGGAAAACGTCAGATTATCTTAGCGTCACTGGTGCTTGGTCTTGGAGTGGCGGTTTATCTTAACTGGACCTATACAAACGTAAACAGCGATCTCCCGATTTCCGGGGCCTTGGAAGAAGCGGCAAACTATGGGGAAGCCCAGTTTGTAGCCAATCCCGATGACTCTTCCTCCGTAAATATTGAGCTGACCCCAACCACGGCAAACGGAGAAGAAGAAACATTTTTTGTGGAAGCCAAGCTTTCCCGCCAAAAAGCCCGGGATGAGGCGGTGGATACCTTAGCCGTCATGCTTCAGGATGCAGAGCTGGATACCGACCAGCGTGCCGAGCTTGCCCTGAGAGCCAGCGATTTGGCCAACTCCATTGAGGTGGAAGGCAAAATCGAAAACCTCATTAAATCCAAAGGATTTACCGATGTTATGGTTTATTACGATACCCAGAGAGCCGATGTTATCCTGAAAACAGAAGGTCTTGCTGCCGATCAGGCCGCCCAGATTAAGGATATCATTCTCAAAGAAACCTCTATCACCGCAGAAAATATCTCTATCGTTGAGATCAACTAGTTGTTCTGAGTAAAATTTATGGTATAATATCTGCAACAGCAGATATTATACCAAATTTATGCGCAGGGCGATCCGCTCACTTTGTTCGCTTCCGCCCTTCATGCGCAATTATCCCATAACGCTTCGCTTTTATGGTATAATACTTGCAACAGCAGATATTATACCAAATTTATGCGCAGGGCGATCCGCTCACTTTGTTCGCTTCCGCCCTTCATGCGCAATTATCCCATAGCGCTTCGCTTTTATGGTATAATACTTGCAACAGCAGATATTATACCAAATTTATGCGCAGGGCGATCCGCTCACTTTGTTCGCTTCCGCCCCTAATGCGCAATTATCCCATAGCGCTTCGCTTTTATGGTATAATAGCCGTATTCTAAAAATTCTTATTTTCCATAAGCCTTATGGAAAGCGGGTCAATACAGCCGTTATGCCGCCTCAGATTTTCCATTCCCACAAAAGGGCAGGAAATTTGTAACACCAGAAATAAAATGTGTGTTATAATGTATGCAGCGGCTTTGGACGCTGCATATTTTTTTAAAGCGTCTGCCTATGCCCACACTGTTTGACAGGAGGTTTTCTTTGTATGGAACGCCGTGATCAGAAACAATCGACCGGAAGCCTTAAAATCTCGCAGGAAGTTATCGCCACCATTTGCAGCGTAGCTGCGCTGGAAATTGATGGAGTCAGTTCTCTTGCCGAATCCCCAGCCAGCCTTTGGGGGCTTTTGGGCTCCAGCAATCGAAACAAATCAATTCAGGTAAGCCTCAGCGATGATTTTGCTGAGATCAACATTCACCTTAACCTTGACTTTGGGGCTAAAATTACGCAGGTCGGGCCGGCCGTTCAGGCTGCGATCAAGGATTCTGTCCAGAACATGACTGGAATCGCCGTATCCAAGGTCAATGTCTATGTAGCAGGCATTGTTTTTCCCCAATCGGAGGAATCCCCCGCACAACAATAAGGGGCTGTCTAACGGTCTGCTGCCTGCCCCATAGAAAAGAGGGCAGGCCCCACTGGGCTGAAAAAGCTGTTTAGCTGTTTCTTGCCCGGCATGCGTATACAACAGGAGAGGAAGTCTATATGAAAAGACGTGATTCCAGGGAAACAGCCTTTGCGCTGTTGTTTGAATGGTCCTTTAAGGATGATACACTGGATCAAATTATTGAACAGGCGGAACTGGGCCGCAACACAGTCGTAGATCCTTTTGCTTACCAGCTGGCTTCTACGGCTATTGAAAATTGCACCACTCTGGATATCCTGATCCAGAAGTTTTCGCAGAAATGGAAGCTTAGCCGCCTTTCTAAGGTGACTTTGGCCATTCTGCGCCTTTCAGTCTGCGAAATTACTTTGATGGAGGATATCCCGGTGGGTGCTTCCATCAATGAGGCAGTTGAGCTTTCCAAAAAGTTTTCGACTGAGGATGAGGCTGCTTTTGTCAACGGAGTGCTGGGCGGAATCGCCCGTGAGCTGAATGTGGATATTGCCGCCGAAGATATTCTTGTGCCGGAGGAAACTGCCACCGTTCAGGAGGAAGTCCCCTCCCAGACAGAGCAATCGGCTGAGGCCTAAGGTTTTGCGGCCAAGAAAGGGGACACGCTTGCTTTGCCGCAGTTAGGAGCCTTCTATGAACATATTGACAGTCAGCCAGCTCAACCGATATCTAAAATTTCTGCTGGATGGCGATAAAAAGCTTTCCGATCTCTATATCCGGGGAGAGATTTCCAACTATATCCATCATGTCGGATCGGGGCATATGTACTTCACCCTGAAGGATTCCACCGGTGCGATTAAGGCGGTCATGTTCCGCAGCTATGGGCAGGAACTGCCTTTTTCTCCGAAAAATGGCATGGGGGTATTGGTTCGGGCTAACATCGGCTTTTACGAACGGGACGGAAACATTCAGCTATATGTGACTGATATGCAGCCCGATGGGGTTGGCACTTTATATTTGGCCTTCCAGCAGCTGAAGGATCAGCTGGAAAAGGAGGGCTATTTTGATTCTGCCCACAAGCGCCCCATTCCCCGGTATCCCCGAAAGATCGGGGTGGTGACCTCTGAAAACGGTGCGGCTTTGCGGGATATTCTGCAAATTCTGGAGCGTCGTTACCCCTTAGGCCAGGTTGTGTTGGTTCCGGCGGCGGTACAAGGGGAGGGAGCCTCTGCTCAAATTGTGCAGGCGCTGGATTTTCTCAGTGAGGGGAATCACTGCGATGTAATCATTGTAGCCCGGGGCGGCGGCTCGTTGGAGGATTTGTGGGCTTTTAATCAAATCGAGGTAGCTCGGGCAATCTACCGCTGCCAGATACCGGTACTATCGGCAGTGGGGCATGAAACGGATTATACCATCTGCGATTTTGTGGCGGATTTAAGAGCACCAACACCATCGGCGGCAGCAGAGCTGGTGGCGGAGGATGTTTCGCAAATTGCCGAGCATATAAGGGAAATGTCTGCGGATATGGCCGAAACACTTTCCCGGCGTCTTTCGGAACGTGCCAATAGACTTGATAGCCTTGCCCGGACAGCCAAAGAAAGAATCGAATCCCGCCTTGCCCACAGCCGAACACGGCTGGATGCACTGCGGCAAAACCGTCTTCTTGCAAGTCCTATGGGTTATGTTGAGAAGAATAAAGAAAAATTGGATTTTTTTGAGAAAACGTTGTATAATAATAGTTGTATATTTATGCAGCATTCCACCCGGGAGCTTGCGGCTGCAGCGGCTCTGTTGGATAGTCTGAGCCCTCTGCGGGTATTGGGGCGTGGCTATGCTTTGATTTTAAAGGACAATGCAGGTGTCACCGACCTTTCGGAGCTCAGTCCGGGAGATCGGGTTTCTTTGCGTTTGCGGGATGGCGTTGCAGACGCCTCCATTACCCACATCAGAAAGGAAAAGCCCAGGCTATGAAAAAGGGGACCACATTTGAACAGGCTATGGCCCGGCTGGAGGAGATTACCGCTCAGCTGGGAAAAGGCGATACCACACTGGATGCCTCTCTCAAGCTGTATGCTGAAGGGGCTGAACTTGTGGCTTTCTGCGATCAGGCTCTCAGCAGTGCGGCTTTGACCATTCAAAAGCTGTATCCGCCTCAGGAGGATAAGGCGGATGCATGATTTTGAATCTCTGATGCGCAGCTATGTGGAACAGGTTGAGCAGGCTCTTCCGGGTTTTCTTCCTCCTACCGATACGGAAGAAGCCTCAGTCTGCGAGGCTATGCATTACAGCCTTTTGGGCGGCGGCAAACGGATACGTGGTGTGATGGTGCTGGCTTTTTATGCTTTGCTGCAAAAGAATCTGGAACCGGCTATTCCTTTTGCCTGTTCACTGGAAATGATTCACGCCTATTCTCTGATCCACGACGACCTACCCTGTATGGACGACGATGATCTGCGCAGGGGAAAGCCCTCCTGCCACGTTGCTTTTGGGGAAACAACCGCTCTTCTTGCCGGTGACGCCCTGCTTACGCTTGCCTTCGAAACTGCTTCACGGGAAAACGAGCTGCCTGCTAAGCGTCGGATTTCTGCAATAGCGGAGCTGGCTGGGGCTGCTGGCTGGTCCGGTATGATCGGCGGACAGGTTATGGATTTGGAGCATGAAGGCAAACAAACCAGTGAGGCTCTCCTTCGCAGGATGTATGCCAAAAAGACAGGGGCGCTTTTCCGGGCGGCCTGCCGCATGGGCTGTATTTTAGCAGGCGGGGATAGTCAGCTTCTGGCGGCAGCGGATATATACGCTGCCAAGGTGGGGCTTGCCTTTCAAATCGTGGATGATCTGTTGGATGAGCTGAGTACACCAGAGGTTTTAGGCAAGCCGGTGGGGAGCGACAGCGAGAATCACAAAACCACTTTTGCCACTCTTTATACCCCGGAGCAGTGTCAGGCTCAGGTGAGAGCCTTGGCGGACGAGGCTAAGCAAGCTCTTATTTTCACCGGGTTAGAGTGCGGCTTTTTATGCCAACTGGCAGATCGTCTTTCTGACCGTCGGTTTTAACCAAGCATGCAGCTTTGTTTTTGAGGTGATTTTCATAATTTTTTTTGCTTGGCAGCTTATCGGCTGCTGAAAGGCAAAATATCTACAACGAGTATATATAGGTCGGTGATGCAATGAGTATTTTGCGGATATTAACCAGCAATCATATTATCAATGTTGGGGTCGTTTCGTGGTTTTCAGCCCAGTTTCTAAAAACCATCTTTACGCTGATCACCACCAGAAAGGTGGTGTTGGAGCGGATGTTTGGTGCGGGCGGAATGCCCAGCTCCCATTCGGCTCTGACCTGCTCCATTGCTATAGCTCTTGCCCGGAGCGAGGGGTTTGATTCCCCTATCTTTGCTCTTTCCTTAGCCTTTGCTGCCATCGTGATGTACGATGCCATGGGTGTTCGCCGGGCGGCAGGGGAACAGGCAAAAATACTTAACCGGATGATTTTCGAGTTTTCGTTTTTCTCTCTGCCCTTTTTCAAAAGCGAAAACCAGTCGGAAGGGAAGCCCCCGGAAGATCCTCAGACTGTGGAACCCACTTCTGTGCAGGGCAAGGAGCTTAAGGAATTTCTTGGGCATACTCCGGTAGAGGTTTTGGGAGGCTGCCTTCTGGGAATTTTGGTTTCGCTCCTTCTTCCCATTAAGAAATAGATTGGATACACTTGAATGGATAAATCGCTTCTTTTGGATAAAATCACTTCTCCTGCCGATCTGCGCCGATTGAAGGCTTCTCAGCTTCCCCGGCTCTGTGAGGAGATTCGGGATGTTTTGGTACAGACCGTTTCGGAAACAGGAGGGCATTTGGCCTCAAATATGGGCACTGTGGAGCTGACTGTTATGCTGCACCGTGTATTTCGTTCTCCCACCGACCAGCTTGTTTGGGATGTGGGGCATCAGAGCTATACCCATAAACTGCTCACCGGCCGTAAAAGCCGCTTTTCCACTCTTCGTCAGGAAAATGGCCTTTCCGGCTTTACCCGCCAGAGCGAGAGCGTTCACGACAGCTTTATTTCCGGGCATTCCTCCACCTCCATTTCAGCGGCGGATGGTATTTCCCGTGCCAAATCCCTTTTAGGGGAAGAAGGGCATGTGGTGGCTGTCATTGGTGATGGTGCCTTTACAGGTGGTCTTGCCTTTGAAGGGCTTAACAATATTGCCCGTAATAATAAAAAAGTCATTGTAATTCTGAATGACAATAAAATGTCTATCTCTAAAAATGTGGGTGGGCTCACCAGTTATCTCAGCAGGCTTCGCGCACATCAGGGTTATTTTAAACTAAAAGACCTGACCAAGGATGTGCTGGGGCAGGTGCCCGGCGTGGGTGATTCGCTGGTGGAAACGGTGACCGCCTCTAAAAACTTTTTGAAGCAATCCATTTATCACACCAGCTTCTTTGAGGATTTGGGCTTTGTGCATTTTGGCCCGGTGGATGGTCATAACCTGAAAATGCTGGAGGATGTTCTGGTTCGTGCCAAATCCCTCAATCAACCGGTTCTCATCCATGTGGAGACAATCAAGGGTAAGGGTTATATGCCTGCGGAGAAAAACCCGGGGGCCTATCATGCGGTTGCCCCCTTCAACCCGGCACTTGGAGCGGATGACACCCCCAGAGAGAGCTTTTCTACCGTGTTCGGCAAGACTTTGGTGAAGCTGGCTGGAAAGGATCGCCGCATATGCGGTGTGACCGCCGCTATGAAATATGCCACCGGTATGGATTATTTTGCACGTCGCTATAAAAATGCAGGTCGTTTCTTTGATGTTGGCATTGCTGAGGGCCATGGGGTCACCTTTTGCGCCGGCCTTGCTTCCAAAGGAATGATACCTGTTTTTGCTGTGTATTCTTCCTTTTTGCAAAGAGCCTACGATCAGGTTCTCCATGACTGCGCCATCGAGCGGCAGCATATGGTGCTGGCCGTTGATCGTGCCGGTATTGTGGGGGATGACGGCGAAACCCATCAGGGTGTTTTTGACTGTGCTTTTCTTTCGTCTGTTCCGGGAGTCAGCATCTATTCGCCTGCCCTTTACAGCGAAGTAGAATACTGCTTGGAAAAGGCTTTGTTTGCCGAAACAGGCATTTGCGCTGTCCGTTACCCCAGAGGCGGAGAACCGGAACTTCCCGCTTCTTATGTTCCTCTCAAGCAGGATTATTTCCATCTGGACAGCGGAAGCCGAAGCATACTTCTCATCACCTATGGGAGGCTGTATGCCCAAGCCTGCCAAGCGGTTTCACTGCTGGCGGAAAAGGGAATCGCTGTTTCTGTTCTCAAGCTGACCAAGGTCTGCCCTCTGGAGCAGGCTTGGCTCAACATTGCAATGCAGTATGAAAGTGTTCTTTTTGCTGAAGAGGGAATCCGGGCAGGCGGCATTGGCGAGCATACCATCACAGCGTTGGCTCTGGCAGGCTACCATGGCAATATGTCTATAGCCGCTATTGAAAACCAATTTGTGGCACAGGGCAAGCCGGATGCGGCGTTGGCTCGTCTGGGATTGGATGAAGCCGGGCTTGCAAGAACCATCGAAGCGCAGCTGACTGAAAGGAAACGGGCATAATTTTGAAAATAAGACTAGATGCGGCTCTGGTAGAGCTTAACCTTGTAACAGGGCGGGATCGTGCCAAAGGGCTGATTATGGCCGGAAAGGTATTTGTAGACAACCAAAAAGCCGATAAACCGGGTATGCCGGTGAATATAGAGCAGAATATTGAGGTAAGGGGCGAAACACTGGCTTATGTGAGCCGGGGCGGCCTCAAGTTAGAGAAAGCTCTTGCAGTATTTCCGCTTGATTTAGAAGATACTGTCTGTATGGATATAGGGGCCTCTACAGGCGGGTTTACCGACTGCATGCTTCAAAATGGAGCAGCTAAGGTTTTCGCTATTGATGTAGGCTACGGGCAGCTTGCTTGGAAGCTTCGCACGCACCCAAGTGTGGTATGCTTGGAGCGCACCAACATTCGGCATTTGACCCCGGAACAGGTACCCGATCCCATCGATTTTGCCTCGGTGGATGTTTCCTTCATTTCCCTTTCTCTGGTTCTGCCGGTTGCTTTTCGCTTTTTGCGGGAGGAAGGGGAAATGGTCTGCCTGATCAAACCCCAATTCGAAGCCGGACGGGAAAAGGTAGGCAAAAAAGGGGTTGTCCGTGAGCCGGAGATTCACCAAGAGGTGATCACCAAGGTGATCGAATGTGCAATGGGCTTGGGCTTTGCTGTAAAGGGTTTGGACTTTTCACCTGTAAAAGGGCCTGAGGGAAACATCGAATACTTGATTCATCTGCAAAAAAGCACCTCGCCTGTAGCGATGGAGCAATCCATTATTGATGATTGCGTTGCTCGGGCGCACACTCTGCTGAATATCGATACACCAAAGCAGTAACGTTTTGCCGGTGTTGTTTATGGATAGGCATTACCATTATAGGAGACAGTATGAACATTTTAATAAGGCCGAATTTTGATAAAAAAGGCAGTCTGGAATGTGTCCGAAAAGCCGCCTCCATCCTGCTGGGGCATGGGGCTCAGATTTTTATAAACGAGGCAGACCGTTCTTTTTTTGATGACCCCCAGTGCCGCTACGGCCCTATGGAAGAAATCATCCCTCTTTGCGATGTGCTTATCAGCGTGGGAGGTGACGGCACCATTCTCCGCACTGTCAAGGCGGCAATTCCTTATGGCAAGCCGGTTCTGGGTATTAACACCGGCCGCATAGGCTTTCTCACTCAGTTGGAAGAAGGAGAGCTTGAGGATCTGGCGCTGCTGGTCAGAGGGGAGTATTCTCTTGCCAGCCGTATGATGCTTAAGGCCCGTATAGAAGGCTCCTGCGGTGAGGATTTTCAATATCATGCTCTGAATGATTTAGTGATAACCCGGATTGATTCCAACAACATCGCCGATATGGTGGTAACCGCACAGGAGGGCCGTGTTTCCTCCTTTCGGGCGGATGGGCTTATTTTTTCTACCCCTACCGGTTCTACAGCCTATTCCATGTCGGCGGGTGGGCCAATTCTTGATCCTTCGCTGGATGCCATTATCATGACAGCCATCTGCCCTCACGCCGCCATTACAAGGCCTATGGTTCTGCGAACCGACCGGAGCTATTGCCTTTGTGAGAGCCAAAGCAGCAGTAACCGGGGCGGGCTGAGCCTTTCGGTGGATGGCCGAACCAGCCACCGCATTCTGCTGGGGGAATGTATTTACATCGAAAAATCCACTCAAACCGCCACCTTAGTGGATTTTGGCAAAAAGGACTTTTATTGGGCACTCAATAAAAAATTCTCGATTACATGAGGAGGAAACCAGGTGAAAGCGAAACGCCATGCAAAGATTTTGGAACTGATCGGCAGCCGGGAAATTGAAACCCAGGAGGATTTATTGGGCAAGCTGCACGAAAGCGGCTTTAAGGTAACACAAGCGACTGTATCCCGGGATATCAAAGAACTGCGGCTGGTCAAGATTCAATCGGCCGATGGCGGTTACCGGTATTCCCCCAATATGTCCAAAGAAAATGTGGATATGACCTTTAAATTCCACGCCATTTTTTCCGAATCGGTAACCAGCATTGATTTTGCCGAGAATCTGGTTGTCATTAAATGCTATGTGGGCATGGCCAACGCTGCCTGCGCCGCTTTGGATTCCATCCATTGGAAGGGTGTAGTGGGTACTTTGGCGGGAGATGATACCATTGTTTGCATTATGCGGGATAAGGCCACAGCCGCCGATTTTGTAGAGCAGCTTTATAAGCTGCTGAAATAAGAGCAGGCAGAGCTTTTTAGAAACAGGAGGCTTTTACTATGATCGCCCAACTGTTCATTTCCAATCTGGCCGTAATCCAGAAAGCGGCGGTAGAGCTGACCGGGGGACTCAATGTCTTTACCGGCGAAACCGGTGCGGGCAAAACTGTTTTGCTCTCTGCCATTAATGCCGTTATGGGCAAGCGTGTGCAGAAGGATATGATCCGCACAGGGGAAACCAAGGCGGTGGTTTCCGCCCTGTTTACGCAAATCGCTCCCAATGCGGCCCAAAAGCTTGCGGAAATGGGTTTTGAACCGGAGGAGGATGGGCTTCTCATCACCCGGGAAATCACCCAAACCGGGGGAAGCTGTAAAATAAACGGTATGCCGGCTACTGCGGCGATCCTGCGAGAGGTGACCGCTTTGTTGGTGGGTGTTCACGGCCAGCATGATACCGAACAGCTGCTTTCCTCTCAGCGGCATCTGGATTTCATCGATGATTTTGGCCGTCTGGAAGGGGAGCTTTCTGCTTATCAGGAGGCTTTCTCTGCAATGCGGGCACTTGCAGACCAGTTGGAAGGCCTCAACATGGATGATGCGCAGAAAGCCCGGCAAATTGATATGCTCACCTTCCAGCTGGAAGAAATTCAGGCGGCGAAATTGGAGGAAGGCGAGGAAGAAGCCCTCACTGCCCAGCGCCAGATCATCCGCAACAGTGAGAAAATTGTCCAGGCTCTTTCCGGGGCCTATGCCGCCCTGCAAGGCGATATAGAAGTGGAGGGAGCGGCCTCGCTTCTGGCTGCAACAGCCTCCCACATTGAGCAGGCCTCCCGGTACATAGAGGCATTGGAGCCCATGGCTCAGCGCCTTTCAGAAATGGCCTACGAGCTGGGGGATTTCTCTGCGGATATCCGCAGCAGCTTGGATGATATGGAATTTGATCCCCGTGAGCTGGACGAGCTGGAATACAGGCTGGATCAAATTCACAGGCTTAAAGCCAAATATGGTGGTACGGTGAGCGATATACTGGAATATGCCGAAAAGGCGCAGGAA
Organism: Oscillospiraceae bacterium MB08-C2-2; assembly: GCA_035621215.1. Taxonomy (NCBI): domain Bacteria; kingdom Bacillati; phylum Bacillota; class Clostridia; order Eubacteriales; family Oscillospiraceae; species Oscillospiraceae bacterium MB08-C2-2. The sequence goes on along the minus strand of CP141729.1, from coordinate 717,477 downwards.
GAGCTGGAATCCATCACCACCTCAGAACAGCGTCGGGAGGCTATTGCCGCCGCATTGGCAAAAGCACGGGCCAAAGCTGAAAAGCTTGCCGCCACACTCAGCGAAAAGCGCCGTAAAGCCGGGGAGGCCTTTACCAAGGCCGTGGAGCAGGAACTGGTATTTTTGGACATGCCCTCGGTTAAGCTCAGTGTATCACAAAAGGAAAAAGCACTGGGCTCCCGGGGAACCGATGAGATTGAACTGCTGATTGTTACCAATGCAGGTGAGGTTCCCAAACCCCTGAGCCGCATCGCTTCCGGTGGAGAATTGAGCCGGATTATGCTGGCTATTAAAAACGTGCTTTCGAATCGGGATGATATTGATACTCTCATTTTCGATGAAGTGGATTCCGGGGTCAGTGGCCGGGCAGCCCAAAAGATTGGGCAGAAGCTTCGGCAGGTTGCCGCCCAACGGCAGGTGCTGTGTGTCACCCATCTGGCACAGGTAGCCTCCTTTGGCCACAATCATCTGCTGATTTGCAAGGAAACCGAAAAGGGCCGCCCTTTTACCGAAATTCACACCTTGGAGCGCTCCGGTCGCATTCAGGAGTTAGCCCGGATCATCGGAGGTGACCGCCTGACCGATACCGCCCTGAAAAATGCCGAAGAAATGCTTGAGGCGGCACAGCAGGCTTCCAGAGAATAATTCATCAAACAAGGGTAAAATAGAAATGAACAATCACATTTATTTAATTCATGGATACACTGCTAATCCTTCAGCAAATTGGTTCCCATGGCTAAAAAAAGAGGTAAATGAAAAGCTGAATCAGGGTATCAATCTATTGGAGATGCCCAATTCCAACAACCCGATACCGGAAGAATGGGATGCTGTTTGTGATGAAAAGATAGCACATAAAGACGGTATCGTCATCATTGGGCATAGTTTGGGATGCATTGAGGCTTTGCGTTTTGTGAGCCAGCATAATGTTCACAATGTTAATTTGATTTTAGTGTCGGGGTTTGATGAGACAACCTATACTTTACCTCAATTGGCTCCGTTCACTTGCAATCCCATCGATTATACAAAAGTCTTGCCTAAAGTTAAAGATGCAGTGGTCATTTCGGCAATCGATGATGATATTATTCCATACACTTATTCTGAAACACTTGCCCGTCATCTGCACTGTAAATTTATAGTAATGCCAACGGGAAAGCACTTTATTGACAGGGACAATATTTATACTTTGCCTGTTGTTTATAATGAAATATGTTCTATGTTAAAACCCCAAATTGGCATGTGAAGCCGATCAGTTTGGTGTCTATTTTGGCCTGATCATACAGGCCGATTTCTTTGGTGCAAAAAACGCCTCGGCTCGCACTTGTCTCCCAGTGAGCAACAAGTGCTTGACAAAACAAATTCCATGAATTATACTAGGTGCCAATGGCAGAGACAGGAATAAGTAGCCCTCTTGTTTGTCCCCTCAGAGAGCCTTTGGTTGGTGTGAAAAGGTGGGAAAGCAGCGGGTGAATACATCCTTGAGCCGCAGCCTGAACTTTTGCAGTAGGGTTTGCCGGGTACGCCCGTTAAAGCGTCAGGGGTATGCTAGTACTCCATAAGGCCGGGGCAGTGATGCGCCGGTAAACAGAGGTGGTACCGCGATTTTTAGTCGCCCTCTTTCGGACAAAACGTCTGACAGGGCGTTTTTTTGTGCCAAAAACCAAAATGAAAAAGCTTAAAGGAGAAAGAAGAAATGACACTGTTTCAGGAGCTTTCCCGGCGTGGATTAATCGCCCAGATGACCCATCCCGAAGAAATTGAAAAGGCTATGAATGAGGGCAAGGTAACCTTTTATATCGGCTTTGATGCCACCGCCGATTCCCTGCATGTGGGCCACTTTTTGCAGCTGACCATTATCCGTCGGATGCAGGAGGCTGGACATATGCCCATTCTGCTGCTGGGCACCGGTACAACCATGGTGGGCGACCCCAGCGGACGCACCGATATGCGCAAAATGCTGACCATTGAGGAAATTAACTACAACGCCGACCGTTTTCTTGAGCAGATGGGCCGTGTTGTGGATGTTTCCCCTGAAAAGGCCATCGTAGCCCGCAACGGCGACTGGCTGATGAATCTGAACTATGTGGAGCTTCTGCGGGATGTGGGCGTGCATTTCTCGGTCAACAAAATGCTCAGCTACGAGTGCTTTAAATCCCGCATGGAAAAAGGCCTTTCCTTCATTGAGTTCAACTATATGATCATGCAGAGCTACGACTTTTTGGAGCTGAACCGCCGGTATGGCTGTACTCTTGAGTTTGGCGGCAACGATCAGTGGTCCAACATTATCAGTGGTGTGGATCTGGTTCGCCGTGTGGAGGGCAGGGATGTTTATGGCATGACCTTTACCTTGCTGGCCACCAAGGAAGGCATTAAAATGGGCAAAACCCAGAAGGGCGCTGTCTGGCTTGATCCCAAAAAGACAAGCCCCTATGAGTTCTTCCAATACTGGCGCAACGTGGACGATGCCGATGTCATTAACTGCCTCAAGCTGCTCACCTTTGTTCCCATTGAGGAAATTGAGGCTATGGAGAAGTGGGAAGGCAGCGAGATGAACAAGGCCAAGGAAATTCTGGCCTATGAGCTGACCCGGGATGTTCACGGCAAGGAAGAGGCTGACAAGGCTCTGGAAGCCGCCCGCTCTATTTTTGCAGGAGGCGGCGACAGCGCTAACATGCCCTCTACCCAGCTTACGGAATCCGATCTGAGCGAAGGCGGCATCGCCCTGCTGGATCTGTTGGTTAAAATTAAGTTGGCTTCTTCCAAGTCTCAGGCCCGCACCCTTGTGCAGCAGGGCGGTATTTCGGTGGACGATGCCAAGGCAGAGGATCTTGCGGCTGTGGTTACGAAAGAACAACTTGTGCAGGGCGTTGTTGTAAGAAAAGGCAAAAAGGTATTCCATAAGGTTTCTCTTTAAAATCAACCCTATAACAGAAGGAGGATTCCTGTGAAAAGGAAAGCGATCATTTGGATCAGCGCCTGCTTTTTGGGACTTCTTTTGGGTATACTGAAGGGCTATTTTGATTGGCCGGATGCGGTTTTTTGGAAAATATACCTGACCATCGGAGCCGCTGCCATTGTGGGGGCTTATCTGTTCAATTTGATTTGGTACCGGCGGTTTGCAGGCCGGATCAACGCCCTTCTGCCTATTCTTCGGGAAGAAAAGAATCCTGACCGCTATATCGAGGAAAATCAGAAGCTGCTGGAGGGTCTGCGTCCACAAGGACTGCGGGCTGTCCTACACATTAATCTCTGTGCCGCCTATTGCCAGAAAAAAGAGTTTGACAGGGCCAAAGAGCAGCTCGGTATGGTAAACCCCAAATATGTTCGAAAACTCAACCGTGTTATTTATCTTATGGATATGGCCTATGTTCATTTCTATTTGGGTGAACAACAAGAGGCACTGGCTGCTATGGAAGAAAATCGAAAGGGCTTGCAGGAGCTTGCCGAAAGTGAAAGCTATGGCTCCCTTGTCTGTGTCCTCCATGTTTTTGAGGCGCTGGCTCAGGAAAAAAACTCGCGCGCCGCAGAGCTTTTGGATATGGCCCGGCAAAAGTGGCCGGGCGATCAGCTCTTGGAGGAATTGGATATTCTCAGCCGGAAAAATCCCGGCGGCTTCCGCTCCGAATAAATCGAACTATGGCTTCGCCCGGAAAACAGGTTGTCCCTCTGCCTGCTTCCGGGCCTTTTCTTTTTTATGGAAATCTCCCTTTGGGAAGGAATACTTTGTCCCACTTCGGAATAGATATAGACTAGTCCAAAAAAGGGAGATGTTTAGAATGAAAGGAAATTCTGTACAGGGGCTCACCGGCAAGGAAGCGTCCAGACGACTCTTTGAATATGGAGAAAACCGGCTGGCAAACGAGAAAAAAATCAGTGCGCTCAAAATTTTTGCGGGGCAGTTTAAGGATCTCATGATCCTGATTCTGCTGGTCTCCACAGTTATCTGTGTCATCATGGGGGATACCGTAGAGGCTATTGCCATCATCACAATCGTTTTACTCAACGCCATATTGGGGTTTGTGCAGGAATTCCGAGTGGAAAGAACCCTTGAAACCCTCAAGAATATGGCGGCGCCCTCGGCGCAGGTGCTGCGGGATGGGAAGTGGCAGGCCGTTCCCTCAGTCGAGGTGGTGCCGGGCGACGTGATCTCGGTCAAATCCGGCTACAAGGTACCGGCGGATGCCCGGCTTTTGGAAGTCGTTTCTCTTTCCTGTGATGAAGCCATGCTTTCCGGCGAATCGGTTCCAGTGGATAAAAGAGTATGCACCAGCACCCCCGAAAAATGGGAAATCGGCCGGGACGATATGATTTACATGGGCACGGTCGCCACCAAGGGGCGTGCCGTAGCCGAAGTGATCAGCACCGGGATGAATACGGAAATGGGCAAAATCGCCGGGATGCTCACGGAAATCGAGGAGGAAATGACCCCGCTTCAAAAGCGTCTTCAGCAGCTTGGCAAATACATAGCCATCGGCTGTCTGCTGATTTGCACAGTGGTGTCGGTTACCGGCGTTCTGAGGGGCGAGCCGGTTTTTGATATGTTCATCACCGGTATCTCCCTGGCTGTGGCCGCTGTACCGGAAGGGCTTCCCGCCATTGTAACCATCGCTCTTGCTCTGGCTGTGGGGCGGATTCTCAAACGCAATGCTCTTGTGCGCAAGCTCCATTCTATGGAAACATTGGGCTGTGCCAACGTGATCTGCACCGATAAAACCGGCACTCTCACCGAAAATAAAATGACCGCCCGCAAAATCTTCACCATGGATTATAAGGTGGATGTTTCCGGCAACGGTTATGAGCAGGGGGGAGAGTTCACGGTTAGCGATCGCAGAGCCTCTGTGGGTGCTTCCGAAACTTTGCGGCGCCTTTTGGATATCTGTGTCCAGTGCACCAGCTCACAGATTAACTCACCTTCCAAGGCAATGGGGGGGCGGGATCGAACCATCAATCTATCCAATGATCAGTGGCAGGTTTCCGGGGAGCCCACCGAAATCTCACTGCTGGTTATGGCCGCTAAGGGAAATGTTCACGCAGATGCGGGGGACTATGAAAAGCTCGGGGAATTGCCCTTTGACTCTGACCGCAAGCGTATGACTGTGCTGGTCAAAAACAAAAATGGCAAGACCAATTCTTTCTCTAAGGGTGCTCCTGATATTTTGCTGGAAAAATGCCGCTATTATATGACCGATTCGGGCGTTCAGCCCTTGAGCACACCGGTTCGCCGGCAGATTCTTGCGGCCAACGAAGAAATGGCCTCCGGAGCCCTGCGCGTGCTTGGATTTGCCTATAAAGCAGAACCACAAGGCCTTTCGGACAGCGAAAACGATATGGTTTTTGTGGGCCTTGTGGGTATGATCGATCCTCCCCGGCGGGAAGCCTATGATGCAGTCATCAAATGCAAGCAAGCAAAAATTCGTGTGGTGATGATCACAGGTGACCATAAAATCACAGCCTGTGCCATCGCCAAGGATTTGGGCATCATGAAGCGCAACGATCTGGTGATGACCGGTGCCGAAATGGATGCCATGAGCCAGTCCGATTTTGAAGCTACCGTTCACCGGGTATCGGTGTTTGCCCGAGTCAATCCCGGCCATAAGCTGAAAATTGTCCGGGCACTGAAAAAGCGGGGCGATATCGTGGCCATGACTGGGGATGGTGTAAACGATGCTCCCGCCATCAAGGAAGCGGATATCGGTGTATCCATGGGCATTACCGGCACCGATGTAACCAAGCAGGCCGCCTCTATCATCCTGCTGGATGATAATTTTGCCACACTGGTGGCCTCGGTGGAAGAGGGTCGGGTGGTTTACAGCAACATCCGCAAATTTATCCGTTATCTGCTATCCTGCAACATCGGCGAAGTGCTCACCATGTTTGTGGGTATGCTCATGGGAATGCCGGTGGTGCTGCTGCCCATTCAGATTCTGCTGGTCAATCTGGCCACAGACGGCCTGCCCGCCATGGCACTGGGCCTTGAACCCGCCGAGGATGACATCATGAGCCAGAAGCCCCGCCCGGCCAATGAATCGGTGTTCTCACAAGGGCTGCTCTCCACCATCCTGTTCCGAGGCTGTCTCATTGGGCTCACCACTTTGGCCATATTCGCTACCTTTATGCGCCACTATGGCGATTTGGATACAGCCCGCACCGGGGCGCTGGTCACCTTGATTATCACACAGCTTTTCCATGTGTTCGAATGCAAATCGGAACGCCACAGCCTATTTGGCATCAATCTGCTGAATAACCCCAGCTTGATTCTGGCAGTACTCACCTCTGTTGGGGTGGTGGCGCTGACCATCTACCATCCGTGGATGCAGGGCATCTTTTCCACTGTGGCCCTTACAGGTACCCAGCTTCTCAAAGTATTCTGCTATGCGTTGGTGGCCCCGCTGTTCTCCGCTCTTATTATGCTGATACCGGGCAGAAAAAGAGGAGACGTTGTAATCGAGGCCCAATCGATTCAAGCCGATTGATAAGATTCTAAAAAAAACTCCTGCACCCTTAAGTGCAGGAGTTTTTGTGTCCGTAATTACAGGTGCCGAAATTACAAGCGAGTTCCCGAAACCACAAAGAACAGGTTGTTGTCAATGAGAATGTCCATGCGGAAATAGGCCTTCATAATATTCAGCAGCCCTTGCCCGGGCAAAAGAGGAAGGTTGAGGTGCTTCACATCCGCATGAGTGGCATCCATTGTCTTTTTTCCTTGGCTGTGTGAAATAGTTAAGCGGCCGCCAGGGCGAAGAAGCGAAGCCAAATGCTCAATAAATTCCACGGGCCTGAGAATATGAGGGAAGGTGTTCATCACAAAGCACTGGTCAAAAAGATAGCCTTTCAATTCAAAAATATCGCCGCACATAAAGGTGACATCAGGGCGGCTGAGCTTTTGCCTTGCCACCGAAATCATATTGGAGGCAAAGTCTACCCCCAGAATCCTTTTGGGATGATATTCCAGCAAAAGAGGCTCTAATGAACCGGTACCGCAGCCCACATCCAGAATCTCGCTTCCCGGGTGAATATCACACAGGGATAAAACCGTGGTCATCTTCTGGGGGTTAAAAGGGCTGTGAGCATCCCAACCGGCGGCACGGTCATTAAAATATTCCTGAATAATAGCGGCATTTCTTTCCATATGGGAGGCTCCCTTGCTGTATGTCGAAGTAAAGTTTCAAAAGCGTTTAAGGCTTTGCCACTAAATTATAGACAAAATAATAAAAGATTGCAATGGTATGCCTTTTTTACGTCTGTGCATGCCGGGGGATGCAGGCAGACTTTGCAGGAACCCCCCAGAAAAGCGTTTGCGTTTGAGGTTTTTTTTTGGTATAATAAATAGATAAGTGAAGGCTCGCAAATGCGGGCAAAATTTGTCGAAAAAAGATGGATAGGCTTTATGGGAGCATACAATGTCCCTATAAGCACCCCGGATTGCACCTCCAAGGCGCAAAGGGAAGGGGACGGGTTGTTTTTCTGCCGTGAAAGCAGAAACTACCCTAAAAAGTACTGGAGGAAAGCCTTGAATACACAGTCTACTATGACAATGCCGGCCGAAACGCAAAAATTTATCGAGCTGGTTCGCCTTTATAACATTGAATTTGAAGAAAAAACCGGCAGGCCCCCGGTCTGCCATACCCACAGCTATGGCTGCCAGCAGAATGTTTCCGATGGGGAAAGGCTGGCTGGTATGCTGGCTGAGATGGGCTATAGCTTTACCGATGACCGCAACGAAGCAGATTTTATTCTTTACAACACCTGCGCCATCCGGGAAAACGCCGAGGATCGAATTTTTGGCAATGTGGGAGCGCTCAAGCACAACAAGCGCCGCAATCCGGGCATGGTGGTGGGGCTTTGCGGCTGCATGATGCAGCAGGAGCATGTGGTGGAGAAGATTCAGAAAAGCTTCCCCTATGTGGATTTGGTTTTCGGCACCCACGCCCTGCATCACATGCCGGAGCTGCTGTATACCCGCCTTTCTCGGGGAGGGCGTGTGTTTGATACAGCCGCCGACAGCGGCGAGGGCATTGTGGAAGGCCTGCCTGCCCGCCGGGATAGCGCCATCAAAGCATGGCTGCCCATTATGAAGGGCTGCAACAACTTCTGCACCTACTGTGTGGTGCCTTATGTGCGGGGCCGGGAAAAAAGCCGCCCTGCTCAAATGGTCCTGGAGGAAGCCCGCAGTTTGGTGGAAGCGGGCTACAAGGAGATTACCCTCCTTGGTCAGAATGTCAACTCCTATGGGAAGGATCTGGAAAGCCCCATAGGCTTTGCACAGCTCCTTTATAAGATGAATGAGATTCCCGGGGATTTCCGCATTCGGTTTATGACCTCTCATCCCAAGGACTGCACCCGGGAGCTGATCGATGCCATAGCGGCGTGTGATAAGGTGTGCAACCACATCCATCTGCCGGTGCAAAGCGGATCTGACCGCATTTTGGAGCAGATGAACCGCCACTACAACCGGCAGTCCTATTTGGAGCTGGTTCGCTATGCCCGGGAAAGAATCCCTGGTGTTACCTTCACCAGCGATATCATCGTGGGCTTTCCGGGCGAAACCTATTCGGATTTTCAGGAGACCCTTTCCTTGATTCGTGAAGTGAAATACCTGAGCCTGTTTACTTTTCTGTATTCTCCACGGGTGGGAACCAAAGCTGCCGCCATGGAAGACCCTGTCCCCGCTGGGGAGAAATCCAAGTGGTTTCGGGAGCTGCTCACCGTTCAGTCCGATATCGGCAACAGCCTGCTGGAAAAAATGGTTGGTTCTGTGGTTGAGGTTCTGGTGGAAGGAATGGGCAAAACCGGGGAAGACTATAGTACAGGCAAAACCGCCTCCAGTGTCAGTGTGGATTTTATTGGCTCTGAGCAGCTGGTGGGGCAGATTGTAAAGGTTCGCATTACCCAAGCGCTCAGCTGGGCGCTTATGGGGGAGCTCGTGTAAATATATTTTTAATTTAAAACTAAGATAAAGTGGAGGCAATACAATGGATATTATCCAAATGGCTAAGGAGCTCGGCAAGGCGATTCAGGCGGATGAGCAGTATATCGCTATGCGCTTGGCTCAGGAAAAAAGCGATGGGGATGAGGTTCTCCAAAATATGATTAAAAGCTTCAACCTGAAGCGTGTGGAGCTGAACCAGTTGGTTCAAAAGCCCGACCGGGAGCAGGCTGCTGTGACCGCTCTGGATGCCGAGGTGAAATCCCTCTACAACACCATTATGTCCAACGCCAATATGATGGTTTTTTCTGCTACACGCAAGGATATGGAATCCACCATGGATTATATCAATCAAATTCTCAGCGGCAGCGTGAATGGCGAAGACCCGGATAGCATCGAGCCACAAGAGGCCGGTGGCTGCGGCGGAAGCTGCTCTGGCTGCTCCGGCTGCAACTAAGCGGATAGAGACACTGAAAACGGATGGCTCCATTGCCGAAGGTTTAATCCGGCTATGGGGCCGCCTTGTTATACAGACTTCTCTGAAATGCAACACGACAAAAACCGATGGGGAGCATAAAAATGGCCGAATTATCACCGATGATGCAGCAATATTTCCGCATTAAGGACAGCCACAAGGATCATATCGTCTTTTTCAGGCTGGGGGATTTTTATGAGATGTTTTATGAGGATGCCCTCATTGCCTCCAAGGAGCTGGAGCTGGTGCTCACCGGCCGGGATTGTGGGCAGGAAACACGGGCCCCCATGTGCGGAATCCCCTTTAAAAGCTGTGAGACCTACATAGCAAAGCTGATTCAAAAGGGCTATAAGGTTGCCATCTGCGAGCAGGTGGAGGACCCTGCCTTTGCCAAGGGGGTTGTTTCCCGGGAGGTGGTGCGGGTTATTACCCCCGGCACTGTTTTGGAAAGCAATCTGCTGGAGGAGGATTCCAACAACTTCCTCTGCTGCATCTTTTACCAGCCGGGCGGTTATGGTCTGATTTTTGCCGATATCTCCACCGGTGAAATGAACCTGATCGAGCTGACTCAGGATGACGACAGCCTGCTTCTCAATGAGCTTTCCCGCTATGCTCCCCGAGAGGTGATCTTTAACCCTGCTTTTTTGGAAAAAAAGAGCATCGCCAAGTTCCTGCGGGAAAAAATGCTCTGCACCGCCGACCTGCTGGAAGAAGAAAAATACGATATCGACGCTGCCTCCGCCCGGATTCTAGCCCACTTTGAGGCTGAATCTTTAGAAGGGTTGGGTCTTGCGGCCTACCTCAAGTGCACAAGGGCGCTTGGTGCTTTGCTGGAGTATCTTGCCGATACCCAAAAGCTCGGCGTGGAGCGCATGATTACTCTGCGTTTTCACAACGAAGCCCAGTATATGAATCTGGATCAAAATGCCCGCACCCACTTGGAGTTGCTTTCAACCATGCGAAGCAAGGACAAGCGGGGGAGCCTGCTGTGGGTGCTGGATAAAACCAAGACCCCTATGGGCAAGCGGCAGATCAAAAATTTTCTGCGCCAGCCTCTTGTAAATCCAGCTGCCATCAACAAGCGGCTCAACGCTGTAGAGGAGCTGGTGGGGAATCAGCTGCGCTGCTCTGAAATCATCGATCTGCTGGGCGGTATTTTTGATATCGAGCGCATGATCACCCGCATTGTCTACGGCAACGCTACGCCCCGTGAATACAAGGCGCTGGAACAGACCATCCGGCAGTTCCCCGGCATCAAAGGGCATTTGGCAGACTGCCGCTCAGCTTATCTCAAGGAAATTGACAGCCAAATTGACCTGTTGGAGGATGTGGCACAGCTGCTGGAAGCCTCCATTCAGGAGGAGCCACCCACCACCCTCAAGGATGGCGGTGTAATCCGCAAGGGCTACAGCGATCAGCTGGATCAGTTGCGTGACCTGATGGATCATGCGCTGGATTACATCACCCGGATGGAAAACGAGCAGCGGGAGGCCACCGGCATCCGCAATCTCAAAATCAGCTACAACAAAGTCTTTGGCTACTATATTGAAGTCACCCGCTCCAACCTTTCGCAGGTGCCGGAGCATTACATACGCAAGCAAACCCTCGCCAACTGCGAGCGGTATATCATACAGGAGCTCAAGGAGCTGGAGGAGAAAATCCTTTCCGCCACCGATCAGGCTATTTCGCTGGAAACTCAGCTTTTCGAGCAGGTGCGCACATCGGTTGCCAAACAGCTGCACCGGATTCAGCAGTCTGCCTCCGCTATTTCTCGGCTGGATGTTTTCTGCTCCTTTGCCCAAACCGCCCTTATGAACCAATATGTACGCCCGGATGTGGATTTATCCCAGCGTATTGCCATTACAGACGGCCGCCACCCAGTGGTGGAGCAGCTGCTCACCGGTGCGCCTTTTGTCCCCAACGATACGTTGTTGGAGCCGGGGGAGAATCAGATTGCCATTATCACCGGCCCCAACATGGCTGGTAAATCCACCTATATGCGCCAGACTGCCCTCATTGTGCTTATGGCGCAGATCGGCAGCTTTGTCCCCGCCGCCAGCGCCCAAATCGGCGTGGTGGACGGTATTTACACCCGTGTGGGTGCTTCCGATGATTTGAGCGCCGGCCAATCCACCTTTATGGTGGAGATGGTGGAGGTAGCCAAGATTCTTAAGGATGCCACCGCCAACAGCCTGCTGATTCTGGATGAAATCGGCCGGGGAACCTCCACCTACGATGGCATGAGCATTGCCCAAGGTGTGCTGGAATTCATTGCCGATAAGCGTCGCCTGGGAGCAAAAACCCTGTTTGCCACCCATTACCACGAGCTGACCCAGATGGAGGAGCGGCTCCCCTGTGTGAAGAACTACAACATCTGTGTCAAGAAAAGGGGAGACGACATCACCTTCCTGCGCAAGATTGTGCGGGGTGGGGCGGATGAAAGCTATGGTATTGAAGTTTCCAAGCTGGCAGGCATTCCCGATTGGATTATCAAACGTGCCAAGGAAATCCTCAAGCAGCTGGAATCGGATAAGCCCATGCAGGAAAGCCGTCCAGTGAAGGCAGCCACAGAATCCATGCCCGACGAAATGCAGATTCAGTTTGAGAATCCAAAGCTTGTGCAGCTGGAAGCTCAGCTAAAGGATATCGATCTCAACACATTAACTCCTCTCGAAGCCCTGAACATCCTTTACGGCCTCAAAGAGCTGGTGAAATAGAATTTTGTCTGATTAACCCTTCACAGCAAGGAGAACCGCCATGGCAAAAATCAATATATTGGATCAAAAGGTTGCCCAGCTGATTGCCGCCGGTGAGGTGGTGGAGCGCCCCTCCTCTGTGATCAAGGAGCTGGTGGAAAACGCCGTGGATTCCGGTGCCGCCGCCATTACGGTGGAGATTCAGGGTGGTGGCATACGCCTCATGCGCATCACCGACAATGGCTGTGGCATTCCCCGTGAGGAGCTTCCCAAAGCCTTTTTGCGCCACGCCACCAGCAAGCTGAAAACCTCAACCGATTTAGAAAGCATCCTCACCATGGGCTTTCGGGGGGAAGCACTGGCCTCCATTGCCGCTGTCTGCCGGGTGGAAATGACCACCAAGACCGCCGAGGAAAGCGAAGGTACTTTCTATCGCATTCAGGGCGGAAAAGGGGAGGCCTGTATCCCCATCGGCGCTCCCACCGGCACCACCATTGTGGTGAAAGATATCTTTTATAACACCCCCGCCCGGATGAAGTTCCTTAAAAAGGATATTACCGAGGGAAACAGCGTGGCCGCTGTGGTGGAAAAATGCGCTCTTGCCAATTCCCATGTAGCCTTTAAGTTCATTCGGGATGGCCAGCTTAAGCTCCAAACCTCCGGGAACGGCGAACTGCTTTCGGTGATTTATTCCGTTTTCGGAAAGGAAACCGCCCGGGGCATGCTCCCGGTGGATTATACTGCCGACAGCATTCGGGTGGCCGGGTATATCGGTTCCCCTCAGTTGACCAGAGCCACCCGGAGCTGGCAAAATTTCTTCATCAACGCCCGATATGTTCGCTCCAGAACCTGCTCCGCCGCCTTGGAGGAAGCCTTTAAGCATAAAATCATGGTGGGCAAGTTCCCCTGCTGTGTGTTGGATTTGCAAATGGCCCCCGAGCTGGTGGATGTGAATGTGCACCCGGCTAAAATTGAGGTGCGGTTTGTCAACGAACGGCCGGTTTTCGGCGCACTGTATTTTGCGGTTCAGTCCACCTTGGCCCAAGCAGGTGAGAGCAGCGTCCCCAAGCCCCCACCGCCCAAACTGACTCCCTTCGAGCTGGCTCCCAACGACGATATGGCACCTCAAGGACACTTTTCTATGCCGCCTTCGGCGCAGGAAGCACCGGTTTCCCGGATGTCTGCCGCGGAGTACAGAACCGCTTTTTCTCCAAAGGATGAAGGCATTCCGGTCAGGGAGACCTCCTTTTTCAGCACACCTATGGAACTTCGTTCCCAGAACCTCCGGGCCTCCTTTGGGGGAAATATGGACAATACGACTGTTTATGATAAAATAATACCAGCTTCTTCCTGTAATATTTTAGAGGAAGATGCAGGAAAAAAACAGGTTTTGGGTACTATTACAATGGAAGCACATCCATCTCCCACAGAGCATGTTACCTTTGATCCCAAAAGAGAGGCTTTGCGCCTGATTGGGGAACTGTTCGGCACCTACATCCTGCTCCAATCGGGGGATGAGCTGCTCATGGCGGACAAGCACGCTGCCCATGAACGGCTGCTGTATGAGGAAATCCGCCGTGCTGCTCAGCCGGGGAATCGGCAGCTGCTGGTGGTGCCGGTTCGGGTGTCTCTCTCCGCGGAGGATTATTCGGCAGCTCTTGAGAATCTACCCATATTTGAGGAAATGGGCTTTTTAGCGGAGGATTTTGGCGGAGGCACCTTGGTGGTGCGTGAAGTACCCATCGAGCTTTCACAGGAGAATATCCGTTCCATTGTGGAGGAGATCGCCGCCGGTATCGCACAAAATCGCCGTAACTTGACCCCTTCGGTGCTGGACAGCCTCTATGAATCCATCGCCTGCCGCAGTGCCATCAAGGCTCACGATAAGAGCAGCAGATTCGAGCTGGAAGCCCTGATCCAACTCTTGCAGGAAAATCCGCACATCACACATTGCCCCCACGGGCGGCCTATCTTCATTCGTCTGGGGCGGAGCGAAATTGAAAAAATGTTTGGCAGATTGGGATGACCATGGCAGAAAACGAAAAAATACCCCTCATTGTAATCACCGGCCCCACCGCCACCGGTAAAACCGAGCTTGCTATTCAGCTGGCCAAGGAACTGGATGGTGAGGTTGTTTCGGCCGATTCCATGCAGATATATAAGTATATGGATGTGGGAACCGCCAAGCCCTCAAAAGAAGAGCGGCAGGGGATTCCCCATCATTTGATGGATTTTCTTGAGCCCAGTGAGAGCTTTTCGGTAGCCCGGTATGTGGAGCTGGCAGGAGATGCCATACAGGATATTGTGAGCCGAGGCAAGCGAGCCATTGTGGCCGGGGGAACCGGGCTCTATATTTCCTCTTTGATCGACGGCATTGCTTTCACTCCCATTGCAGAAGATCAGCAGCTTCGCGGGGAGCTGTATGAACAGGCTCAGCGTGAAGGCAACCAGGTATTGTGGCAGAAACTCGAACAGGCTGACCCCGTTTTGGCGCGGGGGCTGCATCCCAACAATCTGGGGCGGGTTGTCCGTGCCCTAGAGGTTTTTATGCTGACCGGGATTCCCATGAGCGAGCATCAGCGCCGTTCCCGATTGGAGCCTTCACCTTATAACCCCGTTATGCTGGCTTTATGCTGGCGGCAGCGGGAAACCCTCAACCAGCGAATTAATCAGAGGGTGGATCAAATGGCGGAGCAGGGGCTTGCCGAAGAAGTGAAATCCCTGATGCAAATGGGCTATGGCACCACCGCTTTTCAGGCTATCGGCTATAAAGAACTGTTTGATTACCACCGGGGGCTGTGCAGTTTGGAAGAAGCGTTGGAGGCGGTCAAGCTGGGCTCCCGCCGCTATGCTAAGCGCCAGATGACATGGCTGCGCCGGGATTCCCGGGTTCAGTGGCTGTTCCGGGAGGATTACAAAAGTTCACAGCAGCTTTTTGATGCGGCAATGGAAGCAATCACCCCAGCCTTACCGGGCAGGTGAGGCACAAGCTCGTGGAAGGAGCGCTTTTTGATGAACATGCAGGATACTTTTCTCAATCAGGTGCGTGCGCAAAAGATTCCGGTCACCATCTATCTCACCAATGGCTATCAAATCCGTGGTATGGTGATTGGTTTTGATCCCTTCACAGTCCTGCTGGATTGCGAGGGAAAGCAGAGTTTAGTCTATAAGCATGCAATTTCCACCATCAATCCGCTGAAGCCTATTGCCACCAAGCCGCCTCGTGAGGCTGAGGAAATTCAGTAATCCAAGCGTTATGGAGGCCCTATGAAAAAAAACATAAGTGATCACATTATCGCTTTGGCTGTTGCCCTCATGTCCATTTCCTACATTGGCTATCAGGCCTACAACTATTACTACAATCCCTATAAAACTGAAACGGTGTTCACCTATACAGTCTCGCAGAACACCACCGCTCAGGGAGTTGCTGTTCGGCAGGAAACCCTTTTAGAGCCGGTGGATGGCTCTGAAAATTTTCTGTATGAGGATGGCACCAAAATGGCCATTGGGCAGGTAGTAGCCGAATGCTACAACGATCCCGTGGGCAGCCGCAATATCCGGGAACTGAATCAGCTGAAATCCGAAATTGAAATGCTGCAAAATGCACAGGATAAAACCATCAATAACTATTCCAACACCGAGGCGCTCAACCGGGAGATTAAGGTGCAGCTGACCAACTTCACTAAAATGACCACCTCCGGCTGGTATAGCGATGCCGGTGTGCTGCGCAGTCAGCTGACCGCTCTCATAAACAAAAAGCAGATCGCAACCGGCAAAGTAAGCAGCTTTGAGAGCCGAATTCACGTTTTGCAGGCTGAATATGATGCACTGGCGCAAAATCAGGTTCCGGATTCCACACGTACAGTAACCACGCCGGTTGCCGGTTATTTTGTAAAGAATGTGGATGGTTATGAAACCATGCTCAATCCCCAAATGGTGGATAGCGGCACCATTGAAACACTGATCGGCTTTGTTGAGGGCGATGTTCCGCCTGCACCCACAGATGCCGTAGGCAAAATGGTCACCAATGCCAACTGGTATTTTATCTGTGCCATTCCGCGGGATACGGTGGAGTGGGTCACTCTTGGGCAGAATGTCTCTATGCGCTTTGATGTAATCGGCAATACGCCGATTCCGGCTGTGGTAAAGGATGTAATCAGCCAGCGGGAGAATCCCACCGCCATTCTGGTGCTGCGCTGTAACTATGTTACCTCTGATCTGATCAATCTGCGGGAGGCAGAAGTGGAAATCAACTTCCGCAACCATGAGGGGCTTAAAATCGATACAGCCGATATCCGCTTTGTTGATAACCGGCAAGGGGTTTATATTCTGGATGAAAACACCGTTTGCTTCCGTGTAATTGATCCCATCTATGAGGATCAGGGATTTATTCTTTCCAATCCCAACTCGTTGGAACCAAACGCTGTAAAAAAGTTTGATCAAATCATAAGGGGGAACGATCTCCATGATGGAAAAATCATCTCCTGAGCAGGTTCTTCAAAACCTGGCAGATTTGCGCCGGCAGGTT
This sequence comes from Oscillospiraceae bacterium MB08-C2-2, assembly GCA_035621215.1. Taxonomy (NCBI): domain Bacteria; kingdom Bacillati; phylum Bacillota; class Clostridia; order Eubacteriales; family Oscillospiraceae; species Oscillospiraceae bacterium MB08-C2-2. Next base: position 700,816 of record CP141729.1, on the reverse strand, counting down.
AAAGAGGCCGCTTTGGAGGCGGGGAGAGACCCGGATTCCATTCAAATTATGGCCGTTACCAAAACAGTTCCGGCTCCTCTGGTGAATGCGGCGATAGCAGGCGGCATCACCCTGCTGGGTGAAAACCGTGCCCAAGAGCTTCTGGAAAAATACCCGGATTACCACTTGAATCAGGCCGAGGTTCATTTTATCGGGCATCTGCAAACCAATAAGGTGCGCCAGATTGTAGATAAGGTCACCATGATTCATTCGGTGGACCGCCTCAGCCTTGCCAAAGAAATCAGCAGGCGCTCTCAGGAACTGGGTAAAACCATGGATATCCTGCTTGAAATCAATGTGGGGGATGAGGCTTCTAAATCCGGAATGCCACTGGAGCAGGCCGAGGGGCTTGCGGAGGAAATCGCAGGCCTGCCCGCTCTGCGCATACGGGGGCTTATGGCAATTCCTCCCATTTGCGGTGAAATACACCAAATTGAGCATTATTTTTCAGAGATACGCCAACTATCGGTTGACATAGGGGCAAAAAACAGAGATAATATGAGAATGGATATTTTATCTATGGGCATGTCGGGGGATTTTGTTCCCGCCATACGGCAGGGCTCAACCATGATCCGTCTGGGTACCGCCCTTTTTGGCAGCCGTCACGTTCAATAAGGCTACTGCTTTTCTAATATTACTGTTTAAAGATTTTTGGAGGTTACCATGGGGATTGTCGAGAAATTCAAAAACTTTATAGGATACCCTGAGGATGATTATTACGACGAAGCGGATGCTCCCGCGGATGATGGCATTGATATACCCATCAGTAGTGTGGACAAGCGCTCCAACAAGGTGGTTAACATTCATGCTACCACCCAGCTTCAGGTCATTTTGGTTAAACCCGAGCGGTTTGAAGATGCAAGCGGCATTGCCGACCATCTCAATGCCAAGCGTACCGTTGTTTTGAATCTTGAATCGGCCAACAAGGATGTAACCCGCCGCCTTATTGATTTTTTGAGCGGTGTTGCTTACGCCAACAATGGCCAGATCAAAAGAGTGGCCAACAGCACCTATATCATCACGCCTTATAACGTGGATATTATGGGCGATCTTTTGGACGAGCTTGAAAACAGCGGCGTTTTCTTTTAAGAGAACCCTATGAATCTTGCAAATTTAGAGGGCGATGAAAAGCTGTTTGTCGCCAGAATCAGGGATATTATCCGGCTTTCCTCTGAGAGCGGCCGGGCACGGTTTTCCCATTTTCTCACAGAGCGGCAGGTGCTGCTGGCGGCAGAAGCAGCTGGGCAGCAAAAGTGTGATACCTTCCGGCTTTATGGCGGATACGAAGGCGCCGGGCGAGTAATGCTGGGCGCTTTTTCTCCGTATGAGGAGCCTGAGGATCGTCTTTTTCCCATTCAGGGAATCCAGATAACCTACAAAAAAGAATTCAGCCTTTCACACCGGGATTTTCTCGGCTCCCTTATGGGGCTGAAGATAAGCCGGGAATCGGTGGGCGATATTTTGCCGGGGACCGGGGAATGTACTCTTTTCGTTTTGGAATCGGTGGCCCCCACTGTGCTTTCTGAGCTGGATAAGGTGGGCCGGGTAGGGGTAAAGTGCAAGCCTGCTTTGGCGGGCTCTGTTGCCTTTGAGCCTTCTTTTATGCCGGTTTCCGGGACAGTAAAATCGCCACGGCTGGATAGTATGGTGGCACTGCTCACTGGGCAAAGCCGGGGGAAAAGCGCCGATTTAATCAAAGCCGGTCAGGTTTCCGTGGCAGGGGCTCCCTGCTTGGAGCTGACCCGGGAATGCCTGCCGGGTGAAAGCATTTCCATCCGGGGAATTGGCAAATTTATATTGGATGATATTGGGGGCCTTTCCAAAAAAGGCAGGCTCCATATCCAGTGCAGAAAATATCTCTAAGCTACAAGGGGGAAGTTACAGCATGACTCCAAATATGATTCTGGACAAAAAATTTGACAGGGGCATGAGCGGCTATAAGGCCGACGATGTCAATGCTTTTTTGAATGAAGTATACGATTATGTGGTAAGCCTTACAGAAAAGAATCAGGAGCTGGAGGAGAAGCTTGTGGTTCTGGCTGAAAAGCTGGAGGAATACAAGGAAGATGAGGATAGCCTGCGGGCGGCTCTCATTGGTGCACAAAAGCTTGGGGATACCGTTGTGCGGGAATCCAAGAAAAAGGCTGAGGCCATTCTGGCAGAGGCCAATCAAAAATCCGAGCTGATTATCACCCGGGCCAAAACCCAGATTGATAAGGAAGCCATGGCGCTGACCACCATTCAGCGTGAAGTTTCTAAATTTAAAACCAAGCTGATGGCGATGTATAAGCAGCATCTGGAGCTAATCAACACCATTCCCAATGAGGCGCCGCAACCGGAATTGCCTGTGGAGGCCCCGCTGCCCTTAGAGCGTGAAAAAGAAACCGAAGCCTTGGAAGTTGATACAGCTGAGTTTCTCGCCACTGTGGAGGATGAACCCATTCTTCGGTTTGAAGAAATTTCCGCTGATGAAATGGAAGATGAGGCTGATATAAAAGCAGAGGAAGATGCCTCTAAAAAGACCGTTCAGTTCCCACACCGCAAAAAAGGCAATTCGTCCCAAAAATTCGGAAACCTGCGTTTTGGCGAAGGCTATGATTTAACCCGCCACGAATAAGGTTTTCAAAAATGGGGCATTTTCCCATATAGAATCCAGATCATGTATAAGCGCTGATATGAACATGTATCCGTGCAGGTAGAATTCGTTCTTTATGGTCATTTGAGATGTTTTATGCGTAAATAATCATAAAAACAGCATCACCAAGCCAAAGTCTATGCAAACATTTTTGCAGGAAAATACTTTGGCGCTGATTGGGCCGCTGGGTCCAAAATCATAAGCAACAAGGAGAGAACGGAGATAATGTCCCAGGATTACAACAAAACTCTAAACCTTCCCAAAACTGATTTCCCTATGCGGGCCGGCCTTCCTCAGAGAGAACCAGCCATGCTGGAAAAATGGGAAAACGAGCGGCTGTATGAAAAAATGATGGAGCATAACGAGGGTAAGCCTGTTTTTGCCTTCCACGATGGCCCTCCCTATGCCAACGCCGATATTCATCTGGGCACAGCGCTCAATAAGGTGCTGAAGGATATTATTGTCCGTTATAAAAATATGAATGGGTTTAAAACCCATTACGTTCCCGGTTGGGATACCCATGGCCTGCCCATTGAGCTGAAAGCCATTAAAGCTGCGGGCGTTCAAATTACCAATGATCCTGTCAAGCTGCGCCAGCACTGCAAAGAGTTCGCCCTCTATCATGTGGAGAACCAGAAAAAGCAGTTTAAGCGGCTGGGCACTATGGCGGATTACGACCATCCTTATTTGACCCTTGATCCTAAATTTGAGGCTACCCAAATCGAAGTGTTTGGCGCAATGGCTAAGAAAAACTATATTTATAAGGATCTTAAATCCGTTTACTGGTGCCCTGAGTGTGTCACCGCACTGGCAGAAGCGGAGATTGAATATGCCGATGATCCCTGCGATTCTATCTATGTGAAGTTTCAGGTTACAGACGATAAAGGTGTCCTGACAAAAATGGGTGCCAAGGATCTTTCCAAAACCTATGTGGTAATCTGGACCACCACCACCTGGACTTTGCCCGCCAATCTGGCTACCTGCCTTGGGCCTGAGTTTGAGTATGTGGTTGTGCAGGCCGATGATGAATACTATGTCATGGCCAAGGAATTGGTCGATTCGGTTATGAAAGCGGCCGGTATCTCCGATTATACTGTGCTGGGCTCTGCCTTGGGCAAAGAGTTGGAATACATTCAGTATTCCCATCCCTTCCTTGACCGCATTTCTCCGGTGATTCTGGGCGATCATGTCACACTGGAAAGCGGCACCGGCTGTGTTCATACTGCTCCCGGCCACGGTGTGGAGGACTTTGACGTTTGCGCTCGCTTCTATCCCGAGGTGGGTGTGGTTGTTCCTGTGGATGCTCATGGTGTTCTCACCGAAGAGGCTGGGCAGTTTGCGGGCCTGACCACCAAGCAGGCCAATAAGGCCATTCTCGAGCACCTCAAAGAAACCGGCCATCTGCTGGCTGTTTCTCATATTGTTCACCAGTATCCTCATTGCTGGCGCTGTAAGGAGCCCATTCTGTTCCGTGCCACCGAGCAGTGGTTCTGCAATGTGGAAGACTTTAAAGATGAAACCATCAAGGCCATTGAAGGGGTTCAGTTTATCCCTGAATGGGGCCGTGACCGTATGACCAACATGGTTGTGGATCGCAACGCATGGTGTATTTCCCGCCAGCGTGTATGGGGTGTCCCCATCCCGGTATTCTACTGCGATGATTGCGGTGAATACATTGTAACCGATGAAACCATCAAGGTTGTTTCCGATCTCTTCCGTGAGGAAGGTTCCGACGCTTGGTTTATTAAGGATGCCGCTGAGATTCTTCCCAAGGGCTTTAGCTGTCCACACTGCGGCAGTTCCAAGGGCTTTACCAAGGAAAAAGACATTATGGATGTCTGGTTTGATTCCGGTGTCTCCCATGCTGCTGTGCTGGAGCGCTGGCCGGATCAGCAGTGGCCTTGTGACCTCTATTTGGAGGGTACCGACCAGTACCGTGGCTGGTTCCAGTCCTCGCTGCTCACCTCCGTTGCGTGGAGAGGGCAGGCCCCCTATAAAGCAGTGTGCACCCATGGCTGGGTTGTGGACGGTGAAGGCCGTAAAATGTCCAAATCCTTGGGCAATGGTGTTGTTCCCGAGGATATCATCAAGGATTTCGGTGCGGATATTCTTCGCCTGTGGGTTGCCTCTTCCGATTATCATGCGGATATCCGTATCTCCAAGGATATTCTCAAGCAGCTTTCCGAGATTTACCGTAAAATCCGCAACACGGCCCGATATATTCTGGGCAATTTGGATGGCTTTAACCCGGATACCGACTGTGTAGCCGATGATCAGCTATTGGAGCTTGACCGCTGGGCACTGGCCCGGATGGATAATCTGCTGCAAAAGGCTAAGACCGCTTATGATCGGTTTGATTTCCATATCATCTTCCATGCCATTCACAATTTCTGTACCATTGATATGTCCAATTTCTATTTGGATGTGATCAAGGATAGGCTTTATATTGAGGCCACTGACGGTGTTCTTCGCCGCTCGGCCCAGACCGCCATCTACAAAATTCTGCGGGCACTGGATTTGCTGGTTTCACCCATCATTCCCTTTACCGCTGAGGAAATTTGGGGCTTTATGCCTGCTTCCAAGGAATACGACGCCGATTCTGTCACCTTCAACACCATTCCCGATTCAATCGGGCCGAAAGCTTCTGAGGACTTTATGGCCAAGTGGGATACTCTCATTGCCCTGCGTGATGAGGTTAACAAGGCCTTGGAGATTGCCCGTGCCGATAAGGTAATCGGTAAATCTTTGGAAGCCAAGGTTGTTCTCACTGCCGGTGCTGAACAATACGAAGCATTTTCTGCATCCTTTGAAATGCTGCCCATGCTGTTTATTGTCTCTCAGGTGGAGCTTCTCAAGGGCGAAGGTGATCTGGCTGTTTTGGTGGAAAAGGCAGAAGGCGAAAAATGCGAGCGCTGCTGGACCTTTGATAAAACAGTGGGTGAACATGCTGAGCATCCCACTCTTTGCAGCCGGTGCGCTGATATCGTATAAACGGCACAATCGGCCTGCACTTTTAGTTGCCACAATGGAGGTTCTATGAAAAAAAGCATCTTGCTGCTGATTACAGCGGCACTGATCGGGATCGATCAACTCCTGAAAAAATGGGCGGTAGAGGCTCTTGCCTCCAAAATAACCATCCCTGTTATACCTCGTGTGTTTTCTCTCACCTATGTAGAAAACCGGGGAGCCGCTTTTGGATTCTTGCAGGGCCGGGCTGGTATTCTGGCTGTTTTTACCGGTGCGATTCTAGCTGTAATGGCTTTTCTGCTGTTTGCCGGCCGTCTCAAGGGCAGACGCCTGATCAGCGGTGCTGTGCTTATATTAGCAGGCGGCGTAGGCAATTTGATTGATCGTGCCTCTCAGGGCTTTGTGGTGGATTATCTGGATGTAAGCCCCCTAATTTCTTTTCCTGTGTTTAATTTCGCCGATTGCTGTGTGGTAATCGGCACGGGGCTTCTTGCTTGGTACCTGATTTCCAGCGAGATTTCTTCCCACAATCCTGATTTGCCCTCTGAACCCAAGGATGTTCCCCCACATGAACAGATTTAATGAAAAACCGCTGTGGTTGGCTGCCCAGGCCAAAGACAGCGGTTGCCGTATGGATAAGTGGATTTCCGATCAGCTCCCCGATATTTCCAGAAGCATGGCCCAAAAACTCTGTGACGATGGGCTGGTTTTGGTGGAAGGCAAGGCGGTGGGGAAGAACTACCGCATACTGGGTAATGAGACAGTGGAGGTTATATTGCCCGCTCCCGCACCTTCATCGGTGGAAGCACAGGATATCCCTCTGGATATTGTCTATGAGGATGCCGATTTGTTGGTGGTCAACAAGCCCAAGGGCATGGTGGTGCATCCGGCTCCCGGTCACTCGGATGGTACCTTGGTCAACGCTCTGCTTTATCACTGCGGGGAGGAGCTTTCCGGTATCGGCGGGGTAACAAGGCCGGGTATTGTGCATCGGATCGATAAGGATACCAGCGGCCTTCTTATGGTGGCAAAGAACGATTTTGCCCATCAAGGGCTTTCTGCTCAAATCAGCGAGCACAGCTTTTTGCGTCAATATCGTGCGGTGGTTTACGGCGGATTTAAAACCGATTCCGGTACAGTGGATGCGCCCATTGGGAGACATCCCAAAGACCGCAAGAAGATGTGTGTAACCGATCGAGGCTCCAGAGAAGCGGTGACCCATTATCGGGTGCTCGACCGCTATCGTGGCTTTTCTGATTTGGAGGTTCGGCTGGAAACCGGCAGAACCCATCAGATTCGGGTGCATCTTGCTTATCTTGGCCACCCAGTGGCGGGGGATGAGGTCTATGGCCCTGCCAAAGTGATTACCCAACTGGGCGGTCAGTGTTTGCATGCCCAAATGCTTGGCTTTATCCATCCCAGAAGCGGTCAGAACATGGAATTTTCTTCGGAGCTGCCCGAATATTACACCGCTTTTTTAAGAACCCTTCCCGGAAAGGATTGAACTGGTTGAAAAAAGATTTTTCTGGTACCCTCCTTGTAACCGATTTGGATGGTACTTTGGTTACGAAAGAAGGAATTCCCCAGCGTAACATTCTTGCATTGAAACGCTTTGTGGAGCAGGGTGGGCATCTAGCCATTGCCACCGGCCGTTCTGTTTCTTTCGCACATCAGGTGGCAAGCCAAATCCCCATTAATATGCCCTGTATCATATTCAATGGCGGGTTGGTTTACGATTATACCACTCGGGAGCGCAGCCAAGAGGTATTGCTGCCGCCAGGCTGCGGCGCTTATATAAAAGAGATCATCCAAAAATTTCCCGATACTGGGGTGCTGCCGCTCCACAATGGCGGAGATGACTTGAAAAGCGAGGTTTTTTTCTCTTATCCCAAGAACGATATGACCTCTTTTTTCCCCCGGAACAGTGGTATTGACTTTGATCAGGACAGCAACTGGTATAAGGTGCTGTTTTCGATGAAGCCGGAGCAGGTTCCTGTTTTTGAGGAATTTGTAAATACCCTTGGCTATAGCAATGTTCGCTTTGTCACCACCATGGAGACCTTGGTGGAAATGATGCCTCTGCACCTTTCCAAAGGAGAAGCTCTGAGCGTTCTGGCAAAAGAAAAAAACATCGAGCCAGAAAAGGTTGTGGCCATCGGGGATTATTTTAATGATCTTGAAATGATTCAAATGGCCGGGCTGGGGGTTACAGTGGAAAATGCCCCCGATGAAATGAAGAAAGCGGCGGATTTGGTGGTGGGCAGCTGTGAAAACGGTGCTTTGGCCGATTTAGTCGAATATTTGGAGAAACTTCCCAGTTGATTGTTTAAAAGGGAAGTGGCATGAAGGATAGAATAGAAAACCAGCAGCTGAGAGGAGTAAGGTACTATGAAACGCAGAATACAGGATATGGTGATTATGAGCGATGTGGATGGCACTCTGATAACCAGAGACCATAAGCGTTCTGCGCGAAACGTTGAAGCCCTCAACCGCTTTATTGCCAAGGGAGGCCGGTTTGGTCTTTCCACCGGGCGGGTTCCCATTCAACTAAAGGAGCTGCTCGGGCATCTGCCCATCAACTTCCCTTGCGTTATGTATAACGGCGGCATGATTTACGATTACAACACCGGAAAGATTCTCAAGGATTGGGTTTTGCCGGAACAGGCCCGCCCTTATTTCCGCATGGTGGAAGAAGCCGTGCCCACCTGTGAGGCTTTGGTTGTATCGGATAATTACTACATAATCCGAGAGGATACCACCCTAAAGGATCAGCAGAATGACAAGGGCCGCCGGTATGCCTTCTGCCCCGATCTGGATAAAATCCCTCTGCCGTGGCGTAAAGGGCTTTTCTTTATTGATGAATCCCAGTTTGATGCCTTTTATGAGCATGTAAACAACGGCAATTACCCCGGTGTGCGCTTTGTCGCCACCAATTACCGCCTTCAGGAGATGCTTCCCGAGGGCTGTTCCAAAGCAACAGCTTTGACTGAGCTGGTTAAAATGGAGAATGTCCCGCTGCAAAATCTGGTCTGCATCGGGGATTTCTATAACGATATGGAAATGATCAAGTTGGCCGGTATTGGCGTTACCTTGAAGGATTCTCCGCAGGATTTAAAGGATGCCGCTGATTTGGTGGTGGGAACCTGTCAGGACGGAGCCTTAGCCGATTTGGTGGAATATCTGGAGAGCATTTGTGAGGATTGATCTGCTAGGCAAAAATAGAAATGCATAATTTGGAGCCGCTCCTTTCCGGATATCAAATAGCGGCTTAGGCTGTAGATATAAGGCCTTTAATCAACCAAAAAAGATACTGTAGTTTTGATTCGTAATATTTCCTGCGTTAAATTGATTTTGACGCAGGAATACCACTTTATGTGCCGAGTCGGCACAATCCGGGGGGAATATGGGGGGCATTGGATGCCCCCCATAGAGAGCGTAGACTTAAGTCTACGCTCTCAGCAGCGGCTCCTTTGCACTTTATAGTGATACATTTTGGCATAACCAAAGCCTTGTCTCGCATACCCTATACTAATCTGCGGTGATAATATAGAAGTTGTTGTTTCTCAGCCGCCAATGGGCAGGGGAGGAAGCTCCGCAGAAGCTGTTGAATGTGAGGCGATGCGGATGAAGATGCACAAACGGCTTCTTTTAGGGTTGGTCGGCCTGCTTTGCACGTTGGCTATGGTGTTTTCCGTTCAGAGGGTGGGTGGGGCTCTGCCTGCCATAGGAACAGTCAGCAACCTGCCTGTAATTATTTTAGATCCGGGCCACGGGGGACAGGATGGGGGAGCCGTGGGGGTAGATAAAATCGTAGAGAAGGATATAAACCTTTCCATCGCCCTTATGCTGCGGGATCAACTGGAAATTTCCGGCTTTACAGTGGTTATGACCCGTGAGGATGACCGCTCTATCCACGATGAGGGCATTAAAGGTGCGAAGAAACAGAAAACCTCTGATTTGCATAACCGTCTGTCTATTATGAACAGCTACCCCAACGCCTTATTCCTCAGCATTCATCAGAATCAATTTGGTGATTCCCGCTCCAATGGGATACAGATTTTTTACAGCCCAAACAATGAGGAAAGCAAAGAGCTTGCTTCTACCATCCAACAGAATATGGTGGAGATGCTTCAGCCGGAAAATAAGAGGCTGCAAAAATCCGCAGGCAAAAACCTTTTTTTGATGTACGAAGCACAATGCCCTGCTGTGCTTATCGAATGCGGATTTTTATCCAATCGTACCGAGGCTTATAAGCTGGCTGATCCAGAATACCAAAGCAAGCTTGCTTTTGTCACCTTGTGCTCGGTGCTGGAATACCTGCAAGTGGAAATTCCGCCCGACATGGAAACCCAGCAATACAATACGATGACCGAAATAACACAGTAGCGCTTTGCGATGTATACAGCTTGTGCAGGTAATCCCGGCGGTTTCAAAATCTGTACAGCTGGAGCGGAAAGGATGTTTATATGGCGGCTAAAGCAAAAACAGTTCATGTTTGTTCACAATGTGGTTTTGAATCCCCCCGCTGGTATGGCAAATGCCCCGAATGCAGTGAGTGGAACACCTTTGTGGAAGAAACACGTTTGCCGCCTTCCCCCAAGGAAAAGCTGCGTGCCACAGTGGCTTCTCCCGGTCAGTTGGATGCGGCGGTTTCCAAAATCACGGTGCTGGATGCCTCGGATGAAATCCGCCAGCAAACCGGCCTTTCCGAACTGGATCGGGTGTTGGGCGGAGGTATCGTGGATGGTTCGGTGATGCTTCTGGCCGGTGACCCGGGAATCGGAAAATCCACCCTTCTTCTGCAAATCTGCAACACATTGTGTCAGGGCAAGAAGGTGCTGTATATAGCCGGAGAGGAAAGCCCAAGGCAGATCAAAATGCGGGCAATCCGCTTGGGGATTGACAGCGAAAACCTGTTTGTGGCGGCTGTTACCGACATTGAAAAGGTTGTCAGCACCATTGAATATGTAAACCCGGATATGGTGATGGTGGATTCCATTCAGACCATGAATTTGGCAACGCTCAGCTCTTCCAACGGCAGTGTCAGCCAGGTGCGTGAGTGCACCCAATGGCTGATTCGCGCAGCGAAATCCATGGAAATCCCCGTGTTCATTGTGGGGCATGTAAACAAGGATGGCGGCATTGCTGGCCCCAAGGTTCTGGAGCATATGGTGGATGTGGTTCTCTATTTTGAAGGGGAGCGCCATTCCACTTATCGCATTCTGCGTGCAGTTAAAAACCGTTTCGGCTCCACCAATGAAATTGGCGTTTTTGAAATGGGGGAATCTGGCCTTGTCAATGTAGAAAACCCCTCGCTGATGCTGCTTTCCGGGCGCCCTGTGGGTATTTCCGGCACTTGTGTAGCCTGTGTAATGGAGGGCTCACGCCCAATCTTGGCTGAGGTACAGGCGCTGGTGAGCAAAACCGGCTTTGGTACACCCCGCCGCATGAGCACCGGCTTTGATTATAACCGTGCGGCCCTGCTGATGGCGGTTCTGGAAAAGCGGGGCGGTTTTTTCTTTGGCAACATGGATGCTTATATCAACATCATTGGCGGCCTGCATCTGGATGAACCGGCGGCCGATCTTTCAGTTGCCATCGCACTGGTTTCAAATCTTTTGGACAAGCCCTTGGGTGATGATGTGGCCGCTTTTGGTGAAATCGGCTTGGCAGGTGAAGTGCGGAGTGTTTCCCACGCCGCCCTGCGTATCAATGAATGCGCACGCCTCGGTTTTTCTAAGGTGATTATACCTCATGCCTGTCTAAAGGGGCTTTCCCTTTCCTCCGGCTCAGACAGCATCGAGATTGTAGGGGTCAAGGGAATCCGGCAGGCACTGGCCCTGTTGGGCTGAAATACATACAAGCAAGCATACAAAATAAAACACAGAGATTCGCTGGATGATCAGCAAATCTCTGTGTTTTTTCAGGTCTTGATTTGGGGGATTGAGCCCATAGACTCCGGTGATACTGCCGCATTTTTATGACCCTTGCTAGGGCCTTTCTTGGGGAGCACTATGGTTTCGTAATAGCCGCAGGCGGAGCTGGTATCACTGGTCAAATTGGAAATATGGTTCAAGGTACAGTAACCATCTTGCTGATGTCGGCAAGATTGATCACAGGTAATCAAATTCAATGCGATCCCCTCCTTCTTGCTATTCTAATACATGCTAACGGGAATATGCATTGCCCCAGAATTTTGCACCTTTTGAAAGATGCATTCACCGAATAAATTAAAGTTTTAAAAGTATGGGCAGTGGGTATAAATTCCTGTGAAACAGCAACACTAAAACCAGACTTTTGAATTTTGCCGAATTCCGGGGCTTTGTTTAATGACCTCGGAATTTTCGGCCTGTATACAGAATATACGGGAGGGGCTTCTTTATGAAAAAAAGGGTATTCATATGGGTGCTGACACTACTTATTATAGCCGGTTTTGCGGCAGTTCCGGGAATGGTGCAATCTTCCGTTCCTTCTGTTTATTATACCTCGCCTCAAATCAAATCCTACGAAAACTCTATTTCCTGCACCGGCGTGGTTCAGTCTGCTCAGGTTCAGGAGGTCTATCTCCAATCTGTTCTGATACCGGAAGAAGTATTGGTTTCGGTTGGGGATACCGTGCGGGAAAATGAGCTGCTGGTTCGGGTGGATACACAGCTCACCCAAGGCCTAAAAAATAAGGGCTATGATTTTCTGGATAGCCTTACCATGCAGGGACTGCCTGAAGGAATCCCTGCCAGCCTTCCACAGCTTAGTGGGTCAGCCCAGGGGGAAGAATGGCTGGAGCTGGCCTCGGCCTATGGTTTGACGGCGGCGATCAGCCAATACAGTGGAAATGCCGATTTAAGCGCTTTGGGAGCACTGCTGGGAGACAGCCAGATGGTTTCAAGTTCCTTTGATACTCCCATCAGCGAATCGGTTCCCTATATGGTAACAGAAGAGGCAGTGCAGGAGATTCGTGCGCCCATCTCCGGCATTATAACCGCACTGAATATAAAGAGGCAGGCCCCGGCCTCCACTGGTGTGCCGGTCATCACCATTGCAGACAGCGAAAATTTCAATGTAATGGCTACGGTGAGTGAAGCGGATATAGGGGAGGTAACGGTGGGGGACCGGGCCCGTATAAGCGGAACAGCTTTTCCTAATCAGGTGTTCAATGGAACCATCTCCAAAATATACCCGACAGCCCGCAAGGCTCTGAGGGGAACCACCTCGGAGACTGTGGTGGATGTGGAAATAGCACTGGATCAAGGAAGCCCCAGCCTGAAATCCGGCTTCACCGCCAAGGTGGAAATTCTGGGAGATGAAAGTCAGGATGTTTTGACCTTGCCCTATGAGGCCATTCGCCAGGATGAAAGCAACAACGAATTTGTTTATGTGTATACAGGCGGTACTCTGAAAAAAAGAGTCGTTCTCACTGGCCGTGAAATGCTCAACGAGGTGGAAATCTTGGAAGGCGTTTCTCCCAGTGACGTAATTGCCTATAACCCAGAAAAACTGCTTGAAAAAAGCAATTATGTGGGGCTAAGGGGGCGTGCAGATGCTTCTTGATACGTTGCTTGCCGGGTTTAAGAACCTGGGCCGAAAAAAGTTTCGAAGCTGGCTGACCATTCTGGGCATCTCCATTGGCGTGGCCTCGGTGGTTCTGATTACCTCCATTGGCGATATTGGCAAAGAAACCATCAACCAAGAGCTGAACAGTCTGGGTATGGGCGGCTTGATGGTCAGCGGAGGCAGCCAGAATTCCCAAACCGTTTTAACGCACAAACATTTGGAGGTCATCCGTGAAAGTGCCGCTGTGGAACGGGCAATTCCTATAACGGTGGATTATCTGCGCAGCTACATGCGGGGGCTCATGATGGATGCTGTTGTGTGGGGCGTGGATTCGGGAGCCAATCAGGTTATCCCTATGGAGGCTCTTTATGGCCGGGTCATTTCCAGCGGAGATGTAGCGGGTAAAAATCCTGTCTGCGTGGTGGATCAGAATCTGGCCAAGGCCTATTATAAAAGGGATAACATTGTGGGGAAGACCCTAACCCTTCAAATTGGAAGCCGATACGAGGACTTTGAAATTGTGGGCGTGGTTAATTCCGGAGGCAACATTTTACAGGGCCTGATCGGGAACTATATTCCTTCCTTTATCTATATGCCTTATACAACCTATCAGGATATGACCGGGCGGGTCACCTTTGATCAAATTGCTGTAAAAACAGGGGAGGGAATCGACAGCGATGTTGTGAGCAGTCAGCTTGTAACGGCACTGAATCAGCTTTCGGGAACCACCTCGGGCTATAAGGCAGAAAATATGTTCGCCCAAAAGGAAAAGCTCAATACAGTGCTGGATATTGTCACCTTAGTGCTTTCAGCCATTGCTGCTGTTTCGCTGGTTGTAGCGGGTCTGGGCATTATGACCATTATGCTGGTATCTGTTAATGAACGAACCCGGGAAATCGGGATTAAGAAATCCATCGGGGCCAGTCGGCGGGATATCCTCTGGGAGTTCCTGGTGGAAGCGTTTACTATATCCTTTCTGGGTGGCATTATTGGAACGGTTATCGGAACCGGCATTACCCTGATCGGATGCATACCCCTGCAAATCCATCCTCAGCTGAATACAGAGCTGATTGTCTTTTGTGTGTTGCTTACCGTTGTTATCGGCGTTATCTTTGGTGTTTATCCTGCTTCTATGGCGGCAGGGCTCAAGCCGGTGGATGCTCTGCGCCACGAATAGAATAAAAATATATATGGCCGCTTCTTACCGCAGCACACGGGAGAAGCGGCCTTGTGTTTTGTCTGTAAAATGAGTATACTATTTTTTATGGACACGAGAGGGGAGGCAACGAGAATGAAAAAGCTGATGGTATGGTTGATGGCCAGTTTGTTGCTTCTCGCCAGTTGCGCACAACCTCCAGCTTCACCTGCTGTTTCACCATCCTCAACGCAGGAGATGGAAGTTTCTTTATCACCGGAGCCTTCTGTTCCAGAACCTTTTAAAGATATCTCTTCCATACCGGAGCAGATACCACCTGTTAATTATGTCCGAGAGCTGGCTGACCAGTTAATCGGGGAGCTGATTGCATCGGATATGAACCCTGAGGAAAGCATTCAGAAAGTCTATCTCTATTTGATTGATAACGTTTATTTTGCAGAGCCTGTAGGGCTGGATGTATGGCAATGGCGCAGCAGCCAGACAGAGCCGCCAACCTATGTGGAAAACCGTGCGATCAGCCCTTTAGCCTTTGGAATCGGCTCCTGCGAGGATTTTGCCGCTGCATTGGTTGTGTTGCTGGAGCAAATGGGCTTTGAGGCTCAGTATGTGGCGGGATATACCCTTTCCGTAGAGGGGGAATATGTGGATCATGCATGGGCAGTGGTACACCTTGGGGAGAATTGGTACCATCTCGACCCCCAATTGGAGCAGAATATAGTCCGCAATGGAACCACCGCCTTTCGCTTCTTTCTCAAATCCGATGAGCATATGCTGGCGGATCACAAGTGGGGAGAAAACCTGATTGCTTTTTGGCCGGGCATAACACCGGAGGATACACAGCGTATCCGCTCAGAATTCACACCCCCTGCCTGTATTGTTTCTTATCCTACCCTTGCACCTATCCAGGTGGTTCTTTCCAGCCAACCCGATCGCAGTACCGTAAAGGCGAGCATCCAGAAAGAACGTCAGCAGGCGGGGCCACTGGAATCCATACCGCTTAACATTGAGCCCCCGGTACTCATTACACCAAACTAGAAAAAAGAGCTCCACAGCCTTTGCAGGCAATGTGAAGCTCTTTTTCAATTCTTCATTCAAAAGGATACCGCAACCCAATCTGTTGACGAAGAAGATCACAAGTTTGTAGGTTCGCCAGAGAATCAGCAAGAGGCATTAGAGGCGATTCCTTAAGACCAGCCCGGATACACTCGTTTACATGCCGAATTTCATATTGATACCCTTCACCTTCACAAGGGGATTCCAGTGTAATGGTCTGGGTGCCTGTTATCAACTGTGCCCTCTGGGGGCAATAAAACTTCTCATCAACATGAATCGAACCGTTTGTGCCCATAATATCTATAGTATTTCCGGTTTCGCAATCAAAGGAGCAAAGCAGAGAAGCGATGGCTCCCGTATCATACCGCAAAACAATTCCATCGGTACGGTCAACGCCGGTTTCTCCCAATCTGGCGCTGATCATCAATTGGGCAGGCTGTTTTCCCATAACAAATTGCGTGAAATTGATTAGATACACCCCTATATCCAGCAAAGCGCCGCCTGCCTCATGGGGATCGATCAGACGGTCAGTAGGGTCGGTGGTGGCTTTAAAGCCCATTACCCCACGAATAGCGGTTATTTTGCCGATTTTCCCCGTTCGAATCCATTCCTGAACCTCCAAGGCCACAGGGAAACAACGGGTCCAAAAGGCTTCCATCAAAAAAGTGTTGTTGATTTTCGCCGCTTGGATCAGTTCGCTGGCCTGCATGCTATTGGGGGTCAATGGCTTTTCGCAAAGGACCGGTATACCTGCTTCAATACACTTTTTAGCAAAATAAAGGTGGTGGGGATGGGTTACCGAAATATAGGCAACATCTATTTTGCCTCGGGTGATAAATTGTTCGATACTATCAAAGGCTTGCCCAACCCCATACTGTTGACTAAAAGCTTCCGCCTTGCTCATAGAGGTGGAGCAAACCGCAGCCATGTGGGCATCCGAAACCTGCCGAAAACCTGCCATAAACCGATGCGTTATGCGCCCGGTGCCAACCAAGCCCCATTGAATTGCTTTTTGCATAATCACAGCTCCTTTTCGTATCAGAATACAGCCCGATTAATTGGAGTGACAAGGGAGAATCCTGCAATTAGACCTTCTGAAATTGTGGAGTAGACGATATGTCGGAATAGCTTCCCTCGAGCTTAGAAGAAGGGGAGGGGGAGCTTTCTGTATAATTAAGCTTCTGGCGAATTTTATCAGCCAATTCAAAACTATCGAATACATGAAGAACCGGAACACCTGAGCTTTTAAGGGCATAATCCACAAAATGATCCCGTTCAATGCGGTCTTCCCGGTTATGGCTGGAATCATCCAGCTCAACAACCAATACCGGATCGGCCACAGAATTGCAGAGCACGAAATCCACATGCTTAGATTTGATTTTATTGAAACTCCCCATCCAATTATCCTGCCCGGTTATGGGCTCAATTACATCCGCAAGCCGAACCTTGGTAAAGACTGTCAATTCCAACAGCCTGCCCACCTTAAGGAGGTCAGAATAAAAAGAAAGCTCGTTTGGGGAAAGAAACTCTCTTTTTTTATAGAGATACTTTTTAAAACGTTCAAAATCCTCCACCGAACCGCCCAAAGAAAAATCATCGTCGTCATCAGCAGAATCGGGCTCGTTTGTGTAGGAGTACTGAGCCGGATCAACATTTCTCGTGGCTATCACAATAACCAGCACTGTAATCAAAAGAAACAGCGCTGCACCTAATATTCCAATCAGCAGCCATAACGGCGCAGTCATAAAAAAATCCAAACCCATAGTTGCGATCCTTTCCTGTATCCAAAATATCCCTATTTTAATCATACCATTAAAATAAAGCCAAAGGCAATATTATATCAAAATATCTTCACGATTGTTTTTATCTTTTAAAGACAGCCCTTTTACAAACTGGATGTGCGCATTCTTGGTTTCATCATCCGCATTTTCATAAACCTTCAATTGCTCATAGATGCGATTTACAGTTTGAAAATCCAGTATTTCTCCATTACGCTCCATGGTCAGCTTTAATTTATTGCCCAGCCCTGTATATCGAATAACAAAGGTATTGGGCTGCTGATTCACGATTTTTTTCAGTTCACTTTCCCGAGCAAAAACCACCACTGAAAACACCTTATCCGGAGATATTCCAGTAAGCTCACATATTTTCTTTACATGTGCTGCATTCTGCATAATGGGATTATAAAAAGTATATCTTTTACTTTTGGAATATGTTACTGTCCAATTCTTATCGGTATCCTTACCAAAAATCCATCCTCTATAATTCTTACTTTCAATAACAAAGATACCATTGGTATGTATAAGCACAACATCAACTTCAGTAGTTCGTCCATTTGAAAGGGGCAGATATATATTGCGCACCTGTTTGCCATATCCATATATGGGAATAGAGTGGAAAAACGCTATTTTTTCACCTCTGGCACCTATTTCATCTGCATTTTCTTTTTTATCTAAAAAGGGAGCAGGTAGAATTTGACCAGAAAACCTCTTATTGCTTTGATCAATAGGTCTATACTCCGTAACTTTTCTTACAGTAGACCCGGTTCTTTTTCGCATAACAATCGCAACAATAATAATCACAATTCCTATAAGCAAAAATAGCAGTATTCCAACAAGCGTGATTCTATAAAATGGTGCGTAAAAAGCGGGTGATATTTCCATAGCAGAGCACTTCCTTATTCAAGTATGATTGTTCGGCTAAGTATTTTATGGTATACTCATTTTAAATTGTAGTTGCACAAATGTCGCATACATACTTATATGAATGAAGCGACAGAAAGGAAAAGGTTCTTGTGAGAACCCCTCCCCTTAATTTCGCTAAATTTTAATTTAGCGAAATTAGTCTATTCTAAAAATGGGTAGGTTAAGGTATAGCTCAATGTCAAAGAAATCTCTCTATCAGGACTTCCCCGGCTATGTGCGGGATTATCTCTTTTATATGTTAACGATACGCGGGCGCTCTCCCCGCACAGTCGAAGCCTATGCTACCGATTTGCGGACTTTTTTCCGCTACATCAAAGCGGTCAAGGTTTTAGGCTATTTAGAAAAAGACATTGACCAAGGCCATGACCTTGCCATTGATGATTTGCCGGTGGAGGTTATGCAAAGCATCACGCTTTCGGATGTGTATACATACCTGAATTATACTATGATCAGCCGTGGAAACGATACAAAAGCCCGTTCCCGCAAGGTGAGCAGTCTGCGCGGCTTCTATAAGTATATCACCACCAAAACCAATCTCTTAGAAGAAAGCCCGGTCAAGGATTTGGAAATGCCGGCCTCCAAAAAGGCTCTGCCAAAATATTTGACCCTTGAGGAAAGTCTCGAGCTGGTTTCCAATGTAGATACAGCTTTCTCGGCAAGAGATTATTGTATGATCACACTGTTTCTCAATTGCGGCATGCGTGTTTCAGAGCTGGTGGGAATCAATGTACAGGATATCCGTGAAAACACTCTCAAGCTGCTGGGTAAAGGCAACAAAGAGCGGGTGGTTTATCTCAATGATGCCTGTTTGTTTGCCTTGGGAGAATATTTAAAGGTAAGGCCTCAGCCTACCCACAAGGAACACCAGAATGCCTTGTTTCTTTCCCGGCAAAGCACCCGGCTGACTGCCCGGCGGGTGGAGCAAATTGTGGAGCAGTGTCTTCGGCAAGCAGGACTATCTGGTAAGGGCTACTCCCCTCACAAACTGCGCCATACAGCAGCTACCCTCATGTACCAGCATGGAGAGGTGGATATCCGGGTGCTCAAAGAGATTTTGGGGCATGCAAATCTTTCTACCACCGAAATTTACACTCATGTTTCGGATACACAGATCGAAAAAGCAGCACAGCGCTCCCCTCTTGCCAATGTAAAGCTCAAGAAGAAAGCGCCCAAAGATTCAGGGAAGGATTAATTTTTTTCAGCAGACTCTGACGGACTGCCCCGCTCTTCAAAGCGGCTGATCTCAGCCAATAGCTGCTGCTTTGTCTCCCAAAGCCGGGGCGAGAGATCGACATAATAGGTGTGCGGATGCTCAAAACGCTTGACCTCATCCCACAAACGATCCACTTGAGCCAAGCAATAGGCCTGAATATCCCGCAGGTTGGGCAACTCATAGACCTGCTTCCCTTTTTCGAAAACGGGCACCAAAAGAGAATCTGCAATATAATTGGTTACCTTCTTCTTTTTCCAAATTGCCATGGGGTCAAAGATTACAATAGGCCGGTTATCGTCCACTTCTTCATCAAACTTGGTTACATAATCGGCTATAGCCTGTCCGGTTTCACGGCTATAAAACCGATACAGCTTTTTAAAGCCGGGGGTCGTAATCTTGGCAAGGGTTTCGCTGATTTTCATTTTTGGCAGGTAGAATTCGCCTTCCTGAATAGCAGTCAGCTTATAAACCCCACCAAAAACGGGCTCGGATTTGCTGGTGATGAGGCTTTCCCCTACCCCAAAACTGTTAACCTGTGCCCCTTGAATGAGCAAATCACGAATAATATTTTCATCCAAAGAATTGGATGCAATAATCTGCACATCGGAATAGCCTGCGCTGTCTAACAGTCTGCGGGCTTTTTTTGAAAGATAAGCGATATCGCCGCTGTCAATGCGCACACCCTTAGGGCGGCAGCCCAGAGGCTTGAGGACAGTATCAAATACTTTAATAGCATTGGGAATACCGGATTTCACAACGCTGTAGGTATCCACCAGCAGAGTGCAGTCGTTGGGATACAGCTTGGCATAGCTTTCAAAGGCCTCGTATTCGCTGTTAAACATCTGAACCCAGCTATGTGCCATGGTGCCCACCGCCGGAATCTGATAATCCCGGTCAGAAAGCACACAAGCGGTTGCGGCACAGCCCCCGATATAAGCGGCACGAGAGCCCAATATTGCGGCATCATATCCTTGAGCCCGGCGGGAACCAAATTCAAATACGGGCCTCCCCTGCGCCGCACGCACAATACGGTTGGCCTTGGTGGCAATCAGGCTCTGGTGATTGATGGTGAGCAGGATCATTGTTTCAACAAGCTGGGCCTGAATGACAGGGCCCCGCACCACCACAATAGGCTCATTGGGAAAAATGGGGGTTCCTTCACGGCAGGCCCATACATCACATTTAAACTCAAAATCCAAAAGATACTGTAAAAAATTCTCGCTGAAAAGCTGCTTTGTACGCAGGAATTCAATGTCCTCCTGTGTAAAATGCAGGCCCGCCAGATATTCCACAAGCTGCTCCAAACCGGCAAAAATAGCAAAGCCGCCTCGATCCGGGATACCACGGAAAAACATATCAAAAACAGCAATCTTATCCTGCAAACCGTTTTCAAAATATCCATTGGACATGGTCAGTTCGTAGAAATCGGTCAGCATCGTTAAATTACGGTTAATCTTCCAGTCAGTGGTCATTTCTGTTCTCCATTTCCTTACCCTTTTCTAAATGCCAGAGCTATCAGCAATCCTGAATATAAAATACAACGGGAGGCACTTTTGCTGCACCCCCCGCATATGAATTTCTAAAAGCTTTTACAGAGAAATCTCATGAGCGGTGCGGAGCATATCCACATCCAGCTCCTTGGTCATTTTCAGAGCCTCTTCCAGATCAAGGTCTACAATCTTATTGGCCTGCATGGCAATAATACGGTTACCGATGCCTCTTGCCAATACTTCGACAGCGTGATGCCCCATGCGTGCCGCAATAACACGCTCTCTGGCAGTAGGTGTGCCGCCTCTCTGGATATGGCCCAAGATGGTGGAACGGGTAATAAAGCCGGTTCTCTTTTCAATATAATCGGCAATTTCCGCAGAAGATTTGGCATCCTTTGAATAGAGAGTAACACCCTCAGCTACAATTACAATAAAATGCCGTTTGCCGGTGCGGATGGTGCGCTGCATTTTCTCAACCACATCCCGCTCCAAATCGTAAGGGACTTCGGGAATCAGAACAGACACAGCACCACAGCAAATGGCCGACTGAAGGGCGATATCGCCACAGCGGCGGCCCATGACCTCTACCACCGAGCAGCGCTCATGAGACTGGGAGGTATCACGGATACGGTCAATATTTTCGGTAACGGTGTTAACAGCCGTATCAAAACCGATGGTATATTCAGTGCAGGGAATATCATTATCAATGGTGCAGGGAACGCCAACACAAGGAATACCCTTCGCAGCCAGATCACGGGCACCGCGGAAGGAACCGTCACCACCGCAAACAACAATGCCATCAATGCCCATTTCAAGGCACTTTTCTTTGCCCAGTTCAACGCCGGCATCCTCAACGAATTCAGGGCTGCGGGCTGTATGGAGCATGGTGCCTCCCCGCTGAAGAATATCGCTGACACTGCGCATGTTCATTTCAAACATATCGCCCTTCATCAGCCCAGCAAAGCCACGGCGAATACCGATCACCTTCATGCCGTTATACAGCGCTGTGCGTGTAATCGCACGAATAACAGCGTTCATGCCGGGGGCATCGCCGCCGCTTGACAAAATACCGATGGTTTTGATTTCCTTACCCATTCTACCTTTACCTCCCAGAATTTGGAGCATATTTTATCCCCGCTTGACTTCAAAACAGGCAAACCTGCTCTAAAGGTACAGCTATTTTTTCTGCACAATAAACAGTATACCATTGATCTCAAAAAATTGGTATATAATTAACGGACTATTGGCTGATAAATTCCATTGCTGGAATCATAAGATCACCGCGGTCCGCAAGGCCTTCAGGCCAAAATATGACAAATTACTCTACCAATTATAGTACAGATGTCTCCCTCGCTTCAAGTAAAAAAAACGATATAAGGTTTAGGAATTTTTAGTCAATATAAACAACGTTATTTGCCCCCAACAGACGGCGCAATTCATTCAGCATAACCTCATTCACTAAGACCCAATCACTTTGAGGCGCCCGGGTATACTTTTTGGAATCCTCACAATACCAGATCACCGGCATGGTGCCATCGAAAATGCGAAGCACTTTTTCTGCCCGCAAGCGGTGTGGGCTTTCAAAACTGGGAATCTTTAAGTAGAGGCCTTTTTTGCCGGCGGATTTTTTTTCTTCGCTCACAGTCTTTTTTTCCTCTCCGGGTGATTTGGGAGATTCCGCTGGAGTATTATAGTTTTTCCCATAGGAAGGTGCTCTATCCTTTGCAAAACGGGAAAGCGCCTCTTCAGGCAAACAAATATCCTCGCAGATAAGCTGGACGCTTTCTTCATCTTGATCCTGACTTTTTACCCGAGCCCGCACTGCAAGCGCAGTTCCCTCTTGCAGAAGATGCGCAAAGCTGCTGTATATCTTAGGGAACACAATCATCTCAATCCCGGCAGTCATATCCTCCAGCTGAACAAAGGCCATCATATCGTTGTTGCGAGTGGTCATGGTTCGCTTGTGGCTCACAATGGCAATCAGCTCCACCCGACGGCCTTCATCCTTGGCACTAAATCGGCTAATAGGCGGTGCCTTCATTTTTTTGACGATGCTTTCATATTCCGAAAGAGGGTGCCCGGAAATATAAAGGCCTGTGGTTTCCTTTTCCATAGCCATGCGCTGAAGCGGTGAATAGTCCTCGGCTGGTGGAAGTGGAAAGCTTTCCTCCCCCGGCTCAGTGGTTTGGGTAGAGAAAAAATCCATCTGGCCGGAAAGGTTGTTTTTCTGGCGCTTATCAATGCCATCCATCATTGCTTCATAGCCTTTATCCATTTGGCGGCGGTTACTGCCAAAGCCATCCAGCGCCCCGCATTTGATCAGGTTTTCGACCACACGCTTGTTGGTTTCCCGGCCATACATCCGCTCCAGCAGATCATAAAGGCCTTTAAAGGGGGCCTTCTGCCGCTGGGCAATCAACTCGGTAATAAAGCCTCGGCCCAGATTCTTGACAGCCAAAAGGCCAAAGCGAATCCCCTTTTCTGTCACATTGAAACCCATTCCGCTTTCATTTACATCGGGCGGCAAAACAGTGATCCCCAGCTTTTTACATTCGGTAATGTAATCAATCACTTTGTTGGTGTTATCCAGAACGCTGGTCAGAAGGGCCGCCATATATTCCTGAGCATGGTGGCATTTCAGATAAGCGGTCTGGTAGGCAACCATAGCATACGCCGCCGCATGGGATTTATTGAAAGCATAGGAGGCAAAGGAGCTCATTTCCTCGAAAATTTGAATAGCTATGCTTTCCTCTACCCCATTTGCAATAGCACCGGGGCATTCCCCGGGTACACCATATAGGAAAGCCTGCCGCTCCTTTTCCATCACATCGACCTTTTTCTTGGACATAGCCCGGCGCACCAAATCCGCCCGGCCATAGGAGTAGCCCGCCAGCTCCCGGCAAATCTGCATAACCTGCTCCTGATAAACAATGCACCCGTAGGTAACCTCCAAAATTGGCTTGAGAGAGGGGTGCTTATAGGTAACCAAAGCGGGGTTGTGCCGGTTTCGGATATAGGTGGGAATGGAATCCATAGGTCCGGGACGATAGAGGGAAATAACAGCGATTAAATCCTCAAAATGCTCCGGCTTGAGGCTGGAAAGTACCTGCTTCATACCGCCAGATTCAAACTGAAACACCCCATTGGATTGGCCTCTGGAAAGCATCTCAAAGGTTTTTTTATCAGTGAGAGAGATTTTTTCAATGGAAAAATCGGGGGTGTGCCGCCGAATCATCAGCGTAGCATCCTGAATGACCGTCAGGTTGCGCAGACCCAAAAAATCCATTTTGAGAAGCCCCAGCTCCTCTAAAATAGTCATGGTATATTGGGTGACAATGGACTGATCGTTTTTAGCCAGCGGCACATAGCTATCCACCGGGTCACGGGTGATAACCACGCCGGCGGCATGGGTGGAAGCATGGCGGGCCATACCCTCCAGCTTTCTGGCCATATCGATAAGCTCCCGGTTCTGCCGGTCACCCTCATACATTCCTTTGAGCTCGGCGCTGACTTTTAATGCACGTTCCAAAGTCATGTTCAGCTCAAAGGGAATGGCCTTAGAAACAGCATCCACCGCCTGATAGCTCATGCCCAAGGCACGGCCTACATCCTTAACAGCCGCCCGGGCGGCCATGGTTCCAAAGGTGATGATCTGGGCCACATGATCGGCACCATATTTTTCCACTACATAGTCGATGACCTCTTGGCGGCGCTCGTAGCAGAAATCAATGTCAAAGTCGGGCATGCTGATCCGCTCGGGGTTAAGGAACCGCTCAAACAAAAGGTTATATTGAATGGGATCGATGCCGGTGATGCCGATGCAGTAAGCCGCAAGGCTCCCTGCTCCCGAGCCTCGGCCGGGGCCGACACTAATGCCATTTTTTCGGGCATAGTCAATGAAATCGTGAACAATAAGGTAGTAATCCACATACCCCATGGAAGCGACAACCCCAAGTTCATATTCCAAGCGCTCCACCGCAGAGGGCGGTGGAGCTTGGCCATATTTTTCATACAGCCCCCCGTAGCACTTATCCCGGAAATAGGATACATTATCCACTCCGCCGGGAGCAACGAAAAGCGGAAGTTTGGTTTTCCCAAATTCAAATTCAACCTCGCAGCGATCGGCAATCTGCTGGGTATTTTCGATGGCGCCTGAATATCGGCCAAAGAGAGCTTCCATTTCCTCCTCGGATTTAACATAGAACTCCTCGGTGGCAAATTCCATGTCACTGCCTTCCGCCACGGTGCGGTTGGTCTGGATGCAAATGAGCACATTCTGAACCCTTGCATCTTCTTTTAAAAGATAGTGGGAATCGTTGGTTGCCACTAGTGGGATTCCGGTTTCCTCCGAAAGCTGTGCCAACCGGGGCAGAATATCGATCTGCTCCTGAATACCGTGGTTTTGCAGCTCAATGTAATAATCCTCTCCAAAAATGCCCTTATAAAAGAGAGCCGCCTCTTTGGCGCGGTTATAGTCCCCCGCTGTCAGCGCACGAGGAACCTCCCCGGCCAAACAGGCGGAAAGAGCAATCAGCCCTTCGCTATGGGCAGAAAGCAGCTCCCGGTCAATGCGGGGCTTGGAATAAAAGCCCTCCACAAAGCCTGCGGAAACCAACTTGATCAGATTTTGATAACCTATGTTATTTTTGCAGAGAAGCACCAAATGATAAGGGGATTTATCAATCCCGTGCTGTTTATCAAAGCGGGTGCGGGGCGCCACATAGACCTCACAACCGATAATGGGCTTAATCCCCTGCTTTTTGGCTTCCTTATAGAATTCAATGGCACCATACATAACACCGTGATCGGTGATGGCGACTGCTGTTTGACCCAACTCCTTTACACGGGAAATCAGGGGCGCAATACGACAGGCGCCATCCAAAAGGCTGTATTCGGTGTGCAAATGGAGATGGACAAAAGACATCGTTTCACTTCCCAGTGGTTATTTTTGCCGAAGCTCCTCGGCGATGGCGCTGATCTTTGCAAGGCGGTGGTGAATGCCCGAGCGGCTAAGCCCCCCGGGGAAAAGTGCTGCCAAATCCCGCAGGGACATTTCCGGATTTTCCAGCCGGAAATGAGCCAATTGCCGCAAAGCCTCCGGCAGGGCATTCTCTCCTGCTGTTTCCAAAATGTAGCTAATATCCGCAATTTGAGTGGCAGCGGCGTTAACGGTTTTATCAATGTTGGCGGTTTCGCAGTTGGTGGCACGGTTAGCCTGATTGCGAACATTTTTAAGAATCTCAATATCCACAATTTCCAGCGAGCCTTTCACCGCCCCCATAAAAGCCAGCAAATCCTCAATTTGAGTGCAGTCCTTATAATAAACAAGCGGCAGGCCCCTGCGCTTCGAAAGGCGAGACTGACCACAGCATTCCTCCAGCAAATCGGCTAAAGGCTGGCAAAGAGCCTCATTGCGCACCACAAATTCCAAATGATAGCTTTTTTGCGGATCGGTGATGTTGCCGCAGGCCAGAAAGGCTCCACACAGGAATGCACCCTTCTCTTCCGGGCGGGCAAGCTTGCCGATATCCAGCTGCTCACCATCTCCAAAAAGCTCAACCAGCTTATCCCGATCCGACTGAGCAGGCACTTCCATACGCAGAATTCCCTTTTTCCGAGTGCGGGTAACCACTGCCTTTTTACCCGCTAAAGAGATCACAAACCACCCAAACAAGCGGGCTATTTCTTCATCCTCTGTATGAAGGGAGATTTCCTCACGGGAAAAGCGGCGGCCAAACAGGAAAAAGCCATGGGCCTGGGCTGTTTTTTGCCGCAGACGAAAGGCTTTGTTTTCTACCATTTCATTTTTGAGCCGATATGCAAAGGAAGGTTCCATTTTATCTTCCGTTTCTACTGGTTTTTTCGCTGAATATCCCGATGAGTTATCACCACCGGGCACCCCTTATCGGTAAGGTGCTTGGCCAAAAGCTGTGTAAACACCACCGAGCGGTGCTTGCCCCCGGTGCAGCCTATGGCCACAACCAGCTGGCTTTTTCCTTCCTCCTGATAGAGGGGAAGCAAATAATCAATCAAATCCAGAATTCTGGGGATCAGGCCTTTTGCCTCCTTAAACTGGAGAACGTAGTCCTCTACCGCCTGATCCAGCCCGGTCTGCTCCCGCAGCTCGGGTATGTAAAAAGGATTGGGGAGGCACCGCAAATCAAACATTAAGTCTGCATCCGAAGGCGTTCCATGTTTGAAGCCAAAGGACATACAGGTAATCACCATAGCTTGGTTGGTTTCCTGCATCAGCAGGCTCCGGATGCGTTCTTTCAGCTTGGCAGTGGAAAGCAGCGAGGAATCCACCACAAAATCCGCTCGTTCCCGGGCTTTTGAGAGAATCCGGCGCTCCTCCCGGATGGCGGCGGCCAAATCCATGGATTCATCCTCCAGCAGAGGATGCTTGCGCCGGGTTTCTTTATAGCGGCGCAGCAGAACCTCATCGGAGGAATCCAAAAACAAAACCTGAAAAGGGCATTGGTTTTCTTTTAAAGCATCCAGACTGGATTCAAAGTCTGCAAACATATCCCGGCTGCGCACATCCATAACCACAGCAACCTTCTGCATACAGCCGCCGGACTGCACCGGCAGCTCCGCCAGCTTGGTGAGCAGATGGGGCGGAACATTATCCACGCAGAAATAGCCTATATCCTCCAGAGCCCCCACTGCCTGACTTTTACCTGCACCGGACATACCCGTTATAATGATGAATTCCAACTTGATCTCCCCTTATTTCTCACACAATCCTTGGCCCACTCTGCGAATTTCACATTCCAGATGAAAGCCTGTTTTTTCGGCTACCTCCTGCTGTATCTTTGCCACCAAAGCCAAAACATCAGCAGCTGTGGCAGTTCCATCACTCACCACAAAACCAGCATGCTTGGGGCTGACCAACGCTCCGCCTACAGAGCAGCCCTTCAGGCCACACTGATCGATCAGTGCAGAGGCATACCCGCCTACCGGACGCTTAAAGGTACTGCCTGCGCTGGGGCATTCCAGCGGCTGTTTTTCCCGACGGCGGGACATAAAATCCTCCATTCGGGCATGAATAGCCTGTGCATCACCTTTTTGCAGGGTTACCGCCGCACCTGTGATGATATAGCCTCCATCTGAATACGCACTGTGCCGGTAGCTCAGATCAAGCTGTTCCCGGTTGAAGGTGCCCGGCTTATGCTGAGGGTCAAGATGGGAAGCCCTCGAAAGCACATCCTTCATTTCACCGCCATAGGCTCCGGCATTCATAAACACCGCTCCCCCTACCGTTCCGGGGATTCCATAAGCAAATTCCAAGCCTTCCAATGAGTGCTCCAAGGCAAAAAAGCAGAGCTGACTAAGCGGGGTTCCCGCCTTGGCATACAGGCTAACGCCATCCTCCAGCAGCTGCACTCCCGAAAAATTCTGAGAAAGGCAGACCACCATTCCCCGAAAGCCCTCATCGGAGCACAAGAGATTGGAGCCTTTACCGATCACCATGACAGGAACGGCACTTTCTTCTGCCAAGGCCAGCAAAGCCGCCAGGCCTTCTTCATCCTCCGGCCACACCATCAAATCGGCATTGCCGCCTATTTGAAAGGTAGTATGCTTTTTTAAAGGCTCCTGCTCTGCAAAGGTCACGCCCTCTGTCCGGCAAAACTCCAGCAGTTGTGTTAAGTTCATGGGGCTGCCTGCCTCCTGTTTCATAGTATTACCGGTTCTAAGCCTAGGCCTTTCCCAAAAAGGCCGCACCCAGAATGCCGGCATCGTTCCCCAGAGCCGCCGTTACCAACTTGGTGGCTTTCTGGGGATCATAATCAAAAATCTCCTGCTCCACTACCCTGCGTAGAGGTGCCATCAGGGTTTCACCCTCGTTGCAGATACCGCCCCCCACTACAAGGTATTCAGGGGCAAAGATATCCACGATATTGGCGAGGGCACAGCCCAGATGGTTTATGTATTCCTCAACCACACCGGCTCCGGCTTCATCGCCCGAACGCATAGCATCAAACGCAGTGCGCCCGCTGACAGCATCGCCCTCTTTTTTGGCCAGCTCCCACATCTGAGACTGGGGAAAACGCTCCATATATTCCCGGGTGGTGGAGATTAACCCGGTAGCCGAGCAATATGCCTCAATACAGCCTTTGCGCCCACAGGTGCAGGGCCGGCCGTTATACACCATTGCTGCGTGGCCAATCTCACCCGCCTTGCTTTGATAGCCGGTATAGATTCTGCCATCAATAACGATTCCACTGCCAAAGCCTGTGCCCAAAGTCACCATGACCACATCCTTGGCACCTTTAGCATGCCCGGCCAAAGCTTCGCCATAGGCGGCTGCGTTGCCATCGTTGCCAAGGTAGACCTGTTTACCAGTGCGCTCACCGATCATAGAAGCAAGCGGTGTATTTAAAAAGCCAAGATTGGCGGCATAACCCACCACACCGGCCACAATGTCCACACTGCCGGGGGTACCCACCCCGATCCACTGAATCTGCTCCATAGAAAGTTCTGCCTGCTCCAATGCCATGGAAATCGCAGAAACGATATCCTCTACAATCTCCTGTGCAGGTCGGGGGGCATTTGTTTTCTTCTTACCCCGGCCGAGAATGCGCATATCCTCGTCTACGACCCCCACCGCTATGTTGGTACCGCCCAAATCAACACCCAAGTAATAATTCATTTTTTACTGCCTCCAAAAAGCTGGATTTTTAGGTTTAGGTCTATTTGAAATTCTCAGAGGCGGCGCCTCCGGCGTTAGTCCACCAGTTTTTTGCCTGTGATTCTGCGGGCGACTTCTAAAAAGCGGTTGTAATCCGCATTGAGCACCAGCTCTTGAGGGAAATCGATGCTTTTCAGCACTTCAAGTGCTTTATCAAACTCCCCGATATGGGTGAAAAAATGAGCATCAGAGCTAACTACAACAGGAACATTGTATTTTTGGCATAAATCCATAATAGCCGGGCAGTTGGTTTCCGAGCCGGGGCGGCAATCAAAGGAATGTGCATTAACCTCCACAATCTTATTATATTGAGCAAATTCCTTTATTACCACTTCATGATCAAAACAATACCGCTCATCGCCGCAATGGCCAATCACATCCACAAGAGGATTGCGGGCAATACTGAGCCATGCTCGGGTGTGATCCTCTCGGGTTCCCGGTTCAATACACATCGTGTGAAAGGATGCAATAACCCAATCCAGCTTAGCCAAGATTTTATCCGACAAATCCAAAGCGCCGTCAAAATCCAATATGTTGACTTCGGCGCCTTTTAATATTACAATATCGTCAACGCAATCCGGTACCATGGAAAAGTTGCGGAAATACATGTCATTGGGGGAGCCTTCCAAACTTGGCCCATGCTCTGTGTATGCCAAAAATTTCAGCCCAATTTTACGGGCATGCTGTATGTTCTCCCACAGGGTGCTGTAACCATGGCTACAGGCCGATGTGTGGGTGTGTGTATCGGCAATAATCTTCATATCCCTTTTCTCCCTTCCCCATGCACAGTCGGCCGTCCATGCATCCCCGCTCTGCGGCAGGGTATGCTAAAGACAGCCTGTGCTTTCCCCTAAAGGATCAGTAAGGCCAATCGTCGGTTTCCATGGCATTGCCCGGGGAGTCATGGGCCATCCCCAGCTTATTGAGCAGCTCGTGGGCGGAGTTATAGCCCATCTTTTTCTGGCGGTTGTTCATAGCGGCAATTTCAATGATAATGGCAAGGTTGCGCCCCGGCTTGACCGGAATGGTTAGAGAAGGCACCCGATTGCCCAGAATCTCAATGTACTCATTTTCAAGGCCCATACGGTCATAAACCTTTTTGGAATCCCATTGCTCCAACTGAATGACCATATCCAGCTTTTCAGTGACCTTAACCGAACCAATACCAAAGATGCGCCGGACATTGACAATGCCCACACCCCGCAGCTCAATAAAGTGCCGGATGTTTTCGGGCGAAGTGCCCACCAACGTTTTAGCAGAAACACGGCGAATTTCAACTGCATCATCGGCAATGAGGCGGTGTCCCCGCTTGACCAGCTCCACGGCAGTTTCGCTCTTACCAACGCCGCTTTCACCCAACAGCAGGATTCCTTCACCATGCACTTCCACCAAAACACCATGGCGGGTGATTCGGGGTGCAAGCTCTACATTCAAAGTAGAAATCAGGTTGGAAGTCAGCTCGGAAGTTCCCAGCTCAGAGGTGAAAAGGGCACATTCATATTTTTTGGCGGCTTCCAGCATTTGTGGGAAAATAGGCAGATTACGGGCTACCACCACAATCACCGGGCACAAGGCAAAATAGTTTTCAAAGCAGCGGCTGAGCTGCTCGGCATCGAATCTTTCCAGATAGGTAAATTCGCTTTTGCCAAAAATCTGGATGCGCTGGTTATCAAAAAACTCATAAAAGCCCGCAAGCTGAAGCCCCGGACGGTTGACCTCCACTTGGGTAATATCAATTTCTTCGGCATCCCGAGGCAGATAAACAGGCTCCAGCCCATGAAGCTTGATTAGCTTGGAAAGCTTGACCGAAAAGGTTCTTTGCTGCATAGTACCACCACTTCCTGCTATATTTTTTACAAACATTATTGAGTAATATAAGCTTTTACAAAGATTATACCATAAAAAGAATGAATTTTGTGGTATAATAAGCGCAAAGCGCTTATTATACGTCCCATTTTTATGCCCGGCCTATGTCCCTTGGTATTTATACGTTCTATTGCTAACACCCAGCCTGCATTTATGGTATACTAATAATCACATGTAAATATTATACCCTAGAATTCCGCTGGATTCAATTCTTTTTGGCTCCACCCAAAACCTCTTAAATTTAAAGGAAAGAGATAAACTGTTATGAGAGTTGCATTGTTTACCGAAACCTATGTGCCTTATGTCAATGGTGTTGTCGCTCATGTTAAGACCCTCAAAGACGGGCTGGAAAAGCTGGGCCATGAGGTCATGGTTGTAACCGCCGATAAATATACCCGCCATCATTTTATCGAGGATGGCGTCCTCCACTGCCCGGCTAAGGAGGTCAAGCGGCTTTACAGCTTTGGTGTCTCCCAGCCGATCAGCTATCGCCGGCAAAAGCTGATTGCTGATTTCGCCCCTGATATCATCCACATTCACCATGAGTTTGGAATCGGCCTTTCCGGTATTTTGGCTGCCAAACTTCTTAAAAAGCCTCTGGTATACACGCTCCACACCATGTATGATCAATACATTTATTACATTGCTCCCCGTCCATTCCTGCGGGCGGCTACCCGTTTTTCTCATACCTACAGCCGATTCATTGCAAAAAGCGCCACCGAGCTGACCGGGCCTTCCCTAAAATGTGGTGAGTATTTCAAGCAAATCGGTATTAAAAAGGATATGAGCCTCATCCCCAATTCGGTTGACCTGGATGCCTTCAATCTGGATAAAATCACGCAGGAACAGAAAGATGCCTTCCGTGAAAAATACGGGATATCTAAAGATGTTATGCTTGCCTGCTTTGTAGGCCGCCTTGGGCAGGAAAAAAGCGTGGATACCCTGTTGGAATACTGGGCTTCTACCATTTCTCCTGCGGATAAAATGCATTTGGCCGTGATTGGCGAAGGCCCTGAAAGACCGGCACTTGAAAAGCTGGCGCAGACGCTGGAAATCAGCTCTATGGTTACCTTTACCGGGATGATCCCCCATGTTGAAATGCCCGCCAATTTTGCCGCCTGCGATGCTTATATCAGTGCCTCCCTCTCCGAGATGAACTCCATCTCCATGCTGGAGGGAATGGCTACCGGGCTGCCGGTATTCCAAAGATTTGACAAGCTCAATGCAGATCAGATTCAAGAGGGCATCAACGGTTTTTACTTCCACAGTGCAGAGCAAATGGCACAGAAACTGCGCGGTATGCGGGATATGCCCAAAGAAACCTTGGAAAGCCTGCATCGTTCTGTGGTCGGCTCTGTAGTAGCCCGGGGCTCGGTGGATCTTGCCTCTTATATGTTGGGAGTTTACAATAAAGCGATCATTCAGAAGAGTGCCAAGCCGGCTTCTGTTTCTGGAATCAAGCTGCGCATTAAGCCCAAACCCAAGGATGAATAAACCCTATCCAACAAATTATCCGTCATGGCTTGATTGAAATGCAAAACAAGTGCTGTTCCGGCAGGCTCATATAGCCTGCCGGAACAGCACTTGTTGTATCATATAAGAATTGAGTCCTATTAAAAATTGCCGTCAAAGGCTTGCCAGCTCTTGCAAAAAAGAAATCTCACGGTTTTTATTCAGGCTGTTGTGCGGATTCCTGTGCGGCAGCCTCTATATATTGATGATAAGCTTCTAAAATGGAATTTTCCAGCACCGAACGTGCCTCCGCTGTAATGGGATGCGCAATATCCCGGAAGGTGCCACTATCATCCTTGCGGCTTGGCATAGCCACAAATAACCTTTCCGGACCTTCGATCACTTTAATATCATGCACAGCCAAATCATGATCTATAGTAACCGACACCAGCGCCTTGAGCCGAGTATCCTGATAGGTTCTGCGAATCCGAATATCTGTGATGTTCAATGGTGGTTTCCCTCCTGCAATTGTCTTTAGCGCAGATACAGCCAACAAATTGCATACTTGGCAATGTCGGCTATGTACAAGCCCATGGTGTTTACCTACTGATACGGGAGCCAATATTCCTTTAGTAGTATTTTGCGGCTGAAAGAATTTATGCGTCCAGAGAAAATTATTTGCCATGTTTTTGTTTATTTTATCCCTTTTGCGCTCTATAATAACAAGTGAACAATAAAATTCTCGATGCAGAAGTCATTTTGGTATTCACTTGGATTGTCTTATAGATTTTGAAGATAAATCCTGAAAACCACCATGTATTCGCCAAAATTCAAGGGGATTTGTTTGATTTTGTAACACGATCGTGCTATTATGACTATGCTGTATTACAGGGCATAAACTAATAGTTAGGAGATGCACCTGTTTTTACATCACAGAGTTTTTTATCCAAACCGGATTGACTATATGACTTTGATGTTTAGGAGAATTGATATGAGCAGTGAGATGGAGAATACCGTATGGCAAGGGGTTCAACATATCCATTTTATCGGCATAGGCGGATCAGGCATGTTCCCAATTGTGCAGATCCTTAAATCCAGAGGCTATCACATTACAGGGTCAGATAACAACCCCGGTGATACCATTGAGCTGGAACGCAAAATGGGGATTGATGTGTCCATAGGCCATGACCCGGACAATCTGAGCGGAGCCGATATGGTTGTTTATACCGCCGCCCTTATGAAGGACAACCCCGAGCTGGTAGCGGCCAAAGAGAGGGGCATCCCCACCTATGAGCGGTCTGCTGTGCTGGGTTATATTACAGAGCAGTATGATGACTGTATCTGTGTCAGCGGAACACATGGAAAAACCACCACCACTGCCATGCTCACCCAGATTCTGGTCAGCGCCGGGCTGGACCCCACTGCTGTAATCGGCGGAAAGCTCCCCCTCATCGGCGGAAATGGTCGGGCTGGAAGCTCCTCCATTATGACCTGTGAGGCCTGTGAGTTTGTCGATACCTTTCTGCATCTCTCCCCCGATATTTCGGTTATTTTAAATGTGGATGCCGATCATCTGGATTATTTTGGTACTCTGGAAAACATTATAAAATCCTTCCGGAAATTTGCAGAAAAGACTACCCGTCTTTTAATCGTCAACGGCGATGACGCCAATTCCCTTAAAGCTGTGGAAGGGTTGGATAAGAGAACCATTACTTTTGGTCTGGGCGAAGGCAACACCTATCAGGCCCGCAGCATTGTACGTGAAAAAGGCTTACACCGCTTTGAATTGTGGCGGGCCGGTGAAAAGCTCACCGATATTGCCCTGAGCGTTCCTGGAAAACACAATGTCCTGAATGCTTTGGCAGCGGCTGCGGCGGCTTTGGAGGTAGGAGCCACCCCGGAGCAGATTGCAGAACATCTTTTCCAGTTTAAAGGTGCAGGCCGCCGTTTCGAAATTCTAGGCACCAAAAACGGTGTCACCATTGCCGACGACTACGCCCACCATCCGGCCGAACTGGGTGTAACACTGGAAGTGGCTCAAGAGATGGGCTACAACAAGGTTTGGGCCGTATTTCAACCCTTCACCTATTCCCGCACCGCTCTGCTGTTGGATGATTTTGCCCGTGTGCTGGCTATTGCAGACCGGGTGGTCATGTCAGAAATTATGGGCGCACGTGAGAAAAACACCTACAACATCTACACCAAGGATTTGGCGGATAAGATTCCCGGTTCTGTCTGGTATCCCGGCTTTGAGGAAATGGCAAACTATGTGATGGAGAACGCCTCCCCCGGTGACCTTGTGCTCACCCTTGGCTGCGGAGATGTATATAAATGCGCCAAGCTGATGCTAAAATAATCCTTTTGGCAAAACACCCGCCTTCCAAATAAAATAATACTTGTCGGCCTTTTGGGGATTTTACCTGAAAGGCCGATTTTTTGAAAATGGAACCTTTTTCTTATATTTTACATAAAGTAAAGGGAATAAACTTGTAAACAATTTAAAAAACTGATACAATGAATTCGAATATACTAAAAGAAGGGAGGATCAAAAAGCGCAATTTTTATTGGTGGAGGTGATCGAAAAATACCTGTATCAAAGCAAAGCGCCAGAACCGGCAAAAACCGGTTGACGAGGTGAGAGGTGAATCGAAAATTCGGCGGATGCCTCTCCGTTTTCTCCAAAGCGTCAGGGTCGGGCAAATCTGTGGGGCAACCCCAGCACAAATTCCGGCCTGTGGAGCAAATTGAATAGGAGTATATTGAATGTGTGGAATTGTTGGCTATTCCGGTGAAAAAAGCGCTTGCGATATATTGATCAACGGGCTTTCAGGGCTGGAATATAGAGGCTACGATTCAGCCGGTGTCTCGGTTTTGAATCAGGGGAACCTGCAGGTATGCAAAACTAAGGGACGGCTTTCCAATCTGACCAAACTCATGGAACAAGTGGGAACACCCGATGGAAGCTGCGGCATTGGTCATACCCGATGGGCTACCCACGGTGAACCCTCAGATATCAATTCACATCCCCATGGCACCGATCGGATTTCTCTGGTGCACAATGGGATTATAGAAAATTACCTTTCATTAAAAGCATTCTTGACCGACAAGGGATATACCTTTACATCGCAAACCGATACAGAAGTAGCTGTAAAGCTTTTGGATTACCATTATAACGGCGATCCTTTTGCTGCACTGGTTGAGACACTCAAACAGCTTGAAGGTGCTTATGCCTTTGGCATACTGTTCGCAGACCACCCGGGCACCATCTATGCCGTCCGCAAGGATAGCCCTCTCATTATTGGGCTGGGCGAAGGCGAAAACTTTATCGCCTCGGATGTACCGGCTATTTTGCAGTATACCCGGCAGTATCACCTGTTGGATGAGCTGGAAATTGCTTGTGTTACTCAGGAAAAGGTGGAAATCCGGGATATGGATGGAAACCTCATTGAGAAGCCAAGGCTCACAGCAACATGGGACATTGCACAGGCTCAAAAGGATGGATATCCCCATTTTATGCTCAAGGAAATCTTTGAGCAGCCCAAGGCTCTCCGGGATACCATTCATCCCCGCATCCGCAATTCTTTGCCCGATTTTGCTTCCTTTGACAGCCTCCCGAATGGCTATTTTGCAAAATACAAGCGCATCCACATGGTAGCCTGCGGTACAGCTATGTACAGCGGCATGGTGGGAAAATCCCTCATTGAACAATGGGCCAGGATTCCGGTTGAGGTGGATATGGCCTCCGAGTTCCGGTATCGCAATCCTATTTTCCATGATACCGATTTGATGCTTGTTATTTCTCAATCCGGTGAAACCGCCGATACTTTAGCTGCTCTGCGCCTTGCCAAGGCCAGTGGGGTGGATACCCTTGCTGTGGTAAACGTAGCCGGTTCTTCCATTGCCCGAGAGGCAGACCGGGTTATTCACACCTTTGCAGGGCCGGAAATTGCAGTAGCCAGCACCAAAGCCTTCTCTGTGCAAATCGCAACCCTTGCTCTTATTGCCATAGAACTTGGGCGGGCCTCAGGCAGTCTGACCGAAACCTCAGCCAAGGAATTAACCGAACAGCTTTTGGCTGCTATTGGGCAAACGCAGCAGATTCTTGCCTATAATGAAGAGCTAACCGATATGGCCGAGCATTATAAGGATACCTCCAGCCTTTTCTATATCGGCCGTGGGTTGGATTATGCTCTCTCCATGGAGGGTTCTCTTAAGCTGAAAGAAATTTCTTATATCCACTCAGAGGCTTATGCTGCCGGCGAGCTTAAGCACGGCACCATTTCTCTGATTACACCGGGAGTGCCTGTGGTTGCCTTGGTAACCCAATCCAGCCTCCTGCCGAAAATTGTAAGCAACATTAAAGAGGTTAAATCCCGGGGTGCCTATACCTTGATCATCACCAAAGAAGGCCTGGAAATTGACGCAGACATTGCCGATAAGACCATTGTCCTTCCCAACATTCCCGACAGTATGATGCCGGTGGCTGCTGTGATTGTTTTGCAGCTTTTCGCTTATCATATCGCAGTTATTCGGGGATGTGATGTGGATAAACCTCGTAATCTTGCTAAATCGGTTACAGTGGAATAATCCATTAAGGATCGCCGCACATAAACGAATTGTTGCTATAAAAAACCACGGAACAGAGTCTCCGTGGTTTTTTGCGTATTGACACATCATAATACAAACACTTTAGACAGACAAATTCAGTATAAAAAAGCCGCTTTCCCTGTTGAAAGGCAAAGCGGCAATGACAAAGTCAAATAAAGATATTATTCGGCAGCTTCGGGAGGAGCAGCCTCATAAACAGCAGGAGCTTCATTATCCGCTGTGGCCTCAGGCTCGGTAGCAAGCAAAGCACGAATGGAAAGGCTGATGCGTTTTTTATCAAAATCAATATCGGTAATTTTAACATCAACTTCCTGCCCTACAGAAAGTACATCCGAAGGCTTGTTGATACGCTCGTTGGCAATCTGGCTGATATGAATCAGGCCATCCACACCGGGAATCAACTGGGCAAAGGCACCAAAGGAAGTGAGAGAAACCACCTTGACCTTAATGCTGTCACCGACCTGATGGTCGCGTTTGAGAACTTCCCAAGGGTTGTCCTCTGTTTTCTTATAACCCAGAGAAACCTTTTTGTTCTCACGGTCAATATCACGAACATAAACCTCCAACAGATCGCCCACACTGACAACCTCGGAAGGATGCTTGATACGAGACCAAGAAAGATCGGAAATATGAGCCATACCATCCACACCGCCAAGATCGACAAAAGCGCCGTAGCTGGTGAGGGATTTAACAGTTCCTTTGTAGTGCTTGCCAACTTCCACTTCTTCCCAGAACTTATCTTCCAAAACCTTGCGCTGCTCTTTAAGTACGGCACGAATGGAGCCAACAGCACGGCGGCGCTGGCGATTGACTTCCAAAATAGTAAACTGAACAGGCTGCTTCAAGAGAGTCTCAAGCTGCTGATTCCGGGAAGCAGTTGCCTGCGATGCAGGAATGAATACGCGGACACCGTTGGTAACAGCAAAAACGCCGCCCTTTACAACATCCACAACTACACCATCCAAAACAGCACCAGATTCCTCAGCCTCAACAATCTTCTCAAAGCCGGCAATGGCATCCAAGCGTTTTTTAGAAAGCATTGCGGTTCCTTCTACATCATTGACCCGCATAACCATCAATTCAATTTCATCGCCCACCTTGACAAGATCTTCCAGCTTAGCGTTGGGGTCCTCGGTGAACTCATTAAACGGCACATAGCCTGCATGCTTGGTTCCAATATCAACCGCAATTTCATTGGGTGACACATTGGTGACAACAGCAGTCACTTTCTCCTTCGAATATATAGTTTTAAAGGATTGTTCCAGCATCTCC
Source organism: Oscillospiraceae bacterium MB08-C2-2 (assembly GCA_035621215.1). Taxonomy (NCBI): domain Bacteria; kingdom Bacillati; phylum Bacillota; class Clostridia; order Eubacteriales; family Oscillospiraceae; species Oscillospiraceae bacterium MB08-C2-2. Next base: position 662,117 of record CP141729.1, on the reverse strand, counting down.
TCAAAGCTCAGCTCATCTGTCTGGTTGGTGTTGATAACGTCGCTCATTACCTTTTGTACCTCCTTAATTATAAAAGCCGGTGTGGAAGCCCCAGCAGTTATGCCGACAATACGAATCCTGGCAAAATCTTCTAAGGACAGCTGATCTGCATTCTGAACAAAAACAGTCTTGCAGACCGCACGGCAAATATCTGCCAGTTTGGTGGAGTTGGAGCTGTTTTGCCCCCCTACCACAATCATAATGTCAGATGCTTTGGCGAGTTCTTCCGCTTCCTTTTGCCTTAACATCGTAGCAATACATATTGTATCAAATATTCTTAAATTTGTACACCCATTTTTTGCGAATTCTACACATTTAGTCCATTCTTTTACAGAAAAGGTGGTCTGGGCGGCTAAAATGACTGTTTTAGCACCACGATCTGGAAAAGAATGGAGCTTTTCCCGCAGCTCCTGCTCCGATTGAAACACAAGGCAATCGCCCTTGCAGTATCCCACAATCCCACGGATTTCGGGGTGTGCCGGGTCCCCTGCCAAAAGCACCAGAGAATCCTGCCCGGAATGCTCCTCTACCAACCTGTGAATTTTCTTTACAAAGGGGCAGGTAGCATCAATATAGGGAATGTTTTTTTCTTCAAGCTGCCGGTAAACCGAAGGAGCCACACCATGAGAACGAATGACCACTGTATAGCCAGCCGGGGTTTGAGCAACATCATCAATAACCAACACACCCTGCTGCGCCAATCGATCAACCATGATGGGGTTGTGTATAATAGGCCCGAGTGTTGCAATTTTCACCCCACCCTGCAGCTGCTGCTCCACCATCTCAACTGCTTGTTTGACTCCAAAGCAAAAGCCTGCACTTTTCGCAACATGAACCGCCACTTCTTCTCCCCTTTTTCTCTAAATTAATTCTATTTCAACAAGCCGCTGTTTAGCGATCAAACAGCGGCTTTATTACTTTAGTCTAACAGAGAGGCAATCCGCTCCATAATCATTTGGCTGGCCTTTTTGACAGAGGAAGGTACCTGCGGATCAAGAGCCAGTTCACTGTTCTTAATCAGCGGCCCATACCGCACAACAACCTTAGAACGAAAGCCCAGTTTAGAGCCAAAAGAAACCGCACAGGGCAGAATATCCGCCCCAGTCTGAGAAGCAATGACCGCCGCACCGGAACGAGGCCGCCCCAGTTTGCCATCCTTGGAGCGGGAACCCTCGGGGAACATAACTAAAATTCTCCCTTCACGGGTAATTCTGGTTGCCCATTCCAAGGCACCGGTATCCCCTTTTCCACGTTCAATGGGGAACGCATTCACCATGCGCAGTATCCACCCGAAAAAAGGATTGCGAAAAAGCTCTGCCTTGGCCATAAAATGCATCTGCGCTTTCAGCTTCTGGACAATGAACAAAGGATCGTAATTGCTCCTATGGTTGCTGACCAGTATATATCCCTGATCACTGGGGACATTTTCCAGCCCCTCATATTTCATATTAAAAACCAGCCTTACCCAGATATAGGTAAGATTTTTTGCAAATGTATAAAAGGTCATTCAATACCACAATCCTTAATTGTTTTTAGCACCAGCTCCACAGACTGTTCCAATTCATTGCCTGTGGTATCCAGCAAAATGGCATCCGGTGCCTGACACAGAGGGGCTACCTCCCGGTTTGCATCCTGATAATCCCGCTGAATCATTTCAGCCAGCACCTGCTCGTATTCCGCCTTCATGCCTTTGCTCAGCAGTTCATCCAGCCGTCGGGAGGCCCGATCCTCAGGAGAAGCGGTCAGAAAAATTTTAACGTTGGCACAAGGCAGAACCACTGTACCGATATCCCGGCCATCCATGACCACATTGTTCTCCCGAGCCATGTTCTGCTGGAGATCAAACAAAAATTCCCGCACAGCGGCAATAGCCGATACCTGAGAGGCGGCCATAGACATTTCCGGCAAGCGGATTTCTTCTGAAACATCCTCGCCATTGAGCAGAACCCTCTGAACCCCCTCTCGGTAAACAAGAGAGAGCTGCGTGACGCTCAAAAGCTGTGCCAGGGCTTGCTCATCCAGGCAGTCAATCTTTGCCCGGTGAACCGCAAGGCCAATGGCACGGTAAAGAGCACCTGTATCCACATAAATATAGCCCAGCTTCGTGGCCGCAATACGGGCAATTGTGCTTTTCCCAGCCCCGGAAGGGCCATCTATGGCAATGGAAATCATGTTTGTTCACTCCGTTTGATTATTCTGCTACATAAGTCGTTACGCACCTGCAATGGCTCTTGCCGCAGATACCCCTGTAGAAAAGGCAATTTGCAGGTTGTAGCCCCCTGTATAGGCATCCAAATCCAGTAGTTCCCCCACAAAATAGAGCCCCTGCACCAGCTTGGATTCCATGGTTTTCGGGTTAACCTCCTTGAGAGAGACCCCTCCGGAGGTAACCACAGCCTCCTCAATCGGCCGCAGACCCTTGGGCGTTATGGGGAGAGCCTTGAGCAATTGAATCAAAGTTTTCCTCTGCTCCCGGGTAATCTGATGGGTTTTTTGATCCCCCGGAATACCGGAAAGCTCCACAATAATTGGAATCAGCTTGCGGGGCAGCAATTCATCAAGACTGTGTCGGAAATCCTTGTTGGCAAAAGCCTCAAAATCCCGCAGCAGACGGGTATCCAGCTGGGCTTCATCTAAGCCCGGCTTCAAATCGAGGGTAATGCGGTATCGGTTTAAATCGGTTCCCATATGGGCCGAAGCGCTCAAAACCAGCGGGCCGGATATCCCATAGTGCGTAAAAAGCATTTCTCCCAGTTCCTGAAAAACCGGAGACTTCTTCCGGCTATCCCACAGTGAAAGGGTTACATTCCGCAAAGAGAGACCCATCAGGTCACTGCACCAAATTTCCCGGGAAATGATAGGGATTAAAGAGGGCTTGAGGGCTGTTACAGTATGTCCCACACTGCGAGCCAAACGATATCCATCCCCAGTAGAGCCGGTCAATGGATAGCTCCTTCCGCCGGTAGCCACAACCACTGCATCGGCCAGCAATTCAGAGCCATCCGAGAGTGTAACGCCTTTTACCTTTACACCATCTAAAAGCAGTTGATCAACGTTGTTACCGGTCAGCACAGGAGTGCCCTTATCCTTCACGAACTGTGAAAGAGCTTCCACAACATCCATGGAACGATCGGATTTTGGGAATACTCGATTTCCCCTTTCGGTTTTTAAAGGAACACCCAAACCCTCAAAAAAAGCCATGGTATCCCGGCATGAAAAACCATCAATGGCACTGTAGAGAAATTTGGAACCGGTTCGCACAGCCTGTAAAAATTCTTCGTTATCGCAGTTGTTGGTTACATTGCAGCGGCCCTTGCCGGTAATCAGTAGCTTGCGTCCGGGGCGCTCCATCTTCTCCAGCAATAAAACCGACTTCCCACCCTTGGCAGCCATTCCGGCGCACAGCATACCGGCCGCTCCTGCCCCAATGACAATGACATCCGCCCTATTCGCCATCCAGCTGACCCTCTCCAGTTTCGTAAACGCTGTATTCCTCCCAGATGGTTTCCAGCTTCTGATAGGTTGCGGAAATTTCATCCTTCTTTTTCAGGCCGATCGCCACAATTAAAGCATTGATCAAGCTCAAAGGCGCCACGAGAGAATCCACAAAACTGGCCATATCGCTTTTGGCAATCAATACATGATCCGCCACGGCACAGATAGGCGCCGAGTAAGAATCGGTGATGGCAATCACCTTGGCTCCGCAATCCCGGGCATAGGCTGCCGCCTTAACCGTTCTCTTGGAATACCGGGAAAAAGTAATACCCAAAAATACATCCTCAGGCCCAATGCGCATCATCTGTTCAAAAATGCCGCTGGTGCTGGCTGTATCAATGGTGTGAACGTTATCAAAAATATGCGTGAAATAGTAGTTAAGGAAGCCGGAAAGCACCGCGGCACTGCGGATACCGATGATAAAAATCTTCCGTGCGGCGATGATGCTGGCAACTGCTGCATCAAAAGCGGATTTATCGATTTCTTCCATGGTGTTTTTGATTTTATCAATATCGGTCTGGAGAACCCGGGTGAGAACATCGTCGCTTCCAATGCGTTCATTGGTAACCTCCATGCGCTGCACCGAGGTCAAACGGTTGCGGGTCATCTCCTGCAAATTTTTCTGAAGCTGAGGATACCCCTCAAAGCCAATTTCCGTGGCAAAGCGCACTACGGTGGATTCGCTGACTCCAACTGTCTCGCCTAGCTTTAAGGCTGTCATAAAGGCGGCCTTTTGATAGTTTTCTTTAATATAATTTCCGATTCGCTTTTGTCCTTTGGAGAAACTGGGCATTGTAGATTCTATCAAAGCCAGAACATCCTTCCCCATGAAGGCACCTCCTAAAATTGCGATAAAATATCTTAAGTATAGTTAATTATTCCCCATATAATCGATCAGTTTATAAATTAAATAAAACCTTTTTGGATCGCAGCACTTCTCCTGGCACACCGCCGAATATGGTTGACTATGCATAAAGAAGCATATCCTTTTCCGGGATAGTGAACAAAGCCCCCCTGCTGCTGGGCCAGTTATTAAGCATCTCACCTGATTTTAAACAAAATCGGCCCAAATTGCAAGTACCTCTGGGGATTTTTAAAAGAGTTTTGCAAGTCGTTTTTAAGTCGCTTGCAAAATAAAGAACATTGTTGAAGGCTTTTTGAATTCCTCCTGCATTTTCTTGTGGAACAATTTTATACCAAAAAAGCAACAAAAATAAGCGGCACAAGAAGTCAAATCCTCTAATGCCGCAATTCAATTATAGAAACAGGCTACAAAATAGCCATGGCATCCCCCAAGCTATAAAATCGATAGTTTTCCTCCACTGCCAGCCTGTAAGCCGCCATAGTATTATCGTAACCGGCAAAGGCACTAACCAACATAATCAGCGTGCTTTCCGGCAGATGAAAATTGGTAATCAGACCATCCAAAACACCGAAGGTACACCCGGGATACAGAAAGATGTCCGTATACCCTTCACTTGCCGTGATGCGGCCTTCCTTGGCAAAAACCGACTCCAATGTACGGCAGGAGGTTGTCCCCACAGCGATCACCCTCCCTCCCCTTGCTTTGGCGGCGTTGATCTGCTCCGCGGCCTGCGCCGAAAGGCTGTAATGCTCGCTGTGCATTTTGTGGTTGGTAATTTCCGTTTCCTTAACAGGGCGGAAGGTTCCAAGACCCACATGCAGGGTAGTAAAGGCAATATCCACCTGCATGTTCTTCAGTTCCTCTAAGAGCCGGGGGGTAAAATGAAGTCCGGCAGTGGGTGCGGCAGCCGAACCGGGTTCACGGGCATACACAGTCTGGTAACGCTCCTTGTCGGTCAGGCGCTGGGTGATGTATTCCGGCAGCGGCATCTGGCCAATCTGATCCAGCACCTGAAAGAAATCCCCCTGCCACTCAAAACGAGCCAAACGGTTTCCGCCCTCCAGCACCTCCAGAATCTCTCCTACAAGAAGCCCCTCGCCAAAAATAAAGCGGGCTCCCGGCTTGGCCCGCTTGCCGGGCTTGACCAGTATCTCCCAGCAATCGGCCGACTTTTGCTCCAACAGGAGGAACTGCATACTGCCCCCGCTGCCCTCCTTGGTGCCAAACAGCCGGGCAGGAAGCACTCTCGAATCGTTGAGCACCAACAAATCCCCCGGCGCCAACAGCTCCGATAAATCCCGGAAAAATTTATGACTGCACTGGCCGGAACTGCGTTCCATTACCATCAGCCGGGAGGAATCCCTCGGCTCCAGCGGCTGTTGGGCAATCTGCTCCTGGGGCAGATTATACCAAAAATCAGATGTTTTCATATAGAAAAAGCTCCCTTATCAGGTGAAATTCGTAGCATAATACAATTGACAGACCAAATACGCAATGATAATATATAATAAAATGAATAGGTTGCATATACTGGATAGAGGTGCGACTCTCAATAGTAACCGGAAAGACAGCTTACCGCAAGCAATTGTCTCTGGTGAAAGGGTGAGCCGCCGAAGGAACTAACCCCAGAGCGGTGGGTGGTTGCCTGGTTGCAAAGCCGAATAGGCCTGTGACTGTCATCATTGCTATTGATGAAGAGCTATCGGTGCAAGAAGTGCTTCTTTTGTGCTGAGCACTTGCCGCACCCATACCTTTTTATTATATTGCAATGACGACCGGTTTTCAACCGGTTTTTTTCATATTTTAAATGGCTTTAATACGAAAGGAGTTCTTCCAATGAAACAGTACAAAGTTGCGGTAGTAGGAGCCACCGGAATGGTTGGCCAGCGCTTTATTTCCCTGCTGGAGAATCACCCGTGGTATACCGTTACCGCTCTGGCAGCCTCCCCCCGCTCCGCCGGAAAGCAGTATAAAGATGCTGTAGGCGCACGCTGGGCAATGGATACCCCCATGCCGGAGAGTGCTGCGAAAATGATTGTGCTGGACGCTTTGGCAGATGTAGAAAAAATTGCAGGAATGGTTGATTTCATTTTTTGCGCAGTGGATATGGATAAACAGGAAACCAAAAAACTGGAAGAAGCCTATGCCAAGGCAGAATGCCCTGTTATCTCCAACAATTCCGCACACCGCGGCACACCGGATGTTCCCATGATCATTCCTGAAATTAACCCCGATCATGGTGAGATTATTCATGCGCAGCGCAGCCGCCTTGGAACCAAACGAGGCTTTATTGCTGTCAAATCCAACTGCTCTCTTCAAAGCTACGTGCCTGCCCTGCATCCTCTGATGGATTTTGGTGTGGAGAAAGTGCTTGCCTGTACCTACCAAGCAATTTCGGGAGCAGGCAAAACCTTTGAGACCTGGCCGGAAATGGTGGATAATGTGATCCCCTTTATTGGCGGCGAAGAAGAAAAAAGCGAGCGGGAGCCTCTGAAAATCTGGGGCAAAATCGAAGGCGATGAAATCGTAAACGCCGAAGGCCCTTCGATCACCACCCAATGCCTACGTGTACCTGTAAGCAACGGACACACCGCTGCCGTTTTTGTATCCTTTGAAAACAAACCTTCTCTGGAAGAGATCAAAAAACGCTGGGCCCAGTTTGCCGGTGAGCCTCAGAAGCTCGCTCTCCCCTCTGCTCCCAAGCAGTTCCTCCACTATTTTGAGGAGGATAACCGCCCTCAGGCTAAGCTGGACAGAGACCTTGAAAACAGTATGGCTGTTTCCATTGGCCGCCTGCGGCCCGACAGCCAGTATGACGTTAAATTTATCTGCCTTTCCCACAACACAGTCCGCGGTGCTGCCGGCGGTGCGGTGCTCATGGCTGAGCTGCTGACCGCGCAGGGCTATATGGACTAATTCCTTCCCCAACAATATACGTCAACACACAACCCTTTTAATGAAGGAGGCCTTTCCTCATGAAAAAGACTGTTTTTACCGGTTCCGGTGTAGCCATAGTAACCCCAATGAACGATGATTTTTCCATCAATTACGATAAGCTGGGCGAGCTGATTGATTTCCAGATTGACAACGGCACCGATTGCATTGTAATCTGCGGAACCACCGGCGAAAGCACCACCATGACCGATGATGAACATATCGAATGCATCCGCTATGCGGTGGAGAAAACCGCTGGCCGTGTCCCGGTTATGGCCGGCGCAGGCAGCAACGATACACGTTACTCCATCTGGATGTCTAAGGAAGCGGCTCAGGCTGGTGCCGATGCTCTGCTTCACGTTACACCTTATTATAACAAGACTACACAGGCTGGCCTTGTGCGCCATTTTAATATGATTGCCGACGCCACCGATCTGCCGGTTTTCCTTTACAATGTTCCAGGGCGTACCGGGCTTTCCATCTCCCCTGCTACTTATAAAGAGCTTTCCAAGCACCCGAATATTGTAGCCACCAAAGAGGCAAGCGGCAACATTTCCGCTGTTGCCGAAACAAAGCATCTCTGCGGCGATGATCTGGATGTTTATTCCGGCAACGATGATCAAATTATTCCCCTCATGTCCTTGGGCGGAAAAGGTGTTATCTCGGTTCTGGCCAACATCATGCCTCAGCAAACTCACGATATGTGCGCCGCCTATGCTGGCGGAGATCTGAAAAGGGCCACTGCTATGCAGGTGGAGCTTTTCGGCTTGATCAACTCCCTGTTCCTTGAGGTTAATCCTATTCCTGTCAAGGAAGCCCTCAACCTGATGGGCTTTAACGCAGGCCCCTGCCGCATGCCTTTAATTGAGCTGGGAGCTGGGGCTAAAAAGGTTTTGATTGAAGAGATGACCAAGCAAAAGCTGCTTTAGTCGGTGTTTCATGCAGCGATTAGGAACCCTTGGTTTTTGATTTTGTTAGTAGAAGGGGATGTTAAATTATGATCCGAATGATACTGTCCGGCTGCAACGGCAAAATGGGGCAGGTTATCTCTCAAAACGTTCGCCAGCGGGAAAATTGCACCATTGTGGCAGGCATTGATCTGACCACGGATATGACCGGCGGCTTTCCGGTTTTTGCCAGAGCCGATGAATGCACAGTAGAAGCCGATGTACTGGTGGATTTCAGCCATCCGGCCGCAGTGGATTCCCTGCTGAAAATGGCAGTAGCCCGCAAGCTTCCCGTTGTGATCGCCACCACCGGCCTTTCACAGCAGCAGCTGGCCCATATTGATCAAGCAAGTCAGATTATTCCGGTATTTCATTCCTCCAATATGTCATTGGGTGTCAATCTGCTGGCCGCTTTGGCTAAACAGGCTGCTAAATTTCTCCAATACGATTTTGATATCGAAATTTTGGAGAAACACCACAGCTTAAAGGTGGATGCTCCCAGCGGAACGGCTGTCATGTTAGCTAAGGAAGTGGCATCGGTGCTGGATGAGCCCTATGAGTTTGTCTATGACCGCCACAACCGGTTGGAAAAACGGCCTAAAAAAGAGATTGGACTTCACTCCATTCGGGGTGGAACCATTGTAGGTGAGCATGATATTATCTTTGCAGGGCATGATGAGGTTATCACCATCAGCCACAGCGCAACCTCTAAGGAGGTTTTCGCCACAGGTTCCATCAACGCCGCTCTGTTTCTTGCTGGTAAACCGGCAGGCCTCTATGGTATGTCCGACATGATATAATAACCGCAGAGCGTTTACTATACGTTCCATTCTTAATGCCCGGCCTATGGCATGGACAATTCTATCACAGTATTTTTCTGCCCCGATTTCGTTTTGTAACATAACGGAGGTAAATCGAATATGAATGGAAATTTCAAGTTGTATACCACAGAGGATGTTACTCTCGTAACCTTTAATGACATTCCGGCCAGCCTTTCTCTGATTGCGGATATTTTTGGAAAGTTTGCCGATCATCAAATTAACATTGATATGATTTCCCAAACCTCTCCTGTGCGGGGCAGTGTCAGTATTTCCTTTACTTGCTCGGATGCCGACATGATTAAGGTATTGGAAATTGCCCGCAGTATGGGCGAAAAAAATCCTTCTCTCAAGCCCATGGTGAGCAGCAGCAACTGTAAGCTCCAAATTTATGGCGAAGAAATGCGAGATTTTTCGGGTGTGTTTTCCAAGGCTGTTTCTACTCTGGCTGAAGCTAGTGTTGAAATCCAGCAGATTACCACCTCGGAAATTGACATCAGCCTGCTAGTTGCCGCTTGTGATTTTGCAGAGGCTTCTGGAGCGCTGGAAAAGGCTTTCGGAATCTCTGAGTAAAGAAAAAGGTATTTCTGCTTTCTTCCCGATCATTTTAAACCGGGCAGCGAACACTATCTGTTTGCCGCCCGGTTTTTATCGTAAGAGTAACACGAATTTGCGAAGGAGAAAACCAAATGTACCATCTAAAAACAGAAGAAATGCATAAAATTGCCCCTCTTTTTGAGGGGTGGAATGAAACCATGATTTGGTCTTGCCTGCAAGGATATATGGGCAATGCTTGGGTCGATTCTTTGGTATCTCCCCAATCTGCGCAAATCATAACCGGAGACTTTTGCTTTTTTTCGGGAAAGCCTAACATGGAGCTGGTTAAAAATATCCCCACATCCTTTCCGTCTCCTTGCTTGCTGATGGCGGCCACAACAGAACAGTGGTTCCCCCTTATTGAGCAGCAGTATGCCCAGCGGGCAGAAAAAAGTATACGCTATGCCTTTAAAAAAGATACCCAAGGTTTTGATACTGTGCAGCTCCAAAGGTATGCCAACAATCTCCCCTCCCATTACTCGCTGCTGCCCATTGACGAAAAGCAATATCATGTTACTTCTCTGGAACCATGGTCAAGGGATTTATGTTCACAGTTCCCCACCTACGAGGACTACGAAAAACGAGGCCTCGGCTTTGTAATCATGGAGGGTGAGAAGATTATCTGCGGCGCATCCTCCTACACCGTATACCGGGATGGCATTGAAATCGAAATTGATACGCATCCGGAATATCGGCGAAGGGGTCTTGCAACAGTCTGCGCCGCCAACCTGATTCTGAAATGCCTTGAGCAGAGGCTTTATCCCAGCTGGGATGCTGCCAATAAGGAATCTGCCTCTTTAGCCCAAAAGCTTGGGTACATATCAGACGGAGAATACACTGTATACGCAGTCAAAACAGCGCATATTTGAGATGAAAAGGGTGCCGGCAACTCTGCAAATCAGAGAGCCGGCACCCTTCTTTTCTTTAATTAATCCGCATTCCAGTTTCATGAAAACGCACTATACAGTTTCGCCCGTGGTTTTTCCCGTAATACAGTGCCTGATCACAAAAATCAATGGCCTGGCTCACTCCAATGTGACCACTGCACTCATAGTAGCCAATGGTTATAGTTACACGTAAAATCCTGCCATCCACAACAAAGGGCATCTGCTCCACAATTCTGCGAAAATTACTGAGCACCCGCTGAGCGGCATCCCCTCCGGTATTGGTTAAAATTAATAGGAATTCTTCCCCGCCCCACCGAACCACAATATCGCTCTTGCGAAAACGCAGGGAAATCTGTTCCGCTAAAATCTTGAGCACCTCATCACCACAGCTGTGACCATAGGTATCATTAATTTTTTTGAAATAGTCAATATCCATCATGGCAAAACAGGTGGTTGACCTGTTTTGGGCGTTAATCAATCCCTGAAGCTTGCTTTCAGCATAGCGGCGGTTCCCCAACTTCGTGAGTGGATCGATAGCAGCATCGCTGGCCAGCTTCTGAATGCGTTCACGATAAGAGGTTTCACTGAGATGATGGGCAAAATGGGTCGATCGTATGACCACAATAGCACATACTGTGCAGAAAAATAGGTTCAGCAATATAATATATTGCAAATTGATGTGATACAAAGGCGGGGTAAAAAGATAAACCCAATAGCAATAAAAAAGTGCAGCGCATAAAAGTGCAATGTAAACCCACGCCCGGCGTCTTGAAATAGGAAAGGAAAGATAACAAGGAATAATCATGAAAGGCAAAAACCACTGGGTGTTGGCTTCCCACCCCACAATATATACACTGGCCACACTGTAGGCGCAAAGCTCCAGCACAATCAACAGGCTGGATAATACACCTTTCACCCTCACATTGATCAAAACAACGACAGCATAGATCAGCATGCTGAAAGCATTCACAATCCCAAGCTGCCAAATACTGGATATAAAAAAGAAAGGAATGAATGCCAGATGTACAATCAAAAATGCCACAGCAAAGATTGATACTGTGGCGCACTCGGCCATTTCCTTTTTGCTGGCAAAGCAGGAACGATCTCCCAATACAATCCGGATAAGCTTTTTCATCTTTTCCTCGTATTTTAACAGTATCTACAAATCTGGCTTTCCCAACACAGTTCATTTTGATTTTTCGAGAGAGTCAGAATGAACTGCGTTGGATACAGGAATTATTCAGTATATTGAAAAGCAATATAACTACAGCCATTATACAACCTGTTAGGCCAAATGACAAGAGATAAAAAGAAAGCTATCATAGATCGAAGTAGCTTAAAAGAGCTACAATCTGCACCTCTCGAAGCTTCCACCCTGCATTCTCATCAGGCTCGAAAAGCCAGCGGCTTTGAGTAACTCCACCGTTTGATCAAAGTGGTAATCCAGATGGGCAGCAGAGTGAGCATCGGAAGAAACAGTCAGAGGAATGCTTTTATCCCGCAAGCGGCCCAACAAAAAATCGCTGGGATAAGGCACTGTTGTGTACCCACGGGAAATTGCGCCCGTGTTAACCTCCACAATACAGTCGGTCTTGGCGATCTCCTCCACCACCCAAGCCGCAAGCTCCTGATACCACCCGCTGTTCACATCAAAATACCGGTTACCCTCATTGAACTTAGTGATCAAATCCAGATGCCCCACAATAGTGGGCTTGGTGGCCTTGACCATATCGGCTACCTGCCGGTAATATTGCTCCACCAGAGTCTGCCATGTAAAAGACTCCTCCGAATTGGCCAAAAACGCCTCTAAGATAGCAGGTCTGGCATCTACGGGAACAAACTTCTCGCCCAATTTCAGACAGTGCACCGAGCCGATGATAAAATCATATTCATCCGGTGAAGCAGGATTGAGCCAATCGCTTTCAATGCCTGTATAAATTTCAAGTTTACCGGCATATTGCTCCCTAAGCCGCTGCACATGTTCCTTGTAAGGCTCCACTTTATCCAGAGGGATGCAGCTGTCGATATCATAAGGGGAATAAGCATGTTCGGAAAAGCCCAGGCTAACAAAACCTTTTTCCAGTGCGGCTTCTATGTACTGCTCCGGGGTGCTGGTTCCATCACTGTAAAAGGTGTGGGTATGAAGATTTGATAAAAATTCCATAATTTCCCTCCCGCCTGCTTATCAAAGGATTTATTTCATGTATTCCTGCTTGGTCTTTTGATCAACCACATGCCGGCTTGCCAACTCATCAGCCAGCTCCTCCATAGAGATTCCCTTTTCCACCATGAGCACCATAACATGATAGGCAAGATCGGCAATTTCATAAATCGTTTCTGCCCTATCGTTCTTTTTGGCGGCGATGATCACCTCGGTGCATTCCTCACCAATTTTTTTGAGAATTTTATCCTCGCCTTTTTCAAAGAGATAGGTGGTATAGGAGCCTTCCTTCTTCTGCTCCCTGCGTCCCTTAAGAAGCGCATACAGCTCCCCCGCTGAAAACTCTGGCTTGCTTTCATCCCTCCACAGAGGAAATTCAAAGCAGCTTTCGTTTCCCAAATGGCAGGCTGGACCATCCTTGATGACCTCGATGAGAAGGGTATCCTGGTCGCAGTCGGTGATTACCGAAACAACATGCTGGCGGTTCCCGGAGGTTTCCCCTTTGCGCCAAAGCTGCTTGCGGCTGCGGCTGTAAAAGCAGGTCATTTTCTCCTCAAGGGTGATGGCAAGGCTTTCACTGTTCATCCACGCCATCATGAGCACTCTTTTGGAGTAATAATCCTGCACAATGGCCGGTATCAGGCCATCGCTGTTAAATTTGAGATTCAATTCCATGTGATACTTCCTTTCTATAATGAGGCTACCGGCGCACGGGAATCCCTATACCGTGCAGATATTGCTTCAAATCGCCGATGGGCACCTGCTGGCTATGAAAGATAGAAGCGGCCAGCCCGGCATCTGCACCTGTCTGCTGGAACAACTGACCGAAATCCTCTTTGCCGCCTGCTCCGCCTGACGCAATCAGAGGGATATGCAAAACCTCTCCCACGGCCCGCAGCATTTCCAGATCAAAGCCCTGTTTCACTCCATCGGTATCAATGCTGTTGAGCACAACCTCCCCGGCCCCGCTCTGCTGCCCCTGCCTCGCCCATTCTATAGCATCCAGCCCGGTATCCAGTCGGCCTCCCTTGGCAAAAACATGGAAGGAACCATCCACCCGCTTGACATCCATGGAAAGCACCACACACTGACTGCCATATTTTTCTGCCGCTTTGCCAATCATGGAGGGATCAGCAATGGCACCGGAGTTGACACTCACCTTATCTGCCCCGCATTTGAGAACCCGGTCAAAGTCCTCCACTATGTTGATGCCTCCACCCACAGTCAGAGGGATAAAAATCTGAGAGGCAACCTTTTCGAGAATATTGGTGAACATTCGCCTGCCTTCGGCAGAGGCTGTAATATCATAAAACACCAGCTCATCCGCTCCGCTTTCATTATAGAAGGAAGCAAGCTGGGCAGGATCGCTGATATCCTGCAACTGAGTGAAGTTGGTTCCCTTAACCACGCGGCCATCCCGCACATCCAAACAGGGAATGATTCGCTTAGTGAGCATTTTCCAGCACCTCCCTTAGATTCAAGCTGCCTGCATACAGAGCTTTTCCGATAATAGCGCCGTAGACTCCCGACTCCTTGAGTGCCGCAATCTCCTCCAGAAAGGAGACTCCGCCCGAAGCGATAATATTCAGAGAAACCTCCCGGCTCAAGCGCTGGTATATCTCCAGATTGGTGCCTCCCAGCACCCCATCCTTGGAAATATCGGTGTATATCACCGTCTGAACCCCTATTTGCTCAAGCTTTCTACAAAAATCTACAGAAGAAAGCCCACTAGTTTTTGTCCAGCCTTCCACGGCTACCTTTTCGTCTCGGGCATCCACCGAAACAGCAATGGCACCGCTGTATTTCTTGACCATAGCCTTCAAAAAAGCAGGGTCCTCCACCGCCTTGGTGCCTAAGATCACCCGCTTTACCCCGGCCTCCAGATGGCGAACAATAGCGGCTTCATCCCGAATACCACCGCCCACCTGCAAAAACAGCCCACAGCCCGCCAGCTCCCCGATGGCCTCAAAGTTCTGGGAAACCCCGTCTCTGGCTCCCTCCAAATCCACAGCGTGCAGATTGCCTGCCCCCGCCTTTTTGAATTCAGCCGCTATCCGTGCTGGGCTTTGGGAATAGACCTGAACTTGATCGTAATCTCCCCGGGTCAGGCGCACCACCTGCCCGCCTTTTAAATCAATTGCCGGAAATATCTCCATTTATTATGTCTCCTTCCCTCCGCTAGCCCAGCTCACAGAATGCCCGCAGGATGCCAAGCCCTACCGGGCCACTTTTTTCAGGGTGAAACTGTGTACCATATACATTCCCTGCCTGCACAATACCGGGAACCTCCACACCATAATGGGAGGATGCTACCACAGCCCGGTCGCAATCGGCGGCATAGTAGGAATGCACATAATATACATAACTCCCGGGTGCGGTCTCCTTTAAAAGGGGGCTTTCCCGGTGAAAATCCAGTGTGTTCCAGCCCATATGGGGAACCTTGAGGCGGCTGTCAATTCGGCCGGCAAGGGGGCGTATCTCTCCTTTTATCAGACCCAGCCCGGTATAAAACCCCAGCTCAAGACTGCGCTCAAAAAGAAGCTGCATTCCAAGACAGATGCCAAGCAGAGGCTTGCCCTTCTCAGCCTGATGTATAACCTGTTCATCCAGCCCGGTTGCCTTTAGCTTGGCCGCCGCATCCCCAAAGGCACCCACACCGGGCAGAATGATTTTATCGGCCTGTTCCAGCTCCTGGGCCTTTCCGGTTACCCGGCAGTCCACCCCTATGTATGCCAGAGAGGAGCAAAGGGAGAACAAATTCCCTACGCCATAATCCACAACTGCCACCATTTTTACCACTTCCTTGCGCTAAATTGTTTTTACAGCATCCCTTTGGTTGAAGGAATCTCATTGGCATATTCGGGCTGAATGGCAACTGCCTGTGCCAATGCCCTACCAGCTCCCTTAAAGGCTGCTTCAATGATGTGGTGAGAATTGCGCCCCGCCATTTGCTTAAAGTGCAGGCAGGCACCTGCCGAACGGGTAAAGCCCAGCCAAAGTTCCTCCACCAGCTCGGTATCGAAATCGCCCACCTTTTGGGCAGGAATCTGTAAATCACAGCCCAGAAAAGCTCTTCCGGAAAGATCGATTCCCACCAGCACCAGTGCTTCATCCATAGGCAGCAGCATCTGCCCATAGCGGTAAATACCACGCTTTTCTCCCAAGGCCTCTGCAAAAGCCTGCCCAAGAGCAATGCCCATATCCTCTGCTGTATGGTGAAAATCCACCTGTACATCCCCGTTGCAGTTCAGTTCCAAATCGAAATGCCCGTGGCGAATAAACAGCTCCAGCATATGATCCAAAAAGCCAACGCCGGTGCTCCCGCTATACCGCCCGGTTCCATCAAGACCAAGGGTGAGGGAAATCTGGGTTTCAGAAGTATTGCGAATAACAGTTGCTTCTCTCATAACAGCCTCCTGATTGTTTTTAGCAGGCACTCCATTTCATCCGGGGTGCCGATGGTGATTCTCACAAAATCTTGTATTCTGGGCAGATCGAAATGCCGTACTAAGATGCCGCTTTCTTTCAGGCTCAGATAAAGCTGCTTTCCCTCCAGTGCAGGATGGCGGGCAAAAATAAAGTTGGTGCTGGAATCCAGATAAACAAAGCCCAGCTTCGCCAACGCCTGCTGTGTTTTTTTCCGGGTATCCATAATCTTTGCCACTGTCGCCTCAAAGTATTCCCGGTCTGCCATGGCCTCAATGCCGCAAAGCATGGAAAGACGACTCAGGTTGTAGGGGTTAAAAGAACAGCGAACTCGGTTCATATCGCCGATCAGCTCGGCACTTCCCAAAGCAAAGCCGATGCGCATCCCCGCAAGGGATCTGGATTTGGAAAGGGTCTGCACCACAAGGAGGTTATCGTATTTTCCTAGAAGGGGAACCGCACTTTTTCCTGGGGCAAAATCCCCATAGGCTTCATCCACCACCACCAAGCGATGCGGGTCGCCTCGCAAAATCTGCTCGATCTGCTCCGGCTCCAGACAAAGGCCGGTAGGTGCATTGGGGTTGGCAATGAACAGATTCCCCGGCAAGCCGCAGAAATCCTCCGGGCAAAGGGCGTAATCGCCTCGCAAGGGAATCGTTTTGGCATCCAGCCCAAACAAATCGGCATAAACCTGGTAAAAACCGTAGGTAATATCCGGGAAGCAGACGGGATCACCCCGATCAAAGAAAGCCATAAAGGCATAGGCAAGCGCTTCGTCGGAGCCTCCACAGGCCAATACCTGCTCTGGCGGCAGGCTGTAGTAATCCCCAATAGCCTGGCGAAGTTTTGCAGAATCCGGATCGGGATACAGCCGCAGAAGCTGTGCAGGAGAAGCGGCCAGCGCCTTTTCCACTGCCGGTGAGGGCGGATAAGGGCATTCGTTGGTATTGAGCTTAACATAAGCCTTATCTTGGGGCTGTTCTCCGGGAACATAGGGCTTAACCGCACCGACCGCCCTGCTTAAAAAACGACTCATTTTCTTCTCCTCCTTTAAGACTGGCTGCTCAGCCGAACCTGCACTGAATTGGCATGCGCCTCAAGCCCTTCACGCCGGGCAAAGGCGGCCACATCCTCCCCAATTTGCCCGAAAGCCTTCCGATCGTAGTAGGTAAAGGAGGATTTTTTCACGAAGTCCTCCACCGAAAGGGGCGAAGAGAATCGGGCAGTTCCACTGGTGGGTAAGGTATGATTGGTTCCCGCCATATAATCCCCCAGCGCCTCCGGAACATAGTGCCCCAAAAACACCGAACCGGCATTTTTCACCAAAGGCAAAAGAGAAAATGGCTCCGCTGTGCAGATTTCCAGATGCTCCGGTGCTATGCGGTTGCTGATAGCGACCGCCTCTTCTATGGATTGCACCAATAAAATGGCGCTGTAGTTCTCAATGGCAGAACGGGCAATCTCCTCCCGGGGAAGGCGGCTAAGCTGTGTTTCGATTTCTTCCCTAACCGCTTCGGCCAAATCCGGATCATCGGTAATCAAGTTGGCACTGGCTAGCCGGTCATGTTCCGCCTGCGAGAGCAGGTCAGCCGCCACAAACCGAGGATTGGCGGTTTCATCGGCTATCACCAGAATCTCGCTGGGCCCGGCAATCATATCAATGTCCACCAAGCCATAAACCATCCGCTTGGCAGTGGCTACATAAAGGTTACCGGGGCCAACGATTTTATCCACCCGGGGGACACTCTGGGTTCCGTAGCTCAGAGCCGCTATCGCCTGTGCGCCGCCAATCTTAAAGATTCGATCTACCCCAGCTACCTTGGCGGCGGCCAAAATATCCACCGGCAGACCTCCATCCCGGTCGGGGGGGGTAACCATCACTGTCTCCCCAACCCCGGCTATTTTGGCGGGAATGGCATTCATGAGCACAGTGGAAGGATACCGGGCGGTACCCCCGGGAACATAAATTCCCACCCGTGCAAGAGGCAGAACCCTCTGGCCCAGAATCACCCCGGCACCTCGGGTCATGATATAACCCTCCTGCTTCTGCTTGCAGTGGTAGGATTCAATGTTATCCCGAGCCGCCTGCAAAATGCGGATAAAGTCAGGATTAGCCGCTTCCCAAGCCGCATCCATTTCTTCGGGGGTAACCTCCAAGGCGGAGAGTGAAGCACCGTCAAACTGCCGGGTATAATCATACAAGGCTTGATCGCCCTCCCGGCGAACGGTATCCAGAATCGCCCGCACCGGCTCATCCACATTAGCCGCTTTGGCTTCATCCCGGCGGAGCAGTGCTTCTATAGCCTGCGTATCCGGGTATTCCATAAGCTGAATCATAGTGCCGATACCTCCCTGAGTTTTTCTGCAAGGGTGTTGATCTCATGGTATTTGAACTTGTAGCTGGCCTTGTTGGCAATAAAGCGGGCGCTGATATCCAAAAAGCTGCCGAGAACCTTCATATCGTTTTCCTTAAGGGTGGAGCCTGTCTCTACAATATCGACAATGACATCCGAAAGATGTAGAATCGGCGCCAGCTCAATGGAACCGTTCAGCTTGATAATCTCAATTTCCCGATTCTGGGAGGAGTAGTATTGCTTGGTGATGTTCACGTATTTAGTGGCCACCCGCAGAGGCAGCCCGGAGTTTTCTTCATAGCCATTGGGAGCGCAGACCGCCATCCTGCATCGGCCCAGCCCCAGATTGAGCAGTTCATACACATCTGGCTGGCTTTCCAGTAGGATATCCTTGCCCACAACACCGGCATCGGCGGCTCCCCGTTCCACATAAATGGCAACATCCGAGGGCTTGACCAGAAAATAGCGGAAGCCGTTGGCGGTATCTTCAATCACCAGCTTGCGGCTATCCTCCAAAAAGCTTTCGCAGTTATAGCCAATGCGGGACATCAGCCCATAAACCTTATCGCTCAGTCTGCCCTTAGGCAACGCAATGCTTAACATATCCTCACCCCTTTACCAACTGGTTTTGCTGAAAATAGAATCGCTGTTTGCATCGAATAAGCCGCTCATCTCCTATGGCGGAAAGGCGCTCGACACGAACAGCGGAACCATCCCGGCGCAGCTCCCGGGCCTTTTGCATCAAGGAAGCGATATCCGCACCCGCATCATAAAGAATCAGGTAATCCACCTCTTTGCCCTCTCCCCTTTGGAAATAATCATCCAATGCGTTGAGGGAAATAGCAAAGCCGATGGCTCCGTTTTCTTTGCCCAGCCGTTGGAGGAGCTTATCATACCGGCCTCCAAAAAGCACGGCGGAAGGAATGTTCTGGATATAGCCTTTAAAAATCAGGCCGTTGTAATATGTAAGATCGTTGACCACGGAGAAATCCAGATGCACCTTTTCTGCCCAGCCATTGGCACAAAGAATTTCGCTGAGCTGGCAAAGCTCCTGCCAAGCCTTCTCCATCACCGGGTTAGCAATGAGCTTTTTTGCTTTTACGAGAGATTCTTTCAGAGGGCCATCCAGCTCCAGCAAAGCAATAATCTGCCGCTTACGCTCTGGTGCTGTTCCCAAATCCTCTAAAATACCGCTGAGCTCCCAGCTGTTTTTAGCATGAATGCTTTTGAAAATCCTGCTTTCATCCGCATAGGATAACTCCATACCTTCAAACATCCCTGACACAAAGCCGCTGTGGGAAATATCCAGTATAAAATCCGGGCTAATCACTCCAAGGCTTTCAAGTGCCAAATACAAAACCTCAAGATTGGAAAAAGGATCGTTCTTCCCAATCAACTCAAGGCCAATCTGGTCGACCATCTTATATTCCCGGTTCTCCTTGGAAAGGCGAAACACTTCCTCGGTATAGTAGAGGCGTTCCCGGCACCCTGTATCCTTTTCCGGGGCATTTTTGACCAAAGAGAGGGTCACATCCGGCCGCAGGGCCATCAGCTTTCCATCCAAATCCATAAAGGTGATAATGCTTTCTGTATTGAGAAAGCGGCGGTTATCCACATACAGGGCATAGTCCTCAAATTTGCTCAGAACTGTTTTTTGAAAGCCATAGCTTTCAAACAGCCGCCGCAGCTTTAGCGCCGCAACCTCACCCCGGGCAAAATTCTCAAGCAGCTTTTCCATTCTATCCGCTCCTTTTTGTTAGATTTAATTATATACCAGAGCACCGTGTTAGTCAACTAAATCAATGAAATATTTTATATATTTTTTCGGTTATACTCTGAGCCACCATATAGAAAAAAGCTTGTATCAAAAGCGCCTTCGCTCTTGATACAAGCTTTATGATCAAAATCGTTATTTTCCCGCTATAGCAGCCTGCACCTTTTTGGGCAGACCGGCAAGCACCAGCTGATAGGCTTGGCTGAGGCAGGCCTTCATAATCTCCACAGGCACAGAGCCTTCCAGCAAAAAGGAGTTCCAATGCAGCTTATTCATATAGTAGCCGGGGCCAATATCCTCGTATTGTTCCCGAAGCAGTCTGCCCTCTTCCGGTTCCAGCTTCAAGGTTAAGATCGGACGCTTTAAATTGTCTGTTCCAACCATGGCAAACATTTTGTCTCCGATTAGATAGCGCCAAGCGTCCCATTCCTCTTTATAATCCTCGACAGCGCCGGGAAGGGACAAGCATTGGGATGAAATCCAACTATTCTTCATAAAAAAGCCTCCTTGTTCTTTAAAGAAACTAATTAACCGTTTTTTCACGATTATATAATGGCCGCTGAACAAACCAAAAACCACTCAAATCAATACTTCCAGCGTGTTTTTGGTTTGTTCTGGTACAAGGGTTTTGGCGACTGAAAAGGCACATTATATAGTCCTAGTATAATAGAACTGCTCAAAAACATCAATACAAGTCATCCCCAAAAGCTCCTATAGAAAGGCGGTTTTTTTCACAAAATATTTGCTATTCCATATAAGAGCCGATATAATGTAGTAAATCCATATAAGCTTGATGTGTTGATTTTATCTGAAAGATACATGCCTTTCCCAAGGGGAAATCCTCAATCCAAAGGAGGCTGTAAGATGCTTCTGCCCGAATATGATGCTAAAATAGACAGCTTGATTTTTAAAGCCGGGGAGCTTTTGCGTTTCGATGCTTTGAATCAGGAAAGCTTCGATTGTCTGGTAAGCGAACTTCAAAATACATTGGAGGCGGATTTGGTGTGTCTGGGGCTTTGCCACCCTTCTGTTCCTCAGTATATCTGCTGCCGAAATTTCCCTGAATTTGAAATATTGATGGGGCAGCTTATCGCAGAAAATGCTGTCTGCCGCCTGACCGACTCTTTAACCGAAAGCCTGTGGGGCGACGATCTGGAAACTTTTATGAACCAGACTCTTCTGCCTAAAATACAGGGCGGTATTGCCCTCACCATTGACTGGAATGCACAGCCCATCGGAATTCTGCTGTGCGGGCGCAAAAATACCGCATGGTCTCCACAGGAGCATCGCCTTTTAAAGCATATATGCTGCACAATCTCCCTTGCAGTGGATAATTACATGGCTCTGGAAACCTTTCAATCCCAAAACCGTGAGCTGCTCAGCCTTTCACAGCAGCATTTATCCAAAGCGCAGGCCGAGGCCGAAAACGCCAATCAATCCAAGCAGGAATTTCTTTCTCGCATGAGCCACGAATTCCGCACACCGGTTAATGCCATCATTGGTATGGCCGGTATTGCGGCAGACAGCGAAAGCCCCGAAAAGGTTAAAGAGTGTCTCAAGCAAATTAACCATTCCTCCCGGCACTTGCTGGAGCTGATCAACGGCGTGCTGGATATGTCCCAGATTGCCGCCAACCAACTTACACTGGATATTCGCCCCTTTGATTTTGATGCAATGCTGGCTGAAATATCCCTGCGGTATACACCCGAAGCGCTGAAAAAAGGACATACCCTAACCTTCCAGCTTGACCCCAAAACACCTCGTTATTTCCGAGGCGATGATTACCGATTGGCACAGGTGATTGGTAATCTGCTTTCCAATGCCATTAAATTCACCCCCACTGGCGGCACGGTACAGGTGAATGTTCGGGAAATTACCCGGGATAATATTCGCTCCACTATAGCTATCGCCGTTTCAGATAACGGAATCGGCATTGCACAGGATCAGCACCCCACCCTGTTTACCTATTTTGAGCAGGGAGAGGGTGGCTCATCCCGGCATTTTGAAGGAGTTGGGCTTGGGCTGACCCTTTGTAAAAGCATTGTTAAAATGATGGAGGGCGATATTACTGTTGTCAGCAAAGAAGGGATGGGTAGCGTTTTCACCTTCGTGGTGAATATGGATTTGTGGCTTAACCGGCCTGAGGATGGCCCCCCGGTCTTATGTGATAATGTAAGCCGTGGTACACCGGAGGCATCTTGCCCTCCTCTGCCTGTAAACCCAAGAGGCTATTCAGCCGTTCCCCCTCCGGTTGCCTGTGCTGCTCCCACTCTGGAGCAGTTGGCTGATTTGAGCTCATATGTGGATATGGAAAAAGGGCTCTCCCGGATATTGGGCAATAAAGCCATTTATATCACGCTTCTGAAGAGCTTCGCCAACAGTCCCCAAATCCCACAGCTTTATAGGGAGCTTTCCGAGGAAGAAAACGAAGCCGCTATCCAGACCGTTCACACCATTAAAGGAATGACCGGCAATCTTTCTCTGCCAGCCGCTTACAACGCAGCTGTTCTGTTGGAAGCCCAGCTGAAAAACAATCGGCCTGCACACAACAGCTTGGATGCTTTCCGGCAGGTTATGGAAAAGACCCTCCTTTATATAAGCGCACTGCTGGAAAAATTGAAAAACGAGGTCTGATTCTCATGGCTGATAGCATATTGGTGATTGACGATATCGAAATCAATCGAATTATTTTAAAGGAAATACTATCCCGGGATTATGATATTCTGGAGGCCGATGGCGGTCTGAGCGCTGTGGAGATTTTATTCAACACACCCCGGCTGCCGCAGGCTATCCTGCTGGATATTATGATGCCAGGGATGGACGGATTCGAAGTGCTCAGTCTTTTGAAATCCAATCCTATTACCGAGAAAATACCGGTGCTGTTTATAACAGCGGCCGATGCCGAAACCAATGAATCCAAGGGCTTGAAAGCAGGAGCTGTGGACTACATCTCCAAGCCTTTTAACCCTGATGTGGTCAAGGCCCGGGTGGATATTCATGTCAAGCTGTTTCACTACCAGAACGATCTGGAGGCTATGGTGGAAACCAAAACCAAGGCTTTGACTGAAACCCATGAGAGTATTCTGGAAACCTTGGCCACTATTATCGAATACCGCAGTCTGGAATCCGGAACACATATCCGGCGCACACAGGAGCTTTCCGGCATTATGGTGGACCGCATGCTCCACAATGCGGCGTTCCGGGATGAACTGCTTGCCAATGATCCGGGTGCACTCATTAAGGCGACTGCTCTCCATGATATTGGAAAAATCGGCATTCCGGACAGCATCCTTTTGAAACCGGCCCGCCTTACACACGAGGAGTTTGAAATTATCAAAACCCACACCATTATTGGCGGCGAAATTTTGGATTCCATCGGCACCACAGTGGAGGAACAAGCTGTGTATCTGCGGCATTGCAAGGATATCTGCCGCTCTCACCATGAAAAATGGAATGGCTCAGGCTACCCTTATGGGCTTTCCGGGGAGGCAATTCCCCTATCTGCCCGTATCTTGGCAGTTGTGGATGTGTACGATGCCCTGGTCAATGAGCGCTGTTACAAAAAGGCTTATCCCCACGATGTAGCTATGAATATGCTTGTGGAGGATTCCGGCAAGCACTTTGACCCCCGGCTGATTGAAACTTTACTGGAGGTTGAGGAGGATTTCCATCTGCTGGAGCTAAGACTAAGCGGAGGGAAACCCGAAGGCGTTGCTGCTCCCATGAGGGAAATTGATCAAATCCCCCTCACTTATCAATTTCAGCCCTGGATTGCTGACGACTAACCTAAAAAGGCTTTTTTCTATCTGTAAGTTTACTTTTCAAAATCCTTATACATCAAGCTTGGCTGGATACCGGTGTTCTTTTGGTATTTGCCGCCGGTGTATTTTTTAAAATCTCCCTCTATCCTATGGTAATATATCTGGCATATTTCCACCATGGGATAAATGCGCACCGGCTGAATGCACTGTATCTCCAAAGTCCAGTAGCCCGCAAAGCCGATATCACCGAAGCCAGCAGTCACATGAATGTAAAGCCCCAGCCTGCCAATGGAGGATCTCCCTTCCAGCATAGGGACATAAACATCGGTTGCGGTGTATTCATGAGTCCGGCCCAAATAAAGCCGCCCCGGCTCCAAAACAAGACCTTCCTCCGGGATCACGATAGTTTTGGTGTTAAGGGGCTTTTTCATATCCAAAACCGGATCGGTGTAAACCATCAGCTCATTGTGCAGCTTTAGATTGTAGCTGTTTGGGTTGACACACCCCGAATCAAAAGGTGTAATTCGAATACAGCCAAGCTCAACCTGTTTTCTGATTTCTTCTCCTGAGAGTATCATCGTTGCCATCGCTCCTTGCTTTGTTTGAGTCCGGGCAGCGCCAATCTCTCAGTCTGCCTGAAATTATATTTTACCGTGTTTGCTGTAAATGCGCAACCGCTTTTGGGCCAAGCCAATGCAATAGGATAAAGAAATTAAAAAAGTGGTGAATGAAGTTTGCTCATTCACCACTTTTTCTGAAGCCGGTGCGGCGGCTTCTCCTGTCAAAAGCCTGTATAATGTACCTAAAACTTTAACTGTATTATACTGGCGATAATCAGGGCATTAATCTACTTGGTTTTCTCAAGAATCAGCTTGCAGACAGGCTGACCCTCAGCCAAGGTACCATCCAGCGTGAATGCACAGTCAGGAATGCGGCTGAAAATGCCACGGTCACCATCCATAGCCACATCACAGCATTTAGCAATCAGTTCCTCATCGTCGGTCATTTTCTGCCAGCCTGCCACCAAGGGGCAATAGTGAAAATGCATTTCCAGCTTTTCGGGAGTAATGGTGATGTATTCTTTCTCAAAAACCTTGGTATTGGGGTTGTTTTTAAAATATTCGCCCAGCTCAACCAAATCGCCTTTATCTGCGAAGCTTTGGAGCATTTCATCACCACGAAAACAGCCGCAGCGGAAAATAGCCGGGCGGCAATATTCTTCCCAATCGTGGCCTCGTTTGGCGGCTTCATCGTTCATTAGAAAAAACCATTCGGCACGCTGCTCAATCTGAGAGCGAAGCATATTGGTCATGGTATCATCGGTAATGGCGGGCTTATTGGAAATGTTCTTGGTAACAGCCATTGGTAAGTCCTCCTTTTACATTTAGAGCGATTTTATGTGTATGTCACTTCAAAGCAAGCCTATAGGGCTGCTTTTTAGCGCATGATTGAGCAGTCATATTCCAGAAAGCGCCTATATTCCCCCAAGATAGGCTTCTCTGACCTTTTGGTCGTGGAGAAGCTCACTGCCTTTGCCGGAATAGATGATTTTGCCGGTTTCCAGAACAAAGCCATAATCAGAAATAGAAAGTGCCATTCGGGCATTCTGCTCCACCAGCAAAATGGTTGTGCCCAGCTCCTTGTTGATGCGGGTAATCAGGCTGAAAATTTCCTTGATAATCAAGGGAGCCAGCCCCAGAGAAGGCTCATCCAGCATCAGAAGCTTAGGGTTGGACATAACCGCCCGGCCCACGGCCAGCATCTGCTGTTCTCCCCCTGAAAGGGTTCCGGCCATCTGTTTTTCCCGCTCTTTCAGAATGGGGAAAAGATCAAAGATCTTCTGTATGTTAGTGGCTTTTTCTTCCTTAGATTTTAAAGTAAAGGCACCCATCATCAGGTTTTCACGCACTGTCATTCGAGGGAATACCTGCCTGCCCTCGGGAGACTGAATCAATCCCATTTTTACAATCATATCCGAGGGCTTATTAGCGATATCCACCCCATCAAATTCAATTTTGCCTCCTGCAACCCGCAAAAGACCGGATATTGCATTCATGGTGGTGCTTTTCCCGGCGCCATTGCTGCCAATCAGGGTAACAATTTCTCCCTCGTTAACAGCCAGATCAATCCCTTTCAGGGCCTTGATGCTGCCATAGCTGACCTTGAGCCCCTCAATGTTTAAAAAGGCCACGGCTACACCTCCTCGCCCAAATAGGCATCAATAACCTGCTTGTTTTTCTTGATCTCCTCTGGGGCTCCGCTGGCAATGACCTTGCCGTAGTTCTGCACATAGATTTTTTCGCAGATATTCATAACCAGCTTCATATCATGCTCAATGAGAAACACCGAATACCCCATTTTCTTGAGCTCCCGGATAAATGCCATCAGCTCGTCGGTTTCCTGCTCGTTCATACCGGCGGCTGGCTCATCCAACAGGAGCAGCTTGGCCCCGGTAGCCATAGCCCGCACAATTTCCAAGCGGCGCTGAGAACCATAGGGCAAGCTTCCCGCCCGGTCATCGGCTTTGGAGGCAAGCCCGGTCAGGCTGAGCAGCTCCATACAGCGCTGGGTAACTTCTTTTTCAGCCTTGTTGCGCCTTGGCAGGTGCAAAGCCGCACTAAGCAAATCGGATTTCACCTGAATGTGCATACCGATTTTCACATTATCCAAAACAGTGAGATTGCTGAAAAGCCGAATGTTCTGGAAGGTTCTTGCCAAGCGGCATTTGGTAATGGTGTGAACCTTTTTCCCGGTTATATCCTGCCCTTCAAACAGCACCCTGCCCTCAGTGGGGTTATAGATGCCGGTGATTACATTAAAGGCTGTGGTCTTCCCTGCACCATTGGGCCCAATCAGGCCAACCACCTGATTTTCTTCAACCGCCAGATTCACATCTGAGACAGCCACCAAGCCGCCAAACCGCTGTGTTACCTGAACCAGCTCCAAAATGTTACTCATGGCTGTTCCCTCCCACTCCGGCGGTTTGCTTTTCTAAGCTGTCGGGAACTGCATATTTCTTTTCAATACCCAGAAGCTGAGGTATGGCGGTGGTTCCCAAAATGCCCTTAGGGCGGAACATCATCATCAAAACCAGCACAAGGCCATAAATCAGCATACGGGCCTCAGCCAGATCACGCAGAAGCTCCGGGATAACCGAAAGCAGCAGAGCACCCAAAAAGCTGCCCGGTATACTGCCAAGTCCCCCCAGAATCACCATGCTGAGAACACTGGTGGACTGCTCAAAGTTAAAAGCATTGGGGTCGATAAAGCGCATATAATGAGCATAAAATGCGCCCACCAGCCCGGCGAAACCGGAGGAAATCGTAAAGGTCATCACCTTGTAGCGAAACACGTTCACCCCCATAGCAGAGGCGGCTATGGAATCCTCCCGCACCGACATAATGGCTCGGCCGATATGCGAGTGCATCATGTTCATCACAACGAAGGTAACAATCATCAGGATAATCAGGCAAAGATAGTAGTAAGACATGCCCGATTTGATTTTGATACCGAAAATCACCGGGCGGGCAATACCTGTCATACCCATGGGGCCTCTGGTCAGGTCGATCCAGTTCAGCTCAACGAGACGAATAATCTCACAGAAGCCTAGTGTTACAATGGAAAGATAGCTTCCGCTGAGCTTTAAAGCCGGAATACCCAAAAGCATGCCGAAACAGGCCGCCACCAAAATAGCGCAGAATGCAGTCAGCAGAAACGGCCATTCAAAGCGATCGGAAAGGATAGCGGAGGTATAAGCCCCCACACCGAAAAAAGCGGCATGCCCCAGCGAAACCTGACCCATAAAGCCGGTAATTAGGTTGAGGCTCAGAGCCAGAGCGGAATACATCAGCACCAAAGTGCCCAGACGCACCACATATTGATCCTGCACAACAACCGGGAAAAACACGATCAGAACGCAAAGCGCAGCGGCCAGTATCAGGCGCACACGGGTTGTAAAAATCTTCTTCATACCATGAGCACCCCCTTAAACCTTGCTGACATGCTTCTTACCCAACAGCCCAGCAGGCTTGATAAGAAGAACGCCAATGAGAACGATAAAAGCAACTGCATCTTTAAATCCGGAACTGATATAGCCGGCGAACAGAGATTCCAGAACACCGATGGAGAATCCCCCCAGAACCGCACCGGGCAAAATTCCGATCCCGCCCAATACTGCGGAGGCAAAGGTTTTCATCCCAACAGTAAACCCAAGAGTCAGATCAACGCTGCGGTAATACATGCCCACCATAATACCGGCCACTGCCGCCAGCGCACTGCCCAGAAAGAAGGTAAAGGTAATGGTTGTATCCACATTAATGCCCATTAGGCGAGCCGCTGTGGCATTCTGGGCAACTGCCCGCATCGCTGCGCCCATGGAGGTGTAGTTGACCAAAAACCACGTGATAAGCATGAGAGCCAACGTGATGCAAATAACAAAAATTTGCAGATATGTAATCATTGCATTGCCGAATTCAAGCTGGCCCTGTATAAAAACCTTAGGAAAAGGCCTTGCCTCGGCTCCAAAAATCATCTGGATCAGATTCTGCAAAAAGGTGGAAAGCCCGATGGTGCAAATCAAGTAGGATACCCGGGAGGCTCCCCTTTTACGCATAGGCATCAGGGCCATTCGGTCAATTAAAATACCAAATATCCCGCAAAGAGCAATGGAACCCGCCACTGCCATCCAAATTCCGAAATGGTTGGCCAGCACTGCCGCCGCAATATATGCACCCAGCATAAATACCGAGCTGTGAGCAAAGTTTGTCAGCTCCAAAACACCGAAAACCATGGAAAAACCCACCGCTACCAGTGCATACGAGCTGCCGATAGTCAACCCGTTGATTACCTGTTGTAGAAACACGCCGCACCTCTTTCCTGTTTCTTGAAATGCCAATCTGACTTCTGGCTATTTAAGTCTTTTATCCTGTCGATCAACCCAAAACCATACATATTTTAGCTATCAGTACCAGATAATAAGCATCCGGGCCGCCCATATAGAAAGTCGGCCCGGACATCCCCACAGCCTGAATGCTTTGGTTTTATTTCAGTTCAGGATCTTCCAGGAATTTGTAGGAGCCGTTTCCGTCAGGGCCGGTAATGTAGAATCGCCGATCAACGTTGCGGTCGTCAAAAAACTTAAAGGTACCGCTGACACCGGTAAATTCCCGAATATCCATAATCTCGTTTTTGATGGAATCAGAATCCATTTTCTGGGATTTATCCAGTGCGGTAAAAGCGACCATCATGCAGTCATAAGCACGGACGATCATATTGTCGACTTCCGCATCGTATTTTTCTTTTACGGTTTTGCGGAATGCCTGAAGCAGAGGATCGGGATTATCAACCATAAAGGTGGAGCACCACAAAGCGCCTTCGGCTGCTTCCCCAGCCAGTTCAAGAGTTTCACCCTTATAAGCGGAGGAGGATACAAAGATTTTGATATCATTAAGCCCCATGCCTCTGATCTGCTGGAGGAGCTGGCCGGCTTCGGCATACTGGCACATCAGGAACACGGTATCGGCTCCGGCCTGTTTAATTTTGGTGATGATAGGAGAAAAATCCTTGGTTTGACCAAGAATAAAGGGCTCGTTGGCAACAACCTCCAGATTTTGTTCTTTGCAGCCTTCCAAAAAGGCTTCATCCAAAGTCATGCCCCAGTCATTCTGCGAATAAATGGCCGCCATTTTTTGAGAACCCCATTTTTGAGCACAGTATTTGGCTACAAAAGCACCCTCAATGGTATTAACGTGAGAAAGCCGGAAGGTATAATCAAAATTGGTTACATAGTCGGGGTGCGAAACGCTGGGAGAAATGGTCAAAACTTTTTCTTCATCCAGAACCTCAGCCATTGCCAAAGCGCAAGTGGAGGAGAAGGGGCCGATGACTGCAAAATAATCGCCCTCGGATACAATTTTGTTGCCGATGTTGACAGCTTCTTTCGCATCGTTTTTATCATCGAATACAGTCAGTGCAATGGGAGAGCCATTGTAGCCGCCCTTGCTGTTGTATTCCTCAATAAAAACTTCCACACCACGCTGGAACTGCTGGCCATACTGTGCAGAATCACCTGTCATGGGGCCAACCAAAGCTACCTTGACCTTGCCGCCCGGTGCCCCCTGTGCCGATGATTCGGCTGAAGCACCATCACCGGCTGGTGCTGCCTGCGTGCCTGCCTCGGACGAAGCTGCCGGTGCCGCTTGCCCGCAGCCAACAAAAACCATTGACAAAACCAGAATCATGCATAATAAAGCTTTGACTGTTCTTTTCCTCATGAAACTTCTCCTCCATTTGACAATTAAATTGGGTGTTAAGATCCACCTTGGCCGCCTAAAACCAACCGACAGAAGACCCTCATTTATTCTCGCAGCTGCAAAATGGTGCTTTACAACTGACAGAATCTATCCAAATGCACCAAAACAAAGATTACAGATTATTACTGATCATATTTGTATTTATATGAATTTTTTGAATAAATTATGGTAAAAAAGAAGGCGCTGTGGGATACCCTTCCCCAGCGCCTTTGCTTTGCTATGGGTCAGAGTATAAAACAATGTTTTTTTATTGTCAAGCAAAAATTTGCAAGATAAAGCCAAATCCACTGCAATTATCTACCGAATATATCTATACAAAAGCCTCTATAAGTAATCTCGTATTGTTTTCGTTACTATCTTAATACTTGTTTTTACGCCTTTTTTTGCTAATCTTATGATAAGCAAGGTCAGAATTTTTAAATATATTTATGTGTTTGTAATAATACCAACTTATATTAAAAATATGAATAAAATTTTAAATATAAGTTAATTAATTGTTAATATAGGAATATATATCCATAAACAATCATATATTTATTATTTTTTATGCTATTAAACGAATATAAAAACTCAATGTATGATTGACTAATATTATCAGAGATGATATGATTAACAAAACCTCCTTCTAATAAAAATGCCGATTTCTTTCTACTGTTATTATTTAGCCCATGCCATGAGCAGAAAGATTTTTCTAAAAAGATATCAAAATATTATCAAGGGAGATGGTGTTTATTATCAAATCGAATTCAGTACTCTCCCTGAAAGAGTATGTTTACAAAGAAATCATTAAAATGATTTGCTCCGGCAGGCTCACCACCAACACACTTCTTACCGAAAAACAAATGATTGAAGAATTTGCAGTAAGCAAGGCGCCCGTAAGAGAGGCCCTTGTGCAGCTTTGCCATGAAAATGTGTTGGTCAGCATCCCCCGAAGTGGTTACCGAGTTGTGGAAATCAGCGGCAAAAACATCCGAGATATAACGGAAATGAGGCTTTTCCTTGAGCTGAGTTCATTGCCTTCCATCATGAAGAAGCTGGATGTGGATATTATGAATGAGCTTCGAGAGTTAAATGCGGCTCGCAGAGTTGGAATGGACCGACGCACCGTTTGGGCTTGCTGGAATGCCAACGTAACCTTTCATTTAAAATTGAACTATTATGCGGGAAATATGCAGGTCAATCGCACCCTTGAGCAGGCTCTTTCCACCTGCACCCGGGCCTATGCACAGCTTTTCACACTGGACAGCGCTCCCATGACACAATCCAACGTTCTCAGGGAGCATCGCCATGATCTGATTGTGGATGCCCTCGAGCATCATGACATATTCAGAGCCCACGAAGCCTTGCGCCAAGATATTCTCTTTATGGAACAGCAGCTTCTTTCCACAAACATGATGATGGAATGAGCCTCGCTGCGCATACATGCAGTGCGTGTCATAGCTTTAAAATTGCGCCAAGGTTTTGAAGCTATATGAGTGTATATTCAACCGACAAAGACCCACCAAATATTCAGTTAAAAGGAGTGCCCTGCCATGAACAAAAGAGAACGTGTATTCAACCTTCTTGACGGCAAGCCAACAGACCGGGTTCCCGCCGGATTTTGGCTGCATTTTCCCAAGAATATGCACCACAGCGACGCCGCGACACAAGCTCATCTGGATTACATCAATCAAACCGATACAGACATTCTCAAAATAATGAATGAGAACCTCTTTTATACAGAAGGCGGGCGCCTTTATTCCACTGAGGATTTGCCGAAATTCAGAGGGTTTACCCGCAAGGATAAGCTCTTTCAGGATCAAATGGAAATCACCAAAAGAGTGGTGGATGCCACAGCCAAGAATGTGGCTGTAGTGGCTACCGTGCATGGTTTGGTTGCATCCACGCACCACAGCATGGGGCACGCCAATCGTTATGGCGAATATGCCTATGGATTGGTGGTTATGCTGCGTGAGAACCCCGCCCCTGTTGTAAAAATGATGAACGAAGTAGCCGAAAGCCTGATTGAACTGATTGACTGTTCCACCGCCTCCGGGGCAGACGGCATCTATTATGCTGACTTAGGCGGAGAGGCTCATTTATTCACCGATGAAGAATTTGCCCAATACATTGCCCCACTGGAAAAGAAGATTCTAAACCATGCAGCCAGCAAATCCAAACTGAACATCCTACATATCTGCAAAGCCAATACACAGCTTTCACGATACGCCGATTACAATGCACCCATTGTAAACTGGGCGGTGCATGAAAACAAAATCGGCCTTTTGGAAGGCAGCCAAAAGATATTCCCCAATAGCATTGTTCTGGGCGGATTTGATGACCGCAGCGGTATTCTGGTGGATGGCACAGATGAGGAAATCGCCTCTGCTACCAATGAGCTGCTGGATACCATGGAAGGCCGCCCCTATATTTTAGGAGCAGACTGCACGCTCCCCACCGAAATACCCTATGCCAAGATTCGACAGGTTGTGGCAGCGGCCGAAGCACAAAAAAGCCATGAGCGCGCTCACAGCTAATCAAATATATCAAGCTACACAACTCAAAAGGAACACCCTCCGATATGGGGGCTGTTCCCTTTAAACTGCAAAAAACGGTGGAGACATCTTGTCTCCACCGTTTTATCTTACCACGAAATAAGCGGCAATTTAATCAAATATAGAGCCTTTATCCTCATCCTCGGGTTTGGATTCCAAGGAACTTGGGGTCTCCTGTGATCCAATTTCAATATCCAGCCGAGCACCCTTTTCCCCACTTTCAAAGGCAGAGGAACCTTCGTCTTCCTGTTCCAGCTTGCCTTCCATAAGGAGGGCAAACTCCTTGCCTTCAATTTTTTCATGCTTAAAGAGATACTTGGCCACCTTATCAAGCTGATCCATATGCTCACGAAGCAGTTCAACAGCCATCTCAAAGGCGGAATCCACAACCTCACGAATTTCGGAATCAATTTCAGAGGCAATGGTCTCGGAAAACATGCGGGAAGAGTTATAATCCCGGCCCAAGAATACTTCGTTGTGATCGCTGCCATAAACAATCGGCCCAATCTTATCGCTGAAACCATACCGTGTAACCATGTTGCGGGCTGTCTTGGTGGCACGCTCCAGATCGTTGGAGGCGCCGGTGGAAATATCGTCCAAAACCAGCTTTTCTGCTACACGGCCGCCCATAAGCACCACAATATCCTCGAACATATGGCTCTTGGTCACATAATTGCGATCCTCAGAGGGCAAAGACATGGTGTATCCGCCTGCCATACCACGGGGAATAATGGAAACCTGGTGCACAGGGTCCTGCGTTTTGCAATAATAGGTAACAACAGCATGACCGGCCTCATGATAAGCCGTAAGACGCTTATCCTTTTCGGTGACTACATGAGAGCGTTTCTCCGGCCCCGCAACCACCTTGATCATGGATTCCTGCACTTCCTTCATAGTGATGGCGTGCAGATTTCGACGAGCAGCCAACAAAGCGGCTTCGTTGAGCACATTTTCCAGATCCGCACCGGTAAATCCGGCTGTGGTTCCGGCAATGACCTTCATATCCACATCAGGAGCCATGGGCTTGCTGCGGGAATGAACCTTGAGAATTTCCTCGCGTCCCTTGATATCCGGGTAGCCAACCATAATCTGGCGGTCAAAACGGCCCGGACGAAGCAGTGCCGGATCCAAAATATCACGCCGGTTGGTGGCGGCAATGACGATAACGCCGGTATTGGCCGAGAAACCATCCATTTCAACAAGCAGCTGATTCAGCGTCTGCTCTCTTTCATCGTGACCGCCGCCAAGGCCTGCGCCTCTCTGACGGCCCACCGCATCAATCTCATCGATGAAAATAACGCTGGGAGCATTCTTCTTAGCCTGATCAAATAGATCACGGACACGGCTGGCACCGACACCCACAAACATCTCCACAAAATCCGAACCGGAAATGGAGAAGAACTGCACCTCTGCCTCCCCGGCTACAGCACGGGCAAGCAGGGTTTTACCGGTTCCCGGAGGGCCCATGAGCAAAACGCCCTTGGGAATACGGGCACCCAGCTTATTGAACTTGGAAGGGTTTTTGAGGAACTCAACGATCTCGACCAGCTCGTTTTTCTCTTCATCGGCACCGGCTACATCGTCAAAGGTGACCTTGCGGCCATCCTGAGCGGATTTTGCCTTTGCTTTGCCAAAGCCGGTTACATTGCCCCCGGTTCCCCGGGATTGCCGCATCATCAAAACCCAGAATACAACCATTAGACCAACAAGAAGCAAAGATGGGAGGAAAGTAACCCACCAAGGCATTTCTCGGGCACCTTTATAATCGCCTACAATCTGAGCATCGGGATGCGCCAGATTATACTCCAGAATATAGTCCTGAACATCCTGAATGAAAAGGCCGATATTCGGTACTTTATAGGTAATGGGGTTTTCCATGCCTTCCATTTTTAAGATGGTAAGCTGCCCCGTTTCAAAGTCGAAGCTATATTCCTCTACTTTGTTTTGCTGAAAATACCCTACTATTTCAGTGTATTTTATCGTCTGGGGCTCTGGATTCAGGGTAAATACCATTGTTGCGAAAATCATCAGTATGGCCAGAATCGCAACGTAGATACCTAAGCCCTTTGGTCTTTTCTGCAAACATCCTCACTCCTGTCAGAATTTATATAATTATGTCTGTCACTTGAGAAAAACCGGATTGTTTTGTAGACACTCAGTGGGTATAAACCTCCGGCTTCAATATGCCGACATAAGGCAAATTGCGGTATTTTTCGTCGTAATCCAGCCCATATCCAACCAAGAATTCATCCGGCACCTCAAAACCGCAATAATCAGCGGCCACATTTGCCTGCCGGCGGCTGGGCTTATCCAACAGAGTGGCAATGCGCACACTTTTGGGGCCACGCTGCTCCAGCAGCTCCTTGAGGTAACTCAGTGTCAGACCACTATCCAAAATATCCTCTACAATCAAAAGATCATAGCCGGAAATCGAAATATCCAAATCTTTAATTATCTTAACCACGCCGGTGGTTTTTACACCGCCTCCGTAGCTGGAAACCGACATAAAATCCAATCGGGCGGGAACACGAATCGCACGCATCAAATCCGCCATAAAAACAACCGAACCTTTGAGCACACTGACCAGCATTAAATTTTTATCCTTGTAATCTTCACTGATGCGTTTGCCCATTTCCTGCACCTTGGCGGCAAGTTCCTCTTCGCTGATCGATACCTTGAGTATATCATTATCCATTTAAAAATCCTCCAACACCCGAATGCTTAGAATACGCCGGGTTTCCTTTGTAACCTGACAACGCAGATCTGTGCCAAAGCCTTCTACCCACAGTACACCGCCGGAATCAGCCAGCAGCAATCGCCGGGCCCGTTCCTCTATGGGAAGCTTCGCTTCGTTAAAAAGCTTCCTGACCAATTTTGTAAGCTTTCGGTCAGGCAGACTGAGGCAATCCCCCTCCTGTCGTTGTCTGATTCTAACAATCTCGTCTATTCTATCATAATCCAGACAATTTTTGAATTGATTTTTCTCTAAATTTGCAGTTTTTTCAAAATATTCATATCCTGTTACAGTTAACACAACAGTCTTGCCACAAATGATGGGACATTCATAGGTAACCTTTTCGAAAAAGACCTTCTCCAGCAAAACCTCCTGCTCAAAAAACGGCTGAGATCTATGGGCTTTTTTAATATACAGCGTTTCGCTGTCGCAAGAAAAGGCCGCATCAGCGGCCAGCGGAACGCCTCCACTGCCTTGCCGGGCAAATTTCAGCATATCCTCAATCCGCTTATTATCACGAGAGTAGCCTTCACCTTCTAAGAACAGAGCCAATACCCTTTTTTGCAGCGCACGATCCAACTGTAAAAAGCCATCCCGCTCCAAAGCCTGTCCTTTCTTTATCTTGTTTAGGCTGGCAGAAGTCATCTCCTCCAGCAAAACCCGATCAGCCGAAAGCAGATCAATGGCTCGCCCTGCCACGGTCTCGAAGGATGGGTTCATCTCTTTAAACACCGGAATTACCTGATGACGCAGCTGATTGCGGGTATAATCATTCTCCAGATTGGTGCTGTCGGTTACATAATCCAGTCTCTCACGGCGGCAATAAGCTTCAATCTCCTCCCGGGAACAGCGGATCAAGGGGCGAATAACAGACCCACGCACAGGGGGAATTCCGCACAGCCCTGCCAAGCCGGTACCTCTGAGCAAATTGAGTAGCATGGTTTCAATGCTGTCGCTCAAGGTGTGGGCTGTGGCAATTTTTGCGCCTATGGGGAGGGCTACTTCTTCAAAAAAAAGATACCGCTCCCGGCGGGCGCTTTCCTCAATCGATAAACCTGATTTTAAAGCCATCTCAGCTATGTTAAGCTTTTTCACTTTACAGCTAATATTTTTAGCTTTGCAGAGAGCTTCCACGAAACTTTGATCCCGATCGCTTTCTTCTCCCCGCAAGGAATGGTTCATGTGGCAAACAGAAAGGGAAAGGCCCATTTTATGTGCCAGTCCCTCCAAAAAGCAGAGCAGCGCCACCGAATCAGCGCCACCCGATACCCCCACGACCACCCGGTCACCCGGCCGCAGCATATTATATTCTTCAATGGTTTGCCTGGCCTTATGGTTCATGATGGAACCGCTCCATGCCGGTAAACTTGGTATGAGCGCCATCCCAGCCTAACGGAATAATGCCCATTTCACCATGGCGGTTTTTTGCTATAATACACTCGGCCACATTCTGCTCGGCGCTATCCCGGTTGTAGTAGGCATCCCGATACAAAAACAGCACAATGTCAGCATCCTGCTCAATAGAGCCGGATTCTCTCAAATCCGAGAGCATAGGTCGATGATCGGTACGAGCCTCCGGCCCACGGGAAAGCTGCGAAAGCAAAACAACCGGTACATCCAATTCTTTGGCCATCACCTTTAGTGAGCGGGTAATTTCCGAGATAACCTGTACCCGGTTATCGCTCCGACTGCTGCTGGTCATAAGCTGCAAATAGTCAATAACCACCAGCCCCAAATCCTTCATACGCCGCAGCCGAGCCTTGATTTCATGCACTGTGATCCCGGCAGAATCATCAATATACAGCGGCAGTGAGGAAAGCTTTTGAGCCGCCATAGCCAGACGCACCCATTCGTCGTTGCCGATTTCGCCCACACGCATTTTGGAACCCTGAATGGAGGCTTCACTGGAAAGCATACGCTCCACCAGCTGTTCCTTGCTCATTTCCAGCGAGAAAACAGCCACCTTTTTTTCCTTGCGGGCCACAGCGGCGGCAATGTTCAATGCGAAAGCGGTTTTACCCATACCGGGTCGAGCCGCCAGCAAAACGAGATCGGATTTGTTCAAACCGGTGAGCACCCTATCCAAATCACCAAAGCCGGTGGAAAGGCCCAGATAGCTATCCTTTTCATCACCGCTGAGACGCTGGAGCTTATCATAAAGCCCCACGATAACCGTGTTAATGCGCTCCAGACCACTGGCCTCACGCCCTTGGCGTATTTCATAAATACGCTGCTCCGCCAAATCCATCAGCGACTGGGCATCTGCCTGGCCATCTCTGGCATTTTCAATAATATCCCGTGCAGCGGTAATCAAGCTGCGAATGTAATGCTTTTCCTTAACAATCTTGGCATAAGCCTCAATGTTGGCAGTGGATGGAACAATCTGCACCAGCTGGGTCAGGTAGATTTTCGCATCGTTTTCGGTTTCAAAAATATTTTCCTGCCGAACCTGTTCCAGCACCGTGATAAAATCAATGGGACTGGCCGTCGTGAACATGCGCACATAAATTTCAAAGATACGTTTATGCTGCTCCCGGAAAAAGCTCTCCGGGCCCACATCGTCCATAACCACGGCCAAACAGGAGGTATCCACCAGCACCGCCCCCAGCACCGATTGCTCGGCCTCCAGCGAATAGGGCAGCTCCATATCATATGTGGTGGTGGAAAAGGATTCCCCCATAAACTCCATAACAGCCAATTCCTTTCAGCTTGGGATACACTTTATTCCTCGCCGACCATGACAAACAGGTTGGCGGAAATCCCCTGATACAGCTTAACCTCCACCGGGTAGGTTCCGAAGGCTTTAATTTCGTTTTCCAGAACAATTTTACGCTTATCAGCGGTAACATTCAGCTGTTTTTTCAGCTCATCGGCAATTTCCTTTGCTGTTACTGAACCAAACAGCTTGCCGCCGGCTCCTGCTTTGGCGGTCACCTTAATGGTTTTATCCTTTAAAAGGTCGGCCAGCTTATTGGCCTCCTGAACTTCCATATCAATTTTGTGCTGCTTAGCAGCCTCCTTGGACTTGACCTCCTGCATAGCCTGTGCATTTGCCTGAATGGCAAGACCCTTTTTGAGCAAAAAGTTTCTGGCGTAGCCATCCGAAACGTTGACTACATCCCCTTTTTTGCCGCTGCCCTGTACATCCTGCTGTAAAATGACCTTCATGATAAGGCTCCTCCTTTATTCTGTAAAATACTCATCAATTGCACTGCGAAGCTGTTCCAATATATGAGGAATGGTATCCTCCTCAAATTGGGCCGCCGCCATCGTCAGGTGCCCGCCGCCTCCCAGCTTTTCCATAATCAGCTGCACATTAACCGCCCCCAAGGACCGGGCGGATACGTTGATTACAGAACCGGTGACAAACGCCACAAAAGAGGCCTCTACCCCGTTGATGGTCATAAGCTCATCGGCAGCCTGCGGGGCCACCACGCGGATATTCTCTGAGGTTTCTTCGGTATAAGCAATGGCACAGCTTTTGTATACATGAGCTGTGGCCACCAAGGCCGCTTTTTGCTGGTAACATTCCATAGAGGAAGCAAACAGTTTGCGAACCTCCACTGTATCGGCACCTAGATTGCGCAGATAAGCCGCCGCCTCAAAGGTACGCACACCGGTGCGCATAACAAAATTTTTGGTATCCAGCATAATGCCCGCCAACAAGGCCTCGGCATCCAAACGGGTAAGCTGGGGCTTGCTTGGGAAATACTGCACCAGCTCGGTCACCATTTCAGAAGCCGAAGAGGCATAAGGCTCATGGTAAAAAATAACAGCGTTGCTGATGTGGTTAACCATTTTGCGGTGATGATCAATAACCACCACCGATTTGCAGGCCCGGTACAGCGGCTCGGATTCCAGCACATGGGGAACGTGGGTATCCACCACAATCAGCAGAGTTTTATCATTGATCAGCTGCTGTGCTTCCTCCGGCTCCAGATAATCCTGGGCAAAGGTGGGGGTGTTTTTCACCAGCTCCAACATGGGGCCAACCATGTTTTTAGTTCTGCTGATGGCCACACATACCGGCTTATTCATACTCTGAATGGCTCGCAGCAAGCCGGTGCCGGCACCCATGGCATCCAAATCGGCAAACCGATGCCCCATAATGATCACGTTTTCGCTGGATTCAATCAGTTCACACAGCGCTGTGGCCACAATACGGGTTTTCACCTTGGTGCGCTTTTCTACACCCTTGGAAACACCGCCGTAAAATTCATAGCCGGCCTGGTTTTTAATGGCAACTTGATCGCCGCCCCGGCCAAGACACATATCCAGCGCCTGCCGTGCCATATTCTCAGCATCGTAAAGGCCGTGTGCTTCCCGCCCCACGCCGATTGAGAGAGTGGCGGGAATGCGGTTTTCAAAATGCAGGGAACGAACCTGCTCCAATATCTTAAACTTATCGCCTATCACCATGCCAAGGCTGCGTTCATCCAGAAAAGCCAAGAAGCGGTCGTGGCCGGATTTCAGAATGAATCCGCCAAAGCGGGTGATGTATTTCTCAATAACCGATTCCAGCTGCCCCATAATCTGGGCCCGCTCGCTCTCCTTGGAGTTTTGCAGCAGCTCATCGTAATTATCCACCGCAATCAAGGCGATGATGGGCTTGGTCTCAAAATACTCCCGGGCAATTCCCTTAAGGTTAGTATCATCCACCAGATACAGCACCGTGGTCATTTGATCCCCTTGCACCATGGTGGACGTATAGGCGGTATACTGATGCTCGTTATAGGTCAAAGCAATGCCTTCTGTTGTGGCCGGCCGGGTCAAATCCAAGTGTGGGAAAATATGCGCCACATGGGTTCCCCGGACATCCTGCCCTTCAAAAACCTCTGCCATCGCCACAGGGTTGCACCAGATGATTTCTCCCCCCTGATGAACGGTGATAATAGGCATAAAAGCTCTTTCCATATTTTGGGCATATGTGCTGACAATATTCCCGGTTATGCGGTTAAATTGATCCCGAATGCGCCCCCGGGTAATGTAAAGGAAAATCAGAACCGCCGCGAAAATGCTCAGCGCCAAAGCCAACTCAATGTAAAAAAGAGTACGGTTCTGGAACCACATAGGGATTACCAGCGCAATTCCAAGCCCAAAAAGGGCATAGAATGCGGGCAGATAAGGCCTAAACAGTTTATACATGGATTCTCCAATCCGTCCGGACGTTCCGGGCCAATGCTTGAATTGTAAAAAGAATGCGTTCTTCTTTTTACGCATTTAACAGAAATGAAAACGGCGCCGCCTGTATCGCCTAGAAAGAGAAAAAAGATACAAGGCTTTAGCAGCACGATTATTCATATCAACTCAATCATAACCAACAGTTGTCTACAGCAAATTATACTTGCTGACCTGCGCTTTTTAGCGAAGGATACTCTGGCAACCTTTGAGTTTACATTGCTGCGTTATCGTAGGAATGTATAAAGTATACCACACCCTGCGAAACCATAACAAGGGTGTGGCATGTTTTTTATACAATATTAGGTGGTTTTAACAGAAGTTGGAACTCAGACCTCCTGAATAACTGGCAGTATCATCGGGCTGCGTTTGGTTTTTTGCCACAGGAAATCCCCGATATCATCCTTGAGCCTCGTTTTCAGTGTAGTCCAATCCCGTGAATCCTGATCAATGCACTTTTGGATGCAGCTCCGAGCAATATCCCGGGCTTGGGCAATCATATCTTCAGATTCTCGCACATAGACAAATCCACGGGAAACAATATCCGGCCCAGCCATAATTTGGCCGTTGGCTGTATCCATGGTGGTAACCACCACAATCAAGCCATCCTGTGCCAAATGCTTGCGGTCACGCAGCACAATGCTGCCCACATCTCCAACACCCAGACCATCCACCAGAACTCTTCCGGCAGTTACAGAGCCATTGAACTTCATCTCGGCGCCATTGGTTTCAATGACCTTGCCGATTTCAGGTATAAACACATTTTTGGGATCTATGCCCATGGATACACCTATAGCGGCATGCTTTTTCAGGTGCTTGTATTCGCCGTGAACGGGAATAAAGAATTTAGGCTTGGTGAGGCCCAGCATCAGCCGCAGTTCATCCTGACAGGCGTGACCCGAAACATGAATTTCATAGATGTTTTCGTAGATAACCTCAGCTCCCAATTTAAGGAGCTCGTTGACCACCCGGGTCACCAGCTTTTCGTTGCCGGGAATGGGGGTGGCAGAAATAATGATATAATCCGTGGGGGTTACCTTAACCTTGCGGTGCTCGCCCATTGCCATACGGGTGAGAGCGCTCATTGGCTCGCCCTGGCTGCCGGTGGTGATGATGGCGACCTTTCCCGCCGGGTATCTGCCGATGGAATCCATCTCGATCAACACGCCCTTGGGAACATCCAGATAGCCGATTTCCAGCGCTTTTGCCACAACGTTTTCCATGCTGCGGCCAGAAACGGCAACCTTGCGCCCAAATTTGACAGAAGCATTGATGATCTGCTGCACACGGTGAATATTGGAAGCAAAGGTTGCCACCAGTATGCGCTTATCGGCGGCTTGAGCAAAAAGCTTATCAAAGCTGTCACCCACGGTGCGCTCGCTGGCGGTGCTGCCGGAGCGCTCTGCATTGGTGGAATCGGAAAGCAGAGCCAAAACGCCCTTGCTGCCCAGCTCGCCAAAGCGGGCCAGATCAATAATTTCACCCAAAATGGGAGTATAATCCACTTTAAAGTCACCGGTCTGCACAATCAGGCCTGCGGGGGTTTCAATGGCCAAGGCGCAGGCATCGGGGATCGAATGGTTAACATTGATAAATTCCACCGACATACAGCCCATTTTAATTACATCACGGGGGGCTACCACATTCAGCCGGGATTTGGAAAGAAGCCCATGCTCCTTTAGCTTGCCCTCCACAAGACCAATGGTCAAGCGGGTGCCGTAAATCGGCAGGTTCACCTGCTTGAGCAGGTAGGCAAGGCCGCCGATATGATCCTCATGGCCATGGGTTAATACCACA
Organism: Oscillospiraceae bacterium MB08-C2-2; assembly: GCA_035621215.1. NCBI lineage: Bacteria > Bacillati > Bacillota > Clostridia > Eubacteriales > Oscillospiraceae > Oscillospiraceae bacterium MB08-C2-2. Next base: position 619,505 of record CP141729.1, on the reverse strand, counting down.
CCACGGATGCGATCTGCGTTTTCCAGCACAAAGGTGAAATCCGGGATAACCAGATCCACACCCAGCATGCTTTCATCCGGGAATGCCAATCCACAGTCCACAATGAACATATCGCCTTGGCACTCGTAAACGGTCATGTTTTTGCCGATTTCGCCCAATCCGCCCAGAGGGATAATACGCACAGGCGGCAGTCTTTTTTCACTTTTTCCGCTGTTTCTTCTGGAGCGTTTTTTGGGGGCGGGGGATGCATCCTGTCTGGCGGGGGCGGCAGGTGCTGTGGTGAGAGCCTGCGGCTCTTCCTTTTTAACAGCAGGCTTGGGGGCAGAGCGGTGCTGGGGGCGGCGGGGCGAATTGCCCTGCTGCTTGGCTGCGCTTTGGGGGGCTTTTGCCACATTGTTCTGCGGAGCCTTTGTCTCAGCTCCGGCAGCCGGCTTTGGCCGGGGCGCCCGGGGTGGTTTTTTTTCCTTATTTGAATTGTTGTCCGACACTATTTTACCTCCGTAGTCGTTTTTTGCATGTAAAAAACGCCTTGCTCCCTTTCGTGCGGAAGCAAGCATCATTTTAATTCATGAAATTTTGAAATGGCGGGAGTTTTAGACCAACTCTGCCGCAAAAAAGCGGCAAAAACGTTCCAATCCTATAGCAAGGCTATTGTATGCCCGCATCAGCAGCGGGAAATACACTCATCGGAATACGAATCAAAACACAGCTGCACATGGCTTGGGGATATCCCTGAATTTTTCCGCCCATTCAAGACATCCGCATTTCCAAGAGCTGTGGAAGTGTATTCCGGCAAACAACAGCACCGCTTTCCAACAGAACAACCGTCCGAAAGTAGGCTCTAAAATCCGATCACATCGTTGGTATAATTGTACCTTTTTCACATGCTCCTGTCAAGTAGTTTGTCAATTCCGCTTTAGTTTTAGAAGGAAAATACAAGAATTCCGCATAAGGAAAGGTACGTCATACAGTGCTCTCACCCTGATTCAGCGGAGTGAATCAGGGCTGACCCCATCCAAATTTTTAACAAGAGCCTCCAAATCGGCACAAAGCTCCTGCGCCGTTTCCGAATTCATGGCCTCTGCCAAAACCTGAATGGCTCTGCCGGTTTTCATGGGTTTGACAAGAACAACGCCTTTATCTGACCGAACCACAACGCCCTCGGTAATATCCCCCTTGGATTGGTTGCCCAAACCACGAAGAATGCCGGCAGGGCTGCGGCTAATGGAAACATCCCGGCTGAAGGTACCGAATTCCGGCACCAAATCCTCTAAGTGCTCAAGCCCTCCCAGCTTTTTGATCAGCGAAAGGAAGCGCATAGCCAGCATCAGGCCATCCCTTGACCACATCTGACTTACCGCCAGTTTGCGGGCTTTTTGATCGCTTTGATCGGCAGGGCAGTTGTAGTAGCGATAAACCTCACAGCCATGCTTTTGGGCCAGTGTATCAATCACACGGGGGGCATCAAAGGGCACTGCCACATCTCTTCCCCGCAGAAACTCGGCAGCGCAGCAGGCGGTCAGTATCCGCTGGTGGGGGATCACTCTGCCGTTTTCCACGATGCGCACAGTATCGCCCTGTGGCGAAAGCTCCAAAGCAAAGCCATCCCACAAATCACATCCAACCCTTTGCAAAACCTCCCGCAGCATATTCTGCACCGGGACACTGGGGGATTTCACCTGAACCGAAATTCCCGCCAGACCCTTGGGGGCCATTTTCAAAAGCTGTGACTGATAAAGAGCTTCCATACCTGAGAAATTCACGGTGTTGCCCACTTCGTCAAAAGGTGCCCGGATAAACTCACCACGGGCCAGCAACGCTTCTATGCCTCTTTCCAGCTCACGGGTAGCAGGTAGCCCCCCTTGTGTCATAAGCTGTAGGGAGATGTTTTTTCCGCCATCTACAAAAAGCCCCAGCTCCAAAGTGCAAAAATTCACGCAATACTCAAACATACAGCGAAAATTGCTGCCAAAATCCATTACATGAGCCCCTGTGGAGCGTATCCCCGATTCAACAGCCGCCTTGAGAAGCTGGGCGGAAGGGTGCCCCGAACAGCCAAGCCCGATGCGGAATCGTGGCTTCATACTGCCCAATGCACAGCCGATTCGGGCGCAGAATTCCGGTGTGATTTCCACCCCAAACTGCCCAAAAATACCGGCATCTCCAAAGAGGCCCTTGCCGGAAATATCGGTTTTGACATGCTGGGTTACCGTTACACCTTCGGCAACGGTTTTGCGGTTCCATATTTTCAGCCCCGGCCGCACCGTGACCCGAGCACCTACCACGGCCCCATCGCCAAGAGCTGCTCCCTCATAAAGAACTGCCCCCTTCTTGACCGAGGCACCGGGCCCAACCAAAGCGCCGATAAGACGGCATTCCCCATCCACCAGACTGCCGGGCAGTAAAATGCTGCCTGTAATCAGGGTGCCTGCACCAACGCAGCAGCCATCGTCAAGAACCGTGCCTTCCTCAATAACGGCACCCTCTTCAATGCGGACATTGCGCCCAATATAGGCAGGCCCCTGCACGCTGCCGTGAATTTCTTCCGTATCCCCTGCCCAAATGTTTCCCAGACGGTCACGGCTGCCGGGAATATCACAGCGCACCTTGCCGGTGAGCATATCCTTTTGGCAGCTGATATAGGTTTCCAGATCACCAATATCGCACCAATAGCCCTCGCTCTCACAGCACATGAGCTTCATGCCCCGTTCCAGCATCAAGGGAAACAAATCCTTTGCAAAATCATAAGACTTGCCATCCGGTATCATAGAAAGCGCAGAAGGGGATAAAATATAGATGCCTGTGTTGGCAAGGTCACTCACCGCCTGCGAATAGGCCGGCTTTTCCAAAAAGCCCAGAACCCGCCCTTCTGCATCCACGTTGATGATGCCATATTCCCGTGGATCCTCCACCTTTTTAGCCAGAATGGTCACATCCGCCCCAGTGGTGCTGTGCATATGGGCGGCGGCAGTCAAATCAAAATCGCACAAGGCATCTCCGCTGATGACCAGCACCGGCTGGCCCTCCTGCCCCACGGCCAGCTTTACGCTTCCTGCCGTGCCTAAAGGTGAAGTTTCTTCGGAAAAATCAAGTTCAATTTCCCGGTATTTCCCTTGGGGAAAATGCTCCTGAATAATATGAGAAAGATAGCGCACGGTTACAACCGCCTGCTTCACTCCATGCTTGCCCAGCAAATCGAGAATATATTCCATCATGGGCCTTCCGCAGAGCCGGGCCATAGGCTTGGGAATATCACAGGTCAGTGGCCGCAGCCGGCTGCCTTCACCGCCCGCCATAATTACTGCTTTCATCTTAGGATTCATCCTTTCTGTTAAGAACACGCTGCTTTTCCTTTAGTATGGGTAAAAACTGGCAGCTTTATAGCCATACACAAAAAATAAATCAAAGTAAAAACGCAGGCTAACAGCATAGAAAAAGCTTAAAAATGCGGCTTCTATGGAGAGAAAGAAATTGCTGTTCGGCAGTTTTCGGCAAATATGCCCATTATTTTATCGGGAAGTCTTGTTTCTGAGCCCCAAATTCTGTATACTATTTCTGTAATATCAATCTGCGTTTGTATAAACACAAACAAGCAGATACCGCCTGCTTCTAAAGTTTCGGCAGGCCGTGGTATCCTGCAATCCCAAGCATTGTGTTTGGGGGCAGAGCTGATCATGCAGAACAAGTTTAAAAACTATAAAGAATACAAGGGTAGCTGGTCTGCCTCTGGATACAATAGCAGGAGACAGTATGAGTGTGTCACAAAAAAAGGTTTATCTTTATACGGACGGCGCTTGCTCTGGCAATCCCGGAGCCGGCGGCTGGGGTGCCATTCTGCGGTATGGCGGAAGCGAAAAGGAGCTCAGCGGCGGCGAGGAACAGACAACCAACAACCGAATGGAGCTTACTGCTGTGATTAAAGGGCTGGAGGCTCTCAAGGAGCCTTGCCAAGTGGAGCTTTTTAGCGATTCCAAGTATGTCATCGATGCCATTGCGCAGGGATGGGCAAAGCGCTGGAAGCAAAACGGCTGGATGCGTAACAAAAAAGACGCCGCCCTCAACCCGGATTTGTGGGATCGACTGCTGGCTCTCTTGGAAATTCACAAAGTGACCCCCAATTGGGTCAAAGGCCATGCGGGACACCCCGAAAATGAGCGCTGTGATGCTTTGGCAGTGGCATATTATACGGAACTTCAAAATAAAATGTAAATTTTTATCCCTAATACATTGATTACCTATATAAAAGGTATATAATGAAAGTATGCTCATATATCAAATTCAACAGGAAAGATAAGGTGAATCCTATGAAACGATTTGTATATGCGGATAATGCAGCCACCACCCCCATCACCGATGATGTGCTGGCCGCCATGATCCCCTATCTTAAGGAAGGCTTCGGTAATCCCTCCAGTATTTACAGCAAAGGCCGTGAAGCCAAAATTGCTCTGGAAAAGGCCCGTGAGCAGGTAGCCGGTGCTTTGGGTGCTGCTTCCGGTGAAATTTATTTTACCTCTTGCGGCAGTGAATCCGATAACTGGGCCATTGAGGGCGTTGCCCGCATGCTCCAAAAAAAGGGCAAAAAACATATTATCACCACCAACATCGAGCATCATGCAGTGTTGCATACAGTCGAGGCTCTTGTTAAGGAAGGCTTTGAGGCCACCTACCTGCCGGTCGATGAGCTGGGTTTGGTTTCCGCCGCACAGGTAGCAGATGCGATCCGTGAGGATACCGCTCTCATTACCGTTATGTATGCCAACAACGAGATCGGCACCATTCAGCCTATCGCTGAAATCGGTGAGGTTTGCCGGGCCAAGGGTGTTCTGTTCCATACCGATGCGGTTCAGGCCGTGGGCAACGTTGCCATTGATGTAGCCGCTCAGAAAATCGATCTTCTTTCCCTGACCGGCCATAAACTCCATGCTCCCAAGGGAGTGGGCGCCTTGTATGTCCGCAAGGGTGTGAACCTTCCTCCTCTGCTGCACGGCGGCGGTCAGGAGCGGGGCAAGCGGGCTGGAACGGAAAATGTGGCCAGCATTGTCGCTTTAGGCTTTGCAGTGGAAAAGGCCTGCTCCAACATTGAGACCCGCACTGCTCATATAAAGGTTATGCGGGATCGCCTGATTGATACCATTTTGGAAGCAATTCCTCTTTCCCGCCTCAACGGTGACCGTGAGCGCCGCCTCTGCGGAAATGTAAACGTTGCCTTTGAGGGTATTGAAGGCGAGGGTATGCTCCTTATGCTGGATATGGCCGGTATCTGCGCTTCCTCCGGCTCCGCCTGCACCTCTGGTTCTCTGGACCCCAGCCATGTTCTGTTGGCTTTGGGATTGCCTCATGAAAAAGCCCACGGTTCCCTGCGTCTGAGCATCAACGAGCTGACCAGCGCCGCAGACATTGATGCCATTCTGGAAACCCTGCCCCCCATTGTGGAGCGCCTGCGGGCCATGTCTCCCCTGTGGGAAAAGATTACAGCCCAAAAATGAAGTTAAAAATTCTAACCTGAAAGGGTGTTTTGCATGTTATATTCTGAAAAAGTAATGGATCATTTCTCCAATCCCCGCAATTTGGGCGAGGTTGCCGATGCCAACGGAATTGGTGAGGTAGGCAACTCCAAGTGCGGTGACATTATGAAAATGTACATCAAGGTGGAGGACAACATCATTGCAGATGTAGGCTTCAAGACCTTTGGCTGCGGTGCGGCCATCGCCACCAGCTCCATGGCAACCGAGCTGATCAAGGGTAAATCCTTGGATGAAGCTCTTGGGTTGACCAACAAGGCTGTTGTGGAAGCTCTGGAGGGCTTGCCCCCGGTGAAAATCCACTGTTCTGTTTTGGCTGAACAAGCCATTAAGGCCGCTATCTCCGACTACTACACCCGTCTGGGAATCGATCCCGTTCCCATTGTCGGTGAGATTCTGGATACCGAAGCCTGCCACCTGCATTAAAATTGCCGCAAGGGCGATGAACTGGTATAGAAAAAAGGCCTCCAACCGTAGTATGAAAGCTACGCTTGGAGGCCTTTTTATTTTATAAGTGTTTTAAAATTACAGCACCTTGGCTAAGAAATCCTGAAGCCGTGGGTTTTTCGGTTGGGTGAAGAAGGTTTCGGGAGGCCCTTGCTCCACGATTTTGCCTTCATCCATGAAAAGGATACGGGTTCCCACCTCACGGGCAAAACCCATTTCATGAGTAACCACCACCATGGTCATGCCTTCCTGCGCCAAATCCTTCATCAGAGCCAGAACCTCGCCTACCATTTCAGGGTCTAAGGCCGAGGTAGGCTCATCGAACAGCATCACAGTAGGATTCATGGCTAAGGCCCGTACAATGGCAATGCGCTGCTTCTGCCCGCCGGAAAGCTGCTGGGGATAGGCTTCTGCCTTATCGGCCAGCCCGATGCGCTCCAAAAGCTCCAAAGCCCGGGCATCTGCTTCGCTTTGAGTCATCAGCCCTAAAGTGACGGGTGCAAGGGTAATATTGCGCTTCACGGTAAGATGGGGGAACAGGTTAAAGTGCTGAAACACCATGCCCATCTTCTGGCGAAGCAGGTTGATATCCGTTTTTGGATCGGTTATATCCACATCATCGAATACAATGGAACCACCCGTAGGGGTTTCCAGCAAATTCAGGCAGCGCAGAAAGGTGGATTTTCCAGAGCCGGAGGGGCCGACTACCACAATTTTCTCACCCTGTTTGACTACTTCGTCAATGCCTTTGAGTACTTGATGAGAACCAAAGGTCTTGCTTAGATTTTTAACGCATATCACCGGCAGAGAGCCTCCTTTCCAGCCTTTGCTGTATCTTGGTCAGCCCCAGCACAAGGCAGAGGTAAATGGCAGCTGCAATAAACAAAGGCGAAAGAGTCCATGTGCGGGAGCGGATGATATCACCGGCTCGGGTAATATCCACCACCGCAATATAGCCTGCCACTGAGGTTTCCTTCAGCAGAGAGATGAACTCGTTGAACAGAGCAGGCAAAATATTTTTGATCGCCTGCGGCAGCACAATCAGGCGCATGGTCTGCTTCTGGTTAAGCCCCAGTGAACGGCCCGCCTCAGTCTGCCCTTTATCGATGGAAACAATACCGGCCCGAAATATTTCCGAGACATAGGCACCCGAGTTGATTCCAAAGGCCAGAGCCGCAACCGCAATAGCCGCGCCCACAGGAGCCGCCTTGAAAATAATGGTGTAAAAAATAAGCAGCTGGAGCAGCACCGGCGTTCCCCGAATGATGGTTGTGTATAAATTGGCCAGCTTATTAAGCCATTTCAGCTTTCCTGTCTGCTGATATGTAACCTTAATTAAGGCAATGATCATGCCAATGAAAATGCCCAGACACGTTGCCATCAGCGCCATAAGCAGGGTGTTTCCGGTTCCCTCCAAGTAAAAGCGCCATCTTCGTTCCGCAAACAGGCTCTTATAGATATCACCCGCAATGCTTTGAATCCAAATCATTTTCTTCCCCCTTCACAAACCGCAAAATCCCTCAAAACCAACAAGGAACAGAGCCTCGCAGGAGGCCCTGTTCTGTTGTATTTATGTTTTGTGTATCTTAACAATTAAGCCGAATGGCTAAGGGTGTATTCATCGATCTTGCCTTCGTCAACCAGCCTCTGCATAACCTTGTTAATGGTATCCAGCAGCTCTGTGTTGCCTTTTTTCACACAGAAGGCATATTTATCTATCAAAAGCTCTTCATCCAAAATCACAAGATTTTCGGAAGTTTTGACAATCTCCTGAGCGGGCAGGCTATCCACCACAATGGCATCGATACGCTTGTTGATCAAATCGTTGGTGGCATCGAAGAATTTATTATACTGCTTGAGAGTCACATCGGGATATTCATCTGCCAGCACTAAGTCACCGGTGGTTCCCAGCTGAACACCAACTGTTTTGCCGCCGAGATCAGCAGGGCCTTTAATGGCGCTGTCTTTAGCAACAACAATAACCTGCTTGGAGGTGGCGTATTCAATGGTGAAATCCACCTGCTCTTTTCTTTCTTCAGTGATGGACATACCGGCTGCGCCGAAATCGGCTTTACCGGCATCAACGGTGGGAATGATGGCACCGAATTCCATGTCTACAACCTTAAGGGTTTTGCCCATTTCAGCGGCAATCTCTTTGGCTATATCCACATCCACGCCAACAATATCGCTGCCGCTGTAGTATTCATAGGGTGCAAAGCCAGCCTCAGTGGCCATAATCAGTTCACCGCCGGATGCCGCAGGGGCTTCGCTGGAAGCGGCCTCTGCCTCGGATGCAGGCGCTGAGGGAGATGCTGAAGCAACAGGCTCCTGAGACTGGCTGCTGTTACCTGCTCCACCGCATGCAGTCAGCACCAATGAAAGCACTAAAAATAAAATAAGGCCTAATTTTTTCTTCATAGTTATTTCCTCCAAAATGAGCTCAAAATTCTTTCGCTGTAATTATTATACACCAAAACAAGCATATTGCAAGGGAAAAATGAAAAAAAATACAGTAACTTGTGATTATTATTCATCCCTGAATAAAATTATTTGGAAAATATAGCTATCCTGTTAAATTAAAAGGAGAGTGTCAGCCAGCCTGAGAAAAGGGTTATTCTTTTTTTAATTTATTGTGCATAACCTTCTTTCAGCTACTAAATCGCTCTATTTTTTTCGGATATACACAATTTTTTCACATTATTTCGTTATAATAAATACAAACACTTTCAAGTGTCTACATTAGACAACCACTTTTTGATTGTTTGATTCAAACTATATAACTGACAGAAAGAAGGTTTTTATATGTCTTATCAAGAAACTTCTCTTCAGCAAGCCATTGCCGACCGCCGTTCCATCCGCATTTTAAGCACAGATTCTTCGGTAACCAAGGAGAGACTAGAGAAGATCATTCAAAATTCACTATGCACCCCCAGCGCTTTTTCGATGCAGAGCAGCCGGTTGGTTGTTTTGATGGATAAAGAGCATAAACATTTCTGGAAGCTGGTTGAGGAAGCACTCGCCCCTCTTTTAAAGGATGCAGAAAGTCTGGCCGCCACCAAAGAGAGGCTGGCCGGGTTTGCCGCAGGCAACGGCACCATTCTCTTTTTTGAAAATAAAGAAACAGTTGAAGCTATGCAAAAGAATTTCCCCAGCTACAGCGATAATTTTACTGTTTGGTCTGAGCACGGAAATGCAATGCTCCAATATGCCCTGTGGCTGAGCCTGAGCGCCGATGGTATTGCGGCTTCTCTCCAGCATTACAACCCGCTGGTTGACTCTGCTGTTCAATCCACTTGGGGTGTAGACTCCAAATGGAAGCTGATTGCTCAAATGCCATTTGGCAAGGCTGCCGAAACTCCGGGTGAGCGTGCTTTTCTTCCTTTTGATACTGTGGTTTCCTTCCACGAATAAGCCCCGCTGGTTTGTCTCTTTCTTTCCTGTTTTGGTTGGCCAATAAGACAGCGTTTTTTCTAGGACGAAAAGCTTCGGCTCTTCGTCCTTTTTTTGCGTCTGCCCACTGTTTGACTATAAATTTATTTTATGGTATTGTGGACAATGCGTCTATACGTAAAACATTTCAGGAGGAACAAAACCGGTGAGTAAGGAAACAAAAACCACGGCAAAACCGGAAAACAGAATGGGTACCATGCCTGTTAACCGGCTGTTGATTTCCATGGCACTGCCCATTGTATTCTCTATGCTGGTGGAAGCTCTTTATAATATATTGGACAGCGTTTGGGTTTCCCGAATTGATGAGCAGGCCTTATCCGCTCTGGGCATTGTGGCGCCTGTACAGAATTTAATGATTGCCATGGGTGTGGGCACCGGAGTGGGCGTGAATGCACTGCTTTCCCGCAGCTTGGGCGAGAAAAATTTCAGCCTTGCCAACAGTACCGCTAAAAACGGCATATTCGTCAGCTTGATTTATACCGTGAGCTTCATGCTGTTCGGCATCTTTGGGGCACGGCCTTTTATGGCACTGCAAACCGATGTGTCGGAAATTATCGAGTATGGTACTTCTTATATATCCATCTGCTGCATTTTTTCGGTTGGGCTGTTTGCTCAGCTGATCTATGAAAAGCTGCTGCAATCCACCGGAAAAACCAAATACATTCTTCTTACCCAAGGTCTCGGGGCGGTCATCAATATGGTTTTGGATCCCATTATGATTTTCGGGCTGCTGGGATGCCCAGCCATGGGTGTGAAGGGAGCCGCTATCTCCAATGTAATCGGCCAGATTGCAGGCGGAATTGTGGCGGTTTATGTCTGCCACCGAAAAAACGAGGATATTTCGCTCCAGTTTAGCGGCTTTCGCCCCAGCGCTCCGGTATTGAAGGAAATATATAAGGTGGGCCTCCCCTCCATTATCATGCTTTCCATCTGGTCGTTTATGCTGTTTTTCCTCAATAAGGTGCTTTCTGCTTTTACCTACACCGCCACCGCCTTTATGGGGGTTTATTACAAGATTCAAAGCTTTGTCTTTATGCCCATTTTCGGCATCACCAACGCTGTTGTTCCCATTGTTGCCTACAATTACGGCGCCCAAAGCAAGGCCCGTATGATTCAGGCAATCCGGCTGGCCATCCTTTATGCCAGTGGCATTATGCTGGTGGGTCTGGCGCTTTTCCAGCTCTTCCCCTCTCAGATATTGGCCTTGTTTAAGCCATCGGATTCCATGCTCGAAATTGGAGTGGCCGGCCTGCGGACCATAAGCATCAGCTTTGTTTTAGCTGGCTATGGCATTGTATGCTCCTCTGTGTTTCAGTCTTTGGGGATGGGCGTTTTAAGCATGGCTGGCTCCATCAGCCGCCAGTTGGTGGTATTGGTGCCTGCAGCTTTTCTGTTGGCACGTACCGGTTCTATCAACAACGTTTGGTGGGCCTTCCCCATTGCCGAGATCAGCACGCTGATTCTGGTAACGGTATTTCTGATACGCATTTATCGCCAAAAAATAAAGCCCTTGCCGGATGTTCCCCCTGAGCTGCCTCCTATCATGGATAACAGCTCTGTGGATGTGGAAACCGCCTAAGAGGACAAAAAGCCCGGAAGCCAGCCTTTAAGGCCGGTTCCCGGGCATCTTTCTGCAATCATTTATCCTCTGGGTATTCTACCCGGCCATCCTCATACTGGGCAAAGCGCCCCTTTTCTCTGGGAGCCACCGGGCCGCCTTGTGCCCATGGCCATCCGCCAAACTGTGTCTTTTGGTAGTCGTTGAAGGCCTGCATAATTTCTTCCCGTGTATTCATTACAAAAGGGCCGTGAGCCACAACCGGTTCATCAATGGGTTCGCCCTCCAAAAGCAAAAGGCGGCTTTCTTTGGAACCGTTTTTCAGCACAATGCCTTCTCCCCCATCCAGCTCCGCAAAGGAGCCGGAAGAAAATGCCACCGATTCGATTTCCATTGTCTCACCGCTGTAATAATACAGCATCCGGCTCAGGGTAGACGAGCCACGAGGGATGATAAACTGGGCCTCAGGCTCCATGGTCAGCAGCCAAATACCCACATGATTGGCGGGATCAGCCGCCCATGAATCCGGGTTGGGCGAGGGGCTTGTAATACGGCCATAGCGCCCGGCTATCAGGCGGATATGGGTGCTGTGCCCGTTTTCATCCATGTGGGGAATAACGGGGATTTCCTCATCCCACAGCATTTTATAATGAGGAGGCACAAACTTGCTTTTTGCCGGAAGATTCAGCCATACCTGAAACAGCTCCATAGGGTTGGGCTGCGTTTCGGAAAGGAGCGGAAACATTTCAGCATGCTGGAGCCCGGCACCGGCTGTCATCCACTGCACATCGCCGTTGCCATATCGGCCCATGGCACCCAAGCCATCGGCATGATCCACAAAGCCCTCCAACACCACAGTAACCGTTTCAAAGCCCCGATGGGGATGCACCGGAAAGCCGGGAACCGTATCTCCGTAATACATGCGCCAAGGTGCGCTGTGATCGAATTCCTGCTGTGTGGGCTTTTCGCTGCTGGGAACCGCTGGCCCCATTTGAGCATTGCCTTGAGGGAATTCATCCCGATGGTGCATACACGCAATAAACGGATTCTTAACCTGCATGCCGAATTCCAATGTGCCGGTGGAAAGAATCTTTGATTTCATAAGCCTTAAACCTCCTTTATCTGTTTGCTGATTCCTGTTCTGCTATTTTTTCCGCTAATTCATTGAGATACACCCAGCGCTCTGTTTGATTCTCCAGTTCCTTTTCCAGCTCTGTCTGACGGGTCAAAAGCTGCTGGAGCCTTTCGTAATCGCTGGAACCGGTCACCAACTCCTGATCAAGCTGCTCTTTTTCCTGCTCCAGCCGGGCAATGGTATCATCAATTTCTTCGTATTCTCTTTGCTCTTTAAAAGAAAAGCGCAGCTTTCTAGGGGAACTGGGCGTTCGTTTTTCCCCCTGAACCTTAGGTGCTGCCGCTTTTTCACCGCCGCCCGCCCGAGTGGGACGCTCCCTGAGATAATCGGAGTAGCCCCCCATATATTGGCGGATGACACCGTCCTCCTGAAACTCAAAAATCCAGTGGGCAATCTTATCCAAAAAGTAACGGTCATGGGAAACCGCCAGCACAGCGCCCTGAAAGCTCTCAATGTATTCTTCCAGAATCATCAGGGTATCGATATCCAAATCATTGGTGGGCTCATCCAGCAGCAGAACATTGGGGGCGGTTATCAGCACACCCAGCAGAAAAAGCCGGCGGCGCTCTCCGCCTGACAATCTGCCAATGGTATTCCATTGGAGATCGGAGGGGAATAAGAATTTTTCCAGAAGCTGCGAGGCGGTCAGTGTCCCTTCCGGGGTTTGGATGGATTCTCCGAAACCCTTGACATAATCAATCACCTTTTGGGATAAATCCATTTCATCGCATTCCTGCGAGAAATAGCCGATTTTAACGGTATCGCCTAAAACCACAGAGCCACTATCCGGTTCCAACTGCCCGGCAATCAGCTTGAGTAACGTGGTCTTGCCACAGCCATTGTGCCCCACAAAGCCAATGCGGGCATCACGGGCCAACACATGCTCAAAATTCCGAATGAGAGGTTCTTCTCCCCCAAAGCCTTTGGTCAGATCGGTTATCTCGATGGTTTTGCGCCCAAGTCGACTGGAAATAGAGCTAAGCTCCAGCTTTGAGGCGGTTTCGGGGCCATCCATGGCGCTCAGCGCCTCATAACGCTCCACTCGGAACCGGCTCTTCGTGCTTCTTGCCTTGGCACCCCGGCTGATCCATGCCAGCTCTTTGCGGAGCAGGCTTTGGCGCTTGCGGAAGGCACTGGCCTCCGCTTCATCCCGGAGCGCTTTCAGCTCCAGATATTTGGAGTAATTCGCTTCGTAAAGATAAAGAGAAGCGCTATCTACCTCAGCGATTTTCGAAACCACTCGATCGAGAAAATACCGGTCATGGGTAACCATCAGCAAAGCGCCGGTATATTTGATCAAAAAGCCCTCCAGCCACGCAATCATGTCGTTATCCAAATGGTTGGTAGGCTCATCCAGAATCAAAGCTTCACAAGGGGTGATCAAGACCGCCGCCAATGCCACCCGCTTTTTCTGCCCGCCGGAAAGCTGCCCGATCAAAGCATCAAAGCAGGTAATTCCCAGCCGGTTGAGGATGTTTTTAGCCTGATACTCCTGCAAGTCACGCTCACCGCCAGCCATGGTCAGCACCTGCTCCAAAACGGTAGCCTTTTCATCCAGATCAGGGTTTTGCGACAGATAGCCGATCTGTGCCCCGGAAAATCGGGTGACTGTGCCTCCATCCGGGATTTCTGCTCCCGCCATGATTTTAATAAAGGTGGATTTTCCGGCACCGTTGCGGCCGATAACCCCTATTTTATCCCCCTCGCTTAAATGGAGGGTGCAATCCTCCAGCAAAGGCTTTTCATTATAGCTTTTGGTGATTTTCTCCGCAGAAATGAGCATGCAGCATTGACCTCGTTAAGTCTTTCCTATATTGATTGAATAGCCCGGAGGCCGGGCATGAGAACAGAACATTTAGTAAGTAGGGTTACTAAATTATAAAATTGCTTTCCTAGAGTTTAATAAAGCCGTTATTCTTCACTTCCGCACTCTTGCCGTGTGGCTGGCACATCCTTTCTCCACGATGAGAAAGGATGCGAAGAATCGCCAGGGGGCACGCCCCTTGGTACCCCGCCGCCTAGACATAGCAAGAGATACTTGTTAGGCTTCGATCGTGCTTATGCCGCACAGGCAATGACTTTCTTTTTGGCAGAAAAAGAAAGTCATCAAAGAAAAAAGTCTTCTCTGGCAGCAGGCAAGGCCGTTGCTTTTTCCCTCGCCGGACGCCGGGTATGAGAATGGAACGTATAATTGCGCATTTAGGGCGGCAGCGAACACCGTGAGCGAATCGCCCTGCGCATAAGGTAGTATAACATCTGCGTTTGCAGATATTATACCACAAAAGTACGTTTACTAAAAGGCGTGCCTACCAGATCCATCTACAGGTGCAATGCTTAGCTGTGGTATTTGCCTGTGGATGTGTCTATACGGATTTCGATCACCGCCGTGCCCTTTACCATATTTTCCGGGAGCTCCTGCCCCGCAAACTGAGGTGTATATTTTTCAACCAGCTTGCCAAGCACCTCTCTTTTAGATTCTATTTCTTCTAAAATTCGGGCGGTTCCCCTGATAACAGCGCTGTTATAGACCGCTTCTGTATTGCAGGCTTTACCATCTGCATCAATTTGAAGCCCCAGCAATTCATCCACCTCAAAGCAGACCTTGGGGTATTTTTGTATGTTATCAATCTTCTGGCCCTTGGGCAACCCATGCATATAGATGCTGCCTTTGTGATAAACAAAATGCATGGCAATTACATAGGGGTAGCCATCCTCTCCAATGGTACCCAGCCGGCCTACCTCTGCTCTGTGAAGGAGCTCCTCCACCTGCTTTTCTGTTAACTGAAATCGTTTCATTCTGTTTTGCATCTTTAATTTTCCTCCATCGTTGGTTCCAGACCATTTGGTTTTGAATAGTATTATACAGCAAATGGCCGCTTATAGAAAGAGCCTTTGTTTTTATTTTAGATTGGTAACCTTGTTACAGATAACGCCGCAAGGATTCTATATACTGAACTCAACAACACAGGATTCTTGATTGGAGGTACTTAATCATGTCAACCATTGTATTAACCAAAGAAAACTTTGAAGATGAGGTTCTTTCTTCTGATAAACCGGTTCTGGTGGATTTCTGGGCTCCTTGGTGCGGGCCGTGCCGCATGCTCTCCCCTGTTTTGGAGGAGGTTGGCAAAGAAACAGCCGATCGGGTAAAAATCGGCAAAGTCAATGTGGATGAAGAACAAGAACTGGCCGCCGAGTTTAATGTGATGAGCATCCCCATGCTTGCTGTTATCCAAGCCGGTAAGCTGGCCGCTGTTTCAGTAGGGGTAAAACCCAAGGCTCAGATTCTGGAGCTTCTGGAGGGATTATAATGCCCGCTATTTTAACACAGTCTTTTTCCACCATTACCATGCAAAAAGCATATGAGGTTCTAGCCGCCAATCCGGATATCACAATCTTGGATGTACGGTCTGACCCTGAATATCGGCAGGGTCATATCCCCGGAAGTGTTCATCTTCCGGGAGGCAGGATACATGATATTGACGCGCTGCTGCCGGATAAAAACACCCCTCTCTTTGTTTATTGCCTCAGCGGTATCCGCAGCCATCATGCCTGTATTGCCTTGGCAGAGCTAGGTTACAGCAATCTCACCAACATAGGCGGCATAGCCCAGTGGCCCGGTCACCTTGAAAAGGGCTTCCATTAAAATTGCCGAACCAATCCAATCCGGATTGATTCATATACTTCCGCAGCAGTACCACACCGCATTACCCGCACCCCGAACACTGCCCACTCTTTTTCTCCCCACTTCTCCTCTAAAAGTTCTTCTGTTTTCACTTGAATATTCCGCTGGAAGACCCTATACTCATTAGGTATAGGGTCTTCGTTTTGTGAAGAATTGGGAGGTAAGCGGATCATGACAGAATCAACGCCCACACTGGAAGGACTGTTTCCCAAATGGGAATTGCTGACCAAGGAACAACAGGCACAGCTAAAAAAGGTGACTGCCGAAAGGCGCTTTTCAAAAGGCCAGCTTCTCCACAGCGGGGAGGATAAATGCTCGGGTCTTTTTTTGGTTAAATCCGGGCAGCTACGGGTATTCATCCTTTCAGAGAACGGTAAGCAGATCACCTTATACCGGCTTTTTGCATGGGATATCTGCCTGTTTTCCGCCTCCTGCATTATGAAAAACATTAACTTTATTCTGCATGTAGAAGCAGAAAAGGATTCCGATATTCTTGTTATTCCCCCCGATATCTATGCAAATCTTATGAAAACCTCTCTGCCTGTGGCGGATTACACCAACCAGCTTATGGCCTCCCGCTTTTCCGATGTGATGTGGATTATGGAGCAGGTGCTTTTCACCAGCTTTGACAGCCGCCTTGCCTCGTTTCTGGTGGAGCAGAGCGAAATTGAGGATACCACCCTGCTGCGGATCACTCACGATGAAATTGCCCGCCATATGGGCAGCGCCCGAGAGGTGGTAACCCGTATGCTCAACTATTTTTCGGGTGAAGGGCTTGTGGAGCTTTCCCGGGGGCAGGTTTCACTGATCAATCTAAAAAAGCTTCGGTCACTGATTCAATAGAGGATCTTCCCCACTAAAAAAGCGTATCGTTTTTTATAACGACACGCTTTTAATATATTCTCGGCGTTTGCAGCCTATAGAATCCTGTAAAGATAAACCATCGCCACAGTTGTGGTCAGAAAAAATATAGGCACCAATATCCTAAACCGGGTATGCTGGGTTTTATGGCGGAAAAAGAACATGCCGGCCAAAGCACCAATACCGCCAATGAAACATGAACAAAGCAAAAGAGTACGCTCGGGGATACGCCGAGCCTTCTTTTTGGCTCTTTGCTTATCTGTGCCATAAAGCAAGAATACAACGGTATTCCAGAGAAACAGGATCGCTGCCAGTGTATGCATAATATCTCTCCAAAAGGCTAGGCTAGGCGGCCTGCCGGGATTTATCTGTTTTTTTGCGGGTATACAGGAACGCACAAATCAGCGAGCTGAGCGGCAGTGTAAAGAGAATGCCGATGCTGCCGATCAGGGATTGCAGGATTTCAACCACAATCATTTCCATATTGGTCAGATGAATGAGTGAGGCATTGTAGGCCGCCAGCAGCAGCACAATGGAAAGCGAACTGCCGATATAAGCCAAAATCAGGGTGTTGGTCATGGTTCCCATAATATCTTGGCCAATGGTCAGCCCAGATTTGACAACGCTGCCCCAAGTGGGCGACTGCATGGTTCCGCACACCTCCGAAAGAGCCGAAGCAATGGACATGGACACATCCATAATAGCCCCGATGGCGCCGATCATGATAGCGGCAAAAATGATCGCCTTGAGATCAATGGGATTTTCCTCGCTGAGCACCAGCAGATAAATGGATTCCTCATCCAGCATACCGGTCAGCTTGAGAATCTGATCCATGCCCATGGTTAAAGCACCGGAAAGCAAAACCCCGCCGGCACACCCCAAGCCTGCCGCCAAACTCTTTTCATTGGCTCCATACACAATCAGCAGGGTGATCAACACAATATAAGTACAGGTCACCAAAGACCAGCCGTATATATTTTTGCCGGAAAGAATGGCGGGGATCAGCACCATAAAGATAGCAAGACAGGTAAAAACCAGCGAAATAATGGTATTAAGCCCTTTCCCCCTGCCAAACAAAAGAAGCAGCCCCACAAATACCAGCGCCAGCACAATCAAAGCATCACTGCGGACATATTCGGCAATTGTCCATTCAATGGTGGCACTGGGGTCTTGGTTTTTGGTCAAAAGGATTTTATCCCCCACCTCAACCTCTTTAATCTGCATGGTCATGTAGGGGTCGGAATTCTGTAAGGCTGTGAGAACCTCCCCTTTGTTTTCTCCGGTGAGAACCCTTGCCTTAAAGCGAATATTCACCCCACCAGAATAGGATACACCACCAATTTGCTGCTCGGCGGAGGTGCGGTCAACAATTTCGGTAACAACACTCTTTTTAAAAACAGCCGAGTTGACCCCGCTGAAATGAACAAAATCCTTGGTGGCCATCTTATTCCCTATGAATATGTATAAAATGGCAAATACAACGGTCAAAATATAGACCAATACATTCTTTGTTTTGCTTTTCATGGAAACTCCCCATTTTCAGGTGTGTATCATTTTAATAGGGCTCTTAACAAGCTCTATTACTATAACATACATTCCGGAGTTTGACAATTCAGCAGCAGCATCCACAAAGAACCACGGAACTCAAATCGAATCCCGTGGCTCTTTTGCTTTTGCGGACAGCAATATGGCTTCCTCACCACTTTCAATAAACGCCTGCTCCCCTTCTCTTTGCCCATCCTGCAAAATATGAATTGCATCTGTAACCCTGTTGAACAGCCTGAAATACATGGTTTTATAGTCCGGCATAATATCACCCCACTTATATCTTAGCGATATATTCGCTTGAAGTCAATAGCGAATATATCGCTAAGATATACTTATTTTGAGGTGAAAACGATGTATATAAGAATCCGAAACCTGCGGGAAGACAAAGATTTAGCACAAAGAGAAATGGCCGAAATTCTGAATTGCAGCCAGAGAATATACAGCAATTATGAATGTGGAGATGTAGATATCCCCACCGAGATTTTAATCAAGCTTGCAGATTACCACAATACCACTACCGATTATCTTCTGGGCAGAACCGATGTAAAAGACCCTTTGCCAGCTGCAAAAAAGAATCGTCTCTAAACTTTTTCTAAGGTGAGAATGATGTATATAAAAATCCGAAATCTGAGGGAAGACAAAGATTTAATGCAAAGAGAAATGGCCGAAATTCTGCATTGCAGCCAAAGAGTTTACAGTCATTATGAGCGTGGAGAGCTGGATATTCCCACCGAGATTTTAATCAAGCTTGCAGATTACCACAATACAACCACTGATTATCTTCTGGGTAGAACCGATGTAAAAGACCCTTTGCCTAGATCAAAAAAATAGTTTCTCTCCTGTATGATATTTTCCTAGGGTAAAAGCAAAGCCTCCGGTTAAACCGGAGGCTTTTTCTATACCCAATAAGACAAAGTTATATGGTATTCCAACCGCCATCCACATTCAGGAGCTGGCCGGTTGTATAGGAAGAAGCATCGGAAGCGAAATAAATCAAAGCACCATCCAGCTCACCGTCACGGCCAAAACGGCCCATCGGGCAGCGAACCGCCACAAACTGCTTAAAGCTGTCGTTGCTGACTGCGCCATCGGTCATTTCAGAGGGGAAATAAGCCGGCCCAATGGCATTCACGGTGATGTTATGCTGTGCCCACTCCGCCGCAAGGGATTTGGTCAGCATCTGTACACCGCCCTTTGAAGTAGCATAAGCGGATACAGGATTAACAGCGGCATTGATCGCCGTATTGCTGTGCAGCGAACCGATGTTGATGATCTTGCCATATTTCTGGGGAATCATAACCTTGGCAACCTCCCGGGCAAACAGAAACACGCCGGTCAGATTTACGCCGATAACCGTATCCCAAAGCTCTTTGGATTGGTTCTCAGCCTTATCAACAAGACCCACACCCGCATTGTTCACCAGAATATCAATTCTGCCAAATGCATCCTTGATTTCCTTAACAGCCGCAACGATATCCTCCTCTTTGGAGGCATCGCACTGCACTGCAATGGCTTTTGTGCCCGCTTGGTTAAATTCTGCAGCTAGCTTATCCAGACGATCCTTTCTTCTGGCAACCAGCGCAAGGCTTGCTCCTTGTTTTGCAAGCGCCTGCGCAAACTGAACACCCAACCCGGAGGAAGCCCCTGTTACAACCGCCACTTTACCTGTTAAATCAAAAAGACTCATTTTTTCGCATCCTTTCCATATAGAGTATTAAAATCAAGATTGTTACAAAAATATCATAGACTGTTTTGTAAGTCAACAGCTTCTATAACTCTATTGAGGTAGAATTTATACTATTTTGATCGATTTTCATCGGCAACCAATATAAATATTCCCGTGTAGATTCCATTTATGTGAACATAAAATCACTCTATATCCTCTGAAACGAGGCGCTTCTCTCCCTGAATACTCTGCATGGGCTGAATATCCTGCGTCACTTCCAGCACACCCAGATATTCCCCTTCCTCACTGCGGACAGCAAAATAACGAATCAAAATATACTTGGGCCCCATATGAATCCAGAAATCCTCCTGATCCTTGCGCCCGGCTTTGAAATCTTCCACCAGCTGCTCCACAATATGCACACTTGCGGGTGGGTGGCAGTTGGAGACCTTACGGCCGATAATGGCCTTTGTGCGAGGGAATACCCGTTCCACACCCTGGGAAAAATACTTGACTGTATCATCCTTATCCACAAAGGTAATGTCGAGGGGCAGTGTATCCAGCAGGCGAACCAGCTCCTGGGTTTTCAAAACACCGGTGGGCAGTGTAATCACCCCGGCAGCAGAGGGCACTGCCTGCTCCATGACAGGGAGATTCTCCTCGGAGGGCTTCCACTGGGGAACCGAATCAAGGAGGCAATAGCCCAGCTCGCCGCTTTCATCGGCGATTGTTTTCCATTCATCCAGCGTCAGGTTTTCCAACAGCATAGGCAGAAGGATGTTTTCTTCCTTAAAGATCATATCGATGATTTTGGTCAGAAGCCCTTCCAGTTCCTGCGCTATTTCGGAAGCGCCCGCTGCCGAGAGCTTTTGTTGCAGTTCCTTGAGCTGCTGGCGAATTTCATCGTCCACACCCCACATAACCTTGGGCGGCGCAGTGATACCATACTGCTCCAAATAAGGGAAAAGCAGGTTTTCCTTTTTTAGATAATGGCGGTCAAGCTGCTCCAACTCCGATAGACCGCTTTTTAGGGCCTTCTCTGCCTTAGCATCCGGCAACTGGGCTAAACTTCCTCGAATATCCTTGATCAGCTTTTCCAGCGCACGATTTTCCTCTTTCAGGGTATGTGCCGGGTGTCCCGGAAGTTCCGAAGGGTCAGAGGGGCGGTGAATCTCCTCAATGGATCCTTTGAATACGGCAGCATGGACATCGCAAAGGCGCTGTACTTCTGCCACCGGCAGCCCGCCTGCTATGAGGGCCTGCTCCGCCTGCGCAATCTCCTCGGCCGATACATGGCCGAAAACCTCGGCAAACCTTGCCTGCACCTCCTCCACGCTTTTCCCGTCATGAAGCTGAGCAATCAGCTCCTTAAGCACCTGCTGACGGTATTCCCGGTTGTTGATCTCTGCACTCATTTCAATTCCTCCTTCATAGGGTAAAGCTCTGTTAATAGGATTCCCTGCTTTCGGGCCGACCATGCACCTCTGACATTTTCAGTATAACATATTTGGCAGAAAATTCCGTATCCGTGGTTACGGATTATAGGTGTATATCCTTATAAAGGACATGTTCTGCGTAACCTATGTTACAGAACTTACGCAAAAAATTGGTTACTATATAAACAAAGAAACAGCACTGCCGGAAAAACGCACCCGGCAAAACATAAACCATCCCTATAGGAGGCACTGCTATGAACTCTTACTTTTCTCTTTCCGATAAGGTCTATGATGTAACCGAGCGTTATCCCGAACTGATTGATCTGCTGGCCGCTAACGGGTTTGAAAATCTGCGAAACGATATGATGCGCAAAACCATTGGCAAAACCATTTCTGTTGAAACTGCACTGCGCAGCAAGCATTTTGACCCTGCACTGTTTGAACAGCAAATGGTGGAGGCAATTGAGCAAAAAAATCCGGCTCTCTCCACTGGGCTGGGAGCAGCCAAGCTGGAAAGCCCGGAGGGTGAGCTGAAACTGGCCGGTGTTCTGCCCTGCCCTATCCGTGTTCAGCTTCTGGAAAAGCTGGATGAATGGCTGAGTGGGCAAAAAGCAGTGGTCAATTACGATTTACAGGCCGCCAGCATGGGATTGGATTGGCTGCGGGATCAGGTAAGCGGCAGTGCTGACGAAACTGGTCTGGCGGATGTTTATCTTTCGGCCGGGTTCAGCCTGTTCTTTGACCGGCAGGCCATGGGGAGGCATATTGATCAAAAGGTTTTTGCTGACCTGACCGGTGCCGACCGGCTCAATCCCTGTTTTGACAATGCCGCCATTGATTTAAAGGACCCTCATGGGCAATATTCCATTATTGGCGTGGTTCCCGCTATCTTTATGGTGAATACCCAGCTGTTGGGCGATCGCCCCTTCCCGGAAAGCTGGGCCGATCTGCTTAAGCCAGAATTTGAAAACACCATTGCCCTGCCTATGCGGGATTTGGATTTGTTCAACGCTGTTTTGCTGGGAATATATAAAGAATATGGTGAAGAAGGCGTAGCCAGCTTGGGCCGTGGTCTGCTGACCTCCATGCACCCCGCTCAGATGGTGAAAACAGGCGCCAGAATGCAGGAGCAAACCCCGGTGATTACCGTTATGCCTTATTTCTTCACCCATATGGTCAAGGAAGGCGGCCCCATGCGGCCGGTTTGGCCTAAGGACGGTGCCGTTGTCAGCCCGATCTTTTTGCTGACCAAAGCCTCCGCTCGGGAAAAATCTCAACCGCTGGTGGATTTCCTCTTTTCCAAAGAGATGGGGAATGTGCTTTCCGCCAACGGAAAGTTCCCCTCAACCCACCCGGAGGTGGATAACGGGCTTTCACCGGAGCACACTTTTATGTGGCCGGGTTGGGAATATATCCACAGCCATGATATCGGCTCACTTCTGGCGGAAACAGAGCGCATCTTCTTTGAAGGGGCAGGTGGTAAAGTATGAACCTGACTATTTTTTCCGGCCCGCCCTCCTCCGGCAAGACATCGGTTATTCTCAAAACCATTGCTTCTTTTCAAAAACGGGGCATCTCGGTGGGGGTAGTCAAATTTGACTGCCTGCATACCGACGATGATTTGCTCTATGAAAAGGCGGGGGTTCCCATCAAAAAGGGGCTTTCCGGTGCTCTTTGCCCTGACCACTTCTTCGCTTCCAACATCGAGGATGTGGTTCGCTGGGGCAATCGGGAGGGTCTTGACCTTTTGATTACCGAATCGGCGGGGCTTTGCAACCGCTGTTCACCCTATCTGGTGGGAGTAAAGGGTGTATGTGTCATTGATAATCTTTCCGGCATCAACACACCCAAAAAGATCGGGCCTATGCTTAAATCCGCCGACATTGTGGTGATTACCAAAGGGGATATTGTCTCGCAGGCAGAGCGGGAGGTCTTTGCATCCCGTGTCAGCGCAGTGAACCCCAAGGCCATGGTAATGCATGTCAATGGGCTCAGCGGTCAAGGTGCCTATGAACTGAGCACCTTGCTTTATGACGAAGAGCAGCATTTGGATTCAGTGCAGGGCATGAAGCTGCGCTTTCCCATGCCAGCGGCCATGTGCTCTTACTGCTTGGGTGAAACCCGCATCGGTGAAAGCTACCAGCTGGGGAATACCAAAAAAATGGTGTGGGAGGAGGATAAAAAATGAAACACCTAACTCTTGCACAGCTTTTGAAGGAATACCCCTTTGCGGCGGATTTTTTGCAGCAAAACCGGCTCGAAACCGCAGGCTTTGAGCAGCTTACCTTTGAAGAATATCTGGCCCTCCTTACCGAAGAGGAATTGGAGGATAAAGCCATTGATATAGATCGCCTGCCCGGCGAGCTGACAGCCTATATCCAGCAGATGACCGAGTTCCTTGGCATCGAAAAAACCAAGGCAGTCAGCTCCCTGACTATTCTGCCGGGCCGAAATAAGGAAGGGTTACCGGAACAATTTGAAGAGCTGGTGATTGTGCCCTCTCAGATCGTTTCCATTGTGGGGCCAACAGGCTCCGGCAAAAGCCGCCTGCTTGCGGACATTGAATGGGCCGCACAGGGAGATACCCCCACCGGGCGCAGTATTTTGATCAACGGCTCTGTGCCGGATGCCAAATGGCGTTATTCCCCCAACAACAAGCTGGTGGCCCAGCTTTCGCAAAATATGAACTTTGTCATGGATTTAAGTGCAGGCGAATTTGTGGAAATGCACGCCCAAAGCCGTATGGTAGAAAATCCGGGCGAAATTACCCGGCGCATACTGGAAGAGGCAAACCGGCTGGCTGGTGAGAGCTTTTCAGCGGATACACCTGTCACCAGCCTCAGCGGCGGCCAATCCCGAGCGCTGATGATTGCAGATACAGCTGTTTTAAGCGCCTCCCCCATTGTGCTTATTGATGAAATTGAAAATGCGGGCATTGACCGGCGTAAGGCTCTGGAGCTTTTGGTTTCGCAGGATAAAATTGTGCTTATGGCAACCCATGATCCTCTTCTGGCCTTGATGGCTGACCGGCGCATTGTAATCCGCAGCGGCGGTATCCATGCTGTGCTGGAAACCAGCCCCGAAGAAAAAGAACTGCTCACCCAGCTGAATCAAATCGACAGTGTAATGCAAAACGCACGGCGTATGCTCCGCTCTGGTGAAGCTTTGCGGCAAAAGACCGTTTTCCCACAGTCTACAAAATGATAAAGGAGAATCAGCATGAGTAAAATTATTCGTCTTCCCGATCAGGAAGTTTTTCGCTTGGATGAGCTGGTCAAGGTTCGTTCCGGGCAGGTTGCCAGCATGGATGTAACCGACAGCAGCGACCTTCAATTTTCGCTGTTCGCCTTTGATGGCGGCGAAGGCGTCAGCGATGAGGCCTATCAGGGAGATACTCTCTACTATGTGCTCAGCGGAACACCTGTTGTCACGGTAGATGGCACAAGCCATCCTATTCCCAAGGAAAGTGGCATTGTAATCGGTTCCGGTATCGAACATGCTGTTGAAGGCAAAAGCCCCTATCAGCTGATACAAATGACCCTTGCGGACCAAAGCAAAGATGGCAAGACCACGAAAAAAGCCATTGAACATCTGGCTCCGGCGGAAGTGCTTTCACTGAAAGAGCAGGTTTCTTACGAAAGCAATCAAGTGGTCAGCCTCACACTGGCGCGCCGCCCCGAAGTGGGTTTGACACTCTTCGCCTTTGATCCGGGTACCAAAATCGGCCCACATGCCGCCCCCGGCGATGCACTCCCGTTCATTCTGGAGGGAGAAGCAGAGGTCACCATCGGCGAAAATACCTATACGGTCAAAGCCGGCGAAAGCATTATGATGCCAGCGGGCATTCCTCATGCGCTGAAAGCGGTAAAACCTTTTAAAATGCTGCTGGTGTTTGTTAAGTCATAATTTCACCCCCTAAACGGAACAGGACAAAGCACAGAAAATATGGTATACTGTCTGCAAGTGCAGAGAGTATACCATTTGATGTCCTGAAAGAAGGTGAAGGATGGTTTCAACGCTAAAAAACTGCCCGCTTTTTTCCGGTATGTCGGAAAGTGACATTGAAAATTGCCTGCGGTGCAGCAAATCGGAAATTGCTGTTTATCAAAAGGATGAGATGGTTTTTTATCAAAAGGATGTACCCGAAAAGCTGCTGGTGCTGGTTGAGGGCTCCGTTGCCGTATGCAACGATTCCAGCTCCGGAAAGCGCAGCATCGTAGCTGCCTTCAATCAGCCCGGAGAGCTGTTTGGTGAGGTTTTTCTGTTTTTGAATAAGAGAGAATACGATCACTACGCACAGGCGGTTACAGCCTCAAAGGTATTGCAGATTCCCCGGGATTTTCTTTATCACACCTGCGGAGAGGCCTGCGATTATCACACAAAGCTGATCTCCAACATCCTTTCGATTCTGGCGCAGAAGGCTTATTTTCTCAACCAAAAGCTTCAGATTCTTTCCTGCTCCACCCTACGGCAAAAAATCGCAAAGATTTTGCTTCAAAATGCTCAGCCCGATGGAAAAGTAACCCTCGCCATGAACCGGGAGGAGCTGGCCGATTTTTTGAACACAGCTCGCCCCTCTCTCTCAAGAGAGCTAATGAAAATGCAGGACGAAGACCTGCTGTATATTGAAAAAAGGCATATTTACATCACCGATCTGGAAGAAATGCAAAATATTTTGTAATTTAAAAATCCGTAACGCAAGTTACGGATTTTTTGCATCTTCTTTGTTATCATAAATGCATCGAGGAAACAACAACTGAAAAATTGGGAGGATGCATGATGGAAAATAAAATGTTTTGTTATCAGTGTCAGGAAACCGCTGGCTGCACCGGCTGCACACAAGTAGGTGTCTGTGGGAAAAAACCAGAGGTTGCCGGCATGCAGGATTTGCTGGTCTATACAACTAAAGGTATTTCCGCTGTAACCACACAGCTCCGGGCCGAAGGAAAAACGGTTGACCAAAATATCAACCACCTGATTACACTGAACCTGTTCATTACAATTACCAACGCCAACTTCGATGAAGAAGCCATTGTTGCCCGTATATTTGATACACTGGATCAAAAAAGAGAGCTGCTTGCACAGGTTGCGCATACTGAGCTGTTGCCGGAGGCTGCCCTGTGGGAATCCACAGACCGCACCCAGTTTGCCGCAAAAGCAAAAGAGGTGGGTGTGCTCTCCACCAAGGATGAGGATGTCCGCAGCCTGCGTGAACTGATTACCTATGGCTTGAAGGGGCTCTCCGCTTACAGCAAGCATGCAAATGTTCTGCTTCAGGACGATGCAGAAGTGGATGCTTTCTTGCAGAGCGCACTGGCCAAAACGCTGGATGATTCCCTGAGTGTCGCCGATTTGGTGGCTCTGACTCTGGAAACCGGTAAATACGGTGTAAATGGTATGGCTCTTCTGGATAAGGCCAACACCACCGCCTATGGCAACCCTGAAATCACCAAGGTCAACATCGGCGTGGGAACCCGCCCCGGCATTTTGATTTCCGGCCATGACCTGCGGGATATGGAAATGCTGCTTAAGCAGACTGAAGGAACTGGCGTGGATGTTTATACCCACTCCGAGATGCTCCCCGCCCACTACTACCCTGCATTCAAGAAATACACCCACTTTGTAGGGAACTACGGCAACGCATGGTGGAAGCAGAAGGAAGAATTTGAAAGCTTCAACGGCCCTATCCTCATGACCACCAACTGCATTGTTCCGCCTAAAGAAAGCTACAAAGACCGCCTCTACACCACCGGTTCGGCAGGCTTCCCCGGCTGCAAGCACATTCCCGGCGAAATCGGGCAGGAGAAAGATTTCTCCCAGATTATCGAGCAGGCCAAGGGCTGTGCTGCCCCCACCGAAATCGAGAAGGGTGAAATCATCGGCGGCTTTGCCCACAATCAGGTATTGGCTCTGGCCGATGCTGTGGTTGGCGCTGTCAAATCCGGTGCGATCAAGAAGTTCGTGGTTATGGCCGGCTGCGATGGACGTGCAAAATCCAGAAACTACTACACCGATTTTGCCAAGGCTCTCCCCCAGGACGCTGTAATCCTGACCGCAGGCTGCGCAAAATACAAATACAACAAGCTGAATCTTGGCGATATTGGCGGTATCCCCCGTGTTCTGGATGCCGGTCAGTGCAACGACTCCTATTCTCTGGCCGTGATTGCTCTCAAGCTGAAAGAGGTCTTTGGGCTGGATGATATCAACGATCTCCCCATCGCCTACAACATTGCGTGGTATGAGCAAAAGGCCGTTATCGTCTTGCTGGCGCTGCTGTATCTGGGCGTTAAGAATATCCACCTTGGGCCCACACTGCCCGCCTTCCTTTCCCCCAACGTGGCTAAGGTTCTGGTCGAAAACTTCGGTATTGCCGGAATCGGCACTGTGGAAGATGATATTGAGCTTTTCTTTGGTGAGACCACCGTTCAGGAGGCCGCTGTTACTGCGGATATGCTTATCGGCGATATCCTGCGGCAATACCCGGATGCAGCCCCGGTTCTGATGGAGTGCGGTATGCACTGCCTTGGCTGCCCCTCCTCGCAGATGGAATCCCTTGCGGATGCCTGCAAAGTGCACGGCATTGATGCAGAGGATGTTCTGGATCGGCTTAACAGCCTGCTTCAGGCATAACCAATAAAACGAAAACCGGGCTTGTTCCCCATTGGGAGCAAGCCCGGTTTTTTTCTATTTTCCAGCGACTAAACATTGCATCCCAATTGCTCACCTAGAGGCATTGCATGCTGTGAGAACAGAATTAGTATTCCATAATGTTTCGCTTTCATGGTATACTAATTCTGTTCTCACAGCATCTCCGATGGATAAAGTTTGCGGTACAACAAGTACTTTGCGCTTATGACAACATCAAGCTGTACTAAAAAGGCAGGTAGCTATGAAAAACGATCGTCTGTTTCAGCTTTTATATATTTTGCTGGAAAAAGGCTCTGCAACCGCCCCAGAGCTGGCTCAGCGGCTGGAGGTATCGGTGCGCACCATTTACCGGGATGTGGAGGCTCTTTCTATATCGGGGGTGCCTCTATACACCACCTCGGGGAAAAATGGCGGCATTTTCTTGCAGTCCGGCTATACCTTTGACAAAGCTCTTTTTTCCGATGAAGAACAGAACCAACTTCTTTTTTCACTGCAAAGCTTGCAGGCCGCCGATCAAGAGGTGGGTGTTCTGCTGGAAAAGCTGGGTGCTGTGTTTCAAAAACAGAACACCAGCTGGATTGAGGTGGATTTTTCCCGGTGGGGGCAAGGCCCTGTAGATAACCAAAGGTTTGATCTGCTGAAAACAGCTATACTGCAAAAAAGAGTGCTTCGCATCCAGTATTGCGGCACCTCCGGTGAAATTACAGAGCGGGAAATGCAGCCTTTCAAGCTTATTTTCAAGGATAAAAACTGGTATTTGCAGGCTTTCTGCCTAAAGGCCGAGGATTTTCGCCTTTTTAAGGTCAACCGCATAACGGAATTTGAGCTGACGGATCAACACTTTAGCGAGGATTTTTCTGAGGCGCCTCCGCCGGAATCCACTATGAGGCCGTTTGAATCTTCCATCACCTTGCTTCTGCGCTTTGATCCATCCGTTGCCTTTCGAATCTACGATGAGTTTAATCAGAAAAGCATCAAAAAGCAAAAGGATGGCTCGTTGTTGGTTACAGCGCACTTTCCCCCAAACAGTTGGGTTATCAGCTATCTATTTTCCTTTGGCACAGCTTTGGAAGTATTGGAGCCTGCACATTTGCGTCATGAATTGGCAGCTTGGGCAAAAACAATTTATATGCATCACAATACCTGACACACTCTTGTCAGGTTCTAACTAGTATAATTGTATTTAGAAAAGGACAATATCCTTTGAAAATATATTATATGGAGGAAGAACAATGGAAGTGAAATTTTGCCAAAGCTGCGGAATGCCCATGAATAACTCAACAGAGCTCTATGGTACAGAAAAGGATGGCAGCAAAAGTGCAGACTATTGCAGCTACTGCTATGAAAAAGGTGAATTTAATTTTCACGGCAGTATGGATGAGATGATTGAGATGTGTGTGGCCCCTATGGTGGAACATAACCCCAGTATGACCAATGAAGGTGCCCGGGAAATGATGCAGAAGTTTTTCCCAATGCTGAAGCGCTGGAAAGCCTAGAAAATTCTTAGTCGCACTAATCCCACTATCTACTCTGTAAGAACGCATTCTTGAAACGAAAAAAGGTACCATACTTCTCAAAAGAGAAATATGGTACCTTTTGCTTTACCTTGCCTGATTAGGCAGGGCGGACATCCTTGGCACGCAGCTTGCTGCTGTTTTTGGGATCCTGCTCGGTCTCGAAAACAACCTTCTGGCCTTCTTCAAGGGTTTTGAAGCCATCTACTTGAATAGCGGAGAAATGCACGAATACATCCTCGCCGCCGTCATCGTTAGAAATAAAGCCGAAACCTTTCTCTGCGTTAAACCATTTCACTGTACCTTTGTTCATGTGTCTGGACCTCCATAAAATAAATTTCTACCTGTACAAAAAATCACATGTATATGTAAGACATCAAACGTTCAATGGCTTACATATACATGTGAGGCTATTGGTACATTTAGATCTTCTTTAGTATAGCACAGCTCGGCAGAGCTGTCAATACCCATATTCAATTAAATTTTGGAAAAGAAAAATCACCCGGCTGGGCTCTTTTATCCCATTACACCAGCCGCCGGATCAAATCATCACGGTCACCCGCCAGCAGATCAATCACAGGAATTTCAATCATAGTATAAGCACCGGGTTGTTGGCGCAAAGCCGCCCGGGCAGTTCCCACCATCACCTGTGCTGTCAAAGCTGGATTGTTGATTTTCATGTTAAATTCAAACAGCTGATTCTGTGTGGTGCCCGAAACGCCTTTGCGGGTCATGTTTACCCCATGGCCCATATCCAATAGGGCATCCACATCGGATACCTGAATCACATGGGTTTCGTCATGAGAAAAATAAGGATCAGCCTTAATATCGGCAGTCACCTGCTCCAAGGTATAGCCTTCTTCCAGCTCCACATAAACCATGCGGCGATGGATACCTGTTCCCAAAGGAATGGTCATGGAAAGAGCATGTTTGACCCCTTCCTTGCCTTTAACACATACAGTGTGGCCCATGCTCATGCCGGGGCCGAAATTGGTATAGGTAAGCCCCTTCGGCGCACAAGCCTCCATGAGAGTGCGAACAACCGAATCGGAACCGGGGTCCCAGCCTGCGGAGACAATCGCCACGGCTTTGCCTTCCTTGGCAACAGAATCAAGACGCTTTTTTACATCCAGAATGGAGGTGTGAATGTCGTAGCTATCCACGGTATGAATGCCCATTTTCAGCAGCTTTTCCGCCATATCGGGGGCTGAGCGGGTAGGTGTGCACAAGATCGCCACATCCGGCTTGGAGGCCAGTTGGCTCACATCCTCCACCACCAAGGGGAGCAGTTCTGCCGGCATATCGGAGGAGGCTTTACGGCGCACAATACCGATTAATTCAAAATCAGGGGAAGCTTCAAGCGCTTGGATCACGCTTTTGCCTATATTTCCGTAGCCCACCACAATTGCTTTAATTTTCATAGTCAGTCCTCCCAAAGAGTTCAAGTTCAAAAGGGATATAAACAGCAAGGCAACCGCCTTGCAAATAAAATAGTATAAAAAAGCCCAACGGAAATAGTATACCACGCGCAGCTACGATGCGCATTCATTTTTTTAAAAAAATTGGCAGTTTTTTACTTTTCTTTAATCATCTGGATATACGGCAGCACCGAATATCCCAAACTTTCGTAGAGTTTGGCAGCCCGTGCATTGTCAGAAGAAACCTCAAGGCGAAAGCGGGCGGCATCGGCATATTCCTGTTCCACCCAAGCCAACACAGCCCTGCCCAAGCCCTTTGATTGGAAGGCAGGCAGTATATACAGCTCCTCCAACCACACAACCTCCCCCCCTGCCTCGCTGCTGTAGGAAAAGACAATCTGGAAATAGCCCGCTGTCTCACCTTCCCATTCCAGCATCAGCAACCGTACAAGAGGATTTTGAGCAAGTGCGGCATCAAAGGTTCTGGCAAAATGATCAGGCGGCACTGGGTGATTCACAGCGGGAAGCTGATAAAAACGCCCGCAAAGATTTAAAAAAATCTCTCGGTCATTCGGCTTTATATCCCGAATGGCAAGGGACTTGTTTAACATTTACTAGACCTCCGTATCCTTTTCGTAATCAAGTTCTGTCCGTCCGAAGCCAAACAGACGGTAAAAATCTGAGCGATAGCCAGCTATATCGGTGTGTTCCGCCAGATTCTCGGTGGTAATCTCGCCCCAAAGGCGGGCAACTTCATCCTGAACCCCAGGCTCCATCTCCCAGTCGTCCAAACGAATCCGATGGGCTTCGTCCACCGAAACCGCCTCCCAATCACCGGGCTCTTGGGCAAACAGGCGCTCCAGCATTCGATACATCTGCTGGATGCAATCCTCGTGGGTTCCCTTTTCTTTCATCACCTTAAACAGAAGAGAAATATACAGGGGAACCACCGGAATAGCGGAGGACGACTGGGTCACAAGAGCCTTGTTAACTGATACAAACGCTTTTCCTTCAAAGGAAGCGAGCATCTGATCGATCGCACGGCACTTTTCCTCTAAATCTTCCTTGGCCTTGCCAATGGTGCCATCCTTGTAAATAGCATGGGTAATGACCGGCCCCAGATAAGAATAAGCCACCGTGCAGCAGCCGGGAGCAAGCACACCGGCTCCTTTGAGAGCCTGCATCCAAAGCAGCCAATCCTCGCCGCCCATAACGGCAACCGTTCCTTCCTTCTCTTCCTGTGTGGCAGGTTCGATGGTCACATCGGATACCACCCCGGTGTGAAAATCCACCGTTCTGCCGGAAAAGGCCTGTCCCAAAGGCTTGATAACCGAGCTGTAGGTCTCCCCTGTTTCCGGGTCAGTGCGGCGGGGAGAAGCAAGGGAATAGATAACCATATCCACCTGACCACCGGAAAGCTGCTCCCGGATTGCCTGAATGGCCTGCTCCTTCACTTCCTTGGAATAAGCATCACCATTGATTCCAACGGCTGTCAGCCCGGCGGCCTGTGCCTCCTGCTCAAAAGCTTGGTTGTTATACCAGCCGGCTGAGGCAGTCCTGTTGCCTGAACCGGGCTTTTCAAAATAAATGCCCACGGATTCAGCACCGCAGCCAAATGAAGCAGCTATACGGGAAGCCAGACCATATCCGGTGGAGGAACCCACCACCAGCACTCTTTTGGGGCCATCAATAGGCTTCTGCCCCTGAACATACGCCACCTGCTCCCGGACATTGGCGGCACATCCCTCCGGATGGGCAGTGGTGCAAATAAATCCCCGCATTTTTGGTTTTACAATCATAAACAAACCTCACTTATACCAATCTCATTTTAAACAGTCTTTGAAATAGTTTGAAAGCAAATTAACTATACGCTGGATTTTACCGAAACCGCCAGGCCGTTTGGGCAGTTACACCACATTGTGCGGTGGAAACATGCCCTTTTCTTCCATGGAATAAACACCGTCACTGCCCACGATAATGTGATCAATCAGCTGAATATTCACAAATTTCAGAGCCTTTAAAATCTGCCGAGTCGTGAACATATCCGCCTGAGAGGGCAAACAGAAGCCCCCCGGATGGTTATGGGCCAACATCGCTGTCACGCTGTTAACCTTAAGTGCTGTTTTAACCACCTCACTGGGTGTAATTGCTACTCTCTCCATTGAACCTTCGGCAATCTTGGTGCAAAGCAACACCTTTTTATTATAGCCTAAGCAAATTAAAAGAACCTCTTCATTGGTTCTGCCCAAAAATTTGCTTTTTACATAATCTTTGGCTGCCACATGGTCATTGATTACATTTTTGTTGCTCACTGCATACATATCGTCCAGATAGACCCGGCACAGTTCCGGAATCAACTTAATCAAAGTGGCTGATTCATCGCCTATTCCCGGTATATCGGTTAGCATATTATATGGAGCATCAAATACCCCTGAAATCGAACTGAAAGTATTGATCAGCTCATGGCCGATTTCATTGGTATCTCTGCGGGGTACAGAATAAAAAAGCAAAAATTCCAGCATCTCATGAGGTGCAAATCCGCCAAGCCCATTCGTACGAAATTTTTCCTTTAGTCGCTCCCTATGTCCCTGATGGATCTTTGACAAGCGCTACCACCCATCCTCATAATGTCATTCATATTTTTCACGCAAACCGTTGCTCGGTTGTTTCTTTCATTATACACTAAAACATATCGCTTAGCTAGAACTCTCCCCTCTGTATTTTACCAAAATGTTAACCACCATATTTAATTGTCTGAAAAATTGTGATATACTTTAGCCAATTGATACCGTTAGAGGAGATTTTGATGAAAGAGTTTCATATCCAATCCAACGATGCCGGGCAGCGGCTGGATAAGTTTCTGCACAAGGCAGTTCCGCTTTTGCCCACCAGCCTGATGCAAAAATATCTGCGCCTCAAGCGCATTAAAATAGACGGAAAACGAGCCGCAGGCTCTGATCGGCTGGTTGTGGGAAGTGTGGTATCCCTTTATATTTCAGATGAGTTTTTTCAGGAACAGACGGTGGATTTTCGCAGTGCACCCAGTGATCTGGATGTTGTATATGAAGATGATCAACTTTTGATCATCAATAAACAACCGGGCCTGTTGGTTCATGAGGGGGATGGCCATGATCGGGATACTTTAATCATGCGGATACTTCATTATTTATACAAAAAAAATGAATATATTCCCGACTTAGAGAACAGCTTCACCCCGGCTCTGTGCAATCGGATTGACCGCAACACTGGTGGTCTGGTCATTGCGGCCAAGACCTTTGAGGCCTTGCAGATAATGAACCAAAAAATTAAGGATCGTGAAATTACCAAGCTGTATCTCTGCATAGTGCACGGTGTTCCCACCCAAAAGAGCGCTCTGCTCAAAGGATATCATACCAAGGATTCTGCCACCAACACGGTGCGCATTAGCAAGGCCCCTGTTCCCGGTGCTAAAACTGCTCTCACAAGCTATCGGGTGCTGGCTGTGCGAAAGGATCTGAGCCTTTTGGAAATCAAGCTTCTGACAGGGCGGACCCATCAGATTCGGGCACATATGGCTTCGATTGGCCACCCACTGCTGGGAGATACCAAATATGGAGTAAACCGCATGAACCGTGACAGTGCCTTCCAGTTTCAGGCCTTGTGCGCCTATAAGCTGATTCTTGATTTTCCAACCGATGCCGGACCGCTCAACTATCTAAAGGGCAAAAGCTTCTCACTGCCAAGTGTGCCTATGCTGGAGCAAGGCGGATTTGGAGGGGTTAACTTAAACACCCCCGGCATATAAACGCAAATAGATTGAAAATCAATGCGGCCTGCGGCCCTTTGCTGCACAGATAAAACAATCTCATCATATACCTGTAAAGAAAGGCGCAGCATTCAACTGCGCCTTTACTTTGCTTCACAAACACAATATTTGTTGCCCTTACACAAAACTGCCTAAGGGGAATAGAAAAGCCCCCTACCCGCCATGAAGCCACAGTGGGGGGAGCTTAAAAAATACACTTATTGGGGCTTATTCGCTGACATAAGGCAGGAATGCCAAATGACGCGCACGTTTAATAGCCAGAGTCAACTGACGCTGATGGCGTGCGCAGGTTCCGGTTACCCGACGGGGAACAATCTTAGCCCGCTCGGAAAGATAACGCCGCAGACGGGGGACATCCTTATAATCGATGTCGTGAACACGATCCACACAAAAGGAGCATACTTTTTTTCTGCCCTTTCTGGGGCCGCCTCTGCCGGGACGCTCGGAACGGTCAGATCTATCAGGTCTATCCATGAACAACCCTCCTTGCTTTCATTGGGTTTAAGAAGTTAAAACGGCAAATCGCCGTCATCATCAAGTTCTGCAAAATCGTCCACATTGCCGCTGGAATAAGATACCCCTGCATTAGCAGCGGGAGCCTGATTCGGAGCGGGAAAGGACATGGATTCATTGCCGCCGCGGGAAGGAGCAGATGCGCTTTTGCTCTCGGCAAAACGAACATTATCGGCAATGATTTCAAACACACGGCGGTTGTTGCCGTCCTTATCGGTATATTGACGAGTTTCAATGGAACCCTCCACCAAAATCATCTTACCCTTATTGAAATATTTACTGACAAATTCCGCTTGACTTCTCCAAGCAACAATATCCAAAAAATCGGTTTGGCGTTCGTCGCCCCTTGGGGTATAGCCACGATCAACAGCAATGCGGAAAGAGCATACAGATACGCCATTGGGCGTTTGCTTTAGTTCTGGATCGGCAGTCAGCCTTCCCATCAAAATAGCTCTGTTATACATCCACTACACCGCCTTTTCTGCCTCGGGCTTTACATCTTTTTTCTTCTTGTGATACTCCTTGGGCTCTTCCTTGTGAATGATCAGGCTGCGGAGCACGCCGTCCGTGATTTTATAAACACGATCCAGCTCAGCGGGAAGAGACGGCTTGCTGGTGAAGTTCACCAGGTAATAATAACCCTCCAGCTCGTCTTTGATCGGGTAAGCAAAACGGCGCTTGCCCCATTCTTCGACGCTGTCGATGGTGCCGCCATTTTCCTGAATCAGAGTCTTGAAGCGCTCGAAAAGCTCCTTGACACCTTCTTCACCGGCTTGTGCATTGAAAATCATGACAGTTTCATACTTTGCGATAAGATTGGCCATACGTTGATACACCTCCTTCTGGACATAAGACCCTGCCGATGAGGGCAGAGTAAGGATGTTTGCGGCAATTTTATAAATAGGTCACACCGCAATACCTGATAGTATAGCAGTTTATCAGGGACAAGTCAAGAAAATTTTACCGTTCCTGCCAAAAGCGGACTTTTTAGCAAATGCAAAGCCTTTTACAATGAAGCGGCCAAAACCCGCAGATACTCCCTGAAATCGGCTCCGATTTCGGCGTGGCTCAGCGCTACTTCCACACAAGCCTGCAAATAACCCAGCTTGTTGCCCATATCGTACCGGGTTCCGGTGTATTCCACCCCAATCATCCCCTCGCCCCGAGCCAGAATCTTCATGGCATCGGTAAGCTGGTATTCACCGCCCGCGCCCTTGGGAATATCGGCCAAAATACCGAACACAGAGGGAGGAAGCACACAGCGGCCCAGTATGGAATAGTTGGACATAACCTCATGAGGCGCAGGCTTTTCAATCATATCGGTAACCTTAAAGCGGCGCTCTTCCAGAGGCGCAACCTCTAAAGAGCAGTATTTGCCGATTTCAGAAAGTTCCACCGGCTTGATGCCCGCAACACCCAGACCATATTTTTCATAGGCCTCACAAAGCTCTCCGCAGGCAGAGTTCTCACCAATGATGACATCATCGCCATAGAGAACGGCAAAGGGCTGATCGCCCACAAAAGACTTTGCCTGATAAACGGCATGTCCCAATCCCAGGGTTTCCTTCTGGCGGACGTATTGAATATTAGCCAACTTGGAAATGGCCAGCATTTCTTCATAAAGGGCATCCTTCCCCCCTGCTTTGAGACGGGCTTCCAGCTCGGGGGAACGGTCAAAATGATCCTCCATAATGGTTTTTCCCCGGCTGGTTATAATCAGGATATCCTCAATACCAGCCCGGACAGCCTCTTCCACAACAAACTGGATAGCCGGCTTATCCACAAGAGGCAGCATCTCCTTGGGCATACTTTTGGAAGCAGGCAACACACGGGTTCCCAGACCCGCTGCCGGAATAACAGCCTTACGTACCTTCATATTTGGTTCTCCTCAATTTCAAAAAGTAAGCGGCACACATTTTGGCTGCGCGCCGCTGCAGAATCCACATCCGCTTTTACATAAATTCAGGCCACAGAGCCATCAAGACGTTGTTATGGAAGCACCATTTTCTTCCAATTTTAAGCCTTCATTAATATTATTAATATAAAATAGATACAGCAACACCAAAGCTGGCAAGAAAATAGATTACAGAAACAGCCAGTATCACAAAGCCCACAGCCTTCACGCTGATTCCGCCTCGGGTGGAAAGCTGTGCCACATAGGTCTGCTCATCCACCATTTGCTGGGTGCTTTCGCGAATGGTTTTGACAGAATCAATGACTCTTTTATAATAAATACGGTTTGCAAAAAAGGATAAGGTAATAGTCAGCCCAAACTGCACCGAAGTGGTGATGTTGCTGAGTTGAGCATAAAAATCAAGCAGTGTCTGATCCAGCGTTACAGCGGGGCCCAAGCCCATCTGATTCAGCATATAGGGTGTATAGTAATAGGCATACAGCAAGCGGGGAATCATACACACCAATGTAACCGCCAGCAGCGCCACGCCGATTTTGTACATTTTTCGATAGAAATAATACATAAAGCCAAGAATAGCGGCACTCCAATTGGCCGTAATCATTCGCTTGGTCTGGTCAAAGAGTTTAAACCGATGGAGATAATAGGCTGGACGAGCTCCCAGAAAAAACGCAATATCCCGAACCGATTCTCCGGCAATGCTTTCATCCGGATTCAGCCCGCCATAAGCGGAAAAAGCCGCGTTCGTTTCCGGCGCACTGAAAACAAATCCTGGCTGAGGCCAGTTCTCAGGCTGGTTCTGTGTATGTGCGTGGGTATGCGTATGTGTATGACTACTTGAATCTTCGGGCTGCTCACGGCTGGGCATCTTTGCCCCACACACCTGACAAAAAGGATATTCCCCGGGATTATAGGCATTGCAGCGCTCACAGCGAACAGGCTGTGCCCGAGCCGCAGCCTGAGCGGCCGCCTGCTCCTGCGCCTGCTGCTCCAACGGGTTAACCCATGCTTTCCCGGTCATATGTTCCTTGGCAAAAGCACAGTCCCCCACTTGGGCATAGCATTCCCGGTGATGGGGAGCTCCACATTTTGGGCATACTACAATATCATCGTGAGTGCTGAATTTTTTATCACAAACAGGACACCGAACCCCTATATAATTAGCCATAGGTTTTCCTTTCCCAATCCTAACGTTATTTTACTCCAGGGTCCACTCAGACCACCAAAAGCAGACAGCGGAAACCCGGGCCCAAACTTTGGGAAGGCCGGTTTGTTTCCCAACTGCGGGAGCGTTGTTCTACAAATATTATATACTATTATCTGGCAAAATCAACGCCGTTTTCTGTCCCAATTGTGAACAGTTTGTATACTCACGAGACTTTCCATAGGCTTTTCAAGGTCTTATGGGGCAAACAGCAATGGATATCCGGCATTCTATTTCTTTACAATTCTAGCCTGCTGAGATATAATCAAATAAAATAGTGAACAATTTTAAAATGACAGACAAACCTTATAAAGCCTCTTTTTGAGAGCTTTGGGGCAAGCGGCCCTATTCAGACTGATACTCTTGGAGGAAAATATGCTGATATACGACGACGCAAAACTAAGGCTCAACGAACTAAAGCCCCAGTTGGAAGAGCTGGCCAAGGCTTTGGGGATCGAACAGCTGCGGCAGCGGCTGGCTGAGCTGGCTGAGGCTTCCAATGATCCTGCGTTTTGGGGGGATCTTGAAAAAAGCCAGCTTGTGCTCAAGGAACAAAAACAGCTTCAAACCAAGCTGGGCTCTTATGAGCGTTTGGCAGGGCTTCACGAGGATGCCTCCACCCTGATCCAGATGGCGGAAGAAGAAGAGGACGACAGCCTGCTGGAGGAGGTTCTCCAGCACTTGGAGGAACTGACTTCCCAGCTGGAGATACAGCGTCTTTCCACCCTGCTGACAGGGGAATACGACAGCCACAACGCCATCCTAACCTTTCATGCAGGAGCTGGCGGAACCGAGGCACAGGATTGGGTGGAGATGCTTTACCGCATGTACACCCGCTGGGCGGAGCGCCATCGCTACAAATACAAGGTGCTGGATTATTTGGCTGGCAATGAGGCTGGCATCAAGTCGGTTTCCATTTTGATTGAAGGCACCAATGTTTATGGCTATCTGAAAAGCGAAGGCGGCGTACACCGTTTGGTGCGCATCTCCCCTTTTGATTCTTCGGGGAGACGGCAGACCTCCTTTGCCTCACTGGAGGTCATGCCCGAAATCGACGAGGATGTAAGCATTACCATTGATCCCGTTGATTTACGGGTTGACACCTACCGCTCCGGCGGTGCGGGCGGTCAGCATGTTAACAAAACCGATTCAGCGGTGCGTATTACCCATCTGCCCACTGGTATTGTAGCGGCCTGCCAGAATGAGCGCAGCCAGCATCAAAACCGTGAGGTTGCCATGAAGATGCTTAAATCCAAGCTGGCGGAGATCAAAGAGCGGGAGCATCTGGAAAAAATCAGCGATATCAAGGGCGTACAGAAGGAAATCGGCTGGGGCTCACAGATTCGCTCTTATGTCTTCATGCCCTATACCTTGGTCAAGGATTTGCGAACCGGATTTGAAGTGGGCAATATCAGCGCCGTTATGGACGGAGAACTGGATGGATTTATCAATGCCTATCTGCGTGAATCCAGTCTGGGAAACCTGTAGCCTTCTGTTTGGTTTCCACCCGACAAAGACAAAAGCACATTTCGTGTGCGAAGCAGATGCAAAAAGCCTGATTTTATCGGCTTACTCTTGACTTTAGCAGCAATTCCCATTACTATTTTGATGTATTGCCTTGAAGCTTTGCAAGGCGCATCATTTTATAGCCTCGCGGAGGCATCACTATTTATTTTGGAGGAATCCTCATGACTGATACCACTGAAAACAGCCCCAAGCAGAATCGCGGCCTTGAAAACAACCAAAAAACCATGGAAAAGGTGACAGCCCTGTGCAAAAACAGAGGCTTTGTTTATTCCGGTTCTGAAATCTATGGCGGTTTGGCCAACACTTGGGATTACGGCCCCTTGGGCGTTGAACTCAAAAATAACATCAAGAGAGCTTGGTGGAAGAAATTTGTCCAGCAGTCCCCGCTGAATGTGGGCTTGGACAGCGCCATTCTCATGAACCCACAGGTTTGGGTGGCTTCCGGTCATGTAGGCGGTTTTTCCGATCCCCTGATGGATTGCAAAGACTGCAAGACCCGCCATCGGGCCGACAAGCTGATCGAGGATCAGTCCGAGACCGTTCCCAATGGCTGGAGCGATGCCCAGATGATGGATTTCATCAAAGAAAACGGCATCAAATGCCCCAACTGCGGCAGCACCAATTTCACCGATATCCGCAAGTTCAATCTGATGTTCAAGACCTTTCAGGGTGTCACCGAGGATGCCAAAAATGAGATTTTTCTGCGGCCTGAAACCGCTCAGGGAATCTTCGTCAACTTTATGAATGTGCAGCGCACCACCCGCAAAAAGCTGCCTTTTGGTGTAGCTCAGGTGGGTAAATCCTTCCGCAATGAGATTACCCCCGGCAACTTTACCTTCCGTACCCGTGAGTTTGAGCAGATGGAGCTGGAATTTTTCTGCAAGCCCGGCACCGATCTGGAATGGTTTGCCTACTGGAAAGAATTCTGCAAAAACTGGCTGCTTGGCTTGGGTATGCAGGAAAACAATCTGCGCCTGCGGGATCATGAGGCCGAGGAGCTTTCTCACTACTCCAATGCCACCACCGACTTTGAGTTCCTGTTCCCCTTTGGCTGGGGCGAGCTGTGGGGTATTGCCGACCGCACTGACTTTGACCTGACCCAGCATATGAAGCACAGCACCAAGAGCATGGAATATTTTGATCAGGAATCCGGCGAAAAGTATATCCCCTATGTTATCGAGCCTTCTTTGGGCGCTGACCGGGTTACCTTGGCTTTCCTGTGTGATGCTTATGACGAAGAGACCGTTGGCGAGGGAGATACCCGTGTGGTGCTTCGCCTGCATCCCGCTCTGGCGCCCTTTAAGGCTTGTGTACTTCCTCTTTCCAAAAAGCTGGCCGAGCCTGCCGGAAAGGTCTTTGAAGCCCTCTCCGCTCACTTTATGGTGGATTATGATGATGCTTCCTCCATCGGAAAGCGCTATCGCCGTCAGGATGAGGTGGGCACTCCCTTCTGCATCACCTATGATTTTGATTCGGAAACCGATGGCAGTGTTACAGTCCGTGACCGTGATACTATGGAGCAGACTCGTGTTCCCATCGACCAGCTGGTGGCTTATATTCAGGAGAAAATCACATATTAATCTAAGCTTTGATTTTTCGTACAACAAAAGGAATCCCCCGGAGATTAACCGAGGGATTCCTTTTTTATTATTCCATTTTTTCGGCTTACGAATTTTGCTTTCGTTCTTGAGCAGCCTGCTCCATCTCCTGAGCATAGGCGGCCTGCATTTCCGCTTCCCAATCCGACTTAGGCGGCTGCCCGCTGAAAGGGAGAATATCGGCACTGGGCAGCTGCTCATAGTCAGCAGAAGATGTCTCCACAAAATCCTCTTGAGCCTGATCAAACAACTGCTCCTGCAAATCTTCGGGGGCTGCCCCCCTGGTATTGGCTCTTTCCTTAGCCAGCTCCTGAAGAAAACTGGTATACTGCTTGGTGGACATGGGCGGATCAAAATAGGGGCCTTGCCCAAATTTGCAGCTTTTTTCTGCGGCAACCCTCGCTTGCTCCTCAATCTGTATATCTTCCACTAGAATTTGAGTGTTAAAGGTACGGGCAAAATTAACCAACCAGCCCAGAGATAGATTCTGCTGGCCCTCATCCCCCGCTTTTTCCTTCAGATCCCGCAAAAATCCGGGGCGAACCTGAATACGGTCAAATGGAAAGGGAGGCAGCATTTCCAGCGCACGGGAACGTGGGTCAACGTTGCCCAAAGCCAGCCGAACACCTAAATCCCGCAGTTTTCTCAGCTGGGTAAAGGAAGTCTCCATTTCCACCGGCAGTTTTTCTGAATCCACCAAAAATTCCAGCAGCTGAGGCTTTACCTGAAAATCAGTAAGGCATTGGTTCACTAAGGCATCTATATCTTCTTTATACAGGTCAATCATAGAAAGCGGAAGAGTAACCGGCAGCACCGAAATATCCTGCTTGCGGCAGCTGTTAATCTCTTTGCAAACTTTATACAGCATTTTAGCACAGTATCCGGGCAACGCACCGATAGCATCATGAACAGTATACTGCCGAGGTGTATTTTCCATAATACGCCAACCTGCCCGCACCTGCACACCGCAGACCCTGCGGGTATCCAAACGGCGGCTGGGCCTCCAGTGCAAAACATATTCATCATCGAACTGGTTTTCCTTAAAGTTTTCTAAGGCACTCTCTCCATAAAAATGGGAAAACACAATGCTGCTGCTATAAACAATATAAGAAACCTTACGGTTGGCTTTAATGGTATAGTGTGCAATATTGGCTCTTTCCATAAGCACAGGGAGCCGATAGCTCCACGATGTATTCTGTGTAACCGCCATCCCCATGCTCACATTCAGGCCGGTTTTAACGCCGATGCCTTCCATGACAGCCCGGCAGGCCTGCTTCATGTTATCGGCAATGATTTCAAACTGCTGAACATCGTGATAGGGCAGCAAAGCAAAAAAATGATCCGCTGTAATCCTGGAAAAAATAGCATGCTCTCCAAAAACCTCCGGCAATCTCTGCACAATGTGCTGTAGTGCAAAGTCTCCGATATTAACACCCTTGAGGGAATTGATCAGCTTAAAACGGTCAAAATCAAAATAAACCACCGCCCAAGACGTTTTTTCCTTTTTAGCGGCATCCAGAATGGCCTGACACTCACGATGAAACGCCTCACCACAGCGCAAACCGGTGAGCGAATCATTTTCCACGAGCGCCTCCTCACGCTCATGGGCCAAAGGCATGGGCTCCTGATGGGCGCCCCCTTTTTCTGTTTCACCCAAAATATCGCTGTAATAATCCACCAAGCTCATTTTATCCAGATCAACACCATCTGGAATATCATCCGGGAAATCTAAATTACGGCGGGGAATCAAATAATCCTCCAGATCCTCTTCAAAGGCATCGGAATCAAAATCAAACCGGGAATCTTTATTTAAGGGTGCTTTTTCAATTACAAGAACTTTGCCGATCAGGCCAAGTATAACCAGTAATAGAGCTCCGCCAATGCCAACCGCTACTGCAATGCCAATATTCACCTTATGCTCCCCCTGTCAAAATTGCTGAAAACAGGATACCCCACTCTTGAAAAAAACGGGAGATACATTTCTTTCAGCATCGGGTATTCATGCAGCACCTTAAAAAAATCAAACCCCGCAGTCATACACAATAATTATATCGTCATTTTCGCTTCGTTCCTTATGACTATAACAAAAAAAAATGATGACTTCAAGTACTGGTCATCAAAGTTTATGCAGAGAAAATACAAAAAATCAGAAGAAATCGCATTTTATCGATTCCTTCTGATTTTTCATAAATAGATATATAGGTTAAATACTGCTGAAAACTGAAATCATTTATGAGGCGTTTGTTTATAAACCCTGCCTCACGTTATTTACAATCCTTTTATTTATGGTTTTCATCCACATATTTTCTGGAAAGCCGGACATTTTCATCCGAAATAATAGGGGTTTCGTTTTCCTTCTTATTATAAGCCGTGATGGTATTGGTGGTGTAGGCCCCTGTGATTTTTTTCTGCGGATCAATTTTGGCTGAATTGCCATGAAGAATCTTTTCACT
Organism: Oscillospiraceae bacterium MB08-C2-2; assembly: GCA_035621215.1. Classification (NCBI taxonomy): domain Bacteria; kingdom Bacillati; phylum Bacillota; class Clostridia; order Eubacteriales; family Oscillospiraceae; species Oscillospiraceae bacterium MB08-C2-2. The sequence continues at coordinate 575,605 of CP141729.1, read as the reverse complement.
TTTTTTACCGGACATTTTTCTTTCCCCTTTCTTTTCATCGAAAATCACACTGCTTAATTTATAGAAGCACGATTTTCTTCTCATAATAGCTTTAAGACTAGTATTTCCCCCTATAGAAAGAAAAATCAATTGTCTTTTTGCCAAAAATTATGATACAATATTCATAAATAGAAATCACGACAGAGCTGCAATCCCATTTTCAACAAAATAAAATGATTTGCTTGCTCATTTGTCGGCTGAATAAAATAATCTTCCCGCCAAAAGGATGAAACAACACCGCTATGATTTTACAGCTTGAAGATATTTCCAAGGGGTTTGGCGCCCATCAAGTGCTCAACCCCCTAACCGCTAAAATAGAAGATCAGGACCGCATTGGTCTCATTGGAGTAAATGGAGCTGGCAAATCCACCCTGCTGAATATAATATACGGCGAACTGGAACCGGACACAGGCATCCTTTCCCGCTCAGCCAGCCACTTTGGGTTTTTACGGCAAAACAGCGGATTGAACAGCCAAAATACCATTGCCCAGGAAATGCATATGGCACTGGCCACTTTAGTGAAAATGCAAAAGGAACTGGCCGCTCTTCAACAGGAAATGGCCGCTCTGCCGCCCCAATCCCCTGCTTATGAGCCTTTGGCCGGGCGCTATGCTTCTTTGCTGACCCAGTTTGAGCAGCAGGATGGCTACACCATGGAAGTACGCATTGATACTGTGCTCAACGGAATGGGCTTTGGCCAGACCGACCGGCAAACACCTGTTGCCGTTTTGAGCGGTGGCGAAAAGACTCGCCTTGCCCTGTGCAAGCTTTTGCTGGAGCAGCCTGAGCTGCTTATTTTGGATGAACCCACCAACCATCTGGATTTCAAAACGCTTCTTTGGCTGGAGGATTATCTTTCCGGATGGAAAAAAGCGCTTCTGGTGGTTTCCCATGACCGTTATTTTCTGGATCGCCTTTGCGGCAGTGTCTGGGAGCTGGATCAAGGGACACTGTATACCTATAAAGGCAATTACAGCCGCTATGTGGAGCAACGTGCCCAGCGATTGGAGCTTCAGGAAAAACAGTATTGGCAGCAGCAGCAGGATATCCAGAAGCTGGAGGATTTTGTGGCCCGCAATCTGGCTCGGGCCAGCACAACCGGCCGTGCCCAATCCCGGCAGAAGATTCTGGATAAGATGGAACGCATCGAGCGGCCTCACGCTCCTTCCAAACCGGCTCGCTTGGAATTTGGGTACGACAAAGACCCTGTCAAGGATGTGCTGCACGTAAAGGATTTATCCTTGGCTGTGGATACAACCGAAGGCAAGCAGGTTTTGTGCAGTCACATTGATCTGGATATATTGCGGGGCGAGAAGGTTGCTCTTATCGGCGCCAATGGTATCGGAAAGACCACTTTGCTCCGGGCACTGCAAAAGCTTCATATCCCCGAAAGCGGCCAGATTTTTTGGGGACAGAATACGGTTATTTCCTACTTTGAACAGGGCGAGCTGGATTTAGAACCTTCCAAGCCTGTTTTGAATGCTTTATGGGATGTGTTTCCCCGGGAATATGAGCATACCATCCGCACCATTTTAGGACATGTTCAGCTGACCGGAGAAAATGTCTTTAAAAAGGTGGGCGATCTTTCAGGCGGTGAAAAGGCACGCCTGAAATTTGCCATTATGCTGATGAAAAAGGGTAATGTGCTTCTTTTGGATGAACCCACCAACCATCTGGATTTAAATGTAAAGGAATCGCTGGATAAAGCCCTGCAGCAGTTTGAGGGCACGGTTTTAGCCGTTTCACATGACCGTTACCTGCTCAATAAGTTCCCTACCAAGATTGTGGAAATGCACAGAGACCACATCCGGGTTTATAAGGGCAATTACGATGCCTATCTGCGCCAGAAGGAGGCTGCTACCCCAATGCCGGTGGCGCCAGAGATGCCTGCCGCTTCTGCTCCAGAGGCAACACCCCAATATCGCAGTAAAAAACAGCGCAGTATAGAGGTCGCACGCAAAAAAGAGCTGCGAGATTTAGAGGATACCATTGAGCTTTTGGAGAGCGAAATCTCGGAGCTGGAAGAGCTAATTGCCTCTCCGCGGATATCGGGGGATTACCTTTTGTTGCAGCAGCACTGTGATTCTCTGGAAGCCAAGCGTTTGGAACTGGGAGAGTGCATGAATCGATGGACGATTCTCTGCGACCAGATTTCGTAATACACCATTTCCCATGCAAAACACAATATTCAACAAAGTGAGGAGCACAATGAAATTTCCGCGCAACGAGAAGTACGCTTCCATCGCCGTTTATACTTTCCTTGTATTGGGAGCTTTGCTGGTTTTATCTCAATTTCTGCAAAATATTTCTTTTCTTTCAGGATGGGTACAGGGCACTTTACAGCTGCTGGCGCCGATTTTCTATGGATTTGTGATTGCGTTTCTGCTTAATCCCCTGCTGCGCTGGTTTGATGATAAGCTCCTGTGCAGGATATTCAAAAAATGGAAAAAACAGCCCAAACCGGTTACCCGGCGGGGAATTGCTCTGGGGCTGACCTATCTGACCACCTTTGTTGTTCTGAGCGTGTTTATCGGCCTTGTATTGCCGGAGCTGCGAGTGGTTACACAGATTGGAAGCAATGTCTCCTATTACATTCACTCTGTAGAAAAGCTTTATACCCGTTTCAATGAGTGGGTTTCCGGATTGCAGCTGATTAGTGCCGACGGGAACACACAGGTTCTGCTTCAAACTTTAAGCGAGCGGCTTGCAGAGCTGACAGAAGGCTTGGTTGAAAGCATTGTCCAATATCTGACCTATGGGGTCAGCGCTATTTTTGCCGCAACCACCCGCTTGACTGCCGGTATTCTCAATGGTGTGCTGGGTGTCATTGTTTCCATTTATTTCTTGATGGATCGGGAAAAGCTGTTTGCACAGCTTAAAAAAATTATCCGGGCCATTTTCCCTCAGAAGATAAGCAACCTTCTCTATGAAATTGCATTGGATTGCCACCATATTTTTAATGGATACATTGTAGGCAGTGTAACCGATTCTCTTATTGTGGGCATTTTGTGCTTCATATTTTCAAGCATTCTACAAATCCCTTCTGCTTTGCTGATCAGCACCATTGTGGGCATTACCAATATAATTCCCTATTTTGGGCCTTTCATCGGTGTTATCCCCGGCTTTCTGATTGTATTTGCTCAAAATCCCACAGCCGCCCTTTGGTTCGTGATTATGATTTTGGTTCTCCAGCAGATTGACGGCAACATTATAGCACCTAAAATTCTGGGTGATTCCACCGGCCTTTCACCTTTATGGATTATCTTTGCCATCACCCTGTTCAGCGGTATCTTAGGCATAGCCGGCATGTTTTTGGGAGTGCCGCTTTTTGCAATTCTCTATTCGCTGATCCGGCGGCTGGTCAATTTTCTGTTGCGGAGAAAAGGCGAATCCATCAAAACCCGGGACTATGATTCCGCCAAAAACCCTTTGATTAAATAATAAAGAATTCAATCTTAGAAAGGGAGCGCTTTTATGGATACACTAAAAGACACTGCTCAAAACAATTTTCACAATGGAATGAACTGTGCACAAGCAGTGGTAACCGTTTTTAGTGAAAAATACGGTATGAGCAAAGACCTGGCTTTGCGCTTGGCCGGAGGCTTTGGGGGCGGATGCCGCACCGGTGAGCTGTGCGGAGCAGTCAGCGGTGCGATCATGGTCATTGGCCTCAAGCATGGCCCTTCTACCCCTTCTGATGCCGAAGCCAAGGCGATTTGCGGCGCACAGACCAAGAACTTTATTGATCGCTTTAAAGAGCGCAATCACTCTGTGACCTGTCGGGAACTTTTGGGATGTGAGCCTGTTCAGCGTGATCTTCTCCCCGCCGAGCAGCAGGCGGAGCTGAAAGAGGTTTGCACCGATCTGGTTAGCGGCGCTGTGGAACTGCTGGAGCAAATGGATTACTAAAAATAAAAGGGTGATCCGGGTAGTAAAGCGTAAGGATGCTTTTAAAGGCAATGGTCATGATGTTTTTCATGGTTGTTGCCTTTCGTTTTTGAGGGCTCAGGACACTTTCTGGAAACACCGCCATACAATGGTCGTATCCTTGCTACAGCCATGTGGTGATTACGACAGTCATTTATCACTGCTATATAGAAGCGGGGCATATCATTTATATATTGAGAATAAGGAAATGATTTATGAGAGAGTATTCTGTTGATAATTTGCGTTGTCTGGTTGTTCTGTTGCTTTTCCCATATCATACCTTTATGATTTACAATTCCTTTGGCGAGAGTTTTTACATAAAAGGCACGAATATCACATTTACAAGCAACTTCATTGTCGCAGTATGGCCTTGGATCATGCCGCTTTTATTTGTCGTGGCTGGTATGAGCTCAGCTTATGCCTTGAGAAAAAGAACGCCTCTGGAATATCTGAAAGAACGTGTTATGAAACTGTTTATTCCACTGATATCCGGCATATTACTGATCATGCCACTCATGACATATTTTGCTGAGCGGTTTCACAATGGCTATACAGGGGGATATATTGAACAATATGTTTTGTTTTTTACAAAGCCAACAGACCTTTCGGGTTATCACGGTGGTTTTACTCCCGGACATTTCTGGTTTATCCTTTACTTATTTGTAATATCACTTGTTGCTTTGCCGGTGATGAAGACATATCAAAAGTCAAAAAGAAAAATACCCATCGGCCTGATCAATTTGCCCCTTTTACTTGCCTTTTTTGTCATACCGTTGGCCTGTCAGATTATATTGAATATCTCAGGAAAAAGTGTAGGAAAATATTTTGCTTTTTTCCTGCTGGGGTATTTTATTCTATCCGATGAACGTATTCTCGAAAAGCTTGACAGATACCGTTTTTTGCTGACGGGGATGTTTATTTTAGGAATGGCTATAAATTTAGTTTTGTTTAATACAGAATTAAATATTAACGCAATCTTATATGAGGCAATAATTGAACTATACGCCTGGGTCGGCATTTTGGCTCTTTTGGGTATGAGCAAACATTATCTCAATATTATAACCGCTGCCTATTTCTCAAAATCATCGTTTTCTGTATATATTTTTCACCAACCCTGGATTATTATCATTGCCTTTTATGTGTTTCAGTTTACACAAAATACAGTTTTGCAAATGGCTTTAATCCTCGCGGGGAGTATCCCGCTCACGTTTCTTTCATACGAGTTGTGTAAACGAATTGGAATTTTACGATTCATTTTCGGCCTCAAGAAATGAGATTTACAGTAGAGCATAACATAAAATTAGGGCATTACCGCTGATAAAACGGTGATGCCCTAAAAATATGTTTATTGGAAAGAAAAGATGATTACCAATGTCAGCAGAAGTCCAACAGATAAGGTACAATAAGTTTCGCAAATAAGAAAAGGACAAGGTTTAAGTCTCTGGTAAAATGGGAGTAACGACACCACCATTTTGAAAGGAGACAGAAAACCATGTCCGAGAAAATTGTACAACTAAACGAGGAAGTAATCAAGGTAGAAATCCGGGAACTGGTGCGCAATAGCGTGGAGGAAACACTCAATGGGTTGTTGGAGCAGGAAGCACAGCAACTGACCAATGCCGCGAAATATGAACGCAGTGAGGGTCGACAGGGCTACCGCAGCGGGCACTACAACCGGAATCTGACAACAACGTCAGGGGATGTGGAGCTGAAAATGCCGAAGCTGAAAGGAGTGTCCTTTGAGACAGCGATTATTGAGCGGTACCGCCGCCGGGAAAGCAGCGTAGAAGAAGCATTGATTGAGATGTATCTGGCCGGGGTATCAGTACGGCGAGTAGAGGATATTACAGAGGCATTGTGGGGAAGCAAGGTGTCACCAGCCACGATCAGCGAACTGAACAAGAAAGCGTATGTCCACATTGAAGATTGGCGGGGTCGCCCCTTGCAAGGCGGGAAATACCCATATGTCTATGTGGACGGCATCTACCTTCGCCGCAACTGGGGCGGAGAATATGAGAATGTGGCTATCCTCGTAGCCATCGCAGTCAATGAGGACGGCTACCGGGAGGTGATTGGCGCCGCTGAAGGGATGAAAGAGGATAAAGCAAGTTGGGTGTCCTTCTTCCAATGGCTGAAAATCCGTGGACTTTCTGGTGTCAAGCTCATTGTGGGTGACAAATGTCTGGGTATGCTGGAGGCCGTCTATGAAGTGTTTCCCGACGTCAAATACCAGCGCTGCACCGTGCATTTCTACCGTAATGTATTCTCTGTTACCCCTCGCTCCAAGGTGAAGCTGGTAGCGAAAATGCTTAAGGCTATCCATGCGCAGGAAAGCAAAAAAGCGGCACGGGAGAAGGCGAAAGCCGTTGTGCAAGAACTGCACGCCATGAAGCTGACCCAAGCGGCCAGAAAAGTGGAGGATAGCATTGATGAGACGCTTACCTATGCCGATTTCCCACCCGAACATTGGACACGAATTCGCACGAACAACGTCATCGAACGCCTTAACCGTGAAATCCGTCGCCGTACAAGGGTGGTCGGCGCATTTCCTGATGGAAACTCCGCTCTGATGCTCGTCTGCGCACGTTTGCGCCATGTCGCCGGTACTCAGTGGGGTAACAAGAAATACATGAGTCAAAACCTCCGGCTAAGCCGGAGGCTTGAATAAGCCCTAGAAGGGCACAATACAGACAGTACCCCTAAAGGGGTCCCGAAAGATCTGCCATCCGCATTGCTTTCTCGGGCAACCCCTAAAGGGGTACGTTTTTATGCCTTGGTGTTCTTGCTACCCGTAAACGGGTCAGTGTACTCCTTGAGACTCATCTGATCGGATAGCTCATCTTCCTCCAATTGCTTTTTGATATACTCCTGTATCTGCTTTTTATTCCGCCCTACTGTATCCACATAATACCCTCTTGCCCAGAAATGCCTATTTCCATATTTGTACTTCAAATTTGCATGACGGTCGAATATCATTAAGCTGCTCTTCCCTTTTAGATACCCCATTATCTGCGATACACTAAACTTTGGTGGTATACTGATTAGCATATGGATGTGATCTGGGCATGCGTTCGCTTCTATAATTTCTACCCCTTTTTGATCACACAATTTCCTTAGGATAAACCCTATGTCTGCTTTAATTTCCCGATATATTACTTGTCTCCTGTATTTTGGTGCAAATACTACGTGGTATTGACATCTCCACTTGGTATGTTCTAAACTGTTTATGTCTTTCATTTAAAGACCTCCTCGATTTTTTAGTTAGGTTGGCAGACCTTAACTTTTAATATATCGGGGAGCTTTTTTCTTGTCCATACCTATAAGGTCTTTCTCCACCGGCAAAGCCGGTGGTTCTTAAGCAACATGAAGCATCTTGCTGCTGCAGCAGACGATGCTTTGATCGCTGGTTAATCCCACATTATCAGAGGCTCAAAACCAATTTGCGAAAAACTATTGACACTACCGTCCAACAGCTGTAATATTATCAAACTTAGGGATAAATTTTTTGTAAGATAGTTTTCCCCGTTGTTTTTTACCGTGAAACATCGTTACCCACGGCTTGGTGTCCCCCGTTTTAACCGTGTTTGCCCATAGCTTTACTGATTGGTTGTTTTACTTTTCTGGCACACTGAGTACATCGCCGGGGAGGATAGTCGAGAACCGGCTTGTGTTGTTCAGCTCTTCCAGCTCACTCATAGAACAGCCAAGCTTGTGTGCGATAAGCCAGAAACTATCTCCTTTCTGCACGGTATAAGTGGTGTAGCGCAGGTTTTTCGGCACATCCGCTACCACGCCATACTGGTCAAAAGTATAAGTTGAGCTTTCAATGTCCTTCTTGCCTGTGGCAGGCCTGCCATTTTGGTAGAACATCCATTGGCCGGAATGGTTCATTGTCCAGCCTTGCATGGTATCGCTGAAAATCATCAGCTCAACAAAGCGGCGCAGCACTGCCGAAACCTCGGCTCTTGTGGCTGTCCCCTGGGGATCAAAGAGGTTGCTGTTTTTGCCGCTGATCACACCCGCCATCTGCATCTGCTTTACGGCTTCTTTGGCGTGGGTACTGATTTTAGCGTTATCTGAAAAGATGTTTTCCACATGAACCTTCGGCACAGTATATCCCATGGCCTTGGCATAGTTTCTCATAATAACCGCCATTTGCTCACGGGTTACAAGGCCGTCCGGATCGAACTTGCCTCCCTCGGTGCCCACCAGAATGTTGTTTTTGCTTGCCCATTCGATATAGCCCATGTAGTAGGCATCAGCCTTTACATCGGTAAAGCTGGACTGCTTATAGGCCCTTATGTCGGCATTTGCCAAACGTCCCAGTGCCGTTACAAACATTCCCCGTGTCATGGAGCCGCCCGGACTGAACGTGGTGGTGCTGGTGCCGGTTATAAGACCACGGTTTGCAGCAAAAAGAATATCATCCTTTGCCCAATGACCGCCTATATCGGTAAAGTTGAAGCCGGCTTTGTAGGCTACGCCGTAAGTGGAGAAATGGCTGGTGGAAAACACCACCGTTCCGCGTTTGGCGTCGTAGCTGGAATCGGTAAGGTAGGTTACCTTGCCTTTTGCATCCACATAGACAGCGTAGACATACCCGGCGGCTTCGTTTTTTTGCAGGGTATAGGGAATCTCCACACTGACACTGCCCTTGCCAAAGTCGGTCACAGACTTGCCGTTGCCGTAGAGTGCTTTGAGGTCATATGCGGGCCGGCTGCCGATGGCAGCCTTTGCATCGCCGGGTAGCTTTGTATTGTCCATGCGAGTGGCAGAAAGCTGGACATCAGCCTTTGCCTGCCGGTTGATCTCTGTCACGGCCGCAAGGTCAATGCCGATGGTAAGGTCGGGGCGGTCTATGACAAGCTGAACGCTGAAGATTTTGTTTCCGATAACCTTCTCCTGCGTAGTCTTGGGCAGATTGACTGTGACTGTGTCTGCATCCTTACCGGCGGTGGTGACATGGATAACCGCCGTGATGTCGCCTGGGCTCACACCTTTTTTTGCCGCTTCTGCCTGTGCGTTTGCAATGGCATCGGTGATGTTTTTGTCGGTCAGGCTGACGCTGGCGTTGCCTGTGTTGTCTACCGTGGCCTTATTTTCTGTACTGCCAGTCACCGGCTCGGTGGGCTTTGTGGACAGAGTGGGCCTATCGGAACCACTGTCAGAGTCCCTCCCGCCGTTATCATTACCGCCGGAGCCACCCGCATAAGGCGTTGCCGTAATGGTCATGGTTTTCTGCTCGGTTGTTTCGCTTTGACTGCCTTTGGATACTCTAACAGTAAAAGTGTAACTGCCGTTCGTACCGCTGGGATTTGCAGAGGTTCCCGCAATCGGTGCGGTGTAGCTAACCTTGTTTATGGTAATGGTAACACCGCTGTTACTGATTTCTGTTTCCGCAGTGCTTTTCAGAGCCGTTTCAACAGCGCTCTCATTAGCTGTCGCTGTCTGAGTCATGTTGCCGTAGATTGCCTCCTGTGCGACGGTTTTGGCATTAGCTACAGTTGCAATATCCGGGTCAGGTGCGACTTTAACGGTCATGGAAAGGCTTTTGGTATCGTTCACGCTGCCCTTAGAGAAGAGAACTTCATACTTCTTGGTTACGATATTGTAGATAACGGTTGCGGTCACCCCTGCGGCATCGCCGGTGAGCAGGCTGTTCACATAGGCTTGCACGGCGGCTGTTTTATCAGCCTGTGATGCATCGAAAGCCACATTGACAATTCCGTTAACCAGAGCGGTTCCGGCGGCGGCGACTGCCTGCGCATCGGTGACACCGGTATAAGGTGTTGCCGTGATAGTAATGATTTTCTGCCCAGTTGTTTCACTGTAACTGCCTTTGGATACTGTAGCGGTAAAAGTATAGCTGCCATCTGTACCGCTGGGATTTGCGGAAGTTCCCGCAATCGGCGCAATGTAGCTGAGTTTATTTATGGTGATTGTAACACCGCTGTTATTGACCTCTACTGCCGCGGCATTTTTAAGTGCCGTTTTAATAGCATTCTCATCCGTTGCAGCAGCTTGAGTCATGTCGGCGTAACTTGCACCCTGTGCGACGGTTTTGGCATTAGCTACAGTTGCAATATCCGGGTCAGGTGCGACTTTTACGGTCATGGAAAGGCTTTTGGTGTCGTTCACGCTGCCCTTAGAGATGGCAGCATCATACTTCCCGGTGCTGTTGTTGTAGGTGACGGTTGCGGTCACCCCTGCGGCATCCCCGGTGAGCAGGCTGTTCACATAGGCTTGCACGGCGGCTGTTTTATCAGCCTGTGATGCATTGAAAGCCACATTGACAGTTCCGTTAACCAGAGCGGTTCCGGCGGCGTCGACTGCCGCAATATTGGGGTCAACAATCACCGCGTAGTTGACCGTGCTTGAAGTGGCGGCTTTGTTGTAAGCATTGGCGGCATACTCAGCGGTTAGTGTGTAAGCATCCGCAACGGACGGGCTCCAAGTATAGGCAGCCACGCCATCGGCATTTAGGGTTGCCGTACCGAGGGTTGTTTCTCCGTTCTTAAAGGTAATTGTCTGCCCGTTTATATTCGAGCCTGAATAAAAGCCCATGAGGGTTGCGGTCAAGGTAATGGCGCTTCCAAGGATTTGCTGATTTGCGGGAGCTGCCGCCAGCGCAAGCTCGGTTGTATATCCCATTACATTAAACGTTATTTCATTGGAAGTAATTGTTTTTTCACTGCCGCGGTCTGTGTAGGTTATAAAATAGCGCAGCTTCCGGAAGGCGTTAGTGTCAAGCGGAACATAGCTGGTTGCTCCCGACCAAGGTATCCACTCACTGGAGTTAACGGAAGCCTGCCAGCCTTGTGCCGTGATGGTGTATCCGTTAGGCGTTACAGTAGGAACATAGGCCGCAACGTCGTCCAGATATAGCCGCTTCCCTGCCATAAAGGAATTGGAAATGGTCAGTTCACCGATAGTGGGTACTGTCACCGCAAGCTGCACCACATTGTTTGCGCCATTCTGAATTATGTAGCTGCTGTTATCACTGTGGAAATAGCCGCTGTAATCGGCGGAGCTTGTGCCGGTGATGTTGCGCGGGCTACCGCTTGTGGGAGCATCAATTGAGGTCACCCAAATCGATGCTCCGGTAGTAAATGGCGTATCGATCGAAAGGGAATTATAGCTATACACGAACACATTGCGTTTAGTGCCACCGCTAGTCTCTATATTATCTTTGATAACAGCTGTGCCACCTATTTTATAAGTCCCGCTAGCGTAGATGGAGATACCGCCCACATTAGGGCTTTCATTGCCGGTAATGCTACCGCCCGTCATACTGAAGGTGGCGTCTGGTACAGAGACAGCACCACCATCACCGGTCGCTTCATTGCCAGTAATACTGCCGCCCTGCATCATAAACAAAGCCCCAGATTTAACCCTTACACCGCCGCCCCACACAGTTGTCTTGTTGCCGGTGATATCGCCGCCCTGTAATGTAAAATTACCGCTTACACACACACCGCCGCCGGTATCATTGGAACTATACCCGCCGGTGATGTGACCCTGATTTGAAGCCTCAGTCGTACTGCTGTCCTTGAGAGTCAGGCTGCCGCTGACAGTGATTACATTGCCATTCGCAGTTGCCGCCGTAAGCCCACGGTCGATATCCTTGCCATTCAGGTCGAGGATGGTGGCCTTGCCTGACGCAAAGACCAGCGTTTCAGTGATAGCTACGTCCTCCCGAAGCTGAATGTATGCCGTGCCACTTTCTAAACTGTTGGCATAGGTCATGGCATCATCCAGTGTACCGTATGCCAACACTGCCGGTGCGGAACCACCACTTCCTGCCACGCCCCATCGAGCTTCGGCGGTGCTGCCATCGGTGACGGTAACCGTAATCGGATAATCATGATGTGTATCATCATCAATAAATGTAGCTGTGAACGTATAAGTTCCCTGCTCTGTCGCATAAAAATATATTTTGTTTTGCAGAATTGAAGAAATTGAACAATTAGTATCCCCATATGTTATTGGATTAGTTTGAGTCGAATCCCAATATAACTCTGCGGCTTTACTTCCGTCTGTTGGTTGTGTAAATCCGTGTGAAGGAAGTAACATTTCATTCACTTGAGGGTTTCCGTAAATAGGTAAAACGTTAATCTCTAGCGGTATATTGATGGCAACCGAAAATACGGCGGGGTCGTTAGGTGCCGTGCGTATCATCTGGCGCTTTGCCGCGCCCACCGTCACAGCAACTTTCGGCAGGTCGGCGCTCACGGTATAGCCCTCAATTACCGGCGTGAAAATGTAAACGCCGTTTTCATTTCCCTGATATTCCGGCGTGGCTTCCCATGTAACCGGGATATTCGGAGTTGTGATGTTCCATTCGGGCGGAGTCGTCTCGTCTGCCTTTGCCTGTTGGCCGGAATCTGTCGGAGTGGCAGAACCGGGAATTGCCTCTGTCAAATTGTCCGGGTTCCCTGAATCCTGCTCGGATTCCTCCGCTGTGCCGCTGTCGGCTATAGCGGTTGTACGCACCGTTGCCGTCAGACTTTCAGGCAGCCCCAAATTCTCAATGGCTGTGCCGGCTGATACAGACAGTTCTGTTTTATCAAGCGGTGCAAATGCGATAATTTCTCCGCTTGCACCGATGGAAATGTCCGCTTCTTTCGCCATGGCTGAAATCGGCAGCTGGGTCAGCATCATACACAATGCCAGTGCAAAGCTTAATAATCGTTTTTTCATTTTGTCTCTTCCTCCTCTTTTGTGTCTGCCTGAACGGTCGGATCAAACGCGCACCGTTTTGTGGATGAATCAAAAATGCCGTTTATTCCCTCCGTATAGCTGCATACTCCCGTTTTGGTGGGGCACTCGGTAAGAATGCCAAAATCCCCATGCTTGCAGTACCAGCACTCCCGGCTGGAAAAAAGCCGGCTCTCGTCCTGTTCAAAAGCATCGCAGAAGTCTCCGCGCTCAATTTCAAGCCTGCCGATCGTCTTGATCTCCCCTGTTCTGTCACGCGGTTTTCCCATCATAGAATCACTTCCTCAAAGCTAATTTCTCAGTAAAATTATACAAAAAAACTGCGGCCGAAAAACGGCCGCAGCGTAATTGCAGGATATTTGGCGTAAATGTCATGTATTTGTCACATTTTGGGGTTTTATGCTATAAATGAAGCAGGATCCGTGTCCTGAACACACCGTCTTGCGCGGTAAATTCCACCATACCGTTATAGCGCTCGGCGGTATAAGTGATGCTCTTTGTTCCCGTGCCACCCCCGGGCTTCTGGGATTTTGGAAAGTCACCATCAAAGACGATGTTATGCGCACATGTATTTTCGAAGACAATGTGAAGCTTTCCAGCTCCGTTATAGACAGAATAAGCAATGTTCACGGTAATAAATTTCTCCGCGACCTCAGGGCAGCGCAGGCAGCCTTCTACGGCATTTTCAAAGGAATTGGCAAGAATACCGGCCAGTGCAACCTCGTCAATCGGGAGATCTGCGGGAATGCCCGCATCAATTTGGGACTTGATGCCGTTCTCCTTTGCCCGCGCCGCCCATCTTGACAGGATAGCGTTTGCGGCAGGGTGCTGGCAGATGTCCGACAGAGCCGCACTTTCCGTTCTCCGGGTCTGTGCGTTTAAATAGGCAACCGCTTCCTGTGTTTTCCCGCCCGAAAGCATTTCTAAAAGCGTGTCGTAGTGATGGCGAAGATCATGGCGGTCGCGGCGGGCAGCATTGACAGCATTTGTTTGCTCTGTTATCTGTTCTTCCCACAGCTTATTTTGCTGCGCAAGGATGCTTCCACGCTCCTGCTCCTCATATTTCCCCACAATTGCATTGATTGACCGGAATATCAGCAGGTTGACGCTGAAAAAAACCAGATAGGAGCTTGCAACCAGATACCAGCGGTAGTCCGGCTCATACCAATAGAAACGCGGAAAATATAGGATAACGGCTTCCAAAACATAGAAGAAAAAGGCCGCCAGCATAATAGAATTCCATTCTTTTCCCAGAATCTCTACCAGTCTGCGGAAGCGAGGCCGCAGATATTTGAAATTGAGAAACAAAAGCACACCAAACAGCACGGTTCGGTTCAGCAAAAATTCGATATTATAAACCAGTCCGGAATATTCGGTGGTGCACAGATCGGAAATATAGGATATTCCCAGGTATAAATTAAACTGAGTGAACATGACAAAAAGCGATACTGGCCACCTGTCGGCGGAACAGATAACAAGCAGAATCAGACACAACCCCACTTCAACGGGTATAATCAGGCTTTCGGCTAACTCCTGCCCATATAGCAACAGCAAGGAGCAATATGCCCCGGCAACTGCGATATAAATTGCAACTGTAATGGCAACCCGTTTTCTTTTCGGCTCCTTCAGCTTTATAAGGGAGAAGAAAAACAGGCCAATATAAGCGCCCGTCTGCAAAAATCGCAGAAGTATCAATGTATAAATAAGCATAGATAGCATCCCTCGCTCAACGATTACATACGTAATCCATGTACCATTTTTTGAAATCCGTGTATTTTCGACTGAGCACCGGAATCTTAGTGCCGGTAGAAAAAGCAACACTTCTGGATGAAAGCTCAACGATATAGTCCATATTAATGATATAGGTGCTGCCGCATTTGTAAAAACGCGGCTCTCCTTGAAGAAGCTCAAACAGCTCGGTTGAGGATTTTCGAACCCTGATCAAATTGCCGTCTGATAAATATAATTTCTGAACATGGCTATCTGTTTCAGCATATACAAGCTTGCTTAGCTCCACACGGCTGATACCGTTAACCGATTTGACAGTAAGCACCACCCCGCGCCTATCCGCAAGGTTATAGAGCGCCTTGTCAAGAGCTGCAAAGAATTCTTGTTCCGAATAGGGCTTCACCAGATAATGCGTGGCGTTTAGCGAGAATGCGTCCACAGCATGGTCGCGTGACGTAGTCAGGAAAATGATCTGGCAATTGTCGCTCATAGCCCGCAGTTCCCGCGCCGCTTCTGTACCGAGAATACCCGGCATATAGATATCCAGCAGCAGCACATCAAACCCGCCTTTCGCTGCCACATAAGTAAGAAGCTCCAAAGGTGCGGAAAAAAGCTCTGTTTTCATATCCTGTTGCGTGTGTTCACAGGCGTATTTCTCAAGCAGGCTCTCAGCCTGTTCAAGCTCCTTTGGCTGGTCGTCACAGATTGCAATGCGCAGCATAACGGTCAGTTCCTTCCGGTTTGTTCTTTTCGTGGGTCAGAAGGCTTTTGGCATTAGCGGGGATGACCCCTGTGCATCCAATACGAAAAAAACAGAATGCCCCTCCCCTAACTTGGCAGTCTTGATTCACCCGCCATTCTGATACGCCCCATTTGTTCGACACTTCCTGCGCTGAGATATATCCCTGCAAACTGCTCAAGCGTTTCACCTCAAAAATATTAAATGACATAACATATTATATACGAATATCCCTATGGCTTCAATAGATAAGCAAAAAGCGCAACTGCCTGGCAGGCGTTTCAGATATCCTGACACTTTCCGTTTGATTAAGATTACCTGAACCTATATCGCAGTGGATATTTCATGCTAAAGCATAAGGAGGCAGTGTAGTATGCCCGTTCTTCTCGGAGCCATTTCTGTACATTTTTAACTGTCACTTTTGATCATTTCATCACTGCCAATGACAGCTATTGAGCATTGATGCTGTCGCTATGCGGAATTTATAGTATGGATAATAGAAATGACTCAAGTCAGGGCCTTTTTTTATTGTCCATACATTATACTGAAAAAAATAATATATTATTTGCAATAGTGTGTATCATACAGTATAATGGATATAGAGGTGATAGGAATGACCGATGAAGAACTGGTTCGTAGCCTAATTGTCGATTTGCGCCGTGGTACGCTTGTGTTAGCCGTTCTAAGCAGTCTAGGTAAAGCTCAATATGGGTATTCGCTGTTACAAGATATGGAAAGTAAAGGAATCCATATAGAGTCTAATACGCTCTATCCATTATTGAGACGTTTGGAAACACAAGGATTATTACAAAGTCAATGGGATACTGCTGAAAATCGTCCACGCAAATACTATATATTAAGTGACCGTGGACAGACAGTCTATGTGCAGTTACGTAAAGAATGGCTATGCATGACACGTGAAATGAATAATCTACTAAAGGAGGCAGACGTATAATGAATAAAATGGTCGAACGTTACATTTATGATGTCACCCGCCGTTTATCAGAAAAAGAACGCAGTGAAGTCAGATTAGAGTTGGAAATGTGCATAGCAGATATGCTGCCTGATAATCCAAAAGAACAAGATATTACAGGCGTTCTAACAAAACTCGGCGCACCATATTTACTGGCAGAGCAATATCGTCAAAACCCACGATACCTAATTTCACCCGCCGTATTTGAACTCTATATATCTGTGCTGAAAACAGTAACGATGGTGATGGCTGGTGTTTTTGCTTTCATAGGTGCAGTTACAGTTGCATTACCAAATTCTATTGTCGAAATTCTCCTTTCCAGCATAGATTCAGCGCTCTCCGGGGCCTTGAGGGCAGTGTTTTGGGTCACAGTTGGTTTTGCTATCAGCGAGAGATGCAAATCTAAGCCCAAGTCATGGACTGTCGACGATTTACCTCAACTGACTGAGCAAACAGGAATAAAAATCCCACGTTCTTCATCGATTGCTCGAATAATCTTATCTGTAGTTTTAACGGCTTGGTTCACCATTTCAATTGTACGTGCTGAGTGGTTATTGCCATTTGTGTATGACACGGAGATAATTATCCCATTTTCGCAGGCTGCACTTGACCGAAGTATCCTATTTATTCTTTCATTAGGAGGAATAAATTTGCTAATAAATTGTCTAAAGTTATATTGGGCGCGATGGAATCTTTCACTTTGTATCGCCAATATAGTAAGTAATATCGTATGGGTCAGCATTGCCATATATATTCTGCACTGGCCAGACCTATTGAGTAGTGAATTTGTTGTATTTACCAACCAATTTTCTAAAGATTATCAACATATCTTTCCGGATGGTATGACTATCTTTTTATCAGCCGCATTTGTAATAATTAGTGCAATTGATACCGGCGAATCTGTTTGGAAAACTTGGAAGGGTATGCGTGAATAGATTTAATACGATTCATGAGGATATTTTATCTACAATATATTTTAGTAGTAATTGATGTTGACAACCGCCTGCGTAAATTGTAGTATGTATACATCTACTACAATTTACGCAGGCGGTGATATTGTGTACACGTTAACCGAACCGGAACTCGGTATTATGCAAACATTGTGGGAAACAAAGGAAGCCGTGCCCCGCAGTTATATCCAAAAGAGGCTGTCCCACCTTAACTGGAAGGGGACGACTTTCAACACATATCTAAGTCGGCTAGAGGCAAAGAACTTTGTTTCTAAGGAAATGCAAGGACAGACACATTATTACCGACCTTTGGTGATGCAACAGGAATATCAGCAAAAGGAAAGTGTGTCTGTATTGAATAAACTGTTCCATGGCTCACTGAAAAATTTTGTCCTGTCCGTTTCGCTGACCGATGCTGTGAGTAAAGAAGATTTGCAAGAGCTGCAAACTCTACTTGACGATATGAAAGGCGGTAGACAGGATGGGCAGTGAGTTAATCTGGACATTCCTGCATATATCCTTGGCAACATCCTTTGTAATCATAGTCCTTCTGCTTGCAGTGCCAGCGTTGCCTCCTATTATTTATCTCCAGATAATCCTGTCTATCGTTATTTGCAAAACAACTCCATCAAAAAATTCCTTGATGGGTGGTTTGCAGCGGATATTGACAAAAATGTGAAGCCCCGATGGAACTACGATACCCTGGCCCCTGTTCAGATGTTGGATCATGATTTCGTTTCGCTCACCCGTTCCGACATACAGCTATACACCATGACATTCAGTGCTGACGAAAACCGATATGGTTATATCCTGCTAACGTATAGCCCAGAAGATCCCAGTATCCAAAAATGGCGCCTGGTTGAAACAACACCCCACCCGTATGATTCACAGGCAAACAGTAATAAAATTGCAGTAAGCCTTCAAAGAACGGATATTGATTTATCAACCGCAACCGCCACACGTGTAGAATGGCAGGATACAAAGAAGAATCGCGGGGATAGGATTATCTTATTTGAAGATGGCAATGGTAATCTGTATATATGCTATCTTGGCAGCGATAATTTTAACATAGAAAGGGTATAATAGCAGCCACTGCTACAAAAAAAGGTGCGTGTTTCTAACCACTGGAGATATAGCTGCAGTAAAGTAAAACAAGCATAATATTCGCACATTTGCTATCTTGCTAAAGAGAAGCAGGGCGAGGATATCCTGCTTCTTTCACTCCACGGCTACACGCCTAAGATCTTCCAGAGTACCCTTGCAAAAGGACAATTTTAAATCTTATGATTCAGTCCTCCCTAATCCTTGTTCATAATCAGTTGCTTGCAGCACTGGTTTCTCTATGGTGAATTTTTGCATATATACTGCCCAACAAAATATTACTCAAGTGATAGCAGTTGATTTTTACGCTTGATGAGCGAATTTATATTTGACAAGGGAGCAAATATGAAAATAATTAAAGTTGAAGATAGAAATTCAATACTGATAGAACAACTCGTGAAAGTCTGGAAAAGCTCTGTGAAAGCAACTCATTTGTTTTTAACAGATGTGGAGATAGACAATATTCAGCAATATATTCCACAGGCTTTAGCGGATATTGCGCATTTGATTATTGCCGAGAATGAAAAAGGTGTTCCTGTTGCATTTATGGGGATAGATGCACAAAAACTTGAAATGTTATTTATCTCTCCCCAAGAACGTAGACAGGGTTTAGGAAAGAAATTGATTCAATATGGCATTAAGGAATACTCCATTAACGAATTAGGGGTAAACGAACAAAATCCACAAGCAAAAGGATTTTACGAACACATGGGTTTTCAAGTTTATAAAAGAACTGAGACAGATGAGCAAGGCATGCCATATCCCATTTTATACATGAGATTATCGTAATTTATTCTATCTTAGTTTGTGAGCTTTTGATGCGTTAAAATAAACACCATGCATATTAATGTAAGACTGTTTTGGAATATAAAATTAACATGAGAGGATGTATTTTATGAGTGAATATATTAATATTACAGCCGAGAATTTGCCGGCAGAGCATCTTTGCTGTGCCATTGCCGACAAGAAACATCAAGCCGGTGTAAATGTAAAACGCCAATGGCTTGCGGAGCGTATAAAAGAAGGGCATGTATTCCGTAAGCTAAACGAAAAGGGCAAGGTGTTTATTGAGTATGCCCCTCTGGAAAAGGCATGGGGTTCCTGTTGTTGGTCAAAACTATATGTATATCTATTGCCTTTGGGTGGCTGGCAGTTTCAAGGGACAAGGGCATGGTAAGGCACTGTTGAAATACTGTATAGATGACGCAAAAAGCCGGGGAAAATCAGGTATCTGCGTAATTAGCTCCAAAAAGAAATCGCCGTTTTTATCCGACAAAAAATTCATGCAAGCCAACGGTTTTTTGACTGTAGATACTCTCCTGGGCGACTATGAGTTATTAGCGTTATCTTTTGATGGGACACAACCAAATTTTGCGGACAGCGCAAGAAATCAGTCTATTGAAAACAAGGAATTGACCATTTATTATGGATTGCAATGCCCCTATATACCCAACTGTATCGAACAAGTAAAGGGGTACTGTGAAGCGAATTCCATTCCGCTTAGGCTTATTGCTGTTGATACAGTAGAAAAGGCAAAGTCACTTCCCGGTGTGTTTAACAATTGGGCCGTTTTTTATAATGGAAAATTTCAAACAGTCCACATGCTTAATGAAGGCTACCTAAAGAAACTGCTGGACAAAAATTAACGTAACCCATATATTTCAATTAGAGCAAGCACATGAACGCTTGCTCTGCTTTTGGCGGCTACATATCTAGAATCGTCCAGATATAGGCCGGCACCGTCATAGTGAACACTAAGCAGGCGAACAGGATCGCCGGAGCCGCCCACTCAAATTGTCCATCCCCTTTTCGCTTACTTTTATTGTTTCATCGATAAAAAAGCGCCGCTTTCTTTTTAGGATTTCTTCCATAAAAGGACGTAGGTGCGAGTTCAACTCCATGCACACTTCAAATGATAAGGTACAATAAGTTTCGCAAATAAGAAAAGGACAAGGTTTAAGTCTCTGGTAAAATGGGAGTAACGACACCACCATTTTGAAAGGAGACGGAAAACCATGTCCGAGAAAATTGTACAACTAAACGAAGAGATAATCAAGGTAGAAATCCGGGAACTGGTGCGTAATAGCGTGGAGGAAACACTCAATGGGTTGTTGGAGCAGGAAGCACAGCAACTGACCAATGCCGCGAAATATGAACGCAGTGAGGGTCGACAGGGCTACCGCAGCGGGCACTACAACCGGAATCTGACAACAACGTCAGGGGATGTGGAGCTGAAAATGCCGAAGCTGAAAGGAGTGTCCTTTGAGACAGCGATTATTGAGCGGTACCGCCGCCGGGAAAGCAGCGTAGAAGAAGCATTGATTGAGATGTATCTGGCCGGGGTATCAGTACGGCGAGTAGAGGATATTACAGAGGCATTGTGGGGAAGCAAGGTGTCACCAGCCACGATCAGCGAACTGAACAAGAAAGCGTATGTCCACATTGAAGATTGGCGGGGTCGCCCCTTGCAAGGCGGGAAATACCCATATGTCTATGTGGACGGCATCTACCTTCGCCGCAACTGGGGCGGAGAATATGAGAATGTGGCTATCCTCGTAGCCATCGCAGTCAATGAGGACGGCTACCGGGAGGTGATTGGCGCCGCTGAAGGGATGAAAGAGGATAAAGCAAGTTGGGTGTCCTTCTTCCAATGGCTGAAAATCCGTGGACTTTCTGGTGTCAAGCTCATTGTGGGTGACAAATGTCTGGGTATGCTGGAGGCCGTCTATGAAGTGTTTCCCGACGTCAAATACCAGCGCTGCACCGTGCATTTCTACCGTAATGTATTCTCTGTTACCCCTCGCTCCAAGGTGAAGCTGGTAGCGAAAATGCTTAAGGCTATCCATGCGCAGGAAAGCAAAAAAGCGGCACGGGAGAAGGCGAAAGCCGTTGTGCAAGAACTGCACGCCATGAAGCTGACCCAAGCGGCCAGAAAAGTGGAGGATAGCATTGATGAGACGCTTACCTATGCCGATTTCCCACCCGAACATTGGACACGAATTCGCACGAACAACGTCATCGAACGCCTTAACCGTGAAATCCGTCGCCGTACAAGGGTGGTCGGCGCATTTCCTGATGGAAACTCCGCTCTGATGCTCGTCTGCGCACGTTTGCGCCATGTCGCCGGTACTCAGTGGGGTAACAAGAAATACATGAACATGAAGCATCTTGCTGCTGCAGCAGACGATGCCTTGATCGCTGGTTAATCCCACATTATCAGAGGCTCAAAACCAATTTGCGAAAAACTATTGACACTACCCTTCAAATATGAACTCGCACTTTTTTTGACGGCCATTTTGAGAGTGAAGAAGCCCATAAATAGCGGATGCCCTGCGGTGAAAACCGCAGGGCATCCGCTTGGGGTATTAATTATGGTACGAGTGTTCAGGAACCCGCAGGTAAACGAATATTGCATGCAATCACTTACTTTTACATCGTGCAGATTTAGCTGTCGGCGTCAAGCAACTCACAAATTTTAAGCATTGTTTTCTGATTACGGGAGGTCAGCGAAACACCAAGTTTTGACAACGAGGTCGCCAGCTTTGAATCGCGTATACTATGATAACAAAGCAGATAAAGCTCACGTTTCACAACCGACAGCTTATCTTCTCCACCGTACGCTGAATACAATGTTTCTGCGGCGGCAGGGTCGATAGAATCGTTTGCCATGAAAACATACACATGCTCAACTTCCGGAGTTTTGACTTCGACTTGCTCTATTTCTTCTCTTGAAAACGGCAATGCCGACATTATTGCGGATATTTCATTGCCGGAGCGCAAAATAACATCACTCGGGAAAGCAAAACGCTTTTCGAAGGCATGGGAGATAACATCCGGCAGTAAAAATTCGTCTTGATCAGATCTGAAAATCACATTTCCGCTTTGGATATACGTTGTCACATCGCAAAAGCCACAATCATGAAAGAGTTGCTTTAAGTCGGCCATTTTAACCTTGTTTTTCCCGCCAACATTAATTCCGCGGAAAAAGGCGACATATTTTGGAAAACCTTTTTCGTCCATTTCAAGCTCCTTCGTATAGCCAAATTGGCTATATCCGTCAATTTTGCTTTCTTCGATTGTAACACACGCGGACTAATCCCACAATAAAAAATCGTTTCTAAAGAAAGATTACTCAATTCCTTTAGAAACGATTTTGAGAGCCGCGTCAATTCTGCATATCATCCTGTTTTCAGATGAGGATTTAGACTGTCACGCATGCAAACAATATAATCGAACATTCAAAATAAGGAAGGTTCTTCGGTTGCGCTAAAATTATGGAATTAAATAACAAAATTCAACAGACTATAAATAATGTGCAAAACAGTAAAAACCAAAGTAGGAATTAAAGCTATCCAGTTTTTACGATCAATCTCATATGCAATAAATGCAATACATGGTAAAGCACTCAAGGACAACAAAGCGAATTCCTCTGCAACACCTAAGTAGTATCCTGCCCAACAGATGAAATATATAATGATTGCAGCCATACAAATCCACAGCCACTTACTGCATATTGTAAATTTTCGTACATCTTTTCGTCTCAACAGACAAATGGCAGCAATCATTACAACTTGACATATTGAGGCAACCCTATCGATGAAAGGGGTTACAGATTCCTGCCTTAAAACATCATGGGGGGCGGGTACAGAAAACCATATGAAGTTAGGAATCATAATAAGGATAAATAGCGCCAGTCCCCAAACGTTAAATCCAAATTGATATTTCTTCATTTTTTCTCCGAAATCTATAAATCATTTGCACTGTTCTTAATTGTAGCATAGATAAAACAAAAAGTCATATATGAGTTCAAATCTCATACATGACTTTAATTTGGTGCCGCTGACCGGAATTGAACCGGTACGGTGTTTCCACCGAGGGATTTTAAGTCCCTTGCGTCTGCCGATTCCGCCACAGCGGCATAAATAAAGACTCCGGCTATAAATCGACTGTCGTTTATTATACCTCAAATTGGAAAAATCGTCAAGGAATCTTGTCTCTTTTTTTATGCAACGGCTTATGAAATATATAGGATCGGCATTTCAGGCAATTGTGCGGCCAGCTTCTGCCGCAGAAAATCCTCCACCTCAAACCGTATATCGTTCCGGTAGGAGTATTTCCCCCGCCCTCGCCCGGTCATAGTTTCCCGGTTGAACAGCTGCACCGCATTGGGAAAGGCATCGGTATTAATGGCATTCTGAACGAAGCTGTAGGTCATCAATATAATTTCTATAAAGCCGGTTTCCTTCACTTTAGGGCTTAATTGGTCTGCCAGCCGTTCAATCAGCCTGCCATAAAGTTGCCGCCAATCCGGGAGCAGAATGACAGGCGCCAGCAGCATGCCCACTGGATATCCGGCCTCTGCCATTTGATTCAGCGCCTGAATCCGTGCTTCCAAATGAGATGTGCCCAATTCAACCGAGCGAATAATCTCTTCCGGGTTCATGCTCATACGGAATATCGTCTTACCTTGGTGTTCAATACCAAGCAAAGGCGCAACCATATCGAATTTTGTCGGGAAGGTTAAGTGCCCCCGGCCCTCCTGCGCAAAGCGCTTGATTGTGTAAACCAGATTGTCTGTAATTGTATTCTCCAAAATCAAATCGCTGTTGCTGCCAATTTCAAATGTTTGCGGTTCCAGAGCGGCATCGGCTGTTCTAAGAAGCTTCTCCAACATTTGCTCACGATTCACAAACAGGCGAAGATAAGAACACTTGTTATAATTGCATACAAGATAACAATACAGGCACATGGCACGGCAGCCTGATGAGGTATAGGGAACCAGCCAATCGGAAACCTTTTGGTTTGGCACATATTTGTGGGTTTTTCTGAGGCCTATAATTAAATGCTGTTTTAGTTTGACAAAATCCCGATTATTTGCTGCGGATAAGGCAGGTATGCGGTTATGACTTTCTATTTCGATCCAAGGCAAGCCTGCATATTTTGCTTTGAGCATTTGCCCCAACGCATAGCCAAGTGCATCCGGCTCATAATAAACGGCATCAAAATGCATATTCATAGTTCAATTCACTCCTGACAGTGATAGCTTCCCCAATACTGTTGATACTATTTTAAAGTCTGTGAAAAAATCTCTTTTCTATTTGCTATATTCATGCTATAATGTTGGTGTCTTAACACAAAATATTTTGGGTAAAGACCAACACAATAACAACCTTAACAATGTGAAGAAGGAGAATTGGCTTTTTGAAAAGAACAAATTCTAAGGAGCTTGCTGCAAACCGGGAGGTTTGCGAAAGGTAAACTCCGCAATCCTCCCAAAAGGAGATTCATTTACTTTTTGGAGGAACACTTCTATGAATCGAGAAAACAAGCGCAAGCAATACGAAAAGGGTTATTTTAAAGCGAACGCCTGCCATGATATTTTTATCTGCAAAAGTTGTGGAAGGCAGGTCATTCCCGAAGGTGCCGGAAGCGAGCACCGCAATCACTGCCCAAACTGCCTAACAAGTCTGCATGTTGATAATGAGCCCGGCGACCGCCAGGCAGACTGCGGCGGAATTATGGAGCCTGTATCTGTATGGGTTCGAAATGGCGGCGAATGGGCGATTATTCACCGCTGCCGCCGGTGCGGGGCGTTATCCTCAAACCGTGTTGCCGCAGATGATAATCCCATGAAGCTTATGAGCATTGCAATGAAGCCATTGTGTCAGCCGCCTTTCCCTTTAGAACGTATAGAGGAGATGGTAGCCCTCATGGGTGGCGAAGGCAGCATAAAACAAAACTCAAGATTTTAATATTTCTATACTTTTGACACGCTTCACTCCGATGAGGCGTGTTTTTTTCATCTCAAATCAAAACTTCATTGCAAGGCTCTTGGAGCCATCTTTAGTGCAGCAAGAACAGGCCGATTTGCGGCCTGCGGTCTTTGCCCCACAAATAAAGACGCAGTTTTTATTTGTATCGTCTATAATTATGAAAATCCAGCTCTTTTCTTCTGCCAAAACAGTGCTTAAATATAAATGATAAATTCTTAACTTTTCTTTTGTTTATCACCAGAACATGATATACTATTTGCATGCAGTCTGCATAAAGTAGGCTGCATCCTTTTACGCCTGCGGGCATGCTGCGATTTTCTTTTCCGCCTAATTATCTTAAAAATACACTCAGCAAAGGAAATTGGAACATGAACAACTCGGTAAAACAAGGCTCTCAAGGTTACAGCTATCTGATGATGATCGGGCATATCTGTACTGACATGAGCCAAGCTGCCCTTCCTGCTCTTCTTCCCTTTTTGGTTGCCCAACGGGGCATTGATTATGCTTCCGCCGCCGGACTTTTGTTTGCCAGCAGCTTTTTATCCTCATTGGTTCAGCCGGTTCTGGGGGTTATAAGCGACCGCAAGGCAATGCCGTGGCTTATGACTCTTGGAATGCTGATTTCTGGTGTGGGAATCGCTTTTATTGGTTTTGTAGATAACTATTGGGCCATGTTTGGTCTAGTGACCTTTGCCGGTTTAGGGAGCGCTATGTTTCATCCCGAAGGCGGCAGAATGGCCAACTGCGTTGCCGGTGAGCATAAGGGCCGCAGTGTGGGCATTTTCTCAGCCGGTGGAAATATCGGCTTTATTGTAGGGCCGATTATGGCCACAGCCGCTGTCTCCGTTTGGGGCATCAAAGGCGGAGCGATTATCATTCTGCCTGTCATCGCTATTTCGCTGGTTTTTCTTTTTCAACAGAAAAAATTCCTGCAATTTTCCAGCGCAATGACCGATGAAGAACGCAAACTTAACGCCGATAACGGCCAAAAGGATGATTGGCCCGCTTTTTTTAAGCTTTGCATCTCGCTGTTTGCCCGTTCCATTATACATAGTGGCTTGCAGGCCTTTATCCCGCTCTATTGGGTGGGTGTGCTGATACAAACCCAAGAACGTGGCAGTATGATGGTCACCGTTATGGCGATTGCCGCCACCATTGCCACCCTCATCAGTGGGCGCTTGGCCGATCGCTTCGGCTTTCGCCGTGTGATTTGCACTTCTTTTGGGGTCATCTTCCCTCTGCTGATTCTCACTCTGCTGACCAAGAGTGTAATGGTGGCTACTGTATTTGTCATTTTTCTTTCGGCAGCAGTCAACTTTGCCTATACCCCATCTGTAGCTTTGGGGCAGAAATATTTACCCAACCGTCTGGGCTTAGCTTCTGGAATCACAATGGGCCTGACGGTCAGCATTGGCGGCATTTTCTCACCTATGCTGGGAAAAATAGGCGATATTCACGGCCTTCCCACCGCTATGTATGTCCTATCCGGCATCGCTTTGATTGGCTTCTTGGGCACTCTGCTTATCAAAGAGCCAAATCGCCCGGTACAGTCCGTTATGATTCAGCCCGAAAATATCTAATTGTTTTAAAGAATTTGTATTGATTATGGGAGGTTCCTTGTGTTAAAAGAAATGCGCCGAAAAGACCGTTCACTAGGCCAAGCAGAAACAGAACAGGTACTCCGCAAAGGCGAATATGGAGTTCTTTCCACTGTTGCAGCAGATGGAGAGCCTTACGGAATACCAATTAATTATGTCTACCACAATGGAGCCATTTATTTTCATTGTGCTTTGGCTGGATCCAAGTTGGCAAACATTTCTCACGAAAGCCGGGTTTCTTTTTGTGTAGTGGGTGAAACGCAGGTTCTTCCTAACGATTTCACTACCAACTATGAAAGTGCCATTGTTTTTGGGACAGCCTGTGAGGCCAGCGGAGAAGAAAAACAGCAGGCTCTCACCGCCATTATCGGCAAATATTGCCTGGACAATTTGGAAACCGGTGTTTATTATATCGAGAAAATGCTTCCCCGAACCAAAGTAATAAAAATTATGCCCTCTCATATTTCGGGTAAAGCAAACAAGAAAATGCCTGGCTAAGCATGCAACCGAAAACCAAAAATCCCTTTGCAAAAGCAAAGGGATTTTTTAATTCATTTTATTTTTGAGCTTGCTTTAGACAATCTGCCAGGAGGCGATCCAGTTCGCTGACTGAAATGGAGCAGCCCGCCACTGCATCAGTATGCCCATCGTCGGTTAGGGCCAGAGCACCCGGGCCATTTTCAATAATAAACTGTTCAGCCGCAACGGCTTGATCATACCACTCGTTGTTGGCACCCCCCGCCAGCATTCCGTAAAGCCCGCTTTTCGAGTACTGTTTTTTGCGAATCGGAATGCTGTCATCCTTATAAATGGCGTCCCAGTTGATTTTGGCTATTTTTCCATGCTTAATGGTTAGCTCCAGTGTTTCCTTCCAACCGCTGGAAGAGAATTCCGCTGCTTGAGCGGTATACACCCCATCCCGATAGGAAGTGAGAGAGCATCCGGGAAGCAGAATTGCCTGCACAAGGAGCAGCAGACAAACAAATACCTTGATTCGTTTCATAGTTGTCTCTCCTGTTCAAAAGATTCTATCCATAATACGCTTTACAACAGCATTGATTCCAAAGACTATCGGGAGAATTTACATACAACCCGGCTCCTTATGAAAGTGAAGATTACAGGCTCATTGCCTGCGAATCCCAAAGGCGAGGCACAGAGGCCGGTTCCGAAGGCAGCTCCAACAACTGAAACTGATTGACCAGCTCAAGGAGGAAAGCGGATTGATCGGAAATTTCATTGGCCGCATCGGCAGAACTGGAAGCAATGGAATTGTTTTGCTGCACAACCTCTTCCACATGCTCCACGTGGGTAATAATCTGGTGAATAGCGGAAAACTGCTCCTGTGAAAGCAGCGCGATATTATTTATGATGGAGGTACTTTGCTCCACACCCGCCACAATATCCTCAAGAGATTTGGCCGTTACCTTGGCGGTGGAAGCACCAATCTCTGCCTTTTGAATGGTATCCGAAATGAGGTTGCTGGTATCTTTGGCAGCAGCAGCAGATTTGGAGGCCAAATTGCGCACTTCATCGGCAACAACAGCAAACCCCTTGCCGTGCTGCCCCGCTCTGGCCGCCTCTACAGCAGCGTTGAGCGCCAATATATTGGTTTGGAAGGCAATATCATCAATAACCTTAATCACCTTATTGATCGCTTGGCTGGCGTTGTTGATATCGGTTGCAGCCGCCATCATACGGCTCATTTGCTCGGTTCCCTTGTGAGCATTATCCTGAATGCTGCTGACCAGACTGGCCGCCTGACCAGCGAGGCTTGTGTTTTCCTCGGTTGTTTTGCTGACACCGATAACCGAATCGGAAAGCTGCTTCACCGAAAGCTGCTGGGCATGGGAGCCGCTTGCCAGCAACTGAGAGCCCTGAGAAAGCTGCCCGGCCTCTTCGTGAACCTGCTGGGTGGAACGGGCAATGGTGCCAAACTTCTGATTTAGGTTCCGCAGCATTTTTTCCACCGCAAGCCCCATTGTATCCCGGTCAGACTGGAGGGCTATATCCACTGTAAGGTCTCCATCTGCCACACAGGCAAGGGTCTCGTTGACACTGTGCAGCCGCTCGGTCATAATCAGCAGGGCCTGTGTGCACTGGGCGACCTCATCCTTGGTTGCGGCAACCGTTTCCAGCTTGGATTGCAGTTCCTGCGGAATCTGCAGGTCACCCGACTGCCCGATCTGCATCAGAACATCCCGCATATACTGAATGGGCTTGGTGATGGAGCCAACAATGACTATGGCCATAAAGATTGCCGCCAACACCGAAACTATGGAAATTAACACCGCCAGAACCAGTGCAACGGTATTAAAGCTTCTGGTATCCTCCAGCTTGTTGCTGGCAATATCATCGATATCTAAAACCGTGTTGGAAAGAATCTCGTGAGCCAACAGGTTCACCCGGCGAACCTCTAAACCGGCAGCGACGTATTCCTCTTTGGCTTTTGCAGAAGCTTTAGAGAAATCCCCTATCTGGTTATAGCGCTGCTGCAACAAAGCAAGCCCGGTACGCCACTGGCCATAAAGCCCCTCAAAGGCTTCAATATCCGGGCGCAAATCTGCAAGCAGAGGATAAGAATCTATGTGTTCATAAAGCTTTTTAAGGCGAACATCGCAATACATCAACTGTTTATTTACGTTCTCATAAGATACCTCGGTCGGAGAGTCATAAAGCAGACCGGCGGTTACTCTTGTTTCATTCAGGATGTGCAGCAAGGAGTTGGCTTCGTTTTGTAAGCCGCTGTAAATGCCTACCTGATCGATATTGGAGCCTGTCATGCCAGAAGACGTTACTGTTGTGACTGCGAGAGCAATAAGAAGAATAAGAATACAGGCAAATCCAACTGCAATCTTGGTACCGATCTTCATGTTTCTCAAAATATCCACTCCATCATCTGTGTGATACCAAAGCTCTGGTGTATAACAACAAAGTTTTAGAATCACAACGTTATAAGCCCAGTAACCACCCAAGGACTAATTGACTGACATCTACTAAACACAAACCTAAAAACCTTAAAGCCACAATACTCGCCTACATCCTGTCAGACATACCGCTGTTGCCCGGCAGATGAATACTTTCTGGAAGTACGATGGCGGTTCTTGCCATGCGCTTTTACAAAGCGTCGGGAATTGAGGCGCCTGCGGAACCGAAATTCCAGTAGAAAAAGCTTCAATATCATAAAGAACAATATCAAGAGACCCAATCCAAGAGGGATAAGAACAACAAACAATGCACATTTACCCACAGCTGGCCAAAAGGTGCCAAAGCTGCGCACTTTAATCACAGAGGGCACCGGGCAATAGTCCGCGCTGTAAATAAAATCTGCTTGTAAGGGCTGATTGCCTAATTCCAGCCTCTGCCCTGTCTGAGAATCTACAGCAAAGTACTCCACCTGCGAAGCCACCATATCCTGAACATCAAAAGCCCGGGGAAGATCAACTTTATACTGAATATCAGACTTATTTAAATAAGAGGGCAGCAGAACGGTGTATGCCTGGGGTGCTGTAAAGGTTACAGCGCCCACCCGTTCCCCACCGGAATAAAGCGCCGCCGATTGCTCCCCCACCTGCTCCTTGGGAATCGCCACCGGGCTGAACTGCTCAAAACCATAATTTAAAAGCTGTCTGGTATCCGAAAACTTGGTGTTTCGATTGGAAGATTTTAAAACCACGCAAATTAAGGTACGCCCGTCACGCACGGCAACAGTGGACATGGTATGCTGCGCTTCACGGGTATAACCCACCTTTCCCCCAATAACATCGGCGTAATAGTTGGCGGATTCCGGCAGCAGCATATATTGATAGTTCGTCAGCGGCCGTTCCTCCGGCTGAAGGTTGGTGGAAGGCACAGTATGATGGGAAGTGCCAAAATAGGACATAAAAATCGGGTTTTGGATTCCATATCGGGTAATGAGAGCCAAATCATAGGCAGTGGTATAATGATTGGAGTCATGCAGGCCGGAAGGGTTAACAAAATGCGTATTCCGGGCACCAATCTCCTGGGCCTTTTGATTCATAAGCACGGCAAAATCCGATTCAGAGCCGGCAACATGCTCCGCAACCACATTGGCCGCGTCATTGGCCGAAGCCAGCATAGTAGCATACATCAGTTCAGAAAGAGGCAGGGTTTCTCCCGGGCTGAGGGCAATATGAGAGCTATCCCACGGAAGCTTGACAGCATCTTCACTGACCGTGACCATACCGTTCATATCACTGTATTGAGAGGCCAATATTCCTGTCATAATCTTTGTGGTACTGGCCGGATACATTTTACGATCCATATTCTTCTGATACAAAACCTGTCCGGTTGAGGCATCCATCAGAACCGCCGCCTCAGAAACAATACTCAGTTTCTCATCGGCACTGGCGGGCAAAGCAGTTATATAAAAGGCCGTAAGCAACACAGCCAACAAAAACGCAAATTTTTTCACTAATTCCCTCTCTTATAAGCAATTCCACCATTTTTGCTGTGAAAATTTCCACCTGGTTCAAACCCAAACTGTTATTTAGTATACTCCAAAACCTGCCTTTTTTCAAGGTAAGGCGCCTTCTCTCTATTCTAAAACTACCCTTTTTCTAAAAATCTCCAAAAAAGTTTTTTTAGAGGTTGACAAACCAAGTAGGACATGGTATTATTCATGAGCAGTCAATTTTCACGTGCGGATATGGCGGAATTGGCAGACGCGCTAGATTCAGGTTCTAGTGGTTGCAAGACTGTGCAGGTTCAAGTCCTGTTATCCGCACCAAGATAAGTTGACGAGTTTTTGATAAAAAAACTTGTCAACTTTCCTTTATTTATACGGGTTTACAACATTTTAAGTGATTTGAAGATTTCCAGAACGTATGGATTTGAACCTACACGGAAATAGAATATTAATAATTATGAGAGCACGACGGCTATAAAGGCTATCGTGCTTTTTTCGTACCCTAACTAAGAAAGTGAGGATCTGACCATGACGAATTATATTGACAAATCAAATGGGATTACAGAAGGCTTGCGCAAAACCTTTCAAAGCACAGACTGCAAGATAGCGAACCGTCGGTGCTATGGCTATGATGTTTCGCTCAATGGTGACCTCACCGTCAATCAGGGTGATGCAAAAGTTGTTCGTTGGATTTTCAGGCGGTATCTTGCGGGTGACAGTTTTGGCAAAATCGCAGCCGGTCTTGAAAACCAAGCAGCCCTTTCCCCTACCGGAAAAGCGAAATGGAATCGTGAAGCGATTTCCAAATTGCTCTCGAACGAAAAATATACAGGCTCGGTTCTGCTGCAAAAAACGATGAGTATTTGTGGTACGCAATTTAAAAACGAAGGCGAGCTCGATCAGGTATTGATTACTCACCACCATGAGGCAAAGGGTGACAGAATGGAAGGAGACAACTGGATGGACATCCGAAACGACCGGCAAAAAGGAATGAGCTACACAGAAATTGCCCGGAAATATCACATTGACCCGCGCACAGCAAAGAAGTATGCACAGAGCGACACGAAACCTGTGTACAGCCTGAGCGACCCAAAGCCATCAAAGCTGGACCCGTACAAGGAGCAAATCATGATCTGGCTGGAGGAAGCGCCGTACAGCGCACTGCGAATCTGGGAAAAGGTTAAGGAGCATGGATTTGACGGCAGCTACAGTGTGGTGAAGCATTTTGTGCGAGGGAAAAAAGAGCAGTTGGACGAGAAAGTAACGGTACGGTTTGAAACGATGCCGGGGCTGCAAGGTCAAGTAGACTGGGCATTCTTTGAAGATCATGTAGTGCCCCAAGATGGGAAGATGAAAAAACTGTACTGTTTTCTGATGGTACTGGGATACTCCCGAATGCGGTACATAGAGTTTGTGACAGACATGAGCACCAACACGCTAATCCGCTGCCATCAAAACGCATTTCGGTACTTTCAAGGGTACCCGGAGGAAATCCTGTACGACAACATGAAGCAGGTGGTCATTAAGCGGCTGCTGAAGCAAGAGGACAGTACCCTCAACCGACAGTTTGAGGACTTTGCGGGATTCTACGGGTTCAAGCCGGTGCTGTGCAGACCGTACCGGGGCCAGACAAAGGGCAAGGTGGAGCGGACGGTCGCCTTTGTGAGAGACAATTTCATGGTGGGGATCAAATACAATTCTTTGGACGGTCTCAATGGACAAGCGGTGGCTTGGTGCAACAAAGCGAATGGAAACGTCCATGCCACAACCGGGGAAGTTCCCTTTGAGAGACGAAAAAGCGAGGGGCTAAACCCTCTTTCCCGTGAATACATCATTGACAAAATCAATTTGAGGCGAGTACAAAAAGACTGCCTCATCTCGTATGCCGGCAATCAGTATTCTGTACCAGCAGAATACGTCGGCAGAGATGTGGCAGTCATTGCTTTGGACAACATGCTCGCCGCCTACTAGGTCGGAAAACAAATTGCCCTGCATCGGATATCGTACCAGAAAAAAGATATGGTAGTCAATGCACAGCATTACCGAAGATTAACGATGAAGCAGTCCTTCGACACCCAAAACACGCTGTTGGAAGGTAACAATGTCATTGATTTTCCCATCAAACCGCCAAGCTTGGATGTCTACGACGATGTGGCGGAGGTGGCGAAATATGAGTGAGGTCTTGTATGATCGGCTCAAAGAAAATCTGGAAGCCCTCAAAATGCGCAATACCCTGGAGATTTTGGACAACTACCTAGAACGGGCTATCAAAGATGAACTGAACATCGTGGATGTCCTCGACCACATCTTCACCGAAGAGGCACAGAGCAAGCGGCAGAGAGCCTATGAGAAGCAAATCCAGATGTCCGGGTTCCCCATCAAAAAGACGCTGGACGACTTCGATTTTTCTTTCCAGCCGTCCATCGACAAGCGTCAGATCGACTGTCAACGGCGATTTAAATTTGCAAGAAAACGCCGATTAAATTTTGTAGGTTTTGGGTGGGAGGAATGTCGGGCATAAAGATAAATTACTGAGCGTTCTGCTCAAACAGGGTATTGACTATTTGCTGCTTTTGCTTCATGTACTCTTTTCGCTCTTTCAGGCGATAGCTCTCGCCCTTGATGTTGATAACAGTGCAGTGATGCAGCACCCTGTCAAGGATAGCGGAAGCAATGGTGACATCGGCAAAAACCTCATTCCACTGGGAAAAGGTCTTGTTTGAGGTAAAGATGGTAGAGGCTTTCTCGTATCTTTTGGCAATGAGCTGAAAGAACAGGTTAGCCCCCTGAATATCCATGGGCAAATACCCGATTTCGTCGATGATGAGAGTTGATGTAGTAGGTGGAGTAGCGATTTTTTGCGGCAACCATGCCCAGCGCATTGGCTAGATGGGTTTTGCCAACGCCAGGTGGCCCCAAAAACACTACATTCTCAGCATTCTCCACGAACCGCATGGTAGAAAGCTCGTCGATCTGACGCTTGTCGATGGACGGCTGGAAAGAAAAATCGAAGTCGTCCAGCGTCTTTTTGATGGGGAACCCGGACATCTGGATTTGCTTCTCATAGGCTCTCTGCCGCTTGCTCTGTGCCTCTTCGGTGAAGATGTGGTCGAGGACATCCACGATGTTCAGTTCATCTTTGATAGCCCGTTCTAGGTAGTTGTCCAAAATCTCCAGGGTATTGCGCATTTTGAGGGCTTCCAGATTTTCTTTGAGCCGATCATACAAGACCTCACTCATATTTCGCCACCTCCGCCACATCGTCGTAGACATCCAAGCTTGGCGGTTTGATGGGAAAATCAATGACATTGTTACCTTCCAACAGCGTGTTTTGGGTGTCGAAGGACTGCTTCATCGTTAATCTTCGGTAATGCTGTGCATTGACTACCATATCTTTTTTCTGGTACGATATCCGATGCAGGGCAATTTGTTTTCCGACCTAGTAGGCGGCGAGCATGTTGTCCAAAGCAATGACTGCCACATCTCTGCCGACGTATTCTGCTGGTACAGAATACTGATTGCCGGCATACGAGATGAGGCAGTCTTTTTGTACTCGCCTCAAATTGATTTTGTCAATGATGTATTCACGGGAAAGAGGGTTTAGCCCCTCGCTTTTTCGTCTCTCAAAGGGAACTTCCCCGGTTGTGGCATGGACGTTTCCATTCGCTTTGTTGCACCAAGCCACCGCTTGTCCATTGAGACCGTCCAAAGAATTGTATTTGATCCCCACCATGAAATTGTCTCTCACAAAGGCGACCGTCCGCTCCACCTTGCCCTTTGTCTGGCCCCGGTACGGTCTGCACAGCACCGGCTTGAACCCGTAGAATCCCGCAAAGTCCTCAAACTGTCGGTTGAGGGTACTGTCCTCTTGCTTCAGCAGCCGCTTAATGACCACCTGCTTCATGTTGTCGTACAGGATTTCCTCCGGGTACCCTTGAAAGTACCGAAATGCGTTTTGATGGCAGCGGATTAGCGTGTTGGTGCTCATGTCTGTCACAAACTCTATGTACCGCATTCGGGAGTATCCCAGTACCATCAGAAAACAGTACAGTTTTTTCATCTTCCCATCTTGGGGCACTACATGATCTTCAAAGAATGCCCAGTCTACTTGACCTTGCAGCCCCGGCATCGTTTCAAACCGTACCGTTACTTTCTCGTCCAACTGCTCTTTTTTCCCTCGCACAAAATGCTTCACCACACTGTAGCTGCCGTCAAATCCATGCTCCTTAACCTTTTCCCAGATTCGCAGTGCGCTGTACGGCGCTTCCTCCAGCCAGATCATGATTTGCTCCTTGTACGGGTCCAGCTTTGATGGCTTTGGGTCGCTCAGGCTGTACACAGGTTTCGTGTCGCTCTGTGCATACTTCTTTGCTGTGCGCGGGTCAATGTGATATTTCCGGGCAATTTCTGTGTAGCTCATTCCTTTTTGCCGGTCGTTTCGGATATCCATCCAGTTGTCTCCTTCCATTCTGTCACCCTTCCTGTCTTGCCCACAGGCAGACAGAAAAAGTGTATCATATGTCACTCCCAACCGCCAAAAAACTGCATTTTTTAATTGCCACTTTCTTGCATTTTATCACTGCTGCTGACAGTAAATATGCGCAGATTGAAGACAAAGAGCTGGCGGTTGAACTGGTTAAGAGCTATGCCTATCCCGCTGCCGCTGACCGGGTGGAAAGTGCAACCAGGGTTTATGATAATGTTCTTTACTTTGCCCAACTGCTGCGCCTGATTGCAGGCCTCGACAAACCGGAAATCGGAACCCTTACCCTGAATGGGGAGCAGATTTTAGAACCCGATCCGCAGCGCGGCTATGTATTTCAGAACGGCGGTCTTTTCCAATGGTTAACTGTTGAAAAGAATATTGCTACCGGGCGCAAGGCACGCCATGTTTATAAAGAGAATAAAGACCGTGTAGCGCATTATATAGATCTGATCGGCCTGACCGGATTTGAAAAGTCTTTTCCACATCAAATCAGCGGTGGTATGGCTCAGCGTGTTGCGATTGCCCGGGCGCTGATTAACAACCCCACAGTGCTGCTCCTCGATGAACCCATAGGCGCACTAGATTCTTTTACTCGTGCCGACATTCAAGATAAGCTGCTGGAGTTGCGCAAAGAAAATGAAACAACCATGATTCTGGTAACACATGACGTGGACGAAGCAATTTACCTTTCCGACCGGATTGTAGTTATGACTCCCCGCCCGGGAAAAATCAGCGAGATCATGGAGATTCATCTTCCACACCCGCGCCACCGGGGAGGTACAGAATTTTTGTCCATTCGCCGGGATATTTTAGAAAAGCTTCATCTGGCAAGCGCATTGCCGCAGCCGGAGTATACCATATAAATTAGGGAGGATAAAGACAGATGAGTAAGGAAATGAGGCAGATTGCCATTTACGGAAAGGGTGGTATTGGGAAATCCACCACAACCCAGAATCTGACCGCCGGACTTGCAGAAAGCGGCAAAAAGATTATGGTGGTTGGCTGCGACCCAAAGGCAGATTCCACAAGGCTTTTGTTGGGAACGCTTGCACAGCGCACCGTTCTGGATACGCTGCGTGAAACAGGCGATGACGTTGAGCTGGACAGCATTTTGCGCACCGGATTCGGCGGGATCAAGTGCGTGGAGTCTGGAGGACCGGAGCCTGGTGTTGGATGCGCCGGACGCGGGATTATTACGTCCATCGGTTTGCTGGAGCAGCTTGGCGCCTATACAGAGGATCTTGATTACGTTTTTTATGACGTTCTGGGCGATGTTGTTTGTGGTGGATTTGCCATGCCGATCCGTGAAGGAAAAGCCAAAGAAATCTATATTGTGGCAAGTGGTGAAATGATGGCGCTGTACGCCGCAAATAATATTGCAAAGGGAGTTGCTAAATTTGCACAAAAGGGCGGCGTGCGAATCGGTGGTATTATTTGCAACAGCCGTAATGTAGACCGGGAAATTGATTTGTTGCGAGCCTTTTCAGCAGAGCTGGGCACACAGCTTATCTATTTTGTGCCCCGTGATAACGTGGTGCAGCGTGCTGAAATCAACCGCAAAACGGTGATCGAGTATGAGCCAGATTCACAGCAGGCCGAAGAATATCACCAGCTTGCCAAAGCTATTAACGAAAACACCCATTTTACCATACCCAAACCAATGACACAGGAACGTCTGGAAGAGATTTTACTGGAGTATGGGCTGATGGAAGCATTGAAAGATGATTATCGCATTTGATTCCCAACCTTCTAGTAGCGCTTGATGGAACTGATTCTACTGGATTTTTCCAAGTCCCATAATTTCATTTCCACCATCAAAAAACCGTCGATTTTTAATCGGCGGTTTTTATTTTGCTTATATTTATGCGAGTTTGAAAAGGATAGGGACAAGGTAAGCGGTCTTTGATTGAATGAAGTTACCACACACCATTCTGAAAGGAGACAGCAAACCATGTCTGAGAAAATTGTACAGTTAAATTATGAAACAAGGGTGGACACCGATAAGATCGGCGTCCACCCTTGTTTTTCCCATGGCTTTTGTGCCATTGTTCAGCGCTGGAATAGCGTGAGCAGCACAATCATTACGCCCAAGGCCGGGAAAAAGCAGGATTATTTAGAATGGTCTTCTTTCCATTCCAATGCATAAGCGGCAGTGTTCTGACTGTCCTGGTTCAAATCAATTCTATATTTGAATTGTGACACAAGTTCTTTAAGCACCGCTGCCTGAGAGGATAATTCCTCGCTAGCTGCCGCTGATTCCTCCGCCGTAGCGGAGTTTGTCTGAACAACGGACGATATCTGATCCACTCCTTGGGTGACCTGCGAAATAGCGGCAGCTTGCTCCACAGCCGCTGCAGAGATTCCAGCCATCGATGCAATTGTTTCTTCTGCGCCCTTGATAACAAGCTGTAAGGACTCTGCTGTTTCTTCTGCGAAACGTGCGCCACTCTGCACAGAGTGCAGGGAGCGTTCAATCAGCATAGATGTATTCTTAGATGCTTCTGCTGATTTAGCAGCAAGGTTTCTTACTTCGTCGGCCACCACTGCAAAGCCCTTTCCCGCACTTCCTGCACGGGCCGCCTCTACTGCGGCATTTAATGCAAGAATGTTGGTCTGAAACGCAATATCCTCGATTGTTTTAATAATTTTGCTGATTTCATGGGAAGAAGCCGTAATATCACTCATAGCGACCAGCAGGTCTTGCATTTGCTGATTGCTGTGTTCAACCTGAGCGCCCGTGATCTCCGCTTTTTGAATGGCATCCTTGGCGTTTGCCGCTGTATCGGTAACCTGCTTGGAGATATCGTTAATTGCGGCAGCAAGCTCTTCCGACGATGCAGCCTGTTCGGTGGTTCCCTGGGAAAGTGCCTGTGCACCATCGGATACCTGGCTGGCTCCAGCATCCACCATGTCAGCCGATTGACTGATCTTATGT
Source organism: Oscillospiraceae bacterium MB08-C2-2 (assembly GCA_035621215.1). Classification (NCBI taxonomy): domain Bacteria; kingdom Bacillati; phylum Bacillota; class Clostridia; order Eubacteriales; family Oscillospiraceae; species Oscillospiraceae bacterium MB08-C2-2. The sequence goes on along the minus strand of CP141729.1, from coordinate 537,212 downwards.
AGGGTATCACTCATCTTTCCATGCAGCTGACGTATGGAAAGCAGTAATTTTCGATAATCTCCTACATAATTTTCCTCCGCACCCGATCTAATATCAAAGTTACCTTCTGCCATTTCACCAAGCAAATATCCGATATCGTTGATAATGGTTTTAAGGTTTCCTGCCATAGAGCAAAAGGTATTGGATAGAATACCAATTTCGTCGTGTGAGGAATACTGAATGTTTACATCCAGACTGCCCTGTGAAATACTCTCGGCCGCTTTTACCACTGTTTGCATGGGGCGGAGCATCCTTTGAAGCACGGTGATCGTTACAATAATCAGAAGAACGAGAACCACCGCACAAACACCTATCAACAACAGCGAAGTCTGTGTTGCTGTTTTATTTACGTCTGCGCTGGCAACAGCGGTTAACGCCCACCAAACTTCATTTCCAGCCTTAATTGGGTAGAAAAACCGAGCAAATTTTGCCCCATTCTCCCTTGTCGTTTCTACATGGAATGCTTCTCCTTTATCCATGTTAGATCGTACTAGTTCCAGTTCGGATGCAACAGGCGTATATTTTCCTATCGTCATGCCAGCTTCGGCAGCCTCTGCACTGCTGTAAATGATGGTCCCGGTATTATCATAGATAATGGCATACATAGATTCGTACCGCTGGCTTGATGCATTGATTTTATCGAAATGGTCGACATCTATATCTGCCACGATAACGCCCTGAACCTCGCTGTTATAAATAATAGGCACGGCATATGACATCATCTTTACACCGGCGTATTCATAGGGATCAGTAAGCCCGATTTGCCCACTTTGGGAGGCCTCTTTATAATATGACTCTATGGAATAAGTTTCATATTCAGCAAAAGGCTTAATATCATCCTGAACAGTGTTCTTATCAAGATAAAATGCATAGCTCTTTATATTATCCTGAAATTTATACGGTTCGAACATTACGCCCATGCCCGTTACATCATCGTTGTTTTTTACCAGGTTACGTGCAGTTTCTGTAATATACTGCTCCACATCAAAATTCAGGGGGGTGATCGTCCGATTATATATGCTGCTTTGATGCAAAGCCACAATTGCGGGATCTGTTGGAAGAATCATTTGTTCCGGCTTTTGCTCAGCAATCTTATAAGCCTTTTCCAAGTAGGAATTCATATCAAGAGCAGCAGAACCTGCGGCCTCAAATATTTGTTGGATTTGAAATGCGTTTAGTTGCGCCCTTTCTTCCAGTTCTGCATACACTGCCGAGGAAATAGAGGAACGAGAAAGGCTTACCGTCAGAAATATAAGCCCTGAAAAAACAATGATTAAAATTCCTCCAAGAATAACAGCCAATTTCGATGAAAGTCTCATTCTTTTCAACATGGATGGTCATTTCCCCTTTAATTTTCTGTAACTCGTGATAATTCAACTAATTCGTGTTCCTCAAGCAACTCGGAAGCAACAATTATAAGTATAGTCTTTTCTCTTTTATCCAATCCTTTTGAAAGATGGGCAATTCCTTTTAAATACCTGCAGTTGGATATTTCTGATTTCACTTGCGGAGGCAGAATAATTTGCTCGGGTAATAAATCGCAAACTTCATCCACCTCATCTACAATAAATCCATAACTTCCTTCTGGCAGCTTAGTGATAATAATGCAGGTTCTGTCATCGTAAGCGCCTTGAGGTCTGCCAAAGCGCACCCGCACATCAATTACCGGAATAATGTCTTCTCGCAGGCTGATTACGCCCTTTATGTAGGATGGGTGATCAGGCAACTGGGTAATTTCCTGCATCCCAACAATCTGAACCACTTCTCTAATAGAAATGCCAAACAATTGATTGTCTGCACGAAATGTTAGATACCGATTGTCGGTGGTGTTTTCGTCGTTGTACTCAATCTGCCATAGTTCCTGTTTGCTCATATTAAAGACCATTCCTTTCTGCGAAAGGCACCAACAAAGCATGAAACATGGGCGCCAATCGCTTGGGGTATAAATACCGTCTCAATTTGCTAGACTATGCTCTGTGGAATGGGCGGGGCTTACTCCCCGAAACTTGGATTGTGGATTAAAAGGTTGGCGAAATAGTGCAGTTCGCTGGTGTGTGTTTTGCTGTTTTCGGACAGTTAGCTTGGCTATGCTCTTTTTACGAGGTGTTGGTTGCAGTTTGTTTCAAACTAAACTCCCCTTTTTTCACCTGTAATCAATATTTCTCCAAGCCAGCCGCTCCTACCAGCGAAAAGTGAGTTTCATCGCTTCTGGATTTTATCGGCAGTTCTGGATTTTCAAAAATACTATGGGTATTGTTATCATCATGAAGCTTAAATTTCTTTACCTCGTGTTGCAAGGCTTGCGCTTGAGTGGCTAACTCCTCACTGGCAGCGGAGCTTTCTTCTGCAGTGGCCGCATTCGTTTGAACAACAGAGGATACTTGAGACAAGCCCTGATTAATCTCCCCAATCGCTTCCGCCTGCTGGGCAGATGCCCGTTCAATATCCTCAATTGATTGCTGAACAAGTTCTGCTTTTTCTGATACAGTGCTCAGCAGCTTTGATGTTTCAGCGGCCAACAGCTCGCCCCCTGCTACTGTTGCAACAGATTTATCAATTAAATCTGAAGTCTGTTTTGCGGCTTCAGAAGATTTTGCGGCAAGACTGCGAACCTCATCGGCAACCACAGCAAAGCCTTTTCCGGCGGAGCCGGCACGGGCAGCTTCAATGGCTGCGTTAAGCGCTAGAATATTCGTTTGAAATGCAATATCCTCAATTACCTTAGTAATGCTGGATATTTGCTCAGAGGAAGCACTGATTTCTTTCATTGCATTATTCAGCTTCTGCATATGTACATTACTTGCCTCTACGCCTTCTCCAGCCTGTTTTACATATTCCGAGGCCTTTTGAACGCTTACAGCGTTTAGCTCAGACTGCCGGGCAACACTTGTCACAGAAGCAGTCAATTCTTCAATGGTAGCCGCCTGCTCTGTCGTGCCCGAGGATAGTGCTTGTGCGCCATCCGAAACCTGTTCGGCACCGATGTTCACCTGTTCCGATGTTGCTGAAATAGAAGAAGCCAGGGTGTGGAATTTTCTAACCAGTTCGGCCAGAGAATGTCCGAGCAGGTCATTTTCACCTCTGACTGTGATTGCAGTGGTAAGATCGCCTTCTGCAACAATCTGGGTTTGATGCACCTGCTCCTTTGTGCTGGCTATTAAATGGTTAAACGATAAGGCAAGAACTCCAACCTCGTCCTTTCTGTGTTTTAGCAGCCAGTCCTTTTCATCAATTACATTGTCAATATTAACATCGCCCACAGCAAGCATGCCGGAAACCGTGGATAACATTTGAATCGGTTTGCTGATAATAAAGGATATATACTGAGAAAATAACAGTGCCAAAGCCGCAGAAAAGATAATAACAGCTACCATTATAACAATGGCGATTCTCGCACTTACCGTATTGCCTTCAGCTGTAACTTCAGCTTCTTCCGAGACTTTATCAAACAGACTTAAAAAATCATCCCGCAGTTCGTTTGCCAGATCGTCCATTGATTGAGAAAAAGCAACCGTTTGTCCTTGAAGTGCGGCCTCATTTTCTTTTGTCACATTAGCCTTATATTCATCCCAGTCCCCCCTCATTTCAGCGGTCAACGCCAAAAGCAGGGGATCTTTTACAGCCAAATCAAAATTGTGGAGTGAGGTATCAATCTGTATAATATTGTTATTAATCGTTTCCACCAATTCTTTTATTGCCGCAGGATCCTTTGTGTTTTGACGACGAATAGAGCTATAGCGAACCTGCATAAACTGGACAGCCGCTTCTCCGGCATAATTGAGTCCTAAGGTATCTTCTTCATAGAGTTTGGTATCGTTGGTGTCAATACGATAAATTGAAACAATGCCAACAACGCCTATTATAACGGATAATAAAACGACACACAGGAAGCTTGTTGAGAGTTTTTTTGAAATCTGTAAGTTTTCAAACCACTTTTTCATTTTGGGGCCCTCTTTCTAATACTAATATTTGTTTGGTGTAAATAACCATTGGTATATGAGTGCAAGGCCTTTCAGGCTATGATCAGTGGAGTGGTAGGGTGATGCATTTGGTGCAATGCCTTCCGTTGTCGGCAACAGCCCCTCTGCCCACAGGTGTAACCGCTTTTAGCGCCTCTCATGTATCCCTTGCAGTATTCCTATTTGTGAGAATAATGAAAAATGAGCTGTAAACGCCGCAATACAGATTGCTCCCTCAAGCTAAATTCACGTGTAATGTAATTGTTGAGTTGCATATGTTTAGATTATCGTCCTAGTAATAAATTTCTTAATCACCCATAACAAGCAGTTGGATAGGTCATGGGTCATTTGGTTCGGTTGCAAGGTCAGTATAACGAAACTGACCGCTATTAATGAAAGAACAAGAATATAGTTTCTATGCACGGAATACAATTCATCCATTGAGTTATAATACTCTTAGCGGTCGCCCTGCATAGTCGCAGTATATCTAGAACAGCGCATTTGCAGCAATTCATTCGTATTTATAGGGAAATCAGGTTAGGTGTGACGGCAAAATTGACGGCGGAAACTGTAAGTTACATATGCGCTGTGTGCATCTCGTTAAATTTATCAATGGCGGCTTTTTTGTGTTCCATTAGAGAATGTGCATAGACATTGAGTGTAATGCTAACATTAGAATGCCCGAGTATCTCACTTAAGGTTTTGATATCAACGCCAAGTTCCAACGCCCTTGTTGCAAAGGTATGGCGAATGGTGTGAAACTTGCGGTCTGTTACACCTGCTTGTGTCAAAATCTTTTTATACTGTCTTTGGTAAATCCGTGGGTCATAAGGCTCTGAATTCCCTGTAAGAATATAGCAGTCGTCGTTCATAAGGCTGGGATGCATATTGTTTAAAAGACTTATCAAAAATGTGGGCAGTGGAATTTTTCTTAAAGAAGATCTACTTTTGGGAGTCCCCACATGCAGCAATGTTTTACAATTTCCCTCATCAAAGTTACGTATGCGCGATACGGTTCGCCTAATACATACCGTGCCTGCTTCAAAATCAATATCTCTCCATTTTAAGGCGCATAGCTCCCCCAAACGGATGCCTGTATAAAAACAAATAAGAATTCCCAAGGCCTTTTTATTTTTGGAGCTTTCCACTGTATGCTCAATTAGTCGCTGCTCTTTTATTGAGAAAATCGATATTTCTTTAGGAGCTATTACCTTTGGCAGAGTTACTGCTTCAATTAAAGAAGCTGATTCGGGAATGCTTTTGCATATTTCTCGAAGTGCTAGTTTGAAAATAGAAAGAATTTTTTTTCTGTACGTTTCGGAGATGGATGCATTGTTAGCAACTTTATTTACGAAACGAGCAATAGATAAGCTCGTCATCTCTCTGTTGTCTGCAAGAGAGAAGTGCGGAATCACGTAGCCATAAATACAATAATAATAACTTTCGTAAGTGGAAGGCTTTACGCGGTTTAAAGCACTGCCCGTTAGCCAAGTCTCAAACAAATCCGCCGCATCCAATTTGTTGCATTCAGCTTTGGTATTCTTATTTACATTGTGTTTGGGGGCTTCTCTCATTTTTATTCGTACTTCCCGATAGCTTTTGGCATAAAAATATTGATACCGCCCATCCGGCTTTAACAACCTCCCCTCCCATCGGCCATCCTTACGTTTATAAATGTTTTCTCCTTTTCGCGACATTGCGTTTTAACTCCTTTCAGATGTGACTACTATGCTGACGGCGTATTTTTCGAAAATAGACGAAAAAAGCCTGCATTTTTCATTAGATCTCATCTGAATAGCTTTTTTTGCTTGGTATTCTAGTAATGTTGACAAGCAAAACCACAAGATATATAATGAAGTATAGCAAAATATGTCGAAATATGTCGAAAACATTGTCTCTGTTCTAGATATACTGCGACTATTTTATCCTGTTTAAGAGGTATCTATCTTCAGACTGCGTTTTTGTATTAGCTGTAATTTACGGAAGACAAGAATATACTACACCGGAGGGTACAGTTTGTTTAACTGTACCCTCCGACTTTATAACAAGGGCAGAAACGGAAGGAGAACCATGAAAAAATCAGGCACTGACATGATGTTTCCTATTGCTCTGGATGCAATTGTATTGGAATGCAAAGACACTGCGGCACTGTCTGACTTTTACATCCGTCTTTTGGGGTGGAAGAAACACTACGCAGAGGACAGCGAATGGAAAGATATTATTTCCCCGTCAGGCGGCGTCAAAATTGCCTTCCAGCAAAACGGCGCATATACCCCGCCTGTCTGGCCGGAAGAACAGGTTGCTCAGCAACAGATGGCGCATTTGGACTTTACGGTTCGTGACAAAGAACAATTGGAGCTTGCCGCACAGCACGCTCTTTCCTGTGGGGCAGTAAAAGCCAAAGTCCAATATGATCCTGAAAAATGGATCACAATGATTGATCCGGCTGGGCATGCGTTTTGCTTTGTGATTTGGTAATGACTTTACTGCAGGTACTTGTTTTAATAAAGCATTATAATGGGGAAAAAAGGCTCTATGGATGAACAAAAAAATTCAAGTTCTTATTTGTAGCCTGCTTAACAACACCCCCATCTCCTTCTGAAAATAGCAATTGCACAAAATCATGTATATCTGCTACGATAACGCATCTAACAAACCCATATCAACACAGTAAAGGTATGACTAGTCAAAACCTCCGGCTAAGCCGGAGGCTTGAATAAGCCCTAGAAGGGCACAATACAGACAGTACCCCTAAAGGGGTCCCGAAAGATCTGCCATCCGCATTGCTTTCTCGGGCAACCCCTAAAGGGGTACGTTTTTATGCCTTGGTGTTCTTGCTACCCGTAAACGGGTCAGTGTACTCCTTGAGACTCATCTGATCGGATAGCTCATCTTCCTCCAATTGCTTTTTGATATACTCCTGTATCTGCTTTTTATTCCGCCCTACTGTATCCACATAATACCCTCTTGCCCAGAAATGCCTATTTCCATATTTGTACTTCAAATTTGCATGACGGTCGAATATCATTAAGCTGCTCTTCCCTTTTAGATACCCCATTATCTGCGATACACTAAACTTTGGTGGTATACTGATTAGCATATGGATGTGATCTGGGCATGCGTTCGCTTCTATAATTTCTACCCCTTTTTGATCACACAATTTCCTTAGGATAAACCCTATGTCTGCTTTAATTTCCCGATATATTACTTGTCTCCTGTATTTTGGTGCAAATACTACGTGGTATTGACATCTCCACTTGGTATGTTCTAAACTGTTTATGTCTTTCATTTAAAGACCTCCTCGATTTTTTAGTTAGGTTGGCAGACCTTAACTTTTAATATATCGGGGAGCTTTTTTCTTGTCCATACCTATAAGGTCTTTCTCCACCGGCAAAGCCGGTGGTTCTTAAGCAATAGATATGCGGAAGCGCCGGACAATCGGCACTTCCGCTATTTTTAATTTTTTACGCTTTTATTCCTCATGCCCGCTTCTTAACGCCGCGCCAAAACATCTTAATCAATTCGGACAAGACAACCACCGTGACCGCAACGCCAAAAATTTTAAGCCACATCATTAGATCCAGCGGGATAGTACCAAAAAATGCCCCGGCAAACTGGATAATCATAATTTGTAGGATGAACGTGCAGCCCACCACAAGCAGCATCAGCTTATTCTTGAGCAGATTTTTGAAGATACTGGTGCTGTGCAGCTCTCGGCAGTTAAAGGCATTAAAGAGCTGGAACAGAGTAAATAGAGTGAACAGAACGGTTGGCATTTGTGCCTCTGTCGCACCCAAGAAGTTAAAAACATACTGGCATAGGAACACCACAGACATGTAGATACCGGTGATGGCAATGCGTCCCAACATGGGCTTTGAAACAATACTCTCGTTCCGCTTTGTCGGCGGGCGGCTCATCAGGTCGTCGTAGTTGGGCTCCAAGCCCAGGGTCAGCGCCGGAGGGCCATCCATGATGATGTTGATCCACAGGAGTTGCAGGGCAGTAAAGGGTGCTTTCAGCCCCATCAAAATGGATGTGAACACTACAATGACTGAGGAAAGATTTACGGTGAGCTGGAAGCTGATAAACCTCTTGAAGTTCTCGTAAATGTTGCGGCCCCACTTCACCGCTTTGACAATGGTGGAGAAAGAGTCATCCAGAAGCACGATGTCACTGGCCTCTTTCGAGACTTCTGTACCCGAGATTCCCATAGCGATGCCCACATCGGCGTTCTTCAGTGCCGGTGCATCGTTTATGCCATCGCCGGTCACCGCCACTACATTGCCCTCAGCTTTGAGGAGTTTCACAACACGCATCTTGATGGTCGGCGTGCTGCGGGCGATAACACTAATAGATGGCAGCTTAGCGGTCAGCTCTTCATCGCTCAGTTCGGCAATATCCTTGGCCTCCACCGCCACGTTGCCATTTTCCAGAATATGCAGCTCATTGGCAATGGCTGTGGCGGTCACGATGTTGTCGCCGGTGAGGATTTTAAGGTCTACACCCGCCGCCCTACAAGATTTGACAGAATCATAGACGTCGCCTCGCAGCGGATCGGATATGGCAACAAAGCCGTCAAAGACCATGTTGCTTTCCATTTCCTGATGCTCGGCTTCCTCTTCATAGTCCCGCATGGAGGGAAGTTCTTTATGGGCGAAGGCCAGCACACGCATGGCTTTTTCTTGCGCCTGCATAATGAATTTCTCAATTTCTGCCTGTTCCTGAGCAGTCAAATTGCACATGGCAAAGACACTCTCTGGGCTGCCCTTCACATAGGAAATGATCCTGCCGTCCACCTTGGAGATGGTGGTCATATGCTTGAGTTCAGAGCTGAAGGGAAAAGCGTGCATGATCTCATGTTCTTCCCGCTCATTTTGGTAGGTCTTGCCACTGTTTTTCCTCTGCGCCGATTTTTCATAGAAGTTCAGCATAGCGCATTCGGTGGGGTTCCCGATAAAAGTTCCGTCCTCACCAATATCGGCTGTAGTGTTGAGGCAGATGTTGTGAACCAGCCAATCGCAGGCCATCTCGGATGTATCGATATGCCAAGCTGTGTCGTAGTATGCGCCAACCGTCATTTTGTTTTCGGTGAGGGTACCTGTTTTGTCTGAGCAAATCACGTTGATGCAACCAACTGTCTCGGAGGCGATCATCTTCTTAACCAACGCATTCTGCTTTGAAAGCTTGATGATGTTGATGGAAAGGGACACCGCTACGATGGTAGGCAGCCCTTCGGGAACAGCGGCGACAATCAGCACAATGCTGGTGACAAAGGCTTCCATGACCTCATCCAGCACCAATCCGCCATGCATGGCAAAGGAAATAAGCTGGGAGATGAACACAATAGAAGCCGCAATCACGCCGAGGACAGTGATGGTTTTACCCAGCTTGGCCAACTTTTCCTGAAGTGGTGTGCTGGTTTGCTTTGTCTCGGTCAGTTCCCGGGCGATCTTGCCGAATTCGGTGGAATCGCCCACAGCGGTGACTATCATTTTACAGTAGCCATTTGTGATAAAGTTTCCCCGGTAGAGCATGTTGGTGCGCTCGGCTAGGGGCGTCTTTTCGTCCCCGATTTCGAAGTCCGCGTCCTTTTTTGCCGGTACGCTTTCCCCAGTTAATGCCGATTCGTCTGCGGTCAGGCCCACACTTTCGAGCAGTCTGCCGTCGGCCGGGATTTTGTCGCCGGTGGAAAGCAGGAGAATATCACCTGCAACAATATCTTCCTGGTTCATCATAACCGTATTACCGCCACGCATGGCTTTAATGACGGTGTTGTCGCTGATTTTGGAAAGAGCATCAAACGCTTTGGCACTCTTACCTTCCATAACCACGGTGATGATAACAGAGAGGGAGATAGCCGCAAAGATGCCGACACATTCCAGGAAGTCGGCTTCACCGCCGGTGACACCCCGAATGGTGTTAACCACAAGGGCGATGACGCCCGCCATAATCAACATGATAATCATAGGCTCGGTTGCGGCGTTCCAGATCCGCCGCAGCAGGGATTCCGACTTTTGCCGGGTCAGTGTATTACTCCCATGCTGCTGCCGATTTTTCTCGACCTGTACTTCTGTTAACCCGATTACAGGATCGGTATGCAATTGTTCGAACAGCGCTTCTTTTTTTTCCATAAACTCACTCATCATAAAAACTCCCCTTACGTTTCTCCAACAAAAAAGACCCAAGTATAGTTTGTACCATACTTGGGTCAAAAAAAGACTCATGTATGGCAAAGCCCATACATGAGTCTCGTTCTTTAAGACAAGCCAGACCATATGATCTCACAGATCAGGTCAGTATGTTGACTTGCCACGCAAAATCCTGCGCAAACTACTCCCTCACGAGTATCTTCTGTTGTTTCAACAGCATAGCATGGGTTTTACGGCCTGTCAAGCATAATTTTTGGCCTTGTAATGCGCTTATTCAAGGCGGCCTCCAGTTTCCCCGATTGATTAGACGTTGTTAGATTATACTTACTTGACACAGCAACTTATCAACATCCTGTTTCACCTAAAACGGATTCGAGATAGGCTGGGCTCTGTGACATCGGTCACCGGTTTCTGGCTGGACTTTGGACTTTACCGGTCAGAGCGCTTTTCTCATTTTATTACTGCCGCTGACACGCACGCACCCGTTTGCAAAGTCCACTCCCAAAGTTGAAAATGAAAATGCCCAGCATAATAATTCCGCCACCAATAAAGGTTGCAGGTTCCGGAGTTTCGCCTGCAATCAAAAAGCCCAAAATGCTTGTTAAAAACGGAGTGATAAACATATAGTTGCTGACCTGAGAGGTTTGTTGTGCCTTTGCAAAGGCTTTTGACCATGTAACATAGGCAATTGCACTTGAAAATATGCCAAGTATTATAAGGTAGACCCACTGAATCCAAGGAGCATTGGAAGCTTCTTTCACCGAATCTGGCAGAAAAACAGAGAGTAGGATTGTGCCGAAAAAAATACTAAACCCGGAAGTTTGCAGTGCTGTGTAGCTCTTTGTCAGCTTGCGCTGCAAGAGATTGTAAAGACTAAGCGACAAGGCTGCGAGAAATAACCAAAGCATCCCTATATTAACGGATAAAACACCATTTAGTAAGGTTAGAACAGCTACACCTGCAAATTCCACTCCAATGCCCAACCATTGGGAAACACTCAGTTTTTCGTCATAGACAACCCTAGCAATTAAGGCTGTAAGAACAGGAACAGTAGCAATTACAATGCTGCCCGTGGTGGCCGTAACCGATTTTTGCCCTTGATTAAATGCGATCATATAAATAAAAAAGCCCAGCGCACCTGCCAACACAAACCAGAGCAAATCCTTTTTATGCGGCAGCTGCATTTTGGTTGCTATAGCAATAAGCAGGAGAGTACAGGACGCAATAAAGTACCTGAGAAACCCCAATGAAAAGGCGGTAAAATATTGCATAGCCAATCTTGTCAACACAAAGGCCAGTGACCAAAACACGATGGTGGTCAGTGCATAGATATGGTATTGATTGTTGGATTTCATACGCCTACCTCATGTTTTGCTTTTCATTCATAGCTGTTATAGATTTTCGATCTTTCGATAATTCTCCGTGCTCGCCAATATGGATATGCAGATCATTTTTCAAAGCAGCGTGCTTTTTTCCTCAGATTGGTGCGCCAGGAACGCCTTGCTCATGATTAATGGTGCCATTGTTATATCGCTGAATATTATTTTTCAGGGGCTCAATTGTTGCAGCAATGTCATAAGGCATAGTATCTACAGCATCCTGAACATTGGAAGATTCGGGCTGACTGGTTCCGGTTCTTTGTGAATATGCTGACACGATTGCCGCAATACATATTATTGTAGCCAATACAATTCGGTTTTTCAAGCCACTCCCCTCCAAAAAATTCCTTTGGAAACTCTACCGCTGAGTTTATTGGCAGTATGTGTGCCGCTAAAAAACATCCGCAACATTGATACATTTCTTCCATTGGTCCCGATTGGATACTGTTATCTTCACCATCTTGCCGTCAATTGTTTTAACGAGGCACAGGACCAAGTGGGCGGCGAGAATCCCCAAAGAGGATTGAAAGACACCATAAAGCCATCCCAGATCCGGGCGGTATTTTGCGCAGGAGATGAAGTTGGTGACGCTCTGCATAAATTCATTTCCCGCTGTCTGCCAGAACTCAAAATCCGACCACTGGGAGGGAATCAGCGTGTGGGGAATGACAGTAAACAGCAGCAAAAGCCCCCCTGTTCCCACTGCAAGCATCCCCATGGATAGGAGAAGGCAGCGCACCGGGTAGCTTCTCCAACTAGACCGCAGCCGGTTCAGCAGTGTCAGTCCAACCCATATGACTACAAAGACCGGCAGCAAGCACAAAACCCGTGCCAAAGAACCATACAGGCTGCTCTTTATTGTCACCGCTGCCGACAGTTCATGCCGGAGCAGGAAAGTCTCGGTGTTTTCCGTGCCGGATACCGTGATGTTAGTGAGGATATGCCCGCTTTCCCGGGGTAACTGGGTAACAATAGTCCAGTCGGGTCTGTCAATGATGCCTCGGACAGTGTACTCCACACCGCCCATCTTCACGGTGCTGCCTACGGCATTGGCGTTTCGAAAAAGCTTTTTCGCAGTGGCCGCATCAAGGAGACAGCCGTTTGTATCCTGCACATCCAGCATTTGCATCACCGGCAGCAGGATGCGGGTATCGCCCTTAGCGGCAATCCATGCGACATTTTGGGTGCGGCCTGCTCCTATGCCCTCCAACCGCTGGTTGTCAGTCTGGGCCCACATTGTAAAGGGCAGCGGCTCCTTGGCCTGGCCCTCGGAGCGCAGCATTGGTTCATATGCCTCTGCAAACAAACTTCCCACATTTTGGAAGGTGGTGAAGGGGGGCTGGCTTTTCAGCCTCATATATGCACTCCCACTCAGCGACCAGCACAGGACAGCGAGACAAAACAGCAATAGAAAGTTTATGCGGTAATTCCATATGGTTTGTCTCATGTTCTCATTCCTTTATGCTCAGCCGCACACGGTCACCGTTGCCGATAAACCGTTTGGATGCGCTAATGATCTTGTCTGCCCCGCTTATGGCTCCCGTGACAGCCGCATAGGTTTCGTTGTTCATGGTCTCGGAGTTGTCGATGAACACGGCCGCCTCATCGGCGGTACGGGTTCCGGCGCTCACCAATACCCTGGTTACAACGCCATCCATAGGGGCATAGACCTCGCCGTTGCTGGCTACCGCTTCATAGAGAACCGCCAGCTTCAAATTAATGGCCTGGGCATCCAGCTTTGCCAAATCAACGCTGACACTGGGTGAAATCGGACGCTCTGTATCCTCAAGGATGCGCCGGGCATCCAGTATAGCCTTTTCCTTCTCCGCCATCACCTTTTCTTGAGCCAGCATTGCCTCATCATAGGCAATCTGCGCCTGCCGATATTCGGAACGAAGCCGGTCGTGTTCTTCTTTGTATATTCACCTTCGTCATAATCCGAACGGCGTATTCCGTCATATTTATTCAGTGCATCTCGGGCTGCGCGTACTCGTTCCCCAGCCGCCCGCACCTGTTCTTCCGCTATCTGAACATCCAGGTCGCCGTATGTTTCAATGGCATTCAAATCCTCCTGAGCACGCTCTCTGGCTCGCTCCCGGTTTTCCTGATCCAACGTATTTTGCTGATCAAATGCTTTCAGGTTGGCGCCGACTTTGCCAAGATCGGTCTGGTACTGGGCAATTTGCCGGTTAAAGTCCTTGCTGTCGTAGGTAAACAACAGGTCGCCGGCGGCAACTGTATCCCCCTCCTTGACCGAGACCTCCCGCACAAGAGCCCCCCCGGCCGCAATCACACCGCTATCCCCCACGGTTTCCACAACGCCATCCACGATAACGGTGTGGCTGATGGTGGCCGGGCTGGGTTTTTCTGTATCCACAATCGGAACGGTCATAGAGGCAGTGGCTCTGGAGATCAGGGTAAAGCACACCATCAACGCCAACAGCCACACGATGGCGCTGATGGCTCGGGTTTTAATGCTCTGTCGAATTTCGGCGGCCGGCTGATAGTTCCACGCTTTGGTAACCATATTCATGAATCTTACTCCTTTACACCGGAACCAGCGATGCCCTGTTCCAGATAGCTCTGCCCCAGCAGAAACACAAGGATAGAGGGCAGCAATGTGATCACCGAAGCGGCCAGACTAAGCCCCAGCTTGTCGGTGGTGATTTCCGGCAGGAACAGCCCCAACGGCCACAGTGATTTTGTTTTCAGGAAGGTCATGGGCTGTTCGATCAGGTTCCAATATTCTAGGAATCCCAGCACCATGGCGGAAGCGACACCCGCCTTGCCCATGGGCAGCCCAATGTCGAAGAAAATGCGCCGCGGGCCGGCACCGCCATAGGCACAAGAAAGGCCGTCTTGAAGATGCCCGCCTTTTCTCCGATGGCATACAGGATCAGCGCCAGCCCCAGGGAAAGACAGAGCAGCAGCGGCAGGCAGACCAGCATAAACTTGATCGTATTGCCGCCGGCCAGAAGAAACGCATCGTTGTGGAAGATGGTGCGGTAGTTGGCAAATCCTATATTTTCCCCGCCCATGGTGGTGGCAAAGGAGCGGCGCACCACATCCACAAAGGGAATGAGGACAAAAATGAGAACACCTAATAGACTGGGTAACACGAAATAGAATACCACTCCCCTGCCGTCTGCAATAAAAAGATTCTCCAGCAGCGCCCTAATACGATCCCCAAAACGAGGTCGGCCTCCTTCTCCCTCGGGAAAAGGAGTGCGCTGGTTGTGGTTGGAAAATTTCAGTTTATTCTGCAAGGTAGAGATCCATCTTTTGCTTGAAGGATTTGACGGTTTCGTCGAGGGATTTTGTTCCACTGATAAATCCTGCTGTTTCATCAATAATCATTTCCTTAATTACCGCATTGGCCTTAACCGGTACTGAAGCGCCCCTCAACATGCTCTTGAACCCGGTCATGAATTCCTCAGAGGGCCATTTGACACTGAGGGATACCTCGGTCTGCTCTCCGGTACGGGCGTCAGGCACTGTCAGCTGCGCCATCGCTTCGTCTGAGGCTTCGTTGGTTATGGGGTCTTGGCTCAATGATTCAAAGGCGGAGGCGTTTACCGAAAAGCCATCACCTAGGTGGGTGTTCTGCACTTCGTCGGATAGAACATGCTGTACAAAGCTTTTGGCATCGTCCAGAGAGCCGGTAGCAGCATTGATGCCCAGCACGGTTCCGGGAACAAATACACCGCCGTCTTCGTTGGGAAATAACGTGTAGCTGCCAGTGGGGCGGTTTTTGATGGCGGCGGCAAGCAATGTGACATCCACATAACCGCTGACCATGGCATAGTTGGATGAAATGGCACCACCGTACCAAAGCAAAGTATCAATGGCAACATTGCCATAGGCATTCACCTCTCCCACACTGCGGATGCCCTCCGCCAGCTTACCCAATTGCTCCATGTCGCTGCGGAATGCCGCCTCATTCAGGCTGCCGTCGCTCCCAAACCAGCGGTAGGAACAGGAAGCGTAGAAGCGCTCCACCAACTCTTCTGTACGGATGCCAATGTCTGAGGTATACTGGGTTCCCAGCCAAGTGGTGAAGTCGCTGAGGTTTTTTACCTTTTCCACGCCGTCACCCAGTAGCATAGGGATATAGAACCGGGTGGGAACTGCATAGAGCTTGCCATCCTGCTGGTAGGTGCCGGTGATATTGGAGAGGGTGTTGATTCCAGAAACAACATCGGTCATATCCTGCAGGATGTTTTTCTGAATGAAGCCGTTTACGTCTATACCATCCAGCACGATGACATCGGGGCCTTTACCGGCCAACAGCTCGGTGGAAAGGGTGCGCATGGCATCCGCTGAGGGTATCCCGCTGCCCTCCTGCAATCCAACCTGGTAATTCACACGGACATCGGGGTGCTGAATCTGATAGCCGGAAATGGCCTGATGAATGGTCTTGTTGTCTTGGAGGGAATATACGCCCAGAGTTTCGCTGGGTTCGGCGGGAATATCCGGGTTATAGACATACCGGAACAGGCGGGAGCCGGATTCCGTGGTGCGGGCCATGGCCAGATATTCATCACTGCCCACACTGAAAATGTTGGTGAAGGTCAGGCTCTGGATGCCAAGGGAGCTAAGACTGCCATCTACCAGCCGCTCGGACACGGTGGTGTCCATAGGAACCCGGTAAATGCCGCTCTCGTTGGCATAGAAGTAAGCGGAGCCATCGGGAGAGATGGAAATAGTGGAGACTTTTTGAGTCATATACGAGGCGCCTACATCACCTATTGCGGCGATTTCCCCAGTGGGGGAGCCGCTGTCCATATTGTATAGGGCAATCGTATCAGCGGAATTTATGGCAATGGTATTTCCGTAGCTTGCCACGCCTGGAGAGATTCCCACCCCTGGTGTTCCCTGAAACGTGTTTTTGATCTTCCAATTTTTTACGCCAATCTGCAGCACCTGTGCGGTAAGGCCCACAGAGATTAAATCCCCATTGCTGGCGGGATACAGAGTTGTTGACATGACGTTGTCACTAATCCTGAAAGATACGGCGCCGGAAAACATCCAGCTTTTCCGGGTGCGCATTGTCACGGTGCTCTGTCTGCTGGTTGCGCTTGGGCTGCTCATTCTGTTCGCTCATTATTTTATCGGCTACACCTTGAAACCGGTGGAAAAGAGCCGCAAGCAGCAGACTGAGTTTGTGTCTGCCGCCTCCCATGAGCTGCGCTCCCCCTTGGCTGTCATATCCGCTGGTGCGGGGGCTATCAAGAAAGGCACCTTGGAGGAGGCACGGGAGTATGCAGATAAAATCGAGGCCGAATGCGCGCGCCTTTCCCGGCTCACCGGTGACCTCCTGAAGCTGGCAAGCGTTGACAGCGGCTCCTGGCAGATGAAGCTGTCGGAGATCAACCCGGAGACGGTTATCATTGGCATGGCGGAGCGGTCCGAGGATCTGGCGGCCCAACGGAGCATCCGACTGGAAATCCACATGGAGGAAATCCTATTTCCCATACTCCATGTGGATGAACAGCGCATTGAACAGGCGCTGACCATTCTAATGGACAACGCCTTGGGATACACCCCCACCCGCGGCACGATACATCTGGGCACCTATGTGCAGCGGAAAAACGTATACTTCACCGTAACCGACAGCGGCCCCGGCGTACCGGATGGAGACAAGGAGCGAATCTTTGACCGGTTCTACCGGGGGGATAGTGCCCGCACCGACAAGGAGCATTTCGGCATCGGGTTGTCGGTGGCCAAGGAGATCGCACTGCTCCACAAAGGCAATCTGTCGGTTCACGATGCTGCGGGCGGCGGGGCGCAGTTCAGGCTAAAGTTGCCCTATTAAAAAATGTTGCATAGATGAATTCAGGGTACGCACATGCCGGAACCCTATGTTTTTTGCGCTCAAATTTACAGAACCACACCGAAAGGATGGCTGAATATGGCCTGTTTGAAGCTGGAAAGTATTCAAAAAGTCTACCCGGGAGGCGCTCAGGCCGTCAAGGATTTCAATCTGGAGATTGCGGACAAGGAGTTTGTTGTTTTTGTCGGCCCCTCGGGCTGTGGCAAGAGCACTACGCTCCGCATGATTGCGGGTCTGGAATCCATCTCCGGCGGCAACCTATACATTGGAGACCGGCTGGTCAACAACATATCCCCCAAGGACCGGGACATTGCCATGGTATTCCAGAACTACGCCCTCTACCCCCACATGACGGTGTATGACAACATTGCCTATGGGTTGAAGGTGCGCCGCACTCCTAAGGATGCAATCCACCGCCGGGTCATGGAGGTGGCGGAACAGTTGGAGATCACGGAATACCTGGGCCGCAAACCCAAGGCCATGTCGGGAGGTCAGCGCCAACGGGTGGCGCTAGGCAGAGCAATGGTACGGAATCCCTCCGTTTTCCCGCTGGATGAACCCCTCTCCAACCTGGACGCCAAGCTGCGGGCCTCCATGCGCATCGAAATTATGGGGCTTCACAAACGGCTAGAAACCACCTTTATCTATGTGACCCACGACCAAACCGAGGCCATGACCATGGCGGATAGGATTGTCATCATGAAGGGCGGCCTCATCCAGCAGATCGACACGCCGCAGAATCTATACCTTCATCCGGCCAATCAGTTTGTGGCGGGCTTCATCGGCATGCCGCAGATGAATTTCTTCCCTGCCATGGTTCACCAACGGGACGGTGCCTACTGTGCAGAAATTGCGGAGAATACCGTGGCACTCCCGCCCTGTGCGGATTATGCCGCATATTTAGGGCGGGAGGTCATCCTGGGTATTCGCCCGGAGCATGTCTGGATTAACGGCGACCCCCACGGGATTGAGACCCAGCTGGTGCTCCATGAGCTCATGGGAGCGGAGACCTATCTGCATCTGGAGTTCTCCGGGCAAAAATTGGTGTGCCGCACCGCAGAAATGGACTGTGCCAAGGGGTCTTTTTCCATTACCTTTAACATAGCAAGGATTTTATTGTTTGATAAAAACACCGGCAGAACTATCGGTCTGGCTGAAAAAGGGTGAATGAGCCTGCACCCACGCATACTAATAGAGGGTAGTGGTTCTCCACTGCCCTCTATTCTTTAACTCTTTCTATTCCCAGCGAAAGAACCGAACAGAAACAACGATTCCCACAACTGCTGTCACCACCATCACCACAAAGCTAAACAGCGCATCGGTCAACGGCAGACCCAGAGAAACTGTTTTCAGCAGCTTAATCCCTTGTGTAAGCGGCATAAAGTCGGCTACAGTTTGCAGTGTCTTTGGCATAATCTCATAGGGTATGGTTGCACCGGATAAGAAAATCATGGGGAAATAGATCACACTTGCAAGCACACCGGCCATCTGCGCATTGGGCGAAAGGCTTGCCACAACCATGCCAATGGCATGAATGGAAATCATAACCAATAAATACACCCCGATAAAGGCAGCCAAAGAGCCTTTGAATGCAAACCCAAACAGTGCTGCCGACAGAATATATACCAGAACTGTTGATACAATGGAGAGGCTAAAGCAAAAAAACACATGGGATAAAAGCAAGGTTATGGGGCTGATTGGGGTGACTTTGTATCTCTTCAAAATCTTTCTCCAGCGGTAATCGGAAAGAGTGATTGGTATCCCCATCAGACCGGCGGAAGAGATGCCCAGCGTGCACACAGCGCCAAAGCTGACATCAATTTGCCGCACCGCTTGTGCGCCGGCCAGAGTCCCATCGCCATACAGAACCCCCAGCAGTATAATCAGCCCGGCGGGAACCAGCACACCAAAAAGCACCGATGAAAATTCTCTGATTGAGAGTTTTGCCTCCGTTTTATACATCAACCATAAGGTTTTCATATGGCTTCTTCCTCCTCTGCAAAGTATAAGAATGCTTCATCCATGTTGGATTTGCCGCTCTGGGCAAGCACTTGGTTCACAGTTCCGCTCATCAAAATTCTGCCCTGTTTTAAAATTACAACCTTGTCGCACAGATTTTCCACCTCATCCATGTAGTGAGAGGTGAGAAAAATGGTTGTACCCTTGGCTTTTAGACCGTGGATATACTTCCACACAGTACGCCGGGCCTTGGGATCCAGCCCGGTGGTCAGCTCATCAAAAAATACAAGCGCGGGATTGTGCATAACCGCAAGGATTATATAAAGCTTTTGCTGCTCGCCACCGGATAAATCCGAAACAAAAGAATTCATTTTGTCCGCAAGCCCAAATTCTGCCAGCATGACTCTCCAGTCGGCTGAATTTTTGTATAGTGAATGATTGATCTCGCAAATTTCCCGCACTTTGATTTTATACTGATAGGCAGCGTTCTGAAACTGAACACCCACCCTTTGAAACAGCTGCTTGCGATTGGTCAGGGGATTTTGGGAAAGCACGCGTATCTCTCCCTCTTCAAAGAGCCTTGTCCCCAAAATACATTCAATGGTTGTGGATTTCCCCGCCCCATTATGCCCAAGCAGCCCGAAAATGCTCCCTTTTTCCACGGTAAAGGTGATGCCGTCCACAGCGATTTTGTTTCCGTAGGATTTTTTCAGCCCTTTCACAGATATGATATTTTCCATGATTGCCCTCCTCTTTGTGATGAAAAAAGTATACCACCAGACAAAAGCCTGGTGGTATACTGGAGGGTTTATTTTATTCTCTGCAATATATGTGCGACCATTTCGCCTGCATCCCGCTTCGCCTGCATCAACGAGGTGAGCAGGCGATCTGTCACATACACAATGTCCTCCTGGGGGCTGGGCGTATCCAGAGCCTTGCGCAGGTCGGTATTGGGGCTGCCGCGCAACTGATGGAGCATTCGCAAAATCGCCATGAGGGAATAATTGGCATTGCGCAACACCCTGGTAATCTTCAGTTCCCGCATCTCTTTTTCGGTGTAAAACCTGTAGCCATTCACTTTGCGGGGAATTTCAATAAGCCCGTTAAGCTCCCAGTTACGCAGAGCATCCATTGTCACACCAAGAGACTCAGCGGCTTTCCTTCTGGTGAAGCCTTGGGGGGCGGTGCCGGTGCTTTGGCTATTTAGCAGCTCATTAACAAGCCGAACGGCTTCCATTGCCTTTTCCTCTTCCACACAAATGAGAGTCTGGTACTCTCTGGCGTTGGCAAGGGCTTGCTCATACTCATTTTGAGCACACAGCCGAATAATTTCCGTGGTTTTTTCCCGCAAATTATTTTGCAGAATTTCACTTCGATGTGCAATTTTGATTAGTTTGAGCTGCTCTATATGCACATCGGTAAAAACCCGATACCCATTTGCTTTGCGATGCACAGCAGGCAGGTATCCAATTGCTTCGTAATACCGGACTGTGTTGGGGTGCACCGCTGCTATTTTGGCAATTGCAGATGTAGAATAGCTCATAGGCATTGTCTCCGTGATGACCTCTCCTTATAAACCTATTAACGACAGCGCTACAAAATCTTCATTGCTATCCACACATTTAAGGAAGTAGAGCAAGCTCTGATTGAGATACGCCTGGCTGATTTCTGCCTTATTCCATACCTGATTTTTGTTAGGTCCTGGTTAATATACCCTTACTGATAATAATATCCCCTGCATAGGAGGTTGTGAAATGAATATAGCCGTTGACATCAATCCAAGCTAAGGGATCGGGAATTCTCTGGTAGCTGTTGCTGGCCTGATTGTAGCTATAGAATACAAGATTCTTGATATCCGCATTTTTCTCACGCATTTTAACAGCAATTTCTACCGGGAAGCCAAAAGCTCCTTGCTGTTCAAAGCTGATCACCTGCACCGTATTGGAAAACCACTTGCTAAAGAGGGTTTCTCTTGCTTTGGCAGTGGAATTACGCGCAGAAGCAGAGAGACTGATATCTTTCACTGCCTTTGCAGGATCAAAGGAAATACGCACCTCCACAGATTCTCCATCTGCACTCATAGAATCAGCGTGTATTTTCGTGGGCATCCCGGCTGCTTGTGTCATGGCCTGCAAAGCGGCCAAAGAAATGCTTCCGGGATTTTTCAGGCGTACGGTTGCTACACCAGTATCCCCTGCTTTGGCGGCCGAACTTTTTGCAGCCGCTTGAGCTGCGGCAGTGGTAATATTGCCAGAATCATTGGAGGACTGCTTTGTATAATCGATCCCCACACGCTCGCTACGATCTGAGCCAGAATCGGAACTGCCGCTGTCAGAGGGCTTGGAAGCATTTAATTCGATCGTCTTAATTGTACCGGGTATAGAGAAACGATATTGATCGAAGCCATCGTAATATATAGAACCGGCAACATTATTATAAGCTTCAAAATAATAATTGTCACCAGGCGCAATATTGGTCAGTGTGACTTCACCATTTTCATTGGCTAAAAAAGTATCAATAAAGACACGTGTATCTAGATCAGTCATTTGATACAAATCGTATTCATATCCTACTGGAGGTCGACCGTTATAAGTGAATTTTGCGAAGGCAGTCACACCGGTTATCAGGTCTATCTCCGGATAAGCCTCCGATGGCGTAGCAAAGGTTATCCCTTGGGCCGCACCAACGTACTGAGCGTGCAGCCCTCTTTCACGGCTAACGCTAAAATAAGCTTTTGACTGTGTTGCTACATTGGTTAAGGCGACTCGGCCGTTCTCATCTGTTCGGGCACCGCGCCCATTTGTAATGCTAACCCATACATTTCTGGCAGGGGTTCCATTAAGGCGCACCGTTGTTGTTACTGTGTGCCCTCTTTCCAGCATAATATTGGGGGCATTGCCCGGAATCGAGAAGATATTCCCCAAAGTTCTGCCATTGTAATCAGCAAAATCTCCTCTATTGCTTCTTACGATAAAATATGCTTTAGTAGCTGCCGGTACATTGGTAAACGTAACATTACCATTTTCATCAGGGTAAGTTCGCCAATAACCTGTTCTGGCAACACCACCATTTTGGGTTCTACTAAAATCCAACTCAATTCTAATATCTGAAACAGGGGTGCCGTCTAAAAAAACTTGGGCTGTAACCGTGTTTGCGGGCTCCAAGTCAATAGTGGGTATAGTATCTGTAACTTTGAATGATTGCCGAGTAAATTTTCCGTCATATACAGCAAAGGGATCGTTGCTGTCCGCACTTACCCAAAAATAATAGGATGCTGTTGGGGACAAGGTAGTGAAGGTTACAAATCCATTTACATCGCTGGTAGCAGATATTGTATCATGGCCAGCAGCACACAAGTTAACACTTATATTGCTCTGAGGCACCCCATTGAACAGTACTCTTGTTGTAATGGAATGCCCGGGGTCCAACTGGATTGCAGGAGCAGTGACATTGCCTTTAAAAGTTTTCCCCAGCTCACTGCCATCGTATTGTGCATGGGTGTTTGTTCTGTCAACACGAAAATAATAACTGCCATTACCCGATAGTCTATTAAAGGTGACACGGCCCTGTGAATCGGTGTATTCAACATCACCCCGCCCATAATAGCCAGACCTGACTATATCAACCTTCACATTGTTTTGAGGGACTCCATTCAAAGTTACCGTGGTAGTTGCCGAATAGGAAGGCATCAGTTCTATTGCAGGAATGGTTCCCGGCACTGTGAAGTACATGTCAATGTCAGAACCATCGTATTCATAATCATCTGTAGCAACGACATCAAAGTAATATTCTCCATTGGGAACGGCGGGAAAATCGACAACGCCATCAGCTCGATTCAGCCCCTCAATAGACAGTGCGGAACCATCTTTTCTAAACAGCCATACGCTTGCATTCGAAACGGCTTTGCCGTTAAAAGTGACTGTGGTGGAGATTTGATTGCCCGGATCCAAATGAATAGCCGGTGCTTCTCCACTCAAAGGAACCGAAAAAGTTTTACCAAGATCTTCCCCATTATAGAGTGCATACGCAGGTGTATTGTAGACGACAAGATAATAGTCATTGCCCGGTTCCACCGAATTAAAAGATACCTTGCCATTGTCATCTGATGTAGCTGTCATGGAGGGAATACCAATTTTCCTTAGCTCAACCTGGATACCGGATGCTGGCTGGTTGTTTAAAAATACAGAAGCCGTAACTTGAACACGACTATTGAGCATAATTTCTTTCGGAAGATCGGGATAGGTAAATATTTTTCCAAGTTCTTTGCCGTCATAGGTAGGGTAGTTGTAATTATCGCTTGGCACATAAAAATAATATTGGCTTCCGACCTCTAAGTTGTTGAGGGTAACCTCCCCTTGCGAATCAACATATAGGTAGTTTTTTATTGAGAACTGACTTTCGCCGGCGTCTTTTGCATACAACTCAACCCATTGAGAAATCTGAGTGGGTTCACCATTCAGGATTACCTTCACAGTGGCACTGGAGTGACCAAGATTTGCAGATGCTCCATAAGCCGTCAGATTTAAAACACCCTCAAGCGGCATCAAGCCTGAAACCAGCACCAGCACTAAAAATACACTGATTATACGCATCCTTGCTTTTATATGTCCATTCATACAAAAACCCTCCATCCATAATTTACCAAGATACTAAATAAGTATATCACAAAATATAAAAAAAACGCTACTTTAAAAGAGTTTTTTTATAAAATTACACCGATGAATTTATTCCAAACTCACCGGTGTAATATAAGGGAAAATATGATTATTCAGCAAAGGAACCGGAAACAACACCCTCCTGCACCATGCGGGAAAACTCGATTTTTTGCTTTCTGCGCCTAATCAAAGCACTCACCAAACCACGGCGGGGAGCCGCAACAAACACCAGCAAAAACACAAGGCCTGTCATTACAGCCATACTTCCCGCAATGGAAACATCCAACACCACAGCCAGATGGTATCCTGTAATACCGTTAATCCCGCCAATCAATCCACTGAAAATCAGCATTTTTTTGAGATCATCTGTGAGCAGGTAGGCGGTTACCGGCGGCCCGATCATAAAAGCCACCACAAGCACCGAGCCGACCGCCTGAAAGGCTCCCACGGTAGTGAGTGAAACCAGTGTCATCAGGCCATAATGGAGAAGCCCCGGTGCAAAACCCAGAACAGCTGCCAGCATCGGATCAAAGGTAGCCAGCTTTAGCTCCTTGAAAAAGACGGTGATGGCCACCAGATTCAGCAGAAGCAAAGCGCCCATGGTATAAATGGATTTTGCGCCTATATCCACGCCTGCAACCACCATTCTGTCAAAGGGTGCAAAGGCCAGCTCGCCCAGAAGCACCGAGTCGGTATCCAGATGCACCGAACCGGCATAACGGGTAATGAGAATAATGGCAATGGAAAAAAGCAGAGGAAAAACAATGCCAATAGCGGCATCTTCCGCAAGAAGCCGGGTACGCCCCAGCGCTTCGGTGAGCCACACGGTAGCCACACCGATCAGTGCCGCACCCACAATGAGAAAAGGCGAGGAAAGGTCATGGGTGACAAAAAAGGCCAGCACAATCCCCAAAAGAATGGTATGGGTAATGGAATCGGACATCATAGACATTTTGCGCAGCACCAGAAAAACCCCGGGTAATGCGCAGGTTGCCGCCACAATCACGGCGATGAGCTGTATTTCAAACTGCGGGGACATCCGGCTTACCTCCTTCTTTTAGCAGCAGCTGACGATTTCTCCAGCGCCTCCAAATCCGGTGCAGAATGCCCCGCCCCGGCGCAAACAGCACCCCGATCAACACAAACAGGCTGACAAATACCACAATGGCAGGGCCAGTGGGCAGCTTGGGAGTCAGCGAGCTGGCCGCTGTGCCCGCAACACCGGCAACGGCTCCGAACAAAGCCGCCAATATTACCATAACCCACAGTCGGTCAGTCCACTGACGGGCGGCTACCGCTGGCGCAATCAACATGGCGCTCATCAGAATCACGCCCACTGTCTGCAAGCCTAGGATAATGGATACCACAATCATAAAGGAAAGCAGCAGGTTCAGCCATTTGGGAGAAAAACCTAAGCTTTGAGCAAATTCACTGTCAAAGGTAAACAGGCTCAGTTCTTTCCAAAACAGGGCCACAAGCAGCAGCAAAATAGCACCGCAGCCAGCCATAAGAAGTACATCTCTTTGGAGCAGTGTAGAGGCCTGCCCAAAGATAAAGCGTTTGAGACCCGCCTGATTGGAATTGGGCAATTTCTGCACGTAAGTAAGAAGCACCAGCCCCAGCCCAAAGAAAACCGACATCACAAGCGCCAAGGCACTGTCAAACTTGATTCGGCTGTAGCGGGTAATTCCCAAAATCAGCAGAGTGGAAGCAAGCCCGGAGAGCAACGCTCCCAACAGCAAAACCTCTGTATTTTTGCTGCCCAGCAGAATAAAAGCCATTACCACGCCCGGCAGGGCGGAATGGGAAACCCCATCCCCCAGAAGGCTTTGCCTGCGCAGCACCGCAAAGCTCCCCAGCACACCGCTGATAATACCTAAAAGTGCAGAACCCAGCGCCACTGTCTGAAAGGTATAATCGTGAAGGAGCGAAATAAGCGCTGCCATCTTACACCACACTCCTGAGCAGGGTATTGGTGCTGCGGTAGGTTTTTTTCAGGTTCTCTTCATGGAAAACCTCCTCAACAGGGCCACAGGCAATGACCCCCAGATTGATCAGGGTGACCCAATCAAAATATTCCGCTACCGTTTGCAGATCATGGTGCACCACCACCACAGTTCTGCCCTCATTTTTCAGTTCCCTGAGCAGAGCAACAATGGCCTTTTCGGTCTGGGCATCCACACCTTTAAAGGGTTCATCCATAAAATAGACCTCAGCCTGCTGGATCAGGGCACGAGCCAAAAAAACCCGCTGCTGCTGACCGCCCGAAAGCTGGCTGATCTGTCGGTAGGCATATTCCTCCATGCCTACCTTGCCGAGCATCTGCAAGGCCTGCTCCCGATCCTTTTTGCCGGGCCTGCGAATCCAGCCCAGCCTGCCATAGCAGCCCATCAAAACTACATCCAGCACCGTAGCGGGAAAATCCCAATCCACGCTGCCGTTTTGGGGCACATAACCCACGCGGCTGTGCTGACTCCGGGTATTCTCTGTTTGATCGGACCAAAATTCCACTGTACCCGAAACCGGCTTTAAAAGGCCCATCATGGCTTTGATCAAGGTTGTTTTTCCAGCTCCGTTGGGGCCTACTACCGCCATCAGTTCGCCTTGGGGAATTTTCAAACCAACATCCCACAGAACCGGCTTGGTATCATAGGCAACTGTCAGTGCCTTTATTTCTACAGCATAATCCAGCTGTTTTGTATTCACGTTAAGCTCCTCCATGTGTGTTCAGACCCGCCTCTAGGCCGGGCTGGTTTATATCGAGTTATTTCAGGGCATCTACAATGGTATCAACATTCGCCTTAACCGTTAAAATATAGGTATCCGCTTCTGAGCCTTCTCCGCCCAGCGAATCGGAATACAGCTCTCCGCCGATATTGACTGAAAAGCCTTTTGCCTTTACAGCGGCTTGCAAAGCCTCAATGGTTTTGGGAGGCACCGAGGATTCCACGAAAATAGCCTTAATTTTATTGGCTGCAATGTATTCTGCCAGCAGGCTTACATCGGCGGTTCCTGCTTCTGCATCGGTGCTGATTCCCTGCAGGCCCTTGACCTCAAAGCCATAAGCCTTTCCAAAATACCGGAAAGCATCATGAGCGGTAACCAAAACACGCTGCTCCGGTGCCAGCTCCTGCGCCCGGCCTTTTACATAGGAATCCAACTCCTCCAGCTCTTTTAAATAGGCTTCTAAGTTGGCATTATAGTCCTGGGCATGGGTGGGATCTGCTTCCGCAAGCTCCTTGGCAACATGCTCCGCCGCTTGGGCCCACAAGGAACAATCGAACCAGATGTGTGGGTCATAAACACCCTTTTCCTGTGTCTCCAGCAGGCGCTGGGAATCGAGCCCCTCCTGAATGCAGATCACATCGGCTCCCTGCTGGGAAAGTGACTCAAAAATCTCCCCCATCTTCCCTTCCAGATGCAGGCCGTTGTAAACCACAATATCCGCTTTTTGCATCAGGCTCACATCCCCTGCACTGGCCTGATACAGGTGTGGGTCTATCCCAGGCCCCATAAGCCCATTTACGGCCACATGCTCTCCGCCAATGACTGCGGTCAGATCGGCCAGCATGGTGGTGGTTGCCACAATGTTGAGAGCATTGGAGCCGGAATCATCCACAGGTGCCGCCGAAGTGCCACAGCCGGTAAGCACCAGCGTAAAGGAAAGCAGCACACCTGCCAGCAGATTTATTTTTCTTTGCATAAGTAACGGACCTCCAGAATTGTAAATTAAGTTGACACATAAGCTTCGCTTCAGAAATAGCCTAATTGGCGTATGAGAAATACCTTCAGATGCCTCTCCCAGCACGGAAATGACAGCCTGTATCCCCTGCACCGTAAGCTGCAAACCCTGATAAGGCTGGTAATCAATCAGGTCCTCTCTGCAACCCCCAGAACCTGCGCTATATTTTTGTTGCCAACGCGAGTTTTTCTTCGCCCGGCTTCTAATTCTTCTTTCAATAATCCTCTTTATTGGGTGTCATACTACCCTCTTGATTTTAAGAGATAGACAGGTTCTAAAAAAGCAAACGCACCAATATGTTCAATCAAACCACTATAAGAATATATCTTGGTCTGTTAGCCGCAGGAAAGAGCCTTTCCCTTGACTAATATATGATGCTTAAAGCTCCTATGTTACGAATATACTGTAGAAAACAGGTAAAGGATTGGACGCAATGAAAGACAATACAAGCTCTCAGTATCACACTGTCAGAGGCTTTCAACTGATGAACAAGCAGGATTCCTCCCTCACCCCCGCTATGGAGGATTACCTTGAAATGGCTTTTAAGCTCTGCTTGCAGGATGGCTATACCCGGGTAGGGCGGTTATCGGAGCAGCTGCATGTTCGCCCCTCTTCCGCTTCTAAAATGATTTTAAAGCTCACAGAACTGGGCTATCTGGAATATGACCGCAATGAAAGCATCCAGCTCACCAAAAAAGGGAGAGAAAACGGCCAGTATCTGCTGGATCGCCACCAGACCATGGAGGCCTTTCTCACACTGCTTGGCAGCCGTGATCCTTTAAAAGAGACCGAGCAGATCGAGCATTTTTTAAGCAGCTACACCATAAGCAGGCTAAAGGTGCTGGTGGAATTTCTCACGCTCAACCCCCAATGCCTTCCGAAACCGGATGATGGGGAAACACTCATCAAGTGACACATAAGTATGGGCGATAAGTTTATTTGCTTTTCAAGATGGGCAATATATGCTACAATATTACCAGTTTAAGGATATCCACTGCATTGAGATTGGGGGTAAAGCATATTTTTGACGGCATACTGATTGGATTCTGTTCTTTTTTGATTATAGGGCTTTTTCACCCCATTGTAATAAAGGCAGAGTATTATTTTTCCAAACGCATTTTTCCGGCCTTTTTAGTGGGTGGTCTTTTATTTGTGATAGGCTCGATCCTAGTGAAAAGCACGCTTCCATCTGCTGTTTTGGGGGTAACGGGATTTTCCTGTTTTTGGAGCATCAAAGAATTGTTTGAGCAGGAACACCGGGTGAAAAAAGGGTGGTTCCCGGCAAACCCCAAGAGAGAAAACAAGGCTCTTGCAAAAAAGCAGGACTAGCCGCACGATATAAAAGCAAAAGGCCTCCGGTTTCAAGACGGAGGCCTTTTGCTTTTATAATAAGATTCCTGTTTAATATGAGAAGCCTTCTACATCATCTACTGCTTAACCGAAGGCAGATTGCTCAGGTTGTTGCTGTCACTGCTGTCTGGCAGGGCTTTCAGATATTCACTGCCGTTGCGGGTGGCAATGCCAACGCCCTCAATGCCGCCCTGTCGGGCCAGCTGAACGCCTTCGCTTTTGTTGAGTATGCGTCCATCGGCCAGCTGATAACCGGTTACCCGCCCGGCCGCTTTAACCAGCGCCGTGATTCTCTGAGCATTGGCGTTGGGTGTGGGTACATCTTTCAGTGTCTGCATGGGCAGACTGGAAGTATTAAAGCTCTCCATGTTATGCCTCCGTTCCTGTATGATGCTGGTGGTTGTTTTCAGCGGAATGGGTGGGGTTCAGCCCAAAGACTGCCCGAGCGCTTTCGGCGGCGGGATCATGCTTGATGTTTTTGCTGTGGAACTTCCCATCCGTTTTTTTCTTGTTTTTTGTGCTTTTGGCTTTATTTTCGTTGCCCATACTGTGGCTCCTTTTCTTGGTTGCAGTTTTATCCGCCTGTCTTTTATGGTATAGAACTCTAACATTTGCAAACGGCGGCTTATAGTCAGGCTTGAAACCGACCTGAAAGCTTATAAACGCAAAGCAGCTCTTGCCGCCACGTTTTCAGCTGCGGAACTGACTATAGTAAATAGCATTCCAACAAAGCCCCGGCCTATTCTTTTTATAGCCTCTATCCTCAGATTGAGAGCGCACACAGTTGATGAGCAGGAGCAGCAAAACAAAAAAACGCTCTCTGCTTCCGATAAAATCATTTGTCAGGGCGGACAAACTCCAACAAATCATGATACCGAAAAAAGGCCGCAGAGAGCGCATAACAAGAGGAGGGCAATTTTAAAAATCAGCGATAGCCTTTAAAGAGAATGGCTGTGCTCTTTGAGCACCTCAGGATTGCAGAGGTTAAACGGCAGGTTCCCCTGCAACACGTTCACAGCCTCGGTGGCTGCTTTGGTGTGCAGAGCGGTGATGCCTTCCATGCTGTACCAAGCGGTATGGGGTGATACAATCACATTTTCCATAGTCAGCAAAGGATTCTCCTGTGAAACAGGCTCACTTTCAAACACATCCAGACTGGCCCCGGCCAGCTTGCCGGTTTGCAGGGCTTCAATCAGGTCGCTTTCCCGGATAATGGGGCCTCGTGCTGTATTGATAATAAAAGTGGTAGGCTTCATTTTGGCAATAGCCTGCGCATCAATCAAATATTTGGTGTTATCATCCAAGGGACAGTGGATGGAGATATAATCGCTTTCTTTCAGCAGGGTTTCAAAATCAACAAACTCCACGCCGGGGTTCTGATCCGCAAGGCTTTCAGCCCGGTTATCCCATGCAATGACCCGCACGCCAAAGGCTTTCATTCTTTGAGCGACCGTTCCACCAATGCGCCCGCAGCCGATGATGCCCACAGTGGAATTGCTCAGGCGGCGGACCGGCTCCAGCTTACCAGAACCCCAATAACCCCCACGCAGAGTTTTATCCGATATGGTAATTTTGCGGGCCAGAGCCATAATACCGGCGACAGCATGATTGGCTACTTCTTCCACGCCGTAATCAGGAATATTGCAAATGTAGATCCCCTTTTCGGTTGCGGCTTGGTAATGGATGTTGTTGATACCAATGCCGTATTTGACAATCATCTTGCAGTTTTGCATATGCTCAATAACCCGAGGGGTGATCTCGGCATACTGCACGATCACAGCATGAGCATCCCGGGTGGCTTCAATCAGCTCATCCTCGGTTTTTGCCTGATATTCTTCAAAAGCAAAACCGGCTTTTTCAATGATTTCTCTTTCAATGTTTACATCAGGATATTCGTATTCGGTGATAACTGCTTTTAATTGCATAATCATTACCTCTTTACTTATATTTTTTTGCCGCATTCATAGGAGATTGCATTTTCCCGCAATGAGGCTGGCTCCCAGAGCGGACATGGGTTTGCCTTCCTCCGGGCTGTAGTTGATGATGTTTTTGTAATAGCCATCGTATTCCAGCACATCCACCAGAGCCTGCCTGAGCGGATTTTTCCCCGCTATGAGAATGGTGGAATCCGCATCAAGGCGCAGAGCATCTGTATTTTTCATAGCCGCCACATCCTCTTGGAGAGAGACCCCCAGCATATAATTGGCGATGCTGTTGGCGGATTTTCCCGAAAACTGGCTGAGAATTCTAGCCGAGAAAGAAGCCCGGCTGATACCCACTTTCTTGCAGTTCTGATAGCCATACAGGGTCATTTCCTTGCTGTATTCTTCATCCACAAAGCGCCTGCCCACAGCATCGGCAATGATGGTATGGAAGGATAGAGCCGAAAGAAGCTCCCCTGAAATAGAGGTCATACAGCCGGTGATTTTGCCTTGCTCATTGACTGCCACAAGCTTGGTATGAGAGCCGGGCAGAATCAGTACCATAGGCTTGCCCTCATGGTACCGCTCAATGAGATAAACACTTTCGGTCTCCTCACCACGCATAATATCCATGGCTTCGTAGTTTTGCATATCCACCGGCTGGCTGTTGTTCTTGATTCCCGGGATAAACCAGATGGGCTTGGGGCAGACATCCTCCAGCAAAACCGCTTTTGTTGCTGCGGCCAGCTCGTCCATTCCGGCGGGAGCCACCACATGGGGGATTTCCACCAGACCCATATTGGAGGTAATCATGCCGCTGGCAATGATGGTCTTGACATCATCAAAGCCGATGGATGCTTGCTCCAACACGCCATCGATGCATTCCTTAACCCCCCGCTTGAGCAGCTGGTTGCTGCCGTTAATGGCGGTATCCCGAACGCCTACCTCTTTTTTCTGCATACAGATCATCTGTTGGTTCAAATCCCACAGCACAACTCTGGTGTTGGTTGTGCCGGAATCAATGGTCATGATCGTTTGCTGCGCCATTTAAATAATTCCCCTGTTCTTTTTACTGGAGCCTTGAGAGTGTATGAATCCAAGGCCTTTTTTTATTAGCGAGCCGTATAAAGCCGGGCCCTTCTGGTAATCTCGGCAAAATCGCCTTGTACAATCAGGCGGGGATCAGCCAGATTGGAGCCGATTCCAACGCCCACTACTCCCACGGCCAAGAAATCGGAGAGGTTGTTATGGTCAACACCGCCCACTGCCAGCATAGGGATGTGACTCAAAGGCGCTCTAACCGATTTAATATAGCTTAGCCCCATATCCCCTGCCGGGAAAACCTTGATCAAATCTCCCCCGCTGCTATAGCCCAGCTGAATTTCACTGGGGGTCATCGCACCGGGAACGGTAGCCATGCCCAGCTCATTGGCACAAGCAATCACACTGGGATCGGTAACAGCAGAAAGGATAAACTGAGCGCCTCCTTCATGAGCGGCGGCCGCCTGTTCCTTGGTAAGCACAGTGCCTGCGCCCACGGCCATTTTGTCACCAAACTGCTCCCTTACCGCCCCAATGGCAAAGCGGGTATCTTCTATACAGGTGGGGCTGTGTTGTGCAAAGGTGATTTCCAGCAGGCGAATGCCTCCATCATAAAGAGCCTGTGCGGTTTCCACCACCCGGTCTTTATCCACGCCACGCAGAATGGCGATCACCTTATGTTCTGAAACGGCCTTGCAAATATCAAATTTCATGGTAATTCCTCCTGAGGCTGATTCCGGCTGCGGTTTAAACATCACGTTCAGTGCCGGAGATTCTACTTGGATATGACTCGGTCAAATGCCTAAGTAGGCTTTTTTGATATCCTCGTTATTCATCAGGTTTTCAGCGGTATCCTCAAGCACAATGCGTCCGGTTTCCAACGCATAGCCTCGCTGGGCAATGCTCAAAGCCGCCAGCAGATTCTGCTCAATAATCAGGATAGACATACCCGTATCCCGCACCTTGCCGATGGTCTCGAAAACCTCCTCCACAATGATGGGAGCAAGGCCGAGAGAGGGCTCATCCAGCATCAGAAGCTTGGGCTCCATAATCAGAGCACGGCCGATTGCAAGCATCTGCTGCTCGCCGCCGGAAAGGGAGCCTGCGATCTGGTGCTGCCTTTGCTTGAGCTTGGGGAAAATCTGAAAAACCTTTTCAATATTATCCATCCGGCGGGCCTTTACCCGCTTATCATAGCCCCCCAGAATCAGGTTATCCATGACATTCAGCGTTCCCAAAACACCCCGGCCTTGGGGAATGTGCGCAATACCCATGGAGGCTCTTTCGGTGGTGGGGGTTTTCATAAGGTCGGTTCCCTCAAAGGTCACACTTCCCCCTGTAATGGGAAGAAATCCTGACACAATGCGCAGCAGCGATGTTTTACCGGCTCCGTTGGAGCCAACCAGAGCCACACACTCCCCTGCCCCTACATCCAGAGAAACATCGAAAAGAACCTGAAGATCGCCGTAACCGGCACTTACATTACTCAGCTTTAGCATTTTTAAAGCCTCCCCCTAAATACGCCTTGACCACATCGGGGTTGTTCATAACCGCATCCGGTTCACCGGAGCAGAGAAGCTTACCCTCGTTGAGCACAACAATACGGTGGCAGAGCTTTACCACAGCCTTCATAACATGCTCAATAAAAAGAATGGTAATGCCCATTTCATTGATACGCCGAACCATATCGATGCTGGTTTCGATCTCGGAGGGGTTCAGCCCCGCCATAACCTCATCCAGCATGATCAGCTTGGGGTCGGTTGCCAGAATGCGGGCCATATCCAGCCATTTTCTGCGCTCAATGGGCAGGCGCTCACTACGCCAATCCGCCACATCCAGCAGATCGCTCATTTCCAATATTTCCAGTGTCCTTTTCTCGGCCTGTGCAAAATGCATGGATTGAAGGGCAATGGTAAACACACTCTCGAACACGCTCAGCCCCACAAAAGGCTTGGGAGACTGAAAGGTTCTGCCGATGCCCAACCGGGAACGTCCGGGAACGGTGGCTTTGCTAATAACCTTGCCTTCAAAAGTCACCTCACCTGCATCCTGCTTATACATGCCGCTGATCAAGTTGACCATGGTGGATTTGCCCGAGCCGTTGGGGCCGATAAGCCCCAGTATTTCGCCTTTATATACATCAAAGCTGACATCGTTGACTGCGTGTACACCGCCAAAGGATTTTCTGAGGTTTCTCACTTGAAGCTGCTCATTCATTGGCTGTGCCCTCCGCTTTGCCTGTCTTGACCGGTACAGTGGCGGGATCGGCCTTTTTCCCTTTAAACAGGCTCACAATGCCTTCCGGGCGGAAGGTGAACACCAGCATGATGGAAAGACCATACAAAAGCATCCCCGCCCCTGCGGAGCCAAGAAGAATGTTGGCCACTTCGCTCAGCGGCACCAAGAATGCGGCACCGATCAATGGCCCGGCAATGGTGCCCAAGCCGCCTACAATGGCCATACTGCCGATTTTGGTGGATAAATCCAGACTGCCGAAGCTTTGTGGATCGATATAGCCAAGGAAGAAGGCATAAACGGTTCCCACGGCAGAGGCAATGAGGGCGCTGATGACAAACGCCTTCATCTTCGCTTCATTGGAGGAGATACCCAGCGAGTTGACTGCATCCTCATCGGCTTTGATGGCCTTGAGATAATAGCCCAGACGGGAACGGGCCACATTCCAGCATACAAACACCGAAACCACCAGAACACCCAGCATGAT
The DNA here is from genome assembly GCA_035621215.1 of Oscillospiraceae bacterium MB08-C2-2. Taxonomy (NCBI): domain Bacteria; kingdom Bacillati; phylum Bacillota; class Clostridia; order Eubacteriales; family Oscillospiraceae; species Oscillospiraceae bacterium MB08-C2-2. Next base: position 502,462 of record CP141729.1, on the reverse strand, counting down.
GTAGTAATAGGGCTTTACGGTGGAGAACATCAGGTTAACAAAGCTATCCTCCTTAAAGGTTACCACTAGTCCGTTGGCTCCCTTAGTCAAATCCTTATGCCACTGGAGGTAAACACGAACCAGCTCGGCAAAGGCAATGGTGGAAAGGGAGAAAAAAGGCCCTCTGAGGCGGAAGGATATATTACCGATAAAAAGAGCGGCCCCGGAGGAAAGTGCCATCCCCGCCAGCATGCCGATCCAAGGGGAAATCCCCAGATGGATATACAGCAAATAGCTGGTATAGGCCCCAATGGCCACAAAGGTGGCATGGCACCAGGAAATCTGAGCAGCATAGCCGCCGATCAGGTTCCATGCGCTTCCCAAACTGGCAAAAACACAGAAGGTAACACCTACGGAAAGAAAATAGTTGTTGTTGCTGAACAGAGGGAATATGGCTAAAAAGGCCAGCGCCAGCCCACCGATGATCAAGGCTTTGCGTGAGGGTTTGTTTCGTGATATCATGCTTTTCTTGCCCCCTTACCAAACAATCCGTTGGGCTTGAGCACAAGCACAACCAGCAGAATGAAATAAATGGCGCCGGGAGCCAGATCAAAGGAAATATAAGAGCCCACAAAGGCTTCAAATATACCGGCAAGCAAACCGCCGATCACCGCTCCCCCAATGTTGCCAAGGCCTCCTAAAACAACGCAAGCCATAGCAATGGTTTTGAAGGGTGCGCCGACAGTTGGATTAACAAAATAGGTTGGGGTCAGCATAACCCCTGTAACCCCTGCCATGGTGATGCCCAGCCCGAAAGCCAGCCGATAAATGCTGTTGGTTTTGATACCCAGCATCTGAGATACCTCACGGTTTTCGGAGGTAGCACGCATGGCACGGCCTATATCGGTTTTTTTCAGGAACAGATAGACCGCTATAACCGATACTGTCATAACACCGCAGGCAACCAAACGGGGCAAAGCCATGCTGAAAGGCCCCGCAGAGACCGAGATAGTCCCCACCGTGCTTTTGACAGTTTGGCTGTTGGGAGAAAAAATCAGCTGTGTAACTGTTACCATCACATAGGAAAGGCCCATGGTGATAATGGTAAAGCTGGTTCCATCCCGGCCAATAATTCGCTTGATTACAACACGGTAGACAACAATGCCGATCCCAAACATGAGCATCGCCACCGGTATTACCAGATAATAAGGCCCCAGCGTTGTAACCCGCTGCAAAATCAGAGCCATATACATGCCCAGCATGAGAAACTCACCCTGTGCAAAGTTAATAACCTTCATAACACCGAATATCAGAGTAAGCCCCACCGATATCAGTGCGTAAATCCCTCCCATAGTCAGCCCATTGATAATGGATTGACCAATAAGCCATCCTTGTGACATAGAATGCCTCCCTAATCATTTTCACCCGTACAACTGCTCAAATTGTCCGGTTTTGTCCGCTCCGCCTTCTCGAGCCCAGCTGCCAACAGGAGCCTGCCTGCAAACACCGTGTGGATGCAGGCAGTGCGGCGGTTTAAGTTAACATCAAAAGCGCATGGGAATACTGCTATTTTTTGAACTCGGAAGGATTGATGTATTCATTGACAGAGAATTCCTCAGGGAATACGCAGACAGGCTTGCCATACTGCCACTGGGTAACAGCAGGAACGCCGTTTACATTCTCACCGGCTTCGTTGAATTTGTAAGCACCGGAAAGCTGCATGCCCTGAAACTCATTGGAGGAAATGGTATCTCTCAAAACGGTGGAATCAGTAGTGGGATTTAGCTCAAGAGCGGCGGCAATGATGCGTACACCATCGTAGGCAGGGCCGGCCTGCTCGGTCATGTAATAGCCGTATTCTTTTTCAAATCCATCCACAATTGCCTGATATTCCGGGTTGTTCTGAACAATGGTGGTGGAGAAATTCCAGTTGCCCACTGCAATAACGCCGTTGGTGGCCTCGCCCAGAGCTTCGTAGTAAGAAGGCCAGTTGGAGTTACCCATAATGATGGGGAAATAGCTCAGGTCACGCATGGTGGAGAAAATTAGCTTGGCCTCCTGCATGTAGCCATAAGGCAGAACCGCATCCGCTCCGGAGTTTTTCATGGCGGTGACCATGGGGGCAAAGTCTACGTTGCCGGCGGGATAGGATTCGTCAAATACGATTTCCAGCCCCATATCCTTGGCCTTGCCTCGAGCACCCTCTGCCATGGAAATACCGTTGGCGGAGTTCTCATAGATAATGGCAACCTTTTTGATGTTGGCGCCCTTGCTATCATTGAGATGCTGAATGAACATGGCATTGTAAAGACCCAGATCCGAGCCACGGTTGGTGGTGGAGAATATGTATTTGTAGCCCTGATTGGTCAAATCCTTGGAGTTCGTGAAGGTGACCAAAGGCACGCGGGCTTTTTCAAAGGCCGGCAGCATTGGCAGAGTCAAGGCACTGGTGCCGCTGCCCACAGCCGCCAAAATGCTCTTGTCACTCAATGCGCGTTCCGCCACGTTTTTGCCCTGAGCAGGGTCGCTGGTGCCGTCATAAATCACCAGTTCAACCTTGGCGCCGCCCATGGATTGAATGCCGCCTGCTTCGTTGATATGCTTAACGGCAAGATTGGCGCCATCTGTGCACATTTTACCGGATTCGGCATTGGCACCGGAAAGCGGATATATAAACGCGATTTTAACAGTATCCGGGAAATCGCCGCCAGCTTCCTGAGAGCCGGCAGGCTGAGAAGCTGCTGTATTACCGGCCGAGGAGGCGGCAGGGGTCGCAGCACCGCCACAACCCGCAAGAATCAGAAGCATCGCACACATAAGACAGGCAATCCTAAGGCTGTTTTTCATTTTTACATTCTCCTTTGTTAAAAATGGAATTTGTGTTTGTTCCTGTTTACGAACTTAGTTCTCAATTGTGTTTGTGGCTTTATCTTAATGCAGTCGCTTTGTAAATGTCAAGAGAAAATATTGAATATCATCACAATACAGTATATTTGTTTTATTTATTTGTTATTTTTGCCTATACACTAAAAGCATGCCGGAAACCTGTGAAACCGGCTAAGATTTCTAAGAAATCGTGATAAAAAGGCTTATTCAGGATATTTGCGGCACAATATTTACTCCGATATGATCTTATGCTATACTTATAAATTAATTAAGACTGCCCCGCATATGATTTTTCCATTGTCTTTTCAGCCTGCACTTTGGCTGATGGGCTTATCACAACCCCCTTAAAGGAGGATTATTATGTCTGAACCCGCTTTTCATCGCACCACCAGCCGCATTTTGGATATATTGGAGCTGATCTCTGGCTCCCCGGAGGGAATGACTTTTACTGAAATTGTCCGGGATATGGATATGCCAAAAAGCAGCCTTCACCCTTTGCTGCATACCCTCAATCACCGAAAGTATCTTTCCTACAATGCAAGCCTGCAAAAATACTTCTTGGGGGATAGCCTGTTTATATTAGGCAACTGCTATCTCCGGTCGGTGGATGTATTGAAATCCATTCAGCTTGAGCTGAGCCAAGTGACCAAAAGACTGGACGAAACCTGCTTTCTGGGCATTCGGCGGGGGGGAGATGTCCTCTATATTGCGAAGGAAGAATCTTCTGCACCGATCCGGGTTATGACCGCTTCTATCGGCCATCAGAACCCCGCATACAGCACTGGACTGGGCAAATGCCTGCTGCTGGATTTCTCTCTTGAAGAGCTTAAACTGCTTTATCCACGGGGTTTGCTCCCTTTAACACCCTTAACCATCACTTCCTTTGATATTCTTTTTGAGCAGCTCCAGCAATCAAAGGCCATCGGCTACTGCTGCGAAAAAGAAGAATCTACCCCCGGAACACAATGCCTTGCCGTGCCGATTTTGCACAACGGCGCCATTGTAGCCTCCATCAGTGTGCCTATCCCCGTTTATCGCTACAGCGAAGAAAAAGAAAAGGCAACGCTCATCGCTTTGGCTTCGGCACAGTATAAAATTCAGGAACTCATTGCGGTGAATTTTGAAAATTGGTCCCGTTTGTGCCCTGCCCCTTGAGCAAATTTTTTGACATCTTGTTTTCATATCCTTGACAAAGGCATACAGATGTCTTATTATTTTTTTAGATGCTTCCACGAACTAAGTTCCTATATCGGTTTATATCTTTTATTGATTAAGAATGCTGCACTCAACCCATCTGCAAATCATTTCATGGTTATAAAATCAAAGGAGGCCTTGGATGAAATTCACAAAGTTGGAACTGGCTGCCCTTGAGGGCTGTTATTCGGTGGCTGAGGCTTCCATTAACCACAAAACCCACGTTCTGTTTGCCAGTGAAAGCGATGACAAATGTCTTGCCATTGATGTGGATAAGCTTTCTTCTCCTAAAACGGTGTGGGAACACCCGGGCGGTACCATGAGCATGGTGCCCATCCCGGGAAAAGACGGGGAATTTTTGGCCATACAGAAATTTTACCGCCTCTGGGATTGGGAAGAATCCCAGCTTGTCTGGGTGAAGCACCAAGCCGATGGAAGCTTTGCGGTATCCCCCCTGTTTACCCGCCCTTATATTCATCGGTTTGATCTGCTCAGTCGGGATGGACGCCTTTATCTGCTTGTTTGCTGTGTAGCCGCTCACAAAAGCTCTCTGGAGGATTGGTCCCAGCCCGGTATTGTGTATGCCGCCCTGCTTCCCGAAGGCCCCGAAGAGGAAATTCGGCTGGAAATGCTGGGAGACACCTTCCTCAAGAACCATGGATACGCCAGAGTGCAGTGGAATGGTACAGAATGCGGATTTGTAACCTGTGAAAGCGGTGGGTTTATTTTTACGCCGCCCGGAAAAGGCCAGCCGGAATGGGGCATTGAAAAAATTCTGGAGGGTACCTTCAGCGACGGTGATATGGTGGATATTGACGGGGACGGCGAGCTTGAAATTGCCACTATTGAAGCCTTCCACGGTGATAAATTCCGCATATACAAGAAAATAGGCGGTTCTTATCAGCTGGTTTTCCAACACCCGGAGGTGGTGAATTTCTATCACGTGGTCCAGCAAGGCACTTTGGCAGGCCGCAAGGGCTTTTTAGGAGGAGGCCGTGGCGGAAAAGAACAGCTTTTCTTTGTAAGCTGGCAGCCGGACACCCAGGAATTTAAAATTCACCCAATTGATGCAGGGCAAGGCCCCAGCAATGCTATCATCTTAAATCGGCCCGAGGGAGATTGCATATTTTCCGCCAACCGCAATGCAGGCACAGCGGTTGTTTATAAATGCAAAGGTTTCGATGAATAATTTGTTATATGGGCATATGCATATAGTCAATTGCGCTCTCAGGGAGTATAATTAAATATGTTCTGTAATTTAAAAAGGAGTTGATTCAATGCCTCTTTCCATGCCTTCGGTCGAGGAATTGGCCTTATTGGAAAAATCCCTGGTTTTCCCCCAGTTCAGCTGCGAGGACGCTATGAAGCTTGGGCTGCTTGTTGTTGAGCGGGCAAAAAGAGAAAATAAGATCATCGCTGTTTCGGTTTCCATTGGGCGGCAGACAGTCTTTCAGTTTTCGCTGGATGGCCTTGCCCCCAACTCAGATAATTGGATTCGGCGTAAATCCAATGTTGTGTATCAATTCAGGCAAAGCTCTCTGCTGACCCGGCTTTCGATAGAGCAAAAAGGTTCCAGTCTTGAAGTTCACGGGCTGAGCAGCGCCGATTATGTGCTGATGGGAGGTTCTGTTCCCATTAGGGTAAAAGGTGCCGATGTGGTGGGGGCTATCACCGTTACAGGGTTGGATCATCTTTCTGATCACGAATATGTTGTGGATGCGATCACCCGGTACATAGCTTCTATGGCAGAAAAAGACGAGCACTAAACTTTCCGACTGGAATACCGGGGGCAAATCGCACCCGGTATTTTTATGCCTTTTTGCCACTCTATTGAAAAAGCAATATTTTTCACATATAATAACTCTATAGAAGTTTGGATTCGTGGGGTTTTTCTTGAACAGATCAAATAAAGCGAGCCAATAGGAGGCAGCGGGCACACTGCCCCCTGCCGGTGGGGATGAGGGAGAATATGGAAACCAGAGGAAAAAAATATCTGTATGAGATCGTCTACTCTGCATTAAAAAAGGAGATCATGGAGGAGGTTTTCCCCTATGATGTCTTTCTGCCCTCGGAAAAAGAGATTTCTGCCCGCTTTGATGTGGATCGTGCAACTGTGCGCAAGGCGTTGGATTTTTTAGTATCCGATGGCTTCGTAGAAAAAAGGGCCGGAGCCGGTACCAAAGTGATCTATCGCAAAAATCACCAGCTGCCCTCCCACGATTCCAAAATGATTGGTTTTTTCATTGTGGAAGAAGAGGAAATCAGCAAAAAGATCACCCAGCTTTTTTATTCAGACCTTTTCTATCAGGTAGAAAATCAATGTAAAAAATACAGTGCCAGCATGCTTTATTCCACCGTTCGCAGTGAAGAAGAATTGGCCTCTATTCTTTCCCAGCAACAGTTCCACGGCATTATATTCGCCAGCAAAACCAAGCAGAGTTATTTAACCAGAGCGGAGGAAAGCGGCGTTCGGATTGCACAGATTCAGAGCTACCACAACAATGGCCTCTCGATCTGCTACGACAGCGCCGGTGCCGGCTCGCTGGCTGTGGAATATCTGATCGGCAAGGGACACCGCCACATGGCTTTTATCACCGGCCCCGATGATTTTCAATCCTCTCGGGATAGGCTTTCCGGTATTCTTTCGGCCTTCTTTCAGCATGATCTCACACTGAAAAAGGCTTGCATTTTCCCGGGGAACTGGGATTTTGACTCCGGTTATGACTGCACCAAAAAATTACTCGAGACCCTCTCTCCCCTGCCCACGGCGATTTATGCCTTCAACGATATGATGGCTTTGGGCGCCGTGCGGGCTATCCGAGACTCCGGTCTGAAAATCCCTGAGGATATCAGCATCATGAGCAGTGATAATATCCGTGACCTGCAAACAATGGAGCAGCGGCTCACCACCATTAATGTCAACATCACCTCTTTAGCAGAGGTGGCGGTGGGTTACTTTTTCAATTACAATATGAACCCTCCCTACGGAACCAAAATTATCGTTCCGGTTGAACTGGTGGAAGGGGATACCGTGCTGGATCGAAATCATTAGTGCTCGTTCATCCGGATTAAAACAGCATATATACTTATATAGCGGCAACTACAAAAAGGGGCTTATCCTATTGAAAGGATAAGCCCCTTTTTGACTGTATCAGCCTGTTAATATTTCTCGCCTGTGTTGTCTTGGGTATAGTTCAGAGACATACTTTGTGTGTTCTTGGAGGCTCCAAGGCTGTCAAAATTCTGCTTTGTGCCCTCTTCACGGGAAACTGCGGCCAATTTAAAGCGGTTGACTTCCTCCCGCAGCAGCACAGCCTGCGCTGAGAGCTCCTCGCTGGAAGCGGAGCTCTGCTCGGCGGTGGCGGCATTGTTCTGCACCACAGTGGATATCTGCTCCACGCCCTGTGTGATCTGCGCAATAGCGGTAGCTTGCTCAATGGAATCTGCCTGAATCTCCTTGGTAGCCTCCTCCACCTTTCGAGCATAGGTAGCTGTCTGGCTCAAGGCCTGAGCCGTTGCGTCCGCCGTAAGGGAGCCTTCGTTCACCGATTCGATGGAAGCACTGATTAACAGCTCTGTCTGCTTAGCCGCTTCTGCCGATTTAGCGGCCAGATTACGCACTTCATCCGCCACGACCGCAAAGCCTTTACCGGCTGCACCGGCTCTGGCCGCCTCCACGGAGGCATTCAAGGCCAGAATATTGGTTTGAAAAGCAATGTTATCAATGGCCTTGATGATCTTTTCAATTTCATTGGAAGAGCTGCGAATTTTCTCCATGGAACCTTGCAAAGACTGCATGTACTGGTTGCTTTCGTCTACTTTGCCTCCCGCAAGCCCTACATATTCCACAGCCTTGCTTACATTTTTCATATTATGATCTGCTTTTACCGAAACCTGAGCGATAGAAGCAGAAAGCTCCTCGATGGAACTGGCCTGTTCCGTGGCTCCGGAAGCCAATGCCTGCGCTCCGTGGGAAATCTGAGCCGAGCCTCCATCCACCTGCTCCGCCGAGGTGAGAATACGGGAAAGGGACAAACTCAGGGCGGCGGAGATTCTTAGCAAGGCCTCCTTAACAGGGGCAAACTCCCCCAGATAATCCTGTTCAAGGTGAACACGCATATCCCCTTGGGCCATGTTTTCCAAAACATGGGTGATTTCCTGTATATAGCCGATATAACCGGAAAGACGTTCCACCGTGTTGCGGATGGAAACAGCAAGAAGGCCTGTTTCATCCTTGGAGCGGGTGTTAATATGAACATCCAGCTCCCCTTGCGCAATTTGGTCAGCCGCACGGGTGAGCTGTTTAAGCGGCTTGATAATCCTGTTGGAAACAAGTAACCCCAACAATACCGACACAGCCAAAATGCCTCCCAGAACCATCAGCATGGTTTGCTGAAAGCTTCTTAAATGCTGCGTGGCTTCCTCCTTGGAGGTGGTAATGGCCAAAGACCATCCGGTGCCTTCCACCGGGACATAGGCAATGTATTTTGTTATCCCCATATATGTATATTCCCCAAAGCCGCTTTGCCCCTCTGCCATCAGGCGCTGAATATCCGCAAGGGGCTGGAGAGCCGGGTCTTCCTTAGCACTTTCGAATATGTTATTCATTTTTTCCACCAGCTCTCTATTGCTGGAATGTGCCACCAGTGTTCCCTCACTGTTGATCATATAGGCAGCACCGGTTTCGCCATATGTGGCGCCGGAAAGCAGCTCACTGAGATACATGCCTTCCCGGGTACACACCAAAACGCCCTGCATTCTGCCTCCTGCTTGAATCGGGGTCATGGATGTAATTGTCAGGCTGCCATCCACCTTGCTGATTAAAGGATCGGAATAGATGGTGCGGCCTTCGAGAGCCGCTTTGTAATTGGGCCGATCCGCTAAATTGGCAGTGGCGCCCCCCACATACTGTACATTTCCCTCTAAATCGCCTATACCAATGCGAAGAAGGCCTTGTTTTTCGGCATTGTTAGCCAAACCATTGAGCTTGGTCTGCACCGAAACAAACTGATCCTTCGAGGCCAGATTGTCAGCCAAAGCCTGTATCAAATTCAACTGCCCCTCCACACGGCTCACCACCATAAGGGAAGCTTGTTTAGATATTTGGGTTAAGGCATCTCTGGTATTCTCTTCAATTTGCCGAGAAAATATTACATTAGCGAAAAGCATAAACCCCACCGATGTGATCAGCAGCAGGCTCACCAGCATGGCAAGAATTTTTGTACGAATGCCTAACACTGCACTTGATTTTTTCTTCTTATTTACATGAGCTTCCATTTTCTTAGATACCCCTTTCCTATTGGTGCACCGGAATCTATAGCACTGGCATGGTCTCAGAATTTAACCTGTCATATTTCTCCTTCTCTTTTTGCATCTGACATAAAATTCCCGGTTGTTTTTTTATGTTTATAAGCATTTTGACCATTTCCTGTCATCATTATAACAAAAATATTATATTTGCTGGCGAGAATATGGATTTTATATATTTCTATATAAAATCATCTAAGCCCTATATTTTTCTGTAATGGGTCCGATTATGGTTCCGCCAAATCCTCATCATTTTGGTAATCTTGCTGAACAAATTGACATATGCATATTTAGTATACTATAATGAACATCAAGGCAAATTTTAGCAAGCGTTGCATTCTTTTTATTCATGAGGGTGATGCTGTATTCTGCCTACGATACGGGAGGTATTCCATGCCATACTGCAGCCATTGCGGCGCTTTTCTTGTATCACAAGACCGCTATTGCGGCTTTTGCGGACGGCCTGTTGTTCTGCCTGGGGGCATGGACATTGCCACAGACCATTCTCTGGGTGACAACGGCGCCGAACCAATTTTTCATGATTCTTTTCAGCCGCTTTCGAATACAGCTGGAACCGGTATTTTATGCCCTCAATGCGGCTTTACCTATACGGCCGACCATCTGCAATGCCCTGTGTGTGGTTTGGCCGCTCCCCAGCCTTTGGAGCCATGGAGCACACAGCAACAGGCACCTCCCTTTTATCCGCCGACTGCTCCTGATTACAGCGGATATCCGCCCTATTCTATTCCCGGTTCTCCTGTGCCCCCTTATGCGAAGCCCCGCACACGGCGCCCTGTAGGCATTATCATCGTAGCGGTTGTTCTGGTGCTGGTTTTTGTGGGAATCGCTGTTGCTTCTGCGGTGCTCATTACCCGGCAATTAACAGGGCAAATTGGCGCAAGACCCGGCTCACAGCCTTTGATTTATGTCACACAGGAGAATGAGCTTAAATTTCAAACTCATAAAATGAAGTCACCTGAGATCATCACCTCCTCCTTTCATTGGAGCGCCGATCCACTGGCTCTTTTTCAGGATAAACAGGACAGTCTGGATAATAGTTTAGGAGAAAGTCAGGCCTTTACAAAGCCTTTGGCTTTAAAGGACCTGATGACTGTATCCGATGATGGACAGCATCTCCTGTACCTGAACAATTATCGCCTGCGGGGTTCTTCTTCCGGCTATTTGGTAGCAGGAGAGCTGTTTGTGCGTTCACTGGTTGCCTCGAAGAAAGGCAATAACGACCGGGGCCAGAAAATCTCTGGAAACGCTTCTCTCTACTTCAGCTTTGTGGAAAACAATCAATATATTTTGTATCTGGAAGCAGGCGGCGGTCTTTTCCTCTATGATTTTGAAAAGAGCTATCAGATCGATTCAGATGTGGATTCTATTCTGCATGTTTCAGCCGACGGTCAGGTGCTTTATACCAAGCAAACGGCAGACAGCCGCGAGGGTGCTGCCGCCTACGAGCCCTATACTGTTCACCATCGCGATTACGCTAAGGTGATCGCCGGAGCTTTTATTCAAGAACAGACCGAATTCTATTCGAATCCTTTTTTCGATTCTGAGCTGCCGCCTCCGGGGGATGACTCTCTTTTACCCGATGAGTATCCCGATACCGAGTTTTTCCCCTATACCCCTGGGGAGGAAAATGAGTTTTATGTGAATCCCCAGTCGGAATATGGCTACGAAGAAGACGAAGACCTCTATGATGACTACGATTACGACACATACGACTTCAGCACACAGGCACCCTTCTTCTATGAGAAGGTGGATCTTTACATAGCCACTCTTTCCATGAAATCCAGCAATCGGATTAAGGTGGATAGTCAGGTTGTTCAGATTGTGGATTACACGGAGGATTTGAGCCAGCTTTTGTATTCCGTGGGATCCGCTGATGCCTCTACCCCGGATTTGATGGATGTTTATCGCTTTACCCGGGAGGGAAAAAGCAAGCAAAGCATGGCCAAGGGAGTATTTGATCTTCTGGATGGCGATGCAGAAACCGGCAAGCTTTATTTCACCAAAAGAACCTCTGATAAAATGGCCATTTCGGATTTTGTACAGGACGATATGGCTATGGCAGATGAAACCATGGCCTTGCCCGACCGGATGGATTATCCTGACATTGCTTCTTATCAGGCTGCACTCATACCCTATAGCGAGAAAATGGATCGGGATGAAATCCGTCATCTGCTCCGGGAGCATTCGTCTGATATCTCCAGCATGATCTTTGATCTTTATGAGCTTTATTACTCGGACAACGGTTCCGCCGACATTTTGGAGCAAAACCTGTGGCTCCCGGTTTTTTATTCCACCGATTACGGTGACAGCACCAAAAGAGAGGATTATGTCATTTACCAGAAGGCTCTGATCTCACAAATGAAAAAGGCAAAGCTTTCTGAATTGGATGCCGCCCAGCTGCATTCTTGGAGCTATTGGAACCAGATACTGGAGCTGGAATGGCAGTTTGATCTTTCCCTGACAGCACAGGGAGGCACGCCCACCGCCTTTGCTTCACTTCCTGATGAAAACAGCTATCTGGAATATGCGTGGATGACCGAGGATGGCCTTGGTGTTTACTACACCCTCTATCAGGAAAACCCGCTAGCAACAAACATCGCGGATATGGAAAGCTGGAGCCTGCACTATACCCCCATACAGAATGGGCAGGCAGGCGAATCTGCCATGATCGACAGCGGCATACTCCCTATGCCTTATCGTGCACAGGATGACCAAGTGCTCTTTTTCAAAGAAACGGCCAAGGGCCAGTATACCATCGCGCAAAGCCGCTCCGGTGAAAAAACAACCCTCTTTGTGGATGCGGCCGACTACGATTTGAGCTATTACAGCTCCCACGGCGTGCTGTTGGCTTATAAGGAAACCGGTATTGGCCGAACACTGTATTCAGTGGAAAATACGGCTGCACATGCCATCGGAGTCAATGTTCTCATCGGGCGCCTGCGTCAGGAAAACAACAGCTTTTATTGCCTTTCCGACAGCCGCTCTCGGCAGGAAGGAAACCTGTATCTCTTTTCCGGCGAAAAAGAGCCTGTTTTGGTGGATACCAATGTCCAGTGGATTTTGGAGGATGGGCAGGAAGATTTAACCTCTTGGAGCGGCCTGCAAACCACACTCTATTAATCCCCCTCTTCTTCTCTCTTGAGGTTACGCCCAAAGAAACGGCCACAATGTGTTCGCTTGCATTGTGGCCGTTTCTTTGCGTGTAGAAAAAAGTGCATTTTTTCAAAAATTCACTGCCCAACTGACCCTGTCTCCCCTTGATTTGGCCTGCACAATATTATATGATATATTTGTTGGGCAAAGTTGCCCTGCTCTATAGCCATTTGCGTACAAGTAGAATACTGGTTGAAAACTAGAGGAAGCCTCCCCTTGGTCTGCGCAGTATATCCAAAGTTGCGGCGGCCGGTTTTGTTGTGTGAAAAAGGGCTTCTCATTAAAATGATAAAAGGAAGCTGCCAAATGAAAATGAATGAACCACCTCCTTTGTTTGCGGAGGAACGGCGAGATCACATTCTCCGGCTTTTGGAAGAAAGGGCTAAGATCACCGTGCCGGAGCTTTGCCTGCATTTTAGTGTTTCTCCGGCCACAATACGCACCGACCTGCGGGGTTTGGAAAGCGAGGGCCGGCTCAGGCGCACCCACGGCGGCGCTGTCCCGGTGAGCAATCCCGGCCTTGGCGCCAATCTCCCCGGTCACACGGTGATCTGCCTTGAAGAAAAGAGACGCATTGCCCGTTATGCCGCCAGTTTGGTGGATGAAGGCGATACCATTGCCATGGATACCGGAAGCACCCTCATGGAGCTGGCCAAGGAACTGGTGAACAAGCAGAATTTAAGCGTAATCACCAACGACACCGAAATCGCTCTTTTTCTGGAAAATCATTCCACGGCGGAAATTTTTTTGGTGGGCGGCTCCCTGCGGCGGGAGTATCACTGCACCACCGGGCCATTGGCGGTATCCATGCTCAGCGGCCTGAATGTGGATAAAGCGTTTATCGCTTCCAACGCCTTTTTACCGGATAAGGGCTTTACAACACCGCTGATTGATCAGGCGGAGATTAAACGCTCTATGATGCGGATTGCCGCCCAAACCATAATGCTGATGGATTCCAGCAAAATCGGCAAAATCAGCTTTCTTAAATTTGCTGATCTGGCAGAGGTTGATAAGCTCATTACAGATCGCCGAATGGATAAAGAAATGGCTTATCTGCTTCGCAACTATGACCAAAAACTGGATTTGATCACCGTATAAAACATTTGCGAGGCATCCCCGCCCTTGTATACATCAAAAGCCAGATGGCCCTCAATGATGGCCGTCTGGCTTTGCTATGGTATCCGGAATATTCAAATTTGTTCGCTGGCGGTAAAAAGCAGGAGCATTGACAAAGCACCAATCCGGCGTTATAATCATACAATACCTGTAGGTATTCCTGAATATTCACTATTAAATTGAAACCACCATGCGCCGTATCTGCTGTGCGGCTCTGGCTGCAAGAAGCAAGTCCGATGACGATTTGCCGGGCAGCACCATTTTAAGAAGGAGTGACAACACATGCAAACTGCTATTTCAATTGTTGCTGATAAAACCTTAATGAATGATAGTATGCGTTGTTGTTGTCGTTGTTTATATTGTTGTTGAAGCATCATTCAAAACAAGCCTACCTGCCCCATCCTATATGCATAGGGATTTTGAAAACACAGAATCCACTTTTATGCCTATTGGGACAGTGCCGCTGTTCAACCCCTTTACAACTATAAACAAAGGAGCTTCTTTTTATGAAAACCTATGCTAAAATTACCGATTTAATTGGAAATACGCCCTTGTTAGAATTAGCTAACTACCGCAAGCAAAATAATCTTCCCGCCGTTATTCTGGGAAAGCTGGAGTATTTTAATCCCGCCGGCAGTGTAAAAGACCGCATCGCTAAGGCTATGGTAGAAGCCGCCGAGAAACAGGGCCTGCTGGGGCCGGATTCGGTCATCATCGAGCCCACCAGCGGCAATACCGGCATTGGGCTGGCCGCTGTGGCCGCTGCCAAGGGTTATAAGCTTATTTTGACTATGCCCGAAACCATGAGCGTAGAACGGCGCACTCTGCTGGCCGCTTACGGTGCCCAAGTGGTGCTCACTGAGGGCGCCAGAGGGATGCGGGGAGCGATTGCCAAAGCCGAGGAGCTTGCGGCGGAAACACCCGGCAGCTTTATCCCCAGCCAGTTTGCTAACCCAGCCAACCCCGCTGTTCACCGCAGCACCACCGGCCCCGAAATCTGGCGGGATACCGATGGCAAGGTGGATATTTTTGTGGCGGGCGTGGGCACCGGTGGAACAGTAACCGGTGTTGGCGAATACTTGAAAGAACAAAACCCCGCTGTTAAAATTGTAGCGGTGGAACCGGCGGATTCTCCGGTTCTGGCAAAAGGAACCCCCGGCCCTCATAAGATTCAGGGAATCGGCGCCGGCTTTGTGCCGGAGGTTTTGAATACTGCCATATACGATGAAATTATCCCGGTAGAAAACCAAAGTGCTTTTGAAACAGCAAGAGCACTTGCCCATACAGAAGGCGTGCTGGTAGGAATCTCTTCCGGCGCTGCTTTGTGGGCGGCTTCCCAGCTGGCGTTACGTCCGGAAAACGCCGGTAAGATTATTGTCGCTTTGCTGCCGGATACTGGAGAGCGGTATTTATCCACTCCTCTGTTCTCGGAATAAAATTTACATTTAACGGCCTGGAGAAGAACGCTTGGTTCTTTTCCGGGCTTTGCTCGTATCAGGCAGTCCACCTGGCCTTGCTATCCAGCACACCGAAACACCAATCAAAACGAAACCATCTCATACAAAGGAGATTAACGATATGGCACAGGATCCTAAGGATTCCATTACGCAGGCAGTTATCGGAATTGCCGCTAACTACGAGAGCGAAAACCTGTTTATGCCCAAAGGCGGCGCGAATTTGCCAAACCGCCGCATGATCATCAGCATTTTGCAGGATTTGCGAAAGGTTATGTTCCCTGTTTATTTTGAGGAAGACCGGATTTCCAACATGTATCCGGTCTGCTTTTTGGAATACACGCTCACCAGCATTTACGAGCGCCTCAAGGAGCAGATTCAATCTGCTCTGTTCCACAAGCATCAGGATGAGGGCTGCTTTGCAAATTTCCATGCGCAGGCCGATGAAATCTGCGGATACTTTTTCACCCGCCTTGCTCATATCCAGACTGCACTGTTGAAGGATGTGGAGGCAGGCTTTGCGGGAGATCCGGCGGCCAAAAGCCGGGAGGAAATCATTCTCTCTTATCCGGGCCTGTTCGCTGTTTTTGTATACCGCATTGCCCACGAGCTTTACATTAAGGATGTTCCGCTTATTCCTCGGATTATGACCGAATATGCTCATGGCGACACCGGCATTGACATCAATCCCGGTGCTGTCATCGGCGAATATTTCTTTATTGACCACGGCACCGGTGTTGTAGTCGGTGAAACCACCATCATCGGTGATCATGTAAAGCTTTATCAGGGTGTTACCCTTGGGGCGCTTTCCACCCGCAGCGGGCAAAAGCTGGCGGGACTTAAGCGGCATCCCACCATTGAAAATCATGTCACCATCTATTCCGGTGCCACCATATTGGGCGGCGAAACGGTAATCGGTGAGCAATCCATCATCGGCGGCAACGCCTTCATCACTGAATCGGTTCCCAAGTTCACCAAGGCCAGCATCAAAACCCCGGAGCTTGCCCTGCGTCCACAAAAGGAAAGTCCCGCTCAGGATGGGCTTTGGGATTGGGTGATCTAAATTTGTAACTGATGCCTGCTTGTTCTTTGGAAGGAGCAGGCACTTTTTATTGGATAATCATCTTGAAATTTTGACTTGGGTTTTAATAGACCCCATCGCCTTATGCAAGTTGCACAAAGTCCACCAATGGCTCTTGACAGGGAAAAGCACCTGTGTTATGCTTTTATCGTATCATTTCACTTGAAGGATAGGTATTGCAGTTATGAATATAATTTCCAGATCTATGATGATGATAATGCTTTAGAAGAGTTTGTCCTGGGCCGGTGCCGCAGGGTGGACTCTTTTACCCATGAGAAAGAGTCCCTCTAAAGCATTCAAACATGGATTTGGTTAATAGATTGTTTGAATACATTTTGAGTGGCTTTTTCGCTCAAGATGTATTTTTTATTATACCATAAAAATGAAGCGTTATGGTATAATTGGCCCTCGCCATCAGGCGGGCCATAAAAATGGAACGTATAATAAAGGAAAGGGGATTTATAACATGCCCGTTATAATTCCAGAAAAGCTGCCCGCAACCCAAGCCCTCATTGACAGCAACATTTTTGTCATGAACGAAGGGCGGGCTCATTCGCAGGATATTCGTCCGCTTAGAATATGTATACTCAATCTGATGCCCGATAAAATCACCACCGAAACTCAGCTTCTTCGCAAGCTGAGTAACAGCATTATTCAGGTGCAGATCACCCTTTTGACCATGAAAAGCCATACCTCCAAAAATACCAGTGCCGGGCATCTCAAATCCTTCTACCAGTATTTCGAGGAAATTAAGGAACAAAATTTTGACGGCATCATTATCACAGGCGCTCCCTTGGAGCATTTGCCCTTTGAAACGGTGGATTATTGGAAGGAGCTTGCCGAAATTCTGGATTGGTGCAAAACCCACGCCTTTAGCTCCTTATTTATCTGTTGGGCCGCGCAGGCCGCTCTTTACCATTATTACGGCATTGAGAAAAATGATATGCCTGAAAAGCTTCTGGGTGTATTCCCCCATTGCAAAGAAGACCCTAAAAACAAGCTGTTTCTGGGCATGAACGATACCTTTTTTGCCCCCCACTCCCGCTATACCCAGAGCGATGCACAGGCAATCCGTAACAATCCCCAGCTGACTGTTCTGGCCTCTTCTGAGCAAGCAGGCATTCATCTGGTAGCCAGCCGGGACGGCCGCCGCCTCTTTATGAGCGGGCACCCTGAATACGACCGTGGCACCCTTTTAAAGGAATACCAGCGTGATCAGCATTTGGAAAATGCCCCCTTCCCCCAAAACTATTTTCAAGATAACGACCCAACCAAGGAAATCATAGCCCTGTGGGAAAGCGATGCCAGCCTTTTTTATCTGAACTGGCTCAACTACAGTGTCTATCAGGAAACCGAATATGAGCTTTTGTTGAAATAACAGCCTTGCGGGAGGTACATTGTGTACAGACGGATTGCAGAAAAGCTTACTCTGCTGTTGATACGGTATAAGGAACGATGTTGTTGTTCGCTATTCTGCCGCAACAAGAAATCATGACAATAAAAGGAGAAGAGAATACTATGAGCAACAAAAATTACCGCTTTGAAACCCTTCAGCTTCACGTAGGCCAAGAGGCCCCCGACCCCACCACTGATGCCAGAGCCGTTCCCATTTATCAGACCACCTCTTATGTGTTCCACAACAGCCAGCACGCCGCTGACCGCTTTGCCCTCAAGGATGCCGGCAACATCTATGGCCGCCTGACCAACCCCACCCAAAGCATCTTTGAACAGCGCATTGCCGCTTTGGAGGGCGGTGCCGCCGCTTTGGCCGTAGCCAGCGGTGCGGCGGCTGTTACCTATACCATTCAGAATCTGGCTAAGGCAGGTGATCATATTGTTTGCCAGAAAACCATTTATGGCGGTACCTATAATCTGCTTCTGCACACTTTGCCTGAATACGGCATTACAACTACCTTTGTGGACCCGTTGGAAGAAAACGGCTATGAAAAAGCGATTCAGGAAAACACCAAAGCTATCTTTATTGAAACACTGGGCAATCCCAGCAGCGATGTAGCGGATATTGAAGCAATCGCCGCAGTCGCTCACAAGCATAAGATTCCTCTGGTGATCGACAATACCTTTGGCACCCCTTATCTGATTCGCCCCATTGAGCATGGAGCTGATATTGTGGTGCATTCCGCCACAAAATTTATTGGCGGCCACGGCACCGCCATCGGCGGCGTGATCGTGGAGGGCGGCAAATTTGATTGGGCAGCCTCGGGTAAGTTCCCCGACCTCACCGAGCCCAATCCCAGCTACCATGGCATCCGCTTCTATGAAGCCGCCGGCCCTGCCGCTTTTGTAACCAAAATCCGGGCCATACTTTTGCGGGATACAGGCGCTGCCCTTTCCCCCTTCCACGCTTTCCTGTTCCTTCAGGGCTTGGAGACCCTTTCTCTGCGGGTAGAGCGCCATGTAGAGAACGCTTTGAAGGTAGTGGAATACCTCAATAACCATCCTCAGGTGGAGCAGGTTAACCACCCTTCTCTGCCTCATCGGGCTGACCATGCCCTTTATAACAAGTATTTCCCCAATGGGGGCGGTTCTATCTTTACCTTTGAGATTAAGGGCGGCGAAAAGGAAGCCACAGAGTTTATTGATCGGTTGGAGCTGTTCTCTTTGCTGGCCAATGTAGCAGACGTGAAAT
Source organism: Oscillospiraceae bacterium MB08-C2-2 (assembly GCA_035621215.1). Classification (NCBI taxonomy): domain Bacteria; kingdom Bacillati; phylum Bacillota; class Clostridia; order Eubacteriales; family Oscillospiraceae; species Oscillospiraceae bacterium MB08-C2-2. Next base: position 483,624 of record CP141729.1, on the reverse strand, counting down.
CCTTGGTGATCCATCCCGCCACCACCACCCATTCCCAGCTCAGCGGCGATGAGCTTTTGGAGACCGGTATTAAGCCAAACACCATTCGCCTTTCCATCGGCACCGAGCATATTGATGATATTATCGGCGATCTGGAGCAGGCCTTCACCGGCAAATAAAGCCTCTGCCCTCTTTTCCCTGCAACACACAAAAAGTCCGCCCTTTATTGGGCGGACTTTTTCATTTGCAGAACCGCTTCAGTTAAATGCAACCATATCCGGCAGTTCGGCACCCAGAAGGGGCTTACACCACTGGGTAAAGGCATCGGTTACATAATTGCCCCGGGCATTGATAAATTCATCGGGAAGGGTGCGCTCTGTGAGCATCACCTTCTCAATCTCAACAAGAAAAGGCTCTATCTTATAGGGAGAGGTTGAAACCCTTTTAAAGGCTACCATTTTGCCGCTTTCACCCTCCAACACCGCTGTGCAGGCCAGCTCTCCTGCCAGCTTTGCTTCTTCAAGATCGACGGAGCTCTGCATAGCGATAGAGGCTCTGCCCAAAAGGCCGGGTTTTTCACTGCGGGCCTTATAGCCCAGCTTCTGAATCACCATATTGGCCAGATGCGCACTGATATCTCCATAATAAACCGAGCGGTCGACCTTGAAAACAGGCGGAACAAGGGGCTCTTTGCCGGGGCCTGTAAGCCCTTCGCTGACCACCACAACCGCACTCTTTTTCTTTTGGATTAAGGCTGAAACATCCTCTAAAAACTCAGCTTCAATGAAAGGCCGTTCCGGCACATAAATCAAATCAGGGCCATCGCTTTCCTGCTTTCTTGCCATTGCACTGGCCGCTGTAATCCAGCCGGCATTCCGCCCGCTGGCCTCCAGAACCACCACATGGATAGGCAAGCTGCGCACATCGGCACAAAGCTCCTGCACACTTTGGGCAATATACCGGGCAGCACTGCCATAACCCGGGCTGTGATCGGTTATAGCCAAATCATTGTCCATGGTTTTAGGAATACCCATAACCCGGATATTAAAGCCCTGCTCTTTGCAGGCAGCATACAGCTTACCGCACATATCCATGCTGCCGTTGCCGCCGTTGCAAAGCACATAACCGATTTGGTTCTCTTTCAGTATCTCCGCCATACGGACATACTGCTCGGGCTCCAAGTGATCCCGAGAGGTGCCAATAGCACTGCCCGGGGTGGAAAGCAACAGCTCCATTTGTTGTTGGGGTATATGCCCCACTTCCCGTATATTGCCTTTGAGCAGCCCGCCGGTGCCGCCTATAGCCGCATAGACCTCAGTATTGGAATGCCGCCTTGCTTCGGTAATAGCGCCATATAAAGATGCGTTGATTACAGCCGTGGGGCCGCCTCCATGTATAATTAACAGCTTTTTCACGGTTCTTCATTCCTCCCAAGTCCCAGCCTCCTAAAAGAGACTATCATTTTATATGAAAGACAACGGGGCTCACAAAATGCAAGAATTAAAGGCTCATCCTGCATGGCATAAGCAGCCCTGTTTTTTCAACATTCTAATAGTATAGCAAAAAGGCACGGATTTCACAAGTAAAATCCTGTTATAATTAGGTAAAAAATCTTTTCCGATACTATAAGTATATTTTGCATGCAGGGAATCCAATATAATTCCGCAAAGAAAACCAAGGCCGCTGCTTTTATAAGCAACTGCCTTGGTTTTTTATCTAGAGCCGATGCATCAAAATCCGAGCACTAATCAAACAACCCCAGCAGGTGGCCATAGCCCTCCTGCTCCATAGCCTCACGGGGAATAAACCGAAGAGATGCGCTGTTGATGCAGTAACGCAGCCCGCCCAATTGAGCGGGGCCATCGGTGAAAACATGGCCTAAATGAGCATCTCCCCCACGGCTGCGCACCTCGGTTCGCAGCATATTGTGTGAGCGATCGGATTTTTCCTGAACAGCAGCCTCTTCCACTGGTTTAGAAAAGCTGGGCCACCCACAGCCGGAATCGAACTTATCCCGAGAGGAAAAAAGCGGCTCGCCTGTTGTGATATCCACATAAATGCCCTCGCCCGCAAAATCCCAATACTGATTCTGGAACGGCGGCTCGGTGGCACTGTTCTGGGTCACCTCATATTCGAGAGGGGTGAGCATTTCCTTGAGCTGCTGCGAATCCGGCCGGGTATACTCTTTAAGGGGCCGGGCCGCTTTTTCAAACAGGCTCCCGCCAATATGGCAATAACCGCCGGGATTCTTATCCAAATACTTCTGGTGGTATTCTTCAGCCGGGTAATAGTTGGCCAAAGGCAGAGCCTCCACGGCTAATTTACGCTCATAGGATTTTTGAAGCTCGGCCAGCGCCCTTTCAATAGCCGGAAGATCGGCTGTATCGGTATAGTAGATGCCGGTTCTGTACTGTTTGCCAACGTCTCCGCCCTGCCGGTTAAGGGAAGTTGGGTCAATAGACTCAAAAAAGCGCATAAGAAGTGTGCTCAGCGGCAATTGGTCAGGAGCATACTGCACTTTTACCGTTTCAGCATGACCTGTATTGTGGTGGCAGACCTCTTCATAAGTGGGATTCTCGGTGTTGCCGTTGGCATAACCAACCTGGGTGGAAAGCACACCCGGTATCAGCCCCAGGTATTTTTCTGTTCCCCAGAAGCAGCCACCAGCCAAATAAATCTCAGACATTCTTCTCCTTTGGGGGATCACCCCTGTTTGGTTTCATTTGTTTTTATTATTTATCGGCAAGTCTCATAAAATTCTCCAGCTGCTTTTTTGTTACACCTACGTTTTCAACGGAATCCAGACGGAGGCCCTCCATTCGATAAGAAGGCACAGCCCACACACCGGACTGTCGGTAGGCATGATCATTGGAGCTATTCAATGCTGTTTGATAGATACCCGATTTCAGAGCACTGCGGAAAGCATCTTGATTCAGCAGACCCTTTACACAGCCGGCCAATACATCTGTATTTTCAATATCAAGCTTTTCCTGGAGAGCGGCACTGTACATGCGCTTGTGGTATTCCCAAATGTCCACACCCTGCTCCAAGGCAAAGAACATCCCCTGAATGCACAGGTCGCTGTGGGGACCATAGGAATCCGGGCGGGGATGTGCTTCACAGGGGCACCACAAAATCTCAATGTTTGAAAAGGCTGCTATTAACTCGGATAGGTACTGATGCCCTCGCAGGCAAAAGGGGCAGGCATAGTCAAAAAAGACCTCCAATTTACGCATAGGTCATCCCAACCTTTCTGATTGCCCATGGCGGTGAGCCGGGCATAAAAAACAGAGTGTATAATAAGCGCTTTGCGGTTATTATAGCATGAACACAGTGAATGGTATAATTGCCCTTGGCCGTAGGCGGGCCATAAGAACGGAACGTATAATAACCGTGGCCGTAGGCCGGGCATAAAGATGGAACGTATAATAAGCGCTTTGCGGTTATTATACCATAAGATTTCTTTCCATAGTTTAATAAAGCCACTATTTTCAACTTCCGCACTCATGCCGTGCGAGGGCACATCCTTTCTCCACGATGAGAAAGGATGCAAAGAATCGCCAAGGGAGGCTTTGCCTCTTATGCTGGGTATTACCCAGAGCATGTTGTTTCCTTGCTTCTCAATGGGAAAGGCTCTAGTCAGCGAGTGATAAAAAAAAGCCTTTTCTGGCGCTAGGTGAAGCTTTTGTCCTTCCCCCGCCGGGAGGCCAGAGGGGGTCTATGGGGGAACTGGTTCCCCCATAAGGCGCTTTGTGGCTGAAGCCTTGCGAAAGCCACCTGTGCATTTTTCGCAGAAAATGCAAGCGCCATGGGGTTATTATACCACATAAATGTAAAATTGGTACAGGAAAAGCCGGCAGTCTAATGCTGCCGGCTTTGTTAGAGGAAGTTCCAATGGCGCTAAAAATTTTTTGTCTCTCCGCACAAAAAATCAATACCGCAGCATTTACGCAGCAAAGGTGCTGTCTTTGCTTGCTCAGATAGTGTATGCAGCAAAGCTGAATTTATCCCATCTGTTTTTTAGTTTGTTGCTGCCACAGCCGGGTGCTTCCAATCCATGATATGAATAATCCCGGTGGGGCATGCCGAAACGCAGGCGGCACAATTGGTGCATTTTGCCGGATCAATGTTAGCCAAGTTGTTGGTAATGGTAATGGCCCCAAATTCACAAACCTTTTCACACTTTTTACAGCCAATACACCCTGCTGTACAGAGTTTGCGCACAAACGCACCGGTATCGGTTGAGGAACAGCCCACAAATACCTGACTGGAGAAAGGGATAATCTGAATTAAATGATTGGGGCACACCCCAACGCACAAGCCACAGGCAACGCAAAGTGCTTTATTGACAACCGCCACATTATCCTCAATGGTCAGCGCCCCATAACGGCAAACGGAAACACAGTCCCCCAGCCCCAGACACGAATGAGAGCAGCTGCCTCTGCCCCGATAAAAATAATTGCAGGCCTCACAGGTTTTGGGCCCTTGATAATCCATGATATAGCTGGTATGTTCCTTGGTGCCCGAGCATTTTACCACGGCGTAGCGAGGCTCCACCTCTTCAAATGGTAAGCCGAGGACTTGGCTGATCTGGCGGGCAAGGCCCGTTCCGCCCGGAACGCAAAGATTGGTTTTCACACCATACTCCACCAAATTTTTGGCATAATCATCACAGCCGGCAAAGCCGCAGGCGCCGCAGTTGGCTCCGGGCAGCAGCTCTCTGACTTCCTCCACCTTCTCATTGACCTGAACTGCGAATTTCTTAGATGCAACGGTCAGAACAACACCCGCCACAATGCTGATCATAGCCGCTATAACTACTGAAAGCAGCATAGTTTTTCCTCCCTTTTACAGTCTGCTGAAAACATTTCAGCAATAACCCCTTATTACAACCCCCAAAGCAATCCCCTTTTTAGCCGAACAAGCCGTCTGCCACGCCGGCAAACCCCATAAACGCAATGGATACGATAGAAGCCGCAACCAGTGTAATGGGTAGCCCCCGAAAAGAAGCGGGAATCCCATCGTTGTTTTCCAGCCGAATGCGTACACCCGAAAACAACACCATAGCCAGCATAAAGCCTAAACCGGCACCCAGCGCATTGACAACGGAAAGCAGAAAGTTATATTCCTGTGTGACATTCAGAAGCGTTATAGCCAAAACAGCACAGTTGGTGGTAATCAAAGGGAGGTATACCCCCAAAGACTGATACAAGGGTGGAACCAGCTTGCGCACAACTGTTTCAACAAGCTGAACCAGAGAAGCAATAACCAGAATAAAAATCAGCGTGTTCAAATATTCCAGCCCGTTTGGACGCAGCAGATAGGTATAGACAGGCCATGTCACAGCCGAAGCAAGCACCATAACAAAGGTTACAGCCCAGCTCATGCCAATGGCAGAGCTCAGCTTTTTGCTGACACCAAGAAAAGGGCATATGCCCAAGAATTTAGACAAGATAAAGTTATCCACCAAAATCGTGCTCACCAGCACAAAAAAGATATTTCTGGCCACGCTCTATTCCCCCTTTTCCTGTGCATTGGAGCACAGCTGCCCATTGGGACATGCCGCACATCCCATCTGATTCTGGCGCTGTTTGCCCTGCATGGCAGTAATTTTGTTGACAGCAGCAATGAGGCAGCCAAATACAAAGAAACCCCCGGGTGCCAGAATGAAAATATTCATGGTCTCAATGCCCTTGGGCAAAATAGCAAAGCCAAACAAGCTGCCCTGCCCGATCAATTCACGAATAACACCCATAAGGAACAGAGCCAGTGTGAAGCCCACACCCATACCGGCACCATCCAGAATGGAATCCCAAACTGTATTCTTACTGGCAAAGGCTTCGGCCCGGCCCAAAATAATGCAGTTGACCACTACAAGCGGGAGAAAAATCCCCAAAGATTCATTTAAAGCGGGAGCATAAGCCTTGGTTACCAGCTCCACAATGGTCATTAAACCGGAAATGACCACAATAAAAGCCGGGATACGAACCTCATTGGGAATAATATGTTTCAGTGACGAAATAATGGCATTGGAAAAAGTGAGCACAACCAGAACAACCGCTCCCATGCCCAGTGCGTTGGAAACCGAGGTGGTAACCGCCAGGGTAGAGCAGGTGCCCAAGGCCAGAACAAAAACCGGGTTTTCCCGGATAATGCCTTTGGTGAAAACCTGAAGACGAGACTTTTTCTTCATGGTTACTTCCCTCCCTGAATCAGATTATAGGCTTCCTGCACAATCCGCAGGTTTTCTTTCAGAGCCTTGGTGGTGATGGTGGCACCGGATACACTTTCCACCTGATCGCCATTTTTCTGACCTGTGTATTTTTGCAGATACGCAGCTTCCCCTACACGGCTACCAATACCCGGGCTTTCGGAGTTGGGGAGCATCTCAATGGCAAGAATCTCGCCTTTTTCGTCCAACGCCACCATAACGGGAACCTGTGCCTTATATCCGTTGGATTGCGCTTTGAATACATAGCCCGCTCCATTAGAGGCTTTATAGGCCTCCAGCATACCTTCAGGTGCCTGGGCAAGCTCCACAGCCTCAAATTCGCCCCCAGCCGCCGGAAGCATCCGGTTTCTCGCCTCAAAGGAAGCGCTTTCTTCCTGCTCGGCAATGCGGGTATGGGTGGAAGAATAGGTTACCGACAAAGCCGCTGTAATGATCAGGCAAATCGCCGCCAAGATGATGGTTGGACCCAGCATGCTCTGCTTGGCGCGCACCATAGCCTCCCGAACGGATTGCTTGGTCAGCCGCCGCGGAATGCCAAAAGGCCGGGTATGGGTCAGCCGGTCAATATGAGGTGTGCAGATATTCATAAGCAGGATGGCAAAGGAAACACCCTCAGGCGCACTTCCATAGCTGCGGATCAGCACGGTAATAATGCCGCCGCCGATGCCAAAGATCAGCTTTCCCAGATCGGTTGTGGGTGTGGTGACATAGTCGGTTACCATAAAGCAGGCACCTAAGATCACACCACCGGAAAGAAGTTGGTATAGAGGGTCCATCCCCAACGCCCAAGAAAAGAGAAAAACGGTACCCATAAAAGCGAGAGGGCCGGTAATACGAACATGACGGCGAATCAACAGATAAGCAAAGCCTAAAAGCAGAGCCAGTTTGCTGGTTTCTCCCAAAGAGCCGCCCACATTTCCAAGAAACAACTGAAGGTAACCTGGGATTTTCTCAGCCGGAATACTGGCCATTGCCAAAGGCGTTGCACCGGTAAGCTCCCCGTTCCACCGCTGGGAGATCGGCAGCACCCACTGGGTCATGGCAGTGGTGAAGGAAAGCATTAAAACAATGCGGGCCGCAATAGCAGGGTTGGCAAAGTTCTTGCCTAAGCCGCCAAAAAGCTGTTTTACAATCACAATGGCCACAAAACAGCCGATAACCGCCATCCACAAAGGGATGGAAACAGGCAGGTTCAAGGCCAGAAGCAGCCCGGTAACAGCCGCGCTCAAATCCATAATGGTATAGCTTTTGCTTACGAACCGTCCATAGAGATATTCAAAACCTACACTGGCCACAGTGCACACGGCCGATACCAGCAATGCTCTCCAGCCAAAGATCAGCACAGAAGCTATAACAGCTGGCAATAGGGCAATCATGACATCCCGCATAATAATGCGGGTGGTCAAATGTGTGCGAAAATGCGGCGAGGAGGTAATCATCAGATTCTGTTTCATAATGGTTTTCCCCTTTCCTTATGCGCCGGTCTGGGCAGTCCGGTGGTTCCGAACCATACCCTTGGCTAAACGGTGCACCAACACCAGATGGCGCTTGGCCGGGCACACATAAGCACAGCAGCCGCATTCCATACACAAATTAACCTTAAACTCCATAAGCGCCTCAACATCCTTGCGCTGATAGCTATCCTCAATCCAGAGCGGCATCAAATTCATCGGGCACGCCCGCACACACCGGCCGCACCGGATGCAGGCAGTTTCATCCCACTCCTCCACCTGGGTCTCATCAAAAAACACCAGAGCGTTGTTTTGCTTTATCACCGGATAGGATTCATCATAAACCGCTGTTCCCATCATAGGCCCGCCCATGAGGATTTTGCGGGGAGTTCCCTTATAACCGCCGCAAAAAGCCGCAATATCTGCGATAGGGGTGCCGATGGGAACCAACACATTTTTAGGTTCCATAATAGCACTGCCATCCACCGTAATGCGGCGGCTGACCAGCGGCATACCGGTGCGCATTACATGATCAATGGATGCCAAGGTAGTCACATTGGAAACCACAACTCCCACATCAGCAGGCAGCATGCCTTCTCCCACCACCTTGCCAGTCAGCTCATAAATCAAAACCTTTTCTGCCCCCTGGGGATACTTGGAGCTAAGGCGCACCACCTTGATGCGGGGGTCACTTTCCACCAGCTTGCGCATTTTCTCAATGGCCGCCGGTTTGTTGCTCTCGATCCCGATGATGCACTGGGAAAGCTCCAGATACTTCATTGTCATGGTGATTCCCGAAAGAACGCTTTCGGCATCCTCTATCATGGTGCGGTAATCCGATGTTATGTAGGGCTCGCACTCGGCGGCATTGACCAACAGCGTGTTCACCTCATCCAGATTGCGAGGGCTGAATTTCACATGAGTGGGGAACCCGGCCCCTCCCAAACCGACCATACCCGCATCCTTAATCGCTTGCAAAAAGCTAGGATAGTCGTTCACCACAGGTGGAGCAATTTTTTCGAAAACAGTTTGCTGTTTATCGCTGCGGATAACCACCGCCGCACTGCGCATCCCATTGGGCATGGTAATCTGGTCAATGCGGATCACTTCCCCAGAAACACTGGAATGAATCGGTGCACTGAAGCTTGCATCGCTGTTACCAATGGGCTGCCCGACTTTGACCTGATCTTTCACCGAAACCAACACACTGCAGGGCTTGCCCATATGCTGTGACATCACAATGCACACCTGATCCGGAACCGGCATGGATACTGTAGGGCTATTCATCGTATTTTTGTAATGCCGCACATTGACACCCTTCAGCGATTTATCAAAAACACTCGGCATATGCCATCCTCCTTCAGTCTTTTTTCCTCAACTTATAAACCCCATCTATCTTTTTTAAAGCGGGAGACGCCGCTTTATAAAGCAGCGCCGTTATCATCCCCATTGCCACGCCGGATACTAATAGAACCGGCAGATATGCCCAAACGTAGGTGCTGTGCAGCAGAAAAGATGCCCCCATAAGCTGCCCTATATTATGCGCCACAGCCCCAATCATGCTCACAGCGCTCAGGCTGGGCACATGACGGCGCATACGGGCCAGAAGGCACATGAGGCCAACCGATAAAAGCCCCCCCATCAAGCTCAGCAAAGCCCCGGTTATGCCTCGGGTAAGCAAAACAAAACCGGCCTTGAGCAAGGCCAGAAGCACAGCGTAGCCAGCCCCCAGCACAAAAACACAAAACATCACCACCACATTGGAAAGCCCCGGACGCACCCCCGGAACCGGAAAAGGAATGGTTCCTTCCAAGACGGAAAGAGCCACTGCCAGCGCAAACAAAAGCCCGCAAAGCGCCACTGCGCGGGCATTGCTCCGGCTATTCATGAAGCCATCCTATAGAAATCGCTTTTAAGCTCAAAGCTTTCCCGCAAATTATCCGAGCAGTAAACCACCTTATCCGCTGTAATTGCTATGTAGCCGTATTCTTCAACAGCCGGATCAGGCAAATCCGCTGAACCGCCCATAAAAAGGTAGGTGGAGTAAAACTCGGTCATCAGACCATCACGGCCCACAATAACCACCGAGGCTATATCTGTCTGTGCGGGTCTGCCGGTAGCAGGATCAAAAATGTGGTGATAGGTTCCATTCTCATCGGTAAAAAAGCGTTCATAGTCTCCAGAGGTAGAAAACACATCAAAGGCACCTGCCGCATTACCGGCCTTCCCCATAGTCAGCGTTCCGATGCTTTGCCCTCTTGCTCCGCGCGGGTCCTGAATGCCAAATCGAAAGGGCTCTCCTTGGGGCTTCTCCCCAATCACCAGCACACTGCTGCCAACCATGACGTAGCCACCGGTCACCTTATACTCTTCGGCCATATCCCGCAGCAGATCACAAGCATAACCTTTAGCTAAGCCTCCCAGATCAATTTTTTGCCCTTTCCGAGCAAGCTGAACTTCTGCGGTTTCAGGATAAAAAAGAATATCTCTCCAATCCACTAATCCCACCAAAATATCCAATTCCTTCTGAGGCGGCACACGAGGTGCCTCAGTGGTAATGCCCCAAGCCAGCACCAAAGGGGCAATGGTAATATCAAAACGGCCTTGAGACTGGCCGCACAAGGCAGCCGAGCGCTGTAAAAATGAAAAGGCTTCATCGCTCACAGCAGTTGGGTCCTTGCCCGCCTGTTCATTCAGCCGCCAGACAACGGAATCTTCCACATAGAGGGAATACTCCGCCTCCAGTTTTTCCATAGCAGAAAGGCTTGCCTGCCCAAATTTTTCAGCTTTCGGCCCATACCATTGCTGTTCCACCACGGTATCCATAGCGAAGCCAACAGAAGAATAGGGCTTGCTTTGGCCGGTAAAAAATATTTCTGCCACAACCAACACCGCCAATGCAATCAACAGGAGCTTAAGCAGCAGCGGCATGGGCTTAATTTTCTTTTTTTCATCCATTTGTTAAAAAACCCTCAAACAAAAACAGCAGTGGCTACAGAGTAACCACTGCTGTTTATTGTTGTCCAACGGCTACTCATTATCGGCCGCGTCTGTTTCGTTTTCATCCATATCCAGATCAAATTCCAAAAGCTGGCCGCAGTTGGGGCAATTAATTTCGCCCTGATCCAGCATTTCTTCATCCAAATAGACGCTATCCTGACAGCTGGGGCAAACTACCTCATAGAGCTCTTCATCGTCGAAGTCTTCATCATGATGGTGGTGATGGCCGCATCCGCATTCATCGTCATCTTCATCAAAGATGTATTCTTCCAGCTCGCCCAAATCTTCATCCAGAGCGTCGACTTGCTCATAAAGCTCATCCAGACCCTCTTCCACATCGGTAACAGTCAATGCAATGTCATCCAGAACATCAACCATCGCCAGCAGAACTTTGCCCTCCTTGGTGCTGTCATTGACACCAAGGCCTTCTATAAGACCCTTTAAATAGGCAACTTTTTCTGTAATTTCCATTCTTTAATCCCCCTTTGTTGTAAATCATCGGTGTTTTGCTGTAAATATTTTGCCGGGTTTCCCCAGAAAAATACAACGGCCTGTGAGAGAAAATAATAGACTATGCCCGCTCCATATAATCGCCGGTACGGGTATCGATGCGAATCATATCCCCTTCGTCAATAAACAGGGGCACACGGATTTCGGCACCGGTTTCCAGCTTGGCAGGCTTGGTGGCATTGGTAGCAGTATCGCCCTTAAAGCCGGGGTCAGTCTCTGTGACTTGCAGCTCCACAAAGAAAGGAGGCTCCACACCAAAAACATTGCCTTTATAGCTAAGCACCTTTACATCGGTATTTTCTTTAACAAATTTAAAATTATCACCCATAACATCTTCATTAATGGGGATATTCTCATAGGTTTCGTTATCCATAAAATAGTGGAGACTGCCATCGGCGTAAAGATACTGCATTTCCTTGCGCTCAATAAAAGCAGTGGGATATTTGTCAGAAGGGTTAAAGGTTCTTTCAACCACAGACCCAGAAATGACATTGCGAATTTTAGTACGGACAAAGGCCGCACCTTTACCGGGCTTTACATGCTGAAATTCAACAATCTGGAAAACGTTGCCATCCATCTCAAAAGTTGCGCCGTTACGAAAATCTCCGGCAGATATCATGTGTTTTTTCCTCCAAACGGTTTGTCTCGATCAGCGGATCGGTCAAATACCATTACCCCGCTTACTTGAATCTATATAATATTATCCTAAAACGCAGTAGAATGCAAGCTTTTTTGCCTCAATAAAGCAAAATCATCTGTAAAATGCAGGGCAAAAACCCTTTTGGCCTTTAACAATATTTCTAAACAACAATAAGCTCCTTGGGGCTTTGGGTAAAGTTGCGGCAGCCCTCTTGGGTAACCAGCACCATATCCTCAATGCGAACACCGAATTGGCCGGGCAGATAAATTCCCGGCTCCACCGACATAATCAGCCCTGCCTTGGCTATGACTTCTGAAACGGTGTTAAAGCGAGGGTTTTCGTGCACCTCCAGGCCAATGGCATGGCCGAGACCGTGGCCGAAATATTCCCCATAACCAGCCTTAGAAATCAAATCCCGGGCTGTTTTATCCACTTCTTTGCAGGGAATGCCCTCTTTGATCACAGCAATGGCAGCCAACTGAGCGGAAAGAACCGTTTGGTAGACCTCCTGCATTTTTTCAGTGGCGTGGCCGACAGCCACAGTCCGGGTCATATCCGAATGGTAATCCCCAACGGTACAGCCAAAATCCATGGTGAGAAAATCCCCCTTTTCCAGAGGTTTTTCAGTGGGAACACCGTGAGGCATGGAGCTGTTTTGGCCGGATACCACAATGGAAGTAAAGGCAGGCTCGGAGGAACCAAAACGGCGGCAGGCAGTTTCCAGCTCCAAGGTCACCTCCAGCTCAGTGAGGCCGGGGCGAATATAAGTGAGTATATGGTTAAAGGCCCGATCGGTGATTTGCTGGGCCTGATCGGTCAGGCTGATTTCCTCGCTGGTTTTGATCTGGCGCTGGGCAGTGATTAAATCGCTCAGGCGGTTATCAAAGAGGATTTCCATCTCAGGAAAAGCCTTTTTATAATCCAGATAGCCGCTCATGCTCACCCGGTCGCTTTCCACAGCCAAGCGTTTAATACCCTCGGCCTCCAAAATCGCCCGAATCTGCTGATGGCGGTTATTTTCCAGCACCACCTCCATACCCTTAACCTTGCGCTGAGCCGCCTCAAAATAGCGGGAATCAATGATAAAAGTGCGGGATTTGCGCGTAGCGACCACAACACCGGCACTGGAATTGAAGCCGGTATAATAGCGGCGGTTGATGGGAGAGGTAATCAAGGCGGCGTCCATATCGCCTTCCAGCTTTTCAATCAGAACTTCCAACTTGTTTTCCATGTTATTTTCCCTCCAACATACGGCTCAATGCTGCAAGAGCCAAATAGTAGCTGTTTTTCCCAAAGCCTGCAATGCTGCCTGCACAAACCGGGGCAATAACAGAGTGATGGCGGAACTCCTCACGGGCCTGAATGTTGGAAAAATGCACCTCCACACAGGGAATGGTGATAGCGGCAATGGCATCCCGGATGGCGTAGCTATAGTGGGTATAAGCGCCTGCATTGATGACAACACCGTCGTTTTCTTCCATAGCGTCATGGAGCCAGTCAATGATTTCGCCCTCGTGATTGCTTTGGGCCGTTACACAGGCAAGGCCCAGCTCGTTTGCCCAACCGACAATCTCTTTGTCAATGCTCTCCAGCGTTTCAGAGCCGTAAACCCCCCGCTCCCGAAGACCGGTCAAGTTGATGTTGGGTCCATGAATAACAAGGATTTTTTTCATGGTATTCACTCTTTTCTGTGATGATAGTATGGCTTCAGGGGAGTCATCCCGGCTGGCCCTGTTCAAGCGCTTCTTTTGCCCTGCGGTAATCCTGCTGCATAATAACGGCATCCTCTGCCTGTGTTCCGGCGGATTCGCAGATAATGGTTGCTGTGCATTTACGCTCCGCCAGAAGCTGGGCAACCGGCCTGAAATCCGGCCCGAATACGGTATCCTCAAAGGTCAGGTGCTTCTTTTCCCCGCCCTTGGGGGTATACTCAATTTTGGAAAAATGGGAGTGGAAATTGCGCATCCGCTCGGTGCCCAAACGGTTTTCCATGGCGTCAAAAACAGCCTTGAAATCCTCATAACCGCCTAAGCCACCAAAGGTGCGGGCATTAAGATGCCCAAAATCCACACAGGGAATCAGCCGTTCATCCAGCGTACACAGCTCCAGAACCTCTTCGAGGGTTCCAAGCTGGTTGATTTTGCCCATAACCTCCGGGCAAAGGTGAATGTCGCTGTAGCCGCCTTCATCCATGGCATTGAGGGCCAGCTTCATAGTATCCTTGGCCAGCACCAGCGCCTCTTCCCGGCTGATCTTGCCGCAGGAGCCGGTATGCAGGATTACCCGCTTTGCCCCCATGGCCTTGGCAGCAGCGGCGGAATCCAGTATATAGCGCAGGCTCCCCAGCCGCTTTTCTTCCTCAACGCTGGACATGGAAATAAAATAGGGTGCGTGGATGGAAAGTGTGATACCATACTCCCGGGCCTTTTCCCCCAGCTTGGCCGCCGAAGCCTGCGAGATGCGCACACCCCGGCCACATTGGTATTCAAAGGCATCCAGCCCCATATCGTGTAAATATTTTGGCGCATCCAGTGAGCTTTTATAGCCCTGTGCCTCAAAACTATCCGAATTGCCCGCAGGCCCGAATTTAACCACGCTGTTTCCTCCCTTTGCGGTAACGCCGCAGAATTCCTTTTTCCACACGGCGCTTAAGCCTGAAAAACCCCTTATCCTCAAATTCCATAGGCTCCACCAGAATGGTCTTGATACCCGCCAGATTCCCGCCCAAAACATCGGTGAAAATCTGATCACCCACCACCGCTGTTTGGTGGGAGGGGACCCCCAGCCTCTGAATCGCCTTTCGATAGCCGCCGGGCAGAGGCTTGGCCGCATTGGCGGCAAAAGGAAGCCCCAGCATATCGGCAAAGGGCCTCACCCGCTCGGGGTTGTTGTTGGAAAGAATAATCAGACCGATTCCCTGCTCCTTCATTTCCCGGAGCCAATCCAGCACCCGCTCATGAGGAACAGGATTATCGTGGGTGGTCAGGGTGTTATCCACATCCAGAATCAGGGCGGTAACGCCAAGGCGTTCCAGCAGGGGCTTATCGATGCAGTAGACTCTTTTTTGCAGAACAGTGGGGTAAAAAACAGACATGGCGTTCCTCCTTTCATCCTTGCACTCGTGCGAATTTAAAATAAGCTCAATATACAAACGGAACCATCTGCAGGGGTTCTAAAAATAATGATAAGATAAAAAAGGCGAGCTCAACAAGCCCGCCTTTAAGAAAAAAACTATTTAAACTTACGCTTACGCGCCGCTTCGGACTTCTTTTTCCGCTTTACAGAAGGCTTCTCATAGTGTTCCCTCTTCCGCACCTCTTGCAGCACGCCGGATTTGGCGCATTGTCTTTTAAATCTGCGAAGAGCACTATCCAAAGTCTCATTATCTTTAATGCGAATTTCTGCCATTTACCAATTTCCCTCCCTACGCTTAGCAGCAGGAGTTTTTTGAAAAAACATCTCAAAAACCATGAGGTAATTATACATCCTTATGGTGTTTCTGTCAAGACCAAAGGTGATATTCTTTGGCTGTATCAGCAGAATTCCCAGCCACAGTCACAGTATAAAAATGCTGTAGAAGGGGATTTTTATGCCATTTTAACCCTATTTCACAACCAAATTAATCAATTTTCCCGGCACAACAATTTCCTTTATAAGGGTTTTGCCCTCCAGAAGAGGCGCTATCTCCGGCTGAGACTTTACAAAAGAAAGCTGGCTTTCCTTATCCATATCCACAGGGATTTCGTAGCGACCCTTGATCTTTCCGGAAATCTGCACGGCAATTTCCACAGTCTCATCCTTGGTTTTAGCCGGATCAAAGACAGGCCATTTCTGCTCATGCAGCATACCGCCAAAGCCCTGCACCTCCCACATTTCCTCGGTCAGATGAGGAGCGAAGGGATTGAGCAGCAGCAGGAAGGTGCGCAGCTCACCACGGGTGATGCTCTTCTGCTCAGTGATTTCGTTGAGAAGCGCCATCAGTGCGGCAATGGCTGTATTGAATTTCAGGCCCTCGATATCCTCGGTAACCTTAGCGATGGTCTTATGGAAGCTGCTTTCAAGCGCCTTGGAGTAATCCTCAGAAGCAACCATCAGCTTAGGCAGACCATAAACACGATCCAAGAAGCGCTCACAGCCACGGATCGAGGCAGCATTCCAAGGGGCACTCTTTTCAAAGTCGCCAATGAACATTTCATACAGGCGCATGGTATCGGCACCATAGGTGGAAACAATCTCATCGGGGTTGACAACATTGCCGCGGGATTTGCTCATTTTCTCGCCGTTTTCACCCAGAATCATACCATGGCTGGTGCGCTTGGCATAGGGCTCCTTCAAGTTCACCTGACCGATATCATAAAGGAACTTGTGCCAGAAGCGGGAATAAAGCAGATGCAGAGTGGTGTGCTCCATACCGCCGTTGTACCAATCCACCGGCATCCAATAATCCAGTGCTTCCTTAGAGGCAATCTCGTTTGGATTGTGGGGATCGCAGTAGCGCAGGTAATACCAAGAGGAACCAGCCCACTGGGGCATGGTATCGGTTTCCCGCTTGGCGTGAGCTCCGCATTTTGGGCAGGTGGTGTTAACCCAGCTATCCAACGCCGCCAGAGGAGAATTTCCTTCCTTGGTGGGCAGATAGGAGGGCACCTCAGGCAGAACCAAAGGCAGTTCGCTTTCGTCCAGCGGAACAGCGCCACAATGCGGGCAGTGAATGATCGGAATGGGTTCGCCCCAATAACGCTGACGGGAAAACACCCAGTCACGCAGCTTGTAATTGATCTTGGTTACGCCTTTTTTCTGTTCCTCAAGCCATTTGGTGATAGCAGGAATAGCCTGCTCCACGGTAAGGCCATCCAGCATACCGGAATTGACCAAAACACCGGAGGAACAATCGGTATAGGCTTCTTCCTCAACGTTGCCGCCAGCCACAACCTCTATGATAGGAAGGCCGAACTTTTTGGCAAACTCCCAGTCACGGGTATCGTGGCCGGGAACCGCCATAATGGCACCAGTACCGTAAGAAACCAAAACGTAATCGGAAATAAAGATGGGGATTTCTTTGCCGTTAACCGGGTTAATACCCCGAACGCCTTGCAGGCATACACCGGTTTTCTCTTTTTGCAGCTCGGTGCGCTCAAAATCGGATTTCCGGGCGGCCTCCTGCTGGTAGGCCTTCACCTCATCCAGATTGGTGATGCTGTCCGCCCATTTTTCAAGATAGGCATGCTCTGGGGAGATAACCATATAGGTAGCGCCGAAAAGAGTATCAGGGCGAGTGGTGAACACAGTTAAAGTATCCCCCGCTGTGGTTGAAAAATCCACCTCCGCTCCCTCGGAACGGCCAATCCAGTGAATTTGCTGTGCCTTGACCCGGTCGATATAATCCATACCGTCCAGATCGTCAATCAGGCGCTGGGCATATTTTGTGATACCCAGCATCCACTGCTCACGAACAGCGTGGATAACCTCACCGTGGCACCGCTCGCAAACACCGCCCACAACCTCCTCGTTGGCCAGCACCACCCGGCAGGAGGTGCACCAGTTGACCGAGGCTTTTTTCTTATAGGCCAGACCCTTTTTGAAGAGCTGGAGGAAAATCCATTGGGTCCACTTGTAGTAATCGGGGTCGGTTGTATTGATTTCCCGGCTCCAGTCAAAGGAAAGGCCAAGAGATTTAAGCTGGCGCTTAAAGCGGGCCACATTATCCTTGGTGACAATGGCCGGGTGGATGTTCATTTTAATGGCAAAGTTCTCGGTGGGCAGGCCAAAGGCATCCCATCCCATGGGATACAGAACATTGTAGCCCTCCATACGCCGCTTGCGGGCAACAATATCCAAAGCGGTGTAGCTTCTGGGGTGACCTACATGAAGCCCTTGTGCGGATGGATACGGAAACTCCACCAACGGGTAGAACTTGGGCTTGCTATAGTCATTGGAGGCCGCAAAGCACTGCTTTTCATCCCAGATACCCTGCCACTTTTTTTCAATGGCACTAAAATCGTACTTCATTTTCCCATATCCCCTCAAAAATGGTTTGGATGCCTTCCCTGCGGGATAAGCCTTCCATCGGTCGGGCTATCTGGCTCAGGACTGCTGAAGCAGGCCGCTGATATCCACCTTGGGTGCATCGGCCCACAGCCTTTCCAGACAATAAAAATCACGCTGTTCGCTGTAAAACACATGAACAATCACATCGCCGTAATCAATGAGCACCCACATGGCGGAGCTGCCGCCCTCAACCCGAAGAGGCTCAAGCCCCTGCTTGGAAAAATGCTCCTCAAGGCCATCGGCCAAGGTTCTGACCTGTGTTGTGCTGGTACCGGAGGCAATCACAAAATAATCCCCCAGAGAGGTTACCTTGTGAATATCCAGTGCGCAGATATCCTCTGCCTTTTTGCTGTCCAAAAAGCGGACAGACTGCTCCATTATTTCTTTTGTTGTCACAGTTATGCTCCTTCCAAAATCCCTGGTCACAGGGTGGAATAACTCTCTAAAATCAGCTCTTGTTCCCGTTTATTCTGCATGAAGGGCATAATAATCATACGCCTCCAGAAAATCCTCTGCAAAAGGCCCGCCTTGGGCAATGAGCTTGTCCATTGTATGCTGGAGATAATAGGCCATGGCCTTATGGGAGGAGCGCAGCGCCAGCTCCCGAATCACCTCAATATCGGGAAAAATGCGGTCGGCACTGGTTTTATCCCCCAGACAAACCGCCAGCTCCAGCGGGGTCATATCGGCCCGGCCGGTGGTATGATAGCGGATAGCCCGGCCTATTTCCGGGTCACGGATGCCCAGCTCATGCCACACCAGATGGCTGCCGGTTTTGGCATGCCAAATGGGCGGATGCTCTTTTTCCGCTTTGGTAAGCATTATACCAGAAGCTCCCATATATTTCAACTGCTCCCAAGGCTCCCAGCAATGGGTTATGTCATGCAGAAGCCCGGCAACGGCGGCTTTGTAGGGGTCTGCCCCATAAAGAGGTGCCAAAACAGCCGCCTGCCGCTGCACCGCCATAGAGTGGATATAGCGGGAGGGGCTTAAATTGCGCCTGCAAAAATCCCGCAGGAATTCCAAATCATACACCGGAGCTTCGCCCCTTTCCTCGGGCATAGGCGAACATATCTGCCACCTTGGCACACGAAGATATCATAGCATCATTCATGAAACTTTGCCTCTTTCATCGATTATCGGCAAGGCGTTTTACGCCCACATCCCAACATCTTCAACAGTTATGCCCATTGGGCGCATAAAGCCCATGGGCTATGATATAGTCTTCCACCGCTGCCGGAACTAAGCCCCTGATATCTTCTCCCCGGCTGATGCGGCAGCGCACCTCGGTGGAAGACATGGGCTCGGGCGGAAGTGCCAGCACCCGGCAGTGGGCGCCTCTTGCGGTTAGAAAGAGTTTGTGCCGCTCAAGCCTTGGGTATTCATCCCGGTGGCGGGCAAGAGCACAAAGCACCGCCCGGGCATAAATTTCCTCGGGGCTTTTCCAGCTTTGCACGGTCAGAAACATATCCCCGCCCATAAGCAGATAAAGCTCCGCCCCGGGATAAAGGGCTTCCAGCTCCCGAAGTGTTTCCGCCGTGTAGCTTTTGCCTGTGCGGCGTATTTCCAGATCGGATACCACAAAAGCACTTTCGCCTGTCACAGCCAGACGGCACATGGCAAGCCGATCTTCCCCCGAGGCCAGCTGGGGCGCATTCTTGTGGGGAGGAACAGCTGTGGGAATAATCAGGACAGTATCCAGCCCCAGCTGCTCCCGACACTTGCAGGCAAGACGAAGATGCGCACAATGAATGGGGTTAAAGGTGCCACCAAACACGCCGATTTTCAAGACCTGTCTCCCCTTCCCAGATGCTGTCGGCACAGGCAATGGCAGGCTTCATACCTTTGGCCTGTGGTTAAATGCTTTTCAATCAGCGAGCTTTCGGTCGGCCTGCCCCGCCGGGTCGGCCTGTTCCACTGGATCTGCCGGCTCCGCTGGGTCGGCCTGCTGCACTGGGTCTCCCCGCTCCACCGGGTCTGCCTGCCGCACTGGGTCTGCCTGCCGCACTGGGTCTGCCGGTTCCGCTGGGTCTGCCCGCTCCACCAGGTCTGCCTGTACGAGGCTTTCCAAAACTTTCAGAGCGCTCCCCATCTGGGCGGCCAAAACCGGAATGTGCAGGACGCTTTGCAGCCGGTTTACCAGCTGCTCTGCCTGTGGGAAATTCTTTTTTCGGCCTAGGTGCCGGTGCCTTTTTAGCCTCTGCCCCAATCTTAGGCTCATTGGGATTCTTGCGGTAAAGCACAAACCGGGAACCCACTACCTGAATCACTTCAGAGCCGGTTTTTTCAGCCAGCTCCACAGCGGCTTCACGAGGGGTGATGGGGCTGTTCTCTAGGGTGCGAAGCTTAATCAGCTCCCGGGCTGTCAGAGCCTGATCCACCTGCTCCACGGTAGCAGGGGTAATGCCCCCCTTGCCTACCTGAAAGATGGTATCCATCGAATTGGCAAGACCCCGAAGAGCCGCCCGCTGTTTACTGGTTATCATACATTTTCTCCTGCCCGGAGCTTTTGCTCCAATTTCTTATAGAGTTCTTCCAACGCTTTGCCCCGGTGGCTGCGAGCATCCTTTTCCGCTGGGGAAAGCTCTGCAAAGCTCCGCTCCCCCACCATAAACAAGGGATCATAGCCAAAGCCGCCGCTCCCTGCCGGTTCGTATCCAATGATGCCGCCGCATCTGCCTTCGGTTTCCAACACCGTTCCATCCGGTAAAATACAGCAGATAGCCGCCACAAAGGAGGCTGTGCGCTTTTCTGTAGGCACACCCTCAAGCTCCCGGAGGATTCCCGCCATTTTCTGGGGATAGGAGGTTTCCTCCCCCATATACCGGGCAGAAAGGACACCGGGGCGGCCTTCCAGTGCATTGATGCAAAGGCCGGAATCATCGGCCATCACCGCTCGGCCGGTGCGCTGAAAAATAGTTTGTGCCTTGATACGGGCATTGGCGGCGAAGGTTTCTCCATCCTCCACAATGCCATCGTCGTTGGTTCCGGCCTGCGCCAGTGAAACAACGGTAATTCCCAATGGTGCCAATATGCGCTGGAATTCCTCCAGCTTATGAGCGTTTCCGGTTGCTGCTACGATTTCCAAGGTTTATTCCTCCTGATTGTCAAAAAGAGCGTCGGCAAATTCAACCGGATCAAAGGGACGCAGATCGTCCACCTGCTCACCGATACCGATAAACTTGACCGGAATGCCCAGCTCCGCCTTGATGCCGATAATCACGCCGCCTTTTGCGGTTCCATCCAGCTTGGTGAGCACAATGCCGGTCAGCCCGGCGGCCTGCTTGAATTCCCGTGCCTGATTAAGAGCGTTCTGGCCTGTGGTGGCATCCAGCACCAGCAGAACCTCCAAATCACAGCCGGGGGTTTCCCGGGCAATGATACGGCTGATCTTGGAAAGCTCATCCATCAGGTTTTTCTTATTGTGCAGCCGCCCGGCTGTATCGCAAATGATTACATCCTTACCTCTGGCCTTGCCGGCCACAAGGGCATCGAACACCACAGCGGCAGGGTCGGAGCCTTCGGCGTGACGAACCAAATCGGCACCCGCCCGGTCGGCCCATATCTGAAGCTGATCAATGGCCGCCGCCCGAAAGGTATCGGCCGCACAGAGCAGCACATCCTTGCCCTGTGCCTTCAAATTGGAGGCCAATTTTCCGATGGTGGTGGTTTTGCCCACCCCGTTAACGCCTATCACTAAAATCACCGAAGGCTTGGTGGAAAGGTGCAGAGAAGCATCTCCCGCCAGCATGTCGCTGGCTACCTCCTTGATCATGCCCCGAAGCTTGCTGGGATTGGTCTCGCCATTTTTCTTGATGCGCACCCGCAGCTCCTCGCAAATCCGGGCCGCTGTAACCGAGCCCACATCGGAGAGAATCAGGCTCTCCTCCAGCTCCTCCAAAAGCTCCTCATCAATGGTGGTAAAGGAATTGACCAGATTATCCACCTGTCTGGCAAAGCTATCACGGGTTTTTTTTAGGCCCTCGCTGATTTTAGAAAAAAAGCCCATTGGAATCCTCCTAAATAGTTTAAATGGAAAGGGAAAGCTTATCCTCCACCTCGGAGACATTCAGCTCCAAAATCTTAGAAACTCCCTCATCCTCCATGGTAACACCATAAAGCATATCCGCCTCCTCCATGGTACCCCGGCGGTGGGTAATGGCAATAAACTGGGTTTTGCGGCACATTTGGCGCAGATAGCTTGCAAACTTAACTACATTGACATCATCCAGCGCCGCCTCAATTTCATCCAGCAAACAGAAAGGGGCCGGGCGTACCTTGAGAATGGCAAAATAGATGGCAATGGCGATAAAGGCCTGCTCGCCGCCCGAAAGAAGGCTGAGATTCTTGATCAGCTTGCCCGGAGGCTGGACATAAATCTCCACGCCGCTTTCCAGCACATCTTCCTCTTGGGTCAGGGTGAGCTGGCCCTTGCCGCCGCCGAAAAGCTCCACGAAAATCCGGGAAAAGTGCTCGGCGATGCGGGCAAAGTTTTCGGTGAAGATGGCCCGCATTTCCTGTGTAAGCTGGGCGATCAGCTTGCCAAGCTGCTCCTTAGAATTCTCCACATCCCGCACCTGAGCGGACATAAACTCATACCGCTCGCTGACCTGTTCATATTCCTCCACAGCCGCCACATTGACACTGCCAAGCCCCTTGATCAAGCTCTTGAGCTGAGAAAGGCGGTGCTGAGCCTTCTGCTTATCCTCCAGCTCGACAGCAAGCTCCTTAGCCTGGGAGCGGGTCAGTTCGTATTCATCCCACAAGCGGCTGATGATGCCGTCGTATTCCCCTTGCAGGGTCAGCTTTCGTTCTTCCAAGCGGGCAAGCTCCCGAGAAATCTGTTCCTTTTCGCCGGAAATCTCCCGCTCGGCTGCCCGCTTTGCGGTGATCTCCGCTTCCAGCTTAAGCCGGTCAGCCGCCATGTTCTCGGTAGCCTGCAACATGGTGGCTGTCTTTTCACGAAGCGCCCCGCATTGCCGGGTCAGCTCACCGATCTGCTCCTCTGTCGCAAGGTTTTGTGCCTCAAGGGCCTCCACCTCGCTCTTTAGGCGCTGGGATTGCTCACCGGCACTATCCCGAGCCGAAACAAGCTGTGCCACAGTCTGGAGAAGCTGCTCCAAATCCTTGGCGGCTCCCAGACGGGACATCCGCAAAGCTTCCAGCTCCGATTGCAGCTGCACAGCCAAACCGCTGCTCAAGCTGCGCTGCTCCTTGGCCTGTGCCGCCTGCTCCCGCAGATCGGCCAACCGTTCTTCCAGCTCGCTCACAAGCTGTCGGGAGCTTTGGCTGGTATCCTTTAGCTCACTGACCCGCCGGAGCAGACGTTCCAGCTCCTGCTGGGCCATTTTTTGGTTATCCAAAGCCTGCTTATGGTTGCTTTCCAATTGACGCAGCTCATAAGCAAGGCGGATTTTTTCTTCCTCATTGGTGCGGATTTCAGCAGACACCCCCGTAAAGGAGGCTTCTAAGCCATCAATCTCCTGCTGGAATTCCCGCAGGCTATCCCGCTGTTTGACAAGCCTTTGCTCCAAGGTCTCAGCTTGTTCCCGCAGACGGCTGATTTCGTGGCGGCGGCTGAGGGCTCCGGCACTCCGGGCGCTGGAACCGCCTGTAAAGGAGCCGCCCGCATTGATGACTTGACCATCCAGCGTTACGATACGAAAGCGATAACCAAATGCCTTGGCAATCTGGGTGCCACAGTCCAAATCCTCTGTAATCACCACCCGGCCCAATAGCTGGCCCACTACGCCGGAAAAGCGTTCTTCATATTCCACAAGGCTGGAGGCGATACCCACAAAGCCCTCGTATTTGGCTACATCTGCGCCATCCATGGGCCGGCCCTTAACCGAAGTAACCGGCAAAAAGGTGGCCCTGCCCATTTTGGCCGATTGCAGTGCCCGGATAGCGGCTTTGGCCGCG
Organism: Oscillospiraceae bacterium MB08-C2-2; assembly: GCA_035621215.1. NCBI lineage: Bacteria > Bacillati > Bacillota > Clostridia > Eubacteriales > Oscillospiraceae > Oscillospiraceae bacterium MB08-C2-2. Next base: position 459,842 of record CP141729.1, on the reverse strand, counting down.
GCCTCATCGCTGACCACAAGGTTTTGCAGAGCCCCGCCTAAGGCGGTCTCAATAGCCACGGCATACCGTGAATCCGCCGTTACAAGGGAGGAAACCGGGCCGTAGATTCCCCGAAGCGCACCCTTTTTGGATTGCCCCAGAATGTACTTGACACTGCCTGCAAAGCCCTCCATACTGCTTTCCAGCTCTTCCAGCAAGCGAACCTGCTGGAGGGTCTGGCTTTTTTGGCTTTCCAGCTGTTCCAGTGACTGGCGAGCCTCACCCAACCGGGATTTTCTGGCTTCCAGCTTGAGGCGGTAGCCTTTTTGCGTATTGAGAAGAGAAGCAGCCTCCTCTTCCTTTTCACGAATCTGGGTTTTGCATTCCTCCAGAATGGCCGCAAGCTCTCCCAAGATGGTATCCTTGCTTTGGTCGCTGCCCTGAAGCTGCACCAAACGCTCCTGAGCTTCTCCCATAAGAGACGCACTGGTCGCATCCGAAAGGCGTGCCTGTGCTGCCGCCTGCTCCACCGAGGTAATCTGCGCTTCCAGCTGCCCGGCGGTTTGCTCCTCTCCCGCCAGCTTTTTCCGCAGCTCTGCCATGGCCCCCTCCCCGACAGCAAGCTTTTCATCCAGCAGCCGCAGGGCTTCACTCTGCTCCTTGGCTTCCTGCTTGCGGGCGGCAATTTGCTCACCAGATTGGGAAAGGCTCAGACCAGCTGTTTCCAGCTCCCCCTGTATCCGCTCGATGGACTGGCGGTTGTGGAATATATCGTTTCGGCGAACGGCGATATCCGCCTCATTTTTAGAAACGGCCTCTTCAGCGGTGCGGATTTCTCCCCGCAGGCGGTCTGTTTCCGCCGAAAGCCCCTGCATACGGCTGTAAAGGTCAGAAACCGCTTCTTCGATATCCCGTATTTTGCCTTCTACACCCTCATACTGGTTTTTGCAGAGGTATAGCCGGTCGGACTGCACCCGAAGCTGCTCCTTCATATCCGAGAGCGCCACCATCCAGATGGAAATTTCAAGCTGCTGTTTTTCCTGTGCATAAGAAAGATACTTCTTGGCCTTTTCCGCCTGTTCCCGCAGAGGGCCGATGCGGTCTTCCAGCTCCACCAGAATATCCCGCAGGCGCAGCAGGTTTTCTTCCGCCTGCTCAAGCTTGCGCTCCGCTTCGATCTTGCGGTAGCGGAAGCGGGAGATTCCGGCTGCCTCTTCAAAAATTTCCCGGCGCTGCTGGCTTTTGGCGGAAACGATTTCGGCAATGCGGCCTTGCCCGATGATGGAGTAGCCATCCCGGCCAAGGCCGGTATCCATCAGCAGCTCGTGGATATCCTTGAGGCGCACCGCTGCACCGCACAGGCGGTATTCACTTTCCCCGGAGCGGTAAAGCCGCCGGGATATGGAAATGACATCTTCTTCCACGGGAAGAGTACGGTCGGCGTTATCAATGGTGAGCACAACCGAGGCAAAGCCGGTGGCCTTGCGGGTTTGGGTGCCGCCAAATATGACATCCTCCATTTTGCTGCCCCGGAGGGTCTTGGTGGATTGCTCCCCCAGCACCCAGCGCACGGCATCCGAAATGTTGCTTTTTCCGCTGCCATTTGGCCCCACAATGGCGGTAATGCCATCGCCGAACCGGAAAACGGTTTTATCCGAAAAGGATTTGAAGCCCTGAACCTCCAGTGAGCGCAGACGCATGGTTTCACACCTCCCTTGCCATAACCCTGACCTGCAAATAGCCCAGTGCAGGGTCGGTATCAATCCGGGGGAACAGCCCCCGCTTTTCAAGCTCCTTTGTATTTTTGCGGTGCTGCCCCGCCATTTTGGAGGGCGAGCCCGGCTCCACAGTCAATAAAATTCGACCACTAAGGCCCTGTATATCAGCCGCTTCCAGTGCCCTGTTCAGGAAAATTTCCCCCTCGCACAGCTCCCGAAATGCGGGATGATAAGGCCCCGCCACCAGACTGCTTTCCAATAGCTCCGCTGCCTGCAAACCCATACGGATGACCGTAATATCCCGCTCTGTAAAAAAACACAGCAGCTTTGCGCCCAGCGAAACAGCCTGTTCCAAGGTTTGAGGCTGATAGCGGCCCTGCCGGTATAAATCGGCAAGATGAGTGCCTTCCAGCACCAGTGCCGGGTATATCCGCAGCTGGGAAGGTTCGAGAGCCGCCAGCTCCCGGGCTGTTTCCATAGCCGTATCATCAGTATCCCCCGGTAACCCAGTCATCATTTGCAGTCCCAGCGAAATCCCCTGCTCCCGAATCAGGGCAGCGGCCTTTCGGGTTTGCTCTGCGGTGTGACCCCTGCCGCTTTCAGCCAGCACCCGGTCGTTCATAGACTGAGCACCCAGCTCCACAGTGGTCACCCCATAACTGCCAAGGAGGGCAACCATATCCCGGCAAATAGCATCCGGACGGGTGGAAACCCGAATCCCCGAAAAGCCCCCTTCCCCCAGAAAAGGGGCGGCGGCTTCTAAAAGAGAGATCATATACTGCCGGTCAATGGCGGTAAAACTGCCGCCGAAAAAGGCAATCTGGGCATTTTGCGCTTCACTGCCCAATTGGCGGCAAGACTGTTCCAGCAGTGCTGTTACCTTTTGGGGAGAGGGCGGTTCGGCTGTGCCCGAAATGCGCCTTTGATCGCAGAAGCTGCACTGATGCGGGCAGCCCAGATGGGGTACAAAAACAGGGATATTCCGATGCTTCATCCTTGCCCCATAAGGCTCAGTGCTTCCCGGGCAGCCTCCTGCTCGGCGCTTTTTTTGCTGCGCCCGGCACCTTTGCCAATCACATTGGAATTGAGGCGAACCTCCACCTCAAAGCGCTTGTCGTGATCGGGACCGCTTTCATGCACTGTGACATACGAAAGGGTTTCCTGCGGGTTTTGCTGCACAATTTCTTGAAGCAGAGTCTTATAATCCTGCGCCGCTGCATCCTTTTCTTCCGCCAAAAAGTCCTCCACAAAAGGAAGGATAAACTTGGCCGCCTGCTCGGTGCCGCCGTCCAGATAAATGGCGGCGATCAGGGCTTCAAAGGCATCGGCCAGTATAGAAGGGCGGCTGCGCCCTCCCATCATTTCCTCGCCCTTGCCCAGCATCAGCTCCTGCCCCAGTGAAATCTTCTGAGCAAACTCACACAGGGCCTTTTCGCAAACCATGGAGGCCCGCAGCTTGGTCAAGTCGCCCTCGGCCAGATGAAACCGCTTAAACAAGTAATCGGACACCACAATGGAAAGCACCGCATCCCCCAGAAACTCCTGCCGCTCATTGTTCTGTTGCCCCCGCTTGGTTTCGTTGGCATAAGAAGAATGGGTAAGAGCGATGTTCAGGTAATCGATGTTTTTGAAGGTATAACCAATTCTGCTTTGGAGTTCCCCGTGTTTGTCAGACACCTTGCTCCTCCTTTTTTTCTGCGGCCAGAGCGGTAATACCCCGGCTGATCACATCCACCACATTGTTTTCATGATACAGCTTGGCCTGCCGAATGGCATTCTTGATTGCCTTGGCATTGGAGCTGCCATGGGCTTTGATAACCGGCTTGGCAATACCCATGAGGGGTGCGCCGCCGTATTCGGTGTAATCCATCTGGGCTTTAAAATCCTTTACACCACCCTGAATCAGCAGAGCGCCGATTTTGGTGGTGAGGTTTTTCAGCAAAATTCCCTTGAGGGAACGGGAGAAGAAGGAAGCCATGCCCTCGGTGAGCTTGAGGACAATGTTGCCCACAAAGCCATCTGCCACCGCCACATCACACCCGCCAAGAGGCAAGTCTCTCGCCTCCACATTGCCGGTAAAGTGGAAGGGTGCCTTTTCCATGAGGCCGTAGGCATCCAGCTGTAAATCAAGGCCCTTGGTTCTTTCGGCTCCGATGTTGACAAGGCCCACCCGGGGGTTCTTGACACCCTGAATGCCCTCCATATAGGCGGAGCCCATCAGGCCGAACTGCACCAGCATTTCCGGCCGGCACTCGGCGTTGGCACCAATATCCAGCAGCATATAGCAGCCTTCTGCACAGGGGATCACCGTTCCCAAGGCCGCACGCTTAACCCCTTTGATACGCTTAACAATAAAGGTGGCTCCCACAACGGCGGCACCGGTGCTGCCCGCTGTGATAAAGGCATCCCCTTCGCCTTCTGCCAAGCGCTGGAGGCCCACAGCCATGGAGCAGTCGGCATAAGATTTAAGAATCTCGGAAGGATCGGCCTCCACCGGGATCACATTCTGGCAATCCACAATTTCCATACCGGTCAGGTCAACGCTGTTTTCCTCTGCCACCCGGCGAATATCCTGTTCATCGCCGGTGAGCATCACCGAAACGCCCAGCTCGGAAACGGCCATGGCCGCTCCTTTAAGAATCTCCAGCGGGGCATTGTCGCCGCCATAGGCATCAAGGATTACTTTCATCGCTGTCACCATCCTTCAAGGTTTTTTCCAGAGAGGCAATTGCCCTCTGGGCAATCTGTTCATAGCGCAGAGCCTTTTCCTTCACCCGCTCCGGCAAAGGAGGCAGCAGCCCCATATTGGCTCCCATGGGCTGGAATTTTTCCACACCGGGATCGCTGATATAGGCAGTTAACGCCCCCAGCATGGTATCCTCCGGCAGAATAAGAGCATGCTTGCCGCCCAGCTTGCGAGCTAAATTTTGGCCAGCTAAAATTCCCGAAGCGGCCGATTCCATATAACCCTCCACGCCGGTGATCTGACCGGCAAAATAAAGCTCCGGCCTTTTTTGCAGGCTGAAATCGCTGCTAAGGAGGCGTGGCGAATCCAAAAAGGTGTTGCGGTGCATGACACCATATCGGACAAACTCGGCGTTTTCAAGGCCGGGTATCATGGAAAACACCCGCTTCTGCTCGGGGAACTTCAGGTTGGTCTGAAAGCCCACCAGATTGTAAAGGGTTCCCCCTGTATTTTCCTGCCGAAGCTGAACAACCGCCCACGGTCTGTGGCCGGTTTCGGGGTTGGTAAGGCCCACCGGCTTCATGGGGCCAAAACGCAGGGTATCGGGGCCTCGTTTGGCCATGATCTCCACCGGCATACAGCCCTCGTAAACCGTTAAGGGGCGCTGCTCAAAATCCCGCAGCTCCACACCCTGAGCGGAAACAAGAGCCTCATAAAAAGCTTCGTATTCCTCCCGGTTAAAGGGACAGTTGATGTAATCCGCTTCTCCCCGGCCATACCGGGCGGCAAAAAAGACCCGGTCGGTATCCAGCGACTGGGCCGTGACAATAGGAGCAGCCGCATCAAAAAAGCTTAAAGTATCCCCGCCGCAGTAGTCGGCAATATCCGCCGCCAATGCATCTGAGGTGAGGGGGCCGGTTGCGACAATGACATTTCCCGAGCGGGGAAGCTTTTCCACCTCGCCCTCCCGCACCTGAATGAGGGGGTGACTGCGTATATGGGAGGTAACCAGATCAGAGAAGGCGGTGCGATCCACTGCCAGCGCTCCGCCGGCTCCCACTGCGGTTTTATAGGCACACTCCACAGTCAGCGAGCCTAAGCGGCGCATTTCTTCTTTGAGCAAACCAGCCGCCGAACCAAGGCGGGAGGCCTTGAGGGAATTGGAGCAAACCAGCTCCGCAAACCCGCTGTGGGTATGAGCCGGGGAATACTTTTGGGGCTTCATCTCCCAAAGGGTAACCGCAATGCCGGCCTGAGCTAAGGCCCAAGCGGCCTCACAGCCTGCAAGGCCCGCTCCAATGATCTCTACACCGCTCATTCCTTAGGGTCCTTCTCATAGCCGCAGCCTTCCTTGAGGCAGTAAATTTTGCCGCCACGGCCCATTTTGCGGAAGAGGGTGCTGCCACATTTGGGGCAGGGATCGGAAAGGGGCTTATCCCAGGTCATAAAGCCGCAGGTGGGGTTATCCTCACAACCGAAATACCCCTTGCCCGCCTTGCTCTTTTTAGCCAAAACCTTTTTGCCGCAGACCGGGCAAAGGCCGCCGGTCTCCTGCACAATTTTCTTTGTATTCTTGCATTCAGGATAGCCCGGGCAAGCCAAAAACTTGCCAAACCGACCCATCTTGATCACCATATTGCGGCCGCACAGCTCGCAGACCACATCGGTTTCTTCCACCGGAATTTTAACCCGGGTGCCTTCCATATTCTTTTCCGCCTGCTCCAAATTGCCTGCGAAATCGCCATAAAAGGTACCCAGCATCCCAACCCAGTCGGTTTTGCCTTCCTCCACGTCATCCAGCTGTTGTTCCATCTGGGCAGTGAAATCCGCATCTACGATTTTGGCAAACTGTTCTTCCATGAGCTGGGTGGTTACTTCGCCCAAAATTGTCGGTTTGAGAGCCTTGGCTTCCCGCTCCACATAGCCACGGTTAAGAACTGTGCTGATGGTGGGTGCATAGGTGCTGGGGCGGCCAATGCCGTTTTCCTCCATGGTTTTGATGAGAGAGGCCTCTGTATACCGCGGCGGTGGCTGGGTAAAGTGCTGATTAGGCAGGATTTCCTTGGCTGTTACAGGCTGGCCCTCCTCCATGGGAGGCAGCGCACCGGAGGATTCCTCCCCTTCTTCATCCTTTACAGTATCATACAGGCGGGTGAAGCCGTCAAACTTAACGGTAAAGCCGGAGGCGGTAAAGAGATAATCATCCCCACCTGTGATTTTGACAGAAATGGTGTCCAGCAAAGCGTTGCTCATCTGGCAAGCCACAAAGCGCTCCCAAATCAGCTTATAGAGCTTATACTGCTCGGAGGTCAGGCTGGATTTCACCTTTTCCGGGGTCAACTCGGGAGAAGTGGGGCGAACAGCCTCATGAGCATCCTGTGAATTTTTCTTGGATTTATAAACCCGCACACTGGGGGGCAGATACTCCTTGCCGTAGGCGCTTTCAATAAAGCTGGTCACTTCGGTGATGGCCTCGGCGGAAATGCGCAGGCTGTCGGTTCTCATATAGGTAATCAAACCGATGGCACCCAGGCCCTCGATCTCCACGCCTTCATACAGCTCCTGAGCCGCCTTCATGGTGCGCCGGGATTGATATCCCAGCTTCTTGGAAGCCTCCTGCTGTAAGGTGGAGGTGGTAAACGGCGGCGGCGGGGATTTGCGACGAACTGATTTTTTTAGCTCGGAAATGACAAAGTCAGCCCCCTCCAAACCCTTTACAATGGTCTGGGCGGCTTCCTCATTTTTAATGGTCAGTTTTTTCCCCTTATGGGAATGAAGCTTGGCAGCAAAAGGCTTTTTGGAGGATTTGGCCAGCATCTGGGCATCGACAGTCCAGTATTCCTCCGATTTAAAGGCTCGAATTTCCTTTTCCCGATCTACAATCAGGCGTACCGCCACCGACTGTACCCGGCCCGCCGAAAGGCCCTTGCGAACCTTGCGCCAGAGAAAAGGGCTCAGCTTATAGCCGACGATACGATCCAGAATGCGGCGGGTCTGCTGGGCATTCACCAAATCCTGATCAATTTTGCGGGGAGCAGCCATGCCCTCCTTGATACCGCTTTTGGTAATTTCGTTAAAGGTAACCCGGTTATCCGATTCCAAATCCAAATTCAGCAAATGGGCAAGATGCCACGAAATGGCTTCTCCCTCGCGATCCGGGTCAGTTGCCAGATAAACCTGATCGCTTTTCCTCGCTTCTTTTTTCAGGGTCTTGACCAGTGTTTCCTTGCCTTTTATTTCTTCATATTGAGGCGTGAAGTTATTCTCCACATCCACACCCAGCTTGCTCTTGGGCAAATCCCGGATATGGCCGTTTGAAGCCAAAACCTCAAAATCCTTGCCCAAATACTTCTGGATGGTTTTCGCCTTGGCAGGCGACTCCACAATAACCAGCTTTGACATAGTATGATAAGCCTCCCGTGCGCTATGGTCAAACCGGCCGAGGGCCAGACCGGAATAAAACGCCAAATTTTCACCGGCGCTGGCCGATGAATTGTAAATAGCCAATAATACCCGCGGAAATCTCCGCAAAACAGGCCGCTTGTTTCCCAGCCATTGAAAAATGTTGATTAAAAGCTTATATCAGCATTTTTCAACAACCGGGCAATGTGAATTTTCAGAGCATTCCAACAGGCAACCAGCGTGTATCCCCAAAGGCTGCCCACTGATCAGACAAGGGAAAACCGTCTGCCGGGATACCCCTGAATTAAACCATAAATTTCAAGTTCCGTCAATGCCGACAGAATGATTCCTATTTCCAAATCCACCTGTGCGGCGATTTCGTCTATGCTCACCGGGTCGCTGTGAATCTGCTCATAGATCAAACGAGCCGATTCGCCCAGCTCCTGCGGCAAAGGCAATGGCTGCTTTTGAGACAGCGGCATTTCTTCGTTTGCAGGTGCATTGTTAATAGAAAACCCCATTTGCTCGAATTTATACATATGCTCCACAGGTTTTTCGGCTGTGAACTCCTTATATTCCGCCCAAACATCCGCTGCCGTGGTCACGATTCGGGCACCTTCGCCAATGAGCTTGTTGCAGCCCTTGGAGCAGCCGGAAAAAATATCACCGGGAACAGCAAAAACATCCCGGCCCTGCTCCAATGCGTGATTGGCGGTAATCAAAGAACCGCTGCGCAAATTTGCTTCAACCACCACCACACCGTGGGACATGCCGGAAACCAAACGATTTCGTACAGGGAAATGAGGCGATATAGGCGGCATTCCCAGTGGATATTCGGTAACCACCGCACCATTTTGGCTCATAGCCCTTTTCAGGACTCCACTCCCCTTGGGATAATCCACATCAATGCCGCAGCCCAGCACACCAATGGTTTTTCCGCCAGCCTCCAGTGCAGCACTGTGGCAAATGGTATCAATTCCTTTGGCCAATCCGCTGACAATCACCGCGCCGCTGGCGGCCAGCCCCCGACTGATTTCCCAGGCGGCCCGTTCACCGTAGGCACTGTGCTTGCGGGTTCCCACCATGCCGATGCAAAGGGAATCAGCCAAGCAGCTCAAATCTCCCTTGACATACAACGCCGCAGGATGGGAATAAATATACCGCAGCCGGCTGGGATAAAGAGGGTGATCCGGCGTGATGATGTCGCAGCCTTTTTTCAGGGTGCGGGCACAGATGTTTTCCGCTTTTTCTTGGCAGAGCACAGAAAGAGAGCGTTCCTTTGCGGTGAGCATAGCGGTGACTTGACCACCTGAGCGAAGGCCATCCAAAATTTCGCCGGGATGACTAAAATAGTGAAGAAAAAGCTCGGCTCGCCGGGTTCCAATCCCGAATACAAGCTGAAACCAAACCCAGTATGCCTGATTGGTCATGTCTTTTTCCTCCTTGCTGATTATCGGTGGTCGCACATCTCCCACAGCAGAATTCCCGCAGCCACACCGGCGTTGAGGGATTCAGCACGCCCCGCCATGGGGATCATCACCTGATGAGAGCACCTTTCCAGCAGCTCCTGCGAAAGTCCGTTGCCCTCGTTGCCGATGAGCAGACCGCAGCTCCCCTGAAAGGTCATCTGGGGAAGGGACTGTGCCTCTTGGCTCAGTGCCGAAGCATACAGCGCCACGCCTTTTTGGGCAAGGCGTTCCAGCAAAGCAGGCATGTCCGGGCAAAGAGCGATAGGCAAACGAAAAATCCCCCCCATAGCGCCTCTGAGCACCTTGGGGCTGTAAAGATCAGGGCAATCGGAGGAGATAAAAACACCATCCACCCCAAAGGCCTCGCTGGTGCGCAAAACAGTTCCCATATTTCCCGGGTCTTGCAGGGAACATAAAATCAAGTAGCGTCCATTTTCCTTTAGGAGGATATCCGCCTCCGTGTGAGGACGCTGTTTCCAGATGCAGAAAACGCCCTGAGGAGTCCGAGTATCGGATATCCGCAGGGCCAGCTCCTTGGCTATAAACAGGGTGTGAGCACCGGCGGCTTTCAATGGTTCCAGCTCCCGGTGCTTTTCGGCGGCCTGCGGGGTCATGCAGACTGATTCCAAATGCAGCCCACTTTCCAAGGCCTCCAAAGAAAGCTTGACCCCTTCGGTAACAAAGAGGCCGGTATTTTCCCGCTGCTTTTTTTGGCCCAGCAGCCGAACAATCTCCTTGACTTGAGCGTTATCCCGGGATGTCACGGTTTCCAAAGAAAAAAACTCCTAACCATGTCTCCAACTTGCGTGTTTGCAAGTGAATCAACCAAATAATGAAATACGCCCGATTCATAGTGACTCGAGCGTTTTACAAGCTATATTTAGGCGCGGGCAGCTTTTGCTTTTTCCACCAAAGCGGTGAAAGCAGCGGCATCATGAATGGCAATTTCCGAAATCATTTTGCGGTTGAGGGTTACACCAGCAATTTTCAGACCATTCATAAAGGTGGAGTAGTTCATGCCGTTCATTTTGCAGGCGGCAGAAATACGGGTGATCCACAGCTGACGGAAGTTTCTCTTTTTCTGCTTTCTTCCGATATAGGCATACTGACCAGATTTATAAACAGCCTGTTTGGCCATTTTAAAATGGGTGCTTTTCGCTCCATAATAACCTTTTGCCAGTTTTAATACTTTTTTCCTTCTCTTGCGAGTCATCATTGCTCCCTTAACACGAGCCATAACGAATACCTCCCTAATGTGGTTTTAAACGTAGTGTGTCAAGGCTTATTTATACGGAATCAGCAACTTGACGACCTTTGCGTTGGTTACATCGGCATAAGCGGCCTTGCGAAGCAATCTCTTGCGCTTGGTGGTCTTTTTGTTAAGAATGTGGCGTTTGTATGCCTGTGCTCTTTTAACCTTGCCATTCTTGGTGAGGTTAAAGCGTTTTTTTGCACCACTGTGGGTTTTCAACTTCGGCATGAGTGGTTCCTCCCTTTTAGATAAATCTACTTGGCTTTCGCAATTTTAGAGGTAATAAACATTACCATGCTGCGGCCTTCCATTTTCGGCAGCCTATCAATAGTCCCCACCTCAGCACAAGCCTCGGCAAAGCGCTTCATCATCCCCTGGCCAATCTCTGGGTGAGCCATTTCTCTGCCCCGAAAACGAATTGATACCTTGACCTTATCACCGTTGCCCAAAAACTTCAAAGCGTTTTTCAGCTTAGTTTCAAAATCGTGTGTATCGATATTCAAAGAAAGCCGCACTTCCTTGGTTTCGATGACCTTCTGGTTTTTACGGGCATCCTTCGTGCGCTTGGCCTCTTCGAACCGGTATTTACCGTAATCCATAACGCGGCACACAGGGGGTTCGGCCTGAGGAGCAATCTTCACAAGATCCAGATTCTTTTCGTTGGCGATCTGCATGGCTGTTTCAAGAGAAACAATGCCCAGCTGCTCGCTGTTTACACCAACAAGCCTGACCTCCTTATCACGAATCTCCTCATTGATAAGCAATTCCTTAATAGTAAGCACCTCCAAAATCACAGTTAGCCGCAAAGCGGCTCAAACAAATACAAAAGCACAGACGATACTTCGCCTGCGCTGACAATACAAAATATCCGACCGCCAAAAACGGCAAGATAAAAATCATATTGACCGCGTGTGGCAAAGTGGCCAACGGGTGAGAACCGAATCAATCTGTTCTGCTTTGTTTTAATTTATTTTATCAGATAACCGAAAGTTTGTCAAGGGGGATCAGTCCGCCTTTTTTAAGGCAGCTTTAAATGGAGGAAACTATAAAAAAACCGAACCACAAAGGTTTGGTCTACGATCTCCGGGCTGAGCCAGCGGGCATCTCCCCCGGTGATGAGAATCACAAAATACAGCCCCAGAGCCAAAAGCAGCAGATAAATCAGCCCTTGCGCCACTCCCATAACACCGCCCAAAAAGGTGTTGACCGTGCCCACCACCGGCAGATACTGCACAAAAGAAAGCAGCCCTGAGAACCGCCGCAGAATAAACAAAGCCAAAGAAAAAATAAGCATAAAGCTCAAGGATTGGAGCAAAGTCATCAAAGGCTCTGCAAGCACCTGATCCACCAGCAGCTCCGCCGCCTCCCGGGTTGTGGATGGGATAATGAAATCCTTCGGCACACCGCCGCCATAGCGCAAAAGCCCCCCCAGCATACCGGTGACCGACTGGGCAAGCCCACCTACGCCATCCAGCAGACCGGAGCTTTCAATCTGCTTTTCCACTGCCATCCGGGCCAGATCACGGCCAAACCATTCATACAGCCGTGGGGCCAGCAGCGGTGCACAATATTGAGAAAGCATAGCGGCCACAACACAGCTCAACAGCTCCAGCACCGCTCGGACAAAGCCCTTGCGTGCCGCTTTTTCCACGGCCCAAATGAGCACCAGCACCGCCAAAGCATCCCATAGCAGCCAAGTATATTGTGTCATCGTTCCCTCCCGGGTTTTCGCTCCCTTTTCACGGTTGCAATCCCAGCACCGCTATTTCTTCGTCGGTCAGGTAATAGAGCCTGTTTTTAACCGGTACAATGCGGCTGATATTACGGGTGTGAAATGCAGAGGTCTCGTTGAAATCGTAGTTATAAGTATAAAGCCCATCGTCATAGAGCAGGTAGATATTTTTAGAATCCAAGGCCATATCCCGGATGCGGTCGGAGCTGTGCAGCCCCGCACGCTGGATACCGGCCGTATCCACCACAGCCAAATCCTGGCTGCGGGTATCTTTATATTGCCCCAGCAGGAACAGCATGTTTTTGCCCTGTGAGCGGAAGGATATCAGAGGCTGATCTTCAAAGGAATAGCGGTTCAGCTCCAGCCCGGTGTCGGAGAAATTGACCCAGCTTTTATCGGTTACCACCGAAATGCGCTTATCCTCGGCAAAATCCACATTCAAAATCAATTCTTCAGTCAAAAGGATTTTAGCCACTTCTTTTTCGGCGTTGAGCCGATACAAATAGAGCACCGATTGCAGCATGCCATTCTGGGTGTTGAGGCAGGCCACCGCCAGCATTTTGCCGGAAGGTGAAACCGATACCCCGGTGACAATGTTCTCAGCGGAAAAAAACTGGTATATCTCCTTAAAGGAGCTGTCATAGACCAGCACCTGCGAAACATACTGCTGTGAGGAGGTAACCACCGCAAAATAGCCCTGCTCATTCATCGAGGCATACTGCACTCCGAAAGGAAAATCCTGTGCAAAAACCTCTTGAGAACGGCTGTGGATTGCAAGCCTTTTTGAGCCGATGGAATAAGTCAGAACTCGCTTGCCGCCCACGTCCATAATGGAATTGGAATTCATCTGCTGAACGCTGCTGATGATTTTACCCTTGGGGCTGTAAATATACAGATTGGTATCATTGAGCACGGCCAGATCGGTATCCAGCCCCTCCACGCTTATAATCTCCCCGCCCGGAACCGAAACCGGATAGCCTCCCCCGCCCAGTGAGCTGATATAATCGCTCAGGTGGGTGGTTGCGCCAATATCAATCAGATAGCTGTTGAGAAAAACCACACTGGCCAAAGCCAAGGCAACCCCACCCAGAATCAAAATCCGTTTGAGGGTTTCTTTGCGCTGCCGTTTTTTTCGCAGTTTTTGAAAATCCGTTGTGTTAGCCATCAAACCGCTCCATCAGCCTCAATTAATCCGGTTCCGCTACAGCCTGACCCGGTCATCGTAAAAAACCTCATCCAAAAAAAGCCCCTGTGCAGGCATGGTTTTACCGGCCAGCTCCCGGTTTTTGCTTTGGATAATTTCCGGTATGCCACCCCAAGGAATCCGCCCCATTGAAATAAACAGAAGCGTGCCCGCCATAATGCGCACCATATTGTAAAGAAAGCCATCCCCGGTAACAGTGAAGTGGATATATTCCCCCTGCCGGGTCACCTTGGCGCTGTAAATGGTCCGCACCCGATCCTCCAAATCCCCGCCTGTGGAGCAGAAACTGGAAAAATCATAGGTTCCCACATAATCCGCCGCTTCCCGGCTGAGAGCCGCTTCATCCAGCGGATGAGGCCAGCGGTAGCTGAGCCCGGGGGAAAAGGGGTCCTTGACCCGGCTGTTGAGGATGCGGTAAACATAGCGCTTGCCTGTGCAGTCATACCGGGCGTGAAAATCCAGCGGCATATCCCGGCAGGCGGTCACCGCCACATCCTCGGGCAGATAACGGTTGAGAGCCAGCACCAGCTTATCACAGGGAATGGCGCTTTCACACAGCATGGAAAGGCAAAACATATTGGCATGCACCCCTGCATCGGTGCGGGAGCAGCCCTTGATATCGGGGCGATTGCCCAAAATCTGCTCTACACTGTCCTGAAAGGCTTCCTGAACCGAAAGGGCATTTTTCTGTACCTGAAAGCCATGAAATCGTGTCCCGCAATAGCGCAGGGTAATCAAAAGATTCCGCATAGGCTAAAAAAGGACAGGGGCCCAAAGATTGAACCCGATTACTGCAAAAATACAGGCTATCATAAAAGCGGCCGCTACCAAATCCCGGAAGGAAAGGTGAAGCTGCTTCATACGGGTGCGCCCTTCCCCGCCCTGATAACACCGGCATTCCATAGCCATAGCCAGCTCATCCGCCCGGCGAAAAGCAGAAACAAACAGAGGAATCAAAATCGGCATCAGTGCCTTGGCCCGCTTAATCAGCCCGCCCGATTCCAAATCCGCACCCCGAGCCTTCTGGGCGGACATAATCTTATCCGTTTCTTCCAGAAGGGTGGGAATAAAACGCAGGGCAATGGTCATCATCATCGCCACCTCATGCACCGGCACCTTGAGGCGCTTGAGAGGCGAAAAAAGCCGCTCAATGGCATCGGTAAGGGCAATGGGCGAGGTGGTATAGGTCATGAGAGAGGTTCCGGCAATGAGGCAGATAATGCGCACCGACATCAACACAGCGGTGGAAATGCCTTCCCGGGTGATGGTAATGAACCACCAATCCAGCACCGGCTCACCGGTTACAAAAAACATATTCAATATGGCCGTAAAAAGCACCACCGGAATCACCGGCTTAAGGCTTTTGCCGATCATATTCAGGGGGATTTTTCCCAAGGGGTAGGTAAACAGCAGAAAAAAGATGCCCACAAGCATACCGATGGGATTCTTCACCATAAACAAAAGCACCACATAAGCGGTGGCCAGCAGCAGCTTGACTCTGGGGTCAAGCCTGTGGAGAGGGGAATCTCCGGGGAAATACTGCCCGATGGTAATATCCTTGAGCATTACTTCACCTCCCCTTTGGATTGCATGAGCGCCAGAAGCTGTGCCTTGGCCTGCTCAATGGTATAGGTATTGGGCTCCACGGCAAAGCCCCGCCGGTGCAGCTCACCGAATATGCGGGTAACCTGCGGAACGGTAAGCCCCATTTCCTCCAACTGGGCGGCGTGGGTAAACACTTGGCTGACATCCTCAAAATAGCTGATCTGCGCATCCCGCATAACCAGCACCTTTTTGGCAAAGCGGGCAATATCCTCCATGGAGTGGGAAACCAACACAACGGTGGTGCCCCTCTGCTCATGATACCGCTGAATCTCGGTGAGAATGGTATCCCGCCCTTTTGGGTCAAGGCCGGCAGTGGGCTCGTCCAACACCAGAATATCCGGCTCCATGGCCAGAACCCCTGCCAGTGCTACCCGGCGCTTTTGACCGCCGGAAAGCTCAAAGGGGGATTTTTCAAACAGCTCCGGGGAAAGCTCCACAAAATGGGCCGCCCGGCGGATACGGTCATCCACCTCCTGAGAAGAGAGCCCCATATTCAGAGGGCCGAAGGCAATATCCTTGTAGACGGTTTCTTCAAAAAGCTGGTATTCGGGGTACTGAAAAACCAGCCCCACCTTGAAGCGAAAGCGGCGGATTTCTTTGGGCTTTGCCCAGATATCCTCCCCATCGATGTAGATTTTACCGGAGGCCGGAGCCAAAAGCCCGTTAAAATGCTGAATCAGGGTGGATTTACCCGAGCCAGTATGCCCAATAAGGCCGACAAAATCCCCTTTTTGTATTTCAAGGTTAATGTCTTGGATCGCCGCCCTTTCAAAGGGGGTTCCAGCCGAATAGATATAGGTTAAGTTTTCTGTCTTGATGATGGCCAAGTAGCAATACCTCCCGGGGCTTATGGTTTGCCTGCAAAGCCTTTTTTGCACATCATTTCAGCGCCCGCCGGGAAGCAGAATGAGTATAACACAAAAGGCATACATATTTTGGTGCATTTTATCCTGAAAGCTGTTAAGAGCCCTTTTGGCCCAGCAAAGCCGCCAAAGCCTCTATACATTCCTGCTCGGTGATGATCTGGCGGGAAATGGGATAACCGGCCTGATAGAGAATATCCGCAAGCTCGGTGGCCTGAGGAACATCCAGCCCCACCGATTTGAGCTGCTCCACATTAGAAAACACCTGATGTGGCGGGCCATCCAGTATGATTTTGCCGCCATCCATTACCACCACCCGGTCAGCCTGAGCGGCCTCGTCCATATAGTGGGTAATCAGCGCAACCGTGTTGCCGAATTCCTGATTCAGCTTGCGGATGGTGGCCAGCACCTCCTGCCGCCCTCTTGGGTCAAGCATGGCGGTGGGCTCGTCCAGCACCACGCACTGGGGGCGCATGGCGATGATGCCTGCAATGGCAACCCGCTGCTTCTGTCCGCCGGAAAGCCGGTGGGGTGCGTGGAGGCGGTATTTATACATACCCACCGAATGCAGAGCGGCATCCACCCGCTCACGGATTTTGGCAGGGGGAACCCCCATATTCTCAAGGGCAAAGGCAACATCTTCCTCCACCACAGTGGCCACAATCTGGTTATCGGGGTTTTGAAATACCATGCCCACATGGCTGCGGATTTCCATGAGCCGGTCGGCATCTGCCGTATCCATGCCATCCACCAGAACCTGCCCCTCGCTGGGCAGAAATATCCCATTGAAATGCTTGGCAAGGGTGGATTTACCCGAACCGTTATGCCCCAGAATCGCCACAAATTCCCCCCGCCCGATGGAAAGGCTTAGGTTTTCAAACACAGGAGGTGCGGGCGGGTGCTCTTCCTCGGGTGAACCATAGCGGTAGGTGATGTTTTTGCAGGTGATGATGTTATCCATGGTGTTGTTAGTCCCTTTCCCAAATGGCAGTGCTTCCGCAGGGCAAATTCATGCCGCTGGCGGAAACTGGCAGGCCGATTTCCGCCGAGCTGAGTGTTCCGGTCATTCTTTTCTGTAAAAGTATGCCCAATATATATTCCATTACCGAGGGGGAAAGCCCCGTGGTGTAGGAGTTGAGCAGGAAAAACAGTGGATTTTCGCTGAGCAGGCCGGCGCAGAGTGCCACCAGCTCATAAACGGCAGATTCCAGCTTCCACACCTCACCGGTGGGGCCCCGCCCATAAGAAGGTGGGTCCATGAGAATGGCATCGTAGGTACTGCCTCGGCGAAGCTCACGCTCCACAAACTTTTTGCAGTCCTCTATAATCCAGCGGATGGGCCTGTCCGAAAGACCGGCAAGGGCGGCATTCTCACGTGCCCAGCTCACCATCCCCTTGGAGGCATCCACATGGCAGACACTGGCACCTGCCGCCGCACAGGCAAGAGTTGCCCCGCCAGTGTAGGCAAAAAGGTTCAGCACCCGGATAGGCCGGCCCGCAGCCTTGATTTTATCTGACATATAATCCCAGTTGACCGCCTGCTCCGGGAACAGTCCCGTGTGCTTGAAGCCAGTGGGGCGGATGTGGAACCGAAGCTTATCGTAATCCACAGTCCAGCCCTCGGGGAGCTTCTTGCGGTATTGCCACTCCCCTCCCCCGGAATTGGAGCGGCGGTAGCTGGCCGCCGCCTTTTGCCAAATGGGGGATTTTTCCGGTGTCCATATAATCTGGGGGTCAGGGCGTATGAGGAGGAACTCTCCCCAACGCTCCAGCTTTTCCCCCTGTGTGGTATCCAGTATTTCAAAATCCTTCCAGTTTTTTGCAATCCTCATTGTTGGATAATCTCTCCTCCAGATTTGCGGCTGTTTCCTGAGCAAGGGAGGTAATTTCCTCCAGGCTTTCCCCTTCCAGCATGACCCGGATCAAAGGCTCTGTGCCGGAAGCCCGAATCAGCACACGGCCGTTTTCGCCCAATTGATCCTTGGCCTTTTGGATGATTTTAAGGGCGCCTGCATCCACATCCAGCTTGGATTTCATCACCGAATCGGCCCGGAAGCCCAGCATCACCTGCGGATACACGGTCATAACGCCGGAAAGCTCCGAGAGCTTTTTGCCCGTTTGCTTCATAACCGAAAGAAGCTGAATAGCGGTCAGCTGGCCATCTCCGCTGGTCATGTGGTCGTGAAGAATCATGTGCCCGGACTGCTCACCGCCTAGATTGTAGCCCTTTTTCAGCATGGTTTCCAGCACATAGCGGTCGCCTACTTTGGTGGTTTCCACAACAAAGCCGTTTTCCCGGGCAAAGCGCAGAAGCCCCATGTTGCTCATAACGGTGGCCACTATAGTGTTGTTAACCAGCTTCCCTTGCTTTTTCAGGTGAGTGGCCATAATGGCCATCATGACATCACCATCCACTATATGGCCGGTTTCATCTACTGCCAAGCACCGGTCGGCATCCCCATCAAAGGCAACGCCCACATCATAACCATTCTCTCGGACAACTTCGGCCAGCTTTTCAATGTGGGTGGAACCGCAATCCCGGTTGATGTTGACACCATTTGGCTGATTGTTGAGAATGGTGACATCACAGCCCAGCTTATCAAAAAGGTGAGCCGCTGTTGCACTGGCGCTGCCGTTGGAGCAATCCACCACCACCCGCAGGCCGCTTAAATCCCCTTCTATGGTACTGGAAAGATACTGGATGTATTTTTCCCACAGGGTTTCATCCCGTGTGATCCGCCCAAGCTCCCAGCCCCACCGCAGAGAATAGGGCTTTACCTTATCGAGAATGATCTCTTCAATTTCAAATTCTTCTTCATCGGTGAGCTTGTAGCCCTCGTTGCCAAAAATTTTAATGCCGTTGAATTCATAAGGGTTATGGGAGGCGGAAATCATAATGCCCCCATCCGCATGCGCATTGGTAATCAAAAAAGCCACCGCCGGTGTAGGGAGAACCCCCGCCACAATCACATCCGCTCCCACCGAACTAACCCCGGCTGTCAGTGCGGCCTCCAGCATGTCGGAGGAAATACGAGTATCCTTGCCAATTAAAATGGTGGGGCGTTTTCCAATGCGTTCAGCCAGAACCATCGCCATAGCCCGGCCGATGTTCATAGCAAGCTGGCAGCTGATCTCTGTATTGGCTACTCCACGAGCGCCGTCGGTTCCGAAAATTCTGCCCATTTTCAGTCACTCCTTTATAAAAATACCGGCTTTTTGCAGAAAATGCATCTTTTTCAGCTTATGCAAAGCCAGCAGAGTTTGCTCCAAAAGAAGCCTGTTCCGGTTACTCCACGTCACCGGGGCTTTCCTGTAAAATATCCCCCATCAGGTTGAGCTGTTCATAGGCCCCGGAATTCTTGGGGGTGATTCCCAAATGCCGATAAGCCAGCTCGGTCACCACCCGGCCTCGGGGGGTCTTGCTCAAGAAGCCGATCTGCATCAGATACGGCTCGCATACATCCTCTAAGGTGACCGATTCCTCACCAACTGCCGCTGCCAAGGTTTCCAGCCCTACAGGGCCGCCCGCATAGTTGCGGATAATGGTCGCCAGCAGGCGGCGGTCAAGGGAATCCAGACCCAGTTGGTCAATTTCCAGCCTGTCCAGCGCCACGGCGGCAATATCCCGGGTGATGATCCCATCCCCCAGCACCTGTGCAAAATCCCGCACCCGTTTGAGCAAGCGGTTGGCAATACGGGGGGTTCCCCGGCTCCGACGTGCCAGTTCTTGGGCACCCTGTTCATCGGTGGAAATCTCCAGCAGACCGGCACTGCGGCGAACAATGGAGGCCAACTCCTCTACATTATACAATTCCAAGCGCAGAACAACACCAAAGCGATCCCGCAAAGGGGCGGTCAACTGCCCCGCCCGGGTAGTCGCTCCCACAAGGGTGAACCGGGGCAGATCGATGCGGATGGAACGGGCGGAGGGGCCTTTTCCGATGATAATATCCAAGGCATAATCCTCCATGGCGGGGTAAAGAACCTCTTCCACCGCCCGGGAAAGCCGATGTATCTCATCGATAAACAAAATATCCCCGTGGGATAAATTAGTCAGCAGAGCCGCCAAATCCCCCGGCTTTTCAATGGCAGGGCCGGAAGTAACCCGGATGTTCACCGACATTTCATTGGCGATAATACCCGAAAGAGTGGTTTTTCCCAGACCGGGAGGCCCATAGAGCAGCACATGATCCAGGCAATCCCCACGTTGGCGGGCCGCCTCAATGAATACTGAAAGGTTTTCCTTGGCTTTGACCTGCCCAATGTATTCGCCGAGGGTTTTGGGACGCAGTGAGGTTTCCACTGCCGCATCCTCCGGGATATACTCCGGCTCGGTCATTCTGCTTTCAAAATCCATCTCAATATCAGGCATAGCGTTCTCCCTGCTTTCCCGCCCTATTTATTTTGCCAATCCTTTATCGTCCGGCCAGTGCCTTGAGCCCGGCCTTAACCATATCCGAAACCGATGTGGCCGGATCCAGCCGGGCAATGACACCGGCGGCATCCGATTGTCCATAGCCCAGCACCACCAGCGCACTGATAGCCTCGGCCGCATTGCCTGCATCCAGATTCAAGTTGCCGGGCAGCTGGGTGGCACCTTTAGCCACGTCGCTGTTTTTCACCTTATCTTTCAGCTCCAGCACAATTCTCTGAGCCAGCTTGGGACCAACGCCCTGTGCGGCGGTAATGGATTTGTAATCCCCACCAGCCACAGCTAGAGCCAACCGCTCCGGCGAAAGAGCAGAAAGGATAGAAACTCCCACCTTCGGCCCCACTCCAGTAACACCAATAAGCATTTTAAAACAATCCAGCTCGCCTAAATCGGCAAAGCCGTATAAATCCACTGCATTTTCCCGTACGCTGAGCCAAGTATAGAGGATAACCTCTTCCCCTGCCCGGGGCAGGCTTTGAAGGGTGGAAAGAGTGGTCAGACAGCTGTAGCCCACTCCACCGCATTCCACTACGGCCGTGGTTGTATCATAAAAAAGGAGCGTTCCACGCAGGCTGTAAAACATTATTCTTACCCCCTATAGAGCAGATTTTTCATGTTCACTCTGGAACCTGATGTATGGCTGTGGCAAATGGCAATGGCAAGGGCATCGGCGGCATCATCCGGCTTGGGGATTTGCTCCAGCCCCAGCAGGGATTTGGTCATTTGCATCACCTGATTTTTTTCTGCTTTGCCATAACCCACCACCGACTGCTTGACCTGCAAAGGGGTATATTCATAGACTTCAACCCCCGCTTTGACTGCCGCCAGCAAAATCACCCCACGGGCTTGTGCAACCTGTATGGCGGTTTTTTGGTTGGTGGTGAAATACAGCTTTTCCACCGCTATTTCTTTGGGTTTGTATTTAGACAGCAAAAAAACCAGCCGGTCCCAAATGTGTTCCAGCCGCTGTTCAAAAGGCGTATCCGCTTCTGTAATAATGGCACCATAGGCCACAGGCCGGAATCGGTGCCCGGCGGTATAATCCACCACACCGTACCCCACAATGGCATAGCCCGGGTCAATTCCCATAATAATCAATGGCACTGTTCTCCAATATTAAATAACACTTACGCTGTAAAAACAAAGCACTACAGCCTCATTGCCCATGACCTTATGCGGGGCATAAAAATCAACCTTACACCTGTGCATAGAGTGGTATAATGTCTGTGTTATCAGACATTATACCATATCCTCCCGCTACAAACAACACAATTGTGACCCCTTGAGATCACCGCCGCTCATATAAAACCAAGAAAAAGCATATAGGCAGGCTGCATTTTCCGCTGTCGGGATGCTTTGATAGCGGATAAATAAAGTACATTTTAAAATCGCACATGGATTTTATGAAATAATCAGCAAATATGCTTACCGTATTTATTTGCATATTCCGCATAACCAAGATGGTATTACACTTGCCGGCTGCCTGCTCCAGATCGTGGGATATAAAATAACTGTTTCATTCTCCTGCTTCATTTTGGCAACGATGCTGTAGAACATCTCGCGCCTGGCTGCGAAAGGGTACCCTTTCCTGCTCCATCTTGCTCGCCTCCGTTTATCCTATTGTGCTAACACAACTTGTATTCATTCTGATCCCCTTGCGTTATCTCTGTAATTTATCCGTACAGGTTAAATCTATATCAGCACTAAGTTCTTCTAAAATACAAGTAAATAGTTTTAAACTTAAATTTATATTTAATAGGTTTTTTGTTTATTTCCACATTTTTTGACTTGATAAATTAGACTTAGAAAATACCACTGAAAATTAATTTGTATAATAAGTGTCAAATAACCTTGCTTTTTGAAGCCTGTATGATACAATTTAAGTATATACTGTTATTTGTTAAACAGACTTTTGACTAAAAGCTGGATAAAAATATCCATATACAGAAGCATGACAGCTTGTTTGATATGCTTCTGTAACATTTTGTTGGAATGGTGCGATAGAATGAAACAACCTGCTAAATATCAACAGCTTGCAGACCGGCTCCGGAGTGATATTCTTTCGGGTGACTATCAAGTCGGTCAGCGCCTGCCATCGGAAAACGAGTTGGGAGTTACCTCTTCTCTGAGCCGCCAAACTGTGCGTCAGGCACTTGCTCTATTGGAAACCGAAGGCCTCATTGAACGCAGGCAGGGCAGCGGTTCAATAGTTACCAAAGTGACTGCTCATAGGGAACAAAGCCGCAATGTTGCTGTTATTACCACCTATATTAGCGAATATATCTTCCCGGATATTCTGCGTGGAATTGAAGAAATATTGGCTCAAAACAACTATTCTCCTATCATTTCCGCCACTAAAAACCGGGTGGATAACGAGCGAAAGCTCCTTGAGGATTTCCTCGGCAAAAATCTTGATGGGCTTATTATTGAGGGCACTAAAACAGCTTTGCCCAACCCCAACATTGACTTGTATCAGAAGTTTTATAATTTGGGTATTCCCATTGTATTTGTCCACGGCTACTATCCGGATTTGAAAAACCCTATCTACGTGATCGCTAATGACTTTGAGGGAGGCGAACAAGCCACCAATTTTCTGATTAATAAGGGCCACAAAAAAATTGCGGGCCTTTTTAAGAGCGATGATATTCAGGGTCACCGGCGGTATGCAGGCTACATCAACGCTTTGAAAAAAAACGGCCTGCCAATCAATGACGATCACATTTTATGGTATACTACCGAAAGTAGAAAAAGCCTGATCTCTTCCAGCGCTTTGGAGATTATAGGGGATTGCACCGCCGTTGTCTGCTACAACGATGAGGTTGGGGTTCAGGTGCTCTCTATCCTACAGGATGCAGGCAAAGCAATACCGGAGGATGTGGCCATTATCAGCTTTGATAACAGCATTTACAGCGAACTGGCCTCAGTTAAAATCACTTCCTGTTCCCAGCACAAAAAGCAAACCGGAATGCTGGCAGCTGAAAAGCTGCTTAACCTTATTCACGGCATACCTCAAAGCTCCACAGTGCTTCCTTGGACTATTACCGAAAAGAAAAGCACTTAATCTTATATTCTTAAAGCACCGCCTCTTAAAATGGGGCGGTGCTTTTTTGTTTATAGGGCATCGTATGAGGGCGGCTCTTTCCCTCTCTCCGTTTGCATTTCAGAAGCATAAGACAAAAGACACAAAAGTTTTTTCTTTTTTTAGTTTATAATCTGTATTGTAAAATAAATACAAATACATTAAAATTAAAAAAACTTGTATATATATAATCTATCCATTTCATGTTTCAAAAGGTCTATTTCACATGAAGGCACAAACTTAAAAAACGCTAGTTCAATATGAGGTGATTGCATGAATCAAGCCAAGCAGACGGATTGCTGGGATACCGCCATGGAGTCGATTCTTTCAGGAAAAACTTATTTGGGAATCGAACTAGGTTCCACCCGCATTAAATCGGTTTTGATCGGTGAGGACCACATGCCCATTGCATCCGGCAGCTTTGATTGGGAAAACCAGTTTGAAGATAATTTGTGGACCTATCACTTGGATGATGTCTGGAAAGGCATCCGGTCCAGCTATTGCAGCCTTACGGACAATCTGCAAAAAAATCTGGGTATAGAACTCAAGCAGGTTGGCGCCATCGGTATTTCCGCCATGATGCATGGCTATCTTGTGTTTGATGAGGGAGGAAACCAGCTTGTCCCTTTTCGCACTTGGAGAAACACCACAACCGGGCAGGCGGCTGAAAAGCTGACTCGGAATTTTTCCTTTAATATTCCCCAGCGTTGGAGCATCGCCCACCTATATCAGGCTATTTTGAATAAAGAGCCTCACATCTCCCACATAGCCTTTATGACTACACTGGCCGGTTATGTCCATTGGAAGCTCAGCGGCGAAAAGGTAGTTGGGATTGGTGAGGCCTCCGGCATATTCCCTGTGGATAGCCAATCGAAAACATATGATTCCCATATGATGGAGAAATTCAATCAAACACTTTCTCGGCTTAGCCTGAGCTGGAGGCTGGAAAATATCCTGCCCTGTGTTCTCAGTGCCGGTGAACGTGGGGGAACACTGACCGCCGAAGGCGCCGCACTGCTGGATTCCACCGGCCTGCTCCAAGCCGGTATACCCATGTGCCCGCCGGAAGGCGATGCAGGCACCGGCATGGTTGCCACCAACAGCATTATGGAAAACACCGGCAACGTTTCCGCCGGAACCTCCGTATTTGCAACCATGGTTTTGGAGCATCCCCTTTCGGAGGTATACACGGAAATTGACATGGTGGCCACCCCCACCGGCAAGCCCGCCGCCATGATTCACTGCAACAACTGCACCTCCGATCTGGATGCGTGGGTTCGGCTGTTCGGCGAAGTTTTAAGCACCTTTGGCGCACAGGTAGAAAAGCCCAAGCTTTATGATGAGCTGTATTTCAAGGCTCTGGAGGGCACACCGGATGGCGGGGGCTTAGTTAGCTTCAACTATTTTTCCGGTGAACCCATCACCGATTTGACAGACGGCAGGCCTCTGTTTGCCCGCCTGCCGGACAGCACCCTTTCGCTGGCTAATTTTATGCGCACTCTTCTTTTCTCCACCATGGCCACGCTGAAAATCGGAATGAACATTCTCACGCAAAAGGAAAATGTCCGCCTGCGCAAGCTCTATGGCCATGGCGGGCTGTTTAAAACAAAGGGGGTGGGCCAAAAGCTGATGGCTGCCGCACTGGATGTTCCCATTACAGTCATGGAATCCGCCGGTGAAGGCGGGCCATGGGGCATGGCTTTGCTGGCCGCCTTTATGATGCAGAAAAAAAGAGGTGAAACACTGGAAGATTTCTTAGCCAATCGAGTTTTTGCCGACGCCTCCGGTTTGCATGCAGAACCGGAGCAGGCGGATCAGGAGGGCTTCAACCGGTATATGCAGCGCTTTACCAAATCTTTGCCCATCCAGCGGGCAGCCGTTGAAAATCTTGACTAAATTTTTTAAGCACCACCAATAAATTGCCGAGGTGAAAGATATGAATCTGAAAAAGTATCAATTTTGGTTTGTTGTGGGGAGCCAGTTTTTATATGGCCCCGAGACATTGGCACAGGTAGCAAGCAACAGCCGCGCTATGGTGGAGGGCCTGAATCAAAGCGGCAATCTTCCTTTCGAAATCATATACAAGGATATTATGAAAACCGAGGAGGAAATTCGCCTCACGATCAAAGAAGCCAATTACGACGACACCTGCGCCGGTATTGTGACCTTCTGCCACACCTTCTCCCCCAGCAAAATGTGGATCAACGGGCTTTCGCTCCTCCAAAAGCCATGGCTGCATTTCCACACCCAGTTCAACGAGGAGATCCCCAACGAAGCCATTGACATGGACTACATGAACCTGCATCAAAGCGCCCATGGCGACCGGGAACACGGCTTTATCGGTGCCCGGATGCGTCTGCCCCGGAAGGTAGTCGCAGGCCATTGGCAGGATTCTGCCACCCATACCAAAATTGGCAAGTGGATGCGTTCCGCCGTTGGTGCCGCAGTCAGCCGCAGCATGAAGGTAATGCGCTTTGGCGATAACATGCGGGAGGTCGCGGTTACCGAAGGCGATAAGGTGGAGACACAAATCAAGCTGGGCTGGCAGGTCAATACTTGGCCGGTGGGCACATTGGTGGAAAGCATGAATGCTGTCACCGAGCAGGAAATAGACGATATGATGGCGCAGTACAGCGCCAAATATACCATTGCTACCGATGATCTTGAAACGGTGCGTTATCAGGCCAGAGAAGAAATCGCCATGAAAAAGCTGCTGGATCAGGAGGGCTGCAGCGCCTACTCCAACACCTTCCAAGATCTTTACGGTATGCGGCAGCTTCCCGGCCTTGCCAGCCAGAACCTGATGTCCCAAGGCTATGGCTATGGCGGCGAGGGTGACTGGAAGGTCTCCGCCATGACTGCTGTGATGAAAGCCATGGGCGATGGGTTGGGCGGCGGCACCAGCTTTATGGAAGATTATACCTACGACCTGAAAAACGGCCTCTCCCTTGGTTCCCACATGCTGGAGGTCTGCCCCACTTTGGCCGCCCATAAGCCCCGCATTGAGATTCATCATCTTGGCATTGGTGACCGTGAGCCGCCTGCACGTCTGGTGTTCAGCGGCAAGGAAGGCCCCGCCATTGTAGCCAGCCTCATCGATATGGGCGGCAGAATGCGGCTGATTGTGCAGGATATTCATTGCGTAACCCCCACCCAAACCATGCCCAATCTGCCTGTTGCCCGTGTTATGTGGCAGCCCGCCCCCAATCTTGCCACCGGCGCAGAGTGCTGGATTGTGGCGGGAGGCGCACACCATACTGTGCTCAGCTATGACTGCGATGCAGAAATGATGCAGGATTGGGCTCGTATAATGGATGTTGAATTTGTACATATCACAGCGGATACAACCCCGGCGCGTTTGGAGCAGGAGCTGATGCTGGCGGATTGGGCTTGGAAAATGAAATCATAACCATTTTTGGGAGGGTATCCTGATGTTGCAAGCTTTAAAAGAAAAGGTGTGGGAAGCCAACATGCAGCTTCCCCGCTATGGGCTGGTGACCTTCACTTGGGGCAATGCCAGCGAAATCGATCGGGAAAAAGGGCTGGCTGTGATCAAGCCCAGTGGCATTGAATACGAGCAAATGAAGCCGGAAGATATGGTGGTGGTGAGCCTTGCGGATGGTGCGGTGGTGGAAGGCAAATGGAATCCTTCCTCCGATACACCCACCCATCTGGAGCTTTACCGCAGCTTTGACAATATTGGAGGTGTTGTGCACACCCATAGCCGCTGGGCAACCAGCTATGCACAGGCCCAGCGCAGCATCCCCGCTCTGGGCACCACCCATGCCGATTATTTCTACGGCAGTATTCCCTGCACCCGGCCCATGACCGAAGGAGAAATAGAAGGTGAATACGAGGCGGAAACCGGCAAAGTGATTGTGGAGACCTTCTGCGGGATGAATCCTGTGGATATTCCTGCGGTTCTGGTAGCCAGTCACGGGCCCTTTACTTGGGGCAAGGATTCTCTGGATGCGGTTCACAATGCGGCTGTTCTTGAAGAAGTGGCCTTTATGGCATGGCACAGTCAGTCTTCGGCTCCGGAAATCCTCTCCATGGACCCGGTGCTTCTTTCCAAGCATTTCTTGCGCAAGCATGGAGCTGGCGCATACTACGGACAAAAATAGCCTATAGTTGATAGGATTAGAACCATCCTGTGGTTTTAAACAGCGCAATCTGCCGCCAACAGCCATAGGCGGTCTGAGGGTGTAGACAAAAGTCTACACCCTTTATGGGGGACATCCAATGCCCCAATATTTCCCCCGGATTGCGCCGCTCCGGCGCAAAGAGTGGGATTCCTGCGTCGAAATAAATTCGACTGGGTCAGAATTACGCATCAAAATCATAAAGCCTTCAAGTTAAAGGCAGTTATGTCTACAGTCTGTAACCGCCACAGGCGATCTATACCCGACTTTGCACTCACTATTGTTCTCAAAATACGCATTTTTTCGACCTTTCCATCACTGCTTTTGCCTGCTCCCTTTCATGGGAGCAGGCTTTTTTGCGCTGTACATCCTATATACAATTCACAAATTCCTATTGTATTTAGGGTATTAGTCATAATATAAAGTTAACAATTGCAATAAAACTAGTGAATTATTGCAAAGAAGATTCAAAAGCCATATGTTATTATATAAAAATAACAAGAGAGGCTGTCTGCGCTAATCAGGCGGCATCCAACAGCCGGCTTCACTTATTATGAATTTAATTGCATTGGGGTGACGGTATGGGAGAAGAACTTTTTAGAATGGAACACATATCCAAGAGCTTTCCGGGTGTCAAGGCTTTGGATAATGTATCTTTCTCGGTTAACAAAGGCGAGGTACACGGTCTTGTGGGAGAAAACGGCGCCGGGAAATCCACTTTAATGAAGATTATGTCCGGTGTTTATACGGCTGATGAAGGCAAGATTTTTATTGAAAATCAGGAAGTTGCCATCACTTCGGTTTCCAAAGCCCACGAGCTGGGTGTCAACATCATTTTTCAGGAGTTGAATCTCTGCAACCATCTCAATGTGGCGGATAATATTTTTATAGGCCGTCCGCCGGGTGCGGGGCCTATCGTCAACGATAAAAAGCTGCATCAGGATGCACAAGCGATCTTGGATGATCTGGAAATCGATATCAATACCCATACAATGGTGGAAAATCTCAGCATTGCGCAGCAGCAGATGGTGGAAATCGCGAAGGCAATTTCTTACCACTCTAAGATTTTGGTTTTGGACGAACCAACCGCTTCACTGACCGATAAGGAGATTGAACAACTGTTCAAAATCATCCGCAATCTACAGAAAAAGGGCGTTGGTATGGTTTATATCTCCCACCGTATGGAGGAGCTGGGGGAAATCTGCGAAAAGGTTACGGTCTTGCGGGACGGCCAGTATATTGCCACCCGCAATTATAAAGATATCACGGTGGATGAGCTGGTGAATCTCATTGTGGGGCGTGATCTAGAAGATAAATACCCCAAATACCAAAGAAGCATCGGCGATGTTGTTTTTGAGGCCAAAAATATACGGCGAGCAGGTAAGGTCGATGTGGAGCATTTTTCTGTCCGAGCCGGTGAAATATTGGGTGTTGCCGGGCTTATGGGCTCTGGCCGAACCGAAATCATGCGGTGTATTTTTGGAGCAGACCCCGCCGATTCCAAAGAGCTTTTTCTGGAGGGAAAGCCCATTCGGATTAAACGGCCGGTTCACGCAATTGCACAGGGTATTGGTTACGCCACGGAGGACCGGAAAATGGACGGCCTAGCCCTTGGGCTGGATGTAAAGTTCAACATCAATATGGCTCATTTGAGAGCTCTCACACGTTTTATGCTCGTAAATGATAAGGAGGGCTACCGAAACGCTCTGAAATTCAAGGAGCGGCTGGCGATCCGCACACCCAGCCTGCACCAGACCACCCGCAATCTTTCGGGCGGAAACCAGCAAAAGGTTGTTCTTTCAAAGTGGCTGTGCAACGATGTAAAGGTGCTGATTGTGGATGAACCAACCCGCGGCATCGATGTGGGAGCCAAATATGAGGTGTACGAGCTGTTCAACCACCTGAGCGATCAGGGAGTGGCCATCATCATGATCTCTTCCGACCTGCCGGAGGTTTTGGGTATGAGCGACCGCATTATTGTGGTTCACGAGGGGAGCATCAACGGTGAGCTGGAAACCAAAAACACCACGCAGGAAGAAATTCTGTTTCTGGCCGCAGGATACAATAAGCTAAGTCAGCCCTGCTGATTTGGACACATTTCGGGGAGTGATTCATTTGACCGCCACTATAAAAAGAATATCATCCAGATTGAGCATCGCCACCAAAAAGGCTATTTTTTCCGGCACAGCCCTTGTGCTGATGTTTATTGTATTCTCCATTCTAAAACCTACCGTTTTTCTGGAAAAAAGCAACCTCATTAATATCACCCAGCAGGTGGTTACATACTCCATTATCGGCTTTGGCCTCACCTTCTGCCTTGTCTGCGGCGGAACCGACCTGAGTGCGGGTGCTTCTATGGGTCTTGGCGGAATTATTGTGGTCTATCTGCTCAGCAAACAGGTTTCGATCCCTATGGCCATCACACTGGCTTTGATTTTTGGTATTCTTATGGGAATCCTCAACGGCTTTTCCATTGAAGTGCTGGGGGTTGTCCCCTTTATTGCCACGCTGGGAACCCAGTGGGTGTTCCGTGGGCTTGCCTATGTCCTTGTGGCCGGTGCGCCCATTTATGTGAATTCAGTGGGCAACAAACAAATTGAGGATGCCTTTTATCAGCTTGGGGGCGGCCGGTTTGCCGATACCGTTCCCCTTCTGGGCTCTGTTCCCTACAGCGTGGTGATCACCTTTGTCTATGGGTTTATCCTGCTGTTTATCATCACCAAAACCAAGATCGGCCGCCAAATTTATGCCTGCGGAAGCAACCACGCCGCCGCCCGGCTTTCTGGTATTGATGTCATTACCACTCGTATGTTTGCCTATTGTGTCAGCGGCCTTTCGGCGGTTATCTGTGGTATTCTGGTGGCCTCCCGTGCATCCTCTGCACAGCCCACAGCGGGTATCGGTTATGAGCTGGAGGCTATTGCCGCATCGGTGGTGGGCGGTGTTTCCATCAACGGCGGTGAAGGCACCATTCTCAACACCATTATCGGAGCTCTCATTATGGGCGTTCTGCGAAATGGGCTGAATCTCAACGGTGTCAGCAGCTTCTGGCAGATGGTTATCATTGGTGTTATTGTTGTGGCAGCCTGCGCCATGGAGGCCCAGCGGCGCAAAAAGAACGGCTAACTCCGGGCACATCTCCTGGCCCCCCCTAAAATGGATCATGCAGAGGGCACTAAAAGCCCTCTGTTGGATTAAGGCCCGTTGCATGAACTGACCTTTTTAACCCATTCATTTCAGAAACAATCTAGGAGGGAAAACCATGAAAAAGTTCATTTCCATACTGCTGGCCTCGATGTTGGTGTTCGGCCTTGCCGCCTGCCAATCCGGCCAGACTGCTCCCGCTTCGTCAGCAGCCCCTGCCTCTTCCGCTGCGGCCCCGGCCTCCAGTTCTGAAGCAGCCCGTGAATCAAGCGGCGCCAAGGAAGCTTCCGAAATGAAAATCTGTTATGTCAGCAAGCTTATGGGCAACCAGTTTATGTCTATTGTAAACGGTGGTGTGGAAGCCGCCATCAAGGATTTAGGAATCAAGGATTTTACCCTGACCAACACCAATCTGGATACCGATATTGAAAAGCAAATGCAGCTTTTGCAGGATGCCGCAGCCACAAAGCCGGATGCCATCCTCCTCTGCCCCACCGACAGCACCGCTATGGTAAAGCCGGTTGAAGAGGTCATGGCAATGGGCATTCCTGTTATCCTGCTGGATACCACCATCGCTTCGGATAACTACAGCGCCGCCCTGCTCACCAACAACTACGAAGCCGGCAAGCTCTGCGGCGGGATTCTGCTCCAGAAACTGAAGGATGCTGGCCTCAAGGAAACCGACCACGCACAGATCGGTATTTCGGTTTCTTCCATGGGCTCCCAGACCATTTCCGACCGTGTCAAGGGCCTCTATGAATATTGGGATGCCAACGCTCCTGAGGCATGGGAAATCCTGAAAAACGACATTAAAATGAGTGAAGGCGATATCACCAAGGCGATCGGCTTTACACAGGATTTCATCACAACCTATCCTGATCTCAAGGCTCTTTTCTCCCCCGCCAACAGCGCCACTGTTGGAACCGCAACCGGCCTGAAAGAATCTGGACGCACCGACCTCATCCATCTCGGCTTTGATTATTCTGTTGAAGTCGCCGATCTGATCGAAAACACCGACCTGAATGTAACCACCATCCTTCAGAGAGCCCACTATATGGGTTATGAAGGTGTAAAAACTGCTGTTGCCATTGCACAGGGAAATCCGCCTGCCGAAAAATTCATCGATACCGGCGTTATTGTTGTGGATAAGAGCAATGTTAACGACCCGGATGTTCAGGCCATCGTTAACGCAGGCAAGTAACCGAACCCTTTTGCATTCATAATTGCCGACACAGAAAAATGCTCGGACCATAAAACTGAATACGGAAAAACAGAGGCAGAAACCAGTTATCGGTTTCTGCCTCTGTTTTCATTCGTTTATCCTGTTGGTTTTCAGTATGCTATTGTCGTTAAAGCAATAATTCACGCTGTCAATGGTCTGCACACCGGTGAGGACCTTGGATGGATTAAAGCTCATCTATACCGCCGCCTGGGGGACAAAATATCTTATATTTAAAAGCCCTCAGTTGATGCAAAATTCTTTGTTCAGGATAAAGACTGCATTGGTATTTATGATATCAAGCTCTTTGACAGATCGTAAGATTGTTTTAACCGCCATATCGTGGAACTCATTTTGATAATAGATATCTGCCAGCAACAACAAGACCTCGTTACTATCCACAAGATTAAGGATACAAAGCGCATGTTCAAACACATCGTATGCGCGAACAGACAAAAGTTTGGATAGTACCGATGTAATTCGCCCAAAAGCACTGCTGTCCAGAGAGGCGTCTGATACTTGCTGGAAAGCCAGATAAACAGCCCTATCCACGGTATCTTCCAATGCATTTACCATTTCGAGATATTCAACGTGCAGGTCTGTGCAGAGCAAGCTGCAAGCTGTCATATAGTCATAAGATCTTTGCTTTTTGTCAGGTAAGATACCACGAGCTATGCCAGGCTTGACACAACGGCTGAACATCTCAAATGCGGCCTCATATTTTTGGGTATAAAACAGCAGGCGGCCTCGTGAAAAATAAAGATCCGCATCCGGCTCCGCAGCGTTATCGCTGCATTTACTCAATGCAGTATTGGCTTGCTCAATTAGTTTTTCATCAAGCAAGGCATCTGTCATCACCATTACGTTTGGTTTGTAGCTGCTATCGGCAAAGAGATTACACAGATTTTGATAAACGGTATTCTTATCAGCAAATATTTTGTTCAGCATTTTAGTGATATGATAAATTATATCAACCTTTTTCGGATTGATTTGAATTGCTTTCATATAGCAGTCCAGCGCTTTGCTGTAGTCATCCATATAATAATAGATTCTCGCCATCTCAACAAGTGGCCTAAAATTAGAGGTTTCGCTAAAAAAGGACAAGGATGGGGGTGCTTCACCCATATCCATGCACCTGCGAAAGCTATCCAGCGCCAGAGAAAACCGCTTCATTTTGGTGAGTATCAATCCACGTAAATATTCGAAATCGGTGCAGGCGGGATAAAGACCTAGCCCATCGGCGATGATAGCCAGGCTCTCCTCGTTGCGTTTCATTTTGTGCAGACATGTTGCCATTCTGTACATAAGGTGAGGCGTGTAAGCCAAGGTATTATCTTTATATTTGTTGGATTTTTCATAGTAGGTCAGCGCAGTATCATAATCCCCGATGTTCAGGTATTCATTGCCCATATTGAACAGGTGAAATGCACTGTTAGGATCTTTCTCCAACAGTTCCTTTAAAATGGGCATGTTGCGGTTGCGCTTTTTCTCTCCCGCATTAGAGGGCAAATAACCGTAATGCTTTACTTTTATATCCGCATTCTCCAGCACGGCTTTCCTGTCGGCTCCGTGAAAGATCGGCTGTTCATGAAT
Organism: Oscillospiraceae bacterium MB08-C2-2; assembly: GCA_035621215.1. NCBI lineage: Bacteria > Bacillati > Bacillota > Clostridia > Eubacteriales > Oscillospiraceae > Oscillospiraceae bacterium MB08-C2-2. Next base: position 426,323 of record CP141729.1, on the reverse strand, counting down.
GGCGCCTTCAAAGTGAAAGCTATTGTTTTTAAATATTCTCAACCCTATGTGCGTATTAAAGGTATCTTCTGAGTTTTCATCTGTGATGTTATGGAATTTGATTGATATTGCATCCGCATCGGTGTTGTTAATCCGTTCGGTAAGCTTTGGCAAATCCTCGGGATACACAACTTCGTCGGCATCTAACACAAGAATATAATCGCTCTTGGCGTGTTTCAGAGAAAGATTTCTGGCATCTGCAAAGTTGTTATTCCATTTATAATGATAAATTTGAGGGTGAAAGCGTTTGACCCGTTCTAGAGTGTTGTCTGTCGAACCCGTGTCAACAATAATGACTTCTGAAACCACCTCAAAAACGCTTGCAATGCACTGCTCTATATATCTTTCTCCATCCTTAACAATCATACAAAGACTTACTGTTTTCATAATCAAACTCCCATCCTGTTTTATGTAAACCACAGAGCCGAAGCTCTGTGGAAGTAATCTCACTTATGCCTGACCGTTATAATATGCTGTGAAGGTTGCAAGGGCGCCAGCATCGTAAGAGATCTGAGCATATTGTCCGAAGATATCCACCACCATGATGCTGTTTGTGCCGCCTGCAACAACACCATTCAAATGATTGGGGTCATTGAAGAATACGGTTCCATCAGGGCTGATTTGCATGCTAACAGTAATAGGGCTTGTTCCGGTATTGTCAATAAACATCGTTGCTGTTCTAAGATTCCCAATATCTGTCATCGGAAGCGCGATACCGGTTCCGGTCACACCGGAGTACGTGTTGGATGTGGAGAAGAACGCATTGCCGTCAACAAATACCGTCAGCAGTGTGTTGGTAATCGTTACGTCACCGGCTACGGTCAGCAGTGTATTGGTAACCGTTACGTCACCGGCTACGGTCAGCAATGTGTTGGTAACCGTTACATCACCGGATACGGTCAGCAGTGTATTGGTAACCGTTACATTACCGGATACGGTCAGCAGTGTGTTGGTAACCGTTACATCACCGGATACGGTCAGCAGTGTATTGGTAACTGTTACGTTACCGGATACGGTCAACAGTGTATTGGTAACTGTTACGTTACCGGATACGGTCAACAGTGTATTGGTAACTGTTACGTCACCGGCTACGGTCAGCAGTGTGTTGGTAACCGTTACATCACCGGCTACGGTCAGCAGTGTATTGGTGACCGTTACATCACCGGATACGGTCAGCAGCGTATTGGTAACCGTTACATCACCAGCTACCGTCAACAGTGTATTGGTAACCGTTACATCGCCGGATACCGTCAACAGTGTATTGGTAACCGTTACGTTACCGGATACGGTCAGCAGTGTATTGGTAACCGTCACGTCACCGGATACGGTCAGCAGTGTATTGGTGACCGTTACGTCACCGGCTACCGTCAACAGTGTATTGGTAACCGTTACATCACCGGATACCGTCAACAGTGTATTGGTAACCGTTACATCACCGGATACGGTCAACAGTGTATTGGTAACCGTTACATCACCGGATACGGTCAGCAGTGTGTTGGTAACTGTTACGTTACCGGATACGGTCAACAGTGTATTGGTAACTGTTACGTCACCGGCTACGGTCAGCAGTGTGTTGGTAACCGTCACGTTACCGGATACGGTCAGCAGTGTATTGGTGACCGTTACATCACCGGATACGGTCAGCAGTGTATTGGTGACCGTTACATCACCGGATACGGTCAGCAGTGTGTTGGTAACCGTTACATCACCGGCTACGGTCAGCAGTGTATTGGTGACCGTTACGTTACCGGCTACCGTCAGCAGTGTATTGGTAACCGTTACGTCACCGGCTACCGTCAACAGTGTGTTGGTTATTGTAATGTCACCGGATACCGTCAGATCGGTGTTGGATAGAGAAACCAGTAACTGTCCGGCTGTATCCAATTGTAATGCTTGGAAAGTTGAAGTGCCTTGGTTATATCCATAAATACTAGTGCGCAATTGGTCCGCAGTAGTATTGAATACGAGTGAATTCATTTTTTTACCTCCAGTATATTCCTTTCTATTGGAAAGGCTAATCTATCATATTCTAAAAATTGTTTAATCGTTCATAAGTTGCGTTTGAAACCATAGATTACAGACAATCCGATTGTCGTCTGATACTGAAGCCAGTCTAATGAACTTTGAAAACCTATAGGGTACAATATCCACCGTTTGCCCGGGTTTTACACATAAACATTGTGGATCAACCACAACGCTATTTGCGTTTGGACTGTTCTCAAGATGAATATTAATTTCACGACTTCCTAAATTTTCAACAAAAAATGTAATCGTCTGTGACCTTCCACTGTAAAACCACGGTGACTGCGCCCTGTGTGCAAAGCCGTGTAGTTCCAGCTCTTTTTCAAAAAATATTTCGCATCCACAGCGTGGGTAAATGATCTCTTTACGATAAAAAAGAAGAATTCTTGGCTTATAAATAAAGCCGTTGAATTTCACCAACAACCCCTTGTTTTCAACGGAGCCATAGGATAAAGTCTGTACAGCTTCCGTTATATCACATAAGATGTTACTGGCATCGCTTGAATATCTCGGTTTTTTTATTAACTCATCTATCAGCACAGCGTCTTCGTGTGTTAAATATTCATTTAATACTACTTCTACTTCGCTATCGGGATTTTTCTTATATGCATTCAAAAGATATGCCTTATCAATTTTACTGGGATTTTCAATGTGATTACTGTCAAAGTAAAGTAGATGAAGATCCTGATTGCTTCTGATGGTGGATATGGAAATTTCATTTTCCATATGGATTAGCACCTCCAGGTCTTACCTTATTAAGGCTATTTCACGTTACGTTCTTGTCTATTCTATTCACCAGCAGAAGTTTTGGTTATTCCAGGCCGATCCATCTCTCTGCATAGGTTATTAATGTCTTATCCGGCAATACGGTTTCACTGTGTGTAGCGGAGCCATTTCGACCGGAGGAAGGAATCTGTTAAGCCTAGGAACGGGTGGTTCTGCATGCCGCCCCCCCTGCTTGCTGACCTAAAGGAAACGCAGCAATCGGCACTTTTTATTAATAATATAAGCATTTTTAAATTAGCCGTCTGCATTTGCTTATCTATATCCGAACAGACAAATTCATTGAGACTTTGACCTTTTTTTGCTACAATAATTAATAGTTACTTCATAAAGGAGAGGCACCATGCAAAATGAGGATAGGTGGTTAACTACAAACGAAGTATGCGGTGATTTAAGTAGTAGTCGCCAGACACGGACGTTCTGGATAGAAGCAAATGAATTTCCCGCTGTTAAGGCAGTGAAGTTTGGGCGGAACAAACAAGATGAATTTGATGGTTGGATACCCCATAGTAAAAAATATGGTTCTGGCCGGGAGGTGTAATTGTATGTTGCAGATTGCCATTTGTGATGACCAGCCAAATGAGCTTGCTATTTTAAACGACTATATAACAGAATATCTGCATAACCATACTTTAGATGCGGAGGTCAAGAATTTTTCCCATCCTGATACACTTTTAACCGCCATTGAGTCGAAGAGCTTTCATCTTTACATACTGGATATTGTTATGCCTATGGTCAGCGGCATTGAGCTCGGCAAAGAAATTCGCCGTCTCGACCGTGAAACGCAAATTATTTATGCCACCACCGAGCCTCAGTTTGCTTTGCAGGCATACGCTGCAAGCCCCATAAATTATCTTGTGAAGCCAATTAACAAGGCCCAGTTGTTTAATACCTTGACCCTTGCCATCTCCAGGGCAGACCTTGCTGAGGAACAGACCTTTGCGGTTAAAACTGCGGATAGCTTACGGATCATAAAACTTTCTGAAATCGTCTGCTGCGAGTATAGTAAGCACGCTGTCCTATTTTATCTGTCAAATGCAGAGCAGGTGCAAAGCCGAACGATGCGAGAGAATTTCACGGAATATATATCACTTATTTTAAAGGACAGGCATTTCTTGCAATGCCATACTTCATTTGTGGTCAATCTGAGGCGGGTGGAGCGCTTTGCCAAGGATAGTTTTACATTATCCGGCGGCAAAATCGTCCCCATTGCCGTTAAGCATTATGCGGCTGTAAGGGATACTTATATGGATTACCTAATGGCAAGGGGGCGGGACAATGATTGAAATCTTTCCAGACCTGTTGCGAGCCATCATTTCTACTACCGCCAATGTTTTGCTGATGACATCCCTTTTGCAGCCAAAATATTCTAAAAAAGTCACACTGCTGACCATGCTCGGCATTCTTGCCGCTGATTTAGGTACAGCTGTTTACTGTTATGTCAGCGGAAACCTGACCTTGCTTTCAAAGCTTGATATTATCCTGTTTGCGGTGCTTTGCTTTGCCGTGCGTCCAATGTTTAAGGATAACTTTATGCAGTGGCTGTTTTCTTATATTACTGTTCAAAACATAAGCGATACCGTTATTATTTTAAGCTTTCTTGGCTCAAGGCATCTGCCTTATCCCCTCTACGCAAATTCATTGCTGCGCATACTCCTATTCGGTGCTTTTCTGCTGGTTTTATGGCGTTATGTACGTCCGCTGTATCGTCAGGCGGTAGAGCATTGGATGGCGTATTTCGCCGTGGCGTTGGGGCTTTACATTACCTTCAACTACTATGTACTAACGGCGGATGATATTGTTGTGATGCTGACCGAACAGGCAGTGCCACTGATTCTGGTGATTTTCATTGGACTTGCCTCCTACAGTTCCATTTTGCTCTCTCTTAAAAACCTTCAGAGGGAGTTTCGGGTGAAGGAGGAAAATCAGAAAATGCAGTCAGAGCAGGAATATCTGCAATTGGCCGCTGAAAATATGTCTCAGCGCCTTGAACTAATGGAGGAGGCATCAGCGCAGAACAGCCGGGCATCTCATGATCGGCGCCATTTTAACAATGTGCTTTTAGAGCTTTTGGAGCAGAGAAAAACGGATGAAGCTGTTGCCTTGCTACAAAATCAAAATCAAGTATCATACCGAATCGGTGAGGTCTATTGTGAAAATCCCGCTGTTAATGCCGCCGTCTGCCATTACGCCGCTTTTGCCAAGCAATTGGGGATTCTGACAGAAATTGAACTGGAAATTCCAAGGGATTTAATGGTGGATTCCTTAGAGATTACGATGGTGGTTTCAAACTTAATGGAGAATGCCATTCAAGCCTGCATCGCATTGCCCAAAAGTTCCCCCTCCTATCTGCGTTTCACCTGCCGGAGAGTGGGACGACTGTTGCTGGAAATGGAGAATCCTTGCACTGAGGGGATTTTTCTTGACGAAAGCGGCTACCCTGTGGCTTGTGAAGATGGTCACGGCATTGGCAGCAAGAGCGTGCTTGCCTTCGCCAAAAAATATGATGGTGAGTTGATGTATCGAATCGAAAACGATGTTTTCCGGGTACGGCTTCTGGTATAAAAATGGATAGGATCCGGCTTGTCAAGAGAAACTTGTCGCCAATTTCCTGTTTTAAGTGTAAAAATGAGCCTTTTAAGTGTAAAGGCTCATTTTTTCTGTTTTTCGGAGTATTCTTATAGCGAACATTTGCAAAAACAACTTTTGGTAGGAGGAACAGGATATGAAAATAAAAATTCTCTCTTTGCTGCTGGCGGCCAGCATGGTCACTTCTTTGGCTCTGTTCACCAGTGGCTGTACACCCAAGGCTCCATCATCCGATGAAAGTGCATCTGCATTATGGGAGGCCGGGGATACGAGAAACAAAATTGTCGTCATAAGTGACATCCACATCGGAGTGGACGATAAATATGCCGAAAATGTTGAGAATCGCCCAATACTAATTGATTTCTTAAAGCGGCTGCAAAGCACCAAGGATGTGCGTGAACTGGTAATCGACGGCGATTTTTTGGATGAATGGTTTCTGCCGGTGGATTACCCCAGCTACACCGATGTACAACAATTTTACAAGGATGTCATCGCCAACAATCAAGGAATCATTGACGAACTCAATAAGGTAGCCGACAGCGGAATCAAGCTGGTCTATATACCCGGTAACCACGATATGACACAAGAGAACAATATTTTGCAGGAGGCTATCCCCAAAATAGTGCAGATTCGGGATGCCAAAGGTCTGGGAACATATTACACGGGCGACCGCAATGAAATTGCTATTGAGCATGGCCACCGTTACGATGTATTCTCCGCACCGGATACAGTAAGCAATGTTGAGCTGGTGGGCAATAACGAGACTATGTTACCAGCCGGTTATTTCTATGCACGTTACGCGGCTACATGGGTATTGGAAGGGCGCCCCAAGGTAGAAAAGAATCTGCCTGTGGTAACAGCAGTGCCTGATAAATCCGATGCTGACCAGTACGGTGCTTATATTTACTATTCACTCCTTAAAAATATTTCCACAAGAATGACACCCAACGAAGGTCTTGAGGAAAAAATATTTGATATGCACATGGATGGCTTTGACGATTCCTACACCTATCTGGATTTTTATCCTGCCCAACAGGCAGATGGGACCATTTCCGCACCGGTGCTGTTCAAAAATATCCAGCGCACATGGGGTGAACGCCAGAAAATCAATCAGGTCAAGGTTCCCAACAGCTTTGTTGAGGCGGTCGCCGGAACTGTGGATTGGGAATATTATTTCCGGCAGGCAAAGGTACAGTATCTGGAAAATCCGGATGAAAACGTAGATGTGGTGGTGTTTGGTCATACCCATGTACCCGCTTATCGCGCTACTGATAATGGGAAATGTTACATCAACGAGGGAACCTGGATTGACCATAATACAGACTATCCAGAGGCCACCCGCACCTTTGCTGTCATTACCACTGGTGAGAAAACCACAGCCGGGCTTTATACGTATGAGGAAGACGGCACTATAACCGACATTGCTGCAAGTGTCAGCACCGCAAAAGAGGAACCGGCTGCCGCAGAAAGTTCTTCTGCCAAGGTATCCTTTGATGTGAAAGCCCTTGAAAATTACGGCGATGACAACACACAGGCACGCTATGTGGAAGCAAGCGGCTTAACCGATGCTGCTGTGCAGGAAAAACTGAATCAGGCATTAAAAGAGTTCTGCCTTGCACCAACCTCCTCTGCCGAAAAAGACACCACTTACGATATTATGCCTGTCTTCGAAGTGGTGGATGGCGATTTGCTGAGCCTTCGAACCTACAACACGGTGTATATGGCAGGGGCAGCCTACCCGGTCAGCTCCATACGCACCCAGCTTTTCAGCTTGTCTACGGGTGAAAAGGATACCGGGAACCTGTGGGATTTTGTAAGTGATAAGAAAGCCTTCAAACAACTGATACTAGACGGTAAATTCGGGTTTGCGGCAGCGGGGGTTGAAGGTGAAATGCCCGAAGAAGTCAAAGCTGCAGCATACCAAAAGCTTGCAGAGAGCATTGATACAGAAGAATTTGCAACACAGTTTTACTTTGGAGATGGCGGCAGGCTGAATGTATGGTGCGAAGGTGACAATCACGCAAGTGGAGATTACTGGCTATTTGACATTCCCGTTGCCGATTTAGTGAATACAGCAACTGACCGGTTGCTTCCTATTATTGAGGCAATGAAGACTGTCGGCAACTAATCCATTCAAAAAAGATTCGGAGTATTTGATTGAAGGAGCGTGATGAAATGGAAAAGCGCAGGCGTGAGGATGCACCACTAGCGGCCCCTAATGCAGAGGGTAACGTGTGGAAGAAACAAGCCTGCCCTGCCTTTGAGCCCAGAATGGATGCACCGCAAGGACTGCGGCAGTGCTGGTATTGCCGCTATGCCGATTTTCACCTGGATAAGCCTCGTTCACTGGACGTTGGCGTATGCTACTGGCCCAAAAAGATTGCAAAATGAGGAGCGTTCAAGTAAGCATGGCGACAAAAAGAATTTTGAGTATTTGGCTTTCGGTGTGCATGGTGCTAACCTTATTGCCGGTTTCGGCTATGGCAGAAGAAGGAACCACTCCACTTGGCACAAGCGGGGAAATCATTGCCTTTGCATCACTAACAGAAACAGAAAGATCAGTACCACTTGGCACATCCATGAAAGATCTGGAGCTGCCTGAAACCCTGACAGCAACGGTGAGAACAGCAGTGGCTGTTGATAGCAGCACAGTGGAGAAACCCCTACAGGATTCAAGGAACCCGGACAATTTGACAGAGGCAGCTCTCAGTTCTGCCACTCCGGCAGGCTCCAGTGAGCCGGCAACGGCAGGCGGGACGACCGAGCTTGAATGGAACATCACAACCTCGGATATCCCGGTTACATGGATATCTGCTCCGAAATATGATATGGATGCCGAGGGCGTTTATATCTTTACACCGGTGACAGAGGGCTATACGGTAAGTGCCGCCCTACCGGAAATCACCGTTGCGGTGGGGACGCAGCCACTTATGAGGGCACTGCGGACAGGTACTCCGGCCACCTACGGCGATTTTTCGGTCAGCATAGACGAAGATGGTGCCGCGCCGACGTATGAAAACGGTGTGCTGACCTTTGGTGCTGCGGGTGAATATACCGTTGGCATGGCGGATGAAAAGGCCTCCACTTCCCATGTTATCGTGGTCAATGCGACAGGCGAGGTTAAACTGAACCTTAACGGCGTTGTGATCGAAGCACCACCGAGCGGGTCGTATCGGGTGCCGGACGGCGCAACTGCCCTGACGGTGACAAGCGGCACAATCACCTTAAATATGATTGCGGACAGCTCCCTCACGGGCGGCATAGGCTACTCCAGTTTGATGGACAGCGGTAAAGGTGGCGCTGGTATCAGCGGCAATGTTACTGTCATGGGTACGGCAGCACTCACCGCCACCGGCGGCAAAGGTGGATCTGTTACCGGGGGGACGAGTGGCACTGGCGGTGCTGGTATCAGCGGCAATGTTACGGTAACAGAAGATGCGGCACTCACTGCCACCGGCGGCAAAGGTGGATCGGCTGAAGAGGGAACGGGTGGCGTTGGCGGCTCTGGTATCAGCGGCAATGTTACAGTGACAGGAGCGGCGACACTCACTGCCACCGGCGGTGCTGCCGGAACAGGCGGCGCTTTTAATGGCATAGCCGGTGTTGGCATTAATGGAGATGTGAATGTTTCCGACTCGGCTACCCTTATCGCCAGCAGCGGCAGCGGTATGTTTGGCATGGCCATCAGCAACGCCGGCCGAAACGGTGGCGGTACCATCACCGTGGATGAAGGCTATATCGTGAAAGTAGGGGATAACGCAGCAGCCGCTGCCAACTGCCCTCCTTTACCGCACGACCAATTAACGAATCTCGCGTCTCTGTATATTATTGTGACCCCGCCCAGCGATGCCCTCCCCACGGCGGCAGCATACGCGGCGGCTTCCCCTGCGGCAGCTTCCGGCACCGACTATGTGCTGGACGATACAAACAGAGTCATCACCATCAAAACCACCAAGGGCGCGGCGTGGTGGTCGGCAAACGGCGCGAACTATCTTGACTACACCGTCCTCCTTGACGATAACATCGACGTGTCCGGCTTCCAGTGGTCACCGGTGGGCAGTGCTCCCGGCTCCGCCTTCGCCGGCAGCTTTGACGGGCAGGGGCACACCATTACAGGTCTGACGGTGAAGATTGAGGCAGGTGACGAAACTGTCTTTGCAGGGCTGCTCGGCGAGTTCTGCGGCTCCGTTAAAAACGTCGGATTGATAAATGTGTCAATCGCCGTTTCCAACACCTCTACCAATAACAAACTGGTCTATGCCGGTGCGCTGGCAGGCGACGTATTCGGGGGAACCATTTCCAACTGCTTCGTCCGGGGCGGCAGCGTCAGCGCCGCAAGCGGCATTGGCTCCTATGCCGGAGGTCTGATTGGCTACGGCGGTCAGGAGATTGCCATAGCCAACTGCTACAGCACCGCCGATGTCTCCGCTGACGGTATGCAAGGCTGTAACGGCGGCGTAATCGGTATGCTCAGTTCAGGAACGGTTGATCAATGTTACTACGTAAATATGCCAGCGGCATCAGGAACAAATTTGGGTCTTGGAACAAAATTGACAGACGCGCAGATGAAAGCCGTCTCAGGTACAGAAAATGCGCTGATCGACCGGATGAACACATGGGTCGAACAGCAAGACAACATCGACTATTACACATGGCAGGTCGACAGCGGAACGACAAACGACGGTTATCCCGTGTTCGGCGCAGCGTGGACTGAACCGCAGGCGCAATGGGGCGTAGCAGGCACAGAAGACGCAGCCCCCGCTACTTGGGCCGGCAGCGGCAGCCTGACCGATGCCGTAGCATACGCAAACGGTTTTGCAAGCGGCACGGCATACATTCAGCTCTTGGAGCATGTGAACATCAGCGCCACGCTGGAGTTTGCAGAGGATAAGACCACCGTGCTTGACCTCAAGGGCAAGACCATCGATGGCAACGATATTCCGACGAGTAGTTTGGATTATAACGTCCTCACTGTGAATGGCAACCTGACCCTCTGCGATACAAGCAGCGCCACCGTTGCCAATCAGGGAAAAATCACCGGAGGGCACGGCGCCGGAGAAGGCGCGGGCGGCGGCATCTATGTTGATGGTTCAGGTGTCTTTATCATGGCCGGCGGCAATATCACAGGAAACACCGCTGTGACCGGCGGCGGCGTGGCAAATAGGGGTACCTTCACTATGTCAGGAGGCAGTATTGCCGGTAATTCCTGCATCTCAGGCAGCGGTGACGTGTCAATCGGCGGCGGTGTGGCGAATTTAGGCGGCTTCACCATGAGCGGCGGGAGCATCACCGGCAACACTGTAGTCGCGGGCGGCGCGGGCGGCGGGGTGCTTACCAGCGAAGGTATGATGCTGTCCGGCAATGCGAATATTTCCGGCAACACAGTCGGCGAAGCAAGCGACAATGTTGCGCTGATGCCTTATAGCGGTCACCCTTCTAATATTTACATTACAGGTGCGCTCACCAACAGCACAGCCATCGGCGTCAGTATCGTTGAACTATCGAGGGACCATGTTCTCATTCCCAAAGCGGGTGTATTCACCACCGGAGAAGCTGTTACCAACAGTGACTATATCTCAAAATTCGTCAGTGACAACAGCGGATTTGCCGTAATCGCGGACGGCAGCCAGCTCAAGCTGGCGGCGGCGCAAATCATCACCAAGACCGCTGCCACAAACGGCAGCTTCACCGTGAAGGTAAACGGCAACAAGGTTCCCTCTGCGAGAGAGGGGCAAACTGTCACTGTCACGCCTACGGCGGATGCCAATTATGAGCTGGATACGATTACCGTAACCAAGACAGGAGACCCAAACACGACTCTCACCGTGACAAGCGGTGCCTTCACCATGCCCGCCTATGCTGTCACCGTTAGCGTGACATTCAAGGCGGCGACAGCTCCCGGCTATACCATAAGCGGTACGGTTAAGGGCAGCGATACCAGTGCGGGCATCCCCGCAGCTCTACAGCTCAAGAACAGCAGCGGTAATGTGGGCGGCGTGGTAACAGCAGCGACAGACGGCAGGTACATCATCACAGGCGTTTCCGCCGGAAGCTATACCATTGCAGTCAGCTACACAGGCTATGACAGCGGCGCAATCACAGGTGTTACGGTAACAAACACCAACATAACGAACAAAAACTTGACGCTGACCAAAACCATCTCGGGTCTTACCGATGCGCAAAAGCTTGCGGCAGCTCAGGCTGCAATTATGGCGGCAATCAACCGGATGTCAGTTTCCAACAGTACAACAGCAGCGGATATTTTGAGTGTAGCACAAGCCGCTTCACTCTATGGTGTGACCGTGGCATGGGATACTGGGAATGGATTCACAAAAACCCAGGCAACCTCTTCTGCCAAAGGCTTTATCAGGGGTACTCTTAAGCTGACGCTTAATCAAGAGAGCGGTGGGATTGGGATCGACGCAGCTATCGCCAAATTATCCACAGGTAACGATAACGGCGGGAGGGACTCTGACAGTGGTTCCGATAGGCCCACTCTGTCCACAAAGCCCACCGAGCCGGTGACTGGCAGTACAGAAAATAAGGCCACGGTAGACAACACAGGCAACGCCAGCGTCAGCCTGACCGACAAAAACATCACCGATGCCATTGCAAACGCACAGGCAGAAGCGGCAAAAAAAGGTGTGAGCCCAGGCGACATCACGGCGGTTATCCATGTCACCACCGCCGGTAAGGATGCAGACACAGTCACAGTCAATCTGCCCAAGACTACGCAGGAGAAGGTTATCGGAAACAAAATCTTCAGCGTTCAGCTTGTCATAGACCGCCCCGACCTTACCATCGGCATTGACCTTGCGGCCGTGACAGAGATCAACCGGCAGGCAAAGGCTGATGTCCAGCTTTCTGCCACTCGCATGGACAATACAAAGCTACCCGGCGATGCAAAGGCTGCCATCGGCAGCCGGCCCGCATATGACCTCAAAGCACTCTACGGCAACGGCAAGTCTGTGACCGACTTTGGCAAGGGCAGTGTCAGTGTGGAGATTCCCTATACCCTGCAAAAAAACGAAGCCGCCGGGTATGTCTACGCTGTCTATGTGGATGCAAAAGGCAAGGTAACCTACCTTACCGATTCCAGCTACGACGCCAAACGCGGAACGGTGGTGTTTTCCACCAGCCATTTCTCCACTTACGGCGTAGCCTACAAAGCCGGCTTCAACTTTACCGATATAGGCGGTCATTGGGCAAAGGATGATATTCTTTTTGCTGCAAACCGTGGTCTTATAACCGGCACCAGCACCACCACGTTCAGTCCGGGCGGCTCCATGACACGGGGAATGTTTGTAACGGCACTGGGACGTTTGGCAAATGCCGACATAAGGGCCTATAAGCAGTCCAGCTTTACCGATGTAAAGGCTGATGCCTACTACATGGGCTATATCGAATGGGCAAGCAAAAACAACATTCTGGTGGGCACCGAGGGAGGCAAGTTCGATCCGGACGGCCTTGTAACCCGTGAGCAAATGGCGGTTATTATGAGAAACTATGCCAAGGCCATGGGATATACTGTGCCGAAGGTTCATGTGGAAAACATCTTTTCAGATAACGCTAAAATCAGTACCCACGCCAAAGAAGCCGTAAAGCAGATGCAGATGGCGGGTGTGATCAGCGGCAAAAACAGCAACCTCTTTGATCCCCAGGGGACAGCCACAAGAGCCGAGGTTTCGGCAGTGCTGCGCCGCTTTGTTGAGCTGATGATTTTCAGCGATACCATGCAAGGCTGGACAATGAACCATTCCGGCCAATGGATGTTCTACCAAAATGGCAGGCCTGCCATAAGATGGAAAGATATTGAAACAAGTGGAAATTCAAAGCGCTATTATTTTGATAGCTATGGTGTCATGATCGCTGGAAAATGGCTTCAGGTAGACGGAAAATGGTATTACTTCTATGCCGACGGCTCTCTTGCCAAAAATACAAAAATTGACGGCTATCAAGTGGATGAAAATGGCATAAGAAAAACCAAGTAACCAAAACAAGAGAATGGAGCCTAGGGCAAACTCGCTGAAAAGCGAGGACACAAAACTACAGGGTCTAAGGCGTTTCATAAAGCGCCACGACAGACTGGCTTCCGAAAACCGCTCAGGGCGTGCCCTCTACAAACAGAGGACACGCCCTGGCTCTTTTTGACTGATCATTTGGATATGGGGATACCGCCTTTTTCTTGCTCTGGCGAAAGGGGTATTTCTATGGGAAACAACAGGCATGCTGGAGCTGTTCAGGGTATGGCGGCAGGCGACATCATGCGGTTAGGGCGGAACGCCGCTTTCCGGCCTTCTGCCCTAACAAATATATGCCCTCTTTTGTATTGGATCTGGGCATTACTCCTGCTCTGCCTGTGGGGCAACCACAATGTATGAGCGGCTATACCGTTTGGGGGATATCCCCACCTCGCTCTTAAAACGCCGGATAAAGCTGGCATAGTCGTTAAATCCAACCATGGAGGCTGTCTCCTGCACCGAACAGCCCACTGAGAGCAGTTGCTTGGCTCTGGCAATGCGCTTTGCAAGAATATATTTGTTAACAGTGATGCCGGTGTGCTCCTTAAAAACCCGGCAGAAATAGCCCTTGCTCAAATAAAACTCAGCGGAAAGAGTATCCAGCGAAAGATCCCGCTCCAGCGATGCATCAATATAATGGAGAACATCCTCCATATACTTTCCTCCACTGGTAATTACCCCACTGCTTTTACGGGAAGCATGGATCAGCAAAAAAAGAACTTCCACCAGCAAAGAGTTTTCCATTAAATCCATACCATAGCCCTGCAAAGTCCCCAGCTTGTGGATAAGCTGGATCAACTGCTCTCTCTGGGTTCTTTTCAGGGGGATTCTGCGAGGATAATTCTTTGTATCATAAAAAAGGTGCAGCAGGTTGGTGGAAGGCGAAGAAATGGATTCCAGATAATCCGGCATAATGGTAAAAACATAACGCAGGTGTTTTTTATGGGCAGCCGCCACCGGCAAATGGGTTTGAAACTGATTGATGATAAAAACATCGTTGTTGCACATGGGGTAGATTGTATCATCAATAATAAAGCGCTTACCTTCTGAAACAGAAAAATAAATTTCAAGATAGTTGTGGTTGTGCATTTGCTTCACCTGCTCCCGATAATCCAGCAAAGCCACCGAAAAACGTCCGTTGGTGAGGCAGGCATTCTCAGAACATGCGCAGGTACCCATTATTTCCACTTAAAACACCTCTCTTTTATACGATGGTTATACTTGTTTCACTTCAAAGCAGTCCTTTGTGGGGCTATTTTGAAACCGCCTGAGCAGGCGGGTGAAATCCTGTGTATAGCTCATGCAAGCAGTGTTGATAACGGTGGGAAAGGTGAAGTTTTGCAACAAAAGCGGTTCATTTTTGCAAGGACATCAGTCAGCCACTGTGTTAAGCTAAGAGTATAGAAAGCTTTCTGCACCTGCTAAAAAATATGAAAAGGATGTGCTTGAACCATGGTAGTAGATACACTGGCCAACTGCGAACTTTATTATGCGCTGGGTGGAAATTTTGAAAAAGCTTTGGAGTTTCTCAAAGCCAATGATATCCGTCAGATGGAGCTTGGCCGTCATGATATCGACGGCGACAATGTCTTTATTCTCGTGCAGGAATATGAATCCAAAACCATTGACAACTGCGGCCTTGAAGCCCATGTCAAATATGCCGATGTTCACTATGTAGCCGAAGGCTTTGAGTACCTTGGCTATGTGCCCCGTTGCCGGGCTGGTGAACCTGTTACAGAGTATGATCCCAAGGCTGATGCCCTTTTCTTTGAGAAAGAATGCGAATATATTCTTCTTCAAAAGGGGGATATCGCCATTGTGTTCCCACAGGATGTACATATGCCCCAAAAGCGTGCACTTGTGCCCACCTTGGTGCGCAAAGCCTGCATCAAGGTTCGTGTAGCCGATTGAAGGGAGACCATGCAATGAAAAAAATACTGGTCATTAACGGGGCCAATGTTAATATGATTGGCAAACGGGAACCCGAGCTTTATGGCAGCACCACTCTGGATGATGTCAACGCTATGCTTGCTCAAAGAGCCGAAGCCTTGGGTGTGAACATCGAATTCTTCCAAAGCAATTGTCTTGGCGAAACCATCACCAGAATCCAGCAGTGCCTTGGCTGTGTGGATGGCATTATCATCAATCCCGGCGGTCATGGTCATTATGCTTATGCACTGCTGGATGCTTTTAATGCCGTTGCGGTTCCCTGTATCGAGGTGCACATCTCCAATACCCACCGGCGGGAGGAATTCCGGCATCATTCGGTGATTGCAGGAGCATCCTGCTGTGTCGGCCAAATCATTGGTATGGGAATTCAGGGCTACCTTTTTGCTTTGGAAAAGCTGGCAGAAATAAAGTGACTTGCTCTGTTTCTCTTCCCTGCGGTTTAAAAAACCGCAGGGGTTTTCTTTTGTCAACTACGTTTATTATACTGGACTTCTATGCAAATAGTCAATAATTTAAAATATAATAAAATAATTATTATATAATTTGTATATTGTTCTAACAAATATTTTCAGAATTATCGTATGCTGCCTATAGCAATATAATACCCGCATGCCAGATCGTGTTATATAAGCTTGGAGGATGCTTCCCAGCTTATATACCCATATGCAAATGAGTATGAAGAAAGAATGCGCCGCTTACAGCGGCATACGGCAGAAGTGCCGTTGCACCAAACAGCGTTCCTGTTTGGTACGCATTCTACTATAAATATTCCGTATTTATACATTTTACAGCATCACATTTATAGCAGAGTAAGACGCTGTATCTCCAGTGGTATTATAAGGACTTTCTAATTCGAAAAACGTCTATTTGACCGAGTCTGAGAACTTTTAGCATACTCTGCATAAAGATTGACTTTAGCGGCGTTTCTTGTTACAATTTTGTGAGTATTATCCGCAAAAATAGTCGAAAATACTGTGGTGTTATTGATTAAATATACTTTTTTATTCAACTATATTGCTATCTTTTTCAGGGAGTGGACTTGGATGTTTATAAAGGATTTGTTTTCACAAAAAAAGCCGGTGATCTCTTTTGAGGTTTTTCCTCCGAAAAAAGCGGCTGATATTCAGGCTATTTATGGGGCGCTGGAGGGAATTACCCAGCTGGGCCCCGATTTTATTTCGGTCACTTATGGCGCCGGCGGCTCTGGGAGTTCGGGCAAAACCGGTGAAATTGCCTCTGCCATCAAAAACAAGTGGGGAATCGAAGCCCTTGCCCATTTGACCTGTGTAGGCGCCCGGCGTGATCAGATTCATCAAATAGCCGCTGAACTAAAAGAGGCCAATGTCCTGAACATTCTGGCTCTGCGGGGCGATCTCCCTGTCGATACCGCTCTCCCCCTTTCCGGTGATTTTCAGTATGCCCACGATCTGATTCGTGAGCTAAAGGAACTAGGCGGCTTCTGCATCGGTGCGGCCTGCTATCCCGAAGGCCATATTGAAAGCGACAGTGTGGAGGAAAGTTTGCTCCACCTGAAAGAAAAGCAGGAGGCTGGGGCAGATTTCCTGATCACACAGCTGTTTTTTGAAAACAATCTTTTTTTTGACTTTTTAGAAAAGGCCCGCAAAACAGGCATTACCCTCCCCATAACAGCGGGTGTCATGCCGATTCTGAGCCGTGGCCAAATTGAGCGGATGATTTTTAT
Source organism: Oscillospiraceae bacterium MB08-C2-2 (assembly GCA_035621215.1). Classification (NCBI taxonomy): domain Bacteria; kingdom Bacillati; phylum Bacillota; class Clostridia; order Eubacteriales; family Oscillospiraceae; species Oscillospiraceae bacterium MB08-C2-2. The sequence goes on along the minus strand of CP141729.1, from coordinate 409,217 downwards.
GTGCGGCAGTTCCCTTCCCTCTGCTATTGTGCGCCTTTTGCACAAGTATGCCGACAGTCCTGCCGATCTGCGTAAGGCCGGTATTGAGTATGCCTCCAATCAGGCGGAAGGCTTGATTCGGGGCGGCGTTGACGGTGTGCATCTATACAGCATGAACCAGCCGGATATTGCGGCCGCCGGTATGGAACGCATCCGGAGGGTTCAGCAAGAGATATGAACATTCAAATAGACCGAGCGGAGGTTCTCCGGTATCTGGGCTATGGTGGTCAGGAACTGGATGAAGCACTCAGCCAGCTTATTGACAGCTCCATTGCCGATTGCCTTGCTTGGGCAAAGCCCGCCTATACCCACCGCACCTTTGGGCTGGTTCCCGCCCCCGGCGGTATCGGCTTGGCAGGAACCTCCCTGATTCTTGCCGGTGAATCCATTGCCAAGCATCTGGAAGGAGCCAAAGGGGCGGTTCTGATGGCCGCTACTCTGGGGCTGGGGCTGGAAAACCAGCTAAAACGAATGAACGGCCGGGATATGACCCGCTCCTTAATTGTGGATAGCGCCGCCACCGACTGCATTGAAAAGGTCTGTGATCTGGTGGAAGAAGAAATCCGGCAGGAGCAGGCTGCACAGGGGCTGAGCATCAATTTTCGCTTTAGCCCGGGTTATGGCGATCTGCCTCTTGAAACACAGCCCGCCTTTCTCAGTGTGCTGGATGCGGGGCGGCGCATTGGCCTGACCTGCACCTCCAATCTGATTATGCTTCCCCGAAAATCCGTTACCGCCATTATGGGGATATTCGAAAATCCGGCAGAACCCGCCCCCAAAAGCGCTTGCAGCACCTGCAATCTGGCGGCCAACTGCCCTTACAGAAAGAGTGGTAAAAGCTGTGGACATCGTTAGCTTAATTCGGGAACATATTGCTGTATTCGATGGCGGTATGGGCACTATGCTCCAGCAAAGAGGGCTTCTTGTGGGTGACCTGCCGGAGGTTTATAACATAACCCATCCTGAAATTGTCATGGGTATCCACCGGGATTATGTCAAGGCAGGCGCTCAAATCATCACCGCCAACACCTTTCAGGCAAATGAATACAAGCTCCACTGTGAATATTCGGTGGAGGATGTTATCGAGGCGGGCATCCGCAATGGCAGAGAAGCGGGCGCCCCCTTTGTGGCGCTGGATATAGGCCCCTTGGGGCAGCTTATGGAGCCTATGGGGACTGTTTCTTTTGAGGAGGCATATGAGGTTTTCAAGCGTCAGATGGTCTGCGGCGAAAAGTGCGGAGCCGACCTGATTCTCATGGAGACTTTTTCCGATCCCTATGAGGCCAAGGCCGCTATACTGGCCGCCAAAGAAAGCACCTCACTTCCTGTAATCTGCACCCTGACCTATCAGGAGGATGGACGAACCTTTGTGGGCTGCGATCCCATCACCGCCACCCTCACCCTCCAATCTCTTGGGGTGGATGCACTGGGTGTCAACTGCTCGCTGGGGCCTAAGGAAATGCTGCCGGTGGTGGAACAAATTCTCACCTATGCCAAGGTTCCAGTGATTGTGCAGGCCAACGCGGGGCTTCCGGTGATGCAGGGAGATGAAACCGTCTATGTGATTACCCCGCAGGAATTTGCCCATTATGTGGCTGAAATGGTCAAAATGGGGGTTCGTCTGGTGGGGGGCTGCTGTGGCACCACCCCGGATTTTATCCGGGAAGTCGTGGCCAATATAGCCGGGCTTTCACCTGTACCGACCGCTCCCAAAAAGGTTACTGCCTTAACCTCGGGTACCAAAACAGTGATGCTGGATGATAAAATCACGGTCATTGGCGAGCGTATCAATCCAACCGGAAAACCTAAAATGAAGGCCGCCCTCCGTGAAAACCGCTTGGAATATATTGTGGGCGAAGCCATTGATCAGGAAGCCGCCGGGAGCGAGATTCTGGATATCAACGTTGGCCTGCCCGAAATTGATGAACCGGCTGTCATGCGCTCGGTGATTCGTGAGGTGCAGGGGACTATGGGTCTGCCTTTGCAGATTGACAGCTCCGATCCCGCCGCCATTGAGACAGGGGTTCGTTTCTGCAATGGCCGCCCCTTAATCAACTCGGTAAACGGCAAAGCCGAAAGCATGGCCAGCATCTTCCCTATCGTAAAGAAATACGGTGCCTTGGTTTTAGGTTTGGCTCTGGATGAAAAAGGCATTCCTTCTACTGCTGAGGGCCGCCTTGCCGTAGCTAGGCATATTGTGGAAACGGCCGAGTCTTACGGCATCCCCCGTGAGGATGTGCTCATTGACTGCTTAGTTCTCACAGCCTCCGCCCAGCAGGCACAGGTAATGGAAACCCTCAAGGCCATCAAGCTGGTCAAGCAGGAGCTGGGAGTCAAAACAGTTTTGGGCGTCAGCAACGTTTCCTTTGGTCTGCCCAACCGTGAATCTCTCAACGCTACCTTTTTGGCCGCCGCCTTTGGGGCCGGGCTGGATGCGCCTATTCTGAATCCCCTTTCCACCCGTTATATGGAAGTGGTGCGCTGCTTCCGTGTGCTGGATAACGAGGACTCGGGTGCGGAAGATTACATTGCCAGCCAACCGGATCAGACTGCCCCCTCCCCCACTTCTACCGGAACGGATAGCGGTGAAAGCCGCAGCCTCAAGGATATTATCATTCAAGGGCGCAAGGATGAATCCGCCCCCCGGGTTACAGAAATGCTTGCCACCATGGCCCCTCTGGATATTGTCAACGGTCATTTTATCCCGGCTCTGGATACAGTGGGCCAGCGCTTTGAGAAGGGTCAGCTTTTTCTGCCTCAGCTGATGCAATCCGCCGAAGCAGTGAAAAAGGCTTTCAGCATCATCAAGGCCCATTTGGAAAGCAGCGGCACAAAGCCGGAAAGCAAGGGCAAAATCCTCATTGCCACGGTCAAGGGGGATATCCATGACATCGGCAAGAACATTGTAAAGATGATTCTGGAAAACTACGGCTACGATGTGATCGATTTAGGCAAGGATGTGCCCATTGAAACCGTGGTGGATACCATTCGGAAAGAGGATATCAAGCTTGTGGGACTTAGCGCCCTCATGACCACTACCGTGAAAAACATGAAGGAAACCATCGCCGCTGTCAAGGATGCCGGGCTTTCCTGCACTTTTATTGTAGGCGGAGCCGTGCTGAATCCCGAATATGCTTCCTTTGTAGGGGCTGACTATTACGCCCGGGATGCCATGGAATCGGTTACCATTGCCAACCGCTTTTTTGGTGTAAACAACTGATTGCTTTGCATACACTTCTAACCGCATAAGAAAAAACTCTCCGATTTTCTCGGAGAGCTTTTTTTACACCAAAAGGTTAACCATACAGCTGAAAAAGGAATCAAACAAAATCCTCACGCATAGGGGTAAAAATATCCAGCAGTATGCCTTTTTCCACACAGACACAGCCGTGCTCCACGCCATCCTGCTTGAGCATGGTATCCCCCTGGCGAACGGTTTTGGTTACACCATCAATGGTGAACTCAAAAGCTCCGCTGACCACATAAGTAATCTGGGTATGGGGATGATGATGCAAGGCGCCCACCGCACCCACCTCAAAGTGATTTTCTAAACACATCAGCTGGTCACAGTAAGCCAGCATCTGGCGGTTGATTCCCGGTGCAGCCTGCTTAACGGGCTGCTCCTGATGAAATACCCAAACCTGATCCTTCAAAAGAAAACGCCTCCCATCGGTTTATTTCTTTCCCATTACCGAGCCAAGACAGCCGGATTGGTGCAGTTAAAGGGTTTGTTCCCCCCCAGTACATTCACAACCTCTTCCGCCACCTTGCGCTGAAGGGTGGAAATTGCTTCTTCACTATACCATGCGCAATGAGGGGTTGCGATTACATTATCCAGCTTCAGCAGCTCGCTTGCGGAGGCAAGAGGTTCTTCTTCAAAAACATCCAGACCCGCTCCTGCAATTTCACCGGATTTCAAAGCTTCGATCAAGGCCGCCTCATCAACGATAGGGCCACGGGCGGTGTTGACCAGATAAGCCGTCTTTTTCATCTTTGCAAACACTTCACTGTTAAACAGGTGCGTTGTCTGGGGGGTCTGGGGGCAGTGGATGGAAACAAAATCACTGGTTTTGCAAAGGGTATCAAAATCCACCAGTGTAACGCCCAGCTCCTTGGCCGCAGCCCCCTGCGCATAGGGATCATAGGCAACAATGTTCAGGCCAAAGCCAGCCATTTTCTTGGCTACAAGGGAAGGAATGCGCCCCAGCCCCACCAAACCAAGGGTTGAGCCATTCAACCTGTAAAGGGGAACAGAAGGGGTATAGCCCCACTTGCCGCTGCGCATCCGATCATTAAGCAGGGTCAGCTTCTTGGCCAATGAAAGCATCAGCACGATGGCGTGGTTGGAAACCTCCTCCACACCATAATCCGGCACATTGCAGACATAGATGCCCTTTTCGGTTGCAGCATCGGCATCGATGTTGTTGACACCAATACCATATTTGATCACCATCTTGCACTTTTTCATGGCTTCGATCACCGGGCGGGTGATGTTGGCATACTGCACGATAACTGCATCAACATCCTGCACCGCCTCGATCAATTCGGCCTCTGTTTTCAGCTGGCAGGTCAACAGCTCGGCACCGAAGCCGGTGATAATTTCCCGCTCCTGATCCACCTGCGGGTATTCATAATCTGTAATAAGAACCTTCATGGCCATTCTCCTTCTCCCATTGCGGTTACGTATTCGCTAAAATTAAAGCACGCTGCTCAGATCGGCAATCATATAGGCGCCCATAGCGGAAAGGGGCTTGTTTTCAAGATTTTCGAAGCATTCCACCTTGGCAAAATGACCGTCATGCTCCAGAATATCCACAAATATAGTGCGCAGAGGCTCCTTGCCGCCCACGATAACGGTGGTTTCAGGGGTAGTGTTCAAAGCAGTGGAGTTCTTAATGGCTACAACATCGTTTTGCAGCACAACGCCTGTGATGAAGTTGGCCACCTTGATTTTTTCCTTAAGGGTAAACTGGTTGAGAATACGCCCGGAGAAGCAGGAGCGCCCGATGCCGGAGCGCTGAGCGGTATCGTAACCCAGCAGCAGCTTTTCCTTATCATAGGTATCCTTTTCAACATACTGGCGGCCCAGAGCATCGGCAATGATGGTATCGTTGGTAATGGAGGAAAGCAGCTCACCGCTGATGGTGGTCAGGCAGCCGGTCATGCGGCCTTCTTTATCCACCATGACAAACTTGGTGTGAGAGCCGGGCAATACCAGCAGGTATTCCTTGCCACGGGGATAGTTCTCGATGATGGCGACACTTTCCACTTCTTCCCCACGCATAATATCCATGGCCTCGAAGTTTTCGAGGGTGATTTCACCGCCATAGTTTTTAACGCCCGGAATAAACCAGATGGGCAGAGGGCAAATATCCTCCAGCAGAACAGAGGTTGCGGCTTTGGCCAAATCTTCCTTGCTGGCCGGGGCCACCACGTGGGGAATCTCCACCAGACCCACATTGGAGGTGATCATACCGCTGGCAATGATACGCTTAACATCATCATAAGCAATGCCGTTTTTGGCAAGCAGATCATCCAAGCAGGATTTGACTGCTTCCTTGAGCTTGCTGTTGTTGCCATCCACAGCGGTGTTGCGAACCCCAACCGCTCTTTTTTCTACGGCAACATCCTCCCGGTTTTCGTTCCATAAAATGCAACGGGTATTGGTGGTGCCTCCATCAATGGTGATGATATATTTCATGTTAACAGCTCCATTTTATGTATTTTTATGTTGACTTCACTTTTTAAGAAAACCTACCGGTTTTTCTGCCAAATGCTGATATAGCGCCCGGCCAGCTCGGTCATACCCTTGAAATCGCCTGCTGCAATGGCTTTGTGATCGATAAGGCCGCCGCCCACACCAAAGCCCTTCACGCCAATATCCATGAATTCCTTCATGTTTTCAGGATAAATGCCGCCTACCGCAAGAAAAGGAATGTGGCTCAGGGGTGCCATAATCGCCTTCATATAGCTGGCGCCCATATTGCCTGCCGGAAACAGCTTGATGGCATCCGCACCGGCCATATAGCCGCTGACAGCCTCTGTGGGGGTCAAAGCACCGGGGAAAGAATGGCATCCCAGTTCCTTTGTCCGGTGGATAACCTCTGCATCCACATTGGGAGAGATGATGTATCCCGCACCGCACTGTGCCGCTGCTTCAACCTGCTGCGGAGTGAGAACAGTGCCGGCTCCCATGTAAAGATCACTCTTAAAATGCTCCCGAATCAGGCGCATACATTCAAGAGATTCCTCCACAGTCTGCTGGTTCTTGTGATTGAAGGTAACTTCCATCGCCCGGATTCCCCCTTCATACAGGGCCTCCACGGTTGCAAGGATGTGACGAGGGGCAACCCCTCTCACAATAACGATCACTCCTTGTTCCAGCACAGCTTCCAAGCTCTGATTTTCCATAAAAGATCATTCCTTTCGCGTACGTTCGGGCACAAAAGATCATAAAAGACAAGACTTTTTGTGCATCAATCGCAGTTTCCGCCATAGGCGGAGAGTGATAGGCATGTGAAGAGCATCGTGGTTTTCACGATGTTCTTTTTGCCTGCAAAAAACGCTATTTGGCTGCGACCTTGTTGGCAGAGCGGGTTTGCATCACAACGGCGATCAGCAGCAGAATACCATTGATGATGTTCTGCCAGTAAGAATTCACGTTGCCCAGCATGTTAATCATGTTGGTGATAATGCCGCAAATGAGAGCGCCTACCAGCACACCTCTCATATCGCCGACACCGCCGCGCACCAGTGTTCCGCCAATAACAACAGTAGCCATAATAGTCATATCCCAGCCGTCACCGGCAGCCGGCAGACCCGCACCCAAACGGGAGGTCAGTACCACTGCCGCAAGAGCTGCAGTTAAACCGCTGATCCCATAAACCAGCAGCTTTACCCGATTCACCGAAAGCCCCATCATAGAAGCGCTTTCTTCATTTCCCCCAATGGCATAAACAGCCCGGCCGAATTTTGTATAGCGTGCCACATAGTAGGCACCGCCGATAACCAACAGCATTAAATAAGCAGGAATGGGGATTCCCAAGATGTAGCCTCTTCCCACCCAAGTAAAGAGAGTGGCCTCCTCGGCAATGGGCATCGAAAGCTCCTTGTTGATCAGCAGGGCAATACCCTTTGCACCCAACTGGGTTCCCAGCGTAGCAATAAAGGGCTGCACGCCCAAGCGGGTGATTACCAGCCCATTAAACAGACCAATGGCCACACCGGCAGACAAACCAGCCAAAACGGCTACAAAAAAGCCATAAGGGCTGAGCAAAGCTGTAATCATGGAAGCCACAGCGCACACAGAACCCACCGAAAGATCACGGCCGCCGCTGATGATAACAAAGTTAACGCCAACCGCCACAATGGCGCTGATGCTGATCTGACGGATCAGGTTGGTGAGGTTAAACAAAGAAAAGAAGCTGCTGCCAAAGGCAATGCAGGAAAGTAAAAACAAAATAGTGAGAATCAAAATAGGGCCGTTGCTTTCGGCCATAGCCTTGAGCTTGCCGAAATTCAGTCTTGTATCCAAAGCTTTTGTATTCATTATGTCCCCCCCAATCAGGCTTTACGTTCGCTCTGGAGCGAAACGGCCACGATAATAATAATCGTTTTCACAACGTTGGAGTAAGCAAACGGCACGTTGTTCATATTCACGGTGCTGTTGATGAGCGTCATGATGATGGCACCCAAAAAAGAACCGAAAATCTTGGCCCGTCCACCCTTCATGGAGGTTCCGCCGATTGCGACAGCCGCAATGGCGTTTGTTTCGTATGTAAGACCCATTGTTGTGGGGTCACAGGCGCCTGTCCGGAACATTTCCGTCAGCCCGCCCAAGCAGGAAAGCAGTGCACTGCTCATGTATACAGCCAGCAGCGTTCCCGTGATGGAAATACCAGTCAGTCTGGCGCCCCGGCTGTTGTCACCCACATATTCAATATTTTTGCCGAAGCGAGTCATCTTCAAAAGGAACAGCGCAATGCCTAAAACAATTACAATGGGAATCACCTGACCGGGCATTCCATTGGGAAAACGGTAAAGCCCCAGCACCTCAGCCGAGGGGAACCGATCCAGAAGCAAAGCATTGCCTGAGGTGGAAAGCAGCGAGGCCCCCCGCAGAATCATCTGCATGCAAAGAGTCAAAATAATGGGCTGTACCTTCCACTTGCTGATCATATATCCGTTAAATATACCAATAATACCACACACTACGAAGGAAAACAATAAAGAAATACCCACATTGTTGGTAGCATATGCCATATGTGTAAAGGATATCGCTGCAATAGCCATCATAGAGCCGGCGGAAAGATCAATGCCGCCGGAGGAGACCACAATTGTCATTCCCACCGAAACAATAATCAGGCCTGCCGCCTGAGAGATTAGATTCCACAAGGTGTTGACCTGTGCAAAATTAGGTGTAATCAGCAGATTTACCAGCAACACAATGCCCAGCACAATCCATACGGCGTATTCTGCAAAAAGGTGGGCTAGATCCTTTCGGTTCAAGCTGATTCCCTTAGAAAGAGCGACATTTGTCATTGAAGTACCCCCTGCATCGATTTGGCACCGGCTCTTACCTTTTCGCCGCACGCTGCGATTTCATCCACAATGTTTTGATAGGAAATCTCATCCCCTATCAGCTCGCAGGCCTTTTGCCCTTCATACAGAACAACCACCCGGTCACAGCCCCGCACCAGTTCTTCAATTTCGGAGGATATAAAGAGCACCGCAATTCCGGAATCCGAAAGAGACTGTATGAGCTTTTCAATTTCGCTTTTGGCTCCCACATCAATTCCCCGGGTTGGCTCATCCAATATAACAAGCCGGGGATTCATACAAAGCCAACGGGCCAAAACCACCTTCTGCTGGTTTCCTCCGCTGAGCTTGCTGATGGTATTTTTGGCCGAGGGAGTTTTAACCGCCAAACGCTTTATATAATCATCGCAGAGGCTCTGCTGTTTTTTCCTCTGAATCACACCGCCCTTGGTCAGCTGAGGCAGCACAGCAGCCGTCAGGTTATCCTTGATATCCATATGAGGGAAAATCCCCTCTATTTTGCGGTCTTCGGAGCAATAGGCCAGATGATTCTTGATGGCATCCTTGGGGGAAGCAAAGTGAACCGGTACTCCATTGATGGCAACCTTCCCGGTATAAAACTGATCCTCACCAAAAATAATCTTGGCAAGCTCGGTTCTGCCGGAGCCCAAAAGCCCGGCCAAACCCAGAACCTCTCCCTCATGAATCTCAAAATCAACGCCGCTGAGCACATTCCCTTTGCGGATATCCTTGACTGAGCAAACCACCTTGCCCTGCTGCTTGGAAAGATCATGCACCTTTGTCCGCTCCAGAATGGAGGTGGCGTCCCGCCCCAGCATCATAGAGAGCAGCTTGGTTACATTCAAATCTTCAATATCATGGGTTCCCATGCATTCGCCGTCCTTGAGGACAGTGACCCGGTCGCATACCGTGAAGATTTCTTCCATCCTGTGGCTGACATAGATCACCGATATGCCCATGGATTTGAGGCGCTTGATTACATCAAAAAGAATCTGAACCTCCTTTGAATCCAGTGAGGAGGTGGGCTCATCCATTACAATCAGCTTAGCATCAATCACCAGCGCCCGCACGATGGAAATCATCTGCTGGATGGCTGTGCTGTACTGAAGCAGCGTTTTTTTAACATCAATAAAGATGCCCATTTCCTGAAGCCTTCTGTCCGCTTCCTGATTGGTTTTTGCCCAATCAATGGCTCCAAACTTGTTTTTGATTTCCCGGCCCAAAAATATATTCTCGGCCACACTCAAATAGGGGCTGAGATTCAGCTCCTGATAAATTGTGCTGATCCCGATCAGCTGCGCCTCCAGCGCCGTTGCGGGAGCAACCTCTTTCTCTTCAAAGAAAATCTGTCCGCTGTCCTTGGTGTAAACCCCCGTGAAAATCTTGATGATGGTGGATTTCCCTGCGCCATTTTCGCCCATCAGCGCGTGAACCTCACCCGGGCGCACACTAAACGAAACATTGGAAAGGGCTTTCACAGCGGCAAAAGCCTTGTGGACACCCCGCACCTCCAGTAATGTATTCACGATGACGAATCCCCTCCTTTGCAGATATATAGTCAATAAACTTGAAAACAAAACCACTGTTTTCAAGTTTGGCCACTATAAACAATTCAACTAAAAGATCAGGGAACCCGGCGCATAAGCCGCTCTTTATCATACGACCTATTAAGGAATGGCCTTTTATTCCTTATACCGAATCCCCTGTTCCCCAGCGCCTTTTTAATTACTTATTTAAGTAGATAGAATTCAGCGATTCCTGCGCATTGTTCTTATCAAAAATACGGTTATCAACCTTGATCCACTGGTCAACTGCCTCGCCTTTTTCCAGCTTCTGAATAACATCAATGGCATAGGGGCCGAAAGCAGGGTTGTTATAAAGGGACATGGTCAGCTCGCCTGCGATGATGGATTCCAAAGCCTGCTGGATTCCATCCACAGTGCAGATCATAATATCCTCATTGGGCTTTACACCCTGTGTTTTCATGGCTTGGATAACACCAAAGGCCATTTCATCGGACTGTGCAAAAACCACATCAATCTGGCCGGAATAAGCCTGCAGCATATTTTCCATCGCCTTTTGGGCCTCAACACGCTTGTTGTCGCCCACCTGAGAAGCCAGGATAACCGCTTCGGGGCTGCCTTCCAGACCCTTGCGGAAGCCTTCGGCACGCTCGGTGGTGGAGGTTGCGCCGGGGGTTCCGGCAATTTCAACAATGTTGCACTTTCCGTCGGTCTCGTTCACAATCCACTGTGCAACAGCCTTGCCTGCCTCAAAATAGTCCGAACCGATAAAGGTGACATAATCTTTGCCCGCCTCACCCTTTACCTTACGGTCAAGCAGGATCACAGGCACACCTGCCTTTTGGGCTGCTTCCAAAGCAGGAACCAGACCATCCTCTTCACGGGGAGCCAACAGCAGATAGTCAGGCTTCTGCGCCAGAATGTCCTCAACATCCGAAACCTGCTTCTGGGTGTTGTTCTGTGCGTCTGTGTAAATGACCTTGTAGCCTGCCTCTTTCAAAGCGTTGGTAATGCTTTCAGTCTGGATAACACGCCATGCACTGGTGCTATGGGGCTGGGAAAAGCCTACTACGATCTGATCATCGGATGCAGGAGTCTCGGCCGGAGCGGCTTCACTGCTGTTAGCAGCAGCTGCGGAAGCAGGAGCCTCGGAGGGTGCCGATTCTACACCGCTGCACCCAGTAACAGCCAGTAGCAGAATACAAATTGCCATGGAAACTGAAAAGAATTTTTTAATGTTCATATCCTTTTTCCTCCTGATTTTAAAAGTGTTGTTTTAAGCTTTTGCATATGGTCAGCGGTTATTCCGGTTGGAATGTTGCCTTAACCAACAGACCCTTCCCTTTCCCCCAGCCTTTCACTCCCCTCTAATATATCCCCGATTACATCAACCTGTAATAAACATGTATATTTATTTGCGTGTTGACACGTTTACTATACTTCACTTTCAATTCATAGTCAACGGTTTTTCACAACATTTACAAAAAATATAATTTTAATATACTTTTTTGTCAAAACTGTATACCAATACACGTACAGGTGTATTTATACTAGTTTACTCTTCTTTTAAAATACGAATGCGCAACACATTTCTCCCCTTGACTTAAGCGTTTAATTGTGGAATAATATATAAACAGGTTTACACCATGTTGTTTAATTTATAAATACCGCAAACAGAAAGGACTGCTTATTATGCTTGAAATGGTTTTTAATCGTTCCCTGTTCATTGGTGAGGGCGCTTTGGAAAAGTTTCCTCAGGTTCTGGCCTCCCATCAAAAGAAAAAGGTGTTTCTGGTTGTTTTTGATCAATCTGCCGCTTTTGTAAAGAAGGCTATCCAGCTGCTGGAAGCCGATTCAATCGGTACTGTTCTGTATGATCAAGTGAAAAGCGAGCCGGATATTGAGGTTATCGATCAGGGCGTGGAGCTGATTTTGCAGCATAGGTGTGACGCAGTGGTTGCCATTGGCGGCGGCAGCGTTATGGATGCGGCTAAATCCATAGCGCTTATTGCCACCAACGGCGGCAGTGCGGAGGATTATCAGATGCATGGCAGAGCGGTGACCACCGATCCCCTGTTCTTGGCCGCCGTTCCCACCACTGCCGGTACCGGTGCAGAGGCAACCAAGGTCAGTGTTATCCTCAACAACAAAACTGGATGGAAAAAGTCTATGTACCACAACTCCATGATTGCAGGGGCTGTGTTTCTTGATCCTGCCGCTACCATGGGGCTTCCTCCCCGCTTCATCGCCAGCACCGGCATCGATGCTTTGACCCATGCCATTGAATCGTGTTTTTCTCTTTTTGCCAATGAGGTTTCCAGAATGTATTCCCTAAAGGCACTGCGCCTCATCGTGGATAACCTGCATAAGGCTTACAGCGACTCGACAGATACCAAAGCCCACGAAAACATGCTGCTGGGCAGCTATTTGGCGGGATGTGCCATTTCCGCCGGCACCGGGCTTGCACATATCATCGGGCAGCCTGTAGGCGCTCTTTACCACATCAGCCACGGCGAAATATGCTCGATTCTGCTCCCCGGCTCTATGCGTGCTAACACCCCTTTTGCTAAGCCTTATCTGCTGGATATCGCCAAAACGCTGGGAACAGATGAGGTCGGCAAAAGCGAGGATGAGGCTATCGAGGCCGCCATTGTTTACATAGAAAAGCTGATTGCCTCTGTCAATGGCCCTCACAAGCTGACCGACTATGTATCGTTGGATAAAATCGACATCGAAGCGATTGTTTCCGGCGTGCAGGAATCAATGGGGCATGTTAAAAACAATCCCCGCCCTGTGGAGCCCCTTGTCATCCGCCAGATGATTAAAGAGGTTCTTTGATTCCCATCACATTCAAAGGAACGTGTAAAAAACATGCAGACAGATGCAAAAAGGTATTTGTATGAAATTGTATATACAACACTGAAGGAAGAAATTCTGGAGGGTATTTACCCCTTTGACGTCTTTCTGCCGCCTGAAAGGGATATATCCGTACGCTTCAGTGTAGATCGGGCTACAGCCCGCAAGTCACTTGCCCTTCTTGTGAAGGACGGTTTAGTGGAAAAGCGTGCCGGTGCCGGCACCAAGGTGGTATATCGCAAGGATTTACCACCCTCAGAAAGCAGCTGCGGTGATCTGATCGGGTTCTTTATTATAGAAGAAGGCTCTGTAAGCAAAAAGATTACACAGCCTTTCTATTCCGACCTTTTCTTTCAGGTAGAAAAGGAGTGCAGAAAGTTTGATGCCAACATCATTTATTCCACTCTTTACAACGAAAATGATTACTTGAGCATTCTTTCTCAGCATCACTTTACCGGTATTATTTTTGCCAGTAAGACCGACAAATTTTATATTGAAGCAGCTGAGAATCTGGGCATCAAGGTGGCTCAGATTCCCGGTTACAGCTCTAGAGGGCTTTCGGTCTGTTACGATAATGTGGCCGCCGGCACACACGCTGTCAACCACCTAATTGCCAAAGGCCATACAAAGATTTCCCTTATAACCGGCCCGCGGGATTATCAAACCTCCCGGGATCGGCTGGCAGGGGCTTTGGCCGCCTTGTTCCAGCATGGCCTTTGCGTTCCAGAGGAATATGTGCTGGAGGGCGACTGGGAGTATGAATCGGGCTACAGCATCGCCAACACGCTGCTGGGAATGGGGCACGAACGGCCCACATCCATCTACGTTTTTAATGACATGATGGCCTTGGGTGTTATTGATGCAATTAATGAGGCAGGCTTGAATATTCCGGAAGATATCAGTATAATAGGCAGTGATAATATGAGCGATATTCGTAGGCGGGAGCAAAAGCTCACCACCACAGACGGCAATGTGGATATGATTGCTCAGATCGTTCTGGATTATTTTTTCAATTCTAATTTGGAAAGCATGAAGGGGATAAAAATCATCGTGCCAGCCGCTCTTGTGGAAGGCGATACGGTGCGGGATTTATATCAAACCCGCTGATTTTCTTTTAGTGGGAAACCGGTGGAATACAATAGTTTAAATTGTAAAGCGAGGTATCTGTCATGGAAAAATGTCTGTATTGCAATCAAGATGAGGCCAGAAACGCTTTGATGGTTCCAATTTGTGAATTGGAATATTCCCAGGTGTTCCTGCTGAAAAACCAGAACTACCCTGGCCGTTGCGTGGTCACCTTTAAAGAGCACAAGGAAGAACTTTTTCAGCTGACTGCCGATGAGCAGACCGGATTTATGAATGACATGGCTCAGGTGAGCAAGGTCATTTATGATATGTTTGCTCCCGCCAAGCTCAACTATGCCATTTATGGCGACGGTGTCCCCCATCTTCACTGCCATATCGTGCCCAAAACAAAAGATGGCTATTGCTGGGGAAGACCTTTTGAAATGAACGGGAACGATCATTTCCTGACCGATGCCGAAGCAACCGAACTGGCTGGCCGTATTCGGGATAAGCTGATTGTAATATAATTTAGATAGCCGCTTTTATGGGATAGTGTCTGCCAAATGAGATACTATCCTACTTTTTAGCCATATACTGACAGAACCAAACCTGAGACATTTTTGGAAGGAGGCCCATCGTTGAAGATCACCGAAATCAATACCTATCTGGTACGCCCACGCTGGTGCTTTGTTGAGATCAAAACCGACAGCGGTCTGTGCGGCTGGGGAGAACCTGTGATTGAAGGAAAAGCCGCTACAGTGAAGGCTTGTGTGGAAGAGGTTGCCGATCAACTGATTGGACAATCCCCTCTGGAAATCGAGGATATATGGAATAAGCTTTATAGAGCGGGATTCTACCGGGGCGGCCCTATTGTTATGAGTGCTATTGCCGGTATCGATCAAGCTTTGTGGGATATTAAGGGAAAATATTTCAATGCGCCGGTATATGATCTAATGGGAGGCCCCTGCAGAAATAGCATGCGGGTCTATTCTTGGATCGGCGGTGATCGTCCTGACGATGTGGCTCGTGCCGCAAAAGAAAAGCAGGATCAGGGCTTTACAGCCATTAAAATGAATGCCACCGAGGAATTGCAGTTTATTGACAGCTACGAAAAAGTGGATGCTGTTTTAAACCGTGTAGCCAGCATCCGCAGCGCTACCGGCAAGTACTTCGGTATTGCTGTAGACTTCCATGGTCGTGTACATAAGCCTATGGCAAAGCTTCTGGCCAAGAAGCTGGAGGAATTTGATCTCATGTTTATCGAAGAGCCGGTGCTCTGCGACAACATGGAATGCTTCCCTGAAATTGCCAGGGCCTGCAACATCCCCATCGCCACCGGCGAGCGCCTGTTTTCCCGCTGGGATTTCAAGCGTCTGCTTCAAATGGGCGGCGTGGATATTATTCAGCCTGATCTTTCCCATGCAGGCGGTATCACTGAGGTCAAGAAAATTGCATCCATGGCCGAAGCCTACGACGTTGCGCTGGCGCCTCACTGCCCTCTTGGCCCCATTGCTTTGGCTTCTTGCCTGCAAGTTGATGCTACCTGCTACAATGCAGTCATTCAGGAGCAAAGCATGGGAATTCATTACAATGTTGGCCGCAGTGTGTTGGAATATATCCGCAATCAAAAGGACTTCGAGTTTGTGGATGGCCATGTTAAGCTGCCCACTCTCCCCGGCTTGGGTGTTGAAGTCAACAAAGAGCTGGTAATTGAGGAAAGTGCCACACCCCATTCGTGGAAGAACCCTGTGTGGCGGCATAGGGATGGCTCCATCGCTGAGTGGTAAACCTGATTTAGTAAAAAGGAACTGCCGGTTTAAAATCGGCAGTTCCTTTTTGTTATGGTGTCAGCGGCATATAAAAAAACGTCCCCATCAAATGGGGACGTTTTTCATTAAGATAAGCAATAATTATGCTTCGATTTCAATAACAACACCGGAACCTACGGTACGGCCACCCTCACGGATAGCGAAACGCAGACCAGGCTCGATAGCGATAGGAGTGATAAGAGAAACATCCATCTCTACGTTATCGCCAGGCATGCACATCTCAGTGCCCTCAGGCAGCTTGATGATACCAGTAACGTCAGTGGTACGGAAATAGAACTGAGGTCTGTAGTTATCAAAGAAGGGGGTATGACGGCCGCCCTCAGACTGCTTCAGAACATAAACCTGGCCACGGAATTTGGTGTGGGGTTTAATGGAGCCGGGTTTGCAAAGAACCTGGCCTCTCTGAATTTCAGTTCTCTGAACACCACGCAGCAGAGCGCCAATGTTATCACCGGCCTCAGCGTAGTCAAGAATCTTACGGAACATTTCGATACCGGTAACGGTGGTCTTGCGGGTTTCATCAGCCAAACCAACAAGCTCAATTTCATCACCAGTGTTGATCTTTCCTCTTTCCACTCTACCGGTGGCAACGGTGCCACGGCCAGTGATGGTGAAGACGTCCTCAACAGGCATCAGGAAAGGAAGATCGGACTTTCTCTCAGGGGTGGGGATATAGCTGTCAACAGCTTCCATCAGCTTGATGATAGGAGCATAGGCAGGATCACTGATATCAGCGCCAGCTTCCAGAGCAGCAAGACCGGAACCAACAACGATGGGAATATCATCGCCGGGGAAGTTATACTCGTTGAGCAAGTCACGGATTTCCATCTCAACCAGCTCGATGAGCTCGGGATCGTCAACCTGATCAGCCTTGTTCATGAAAACAACGATATAAGGCACACCAACCTGACGGGAAAGAACGATATGCTCACGGGTCTGGGGCATAGGGCCGTCAGCAGCGGAAACAACCAGAATTGCACCGTCCATCTGAGCAGCACCGGTGATCATGTTCTTAACATAGTCAGCATGTCCAGGGCAGTCCACGTGGGCATAGTGACGGTTAGCAGTCTCATACTCAACGTGAGAGGTGTTGATGGTAATGCCGCGCTCTCTCTCTTCAGGAGCCTTATCAATCATATCATAGGCAACATAAGCGTTCTTACCGTCCTGCATACCGAGGGTTTTGGTGATAGCGGCGGTCAGAGTGGTCTTGCCATGGTCAACGTGACCAATGGTGCCGATGTTTACATGGGGTTTGTTACGTTCAAACTTCTGCTTTGCCATTCGTATTTTCCTCCTTTAAAATAGGATCATTCATAATATTTCTTGTTGATGCCTAATAAAAATATTGTAGCAACTTACCTGATAAAAAGCAAGTATTTGTGAAAAAAGTTAGTCCTTTTTCCCTCTGGATGTCATGATACCCTCGGCAATGGACTTAGGAACCTCGATATAGTGAGAAGGCTCCATGGAATACTGGCCGCGGCCCTGTGTTTTGCTGCGCAGGTCGGTAGCATAACCAAACATTTCAGAAAGAGGCACAAAAGCATCAATCTGCTGAGCACCGTTGCGGGCTTCCATTCCCTGAATCTGTCCACGGCGAGAGTTGATATCACCGATAACATCGCCCATATATTCCTCTGCAACGGTAACAGAAACCTTCATGATAGGCTCCAGGATGCAGGGGTCAGCCTTACGCATAGCTTCCTTAAAAGCCATGGAACCGGCAATTTTAAAGGCCATTTCAGAGGAGTCAACCTCATGATAGGAACCATCATAGAGGCGAACAATAACGTCCACAACCTGATAGCCTGCCAGAATACCGGCCTGCATAGCTCCCTGAATACCCTGATCAACGGGCCCGATGTATTCCTTAGGAATAGAACCACCGACAGTCTCGTTGCGGAATTCATAGCCTTTACCGCTTTCATTGGGCTCAATCTTGATCTTAACATGACCATACTGGCCGCGTCCACCGGACTGGCGGGCGTATTTCTGATCCACATCGGCAAGGCGGCGGATGGTTTCCTTATAGGCAACCTGAGGACGGCCTACATTCGCCTCAACCTTAAACTCACGGAGCAGACGGTCAACGATAATCTCAAGGTGAAGCTCACCCATACCGGCAATAATGGTCTGGCCGGTTTCTTCATCGGTATAGAACCGGAAGGTGGGATCTTCTTCAGCCAGCTTAGCAAGGGAAAGACCCATTTTTTCCTGACCAGCCTTGGTTTTAGGCTCGATAGCCACACGGATAACCGGCTCAGGGAATTCCATGGATTCCAGAATAATGGGGAATTTCTGATCGCAGATGGTCTCACCGGTGGTTACATTCTTGAAACCAACGGCAGCGGCAATGTCACCTGCATAGCATTCTTCAATATCCTGGCGATGGTTGGCGTGCATCTGTACGATACGGCCGAGGCGCTCAGTGGTGCCCTTAACAGTGTTATAAACAGTGCTGCCTGCCTTAATGGAACCGGAATATACCCGGAAGAAGCAAAGCTTTCCAATAAAGGGGTCGGTAGCAATTTTAAACGCAAGAGCAGCAAAAGGCTCGCTGTCAGAAGAAGGTCTTTCTTCTGTTTCGCCGGTATCGGGGTTAACACCCGTGATGTGGTCAACATCGGTAGGAGCAGGCATATAATCAACAACAGCATCCAGAAGCTTCTGAACACCCTTGTTCTTATAGGATGTTCCGCAAACAACCGGTACCATATGGTTGGCCAGAGTGGCTGCACGAATCGCCTTCTTGATCTCGTCGATTTGCAGTTCCTGCCCGTCCAGGTATTTTTCCAGCAATGCTTCATCCTGCTCGGCTACAGATTCCATCAGCTTAGCATGATATTCATCAGCCAGTTCTTTGAGATCCTCGGGAATTTCTTCCACGCGGATATCCTTGCCCAATTCATCGTAATAAACATACGCCTGCATCTCGACAAGGTCAATAATGCCTTTAAAATCAGCTTCAGAGCCGATAGGCAGCTGAATGGGGACCGCATTGCACTTGAGGCGGTCATGCATCATGTTCAGCACATTAAAGAAATTGGCGCCCATAATGTCCATCTTATTGATGTAGGCCATTCTGGGAACACGATATTTGTCAGCTTGACGCCAAACAGTTTCAGACTGGGGTTCTACGCCGCCCTTGGCGCAAAAAACAGTCACAGAACCGTCCAACACACGGAGCGAACGCTCCACCTCAACGGTAAAGTCAACGTGTCCCGGGGTGTCGATGATGTTGATACGGTGGCCCTTCCAGAAGGCAGTGGTAGCAGCGGAGGTAATGGTAATACCTCTCTCCTGCTCCTGCTCCATCCAGTCCATTGTGGCGGCACCCTCGTGAACCTCACCAATCTTATGAGTCCTACCGGTATAATAAAGAATACGCTCGGTAGTAGTGGTTTTGCCAGCATCAATGTGGGCCATTATGCCGATGTTACGAGTAAGCTCTAAAGCGACTTCTCTTGGCATAGTGTCCTCCTTAAATTCTATCCTAATTGCATGTGTGAAACAAGCGCCTAAAAAGGCGCAAAATACTTTGCAGGACTACGAAACTACCATCTGTAATGTGCAAACGCTCTGTTGGCGTCAGCCATCTTGTGGGTATCATCGCGCTTTTTGCATGCCCCGCCGGACCCGTTAAGTGCATCCATGATTTCACCGGCCAGACGCTCACGCATGGTGCGCTCGCTGCGGGCACGGGAATAACTGGTCAACCAACGCAGGCCCAAGGTCTGACGCCGATCGGCGCGAACCTCGATAGGAACCTGGTAGGTAGCACCGCCAACACGGCGGGCCTTGACCTCCAACACAGGCATAATGTTCTCCAGAGCTGTTTCAAAAGCCTCCAAAGGTTCTTTACCTGTTTTCTCACGGATAATATCAAAGGCACCGTAAACAATCTTCTGAGAAACGCCTTTTTTACCATCATACATAATGCTGTTGATGAGGCGTGTTACCAGTTTGGAATTGTACAGTGGATCTGGCAAAACATCACGCTTTGCAATATTACCTCTTCTTGGCACTTCGCTTCCCTCCTTCATATAATGAATTCATCGGTACTCGAAAGTGACAAAACTCTCGTTGCGCCATTTGAGAGGCTATGTAAAAGCCGCCTCAAAAGGCAGTTCAAATTATAGCAGAGTTTTTGTTACTTTGATGCACCAGCCTTTGGACGTTTGGCGCCGTATTTAGAACGGGACTGCTTGCGGTTTGCGACGCCTTGAGCGTCAAGAGTACCACGAACAATGTGGTAACGGCAACCGGGCAGATCCTTTACACGACCGCCACGAACCAGCACAACACTGTGTTCCTGCAGGTTGTGTCCGATTCCAGGAATGTAGGCTGTTGCCTCAATCTGATTGGAAAGACGAACCCTTGCAATTTTACGCAGAGCAGAGTTGGGCTTTTTGGGAGTCGCTGTTCTGATTGCAGTACAGACACCCCGCTTCTGGGGAGAGTTATGGTCGGTAAAAATACGCTTCTTAGAGTTCCATCCCTTGAGCAGAGCAGGAGCCTGAGAATTGTAAACACTGACTTCTCTTCCTTTGCGAACCAGCTGGTTAAACGTTGGCATATTGCACCTCCTTTTTTGATAAATGGTTGATTTATGTCAAAAGGACAGGCGGCAAAATGCCGCCATATCCCAGACAAACATAAAAAGTAACTCCAATTTGACATTTTACCATTCATAGAATGACTTTGTCAATGATATTCTTACATTTTTCTGCTCAGACATACACAGAAATCCAAAATTATCCGACTTCCTGCCCTGCGGCATCGGAATCCATCTGATGCAGCTCAGCAGAGATTTGCGATTCACCTTCAAGCTGGCTGGCAGCTTTCTCGGCCTGCGAAACCACCTCATTGTAAGGGGAATCGTTTTGCAATTCCCGTTCCTTCTTGTAGCGGTCATAAACAACAATACCGGTACCGGCGGGAATCAGCTTACCGATGATAACATTTTCTTTCAGACCCACCAGCGGATCAACCTTGCCCAGAATAGCAGCTTCGGTCAGAACACGAGTGGTTTCCTGGAAGGCGGCAGCGGACATAAAGGATTCGGTGGCCAAAGACGCTTTGGTGATACCCAGCAGCATAGGCGTTTTGGTAGCCGGCTGACGGCTTCCGCCATCCTGCTGGTTGAGCTTTGCGATCTTGGCATTGGCTTCCTCAAACTCATGCTTGGAAACCACAGAACCGCTGATCAGCTCGGTATCGCCCTGCTCATCAATCTTAATTTTACGCATCATCTGGCGGACAATAACCTCGATATGCTTATCGTTGATATCAACGCCCTGTGTGCGGTAAACACGCTGTACTTCCTGAATCAGATAGTTCTGAATCGCCAGCTCGCCGTTGACAAGCAAAACCTCGGCAGGCTCAACCGAACCCTCGGTCAGGTAAGCGCCCTTTTCAACCAGATCGCCCTCAGAAACTTTGAGGGTGGAGCCATAAACGACCTGCTTCTCATAAACATCGCCGGTTTCGTTGTCGGTTACAATAACAAAGTCATTGCCCTTGGCATCCTTTTCAAAGGATACAACACCGGAAAGATGGCTGATGATAGCAGCATTTTTGGGCTTTCTTGCTTCGAAAAGCTCCTCAACTCTGGGAAGACCCTGTGTGATATCGCTGGCAGATGCGATACCACCGGTATGGAAGGTACGCATGGTCAGCTGAGTACCGGGCTCACCGATGGACTGAGCCGCGATAACACCGACTGCCTCGCCAATACCAACAGGCTGGCCATTGGCCAAGTTGGCACCATAGCACTTGGAGCAAACGCCGTTCTTGGATTCGCAGTTCAAAATGGTGCGAATCTTGGTCTTTTTGATGCCTGCCTTAATAATGGCTTCGGCATCCGCCTCATCCATCATCTTATCCTTAGAGACCAGCAAAGCGCCGGTTTCGGGATGCAGGGCATCCGCCAGCAGATAACGGCCTTGCAGACGTTCTGAAAACTCCTCGATTACACGGCCGCTGTCTATGATTTCTTCAACCACAATACCTTCGCTGGCGTGACAATCCCGCTCACGGATAATAACCTCCTGCGAAACGTCAACCAGACGGCGGGTCAGGTAACCCGAGTCAGCGGTACGCAGAGCTGTATCGGCAAGGCCCTTACGGGCTCCTCGAGAGGAGTTGAAATATTCCAGAATGTTAAGACCTTCACGGTAGTTGGCTCGAATGGGAATCTCAATAGCCTTACCGGAGGTGTTGGCGATCAGTCCGCGCATACCGGCCAGCTGACGAATCTGATCCATACTACCACGAGCACCGGAATCCGCCATCATGAAGATGGGATTCTCAGGGCCAAAGCTTTCCTGAAGGGCATCCTTAACCTTGGCGGTACAGTCATTCCAGATTTTGATAACCCGCTCATAGCGGACCTCATCCGAAATAAGACCACGGTTGTAGCGGCGGAAAATTTCCTCAACCTTTTTCTCGGCCTCGGCCAGGTATTCCTTCTTCTGAGGAGGAATAACAGCATCGATAACCGCAACAGTAACGGCGCCACGGGTGGAGAATTTAAAGCCCAAGGTCTTCACCTTATCCAGCACCTCGGCGGTACGGGCGGTTCCATGCTTGGCGATGCAGCGGTCAATGATCTTTCCAAGCTCCTTTTTACGGACAAGGAAGGAAATCTCCAGCTCCATCTGATTCTCCGGGTCACTGCGGTCTACAAAGCCCAAATCCTGCGGAATAGGCTCATTAAACAGAATACGTCCTACAGTGGTTTGAATGCGGCGGGCGGTTCCCTGCTGAGAGGTCAGGCGAACTGTAATAGGCGCATGCAGGCCCACCACGCCCTCGGTATAGGCCATAATGGCCTCGTTGGCATCCCGGAAGGCCTTACCGGCCCCAGGCTCGTTTTCACGCAGCATGGTCAGGTAGTAAGAGCCAAGCACCATATCCTGGGTAGGAACAGCCACAGGGCGGCCGTCAGAGGGCTTGAGCAGGTTGTTGGCCGCCAGCATCAGGAAGCGGGCCTCTGCCTGTGCCTCTGCCGAAAGAGGAACGTGAACAGCCATCTGGTCGCCGTCAAAGTCGGCGTTGTAAGCGGTACAAACCAGCGGGTGCAGCTTGAGCGCACGGCCTTCAACCAGAACCGGCTCAAAAGCCTGAATACCCAGCCTATGAAGTGTAGGCGCACGGTTGAGCAGCACAGGGTGATCCTTGATAACTACCTCAAGTGCATCCCAGACTTCCTTAGAGGTAGCCCGCTCCACCATTTTTCTAGCCTGTTTGGCATTCTGGGCATCCTTGTTATCCACAAGGCGCTTCATGACAAAGGGCTTAAACAACTCGATCGCCATTTCTTTAGGCAGACCGCACTGATACATTTTCAGGTCAGGACCAACCACGATAACCGAACGGCCGGAATAGTCAACACGCTTGCCCAGCAGGTTCTGGCGGAAGCGGCCCTGCTTGCCCTTAAGCATATCCGAAAGGGATTTGAGGGGGCGGTTGTTGGGGCCGGTTACAGGACGGCCGCGGCGGCCATTATCGATGAGGGCATCCACTGCTTCCTGCA
The DNA here is from genome assembly GCA_035621215.1 of Oscillospiraceae bacterium MB08-C2-2. Taxonomy (NCBI): domain Bacteria; kingdom Bacillati; phylum Bacillota; class Clostridia; order Eubacteriales; family Oscillospiraceae; species Oscillospiraceae bacterium MB08-C2-2. The sequence goes on along the minus strand of CP141729.1, from coordinate 385,806 downwards.
GCATACGCTTCTCGTTGCGAACAATGATATCGGGGGCACCCAGCTCCAGCAGCTTTTTCAGGCGGTTGTTGCGGTTGATTACCCGGCGATAAAGATCATTCAGGTCACTGGTGGCAAAACGGCCGCCATCCAGCTGCACCATGGGGCGGATATCGGGAGGAATAACCGGAACAACCTCCAGCACCATCCACTCAGGGCGGTTCCCACTGGTACGGAATGCTTCCACAACCTCAAGACGTTTGAGGGTCTTGGCCTTTTTCTGGCCGGTAGCGGTTTGCAGCTCTTCCTTAAGCTCCACGGAAAGAGCGGGGATGTCAATGTCAGCCAGCAGCTTACGGATAGCCTCCGCACCCATTCCAGCTTCAAAATCATCCTCATAGGCTTCCTTCATCTCCCGGTATTCCTTTTCGGTGAGAAGGGTGTTCTTTTTCAGGCTGGTGCGCCCGGGATCGGTCACGATATAGGCGGCAAAATACAGAACCTTTTCCAGCAGGCGGGGCGACATATTCAGCAGAAGCCCCATCCGGGAGGAAGTTCCCTTAAAATACCAAATGTGAGAAACCGGAGCAGCCAGCTCTATGTGGCCCATACGCTCACGACGAACCTTGGAGCGGGTAACCTCAACGCCGCAGCGCTCGCAGACCTTGCCTTTATAGCGAATACGTTTGTAGCGACCGCAGTAGCATTCCCAATCCTTCTGTGGCCCGAATATTTTTTCACAGAAAAGCCCATCACGCTCGGGTTTCAGTGTGCGGTAATTGATGGTTTCAGGTTTTTTGACTTCCCCATAGGACCACTCACGAATGGCATCGGGTGAAGCCAAGGCGATCTTGATGGACTCAAAAACATTAAATTCCAATTGCGACCCCTCGTTCCTTAGAATATTTCAGTTAGGCGCTGTTGCAGGCTCATTAATCGTTGTCGTCATCCAGCAGATCATCATCCGAATCATCGTCGGCGGCATCCAGATCAAACAGGTCAGGCCCAAGATCATCGTCGGCAAGGAGTTCATCCTCTTCGCCGTCTATATCCGAATGCTCAATTGCAAAACCGGCCTGAATTTCAGATTCAACCTCAACCGATTCAAAAACCTCGTCCTCACGGATAGAAAGGCCCATGCTGTCGTCGTCAAAGCTCTGCTTAAGATCAATTTCCTGATCATCCTTATCCAGCACCTTCACATCCAGGCACAGAGACTGGAGCTCTTTAATCAGAACCTTAAAGGATTCGGGAATACCCGGCTTCGGCACGTTCTGGCCCTTGATAACCGCTTCGTAGGTTTTGACACGTCCCACAATATCATCGGATTTTACGGTCAGGATTTCCTGAAGGGTATAAGCAGCGCCGTAAGCCTCCAGTGCCCAAACCTCCATCTCACCGAAACGCTGGCCGCCGAACTGGGCTTTACCACCCAAAGGCTGCTGGGTAACCAGTGAATACGGGCCGGTGGAACGGGCATGGATTTTATCGTCAACCAGATGGTGAAGCTTAAGGAAATACATATAGCCCACGGTAACGGTATTATCAAAGGGTTCGCCAGTACGTCCATCATAAAGAATGGTTTTGCCGTCTCTGGAAAGGCCGGCGTATTCCAGCGTATCCATAATGTCATACTCGTTGGCGCCGTCGAAAACAGGGGTCATAACCTTCCAACCCAGTGCAGAAGCGGCACGGCCCAAGTGAACCTCCAGCACCTGCCCGATGTTCATACGGGAAGGAACGCCCAGAGGATTGAGCACGATATCCAGCGGTCTGCCATCGGGGAGGTAAGGCATATCTTCTCTGGGCAGCACACGGGAAACAACACCCTTGTTGCCGTGGCGTCCGGCCATTTTATCACCCACCGAAATCTTACGCTTCTGGGCAATGTAGCAGCGGACAACCATATTGACACCGGGAGAAAGCTCATCGGAATTCTCACGGGTAAAGACCTTAACATCCACGATAATGCCATATTCGCCATGGGGTACCCGCAGGGAAGTATCCCGAACCTCTCTGGCCTTTTCGCCAAAGATAGCCCGGAGCAGACGCTCCTCAGCATTGAGCTCGGTCTCGCCCTTGGGGGTAACCTTACCCACAAGAATATCGCCGGAGCGAACCTCGGCACCGATGCGGATAATACCACGCTCATCCAACTCTTTGAGGGCATCCTCACCGACATTGGGGATATCACGGGTAATTTCCTCAGGCCCAAGCTTGGTATCACGGGCTTCGATTTCGTATTCCTCGATATGGATCGAAGTGAATACATCTTCCCGGACCATTTTCTCATTGATGAGAACAGCATCCTCGTAGTTGTAGCCTTCCCAAGTCATAAAGCCGATGAGAACGTTTTTACCCAGAGAGATTTCGCCGTCTGCCGTAGCAGGGCCATCGGCAATAACCTGGCCGGCGACAACCCGCTCGCCCACATTCACAACCGGACGCTGGTTGATACAGGTTCCCTGGTTCGAACGCATGAATTTAATCAATTTGTAGGAATAATGCCGGTCAGCATCATCCCGGATGATGATTTCCCGAGCGCTAACCTTTTCAATCACACCATCCTGCTTGGCCAAAACCACAACGCCGGAATCCACGGCGGCCTTGTATTCCATACCGGTTCCCACAATGGGGCTTTCCGGCTTGAGCAGAGGCACAGCCTGACGCTGCATGTTAGAGCCCATGAGGGCACGGTTGGCGTCATCGTTTTCCAAGAAAGGAATCATGGCCGTTGCTACCGAAACCACCATCTTGGGGGAAACGTCCATAAAGTCCACTCGCTCACGTTCAACTTCCTGAACAGTATCACGGAAACGAACGGTAACACGTTTTTTAGTAAAAGTGCCATCCTCTTCCAAAATTTCATTGGCCTGTGCCACGATGTAGTTATCCTCTACATCGGCAGTCATATAAACGACCTCATCCTGCACAACACCGGTTTCTTTATCCACACGGCGGTAAGGAGCCTCGATAAAGCCATAGTTATTGATGCGGGCAAAGGTGGCCAGATAAGAAATCAAGCCGATGTTGGGGCCTTCAGGCGTCTCAATGGGACACATACGGCCATAGTGGCTGTAGTGAACGTCACGAACCTCGAAGGAGGCACGGTCACGGGAAAGACCACCAGGTCCCAAAGCAGAAAGGCGGCGCTTATGGGTCAGCTCAGCCAAGGGGTTGGTTTGATCCATGAACTGGCTCAGAGGCGAGGAACCAAAGAATTCTTTAATAGCAGCCATTACAGGGCGGATGTTAATCAGTGCCTGGGGAGTAATGACATCCATATCCTGGGATTGGGTGGTCATACGCTCACGGATCACACGCTCCATACGGCTGAAGCCGATGCGGAACTGATTCTGGAGCAGCTCACCCACCGAGCGGATACGCCGGTTGCCCAGATGATCGATATCATCCACAAGGCCGATACCCCGGTTCAGGTTGCAGATATAGTTAATGGAAGCAAAAATATCATCCTTGATGATGTGCTTGGGAATCAAATCATCCACACGCTGGCGGATGGCTTCTCTCAGCTCATCCTCCGTGTTGCAGCTTTCCAAGATCTCACGAAGAACGGAAAATCTTACCTTCTCGTTGATTCCGTATTCCTCGCAGTCAAAAGACACATAATCATTAATGTTTACATTGCCGTTGGAGATAACCTTGCATTCGGTATCCCCCATCAGCAGGAAAACACAGTCAACACCGGCCCGCTCAATTTCTTCTGCTTGAGGACGAGTCAGTGTAACACCAGGCTCAGCCAACATCTCACCGGTCATGGGGTTGAGGACAGGGCGGGAAACGGTTTGTCCCACTATACGGCCGGAGATAGCCAGTTTTTTATTGTATTTGTAGCGGCCCACCCGGGAAAGATCATACCGGCGGGGATCAAAAAACAAGGTATCAATATGGGATTGTGCACTATCCACAGTGGGGGGCTCACCGGGGCGCAGCTTGCGGTAAACCTCCAGAAGGCCTTCCTCCACATTGGTGGTGGAATCCTTTTCCAGAGTGGTTTTCATCAGAAGATCTTCGCCGAAGAAATCCTCAATCTGCTGGTTGCTGCCAAGGCCCAAGGCCCGGATCAAAGTGGTGACAGGCAGCTTGCGGTTTTTATCGATACGCACATAGAAAATATCGTTGGAATCGGTTTCGTATTCCAACCAGGCACCTCGGTTAGGGATAATGGTGGAGCTGAACAGCTCCTTACCGGCTTTATCTTTGGAACTGGAATAATAGACACCGGGCGAACGCACAAGCTGTGAAACAATTACACGCTCTGCACCGTTAATGATGAAAGTGCCGCTGTCGGTCATCAGCGGGAAATCACCCATGAAAATATCCTGTTCCTTGACCTCACCGGTTTCCCTGTTGTAAAGGCTGGCCCGCACCCGCAGCGGAGCTGCATAGGTGGTATCCCGCTCCTTGCATTCCTCAATGGTATACTTGGGGGTACTTTCCATACGGTAGTCAATAAAATCCAGAACCAGATTGCCCTGATAATCGGTAATGGCCGAAATGTCGCGGAATACTTCCTTAAGGCCTTCATCCAGGAACCACTTATAGGAATTTTTCTGCACTTCAATCAGGTTGGGCATGGTCAACACTTCGTTGATTCGATTAAAACTCATACGAACGTTCTTGCCCAGCTGTACCGGCCTAACATTTACCATAGGCTCAATCACTCCATTCATGTATTTACACCTTGTCGCAAAGTCAGTGGCTGAATTTTGCAAAACGGTCTTGCAGGATGGATTTTTATGTGCTATAATACTTTCGAAACAACACATTTATCCATTTTGATACAGTATATTATTATATAACGCTTGGTACAATTTGTCAACACATTTCTTGTAGAAATTTGCTAAATTTTTTCAATAATTTATTATTACCGCCGCTTTTTAAAAAAAGGGGCGCTTTTTTGCGCTTTTTCTCTTGAAGTGTCGCTTTTTCCAGCAAGCACATAAAGATGCAAAAAACAGGCGAAGCAATACACCGCTCCGCCCGTTTTCATTGAAATAAGAGATTTAGTCGTTCACAATCCACTTGCCCAGCTTTTTAATGAAGGAATCATCCTCGGTAACCACCAGGACAGGCCGGTTATAATCCAAAGCAATGAGCCCCAAAATCGATTTAGCATCGGCAATAGCGCCCTCGGGATCGTGGACACCCACATCGCATCCGCAAGCCCATGCCAGATTCATAAATTCCTTAAGATCCTCGGCTGTGGAAAGCTTAATTTTTTGTACCATATTCAATACCACTCCTTTTCTAAACAGGTTTTGGTCTATTTTCCCATTGATTTCAAACCTATTATAACACATCAAAAGAAGGAAACAAGAACAATCTGTAAAAAGTAAAGATTATAGCAGTATTTTACAGTCTTTCACTATCATCCTTATAGAAAGAAACAAATCCCTTGTACATATTGTAAACATCGGTTTTGCTTACGACTTCAAAAGGTGCATGCATGGAAAGCACGGCAACGCCGATATCCACCACATCCACGCCCAAATTGGCAATAAATTTGGCTACGGTTCCGCCGCCGCCCTGATCCACCTTGCCCAGCAGGCCGGTTTGCCACAAAACGCCCTCACGATCAAATAGGCCGCGGATTTTACCCATGAATTCGGCTGTGGCTTCGCTGGTGCCGGATTTACCCCGGGAACCGGTGTATTTGGTCAAGCACACGCCATAGTTGAGATAGGCGGTGTTGCGCTTTTCGGTCACCTCCGGGAAGGTGGGGTCGAAGGCCACGTTGACATCGGCGGAAAGGCACTGGGAGCGATTCAGCACGGTACGGCCTGCAATGCCCCAAGGGCTGGCCAGATCGGCAATAAAATCCTCCAAAAAGTGGGAAGCAAGCCCTGTATTGCCATCCGAACCGATTTCCTCCCGGTCGGCCAGCACAGTGACAGTGGTATAAGCAGGATTCTCCACAGCCAAAGCGGCCTGCAAAGAGCCATAGGCGCAGACACGGTCATCCTGACCGTAAGCGCCCAGCATAGAGCGGTCAAAGCCCACATCCAACGCCTTGTGGGCGGGGACAAGACTCAGGTCAGCGGAAAGGAAATCCGCCTCCACAATGCCGTATTTCTCGTAGAGCATGCCAAGGATATTCAGCTTGACCTTTTCACTGGCCTTATCGTCCCGGAAGGAACGAGACCCAATGAGGATGTTCAGCTCTTCCCCCTTGATGCCATCGGCAAGAGTACGCTTGTTCTGCTCCTGCGAAAGATGGGGCAGCAAATCGGTGATGCAGAAAACAGGATCACCCACATCTTCACCCAGCACAATTTCCACCTTGGTGCCATCCTTCTTGATGACAACGCCGTGAAGCGCCAAAGGTGTGGCTACCCACTGGTATTTGCGAACGCCGCCATAGTAGTGGGTCTTGAACATGGCAAGCTGAGCCTCTTCATAGACCGGGCGGGGCTTGAGATCAATGCGGGGAGAATCCACGTGGCTGGCAAGGATGCGCACGCCTTGATCCAAGGGCTTCTTGCCAATCACAGCAAACAACAGAGCCTTGCCCCGGTTTGCAAGATAAACCTTGCTGCCCGGCTGGTATTTAACAGCGGGATCAAAAGGCGAAAAGCCTCTTTCCTCCAACAGCGAAACTGCATAGGAAACAGCCTCACGCTCAGTTTTGCCTTTATCCAAAAAGGTTTTATAGCCCTCGCAATAACGGAAAGCCTCATCAATTTCCTCATCGGTCATGAGGATGGTATTGTTTTCGGGCTTAAAAAGCACTTTCTCGCCTAAAAGCTCCGCCGGTGTTTTTTTATTCTGTTCCATATCCATATTCAAATCCTCTCTTTCTCTGCAATCTATCTATCATTAGTATGTCAAATGCCTGCAAATGTCATGCGCCTCAATCAGGCGAAGAAAATATTCAGCCTTTTCCTGTCACTGCAGCAATAGGCACATAATCGGTTTCTCTTTGCTTGCTTCGTTTTGCAGTATCGGTTTTTCTTTGCTTACTTCGCTTTCAATATCGGTTTTTCTTTGCTTACTTCGCTTTCAATATCGGTTTTTCTTTGCTTACTTCGCTTTCAATATCGGTTTTTCTTTGCTTACTTCGCTTTCAATATCGGTTTTTCTTTGCTTACTTTCTTTTTTTCTAAAAAGAAAGTAAGTTAGAATTCATAAAGATTACGGTAAAGATCCCGGGTTTCGATGACACGGGCCACATAACGGCTGGTATCACCAAAAGGAATATACTCCACGTTTTTTCCATCAGAGGAATATTGGGGATTTTTCAGCCACCCAAGAACGCTACCTCGGCCTGCGTGGTAAGCGCAGAGGGCTGTTTCTACTGAACCGAACTCATCCAGATACAGGCGCAGCAAAGCCGCTCCATACTGGATGCTGATTTCAGGGTTATAAAGGTCTTCAAAATCCAGCTCCCGCTCCTCCTGCAAGCGGAACTGAATCCACTCAAAGGTGTCGGGCGTGATTTGGGTCAGGCCCCTTGCCTGCACACTGGACTGAGCCCGGGGATTAAAGCCGCTTTCGGTGCGAATCACCGCATAGAGCAGCTCGGGAGGCAGATCGTAAACTTGGCTTTGCCGCAGAACCTGCTCGCTGTAATAAACCGGATAAGCGCTGCGGTAAAAATACCGGTACCCCCAATGGAAGCCGGCCATTAAAAGAGGAATCAGCACCGCAAGAGCCAGCAGCTCCGCTAAAAGGGATCGGAAGCGTTTTTTTGCGATCAATCTCAACTCATTTCTTTCGTAAGCTCTGTGTTCAGCCGGTCCAAAAGCTCCATCACCTGCACCCGCAGGGCTCCCATATCCCCATCGTTGCAAATTACAACATGGGATTTGGAGGTGTAAAACTCATCGTCGTGCTGGGCTTTCATCCGCTGCTCGGCCTGCTGGCGGCTCAGGTCATCCCGGGCAATAATCCGCTCCATCCGCAGCTCCTTGGGTGCGATGACACTGACAATGCGGTCGCAGTAACGGTCTGCCCCGCTTTCAAACAGGGTAGGAGCATCCAGCACGATCAGCTTGGCACCCTGCTTTTGATAGAAAGCGATCCGCTCCTTGATTTCCTCGTGAATATAAGGGAAAATAATTTCATTAAAGCGCATGCGCTTGGCCTTATCGGAAAAGACCAGATCACCCATACGGCGGCGGTTCAGGGAGCCATCCTCATTGAGAATCTCAATGGTGAATTCCAGCACAAGATCGGTCAGGCATTGAGCCCCCTGATCCACCACATGGCGTGCAACCTCATCCGCATTTATCACAATCAGGCCCCGGGCCGCCAGCAAATCGCTGACAAAGGTCTTCCCCGCCCCGGTCTGGCCGGTTAATCCTATAATCATGGCTGTCTTCCTTTAATTTAATATTCTCTCCGGGCTAAAGCTCCACCACTTTAAAACCGGCGGCACGAATCAGGCGGTTGTATACCGCAAGCCCCAGCCCTTTACGATCGGGCATTCTAGCCAAAACACTCTGTGCTCCCACCTCATCCAGACGGCGCAAAGCCGTGAACAGGCTAGCAGCCTGCTCCTCGGGGTGATCTTCTTTTCCATAGGTGATAGCTGGGAGGCTAATCCCCGCTTCTTCCCCATCAAAAACCAGCGCCCAGACTCCGGGGGCCTTGTTTTGTTCCGCATATCGGGCAAACTGCTCAAAGCTTCCGCTCACCAGAAGCACACCGGCCTTGGGTGCATAATGCTTGTATTTCATCCCCGGCGAAAGGGCCGGCTTGGAAGGATCCAAAAGGTGTTCCACCGCCGGATCCACCTCCACATGCCCCAAAATCTCCCGCAGCTGCTCCACTGTAACGGCACCGGGACGCAAGAGGCGAGGCACATCACCGGCTAAGGTCAGCACGGTGGACTCCACCCCCACGGCACAGGAACCGCCATCCACAATCAGCTCCACCCGGCCGTTTAAATCCTCCACACAGTGGCGGGCGGTGGTGGGGCTGGGGCTTCCGGAGCGATTGGCCGAGGGTGCGGCAATGGGCAGGCCGCTCTTTTCAATAATGACAAGCGCCAGAGGGTGATTGGGCATCCGCACCGCCACTGTATCCAGCCCACCGCTGGTAGACAGCGGTACTCTTTCGGTCTTGGGCAGGATGATGGTCAAGGGGCCCGGCCAAAAAGCATCAATTAGAGCCTGCGCCCGAGGGGGAATTGCCTGAACCAGCGGCTCCAGCTGCTCGGCCTTGGCAATGTGTACGATCAGGGGGTTATCCTGGGGGCGGCTCTTAGCACGAAAAATACCGGCCACCGCCTCGGGGGAAAGGGCATTAGCTCCCAAGCCGTAAACGGTCTCGGTAGGGAAAGCCACAAGGCCCCCGGCTTGGATAATACCGGCGGCCACATCCGAAGCCAACGCAAACTCCTGGGGGCTGTGGGCGGATAAAAGCTGTGTTTCCATCATGTTACATCGATTCCTGACTGGCTTGCAGCTTTTCGGCCTGATCAAAGGTAATCAGAGCATTGAGCAGCTCTGTCATATCGCCATTGAGGACAGCTTCAAGCTTATACAAAGTCAGCCCAATGCGGTGATCTGTGACACGCCCTTGGGGATAATTGTAGGTGCGGATGCGCTCGGAACGGTCACCGGTGCCCACTTGCAGCTTTCTTTGGGAGGCTATTTTATCGTTCTGCTCCTGCAGCATCTTTTCATACAGCCGGGAGCGAAGGATTTTCATGGCCTTATCCTTGTTTTTATGCTGGCTGCGCTCATCCTGACACTCCACCACCAGCCCGGTGGGCAAATGGGTGATGCGGATAGCGGATTCAGTTTTGTTAACATGCTGGCCGCCGGCGCCACCGGCCCGGTAGGTATCAATCTGCAAATCGCCCGGGGCAATTTCGACCTCAACATCCTCAACCTCAGGGAGAACCGCCACAGTAACGGTGGAGGTATGCACCCGACCTTGGGATTCGGTCTCCGGCACACGCTGCACCCGGTGCACGCCGCTCTCAAACTTGAGGCAGGAATAAGCCCCTTCCCCTTCAATGGAGAAGCTGATTTCTTTAAAGCCGCCCAGCTCGGTTTGGTTGGCGTTGAGAATTTCACTTTTCCAGCGGCGGGTTTCGCCGTACATAGAATACATGCGATACAGGGAATTGGCAAACAAAGCGGCCTCATCACCGCCTGCGCCGCCTCGGATTTCCACAATAACGCTTTTATCGTCGTTGGGGTCTTGAGGCAGCAGCAGCACCCGCAGCTCCTCGCTGCACTGCTCAACCTTTTCCCGGTTTTCGCTGAGCTCCTCCTCAACCATGGTGCGGAAATCCCGATCCAGCCCGCCTTCTTCCAGAAGCTGACGAGCCTCATCGGCTCCCTCCTTGGCTTTAGCGTACTCCCGGTATTTTTCCACGATGGGGGTCAGGTTCTTGTATTCCTTCATCAAATCCCGGTAGCGGTTGTTATCGCTGACTACCTGGGGATCCATAAGCTGTTCATTGAGTTGTTCATAGCGCTCTTCGGCACTTTTGAGCTTATCAAACATACTGTTCCGCCTTATCTTGTGTTTTTAGAAAGATCAGGAAAGCCGCCGGTCAAATGGGTTTGGCCAAACGATTCAGGGCTCCTTGTGCTGAATGGATTTTATGTTGCGCTCGCATTTGGAGCGGGGAACCATAACCTCCCGCCCGCAGCCCACACAACGGATACGAAAATCCATACCGGACCGAAGCACTAAAAATTGCCGCTCTCCACAGGGATGCGGCTTTTTCATAGTCAATATATCCCCTACCCGGACATCCATAGCTACACTCCCAAGCACAATCGTTACAGTTTATTATAACAGATAATGGCAGGATTTATCAATTGCTTTTTTCCACACTGGCATAAAAGCAGGCTGTATGTATTTTCTGTTCCGAGTAAAGGGGGAAAATAGTGGTATGAGCAGACCTTTGAATGAATATAAATGGTAATGCCGATTCAAAGCTGACACGCCCTGTTTTCAGCGGAAAGCGAGCATGCCGGGGGCCTTGTTGCAGAGGGAGCATCGGCAGCAAAAAAAGAGGAGGTCTATAAGCTAATGAATGTATTTTATCCCGAAGGCATTCTGATCGATACTGCCGAAAACAAAGCTGCTCTGCGCAGTGTTGCCAGCCTGCAGGAGGCCATGGCAACCGAAAAAATTCTGGAGGCCCGGGCGGTGGTCTGTGATTTCCACCACAATTTGATTGTGGAGCTGGGCTGCTGCAAAGGCTTTATGCCCAAAGAAGAAACAGTAATCGGAATTTCAGACGGCTCCACCCGGGATATTGCCATTATTTCAAGGGTGAACAAGCCGGTCTGCTTTGTGGTAACCGATATCAGGCAAGAGGCGGATGGCTCGGTCACGGCTATTCTTTCACGCCAGCGGGTTCAGCGTCTTTGCCTTGAAAAATACATTTCCGCTCTGGTGCCCGGTGATGTCATCAATGCCCGGGTCACCCATTTGGAATCCTTCGGCTGTTTTGTGGATATTGGCTGCGGTGTGACCTCCCTCATCCCCATCAATTCCATTTCCGTCTCCCGCATTTCCCACCCGAGAGACCGCTTCCGCAGTGGAAAGAGCATCAAGGCGGTGGTCAAATCGGTGGATGAAAACGGGCGGGTAACCCTGAGCCACAAGGAGCTTTTGGGAACTTGGGAAGAAAACGCCCGCAACTTTGTACCGGGCGAGACTGTCTCCGGTATTATCCGTTCCGTGGAAAGCTATGGCATTTTTGTGGAGCTGACCCCCAATCTAGCCGGACTGGCCGAACCTCGAGAGGGTGCTGTTACCGGTCAGCATGCCAGTGTTTACATAAAAAACCTCATTCCCGAAAAAATGAAGGTGAAGCTGATTATTGTGGATGCCTTTGAGGCTACCTACGCCCCCGAAGCCCTTGTCTATTACATAACCGACGGGCACTTGGATTACTGGCGCTATTCGCCGGAATGTGCCGACCGGGTAATTGAAACCACTTTTAAATAAGACTTCACCTGCTTTTAGCAGGCATAAAAGAAAGCCGCACACCCGTTAAGCCCAAAGGCTTTGGAGGTGTCGGCTTTTTTTGCTGTGCAGTGCTTACTTTTGGCGGGATTTGCGCCAAAGAAAGAAAGCCACCACACCAATAGCAACCACAATGAAGAACCATAGGGCACCGGTGGAGTAAGCGCTGAAATAATCCAGAATGCTCTCCCAAGCCTCACCCAGAATGGAACCGGCCACAACCAGAATGGTGTTCCAGATCACACTGCCCACTGTGGTAAAAACCAGAAAACTGCCCATCTGCATTTTGGTAATGCCCGCCGGAATGGAGATCAGGCTTCTCACAATGGGAACCATACGGCAAAAAAATACTGTCTTGGTTTCGTATTTTTCAAACCAAGCATAGGTTTTTTCAATGTCACTCATTTTAACGCCCAAGGGCTTACCAAACTTATGCACCAAAGCCTCAAAGCGTTCCCGGCCCAGCCAGCGGCCCAAACCATAAAGAATCAAAGCACCGACCACTGAACCCACCGTTGCCCACACAATTACCCCGGGCACACTCATGGTGGTTCGGGTTGTCATAAAGCCGCCAAAGGCAAGTATAATCTCAGAAGGGATGGGCGGAAAAACATTTTCAACCGCAATCAAAAATGTAATGCCCAAATAGCCATAGGCTTCCACCATCCAAAGTACCCATTGTTCCATAGACTGTACGATTTCCTGCATATTCATCTCCTAAAAAGGGATTCCTCCCCTGTATTTAATGCTGTCACTTTGTATATGAGTATGGGGAAAAATCTGCGAAAATACATCTTAGTCCCCCGTTTTACCCTGAATCTTTCGCCTATGCTGCAAAGCGGCCTGCTCGGTCTTGTTCTGCCCGAAGGTATAATAAACCCGATCCCTGAGCACATCGGGGAGATACTGCTGCTCCACATAGCTGTCCGGGAAATCATGGGGATATTGATACCCCTTGGCGTGCCCCATCTTCTGGGCTCCTGCATAGTGGCCATCCTTTAAATGCCCGGGAATTTCCCCAAGCTCCACCCGGTGCAGATCGTTCATTGCCGCATCGATGGCCATAATGGCCGAATTGGATTTAGGCGCTGTGCACAAGAGAATAACGGCCTGCGCCAACGGAATCCGCCCCTCAGGCAGACCTAACTGAACAGCACTGTCCACACAGGCCTTGACAATAGAGACAGCCTGCGGATAAGCAAGACCGATATCCTCACTGGCAATAACCAGCAAACGGCGTATGGGGGAAAGCAAATCCCCAGCCTCCAGCAAGCGGGCCAGATAATGAAGGGCCGCATTTTCATCCGAGCCCCGAATGGATTTTTGCAGGGCGGAGAGAATGTCGTAATGGGAATCCCCATCCCGGTCATAGCGCATGTTGCTGCGCTGGCTGACCTGCCTTGCATCCTCCAGCGTAACTTTGTCTTCTCTGGCCGAAGCCCAAAGCAGCTCTACTGCATTGATGGCCTTGCGCACATCGCCGCCGCAGGAAACCGCTATATGGGCGGTTACTCCATCTTCCAGCGAGAGGGTGCGGCCACTTTCTTCCTCCAACAGGTTAAAGCCACGAAGCACTGCTTTTTCAACTTCCTGTTTATCCACCGGGCGGAATTCAAACACAGTGCTGCGGCTGAGAATGGCGTTGTAAATATAAAAGTAAGGGTTCTCCGTGGTGGAGGCAATCAGGGTAATGCGCCCATCCTCTATAAATTCCAGCAGGGTTTGCTGCTGCTTCTTGTTCAAATACTGGATTTCATCCAGATACAGGACTACCCCGCCCATTCCCTCCAGCGTATCCAGCTCCGCCACAATGGCTTTGATATCCGCTGTTGAGGCAGTGGTGCCGTTGAGGCGGTAAAGCTTCTTGCCCACCTTGCGGGCCAGAATGCTGGCTACCGTAGTTTTCCCCACGCCGGAAGGGCCATAAAAAATCAGATTGGGCACATTTCCCCCCTCCACAATGCGGGGCAGAACCATGCCGTCTCCCAATATGTGCCGCTGCCCCACCACCTGAGAAAGCTCGGTGGGCCGCAGACGATCCGCCAAAGGTGTCGCCATAAAAATCCGTCCTTCTCTGTTACTGGGCAGCCAGTTCCTGTGTGAGCTGCCACAATTCCCTTTCCTGCGGGGAGGGCCACTGGGTTCCGCCCAGCCTAATGCTTTGCTTTCTCACCTTCTGAAGATCGGACTGTATCAAAACACCCCGCTCATCCAGCAGTTTGGTGATCTGTGCCTCCTGAGTAAGATAATGATCATCCACCTGACGCAGGATATAGGCTGTAGCCTCCTTGACAGCCGCTTTCTGGGCGGCACTCAGAGTTTCCATCCACTGTTCGTCGGCCACCAGCCACAAAAAAGAAATGCGATGGCTGGTAAGCGCCAGAACAAAATCCCTCGGCGGGCGATAATACTGTATTTTGGCAAGATCAACAGCCGCAGCCTTGACTTCTGCATTTTCCAGCATGCTTAAACGGTCGGATTGGGAATCCGCCGACTCCACCTCTGCCCCTAGGCGAGTATAAGCCGCCACAATGCCCATATCCTCTTCCAGCACAATAGGCAGCCGGGCAAAGCTTTCCGGCGCTGTCAGGCTGACTCGGGATACAAGCGCCTCCTGCCCCTGATACAGCGCCGTAAGCGGACGAGCCTTATGCAGCTGTGACATAGACTCCCCCACCATAGCCAGTGTCAAAGGGGAATTGACAGAAATGGCATAGTGATTATACCCGGTAAACAAAAAAGGAGTATCGAAAAAATTGCTGTAGCCGGAAAAATCCCCTTGCTCCACATCGTTTACATAATAGAAGCTGCCGGGGCTTTGACGAAAGGTTTTCTGGTCTGTTTCCTGCTCCACAGTCAGCTCCACACTTTTACCGGAAAAGGTAGAAACCCGCTGGCAAAAATCCTGCGCAGCCTGTAAAAGAATGGAATCCGCCGAAGAATTCACCCAAAAGGTACCCTTCACCACAGAATCGGGAGCTGTATTTCGGGCAAGGCGCACCACATCGGGCCGTCTGGTTTGACAGCCTGATGTTAACAGCAGCAAGACCATAAGCCCTGCCAAGAAGGTGCGTTTCACCGGATTCCTCCCCTATCGTTTAAATTAAGCGCTGGCCTCTTTCGAAGATTCTTCCCGCTGGGCAGCAGGAGGCGCAGGCAAAAAGCTCTGTGTGGGTGCGGGCTTAGACATCATGCCCTCAATCTTTTCAATGTGATAGCCGGTATTGGCCGCAAAAATATTGTTTAGGAAGAGAACCTCCTGAATGTTGTTCTGCTTGACAAAATCCACCAGATTCAGCTCAAAATACCGCTGATCCACAACAAAGACCTCCTCATAATGAGGAATCAGGAAAGGCGAGAAGGCATTACCAAAGGATTCTTTAACCACCAAAACCCTCTTGCCGTTTTTGTTACCGGTATCAATGCGAATGAGAGGATAATCCCCGTGCAGGAATACCGAATAAGAATTGCCGCCTTGCGCAAACTCCGCCCATACACTGTGCTCCTGCGCTGTATAAGGATCACCCTTATCCCAGCGAACAGCAGTGGGGTTGCCGGGCATCAGGAAGTATTCCACATAATCCTCAGCTAGCTTGGCGTCGTTGGTATAGGAATACATAGTTCCCCGGAAGCCTTCGATCACCTTCCGCTGGTAATCCTCCAAGGAAAGCGGCTCTAACCCCGCACTTTTTGCAAAGGCGGTATAAGCATAATAAGCGCCCCGGGCTGTCCAGTGATGGTCGGCGTTAAAGTAGAGATAATCATCCGCATGGGCTTCCAAGGCAGAATAGGCATCCACCCCGATGACACCGGAATCCAGCGACTGATAAATATGCTCGATGTTAGGCTTTTGGGGGTTGGTTACGCTTTTATAGCGCTGGGGCAAAGAAAATTCAATGACAGTGGGAGCCACAAGGTTATAAACCTTCACGGAATCGCCCCACGCCTTTTTATAATTGCTGATTGCGCCTGCATACCATTCGGCCATACCGTTGCTGCCGCCAAACAGCTGCATTGCTTTTTCCTTATAAACAAAGACCGCACCGTTCTGTTCACCTACAGCACCGTCATCCACCACCTCGTGGGGCTTGGAAACCTCAGAGGCTTCGGAGCTTGACTCCTCTTCTTCTGTATACCCTGCTCCCTCGGGCAGCTCAGGGTCAGCACGGGAAGGCTCGGGCGGAACCTCCGGGGCAGGTGCAGTGCCATGGATACGCACACCGTCGAAGCGGATACCCCGCATCTCATCCAGCCGGGCCGCTATAGACACAAAGGTTTCCCGAAAAGGAAAGGTATCGGCATAGTGAAGCTCCAAATCCTTGGTATAGCTGCCATCCAGAACCGCCTGACCGGAAAACTCGGGCATGGCGGCCAGCTCTCTTTTTTCCACCTCAGAAACGGTAGGCTTGGTTAAAATCAGAGACAAAAAGCCCATGAAAAACAGAGCACTGCAAAAAAGGATGGTGAGAATCGCCTGAGCGATATGCAGCCGTTCCCCCTGCTTTTGATCCTCCTGCTGCTGGCGATAAGCCTGAGCCGGTGAAAGCTGGGAAGGCTTATATTTAAGCAAACGAGATTTTGCCATATGAGGCTTCACTCCTTAGAATTTAAAATAAAGGAAGGGATTGTAGCTTTCACCCACCAGCATTGCTGTGGATAGGGCCAGCATTACCAAGCAGGCCGCCGACTGTGCATAGGTAATAAAAGTCTTGCGCCGCAGAGAGGCTCCGTCCTCCAGCCGATGCCGGATATAAGGGAGAATAGGGGTGCAGAAAGCCAACGAAAGCACAATCCAAAAAATGTTATTCATAATTAAAAAGCCCAGCTGAGCATCCCACAAAGGATGTGCCGCCCAGTTAAACAGCACCGAGAACATCTGCCGCAGCCGTGCAAAATCCTCAAAATAGAAGAGAGTCCAGCCCACCAGGGTTACGAAGATCAGGTAAAGGTGAGAAAATAACCGGGGCAGCTTATCCAATAGCTTGCCCAAAAAGAGCCGTTCCAGCATAATGAGAACGCCGTAATAAAGGCCCCACAGCACATAGTTCCAGCTTGCACCGTGCCACAGGCCGGTCAGCAGCCAGACCACCAGCAGGTTAAGGTAGAGTCTTTTCCGGTTACCCCCCATGGGTATGTAGACATAATCCCGGAAAAAGCTGCCCAAAGAAATGTGCCACCGCCGCCAGAATTCCGAAGCGGAGCGGGCAATATACGGATACTGGAAGTTTTCATAATAATGGCAGTTGAACATTTGCCCCAGCCCCAGCGCCATATCCGAATAGCCGGAAAAATCAAAATAAAGCTGGATGGAAAACATGAGAATACCAAACCAGCCCTCTGCCACCGAAAGGGTGGTGAGATCGCCGGTAAGATACTGCCCTACAAGATTTCCCGCATAATTGGCCACCAGAATCTTTTTTACAAGCCCCACGCAAAAGCGTGGAATACCGGCGCTCATGCTGGCAAAGGTGGGAACCTCCCGGCCCAGCTCGTGGGCCACATCGGTGTAGCGCACAATGGGACCCGCCACCAGCCTGTGATAGAGCGAAATATACAGCATAAAGGTAAGATAATTGCGCTGAGCCTTAACCTTTCCCCTGTAAACATCCACCACGTAGGAAATAGACTGAAAGGTATAAAAAGAGATGCCCAGCGGCAGCCCGAAGGAAGGCAAGGGCAAATTACTCCCAAAAAGAGAGTTGATGTTGGAGATAAAAAAGCCACTGTATTTAAAGGTGGAAAGAAGCCCCAAATTGATGATCAGCGAGGAAATAACACCGAAAATCATCCATTTGGTGCCTCGGAAATGCTCAATAATCAGGCCATGCAAGTAATCAACCGTGCCGCTGAACAAAAGCAGCAGAATCCATATCGGTTCACCCCACGCATAAAAGAACAAAGAAAAAGCAACGAGCACCACATTGCGGTAGGTCTGATTTTTTGTGACAAAATAAAGGATCAGATTGGCGGGTAGAAAAAGATAGAGAAAGATCAGATTCGTAAAAACCATACCGGGCCTCCTCAACTGAATTTAACATAGGAAAAGTTGCTGGAATTGCTGCGGACTTGGAAGAGGTCCCCGGAAAAACAGGAGCTTTCATACTCACTTCTCATTGAAATGAGAGTTTCTTCTCAAATACTGCATACAGTCATAGATTATACACCATTCGACAAAAAAATAAAAGTAGTAAAGCAAAGGTTATGGGGCTATTCTTTTTTATGAGAACGTGAATTTTGCACGCATGATATTTGACTTGGGCTTTCTTTCGTACTATAATTAGAGTCACTATTTTGTTTATTTTACAAAGATTCCGATCGCTGTTTCCCCAATAAGATTATTGACCTGTTTGCGGCCTTTTAAATAGCCTTGTCCTGTTTTCAGGAGGTCTTTTACAAATGAATATAAAAACGCCTTTCAGCCCTATCAATTCAGGTAAATCACCTTTTCATATAGGAATGCGTAATTTTAAAACAGCTTTGGCCGTTTTCGTCTGCTTGATATTATATTTATTTATTCAACGCAGCAGGGCGTATCTGGCCTGTTCCACCGCTGTTATCTGCATGCAGAGCAGTGTTGAAAAATCCATTACCGATGGCATCACCCGCCTGATCGGAACGGTAATCGGCGGTGTTATAGGCTTTTTTCTGGTTTCCGCCAGTGCGGCACTGGGTGATCATTATTTTCTGATTCCCATTACCACAGTGGGTGTAAGCCTGATTATTGTCATCTGCAATCTTTTGCGCAAGCCCAATGCCACGGTGCTGGCCTGCCTGATCTTTTTGATCATCCTGCTTATTCCCAGCGGCGAACAGCCTCTTGCCTATACGCTGAACCGTATGCTGGATACCGCAGTGGGCATTCTGGTTGCCGTTATAGTCAACCGCTTTATTCGGAATCCTGCTCCCCCGGCGGAGGAACACCCTCGGGGAGCTAAAACAATTCGATACAAAATAAAAGGAACGAGGGACGCCGCTATGTACAAGGATATGATGGATACTATTGGTTTTGTTGCCGACTATGATCAGGAACTGGGCCAAGCCATGAATGCAGAACTGGGCCGCCAGCGCCGGAATCTGGAGCTGATTGCCAGCGAAAATTTGGTTTCTCCTGCCGTTATGGCTGCCATGGGGACTGTGCTCACCAACAAATACGCCGAGGGTTATCCGGCCAAGCGCTATTATGGCGGCTGCGAGTGCGTGGATGTAGTGGAAAGACTGGCCATTGAAAGAGCCAAGAAGCTGTTTGGCTGCGGTTTTGCTAATGTACAGCCCCATTCCGGCTCTCAGGCCAATCAGGCTGTTTACCACGCCCTGATCGAGCATGGTGACACCGTTTTGGGCATGAGCCTCAGCGAAGGCGGCCACCTGACCCACGGCTCCCCTGTGAATTTCTCCGGCCGGAACTATCATTTTGTTTCCTACGGCGTGGATAGTGTCACTCACCGGATTAACTACGATGAGGTTCGCCGGATCGCTCTGGAAGTCAAGCCCAAAATGATCGTGGCCGGAGCCAGCGCTTATCCCCGTGAGATCGATTTTAAAACCTTTGCCGATATCGCCAAGGAGGTGGGTGCCTATCTGTTTGTGGATATGGCGCACATTGCCGGCCTTGTAGCGGCAGGCGTTCATATGAGCCCCATTCCTTATGCCCATGTAACCACCACCACAACCCATAAGACTCTGCGTGGCCCTCGGGGCGGCATGATTCTGTGCAACGATGAGGAAATCGCCAAGAAGATTGACAAGGCCATTTTCCCCGGCTGTCAGGGCGGCCCTCTGCTTCACACCATTGCAGCCAAGGCTGTCTGCTTTAAAGAAGGGCTGGAGCCTTCCTTTATCGAATACCAAAAAGCCGTTGTATCCAACATGAAGGCTCTCGCCGAAGCTCTCATCGCCAAAGGCTTTGATCTGGTTTCCGGCGGAACCGACAACCACTTGGGCTTGGTGGATCTGCGCAGCATGAGCATCACCGGCAAGGAACTGGAAAAGCGATTGGATGAAGTTTATATCACAGTCAATAAAAATTCCATCCCCAATGAGCCTCAGAGCCCCTTTGTAACCAGCGGCATCCGTGTGGGCACCGCCGCCGTCACCACTCGTGGCCTGCGGGAGGCTGATATGGCTGTTATCGCAGACTGCATTTACCGGGCTGCCACTGACTTTGAAGGCCAGGCGGACAGCATCCGTGCCGATGTAGAAGCCCTTTGCTCTAAATATCCTCTGTATGAGTAATCCTACCTGATTCTTCCGTATATTCCCTTTCTCCATGCATAATTGGCGGGTATCGGCAAATCACTAATGTATACCACCAATTGCTGAGGAGGATTATCGGATGAAGGATTTCAAAGGTACAAAAACCGAAAAAAACCTAATGGATGCCCTGACCGGCGAATCCATGGCCAATGTGAAATACACCTTTTATGCCAGCCAGGCAAAGAAGGAAGGGTATGTCCAGATCAGTGACTTCTTTGCTGAAACCGCCCGCAATGAACACGCGCATGCTAAAATATGGTTCAAGCTGCTTCACGGTGGCTCGGTCGGCAACACCAATGCCAACTTGCTGGATGCCGCAGGCGGCGAAAACTATGAATGGACCACAATGTACAGCAATTATGCCAAGGTTGCCAGAGAAGAAGGCCTTGAAGAAATTGCCCAACTTTTTGAGCTGGTCGGCAACGTGGAAGAACATCACGAAAAGCGGTATCTTGCCCTGCTTCACAACATTGAAGAAGGCAAGGTCTTTAAGAGGGATCAGGAGCAGTTCTGGCTGTGCACAAACTGTGGGCATATCCATTATGCCAAAGAAGCCCCCGCCCTCTGCCCCACCTGCTCTCACCCTCAAGCTTACTTTGAGCTGAATCAGCAGAACTACTGATTTGTTTTGCCGCAAACCCGGAGGCTTCCCTCTCATAGTGCTTCCGGGTGCGATTTAGTGAAATTCGGCGTACCGCTGCCGCAAAGGCGGAACCTATGGCACCACTGCTTAAAATCGGTGCCAATGGTAAGAGGAAACGTTCTATGGAAATTGCAAAAATCTTACTTATAACTATTTTGGGTGCTGTTGCCATAGGGGTAATTGGCGGGCTGCTGGTCGGTAAGTATATTGTAAACCGCAAAAACAGAAAGCCTCTCCTCTCCCGCAAGGAGCTGATTCTTTATTGCACCTGTGTGCTTGTTGGGATTGCCTTAGTACTGACAGGGGTTTTCTATGCTCCTGCCGGCGAGGGCGATATGACCGATCCCAGTATGATGAATTCCGGCATGACAGGCGGCGAAATTTCCGAAGGCGAAATGGGTATCGATGTGGCTGTAGATGCTCAAGAGCCGCAGACCGATGATGCTCTTCCGCTTCCTGAAACGGCTGAGGATGAAAATGCTGACACGGAGGATGCGGGTGAAACGGCAGATGCTACCGAAAGCAGTGCAGCCTCTTCGGAAGCCGCTGACGCTCCGGCTGCTGCGGGTTCTATTAGAGGCGGCACAGCTGTGGCACGGGCATCCACCAAAGAAGCTACGGTTGTAGCCGTAGGCTAAGTTTTCAAAATACATACCTTTCTCCTGCTTCTTTTTTAAAGGGGCAGGAGTTTTTTTCTTATACGTTGTTTAATAACGGTGAATGTGATAAAATTGTAAGGTATAGATAAAACCTAAAAACAGAGGATCATACAAAGCGAGGACAGCATGCAAGAGAAGAACTTTTTCAAAAGAATCGTGATCTTTTTATCTGCTTTTGTTCTGTGGGGAGTCATGACAACCTGCTGGGCCTATGTATGGTATGAATTTTATGGGGATGACATTCTTCGCCCTTTTGGCTATAAAGGCAACTGGCTGGTTATCGCCGTATATGGCTTAATTTTGGTGGGGTTTGCCAATGTTTACGGTGTCTTTCGCGTCGGTTACTATAAGCGGGGCGATGTGATTTTTTCCGGCTTTTTGGTCACCGTTCTCACCAACGGTATTACTTATCTGCAAACCTGTCTGGTAGGGCGCCGGATCATGAACCCGGTTCCCTTTTTATTCATGACCATTGTGGATTTTCTAGTCGTATGGGTTTGGGGCGATGCGGCAGGCAAGCTGTATATCAGGCTGTATCCCCCACGCCAAATGCTAGTCATTTACGGCGAAAAGGATTCGGCCCGAAGCCTGATTCACAAAATGACTTCCCGCAGCGAAAGATACGATATATGCGAGGTAGTCAGCATTGAGGAAGGGCTTCCCACCATTTTTGAGCGCATCGATGGTTACAGTGCGGTCATTATCTGCGATGTCAAATCCATTCACCGCAACACCATCCTCAAGTATTGCTACAGCCGCTCCATTCGTGTTTACCTGACCCCGAAAATTTCCGATACCATTGTGGGCGGCGCCGATAAAATTCACCTATTTGATACCCCGCTGCTTTTGTGCCGCAACGGAGGGCTTTCCTTCGAGCAGCGACTGGTCAAGCGGGCTATTGATCTTATGGTAGCCTCTGTAGCTTTGATTGTCGCCTCCCCTTTTATGCTGCTGATATGCGCTGCCATCAAGCTTCATGACGGCGGGGATATTATCTACAGGCAAAAGAGGCTGACCCAAAACGGAAAAGTTTTTGAGATTTATAAATTCCGCAGTATGATTATGGACGCAGAGGGAGAATGCGGTGCACGCCTAGCCGAGCAGGACGATTGCCGCATCACCCCTGTCGGGAAATTTATTCGTAAAATTCGTTTTGATGAGCTGCCCCAGATTTTCAATATCCTGAAAGGCGATATGAGCCTTGTGGGCCCTCGGCCGGAGCGGCCCGAAATTGCTGTGGAATATGAAAAGATCATGCCCGAGTTCAGTTTCCGCCTTAAAGTCAAGGCGGGTCTGACCGGCTATGCGCAGGTTATGGGCAAATACAACACCACCCCTTACGACAAGCTGAAACTGGATTTGATGTACATAGAAGAATTTTCCATTTTGCAGGATATCAAGCTGATTTTGATGACCATTAAAATTCTCTTTAACCGGGATAGCACCGAGGGCATCAAGCGTTAGGCAAGGCCGCGCGGCCATCCTATATTGTGATGCGGCGACCTTTTTTAAAACAGTTTTCTCTGCTGCCAATAGTCTAAAAACCTTCTGCTCCACATACAAGTGAAGGGAGGAGGATTGATTTTATGGCAGCAATAGCATTCCAAGCCCCCACAGCTTATCCCACTCTACAGGGGCTGCAAAAAAACCAGCGGGATGGCCGCCTTCTCCTAAAGGCATACTGTGGCCGGAACTCTGAGATGACCACGATTTGCCAATATCAGTATCATCAGATCAAGGCCGCCATGCAATACCCCGATATAGCGGCCGCCTATCAGGGAATCATTCGGGTGGAGCTTGTGCACTTCCAGCTTTTGGGGCAGTGTATTAATCTGCTTGGTGTCAATCCCCAATACCGTATATTCTGCAACAACAAACCGGTTTTCTGGAACGGAAACTGTGTTTCGTATTGCTCCACTGTGCAGGGAATGCTGATGGCCGATATCGAAAATGAGCAGCAATCCATCACCCAATACCGGCAAATTTCCGAACAGGTCAGCGGTGTTCCGGTTCGGCAGCTTTTGGGGCGCATCATCGAAGATGAACACCTGCACCAGCAAATCTTTACCGATCTGTATAACCAGTATTTCTATTAATGTTGCTTCGATTCAACCCATAGAAAATGACAGGAGGAAAAACAATGATACGCAAAGCAAAGGATTTTCGACTGGAGCATCGGCAGATTGCCGGAGGGAACGGGGAGCTGGCTCTCCACCACAAGCTTTCCCCGGAGGAAAGCCTAGGAAAATGCAGAATCTGCGCTGAAATCATTTTGGAGCCCGGCCAAAGCATTGGGGAGCACCCCCACGAAATCGAGGCCGAAATTTACTACATGCTTTCTGGTGAGCTGGTCAGCATCAGCGAGGATAAAAGCGAAGAGCCCTTCTGCGCAGGCGATCTCATGTTCACCGGCGGCGGGAATAAGCATTCTGTCCGCAACGATTCCGATAAAGCCGCTGTTATGCTGGCTATTGTTATCTACTAAAAAGGAAGTCTGGGAATTGACCCCAATAAAAAGGAGCACACAAAATGGGATATACCATCGAACATAAACTGCCTACTCCCCATCAATGGATGAAGCTGCGAGCCAGTGTGGGATGGGCGGCCTTTGAGGATGAAGTGACACAAAAAAGCCTAGCGGCAACCAATTTTTGTGTCTGCGCCTTTGATGGAGATGAGCTGATTGGTATGGCCCGTGTTTTGGGTGATGATGTCATCTGCTTTTATATCGGCAACGTTATGGTCAGCCCGCACCGTCAGGGTGAGGGCATCGGCAAAGCCATTATGGATGAAATTATCGCTTATGTGGATGCTCATGCGGTGCCGGGAGCCATCGCCAGCCTGCTGGCTATTCGAGGCAAGGAGGATTTTTATCTCCCCTTCGGCTTTAAAAAGCGCCCGGACGATACCCATGGATGCGGCATGTCGAAATACTATTAACGGTTTAATGATGAAAATAGCGGGAAAGCCTAATTCTTTCCCGCTGAGGGTGTAGACAAAAGTCTACACCCTTTATGGGGGGCATCCAATACCCCCCATATCCCCCCCGGATTGCGCCGCTCCGGCGCAAAAAGTGGGATTCCTGCGTCGAAGTCAATTCGACTGCGGAAGAATTACGTATCAAAACCATGAGGTCTTTAAGCTAAAGGTGGTTATGTCTACAGTCTGAACGGGAAAGCATAGTGCTTTCCCGTTATTTTTTCAATTTATCTCTACTGAAAAAATTACCAGCGGCTTTTGCTGATTTCCGGCTCAAGATTGGGCAAATTTATATAAAGTCAATAAAAGCGTATTTGTTCACCCACTATGAGTGAAGCATGCTGATGCTCATACGGAAACCTGTTTTAAGCTGATTGACTGCAAGACCTTAATTTTATTTACAAAGGAGTACCTAGGTATGAAAAAATTCTATAAGCATTACACCTTGCTTCTGGCTGTTGTTCTGGCTGCCTGCCTCATGGTGGTTCCAGTATTAGCCGCCGAAAAAGCTTCTTCCAGCTCTTCTTCTAGTATGGCCAGCGCCGGCAGTGCCGTATCCAGTGCCAATAGCGCTGCATCCAGTGTCAGCAGTGCTGCAAGCAGTGTATCTACTGCCGCCGCCAGCGAAGCATCCGGTGTGACCAGCACCGCCCCCATCGCCGCACCTGAAACCGGTATGAATTCTTCCGCTATTCCCGGCCTTTTGGTGATTATGGCCGCCGGTGCTGTAAGCCTTGCTGTGATGAAGGAAAAGAAATAACTTCTTACGATTTTAACCAACAAAATCAATCCCTTGCTATATGTGTAAGCAGGCCAGCCTGCCGCCTATAGCAAGGGATTAATTGTTTTAAGGTGAACCTATGCCATTTATTCTGCCAGATAAAGGTTTAGCTTTTCTTCAAGGGCCGAAGCTGTTTCCTCTAGGCTGCGGCTTCCTTCGATATAAGGGGCCGTTTCGGTCAGGATCATTTCTTTGACCACTGCATTTTCTAAAACAGGAGTTGCAATGGCTTCGATTTCTTCCAGCTTCTGCTTCATATAAGCCGGCTCCGGCCAAATGACCTGCAATTCAAAGCTCCATTGCTCCCCGGTATCGGGATCGTTGTATCCAGAGGAGTAATAGATCCCATCATTCTCTGTGCTGTAGGGATTTTTTTGCGTTTGTTCCATTGCCGCAGTATTGACAGGCAATCCTTCATCAAAATCCACTGTCAGTACCTCGGGGGAAAGCACAGCCTCCAAAAATTGATAGGAAATTTCTTGCTGTTTAGTTCGGGCGTTGATTCCCAATATGGTTTTGGGTAAGTATACACCATTATTTCCGAACAGGATACTCAGTTCACCCTTACCTAAGCTTTTGATGGCCGCATTGGGCCCGGCAAGATCATCTGCCCCCATCAAATAACCGGTAGCGCCGGAAATAGCCTCGCCTTTCCAATAAATAGCCCCTTGGAGCAAACCTCCACGGCTAAAAATCTTTCCGGGTTCATCCGGCCCTATATCCTTGGCCATCTGCCCTAAAATTTCCAAATCCGAGCGAAATGCCTCGGAACGCAAAGTTCCATCCGATTCAAACCAATTCCTTGAGCAGACAGGGTAAAAGGTTTCCACCAAATCCTCACGGGTGAGACCGAAGTTCTTGTTTTGCTGAGAAGAAACCCAGCTATAAAGCTGCTTCAAATCGGTCAGAGTGCCTACTCCTTCACCAAGTATCACCGGGACTGCAAACTGGGCGGGAACGGCATATATTCCTTCTCCGCTGCCGCAGCTTTGAGCCGGCCCGCTGATAAGCTCATTGGAAGCCACCTTCTCCTTTACGAACTGGGAAATATCCATCAGCGCGCCTTTTTCTACATAGCTTTGCAGGGGCATGCCATCCAAAACCAGTATATCCGCCCCCTTGCCTGCCAACAGCTCGGTGGAAAGGCTGCGCAGGGCATCCGCTGTGGTCACACTGTCATCACCGGTCATGCCCACCTGATAAACCACCTTAACATCCGGGTTTTGCTTCTGGAACAGCCCTATAGCCTGCCGAATGGTCTTGTTTTCTGTAAGGGAATATACCTTCAGCTCGGTGGAAGGGACTGTGGGAACCGTTTCGTCATAGGTATAAAGGTATAGGTTTTCCTGGGCCCGCACCAAAAAACTGCCATCCTTGTTTGTATAAAGACCCGAAATTTGATTGGAGGGCATTCCCAGTGAATTGAGAGCGCCATCCACTACCTTTTCGGTAACAGAGCCATCCCCCAACACCCGGAAAATTCCTTCGGAATCGGCATACCAAAAAGCATCCTCTTGGGGATCACGGCAAATCACCCGTGAAGTACCGCCTCGCCCGGTAAAGAACACTTCTCGATTGCTTGAAGCGACACTGCCTAGCAAAATTTCGCCTGTGCTTTCACCTGTGCTGAGGTCATAAAGCTGAATACGGTCACCTGCGCATACCGCAAGGGTGTTATCATAGGTAAGATAAGCCCCTGTGCCATAGTTGGTGTATTCCAGCTCATAGGTTGCCTTTTCCTTGCCGGTTTGCGGGTCTGCCTGATAAAGGGTGAAGTAACCATCCCCTAGTAAATCCCCATTGGAAGCCACGGTCAAAGCCTGCGGCATAGAGCCTCCCACAGTGGTTGGCAATTTAAACTCCATGGGGGTGACTTGGGCTGCATCGGCACGTGCAAACCGTTCGGTCTCACGGAAAAGCTGATTCGCCTCTTCCTCCTTGTTTTGCTCATACAGGGAATTGATTTGCTCTTCCAGCTCTTCTGTCGATTCATAATAAAGGAGATAAATCTTATCCTCACTCTCGAAAAAAGCATCGTTTATTACATAGCTTTCCATCTGGTCCAGCCATGGATAAGATTTCTCCTGCCAAGTGGTTCCCCCATCTACCGACTGGTATACATACCAAGGGCCTAGAGTGTTAGCATCGGTTTTGTTGCAGAACAGCATATAGCTGCCATCGGCCAGCTGGTCAAAGCCCATAATGTAGCCTATACCCTCCGGCAGTTTCACAGCTTGCTCCATGTAGCGTCCCTTGGCTTGTCCCTCCTGCTCCGGCTGGCTGCTGGATGCTCCCTCGGAACCGCAGGCTGTCAGCAGCAGCACCATGGATAGCAGCACAGCATAAAGCCTTGTAAGATTTCCTTTCATAGCTTCCTCCCGCTCTTTATGTAATCTAATGAATCCAGTATAGCAGGAGAACCTCTAAAGTTACTGGAACGCCAAGGGAAAAAGCCTGCCCTTGACCTGCCCAAAAGAAAGGGGTACAATAAATAAAAGGCCAATATTTTAATAGAGGGTGCAGACAAAAGTCAATGCCCCTATAGCCCCCCGGATTGCGCCGC
This sequence comes from Oscillospiraceae bacterium MB08-C2-2, assembly GCA_035621215.1. NCBI lineage: Bacteria > Bacillati > Bacillota > Clostridia > Eubacteriales > Oscillospiraceae > Oscillospiraceae bacterium MB08-C2-2. The sequence goes on along the minus strand of CP141729.1, from coordinate 357,988 downwards.
TCCGGCGTAAAAAGTGGGATTTCTGCGTCGAAATCTATTCGACTGCGGAAGAATTTACGAATCAATATGTTTGTTTACAGTCTGAATACTGAATTCGTTTTTCAGTCGCTCAATGAATTTTAAACAGGAGAGAAACTATGAATCAGCTCACACCCGAACAAATTACATCTGTAAAAGCCAAAGGCTTTTTGCGCAACCGGGGTACCGACCTTTTTTCAGGCCGGGTGGTGGTAGCCGGCGGCGTATACACCGCAGAACAGCTGACACAGATTGCTGAATGTGCCCGGCTTTATGGCAATGGCAAGGTTGCTTTTACCAGCCGCCTTTCCGCTGAAATTGTGGGTATTCCCTTTGATAACATTCCAAAGGCCTGCGATTATCTGAAAAAGCTGGGTTCCGGTCTGGCCTTTGGCGGAACCGGGGCCAAGGTTCGCCCCATCACAGCCTGTAAGGGCACCACCTGCGTTTTCGGCTGCTGCGATACCCAAGAGATAGCTGCCCAGCTTCATCAGCGGTATTACATTGGGTGGGATGCGGTCAAGCTGCCTCATAAATTCAAAATTGCAGTGGGTGGCTGCCCCAACAGCTGCATGAAACCCAGCCTCAATGATTTGGGCATCGAAGCCCGGCGCAAGCAAAAGGAGGTTCTGTTCCAGCTTTATGTTGGCGGAACATGGGGCCGCAAAACCCGCCCCGGGACCCCTCTTTCCCGCTTGGTAACCGATGAGGAGCTCTTCCCTATTGTGGATAAGCTGTTGGAATGGTTCCAGCAAAATGCTCCCACCAAGGAACGGCTGGGCGCCACCATTGACCGGGTGGGCATGGAATCATTGGAAAAAGCCCTATTCGGCCAATAATACGTATCTGCGCTGGAAGCGCCGGCAGAACGTATTGAACAACATCTCCACGGGCTGTGCCCGCTACCACATTTCATGGAGTCTATCAAAAAGTCTTTTCGACTTCTCGATGGAAGATTCGTATAAACTTCACTTTAAAACATCCCCGGGAGGAACCAGACTGGTTCTTCCCGGGGATGTTTGGCTATGAATTGCACTGCCGGCCGTTTCTCAACGATTGCCGATATAGTTGACCGGATTCATAATCTTGCCTTTGTAGCGAACCTCAAAGTGAACATGGTTGCCGGTGGCGTTTCCGGTACGGCCAACTCCGGCTATTACATCACCCTGATTGACATAGTCGCCAACCTCCACATTGATGCTGCTGTTATGAGCATAAAGGGTGCTATAACCGTTGCCGTGATCAATCATTACATGATAACCATAGGCATAGTTCTGGTATTTAACAGCGGTGACATAACCAGCAGCCGAAGCATAAACCGGTGTTCCCACCGGACGGGGAATATCCACGCCGGTGTGGCCATAGTAACCGTTGAGCCCCACTGTGATACGTCCGCCATTGGTGGGCCAAATAAAGCCCGAGCTGGAAACCTCGGTGCTGCCCGGCTCGTTAGACACACTGGGTGCCCTGCTGATAATGGCAGCGGGGTTGTTGGTTCCCACAATAACCCTTTCCTCCACAGCATCCCGCAAAACCTTTGTCTCCAGAATATCCCGGGAAATTTCAAGGCCATTGATGGTTGTGATTTCAGCTGTCACCTGCCGGACACCGCTAACCCCCTCCTTGGCAACCTCCCGGTAACCAATGGCATGGGTGCTGGATTTCACTTCCTCCACCGGGTAATCGAATTCTTCCCGGTAGGTGGTTTTGTAAATATTCTTGACCGACATAAAGGGCCGGGCCACGGCAATGCGTACCTCATCCCCCACCACAATCGTGGCATCGCCAAAGCCGGGGTTCATTTCCTTAAGCCGTGAATAAGGCACACCGGTTTTAGAAGCAATGCCGGTTGGGGTATCTCCATCCTGCACCAGGTAAATCTGCTCATGAGCCTCATAGGAATTGATCAGCTCGCCTATGGTTTCAAAAGGCACCACAGAAGCGGTGGGGTAAAGCCCTTCACGAACACTGACCTTCTTTTCAAATTCCATACGCTCGCCGGAACGGCCTGTGGCATGCTGCTGCCGAATCTCCACCAATGTCTGCAGCAGGGTTTCTTTATCGGTGACAGCACCTTGAAACACGTTGTTGATATACAGCCCATAGGCTTGCTCAATGGCATCGCCAGAGGCCATGATAACCCGGTCAACCATGGTTTTGGCAGGGGTGATCATATCCTCGCTGACTTCCTGCAAGGTAAACTTAGGCAGTTCATAACTGAGATTAAAGTTACCCGTATCAATAACACGGTTGGTAACCTGCTTCTCTACCGTGGTAAAATCCTGCTCCCGGCGAATGTATCCGATAATTTCGCCTTTGTATTCAACAGATAAGCCCATCAGGCGGCTTGTGGTATTGGAAACAGTGGTAATGAGAAACACCACCGCCACCACCGGTGCAACATGGTTGAAAACCGTGCGCAGAATTGTCCAGACAAAGTGCCATACCGATTCAATGAATTTGCTGTAAGCCCTCATAGGGGAATGATTGGCGGCACGGCAGGCCTCCGCCTCTGTTTTCATCAGGCTGTGTGCATCCCGAAGCTTGTCAATGGGGCTGGTGACAAGGCGGCTCAAACGCCCACTGAGCAGGTGCAGCCGTGCCTTTGTATGCCGCTGCCACCGGAAAAAAGCATTTTTTTGGTGCAACCAATAAAGCCGGGCCTGCCTGCGATACCGCAGCCCCCGCCTTAAAAGGGTGACCCCTAAAATATAAAGGTTCTTATAGATAAACAGCAAAGTAAAATCCCAAAGGCTTGGTTTAGCCTCTTTTTTCACCTTACGCCGAACTGTTACCTGACTGAGTCTGGGAGCCTCTTTGCTTTTTCCGCCCTTTTTGGGGGCACCTTTAGCTTTGGCGGATGGGTGTATCACCTTATCGGCAGAGGCAGGATCGATCGGCTTATCCGGTTTTTGGCCGGGCGTTTTCTTGGTTTTTTTATCAGCCAAGCGTTCCCCTCCTTATGTATAGTAGAATAATCGCTTCTATGTTTCTGCTCGCACAGGGTCGAAGAAAATTTGTGCCCTGCATCATAAATCATCGTAACAGACATTTCTTCAACATTCCTTAAGGGAAGGCTATTCAAGAAAGCCTTACATGAGGAATATTATACTAAAATCCGCCCAAAAAATCAACCAAAGCAAGGACTTGCCCTTTTTAGGATTGTTTTGCCAAAATGATCAAATATTCAAACCGCTTCAAAAGCCAAACTAAGTTTGCACTACACCTCAAAGCTTTGTGTTTTTTGCTGCAATTTCACCAAAACAATGAAAAGCAATTGACAAAGCCTTCAAAATGCCTCATTATAAAAACAGAAAAAGAAAGACAAACCCATAAAAACACAGATATCAACCTGCACAGCAAGAATAAACAGGTTTTATCGGGAATGTACGCTTTCTTGATTGCCTGCAATCTGATGATTGGGAGGATTCCATGCTAGCCATTGAACGCATTAACACGATTTTGCAAATTCTGGCCGAAAACGGGAGTGTTATGGTCAGCGATCTGAGCAAGCAGCTGGGTGTCAGCGAGGAAACTATTCGCCGGGATTTTGAAAAACTGGAAAAAGAAAAGCGAATTCGCCGGGTGCATGGCGGGGCTTATCCGCCGGCGGCTTTGAGAGGGATGTTCCGGTGGAATTGCGCCGCCGTTTTCTGGTAGAAGAAAAAAAGCGGATTGCCAAATATTGCAGCCATCTGATTGCAGACCGGGATAATATTATGCTGGATTGCAGCACCACTTCCCTTTTTATTGCCCGGGAAATAAAAAGCACCCGAAAAAGCGTGACTGTGATTACAAACTCGCTGGATATCATGAATGAGCTGATGAGCTGTGATTTTGTCCGAACCACCGGTATCGGCGGTACTCTGCGCAAAACCACCGGTTCCTTCTGCGGCCACGCCGCTTTGGAGGCTTTGGGCGGCTATTATGCGGACAAGGCCTTTATCAGCTGTTCGGCTCTTCATTTGAGCTTCGGTGCCACCGATAACCACGAAAGTGAAGCTCATATCCGGGCCCGGATGCTGGCCAATTCTCAAAACAAGTTTTTCGTGGTGGATAACACCAAATTTGATGCTGTTTCTGCCAATCATATCGTGGCTCTGGATGGGCTGGATTGTATTATTACCGATGCCCCGGTCAGCAAGCCCTGGCAGAGAGCACTGGATAAGCACTCCACCCGCTTGATCGTGGCAGATTAGACCCATTAAATTCATTATGAGGTGAAACAATGACTCTTTTACAAGCAAAGCAGGAAGTTTTGGATATGGCTGTCCGCTGCTACAAGGAAGCGCTGATGGCAGGCACCAGCGGCAATCTCAGCGTTCTCACCGATGACCAGAAGCTAGTCATTACCCCCAGCAGCGTAGATTATTCCACCATGACGGTGGAGGATATTATGGTCACCACACTGGATGGCGAAATTTTGGAAGGCCCTCATAAGCCATCCTCCGAGTGGCGGATGCACGCCCAGATTTATAAGAATCTGCCCCATCTGCGGGCGGTGGTGCACACCCACTCCCCCTATGCCACCAGCTTTGCCGTTATCAACCAGCCGGTTCCGGTGATTCTCATTGAGATGATGTACTTTTTAGGCGGCGATGTGCCTGTATCTGACTTTGCTCTCCCCGGCACCGATGATGTGGGCCGCAACGCAGTCAAAAGTCTAGCTGATCGCAATGCCTGCCTGATGCAGAATCACGGCGTTCTGGCTGTGGGTGAAACCCTGCAAAAAGCCTATATCCGGGCGGTTTATACCGAGGATGCAGCCAAAATTTGCCATATGGCCAAATGCATCGGCCAGCCGGTTCTCATTTCTCAGGAGCTGCAGGATAGAATGCTGAACCGCTAACGGCTCTATATCCAAGATGAAAATCTCAATTGATGCACAGAACGTTTTTGTGCCTGAATGTATGCGAAAGGAATGGTTTTATGAGCCAAAACAAGCTTCCCTGCCTACAGGTTAACCCCGGTGAGATTGCACCCCGGGTGATTACCTGCGGCGATCCCGCCCGAGCCGAGCGCATCTCCAAGCTACTGGAAAACCCGGTGTGCCTAGCCCAAAACCGTGAATACTGGACCTACAACGGCCTGCATAAGGGTGTGCCTGTCACGGTTTCCTCCCATGGGGTGGGCTGCGGCGGTGCCGCTATCACCTTTGAGAGCATGTGGCGTGCGGGAGCCAAGGTGATCATTCGTGTGGGCACCTGCGGCGGTATGCAGGATGGCATTGATGCCGGTTCTCTAATTATCGCCACCGCCGCCTGCCGTGAAGAGGGTGTAACCGAAAAAATGGTGCCCCTTTCTTACCCTGCCATCTGTGACCGTGAGGTCATCGGTGCGCTGGAAGCCTCCGCCAAGGAAAAAGGCCTTTCCACTCATGTGGGCATTGTGCTGACTCAGGCTCTCTTTTATCCCAGCCTGCTGGAATCCACCGTTAAGCTGTATGCCAAGGCCGGTATAAAGGCTATGGAAAACGAGGTTGCCAGCCTGCTGGTGGTTTCTTCCCTTCACGGGGTCAAGGCGGGTGCTATTCTGGCTGCCGATGCCAAAGCTTTTGAACTGGTTGGCGTGGAGGGCTACAAGCCCGATCCTTCGGTCATGAAAAAAGCCATTGACGATCAAATCAGCATTGCTCTGGATGCCATTATCAATGTCCCCATCGATTAAAATAAGGAGGCTGCCCCTATGAAATATCAGTTTGACTACGAGTATTTTAAAAAAAGTGCAGATTACATTCTGGAAAAGACCGGCTTCAAGCCGGAAATCGCCATTATACTGGGCTCGGCTCTCGGAAGCCTTGCAGAAGAAATTGAAAACCCCATTGTGATTGACTATGCGGATATCCCCAACTTTCTGGTGAGCACCGTTAAATCCCACGCCGGCAAGCTGATTTTGGGCAAGCTCTGCGGAAGAAATGTGATCTGTATGTCCGGGCGGTTCCATTTCTACGAGGGCTATGATTTTGAGCAGCTGGTGATCCCCATCCGTGTCTTTAAGCTGCTGGGTGTGGAGGCCACCATCCTCACAAACGCCGCCGGGGGCATCAACACCGGCTACAAGCCCGGGGATATTATGATCATCAACGATCACATCAAGCTGGCGGGTGCAAGCCCCCTGCGTGGTCCCAATGTGGAGGAGCTTGGCCCCCGGTTCTTCGATGTTTCGGATATGTATACCGCCCGGCTGCGGGAGATCGCCAAAAGGGCCGCCGCCAACATTGGGCTGGATATTAAAGAAGGCGTTTATTTCTTTGCCACCGGGCCCCAGTTTGAAACCGCCGCCGAAATCCGTGCCATGCGCATCATGGGCGCCGATGCGGTGGGCATGTCCACTGTCACCGAAGCTTTGACCGCCGCCCACTGCGGCATGAAGCTGCTGGGGCTTTCCCTCATCAGCAACATGGCCACCGGCGTGCTGGATCAGCCACTCTGCACCGGCGAGGTCAGTGAGGTAGGCCGCCAGACCTCCGGGCAGTTCAAAGCCCTTCTGCGGGAGATTATCAAGGAAATGGAGGCCTCCAAATGATATTTCGGAACATCAGCTATGTAGATGACCGCTTTGAGGTGGTCACCGATTCAAACATCGCCGTTGAAGGCAGCAAGGTGGCTTGGATCGGGCAAAATCTTGCCGAATACACTGGCCCCAAGGCCGAGGTTGTGGAGGGCGGCGGCAAGCTTCTGCTCCCCGGCTTCTACAACAACCACTGCCATGCCGCTATGACCCTGCTGCGGGGCTATGGAGAGGGCCTTCCTCTTGACCGCTGGCTCAATGAAAGAATGTTCCCCTTTGAGGATCAAATGACCGGCAAGGATATGTATTGGGGCACGCTGCTGGGCATTATCGAGATGCTCAAGAGCGGAATTGTCTCCTTCACCGACATGTATATGATTATGGAGCACATTGGCCCGGCTGTGGAAGAAAGCGGCATCAAGGCCAACCTGAGCCACGGCTGTTCCTCCTTTGATGACAGCAAGGGCTACAAAGACCTCAAGGCCTATCCCAGCACCCTCTGGCTGCTGGATTATGTGAAGGGTCTGGGGCATGACCGCATTATCTGCGATGCCTCCCTCCATGCGGAATACACCGCCACCCCTCGCTTGGTGCGGGAAGTGGCTGAGTTTGCCAGGGAGCATAACCTCCATGTGCATACCCACATTTCTGAAACCTTCTCCGAACACGAGGGCTGTAAGGAGCGTCACGGCGGCCTGACCCCCACCCAGTATTTAAACAGCCTCGGCCTCTTTGATCAGCCTACCTCCGCCGCCCACTGTGTTGCCGTTGATGAAAAGGATATGGAAATTTTGAAAGCCAAGGGTGTTACCGTCACCCATTGCCCTTCCAGCAATTTGAAGCTGGGCAGCGGTGTGGCACCGGCTTGGAAAATGCACCAGATGGGCATTAACGTGGCTATCGGAACCGATGGCGCCGCCTCCAACAACAACCTCAACGGGCTTGAAGAGGTCAATCTGGCCGCTATGGTGCAGAGAGGCTATCACCGTGAGCCTATGGCTATGGATATGGCCTCCACCCTGCGTATGGCCTGCCTGAATGGTGCGGCCGCGCAGGGACGAGCCGACTGCGGCTCCATCAAGGTAGGCAACCGGGCTGATTTGGTGCTTTACGATCTGGAAGTTCCCCATCTACAGCCTGTATTTGATCCCCTTTCCAACGTTTTGTTTTCCGCCCAATCCAGTGACATTGCCATGACCATGGTAGACGGAAAGGTTCTCTATAAAAATGGGGAGCTGACCACCATAGATCAGGAAAAGGTGCTGTTTGAATGCAAGAGCATTCCCCCGGTGATTCTGGCAAAGCTGGCCGCCAACCAAAAGTAATTCTATCGGAAAAATCAAGGAGGTACTGGAATGGAACGAGCAGATAAAGGCCTTGCGTTTATGCTCCAATATGAAAATGTAGCCTGGTATGAGGACGGTGCAGTCCGCATTCTGGATCGCCGCATTTACCCCGTGCGGGTGGAGTTTGTCACCTGCCATCGTCATGAGGAGGTAGCCAAGGCTATCGCTGATATGGTCACCCAAAGTGCTGGCCCTTACACCGCCGCCGGTATGGGCATGGCTCTGGCCGCCCATGAAGCCAAGGGAAAAACCGAGGGTGAGTTCCTTGCCTATATGGAAAAGGCCGCCTATACCCTTTCCCACGCCCGCCCCACCACCGTTCAGCGTATGGAGGCTGTAACCTACGGCTGTCTGGAAGCCGCCAAGGTGGCTCTTGCCGCTGGAAAGCCCGTTGATCTGGCTATCCGAGAGCATACAGTTGAAAGCCTTGACCGCCGCTACACCAAGATCAGCGTTATGGCGGAATATCTGGTGGATATGTTCCCTAAGAAGGGCACCATCATGACCCAATGCTTTGGTGAAACCATTGTGGGCCAGATGCTCAAGGTTGCCCGCAACCGGAACTATGACCTGAAAATCATCTGCCCCGAAACCCGCCCTTACTTCCAAGGCGCACGGCTCACCGCCAGCGTGGCCTATGATATGGGCTATGATGTGACCATCATCACCGACAATATGCCTGCTCATACCATGAAGGCTAAAAAGGTGGATGTGTTCACCTCCGCCGCCGATGCTATCTGCATGGATGGCTATGTGGTCAACAAGGTGGGCACCTTCCAGATCGCCATTTGTGCCCATTATATGGGTATCCCCTATTTTGCAACCGGTGCACCCGACAGGGGCCACACCACCATTGATACCGTTACCATTGAAGAGCGGGATCAGAGCTATGTTCTGGAGGCCATGGGCGTGCGCACCGCCATGGAAGGGGTTAAGGGCTATTATCCCACCTTTGATGCAACCCCGCCCCATTTGGTCAGCGGCGTTGTCACCGATAAGGGCATCTTCTCCCCCTATGATCTGGACCGCTACTACAAAAACGGAGCTGAGGGCGAATACGGCACCTACGGTCCTGCCAAGAAGGAAGATAAAATAGCGGATAAATTTCTCTGCTAAAAGTCCGACTATAGTAAAAAGGAGGCTACCCGAGGGTTGCCTCCTTTTCTATTGTGCGCTCAGCATATCAAACAATTTAATTATCATTACAACTGCATATCTCCTACTTTATCTTACAATAATTTCTCCATGCTCCTTTTCAAACTCAGCAATATGGTTTTTGATCAGCATTTCCATCTCTTTATTGGCAGAGCGGCTGTTCTGGTTGGCAATGTAACGAAGCTTATCCAGCAGGCTCAGGCTGATTCGAAGAGTGAATTGCGGTAAATTAGAAGGCATACAGATCATCCCCTTTGGTCTATGTTTTCCTTAATACTAAATTATTATTGACAACAAAGTGATATCACCTTATAATATATTTAAACTAAGGCGGTGAAATTGTGCCAAACTACAAAAAGCTCTACCACAAGGCCTTCAATGCTCTCACAGACGCACAGAGGTTAATCCAAGCGGCTGATCTGCTGCTGAAATCCACACAGGCTGAGTGTGAGCAAATGTTTGTTGAAACACCTCATGCATCCACTCTGCAATTAGCCCATAAACATAAAAAGCCCGCAGCCTCAGGCAAAATCACCTGAAAGCTGTGGGCCTTCTTCTTGCTATATAATGCCTACTGAACAATTTGAAAATGCGACAATAGCAATACTTTGACAGCGTTTTCAAACTGTTTAGGTGCAAGGTTTTTGGCGTCAGCCACAGCAAAAATTGCTCTGGCTGCAAATGCGCTTCGCAAAGCGCATTTATTCAGTGGATATTATATAAAAGCTTTATTTTCGGCGGTTGAAGCCTTCTTTGTTGATCACCGAACGGATAGCCTGCATGACAATGCGGATAGCATCGGTATGATCCCGCACAACCTCAGCGGGCATCCCGGCTTTCTCACGTTCCTTGTTCCAGATGCACAGCAGAATGGCAGCAGCCTTCACCCGGCGAATCTGGGCAACGGTGAACACAGCGGCGCATTCCATTTCACTGCACAGGCAGTTGGCGGCAATCCAAGCGTTGTATTTATAGAGAAGCTCCTGACTGGCCGGCATAGTGGCAGGGGCATGCTGGCCCATAAAGGAATCCTTGCTCTGCACCACGCCCACATGGTAATTGTATTTCATCGGTGCTTTTGCAGCATCCACCAGCTCACGGGTCAGCTCAAAATCCGGAACCGCCGGGAACTCGACCGGTACATATTCCTTGGAGGTGCCCTCCTGACGGATTGCACCGCTGGGAATAATCACATCCCCGGCACCAATGTGCATCTGCATGCCGCCGGTGGTGCCAATGCGAATAAAATATTCAACACCAATCTGGGTCAGCTCCTCCACCGCAATGGAGGCCGAAGGCCCGCCGATCCCGGTGGAAACCACCAGCACCCTTACACCGTCAATCTTGCCTTCCCAAGTGGTAAACTCACGGTTAGAAGCCACAAAACGAGGGCTTTCCAAGAACTTTGCAATGGTCTCACAGCGGCCGGGATCACCGGGCAGAATCGCAAATTTTGCGCCCTGCTCCTCACTCAAACCAGTGGATGACATAAATTTACCCATACCAAAACCTCCTAATCAAAAAACGCCATCTTGTTTGGATGCTTGCTTTGCCTCTTTTTATTTTTACAGCCTTATTGTAGCCTTTCACAGACAGGCTACAATGTCGTACAAGGTCAGTATGCTGTAATCAAGCCTTCTTTTGTTTGATACGCTGGCGAATTCCCACCACAATGAGCAGGATCAAAGTAATGATATATGGCACCAGCTGGGCGATCTTATCCTTGATGCCGAACATCAGCAGGAAGGAACCGGCCGCATTGGCAAAGCCGAACAGAAAGCTGGAGGCAATAATTTTCAGCGGATGGGCACCAGCCAAACTGGAGGCAATCAGAGCGGTAAAGCCACGTCCGCCAGACATGCCCTCCACGAACTGCACCACCTGCCCCAGAGAGAGCTGCATACCGGCGATGCCGCAAAGAATGCCGGTGGCAATAAAGGCACCATATTTATAGCGGTTCACATGGGTACCCATGCTCTGCGCCGCCTCCACATTTTCTCCCACCGCCCGAAAGCGGAAGCCAACCACTGTTTTATACATGATAATATAGATCAGAATAGCGATACCGAAGGAAAGAAAATCGATGGGATTCAGGTCTGAGAAAATCCGCAGAAACATGTTGTTGCTGGTGATGTTCAGCTTGGGCAGTGCCTCCATCTCCGGATCAAAATAGAAGCCGGTGGTGCCGAAAATAACCGGTACCATAAAAGCGGTAAAGCCTGCTGACCAGATGTTGGCCGAAATACCGGTAACTAGCGGGGGCACCTTAAAGCGTACGATAAAGGTAGCCACCAGCAGGGAAAAGGCAGTGGCCATGGCCATGGCAGTCAACAAAGCCAGCCAGAGATTCTCAAACCAATAGTTGCCCACAATGGCCCCAAAACAGCCAAAAAGAAGGGTGCCCTCCATGGCAATGTTAAACACTCTGACCTTTGCGCAAAGCCCCACCGCCAGTGTACACAGCAGAATCGGTGCCAATCCTCGCAGGGTACTGTTCAGGATAATCGCCAGATAAAACCAAAAGCTCTCATTCATGGTCATCGCCCCCTTCTGTCACCGCTGCCAGCCCATCCTGTTCCTGCTCCCGGCGGCGCAGAGTTCGCTGGCTTTTCTTGGTGGCAATATACCGGGCCAGCAGTCTGGCCGCCACCAACAGGGTCAAGGTGGCCTGAATAATTTTGGCGATATCCTGTGTGACATTGGTTTCACGGGCAACAACCGTACCTGCATACTGAATTGCGGCCAGCGCCAGTGAAATCAGCGCGGTGGCAATGGGGCGGTATCCGCCGATGAGAACGGCCATCAAGCCTGTCCACGGGTAGTTGGTCTGCTGCACCGCCTGATCCACAAAGCGGTACTGCATACCCAGAACCTCAAAAGCACCGGCCAAGCCCGCACAGGCCCCAGCGATAAACAGGGTCACATACATCACCCGGGTACGCCGTACACCTCCATACCGGGCAAAGTTGGAATTAAGCCCAACCATCTTGGATTCATAGCCGAAAACGGTGCGGTTCATAAAGAACCATGTGGCCGCCACCAGCAGAATGGCCACCAATAGACCCCAGTGAGGGGCATAGCGGGTCACCATCTTGGGAATACGGGCTGCCTCCTCCACCTGAGGCGTTTGAATGGCAATACCACCGCTGGAAAGATCCTTGAAAGGAAAGCCCACCAGATAGGAGCCAAACAAGGCCGCAATGGAGTTGAGCAGCAAGGAGCAGATAACCAGCGGCACCCGGAACTGGGTATCCAGAAAGCCTGCCGCCATGGAATAGACACCTGCCACTATAATAGCCACTACAATAGCTACCAGAGTCCTTACAATGCCCGGTGCGGGAAGATACAGTGCAGTGATAGCGGCGGAAATACCACCCAGAATCATCTGGCCTTCACTGCCGATGGTTTCGTAATTAGCCCGCCACGCAATGGCAAGACCCATGGCACAAATGATAATGGGGGTGGAGCGTGCCAGTGTGTTCATAATGCCGGGCAGATGAAACAGGGTTTTTTCAAACATTATGGAATAGACCTTCAGTGGGTTTTCTCCCGAGGCCAGAATGGCCAATCCACCCACAAAAAAGGCAATAATCAACGCCACAACCGGCTGACCGGCTTTCTCAAACAGCCAGAAGGCTATATCCCCGAGCGAGCGTTTCGCGCCGGAACGATTGTTTTCAGCAGACATTGCGTTTCCCCCCTGCCATCATCAGACCTAGTTTCTCCTCTGTGGCCTCCGCACGGGAAACCTCGCCCTGAATACGGCCATTATACATAACCAGTATCCGGTCAGAAAGGCTCATAACCTCAGAAAGCTCGGAAGAAATCAGCAGAATTCCCCGGCCTTCACCTCTCTGGCTGAGGATTTGCTTATGTATAAACTCAATGGCTCCCACATCAATGCCTCGGGTGGGCTCCGCTACCAGCAAAAAGGGAGAATTGTGGGTCATTTCCCGGGCAACAATCAGCTTTTGAAGGTTACCGCCGGAAAGCTCCGAAGCCTTTTGGCGAATACTGCCTACCTTAACGCCGAACTGCCGAACCATCTGCCAAGTCAGCTCCGCTACATTGCGCACCTTGAGGAAACCCTTTTTCTGATAAGTGGCCTGATTCTGATACCCCATAAGGGCCGTTTCAGAAACAGTGGCCTGCCCCGAGGTTCCCCACAGGTAACGATCCTCCGGCACAACGGAACAGCCACCCTCCCGGATTTCCCGAACCGGCCTATTGGTCATATCGGCTCCGCAGATCTCCACCTTTCCGCCGTCGGCGGAAATAAGGCCGGTGATCACCTGTATCAGCTCCGACTGGCCGTTTCCGGAAACGCCGGCAATGCCTACCACTTCCCCACTGCGAACCGAGAGGGAAATGTGATCCAGAAGGCACTTGCCATCCTCCGATTTAACCAAAAGCTCCTTGAGCTCTAAAACAGCATCGCCAAGGTTTGGGGGCGTGATCTCCCGCCGGGCCAGCTGGCGGCCTACCATCAGGTAAGAAAGCTCCTCCATGGTGGTGTCTTTTTTATCCAGTGTGCTGATCTGTTTGCCGCCCCGCAGGACCACAACCCGATCTGCAACCTCCATAACCTCGGCCAGCTTATGTGTGATAAGAATAATGCTGCGGCCGCTATCGGCCAGCACCCGAATTGTTTTAAGTAAATCGCCGATTTCCTGCGGTGTTAAAACCGCTGTGGGTTCATCAAAAATAATGAGCTGGGCATCCTGATACAGAACCTTGAGAATTTCCACCCGCTGCTGTATCCCCACCGTGCAATCGCCCATCCGATGAGTTGGATCCACATAGAGCTTATACCGCTCACAAAGATCGCACACAACCTTTTCCGCACCCTTTTTATCAAAAAAGGGGCCCTTCCCTGCCTGACCGCCGAAGCCTTTTCGGGGTTCACCGCCATAGATAATGTTTTCGGTGGTGGTGAAATTGGAAAACAGCATAAAATGCTGCTGCACCATGCCAATCTTATTGGCAATTGCCTGTGTCGGGCTGGATATATCCACCCGTTTTCCGTCGATGGTAATCTCACCGGCGGTTGGCTGCTCAATGCCATAAAGGATACGCATCAGCGTGCTTTTTCCCGCTCCGTTTTCCCCCACTATGGCCAGCACCTCGCCCGCCTTCACCGAAATGCTGATATCATCGTTGGCCAGCAGAGTTCCGTACACTTTTTTTATATGATTCATCTCCAGCTGCATACGCCCACTCCGTTCTGTACATCATCTACCAATCCTGCTTATGTTTGCTACAAATACTGCTATAGTTGTATAGGTTCAAAACCGCAGTGTGGTTTTAAACAGCGGCAATCCTGCCGCTAACCGCCAAAGGCGGTCTATACCCACTTCATACTCATCTACAGGCAAGGTGTGTTTGGGGGCGAAGCCCGAAGTTTCAAAAGTGCATAACGGTTTTGAAACTATAGTGAGTATATAATTTGAAATGCTGATGAGTATAAACAAATACGGCACAAATGCTGATCTGTGCCGTATTGCCTTTATACTTATAATTTCACTTCATGTTCTGAAATGGATACAAGCGTTTATTATTTCTCCAGCGGCACAGTCATATCAATTTTGCCATCGATAATTTCCTGTGCAGTCTGCTTGAGAATGTTCACCATTTCATCGGTGAAAACATCAGCGCGGCGGGGAGCGGCGCCCTCTTTGGTAACATACAGCATACCAACGCCTTTTTCCTTCAGGCCGTAGTAGATGGTCTCGTTGGACCAGTTACCCTGGCAGTAATCAGCAACCAACTGATAGAAAACCTCGTCGGTGTTCTTGATCTGGCCGGTGATGATGTTTTCGCCCTGCTCGGTCTTATCCACATCCTGTGTAGAGGTATAGAAGCCTTTTTCGGTAGAAGCTTCGATGATGCCGGTTTCACCCAAAGCGCAGGCGCCATTGATGAAATCACAGCCGGAGTTAAACATGTTGAGCGCGAAATCCTTTGCCTTGGCAGGGTCATTGTAGCTGCCGACAAAGGCCCACTGGATGGTGCTCTTATCAATTGTTTTGCCTACCTTGGAAGCACCGTACTCAGCGCCTTCGGCAAAGCCCCATCTCCAGTTGTAGGACTTCTGATTCTGGCCCACATGAACGGCGCCAAGCTTGCCTGTTTCAGAAACCATACCAGCCAGCATACCGATCAGGTAAGCGGCTTCCTGCTCGTGGAAATCGATGTTACGCACATTTTCCACCTCAGAGGTGGCATCGAACATGGCAAAGGTGCGCTCGGGGTATTCCAGGGCCAGCTTGTTGATGGCATCCACAGCGCCATATTCGCCGCCGATTACCAGATCAAAGCCATCATCCACCAAAGAGCGGACATTTTCTTCCACTTCATTGACGTCGTTGGATTCAATGATCTTGCCCTCAAAGCCATACTCAGCCTGAGCCTTTTCGAATCCGGCCTTGATGCCAAGCAGGAAAGGCTGGGTGGAGATTTTGTTGGTGGTTACAATGCCGATTTTGAGTTTAGAAGCATCTGTGCCGGCAGGAGCGGCACCTTCGGATGCGCCCTCAGCAGCAGGGGTACTGGCAGCAGCTCCGCCAGTAGAGGAAGCCGGAGCACCGCTGCCGCCGCATCCACCCAAAGCGGAAAGACACAACACACAGGTCAAAAAGAGGGCCAATGCTTTTTTCATCTTCATTTTGTTTTCTCCTTTAAATGGTGATTGTTATGTAGCACCGGAAAGAAACAACAAATTCAAAGCCAAACCAACAAATTCAAAACTTTTCATAGTCATTATAACAATTTTGCCTCAGCTTGTCTATCCAAAAAAAGGATTCCAGCTATAGAAAAAATCACTAAAAGCAAGGGTTCTCGCGACCTTGCAGAAACGATGACAAAAAGTCAAATTAGAAGCTTGATGGAAGGCCCTAAACTGCTGCTTTAGCCGATGGCTCACCTACCCGCGCTGCCGGAGATAAACGCGCCCAAGAAATTTCCAACATAAATCCACAGAAATTACCAAGAACACACCTCATACCCCAAGAATAAATATATCCCCCATTACTGCGCATCGGTAATTATAGCATAATTATACGGCTGAATCCAGAAAAAACATAAAATTCTCTTATAGTCTCAAATAGCATGTTTAACTTCTCTTTTGCATTAGTTAATTTGCTGCTTTAACCCCCTAAAAACCCTGTTGGCACATGTCTTAAATCCTTTGCAGAAAATTATGGATAAAGTGTTGACAAAACCCTACTGACAAGCTATAATGATAAAGCTGTCCGGTTCACAATGAATATATTGCCCGATTGTGTAATGGTAGCACGACAGACTCTGACTCTGTTTGTCTGGGTTCAAATCCTAGTCGGGCAACCAAATTTGATTGTACTGCAAGAAAGTCTATGAAAATAGGCTTTATTGTAGTGCAATCAAATATATAAAAGGAATGGATGTAGGTCTAAGTACACCCATCCCTATTATATAAATGTTTGTGCATTGACATCAACGACCACCTGTGGTTTCAGGTGCATAGCTCCGCAGGCATCGTTGGCTAACGTATGTCGCAGATACTCTATCTTTTGTTTGGCAGACAGCTCGTTGCCGATGGCATACCACTCATCGGGGGAGAAGTATCATTATCTTTTTACAGGGTCTTGGCGATTCGATCCACCACGGATCGATTGAAAGCCGAATTGGCGCTCGTACCTTTGATGCAATCAATTTGACACAGAGAAATCTGTGCAGGCAGTCATGGCGCTTTCGCTTAAGTCGCTTCCCCGCTCACCACAGGGCTGTAAAAAAACGTACCGAGGATGTCAGTAGGATTCAGTTGTCAATGTGCGCCAGAGGGTCAGCAACGCTTTATAAGCAGAGCCTGTCCCACGCAGCAGTCCAGTTTTGTAAACAATGGTTGGACTGGATGCTGGATCTATTTAAACGCAAAACAGAGCGTCTAAACACAAAAATACAAGAGCCCACAGTTATTACCACACTTTGCCAGGCGGGATAACATCTGTAAGCTCTTGCAATATATTCAAAGCTGTGTTAAAATACACAGCATGAACGCTCTCACAAGTCTTAGCAGATGCTTCTACATCTCTAAGGCGCAAGTCTGGTTGCTGGTGTCAACAGCGGCCGAACTGTGGGGGTTCTTTTTTTAGACTTAGTTGGAGAAAACCAACTGGGTCTATATTAGTATGTTGCCCTTGATTTGTAAAGGGAGTTTGGGGCAAGTGTTATGCTTCTATATCATATATTTTTACAATTTTCGACTGCCCGATCTACCGCCTGATGAATCATCATGAGCTTTCGCTCCACCTGGGCCAGCTGGTTGATCCGATCCTCTAACTGCTTGAGCTGCTGCTCTTTCTGAGCGACAGCTTTTTTTATTTCCTTTTCCCGCTCCATGGAGTACCGCACCATGTTTTCAAACTTGTCAGCGAAAGTATCGCCGGGCTGCTGCTCCACATACTGGCGAATGCTCTCTTTCATCCGCACGGTGCGTGCAAACTCTTTCTTTTCCATTTCATCTTTCCTTTCGTGTAGCCGGATGTGCAGCGCCGGCCGCAGCTGGTCCGGATTGATAGTGGTTACAATGTAACCTGTGTTTTGTCCTGAAGGTGGGTGATCCGCCCGGGCCAGGAAGAAACGGGCGGTTACATGCAGTCGTGTTTTATACTATTCGTCCAGATGAATCCAGAAGTCTGCATGGGATGCGGTTTTCGGTTAAACCGCTCAAAACCTTCGGGCTATTCGCCAAGCTCCTTGTATATCGCCTTGACCATCTCACTAGAGCCGCCAATCAGTGCCAGTGTCTGCGCTACCCCGTAGGCTTCGCCTCTGTCCGTGTCAGACTGCCTCTGTTTGATTTCGGCATTAATAGAATCACCGGCAGCGCAGGCTGTTTCATATGATTTCCAATATTGGATGCTCTGCCGGGCTTTGGTGATGCCATGTTGGAACGCTTTGACTATGGCCGTTCTCTCTCTGGCTGTCATAAAGCCTCATTCTCCTCCATCTTTTGTTCTTCCGTCATGAATTTGCCTCCAATAACGGAAGGAAAGTATTCGCAGCGTATACCGCCTTTTTCTTCAACATACACCCGCCCTCCATTGCCGCCGGATCGGGAGCCGGGCTCACTCCATGAAATTAGGGTTACCGGCTCTCCCCGGAATGTTTGGGCCTTCATACCGACTGTGGCTGTTTGACCGTTAATGTATAGCTGCATCTTTAAATCCTCCATTCTGGCAGCGGGGCTTGTGACCCGTTCTTGCCGCATTACCGGCCCGAAGGCCGTCACTCTGCGTTGTATGCCCTTAAAGTGTGGCGTTGCGAACAGACAATACGTTACCCATACTGTCGTACTCTGTGATCACCCAGCCACCGCCGCCAAACTTATCTCTAAAAGTTTTGCGAGCGGTTTTATAATTGGCTGCCTGCACGCTGGTAAAGTAGCACCCCTGTTTGTTGGTCAATGTAAAAATAGCCATTTTATGCCCTCCTGTGTTTTGGTTGTCGTTCTTTCTATAGTTATGTTGTATCATATTTGATACGCTGATTCGACTGTTTATTGTAACAAATATAATACGTTTATTTTGTGAATAATGTATTTGATATGATACGCTGAGTGTGGTACAATATACCTTGAAAGGATGTGATGGGTTGCCTATCTCTTTTTCAAGGCTTAACACCGTGCTGGAAAGCAAGGGGCTAAATAAATTTTATCTGCGTAAAAACGGAATCAATCCCAATATGCTTAATCAGATATTGACCACCGGGAATACTGGCACGAAAACCATTGAAAAAATATGTGCCTTGCTCAACTGCCAGCCCGGCGATATTATGGAGTTTGTTCCAGATAAAGAAACAGGCGATACTAAGTAAAACTCAGCATCGCCCATAATCTATATTAATTGTTATTTCGCTACGGCCTTGACTACAATCGCATTCTCCAATGTAGTCTGAACTTCTGCAATGTGGTCCTGCAGCTCCTTAATGTTACGGTCAAGACCTATATGTCCCTCTGCGATTATTTTAATTTGTTTGGGCATATCCTCAAGCTTGGCTATGCTATCCCGCAGTGGCTTTATTTTATCTTCCAGTTTTTCTTCAATTATTCGTGCCGTATGTTGGCGTTCTTCTATAAACAGTTCCCGGATTGCTTGTAATGCTTCCTGATCCATCGTACTCACTCCCTTTGCAAGATAGTATATCAAATCTTAGATTCAAATTCAACCTGTAAGCAGGGCCACTTATCTAGTGGCTCTGTTTCTTTTTTATTCTCATGTATCAGTATTTATGATTCTATTCCAGCAATTGCCTCTTGCTTTATCTCTAAATTTAGCTATACTAAACAGGAACAATTGTTCTTATCTTGAGAGGTGAATTGCTTTGGATCGCTCTGTTTTGCATGTGGATATGAATAATTTTTACGCATCTGTCGAATGCCTGTACCGCCCGGAGCTGCGTAAGCTTCCGGTAGCTGTCGGTGGCGATCCAGAGCAGCGCCACGGGATTGTGTTGGCGAAGAACCAAATTGCTAAGAGGAAAGCTTTATTAAATCCATCGGGAATAGTCAAACAACTATCCGTGATCTGGAAAATGAAGAAGAGGTTAAAATGCTGGTCTATGTGCTGGCCGAGAGTGTTGCGGCCCGAATGAGGGAACATGGCTTTAAGGCCCGGACTGTTGCTATTAGTGTCAGTGATTCTGAGCTTATCGGTTACGGTAAACAGGGAAAAACTAAGCAACCCACGTTGCTGGCAACCGATATTGCTAAAACAGCCATGGAATTATTCCGACAATTGTATCGTTGGAAACATAGCATTCGAAGCGTTGGAATTAAAGCAACTGACTTTATGCTGGGTTCTGCACCGGTGCAGCTGGACATATTTGCAGACAGCCACAAGGCTGATAAGGAAGAAAAGATAGAAAGGGCGGTGGACATCCTGCGCCAGCGCTTTGGGCCTTACAGTATACAGCGGGGCGTTGTGCTGCAAGATACCAAACTCACCGGCTTTTCTCCCAAGACCGATCACGTTATACACCCGGTCAGTTATTTCTAGGAGGCATACTTATGTCAAGCAAGGTTTTTGTGGATGTGACAGCCAGTTTTGACATAAGTCAAAACCTCCGGCTAAGCCGGAGGCTTGAATAAGCCCTAGAAGGGCACAATACAGACAGTACCCCTAAAGGGGTCCCGAAAGATCTGCCATCCGCATTGCTTTCTCGGGCAACCCCTAAAGGGGTACGTTTTTATGCCTTGGTGTTCTTGCTACCCGTAAACGGGTCAGTGTACTCCTTGAGACTCATCTGATCGGATAGCTCATCTTCCTCCAATTGCTTTTTGATATACTCCTGTATCTGCTTTTTATTCCGCCCTACTGTATCCACATAATACCCTCTTGCCCAGAAATGCCTATTTCCATATTTGTACTTCAAATTTGCATGACGGTCGAATATCATTAAGCTGCTCTTCCCTTTTAGATACCCCATTATCTGCGATACACTAAACTTTGGTGGTATACTGATTAGCATATGGATGTGATCTGGGCATGCGTTCGCTTCTATAATTTCTACCCCTTTTTGATCACACAATTTCCTTAGGATAAACCCTATGTCTGCTTTAATTTCCCGATATATTACTTGTCTCCTGTATTTTGGTGCAAATACTACGTGGTATTGACATCTCCACTTGGTATGTTCTAAACTGTTTATGTCTTTCATTTAAAGACCTCCTCGATTTTTTAGTTAGGTTGGCAGACCTTAACTTTTAATATATCGGGGAGCTTTTTTCTTGTCCATACCTATAAGGTCTTTCTCCACCGGCAAAGCCGGTGGTTCTTAAGCAACGGAAACATCCTCCCACTGGTGATCCAGTGGGAGGATGGAAGGGAATTTAAGATCGATAGAATATTGGATGTGCGGCTGGCCGCCAGCTTAAAGGCAGGAGGCTGCGGGATTCGGTATACCTGCCGGATCTCAGGACAGCAACGGTATCTCTTTTTAGAGGAAAATCGTTGGTTTGTGGAAGGGAAGGATTAGAGAGGGTATAAGCATATTAGGCAATTCGAAACTTTCGACGGTTATGCCGATATTCTGATGCTTTTCTTATAGTAGCTGCTCTTTTCAAATACGCACAACGCGTTTCAGGTTTTTTACCTACAAATTGCCTCCTTGTGCTATAATGATTCCATTGAGTGGAGAGGGGGAATCCCATGCAATTCTGCTGGCTGAACCTGACAGGCTTTATGATTGTGACACTGATGATGATTCCCAATGTGATCTTCGCGCTCCGCAACCGTCACATAGAAAACAAATTCGCCTGCAAGCCTGTGCTAATCCTCGAGCAAATCGGGCGGTACTGCTCCATGACGTTGATGATTTTCCCTCTGCTGGTGTGGAATTTTGGCTTCGGATCGCCGGAGGCATTCGCCATTTGGACGACCCTGTGTGTGGTCATGCTGTTAACCTATTTCATATGCTGGGGCTTATACTGCCGTAAGCCGTCTCTGCTCGTAGCCATATGGATGGCGATTCTGCCCAGCGCTATTTTCATACTTCGCGGCGCATTTCTGCGCCACTGGCTGTTGACGGCGTCCGGCGTTACTGGCAAATATTTCTGATATTATATCTGAGATTAGATAAGGAGGGTGAAGAGCTTTATTCAACCCTAAGTTTTGCTAAGGCGGCTTTTAATGGCAAGATGGCTGTTATGATAAGATAAAGTCTTACCATGAGGGGGCTTCAATAAGTGGTTTTTGATATATATGAGAAAGGATGTCGGCAGGATGCGAACAAAGGGTTTTGTAGAACAGAACAATTATATAGAGCGTTTCTACCAGCGATCGGCACTGCACGGTGCAATTATCTTATTTATCAGTTTTATCATTATTTCTTTATGGAATAACCCCATAACACCGGATTTCGAAGTAGGCAGCCAAGCGGATTTTGATGCTTTTATTGACTCACGAAGTAAATACGCACAGCTTTCCTACTGTGATTATCTTAATACCGGCTACACCTTTGCAAGTACCGAAACACAAAACTTTGGAATATATGGAAACGGCACTTATATAGAGATTCCAACGGGCCACTCCAAAACAACCGTCTATTTCGTATATCTGGTCGGCTATGATGATAAAGCTGCCATTTATCTTAGAAAAGACGTCGAAAGGGCTCCATATCCCCCCTTTAATGGCGAGCTGATAATGAAATCATACGGACATTTTCAAAACTCTTACAATGATTTTATGAGTAATTTGTCGCAGGATATGGATATCTCTTTGGATATTCTACAGCAATCCATCTATCCAACGATACTGATGACCGGTCATAGCGCTGTTCTGGAACGTCAAATTACGGCGATGGTACTGCTTTCGTTGATCTGTATTACTTTTCTTGTCCTGCTTATCGTACAAAAATCAGCCTTCTTCAAAAAGCGATCAAAGCTGGGGCGGTATATTTCGGCCTATGGCGATTTTAAGACATTGGAAAAAGAGATTGATAGGCAAGCGAAGGAGCCTTTGAGTAAAGCATCTGATTTTATGGTCACAGAGGATTATGTATTTTTATTTAAAAATGGATGTGTGTCGCATCTGCTGAGGATATCCGACATCGTCAAGGTGAATATTACTGACGATCAGGTCTTTAGCGACGGGGATGTGCTGTATCTGCTACTGCTTACCACTAAAGAGTCTGCCTGTTCTGTTACAACATTCGAATTTGAAACCGCCCAAAGAGCAGCGGAGCTCATTCGGCATAAGTGTTCCGGAAGAGGGTGATTTCTCTTTATGGTAGGCGCAAACAGGCATGGTTTATCAATTGCCCAGAGTCTAAGTTTGAACGCCAAAAGCGGCTTACCCATTTTCACGAGTAAGCCGCTTTTGGCCGTCAAAATTCTAGGAGCAGTCGTCTGCCAAGCCCGTAGGAAGATAAGGTAGAATAAGTTGCGCAAATTTAAAAAGGGATAAAAAGAGACATAGTTTGCAGTCTTTGATAGAATGAAGTTACCACACCACCATTCTGAAAGGAGACAGCAAACCATGTCTGAGAGAATTGTACAGTTAAATGAGGAAGCAATCAAGGGGCAAATCAAGGAATTAGTGCGAGAGAGCGTGGAAGAAACGCTCAATGGGCTGCTGGAGGCCGAGGCACAAAAGCTGACACAGGCTGCCCGGTATGAGCGTAACGAGGAGCGGCAGGCATGGCGGAGTGGCCACTACCAGCGCAACCTTACCACCAGTTCCGGAGGAGTAACCTTGAATGTACCGCGACTGAAAGGCGTAACCTTTGAGACGGCTATCATTGAGCGCTACCGCCGCCGAGAAAGCAGTGTGGAGGAAGCCCTGATCGAGATGTATTTGGCGGGAGTGTCTGTACGCCGTGTGGAGGATATCACGGAAGCTCTGTGGGGCAGTAAGGTATCCCCCTCCACCATCAGTGAGCTGAACAAGAAAGCCTACGTCCACATTGAGGACTGGCGTAACCGTCCCTTGCAAGGCGGCAAATACCCGTATGTCTACGTAGACGGCATTTATCTGCGTCGCAACTGGGGCGGAGAATATGAGAACGTGGCCATCCTGGTAGCGATTGCGGTGAACGCGGACGGCTACCGCGAAGTTTTGGGCGCTGCTGAGGGAATGAAAGAGGACAAAGCAAGCTGGCTGAGCTTCTTTCAGTGGCTCAGGGGACGTGGACTTGAGGGTGTGAAGCTCGTTGTCGGGGACAAGTCTCTTGGCATGCTGGAGGCTGTGTATGAAGTCTTTCCCGATGCAAAATACCAGCGCTGCACCGTCCATTTTTACCGCAATATCTTCTCCGTTGTTCCCCGTTCCAAGGGGAAGCTGGTTGCCAAAATGCTCAAAGCCATCCATGCTCAGGAAAGCAAGGCTGCTGCACTGACAAAGGCCAAAGATGTGATTGCCGCCTTGAAAGACTTGAAACTGAAGGAGGCCGCCAAAAAAGTTGAGGACAGTGTGGAAGAGACGCTCACCTACATGGCGTTTCCCTTTGAGCATTGGACGCGTATTCGCACCAATAATGCCATCGAACGCCTTAACCGTGAGATTCGCCGCCGCACTCACGTAGTGGGCGCTTTTCCTGACGGAAACTCTGCCCTTATGCTGGTTTGTGCACGGCTGCGACATGTTGCCGGCACCCAATGGGGCAACAAGAAGTACATGAACATGAAGCATCTGGAGGCGACTATGGACGACGAATCATTGGCTGGTTGACCTTATTCCATTACAGGCTGCAAACTAATTTGCGCATAATTCTTGACACTACCCCATATGATCAGGGTTGGCAGTATTAGCAAAAACAATATCAACGGATGCTCAATGCAAAAGGTATACAACAGAGCATGAGCCGTAAGGGCAACTGCTTGGACAATGCCATAATAGAAAATTTCTTTGGCCATCTCAAAAGTGAGCTGCTTTATTTGCAAACCTTTGAGTCTATGGAACATTTCAAAATTGAGCTTATCGCCTATCTCAAGTATTACAATAATTGCCGCATCAAGGCAAAACTTGAGGGCTTGTCGCCTGCTCTTCACAGTCAACAAGCCCTCATGTCGGCTTAATCTAAAATATTTGCCTACCTTTTTGGGGACAGTTTATGGTTTCCTTGGGGCCTCATGTTTGTGAAAAAGGAGCATGGATGTCAGTTAAGCGGTAATGCGAATGGTAAACTGAGAAAATACACCATTTGCAGCGGTTACTTGAATGATGGCAAAGCCTGTTTTGTCTGTTGCACTTAGCAAACCGTCTTCATCAACTGTCGCAACCTCAGGTGTCAAGGAAGTCCATGTGACATCTTGAATGGTTGCATTGGCGGGATTAATCACAGCAGTCAGTTGGGTGGTATTGTTCCGCTTTACAGAAGAGCTTCCCCGAATGACGATGGATTCCACTTCAATTTCTTGTCCGGGATCTAGTTTCTTCAGATTAGCCATTGCAGCCTGCAATGCGGTGACGGCAGCATCCACAGTATCTTGAGTGGCATCGGCATCTTCCAGAACAGCATTTGCATTTACAAGTGCCTCTTCCAGAGCGCTCCAGCTGTCGGTGGTATACTCCTGCTCATCCAATTCGTGAACACTTACAACCAGCGCTTCAAGGACGCCCTTTTCCACCGGTTGCGGAGTTGGGTCTGTCTTCAGCCCGTCAATCGCTGCTTGCAGTGCATTCACAGCAGTGTCCACGTCTTCCTGTGTTGCATCGTCGCTGGCAATGATTGCAGTAGCTTTTGCCAGTGCCTCCTCCAACACAGTCCAGCTGTCAGGGGTATAATCGGCGCTGTCCAGCTTACCAGCGCTGGCGATCAAAGCCTCAAGTGCAGCCTTGTTGACAGGTTCCGGCTCTTCATACGAAGACCCCGTAGTCAATACAATGTTCCTGATCATCATGGTTGGATTTCCACAGTATGAATAGAAATAAACATTTGTATCGTTACGTTCCAGTGTCACGGTTGTGGAGATGTTGGTGAAGCTGCCGGTTGGTATGTTAAAAACCTTTCCTGCATCTGCGGCTGTGTTAGAGCCATACAGAAGTCCAAAGTAAACGGAGGATCCAGTAGGGTTCACGTCCATAGACAATTCGAACTCGGTACCAACAGGATACTCCGATACCAGAGAGGTAATGTTATACCGGAATCCGCTGGAAGTCCACAGACCATCTGTTGTATAATTCATTGCTTGATTGGCAGCGTCATATGTCACATTTCTCGCCGAATCCCGGCCTGTTACACGATTGATGTATCCTGCTGCAACCGTGTCATAGTCTTCCCGTGTTGCCATGGTATGGTTCAGCAGCTCAATCATAATAATCAGATTCTTAAGTGCATTGTTCAAATCTGCCTCAACAATATCCACTTCCACCTGAATCGCACTGCTATCACCCAGGACTCGCTCGACCTCACTCAGTGCATTCTGGAAAGCGGTCCAGCTCTCATCGGTATAGCCCTTGTTCGTCCTGTTCACGTTTGCATCATACAGCGCTTGAAGGTTGGTTTTGTCGACCGTACCAATGGGCTCCCCTTCTTTTACAATTCGGATGGAGTAATTGGTAAAGGTCGTGTGATCCTGTGCGGAAGAACGCAGCTTCAATAGCGTTTGTCCGCCAGTCAACCGGATTGTACGGGCAGAGGTATCATCAATCAGGATATTCCCTATGTAGACCAACCCGCTGCCTGTTGCGGGTGTTGCATTCATCCGCACCGTTTGCGTATTATCTGGAACGGTCAGCAAATAGGTTAAGGTGCTTCCTTCAAATGCAGGCGACAGTGTCCCCACATCAAATGCAAGTGCAGAAAGTTTCGAGTTGGTATCATAGATGCGTGATTTAATAATATTGATCCCGTAAACACCGCCTGCAATTGATCCCGTGGAAAGAAATTTGACGTTGATTGTCTCGCCAGTCAAATATTGTGCGGGAATCTCATCGACCTCATCATAGAACGCGGTGCTTCCATTTGCATTGGTAATGGTTACCGTTTTGAATTTCTCGTTGTTCAGATAAAGATCAAAGCTGCGTCCGCCGTCTCCACCATAGTAGGTAACAGCAATATAATGCTTGTCGGAACTTTGATCCAGCTTGAAGTCATAGCTGAACCAGCTACCGCTGCCTTGTGCATGTCGATATTGCCGGCCACTGTAGGTTCCAACCGAGGAGTTTCCGCCGGTTTGAAGGTTTTTGTCAAATTCATAGTTGTTGTTATCAAAGCTAAACAGGTAATCTGTACTGCGCTCAAGCTCGCGCTGAGCCAGCTTGTTGGCCAGAATGCGATCCTGTGCTGCTGCGGAGTCGGGCTCTTCAAAGAACATGTACAGACCATAGCGTTCGGTGTGCTGCCGGTAGTGCGGTGTATAAATCAGATCATCAGAATCGGTGCCTCTCAGCTGGAACTGCACCTTTCCTTCTTCACTGTCTTCAATGCGCACCATGTTTTCTGTAATGTTTTCTTTCCATTGAGCAACCGAATCATTCAGAATTACAATATTGGTCTGGGCGTTGGAATCCAGCGTACCGCGGCGCACAAGAATACCAGTTCCTTCGGAAGCGCTGATATTATAGGAGCCAAGGCCGGCGCTCAGAACGGTGGGGCCATATTTAAATGCAATAAAGTTGGGATCGTCCGGTGTATCGTAAGTGGTAACTTCCATTGGCATGGTGTAGGTAATGACATCGCCAGCAGATACTGTAAGGACAATATAATCCTTTTCCACAGCCGGCTCTGCGACAACCTGCCCATTTACGCTGAGAACAACGTCTCCGGCCAGCCAGTCCGGCTGACGCAGATAGAGCACGGTGCCTTCTGCCAGAGCATTGCCACTGATTGCACCCACCTCAAAGGTAACGACATCGCTGTTGGGCATATCTGCGGTCTGTGTCAGCTTCAAATTTTGCTGCTCATACTCAAAATCGGAGGAGAAGAACATATTCACGTAGACAGCCTTGTCCTTCGTAAAGTAAATCGAATCCCCTAATTTGGAAAAGCTCTCAACGCCAGTTCCGGCGCAGCACCAGAACTCATCGTGTGGGCGGTGATAAACCTTATTGTAGCCTGGGGCCATAGGCTGAAAATACATGGTTGTCCCCGTCTCAGGGCTCTGAGAGGAAAGAATTGCGTTGGTGTAGGTATTCTCGTAATAATCTGCATATTTCTTGTCCTGAGTCAGTGCAAACAGTGCACGGGAAAGCTTGAGCATATTGTAGGTATTGCAGGTCTCACAGGTTTCGCCGTTCCCGCTCACGCCGCGCTGTGTTGCATAAAATCCCAGTTTATTCGCCTCGCGGAAATGCTCCGACTGGCTGTTCCCACCAGTCACGTAGGTGTGGTGATTCGTAACAATGTCCCAGAAATTTTCCGCCGCATTGCGATACATTTCAAGCCCGGATTTTTCTGAATCGGTTAATTGGGCGTAATAATCCGGATTTTCCGTTAGTGTGGTATAGCGCTTCAGCGCACCGGTTAGCTTGGGAATCATTGTATTGGCGTGCTTGTTCTGAAGGATATCCGTTCCATTTGCCAGCTGCTGAAACAGCGTAATTTCATCAAAGCACTCTGCAGCGTATTTGATGTGGTCGTTTCCAGTCAAATCATACAGCACGTAGAGGGCCTCATTCATGCCGCCGTATTCTGTACCCAGCAGCCGGGCATTATTGGGCAGTGCACTCACACGGTTGTAGATGTATTCGCCAAACTCCGTGACCACTTCAAGTGCCTTTGCCTGAATAACAGGGTCGTCAACGTATTGATAGATGTGTGTCATACCTGCCAAGACTTTATGCAGGTTATACCACGGCACAATTACATTCTCATCGGAAGTTCCGGTTCCCTGAACCTGATCAAGGATGCTTTCCCGGAATGCAGAAACATAACCTGCGCTGGATGGATGTGTTGCAGCATAGGCATCCTGACATTCTTCAAGGCCATAGATTGCGTCGGAAATTTGTTGCAACAACGCAGCCTTTACTTCTGGATCATCGCTGCCAGCGTAGGACATTGCCAGCGCAGACATGTAGTGGCCAAAGAAATGTCCACGGAAATTGGTTGCGTTGCTGCGCTCCCAACCACCATACCCCGAGTCTGTGGGTGGGGTCAACCCGGCCACCTTGTAAAACTCATAGAGGAATTTCTTTGATGACATACTCAGAAGGTATGCCACCTCTTTTTCCCCTGCATTCATCAGATAATCATCATACAGAGAAACACCTTCAATTCCGCTGTTCTGCAATAGATTTCCACCTGTGGAAGCACCTATCGCCGCAACAGTAACGGTAAATGACCGGATAACCGTCTCGCTACCTGCGTAAGAGACGCTGGCTTCCAAGGTAACGGTCACGTTTGTGTCCTGTCGTGTAACCGCGCCATTTGTGGCAATTACATCAGGATGGGAAGAAGTCCAGCTTATAGCAGATCCAAGTCTTCCCACGGTTGGCAGAATCAGGTTGACTGCGGTGGTTGTGGGCAGCGCCAATGCTGCTGCGTCCTGAGCAGCCAATGTGTCGCCAACAGGCTCTCCAAATTCTTCGTAAAGCGCAACAACCTGGCTGGCTGAGGCCACTTGGCCAAACAGCTGAAACTCATCCAGCGCCGCCTTCATGTACCCCCCGTTATAGGAAGGTCCGTTGAATCCAATCGACTTCATGTCGCTTGTTGGATTGATGACACCAGGTGCACTGGCGCTGATTGCAGTCTGGATTTGTGATGTCTGCAGGATGCCATTCCGATAAAAATGCACATCTTTTGTCCCCCCATCAAAGGTAACCACAACATGTGTCCATTTTCCAGCCGGGAAAAACGCATTCCGATCCTGACTGACAACGACCTCATAAGGTTGGCTATTGCCGGATCCTACAGAAAGAATAAGGGGCTTATCCTGCTGTGAGGCAAGATACCAGCCATCGCTGTTGTATTGCACCTTATTCCAGGTAATTATGTGTTCATCCACCATTGCCGTTTCCGGTTTAAGCCAGAATGAAAGTGTAATGTTTTGAGGATGCAGGCTCACGTCGGTTCCCAAATTTATGTAGGTACCGCCTTTCAAGGAAATTGCCTTCCCTTCTTTGCTCACCCCTGAGACATACTCATAACCTGTGCCCACAATGGTTCCATCGTTGTTTGCATCGCTGGAATCCTGCACATTGTCTTCGAATTGCAGATGAAGAACAGGGTCTCCAAGTGATTCAGGTGAAGCACCCAGCACCGTTACCGCCTGGCTAAACATTAATATCCCTGCCAGCATAATTGATAAAATTTTTTTCATTCTGTTTCCACCTCTTCCCAGTTTTTTCTTTCTCGCCTTTTGTCTACATTATTTATCATATTGGATCACCTGTTTTTTTACAATGCATTAATTTTAGATGAAATGACATTTTATTTAATATGTGTTGAAATTTTTATCTATTTACGTCCTAATAAATACAAAAAATACTATCAGTATGCTTCTCAAAGTTCCAAAGCAGCCAATAATTCGATATCCGATATACATGAACGTATGCCGGTGGTGCTACGAGCTGACGAGAAAGTTGAGTGGCTATCCGAAAATGCAGACTTTGATAAAATTTTTGACAGGCAAAACATTCAGCTCAAACGTATACCTGCATAAAAAAGCCCCGCATTATTGCGGGGCTTTGCAATCTTCTGGGTCCTTGTCATCTCGCAGCCCTTTAAAGGCCGGTTGCCGCAAACCACCAGAAGGGGTATATTCCATAAAGCGCACTGTGCAAACCAGCTTCGGCTTCAACCATTCAGAACCTTCAAAATCAGGAAATTCAGAGTAATGTTTTTGTTTTGCTGATTTGGATGCCTTCGTCATCTTCTTGTAGTCTTGGCGGGATACTCCCATGACCACATGTCCACGATAAACCAATCTGTCACCTTTATAACTGCCTAAAATGACACTGATTAGATTTTCTGCCTTTTCGTAGTAGCCGCATACTACAAAGTCGTCGTCCAATAGTGTTTTGCACTTTATCCAGTCTTTTGTACGCTTTCCAAAGTAATATTTGCTGTCTTTGCGCTTGGCAACATTCCCCTCAAAACCTTGTGGCTCCAGCGCATTGTATTCATAGCCGTCCGAAGCGGCTCAAGGGATATAGTTATACTTAGGGTAATAAGCATTTTTTCTTTCTCTTGTATAGCCCTTGTATGGGTCTAGTGCATGCTCGGCAAGAATTAGAGTACCCGACAATAAAAAAGTGGCCAATGCATTTTTGCTCGAACAGAAATAGAAAAGCGCCAGCAGCAATCCCTTGACAAAATCCAGCACTGGGTGTATTGTTTTCTCATAACATTTTGTTACATAGACAGATTGAAGAGACACGCCTGCACAGCGTGTTTTTTCTTTGCCCTTTTTGAGGTGCAGGAGGAGAGCAGCTGAAACCTTGGCACGGACCTTGTACTGATTATGGCCATAGGCATTGTTTTTCTTGATGACAGTTCTCTTCTTGATAAGTCCCAGTTCCACCAGCTCGCTGATCTGTGTGATAACCGTCTGCATGGTTGCTCCGATAAAGTCCCGTATATTTCTTAGACTGGGAAATGCCTTTCCTTTTAGATCGGAGCATTTCAGGAGATATGCATAGAGCTTAAACCCAAACGCTGTTACAGGGGTATTCAGGGCGCTTACAGGCACCTTTGTAAAGCCGCCGTACTGTCTGGATACAATGTAGCCATTGGCAAGCCTGTGGCCCTGATAATATTTCTTGGTTACCCGAATCAGACCCTTGGCCTCCAGCTGACCAACCTTATCCCGCAGGCTCCTCTCCGACATGCTGACAGCCGCTGCCAGCTTGGAAAAGTTTACATTGGCATAACCTGTTGAACTATTCATAAAGCGCAGAATGGCGCAGTATGCCCTGAATGCGCCTGGTTCTAGTCTCTGATCCCATACGCTGTGATATATTTTGATAAACGATGTGTGATTGTGGTCCATTTAGTTGCCCTCCAATATTTTAGTTGTAACCTCTGTGTGGCATCGATGCCAGGCGTTGGCCATGAAAAACAGGTTACAGTAGAACAGAAAAAAGGCGCTCTGATTTCTCAAGCGCCTTAAAAGTGTGTAACCGCCTGTGTCCCTCCGGCCGAAGCAGATCGGCGTGCTGAAGGAGTAAATAGCGGTTACATTTTCTTTATTATTTTTTCCAGTCTTGAGCCAGGTATATCCTTTTGTAACTTATGCTGTTTTATTTGAGCCTTACACTTGAGGAAATCTTTATATGACAGTAGATTGGTAGGCTTGTGCCATCGGCCATTGCGGTAAAAGCGCTGAAAAATCATATTGTCACCTCATAAAAAAGAACAGGCAGGGATGAACTGCACCCCAATTGTTAGACAGTTTGGTATACTGTCTAACAATTGGGGTGCGGTTCATAGGTTTATGAGGTGATTTTTACATGACTCTTGCAAGCCAGACAGCCCAACTACCAGCGTTAAGCCTGTGCCTGTGGTTGGGGATGGTTCTTAAGCCGAATGCGGTATAAAGTAAAAACAATTGTCGGAATTACAATGAAGTTGACTAAACTGATCCATGGTACATATTCCAAGAGATTGAAAAGACGAATTGAATTTTTGGTAACAAAATAAGAAAGCACCAGAACAACAATGGATATAGCATAGGTTAAAATATGCAGCATTTTCTTCTTGATATTGAAAAACTTTATGAGAATAAGAATACAGTTATAGGAGATCAGATATTTTAAGAACCAGCCGCACAGTATTTGGAGCATAACATAAAGCTCACCAAATTCCAGAATTTCAAAATAGCTGACCAAATGCGTTTGAATCAGCTTGGGGTAATAATAGGATGAGGCTGTTTCTGGGCTAAAGGTCATAAAAATGCCGGTGATGGATACAATCTGCATTTGAATAATAAAGATCAGCCCAATGATCACATATTTTGTCAGAGAAATCCGCTTGGTGGAAATATACTGCATATAGGGCAGCGTTATGGTCAAAAAGCCATATAAACCCAAGGATTTAAAAATGGAGAGAATAAAATCAACAGTGAGCCCATCATAAAATACAGGAAACAAATCCTGAAAGGTTTTCTGCTGTGTAGTGAGCATTCCAAGATGAATTCCTGCCACCATAATAAACGAAATCCCAATGATGGTAATGATCATAATGGCCACTAGGTCCTTACAGACAACATAGATAGCCGGAATGGCAAAAAACAATATAAAATACCACTCGGGTGTTTCAAGGAGGATGCTTTGATGCATGCTGTCTGCTTCAATGGCGGCAGATTCCACCAGTGTCATTAAAACGGTCAAAAAGAAAATCGCCAATAAAAAAACAGCGGCCTTTTTCCCCACTGCTTTTTGGTAAACATCCAGAAAATTATTCTCCGGCACCAAATTCATGGTTTTGGCTGCAAAAAGGAAATAAAGAAAAATCAGTATTGAAGATATAATAACAGCAACCCAGCTATCCCGCCCAGCCCCCCCAATAAAAACGATGGGATAGGTCTTTAAGGATACAATACCGGTTGCCATCATCAAAAATATAAAATGCTTAGGTGTAAATCTATCCATTTGTATCCTTTCTTCCAAAAATGCCAAGGGCATTTACCATTTTATTATAAGTATAATATAGTGCAATTGGCAGAAAAATATACAGAGGTGATATAATGGTGGAAAATAATGGTTCAGCCCTTTGTCTCGAACAGCTCAAAAAAGAGCTGGAGTATATCTATGATGTTCAATACCGTGAGCTGCTTTGCCGCTCTGTTAGGGTTACTTTAGTTTATGTCCAGTCCATGTGTGATTCCAGGCAGATATCAGAATTTATCATCCGCCCCCTCTATAACAAGCTCAACCGCCTGCATTCCCTCAGAACCATTGCCGGGAGTATTATTCAAGCCGGCATGGTGGTGGAAACACGGGATCTGGATACTGCAATTTCTTCTGTGCTAAGCGGGCAGGTACTGGTTGTGTTTCATAATCACGAGGCAATCTTGACCTGTGATATGAAAAAATACGAGAGGCGCTCTGTGGAAATTCCACAGACAGAAACGGTTATCAAAGGGCCTCGTGAAGGCTTTTCAGAAGATATCAACATCAACATCTCAGAAATCCGCCGGAGAATCAAAAGCCCACTCTTAAAAATGGAGCGTTACTCTCTGGGCGAGCAGAGCAAAACAGAAGCTGTTTTAGTTTATATAAAAGGTACAACCCCCGATAAGCTGATCGCCTATGCCAGAGAAAAAATCAATCTGATCCGAGAAGATTATGTGTTCTATCCCACCAGATTAGAGAATGCCTTAAAATGTAAGACTACCTCTTTTGATACCATTGGCTATACCGAGAAACCGGATGTGGCTTCCTCAAAACTGGTGGAGGGCCGCATTTTAATATTATTGGACGGGAATCCATTTGTGATAACCGCCCCTAATTTTTTTATTGAGGCTTTTCAAACAACAGATGATTACACCCTCAACCCCGTTATGGCAAATATGGGCAGGCTTTTTCGGTGGATTTCTTTTTTTATGGCTCTTTTTGTGCCCGGCCTTTATCTGGCGCTGGTTACTTATCATTTTAAGCTGGTGCCGAATATTTTTCTCTACCGGCTGGCCCTCTTCCGTGCCGGTGTGCCGGTTCCCACTGTTATTGAGCTGCTTTATATGGTGCTGTTTTTTCAAATTATCCGTGAAGCCGGCGTTCGATTGCCTCAGCCCATTGGCCCTACCCTGAGCATAGTCGGCGCTCTGATTCTCGGGGATGCTGCTGTCACCTCCGGGCTTGCTTCGCAGATCACCGTTGTTGTGGTTGCCATCACTTCCATTGCATCTTATCTGATCCCTGTTATGCATGGATCGATCTTCCTATGGAGCCTGTGCATTGTATTGTTTTCTTCCATGCTGGGTTTGCCGGGTTTTTATATGGGCGGTGTGCTTTTCATTTCTCACTTGGCAGGGCTCACCAGCTGCGGTTACCCCTATTTGTACCCTTTTGGAACAGAAAAAACCTTTAAATATCAGGATATCTTTATTAAAGGAACAAAGGGCAAGCAGGCAGGGCCTCCTTTAAAGGAGGATCGATGAATGAAAAAAAGGGTTCTAATTTCAATAGCCCTGCTTATGTCTCTTTGTCTGATGGTCGGGTGCTTTAGCTACAAGGATATGAACCGGCTGCTGTTTTACACCATGGGTGTCATGGATAAAAAGGATGGAGAGTTCTATCTGTATGGTGAAGCCTTCAAAGCCTATAGAGGCGAAGGAGAAAAAGCAGGCAGGGAAAAGCGTATTGTTCTTTTTGGCAAAGGAGACAGCTTTATCGAGGCTGTCAAGGGTATTCGGAATGGTGTAAATCTCCCCTTGGAATATGCGGGCGCAAAAGCTTATGTAATGACCAAAGATATTGCGCGGGACGGCATAAAGGACTATCTGGATTGTTTTGACCGGGATCAGAAGGTATCCCTACGGATGTATTTAATTGTATTGGATGGGGATGCTGCGGAATTCATCAAGCGTGAAGAAACGGATGAGAAGTTTATGGGGCTGTATCTGTATGAGATGATGAATACCCAGAACAAGTCTCTGCATACCATTACCTGCCATGTATATGACTTTCTTTTGGATATGAATATAGGCAGCGGCGTAAATATTCTTCCCATTATCAAGCTGGTGACTGTGGAAGAACAGGCAGGCCTGGACCAATCTTCCCAGGAATCCAGTGAAGATCAGGGCCAACAGCAATCGCAGGATTCCGGCCAAAAAAGCAGTAAAGGCTCAAAGAAAAGCGATAGTTCCAAAGAGCAAGACTCCGGCGATCCGATTTTTGAGCCCTATGTCATTATTGACGGAGCGGCAATCTTTCTTGATGACAAGATGGTGGCAGAGCTGACACAGGAAGAGCTGGATATTTATCACCTCCTTTTTCGAAAAGCCTCTACCGGTGTGATCGTCGCCTCCAATCCGCAGGTTCCTGATAAAACGATAGGGCTTGTGCTCTTAAACAATAAATACTCTTACCGTGTTGTGCAGGAAGGTGACCTGTTTAAATATAAAATCAAGGTAACACTTCGTGTGGCATTGGAAGAGGCACAAGACTATCTCAACCCCGACGATGAAGTGATCCGCCTGATGGAAGAAAGTGTTGAAAAAAAGATTTCCCTCTCCGCGCAAAAGATGTTTACCAGAATGCAGCAAGAGAATGTGGATCTTTTCAATATAAAGCGTCAATTGGATATGGCCAAAATCCAGCACGGAGAGGATTATCTCCAAAAAACAGTGTTTGAAATAGAACCAAACGTGATTATGGATAGTATTGGGACATTAAAAGCAGGTTATTAGCGTTAATCTCTCAAGCGCCGGTATCTTGTCTAATCTTTATGCTTTTCATGAAGTGCAATTTTAGAGCCATATTCAGCGGCTCTGCACGCAAACAAGGCACATCGATATCCTAATGATATCGATGTGCCTTGTTAAAATCATATTAAATAGTCATCAATGTGGATTGCTGTCAGGCTATTTGCTGCGCAGAGCCCCATCAGAAACAACTAGATTGCCGCCCGCTGTTGTGTTGAAGTGAAGATAGCCGTTGGAATCCAGCCATGCGCCGGTATTTTCCAGCTGGACACATTGGCCGGTGGTTGAATTAAAGGTATAGAAATACATGGATTCGGCTTTAACACTTGCCAGCTTGTTTTTAACCGCCACTTCCACAGTCTGCCCAAAGTCTTCTCTCTGGCCAAGGCAGATCACCATCGCCCAGTTGTCGTACTTTTTGGTAAAGGCATCCTTGACGCCATCTGCCTGCAAAGAATTGGTAGTGGCCCGCAAATTGAGCGCTTTGACTGAAAGTGCAGGTGACAGGTTCAGCCGCACATCCACCGCTTTTTTATCCTTAGTCAGAGTATCCGCCTGTATCACCAAAGGGGTCTCCCCTGCCAACCGGGTCATGGCTGAAAGTGCATCCTGACTGATTGCCCCGGCATTCACCAGTTGGGCATATGCCGTATCCTTGCCTTCTTTGCGGGCTGTATCGCCAGCTTCTTTGGCTTTGAGGGTGGCCAGCTCATAGGTGACCGCCTCGGATACGATTTCATCCTCGCCTATGTAGTGAATACCATTGGCCGGCCGGGAATAATCATTATCCTGTTTTTCATAAGCAGGAAGGGAAAACACTTCCCGGCTGGGCCATTTTTCCATTTCTTCGTCGTAATCTTTTGGCTGATACTCTGCATTTACCGCCATAAAGGTAGCAAATAAAAGCGCCGCACAGCTCAAAGGCAAAAGCTTAAAGAATTTTTTCATAGCAGCCTCCATATTTCACAACCCGCATTGGGCCTTGAATTTTATTAGCAGATGAATTATTATAACACAAAACATGAGCGGCGCAAGCCGAACAGGCAGCGAAGCGGCCTGCTTCTGCTCTCGGCAGAAGGTTTTGATGTTTCAATGTTCTCGGGCCCCACTCAAAATCTTTGATTTTGCTAGTGGGTGAGGTTATTATAACACAAAACATAAGCGGCGCAAGCCGAACAGGCAGCGAAGCGGCCTGCTTCTGCTCTCGGCAGAAGGTTTTGATGTTTCAATGTTCTCGGGCCCCACTCAAAATCTTTGATTTTGCTAGTGGGTGAGGTTATTATAACACAAAACATAAGCGGCGCAAGCCGAACAGGCAGCGAAGCGGCCTGCTTCTGCTCTCGGCAGAAGGTTTTGATGTTTCAATGTTCTCGGGCCCCACTCAAAATCTTTGATTTTGCTAGTGGGTGAGGTTATTATAACACAAAACATAAGCGGCGCAAGCCGAACAGGCAGCGAAGCGGCCTGCTTCTGCTCTCGGCAGAAGGTTTTGATGTTTCAATGTTCTCGGGCCCCACTCAAAATCTTTGATTTTGCTAGTGGGTGAGGTTATTATAACACAAAACATAAGCGGCGCAAGCCGAACAGGCAGCGAAGCGGCCTGCTTCTGCTCTCGGCAGAAGGTTTTGATGTTTCAATGTTCTCGGGCCCCACTCAAAATCTTTGATTTTGCTAGTGGGTGAGGTTATTATAACACAAAAAAAGAAGCAGAGACAGGTCTTGGAACGCTCTTCTCTAAATGTTTACGAAATCGTAACTTTCCAATCATATTCACGCTGTGCCTCGCCCTGCCAGTGAGCAATTCTCTTGCTTATATAAAAGAAAAAGCATATAATACTTGTATCTGTTATTATAGCTAATTAACTCGAAAAGCTTTTAAGTTAGATGGCTATATATGGAAATCGGGCAAGCTGCCCAATCCATTGGGCATACCTTAAATCAATCAAGGAGAGTCATTTTACATGAAGAAATCCGCCGACACTCAAGCCATAAAAATCATCTTCAATGCGGATGATTTTGGAATTTGCCGTGCAGTTAACTACGGTATCTTAGATGCCTTCCGTCTTGGTGTGGTGCGCAGCACCTCCCTTATGGCCACAGGGGATGCCTATGAACATGCAGTGGAAATTGCCCAGAGCTTCGCTGATTTAGATATAGGGGTTCACCTTTCTCTGACACACGGGCAGCCCATAACTGCAAGGGTTTCTTCTATGCTCAATGCACAGGGGCAGTTTATCTCTCTCGCCCAATTTAATGAAATCAAGGGTAAGCTGGATATTGCCGCCATAGAAGAAGAATTCACGGCGCAAATCGAAAAAATTCTGGCCAGCGGCTTAAAGCCAACCCATCTGGACAGCCACCATCACATTCACATGATGGCATCCCTGTTCCCACTGGCTCTTAAACTGGCCAAAAAATACAAGCTTGCTATCCGCCTGCGCAGCCGCAGCCAGCTTCCACAGGAATACAGCGACTTAGTCTCCCCTGAATTGTTGATGGAAGAATTCTACGGTGACCAGCTCACCGAAGACCAGCTGGCGGAAATACTGTATATTCACGAAGGTAAAACCTCTTCACTGGAAATTATGTGCCATCCGGGATACTTGGATACTTTCCTGAATACTCACAGCTCTTATTCCAGCCAGCGCATCAACGAGCTGAATATATTAACCGACCCTAAGCTCCGGCAGGTTATTGAGACCTTTGGCGCCGAGCTGATCAGTTACGCCCAGCTGACTGCCCAGTAACTTTTCATATCCGGCCGAATATTTAAAGAGCCAGCTCCTCCCAAAGGAAGAGCTGGCTCTTTTATTTTGCTGGTTTACAGATATTTTTCGATGGTTGCACGGACAGCGCCTTTACCGGCCAGCATCTGTGCAAAATAATCCTCGATTTTTTCGCCCAGCCCAACGCTGTAAAGATCAATGCCCATGACCTGCACATTGGAAAGAATGGGAGCAAGTGCATCATGAACAGGCTGTTCAGCACCCTTACCGGCAGTAATCCCCTTCAGATAAGCCTGAAGGCTTTCCAGCATAGGATCGGGGCTGAGGGTCATAGGCTCCAGATTGTCGTCCACAGCCAACAGATAGCGGCACCAACCGGCAATGGCCAAAGGAATATACACCAAATCAGCGGGATTGAGCTCTGCCCGGGCGTTATAGGCCTTGATGGTCTCGCCAAAGCGGATGGCAACCTTCTGAGAAGTATCGGTAGCAATACGCTGGGGTGTGTCAGGAATATTAGGGTTGGGGAAGCGGATATTCATGACCTCATCGATAAAGGTTTTGGGATCAATAATACCGGGATTGACTACAACCGGCAAGCCCTCCTGATAGCCGACCTTCTGGATGAGGCCACGCAGTGCATCGTCCTTCAGCTCATCGGCAATCAGCGTGTAGCCAAGCAGACAGCCCAAAACAGCCAAGCAAGTGTGCAGGGGATTCAGGCAGGTGCAAACCTTCATCTTTTCCACTTTATCGACAGTCTCCCGATTGGTGAAGTAGACACCCACTTCCTCCAAAGCCGGCCGGCCGTTGGGGAACTTATCTTCAATCACAAGATACTGAGCCTGCTCTGCGTTTACAAAGGGCGCAATATGAGTATTTTTGCTGGTTTTAACCACATCCATAGCTGCAATGCCATCTGCCTCCAGCAGCTCTCTGACCCGCACAGCCGGGCTGGGGGTGATCTTATCGATCATGGAAAGCGGGAAGCTGATCTTGGCCTCATCCCCAATATAAGCGAGGAAGCCCTGATCGGCAAAGCCGCCCTCTACCCATTTTTCGGCAATGGTGGTAATGGAAGCACGTAGCTTATCGCCATTGTGAGAGCAGTTATCCATGCTCACCATGGCCACAGGCAGAGCACCGTTTTTATAGCGCTCCAACAGCAGTGCACAGGCTCTGGCCATAGCGTGCCGGGGAGCCTTGGGGCCTTCGCTAATATCCTGCACCACAATATCCATCAGCTCGCCTGATATTTTTTGCAGGCTGTAGCCCTTTTCGGTAATGGTAAAGCTGACCATTTGGAGAGAAGGCTTCTTAAAGATTTCCACCAACCGGTTCCAGTCAGCACCTCTGGCAGGATCAGCTACTAAGCCCTCACTCAGGCTGGAAACCACTCGTTTATCGAAGGAGCCATCCCCCTTCATGACCACCAACAGGGTCAGGTTGTCATAGGGAGCGTAAATGCGCTCGATAATTTCCTCATCATAGGATTCAGCAGCAATAATGCCAGTATCAGCCTTACCCTGATTCAGCATGCTGTGCTGGAGATCCGCCACATAGCCTCTAAATATATTTCCTGCCCCCAAATGGAGCCACCGTGGATTTTCGGTGGTTTTTTTTACCATATCGGATACGCAATAACCGGGAAGCGCAATGCCCTTTTCCTCCCAGCCTTTTTTCTCTTGAATGCCTTCGTGTGTTAGCTTCAGCATAGAGACGACCCCTTTCTTTTATACTCAATCTGGAGTGTAGTCTGTCCAGCAAACATTATGCTTTGATTATAACATTTTCAACTGGCGAATGTCCACGCCTATTCCAATATTATTTTTGTCCCGCATTCAATGGAAAAGTATTTTTTCACTCAAAAAACACGTTTCCTTATAAAAACAGACTCGATTGTTTTTACTTTTAACACCAAATCAGGCCAAAGCCTAAAAACTGCCCTCCTGCTTGGCGGGTGAAGCCTGACACACAGCCCTCAAAATTTCATAAACTAATACTGTGTACTGCAACATCATTTTTTGGAAAGAGGTGATGGGCTCTTATGTCATATAGCGCCCGAGAGCTTTTAGCGCGGATCATAAAATGCGAAGCTGGCGGAGAAGGCGATAATGGGATGCGGG
Source organism: Oscillospiraceae bacterium MB08-C2-2 (assembly GCA_035621215.1). Classification (NCBI taxonomy): domain Bacteria; kingdom Bacillati; phylum Bacillota; class Clostridia; order Eubacteriales; family Oscillospiraceae; species Oscillospiraceae bacterium MB08-C2-2. Next base: position 317,325 of record CP141729.1, on the reverse strand, counting down.
CAGTCGCTACCGTCATTATGAACCGTGTCAATGCAAGCACCGGCGAATACCAGCGTGTAGGGCAGGGTGATTTACGCCAGATTATTTACCAAACAGGGCAGTTCGACTGCGTGCGGGATGTAGTTGGGGGCAGGCCCAACATGCAGACCATCTACAATTCCAACCCGGAACCGATTCATTATGAAATCGCCGATTGGGCTCTGGGAGGCGGATTGCTCAATGCAGCAGGCACCAGCCTGTGGTATTTCAACCCATATGGTGAATGCAGGGAATATTTCCCTCCCAACCGTTCGGGGGCCTTTCACACTCGAATTAACCTGCACTGCTTCTATCGCCCCACTGAACTGTATCATCAAACATAATGCCATAAAAGGAGAATCTACATGAACAGCTATACCAGCATTCCCGCAATTCAGCCCATACAGCAGAATTGCCCCGCCGGGACAAACTGCTCCGAAGGCTACAACCAATACCCCGCCTATAACCAATACCCAACCTATAACCAAATCACACCCTTCACCCCCAGCACAGCAACCACAGCTGCTCCCTCCTATGTGGCGGGAACTCAAACCCAACTCCAATCCACAATTCCTTCCACCATTGCCCCTTCTACCCTCACCCCCGCCCCCATGCCGGTCAGTCTCCCTGTCTATGACAATATGCCCGAAACCCTGACCCAGAGTATTTATATTCCCGGCTTTCTGCGGACTAAAATCGGCAGTTTGATGCGTGTGGAATTTCTCATCGGGAATAATATTACCGACCGTGTAGGCATTCTCACCGATGTTGGTGCCAGCTTTATTGTTTTGCGCGCGCTGGATGGCGGCAGCTCCATGGTCTGCGACCTGTTCTCCATCAAGTTTGTAACCCTGCTGGAAAGCAGCACCGAAAGAGCACTCTTGGGCGCTTTTTAATCCGTTCTCCCCTCTCGGCTTAAAACAGCGAAGCCAGCCTCCCCACTGAGAGACTGGCTTTGGCCCATTGCTATGCTGTTGTATGCTATCCCAGCCGCTTAAGGGACAAGCAAGCTTTTATTTCACTTCGTAAATCCAGCCGAATTTATCCTCACGCTTGCAGAGCTGAATGCCCACCAGCTCATCATAAAAGCGCTGAGAAAGTGCACCAATTTTGCCATCGCTGAGCTTCATGCTCACATCGCCCCAGTTAAGCTCTCCAATGGGAGAGATAACAGCGGCAGTTCCGGTTCCAAAAGCTTCGTCCAGCTTACCAGCCTTATAGGCATCAACAAGCTCGGTAATGGCAATTTTACGCTCTGTGACCTTCAGGCCCCATGACTTTGCCAGTTCAATAATGGATTTGCGGGTAATGCCCGGCAGAATACCACCGGTCAGGCTGGAAGTAATCAGCTCACCATCCACCACAAAAAACACATTCATGGCACCCACTTCGTCCACATATTTGCGCTCGGCGCCATCCAGCCACAAAACCTGAGAATAGCCCTTCTTTCCGGCCTCAACCTGCCCTTTCAACGAAGCGGCATAGTTGCCGGCACATTTGATGTGGCCGGTTCCGCCGGGAACAGCACGGACATACTGGGTTTCCACATTGATTCTGACCGGGGCCAAGCCCTCTTTGTAATAGGGGCCGACAGGGGAAAGAATAATGATAAACAGATAAGTATCAGAGGGATGTACCCCCAAGAAAGCATCAGTGGAAATAATAAAAGGGCGAATATACAGAGAGGTTCCGGGTGCGGTGGGAATCCAAGCCTCTTCAACCTTCAGCAGCTCACACAAGCCGTGGAGAGCATCCTCCTCGTTAATCTGGGGGATACACAGGCGGTCGTTGCTCACATTCAGGCGCTTCATATTCTCCTGCGGGCGGAACAATACAGTGCGGTTATCCTCTGTTTTATAAGCCTTCATACCCTCGAAAACCAACTGGCCATAATGGAGGGAGGTGGTGGCAGGGTCCAGCTGCAACGGCGCATAGGGTACTACTCGGGCATCAAACCAGCCCTTTTCCGAGCTGTAATTCATCAGAAACATGTGGTCGGTAAAAACATGCCCAAAGCTCAAAGCACTCTGATCCGCCGGTTTGGCCTTAGGCGTTTTGGTGAGTTCGATACGAACCTCCATACTAACACTTCCTTACTGTAAATTGTTTATGAGCCGAAGGGCTAAGAGAATAGGACTCCCAAGCCCATTCATTCTAAGATGGACACAAATAAATATTAAAAATCAGTATAGCACTATCACATTTTTTTTGCAAATCCCGACAGCGCCAGATTGCAAAAAATATTTTTCCTTCAAGAAACCCTCCAGCCACAAATACGCATTTTTCAAAGCAAAGGCAGCCGCCTATCAAGCAAATATATTCTCATTTCTGAAGGGCGCCGCTGCATAAAGCAAGAGGTACAGCCCATTGGGCCATACCTCTTCTTGAAAATGATACAGCAAAATAAGGAAGACATACAAGCGCCAACTCACCGGAGCAATTGCAGTATACCGCCGGGCAGCTGGCTGGCCTGTGAAAGCATCGCCTGAGCAGCCTGCGAAATGATGTTGTTTTTCACAAAGGTCATCATCTCGCTGGCCATATCCAAATCACGAATGGCGGATTCGGCGGCTGTGATGTTCTCCTGTGTGGTGCCATTGTAATTCAGGGTATGCTCCAGCCTATTGGCCACAGCACCCAGCTGTGCCCGCTCAGTGGAAACAATATTGATGGCGTTATCCAATATGGATATTGCACCGGCTGCTTTTTCGTGGGAAGTAACATCCAGCCCGTATCCATCCGGCTCCACATTCAAGGCCGAACTGTAGTTATCCGTACCCAGCTGTTGGCTGATGCCCTGATACGCCCCACTGTTGGCATGATCTGCCGCCTTAATTAAAAGGCCCAGATCATAAGCATCCAGACGGGGAATGCCGATATACAGACCATCCCCCTGGTTTGCACCCGTTTGAATCCAGAGCGCTTTGGTCAGATCGGGTATAGCCGGATGGGTCACACCATCCTGATAAACATTGAGCCCCGGAGTTCCAAATCCCAGCTTTTGAAATACACTCTGCATATATATATTGCTTTCGGTTGTACTGGGAATAACGTCTAAGCTGATGTTGCTGACAGTATACTCCGCACCTGCACCGGCGCTCGTAATAACGAGAGAGTTCCCAGCCTCGTTGGTACCAAGAATATACTTGGGTGAAAAATTAGCGGAATTCTGCGTGATAAAGTCGTTAATTCCGTTATAATCCCCCGGCTTAATATTAATAAAGGTTTGGTCGCCGGAATCATCGGTTATGGTTATTCTATTTGACCAATTTTGCCCGCTCACACCAAAGGAGGTTTTGGAAAACATGGGCTTATCTGATTCTTTTTCGGTAATCCCAATGCTGAATTCCCGTTCAGCGGCTCGGACAGCCAAATACCCATTGCTGTCTATATATGCCTGGGCAACCGGAAAGGCCGCATTGTAGGTGGAGTTTGTAAACTTTGGTGCCGGCACCGGAGCGGTAGCATTCAGCCGCTGGTTAATATAGTCTATCATCGCCTGCGTATTAGCAAAATCCATTGTCCCAAAATCAACAGTCACAGACGGAGCAGGCGAAACACCGGGAACATTTCCAATAGAAATGGTCAGCGTGCCGATTTCTTCCGACACAGCTGCGGTATATGCGCTGGTTATAACAGGAGAAGAGGCATAGGCGCTGTGATTTGCCGTAGCAGGGTTATAGATAAAAGCACTGCGGTAAGGAGGATTGCTTGAATAATCAGAATTGACAGAGGTGCTGCCGGTAAAGCTTACATATGCAAATCCATCACGGTCTATAGACACACTGGGAATTACGCTGCTGCTGTTGAAGTAATCCGAATTGTTGTTGGCAGGGTTATTCAAATAGGCTCGAACATCTGAAAGGTTGGTTGCTCCTGAAAGGTTCCCGGATTTAGAAAAGCTTTGGGTCGAGCCAGGTACGCTTTGCCAGGTCAAAGGGTTGGTGGATGTGCGTTTTTCTATTGCGAATGAAAAGCTTGTGCTGGCAGGCAGCAAACTCCATAAAAGGGTGCTGTTCAAAACCTGGCTGGAGTTGAAAACGCCCGGTGCAGATTGCAGCGCAGCCACCTCAGCAGCTGTCAATGCTCTGGATGTTTTGGCACCGATTGTTGCGTTGTAGCTTTGATAAGGGCTAGCACCGAACAAGGAAGAGTTCACAAACCTTGTTCCTGAAGGAAGTCCCAGTGTGGCTGTATTGTTTATGCCAATGATAATCTTTGTCTGATTCCCGCCCAAGCTTGTGGTTTTCATCTGAATATCACCGGATGCCGTGATTGAAAAATCTGCAAGGCCTTGAAACTGATCCTGAAAGAAAGCCTCAAACTGATCCAATGAGAAATCCCCATCCGCATTTTCTGTGCCAAAATCCAGAACAGCATTCACAGTTCCATGCTCAGGAGTCTGAACCTGTATGGCAAACACACCCTCCAATGGGAAGTTGGGCGGTGGGCCGTTGAGGCTATTTAAATAACTGCTTGTATAGGAGGAGCTGTTTATTTCCGCATTGGTTCCAGAAGCAACGTGCAGACGGCCTTCAAAGGCTTCCCCCGCCTTAATCACTGCTGGGTCCTTGGGTGTAATGGTAGCAGACTCCTTGATTCCATAAGAATATCCATAATCGCCGTGTACAGAACCATCAAGGAGCTGTTTTTGGTTGAAATTCAAGGAGGTGGAAACATCTTGTATAGCAGAGGTGAGCTCAGAGACTTCCGCTTGAATGGCCTGCCGATCCGCTTCGTCATAGGTGCCGTTTGCAGCCTGAACAGCCAGCTCCCGCATCCTTTGCATCATACTGGTCACTTCGGAAAGAGCTCCATCCGCGGTTTTAAGCAGTTCAGCAGCGTGCTGGGTATTTTTCGCGCCCATGTCAAGCCCACGAATTTGCGTGCGCATTTTCTCAGAAATGGCAAGACCGGCCGCATTATCGGCAGCACGGTTAATCCGGCTGCCGGAGGCAAGCTTCTCCAAATTCTTTGCTATATCCCGATTCACCGCCTGGCCGACACGCGAGGCAGTTGCTGCGGGTTTATTCAGTCGAATATTCATTGTTGTCATTCCAGCCTTCCACTTATCACTGGTTATCTAACAATATCATTCGGCTACAGCCATCTAATCTTTAAGCACCTTATATACGTTGCTCCAATTGCGCCAAAAATCGAAACACCTCTTTCTATCAAAAAAGCTTTGGAACAGGATAGTGGATCCATATACCCAAGCTTTTTTATTGGCTTAAGAGGGGTTTGCCTTTAATTCGGGTGGAAACTCCAGCCCAACACGTCCCGATAAAACGCCTGAATCACCTTGATGGTGCTTGGCAGCCTAATATCCATAGCAACAATCATCCCCAGTGTAAGAACCAACAGAAAGAGAATTGAATAGACAACAAGGTCACGCCACCGCTTACCGGCAACCATATGCGGTATATCCATAGCACCGATACCGGCAAAAGCCAAGAGCACCAGCAATATATTCACGCTTTTACCTCCCGGGCTTTGCCAAAGCTTCGCAGCCAAGCCGTCAGCAAAGTAGCGGCGGGCAGCAAAAATTCAAAAGTCAGCGAAAAGAAAGGTGCTGTGGTTGCACCCCAATCCATGTTTTCCATCACAGATTGAAAGATAATAAGGGAATAGAAAAAGACCAGCGCTGCGCAAAGAAACAGGAGGGGCGGCCGGTTTCTTTCGCATTGAAGCTGACCCCCTTCATATATTCTGCTCTCGACGCCGATGCTGACAGGAACACTGTCTTTGGGGCTTAATAGCTGCGTGAGCCCTAAAGTAAAGGAATAAAGCAAAATGCTGATTTTAAACAGAAACAGTTGGATCAATACCACTGCATAAACGCTTTCCATTCTGGTGAGAATACCTGCAAGGCTGATATACCGCACCGATTCAAAAGAAGGCAGCGATACAATGGCAACCAAGGGCCCCAAGGTTACAATATCACGCAAAATAACAAGTGCCATAGAAAGGGCTGAAAGAATCAATCCCACCAGAATGGGTTTGGATGCTTTAGAACCCTTGCCCAACATCGGTATAAACATCAGGAAAACCACAACCTCTCCCATAGGAAGGGAACCTACGGATACTGTACCATGCACATATTTCATAGGCTCCAACTGGAAAATCGGTTTTAAAAATCCGGGCTCAATATCTTTAAGAACCAGTATGGAGTTCATTATAATGGAGGCAATGGCAATGATGGCCACAAAAGCCGATAAGTGCATGATATTGCGGATTCCTTTGCGAATTGCATAAACACATCCAATCAAAGAAATCATTAGAATCGCTATAAGCGGTGTTTCAGGCATGATGAAATCCACAACAAAGTTGCCCAAATCACGCATATTCAGTGCCGCCAGTGTCACGAAAAAAAACAGATAAAGCGCAGAAGCTATTTTCCCTAAAACAGGGCCAAACGCAATATCATCAATCTCGAAGAGGTTTTTTCCGGGGAATTTTTTTATCAGTCCCGCATAAACACCTAAAATCGGCAGCATAAACAGAAACCCGGTAATGGCCATAGCCCAAGAATCCTGCCGTGTGATGTTAATAATATACCCCGAACGCAACACAGTGCCCTGCATAAAGCAAAAAACACTAAGTGCCAAATCAAGTGGGGATATACTGCTGCTATTTGTCTTCACTTCGCACCTCCGGGAACGATCGGTTTAATCAAACCACTGGTGGAACGCAATTCAACCTTGATCTGGGTATTCAGCTGAATCTTAGGAAATTCTTCTTCCCAGCTGTCTTTTATTTGCTTCCATTCCTTGGGATATTCACGATGGATGGCATCTCCAAAAGAAAAGACATCGGCTGAAAGTTCTCTTGCTTTGGCAAGTGCGCTGTCAATATCCGAGAGAATAAATTCTTTCATCTTTCCTTTAAGCATTTCAACATTTTCAGGTGTCGACATATCCTGGTAGGTTTCGTTGCTTTGAAGGACCCCATCTACATCGACGACAAGCTCCATGTGAATACTGCCATCTGCTGCCTTCACAGGTTTCAGCCTGCTTTTAGAATACTGGATTTCTAAAACAACCTGCCCCCACTCTGTTTCCACCGTCACGGCACCGGCCACTGCCTTGTCGGTGATCCGCAAAAGGCCCCGCGTTTCCGCCGTGTTGAGCTCTCCGATCATTTTTCCCTGCTTAAAAACCGCTGTGCCCTGCATTCTGGCGTATTTCTTCCCCTCGGATTCATACAGCTCCACCATAGAAACCACAGGAGCGGTTGATTCGCTCAAGGTAGCGATCGCAAAATCCCGCAAAGTCATAATCACTGTTTCTGAGTTGGATTTTTGATTTTCCATCATACCGGAAATATGAATAGCCGGTACCTTTTCAAGCTCCACATCCTCGTTTAATATCTCCGATGCCGTATCCCTTGCAATCAGCATGTTAACATTCATGCGGCCTTCATAGTCACGTGTGAAAGAATCCAGACCCTCTCCAATATTCTGCTTTGCAAGGTCTTGGCTAAAAATCAAAACATCGTTATGCGCAAAATACAGCCTTCGGTTCTGCATATGCGTGATCCCCCGAGCCGCTGAAAGAATGCTTTTATCTGTATAGCTGATGTTTACAAAAGCTTTTTCTCCAGAGTGGCCCTGTGCGGATGAGCCGGCCCCCAACTCTCCCGGCTTCACCACTTGTGCAGTCAGTTTTAAGGAATCCGGCTCATCGCCCACATCCAATGCCACGCCGGTTACAATCGCCAGCGAGTTGAGTTCACGCTGACTCCAGCAGGAACACAGCAGCAGAATAAGCGATACACACAGCAAAAGCACAGCAACACGGCGTGCTTTTTTTGCGCATGGGCGGATAAGGGAAGCTGCTAACTGCCCGAAAGTCTTCTCTGCCGCCTGAACAATTTGTTTCATCATGGTTTTTTACTCCGGTCATCCTTATTCGGGGTGAAGTCATAGAGGGATTGGGTGCCGCGTCGCTTGGAATCCTGCGGATTAAGTGCCTGCGGACGAATGCTCATGGTCCACAAAGGTGCCCGCACTGCAGTATCCTTCATACCAGCCATCTGTATGGGAGCAAACGGCGCAAGATAGGGGGCGCCAAAGGACCGCAGGGAAGTAAGGTGTACAATGATGATAAAAACGCCTACAGTAATGCCAAAGCTTCCCATAATGGTTGACATCAGCAGCAGAAACCATGAGAGTATAGTAAGGGCATCCGATATAAAAGGCACCGCAAAGCTCGACACAGCCGTCATGGCCACAACAATCACAACCGGAGCCCCCACAATACCAGCCTGCACAGCGGCTTCACCCATGACAAGGGCACCCACAATGCTGATCGTCTGCCCGATTGGGCGAGGCAGCCGAATACCGGCTTCTCTCAAAATTCCAAAGATCGTCATCATAACCCCCATCTCCACTGCAACCGGAAAAGGAGTTGACTCGCTGGCGGCAGCCATGGAAAAAAGAAAGGTGGTGGGAATAAGCTCCTGATGATAAGCAGAAAGCGCTACATATATAGCAGGTGCAAACAGGCAGATAAAAAAAGCAACCATGCGCAGCAAACGCATGATGGTTGCATAATAGCTGCGTGCGATATAATCCTCTGCGCTTTGAAAGTTTTCTATAAACAGCATGGGCATTGTCATCACAAAGGGGGCACCATCCACCACAACCGCAACCCGGCCCTCCAAAATTTTGCCTGCAACGGCATCTGGTTTTTCGCTGCACCAAATGGTGGGAAACACCGAAAACGGTGAATCTTCGATATATTGCTCCACATAGCCGGCGGCCAGTATCGCATCGGTATCAATCTTTTTGAGTCTCCGCTCAACCTCACGAACCAAATCCGGATCGACTATGCCTTCTACATAAAGGATGTTGATCTGCGTGTGAGTGCGCTTTCCGATTACAGCAGAGCGAACTTTCAGTGCCGGATCCTTAATTTTTCTGCGGATCATAGAGGTATTGGTTCGCAGATTTTCAGTAAAGCCTTCCCGGGGGCCGCGGATTGCTGTTTCGCTGGTGGGCTCAGTGACCGCCCTTTTTTCCCACCCTTTTGCACCGATATCCAAGGCTTTGCGGAACCCTTCGGCCAAGAAAACTGCATTGCCTGACAAGCAGGAATTAATTACATCGTCGTAGGTATAGACTGTTTTCACTTCGCCAACAGCCATCAGTCTATTCCGTATTTGATCCATATGCGAAACATCTTCCGATTCCTCCGTGGCGAAAATGCGGCTGTCGTACATCAGCGGCTTGATGATATCATTGTTTATCAAAGGGAGATTCGCGAGCCCATCCAGAAAAACCAGACCCGCCTTAATCTCTCCATTTTGAGTATTTCCAAAGGTAAATTCACGGATAACAAGATCTGCACTTTCATCAAATTTCGCCTTGATTGTATCCAGATTCTTCTGAAGGCTGGACGAAAGGATAGAAAGGCTGTTTTCTTTGCTTTCGGCTGTTTCGGCTGTTTTATTTTTCTGTTTTTGCTGTTCTTTCAGCCGCCAGAACAGCTTGTCAAAAAAGCGCACTGAATCACCCCTTTCGTTTAATTGGGCATTTTATATTCTCTTGGACATTCTCTCAAACCAGAACAACCCCATTTTCCGTATTAAAAACTTCCACCTATAGAATTATTATGATCTTAGTTGATTATGGTACATATTACCAAGTAATATTCTGGCGATCAGAATAAGTTTGACCGCAAATTTTAATTTTGATTGCATTAATTAGGAATATCATCGCCTTTTAGGCGCATTCTACCCGTCACCATATAAAAACTGAAACTCTTTCACTGATAAGCTCTAAAAAAAGAACTTCTTTGATTGGTAATTACCAGTCAAAGAAGTTCTCTCTTTTATTCAATATAGGCCAACGCGCCTTAATCAAGCCTTAAAGGATTAAAAGCTATTGAAAGGCCTTGTATAACAATGCCTTAATACGCAATACCCTGCCACAGCATGGCCTTAGCCACAGTCAGGAATCCGGCAATGTTGGCACCAGCCACCAGATTGCCCTCACAGCCATATTCCTTGGCTGCATTATAAGCATTGTGGAAGATGGAAACCATGATATCTTTCAGCTTGGCATCCACCTCTTCAAAGCTCCAGCGCATACGCTGGGAGTTCTGAGCCATTTCCAAACCGCTGGTGGCTACACCGCCAGCATTGGCTGCCTTTGCAGGGGCAAACAGAACACCATGTTCCTGAAAATATTCTACAGCTTCAGGAGTGCTGGGCATGTTGGCGCCTTCAGCAACAGCAATAACACCGTTGGAGACCAGCAGCTTTGCACCTTCCAGATCCAGCTCGTTCTGGGTTGCGCTGGGCAGTGCGATATCGCAGGGGACGCTCCAGATATTGCGGCAGCCTTCTTTATATTCGGAATTGGGAACACGCTTGACATACTCGGAGATGCGGGCATGCTCAACTTCTTTAAGCTGCTTCATGACCTCCAAATCAATGCCGGCCGGATCGTATATGTAGCCGCAGGAATCGGACATGGCCACAACAGTACCGCCCAGATCGGTGGCTTTTTCAGCCGCATAGATGGCAACGTTGCCGGAACCGGAAATGACCAAGGTCTTGCCGTTGACAGAATCCTTTTTCATACAGCCGAGCATTTCTTCTGTCAGATAAAGGAGACCATAGCCGGTGGCCTCTGTGCGAACCAAGGAACCGCCGCAAAGAAGGTTTTTACCGGTCAAAACACCGGTGAATTCGTTGCGCAGGCGCTTATACTGGCCATACATAAAGCCAATCTCACGGCCGCCCACACCAATATCACCAGCGGGAACATCGGTATCAGCGCCAATATGCCGGGAAAGCTCGGTCATAAAGCTCTGGCAGAAGCGCATGATTTCCATATCCGATTTACCCTTGGGGTCAAAATCGGAGCCGCCCTTACCACCGCCCATGGCAAGGCCGGTGAGGCTATTTTTAAAGGTTTGTTCAAAGCCGAGGAATTTAATGACAGAGGCATTTACTGAGGGATGCAAGCGCAGGCCGCCTTTGTAAGGTCCAATGGCGGAATTAAACTGAACACGGAAGCCCCGGTTCACCTGAACCTTACCGGCATCATCCACCCAAGGAACCCGGAACTGGATAAAGCGCTCAGGCTCTACCATACGCTGAACCACACCCATTTCCATAAATTCAGGGTGCAGATCGATTACCGGCTCCAAAGATTCAAGAACCTCCTGAACAGCCTGTAAAAATTCCGGTTCGCCGCTGTTTCGTGCGCAAACCACTTCATAAACCTCTTGCAGCTGCTTGTTTTTAAACTGCATTCATACTCCTCCAAACCGTTTTGCATTCTTTGTGCATGATCAATAGTATACTCCAATAAATTGCAACATTTCAATAGATTTGTTGCAATTTTGGTTATCAAAGTATATTTTTTTATCTGAGCCCCCTATTTTTAGTAAAAAAAACGGCGCTTTTCTCATTTTATCTCTATTTTACTCTTGTTTACTTAATAATATAAACAATAGAGCCCCACCATAATGATGGAGGCTCCATTGTTTCTTTCAGAAATTCGGAAAAGTATGTGATTTTCCGCCAAGCCACTTCAGCGGATTCTAGGATTTAAAGGGTGGCTTTTATTCCCAGCGCAAAGGCATTGACTTGAAGCGACACCCATTCCATATACTCGGCGGGGGATTTGTTTGCAGGCATCCGCAGGGTCAAATGCCAATCCGCCCCCAGTGCCGACTGATCAACAATCTTTTTTGCCATGGCCTCATAGGGGGTCGAAAGCCTTTCCGGCATAAAAGAGATGGATACAACGTGTTTGATCCCCTGCATCCTCAAAGGATAGAGAGGACAGCCATGTAAGATACTGTAATCACATAAACGATAACCTATGAAACGATAATAACCCAAACCTTCCACCTGACTGATGGACGCACTGAAGGCATCATACAGCTCCTGCAGAGGGTAGGTCATAACGGTTTGAGAGCTGAGCACAAAATCATTGGTAAAGGTAACTGTTTTTTGATCTGCCATATTGACAGAATTGATAGCTAAGGGAATTTTTCTGGTCTGGGGGCTGTTTTGGATTCGTTGGGAAAGATTATAAATGGCTGTATCCATTCCATCAGTCCGGATATCAGCCATAAAGCTATCCATGGCCTGCCTGTAGATTTCTTCTTCACAGCCCAAAGCAAACATAGCCCCCGACATGGAGGCAACTCCGCTGGAAGAAACCATCTCAATTTCAAAGCCCTGGTTTTCTATCTCCTGCAACGCGCTGTATGCGGCAACACCACCGATGTCACAGCCCGATAATGCGACACCGATTTTCACTCTGATCAACACATCCTTTTCATATGGAAAACCGCCGGAGGATTGCCCTCCTCTGCGGCTCGGATGGACCCTGGGCACCCGGCGGGATATATGTCTTTGAAAACAAACACATTGTTTTCAAGTTTGGCTACTATAGTGAGCAGATATATCCGTTCCATAAGCTCTGCCTCAAAACGCTTGGCGGTTTTGTTGGAGAGCTCGGTGAGGTTCAGAACCATTCGTATTATCAGTATACGCGCCCAGCAAGGGATGTGTGCCGAGGAAAAGGCATGGCCCGGCCGGTGACCGGTGCAGAATGCACCGGCTCCGGCGATGCCGTAAGCATCGCCGCTCAAGCGCCTTTGGCGCTGTGAGACCGGCCGGGCCAGCTGGAAATACAGCTCTCAACCAATTCAGACCACAAAGCTACGTGCTGCTAATCCAGCGGGGCATAAAGTGCCAACACCGCCTGCGCTCCCCGCAGACCATCCACGGCCGCACTGACAATGCCTCCCGCATAGCCTGCACCCTCCCCTAAGGGATACAGCCCCTCTATGCCCGGGGCCTGCAAATTTTCGCCTCGAGGAATCCGCACCGGCGAGGAAGTTCGGGTTTCCACCCCTGTGAGCACCGCATCGTCTCTTCCAAAACCGGGGAGCCTTCGGTTGAATCGGAGCAGTCCCTGCCGCAGTCGGTCAGCCAAAGTCTTACCCAGCACCTTTTGCAGATCGGCCGGTGCTGTCCCACTGGCATAGGTAGGCGCAATATCCTTTAGCTCCGCCCCGGGCCTGCCCGCCAAAAAGCGCCCCACAGTCTGAATCGGTGCCGCAAAAGTACCGCCGCCTGCCGCAAAAGCCGTCCGCTCCAGCCCCTGCTGAAACGCCATGCCGCCTAAAGGCTCGCCGCCCCAATCCGCCGGGGATACCGATGCCACCAACGCCGCATTGGAATTCACTCCATCCCGGGCATAGTAGCTCATACCATTGGTTACCACGCCCCCCTGCTCAGAGGCGGCAGGCACCACAAGCCCGCCGGGGCACATGCAGAAGGTATAAACCCCCGCCTCCCCTTCCCGGTGGGAAAGCTGATATTCTCCTTTGGGCAAAGCAGGGTGCCCGGCATATTCCCCATACAGGCCCCTGTCTATATCGGCTTGAAGCTGTTCAATGCGTACCCCCACCGAAAAGGCCTTAGGCTCAACGGAAACACCACGGTCATGGAGTGCCTTGATGGTATCCCGGGCGCTGTGACCAATAGCCAGCAGCACCGTCTGTGCCGGTATTTCACCCCGGCTGGTCACAACGCCGCAGAACCTGCCGCCAGCCAGCTTTAAATCCAACAGCTGTGTCTCAAAGTGGAAGGTTCCGCCCAGACGGATAATTTCTTCCCGAATGGCTATAACAACCTTGCGCAGGCGGTCGGTTCCCACATGGGGCTTTGCCTGAAAGAGAATTTCTTCCGGTGCTCCATGCGCCACCAGCTCCTCCAAAATATAGCGGCACCGTGGGTCACTGATGCGGGTGGTCAGCTTGCCGTCGGAAAAGGTGCCCGCACCTCCCTCACCAAACTGTACATTGGTGGAATCATTCAGCAGGCCGGTTTCCCAAAAGGCCTTGACTGCCTGTGTGCGCTGCTGCATATCCCCGCCCCGTTCCAAAATTACAGGGCGAAAACCGTTTCGTGCCAGCAGAAGCGCCGCAAACATACCAGCCGGGCCAAAGCCCACCACAACCGGTGGATACTCCAACGGCTTGTCTCCAAAAACGACCGACAGCTTTTCTTCTTTTTGCAGGGTAACCTGGGGAGAATCAAGGCTTTGTACCAGTGCTTGTTCGTTTTGTTTTAACCCCACAGCCGCCGTGCAGACAAAAAAGGGCTTGCCCTTGCGCCGGGCATCCACAGCCTTCTTCACCAGATGAAAGCTTTCTATTTGCTCGGGCCTGATTCCCAGCCGTTTGGAGGCTTTCCCTTTTAAGGTTTCAGCGTTTTCCTCCAGCTCGAGGCGCAGCCCGGATACCAATATCGCCATTTGTATACATCCTTTCAACATAGTGGCGGCGCCTCCCAACATGGGCTGCGCCGCCGCTGTATATCCTCATATCCTGTAAAAGCCTATACTTTACTTCTCAGTAACCTGTATCACAGCGCTTTGATCTCCCACTGCCCAGACAAGGCCCTTAGAAGGGACACTAACATTGACCGGCACCTTATATTGCCCAGTGGTAACGGTACGCTGGGAAAAATCGATCTCTGCCACAATATCTCCGGCTGATAAATTCCGCAGAACCTCCGGGTCTCCCACAAACTTTACATTGTAGATATAAGTGGAAACCAGCTTAATATCAAAGTTGTTGGGGATATTCACCATCTTGATGTCGGTGATGTTGAAATAGGATTCGCTGAAATCCTCCAGATCAAAGGTCACCGTTACGCTGTTGATGTTATCCAAATTGACAAACTGGGTAGAAGGCATCTCCAGATCAAAAGTATAGCTTGCTCGATCCAAATCCAGATACTTCATATCAATATAACCCAACCGGATTTCAGAAAGAGCATCAATAATACCGGCAGGGCCAGCCAACTCAACAATCTCATCCGAAAGTGTGGGAGAAAGCTCCTCCAGCGGGAATCCGGAAGGCACATTCAGATATTCCACCACCAGCGGCATTTCTTTGTATTTCAATACAGGGATCACCAGCTGGGATTCCGAATGGTTGATGGTCAGGTGCTTATCATCCGAATTAATGGTGTTGCCGTTGGCATCCCAAAGCTGAATGGGCAAATCTGTCACATAAGATTTTTCCAAAGGCTCCTCAAGCTCAGCCACCACAACACATTTATCGATTTTATCCAGCTCCACCTTAGGGCCGGTGATCTCCACCTCGGCAGGATTCGCATACTGCTGCTGCTGATCCAGAATATAGCCCGGTGATACCGAAATACCGTTGATAATTTGCTCAATCTTAAACTTGCGGGTAACCAGCTGATCAAATTTGATACGGATGGTTCCGGGTGAAAACTGAACATATTCAAAGTCGCTGTCTGTGGTAACCGGCCGAACCTCCAAGTCATAGGTACCCTGCCCCACCACATCACTCATGCGGGCCGTGATGTGCAGATCCTCCGGTTTAAGTTGGCCGATTACAGAACGATCACCATAAACGGTTACATCCACTTTGGTGTCTCCGCCCTCGATCACATTCAGCCCCATGGCGCTCACCGCAGTGGATTGAATCTCCAAATCCACCGGGACACCCCGGATGGTCTGGTTGGTTTTGGTATTGTTGGTGGTAACCACCAGCAGCCAGCAAAAACAGGCGGCCAAAATGGAAAGAACAACGATGACCCGGTCATTTTCGAAAAGCTTTTTAAACGAAAAGGATTTCATTTGCTTTTCCCCTTCCAGAAAGGAAAGCGCTTTTTAGGCTGGGCGGCCGCTTCCTCCGCAGTATTTCCCAAAAGCTTGGCACGCAGCAGGCGATCCAGATTTTTCACCGAAAGCTTGCGCTGCAGCTTGGATTCAAGGGCCACCGAAATAGCGCCGGTTTCTTCCGAAACCACCACAATCACCGCATCCGAAACCTCGCTCATACCCAAAGCGGCCCGGTGGCGGGTTCCCAGCTCCCGGCTGATCTCCATATTGTTGGAAAGCGGCAGAAAGCACCCAGCCGCATAAATTCTTGTACCTCTAAAAACCATGGCGCCATCATGAAGGGGGGAATTGATGAAAAACAGGTTGCAGATCAGTTCGGTAGAAGGGTATGCATCCACCACTGTGCCGGTGTTGATAATCTCACCCAAACGTGTCTGGCGCTCAATCACCATAAGTGCGCCTGTTTTCTGGCTGGAAAGCACAGAAGCCGCCTCACAGACTACAGTAACCATGCGTTCCTGTTCTGCTCTGGCCTGCTCCGAGCTATCCCCAAAATGAGCAAGATCCCCGAGCTTTGTGCGCCCCACATGCTCCAGCGCCCGGCGCATTTCCGGCTGAAAAAGCACCACAAAAGCAATAAGCCCAACAGCCAGAATGTTCTGTATCACAAAATGCAGGGCAATCATATTTAAAAGACTGGGGCTGGAAATAAAATAAAGCAGCAAAATTGCCATAATACCTTTAACGAGCTGCATGGCCCTTGTTTCACGCACCAGCTTAAAGGCTTGAAACAGCAGATAGGCAATGACAAGTATATCAATAATATCCTTTAATTTGATGGTCTTGAGGATACTGTTGAAATTGGCTATTAAATTGCTCAGCATCGTCTGCAATTCGACCATCGGTAACGTCCTCCGTGCCGGGCATCCCCCTTGGGAGAGCCTCTTTATTAATCTATAAATACTATTGTATCACATAGAGCCGTTAATTCAATGCTAACCCGCAACTTTTTTTATAGCCATGCACAGTTTCTCGGCCTGCTCCCTTGTGTTAAAGGAGCCTATGCTGATGCGGGCTGTGCCGGTTTGGTCAGTCCCCATTTTTTGATGAGCAAGGGGTGAGCAGTGAAATCCGCCCCGCAGTGCAAAGCCCTGCTGATCCAGTTTGGCAACTGTCTCTTCGGAAGAAACACCTTCAATATTAAAGGAAATAACCGGCAGGTGCTTTCCTCTTTCAAAGGTATTGGTATATAAGAGAATATTATTCATACGGCTCAGGCGATTGAAAATGGTTTCTCCCACCGCCATCTCCTGATTGTAAATATTTTGGATGCCTTTTTGCTTTACATAACCGATCCCGGCGCCCAGCCCCAGAATCCCCATGGTGTTCACCGTTCCGCTTTCCAGCCGGTCCGGCATACTCTCCGGTTGGCTGTATTCCATGGAACGGGTGCCGGTTCCGCCTTCCATCACGGTTTCCAGCACATTGCCAAGAGGTGTAATCAAAAGCCCGGTTCCGGAAGGCCCGTAAAGGCTTTTATGTCCTGCCGTGCAGAAAAAATCGATCCCCATTTTGGTTACGTCAATTTCCGCTACACCGGCTGTCTGGGCGCCATCCACCATAAAAAGGATATCCTTTTTATGGCACAGCTGGCCCAGCTTTTCAATGGGCAGACGAATTCCAAACACGTTGGAACCGTGGGTACAGATAATGAGCCGGGTATTGGGGCGGATCCGATTTTCAAAGGCCGCCACGGTCTCTTCATCATCCTGTGCGGTGCTTGCCACCGAATAGGTGATGATCCCTCTTTCCGCAAGGGTGTGGATAGGGCGCAGAACTGAGTTGTGCTCCAGATCGGAAATGATCACATGATCTCCCTGCCGCAGCACCCCTTTGATGGCGATGTTCAATGCCTGGGTACAGTTTTGGGTGAAAACTACATCCTCTACCGCTCCCGCTCCCAAAAGCTGTGCTGCCGCTTCCCGGCTGTCATAAACCTTGATAGCGGTTTGAAGAGACATCTGATGCCCGCTGCGGCCGGGGTTGGCACCATAGCGTGTCAGAGCCTCTCCCACTGCCCTATGAACGGACTGTGGCTTCGGGAATGTGGTTGCCCCATTGTCAAAATAAATCATGGAATACTCCCTTCTGCCACAAGACACAAGGCTTATAGTTGTATAGGTTTAAAACCGCAATGCGGTTTTAAACAGCGGCAATCGCCGCTAACCGCCATGGGCGGTCTATACCGGCTTCATACTCATCCGCACGCTATGCGTGTTTGCGGGCAAAGACCGCAGCTTTAAAATTGCATAACAGTTTTGAAGCTATTATGAGTATAAAGGCCGGGGCTTTCGGCCTGCGGATGCGGCTGCCGCTTTTTGGGCCAGCGGCCTGCCAAATTCCAGATCATTCGATTCAAAAGGATTCCGCCTTTTGGCAGAATCACATCCCCATGTTTACAACTTCCACCACTCGTATACCTGCCTGCTGCAGAAGCTGAACCGCTGTGCTGGGGTCTCCCCGCAGCTCCAGCCCATATCCACAGCCATACTTGCGAATATTAACCGTATCCTTGCTCACCTTGGTTACAATACCACTTTGAGCCAGAAGCCGCTGCCCTCGAACCGCATAGGTCACCGACGTTAAATAAATAAAGTGCTTTTGCACCTGCGTCACCTCACATACTGGGAATAAAGCGAATTTGCTATTCCCCCCTAAAAAACCAATATGCCCTTATCCGCCGAAAAAGGATGCAGCCATTCCAACTCGGAGTAAAAGGCAGATTGAAAATAGCGGGGTGCCGGCGTCGAAGAATCTTCCACAGAGACTTTTCAAGGCACCGCAAAAAATAGAAAGTCGCTTTAACAGTTTATGCTGTAAGGCTTGGAGGTGTTCACTGTCTGAATATGCCTAAAAAGGCCAACAAGCAACATGGGAGCATATGCCCCCATAGCCCCTGCACTAAGCCATTCCGGCACGAAAAGTGGTATTCATACATGAAAAGGAGTTGACTCCAGAAAAATCAGGCAGTCGGAAAACAGGCTATGGCGATGTTGCTCACCTTTATCTTGCCCAATGAGGAGCAGTGCCAGACTTTTTTTCCAGCAGGCAGACACAATGAGCCGCCATGCCCTCACCTTGTCCGGTAAAGCCCATCCCCTCCTCAGTGGTAGCCTTTAAATTAATCTGCGAAGGGTCTGCTTCTAAAACAACCGCCAGCTTTGCTGTCATCTGCTCCAGATAGGGCAGCATCTTGGGCGCCTGCGCCACAATGGTGGCATCCAGATTCCCCAAAGCATAGCCTTTTTGCCGAATCAAACCAAAACAATGAGCAAGCAGCTCCATGCTGTCTGCATCCTTAAAGGCAGGGTCGCTGTCGGGGAAATGCCGCCCGATATCACCCAGAGCCAGTGCACCCAGTAGGCTGTCGCTGATGGCATGAGCCAGAACATCGGCATCGGAATGGCCGAGAAGCCCCCGCTCATAGGGGATTTCCACTCCGGCCAAAATCAGCCTGCGATCCGGTACCAGCCGGTGAACGTCGTAACCGTGCCCAATCCTTATATTCGCCATCCCGGTATCCCCTCCCTCTGCGCAAATAAGATTGCCTCGGCAACCGCCACATCCTCAGGAGTGGTAATTTTCAGGTTGGAGTAGCTGCCGGGGGTAATATACACCTGCTTGCCGGATTGCTCCACCAGCTGGCAGTCATCGGTGAAAGTATGCCCGGCCGCATCTGCCATGAAAATGGCGTGGCGGAAAAGGGCCGCCTCAAAAATCTGGGGTGTCTGCACAGCATACAAGCCGCTGCGCTGAGGCGTGGAAAGAACACGACCATCGGGGCCGCACACCTTAATGGTATCCTTGACCGGTACCCCCGCCGCTGCCCCTCCGCACTCCATAGCCTTTTCCAGACAGGCAAGAATGGTTTCCTGCTCCACCAGGGGGCGGGCTCCATCGTGAATGGCAAAATAAGCGGTATCGCCGCCTGCCGCCTCCACACCGTTTTTCACCGACTTTTGGCGGGTTTCACCCCCGCTTACAACGCTGAAAACCTTATTAAAGCCGCAATCCTGCACCATGGCATACACATCGGGAACCGCATCCTCCCGGGTGACCACCACAATCCGGGTCACCGGCTCACAGGCCTGAAACGCCGCAATGGAGCGGGAAAGCACCGGCTCTCCATCCAACTCCAGCCACTGCTTATCCACACCCTGCATCCGGGAGGAGGAGCCCGCTGAAACAATAATAGCCGTTACAATGGGGGGCTTCTCCTTCTTCAGAAAGGAAAGCATATTCTCACCATCCTTTGTATTGTTAAGATCCTGGGTGCCCCTTTCGGAAACAGCCCTTTATATCACTTAGTATAACATACAAGACTGCCCAGGGGTATACACCATATAGCAGAAAGCTGCCAAACCTTTTTACTTGGATTTTGAAACCAGAGGGCTTTGCCTGCCTGTGTAATCCACCACATAAGGCCCCTTGTGAATCAACTGGGAGACCGGAACCACCTTCAGCCCCTTCTTTTGCAGAGCGGCAATCACTTGTGGCAAGGCCTCGGGTGTGTTTTTCGCTCCCGAATGGAACAGCATAATGGAGCCGTTCCCTGCCTTATCCATAATTTTGGTTACCATTTCCTCAGGGGAGGGATTTTTCCAGTCTACACTGTCGCAATCCCACTGAATTGGATAATAACCCTCCTGCACCAGCAGTGTGATAACCTCATCGCTGTAGCTGCCGGAAGGGGTCCGAAACAGTGTGGGCCGTTCCCCTGTCAGGGCAGTAATCTTCTCCTCTGAGCGGTGAATCTGGTTTAAGATTTCCTCGGGGGTCATCTTCGCCATATCTTTGTGGTTATCGGAATGACTCCCGATTTCATGCCCGGCCTGCGCCAGTGCCTTTACCGATTCCGGGTAATCATCACACCAAGTGCCAGCCACAAAAAAGGTGGCTTTCACCTTTGCCTTTTCCAGAATATCAATCAGCTGGGGAATATCTGCGTTATCCCAAGCACAGTTGATCCCCAAGGCCACCGCTTTCTGATCCGTTTCCACGGAATAAATGGGCAACGGCTTTGAAGAAGCCTGAGTCGCAACCACCCGCCTGTATCCCCCATATATAAGGAGACCCAACTGCAAAAGCAGAGCTGCGCTTAAAATAACAGCGGCTTTTTTAAACAGCTTTTCAGAATTATATAGCATACCAGCACCCTTCCCTCTCTCCTACTATGCTACAATATATGTCCTGCTGGGGGCACAAATTCGCTCACAAAAGGCTTTTTCCGTTATAAAGAGAGGGTATAGCTACTTTTTAAGGATGTGCGACCTTGTTTTTACTGTGCAAATTCTGTATACTGTTCAGTGCTGACTGCTTGCTTCCGACAAAATGCCGGAAAAATCGACATCTTTTATTTCAGCGAGGTGAATGATGAAACACAGGGGGCTCTTAAAATATTGCTTTTCTCAAACCATACCGGTTATGACCGGCTACATATTCATGGGGATGGCTTTCGGGATTCTTCTGCAAAGCCAAGGCTATAATTTTCTATGGGCAGGATTAATGGGGATCACCGTTTATGCAGGCTCCATGCAGTTTGTGGCAGTTAACCTGCTGACCAACGCTTTCGCACCCCTGAAAACTCTATTGATCACTTTAATGGTCAATGCCCGGCACATCTTTTATGGCTTTTCCATGCTGGAGCGCTTTCGGGATACCGGCAAGCTCAAGCCCTATCTGGTCTTCTCTCTCACCGACGAGACCTTTTCCCTGCTGTATTCCACCCCGCCGCCGGAAAACGCCTCCAAGCCTCTCTTTTATTTCTACATCTCACTTTTAGACCAGCTTTATTGGATTCTGGGCTGTATATTGGGAGGATTATTGGGCTCTCAGCTTTCCTTTAACACACAGGGCATCGAATTTGTGATGACCGCTCTTTTCGCCTCCATTTTTGCCGAGCAATTTAGAGCAAAGCACAACCGCCTCCCTGCTCTCATCGGCCTTGGCGGCTCGGCTGTTTGTCTTGCTATTTTCGGGCCAGACCACTTTATACTGCCTGCCATGGTGCTGATGGTGGCTTTGCTCACCTTGGGCCGTAAGCAGGTGGAAGGGAGGAGTGCGCAATGACTCCAGCACAAGCGCTGATTACCATTTCGATTATTGCGGTGGCCACCCTATTAACAAGAGCCCTCCCTTTTTGGCTTTTTCCCGGGGACAAGCCCACCCCCAAATACATCATCTATCTTGGGAGCGCCCTGCCCTGTGCCACCATCGGGATGCTGCTGGTTTACTGTATAAAGTCGGTGCAGCCTTCTCTTTGGCCCCATGGCCTGCCGGAACTTCTGGCAATTGCCGTAACGGTGGGGATGCAGCTTTGGAAGCGAAACAGTCTCATCAGCATTGTTTCCGGCACTGTGGTATATATGGTACTGATTCAATCCGTTTTTGCCTAAAAAACCCCCATCCGCTGAGCGGATGGGGGTTTTCTTGCCAAAAAGCTATCCCCTGCAATCCTTTAAATAACGGAAGGGACAGGGGCATAAAAATTACTATTTTTTCGCTTTATCGTTCCGAATGGTAATGCGAAGAGCCTCAACAGCGGTTTTAATGGCATCCTCGGTATCCCAATAGGTATCGGTGAGCCCTGTGAGAGCTTCACGTTCCCGATTCCGGCACAGCAGAAGAACAGTGGCGGCTCTGGTACGTCTCACACCGGCAACCACAAACAGGGTAGCGCTTTCCATCTCGCTGCCAAGAGCACCGGCTTTCTTCCAAGCCTTCCATTTGGCAACCAGTTCATCTCCCACCGGCATAGAATCAGGGTCGTGCTGGCCATAATAGCTGTCCTTACACTCCACAACACCCAAGTGGCATGTATTGCCCAGCGCTTCGCCGGCCTGCCTCAGTGCACAAACCAAATCGAAGTTAGGAACTGCCGGGAATTCAATGGGAGCATATTCGCGCCCGGTTCCCTCTTTGCGGATAGCACCTGTGGGGATAATCAGGCTGCCCGGAACCGGTGCCGGGTCAACACCGCCGCATGTACCCACACGGATAAAGGTATCCGCTCCACACTTAATCAGCTCTTCCACAGCGATAGCGGCACTTGGCCCGCCGATGCCGGTGGAGGTTACCGAAACCTTTTCTCCATCCAATGTACCTGTCCACGTATTGTATTCTCTGTAAGTGGTAACGTGCTGAGCGTTATCCAGATGTGCGGCGATTTTTTCCACACGGCCGGGGTCACCCGGCAGAATAACATACCGGCCAACATCCCCAACTCCGCACTTAATATGATGCATCAATTCTTTTTCCATGCAAGCCTCAACTTTCCTTATAACAGATCATTCCTATTATAAAACATTCTACTTATTTATAACCATTATAGCAAATCAAATTCATATTACAACTTTCAAATTGAATTTTCAGTAAGTTGTAATATGAATTTGATTTTTTATTGTTAAAATTAACAACAAAAACCCCGTTGACTTCGTCGCTAAAGTAATATATTATGTAAATTAGTCAAAAAAAGCGAGAATTCGGAGAAATTAACACGATGTCAATGAAAATCCTAGATAGTGCAAAACCAAAAGGTAATATCTTTCAATTGCTTTTTGCGACCGCAATAATCGAAATTGGTCTTATGATTTCAAGCTTTGGAACCGCTCTATTTTATGCAGCTTCTTTAGGTTCCTCACCTATGGCAACTTTTAGTGACGGAATACATAACCTGCTTTCCATCTCTTACGGCACAGCCAATATGGTGATGAATATTCTCCTTTTAATCGTACTCTTCTTTTTGGAAAGAAAACACATTAACATCGGAACGGTGCTCTGTGTGTTTACTATAGGGCCTTGGGTGAATATTTTTAACGCTTTGCTGCAAGGACTGAATATCGCAGAGATGAACTTGGCGATACGGATATTGTGTACAGTACTGGGAACTGTCTTGATGGGCACAGGCCTGGGGCTTTATGTGGCAGTGGACAGAGGCTTTGGCGCACTGGAGGGTCTGGTAAAGGTCTTGTGCGAAAGAGCAGGCATGTCTACCTCCAAGGCCAAGATTCTGCAGGATATCATTTTGGTTGCCGGCGGTGTTCTGCTGGGGGCAACGTGGGGCATCGGAACTGTGATTGCGATTGTGTTCACCGGCCCCCTTCTCAACCAATCCATCAAAATTTTTTCCGGTAGGGTGCTTAAGCAGTTGCAGCATCCCCAAAACTAATTTAGTCCCCTTCCTGCACGGGCAGGATAACATATTGAAATATTTTTTGGAGGGAACAGTAATGAAAAAAGCACTTTCACTTCTCTTATCACTGGTATTGGTGACAGGGTTGCTGGCAGGCTGCACAGGCAAGGAAAGCAAACCGGAACAGCAGGAGGGTACTTCCGCTCCCGCCGCTGCTTCTGAAGCAGCTAATACAGAGACCCCCGCAACAGCAGACAATGGATTTGGCAAGCCTGTTGAAGAAATTGGCGTTGCACTGATCATCAACACAAATCTGGGCGACAAATCTTTCTGCGATCTTTCCAAGCAGGGCCTTATGGAAGCCGCAGAGGAATATGGCTTCCGCACCAAAATTGTTGAGCTGGGCGGCGATGCCACCAAGCAGATCCCCACACTCACCGAATTTGCAGAAGATCCCGAGTGGGATATCATTGTTTGTGGTACCTACAACATCAAAGAAGCTCTGCAAGAGGTAGCTGAAGAGTTCCCTGAGCAGAAGTTTGTTCTCTATGATGCAAAGGATGACCTTGCACTTCCCAACGTTTACAGTGTTGAGCATCTCCAGAACGAAGGTTCTTATGCAGTTGGCGCTGTTGCCGCTATGCTGACCTCCTCTGACGCCGAATTTGCCAACAAAGAAAAAGTTATTGGTTTTGTGGCCGGTGGCGAAAACACCTCCATCAACGACTTCCTTGTAGGTTATATCCAAGGTGCCAAAGACGTTGACCAAGAAGTTAAGGTTTTGATCTCCTATGTAGGTGATTTCAAAGACACTGCCAAGGCAAAAGAAATGGCCATTGCACAGATCAACCAGGGCGCAGATGTCGTTTTCCAGGTTGCTGGTGGTGCAGGTCTGGGCGTTTTGGAAGGTGCTGCTGAGAAAAAGGCCTATTCCATTGGCGTTGATTCCGATCAGTACACTGTTCTCAAGGATGTTTCTCCCGAAACTGCAAAATATATCGTAACATCCATGCAGAAAAAGGTTAACAAAACTGTTTTCAACGCACTGAGCGCTGCTATTGAAGGCAATCTGGTGTGGGGTTCCTATGCACAGACCGGCTTGGCTGATGGTGCAGTTGGCGCAGCCAAGAACGAGAATTTCCAGACCATTCTTACCAAAGAGCAGCAGGACAAGCTGACCGAGATGGAAGTTCGTGTCATGGCTGGCGATGTTAAAGTTCAGACCGCTGTTGGTATGGATAACGAAACTTTGAGCGCTATCAAAGATTCCGCAAAGTAATTGTTTAACTAGAAGCAAAAAAGAATAGCATACAGAAGCCGAAATAGAAACGATTTCGGCTTCTGTCAAAATTTCAACAAGTCGTTTACGACTGTACCGGAGGCGTTATGGATAGTACTATTCTTGCTATGGAAAATATCACCAAGGTTTACTCCAACGGTTTTGTTGCCAACAAAAATGTAAATCTTCGGGTGGCCGAGGGTGAGATTCATGCCTTGGTAGGAGAAAACGGTGCCGGAAAAAGCACACTTATGAAAATCCTGTTCGGAATTGAAAAACCCGAAGAGGGTCAAATTCTGCTTCGCGGGAAAGAAATCCATATCGATAATCCCACAGTGGCAATTAATTATGGCATTGGAATGGTGCACCAGCATTTTATGCTTGTTCCTTCCCTGACGGTTGCAGAAAACCTGATGGTGGGCATGGAACCGAAAAAGCATGGGCTTTTTGATATGAAGGAAGCTGTGCGTATTACAAACGAATCGGCCAGCAAATACAACTTTAAAGTGAATGCAACAGCCAAAGTAGAGGATCTCTCTGTCGGGCAAAAGCAAAAGGTTGAAATCTTAAAGGCTCTTGTAAGAGGAGCAAAGGTTTTGATTCTGGATGAGCCCACCGCTGTGTTGACACCACAAGAAACAAAAGAACTGTTCGTTGAGCTGAAACACCTGAAAAAAGATGGCTATACCATTATTTTTATCTCTCATAAGCTGAACGAGATTACCGAACTGTGTGACAGAATAACCGTTATGCGTAACGGCCGCTCCGTTGGAGTGGAAGAAATCAAAAATATTACGGAACAAGATATTTCCAGACTCATGGTGGGCAGAGACGTTGTTCTCAAAATCGACAAAGACAAGGCACAGCCTAAGGAAGCGGTTCTGGAAGTTAAAAATATGATCAAATACGGGCATGGGCAAAAACGGGTTCTCAATGATGTGAGCTTGTCTGTTCGCCGGGGCGAGATCCTAGGCATTGCCGGGGTAGAAGGCAACGGGCAAAAAGAGCTCTCCGAAGCCATCACCGGTATGGATACATTGTTTGAAGGCAGCATCCGGGTTGGCACCGACAAGGTGGACGTTCGGAAGACCAATGTCAGGGGAATCCGTGAAGCAGGTGTTTCCCATATTTCAGAGGACCGCATGGTTTATGGAATTGTGGGAGACGGCTCCATTTCTGACAACATCATAGCCGATCGTTACTACAAGCCCGATTTCCAGAAAGGCGTTTTGCTGGATTCCAAAAAGATCGATACCCTCAGCGATGATCTGATTAAGGAATTCAATGTAAAGTGCGATGGGAAGGATCAGCCCATTCGTATGCTTTCCGGCGGAAACATGCAAAAAGTGGTTGCCGCAAGAGAGTTTACCTCCCACTCGGATTTCATCATTGCCAACCAGCCCACACGTGGAATTGACGTTGGTGCCAGCGAATTTATTCGCAGAAAGCTGGTGGAGCTCCGGGATAAGGGTGCAGGCGTTTTGCTGATCAGTGCCGATCTTAACGAGGTTATGGAAGTAAGCGACAGCCTGATTGTTATGAACGAGGGAAGCATTGTTGCCTATTTTGAGGATGCCAGCACTGTTACTGAGGATGAATTGGGCGAATATATGCTGGGACTTAAAAAGATGTCTCCGGATCAGATAGGAAGGGTGGCAAGCTATGCGTAACATACTTACAAAGCCTGCTAAGATTAAAACCCCAAAAGAGGTTGAAAAGCAATTTAATTTTTTGCGGATTATTCTGGCGGTTGGCATTGCCTTGGGCATTGCCATGATTATCATTCTTTTAATCAGCGATGATCCGCTGGGCGCTATTTACAGCTTTGTTGTGGGCCCTCTGACAACCAAGCGCAGAATGGGCAATGTCATTGAAATTATGACCCCCCTTATCTTTACAGGCGTTGGCGTGTGCTTTATCTTCTCGGCCAATCAGACCAACATGGCTGTTGAAGGCGGCTTTTTGCTGGGTGCATTGGGTGCCACTGTCATCGCAACCACCTTGCAGCTCCCTCCTGTTCTCCATCCGCTGTTTTCGATGCTCTTGGGCGGAATCTTTGGTATGCTCGCCTGTGCTGTTCCGGCAGGTCTGTATGTCAAGTTTGGCTCCAAGCCAGTTGTCAGCAGTATCATGGTGAACTGGACAAGCCTTTACATCGCCTTGGGTGTCATCAATCACATACTGCGTGACCCTTCGGCAGGCTTCTTATCCTCCTATAAGATTGCCAAAACAGCCGAGCTTCCCGGTATACTCAAGGGAACCAACATCCATGCCGGTATTATTATTGCGGCCATTGTGGTGGTTTTCGGTTATTTGTATCTCTATAAAAGCAAATTCGGCTACGAGATTCGGACTGTGGGTAAAAACCCGGAGTTTGCGGCTTATTCGGGAATCCCTGTTAACGGCGTTATTATGAAAGCCCAGCTGATCGGTGGTTTCTTGGCAGGTCTTGGCGGCGCTGTTGAGCTTTTGGGTATGTATTCCCGCTTCCAGTACCAAGGGCAGACAGGCCACGGCTTTAATGGAATTTTGGTTGGAATCATTGCGGGCTACAACCCCAAGCTGGTTCCCTTTGCCGCACTGTTCCTTGCCTATGTTCAGGTAGGCGCCGATGTTATGCAGCGCTCCAGCGATATTCCCATTGAGCTTGTTAACATCATTCAGGCCATTATCATCATGCTGGTGGTTGCTGAGCGTTTCCTGCACAAAACCAAGCACAAGCAACTGGTCAAGGCTGCCAATGCGCAGTTGGAAATGAAAGGAGCTGCGGTAAATGAATAGTGTTTTAGCGAGTATTTTTTCTGCGGACTTCTTATTTTCCGTTATCCGTATCACCACTCCCCTCTTATTTGGCGCTCTCGCTGCACTGGTGTGCAACCGTGGCGGTGTGCTGCATATCGCTTTTGAGGGTTCGATGCTGACCGCGGCTTTCTGCGGCGTTGTGGGCAGCGCCTATTCCCAGAACCTGTTTGTGGGCCTTTTGGCCGGCTGTGCAGGCGGTGTAGGCATCATGCTGCTGATGGGCTACTTTAACTTGATGCTCAATGCTAACCGGGTTCTCACCGGCATTGCGCTGAACACCTTTGCAACAGGCGGAACCATCTTCTTCCTGTATGTGCTGTGTGACGACAAGGGCCTTTCCACTTCACTGAGGAGCCTGAGCTTCCCCAATGTGGAGCTTCCCCTTATCAAGGATATCCCATTCTTGGGAACCGTTCTTTCAGGGCACAATGTTCTGACCTATTTCAGCTTCTTGGCTGTTATCATTGTGTGGATTCTTGTTTTCAAAACACCCTTGGGGCTTCGTATCCGCACAGTGGGTGAAAACCCCAACGCAGCGGCCAGCGTTGGCATCAACGTAATTAAAACACAGTTCTTGACCCTGATTATCGGTGGATTGCTGGCCTCCCTTGGCGGTATTTATATGTCTATGGGTTATCTTTCTTGGTTTGCCAGAGATATGGTTGCCGGCCGTGGCTTTATGGCTATTGCGGCGCAGAATCTGGGCGGAGCCATGCCGCTGCCTACTTTCCTGGCGGCCTTTGGCTTTGGTATTGCCAACGCACTTTCCAACGTTCTGCAAACACTGAATGTTCCCGCTGAGGCAGTTCAAGCCATTCCCTATGTGGCTACCCTTATCGGCCTTGCCGCTTACTCTTCCTCACAAAAGCGTCAAAAAGTGTTGACAGAAACAGGTAAAAAGTAGAAACTATACTATATGGTCATTTGCGCATAAAACATGTCACAAACGACTATGAAGAGCGAATTCATGCGGTGTATCCGCACCGCATGACAACCCCTTTGGGCTGCCCTGCTAACGGCCATAACCGTTTAACAGGCGTTCTACTATAATGATAAGTTGGAATGGGGAAGAGGTATGGCGTATGGTAATCAAGCAAGCAATCAGGTTTTTGATCATATTGTAGGCCAAATCCGTTCGGGAGAATGGAAGCCGGGCATGCAGATAGATACAGAGGCAAAGCTGTGCGAAAAATTACAGGTCAGCCGCATTGCCGTAAGGCAGGCAATCGAAAAATTATCCGCGTTGCAGGTGCTCACAAAACTGCAAGGGTCAGGTACCTATGTAACGGAATTTGAGCACTCCTCCCTGATGGGATTGGTCTATTATCCTCTCAATAAAAAAACCATGATAACGGTTTTGGAATTCCGGCGCATGTTTGATCCATATAACACTGAGCTTTTCATTAAAAAATGCACCGATGAGGATATGCATCTGCTTGAAAAAAACTACGAGAAAATGCTTGGCTCCGCGGATAATGTGATGCAGTTTCGTTTTTATGATAACGAGTTTCACCATATCATTGCACAGGGCACCCACAACGTTATGATTGCCCAGCTATCGGCTTTGATGACCGATCTGCTGACCGATTATCAAATGGCTCTTTATCACAGCACCGGCCCCGATCATGCCATTAAATATCATGGCATGATTCTGGAGAGCATCCGTGAAAAGAACCTGGAGCTTGCCTACATTTATTCCAAGACCCACATTGATAATTCACTGAATTCAATATTGGAAAGACCGGACGAATAAAACACAGTCAGCCAGCAATCCTTTCTTTAGGGAGAGCTGGCTGATTTTTATATGCTTGTCTTTTAAGCAAATATGCGATACACTGAGAAAAATATAAGGAGAAAGCATATGAATTACACAATATTGGGGCAGGCAAAAGATATTGTCTACATTACCGAGGCAGAAAAAATCACAGATGCTCAAACAGCTCTTGATATCATTATGTCTGCAAACTATGATACAGGCTGCAGAAAGCTGATCTTTGACAAAGCTTCCTTTGCAGATCATTTTTTCATTCTGAGCAGCGGCTTTGCCGGTGAAGTGCTGCAAAAATTTTCAAACTACAACATGAAGGTGGCCTTTGTGGGCGATTATTCGGGTTATACAAGCAAACCCCTTCAGGATTTTATCTATGAAAGCAATAAGGGAAATACTGCCTTTTTTGTTTCTACCTTACAAGAAGCGGCAGCTAAGCTGGACAGTGCAAAATGAAATGAAGCAGGGATATATACAACTGTAAAGGGGCCCACCGATTATATGGTGGCTGGGTAAGCTTTTGAAAGCATCGCTGGCAGGATTAATTGAGCCTAAAGTGAAAGCCTGTACAATAGGCTCAGGCGCAGGATGCTGTTCCATTCCCAGTGAGAGAACCCCGTCTGATGTTCTCCACTGATCCCATAACCTCTTGGAGCTTCCAGCTCCCGAACAACATAGCGGCCCGCATCCAGATCAGTGACGGTGGCAATTCCGTTTTTCCTTAAAAAATTGTTATAAATTTTAGCAGATTTCCATATAAAAAAGGAATCCGTTGTTGCAAATCAGCGGATTCCTTTTTTATATATAGATGTGTCTTTTATATTAGGAAATATGCACCGGAACACCATTGAGCTCAATGCCTTCTTCAGCGCGGATCAGGATATACTTGACTCCATCAATCACCCTGGTTTCCACCAATCCTTCACGGCTGGAACTGACCTGAATTTTGATATTGGGCGCTGTAAGCTCCATATGCCTTACATCCACAATATTTTTAGGGCTGAGTGTCATTTCAGAGCCAAACTGCTGGTCAAACTGCTCCTCAAAGGCCTCTATATGTGTATCGGAAACGCCGTGTGCCCGAAGCATCTGCTTGACATTACCCTTGGAAATGGTCAGGGGCTCCTCTTCCTTATTGGCTTTGTGCTCCTCTATCATTTCCTGCAGCTGTTCATGAACAAGCTGAACCGTCTGAAAGCTGCATTCTTCTTCCAGCGTGCTGCTGAGGATTGCCTGAAAGGTTTCCTTCTGCTCCACAGCCGGCATAGGCGCTTCACATCCAAAGACAGCCTGCACAAACTCTTCGCGGCTTTCTGCGGCATCCCGGGTGTAGTAAAGGGTGCCGTAAATATTGCTGCAGCGGTCATCAAAGGCGGGGAACATAAAGCCCATTTCAGGGGGAGAAACAATCCAATCCGCCGCACTGGAGTGGAATTCATTGGTGTGTGCATAATAGCTGAGGGCCGATTTGGTCATTTTCACCGGGCATACACTGCAAACTATGTAGGAGAACACCTCAGAAGAATCATCTGGCTTACCCCCATCCTTGGAGCGATAAGGAATATCATAGGTATCATAAGCCAACAAAATCAGGTAGTTTTCCTCAAGAGTGATAGCTTCAATCACCTTTTTAAAGATGTTCTGGATAGCCTCTTCATCCTTGAGCACTGAATCCCTCAGGGACATAAGCAGCTTGTGCTCCTCCCCGCTCACCACCTGCTGGGTGGTAAATTCAATAGGAAGCAAGTTTTTATTCAAGGTGCCGGAAAGGGTTTTCTTGAGAATGGCGATAAATTTTTCGCTTTCATCCTCTGTCATCAAAGCAATAGACTGGTTAAACTCAGAAACAATCTCCTTGCTGGTGTTAACATAACATCCGCAGATATTGGTGATGTTGCTTTTTTCCGGCCGAAAGCGCCGGCGAATCTCTGAAATTTCTTTTTCGTTCATAATAACTCCTTAAAGCCCATTCTGTTGCTGGGGCTGTCTGTAATAAAAAATGACCGGAGGCTCTGGGCACCGGATTTTGAGCACTTCTTCTATTATACGAAAGGTTCTGCCAAAAGAAAAGACTTGATTTTCAGAAGAAAAGGCTTATGGCCGTCTATAATCGATTATAGAAAAATTTATATGTAAAGCTGAATTTTTTGTTTTATATGTTGGATTTAAACAAATATATTCAAAAGTTATTGACACATTTACGTCCCATAGCTATAATGTTCTATAGCGAACAGTTCTATAGCGAACAATACCCTAAAAAAAGGTATGCTTTAACTTTATTTGAAATGAACATAATTTTAAAAGGAAGGATATGCGGCATGCAAAAAACACGAATACGGGTCGAACTGAGAGCACTAAACAATTCGATTCGTCGTTACTTTGAATTTTCTATCCATGGGAAGGAAATCAAAAATGCCACCGGTAACCACAAATGGATTATTCATTATCTCGTTGAAAATGAAGGAAAAGAAATCTACCAGAAGGATATTGAAACCCATTTTAACATCGCTCGTTCCACGGTCTCCAAGGTCCTCACCCTTATGGAGCAAAAAGGCTTGATACAAAAGCTCTCTGTGGAACAGGATGCCCGCCTCAAGCAGATTATCCTCACGGATGAAGCCCGAAAAATTCAGGCACTGATGTGTGAGGATGCGGAAAAAATGGAAGAAACTCTTATAAAGGGCTTTTCAGAAGAAGAGCTGCAAACACTGCTCTCTTATCTTCAGAGAATGAGAGAAAATTTATCCTAAAAACAACTTCAGAGTATTTTTCAGCAATTTCAGCATAAGGAGAGTTGGTATGGTCAAAAAGCTTTTATCCAGTGTGCGGGAATACAAAAAGCATACAATTCTGGCACCGGTTTATGTCACCATTGAATCGGTTTTAGAAATTGTTATTCCCACCATTATGGCCGTTTTAATCGATTATGGAATCAACCAGGGCAGCATGTCCAATGTATTGCTGCTTGGGTTGGTTCTGATTGTCTGTGCTATGCTTTCATTGTGGATGGGTATTCGGGCCGGCAGCAGCACCGCTATTGCTTCCGCAGGCTTTGCCAAAAACCTGCGCCATGATATTTTCCACAGTGTTCAGAGATATTCCTTTTCCAATATCGATAAGTTTTCCACCGCAAGCATCATTACACGACTAACCACAGATGTTACCAATGTACAAAACGCCTACCAAATGATTGTGCGTCTTGGTGTGCGCGCGCCGATGATGATTTTCTTTGCCCTGATCTTCGCCTTTCGCATTGATTCCCGCCTCTCTTTGATTTTTCTTATCACTATCCCAATACTGGGATTTAGCCTTTGGCTGATTATCCACCAGGCACATCCTATATTTGTCCGGGTATTCCGCACCTACGATCGCCTGAACAGCGTGGTGCAGGAAAACCTTTTGGGCATCCGGGTGGTAAAATCATATACCCGTGAGGAGCATGAAAAAAGCAAGTTTATGGCCATTTCCCAAATCATTTTCGAGAACTTCTCGTCCGCAGCCAAGCGTCTTGCCTACAACATGCCATTGATGCAGCTCTGTATGTATGCCTGCATGCTTTCGCTTTCGTGGTTTGGAGCAAAAGCCATACTGGCCAGTGGGAACGACCCTGTGCTTGGGCTTTCCACCGGTGAGCTGACCAGCCTGATTACCTACACTATGCAGATTCTTATGAGCCTGATGATGCTTTCTATGGTGTTTGTCATGATTATCATCTCCCGGGCTTCTGTCGAACGTATTGTGGAGCTGCTGGATGAAACAAGCGACCTGCAGGATGGCCCGAATCCTGTTCAAACAGTTCAAGACGGCTCCATTGTTTTTGACAATGTTACCTTCTCCTACTCCCGTCAGGCCAGCAAGCCGGTTCTGGATCAGATTAATCTTTCTATTGCTTCCGGTGAAACGGTGGGCATTCTGGGCGGGACAGGCTCCTCTAAATCCAGTCTGGTACAATTGATTCCTCGCCTGTATGACGCGGCTTCCGGCAGAGTGCTGGTGGGCGGCGTGGATGTGCGGGAATATGGTCTTACCGCTCTTCGCGATCAGGTTGCTATGGTTCTGCAAAAAAATGTTCTTTTCTCCGGCACCATTAAAGAAAACCTGCGCTGGGGCAACGAACATGCCACTGATGAGGAATTGATGGAGGCCTGCCGACTGGCTCAGGCGGATGGCTTTATTCGGGAATTTCCCAATCAGTATGATACTTATATCGAGCAGGGCGGCTCCAACGTATCCGGCGGCCAGAAACAGCGGCTTTGCATTGCCCGGGCGCTGCTGAAAAAGCCTAAAATCCTGATTCTGGATGATTCCACCAGTGCGGTGGATACCCGCACCGATCAGCTGATCCGCCAAGCCTTTTCTCAAAGCATCCCCAACACCACCAAGATCATTATTGCCCAGCGTGTCGCCTCGGTGCAGGATGCCGATAAGATTGTTGTGCTGAATGATGGCAAAATTGATGCCGTTGGCACCCACCAAGAGCTGCTGGCCAGCAGCACCATCTATCGAGAGGTTTATGAATCCCAAAACAGAGGGGGTGCTCTGCATGCGTGAAAATACCAAAGCACAGGGAAAAAGACCCGGGCCCCGCTTTAAGCCAGGTACCATCAAACGGCTGTTTTCCTACATGGCAACCTATAGGCTCCATATGATACTGGTTGTGGTGTGCATTTTGATCAGTGCGGCGGCAGGCGCCTCTATTTCGGTATTCTTCCGGATACTGGTTGATGATTTCATCATCCCTCTTCTGGGGATCAATAACCCAGATCTTTCAAAACTATTAGAAGCCATTTCCTTTATGGGCGTGATCTATTTAATCGGTGTGCTTTCCACTTGGATTTATAACCGCTTGATGGCTATTATTGAGCAGGGCACACTTAAAAAGATTCGTGATGATATGTTCAGTCATATGCAGACACTGCCCATTCGGTATTTTGATACCCACGCCCATGGGGATGTAATGAGCCGCTATACCAACGATACCGATACCCTCCGGCAGGCGATTTCTCAAAGCTTGCCCCAGATGCTCTCTTCCATTTTCTCCACCGTGGCATCCTTTTGTGCCATGTTGTATCTGAGCATCAACCTGACTGTTGTAGTAATCTTATTCACCTTTATCCTGATGAAAGTGGTCAAGACCCTGACTGGACGCAGTGCCAAATTTTTTATTCGGCAGCAGCAGTCTTTAGGCGATGTTAATGGGTTTATTGAAGAAATTATCAATGGCCAAAAGGTAGTCAAGGTGTTTTGCCACGAAGAAAAGGCACAGGAAACCTTTGATGCCAAAAATGAGGAGCTTTGCCGCAGTGCCACTGAAGCTGTCCGCTACGGCAATATAACCATGCCTGTGATAGTCAATCTGGGGTATATCCTATATGTGCTGTTGGCCGTTGCAGGCGGTGTGGCTGGTATAGCCGGTATCCCCAATCTAAGCCTGACCGGCATTCATACTCTCACCATTGGAACCATTGTCTCCTTCATTACCCTTTCCCGCGGCTTTGTAAATCCCATCGGCCAAATTTCCATGCAGTTCAATATGGTGATTATGGCTCTGGCCGGAGCCTCCCGTATTTTTGAGCTGATGGACGAAGCGGTTGAAACCGATGATGGTTATGTGACGCTGGTTAACGCCAAAATGAAAAATGGCCAGATCACTGAATGTGAGGAACGGACAGAATGCTGGGCATGGAAGCACCCTCACAATGATGGAACCGTTACCTACACGCCCTTGCAAGGGGATATCCGTTTCTATGATGTGGATTTCGGCTATGAAGAAAACAACATTGTTTTGCATGATATCACCCTTTATGCTGAACCCGGGCAAAAGGTGGCTCTTGTAGGCGCCACCGGTGCGGGCAAAACCACCATCACCAATCTGATTAACCGTTTTTATGACATTGCGGACGGTAAAATCCGATACGACGGCATCAACATTAACAAAATCAAGAAAGCGGATCTCCGCCGCTCTCTGGGCGTGGTTTTGCAGGATGTAAACCTGTTTACCGGAACCGTTCTGGATAACATCCGCTACGGCAATCTGGACGCTGCCGATGAGGATTGCATCCAGGCAGCCAAGCGAGTCAATGCCCACGAATTTATCCAGATGCTTCCGCAGGGCTATGAAACAATTCTGCAAGGAGATGGAAGCGGCCTTTCCCAAGGGCAGCGTCAGCTGATTTCCATTGCTCGGGCGGCTGTGGCGGATCCTCCTGTTATGATCTTGGATGAGGCCACCTCCTCCATTGATACCAGAACCGAAGCCATTGTGCAAAAGGGTATGGATGCTTTGATGAAGGGGCGCACTGTATTTGTCATCGCACACCGCCTTTCCACTGTGCAGAATTCGGATGTTATCATGGTTCTGGAACATGGCCGCATCATTGAGCGGGGCAGCCACGACCAGCTGATCAGCGAAAAAGGCAAATACTATCAGCTGTATACCGGTGCTTTTGAGTTGGAATAAGGCAGCTTTAAACGATAAAAAGACGGCAGGATATTGGATATCCTGCCGTCTTTTTATCGTGGGTGTTGTTCACGGGGTCAAACCAGTGATGGAATCATCGATCAAAATCAGGCGTTCCATCCGGCAAGCAAAACCGGTTTCAAAGCCTTGAAGAACTTAGAGTAAAATCACTGTTTTTCACAGCTTCATCCCGCAGCTTAAAGCGCTGGATTTGTTCACGCAGCATTTGCACCTGAGCCGCCATTTCCTCACTGGAAGCAGAGCTTTCTTGTGCGGTTGCCGCATTGGTCTGCACAACGGAGGAAACCTGTGTCAGCCCCTGATTGATCTGCTCAATAGAAGCCGCCTGCTCCGCAGAGGCTACGTCAATTGCCCGGATGGATTCCACCACCAGCTTGGCTTTTTGAGCCACTTCCTCCAGAATCCGGGTGGTTTCATCAGCCAGACCAGTACC
This sequence comes from Oscillospiraceae bacterium MB08-C2-2, assembly GCA_035621215.1. Classification (NCBI taxonomy): domain Bacteria; kingdom Bacillati; phylum Bacillota; class Clostridia; order Eubacteriales; family Oscillospiraceae; species Oscillospiraceae bacterium MB08-C2-2. The sequence goes on along the minus strand of CP141729.1, from coordinate 280,719 downwards.
CTCCTCCACAGCCAGAGAAGACTGCTCAATTAGTTCGGCAGTCTGCCTTGCGGCATCCGCAGATTTTCCCGCCAGATTGCGCACCTCATCGGCCACCACAGCAAAGCCTTTGCCTGCCGCCCCAGCACGAGCCGCTTCAATAGCGGCATTGAGAGCCAGAATGTTGGTTTGAAAAGCAATATCTTCAATGACCTTGGTAATCTCGGAAATACGCCGGGAAGTGGCGCCGATATCCTCCATAGAAGCATTCAGCTTCTGCATATGCTGATTCCCATTGTTAACTGAGGCGCCTGTCTGCTCCACATATTCGGTGGCCTGCTGAACACTGACCGCATTTTGTTCTGCCTGCTGCGAAACACTGGTAATAGAAGCACTGAGCTCCTCGACAGTAGCGGCCTGCTCTGCGGCGCCGGAGGCCAGTGCCTGTGCAGCAGAGGATACCTGATCCGCTCCCATGTGCACCTGATTGGCGGCGGTATTGATAAGAAGCAAAGTATCACCCAGATTCTGGGCGATTGTTTCTATGGAAGCACGGATTGCAGTAAAATCCCCCACATATTCCAGCTCCATCTTAATGCGCATATCTCCCCGAGACATTTGCCCCAGTTTTGCATCAATGTCGGATATATAGCTTTTCAGCGAAGCTATGGTCGAGCGCAAAGCGTTTGCCAAAATCCCCAGCTCATCTTTTGACTGGTATTTCAGCTCTACATCCAGCTGGCCATGGGATAGTGCCGTAGCTGTCTTGGCCATTTCCGCAAGGGGATAGGAAATCACACGTCTTGTAAATACAACCAAGGCCAGCACAATGACTATCATCAAAGAAAGCACCACTGCTACCGAAACAATGGTTGAAGAAGCAATAGCGGCGTTGGTGGATACCAGCGAAACACCCGCAAAGTAGATTCCAATGGCCTTGCCTTCGGAATCAATGATGGGATGATAGGCCGTGGCATATGGCAAACCCAAAATATCCGCCTCGCCAAAATAATCCTGATTGTTTTCCAGCACGGATGCAGCGATTTTGCTATCCAGTTTGGTGCCAACAGCACGTTCCCCATTGTTCATAATGGTGGTGTTGACCCGTTCATCTCCAATAAAAATGGTGAACTCATTGCCGGTAATCTCTTTAAGCCTATCCACAAATGCCGGCTTAACCCACGAATACCCGGTTGAAATAACGCCGACAATCTGGCCGCTTTTGTTTTTTATAGGGGTTCCGGTTCGCATGCTGATTTTGATTTCGGTTCCCAGATCCGTGTGCGTGGTAGTCTGCCCTTCCAGAGCCAGAGCCACATTCTTCTGATTGATCACCGAATCTCCGGCTTTGTCGCTGTGGGTTCTGGCGATGGCGACACCCTGCGAATCTGTAATGGTTACAAAATCCACATCAAGGTCTTGTGATGTCATCACCTGCGACACAGCAGCCTCCACCTGCGCAGCGTTGCCTCTTTCCATAGCATAAATGACAGCAGCATCCGCAGCTATGCTTTTGGCAGCCTTTTCAGAACTGGCCTGCTCCTCCTCAATAATCGAGTTCATTGTCAGCAGTGCCTGCCGGCTGCGTTCTGTGTTGATACTGCCCACAGTATTGCTCATACTGCCGAACATAAAAACCAGCGAAAAAACACCGATAATGGCAATGCCCGCTACCACAAAAACGGAAATCTTAAAGCCAAGCCTGCGGGTAAGCTTCAGCATGCGGGAAGCGCTCTGTGTTCCTTTTTGTATTTTAACAGGTTTCTTTGCAGATCGAGAAAACCAATTTTTCTTTTTAACCTGCTTTTCTACTGTTTGATGGGTTTCCATTAAAATCTCCTCCACGCGCTTTTTTATTGAACAAAATTTCAACTCTCCCCTCAAAGGGCTGAATTAGCCAAACAGATTATCGGCTGCCACCGCTCGGCGAATGGGTTTGACTTCTTCGTTGATCAGATCGCTGTACCAGCCTGTGGTATCGATAAAGGCGCGGTGCAGGCTATCCGGCAAAATATTATGCAAAATCATCAGGCGGGAAACGCTTGTCCAATCCGCTCTTTCATAGCAGCGAACCATTTTTTCTGCCGGCGCAAAGGGCCCTTCTCCATGCAGCAAGGCATCCTGTATTTCCTCGGTGACCAGCACAATTTCCAGCGCTTGCTCCATAGGCATATCCATAACCAGATCCACCACCGAAAAAAGCCCCATCAAAAAAAGGCTTTCGGAGTGTTTTTGCAGACCGAAACAAGAGGCCAGATTTTCGCAGAACTTAGCTCGAAGCAGAGAAATGCGGATAAATTCATCCGGCTTTTCAACACAAAGGGATTTAAAAACAGCTGCTCTCGCCCATTTGCGCATCTCCACCTGCCCCAGCATTGCCACAGCATGAGAGACAGTTTTAACCCTATTGCGCAATGAAAGATACGGTGAATTAACCATACGCATAAGAGAGATAATCAAGGCCGGGTCCCGCCCCACAATAGAAGCCACCAAATCCAACCCAAAATCATCGTCTCCTAAAATATTCAGCAGACGCACCAGATTCGCCTTCATTGGCTTCAGTTCAGGCTTTGCCTTGCTTTGCGTGATAGGCATGGTATAAAACTGACCGCCGAAAAGATCGATGTTTTTCTCCCGAAGCCGCTCGTATTCTGCTTTGGTTTCAATGCCTGTCATCACAATGGATATCCAGTCAAAATACTGGGCAACATCAGCAAGCAGCTCCTCCCACCGCTGCAAGTCACCCCCCGCATAATCCACCAGGAGATAATCGCAGAAGGCCAGCAGCGACGCACAGGCAGACAGATCCTCTACCTCCCGAAGAGCAAACCGAAACCCTTTTTCACGCAGATAAGCCACCCGGGAGAGATACGGCTCAACCGGCTTGACACCAGAGCCCAACAGAAAAACAATTTTTTCAGAGGGCTGTCTGCACTGCATATCCAGGTTCATCAAAAGCATAATGTTGCTGACCGGCACAAAAATCGGCTTCCCTGCTGTAAACGCTTCTATACCAACCTTGTTGAGGATTTCCAATAGAGGCGAATAGGTAGCCCCGTCAAAAGAATAGCCTACGCTGTTGGTGTGGTAAAGATCGTTGCCATCGTGGTAGCTGAACTGATAAAATTGCACGGTCATTTGATTGTCAAACAAAGGGACTGGCACAAGCAAAAGCTCCAAGGTTATCCCCCCACTAGATGGATATCTTTCGGCGGCTGCCGTTTAAAACAGCGGTGTTCCCTTTTCAAGGTATTTTCCGCAACGTACTCCGCCGGCCTTTGAGAAATTCAGAGTATTTTCTTTCATATAAATGAGCAGCTAAAAAATTCAGCTGAACTGCACAACAAGCTTTAAAGCGTAAGCAGCCACTGAAACTGGCGAAGCTGCTCCCGGCGCTGGTTATAATCCGGCAAATAGCGTGCTATCTCTGCATAGAAAGCAGCAGAATGGCCCGCTTCCCACAACTTTAGGTGGCAAAGCTCATGGACGACTACACTGTCTATCAAAGCCTCGGGCAGGCAGATCAACCTCCAAGAATAGCAGATGCTCCCCCGGCTGCTGCAAGAGCCCCATCTGGTCTTGGCGCCGGTAATTTTAACGCCGGTGGGTGCTTTTCCTGTCTTTTCTGCCCACTCTCTGGTTCTTTCAGTTAAAAAATCCAGTGCCTTTTGCCGAAAAAAAGCTTCTATGTGACCAAGCTGGCCGGACTCACCTACAACAAGACGCCTCTGCTCCACTTTCACATCGGCTCCAGGCCGAACCTCCAAAACCAGCTGTTGACCCAAAAGATAAACAACATCACCATTTTCACAGGCAAAGCGGTGGCGGGGTGCAGTTTTCTGTGCCATTTTCGCCAAAGTTTGTTCAACCCAGCCTGTATGCCCGGCAACAAACGCCTCTATGCTCTTAGCCGAGGCTTTGAGCGGTGCCCTAACAATAACCTCCAGTTCAGGTGTAACCGACAGAGACAAGCTTTTTCGTTTGGAACGTTTGAGAGTATATTGCATAATCCAAGGCTTCTCTTTCATAGCTTAAAGGGCGGTTGTCTGTATCTACCAGACTGTAAACCGCTTCATAATGATATATCGGATAAAAAAGTAAAAAATGATGCGGGCAGCTGTATTTTCCTTTGAAGAAACACTGTTTACATAAGATAATCGCAGGTGGTAAACACTTGCCTGTGCATCCTGAGAATTTATTACGTTACAATTGTATCATAAGAATAGGTGTTTAACAATACTATGGTTTTTTCCCTGCTGCAAACCTTGCATTGAAATTATTTATCATAAATTTGAAAAACATTCTCATTTTTCTTGACAAGCATCTTTTCCGATGCTATAGTTGTACAGGTTTAAGATCGCAGGATTGTGGGGAGCACAGATTTTCTTCTCGGAGATTTTGTGTCCAGCACCTGTGAATATCGATTTGATTGCATAAAGCAGCGGCGAATGAGGCGATGTATTTGAGAGGCTCGGCAGGATATAAAACAAAGCAAAGTCAGGCAATTTTGGCCTATATGTCTTCCTTGGAAGGATGCCATGTGACAGCCGGACAGATTACAAAGAATTTTCAACGAAGTGACACGCCTATGGGTATGGCCACCGTTTATCGCCAACTGGCTAAGCTGGTGGCCGCCGGAAAGCTTCGAAGATATATGCTGGACGGCGTTCCCAGTGCCTGTTATGAATATGTGGACGGAGAAGCGCCCATGGCTCACTTTCATTTAAAATGTGAATGCTGCGGTGCTCTGATCGCACTGGAATGCCAGTATATGGAAGAATTGCAGCAGCATATCGCTGAAACGCATACCTTCACCATTAACCGCATCAAAACTGTTTTTTATGGAAAATGCAGCCGATGCATCGAACATACCCAAGCAATCTAGAATATCCTTCAATTAAGCAGTGATAACTGCTCGGCCTGAATTTTGGTATAAAGCGAAAGGGAGAAACAGCCAATGCGTAAGCCTGTTTTCAAAAAGCTGCTCGTTCTGGGACTGTGCCTGTGCATAGTTCTGGCTGCTTTTATCTCCCTTGACCTGATCTCCCGGCACAGCAACCACGAATGCACCCACGATCACTGCGGCATCTGCCTTCAGCTGGGGGGTGCGTCCCATTTTCTGGCTCAGCTGAGAATGGCCAACATTGCAGCCTTCTTCGTGCTGGCTCAAATTACACTGGCATTGTGGCTGCTGGGGTTGCCCTTGCTTTCCCATGAAGCGGTCTCTCCTGTAGCTTTACGGGTAAGGCTCAACAACTAGAAAAGTCTCCATAAGGAAGTCTAGCCTCACCGATCTTAACCGGTGGGGCGATTTCCTTATTTTTTTGCATGGAAACCCAAAAATACGGAGGTTCTTTTCTATGAAACATATGATTTCATGGCTGCTGGTCATGGCTCTGACTCTGGGTGTTCTCAGCGGATGCCAGCCGGCCGCACCCAGCACCAATGCGCAAAACCCCAATGAGGATAAGCTCAAGGTAGTGGCTACTATTTTCCCGCCCTATGACTTTGTCAGGGAAATTGCCGGCGATAAGGTGGAGCTTTTCCAGCTGCTGCCCCCGGGAGCGGAAAGCCATTCCTTTGAGCCTACCCCGCAGGATATGATTAAAATTCAGGAATGCGATGTTTTCATCTATGTGGGCGGCGATTCCGATGCATGGGTAGAGCATATTCTTGAATCAGTGGATACCAGCAATAAAAAGATCATCGCCTTGACCGAAACAGTGGAAACCGTTGAGGAAGAAATGGTAGAAGGCATGGAACATGAGGACGAAGAAGACCATGACCACGAAGAAGAATCCGATCATGAGCATGAGGAGGAACACCAGCATGAGAAAGACGAGCATGTGTGGACTTCACCTAAAAATGCCATGAAAATTGTGCAGGCACTTTCCGATGCCTTGTGCGAGGCTGATTCAGTCCATGCCTCCGCTTATGAAGCAGGCACCGCCACTTATCTGGAAAAGCTGACTGAGCTTGATAATGCCTTTGCCAAAATCGTGGCTGAGGGTTCCCGAAAGACCCTTGTTTTCGGCGACCGGTTCCCCTTCCGATATTTTGTGGATACCTACGGTCTGGATTATTCCGCCGCTTTTTCTGGCTGCTCCACCCAGACTGACGCCAGCGCCGCCACAGTGGCTTTCCTCATTGACAGGGTCAAATCGGAAAATATTCCGGTGGTGCTTCACATCGAGCTTTCCAACCAAAAGATTGCGGATACTGTCTGCGAGGCTACCGGTGCGAAAAAGCTTCTCTTCCATTCCTGCCACAACGTAACCAAAGAGGATTTGGAAGCAGGAGACGGCTATCTTTCACTGATGACTAAAAATCTGGATGCACTTAAGGAGGCTCTAAACTAATATGGCTCTGATCACCTGTCAGGATGTTTCCTTCGCTTATGAGGGGAACCTTGCCGTCAGCGGCGTAACGTTTGAAGTAAACGGCGGAGATTATGTATGTGTTGTGGGGGAAAACGGCTCGGGAAAAAGCACCCTCATCAAAGGTCTGCTTCGGCTCAAAGCCCCTTCACAGGGAAATATCCAGATGGGTGACGGCCTTCTCGCTACCGAAATCGGTTATCTGCCCCAGCAAACTGCGGCCCAGAAGGATTTCCCCGCCAGTGTATACGAGGTGGTGCTTTCCGGGCGGCTCAACAGCCGGGGCATTCGTCCTTTCTTTATCCGGGCGGATAAGCAGGCGGCGGAGGATAACCTTGCCCGTTTGGGCATTTCCGACCTGCGGAACAAATGCTACCGGGAGCTTTCCGGCGGCCAGCAGCAGCGGGTTCTTCTGGCCCGCGCCCTTTGTGCCACAAAAAAGCTTCTCTTGCTGGATGAGCCGGTATCCGGGCTTGACCCCATGGTTACACAAGAGCTTTACCGGCTGATTGCGGATATCAACAAGCACATGGGCATCACCATTGTAATGGTTTCCCACGATATTCACAGTGCCGTGAATTATGCGAGCCATATTCTGCATCTGCACGGCAAGCAGCTTTTTTTCGGCTCCGCCGGAGAATATGTTCAAACCCCGCTGGGTAAAAGCTTTCTGGGAGGTGAAAGGGATGTTTAATCTTCTCATTGAAATGTCTATGTATCCGTTTTTGGTGCGGGCCGTGGTGGTGGGGGTGCTGGTCTCTCTTTGCGCCTCTCTGCTGGGGGTCAGCCTTGTGCTCAAGCGTTATTCCATGATTGGCGACGGTCTTTCCCACGTAGGCTTTGGGGCATTGGCCATCGCTATGGCGTTTAACGCCGCCCCCTTGATGGTTTCCATCCCGGTGGTGGTTCTGGCGGCTTTTTTTCTTCTGCGCATCAGTGAAAACAGCAGCATCAAAGGGGATGCGGCCATTGCCCTGATTTCCACCGGTTCGCTGGCCGTGGGTGTTATCGTGGTTTCTATGACCACCGGCATGACCACCGATGTGTGCAACTTTATGTTTGGCAGCATTCTGGCCATGAGCAAAAGCGATGTTTATCTTAGCATTGCCCTTTCCATTGTGGTGCTGATTCTGTTTATCCTTTTCTACAACAAAATCTTTGCCGTAACCTTTGACGAATCCTTTTCACAGGCCACCGGCATTCGGGTAAACCTTTATAATATGATGATTGCTTTTCTCACCGCTGTCACCATTGTGCTGGGGATGCGCATGATGGGAGCACTGCTGATTTCCAGCCTGATTATCTTCCCTGCCCTCACCTCTATGCGTGTCTGCAAAACCTTTCGGAGCGTGATTATCTGCTCCGGTATTATTTCCGTTTTCTGCTTTCTGGTGGGAATCGCCGGTTCCTATGTTTATTCAACTCCAACGGGAGCCAGCATTGTGGTGGTCAACATCGTTCTGCTGCTGATTTTCAGCCTGACCGGCTGGTTAAAAGGGAGGGTATAAGCCATTAAAAAGATGATTGCTGTTTCGCTTGTATGGTTGCTGCTTTTCACCGCCTGCGGTAAAAAAGACAGCACCCAGATTCTGCCCTATAACAATGGAGGAACCCGGGCTGTGATTGTGCCGGATGCCCCCTCTCTGCCTGAAAGCGAATCTGCCCCCAGTGAGGGAGAAGAAGCTTCTTCATACGATGAAAGCGAGGATACCAGCGGAAACAGCAGCTCTCAAGATGCGCTTGCCGCTGAGGTGGCGGCCGCTTCTTTAGGCAATCTGGTGGAAATCAAGGAGAAGCTGTTTATTGCCCAAACCAATGATATCTACCTGAACCCGGAAGATTATGTGGGGAAGATCATTAAATACGAAGGCATTTACAACACCAACACTTGGACGGAAACCGGGCAGACCTATCACTATGTTATTCGCTATGGCCCGGGCTGCTGCAGCTACGATGCCAATGCCGGGTTTGAGGTCACTTGGAACAATGCTTACCCCCAACCCAACGATTGGGTGGAGGCCGTGGGTGTTTTGGAAATGTATGAGGAAAACGGCTGGCAGTATCTGCGGCTTCAATTGCTTTCATTGAAAGTTTTGGAAGTTCGGGGAGCGGAAAGCGTTACAACTTAACCAGCCCTTGCCTGTGCAAAAGAATAAAAGTATAGGGCTGGACATTCATCAAAAAATCATCTCAGAAATGGAGCTGGGGACTTACAGCATTCGTATCAGCGTTTTGCTTGCTTTGTCTGAATTGTACGACACACCCATTCAGGATTTTTTCGCTGATTTAGACCGCTGCGAGTAGACAGACCCCATCGGGACAGTGCGCTAAAGATACCCCTTCGAAAATCCTATTTTGAGCGCCACAGCTTTGCCCGGCCGCTTAAAATACAAAAAACGGACTATCCGCTTTACGCCGATAGTCCGTTTTTTTAGACCGTTTTAAAAGCCCTATTTACCAATATAGGCTACAACTTCAATCTCCACATGCACACCACGGGGAAGAGACGCCACAGCCACACAGCTTCTGGCAGGCGGGTTGCCATCAAAATAGGTGGCGTAAACCTCGTTGACATTAGCAAAGTCGTTCATATCGGTCAGGAATACAGTGGTTTTAACCACCTGCTCCATAGAAGCACCTGCTTCCTCCAAAATGGCCTTTACATTGTCAAGACTGCGGGCAGTGGCCTTTTTAATACAGCTGGTTTCCAGCTCACCGGTGGCAGGGTCTGCGGGAATCTGGCCGCTGGTGTAAATAAAATCTCCCACTGCAACGGCCTGAGAATATGGGCCAATCGCCCCTGGGGCCTTGTTGGTGGAAATAACTTTCTTGCTCATGATTTATTAAGCTCCTTTCAATATGCCATTCCTTGGGAGGCTTTCATCACCTCCGAAAGAAAATTTCCCTGATTTTATGCGCCGGGGCCGGGCTTCATGACCAAAACCTCAGCCTTGGAGCTATCCAGACGGTATTCCACCTGATCACAGGCGGCACTGACAAAAAAGCTTTCGCCTGCTTTCAGCTCCAGAGTATCCTCGCCGGCCGATACAGTAACAGCGCCCTTGGTCACCACGCCGGTATAGAAGGTTTCGGTGGTCTTATCAATCATACAGTTTTTAAGCACAGTCAGCTTATCCACTGTGAAGCAATCAGTGAGAGCCGGGGTAATCAGAGTTTCATATGTATATTCCGGGGTAGAAATAGCCATGGCGGGGGTTACACGCTGATTGCGGGTCACTTCCTCCACAGAATAGCTGGTATAATTAAAGATTCCCATAGCATCATAGGGTTCAAGGCCCATATAATAGGTCTGCTTGTGATCCACCTTGCGGGCCGGATCAAACTCACAGCGCACGCACCAATCCGAAGGTTCCATGATCTCAATCATCAGGACCCCTTCACCAATAGCATGCGGCATGCCACCGGGAATAAACCACACATCCCCCGGCTTAACAGGAACTTTGTCAAAGCAGGCGGAAAGGCGCTCACTATCCTGCTTCAGCACAATATCTGTCCATTCTTCCCTGCTGGGGGCCCGCTGGAAACCAAGCCAGATATAGGGGTCAATGCCCGGACGAACACTGAAAATATAGTAAACCTCCAGCTTGCCATATTTTGAATTCAAATGCTTGCGTGAAAAATCCCGGCTGGGATGCCCCTGCATGCAAAGGCGGACAGCAGAATCCAATATCTTGGTCAAAAAGCCGGTTTCAATCCCAAACTTGCTGTAATGGGCTTTGCCCAAATAATGCTCCGGTGCCTCGCTGAGAAAATCCCGGAACAGTCGGCCATCCTCGAGAGTGGAAAGCCCCTCGTTTTCAACCGGCTCCATATCCGGGTTTCCCGCGTTGACAGTAGATGCAATCCAATCCTCCGGCTTATTGTTATCAACACAGGTGCTTTTGCGCCGAAGCATATCGGTAGCGGCTCCGCCTGTGTAGTTGCGGCGCACTCGATTTTCTGCAAATTTGACCAAATTTTTCATTACTCTGCCTCCCTGCTGTAATATCGCGCGGCTAGCTTTATTGTAGCGTATTTTGCTGTGCAATACAACTACTTAACAAGAGGTGTCCTGTGGTTTTTTATGCCACATGCTGTAACAGAAGAAAATGCTTTTAGGGCTCCACAAACGTTTTCAGCAGGCTTTCCAGCTGCTGGGGGGTATTGCCCTGCGCAAGCAAATATTCTCTTGCCCCGCCGTATTTCCGCTGAAGATGTGTGTAGGTATCCGCCATAAATTCCGGGCGGGATTCAAACACATAGCTGGGAATACCCTCAATCTCCTGCGCCCGCAGCAAGGGGCGCACCAGATCCCCGCTGATCACATAATTGTGCAGGATATCCTCCCGGCTGACCCCAGCCAAATCCAGAAGCAGCATGGCAATGATCCCGGTGCGGTCTTTGCCGGCTGTGCAGTGAAAAACCATGCACCGATACTGAGGATCACTCAAAAGATCGAACACCTGGCGAATCAGCTCTCCATCCAGATCAAGCAGCCCCATATACATAGTTTGCATCGAGCTGGGATACATCAGCTCCTGCTTTGAAATATTAGACTGCACCTGATCCAGCATGGGAATATTCCGATAAACAATCTTCTCATGCTCTGCCAGAGAATCCGGCTTATCACACACCTCCCGCTGAGAGCGCAGATCAATGATGCAATCCACCCCATATTCCAGCAGGATTTCCTGATCCCGCTCGGTTAAATCCCCCAGACCGGCCGCCCGGATGAACACCCCCATTGCCGTTTGCTTGCCTCCCGCACAGGGTATGCCGCCCAAATCCCGCACATTGCGAGCTCCCTCTAAATCAATGATGTTGTAGCCCTTAAGGGTATCCATCGCTTTCTCGCTCCCTTTCCTGAATAAAATGAGTGAAACAATGTCCACTGAACAAATGCGCTTTGCGAAGCGCACTTGCAACCAGAGCAATTTTCGCTCTGGTTGACAGCAAAACAGGCCTGTTTTGATGTTTCAGAACCATTGATTGACTGCCTAAAAGGATTTGCGGACACACGCCACAAATCCTTTGTGTAAGTTTTTCTGCCGTATTCGGCAGAAAAACTTACATCCAAATAAGGCAAACGCCCCGCTGAAGCGGGGCGCCAGACTGTAGACATAACTGACTTCAACTTGAAGACCTTATGGTTTTGATGCGTAATTCTTCCTATGTCGAATTGATTTCGACACAGGAATCCCACTTTTTGCGCCGGAGCGGCGCGTGAAAATATAGGTTTTATTTTAACATAGAGAGCAGCTTTGCGTCAATGTGAAAAACAACCACTTTTGAATCAATAACCGTAAGAATCCGGCAGCAGAAACACCTTAATCCGGCGGGTTCCCGGTTCTCTTTCTCTTCCCTTTTCAATAACCAGCTCCATGTTGCACATCCGCTCATCGGTGGCACAGTCTCTGCAAACGCCGGTTAAGGCACAGGGAGTGGTTTTTTCCAGCCGAACCCCATTGGCGGGAGCTGAAACCTCCCGGTTGCGGCGGCGGGCGGCTTCAATATCGGTTACAATTTTGTTGGCTCCTGCCACCACTACCACATTTCTGGGGCCATAAGCCATAGCGGCAATCCGGTTGCCGTTGCCATCCATGCAGTAGAGCTTGCCATCCTCCGTGACAGCGTTGGCACTGGTAAAATACACATCGCAGCCCAATGCCTGATAGTAAATCTCACGAAGGTTGGCCCCCGGTGCATAGCGGTCATAATACTCATACGGTCCGTTTTGGAGCATGGCCTCCACACCGGTTTCCCGAAGTGTCATAGAGCCTCCCACCGAGCAGGATTCTCCTTCTTTTAAAACCTCACGGATTTTCTCATAAAGCTCCTGTGTGTTCTGCACCACATAGGCATCTATGCGATTGGCACCCAGCGCCTTTGCGGTACGCTCCAGTCGTTTTTCCACTATCAGTGACAGGTTTTTGTCCATAACTTTGGCCACCCCTTCCAAGATTGCTTTGTCTGCACAACTCCAAAATGCAGTCTGCCTTTTACAGATAACAGTATAGTATAAAATGGTGTGTCTTTCAAGATATGGTATTTGATCGTTTGTCTTTTTATGGTATACTATCTGAAAATACAGATAGTATACCACCCTATGGGCAAGGCGGTCAGCCCGCCTGATTCACTCATATAGTTACATCCTGAAAGGAGGCGGCCCGGATGAAATTCAAAGTAAATATTCGCTCCCATCAGGCGCTTTTAATCTCCTACAAGCTCTCAACCCGGGAGGTGGATAAATGCATCCGGCGGCTGGATATCCGCCAATCGGATAATTTATCCTACACCACCCAAAGCGATCTGCGGGTTTCGGCTGTTCAGCTTAAGCTGCGCAAATATGAGGCTTTATGGGATTATATCAGCGACATGAATCAATATATCGAGCAGGCTGTCAATCAAAGGGCTCAGCTAGTCTGTTTTCCGGAGTATGCCGGATTGCTGCCGATTTTTCTGATTCCCAGCTTTTCCGGTCTGAGCGCTTCCTATAAGCAGGAGGGCCGCACCCCTGAGTGGACGGCTGCTTTTGATGATTTTCTTTCCTACTTTTCAGATTTTATATTTGATGTTTATTTCCACACTATGTCTGAGCTGGCAAAGCTTCACGGCGTTTTTATTATGGCCGGCTCCTCTCTTTATTTTGAACACACTAAGCTGCACCACCGGGCTTTTCTCTTTAACAACAGCGGTGATCTGGTCGGCTGTCAGGATAAGATGTCCCTTTCCCCACTGGAGCAGGATTTGCAACTTCAGCCCGCCACAGAGCTGAAGGTATTCGATACCCGGCTTGGTGCTTTCTCCCTGCTGACCGGCACAGACGAGCAACACCCCATGCTGGCTCAAATTGCCAAGAAGCTTGGTGCTCAAGCCTTGCTGAGCCCTCGTTCCATGCAGGATTCGGTTCCTCCCTCCCCGCTGACCTCCGGCCTTGGCCTGCGTGTGCAGGAAAATCATCTCTTTGGAATTCAGTCCTCTATGACGGGGGATACCGGGCTGGGATTCTCGTTGAATGGGGACACCCGCATTTATTCCCCCAACGAGCTGCTCAAGGTTAAAAATGGCACCATCGCTAAAGCGCTGAGCGCAGGCGAAGGTGAAATCATCTCTGCCCGGCTGGATTTAGAGGCACTAAGCTGCCTGCGCAATCCCTATACCCAAGACCGCAACCGGGTTTTGGAAAGAAAATATCTTGGGAAGCTGCCGTAAGGCCACTGCAGGGGGCAATCCATCCTCCTATGCATATTGCCCAGAAAGTGCTCTCTTATATTTGGTATTTCAGCCCTGAAACCTTGATATTCTTTGAGGGATTTTGTCGATTTCCCTTGACATTCAAGGCATGATAACTTAAACTTAAAAAAGGTGTATTACATGTGAGGACGTTGAGAAAATGATAAACCCCAAAAGAGTGCAGCGGATCAAAACAGGCATTTATTTGTTTATTGTTCTGGTGCTGCTGCTCCCGGTCATTCTGACCGTTGTGCTGTATTTCCGAATGGGGCGCATGATGAAGGAGTTTCGTATCGCACAGGCGGCTGATGCCACATCTTCTATTTCAGAGGTTGCTGTATCGCAGCCGGATGCTCTGCCCGCTTTAGCCGTTCTTCCTGAAAGCGAAAACGGGCAGTCGAATGCAGATTCTTCCGCAGAGCTGGTCCCCCCTTCATCTTCTTCCCCAATGGAAGACAGTTCAGAAGCGGCTCCCGCTGTTTCTAACCCTTACATACCCACTGCCTATCAAAACCTTTATTTTGATACCTTGGCAGCACCTGCGCCAGAGCCATCTTCCAAAACGATTTATCTTACCTTTGATAACACGCCTTCCGGCGCCTCACAGCAGCTGCTGGATGTTTTAGATAAGTATGGCATTAAAGCCACCTTTTTTGTTTGGTGGGATGCCCGGGATTCGGTTGATAACATCGCTTTTTACAAAGAGCTGGTGAAAAATGGTCACAGCATTGGAATTCATTCTTATTCCTGCGTAGAGCCTTTCGATCGCATCTATGCTGATAAGGATGCTTTTTTAGCGGATTATCAGCGTATCTTTGAAGCAATTGAAAAAGCAACCGGCCAGCAGACCCGGCTCTACCGTTTGCCCGGCGGCAGTATCAGCCCCGGCAATTCCCAGCGGCAAAAGCTGTTGGCGCAACTCAAGGACGAGCTGGACTTACGTGGCTTTTTGCAGTTCGATTGGGATGCCTCTGCACAGGATGCGGTGGTTCCCCCTCTTTCCACGAAAGCTATCCTTAGCAATATCTATCCGGCTCTTGAGCAGTTGGATTCCGGCATTGTTCTGATGCACGATGGAACAGGCTCTTCTTCAACCGCCGAGGCTTTGGATGAATTGATTCAGGAATATACCGAAAGGGGCTATCGTTTTTTACCCCTTACTTCGGAAACAGCGCCTAAGTCCTTTCTAGAAAATTACGAGAAGGAGGTTGTGCAATGAGTTTGAAAGAGGATTTTTTAGAAGCTCTGCGCAGTGTCAAGCGGGATTTTATAAAGAATTCAGACCCAATCGCTCAACCTGACACACCTGCCCCTGTTGAAAACGATTTGTTCAGACCTGTTGTTGCATTTGATCAGGATAAGGATAACTTTGGGGATACCCAGCCCAGCTTTGAAAGCGCCCCTTCTGCTTCTTCCTACGGTGGCTATACGCCTCCTGCTCAGGAGCCGGAAGCTTCCCTTGAAGAAGAGGTTTCCTTTGATGCTCAACCAGAGCATGGTTCTGATTTTTTTGCAGAGAGTGCGGCTTCTGCTTACAGCTCTTATCAGCAGCCTTCTTCCAATGAACGTTCTTCTTATACAGATAGCCGTTCTATTGTGGATTCGTTGATCCCCGATTCTGCTTATGACGATAACAAAACTGTTATTTCCAAGGGAACCGTAATCCGGGGCGCTCTCCAGACTGAGGATTCTGTGCGGCTTTTGGGGCAAATTTTAGGTGATATTGACTGTAAATCCAATGTATTGGTAGCAGGCAAGGTTCGAGGCAATACCACAGCCGCCAATGCTTATATTGTTGGTGCTCAGGTAGATGGCGATGTTCGCTGCGATGATATCATCAACATTGATAACAGTGCATGGGTTTTGGGAAACATCAAGGCCCTGCAGGCAGAGGTAGAAGGCAAAATCAAGGGCAATCTGGATATCCGCAATTCTCTTTCTATCGGCAGCAGTTCCTCCATTCTGGGCAATATCTCCACCGATGAGATTGAAATTAAGCGTGGGGCTTTTGTCAACGGGCAGATTATGATGTATTCTCCGCCTAGAGATATGTTGGATCGCTTCGAGCAAATCAAAGAGAACTAAATACATAAACGCAAACAGGCATCGGAACCAATCCGATGCCTGTTTTTATATTTGAATATCACGGATTCACACTCAGGCTTTTTAAGAAACCTTGCGCTGTATCAGCTTAGTAAGCTCCACCAGTGCCAGCGGAATCAATGAAAAAGCCAGAGTAATCATCCACTGCCCGCCACTGAGTATGGATAAACTGAAAAAGCGCCGCAGGGCCGGGGTTAAAACAACAATCGCCAAAACCACACCCGAAACAACCATGGTAGCAAGCAGTAACTTGTTTTGGCCAACGCCGGAGGTGAAAATAGAATCTGTATTGGAGCGCTGATTCAAGGCATGAAACATCTGGGAGATCGCCAAAACCAAAAAGGCCATTGTCATCCCGACCGGATATCCACCGGAAGATAAGCCGAACTGATAGGCGGCCACCGTTGCCATGGTGATGAAGATACCGTACATAACAACCCGCACCACAAGCCCCCGCTCAAACAGGGTGCCCGATTTGACCGGCTTATGCTTCATAATGTTTTTACTGGCCGGGTCAACACCAAGGGCAATAGCAGGCAAAGAATCGGTGACCAGATTGATCAGCAGAATATGCACGGCCAGAATGGGGGCCTCCCAATTGAGAAGGGTAGCAATCAGCAGAGTGAGAATCTCCGCAATGTTACCAGCCAGCAAAAACTGGATAACCTTCTGGATGTTGCGATAAATGCGCCGCCCCTCACGGATAGCGTATTCAATGGTGGTGAAGTTATCATCCAACAGCAACATATCCGCCGCATCCTTCGCCACATCGGTGCCGCTTTTACCCATGGCAACGCCGATATTGGCGGCCTTGAGTGCAGGGGCATCGTTGACACCGTCTCCGGTCATAGCGGCAATTTCACCGGTACGCTGGAGAGATTCGATAATACGCAGCTTATCGCTGGGCGATACCCGGGCGAAGACCGTGGTATTCTTCATGGCTTGATCCAGCTCAGGATCGGACATGCTGTGCAGCTCATCCCCTGAAATCACTGTATTTCCTTCACGGAAAATGCTCAGCTGCTTTGCAATGGCCACTGCGGTGATTTTGTGGTCACCTGTAATCATAATGGTTCGGATGCCTGCATTGCGGCAGGTTTCCACAGCCTGAACCACCTCTTTTCGGGGCGGGTCTATCATGCCAACGGCCCCTAAAAAGGTCAGATCATATTCCACATTCGTGTCATCCTCCTGTGGGATTTCCGGCAGCATGCGCTTAGCAAAGCCCAAAACACGCAGCGCCTCCGCAGACATATTCAGGCACAGCTCCCGGATTTCCAGACGGTCCTTTTCGGTAATCGGCCGCACGCCGTGGGAAGTGAGAATATGTGTACACAGGGGAATCATTTCATCCACCGCACCCTTGGTGTAAGCGGTCAGCCCATCCTGCATCCTATGCACGGTAGTCATGCGCTTGCGGTCAGAATCAAAGGGCTGTTCAAACAAGCGTGGGTATTGCTCCTCCAAATGCTCCTGATCCATACCAAAAGCATCGGTTAAAAAGATCAAAGCGCCTTCCGTGGGGTCACCCAGTATTTCGCCGGGGCGATCCGGGTCAAGACTTGCGTTGTTGCAAAGAGCCGCTGCATACACAAGCTCCCGGTAAACAGCATGGGTATCCGCCCCTTTTTCCACAGCGGTTGGGGTACCTGCTTCAAAATCCCCATTCATGGCAATTTTGGTAACAGTCATGCGGTTTTGGGTCAAGGTGCCGGTTTTATCACAGCAGATCACGGTAGCCCCGCCCAGCGTTTCCACAGCAGGCAGTTTGCGTACCAGCGCATTTTTTCCGGCCATACGCTGCACACCCAGTGCCATTACAATGGTAGCAGTAGCCGGCAAACCCTCGGGTATTACCGAGATAGCCAAAGAAACAGCCGTCATCAGCAGCGGAATCCATGGCCGGCCATACAGCGAACCGATAACAAATATAATAATACACACCAGCAGGCCCACAATGCTCAGGGCCTTTCCGGCACTGTTCAGCTTTCTTTTAAGGGGAGTATCGTATTCATCCTGCTCCTCCAGCAGGGTGGCAATCTGGCCCACCTCTGTGTGCATGCCGGTTTCCACCACATACCCAATGCCGTTGCCATACATGACAACCGAGGCGCTATAGGCCATATTGGTGCGGTCACCCAAAGGGGCTCCCGCCGAAAACAAGGCATCGTCCTCTTTTTCCACCGGCACCGATTCACCGGTGAGAGAGGCCTCCTGAATTTTCAGGTTGTTGCTGCTCACCAGGCGAATATCTGCGGGGACAATACAGCCATCCTCCAGATACACAAGATCGCCCGCCACCAGCTCTTTGGCCGGTATGCGGCTTTCTTCTCCCTCACGGAGTACCCTTGCTGTGGGCGCGCCCATATTTTTCAAGGCCTCCAAGGCATTGGCCGCCTTTTTTTCCTGAATGATGCTTACTGCCGCATTGAGAGCGACAATAACCAGAATCACCACAGCCTCTGTCCATTCTTTAAGTATAAAGGATAGGCCGGCGGCTCCAATAAGAATCAGAACCATTACATCGGTCAGCTGCTCCCACAGCATTGCCAAAACTGATTTCTGTTTTTTCTGCCGTATCTCATTGAATCCGTTTGCTTTGAGCCTCTTTGCCGCCTCAGCATCGCTTAATCCATTCAGCGAGGTGTTGTGTATGCTTTCAACATCCTCCAATGTCTTGGCGTGCCAAGGCTTAGGTAAATGATCGTCCATTGAATAAAAAACTCCTTAGTAAAAATATATTTATCCGGCACGGAGCCAAGGCCCCGCACGGGGTATACACCTGTATCAATCCATCCTAAAAAAACAACAAAAAAAAGACATACCTTGACATTTTAAAAATGCAAAGCATATCATTCTATTCTTCCAAAACAAACCCTATTTAAACAGCATCGATCGCTGTCTTCGCTGCTACTGTCGCCATCATCCATGGAATGTCGAGAAGCTCCTTAGAAAACAATTTTATATCATTATATAACCTCATCAGAAAAATGTCAACTATTGCATAACATTTTTTACAGCAGTGAATAATGTAATCCTATACTCAGCTGTGATTCATACGATTCAGGGATTGATTTTACCCAATGTTATGTTATACTGGTTGCATAGTAAAAAAGGAGTGAGCCTGCTATGCCAACGCCACACAACCAAGCTGAAATGGGACAAATAGCCCAAACGGTTCTAATGCCGGGTGACCCCCTGCGTGCCAAATTTATTGCGGAAACGTATCTGGATAACCCTGTAGAGTTTAATCATGTCCGAGGTATGCTGGGTTACACCGGCTCTTATAAGGGAAAGCCTGTTTCGGTAATGGGCAGCGGTATGGGAATCCCTTCCATCAGTATTTATTCCTATGAGCTGTTCACCCAATATGGTGTGGAAAATATTATCCGCATCGGTTCTGCAGGTGGATACGCACCCGATTTGGCCCTTTTCGACGTGATTTTGGTTACTGAATCTTTTAGTGAATCCACTTAC
This sequence comes from Oscillospiraceae bacterium MB08-C2-2, assembly GCA_035621215.1. Classification (NCBI taxonomy): domain Bacteria; kingdom Bacillati; phylum Bacillota; class Clostridia; order Eubacteriales; family Oscillospiraceae; species Oscillospiraceae bacterium MB08-C2-2. The sequence goes on along the minus strand of CP141729.1, from coordinate 261,550 downwards.
GCCCTCTATCAAAGCGGTTTCACCGGGAATGTTATCAAAGCCGGTGATGCTTTGTGCAAAAGACTTCGGCAGAGTGCATCCGGGCTGGAAATCCCACTGGTGGAAGGCCGTGTGCATTCCGGGGATATTTTCTATTATGAGCCACAGCCCAATCCCTACTGGAAGAAAGTTCATCAGGAACATGGCTGCATTGCCGTGGAAATGGAAAGCTTCGGGCTTTTCCACAATGCGGCGGTTACCGGAAAAAATGCCGCTTGTCTGCTGACCGTATCCGATCTGCTGGGTAAGGAAGAAGCCACCACGGCGGAGGAACGCCAGAAAAGCTTTACCAAAATGATGGAAATTGCTTTGGGTATTCTGTAAAATCCAAGATGAAAAAAGAGGTTGTCGCTTGATTGCGGCAGCCTCTTTTTTTATGTAAACCAGAACGTTTTCGTTTTGAGCAGCTGCCCTGCCCTTTCTCGAACGGGATACTTCCCTGTTCATCGGTTCGTATCACACAGTCAAGCCTCTCAAGGCCCGCTTTGCCTCTTCTGTAACATCGCCTATCTCAAAGGAAGGCTTCGCCAGAAAATATCCCTGCAAGTAGTTCACGCCCAGATCCACCACCGTATGCAGCTCTTCTTCCGTCTCGATACCCTCGGCAATGGTAAGAATTCCGTTTGTTTGGGTAAACTCCACCAGCCCTTTAAGAAGCTGCTGCTTTTTCAAATCCTTATCCACATCCTTAATCAGCCCAATGTCGAATTTCACATAATGGGATTTAATGTTCAGGATAGCGGATTCGTTGCTGTAACCGGAACCGAAATCATCAATGGCAATTTGCACCCCAAGCTGGGATGCCATCTCCAGCTTTTTCAGCATACTGGGCGCTGAGCCAAGGGATTCATCTCCTTCAGTCATCTCGAATACTGTCATAGGCAGGAGCTCATGGTATTGGGAAAGAATACGCTGCACATCCTCCTGCTCCAACACCTGACTGGGAATTGTATTGATAAAAATGCGGCTGTTTCCAAAAAGAGAACGCTTATTTTGATAGTAATCCAGCACATTGAAAATGGTCTGACGCTCAATATGATGAAGCTTGGATTGGGAGCGTGCAATCTGGAGCACCTCCAACGGCGAAGAAAACAACTCGCTATCGGGGCGCATGAGAGCTTCATAAGCGAAAATCTCGCCGCTGACCGCATCCACGATGGGCTGAAAGGCATAGCGAACACGATTGCTATCAATGAGAACGTTGAGCGATTCCTTCTTATTGATCAGGAACGAAAACTTTTCATAGGAGCCAGCGTCAAATTCATTGGAGGTTCCTTTTTTGGAGTTTTTAACCTCGAACATAGCATAATCCGCATAGCGGATCAGAGTATCCAGATCGGTGGTATCATCGGGATACCATGCAAATCCGGCCGAACTGCGCACCTTAAACGGACGGCTGTTGGGCAGGATCAACGTTGCCGTATCCATGGCATCACGCAGCGCCCAAAGCTGCTCATAAAGGTGTTCTTTGCTCTCAAAGCCGTATAGAAAGGTAAAGAACTCATCTCCGGAATTGCGGGCAGCCAGCGCATGCTCGGCAGGCAGATGGGCAAGAACCTGAGCCGCTGTGCAGAGATATTGATCACCCCAATTATGCCCATATGTATCATTAACATATTTCAGGCTGTCCAAATCCCATTTAATCATGCTGGCGACCTGCACTTGCCCTTTTTCCATCAACTTGTATACTTTATTGTAAAAAGCCTGGCGGTTAAAAAGATGGGTGAGGCTGTCATAATCACGCTCGAAATCCATCCGGCGCTTCTCCAAAACCTCCCGGGTAAGATCCATTACAGTACCCACAACCTTGGTTTCGGTCATTTTTGTGCGGATGCGGAGCCAGCGTGCTTCACCCTTTACCTGTGTAAAATAGACATCCTCCCAGCCTTCCTCCAAGTTGAGCATAACGGTTTCCAGCCGTGGGGTAAATGTGTTTTGATCCATCAGCCCACTGGCATTGGGAGGAAGCTCCAGCAGTCTCTGGGCTGTAGCTGAAACATAGGCTTTGTCGTTGCGTTGATTCACCTCAAAGACACCAACCAAGAGATCGGTCAGCTCAAGAATCGTAGCCACTTTGGAGGAAGCTTCGGCAACATCGTTGGCCATTACCCCCACTGCGGAAGAGAGCACATCCAACTCGGCAATGCCGGTTTCCACCACCTCAACACCACTATAAGGGTTTATTTCCTGAATGGAGCCCACCAATTTGGAAATAGGGCGCACGAACTTTCCGCTCAGGTAAAGAACCCCTGTCAGCGCCAGCACAAGGCTGAGCAGCAAAGAAATAATCACAACCTTTTGCAGCCACTGGGAGCTGATATACAAAGACTGCTCACGGGTAAGCCCGGCCAGATACCAAGTCTGATCTGCAAAAGGCGAGCCCCCATGGTATATCTTTAAGGGAACCACGCCCATGGCAACGCTTCGTTCTTCGCCTGATGAGGATAGGTAATCGACTTTATAAAAAGCTCCTTCTGTGCGGGGAATAATGCCATACTGTTTATAAATATCCACTGCGGAATAAATAGGCTGCAAAGAGCTGGAAGCCTCCAGCATGAAGCCGGTATAAACACTGCTGTAAAAGTTATTGCTCTCCCGATCATAGACTGCAAGAAAATAAGCGTTATCTCCATCCCGCACAATTTCTTCAATCGGAAGCAGATTCTGGAAATAATCCTGCGAAATGGCAACGCCCGCCACCCCGAATACTTCGCCGTCTTCACCGATTAAGGGCAGTGAATAGGTCATATTGAGACTTCCTTCAGGAGTCAGACGAAAGCTGGGAGACCAATACCCTAAATCTATAAGCTCCTTGGATGGATAGGTTTGCGCTGCATAAAGAGGCTTATAGAAATAATCCAGGCTCATTTGCAGCTTAACCTGCTGCGGGGTCAATGGTTTAAAATCAAAATCAAAGGTCCAGTCTTCATCAGCCAACACAGAATAGCGGTGGGAAACTGTCGGAGGCCCAACCACCAGCAGCACATCCGATTCATCCTCCTGTATCTGTTTGGGGTTTGCATATTGCAGCATAATCCCGGGCATCTGCTCTCCTGCCGGTTCAGTGGTGGGAACAGCATCTAAAACGATAAAAGCTCCGGTGGTGTTGCCAGAATGGAGCAGCCCCACAGTGGGAGCCATTAAGCTATCCAGTAATATACCAACCTGCTTGGGATCCTGTGAAAGCTCATCATAGCTCAGGCCGGTTTCTTCCATATATTCCTGAATGATGCGCACCATTTGATCATATTGATAAGAAAAGGAAGACCAGCGCTGTTCCATCTCCTTTTCCAATGCATCGGCCCGGATGGTAACATGACCCAGAAAATATTTTTCGGAATCCTCATCCAACCGTCCAAAAACGCCCTGCAAGCTCAGCACAACCAATACAATAATGGATTGAAAAACAATGAGGAGTATCATAAAGGCCACAAGACGTTTCCGGATTGAATTTTTTGCCAGTCTGGCCGCCAATACCACTCCCCCTTTAACATTGCACGGCCGGTGCTTCGCCTGTTATCAACCCACCGTTTTTTCCGCTTTACGGCATGTATAAATTATAAGGCACACTCAATAAAAAAAGCTGCTACAAGCTGGGGATAAATGCAATAAGTATCCATCCCTTTGCTCTTCGAATGATTTTTTTGCGTACACTATGATAATATCAAATACATACTTCAAATGCAACAAAAGGCAACATAAAAACATGAAAAAATCGGTATTGCGACACGGCTATATAGGTTCATGGTTTCTTCATTTGTTTTTTTGACCGAATCAGAGTATAATAACCCATATAATGTCCACTAAACAAATGCGCTTTGCGAAGCGCATTTGCAAACAGAGCAATTTTCGCTCTGTTTGATGGCAAAACAGGCTTGTCTTGCCGTTTCAGATACATTAATTGACTGCCTGAAAGGATTTGCGAACACACGCCACAAAACCTTGCACCTGAACAATTTAAAAACGCTGTCAAAGTATCTCTATTGTCAGTTATATAATTAAGTGAAATTAGAAGACGAACAGCTCTATGGTCATGCCGTGCAATCAATTTTCAAAGGCTCGGCATGAGGTTGCTTTACCCGTTTTAAATGCTTGTTTTTTCAGATTATGTTAAAGGATGGTATGAATATGAAAAAAGGTACAATTATACTTCTGGTAATTATTGGAATTGTTTTAGTGATCGTGTTTTCACTGGCCGGAACCTACAATGGAATGGTGGCTTCCAGTGAAACGGTTCAGCAAAGCTTCGCTGATGTGCAGGCTGATTTGCAGCGCCGCAATGATTTAATTCCCAATTTGGTTGCAACAGTCAAGGGCTTTGCCACCCATGAAGAAGAAATATACACAAGCATTGCCGATGCCCGCTCCAAGCTGATGGGCGCTGGCAGCATGCAGGAGGTGGCCCAGGCCGATTCCGAACTGAGCTCGGCTCTTTCAAGACTGCTTGTTGTGGTTGAAAATTACCCAGAATTAAAAGCCAACCAAAATTTCTTGGATTTACAGACCCAGCTGGAAGGCACTGAAAATAGAATTAAGGTTTCTCGCCAGCGCTACAATGAGGCTGTTCGGCAATACAACGGCCGCATCCGCAGATTCCCTTCCAACCTGTTGGCGGGAATGTTTGGGTTTGACAAAATGGATTATTTTGAAGCCGAGCAATCAGCTCAATCTGCGCCTACTGTGGATTTTTCCAAGTAGCCGGAATGGGTATAGCCAAAACGGCTAAATACCAAATGGAGTGTTTATGAAGAGAAAAATTACAATACTGCTGAGCCTTGTGCTGGTGGCAGTGCTGCTTATGGGCGCCAGCCCACCTGCACCTTCCTCCGCGTTGTTTGTCAACGATTATGCCAATCTTTGCAGCACCGCCGACCAAGAGCAGATGCTGGCAATTGCCCGCCAGCTGGAAGCTCAAACCGGTGCACAGGTGGCCCTGCTCACTGTGGAAAGTCTGGATGGCTTGGATATTGAATCCTATTCCATCGGGGTTGTGGATGAGTGGAAGCTGGGCCAAAAAGGTAAGGATAACGGTGTGCTGATACTGGTTTCCATTGGGGATCAGGAATCACGCATTGAGGTGGGTAAAGGGCTTGAAGGTACCCTGACCGATATTCTCACCGGCCGTATTCAGGATGACTATATGCTCCCGCAGTTCCGGGAAGGGAATTACTCCACCGGCATTGTGGAGGGGTTTGAAGCCACCGCAGCCCTTGTTTATAAGCATTACGGCTTGGAAGTTCCAGAGGAAATCGGCACTGTAGTCACAGAGGAAAGCAGTTTTGGGCTGGGCAGCATCGGCATCTTTATTGCTATTCTTGTTATTTCCATTTTGCTGCAAAACGCCAATCGCCGCAGATTAATTCGTCTTGGCCGCTATGCCCCATATGTCCGCCCGCGACGCAATTTTGTTAAAACCTATCGGGATGATGACGATCATTTTGGCGGCTTTGGTGGTTTCGGTGGCGGAGGCTTCGGTGGTGGCGGGTTTGGCGGAGGTTCTTCTGGTGGCGGCGGCAGCTTTGGTGGCGGCGGCAGCTCCAGAAAGTGGTAATCTTTCCGAAAGCAATCTATCTGACAAATATATCATTGTCTACTCAACCGGTTTTCCTTCTGGGAAAGCCGGTTCTTTATTTTCAGGCTATTATCGGCGTGTTTTTACTGTAACCACAGGACAAGCCCGCCATTTTATGGTAAAATAGCCCCAAAGTGGTTATCGTTGTATAGGTTTAAATCGCGTTGCAGTTTTGAAGCTATATGAGTATATTTTACGTTTCACTCTTATGCCCAGCCTACGGTCATGGGCAATTATACACTGTATTTTGTTATATCCCGTTAGAGAAAGGGGGAACAGCATGCCGCCTCTTACCACTCAAACACCGGTGCAGTATCTAAAGGGTGTGGGAGAACGCCGGGCTGCTCTGTATCATAAGCTGGGTATCCACACTGCCGGGGAGCTGTTAGCCCATTACCCCCGCAGCTATCTGGATTTGACCAAGCTTCTGACCATAGAGGAAGCTCCTTTAGGGGAGCTTTGTGCCATTGTGGCCACCATCACCCACAAATCCGGTGAACAGCGCATTCGGGCAGGTTTTTCCCTCTTTAAGCTGACCGCGGAGGATTCCACCGGGCGCATCACCATCACCCTTTTTAACAACAAGTTTCTGGCCGAGGGGCTTCGCCTGGAAGGAGAATATATCTTTCTTGGCAAGCCGGGAGGCTCCTTTGTGAAAAAAGAGCTGCTCTCCCCGGAGGTATACAGCCTGTCTGAGGGGGGGAAGCTTCTGCCCGTTTACCCCCAAACGGCGGGGCTGAACTCTCGGTTTATCCGCAAGAATATTTCTCAAATTCTGGAGCAGATATCGGATTTCCCCGATATTTTACCGCCCGATATTCGCCGCCGCTATCAGCTGGGCGAAATTAACTATTGCCTGCGTAACATCCACTTCCCCGAAAATGAGCATGCGGCTTCGGTTGCACGCAAGCGGTTCATTTTTGAGGAGCTGCTGGTGCTTTCCCTGAGGTTGGGCAAGCTGTGCTGGGATAATCAGATTTCTCCTGTAGAACCCATGAAGCCCTATTCACTGGAGAAGTTCTATGAGGGCCTCCCCTTTTCCCCTACCGGTGCTCAGCGCCGCAGCGGGGAGGAAATCGCCGCCGATCTCCGTTCCGGTATTCCCATGAACCGCCTTTTACAGGGGGATGTAGGCTCAGGGAAAACCCTTGTGGCGGCCGCCGCTGTTTGGTATACCTTTCAAAACGGCGGGCAATCGGCCATGATGGCTCCCACCGAAATTTTAGCCAGCCAGCACTGGGCCACCATGACCCGCCTGCTTGAAGGCAGCGGCATCCAAGTGGCTTTGCTCACCGGCTCCACCAAGGCAAGCCAAAAGAAAGCGATTCTCGCAGGGATGGCCGAGGGCTCCATTCATTTATGTGTAGGCACCCACGCTTTGCTTTCTCAAGGGGTGGAGTTTCAAAATCTGCGGCTGGTGATTACCGATGAGCAGCATCGCTTTGGTGTCAACCAGCGGACACAGCTTGCGGGCAAAAGCCAGCAACCCCATGTGCTGGTCATGTCCGCCACACCCATTCCCCGCACCCTTTCCTTGATGATTTATGGTGATCTCAAGCTTTCGGTGTTGGACGAACTGCCGCCCGGGCGGCAGCCGGTGGAAACCTTTGTAATCGATTCCTCCAAGCGGGAGCGGGCGCTGCGCTTTATTAAAAAGCATCTGGACAGCGGCAGGCAGGCTTATATTGTCTGCCCTCTTATTGAGCAGGGGGAAGTGGATACCGGGCTGCGCCCTGCCGTGGAATATGCCAAGAGCCTTTCGGAGGGCATTTTTAAAGGCTACACGGTGGGGTTGCTCCACGGAAAGATGAAGCCTGCCGATAAAGAAAAAGCTATGTCCGCCTTTGAAAAGGGACAGCTCCAGCTTTTGGTTTCCACCACTGTGGTGGAGGTGGGTGTGGATGTCCCCAATGCCGCTATTATCCTGATTGAAAATGCGGAGCGCTTCGGCTTGAGCCAGCTGCATCAGCTCAGAGGCCGGGTAGGGCGTGGAAAGCACCAATCCTTCTGCATTCTTTGCTCCGACGCCAAGGGTGAAACTTCCCGCAAGCGCCTCGGCGTTATGAAGGAACACAGCGACGGCTTTGTGATTGCAGAATATGACCTGAAGCTTCGGGGGCCGGGTGACTTTTTCGGAAGCCGCCAGCATGGTCTCCCTGAGCTTCACATTGCCAGCCTTGCCGATGATATGGAGCTGCTTTCTCAGGCGCAGACCTGTGCAATCACCCTGCTGGAGCAAGACCCCGGACTTGCCCTAAAAGAGCACGCAGGCCTTGCCCAAAGCGTTCAGCGCTTGCTGGAGCGCGTGGGCCAGCAGCCCAACTGAAAATCCTGCAAAAAGCCCTGCGAATTCCTCCAACCAAGAATTCGCAGGGCTTTTTGTGCTATTTTCTGAGCTTTGCTTCGAGAAATATATGCTATACCTTCTTTACAAAAGCATGGCGGCATTTGGTGCAGGTAATGCTGATTTTGCCTTTTCCCCTAGGCACCCGGAGCTGCTGATGGCAGGCGGGGCACCGCAGATAGCGATGTGTTTTCCATTCCTTAACCATACGCAGGCGCAGCTTCCAGAAAGAGGCAACCTTTACCCACCAATTCAGGAACCGGTGATTTTCTGCCCGGCGCTTAACCGGATTATTGGAAAGCATCCTCACAATGCAGGCCGCTAAACACAGCCACGCCACCACAGATGCCCATAGCCAGCCAGAGAGCCGGTTCATGAGGATAAAGACACAGCCTGTAATAGCCAGTGCTACCGAAAGCTGATCGGATCCATACCTACTGGATAAAAACTGACGAATTTTACTCATAGTATTCAAGCTCCTTCTTAACGGTTTGCCGCAGAACAATTTAAGGCCAACTTTCAAAAAACACAGCTATTCTATTTCCACCCTGGACATATTGGGATAGACTTCTTCCAGCATAGAATCCGGATATTGCCGATCCAGAAAATGGCCCAGCCATGTATCCGCCGGTTGGCCGTAGAGCCGCTCAGTCCAACGATAAACCGCCAGCCCGGATAAAAGCATGTTGATGCTCAGGGCAACAGCCAGAATCGAGATCATAACCCGCCCCTGCCGCTTGGGAATTCGGTCAATAACGTGGGAAAGCCTTGGATAGATGGCTTTAATAAAAACAAGCCCCAATATTCCCCAGAAAAACATAAAGGTTATGCTGGTTCTTCCGCCAATGGAAAGATGATGGGAGGAATAATCCCACGAAACAGCGCCAAACATTTTCTCCTGCAGCCAGCTGCAAAGGTATTCGAAAGCGCCCCCGATCAAAGCACTTCCCATAAAGACCCACCGGTCATTCTTTTTGGCCAGAGGAGTCAGCAAAACAGCCATCAGCACCGCACCGAAGCCATACACCTGATTAAACGGCCCATAAAGCATACCCTGACGGCTTTCAATAACGCCGGTGGTCACAAGGCAATAAACCGTTTCAATAAAATAACCCAGCACACAGGCTACCACAAAAACCCAAGTCAGCCTGTAAACGTTCAGCTCCCGGGTAAACACCGAGGCACCCTGCCGTGCCTTCCGGCGCAATATACGGCGCAGACCGCCGCCAGCGGCAGTTTTCTCCTTATGATGCTCCCAGCTTTGGCGCAGGCTTTCTGCTGTTCTGCCCAAACCGCTGACTGTCATATAGGGGAATGCATTGACAAACCGCCGGCTCTGAATGTGTCCCCAGCCAATTAAATCTTCAAGCTGTCCCTGAATCTTGGCCAGGGTTTTGTTTTCCGGCTCCTTTTGCAGCAGCTTATAAAGCTGGGCAACGCTGGCTGCTAAATCCCGCCGGTTATACCAGGTATGTGAAATATCGTGAAGTTCCAGCCCGGCAAAGTATTCCCGCAGCTTTTTCATACTCTGAGAAAGCCCCAGCAATCCATTGAGGGTGACCAGCAAATCCCATAGAAATACCACAACCACCAGCGAAGCCACAACCCTTTGGATGTCGCTGGGTATTTTCCCAATGAGTCCGCTTGCCAAAGGATGCAGCAAATAGACAGCTGCAAGACCCATTCCGCCAAAAAGCAGCGAATTCAGCAGGCAGATACGGCCCCGCAGGTTAAAGCGCATATGGGAATAATCCCACCAGCGTATCTGAAACATTTCCTCCATCAGCCAGCTGGTGAAGTACTCCAAAATACTGGCCGCCACCATGGCCGCCGCAAAAACCAATGGAGGCCACGGTGCAAAAGGTTGTGTAACGGCTAAAATGATCACACCGCCCACACCATAAATGGGGCAATAAGGGCCATTTAAAAAGCCCCTGTTGATAAATTTGCGCTGACCCACCGAACAATATATGGTTTCGCAAATCCAACCTATAACACTGTAGGCCGCCAGATACAGCACCAATTGGGAAAAGCTGAATTCCACCAAATTCCCCCTTATGTTGATAAAATGTTAGAATTAGGCACACAAAGTCTCAAAAGCCATGCCGTTATCTTTATAGTTGAATAACGTTTTGGGTTTTACCCGATAATTGAAAACCTTTTTGGTTTTCAATCTATTTGAGTATATATTATACATCGTCCGTGTAGATTTGCCAACAGCTTGTGTGTAGAGGGGATAATTTTCATCTACCCCCTGTTTTATATAATGCCTGTCGAACAATAAACGCATTTGTTCAGTGGACATTGTATCGGTGAATTCTTTATGCACAAACAAGTTTTTTCATTTTCAAAAAGACTTCCAAATTTTGGTAATCCACTTTGGGTAATACGCTAAAATAACAATAAATCTAAGTTTTACTATATTAATCTATTGTTTTAGACTTGAATTTACTATACACTGGAAAAAAAGGAGTTTTATCATATCTTGATATTGTTCCTTAAACTAAAAGATTAACAATACATAAGGGGAGGATACCAATGAAACGAGACCGAATTAAAATCGGGTTTGCTCCGACAAAACGCGATATCTTCAACCATCCAGAAACCTTTGAGCTGCGTGAAACCATTCTGCAGCAAATTAGCGGATGGCTGCAGGATGTTGTTGAAATCGTGGATATTGACGATGTAACCCAGCAGGGCCTGCTGGAAACCGAAGATGGCGCCATTGCAGTGACAGAGAAGTTTCGCCGTGAAGGTGTGGATGGTCTCTTTGTGCCGCACTGCAACTTCGGCAGTGAATCCAGCATTGTATATGTGGCATCCCGCTTGAATGTACCGGTGCTGGTATGGGGCCCGCAGGATAACGACCCTTCCACCCCTATCGATTTTAAAATATCCTCCGTTGGTCGGGCCCGTGATACCCAATGCGGGCTGTTCGCCACCGGCAAAGCGCTGCGGCGTGTCAACGTTCCTTTCACCTATCTGCCAAACGCCCCTTTGGAAAGCGATGTGCTGGAGCGGGGTTATAAAGCCTTTGTGAGTGTTTGTGCCACAGTCAAAGCTTTCAAGGAAACCAAAATTCTCCAGATCGGCACCCGCCCAGAAGCCTTCTGGACGGTAATCTGCAACGAAGGTGAGCTGCTGGAACGGTTCGGCATCCGGGTATTCCCCATTACTCTGGTGGAACTGCAGCAAGCAAGCCAAGAACTCAAAGAGACTGCTCCGGATGAAATTGCCGAAACGGTTTCCCTTATAAGCAAGCTTACCACACCGGTGGGGGTAAATGATGACGATCTTGTAAACATGGCGGCCTATTATCTGGCTTTGCAGGCTCTTTGCAGCAAATACCACTGCAACGCTGTAGCCACCAGCTGCTGGGATGCTTTTCAGGCGGCTATGGGAATTTCGGCCTGCGCTGTTAACGGCTATGTGGGCCAAACCGGCATCCCGGTCGTTTGCGAGATGGATATTCACGGTGCCATCAGCTCCCGCCTGATGCAGGCCGCTGGGCTTTATACCGACCCTGTTTTCTTTGCCGATCTGACCATTCGCCACCCGACCAATCCCAATGCTGAGCTTCTTTGGCACTGCGGCAATTTCCCGCCCTGTATGGCCAAGGACCCCGCTGCCTGTACCGTACGCAACATTCCGGCCGCTACTCCCTCCCCGGGCAAAAGCTATTTTGAACTGCGCACAGACGAAGACATGACCATTTGCCGCTTTGACGGCGATCATGGCGAGTATAGCCTGTTGATGGGGCAGGGGAAAAGCGTGGAAGGCCCCGCCACCACCGGAACCTACAGCTGGTTTGAGGTGAACGATTGGGTTGCGTGGGAAGAAAAGCTGGTCTACGGGCCTTATGTCCATCATACGGCAGGTACATACGGCAAGCTGTCTCCCATTCTTCATGAGACCTGCAAATACATCGGTGTCACACCCGACCCCACCGATCCCGATACTGCCGGGATTCAAAACTTTTGGCGGGGCCGTTAATACCCTGCAATAAAATTTTCTAAAAAAGACCATGCCTGCCTTTTGACCGGGCAGACATGGTCTTCGCATCCACAGAAGCGAACAACTGGTACAGTGGGGTGTGACCACCACTATACCAGTTGTTCATTTATACTCATTAAACCTTACTTAGTTACCAACTGATAAGCACTCTCTTCAAGAGAGTAGGCCTTGGGATCGCTGATCACCCAAAGGAAGGTACACTCCCCGGCCCCATGCTTACGGATTTTGTGAGGAGTATTGGGTGCTATATAAGCACAATCCCCTTCCTCCAATATGTACTGCTCGCCGCCAAATTCAATTTCCAAGGAACCCTTCTGAACAATCAGCATTTCATCCTCAAAATGCCCCCAAAGGATTTCTTCATCGGAATTATCTGCATCAATGATCACGCTCATTCCCCGCATGGAATGACGGCCCGCTGTGAGAAGCTGATACCGGATGCTGGAATTGGGGACAAACAACTCCTGCCGCTGATCACGCCGAACCACGGTTTCGCCGCTGGTTTGGCTGATAATATCCACTACATTTACCTGCAAAGCATCACAAATCTGCTGAAGATTGATCAGTGTCGGGTTGGTCAAATCTCGTTCCAAATTACTAAGATAACCCACGGAAAGGCCTGTAAAATTGGCCAGATCCTGTAATGTCATTTTCCGCTGCTTGCGGATTTTCTTAATTTTTGCCCCAACTGCTGACATAATAAATCCCCTCTCCTTCAAGACACCTGCACAAAATTTGCTCTGCTTAAAGTACTGTTTTTTAGTATGGTATAAATCTTCCTCTAAAATATACCAATAAACCGTGGGATTGTCAACTGTATTCCTATAAAAATATATGAATTATTTTCATCAAAATGACAGTAAAAATCGCAGAACCTTCACAAAGGCCTGCGCCAAGCGATATCTAAGCAATTTCCTTATCAGTGTTTGGGGAAATTTTTCACGATACGAATAGCGTCCATAACCACAACGGTCATTTCAACCCGATTGCCGTGATTCATTTCGGGAACCTTTGCCAGCAGCGCCCCCTCCCGGGTGGTGACGAAATGTGTGTATTGGCGGTTAAAAACCAAGGCGCACACATCCAAAAAGCATTTCTCACAACGGCACATTTCTGTTTTATCCATAAACTGCCTGACCATTGTTTTTACAATATCGTCGTATGCATTAATCAGAACATATTTCGAATGGGGATTTTCCATATTGCTTTCTATAGCGGTATTGTTCATATCACCCGACATCCCTTCTCTATTATATAATAAGGTATAAGCAAGAAATACAATGCGGGATATCACAGAGATTCTCGCAGTAAACGGCACCTCACGCAATACCCACAGGAAATTATTTTTGTTTCTCTTTGGCACAATTCAAGTAATCATATTCTAGCATTTTCAGATGACCTTTACAATACGAAAAAAAAACTGTTTTTGAGTGCACTTTCCGCATCAATTCGAGATCATTTGCAGGATTTTTCCAGAATTTTATGATAGAATAAATTAACCAGTGTAGAAAGTTGCAGGCACAAGTATTTTCCATTCTCCTTGAAATCACAAAAGGTATGTGTTATAATTATGATAGTACAGTTGATACTCTCACACAAGAACAGGCAGCTGCGCCCGCTAATTGAGTTCAGACATTTTATCAACCGGTCAGCCTGCCTTTCCATCAATGAATGATCCGACTTTAAAGGAGGTACATCAAAATGAAACGTGTTCTTTCACTTATGCTGGCTGTGGTTCTGGTTTTTGGACTTGCCCGGCTGCCTGTTAGTGCAGCTCCGGTTCTTTCCGCTGGAACAGGCACCCCCTTTTCTGCCAATGTTGCAGGAACACCCAGCACTTATTCCTTTGCTACAGCTGGAGTAGCCACTTTGACCCCCGGGCAAACCTATACCATTCCACTGGGCGCCAGCGCTTTTAACACGCCGGCTAACGACATTACTCAGGCCGATCTGCTTAATGCTTCTGCAACACCTGCCTTTATTAATGCAGGTGTTGCAGATCAACAGACTCTTGGCAGTGTTTTTTCTGGTATCACCTTCACACTGGAAAATCCCGGTGCTGCCAATGCCAGAGTGCTGGCTCATTTAACTGTATCGCAGGAAATTGCCACTGCCCGAAACTTTTCTATTCCTATTAAGCTGGCGATTACCAATACAGAAGGTGTTGTCACCAGTGCTACACCTCTCCAGTATCTAACCGGAAATGTAGCCGCTAACCCTAACCTGATGACTGGTTTTCAAACCAACATCTCCCCTGCCCCTGCTTCAATTAAGCAGGGCGAGAGTTTCCGCATGGCGCTGGCCAACAGCCACTTTACCTTTGTGGGAACCCCCGCTCAAGCTCTGACCTATGCCACCCTCAATGGAACATACGGCATCACCGCTTCCACTTCAGCTGCCGGTTTTACTGCCTCCATTGAGCCAAACACCACCAACCTGCTGATTACCGCTGCTGCCAATGCGGCTGTTGGTTCCACCACTGTGCAGGTCACTCTGCGGGGCAGCAAATCGGCTATGAACGGGGAAACCGTTACCATTAACTTCCCGGTTACAGTCACCGTTTCTAACCCTGACCTGATGACCGGGTTTAAATCCAACATTTCTCCCGCTGCTTCTTCGGTTAAGCAGGGCGAGAGCTTCCGCATGGCGCTGACCAACAGCCACTTTACCTTTGCGGGAACCCCCACCCAAGCTTTGACCTATGCCACCCTCAATGGAACATACGGCATCACTGCTTCCACCTCCGCTTCCGGCTTTACCGCCTCCATTGAACCCAACACCACCAACCTTTTGGTTACCGCCAGTGCGAGTGCGGCTGTGGGTTCCACCACTGTACCGGTCACTCTCCAGGGCAGTAAGTCTTCTATGAATGGCCAAACTGTCACCATTAACTTACCAGTAACGGTCTCGGCTTCTGTGCCTTCTACACCGCCCACCATTACCGGCGTCACCGCAGGCGCCAGCTTACAGCGTACCGATGGTTTAGGTAATAACCTTGCCATTGGCGATGTCATGACCTTTCTTTTGCCTGCCAATTTCTTTCAGTGGTCGGCCGGTACCGGCGATAAGGTAGTCACCTATGCCATGATCCAGCCTTACCTTAAAGGAATCAACAGCGCAGATTTCGATGTTTCTGTCTCTCCAGGCAGTTCCTCTGTGAGCAGAGCGGCTTCATCCAGTGACGGTTCCGCTGTCTTGAGACTAACCGCTAAAAGAGCCCTTTTCGCCGCCAACAGAAGCCTCTATTTCCAGTCTGGCTCTGTCACCAGCAATACTTACAACATGAACAATCTGACTGTCAGCAACCCTGTTCCAGTCAGCGGCAACAAGATCACAGGTATCAGCTCCGGAGCTTGGTTGGGCAACGTGGTAACCCGTAACGACAGTGCTCTTGGTTCAGGTGAAACGCTGGATGATCTGGAGGTTCGCCCGGGGGATTATATCATCTTTGATTTTGATTCTAACTTCTTTGAATGGAAAAACGGCAAGCCTTCCCCGGCCGTATCGGTAACCGAATCCATGCTGCGCAATGGCAAGATTACCGCCCGTTCCACCAAAAGAACCGGCTCCGACCTCATTAACAGTGTTGAAGTTGATTCCAAAAACGGCAAGTCCTTTGTTCGGGTTAAGTTTGCGAAGGACTTGGCTATTACCTCCGACCGCAAATTCTCACTCACTGTTTATCTTTCTGTGGATGGCCGTCGCCACACAGAATCTGAGGTAACTCTTTCTGGTACGGTTTCCAATGAGCTTATCGAGCTTTTTGAAGGCGATGATTATGTGGATTTATCCGAAGGTCAAATCGCCAAAGCCAATGCTTATCTGAAGGATATTCAGATCTATGCAGGTCATAATATTTCCTTCCACACCAAAATGTACAACGGCCGCAAGTACGCCGCTAAGGTAACTTCTGATTTGACCAGTGCCGATGAAAAAATGCTCAACAAATACGATAACATTGTTGCAATTTATAATGTGGTTCAGGTCAACCTGAGCAGTGCCTCCACCAAAACCTCCTTTGATATGGATGAAAAGCTGTATGTCTATAATGAGCAGGGTGACTATCTGGGAACCACTAAGGATAAGGTCAAATTCTCCTCCAAATATTATCTGACAGATAAAAAAGTCTCCTTGAAAACACCTTCTTCCTCTTCCTCGCAGGACCCTAATGTTGAAGAAAGCTCCTCAAGCAGCACCGCATCCGGTAACGGAAACAGTTCCAGCTCGGGTTCCGGTTCAAGCTCTGGTTCCTCCGGCAATGGCTCGGGTTCTTCCAACCCAGGCTCTGAATCCGCCACCAACAACCCAAACCTGAATCCTTCCAACGGAAGAGTAGTCCGATAAACCTTTCTTGTATCCGCTTTCCCCGCCCTTGAAAAAGGGCGGGGATTATTTTGCCAAGGATATGGGCGGGTAGTTCTTGTAGTGAATGTCCGAAAGTGATATACTAGATTAAATTGCCGATTTCACCAAAATCTTGCCTATCAGGCTTATTTTAAACGTAATTGGTATAATCTGGGGCATTCGGCCCCAAAATAGCGTATGGATAAAAAAGGAGCGGTTCAAGCAATGGAAAAAGCCAACGAGGGAAAAGGGCTGCTGATCGAAGTAGACGGCCGGCAATATGCCCGTATTCCTTTAAAAACACACATTATCACGGATCGGGATACCTTGACCCAAGTGGCCTCCCAATACATTGCTCCAGTAGCAAAGCCCGGTGATATTGCCTTTATCTCAGAAAAGGCAGTCGCCTGCACCCAAAAGCGGGCCATTCCCATGAAGGACATTAAACCCAGCTGGCTGGCACGCACTCTCTGTCGCTTTGTCTATAAAAACCCTTACGGAATTGGCCTGAGTATTCCCGAGACCATGGAAATGGCTCTGCGTGAATGCGGTGTAATCCGAATCCTCTTTGCGGCCTTCATTTCAGTTATCGGAAAGCTGATTGGCAAGCGGGGCTGGTTTTATCAAATTGCCGGTGACAAGGCACGTTCCATCGATGGCCCCTGCGACTGCACAATCCCCCCTTATAACGATTATGTCGTCCTTGGCCCTACTAACCCCGATGAGGCTGCTAAAGAGGCTTCTAAAGGCTGTGGGTGCCCTGTAGCTGTTGTTGATATCAATGATTTGGGTGGTAACATTCTGGGCATCTCTCATTCGGATATGGATAAGAGCTGGCTGGTTCGTATTTTGAAGGATAACCCTTTGGGACAGTCGGACGAGCAGACACCTATCGGTATTATCCGCTTGTGGGAAGAACCCAAAGAGGAAGTGCCAGCCGAAGAATCCGCTGTGGAAGAATAGACTTTCAGCTTTAGATTCTTCGGAAAACAAAACCCAATACAGAAGTATTCAATATAGCGGACTATACCAAGACAAGGCTCCCATCTTTTGCACAAAAGGAAATGGGAGCCTTGTCTTAAGTTTATTGATCGCAAAAGCCTTAAAGCAAGCCGGATTATACCTATCTCCATCGAAAATGACAGCCTCAAAATCATTCGAAGCTGTCATTTTGGAGGATTTTAAAGCTGCGGCACTGTGCCTCGCTGCTCTTATGCAACCTTGAAAACCGCGCTGATCTTAGCGTGACAAGCTCTTGCCATTGTATTCAAAAGGCACTCATATCGCAATGGCACATCTACTCAAACTCGAGGGATCCCTCAGAAAACTTTCTTAAATTAAAGCAAATACCGACTATTTTAAAGCGAAATTCACCTTTTTTCCAATTTTTTTAATGGATTTCTGTTATGTCGACAGCGAGCGACAATTTTTTTGATCAAAATATTCTATATTTACCAATATAATACAGTATTAATGCTTCTTTCGCTTTTGTTGCACAACAAATTACAAAGAAATGCTCAAAAAATCGAGCAAAGACCCAAGAAGTTTCTCCCGTAGGGGAATGATAAAGTACATAGACAAACCGTAATCTCTGCTAGGACAAGTATGCGGATTTTGTCCCTTTTGTTATGCCCAAAGCGAAAAAGCATTTATATTTCCAACAGCTCTGTCTCCTTAGAAAGACGCAAAAGCATTTTTCTGCGGCTTTAAAAAGGCTTCAAAGCTGCTTGCCGGATGCGTTTAAAGCAGGTTTAAGATATTCTTCGGTTTATTTTAAATTCACGGCTCATACCGTGATCCGCTTCCCTTGAGCAGAGGCTGCTTGTCGTTCGCAGTCAGCCCTCCTTCTGTTTCAAACAGTAAGGTGCAAGTTAAACTGGGCTGACAACATAAGTGCTCTATAACGATCAAAAGAAAACAACAGGATGAGGTATTTAGTCATGCACATTTTTGTCAGCACTGCTATGTACGATTATGAGACCACTCTGGAAGCCATGGAATTGGTGGAATCGGTTATCTCCCAATACGATGGCCGGGTGGGAATGGATATTCCCCTACTTGTCCACTCACCAGAATATCAAAGAATGCTCCAACAAAAAATTCCCGATTTACGCCCCTACCCCATTTCAGTCAAAAGCCCCTATCTGGGCTCAGAGATCATCGCCCCAAAGGGAACCACTGAACACCATAAGCTGATAAAAAACTGTACATACGCTTTCTTTATGGCTCGGATGCTGGGCAGCCCCACCCTGACACTGCGGACCCAAGATCAAATCGTGTCGCCGGATAGCCAACAAAGTCTGAACCCCAATGTTTTTGAGAATCTGGAAGCCCTCTCCTATCTGGGCCGCCAATGCAACATAACCCTGAATATTGAAAATGCAGGAGGCAATTCCGAATGCTGCCCCATGTTTAATGCGGATGACTTTATCGAGCTGTTTGAAAACTTTCCTGAAATCGACTGTGTGTTGGATATTGAACGATGTATAAAAGAAAAATGGAACTTGCCTCACATAGTTTCAACTCTGGAAGATTGCATTGTAGCCTACCGCTTATGTAATTTAGGAAACCCAGAAGATCCATTTGCTCTTTCCGGCCGGAATCTGGAACAGTTTTTCAATCTTTACCGTATTTATACCCCGGATGCCAGCCTGATTCTGGAATACGACTATAAACCCGGATGCACCAGCCTCGATTTGCGGCACAGCATTGAAACTCTTATACAAGGCATCGGGCGTATTCCCGATCCGATCTCGCCCTTTCGCAATGCACACGCCGGAATGCGGTGGGCATTGCAAAAAGTATAAAGCCGCTAGGCTTTCACAGCAAGGATTCAAACTTCAATTGCTGTATCTCAACTATACCTCATATACCCGGCTTTAAGACCGGAATTGTTGTAAGTGAATTAACTATATTTGAGTATTGTTTCTGCGGCCAAGCCCGCAGAATTTTTTTTGCCCGTGAGGAGCATTAGCCGCAATGGCCAATGCTATGGAACCACAAAAGCGAGGCGAAGCGTCACGCTCCCCCTCGCTTAATCGTGTGCATCCCTCGATTGGACTAAAAACGGTATTCTTCGGGCTCACCTGCAAAAGTGCAGATGGTCGCAGTGGCGTTTTGCAAATAGAGAACTTCCATCAGCTGATCGTCGGCGCTGTACATACGGCTGAGTGTTTCTTCATTATCCGCCAGCATAGCTGCACGCACCTCCCGGCGGGAATCGTGAATGGCCTCTGCCTCAAGGCGTATCCACTGGCCTCCGGCCATACCGCTGATCTCCACTTTTGGGTTCTTCTGCATTTGGGCAAAAACCTTTTTCTGATTATTGGTTACAATATAAAGCTTGCCTTCAAAGGCACATACAGCCCCAAAGGGACGGACACGGGGCTGATTACCCTCGTTTGTTGCCAAATAAAATGTGCCGCATTTTTTCAAAAACTCCAGTGTTTCTTCCAAAGAAATTCTCCTTTTCACAACCTTATTTGCATGATATAATTCAATTATATCGCATACAGATATAAACGCAACTACGTTTTTTTAAGATACCAGTATCGGAAAGGATACCGTAATGTCATCGATAAAAAAAGAATTGTTTGGATTATGCCCTTACCTAACCTCGCAAAAGGTACTGACTGGAAAGTGGTCTTTGTATATCCTATATATCCTCTCAAAGGGACCTATCCGCTTCAACGAGCTGCAGCGGCAGATGCCCGTGGAAATGACCCACACAACCCTTTCCCGGCAATTAAAGGCTCTGGAATCGGACAGCCTGATCATACGCCGGGAATATTCCCAGATTCCCCCCAAGGTGGAGTATCTTTTGAGCGATGTGGGCGAAAAGTTCCAAGTTGTATTGGATGCACTGGGCCAGTGGGGAAGCGAGTATATTTCACATCTGAGCGCCTGCAAGGAGCAAGCGGCCGAGGAACAGCAAGGTTGACACAAGGCTAGAGAATATTTTCTGGCTAAGCCTCAAAAGAGGAAAGCTGCTCGAAAACGCCGCGCAGCCCTTGATAGCTTTGGCGAAAGAGCGGAAACAGCTTTTCATAGGCCCTCACCAATGCCGGATCGGGAGAAACAGTCTGCCAGCGGGCAAAGCGATGTGCCTGCTTGAAATCACTATACAAGCCAATGCCCACCCCGGCCAAAATAGCCGCTCCAAAGGAATCTGCCGTGCCGGGGCGGCTGAAATGTTCCAGCGGCATTCCAAATACCCCCGCCATAATTTGCAGCCACTGCGCTTCTGTGCAGGCATTGCCCACCACCCGCATGGCGTGGATAGCCGTATCCTGCCGTACTTTTTCCAGCAGTCCGTTCAGGTGGAAGGTAATGCCTTCCAATGCCGCCCGCAGCATATCCTCCCGGGTATGCTCTACCCGCAGCCCCACATAGGCTCCACGGGCAAAGGAATCGGCCATTCCTGCCGTATTTCCCAACAGGTAGGGTAGATACAGCATCCCCCCTGCACCGGGCTCAGAGGCCCTCACCAGCTCTTCCATGCCCGTGTAGGGATAAATGTTCTTGTAGGTATATACATTGGTATCCCCTGTGAAAGCAGGGTCATACTGGAAGATACGGTTTTTCAGCCATTTAAAGACTGTGCCCAGCTCCTGCACCGAAGCCAACGGGCACAGCAGACCGGGAACCGCATGAGCAAGATTATCAAAGCCTTCGGCCTTTAAAGGCGATCCGCTGGCCATACTGATCCATGAGGAGGAGCCGGCGGAAAGATAAGCTTGCCCCTCCTCCACGCAGCCCGCCCCCACAGCGGCACAGGCAAAATCCTGCCCGCCCAGCACCACCGGTGTACCAGCCAATAAGCCGGTTTCAGTGGCGGCCTGTGGGGTAATTCCCCCCACCACATGAGTGGAGGGAAACACCTCGGGAAGCTTGGCCCTATCCAGCCCCAACGCCTCTACCAGCTCCCGAGACCAATCGAACTTCCCAATATCAAAGCCGCCTGTACAGCTGGCATCGGAATAATCGGTGACAAACCGGCCGGTCATTTTCAGCATCAGATAATCCTTGCATTGGAGCATTTTGTAGGTCTTTGCATAAATCTCCGGCTCCTTCTCCCGTATCCACGCCAGCTTACGCAGGCTGTTTTCCGGCTTATTGCGCCCACCGGTGATGTTTCGTATGGCCAGCGCATCGTACCGCCCGGCCAGAGAATCCTCTATCTCGCCGGAGCGCCGATCTGACCAAGTGATGGCCGGGCGCAAAGGGTTTCCTTCCCGGTCAACGCACAGGCACACCATTGTTTGAGCGGTAAAGCTGACTGCACACACATGGGAAGGGTCAAGGCCCTCCAAAACAGCCCGGGTGTTGGAGCAGGTGGATTCCCACCAACTCTCGGCCGATTGTTCAGCCCACCCATCCTGTAGAAAGTTCACAGTCAGCGGGTACTCGACACACCGGATCAGCTCCCCTTCGGTTGTAAAAAGAGAAGTTTTGTTTACAGAGGTTACAATGTCGTAAACCAGCAGATATTTGCTCATAGGACGGCTCCTTTGCTGTCTGGGTTTAGATATAACTTCACCCCCACCGGCATGGTGAGGGTGAAGCGGCAAGTCATAAAGGCTTATATTATAGGGTTTCTTCTTTGGTCTCTTCAAAGTTCAGGGGGGATTTTCCCTGTAAATTCTTGTTCAGGAACTTGGAAAGCACCTCTTTGATGTCCATGCCGGTGGCATCGGTCAGCCCATCGATAATCTGATTGGAGGAATTCATCACATCCCGGATCATTCGAGTGGAATTGCCATCCCCGTACATCACAATCTTCTCGGTCTGAGCAAGAGGCATGGCGGCGTTTTTAACCACCTCAGGCAGAGCCTGCAAATACATTTCCATCATAGAAGCTTCGCCCATAAGCCGCATCGCCTCCGCCTTCTGGCGAATTGCCTCGGCCTCGGCAAGACCTACCGCCTGAATACCCACGGCCTCCTGCTCTTTAGCAAAGCGGTCGGCAGAGGCCTGTGCTTTTTGAGCCTCAGCCTCCTGCAAAACCTCGTAGTTTTTAGCTTCTGCATCCTTCTGGCGAATATAGAGATCAGCCTGTGCCTTTTGCTCCAAAGCATAACGCTCGGCATCTGCACGCTTGCGAACCTCTGCATCCAGCTCACGTTCGTTGAACTCAACCTGCCGCTCCTGCAAGAGAACCTCTCGTTCCTTACGGGCAATGTCTGCATTGGCAGAGGCAACCTCTATAATTTTACGCTGCTCCTGCTTTTGGATATCATAAGCCGCATCGGCCTCAGCCTGGCGGGTATCCGCTTCCAGCTTGAGAGCCGCCTGCTTGATGAGCAGATCGTTGTTCTGCTTAGCAATTTTAGCCTCAGCCTCGGTGCGGGCCAAGTTGGCCTCCTCCTTGGCATTGGAGGTGGCAATGGCGATATCCCGCTCACCTCTGGCCCGGGCAACGGCCGCATCCTTTTTGATCTGCACCACGTTATCCATACCCAAATCTTCAATGACCTTGTTCTGGTCAACAAAGTTCTGGATAGTCAGGTTCACGATTTCAAGGCCCATTTTCCGCATATCGCCCATGGCATTTTCCTGCACCATAGTGGCGAACTTATCCCGGTTCTGCACCAGCTCGGAAAGCTTCATCTGGCCCACGATCTCACGCATATTGCCTTCCAGAACCTGCTGGGCCACGTTGGCAATATCCTCTTTTTTGCGGCCAAGGAAGTTCTGGCTGGCCAGACGGATGGATTCCAAATCAGAGGAAACCTTGATATTGGCAACACCATCCACAAAAATGTTTATGTATTCTGCGGTGGGCACAGCGGAATTGGTTTTAATATCCACCTGCATCAGGTTGAGGGGAATCTTATCCAAACGCTCCAAAAAAGGAATTCGAATGCTTGAACGTCCCACAATAATTTTAGAATGCTTACGCAGACCAGAAATGATAAAAGCGGTATCTGGCGGCGCTTTTACATATCCCAGCAGTGCGATAACAACCACAGCCGCCGCTATGATGAACCCAATAAGCTCCATATGCCATACTCCTTCTGTAATCGCCGCAATTTCACATATGTGATGGCAACAACTACAATTATTATACTAGACATTTGTTAAAAACGCAATGCTTTTAATAGCTGCTGAAAGCGCATATACAGGCAATGCCGCCTAATTCCCGGCAATGTATCCACGCTGCCCCCGGTTGCGTCGCTTTTCTTACTGGCTTGCGGAAATGCAAATAAATTGAAAAGCGGGCCCCCGGCAATGCCGCTGAGCCCGCAAGATTATTCTTCTTCCCGCCGGATGCGCAGCAGCGAACCGGGCGCAAAGGGCTGGGCACTGGGGATTTTCACCAGCATATGAGGATGACGAGCGGTCTCGATAACCTGCCCCTCCTCATCTGTGATGGCAGTGATCTCAAGCCGGACAGGCGGCTTCATCGGCTGCATAACCTCCACCGTTTCTCCCTGAGAGAAGCGGTTTTTTTCACGGCAAAGCAGTTCTCCGTCCTGCCAGCCCTCCACCACAGCCACTACCTCCCAATCCCGGACATAGCCACCGCTTTTCAGGTATTGATTGGGGGGCTGATCGGGAAAGAAAAAGCCGGTGCAATACTGCCGGTGGCTCACCTTTCGGGTTTCTTCCACCAGCCATGCAGGAGGATTATAGTTGTCGGGGTCTTTTGCCAGCAAATCCATGGCCTGCCGGTAAGCGCCGGTCACCACCGCCACATAATAAGCCGATTTAGCCCGGCCTTCGATCTTAAAGCTGGTAATACCCGCTCTTTGCAGTTTATCCAGATGCTCCAGCATACACATATCCTGTGCGTTGAGAATATAGGTGCCTTTTTCATCCTCGTAAATAGGGAACGGCTGGTTCAGGCGTTTTTCCTCCACAAGATGATAACCCCAACGGCAGGGCTGGGCGCACTCACCTCGGTTGGCATCCCGGCCCACCAGATACTGAGAAAGCATACACCGCCCTGAAAAGGAAACACACATGGCTCCATGAACAAAAGCTTCCAGCTCCAGCTCCGGGGGGGTACGATCCCGCAGAAAGGCAATTTCATCAAGAGAAAGCTCCCGGGCCAAAACCACACGGGAGGCACCCAAGTGATAGAGCTCGGTGGCAGTGAAATGGTTCACCACCCCCATCTGCGTTGAAATATGCACAGCCAGCTCCGGCGCTTCCCGGCGGGCCATCATCAGAACACCGATATCCGCCACAATCAGAGCGTCCACGCCCGCACGGGAGGCATTTCGGATAAACTCCGGCAAGTGCTCCGCTTCCTCACCTCTGGGCAGGGTGTTGCAGGTCAGATAAACCTTCACACCCTGCCTGTGGCACCGCTCCACAGCCGCCGCAAGCTGGGTCTGATCAAAATTCTGCGGGCCTGCCCGCATACCAAAAGACTTGCCGCCCAGATAAACTGCATCTGCGCCAAAGAGGAGGGCAGCCTCCAGACGCTCCTGATCACCTGCGGGGGCCAACAGTTCAGGAAGGCTAACCCGGCTCATTCTTCGTCTCCCACACCGGTGCCGTGAGCACCGATGCCGGCGGTTCTTACATTTTTGTAGTGCTCCTCTGGCGTTGCGGCGTAGTAGTATTTGCCTTCCTTATCCGTAACAAAGAAGTTATAGTCGGTATCGGCAGGATACAACACCGATTCAATGGCTTCCAGACCGGGGTTGCAGATAGCACCCACCGGCAATCCGGAGGCTTTATAGGTGTTGTAGGCATCATACATATCCTGATTCAGCTTATCCTGATAGGGTTTGATGAAATCTTCCACATAATGGATGGTAACATCGGATTCTAAGCGGGGATAGGTTTGGGAATTATCCAGGCGATTGAGGAATACCGAAGCAACCCGCTCCATTTCCTCGGCAACGCCTGCTTCCTTCTGTACAATGGAGGCCAAGGTGATGGTTTCATCCAGAGACATATTCATATCCTGCATCTTAGCCAGCATCTTTTCGCTGATTTTGGCTTCAAAGTTATCCAAGAACTTTTTCGCAACCGAAGATACCTTTTCTCCTTCAAAGAAATCATAGGTATCTGGGAAAACATAGCCCTCCATCCGGTGGAAGCGAAGGCCGCTGGAAGGAATCATATCCACAAACTCATAGCTCAGCTCGGCAGTATCCAGATAATCCAGAAACTCCTTTGCTTCACAGATTTTGTTTTCTTCCAAACGTTTGGCAATCTCCCGAAGGGTCATGCCCTCATAAAAGGTGATACGAACCTCAACCTTTTTGATGTTTCCATTGATAAGCGCCAAGCGGATCTCTTGATAGCCCATATTGCAGTTAAAAATATAGGTACCGGGCAAAAAGGCTCCATCCTCTGCCTTTAAGTTGGAATAAACCTGGAAGGCAAGAGACTGGGTGATCACACCGGTTTCTTTCAGCAGCTTGGTCACCTGGGAAATGGTGGCATTTTTGGGCACCACAATTTCGACCTGACGATCCTCCTGATTCAGCCCGGCAAAATCACTGGCCACCTGTATAGCAAAAAAGGCCATAAACAGGCAGAACCCCAAGGTAATCAGCACCATGACAATGGCTCGGAACCAGCGGTTGCCGCCCTCTGGCGGACGCTGGGGCTTTTCCTTTTTTGGAGCGCTCTCCCGGCGGGGAGGCTGCTGCCTTTGAGGGGAAGGGCCAGATCCACCGGCAGAAGTCGGCCTCCTTACAGGCTGAGAAGATACCGGGCGCCGGGGTGGTTCACCCGGAATATCCCGATAGGGATTGGTGGGTCGGCGGGGTATGTTGCTGTAATCATCCATGCCAGGCATATTGTTCCTCCGAAGCTGAAATTATCAATTTATTTTAGGTGAACCGCCAAAGTATCCCACCCGGAAAGCGATACAGCCTGTACGGGGAGAATAGCCAAGCAGTATCGCTTTTCCAAAGCGATTCCGGCAATTCACTGGGTATGCTTTATCCACATAATATAAAGTAACTTAGAGAAAAAGGAGTGAATCGTGCATGTTCGGTAATTGCGGTTGTAATAGCTGTTGCAATACCGGTTTTGGTGGTGGAAATTGCTGCTGCATTATCCTTATCATTCTTGTCATCATCTGCTGCTGTGGCTGCTAGTCTTTCTTTTAATACATCACCGTATAAGAGCCCGATATAAGCCCCTGTCCCAGGGGCTTGCTCTTTACCCTTCAGCGGACAGGCCCAGCCTCGGTAAGCAGGCGATTACAGGGCAGATCATAAGCATCCCGGGGCAGCTTCTCTACCAGCAAGCAGGAATAAACAAGGCCCGCCGAAACACCGGTATACCCCGCCAGAAAACGATCGTAATACCCACCCCCATAGCCCAAACGAAAGCCCTGACAGTCGAAGGCCAGCCCCGGCACAATGCACAGGCTTTTTTCAAACCTTTCTACTGGGCGGCTAACAGCAGGATTGGGCTGGAGAATGCCAAAAGGTCCGGGTTCCAGTCCCTGCTCCAAGGAATCGATAAAATAGAATTCCATGCGGCGGGTGCCGGGTACGCAATAAGGAGCCGCAAT
This sequence comes from Oscillospiraceae bacterium MB08-C2-2, assembly GCA_035621215.1. Classification (NCBI taxonomy): domain Bacteria; kingdom Bacillati; phylum Bacillota; class Clostridia; order Eubacteriales; family Oscillospiraceae; species Oscillospiraceae bacterium MB08-C2-2. The sequence goes on along the minus strand of CP141729.1, from coordinate 234,748 downwards.
CTGCTTGCCCTGCTCCAGTGCGGCGGTCAGCAAAGGGAGTGTACCAATTTCGGAGCCTGTGGAAAGGGTGCAAAGCAGGCTTTGTGCCTCAAGAAACTCGGGCAAGGCCAGCAAATGTTTCAGCAGGGCCGCATCCAATTCCGCTTTGTGTTTAGGCTCCAGACCATCCCGCAGTGTACGGAATCGGCGGCGAAGAACAGCTTTTTCCCCGCTTATCGGCATTGGAGAGATGCCCTCAATGCCCCAGCCCGTTCAGAGCCAAGGAGACACTCCACCAGCTCAAGGCCGAAATCCACCGCCACACCGGCGCCCCGAGCGGTTACAAGTTTGCTATCACGCTCCACAAAGGAGCCGGTAAAAATGGCATCCTCACCCAACTGGGTTTCAAAGCCGGGGAAACAAGTAACCCGCTTGCCCGCCAGCAGGCCCATATGCCCCAGAATGGAGGGTGCGGCACAAATAGCGGCCAACCAAAGGTTTTGCTCTACGGCATACTGAATAAAGGTGGTGACAATCTGAGATTTTTCCAAATTCAGGGTTCCCGGCATGCCCCCCGGCAAAACCACCATTTCCAAATCCTTGGTATCGGCATCCAAGGCGGTCATGTCACAGGTAACTGTAATGCCGTGGCTGCCGGTGATTTCCCGGCCACCTACCCCAACCGAACGCACATCCAGTTCGGCCCGGCGCAGAATATCCAGCACAGCCAGTCCCTCTATTTCTTCAAATCCATGTGCGAAAAAGATAGTAATCATGAGGGGCCTCCTCTTTTATTAATCCTGCTTAGTCCATAATATGGGCGATATAAGGGGCCTTTCCCCAAGCCCCTTGGGCCACGCTTTTCGCAGTTTCATCATACCACCTGACCATAGCATATGGCAAGAGTCTATTTTCGCCCGGTATTGGCTCTCCCGGCCAAAGGCGGAGGGAATATTCCCTTGCACCGTATTGCCTATGCAAAGCTGTCATAGCCTGATCCAGCGTCCTCCACGGTAAAACCAGCTCCTTGATTTCCACCCGCTCCCCCACAGGGTAGCAGACCGCAAAACCCTCACCGCCGATTTCCAAGGCCTCCCCACCCAGCATCCGGCATTCTTCAAGAATGTAGGCAAGGTATTCCGCCCCCCAATCCACAAAAAAGCGGCTGGAAGCAAAATGGCGGCGGCGCAGCTCCAACATGCGCCCCACCGAAAGAGGAACCAAAGCGGCCCCGGGCTGTTCCTGCCAGCTGCCGGGGCGCAAAGTAAGAACGGTTGTTTCAAAAGCGGTGGAATACCCCCGCTTACCATAAAAATCGAACAGGCTGTCTGTCGCAGGGGCCAGCATGGAAAGGGCAAAACCCTTTTGGATAAGATGGCTGTGAGCTGCCTCCATGAGAGTGGTGCTCAATCCCTTTCCCTGATGGTCAGGGTGTGTGGCCACCGCAAAAATATAAGCAGCTTTATAGCTTTTGCCCTCCGCACGCACCGGAACCGAACGCATGGTCAGCATGGCGGCTGGTTCGCCTTCTTCTAAGGCCACCAGCACTTCCTCCGGGCGGAACATCCGCTGAAAATAGAAATCCACATAATCCGGGCTATCGCCGAAGCAGGCGACCCAGATGCTTTTCAGAGCGGGCTCCATGCTGGAATCAGCCAGCGTGATCATTGGTCATTCCCCCTTGCGGCAAGCATGCTAAACGTTTTTGCAGATCAAATCTTATGGGTTTTCCGGATAATCTTCCTTGAGGATGGCGGCGTATTTCTCCACCATCATCACCGGACGGTAACTAAGCTTTGCCTTGCGCAGGCCCTCCTGCCCCGAATCATCCTCCCGGTTGATATAAAGGTAATCCTGGCAGTTGGTTTCAGCAAATTTCTGATTTATGATAGCATATGCTCCCTGCACATCGCTGAACGCTTTCTCAATGTGCACCAGATAGGTATCGGAATTGAGCCGCTCGCCCATGGAAAAGGCCACAACCCGGCCGCCGGCACGAATCAGCCCGCCCTGCATATCCAGAGAGAAATAATGATCCAGCGCCTGATGAACCGCACGGGTCTCATCCCGCAGGTGGGGCTCTTCACTGCATCCGTGGCGCATGCACCATTCCCGGCTCATAGCGACACAATCAGGGAGATTATCCGGCGTGATCGGCTCGTAGCTCCAATCCGGGTTATCCGCGATAAAACGGTTGATGTGGTTGCGCTTGCCATGGAGCTTTTTGCCTGCCAGTGTAATCAGGCTCTGGGCGTCGTATACATAGTCAAAGTAATTATCCAAGGAGAAAAACTCAAATTTTCCGGGATAAAGAGTCTCCAGCACCTTGACCTGCTCGGCCAGCACCGTATGGAATTTAAAGGTATGCCCATTTTGTCGGGCGTCCTCCATCAGAGCATCAATAACTGGCTTGACATCGCCGCAGCCCGGTGGGTAAAGATAAGAAGCCGTATCGTGCCGGATGGATTTATACAGAAGATAATCGTTCATGCGGGCGACCCGGCTATTAAAGATTCCCCGCCAAATAAAAGAAAAAGTAAAGTTATATTCCTCGGAATTATAATTGGCTTTGCCAAAAAGTTCCTGCATCCAGTCTTTATCAGCCAGTGAAATTTCTTTGAAATCGATCATAACGGTGGAAAAATCCTTTCATTTTCTGCCCTGCCAAAAGAAAACGGCCAAGGCAGTCATTACTGTCTGAGGGTGTAAACAAAAGTCTACACCCTTTATGGGGAACATCCAATACCCCCCATATTCTCCCCCGGATTGCGCCGCTCCGGAGCAAAAATCGGGATTCCTGCGTCGAAATCAATTCGACTGCGGAAGAATTACGCACCAAAACCATGAGGTCTTTAAGCTAAAGGTGGTTATGTCTACAGTCTGAGGCAGTCATTACTGTCTGTCGAGCACTTTATTCTCCAGAAAGGCCAGTATCCTTTCCTGAATCATGCCGGGAGAAAAAGGCTGTGCTCCATCGTCGCAGGGAATGACCTGCCATCCCAGCTGCTGAGCGGCAAACAGTGCGGCACCCCGGCTTTTTTCCAGATAAGCCGCATTGCGCTCGTGGATATCCCGGCGGCTCTCATCGCCACCATAGCGCTTTTCTAAAAGCAGGCGGGAAACAGCCGGGCACATATCCAAATACAAAACCAAATCAGGCCGGGGCAGGCCCAGCCTTTTATATTCATATTCCTCCATCCAGCTCAGATATTCCTCCCACTGCTCACGAGGCAGGCGGGACATCTGATGAGCGGCGTTGGAGGTAACATACCGGTCAGCCAAAACAGTTCGGCCTGCCAGATAATCCTTTTGCCAATCGGTGGCATAGCTGATGTAGCGGTCGGCGGCATAAAAGCTGGAAGCGGCATAAACATTGACCTGCTCCAGACTGCCGATCTCCCCGGCCAGATACATCTGCACCAACGTGGAGGATTTGTGCTGATAATCGGGGAAAGAAATCTTGCGGCAGGCAAAGCCTCTTGCGGTCAGGCTTTCCTGCAGCAGCTGCGTTTGGGTGGCTTTGCCACTCCCATCCAGCCCCTCTATCACAAGCAATCGGCCGAGCCGTTCATTCACCGCGAATCCGCTCCTTCATCTCTTTATACTGCTGGCGCACCTGGATAATTTTGCCGCAGGTCATTTTCCCCTCAGCGCAGGGGCCGCCGGCACAAGGCGGGCCGGCATTGCCAAAAAGAGTGGGTGCCCGCTCGTAAACCAGCTCCAGCATCTGGTTGGCCACCTCCCGGATCTCCCACTGGGCCCGGTTGCAGCAGCGGTGACGGAAAAAATTCAGCAGACCCCGGGCGTTCATGGTGACCACCATTTTGGTTTCGCAGGCATTGGGAAGCACAAAGCGGGCATCCTCAATGGCCAGCTTTTCCGCTTTGCGTGCGGCGGATTTTTCATCCTCCCCTTCTGCGATCAAACGGGCTGTATGGGCTGCCTTGAGCTTTTCGGCAATGGCCTTGTAGCTGGCCTGTGCCGCCTCCATCGCCTGCTCAAACAGCTCCTGTGCAGCCGGAACAGCCGCAATTTCCGGCGGCGTAATATATTCCATATCCGTTTCCCGCACATACCGCTGGCTCTGAACGCTGTAAGAAGCGATCCGGTGCCGGGTGATCTGCGCCAGCAGTGACCGTGAAACCCCTTCGATGGCAAAAGTAAAGCTCACATGCTCCATGGGGCTTTCATGGCCCAGCTGAGCCAGCATTTCCACAAAGCTTTGGGTTTTTTCCGGGGTCAGATTCTCCAGCAGAGTATCCACCGAGCTGGCACTGTAGCAAAGCTTGGCCGCAGCTGCAACAATCTTTTCCGGATTTTCGGTATGGCTGATTAAGGTAACCTTTGGCATTCCAATCCTATCCTTTTCTATATGGGATTCATTGGTTGCTGACGATCGGCAGCTGCTGCATCGCCGAGCAGCCTGTCCCCTTTCGGGTTCGGCACAAGGCGCACTTTCGTGCGCCTCAAATGCCGGTGGGTGAGCATATTTGGTTATGATAAATTAGTGAGGTGAGGTGGAAAACCTGCCTGCCCTGTGCAAAGGCCGCAGGTCAGAGTCAGGCTCTGGTTATGTTCATGATACCGGATTAGCTGCGGCAGTCGCAGGATCCGTTGAGGCTCTCAGGGAAAAACTCTTCCACCGGGAATTTGACCTTGCGGAAAATCTCGCAGGGATCATCAGTAGAGATAGATGGTGTGCAGTCCTTTTCGGGAACGCTGTAATCATAAGCAGGGATGAGAAGCTGAACGCTGCGCTCCAATGTAACAATGGTGAAAACACCTAAGGTAACCAAAACAACCTTGTGATCCTCGCCCGGTTGGGTGATAATCGGGCCGTCAAAGGCTGCGGCTATGTCGGCAGGGATGGAACCGAGCCCATCGCAGTAAGCGGGAGCATATTCGCAGACACGGCTTCCCAATGTAATGGGGGCTACAGTTTTGACACAGGCAATGGGCATATTGGAGCCGAAGCCCTCGGAATAGGGGATGCGCTGTGCGCCGGAGCAGAAGCTCTTTACGCCGCCCTCACTGCCAAAGAGAATCACTCTCTTGGTGTAAACGGCAAGGCCGCGCACATTGACCGAGTTGGAAATCGGGGAGGTTTGGGCGCTGAAATTGACCCGGAAAAAGAAGGTCAGATCCACAGCGTAAAAACCACGGTTAAAGGGAATTGATTCCACGTTGATGTAGACATCCATCACCTCAGCGGAACGGCATTTGATCAGGTTGCTACGGTCGATAACCGCCTGATCTTCAGCGGTGAAATACATTTGCAAATCTTCCAAGCAATCCTTATCGCTGCAGGAATCGAAAATCTTGTTCACTTCCACACAAACAGCTTCTTTAAAGGTGTTGGATTGACTTGATTCGCCTATTGGCGTACTCATAAGTTCTTCCATATGAATCCTCCTAGTATGTTACTGAAGTTATGCTCAATAACAGTTTATGAAGGATTCGCCGTTTGGTGCTAAAAACTTAATTTTTTGTTAGTCCTGCGAAATTAGCCATCACTTTTTTGACTCCAACCTTATCAAAACGAATTTCCACCAGACTATCCCCGCCCATGGGACGGGCACTAAGAACCTTTCCTTCGCCGAAAACACGATGCCGAACCAAATCTCCCACAGCAAAGCTCACCGAACCGGTGCGCTCGTGGCTTGTATCCCCCACGCCGATGGTTGTGGAAGAAAGGGAGATATGAGCCCGCTTGGCCGCGGCCCGATCCAACACTGGCTTTTTAGCAATGGCAGGAGGTTCATGGCATTCAACAAGCTCCGCCGGGATCTCGGCTACAAAACGGGAAGGCCGGTTAAAGCTAGTCTGCCCAAAAATCATGCGGCGTTCGGTGCAGGTAACAAAAAGCTGCTTCTTAGCCCGGGTAATGGCAACATAGGCAAGGCGCCGCTCTTCTTCCAGCTCCTCAGGATAATAGCTGGACTGGCGGCCGGGGAAAATTCCCTCATCCATGCCCGCGATAAAAACATAAGGGAATTCCAGACCCTTGGCTGAGTGAACAGTCATGAGCACCACAGCATCGGAATCCGGGTCGTAGTTATCCAGATCGGTATAAAGGGCAATTTCCTCCAAAAAGCCTGCCAAGGTGGGCTCTTCGCTTTCTTCGGTATATTTAAGGAGGTTGCTCTTGAGCTCCATGATGTTTTCGAGGCGGGTCTGCCCCTCAAAGCCCTGTGTTCGCAGAGCCATGGCATAGCCGCTTCGATCCAGCAGCGCATCCAGCACATCAGCCAAAGGCTCCTGCTCCGCCATTTGGGCCAGCTCTTCCACCATGGTGGTAAAGCCTTGGAGCAAAGCACTTTTTTTAGCCAGAGGAACGTACTTTTCAGCCTCTTTCATCACCTCAAAAAGAGTCATTCCCAAGGTATCCGCAATTTCCTGCGCAGCCGAGAGGGTGGCGTTGCCGATGCCCCGCTTAGGCTCGTTGATGACCCGCAGAAAGCGCAGACTATCCGAAGGATTATTCATGATGCTGAGATAGGCCACCATATCTTTGATTTCTTTGCGCTCATAAAAACGCAGGCCGCCGATAATACGGTAGGGAATTGCATTTTTTGCCAGTGCCTTTTCCAGAGAGTTGGATTGAGCATTCATCCGGTACAAAATAGCATGGTCGCTGTATTTATCCCCAGCATTGACATGGTCCAGAATAATTTTGGCCACCATTTTGGATTCTTCTATTTCATTGTGCGCACGATGAAGCTGAATTTTATCCCCCTGCCCTGCATCTGTCCAAAGGTTTTTGCCTTTTCTGGTCAGATTGTGGGCGATCACCTCGTTGGCCGCATTGAGGATATTCTGGGTGGATCGGTAATTCTGCTCCAGCCGAATTACTTCCGCAGCCTCAAACTGCGTTTCGAAGCTGAGGATATTTTCAATGGTAGCTCCCCTGAACTTATAGATGCTCTGATCATCATCCCCCACCACGCAAAGATTGCTGTGGCCGGAGGCCAGCAGGCTGATCAGCAAATACTGGGTATGGTTGGTATCCTGATATTCATCCACCATAATGTATTTATAGCGGTTTTGATAATGAGCCAAAACATCGGGGAACTGCTGAAAAATGCGCACCACAAACAGAATGATATCGTCAAAATCCAAAGCGTTTGCGGTTTTAAGCTGAATTTGGTAATAATCGTATACCCGTGCAATGCACTGGAGGCGGTAATCATCCCCCGCCCGGCTCAGCATATCGGCAGGGCTTTCCATCCGATCCTTTGCACGGCTGATTTCAGAAAGCACAGCCCGGGGGGCCAATACCTTTTCATCCACCTTAATGACTTTGAGGCCTTCCTTAATAACACGCATGGAATCATCGCTGTCATAGATGGTGAAGCTGCTGTTGTAACCCAGAGTACCAATCTCCCGGCGCAGAATGCGCACACAGAGAGAATGAAAGGTGGAAGCCTGAATATCAGACGCGGCATTCCCCAATTTCTCCTCCAGACGGCTTCTCAGCTCACCCGCCGCTTTGTTGGTAAAGGTAATGGCCAAAATATTCCATGGCTTAATAGGCTCGCAAGCAAGCGCAGGCACCAGGGGGGTAATATCCCCATCATCCTGATTCAGATACGCTTCCAGCGCCCCAAGAGCCTCCAACGAGGAGGCTCTTTTTTCCTGCGAGTGATAGGCATCCCCAAACCGCACCATATATTCGATGCGGTTAATCAGCACCGTCGTCTTTCCGCTTCCGGCGCCTGCTAAGATCAGCAAGGGCCCCTGTACCTGAAAAACGGCTCTGCGCTGCATATCATTCATTTTGCTATAGTATTTTTCCAGCACCTTCCGCCTTAGGCTGCAGAATTGATCTTCCACTTTTACCATGGGTACCTCCGCTGAAACATTTTAATTATTCCCACACCTACCGAACCGATCAAGACCCCTATAAAACCTTATACATTTAATGCACAGCAAAAATTGCTGTTTGAACATACAGACAGGCCGCTCCTGCCCAAGCCTTATTCAACGCAATGCCAGATTTTGCGGTTTTCATGTTCACGCAAAAACCCGGGCTTGGTTGAGGTTTAAAACTATTATAACATAAATCTGCCCAAAAAGCCACTGCAACAGATACACATACCCCATTCAGCCATAGCATTTATAAAAAATTTCTTCATTATATTTCCTTTAACTAAAAGTAATTTGGGAAATGTACAGTGCCCGAAACAAACAAAATGAAAATTAGGAGTTGACATGTTCCCATAATTATGATATTCTAAATAGGCGCTAAAAACTCCATACATCGCGGGATGGAGCAGTCCGGTAGCTCGTCGGGCTCATAACCCGAAGGTCGTAGGTTCAAATCCTGCTCCCGCAACCATGAGAAAAGCTTTTAACTAAGATGATTAGTTAAAAGCTTTTCTCTTTTCTCGAGCTGTTTATTATGAATAGATCTATTCCGCATTCACCATCAACCACAACCGTGGGTAGTGTCAATAGTTTTTCGCAAATTGGTTTTGAGCCTCTGATAATGTGGGATTAACCAGCGATCAAAGCATCGTCTGCTGCAGCAGCAAGATGCTTCATGTTCATGTATTTCTTGTTACCCCACTGAGTACCGGCGACATGGCGCAAACGTGCGCAGACGAGCATCAGAGCGGAGTTTCCATCAGGAAATGCGCCGACCACCCTTGTACGGCGACGGATTTCACGGTTAAGGCGTTCGATGACGTTGTTCGTGCGAATTCGTGTCCAATGTTCGGGTGGGAAATCGGCATAGGTAAGCGTCTCATCAATGCTATCCTCCACTTTTCTGGCCGCTTGGGTCAGCTTCATGGCGTGCAGTTCTTGCACAACGGCTTTCGCCTTCTCCCGTGCCGCTTTTTTGCTTTCCTGCGCATGGATAGCCTTAAGCATTTTCGCTACCAGCTTCACCTTGGAGCGAGGGGTAACAGAGAATACATTACGGTAGAAATGCACGGTGCAGCGCTGGTATTTGACGTCGGGAAACACTTCATAGACGGCCTCCAGCATACCCAGACATTTGTCACCCACAATGAGCTTGACACCAGAAAGTCCACGGATTTTCAGCCATTGGAAGAAGGACACCCAACTTGCTTTATCCTCTTTCATCCCTTCAGCGGCGCCAATCACCTCCCGGTAGCCGTCCTCATTGACTGCGATGGCTACGAGGATAGCCACATTCTCATATTCTCCGCCCCAGTTGCGGCGAAGGTAGATGCCGTCCACATAGACATATGGGTATTTCCCGCCTTGCAAGGGGCGACCCCGCCAATCTTCAATGTGGACATACGCTTTCTTGTTCAGTTCGCTGATCGTGGCTGGTGACACCTTGCTTCCCCACAATGCCTCTGTAATATCCTCTACTCGCCGTACTGATACCCCGGCCAGATACATCTCAATCAATGCTTCTTCTACGCTGCTTTCCCGGCGGCGGTACCGCTCAATAATCGCTGTCTCAAAGGACACTCCTTTCAGCTTCGGCATTTTCAGCTCCACATCCCCTGACGTTGTTGTCAGATTCCGGTTGTAGTGCCCGCTGCGGTAGCCCTGTCGACCCTCACTGCGTTCATATTTCGCGGCATTGGTCAGTTGCTGTGCTTCCTGCTCCAACAACCCATTGAGTGTTTCCTCCACGCTATTGCGCACCAGTTCCCGGATTTCTACCTTGATTACTTCCTCGTTTAGTTGTACAATTTTCTCGGACATGGTTTTCTGTCTCCTTTCAAAATGGTGGTGTCGTTACTCCCATTTTACCAGAGACTTAAACCTTGTCCTTTTCTTATTTGCGAAACTTATTGTACCTTATCCAACCGTGTATCAGTGATGGTTATTTCCAGATCAGGCATTTGCACCTTGCTCAGGAAGCCTTAAATATCGAAGAACCCGTCCAATGCTTAGAGCATTGGACGGGTTCTTCTCGTTTATATACATAAATACGTTTGTTCTATAAAAGGTTCTCTCTTATTTTAATTTCGTTTTGTGTAAAATACTTCTCTTGAAGCGGGGGAGTGTCCATCCCAAGATAGTCCAGCAAAATATCCAGCGGTTTGCCCCCCTGCACCTCGGGCTGCTGCCCAATGGATGCATAAATTACACCTTCTTTAATCATCTTGCGGGTATAAGGAACCATGTCAAAGCTAACTATGCGCAATTTCCCAGCCAGATTCATGCTTTGCACAGCACGGCAGGTTCCCCGCACTCCTCCGGAAACCAAGAAGATTGAATCAATCTCCGGATGATTCTGCAACATTTTCAATGTCTCATCGTAGCTTTCCAGATCATCATCGTTGTTGGTGACAATATCTGCAATATGCATATCGGGATAATTCTCTTCCACATAATCGCTGAACCCCTGAACCCGCTGTACATGGCCCCGAACATCTTTCGAACCCATCACAATGCCAATATTGCTTTTTCCGCCGGTGATCAGGCACAACAGTCCGGCAGCGGTTCTTCCACCTTTAAGACCATCGCTCCCCACATAGGCAAGCCTCTTGGAATTTTCCAGATCACTGTTAGCAGTAATCACCGGGATGCCCTTATCCGCTAACTCATTGATTTTAGCCTCCACCAAAGGATGCTGAATCGGTGTCAGCGCAATACCGTTCGCCCCCTTCGCCACCAAATCATCCATGAGCGCAACCTGTTTCATCGGATCATCCAACGCTGTATGCAGCACTTCCACTTCAATGCCGTATTGTTCCAGCTCCATGACTTTATGCCGTATTCCGACCAGCATGTCCTCAAAAAAGGGATTTCCAGTTACACTGCCAAACAGGATATAACCAAACCGAAAACCTTTCTTGCGGATAGAAAGATTTTTCCCCAAGCGGTTTGGCGAATATCCAAGTGCCTCTACAATACTGAGCACTTTTGTTTCCGTTTCGGTATTCACATGTCCCCGTCTATTCAATACACGATCTACAGTGCCTCGGGACACTCCTGCCAAATAAGCAATTTGTTTGATCGTCGCCATTCTATCCCACCCCACAAAGAATATACTCCACAACTATATACTGTTATTATATCGACACATTTCGACAAAATCAATACACATCTATTAAAATAAGCTCGAGCACGCCATATATATTATGGATTGCACAACTTTGAGAACATATTTTTCGCTTTGATTTGATAATAATCACCGTTTAATGTGTTATTTATTTATACATATGCATATAATTTTGTCTAATCATGTATTTTCTTGTCGTTTTGGATTGTATTTTTCTATTAGCTCGAGCACATTTGTTAATTTAATTTACGTCTTTAAGCACAAGAAAAAATATTGTCAATTTTTAATAAACATATACATATTTGAATGTGTATGTATATAAAAAATATCAATATAACTATTTTTTTGTTGACTTATTAATAATAATCCAGTATGTTGTAAATGTGATCGTGCTCGTGCCCTTAAATTTGTGCACGAGCACGAAACCCTAAAAAATAGGTGAATTTATTCAAAAAAAACAAACAACCACAAAAAGGAGTGTTGAATCCATGAAAAAAGCACTATCACTGTTATTGGCACTGACCATGGCGTTAAGTATGGCCGCCTGCGGCGGCAGTCCTGCTCCCTCTTCCTCTACCGATCCGGCAAGCACACCGGCATCTTCTACTGCTCCGGCTCCTGAATCCACCCCCGATTCCAACACCAAGGTCGGTGTTTCCATGCCCACTCAAAGTCTTCAGCGCTGGAACCAAGATGGCAGCAACATGAAACAGCTTCTTGAAGCCGCTGGTTACGAAGTTGACCTGCAGTATGCCGGCGACAACGACATCCCCACACAGGTTGCCCAGATCGAAAACATGATCTCCGGCGGCTGCGGTGTTCTCGTTATTGCCGCTATCGACGGCAGCGCTCTCACCACTGTTCTCGACAGTGCTAAAAACGCCAACATCCCTGTTATCGCTTATGATCGCCTGATCATGAACAGCGATGCCATCTCCTACTACGCCAGCTTTGATAACTGGAAGGTTGGCAAGCTTCAGGGTACATACATTGAAGAAGCTCTTGATCTTAAAAATGCCGCTGGTCCTTTTAACATCGAGCTCTTTACCGGCTCTCCTGATGACAACAACATCAACTTCTTCTTTGGCGGCGCCATGGAAGTTCTGAAGCCCTACATCGACAGCGGCAAGCTGGTCGTTAAGAGCGGACAGACTGCTAAAGAGCAGTGCGCTACCCCTGGCTGGAGCACAGAAGAAAGCCAGAAGCGCATGGAAAACCTTGTTTCTTCTCAGGGTTACAGCCCCAACGGTACTCCTCTTCATGCTGTTCTTTCCAGCAATGACTCTGTTGCCAATGGTATCACCAATGCTTTGGTAGCCGCTGGCTTCACTGCTGAAAACTTCCCTGTTATCACCGGTCAGGACTGCGACAAGCCTGCTGTCAAGAACATTCTCGCTGGCACTCACAGCATGTCTGTTTTCAAAGATACCCGTACTCTGGCCTCTCAGGTTGTTAAGATGGTTGATGCCATTCTTAAGGGTTCCGCTCCTGAAATCAACGACACTCAAACCTACGACAACGGCACAGGCATCATCCCCTCCTTCCTCTGCGATCCCGTTGCCTGCACCATTGATAACTACAAGGAACTCCTTATCTCCTCCGGTTACTACACCGATGCTGATCTCGCTTAACGCAAAGCCGCTTTCATAGGGCTGATTTATACCAGTCAATTGTTTTTGTCCCCTGTAATACGTTCACATCGTGCCAAAAGCATGATGGCAATCATCCGGTTGCCCGCTTAAAATGTTTTCATTTTAAGCGGTGATTCGTATGATACGAAAATGGCCCTGCAAAATGCAAACAGGTCATAACAATCTGTAAAGGAGGCGAGGGTATAAGAGTCAAATCGGTTAAGCGAAGCAAAACTTGCGCTTACCGCTATCGTCGCTCCCGAGGATGCTACCTCCTAGGATATTCCTTGGGTTTTCCTGAATCCCACTATGGCTGCTGTAAATGAAAACAGAATTCTCAACGCCACCAGTGAAACTGGTTTTACTATCATCAAAGCCAAATTTCACAATGGTGTCAGCACACAGTTTACTATTTGTGTAACCGCTTAACCCTTTTCCATATATCCATCATCCGCAGAAAAACACAGGACAATAGCTGTCGGCGAAAAACATCGCCAACAGCAAAAAAACAGGAGGAATTATCTATGTTGGCAAAAGTAAAAAACAGCAGAATGGCGGTCTTGGCAATTGTTTTCGCTCTGGTTCTTATCGCAAGTGGCACCACCTACGCTTGGTTCACAGCTACCAGCACACCGGAAACCAGCAATGCAGAATTGGGCGACCTGGCAATTCAGGGCAGCTTTGTTGCAGACACTGAAGATGTTCTTTTTGAACCCGGCCTTTCCGTTGATCTGGATGGCGCAGTAAAAAACACTGGTTCTCTTCCCTTTATTGCAAAAGTATCCATGAATGCTACTTCCACCTTAATCCGTGATGCCAGCGGCAATCTTCTTCCCAATGGCCAGACCCGTACATTTGTGAATGACAAGAATGTTGCTGTTGCTTTTGATCCTGAAACCCTGTCCAGCAAAATTTATGACGATGGTAAAGTACATATTTGGATGAAAGATGCTCAGGACAACTACTACCTGATCGTAGATCCCAGTATTGAAGTGGACGTTGATTTTGTCGCACTGCTGGATGGCAATAAAATGGGCAACTCCTACATGGGTTCTTCCATTGCTTTTGAAAACAGCTGGTTTGCCACTCAGGCTCTGGATGGTGCTATCCAGAACGCTTGGAGCGTGAGCTACGATGATCTGGAAATGATTCCTGTTGCTTCTTCCATCTCCACCTTCTCTCGTTCTTCCTTCGACGCGAATGAATACCTGCAAAACTACCTGGACGAACTGTTTGCCCGCTAAAGAATTTGGAACCCCCGCCCGGCGGGCGGGGGTTCTTTCTTAAAAAATGTGATCAATAGAACGGAGGAAAAGCATGAATACAGAGAAGAACATCCTACACAAGCAACTCGCCTTCTTCTTCGTCTTGATTCTTTTGCTCAACTGGTGTTCACCTTATTCCACTTTTGCGCAGGAGACATCCCTTCCCGAAGCTTCCAGCACACAATCTTTTGAAGAAAATGAGCCCGCCCAGTCGGAGGAACCTTCTTTACCGGATGGGTCTTCCCTGCCGGATGAGTCCTCCCTGCCGGATGAGTCCTCCCTGCCGGATGAGTCCTCCCTGCCGGATGAGTCCTCCCTGCCGGATGAGTCCTCCCTGCCGGATGAGTCCTCCCTGCCGGATGAGTCTTCCGAGCCGGATGAGTCCTCCGAGCCCAATGAGTCTTCCCTGCCGGATGAATCCTCCGAACTGGATGAATCTTCTGAGCCGGACAGGCCCTACAACAAGTCCGCTCTGAAAGAGTTAATAGAAAAGCTGGCTTCAGAGCAAAATCGGCAGTTGGATAAAGATTTACTGAATTGGTTCCTGGAAACTTCTCTTCTGGATAAAGATGCTAAAGAATTTGCCTATAAGGGCTTACTTGAAAATCCACAACGGTTGGAAACACTCCTTGAATCCCTTGTGTCACTTCAAGAGTTGGAAGAAAAAGAAACCTCATCCAAGGTACGGGAAAGCCTTTCTTTGGAAGAGAGCCGTTTGGAACGCATTCTCTCCGCCGCTCCGAAACCCACCGAAAGCACTGAATCTTCGGCATCTCTTTTTTCTTTGTTCACTTTGCCCAAGCTGTTTTCCCGCGGGCCTGAGAATACAGAGGACCCCTATATCACATGGCACGGCAGAAACATTTCGCCCGAATTGGATGAGCAAGGCGAAAACCTGTTTCGTCATTACCAAGTGAAAATTGCCTTTGAAACAGTCGCGCAAGAGATTTCTGCCACGCCCACCGATGTGGTTGTGCTCGTTGATAACTCCCGCAGCACCCAGTATGTACTGGAATCTATGAAAGCTTCCTTGTTGCACTTTATTCGCCAACCCGCTGTGCAGCAAAGCCAAAGCCGTATTTCACTGGTCACCTTTTCAAATCAGGCGGAAATTCTGACAGAACTGACCAGTTGGGATGACCCCACTTTAGAAAGTGCTATCCAGTCTATCAAAACACAAGATCTTTCCAACCTCCAGGCAGGGCTGTTAATGGCTAGGAGTGCTTTGGGCTTGGAAGATGGTGATTTCTATAAATCGGACGATGAAGACCGCCAATGCGCCATCATTTTACTCAGCGACGGTGAGCCTAACTATCGCTACACGGATATCTGGCGCTATCGTTTGGAATTTGAAGGTGAAGCCACCCAGTTTTATATGGAGATCGATCTGCAGGAGGGCAACCACCCAGAACTTGGACAAAAAAGATGGAGTTATTCCGATACCGACGGAACCTTGCCCCAGAGAATTTATATGGATGGAACCCAATTAGCCAGCCGGGGAATCTGGGCCGAAAATGCACATATGGCCAAAGAGGCGGCTCGTCTGGAAGCCCAGTATCTGGCTAGCCAGGGTATAAACATCTACGCCGTAAATTATGGCTCCAACCGGGATTTTTTGGAGCAGTTATCCCGCACCATGGAAACCTCCCCCAATTTCTCACTCCCCTATGATCAAGCCCCCTATGAAGGGCAAGCTCAAAGCACAGCCGCCCCCAATAAGCGCGTTTATTCCCCCGCTGATCCGAAGGCTATGCAGCAGCTTTGTGATGCTGTTTTGGAAGTATCCCGCAGCACATTGCCGGAGCTTACTTTAAGCGACCAGCTGGAGGATTCATTTGAATTCTCGCCTGATGCCGCAGAGCGGGTAATCATTCTTGATAAGGATGGCACCCCACTGGAGCTGGATACGAAATGGGGTTCAGTGGACATCTGGGGCAGTACCCTCACATGGGATATGCCGGAAGATTTGCCTCATGGAAGCTACTCCATCACTTACCCTATCCGGGTCAAGGACGATAAAAGTGAGCCTATGCGCTATTTCCCTGACGGTGCAGAAGAGATCTCTCCCAGTATTTCCACCACCCTGACTTATGACGGTGCCGAAAGGCCTGTCACTTTCCCAAATACTACGGTTTCTGTACCTCCCCTGCTGTGGATCACCGCCCCCGATACCATTCCCCTTCTGGCAGGCGAGGAAGCCGTTCTTTCCGGGCAAATTACCCGAGGCAATGGAGATTACAGCTACAGCTGGTATGATGCCGAGGAAAACCTTCTGGAAACCGGGGCAGTCCCACTGGAAGGCTTAACTCCAACCGAGGGTATCGGTCTGGAAATTCCAGTTCCCACTCACTTGTTGGGAGCCCTGCCGGCAGGCGAACACCTGTTTTATCTGGAGGTAACCGACACAGCGGCTCACAAAGCCGAATACAGCGGCGGTAAGATCCGTCTCCCTGTTGCTGTCAAGGTGCTGGAAGCCTCTCTCACCATTCAGGTCGTAACCACAGACGGCACGGATATTCCCGGGAAATTTGAGGTTTCCATTCAAAAGCGGGCCGAATCTGGTCCTAATCAACAATATTACTACATGGGTCTGGGCAAAGTTACTTACCATCTTGGCAATGGATTGACTCGTGGGCAGTATCAAATCGGCGCTTATACCCCCTATGGTTATCGAGTAGTCAGCCAGAGCCAAAGAACCGTGGATATCGCTCCTATACAAGATTCTAACGGCGTCTGGCAGGATTCCCATGAAACCGTCATCATCAAACTGGCGCCCACCAACCCTAAATTCTTTTTTGGCTGGCGCTGGAAATAGACATAACCGCAGGAGGAATCTAGCATGAAGAAAACATATGTTGCCTACCTCCTCATAATATCGCTGTTGGCTGTGTCGCTTTCAAACAGTTCCCTCTCTTGGTTTTTCATTGAGGCTGCCACATCAAATATTACAAAGACAGGCAGCATTGATATAGAGCTCAAGTATGAGCCAGAGCTGCTGGGCAATACCGGAGGCTTTGTGCTGGAAAACACCGGTACACTGGCGGTATTTGTTCGGTTGGGATACACCTTCCAATATCTTGGAGATGGCGGAGAGCCGCTGATGCGCGATGTATCCTCTCTTGAATTTGAACATTTTGACTTATTGCGGAACGAAGCTCAGCAGGATTATAAATTCACCCTGCTGAGCCATGAATCCGGCGGATTTTCTCAGAACAAAATTTTTCTCCTGCCGCTATCGGCCGATAATCGCTATTTGCTGATTAAGCCGGGTGAATCTATGACGGCCGATTATGAGCTAAAAGGATATTCACCCAATTCAGGAGAAACCCTGCAAGTCACTTGGGTAGCCGAAGCACTGCAGGCCAGCAAATCTGCTGTGCAGGATGCTGTGCCCTACGGTTGGGACCCGACCATGGTACCGTAAATACCATATTCTCACTGTTTCTCAGAGAGGAGGAATTGTCCTGAAACCCCGTCTGCCCTTTTTGCCCTCTATTATTTTCGTATCTCTCATACTGGCATTATCCGTTACAGGAGGGTCTGTGTCCGCCCCCGTGCTCAAAGCAGACAGCCGTGGAACCATTACCACCAGCGGTGTGGAGATTGCTTTTTCCGAGCAGTTTTCGGACATCAAAAACTTAGAGCCGGGTGTTCGCTACTACCAGAATGCTTCGATTAAAAACACAAAACAAACCCCTGTTTATCTGCGTGTTTCGGTGGAAATTCAAACTTCAAACGAAACAGATTCTCTCAGCCTAAAAGAATTGCAGGCACATTGGGGCACCGGCTGGATATTGGGAGAGGATGGGATGTACTACTATTCGCAGCCGATCGCTCCGGGAGCAGACATTCGCCTTTTCGACACCTTTTCCAACTATAAAGGGCGCCCCTACACGCTCACTATACCCACTCAATGGACACAGGAAACTGCACCCGACAGCATCCTTCTCACTGTTACCCCTCAGGCGGTACAGGCTGAAAACTTCCCGGCACAATTTCAAAGCTGGCCCTATTGGACAGGGCTATAGCACCAAACTGCATTTGTAAAGGGGCAGACATCTGCTTCTCCCAAAGGGAAAAGTCTCAATTTATACAGCTTGAAATGCAGCTTTCTAAAAAAGGGGGAATATTTTGAAAAGGTTGTTTGGCCTTGCATTGGCGATTGTTTTGGTGTGCTCGCCGCTGCAGGTCTGGGCCAGTGTTACCTATCAGGGCAGCCTTCAGCAATTGCAGGCAGACCGCCAGCTTTTTTCACTGGAGGGAATGCTCCCCGGCAGCTCAGAAACCCGCAGCGTCATTTTGCAAAACCGAAGCACATCCCAATTGCTTTTTTACCTCAAAGCTACCCCCTCGCATTTTACCGATTCGGCCGATGCTAACCGCTCTCTCGCATTGTTGGAAGCACTTCAAATGAAGATTACCCTTCACGAAGTCAACTCCAACGGTTCCGTTGTTGAAACCGGCAAGCTGCTCTATGAAGGCCCTGCCTCCGGTCGAAAAGACTCTGGTTCAATTCATGAGTATATCCCGCTTGGAACACTGCGTTCTTGGCAGCAGTCTGTTCTGGAAATAACCGTTACATTACCCACTAACATTGGAAATGAGCAACAAAATGTATTGGCCTCCCTCGATTGGGGTTTTTATTGCACCGTATTTACAGGCTCCGGCGGCGACAGAGATGATTCAGACAGAGACTCCGATAAGGGTTCAACTCTATCAACAATTACAATTCTGGATCAGCCGGTTCCCTTGGGCACCATAGAAATACTGGACAATAAAGTTCCGACTTCTATTCCCAACACAGGGCTCAGGGGCCATATGATTTCCCCTGCATGGGTAGCGTTGTCAGGGCTTATTGCCTTATTAGCACTGTTTTGGCGTCAAGGGAATCTTTCCTTAATATTAAAAAAACGGTTCAACCAGGGGGTGAATAACAGGCGACTATAGAAAACCCAACCATCTTGGCGCATCCACTGGACTATAACTAAAGGAGGAGCATCGTTGAAAAAGAGAGTTTTAACATTCATTATGGCACTTATTCTGACTGTCTCCTGTATCCCTATGACTGCTTCTGCAGTCGATCTTACATTGCCTTCTTTGTGGCAGGAATATGAGGATTATTTCATGTTCGGCACCTTTGGCGGCTGGAAAAACGGCAATACAGCCCAGCAGCCTACAGGAACCGATCAGCGCCTCTACCATTACAAAGGAAGCAGCCCCGCCAACGAACTGAAGCTGGATAGCCAGATCGGCGGCAACTGGGGAACACAGCCTTCCCGCAACACTTATGTTTCAGCTATTGAGAGAATTAATTCTGACACTTCTCTCTCTGCAGAGCAGAAGGCAGCCGCACTGAAAGAAGCCAACGAAAAAGTTGTGCTGCTTGACAGACCCGGCGTTATGAATACCCTGGATGCGATCCGCGCTTACAACCAAACCGTACCCGAAAATGAAAAAAGAATGATTCGTGCCCATGTGCTTGTTTGGCACGGCGGCCAGCAGCCCAACTACTTTTTCTGCAACGGGTTCGTTTATAACTCCAGTAATCCCGATTGGGCCAGCCGCGAGACTATGCTTGCCCGTTTGGATAACTACATCAAATTGATGATGGAGCGTTATTCCTCATACAACGACGTCATCTATTCTTGGGACGTTGTAAACGAAGGTCTGGATGACTATTCGGGTCAGGTCCGTAATATGGACGACTCTCAGTCCGGCCAATGGGGCGGAATCTTCCGCCGCCGTGATCTGGATAACGATCCGGATGCCAGATTGTTTGCAGAATCCGAATACATCCGCAAGGCATTTGAATCCGCCAGAAAATGGTCTGAATATTACGATGCAGACTGGACCCTTTATTACAACGATTTCCATGACAGCAACAAACCTTATGAACCCAAACTCAGCCAGACCGTTAAAATGCTGAAACCTATTTACGAAGCTGGCAACATTGATGGTTACGGTATGCAGGGACGTCTCTCTTCTGTGTTCCCCTCCATCGAGCAACTTCGTAAGCAGCTGGATATGGGTTTGACCGTTGCCAACGAGATCTCCTTTACTGAGGCTGATATCCGCAGCGACTTTATGCTGAACCCTGACTACGATCCTTCACTTCCCTCTGTCCCCAATGGTGATACTGCTGAAACCAATACCTATGATGTCAACAACGCTACCACTATTCGTAAGAGTGGCTGGGGCCGTCTGAATCAGAACGGCTGGAACTCCACCTCTGCTCATACCATAGCCATGCGTGAGGATATCCAGAAGGAACAGGCAGATTATGCCGCAGATCTGATGGATCTTTTGATTGAATACAAAGATCACTTCACTGTTATGCAGTGGGACGGCACCAACGATGGTTCTACCTTTAACAGCAACAAGGGCGCACACATGTGGAGCGGCCTGAGCGGAAATGCAGAAAAAATGTCTTTCTTCGCTGTGCTTGGCGCTCCCAGCCGTGACAAGATGAAGCAAGCCATTGCTGCCGGCCCTGCCGACGATCAGAAATCCCTCTACACTACTGAAAGCTGGGCAGCCTACGAAAGCTCCAAAACCGCAGCAGCGAATCTGGTAGAGGTTCGGATCTACGATATGGCAGCTGTTACCGCTGTTAAGAATGCAACCACTACCCTGCTTGCTGCTACAGCAGCTCTGGAAAAAGCCACCCCAACCGAGCCCGCTGACAAGAGCATTCTTAACAGCAAACTGCAAGGGCTTGCTGCTTTGAATGAGGCAGACTATACCGCCGATAGCTGGGCCGCCCTGCAGATTGCACGCGAAAGTGCTCAGGCTGTTGCCGATCGTGCAGAAGCCACGCAGTCCGAGGTAGATGCAGCTGTCATATCCCTGCAGTCCGCTATTGATGCACTTGTTAAAAATGGTGGCGGCGAAACCATTGAAGTAGAAAGCATTGCTATCAATGCACCTGCCACGATCAAGCGCAACAAGAGCGAGAAGTTGACCGCAGCCATTCTTCCCAAAGATGCCACTGTTCAGGATGTCGTTTGGACTTCTCTGAATCCCGGTGTTGCTACTGTTGATGAAGATGGCACAGTTACTGCAATAAAAGCTGGCTTTGCCATTATCCGTGCAACTGCCAACAATGGAATAACCCATGAAGTAACCATTCGCGTAACCGCATAATTTAAGAAAATCCAAGGTTGCCGCCGGGAACTTATGCAACCCGCCGGCAACCTTGGTACTAGTTTTCTCTATTCTCGTCTTTCATCATCTGCATTGATATTTTCTGATAATTGAAGCAACTCACAATGTGATTTCGAATCCGAAAGGGGATCCACGCCTCTATGAAAAAATTTTTACAAATTTTTTCGATTGTATTTCAATCGGTAACTTTCTTTTTGGTAGCTTTACTACTCATCCCACAGCTGTTGGGCTGGGAACAGTTCACAGTGCTTACAGGCAGCATGGAACCGGCTTTACCTGTTGGATCTCTAATTGTGGTTCGTCCAGTAGAAAAAGAAAATATAGCTGTAGGAGATATCATCACCTTCTATGCTTCGGGCGGCAATGAAGTTGTCACGCATCGAGCGCTGGAAGTCACAGCAGACAGCATCATCACACAGGGCGATGCCAACAACACGCCGGACCCCTCCCCAGTTAACTACAATCATATAAAAGGCAAGCTTTTTGTGGCCATTCCTTTATTGGGTTATCTCTCTCTCCTCATTAGCAGGGTGGGTGTAATTCCTATCATCATAATTGTATTGTCTGTGGTTGCCTTGGTTCAGCTGCTTTTGCATCTGATCAAAAGTGCACAGATTCCCTCTAAACAGGAATAATGCGTTTCTATGAAAATCATTGCTCTTGCAGAGCTAATCTAAAATACCTTAAAAGTCTTTTTCACCTATGCTTAACAACTCTGGAGATGAAAAAATGAAAATAACGAGGCAAAATATACTGCATTTAGCAGCAGTCACACTTGCTCTCTTTTTATTACCATCCTGCACAGTTAAAGCTGCCACTGCACCTGATCTTCAGCCTTTGCAGGCACAGACACTTTCAACCGGTAAGCCTGCCGGGTATACTTCGTCCGTCTATCTGGGAAATTATTTTCTGGCTGCCGGAACAGCTGGCCGCTTGGATCAAATTGATCAAAATGGCAAGAGCAAAACCCTTCCGCTGCCTACCCAAGCCTCTCTGCTGGATATCCATTCCCAGAATGGGCTTACCCTGATCTGCGGAGAAAAGGGCACTTTACTTTACAGCCGAGATCTTAAAACATTTCAACAGGCAAATATAGATGAAAGCGGGACCATTTTTCAAGTAACGGAATTCAATGGCCGGTATTATGCAGCCGCCGAAAAGGGCCGCCTGTGGATCTCGCAGGACGGGCAGAACTGGCAGAGCAAAACGCTGGAAACCGATAACGATATTATTGCCATTGCCTCCAACTCTTATGGCCTGATGGCAATAACCGGCAAAACCGATCTGTTCACCTCTGCCGATGGCGAGAACTGGAAAGCGATCAATTTCAACGAGGCATATAACGGCTATTATGACCGCCGCAGTTTCACCGGCCTTTCCAGTCTGGGTGACAGCCTCTTTATTTATGGCCAAATGGAGGATAATCCCGGGGAGCCTTTTATTATGTTCACGGATGCGGCCGACGTTTGGTTTTTTAAAGCGCTTACCAGTGTGAATGGCGAGGAGTTCTCTGAACAGCTGCCTCTGGAAATGCGCGCTGTGGGCCTTTTGGGCGATCAGTTGCTTATTGTATGTGATCGAGGCCGCCTGCTGACCATCACGGAATGCACGGTATGCCACCAAATGTCTGAAGCGGACGGCTCCGAGTGGAACAGTATCGCCATGGGAGACAGCCAAGTTCTATTGGTGGGAAAAAACTTCGAGTTCAAAATATTGGATGAAAACTCTGTGCGTCAATTCTCTATCGGTTCCGAGCAGGCACTCAATGATTATGAAAACGGTGCTGTTCTGGTGGATGTACGCTCGGCAGAAGAGCGGGCAGAAGGCTATATACCGGGAAGTCTGCACATTCCGGTAGCCGAGATTTCCCAGAAATTGCCTTCTCTGGTGCCCGATAAGAGCCAGGAAATCATCTTTTACTGCGCCGCCGGTGTCCGTGCTCAAACCGCCTTGGAAGAAGCTTTATCCATGGGATATGAGACTGTATATAACTTGGGAGGCATCAAGGACTGGAACTATGATATTGTGAGCGGCTCGCCCGCCGCATAGTTTACACTTTATTTTATTGAAAGCGCCACTCTTGTCCCGGAAAGGGGGGTATATATACAGCCAGTGCAGGCCGCTCTTTAAAGCTCGTACAGCTGTTTAGGACAGGTATTATCAAAGCATAGTCAATTGGTTTTTAAAAGTACCAGAACCGTTTAAAAAAGAGGAGGTCTATCTAAATGAAGGGAAAAGTCCGATTGCTTCGTGCAGTTTCTTTCGTTCTAAGTCTCAGCATCTGTGTCGGAACCATGAGCCCGGCTGTTTATGCAGACGATGTATTGGTTCCCGCCACACCCTCGGTAATTGCCGCGGCAGAAGAATCCCCTATTTATCTTGATCGTTCGTATTCGTTTGAAGAGCGTGCTGCCGATCTTCTATCCCGCATGACATTGAACCAAAAAGCATCTCAGATGATCAGCGGCTATTCTTCAGCGATTCCGGAGCTTAATATGAATTGGTACGGCTGGTGGAATGAAGCCCTGCATGGTGTTTCCCGTTTGCAGGCACAGCGTGATTCCAACGCCACCACGATTTATAATACCACTTCCTATCCCATAAGCCTTGCTATGGGTTCCACCTGGAATCCGGAGCTGATGTACCGGGTTGCCACCGAAATCGGTGACGAGGCCCGTGAAGTGACCCGTGATAACCGTTATGAGCTTACCTTCTATTCCCCCACTGTCAACCTGCTGCGTGACCCTCGCTGGGGCCGTGCAGATGAGGCTTTCGGTGAGGATGCCTACCACACCGCTATGATGGCTTCTCAGTTTGTCAACGGTATGGAAGGAAAAGATATGCAAGGTAACCGTCTGGATGAAAACGGCTATCTGAAAACGATCAGCACCATCAAGCATTACCTGGGCAATAACTCAGAGGGCAACCGCCTGAAGGGTTCCTCTAATATGACAGACAAAGAATTGCGTGAGTATTATTCTTACGTATATCGGCTGATCGTGGAACAATCCGATGTTTCTTCGGTTATGGCAGCTTATAACCGAGTGAACGAAGTTCCCGCCAACCTGAATAACTATGTGCTGGATACACTGCTTCGCCAGACCTTTGGCTTTGATGGGTATGTCACAGCAGACTGCAACAGCGTAGCCGTTTCTTCCCGCGGAAATGGATACGATCAAGACCCGTTGAACCCCACCAGTAATGGTCATGGCTGGCGCCATCCCGATACCGGTGCAAAGCTGAACAACAACGAGACTGTCGCTTGGGCTATTAATGCCGGCGGTGATCTTGAGTGCAACAATGGGCACGCTGTCTCTGGTTTCAAATACTCTCTGCTGGTTCCGGGAGCCGCTGCTCAGGGAATCACCACCCCCTCCGGCGTGTTTGATGAGAACTCTGTAGACGTATCTTTGCTTCGCCTGCTGAGCGCTCGTATGGCGTTGGGCGAATTCGATGTAGATGCCGGCGTTGTAAGCTGGTATAACCAAGCCCGCGAAACCATCGAAAACAAGTATGGCCCCGACTGGAAATACAATCTTTCCAGCGTAGCCTCCAACGGTGCCGATACCATGACCGATGAGCGAGCAAGCCTTTCTCTGGAAGCTTCTCACGAGGCCCTTGTCCTTCTCAAGAACGATAAGGTTGCCAATGGTGATTCTGCTAAAGCCCTGCTTCCCATCCAAGTGCCCGCAAGCGGCGACTTTAAAGTGGTGATTGTGGGAGCCAACAGCTACGTTAACACCACCAACATGTTCTTGGGCGGCTATTCCGCCAACATGGGCAGCGCCGGTCAGGCAAAACTGGTCAACCCTTACAACGGCTTACGCTCCGCTATTCTTAAAGCTAACCCTAATGCAAGCGTAAACCTGATCGGTTTTTCTGCCAACAGCACTGCCATCAGCGAAGAGCAGCTCAACAGCTTGGCCGATGCCGATCTGGTTATCTTCTATGCAGGTACCAATGCATCCGACGGCAACGAAGATAAAGACCGTGGCAGCCTTAACCTGCCTGGTGCTCAGAGCCAAAATATCCTTAAAGTAGTCGAAAAGAACCCCAGCACTGTTGTTGTAATGGAAACCATCAGCACAAACTATATCGGTTCTTTTGCTGATAAAGTTCCCGCTCTGGTATGGAGCAGCTACAACGGCATGCTGAAAGGTGACGCACTGGCAGATGTTCTGCTGGGTGAAGTCAACTTCAGCGGACGTACTTCCTCCATCTGGTTCGACAGCAACGATCAGATGCTTTCCACCTACAGCTACCGCCTCAGCCCCGGAGAAGACAGCTGGCCTTATCCCGAGCATTCCCAGTTTAATTCCGGCGGCAAAGATACTTATTCCTTTGGCGTTGGCAACGGCCGTACATATATGTATTATGACGAAGCCCGCGGCGGTGCCGTACGCTATCCCTTTGGCTACGGCTTGAGCTACAGCAATTTTGATTACTCCAACCTGCAAGTTGGTGGTTTGAGCGGAAGCAGTATCGATGCCAACGGCACTCTGAATGTTTCTGTTGATGTAACCAACACCACCAATGTGGATGGTGCCGAAGTGGTTCAGCTTTATATGGCCACCCCCGGCTCTCCTGCCGAACTGTTGCATCCTATCAAACGTCTGGTTGGTTTTGATAAGGTCCAGGTTCCGGCCGGTCAAACCGTCACCGTTAACATGGATGTCAAAGTAAAAGACCTTGCCTTCTTTGATGAAGACAGCAGCCGCTTTGAAGTTTACAACGGCGCTTACAATCTCCAAGTTGGTAAAGATCACAAAAACATCGTTCTGAATAAAGACTTTACCGTTACCGGCCAGCTTACTCCTGAGATTTCTGTTGTTACCGCCAAAGCTGTTCAGAGCGGCGATAAAGCCAAAGACATTCCTAACCGTGTCCGTTTTGATCTGGGTAAAACAGTTAATCCTCAGCTGACCATCACCATGAGTGACGATACCATGTATGGTTATGTCATGAAAGGCCAGAGCAGCAGCATTCCTGAACGCTTTAACATCAGCTACACCAGCAACCGCCCTTCTGTTGTTTCGGTTACCGATGGTGTTATCCAAACCAAAACCAGCGGTGTTGCCACCATTACCGCAACTGTTACCGATTCCGCTACCGGTTCCACAGAAACCTGTGATTTTGTTGTTCTGGTTGTTCCCGGCGATGGCCCGCAGCTCAGCGAACTGAAGATCAATGGCCAGTCCGTTGATAATTTCGAGCCTGGTCTGCGCAACTACACTTATACAGTTCCCGTTGGAACTTTGCCCAACGCTCTCAGCATTACTGCCGCCGCTATGGAAGGCAGTGAGATTGTCAGCATTACAAACGTTTCTGAGATTCCTGGTGAAGCCAAGGTTACTGTAACCAATGGGGACACCACCATGGATTATATCATCCGCTTCATTTATAATGAGCCTCAGATTCTAAGCGTCATGGCCAAAAATGGAATTTTGACGGTTCAGTTTAACATGATGCCCGATGAAGAATTAACTCTGGCTGATTTCAGCTCCACCATTGCTTTGGATGCTTTTGAAGGCAGTATCCTTTCTCTGAGCAACATGCAGGTGGATCGCACAGCTAAGACTGTTACCTTCTCCTATCCAGAAGTGGTAAAGCTCGAACGCTCCCAGTTGGTGCACATCTCCATTGCCTACAAGCATACCCCAGCTATCAGCACCTCCTTTGAGCTTGAAAAGGATTTTGATCTGCTCTATTCAATCAAGGTTGACGGAAATCCTCTGTCCGGATTCCGCTATGGCACAAAATCCTACACACAGACTGCTGAAGAAGGCAACATTCCCAGAATATCCGCCAGTGCAGCAGACAAATCTATAACCATTAACATTACACAGGCAAGCAAACTGTGGGAATCCGCCAAGGTGAGCTTCACCTCTGGTTCCACCACCGACACTTACCTGATCACCTTCGTACCAGAGAGTGCCACCCGGTTCAACAGCCTGCCTGCTGATTGGGAAATTCTCAACGCCAACGACAAGGCTATTTTTGCAGATACCGGAATTACCATTCCCGCAAGTAACCTTTCCAGCGGCAACGACTTCCCTTCCACCAGCATGCTCAACATGCTGCAGTACAACGGCTCTCTCAATGGCGACTGGACTGTCACTGTCAAGGTTACCAACGACCGCACTCTGCCGGGCAACGGATACCCCAACTACGGTATCGCCCTCAACAACACCGGCACCGGCAGCAGCAACTGGATCAAGCTGGTTCAGATTAGCGGCGGCAATCCATCCTGGCAGTATAACAGCGGCTTCCAATCTGCCAACAATTTCACTGGCTTTAACTTTACCACCGCCTGGCTCCGCCTCCAGAAGGAAGGTTCCAACATCATCGGCTACTATTCTTCCGATGGCGTGAACTTCTCCCGTGCCAATTCCTTTGATGCCGGCACCCGTATGGATGGCGCCAAGCTTCAGCTCTTCAGCACAACCAATCAGGATACCAGCTCCGTATTCAATACCACCTTTGAATACATTCACATGGAGAAGGATGACCAGCCTGTCAACTCTACCATTACCTTTGCAGTCACTCCTGCAAACGCAGCGGTTGTGGTAACCAACAGTGAAGGTTCCGTGGTTGCTCCTACTTCCGGCAACGCCCTTGTCTACGACTTGGCTCCCGGTCAGTACAACTATTCTGTCAGCGCTGAAGGCTTCCAGACTAAGTCTGCCACCTTTACTGCTGATGGCAACAAGACCATCACCGTTGATCTAAGTCAAGCTCCCGCCGATAAATACGCCATTACCTTTGCGGTAACACCTGCAAATGCAGCCGTTGAGGTAAGAAACAGCGCAGGCGACGTTGTGGCTCCCACCGCTGCAAACGCTTTGATTTATGATCTGGCTCCCGGTGAATACAGCTACACTGTAAGTGCGCAGGGCTACCAGACCAAGACTTCTTCCTTTACAGTAGGCGCTCAGGCCACCATTACTGTGGAGTTGACTGCCGATTCCGCCCCTGTTGATAAGACAGAGCTGGAAACTGTGGCAGAAGAGGCAGAAGCCTTGAATCAGGCCGACTACACCCCCGAGACCTGGGCCGTTCTGAGAACCGCTCTGAACACGGCCAAGGATGTTCTTTCGGATGATCAAGCCGATCAGGGTGCCGTTGACTCTGCTCTTGCTGCTTTGCGTAATGCAATTGCTCAGCTGAAAGAAATCGACCCCGGCGAGATCATTGAAGTAGAGGCCATCCGCATTGAGGGTGACGAAACGGTTAAGCGAAACAAGACTGTTAAGCTTACCGCCGTTATCGATCCTGAGAATGCCACCATCAAGGATGTTACTTGGGTTTCTCTGAATCCCGCCATCGCCACTGTGGATCAAAACGGTATTGTCAAAGCCACCAGCAA
Source organism: Oscillospiraceae bacterium MB08-C2-2 (assembly GCA_035621215.1). Taxonomy (NCBI): domain Bacteria; kingdom Bacillati; phylum Bacillota; class Clostridia; order Eubacteriales; family Oscillospiraceae; species Oscillospiraceae bacterium MB08-C2-2. The sequence continues at coordinate 206,350 of CP141729.1, read as the reverse complement.
GACCGGTTTTGCCATCATCGAAGCCAAGGCTCACAATGGTGTCAGCATGCAGTTCACGATTCGTGTAACCGCTTAACCCCTTTCCATATTCTATATCTAATTCCTATATATCCATATCATATCCATATTTCCACTTGAATAAATGAGGAATAGTGGTGATCAGCCGGGATTCGAATTATTTCCCTTCCCGGCTGATCACGCACTATTTACACAAAAAACATCCTCCCGTACAAAATTGTACGGGAGGATGTTTTTCATTTTAAACAAACAATATGTAACTTTTCTAGTCAATCTCATTATAGAACAACTTGAATTTTTATAGTAGTCAATCAAATATTTTCTTTAATCTTGATCTCCAGCCTTGTGTAATAGAATTCCTTTTCCGGCCTAATCCCCATGCCCACATAATCCATCAGAATATCTAAGGGCTTGGAGCCCTGGGTAAAAGGACTCTGGGCAATGGTGGCTATGATCGCGCCTTCTTCCACCAACTGCCGTGTTGGTGCAGTGGTATCGTAGCTGATAATATTCAGCTTTCCCAGCAAATTCATATCTTTTACAGCCCGGCAGGCACCCTGAACACCAGCCGCCGCCAAATAAAGCGAATCAATCTCCGGATAAGCCTTCAGCAATTTTCGAGTGACTGAAAGACTATCCAAATCATCATCATTGTTAATTACCGTATCCACAACCTGAATGTGCGGATAATATCTTTTAATATGATCCGTAAACCCAGCCACACGCTCAGAATGACACAAGACCCATGGCGATCCAATGACAATTCCCACTTTGGCGCCTTCTCTGCATACCAGATTCATCAACCCAGCAGCAGTGGTTCCGCTTTTATAATAATTGCTCCCTACATAGGCAATTCTCCCACAATCAGGGATATCACTATTAGCAGTTACCACAGGGAAGCCTGACCTTGTCAGCTTTTTCAGACGCCTAAACACGGCGGGATGGTTGATCGGCGTAATGGCCAGCCCATCTATTCCCTCCAACAGCAGCTCATCGATCAGCTGCACCTGATAATCCGGATTATCAATCACCGCATAACGAACAGAAACGGTTACGCCATATTCTTTGAGTGATTCGCTCCGATCCTCGATCCCACACACCATATCCAAGAAGAACGGATTGCTGGAGGTGCTGCCAAATAAAATAAAACCAAACTTGAGCTGTTTCTTTTTTACCGCCAGAGTTCTCCCCGCACGGTTTGGGATATAGTTAATGGCTTTTGCAATTTCTTTTACTTTTTGTGCCGTTTGCGGATTTACAGCCCCACGGTTATTGAGAACGCGGTCCACTGTGCCGCGTGATACGCCTGCTAGATACGCAATCTCCTTAATAGTCGCCATTGGCCTTCACCACTTTCTGCAGTAAAATGCTATTGTTTTAATTGTACGACAAAAACACAATTTTGTAAATACCAAAGTGGCTCGAGCACGATATAAATCTAAAAAAATCCCTAGTGATTAATGCACAATTATAGATATTTCAGTTTATATATATTGTTAGAAATTCTATCAAACAGCTTTTTGAGATTGACTTTGCAATAAAAATCCTTTATTCTTAAATCACACAAACGTGCACGAGCACGAAACGAAATTTTTTTCCAATTTGCATTGATTTCCAATCACTGGAATATTCTTCTTTTATCAGCCCCCTTCGGTGAGATCACCGAGTAAGTATATTTCACACACAAACAATGGAGGTTTAGAACATGAAAAAAGCACTATCACTGTTATTGGCACTGACCATGGCGTTAAGTATGGCCGCCTGCGGCGGCAGTCCTGCTCCCTCTTCCTCTACCGATCCGGCAAGCACACCGGCATCTTCTACTGCTCCGGCTCCTGAATCCACACCCAACTCCAACACCAAGGTCGGTGTTTCCATGCCCACTCAAAGTCTTCAGCGCTGGAATCAAGATGGCAGCAACATGAAACAGCTTCTTGAAGCCGCTGGTTACGAAGTTGATCTGCAGTATGCCGGCGACAACGACATCCCCACACAGGTTGCCCAGATCGAAAACATGATCTCCGGCGGCTGCGGTGTTCTCGTTATTGCCGCTATCGACGGCAGCGCTCTCACCACTGTTCTCGACAGTGCTAAAAACGCCAACATCCCTGTTATCGCTTATGATCGCCTGATCATGAACAGCGATGCCATCTCCTACTACGCCAGCTTTGATAACTGGAAGGTTGGCAAGCTTCAGGGTACATACATTGAAGAAGCTCTTGATCTTAAAAATGCCGCTGGTCCTTTTAACATCGAGCTCTTTACCGGCTCTCCTGATGACAACAACATCAACTTCTTCTTTGGCGGCGCCATGGAAGTTCTGAAGCCCTACATCGACAGCGGCAAGCTGGTCGTTAAGAGCGGACAGACTGCTAAAGAGCAATGCGCTACCCCTGGTTGGAGCACAGAAGAAAGCCAGAAGCGCATGGAAAACCTTGTTTCTTCTCAGGGTTACAGCCCCAACGGTACTCCTCTCCACGCTGTTCTTTCCAGCAATGACTCTGTTGCCAATGGTATCACCAATGCTTTGGTAGCCGCTGGCTTCACTGCTGAAAACTTCCCCGTTATCACCGGTCAGGACTGCGACAAGCCTGCTGTCAAGAACATTCTCGCTGGCACTCACAGCATGTCTGTTTTCAAAGATACCCGTACTCTGGCCTCTCAGGTTGTTAAGATGGTTGATGCCATTCTTAAGGGTTCCGCTCCTGAAATCAACGACACTCAAACCTACGACAACGGCACAGGCATCATCCCCTCCTTCCTCTGCGATCCCGTTGCCTGCACCATTGATAACTACAAGGAACTCCTTATCTCCTCCGGTTACTACACCGATGCTGATCTCGCTTAACAGAAAGAGACTGAATAAGCAGGCGGGCGGTTTCCGTCCGCCTGCTTTCTAAAAAATGCACAACGGAGCTCGCTGCCGCTTTGCCGTCTCCCAAGAGATCGCGGCGGTTCCGACCTAACGACCTGGGAGGAAACCTATGCGCAAAATATTGTTGGAAATGAAAAATATTACCAAACTGTTTCCCGGTGTGAAGGCACTCGACAATGTTAATCTCAGCGTGGAGGAAGGTGAAATCCATGCTCTGGTGGGAGAAAACGGAGCTGGAAAATCCACCCTAATGAATGTTCTGAGCGGCATTTATCCCTATGGGAGCTATGAAGGCCAAATCATCTATGATGGTGATGAATGCTGTTTTTCCACCATTCGAGACAGTGAAAAAAAAGGAATCGTAATTATTCATCAGGAGTTGGCACTGGTTCCTTATATGTCCATTGCTGAAAATATGTTTCTGGGAAACGAACGTGGCTCTTCTTTACATATTGATTGGGGAGAAACCAATAACAAAGCAGATGAATTGCTCCGTGTGGTGGGTCTGCGCGAATCTTCGCATACATTGATCAAGGATATCAGCATCGGCAAACAGCAGCTGGTGGAAATTGCAAAGGCTCTGGCCAAAAATGTACATCTGCTCATTTTAGATGAGCCGACAGCTTCTCTTAATGAGGATGATTCTGCCAAGCTTCTGGATCTTCTGCTGCAGCTAAAAAAAGATGGGATAACTTCGATCCTAATCTCTCATAAGCTGGGAGAAGTTGCAAAAGTAGCGGATCACATTACCGTAATCCGAGATGGTGCGACAATTGAAACTCTTTCCAAAGATGATGATATCAGCGAGCCGCGTATTATTAAAGGAATGGTCGGCCGCGAAATCAACGATCGCTTTCCTAAGCGCCCATATAATGTTGGGAATGTAGTTATGGAGGTAAAAGATTGGACCGTTTATCATCCTCTTTACGCAGGGCGTAAGGTGTGTGATCAGGTAAACATCCAGTTGCGCGCAGGAGAAGTGGTGGGTATTTCGGGCTTGATGGGTGCAGGGCGTACCGAGCTGGCTATGAGTATTTTTGGCCGCAGTTATGGCACCGATATTTCCGGAGAATTAAAGATTCACGGCAAACCAGTCACATTAAAAACTGTTAAAGATGCTATTCATAACAAGATCGCTTATGTTTCAGAAGATCGCAAAAATGAGGGTCTAATCTTATCCAAAGACATTCGGCTTAACACAACCTTGGCTAATCTGGAAAGTATCAGCCCCAGCGGCCGCATCGATAAGGATCGCGAAGTGCAGGTAGCCGAGGAATATCGAAAAAAACTACGGATAAAAACCCCCAGCTGTGAGCAGCTGGTAGGCAATCTTTCCGGTGGAAACCAGCAAAAGGTGCTGCTTTCCAAGTGGATGTTTGCCGAACCGGATATTCTGATTCTAGATGAACCCACCCGAGGCATTGATGTGGGCGCTAAATATGAAATTTACAATATCATAAACGATCTGGTGGCACAGAATAAATCGGTATTAATGATCTCCAGCGAAATGCCAGAAGTTCTGGGCATGTGCGACAGAATCTATGTAATGAACGAAGGCCGTATAGTTGCAGAACTCACACGGGAACAAGCCAGTCAGGAGATTATTATGGCCAAGATCCTGCAATCCAGCAAAGGAGCGTAAAGCGAATGTACAAAACCAAAATATCACTGAAAAAATATACCATGTTGCTGGCGTTGGTCTTTATTATGATATTGTTTCAGATGTTAATCATCTGGCAAAACAAGGGTTCTTTGTTCGCCCCTTCCAATATCACAAACCTTATAAGCCAAAATAGCTATGTGGTTATTTTAGCGACCGGTATGTTGATGTGTATTCTCACCGGAGGCAACATTGATCTTTCCGTAGGCAGTATTGTTGCTCTGGTAGGAGCTATTGCAGGAACCTTGATTGTCAATATGAAGGCTAATATTTATCTTTCTATTGCTATTTGCCTGTTGGCCGGAACACTTTTAGGTGCATGGCAGGCTTTCTGGATCGCTTATATGCGCATCCCACCTTTCATTGTTACGTTAGCAGGCATGCTCACTTTCCGCGGGCTTGCACTGATTTTGCTCAATGGCTTGACCATTTCGCCCTTCCCCGCAGACTATACCCGTTATTTCAACAGCTACTTAGCCTTTGGCGGAGCGCTCAACTTTTCTTTAGCCATCGGCGCAGTGGTATGTGCAATTTTGGTTGTTACCCAGCTGTATGCCCGACGCAATAAAGTGAAAAAGGGCTACACTGTCGAGCCTTTGGCCTTACTAGCAGTCAAGCTGCTGCTGATCTGTGCCGTTACCATATATGTTTCTTGGCTGTTAGGCCGTGATAAGGGTATTCCTATCATTTTGGTTCTGTTGGCCGTGGTGGTTTTGGCTTACAACTACTATACCTCCAACACAGTTCCCGGCCGTTATCTTTATGCTATGGGCGGCAACGAAAAGGCAGCTCGCCTATCCGGTGTTGATACCAACCGCACCCTTTTCTTTGCTTACACCAACATGGGCTTTTTGGCAGCCATTGCCGCCCTTGTGTGCGTGGCCCGCTTTAATTCCGCCGCTCCCAGCGCCGGAACCAACTATGAAATGGATGCCATTGCCTCCTGCTATATTGGCGGAGCCTCCGCTTTCGGCGGTGTCGGAACAGTAGGTGGTTCTGTAATTGGTGCGGTTTTCATGGGTGTTCTGAACAACGGTATGTCCATTCTGGGTATTGACGCCAACTGGCAGAGAACAGTAAAAGGCCTCGTACTTTTGGCCGCAGTCATCTTTGATGTAATGAGTAAAAAACGCAAACAAGCCTAAGGAGGTCACCCCTTTTGAACTACCTAATCGGAATTGATCTTGGCACCTCAGGCACCAAAACGGTTCTCTTTGATTTATCCGGAAAAAGCATCGCATCCGCCACGGTGGAATACCCCCTCTACCAGCCTCAAAATGGCTGGGCGGAGCAAGATCCCCATGATTGGTGGAATGCTTGTGTAAGCACCCTTTGTCAGGTCATGAAGGATGCAGGCATCTCAAAAGAAAAGGTTGCCGGAATCGGTCTTTCCGGGCAGATGCACGGGCTGGTTATGCTGGATGAGGCCGGTGAAGTGCTTCACAACAGCATTATCTGGTGCGATGGCCGCACCGCTCAGGAATGTGAGGAAATTACAAACCGAGTGGGCGCTCAACGTTTGATTGAGATTTCTGCCAACCCTGCACTGACCGGCTTTACCGCTGGAAAAATTCTGTGGATGCGGCGTCACAAGCCTGAACTCTATGCCAAATGCCGCCACATTCTGTTACCCAAGGATTATCTGCGTTACAAGCTCTGCGGTGTGTTTGCCACAGAAGTCAGCGATGCCTCCGGCATGAATCTACTGGATGTTCCCAATCGCTGCTGGAGCAGCGAAATACTGGAAAAGCTGGAAATCGATCCCGATCTTCTCCCAAAAGTATACGAATCATGTGAGATTACCGGAGCAATCACCCGGGAAGCAGCCGATCTTACCGGTCTGGCTCCAGGTATACCGGTGGTGGGCGGTGCCGGAGACAATGCCGCCGCCGCTATCGGAACCGGGGTGGTGGAGCAAGGCAAGGCCTTTACCACTATTGGCACCTCCGGTGTTATCTTCGCCCACTCTGATTCTGTTTGCATCGACCCGGCCGGGCGTGTACATACCTTTTGCAGCGCAGTGCCCGGCGCATGGACTGTAATGAGCTGCACTCTTTCGGCGGGAGGGAGCCTGCAATGGTTCCGCAATAACTTTTGTACCGCTGAAATGCAGACAGCCGCTGGTCTGGGCAAGGATCCCTACTATTTGATGGATCAGGAAGCTGAACGAATTCCCATTGGCTCAAACCGCCTTATCTTTTTGCCTTACCTGATGGGTGAGCGGAGCCCTCTGCTTAACCCCGATGCCCGTGGTGTGTTTTTTGGGCTTTCAGGTATACACACAAGGCAGGATATGCTGCGTGCCGTAATGGAAGGCGTTATGTATTCCCAGCGGGAATGCCTCGATGTGCTCAGAGAAATGGGTGTCCCCTTATGCGAAATGCTCGCAACAGGCGGGGGCGGCAACAGCCCTCTGTGGCGGCAAATGATGGCTGATCTGTATAGCTGCCCTGTTGTCACCATAGACAGCAAAGAAGGCCCTGCTCTTGGAGCCGCCATTCTTGCGGGTGTGGGTGCATCTCTTTATCCCAGTGTTCAGGAAGCCTGCCGAACCGTCATACGCACCAATCCACCGCAGAATCCCATCCCAGAGCACAGTGCCGCTTACGAACCCTATTTCCGCTTGTATCAAGAGGTTTATGCATCCCTTAAAAAGCAATTTTCTCTTCTATCCGCTTTAAACTAAATGCCAATTGAGTTGTAACTATAGGCTCAAAAAGCTTTCTCGTTTGGCGTAACACTGCAATTGTCTCTATGGGCACCAATCTCTGCACAGCAATTTTAACAAAGTATAGATAAGGAGAATTCATAATGGCCGAAATTTTTGAAGGAATTGGCAAAATCCCCTACGAAGGGATCACTGGTGACAGCCCTCTATCTTTTAAATATTATGATGCAAATAGAATAATAGCCGGTAAACCCATGAAGGATCACCTGAAATTCGCCATGGCATGGTGGCACAATCTTTCAGCTACCGGTGCGGATATGTTCGGAGTTGGAACAGCCGATAAGAGCTTTGGTTCCACCTCGGGCAGTATGGAACATGCACACGCTAAGGTGGACGCTGGATTTGAGTTTATGCAGAAGCTGGGGATTGAATATTTCTGCTTCCACGATGTGGATATTATCCCCGAAGCCAGTGATATCAATGAAACCAACCGCCGCCTCGATGAAATTACCGATCATATTCTGGAGAAAATGAAAGAGACCGGTATAAAATGCCTATGGGGCACCGCGAATATGTTCAGCAATCCTCGCTTTATGAATGGTGCGGGCAGTTCCAACTCGGCAGATGTTTTCGCTTTTGCTGCCGCACAGGTAAAGAAGGCTCTTGACCTGACCGTTAAGCTGGGTGGTACCGGATATGTTTTCTGGGGCGGACGGGAAGGCTATGAAACACTGCTCAACACCGACATTAAATTTGAGCAGGAAAACATTGCCCAGTTAATGAAAATGGCGGTAGACTATGGCCGCAGCATCGGTTTTGAGGGCGAATTCTGGATTGAGCCCAAGCCCAAGGAGCCCATGAAGCATCAGTATGATTTTGATGCCGCCACTGCAATCGGCTTCCTGCGCCAGTATGGTCTGGACAAAGACTTTAAACTGAATATTGAGGCCAACCATGCCACGCTGGCAGGCCACACCTTCCAGCACGATCTGCGCATTGCGGCCATGAACGGCATGCTGGGCAGTGTAGACGCCAATACTGGCGATTTGCTTCTGGGATGGGATACAGATGAATTCCCGTACAACGTGTATGACACCACCATGTGTATGTATGAGGTGCTGAAGGCAGGCGGGCTGAAAAACGGTGGGCTCAATTTCGATGCCAAAAACCGCCGCCCCAGCTATACTCAAGAAGATATGTTCTTGGGCTTTATTCTTGGTATGGATACCTTCGCTCTTGGCCTTCTTAAAGCCGCTTCGCTGATTGAAGACGGCCGTATCGACAGCTTTATAAAAGAGCGCTATGCAAGCTATCAGAGTGGAATCGGGGCAAAAATCCGCAGCGGCGAAACAAACTTGAAGGAACTGGCAGAATATGCCGCCCAACTCAAAGCCCCAGCCCTCCCCGGTTCAGGCAAGCAGGAATATCTGGAGAGCGTTGTAAACTCCATCCTGTTTTAACGGTTGTTGATTAGGGTGTGTTTGATAAATTGCTTTGGAGGTCTGGTTGACCAGATTTTGATGCATTTCAAGGCGGAGGAGGAAGGAATGCTGACGCATTCCGACTGACAACAACGCTGAAAGGCGCAAAAGATAGTCAATCTGACACTGAATTGGATTTTCAAACACGCCCTAAGACACCGCTAACCTATTGTTGCTAATTTTGTGTCTTCCGGCCCTTGGGCTGGGGGAAATATGGCAAGTGTTCCTTCTTCCTCCTTAGAAGGGAACCAAACGCCTGGCAAAATTGCATATATTCCATTTGTGCCGCAAATTTCCCGTATCATGCTTCCCCTCCATAAGCAGCAATCCTGCACTGGATTTAATCTGGTGCAGGATTGTTGTTTATTCTGATTTAAAAACAGCAAAATTGAAGGGCTCCGCGGCTTTTTTGCGTAAAAACAGGCCTATGGCCCACTGCAAAGAATGGGATTTTGTGCTATACTAAATAATAAAATTACAAGTCGCCTTAAAAGGAGAAAATTATGCCCGGAGATTTAAATTCATTGGTGCTGTCACATCAGGTTCTGACAGCACATGTTAAGGAAGGCAATTTCTGCATTGACGCCACTGCAGGCAGAGGAAGGGACACTGCCTTTTACTGCTCGCTGGTGGGCGAAACAGGCAGGGTTCTGACCTTTGATATTCAGCAGGAGGCATTGGATAGCACCGCTAAACTGCTGGAAAAAGAAGGCTATACCGATCGGGCCAAGCTGGTTCTGGATAGCCACAGCAACATGGCTCTTTATGCTCAGCCCGGCACTGCCGATGCCATCGGCTTTAATCTTGGCTGGCTCCCCGGCGGAGATCACAGCCTGTTTACCAAGCCGGATACCAGCATCGCTGCCATTGAGGCCGGGCTTGAGATTCTGCGGGTAGGCGGCCTGATGAGCATTGGGATTTATTATGGCGGCCAAAGCGGCTTTGAAGAGAGGGACGCTCTGCTGGCCTATCTGCCAACCCTTGATCCTTCCCGCTATACCGTAATGGAGACACATTTCTGCAACCGCCCTAACAATCCTTCTATTGCAGTGTTCATCGTCAAGGATGAATAAGGAGGGCTTCTCTTGAAGCATGCGGCCAATATTCTTTCCCTGCTCCGAATTTTTCTTTCTCTGCTGCTGTTTTTTTGCCTAGACCGGCCGGTGCTTTTCGGTATGCTCTATCTGCTGAGCGGCTTGAGTGACCTGCTGGATGGCTATATTGCCCGCAAAACCAACACCCAAAGCACACTGGGTGCCCGGCTGGATACACTGGGAGACATTTTCCTTTTTGGCGTTATTACCGTTTCGGTGGCTGTATGGATGGGCCCGGCGATAAAGCGGTTTATCCCATGGATTCTGGTGATTCTTTTGGTGCGCCTGGCCGGTATGGGAATTGCCGCCTTTAAATACCGATGCTTTGCCAGCCTCCATACATGGGCCAACAAGCTTTCCGGACTGTTTCTTTTTTCAGCTCCCGTCCTGCTGCTTTTAAAGCTTCCTAAACTTCTGTGGGCTGTTGCTGCTCTATGCTTTCTTTCCGCCGTGGAGGAAGCGCTCATACACTTGACATCACCTGTGTTGGATTTGAACCGGCGAAGTTTGTTTTTCTAAACATCCAAATCAATTTTCAGCATAAAACACCGGAGCGGCCAAAGGCAACTGCCTCTGACCGCTCCGGTGCTATTTTATGGAGACTTTTCTGACTATTCTGGGCAAACCCGATCGCTAAACCGCTTGGGGACGGCCAACACCGAATATGAACCCTTTTAAAGCGCCTGCGCATCCCGCTCATAGATACGCAATGCGAATAGCAGACCAAACAGACAGCAACAGTTTTCCTCTCATCCCCCTTTTTCCAAATCAGTTATATCAAAAGTAATCCGTAATGGTTATACGCTAAACAGCAGTTCGCCATAGGTGGGCATGGGCCAGAAATCCTCGCTGACCAACGGCTCCATTTCGTCCACAACCGCCCGCAGCTCCTGCATAGAGATGAACACAGTGTCTCTGTAGTGGCTGGCCTGCTCCAAAATGTCGGAGGAAGTCATCTTCTCGCTGAGCAGAGCATCGTCAAGCTGCTTGATTTTTTTGGTCAGGCACTGGGAAAGGCCGCAAAGCTTCTCCACAATTTCCTTTTCAAGAGAGCAGGCTTCCAAAGCGCCGGCCAACAGCTTTTGCTTTTTCAGTGCGCCCTCGCTCAAATGAGCGGTATAAGCACACACAGCCGGGATAATTTCCTTACGGGTCATTTCCAGAGTTGTCAGGGCCTCAATGTGGATGGTCTTGCAGTAGTTTTCCATCATCATTTCATAGCGGGAGTGAATCTCTTCCTCGGTGAAAACCCCATGACGGGTAAACAGATCAAGGTTCTTCTCGCTGATAAAGTGAGGCAGGGCATCCACAGTGGTTTTCAGGTTCAGCAAGCCTCTTTTTTCAGCTTCCTCCACCCATTCCTGTGCATAGTTGTTGCCATTGAAGATAATGCGCTTATGCTTTTGAACGGTTTCTTTCACCAAAGCCATGGCATCCGCTTCAAACTGCTGGCTGTTCTCCAACTGATCAGCAAACTGAGAAAGGGATTCAGCCACAATGGTGTTGAGGATGACGTTAGGCCCGGAGATGGAGAAAGCGGAACCCAGCATACGGAACTCAAATTTATTGCCGGTGAAGGCAAAGGGAGAAGTACGGTTGCGGTCGGTGTTATCACGGGTAAACCGTGCCAGAGTATGTACACCCGATTTCATCAGCTCTTTTTCCTGAGCGGCCAGATTCTGACCAGCCTCGATGGATTCCAGAACCTTGGTCAGTTCATCACCCAAAAAGACCGAAACAATGGCAGGAGGCGCCTCGTTGGCACCCAAGCGGTGATCGTTGCCGGCACTGGCTACCGAGATACGCAGCAGATCCTGATAATTATCCACCGCCTGAATAACCGCAGCCAAAAAGAGCAGAAAGCGGGTATTCTGAGAGGGGCACTCGCCGGGATCCAGCAGGTTCTCACCTTTGTTGGTGGAAATGGACCAGTTGTTGTGCTTGCCGCTGCCGTTTACACCGGCAAAAGGTTTTTCATGGAGCAGGCAGGCCATATCGTGCCGGTCAGCCACTTTCTTCATCATTTCCATGGTGAGCTGGTTGTGGTCTGTAGCCATATTGGTGGTGGAGAAAATCGGAGCCAACTCATGCTGAGCAGGGGCAACCTCATTGTGCTCGGTTTTAGCCAACACACCCAAGTTCCAAAGCTCCTGGTTTAAATCCTGCATATAGGCCCGTACTCTGGGCTTAAGAGCACCGAAGTAGTGATCCTCCAGCTCCTGACCCTTGGGAGGCTTTGCGCCAAACAGGGTTCTTCCGCAGTAAACCAGATCCTTGCGCTTCTTCCACACGCTCTTATCCACAAGGAAGTATTCCTGCTCCGGCCCCACTGTGGTGGTCACCCGGGTTACCTCAGGATCACCAAACAGCTTGAGAACACGAATGGCCTGCTTGTTAATGCTTTCCATCGAGCGAAGCAAAGGGGTTTTCTTATCCAGCGCCTGCCCGCCGTAGGAGCAGAAGGCAGTGGGAATGCAAAGGGTGTTTTCTTTGATAAAAGCATAAGAGGTGGGGTCCCAAGCGGTGTAGCCTCTGGCCTCAAAGGTAGCTCTTAAGCCGCCGGAGGGGAAGCTGGAGGCATCCGGTTCACCCTGTACCAGTTCTTTGCCGGAGAATTCCAGCATCACGCCGCCATCACCGGCAGGGGAAATGAAGCTGTCGTGTTTTTCCGCAGTAATGCCGGTCATCGGCTGGAACCAGTGGGTGAAATGGGTAACGCCCTTTTCAATCGCCCAGGTCTTCATTCCGTTTGCCACAGCGCCTGCAATGGTGGGATCCAGCTTTTTGCCCTGCTGAATGGTTTTCTGCAAGGCCTTATAAACATCCTTGGGCAGATAAGCCTTCATAGCACGGTCATCAAACACCATGCAGCCAAAATTATCGAGTGGATTATGCACAAAGAATTCCTCCTTTTTTATCGTTCAAAGTAAATTTACTTGCCAATCGAGCTTCCTATCCCTACGGGATTTAGCCGGGATGCATAAAAGAGAAACAGCCAGAGCACAGTCCACTACCCACACTCTTGCAGAAGTAGCTATCGTTTCTGCTGCCGGCAATACACCCCTTGACAGCCGCTCTTAAAAATCAAAAAAGGCGCTGCGGGTCTCATAACCCACAGCGCCTTTGCTGTTATGGAAACAGTATAAAACATCTCTTTTCGTTTGTCAAGAGGTTTTTGAAATTTTTGCAAGTTAAATATTTTGCCCTGCAAATCGTTACAATTTTTTTATTTTTCGATTAATATTCTACAATAATTAAGTGTTAATTGCAGGACAGGCTATGTTTTGTTTCAAATTCTCTTGACAAAGCAGCCTCCTTTGCTGTATAGTACTACTTAATGAACAAAGGCGTTCATCACCGGGTAACGGCATTTTCGTTGTCTCCCGGTGATGAACGCTTTTTTGTATGCAATGCCCCAATCAGGCAATTTAACGGGCTGTTAGTAAATACTCATAGCTTCAAAACCGCAATGCAATTTTGAAGCTATGAGTATGAAGTGGGTATAGACCGCCCTATGGCGGTTAGCGGCAGATTGCCGCTGTTTAAAACCACGTTGTGGTTTTAAACCTATACAACTATAAAAGGAGGTTCTCTCAATGCTTAAGGAAGGTCAGGTGCGCATTCCCTCCGGATGTGCCATTTCTGGAATTTTTTCCAGAGAAAAGAAACGCTTTACCGGGGAATCCATCATCCGCTCCATTGCCACCATGCACGATCGCTCCAACGGTCTGGGCGGCGGCTTTGCCGGTTACGGCATTTACCCTGAATATAAAAACAATTATGCTCTGCATATTTTCTACGACGATACCGAAGCCAGGCAGAAATGCGAGCGTTTTCTTGACCGTCACTTTGATGTGGTGAACCTTTCCAAAATACCCGTTAAAAAGATCCCGGCCATCACCGATGAGCCTCTGATCTGGCGCTACTTTGTCACTCCCCTGCCCACCAAGCTGGCTGAGAGCCAGTTGGATGAGGCTGAATTCACAGCCCGCTGTGTTATTAAGGTAAACACACAGATTGACGGTGCTTATGTCTTCTCCAGCGGAAAAAACATGGGCGTTTTTAAGGCTGTCGGCTTCCCTGAGGATGTTGGCGAGTTCTATCGGCTTGAGGAATATTCCGGCCACTGCTGGATTGCCCACGGTCGGTATCCCACCAATACCCCCGGCTGGTGGGGCGGTGCCCATCCCTTCTCTATGCTGGATTACGCCGTGGTACATAACGGGGAGATTTCCTCCTACGACGCCAACCGCCGCCACATTGAAATGTTCGGTTACAAATGCACCCTACTGACCGATACTGAGGTTATTACCTATATTATTGATTACCTCAACCGCCGGGTCAAACTTTCTCTTGAAGAGGTTGCCAGTGTCATTGCCGCCCCCTTCTGGAGCACCATTCACCGCCTGCCTCCTGCCCAGAGAGAGCAGCTCACCTATCTGCGAAGCGCCTTCAGCAGCCTGCTGATTACCGGCCCCTTCTCGATTCTGCTGGGCTTTGAAAACGGTATGATGGCCTTGGGTGATCGGCTCAAGCTCCGCTCCATGGTCGTGGCTGAAAAGGGCGATATGTTCTATGCCGCCAGCGAGGAGTGCGCCATCCGCACCATCCAGCCAGATCTGGATCGCCTCTGGTCCCCTGAAGGGGGAGAACCGGTCATCGTGACCGCAAAGGAAGGTGTACTGTAAATGGAGTATTTGTATCCTGACTATGAAATTGTGCGAAACACCACCCGGTGCATCGCATGCCGAGTATGTGAGCGACAGTGTGCCAATCTGGCACACTCCTTTGATGAAGAAACCGGAACCATGCGGGCACATGACGAAAACTGTGTCAACTGCCACCGCTGTGTCAGCCTTTGCCCCACAAGAGCACTGAAAATTATCAAGACAGACCACACCTTTAAAGCAAATGCCAACTGGAGCGGCCAAACCATTCAAGAGGTATACCGGCAGGCTTCCTCCGGCGGTGTTCTGCTCTCTTCCATGGGTAACCCGCAGGATCATCCCGTTTATTTTGATAAGATCCTGATTAATGCCTCCCAGGTTACCAACCCGCCTATCGATCCCCTTCGGGAGCCTATGGAAACCCGCACCTTCCTGGGAGCAAAGCCCTCCACAATACACCGGGACGCCGCCGGAAAGCTGCTCAACAACATGACTCCTCAGCTTGAGCTGGCAGTACCCATTCTCTTTTCCGCCATGTCTTATGGCTCCATCAGCTACAACGCCCACCAGTGTCTGGCACGGGCCTCCAAGGAGCTGGGAACCTTTTATAACACCGGCGAAGGCGGCCTCCATGAGGATTTTTACCAGTATGGCCCCAACACCATTGTGCAGGTAGCCTCCGGCCGTTTTGGTGTACATAAGGATTACCTCAATGCAGGCGCTGCGGTTGAGATTAAAATGGGTCAGGGCGCAAAGCCGGGAATCGGCGGCCATCTGCCCGGTGAAAAAATCGTGGGAGACGTTTCCCGAACCCGTATGATTCCCGAAGGCTCCGACGCCATCTCCCCCGCACCTCACCACGATATCTATTCCATCGAGGATTTGCGTCAGCTGGTCTACTCCCTTAAAGAAGCAACCAGCTACAAAAAGCCGATCATTGTCAAGGTTGCGGCGGTGCACAATGTAGCTGCTATCGCCAGCGGTATCGCCCGCAGCGGTGCGGATATCATCGCTATCGACGGATTCCGTGGCGGCACCGGAGCCGCCCCCACCCGAATCCGGGATAATGTGGGTATTCCCATCGAGCTGGCCCTTGCCAGCGTGGATCAGCGCCTGCGTCAAGAGGGCATCCGTGGCAATGTTTCGGTTCTGGCGGGCGGCAGTATGCGCAGCAGCGCCGACATTGTCAAGGCTATCGCCCTTGGTGCGGATGGCGTTTACATCGCAACCGCCGCTCTGCTGGCTCTTGGCTGCCACCTATGCCGTACCTGCCAGTTCGGCAAGTGCAACTGGGGCATCGCAACCCAGCGCCCTGAGCTGGTCAAACGGCTCAACCCGGATGTGGGTGCCCAGCGGCTGGTGAATCTGGTCAACGCATGGAACCACGAAATCAAGGAAATCATGGGCGGAATGGGAATCAACTCCATCGAGGCTCTCCGGGGCAACCGCCTGATGCTCCGTGGTGTGGGACTAAGCCAGAAAGAGCTGGATATTCTGGGCATTCTCCACGCCGGCGAGTAGAAAGGAGCATAGCCATGAAACGAATTTATGTGGACGAAAACTGGTGCCTTGGCTGCCACCTGTGCGAATATTACTGTGCCTTTGCCAATTCCGGTGAAGCCGATATGGTCAGGGCTCTGGGCGGGAAAAAGATTTCCCCCCGCATACAGATCGAGGAGGGCAGCGGCATCAGCTTTGCCGTATCCTGCCGCCACTGTGAAGAACCCCTGTGTGTCAAAGGCTGCATCACCGGTGCCATGACCATAAAGGATGGGGTGATCTCGGTGGATCAAAGCCGCTGTGTGGGCTGCTACACCTGCATTCTTTCTTGCCCCTACGGTGCGGTAATGCCCGCTGAATCCGGTGTGGTGCAGAAATGCCAGCTCTGCCTTGAAAACAGCTGCGGCAAGCCCGCCTGTGTGAGCGGCTGCCCCAACCACGCCATTGTTTATGAGGAGAGAACGCTATGAGCTATGTAATCATCGGAAATTCCGCCGCCGCTGTGGGCTGTGTGGAGGGAATCCGTCAGGTTGATGCCCACAGCCCGATCCTCCTAATTGCCGACGAACCGCACCACACCTATTCCCGCCCGCTGATCTCCTATCTTTTACAGGGCAAAACCGATGAGGATCGCATGCGCTACCGCTCCAAAAGCTTTTACAGTGACAATGGCTGCGAAACCCTGTTTGGTGAGACCGTAACCTCGATCCAGCCGGAGGAAAAGACTGTATTGCTGGAAGGCGGGCGCAGTATCCCTTATGAAAAGCTTTTGGTGGCCACCGGCTCCAGCCCTTTTGTACCGCCTGTACCGGGGCTGGAAACAGTAGAAAACCAATCCACCTTCATGACCTTAGAGGATGCCAGAGCCTTGCAGGAAAAGGTCACGGCTGAAACCCGGGTGCTGATTCTAGGGGCCGGGCTCATCGGTCTGAAGTGTGCCGAAGGGCTGTGGTCAAAGACCAAGAGCATTACCGTTGTGGATATGGCAGATCACATCCTGCCCAGCATTCTGGATGTGGATGCTGCCCAAATTATCTCAGACCACATCGCCGCTCAGGGAATTGAGCTTCTGCTCTCCCAGTCGGTCAAGGAATTTCAGGGGAATAAAGCCCTGCTGACCGGAGGCGGTGAAATTTCCTTTGACCGGCTGGTCATAGCGGTGGGTGTACGCCCCAATACGGCTTTGGTGGCCAATGCCGGCGGCAAAGTCAACCGGGGTATTGCCACCGACACCCTTTGCCAGACCAGTCTGCCGGATATTTATGCGGCGGGAGACTGCACCGAAAGCTATGACATCACCAAAGGCGAATGCAGGGTTCTGGCTCTGCTGCCCAATGCTTACACCCAAGGCGAATGCGCAGGCATCAACATGGCAGGGGGCGAAAGCCGCTACGACAAGGCTCTGCCCATGAATGCCATCGGTTTTTTTGGCAAGCACATCATCACAGCCGGAACCTGTCAGGGTGAAGAATACGCCTCACGGGATGGCGAAGGGTATAAGCGCCTGTTTTATGAGGACAATGTCCTCAAGGGCTATATTCTGGTGGAAAAAGTTGCCCGGGCGGGAATTTACACCGCTTTAATCCGGGAGCAAACCCCGCTGGATACCTTAGATTTTGACCTGATCAAGGAACACCCGCAGCTTATGGCTTTCTCTAAGGAGCAGCGGCAGAAAAAAATGGGAGGTGTGCGCCTGTGACCATCAACGCAGAAGGCATGCATTTTCAGACTTTGTGCACCCAGATCAAAGAGGCCGCTCCCGAGCCGGTAGTAGTGGAAAACTGCATGGGCCAACGCTATATCGGCAGCGGCATGAGCGGGGCTGATATCACCATCCACGGAACCCCCGGCAATGCATTGGGCGCTTATTTTGATGGCGGCCGCATTTTGGTGGGCGGCAACGCACAGGATGCTACCGGCGATACCATGAATGACGGCGAAATTATCATCCACGGCTCCAGCGGCGATGCCACCGGCTATGCCATGCGGGGCGGCAAAATTTTTGTCAAAGGCAACACCGGCTACCGGGCTGGCATCCATATGAAGGCCTATCAGCAAAAACTGCCCGTTCTGGTGATCGGGGGCCGAGCCGGGAATTTTTTGGGCGAGTATCAGGCCGGAGGCAAGATTATCGTGCTGGGGCTGGAGATCGGCGGTTCTTCACCTGTTGGCGATTTCTGTGGAACCGGTATGCACGGCGGCGCCATTTACATTCGCTGCCAGCAGCCGCCTGAGCATCTTCCCGAGCAGGTAGCTGTTTCCAAGGCCACAGCCGAGGATTTAACGGAAGTTGCACCCGAGGTGGAGCGTTACTGCGATTTGTTTGGCGGCAGCGCACGGGCGCTTCTGGAAGATTCCTTTTATGTTCTGCGGCCCAACAAGGCCAATCCCTACAAACGGCTTTACACCCACAATTAAAGAAAAATGAAATTATTTTTATGATTACCTTTGCTTTTTTCCAATAATTAGGTCATTATATATTCAATGAGCTTTAAGAAAAACAGCATCTTAAAGGCACAGATTTCACCTGTACGCCGCTTTCGGCGGCCCCATTGAAACGCTTGGTCAATCGCATGCCGCAGAGTGTGCCGGCAGGCTCCTGCTTCCACCTGAACGCCTTTTATGGCTTTCAGGTTGATTGACTATATAATATCCACTGAACAAATGCGCTTTGCGAAGCGCATTTGCAACCAGAGCAATTTTCACTCTGGTTGACAGCAAAACAGGCCTGTTTTGCTGCTTCAGATACATTGATTGGCTGCCTGAAAGGATTTGCGGACACACGCCGCAAATCCTTTGTGCAAGGCTTTCTGCCGTATTCGGCAAAAAACCTTGCACCTAAACAATCCAAAAACGCTGTCAAAGTATTGCTATTGTTGCATTTTTGAATTGTTCAGCAGGCATTATATAGTGAAAGTGAAAAAGGCGGTTGTCAGCGCCTTTAAGCAGCAATATGAATGTATTGGAGGAAATGGTAATGGCCTTTACCGTATCGGAAGTTCTGGAATTTGTCCAGGAAAATGACGTTAAGTTTATTCGACTTGCTTTCTGCAATCTTTTCGGTGTGCAGAAAAATATATCCATTATGGCCGGGGAACTCCCGGATGCCTTTGAACGGGGGGTCTGCATCGATACAGCCTCGGTGGAGGGCCTTGTGGGCGAAGAGGACGGCGACATTTTTCTCTTCCCTGACCCGGCCACCCTTTCTATCCTGCCTTGGCGGCCTTCACATGGCCGGGTTGTGCGATTTTTTTGCGAAATACGCCGTGCCGATGGCTCCCCCTCTGAGGAGGATGGGAGAAAGCTTCTGCAAAATGCGGTTCAAAAAGCCACCGATCTGGGCTACACCTGCCAAATCGGCTGTGAATGCGAGTTTTATCTTTTTGAACTGGATGAAACCGGCGTTCCCAGCAAAAAGCCGCAGGATACAGCCGGTTACTGCGATATAGCGCCGCTGGATAAAGGTGAAAATGTCCGCCGTGAAATCTGCATGTCTCTGGAGGATATGGGCATTCAACCCGAAAGCTCTCACCACGAGCGTGGGCCGGGCCAGAACGAAATTGTCTGCAAATATTCCGGTCCTTTGCAGGCCGCCGACGCTTTGATCAGCTTCCGGGCTGTCAGCTCGGTGATTGCGGCCCGCAACGGGCTCCACGCTTCCTTCCTGCCCAAACCGCTGGCGGATAAGGAAGGAAACGCCCTGCACATCAATCTCTCCCTTTCCCGCGGCGGCGTTAACCTCTTTAAGGCCGGGGGTGAGCACTCTCACGAAGCCGAAAGCTTTCTGGCCGGTGTTCTGGCCCATCTGGATGAGCTGACCCTTTTCCTCAATCCTCTTGCCAGCTCCTATTGCCGCTTTGGCGATGATGTTCCCCGCCGCCTTACCTGGTCCCACCAGAACCGTGCTCAGCTGGTGCGCATTCCCGCCGCCAGCGGCCAATACAGCCGCATGGAGCTGCGCTCCCCCGATCCTTCTCTCAACCCTTATCTGGCTTTCGCCCTCTTAATGGAGGCTGGCTTGGAAGGAATCCAGCAAGGCCGCCCACTGAGCCGCAGTATCCCCGAAGAGGATTGTCCGCTGCTGCCCTCCAATCTGGAGGAAGCCATAAAACTGGCTCAGCAAAGCGCACTGGTGGCCAAGGTGATTCCTCAAAAGGCTTTGGAAAAATACATTGCAGAAAAGCATGCCGAGCATGAGCTCTGGCAAAAGCAGCTTTCCCGAGCCGCTGTACAGCCACTGTAGCAAATTCTGGTTACTGCCCTGTGAAGGGCACAGGCAGTCATATTGTATGGCATTCCGGCAGCGGCAGTCTTAAAGCCGGGATTTGTATGATGAATCCTTATGAGGAAAGGAGGGTGTGTGGATGGAACGGGCGCTTATAACGGCCGGCAAGGGAGCAGAACTGATTGTGGAGCTGTTGCAGTCTCAGGGCCGTTATCAGATTGCAACAGCATCCAGCGGTGCACAGGCACGCAGAATGCTGCTTGAAATCCCTTATGACCTTACGGTTATCAACACCCCTTTGTCCGATGAAAATGGTATTGAATTATCCATCGAGGCAGCCGCCAACAACCAAACGGGTGTTCTGCTGCTGACCCGGGCACAATATGTGGAGGAAATCTCGGCACGCGTGGAGGAATACGGCGTTTTTGTGGTAGAAAAGCCCATCCACAAGCCTTTCTTTTACCGGGCGCTGAGCTTGGTTCACGCCTCCAGCAGCCGGCTCCGAGGGTTGGAAAGCCAGCGCTCTCAGTTACAGATCAAAATCGAGGAAATCCGCCTGATTGACCGGGCAAAATATACATTGATACAATATCTCGGCATGACAGAACCGCAGGCTCACCGCTATATCGAAAAGCAAGCCATGGATATGCGGCGTACCAAGCGGCAAATTGCCGAAGGAATACTAAAAACCTACGAAGGGTAAGGAGCAGCCTTATGCAGCAAGCAGCCTGTCTGATATTAGAAAACGGTGCCGTCTTTGAAGGGATAGCCTTTGGTGCGTGGAAGGAAACCATTGGTGAGGTGGTGTTCACCACCGGCATGACCGGTTATCTAGAAACGCTCACAGACCCCAGCTATTACGGCCAAATTGTCGTTCAGACCTTCCCGCTCATTGGGAACTACGGGATTATTCCTGCGGATTTTGAAAGCAATGCCCCCCGGTGCAGGGGCTATATTGTCGGTGAATGGTGTCAGGCTCCCTCCAATTTTCGTCAGGAGGGAACCCTTGACACTTTTTTAAAAGGTTGGGGAATCCCCGGCCTTTGGGGCATTGATACCCGGGCGCTGACCAAGATGATCCGGGAAAAGGGCGTTATGAACGGTAAAATCAC
Source organism: Oscillospiraceae bacterium MB08-C2-2 (assembly GCA_035621215.1). Lineage (NCBI taxonomy): Bacteria > Bacillati > Bacillota > Clostridia > Eubacteriales > Oscillospiraceae > Oscillospiraceae bacterium MB08-C2-2. The sequence continues at coordinate 185,050 of CP141729.1, read as the reverse complement.
AGCAAGTGCCGAAAGCGCCGCTTTGCACAGTGTGCAGGCCGCCGCTTACCGGGTAGCCGATGCTGTTCCCAACGCCGGTATCCAGACTGTATCCACCCACAAGCCCCAAGGGGAAGAACGCTTTCATGTGGTTCTGTGGGATTTCGGAGCCAAGGAGGGCATCCTCCGAGAGCTTTTGGCAAGGGGATGCCGGGTAACCCGTGTTCCTTGGAACACCACCGCTCAGGCGATTTTGGAGCTTCACCCCGATGGCGTTATGCTTTCCAACGGGCCGGGAGACCCCACCGATAATTTAAGTGTGATCTGGGAGCTGGCGCAGGTTTGCAAGGCTGGGATTCCCATATTCGGAATCTGCTTGGGGCATCAGCTTCTGGCTCTTGCCCAAGGGGGCAAAACCGAAAAGCTTCACTATGGCCACCGGGGTACCAACCAGCCGGTCAAGGCGCTGGAAACCGGTCGCCTTTACATCACCAGCCAGAACCATGGCTATGCGGTAGTCGGCGATTCTTTGCCTTCCACAGCCCGGGTCAGCATGATCAACGCCAACGACGGGAGCTGTGAGGGCATCGATTATCAGGATATGCCCGCCTTTTCGGTGCAGTTTCACCCGGAGGGCTGCGGCGGCCCGCAGGATACCCGGTTTCTCTTTGACCGGTTTGTGGAAAATATGCAGACCCTGCGTTAGGAGCAATTCTTCTCAACATTGCTAGCAAATCCGAAAGGAATGGTTTTTACTATGCCACTGAGACAGGATATTCACAAAGTGCTGGTCATCGGCTCGGGGCCTATTGTCATCGGTCAGGCGGCGGAATTTGACTATGCGGGCACCCAAGCCTGCCGTGCGCTGAAGGAAGAGGGGCTTGAGGTTGTGCTCATCAACTCCAACCCGGCCACCATCATGACCGATAATGCCATGGCCGACCAGATTTATATTGAGCCGCTGACCTTGGATACAGTCAAGCGGATCATCGAGATCGAAAAACCGGATAGCTTGCTTTCCACCTTAGGCGGCCAGACCGGCCTGACCCTTTCCATGCAGTTGGCCAAAGAAGGCTTTCTGGAAACTCATGGGGTTAAACTGCTGGGAGCAAGCCCTGAAACCATCGACAAGGCCGAGGATCGCCAGCTTTTTAAAGATGCCATGGAAGCCATCGGCCAACCGGTTATTCCCTCCCTTGTGGTGCATACCATAGCGGACGCCCTTGCCTTTGGGCAAAAAATGGGTTACCCGGTGATTGTCCGCCCTGCCTTTACTATGGGCGGCAGCGGCGGCGGCATTGCCGAAAGCCCCACTGAGCTGGAAGTCATTGCCGAAAGCGGTCTGCGTCTTTCCCCCATTCATCAGATTTTGGTGGAAAAAAGTGTAGCAGGCCAAAAAGAAATTGAGTTTGAAGTCATGCGGGACAGTGCTGGAAACGTGATCACCGTTTGCAGCATGGAAAACTTTGACCCTGTGGGCGTTCATACTGGAGACAGCATTGTCATTGCCCCGGCGGTTACCCTTTCGGATAAAGAATACCAGATGCTCCGCTCGGCGGCCTTGGATATCATCACCGTTATGGGGATTGAAGGCGGATGCAACTGCCAATTCACCCTTGACCCAGACAGCTTTGAATACGGTGTCATTGAGGTGAACCCCCGTGTTTCCCGCTCCTCGGCGCTGGCCTCAAAGGCTACGGGTTATCCCATTGCCAAGGTAGCGGCTAAAATTGCCATCGGCTATACGCTGGATGAAATTCCCAATGCGGTCACCGGCAAAACCCAAGCCTGCTTTGAACCGGCACTGGATTATGTGGTGGTTAAGCTGCCCCGCTGGCCCTTTGATAAATTTGTTTACGCCACCCGCACCCTTGGCACCCAGATGAAGGCCACCGGCGAGGTTATGGCTATGGGCAAAACCTTTGAGCAGGCTTTGATGAAGGCGGTGCGTGGTGCGGAAATCTCACAGGATAGTCTGCGCCTCTCTTCCCTTGAGCAAAAGAGCACTGAGGAAATCGCCAAGCTGCTTCACCACTGCTCGGATCAGCGGCTTTTTGTGGTGTATGAAGCCTTGCTCCGAGGCATTTCCTGTGAGGAAATCCACAGCATCACCATGATTGACCATTGGTTCCTTTCCAAGCTCCTGAATCTTCGGGAGCTGGAAAAGCGGCTGGAAAAAGAGCCGCTTACACCCAAGCTGTATGAAACCGCCAAGAAGCTGGGCTACCCAGACCGGGTCATCCACCGCCTCAGCGGACGGGAACTCCCCCAGTCTATGGCCGCCTCTTTCCAGATGGTGGATACCTGCGCCGGGGAATTTGCCGCCCAAACCCCCTATTTTTACAGCGCCTATGGCGTGGAAAACGAAGCGGCGCAGCTGCTTGCAGAGCGGCAGGATACCCGAGAAACTGTTATCGTCCTTGGCTCGGGGCCTATCCGCATCGGGCAGGGTATTGAATTTGACTATGCCAGCGTTCACTGCGCATGGGCACTGAAAAAAGCCGGGTTTCAGGTGGCTATCATCAACAACAACCCAGAAACGGTCTCCACCGACTTTGATACCGCTGACCGACTCTATTTTGAGCCACTCTACCCCGAAGATGTGATGCAGGTTATTGCCACCGAAAAGCCCTATGGCGTGGTGGTGGCCTTCGGCGGGCAGACCGCCATTAAGCTGACCCGGTTTTTAGAGGAGCAGGGTGTGCTGATTCTAGGCACCACGGCCGACAGCATTGATATGGCGGAAAACCGGGAGCGCTTTGATGCCCTTCTGGAAGATTTGTCTATCCCCCGGCCCCGGGGCAGCGGTGTGCTCTCCACCCAGCAGGCACTGGACGTGGCCGAAACATTGGGCTACCCGGTGCTGCTACGCCCCTCCTATGTGCTGGGTGGGCAGAATATGATCATTGCCTTTTCTCCCGAAGATATCCGGGAATATATGGCCATTATACTGGAAAAAGGCATCGACAGCCCGGTGCTCATCGATCAGTACCTGATGGGAGCCGAGGTGGAGGTGGATGCCATCTGCGATGGGGAGGAAATTCTCATCCCCGGCATTATGGAGCACATCGAGCGGGCGGGTGTTCATTCAGGGGATTCCATCGCCGTTTATCCTGCATGGAATGTCCCCGGTGAGCTGATTGAGCAGCTGGTGGAAAACACCCGGAAGCTGGCTCTGGCGCTGAACACCAAGGGCCTTGTGAACATCCAGTATGTTATTTTCCACGGCAAAATCTATGTAATTGAGGTGAACCCCCGTGCCTCCCGAACCATCCCCTATATCAGCAAGGTGACCGGGGTTCCCATGGTGGATTTAGCAACGAGAGCCATGCTGGGTGAAAAGCTGGCGGATATGGGCTTTGGCACCGGGCTTTATCCTGTCCCCCCCTATGTGGCGGTCAAGGTGCCGATCTTCTCCTTTGAGAAGCTGCCCAAGCTGGATGTGCAGCTGGGGCCGGAAATGAAATCCACCGGTGAAGTGCTGGGCATCGGCAAAACGCTGGATGAAGCCCTCTATAAAGGCCTCATTGCAGCAGGTTACCAAATGAAAAAGGGCGGCGGCGTGTTTATCAGTGTCCGGGATTCCGACAAACCGGAAATTGTGGATGCCGCCAAGAAATACGCAGACATGGGCTTTTCGCTGTATGCCACCGAGGGCACAGCCCAGCTTCTGCACAAGGCAGGGCTGAAAGCAGAGCCGGTGAAGAAAATTCACCAGTGCTCGGAGAACACCATGACCCTGCTGGAAAGCGGGAAAATCAGCTATATTATCTCCACCTCCTCCAAGGGCCGTGACCCGGCCCGGGACAGTGTGAAAATACGCCGCGCGGCTGTAGAGCGGGCGATTCCCTGCCTGACCTCAGTGGATACCGCCAATGCTCTTGCCCGCTGCCTTATGGGGCGCTATACCCCCTACAGCACTGAGCTGGTGGATATTAATCATATGAGGAGTGAGAAAATGAAGCTTTCCTTCACCAAAATGCAGGGCTGCGGCAACGATTATATCTATTTCAACTGCTTTGAGCAGAAGATAACCAGCCCGGAATCTCTGAGCGTTTCCCTTTCCGACCGGCATTTCGGTATCGGCGGGGATGGGGTGGTGCTCATCTGCCCCTCCGAAACGGCGGATGCTCAGATGCGTATGTTCAATCTGGATGGCAGCGAGGGTAACATGTGCGGCAACGCCATTCGCTGTGTGGGTAAATATCTCTATGAAAACGACATCCGCAAGAAGAAAATCCTAAAGATTGAAACCCTCAGCGGCATTAAAACCCTTGATCTGCACCTGCAAAACGACAAGGTGGATTCCGTGACTGTGGATATGGGTGTGCCCCGGCTGGAGCCTACTGAAATCCCAGTTTTGCTGGAGGGTGAAACAGTTGTCAGCCGCCCTGTGGAAATCGGCGGTCAGGAGTATAACATCACCTGTGTTTCCATGGGAAATCCCCACTGTGTGGTCTTCTGCGATTACCCCGATGGTCTGGAGCTGGAGAAAATAGGCCCTGTATTTGAGAGCCACACTCTCTTCCCCCAGCGGGTCAACACAGAGTTTATCCGGGTGATTGATTCTCACACGCTGCTGATGCGGGTATGGGAGCGTGGCAGCGGCGAAACATGGGCCTGCGGCACCGGTGCCTGCGCTGCCGTTGTAGCAGCGGTACTGAATGGTTATTGCGGGAAGGATACCGATGTAACAGTCAAGCTAAAGGGCGGTGATCTGGTCATTCGTTATACCGACGATGGAGTATTTATGACTGGAAAGGCACAAACTGTATTTGAAGGGACGGTGGAAATATGAAACCCATTGAACATGCAAAAAAAAGAAACTACGCCGAAGAACTGGAAAAGAGAACCGCTTTTATCCAGAAAGTGTTGGCTGAAAGCGGTGCCGCCGGTATTGTTTACGGCAACAGCGGCGGTAAAGACAGTGCCCTTGTGGGTATCCTGTGCAAGACTGCCTGTGAAAACACCATCGGCATTCAAATGCCCTGCGGCTCCAAGCGGAATTTTAACGAGGATTTGCAGGATGCGCTGTCGGTTGCGGAGCAGTTCTCCATCACAACCAAAACCTTTGACCTGACCGAAATTAAGGCAGAATTCCTTGATCTGCTGCACCGGCAGCTTGGGCTCACCCCTGCGGCGGTCTTTAATATGGCCCCCCGCCTGCGCATGGCCACCCTTTATGCCGCCGCAGCCAGTGAAAACGCCTTGGTAGCCGGAACCGGCAACGCCAGCGAGGGTTATATGGGCTACTTCACCAAGTGGGGAGACGGCGCCTTTGATTTTAACCCCATCGCTGATCTGACCGTTACTGAAGTTTATGAGTTTTTGGCCTTTCTGAACGCTCCCAAAGCCATTTTGGAGAAAAAGCCCTCGGCCGCTCTCTATGAGGGCCAGACCGATGAGCAGGAAATGGGCATCACCTACGCCCGTATTGATCAGTTTCTCCTTAGGGGCGAAGCGGATGAGGCCGACCAGAAGCTGATCGATGAGTTCCACAAGAAAAGTGAGCACAAACGCCGGATGCCTCCGGTCTACGGAGGATAACTGCATGAAAATAAATACTCATTATCAAGCTCTTGAGGAAAGCTATCTGTTTTCCTCCATCTCCAAGAAAGTAGCCGCTTACCAGCAGGCCAATCCTCAGTCAGATATTATCCGGCTGGGAATCGGGGATGTGACCCTGCCTCTGTGCGATGCCGTTGTGGGGGCGCTCCACAATGCTGTTGATGAAATGGGCCTTTCCCAGAGCTTCCACGGCTATGGGCCTGAGCAGGGCTATGGCTTCCTCAAAGCATCCATCTGCAAATATTATACCCGCAGAGAGGTGACGCTGGAGGAAGACGAGGTCTTTGTCAGCGATGGCGCCAAAAGCGATCTGGGCAACATTCTGGATATTTTCAGCACCGATAACACTGTGCTGATTCCCGATCCGGTCTACCCTGTTTACATGGATACCAACATTATGGCCGGGCGCAAAATCCTTTTCATGAACGCCAATATGGAAAACGGCTTTCTGCCCCTGCCGGAACCCTCGGTGCAGGCGGATATCATCTATCTCTGCTCCCCCAACAACCCCACCGGTGCAGTCTACAGCCACGATATGCTCAGGCAGTGGGTGGATTATGCGCTGGAGCAGGGTGCCGTTATCCTCTTTGATGCGGCTTATGAAGCCTTTATTCAGGATGATTTTCTCCCCCGCAGCATTTATGAGATTCCGGGAGCCAAAAAATGCGCCATTGAATTCTGCTCCTTTTCCAAAACCGCCGGGTTTACCGGCACCCGCTGCGGCTATACCATCCTGCCCATGGAACTGGAATTTGACGGCATCAAGCTGAACAAAATGTGGCTTCGCCGCCAGACCACCAAATTCAATGGCGTGCCTTATGTTGTTCAAAGAGGTGCAGCCGCTGTATTCACCCCAGAGGGGCAGCTTCAGTCGGAGCGTGCCATCGCCTACTATATGGAAAATGCCCGCCTGATTGCCGCCACCATGCGGCGCAAGGGGATTTCCTTTGTGGGCGGCGAGAATTCCCCCTATATCTGGCTGCAATGTCCGGGCGGAATGACCTCTTGGGATTATTTTGATTACTTACTGACCACAGCCGGTTTGGTGGGAACCCCCGGAGCCGGTTTCGGCAAAAACGGTGAAAGATTTTTCCGTCTCACCGCTTTTGGCAGTAAAGAAAAAACGCAGGAAGCAATGGAGCGTTTTGCGGCTCTATAAGGCGGTTTAAGGAGTTCCCCGGGCAATATGCAAATGCATACATAAGCGAGACTGTAGTTGCATAGCTTGGGTAAAAACGAATATTGAACAGACCAAAAAGCAGAACCGAGAGGGGTTATCCTTCCCGGTTCTGCTTTTTTCAATATCCTATTTTCAGGTTATCCCGCAAAAAACGTTCCATTATTACAATAGGGCTTGGAAGCTCCACACCAAGGGCATAAAGCACGGACAAAACCAGCCCGGAACACAGCACAATTCCGGTAATCACAGCATCTCGCCGACTCTTTTCTTTGAGCAGCGGCACAAAGTCGATCATGGCAATAACCGCAAAAATAATAAATAAAAGTATCATTCCAAGGCCGCCTTCCCTTGAGGTTGGGAAAGCCCTCTAACTTTTGCACAGATTAAAGTAATAAGCGGCAGGATCAACTCAAACAGCAGCCACAAAAAAGGAACCTGCTTGCTTGCCGACTGCATATGCTCCAAAGTGGAGCTGTAAACCGACAGGGCATAAACAACGCCAATGGTCCCCACGGCTAAAGCCAGATGCTTAAATTCCCGCATACCGGTGGTTTGTGCCAAAGCCGATGTTGTAACATAATGGAGCAGGCCGATTTTGAAAAACATGAGTATAATCAGCGAAACGGCAAAGAGAATCTCCATGCGGCTCAATGCGGGGCTGATGGCTGTCATCCGAAAGGCTTCGAAGGGAGGCAGTGCAAACAGCACAATAGCATTGCCTAAAATAGCTGTATCCTGCAAAATAATGAGCAATAAGTTACTGACCCCGAGTACAAGACCTAAAAAAAGATATTTTCTCACTTTTTTGGGCGGCGATTGCACATTAGGGGCTATCATCAGAAAAATAATCAATTCCCCCAATGGAATTGTGGAAACAATATGCGCCCCCTGCACATAGCTTTTAAGCGGCTGCCTTAATATGGGCAGAAAATTCTCCCAACTCATAATATTGACATTGAGCGCAGTAGCAATAAGCAAAACCACAAAGGAAATGAGGGTAAAGAGCACACTGTAACGTGCTACTACCTCCACACCATTTCGGGCCGACCATGCGCAAACCAAAATAAAAAGAATGATTGTAACATATTCCGGTGTTCTGGGCATGATTGTTTTCTGAACAAAATCCCCCATATCCCTTAAATTCAGTGACATCAGGGTGATGAAGAAAAAGATATAAAGACCGGAAAAGATCTTGCCCACCCATTTGCCTAACACAAGATCATTGATCTCAATGAGGTTTTTCCCTGGAAAACTTTTCATCAGCCCCAAAAACACCAGCATCTGCGGCATCGTGAATAAAAACCCCAGCAACACTGTGAGCCATGCATCCTGCTGAACCAAAACCACAAAGTGAGAGATTAACAAAAAAGAGGACTGAATAAAGCAGATAACGGCAAACAAAAATTGTGCGCCTGTGATTTTTCCTTTATCAAGCTGCATTCTCTTCTTTCACCTCCTTGTTAAAGGGCAAGGTAGTCTTGCCGGTATCCCGCATTTTCAGCGTGATGTTAACGTTCAGCGAAAGCTGCTGGTATATTTCCTCCCAGTTGCCCTGCATTGTTTCCCACTCCTTGGGATGCCAACGCTCAAAGGCCTTGGCAAAACGGAAGATATCCGCCCGCATTCTCTGGCTGGCCTGAAGGCTATCCCGCATTTCCTCCTCCATCTTTTTCTGGGCCTCTTTCTCCAGATCCTTGCCCATTTGGAGGGTATCCATGTCATCATAGCCCTGCACCTCACCGGCCGCCATATACCCCAAAACATCAATTTGCATATATGGCTTGCCATCCTCTGTAAACCGAGGCGAAATGGTATGATCGATTTCACTGATAATTAAATTGGCAAAACCATGGGACGTGGTTACACTCATAGTTCCATCATCAATATCGCCCATAATCCAATAAAAGCCTCGTTTTTGCTGGGCATCCAGCCTGCCCACCATGGCTGCGTCTTTAAAAACCGCCAGCCCTGAAATCTTATATCTGGATATACCGTTTTCTTCCGCTGTTTGGATGATTGGAGTAATAGCTGCTCCTCCTTCCTCCAGAAGCCTAACAGTAAAATCCAACATTCTAGTGGTAATATGCTGCGAAAGCTGGCGTTCTGTTTCCATCATGCGCACAAGCCCCACCGAGGATATGGGCTCTTGGTTCAAATTGGTTGATAATATATCCTTAGCTGTTCCATCCGCCACCATCAGCCATGTTTCCATACGCATTTCCTCGCCACGAAGGAATGCATCCAGATAGGTCTTGATTCCCTTTTCCGCCTGTTCTTTTCCTATCACAATGACCTGATTCTGATGCAGAAAAAGGCTTCTTGTATTCTTGTATTCCAGAGCATCCAATGCCGGCAGTATCCCCTTATTCTGGGATTCCATCACAAAGAATGAATTCTCATTTCCCGGGTCATTGGAGCCGATTTTTACAATCTGAAAAACAAAATTCGCCTCATCCGGCTGTTGAACCTCATCGATCCCCACACCTGTCACCAGCGAAATTGTATCCAGCTCCTGACTATCCCAACAACCGGTCACAGCGCCGGTTACCAGCAAGATCACCAATAGCTTGCAAGCCAGTATTTTCAACTTATATTTTCTTATTTTATTGGTTATTTTCACTTTGCCCATCACTTTCTTTTCCTGTTGCCGGCATCCAACCGGTTTTGCGAACTTCATCCCTGCCAGCAATGGTCTCGGGCCTCTTGATCATCATCCACAAAGGGAGACGAATAAAGGTATCCTGTTGGTCTCTGGAGGGAATTACAGCGCCGCAATAAGGAACTCCAAAGGATTTCAGCACAGCCAAATGCACCAGAACCCCCAAAAGGCCCACAGCAATTCCAAAGCCGCCAAGCATAGAGGCAAGCAGCATCATGATAATGCGCAAAATGGTGATGGAATCTATTTGAGAGGGAATGATAAACCCGGCAACTGCTGTAATGGCCACGGTTATGACCATAGGCGCTCCTACTAAGCCGGCTGAGACAGCGGCATCCCCCATAACCAGCGCCCCTACGATGCTGACAGACTGACCCACCGGCCGCGGAAGCCGCAGCCCTGCTTCTCGCAATATCTCAAAGGAAAGCACCATAATCAGCGCTTCCATCAAAGCAGGAAAGGGCGTTCCCTCTCGAGCGCTGGCAATGGTGATCAGCAGCGTGGTGGGAATCAGCTCCTGATGAAAGGTTGTGAGGGCAATATAGATGGGTACCGCAAAAATGGAAATAGCATAAGCCAAAAACCGCATAAGGCGGGTGATACTGGCATAAAAGGGGCGGATATAGTAATCCTCAGCAGTCTGAAAGCTTTCGATAAACAGTGCAGGAACCGTGAGCATAAAGGGGCTGCCATCTGTAATAATGCCCACTCGGCCCTCTAAAATTTTGGCGGCGGCCACATCCGGTTTTTCGGTATAATTGACCGTGGAAAAAACGGAAAAATGGGAATCCTCAATGTATTCCTCCAAGTAGCTTGCATCTAAAATCGAATCAACATGCACCTGAGCCAGGCGCTGGCGAAGGGTTTTCACTATTTCGGGCTTTGCTACTCCTTCAATATAAACAATACACACACTGGTGGAGGTTTTCTCACCGATCACCATATGCTCCATGCGCAGCCGATGGGATTTCAGCCTGCGGCGCATCAGAGAGGTATTGGTTCTGAAATTTTCAGTAAAGCCTTCTCGGGGGCCCCTAACCACCGATTCGGTCTGAGGCTCCGTTACACTTCTCTTATCCCAATTTCGGGTGCTGATCACCAAGCCTTGGGGAAATCCATCCAACAGAAAAATCGTGTCACCGGATAAAAGGCCATCCAACAGCTTGGCGAACTCTTTCTGGCAGACCACATCGCCTGAACAAAGCATGCTTTTTTGGATATCCTGCATGCTTTGGATATCGTCTTTTTTTCGGCTGATTTCTTTATTGGATATGAGCGGTTTCAAAATGCTCTGGGTAATCGTATCGCTGCTGACCATTCCATCAAGAAACAGCAAGGTTCCATTAAATTCCAAATTCCGGCCAAAAGAAAAAGCGTGATATTTTACATCTTCGCTTGTACCCAAATATTCTTTAAATGACGATATATTTTTCTCCAGGCTCTCTTCCAGTGCCGGGAAGCCATGCTCCCGGGGATGATTTTCCTGATTGGGCGGTTTGCGGCTGGAGCCTGTAAGAGCTTTCCGCAGCATCGAAGACAACGACAAATTGACCATTCCCCCTGTGTTTTCCCAGTTGCTTCCCCATGCGCAAGTTGAACTGCTTAAAGTCAGTTTAACTGCAAAACATTTTGCAGACAATTTGGAAGCAAAATGAGTATAATCTCCCATTCTATAGCCATAGCCTTTGTATTTTCGGTATGATTATGCATTGCCTTAAACCTTGTGAAAAAAATTGGGGCAAACAAGAAGCAGGAATCCATTCTAAAGCTTTTCTGCTTATCTTAAGCCCGAAAAAAAATAATTTCTGTTCCTATATCAGACTGTTTTTGCACCCCAATCTCAGTAAACTTTGCCGTAGGGGTTTGTCCGCATTTTTCCGAAACAAATTCCGCTAAAATTCTATCGTTTTTTTTCGTTTATTTGAATTGTTTAAATATGGTATCATAATTTATATAGATTATAACAAAAAAATTATAATTGTAGATTATTATTGACTGTATAATCTATATATGATAATATTCAAATAAATTCAATCATAAATAAACAATATTATATATCGGATATCAACAGACGCATCACCCCTTTAATTTCAACGCATTTTCAAGTGAAAGATACAATCCAACATCCCCTTTCCCTCTGTGTGTGCCGCATGAAATGCGGCAGCGGGCACAGCCCGTGGAGACGTTGTTCGATGCGTTCTGCCTGCACTTTCAGTGCAGCGGCAAGCTTTGCTTGCCGGATTAAAACAATGGATATTTTTCGATTGTTTTAATCGCAGATAAGTATTATACACTCTGCCAGAAGGCCGCTCCGGCTGCCTTATCCGCCTGTAGACGGAGACTTCAAAACCACGTTTATATTTTGAAGTTTGGTGAGTATAAACTGAAACAACACAAAACTGGTTCCACGAAAAGGAGGATTCTAGACTTGAAAAGAAAATCAATCAGCATTGTTCTGGCCGCGGTTCTCGTGCTTATGGCTTTGGCTGGCTGCGGCAGCAGCACCCCGGCAACTTCTCAGGCAGCCCCCGCTTCATCTACGGCTCCTTCAGCCGCCAGCAGCGCCGCCCCCGAATCAGCAGCCGATAAGAAAATCACCGTTGGCTTCATTGTGGGCTCCCGGGAGCATGTATTCTATAACCTGATTGAAGCCGCCATTGTTGAGGAATCCAAAAAGCTTGGCATCGAAGCCATTGTTTACGACGGCGAGCTGGATGCCAACGTTCAGTCCAACCACATCGACAATCTGGTCGCCATGAAGGTGGATGCCATTGCTCTGGCTACCGTAGACGCCGCCGGTGTAGGCCCCGCTATTGATGCCGCCTCCGCTTCCGGTATTCCCTGTTTCACCTTTGATTCAGGCTACGACTCCGATTCCATCATCTGTCACGCTGGCACCGATAACGTGGAAGGCGGCCGTTTGGGCGCTCAGGAAGCTTTGCGCCTTGCCCCTAAAGGAAGCTCAGTCGCCATGATCGGTAACCCTGCCTCCGCCTCGGTTCTGGATCGCCAGAAGGGCTTTGAAGAAGTTATCAAGGCACAGACCGATGTTGAATACCCCTTCTTCGGCAACTACGAAGGCGATGCCAACGTGGCCATGTCTCTGACACAGGATTGGCTGGTTTCCAAACCGGATCTGGCCGTTATTTTCTGTGCCGGTGATCCCGCCGCAACCGGTGCCCTTTCCGCTATCAAGGCCGCAGGAGCCAAGACCCTTGTAGTCGGCTTTGACGGCAACCCCGAAGCCATTGCCGCTATCAAGGATAAGGAAGGCGACGGCCAGTGGTGGGTTTCTGAAATTTCCCAGAACCCCGCTCTTATCGGCACCACCATCACCCAGCAGGTTCACAAGTACCTAACTTCCGGTTCGGTGGATGCGAAACTGATTCCCATTGATCCTTATATCATCACAGCCGAATACATCGAGAAAAACGGCCTGTAAGACCACTCCATACTGGAAGATTCGTATAAAACCACACGGCTTTCAGCTAACCACGAGGGGAAAGCCCAACACGGCACTCCTATCAATTCTCCGGGTAAAATTCTGCCCGGAGAATTGGTCTATTCATAGCTATATCCGTGTAAATTGCAGTATATCCTTTTTGGAAAGGCCCGCCTATTTCGAGCATAAGACCGCTCATAAACAGAATCACGAATCGCATAGGCAGGAATGGTGAAGAAATGGAAAACAAGAGGGAACCAACCCCTATTCTACAGGTGAAGAACATCACCAAATTGTTTCCGGGCGCCCGGGCTCTCAGCGATGTATCCATTGATTTTTACCCCGGAGAGGCCCATGCTCTGGTGGGTGAAAACGGAGCCGGAAAATCCACACTGGTTAAAATCATTTCCGGTGTGTATACCCCCACAGAGGGCAGTATTGTATACGATGGGCAGGAACGCCAGTTCAAAAACCCCCGCCAAGCCTTGGATGAGGGCATCTCCATTATCCATCAGGAGCTGAGTATTGCCAATCACCTGACCGTGGCGGAAAACATCTTCCTCGGCATGGAGCCCCACAAAGGAATGCTGCTGAGCCGCCGTGAAATGAACCAAAAAGCACAAGAGGTCTTGGACGGCATGGGTGCCAAGCTAGAGGCCACCAGTCTGGCCGGATCGCTCAGCGCTGCACAGCAGCAGCTGATCGAAATCGCCAAAATCATTGTGAAAAACTCCCGGATTGTTATTATGGATGAGCCTACCTCATCCCTGTCGGATAGTGAAATCTTCGCTTTGTTCCGGCAGATTGAAATACTCAAGCAGAATCATGTCGCCATTATTTACATAACACACCGCATGAAGGAGCTGCCCGTTGTCTGCGCAAGGGTTACCGTTCTGCGGGATGGCCAAAAGGTCAGAACCATGCTGCTTTCTGAAACCACCGAAGCCGAAATTGTCGGCAGTATGGTGGGACGTGAGCTAAAGGATTACTACAACAAAAAAGAGCACACACCGGGCAAAGAAATGCTCCGGGTGGAAAACCTCACGGTAAGCGGCGTTTTCAGCGACATTTCCTTCACCGCCTATGCCGGGGAAATTCTCGGCATCGCCGGTCTTGTAGGAGCCAAACGCACCGATGTGCTGGAAAGCATTTTTGCCGCCCGCCAGCCGGATGCAGGGCAGGTCTTTCTGGAAGGTCAGCCCGTAAAGCTCCGCAGCCCCAAGGAGGCCATCGAGAGTGGCCTTGGGTTTGTAACAGAGGATCGCCGCAGCACCGGACTGATGCTCAAGGCGAAAATAAAGGACAACGTTTCTCTCCCCAGCCTGCTGCGCACCGCCAAACGTATGGCAGGCCTTTCCTTCATCAATACAAAGTGGGAGAAAGAAATCACGACTGAATACTATAAAAAGCTAAAGGTGCGTGCACCCGGTATTTACACAGAGGTCAGCCATCTTTCCGGGGGCAACCAGCAAAAAATCATCCTTGCCAAATGGCTGGTGGCTCAGTCGAAGATACTTCTGTTGGATGAGCCCACCCGCGGCATTGATGTAAACGCCAAATCTGAATTTTACAGCCTGATGAACGAGTTTGTGGAGCAGGGCGGCTGCATTGTTATGGTCTCTTCTGAGCTCCCGGAAATCCTGGGGGTCAGCGACCGGATTCTAGTCATGCGGGAAGGGCGCATCAGCGGCGAGCTTTCCCGGGAGGAAGCCAACGAATACAGCGTGATTCAGCTTTCCAGCCTTCACAGCGGCAGTTGAAATGAAAACAGGCTCGGTATAGACCGCCTATGGCGGTTAGCGGCAGATCGCCGCTGTTTAAAACCACGTTGCGGTTTTAAACCTATACAACTATAGAAACAGGGGAGTTTGAATAGTATGGTAAATGTTAAAAGCTGGATGAGCAAAAATGCAGTGGTTGTCTTTCTGCTGATTATCGTGGTGGCTTTCAGTCTGGCAAGCCCCACCTTTTTAACAATGGGTAATCTCATCAATGTCACCTCCCAGATGTCCATCAATGCACTGCTGGCCACCGGCATCACCTTTGTGATTATAACCGGCGGCATCGATATCAGCCTTGGTTCTGTGGCCGCCTTTGCCGGAATCTTTTCTGCCTTTGTGGGATTGCGGTTCCCCAATATGTCCACTGGCTCCAGCCTGCTGATTCAGGTGGGGAGCGCCATTGTCATCGGCGGCATCTGCGGCCTTTTTAACGGGATGATGATCACCCGCTTCCGGGTTGTTCCCATGATCGCCACACTGGCTATGATGACCATGGCCCGGGGCTTTGCCTATGTGGTCACCGGCGGCCAGCCGGTATATGGGCTGAGCAATAACTTTGCCTGGCTGGGAGCCGGGCGCATCCTGCCCACAGAGGATATGCAGCTGGGCGTTATCCCTATCATCACCCTATTCACCATTGTGGTGGTGGTTCTCATGCACATTCTGCTGACCAAAACCGTTTTTGGGCGGCATGTTTATGCAGTGGGCAGCAACGAAAGTGTGGCGCACCTCAGCGGCATTAACGTGAAAAATGTCAAGCTTCGGGTACATATTCTCTGCTCCATTATGGCGGCTCTGGGTGGTGTGTGCGTAGCCTCCCGGCTTAACAACGGCCAGCCCGCCTCCTGCGATGGATACGAAATGTTTGCTATTGCCTCCACCGTGCTGGGCGGAACCAGCCTCACCGGCGGCAGCGGCAGTGTGGCCCGTGCTATGATGGGCGTGGCTATTATCGCCATCATCAACAACGGCATGAATCTTTTACAGGTTTCCTCCTACTGGCAGAAGGTCATAACCGGCTTGATTATTCTATTTGCCGTTATTGTGGATATGGCGCAGAAAAATCAAAAGAATTAGCGGGGGTGGTATCTTTATGAAAGATTTGATGGGTGTTTTTGGTCACCGCCCCAATGCTTTGGAGGAGGCGCTGGACGGCATCCAAGCCGCTCAGCCGGGTATCTTTGAGCGAATCCCCAGCCCCTACAGCCACACACTGTTTAAAAAATACCCCCGGCGAAATCGGGTACAGGTTGTCATCAGCGGCGGCGGAAGCCATGGCCCCCTTTTCACAGGCTTTGTGGGCGAGGGCCTAGCCGACGGCGCTTGCTCGGGGGATTTTGCCAACGCACCCAATGCCTATACCCTATACGAAGTGGCCAAGCGGCTCAATCAAGGAAAGGGCATTCTGTTTCTCACCAACAATTTTGCCGGGGATTTCCTCAACAACGATATGGCGCAGGAGCTATTGGCTGGCGAGGGCATTCCTGTGCGAACTGTTTATGCCACAGACGATCTTTTTAGCGCCCGGGGTGAACCACAAGAAAACCGGGGCGGCCTGTGCGGCATCGGATTGCTGATCAAGCTGGCCAGTGCCGCCGCTGACACAGGAGCGGAGCTGGATGAGGTTTTCCGCATTGTGGAAAAGGGCAATCACCGGCTGCGTTCGGTATCGGTGCAAATCAACCCACAAGAACAAGCGATGGAATTCGGAGCTGGTTTTTCCGGGGAAAAAGCACCCCACAGCCTACCCTATCAAAACGCCGATCAGCTAACCAGTGAGCTTTGCCGCTGGCTTACCAATGAACTGGAGGCATTCCCCGGTTCCCGCTATCATTTAGCAGTCAACCGTATGCAGCAAAGCACCTATCTGGAATCAGCTATTCTCACCGGCCTGCTGAAAACTGAACTGGAACAAGCAGGCCACTTGGTAGCAGCCTGCTCCTTTGGCGCTTATTTCAATGCCTTCAACGCTACCGGCTTTATTGTGAGCCTGCTGGCGGCGGATGCCGAGCTGGACGCTCTGCTAAAACCGGCCAAAGGCTATGATTTTACAATTTGAGGTGACAATATGAACCGGCTGACAACCGATCAGCTCCGCCGTATGCTGCTTTACAGCGCACGGGTGATTGTGGAAAACGAGCCCTATCTCACCAAAATTGATACAATTATCGGCGATGGGGATCATGGCATTGGTATGAAACGGGGCTTTACCGCACTGGAGGAGATGCTTTCCACCACTGCCTTTGAAAACCCGGCACAGCTTTTCCGTGCCACCGGAATAGAGCTGGTCAAAACCATGGGAGGCGCTTCCGGTGTTATTTTTGGCACGCTGTTTATTGGCGGCCTGGAGCATCTGACCGATTCGAATGGAGTAACCGCAGCCCAGCTTGCCGCTTTTTTCGATGCAGGGCAGCAGGCTATTCAAAAGAGAGGCAAGGCAAAGCCGGGGCAGAAAACCATGCTGGATGCGCTGGCCCCCGCTGTGGAAGCTATGGAAAAATCGGCGGCAGAAAGCGATGATATCAAGGCCTTGCTGGAAGCCGCCTCCCTTGCGGCACAGGCGGGCGCCGCCCACAGCAGTACGCTGCGTTCCCGGACCGGACGCTCTAAAAACTTTCACGAGGCAACCATCGGTCACCCCGACCCGGGAGCTATATCCACTTCACTGATTTTTAAAGCATTTTCTGATTTCCTGTATGGAGAAGAGACAGATGAATCTCCCTCCACCAATATCCCCCTCCATCGTCTTGAAATATAATTTCACAGCTTGGTTATCTATGTATATATTATACATAAATATATTGATTTTGTTTAATTATAATATTGACAAAATAGATGAACCTTTATATAATAATAAAAGGAAACCTCTCCGGTATCATAGCCGTTGCATTATCCGTTTTAAATGAAATAAAATTTTATAGTTCCTTCTTCACGAATGTGTATCCTGCCATTTCCACAGGAAGGGAGGCCGCCTGTTTTATTTCTTTCGGGTGACAATACGATTTATCATTATACACTGGAGGATTGCATGATGAAAGCACCAACCAAAACTGCCAAGCTGCTCAGTCTGATTCTTGCATTCATGTTGGTTTCCGTTTTATCTTTTACCGGCTGCGGCTCCAAGCCGACCGCTTCGGCGGGTCAGGGGCTGGATTTGACTGTCTATGGCTCCTGTGATGAGGAACATGTGGCTCGGGTGTGCGAAGCTTTTGAAAAATCCACCGGCGTTAAAACCACCTTTGTCCGCATGAGCACAGGCGAGGTTTATGCCCGCATCAAAGAAGAAGCCGCCAACCCCCAAGCCGGAGTTTGGTATGGCGGCCCCAACGATCCTTACATTGTGGCTGCCTCCGAAGGGCTGTTGGCTCCTTATGAAGCCCAGAACGCCAAAAACCTTCTTTCTGAGGCCTATATCGGTGAGGAAGGCCGCTGGTATGGCATTTACAGCGGTTACATCGGTTTTATCTGCAACGAGGATTTGCTCAAAGAGAAGAACCTGCCTGTTCCCACCTCTTGGGCCGATCTGATTGATCCTAAATATCAAAACTGCATTTCCTTTGCTAATCCCGGCGCTTCCGGCACCGGCTACAACATCGTTTCCACGCTGGTTCAGCTCATGGGCGAAAAAGAAGCCATGGAATACCTGAGCGCACTGGATAAGAACATCAAGCAGTACCCCAAAACCGGCGGCGGCCCCTCTAAGCTGGTGGGCAGCGGAGAATTGGAAATCGCTATCGGTATGCTGCACGATGGCATTACCCAGCAGAAGCTGGGCTACGATAACGTAGTGCTTTCCGCTCCAAGCGAGGGGACCGGCTACGAAATCGGTGCAACCGCCATTATCGCCAATTCCAAGCAGGAAGAAGCCGCCAAGCTCTTTATTGAGTTTGCACTGACCCCCGAGTGCCAGCAAATCGGCCAAGAGGTGGGCGCTTATCAGTTCCTCACAGTTGAGGGTGCCAAAAATCCCCCGGAAGCGGATGTGCTTTCCAACACCAAGCTCATTGACTATGATTTTTCGTGGTCTGCGGATAACCGGGAACGTCTGGTAAATGAATGGAACAAATACATCACTGCCGATAAGATTGTTGTATAAAAGCATCCATGGGGTAGCAGCTGTTTAACCCGGATCACAGTACACTTATGGATTTCAAATAGGTGTACTGTGATTTTTCTTTTCACCTGCTCACGCAAGCGAAAAAAGCCCGATTCCATTGAAACACTGGGGGTGACCGGCTATGTCAGGGGGTATTGCCGTGAAAAAACACAGGAAAATTCAGAACGATCCGCTCATTAAAACCGCTGTGCTCCTGCTTATTTTGTTTTTACTGCTGTTTATTGTATACCCCATTTTCTCCCTGCTTTTGGAAAGCTTCGCCGGAGATGGTGGCGGGGTTTCTTTTGCCGGTTATATGGAGATATGGTCAAAGCGATCCTTTCGGGGCGTTTTTCTCAACACGCTAATTCTGGGCCTGTGCAGCGGGATACTGGCAACCTCGGTGGGCTTTTTGTTTGCCTATGTGGATTGCTATGTCAAAACCCGATTCGGCGGGCTTTTCAAGATTATATCTGTTCTCCCGGTGGTTTCGCCGCCTTTTGTTCTTTCCCTTTCGGCCATTATGCTTTTTGGCCGAAGCGGTTTTATTACCAACAAGCTGTTCGGCATGGTGGATGCCAACATCTATGGCCTCCACGGCATTCTGATTGTGGAAACACTGACCTTTTTCCCCATCTGCTATCTCATGCTCAAGGGGCTGCTGAAAAACATTGATCCCGCTTTGGAGGAAGCTGCCCGCAATTTAGGGGCTTCCCGGTGGGAAACCTTCACCACCGTTACCCTTCCTTTGCTGGCTCCGGGGCTTGCCAACGCCTTTCTCATAACCTTTATTGAGGCTGTTGCGGATTTTTCCAACCCGATGATGATTGGCGGCAACTACTCCACACTGGCCACTTCTATTTACATACAGGCAGTGGGCGCTTATGATTTAAAGGGTGCCACTGTCATGGCTGTGATTCTTTTACTTCTTTCCATGTCTTTGTTTGTTCTCTCCAAATATTGGGTGGAAAGCAAGAGCGTGGCCACCCTTACCGGAAAAGCCAGCCGGGAACGGATGCCCATTGGGGATAAAAGCGTAACGGTTCCCCTTTCGGCCATTTGCCTGTTTTTCACTGTCTGTGTGCTGGTGTTTTATGCGCTGGTGCCTTTGGGGGCTTTGTTTAAGCTGTGGGGCCGGGATTATTCCTTTAGTTTGGCTCATTTTAAGTATGTGCTGACTGTGGGCATCAAGCCCTTTAAGGATTCGCTGATCTTCTCGGCGATTGCGGCACCCATCACTGCCATTATCTCTATGATTATCGCCTATCTGGTGGTAAAGCGGCGGTTTATCGGCAAGAGCTTTATCGAATTCACCTCCCTTTTCGCCATGGCTGTTCCCGGAACGGTGTTGGGTCTTGGCTATATCCGAGCCTTTAACACCGGCCTGCTGGGCTCCGGCTTTATGACTTTGACCGGCACGGCCGCTATCATCATTCTGGCTTATGTGGTGCGCAGCCTGCCGGTGGGAACACGCTCGGGCATGTCCGCTCTGCGGCAGATTGATAAATCGCTGGAGGAATCCGCCTACGATATGGGAGCCGGTTCCGGCAAGGTTTTCACTTCGGTCACCCTGCCCCTCATTAAGGATTCCTTTTTCAGTGGGCTGGTTACCGCCTTTGTCCGCAGTATGACTGCCACCAGCGCCGTTATCTTTCTGGTTTCGCCATCCCACCAGCTGATTACGCCCCAGATTATGGCACAGGCGGATATCGGGCGGTTCGGCGTGGCCTGCGCTTATTCAACGCTGCTGATTCTTATTGTATACAGCGCCATTCTGCTCATGAACCTCTTCCTGAAATTCTTCGGAGTCAGCCGCACTGTTGTTACGGAGGGAAACTGAAATGAAGAAACAGCCAACGGGAGTCAAGCTGGTGAACATCACCAAAATATACCCCGATCACAAAGATAAGAGCAAGAGCTTTAAAGCGGTGGATAATGTTTCGCTGGAAATAAATCCGGGGGATTTTATCACCCTGCTTGGCCCCTCCGGGTGCGGAAAGACCACCACTCTGCGCATGATAGCAGGCTTTGAAGACCCTAATGGGGGCGATCTTTACATAGGTGGGCAAATGGTCAACGAAATACCGCCCAACAAGCGGGATACCGCAATGGTTTTTCAGAGCTACGCCCTTTTCCCCCAATATAATATTTTTGATAACATCGCCTATGGCCTGAAAATTCAAAAGGTGCCCAAGGCCGAAGTAAACAAGCGGGTTCATGAAATGCTGGAGCTGGTGGAGCTGACCGGTATGGAAAATCGCATGACCAATCAACTTTCCGGTGGTCAGCAGCAGCGTGTTGCCCTTGCCCGTGCCTTGGTTATGGAGCCGGCTGTGCTGCTCTTTGATGAGCCTTTGAGCAATCTGGATGCCAAGCTTCGGGTAGCCATGCGCACCGAAATTCGCCGCATTCAGCAAAAGGTGGGCATCACTGCCATTTATGTCACCCACGATCAATCCGAGGCAATGAGCATTTCTGACAAGATCATCATTATGAACAAAGGCATTATCGAGCAGATGGGAACCCCGCAGGAAATCTATTATCACCCGGTCAATGAGTTCGTGGCTGATTTTATCGGCGAAGCCAATTTCCTTGAGGGCACCGTTCTGCGGGCCGAGGGAGATTCCTGCGAAATTGACATTTCCGGTGCCATCATTCAGGTATCCGGCTCCGGTAAGGCGGTGAAGGGAAAAAGCTGCAAGATCGTGCTTCGCCCGGAGGCAGCCAGCATTCGAGATAAAGGACTTCTCCCCTGCCATGTGGTCATGTCCACCTTTATGGGCTCTTATCAGGATTATCACGTTA
The DNA here is from genome assembly GCA_035621215.1 of Oscillospiraceae bacterium MB08-C2-2. Lineage (NCBI taxonomy): Bacteria > Bacillati > Bacillota > Clostridia > Eubacteriales > Oscillospiraceae > Oscillospiraceae bacterium MB08-C2-2. Next base: position 163,540 of record CP141729.1, on the reverse strand, counting down.
TGGTGCAGAATAATCTGGTTAAAATCATCGATTCCAACCCCATCAATCGAAAGGTCTATGAGGCGGGAGAAAAAGCTTTCCTTGACTTTGCCCCCGAAAATGTGCATATTTTATAGGAACAGCTTAGATCCTTTCAGCCCGGCTGTCACTCCTGCAAGGGAGCTTCGGCCGGGTTGTTGCTTGATATGGAGGAAAAATATGAAATCAATCATTACCTTTACCCCCAATCCCTGTTTGGATGAAACCCGCTGGATGGATGGTGACAAAGAGCTTCGGCGCAGCTACCAAACCGGCGGAAAGGGTGTCAATGTGGCCCGGGTGCTGGCCTCGCTGGGCAACAAGGTCACCGCACTGGCTCCTCTTTATGGTGCGGCGGGTGAAAAGGTTCTTGCCTTGGCCAAGGAAGAAGGTTTTTCTCTGGAGGCTCTGCCCTGTCAGGGCGAGACCCGCACGGTGGTAACCTGTGTGCAGGAAAGCACCTTTGAGCAGGTGCAGCACTTCCAGCCCGGCTCTATGCTGACACTGGAACATATGGATGCCATTCGCCAAAATCTGGCCAATCGGCTGGATAGCTGTGATTTACTGGTGCTTTCGGGGCGTCTGCCGGAAGGCGCTTTAAAGGCCAACCCGCAGGCCACTCTTGATTTGTATCCTTCTCTTATACGGCTGGCTCATTCCAAGGGGGTTCCCGTTTGGCTGGATTGCCACGGAGCCGGGTTTTTAGAGGCCGCTACAGCCGGGCCGGATTTCTTCAAGCCCAACCTTGAGGAGGCTTTGGAGCTGGCCGATCAGCTGAAAAATCAGGAAAATGCAGGCTCTCCTTTTTCGCTCTCCTGTGCTCCTTGGGGAGCCGAACAAACCCAAAGACTTCTGCCTCTGCTGGATTACACCCGCAGTGCCACCCTGCTGATCTCTCTGGGTGAGGAAGGTGTTTTCACATGGCAAAAGGGGCAGGAGGCTTTCTTCCCTCCCTATCGTATTGAAACGGTCAACCCGGTAGGCTCGGGGGATAGCTTCGTGGCCGGTTGGCTCCATGGCTGGTGCAAAGGCTATGACATGGCCCAGTGCATCCGATTGGCGCAGGCCGCCGGAGCCGCTAATGCCTCCATGTGGGTGGCCGCTCAAATAAGCGCCGCCGATATTCTGGGAATTGACCCGGCATTGGCTTCGCTTCTTTAGGTCACTTTCCAACTGCATCTTGAGCAGCATTACCTTGGCTTTTTGCCTTAGGTGATGCTGTTTTTTTGCATTGTATACACTGAGCACACAAGGAAAACTTCCTCAATATATTTTTTATACTTGGCGCCATTTATATTACAATTTTCGACAAAATATGCTATACTGTATTCCATATTATTCCAGAATTGTGGATACAGGTTCTCAGCATAACCCCCTTTGGCAGTGTTCCCGGAAGCACGGTGCTTCCTACAGGAAAGCATAAGGAGAGTTACTATGAGCATACTTCGCCGTCTATCCGCTTTGATCACCGCCGCTTCACTTGTTCTTTCTTTTATGTGCATCGCACCGGCCGCAGCCTTTACTTCAGAAATCGCTCTGGGGGACTCCACCGTGTTGCCTGAAAAGACCGTTCCTTTGGAAAGGGCGGCGCAGAATATAGATGAATCCGGCTCTCTTCTGGAAGCCTCGCCAGCAAGCGGAAGCTATCCCTTTGAAGGAACTTATGCTCAGGGGAGCCAAGCCGCTTGTTTGACCTTTTCCGTAACTAATCTTTCTGGAAATGTCCGGCAAAACGTAAGCTTTAACTTTGTGGGAAGCAGCGCAAATTTGTTTGCTGTCCGCAAAGCAGGTACAAGCTCCGCTTCTCTTTTTTCTCTTTGGGTTTCCGCCAACCAAACGGTGGATCTGGAGCTGTATCTCAGAGCAAATGCTCAAGCCGGAAATCACAGTGTTCAGTTAATACTGGAAGATACGCTGGACGATACAGTTCTGGCCACTTATGATGTCACTTTAAGAGCAGAAGCACAGCTTCTTCCCCAAGAGCCACCCACAGGGCTTGAGGCTCTCCCGGCTCCTTCCCTCTATGAAAATGGCGCACTCAAAGGCACCACATCCGCCATGGAATACCGCCTTCTTAACACCGAAGACTATCTGCCCTGTCAGGATGGGCAAACCCTGGTGGCACCGGGAAACTATCAAATCCGCATGGCGGCAACGGATGAAGCCGCACCTTCTGAGCCGGTTGAAATAACGGTGGGGATTTCCGTTTTGACTGTGGCGCCCTCTCCGGGCAATACTTTATTGGAGAACAGCTTTTATCTCAATCCTGAGCCTTCTAAGCTGGTGGTGGAAATCACCAACGAAACGCCCCATGATATCACCTACTCCGCTGTGCTGGAAGACAGCCCGGCTTTCAGTGTTTTCAGCTCTGTCAGACCGATGATGGGTAGCGGCTCTGTTGCCTTAGGCAATCTTCCTCCGGCGCATGTGGCTGCTGTAACCGTTCAGCTTTTGCCCAATACGCCTGCTTCACCCTCACCTTACAAAGGTACATTGACCATACAGATAGGTGATGAGCCTTATGTGTATACATTCTCACAGGCAGTGGAGCAAGCAAGCCAAGCCGATGCTCCCGCCGGTCTAACCGGGCTTTCCCCCAGTCTTGCACAGACCTCGGGCGGGGCCATTGAGGGTACCTCCGCTCATATGGAATACACTTCTTTGGGCAGAGCGAATTTTCACCCCTGTACAGCGGGCGCTACACCGGTGGAAAACCCCGGTGTTTATCAGGTGCGCTTTAGCGGCTCGGATAATGTTTTGCCCTCTCCTGCTGCTTTCATTACTGTTCCGGAGGATGAAACCTATACCGTTCAGTATGATGCAAATGGCGGCCAAGGCACCATCGTGCCGGTATCCCAACCAGTGGGACAGCGGATTACCCTTTCAGATGGAACCGGTTTTTCTCGGGAGGGCTATTCCTTTACCGGCTGGCGCACCAGAGCCGGCTTGGGTCAGGGTACTTTCTATGGGGCGGACACTGCCTTTAGCCACAGTGTTTCAGAAACCGTTTTCCTTTATGCGCAGTGGCAGGCAAATCCTGCTCCGCCTGATCCCCCAGACCCTGTAGACCCTGTAGACCCTGTAGGCCCTACTCAACCCGGTGATCCCGACCCAAGCGTACCAGAGCCTGTTGCGGTTGCCAAGCCAAGCTCTTCTCAGGGCACCTCAATCGCCTCTCCCCTAGATTCCGCCCAGCCCAAAACCGAGGATGCTGTGTTTGTTTCGCCCGATGATACCCAGCTTCCTTTGACACGTGGCTCCACCGAAGCCGGTCTGGGAGCCCTTTCTCAGCTTTACAGTGCCAACCGGGAAGGGCAAGTAACGGTCAACACAGCCGATGTGGTGTATTCCTTTCCCCCAGGCTCTTTAAGCGCCAATGCAGGTCTGCTGCATGATTTCGGTGCTGTTCTCTACGATACGGAAAGTGTGGAGGCCAAAGCCGCTTTATCCCAGACCGACACTCCAGATGCGGTAGTGGTGCGCCTGCTCAGTGAAACGTTGCCGGTTACCGCACCAATTGAGGTGACTTATGATTTGGGCAGCTGGTTCCGTAAAAAGACGTTGCGGGTCTACCGTCTGAATGCCCACGGGAAGCTGGAGCTTTTGGCCGAGATACAGGCGGACGACAGCGGTATTGCTACTCTTTGGCAGCAAACAGGCGGTGCTTTCCTGTTTGTTCCTCTACTGGAAGGTCAGGTCTGAAAAAACAAAACAATCCTACACCTTTATGGGGGGGCATCCAATGCCCCCCATATTCCCCCCGGATTGCGCCGCTCCGGAGCAAAAAGTGGGATTCCTGCGTCGAAATCAATTCGACTTCGGAAGAATTACGCATCAAAACCATAAGATTTGAAGTTAAAGGCAGATATGTCTACAGTCTGAAGCGAATGGCTACGGCCATTCGCTTTTTTGTTCTTCCAGATCTTCTAAATGTGTTGACTATATTATAAAATTATACTATTATAATTTTATAATATAGAAGCAGGTGAAATACAATGTCTCTTTCCCATGGAATTTTAGGCTTTCTCTCCTATGGCAGCATGACAGGCTATGATTTATCCAAAGCCTTTGGTTCGTCCGTTAAATTCTTCTGGTATGCCCAAACCAGCCAGATTTATCTGGAGCTGGGCAAGCTGGAGAAAAAAGAGCTGGTAACCTGCCAGCCGATTCTGCAAACCGATAAGCCCAACAAAAAGCTTTACAGCATTACCGAAAGCGGAAGAACGGAGTTTCTCCACTGGCTTTCGGATGAAAACACAGGGCTTTCAAAGGGCACAAAGGATGCTTTTTTGATGAAGGTGTTCTTTTCCGGCAGCAATCCGCCGGAAAAATGCATCGCCATGCTGGAACAATTCTCTGAGGACTGCCAAACATATCTTGCCGAAATGAGCCATATTCCCCAAGCCATTGAACGGTACAGCCAACAGGTGGAGCCTTATCAGACCATCTACTGGGAGCTAGCCGCTGATTTCGGCTATACCTATACGCAGACCTGCATCACTTGGGCAAAAAAAAGCATTGAAAGGCTGAGGGAAATTCTATGAAGATTCTGGTGCTCAACGGCAGCCCCAGGCCAAAAAACAGCAACACCATGTGCCTTACCAATGCTTTTTTAGAGGGGATGGCACAAAAGGCTTCACTGGAAATTGATATTTTACCGGTATACAAGCTGAATATAAACCCCTGTATCGGATGCTTTGCCTGCTGGAACAAAACCCCCGGTCACTGCTGCATGCAGGATGATATGGCACAGGTTATAGAAAAAATGCTGGATGCCGATGTGATAATCTGGAGCTTTCCTCTTTATTATTACAGCCTTCCTTCACAGCTCAAGGCCCTGATGGATCGCCAGCTTCCCATGAATTTGCCCTTTATGGTCCAAAGAGCCGATGGCAATCCAGACAGTGGCTCTCATCCCTCCCGCTACGATCTCTCGGGGAAAAGGTATATGCTCATTTCCACCTGCGGCTTTTATACAGCGGCAGGCAACTATGACAGTGTCAACCTTCTGTTTGATCACTGCCTTGGCAAGGAAAATTATGAGACCCTTTACTGTGGGCAGGGCGAGCTTTTCCGTGTACCCGAGCTGCGCGGACGTACCGATGAATATTTAGGCTATGTCAAAACCGCTGGCAGCGAATTTATGGCGCAAGGCATAACAGAACCTACAAAGAAAAAGCTTTCAGAGCTTTTGTATCCCCGAAAGGTTTTTGAGCAAATGGCGGATGCCAGCTGGGGAATTGAGGCTGCACAGGATTCCTGCCAAGATGCTGCCGGCGAACCGGCCGATGCCGCCCTCCTGTTCACCCGGCAAATGGCGGCACTCTATAACCCAGAGGCATGGAATGGCCAGGACAGAATCTTGGAAATGAACTATACGGACACCGGCAAAACCTATCAAATTCTACTGGGCCGTGAAGGCCAACAGGTGTTGACAGAGGATTTCCTGCCCTTTACCACCAGAATTGAAACACCTCTCACCATCTGGATGGAAATTGCCAAAGGTGAAACCGATGGGCAAACTGCGTTAATGGAGCACCGCTACCGTGTGGAGGGGGATTTCGGACTGATGCTCCATTGGGATGAGATATTTGGCTATTCCTCTGGTAGCAATGCGGTTCCGCAGGATGCAGAGTCAGAGAAAAAAAGCAACATGAATCTGTTGATTTTGCCTTGGCTTCCGATCTGGGTGGGCATGGCCATTCACCCTTTTGCCGGAGGGCTGATCGGCCTTGCCGCCAGCGCTCTCTTGTCCTTTGGATTCCTGAAATGGAAAGCTACTGTATTTGAATGCCTCTCTCTGACTGCTGTTGCCTGCATCAGCACATTGGGCATATTGGGGGTACCCCCCAGCCTTCTTCTGCCTGTGTCTTATCTTCTTTTTGGTATTATGTGGAGTACCACGGTATTTTTAAAGGTACCTCTGACCGCCTATTATTCTATGTATGATTATGGCGGGCAAAAGGCTTTAAGCAATGGGTTGTTTGTTCAAACCAACCGAATTCTGACAGCATGCTGGGGGATGCTGTACCTGGTGACCCCGATCTGGACCTATTTTCTGATGCAATCCTCCCTTGCACCGTGGGTGGGGGCCCTCAATTCTTTGCTCCCGGCCCTATTGGGATTCTTTACAGGCTGGTTCCAGAAGTGGTATCCACCCTACTATGCAAGCAGAAGGTCTTAATCTGTAGGAAAGTAAGCCATTATCTGCATAAAAAGGCCTGTAGTCATACCTGCCTTTACTTGAATACCTTATGGTTTTGATTCGTATTTCTTCCTGCATCGAATTGATTTCGATGCAGGAATCCCACTTTTTGCACCGGAGCGGTGCAATCCGGGGGGACTATGGGGGGCATTGGATGCCCCCCATAGAGGTTGTAGACTTTTGCCTGCAACCTCAAAAAGGCCTGTGCAAAACTTAGTTTTGCACAGGCCTTTTGTATATTGTGGAAACCTACAGCGTCAGCTGCTCGCCCTTATCGCTTTCCCGAGGGAAAAATCCCATAGAAGGCAGGTTCTTGGTGCGGAAACGGTGGGAATTGGCCAGCAGCTCCTCTGAAAAGGGCACTGCAACAGTCAAGAAGGTGTTCTTTTTCAGGGTCAGCGCCTGAATACCCTGGGTGCTCTTGGTGGTTTTGGGGGAAATGGCTCCCGAATGCACCACCAGAGTGCGGTCATTGTTGGCCCGCAGCAGATATTCCCCTTCCTCCAAAAGCTGATAAAGGCTGACCAAAAGAGAGCCGCCGTAATAAGCGGCCAACAACTTTTTGCGCTTGGTCTTGGTCTGGTAGCTGGAAAGCTCCACCTTGGCGGCCTTGCCGTTTTCAAAGAAGAAAAGCATATAGCCGCTGTAATCAGTCGTAACCGCCATATAAATGACTGTTTCGCCCTCATCCATACCCAACCGGGCCGGGATGTAATCCCCCAGCACACTGGCCTTGGTATCGGCAAAATCACTGGCAGAAGCTTTATACACCTGCTGACGGTCGGTGAAAAACAGCAAGTGGCTGGCATTGGAGGCCAGAATTTCTTGAGAAAGGCTATCCCCTTCTTTAAGCTTCTGTTCCCCGCTCATGCGCAGAGACTGGGGCGTAATTTTCTTGAAATATCCTTCCCGGGTAAAGAAGAGGTTCACCGGGTAATCCGCTACTTCCTCCTCCGGTATTTCCTGATCCTCGGGGGTGGGGTAATACAGGAGACTGCGGCGGGGCTTGCCATACTTCTTAGCAACCTGCTTCAGCTCCTCCACAATGATACCCTTGATCTTCTTGGGGTTAGCCAGAATATCCTCCATCGAAGCGATATCCTGTTCAAGCTGCTCGGTTTCCTGGGTGCGGCGGAGAATATATTCCCGGTTCAGGTGGCGCAGGCGAATTTCCGCTACGTATTCAGCCTGAATTTCATCGATGCCAAACTCGATCATCAAGTTGGGAACGACTTCTTTTTCCTCAACGGTTTCCCGCACCACACGAACAGCCTTATCAATATCCAGCAGAATCTTGGCAAGGCCTCTGAGCAGATGAAGCTTTTCCTTTTTCTTTTTCAGGTCATGGAATACCCGGCGGCGGACACACTCTAACCGAAAAGCTGTCCATTCCTCCAGCAGCTCCCGGACACCCAGCACCCGGGGGGCACCGCCAATAAGCACGTTGAAATTGCAGGAGAAAGTATCCTCCAGCGGAGTCATGCGGTAAAGCTTCTGCATCAGCTTATCTGGATCGCTGCCCCGGCGCAGGTCAATGGTGAGCTTCAGGCCGCTGAGATCGGTTTCATCCCGCATATCCACCACTTCACGAAGCTTGTTCTGCTTGACCAGAGAAACCACTTTATCCATAATGGCTTCTACCGTGGTGGTGGGGGGGATCTCGGTGATATCGATACAGTTGCTGGATTTATCGTAGGCATAACGGCTGCGAACCTTAAAGCCGCCCCGCCCAGTCTGGTAAATCTTCCGGAAAGTTTCTTCCTCGTAAACTATATAGCCCCCGCCGGAAAAATCGGGTGCCTTGAGAGTGGAAAGCAAATCATGTTCCGGGTCCCGAATAAGAGCAACTGTGGTCTGGCAGATTTCCTCAAGATTAAAGGAACAAATGGAGGAGGCCATACCCACTGCAATGCCCATGTTGGCGTTGACCAGCACAGAAGGAAAGCTCACCGGCAAAAGGGTTGGCTCCTTCATCTGGTTGTCGTAGTTATCCACAAAATCCACGGTATCCAGATCGATATCCCCAAAAATCTGAGTGGAAATGGGGTCCAGCTTGGCTTCGGTATACCGGGAAGCCGCAAAGGCCATATCCCGGGAATAGGCCTTGCCGAAGTTGCCCTTTGAATCCACATAGGGGTGGAGCAGAGCCTCATAGCCACGGGAAAGGCGCACCATGGTTTCATAAATGGTCTGATCACCGTGGGGATTCAGCTTCATGGTCTGGCCCACAATGTTGGCTGATTTGGTTCGGGTAGAACCCAAAAGCCCCATTTTATACATGGTATACAGCAGCTTCCGGTGAGAGGGCTTAAAGCCGTCTATCTCAGGGATGGCTCTGGATACGATCACGCTCATGGCATAGGGCATGTAGTTTTTTTCCAGCGTATCGGTAATGGGCTGTTCAAGGACAATTCCGGCATTCTCAATGAATGCGCCGGAAACATCGCTTCTTTTTTTATTGTTATCCTTCTTTTTTGGAGGCACTGTGTTCTTCACTCCTATTAGTCAGGTGGGGTAGAAAGGGCCTTAGTTCAACAATTTATGCCAGCGTTTACCGGAAGCAAGTAGTCCCGCTTCCCCCTGCGCTCGTGCCGCGCAGACTGGCACATCCTTTCTCTGCAATGAGAAAGGATGCAAAGAATTGCCAAGGGGGGTGACTCCCCCCTTGGGACCCTCCCCCGCCAAGATTCAACGCCGTTTAAACAGTTTGGCTTAGGTCGTGCTTGTGCCGCACGGGCACCCTTTCTTTTAGAAAAAGAAAGGTATCAAAGAAAAGGGCTTCCCCTTAAATTAAACTATCATCCAGCGAGGGGGAAGGTTTAATCGGCTTGCGCCCGATAAAAGAAATAAAGCTTCCCATCGAGCGCTAAGGCAACAGTTTTCACTCACCTAAGCCCGAAGTAAGAGGCGAAGCCTCTTTAAGAAATATCGGCTGCATCCAGATAATTCTGGCCGAACTCGGCGATAAAATCCTTGCGCCCCTGCAAATTATCCCCCAAGAGAATTTCAAACATCTCCCCGGTTTTTTCAGCCTCGCTGGGAGACACCTTAATCAGGCGGCGTGTTTCAGGGTTCATGGTGGTCAGCCACATCATTTCCGGCTCGTTTTCACCAAGACCTTTGGAACGCTGCAGCGTTACCTTCTGGCCGGCAAGGTTTTCCAGAACCTCCGCCTTTTCCTGCTCCGTATAGGCAAAATGGGTCTCGTTTTTGGAGCTAATCTCATAAAGGGGGGATTCTGCGATGTATACATACCCCTTCTCAATCAAAGTAGGGGTCAGCCGGTAAAGCATGGTGAGGATCAGGGTGCGTATCTGAAAGCCGTCCACATCCGCATCGGTGCAGATAACCACCTTGTTCCAGCGCAAGCCCTCCAGGTCAAAGCTGGCCAGTTCCTTGTTGGCCTTGGATTTAACCTCCACGCCACAGCCCAGAACCTTAATGATATCGGTGATGATATCGTTCTGAAAAATCTTGTTAAACTCTGCCTTGAGACAGTTGAGAATCTTGCCCCGCACCGGAATAATGGCCTGAAATTCACTGTCCCGCCCCAGCTTGCAGGCGCCCAGCGCCGAATCACCCTCCACGATGTAAATCTCCCGGCGGGAAATATCCTTAGAGCGGCAATCCACAAATTTCTGCACCCGGTTGGAAAGATCCATAGACCCGGCCAATTTCTTTTTCAGATTCAGGCGGGTTTTTTCGGCATTTTCCCGGCTGCGCTTGTTGATCAGTACCTGCTCGGCGATCTTGGCGGCATCATCGGGGTTCTCAACAAAATAAACCTCCAGAGAATGGCGGAGGAATTCGGTCATGGCCTCATAAATAAACTTGTTGTTGATAGCCTTTTTGGTCTGGTTGGCATAGGAGGTCTGGGTGGAAAAGGAGGAGGAAACCAGCACAAGGCAATCCTGCACATCCTGAAAGGTAATCTTGCTTTCATTTTTCAGGTATTTTCCCGCCGTTTTCAGGTAGGAATCAATCTGGCCCACAAAAGCAACTTTCACCGCCCGATCCGGGGAGCCTCCATGCTCCAGAAAGCTGGAGTTGTGGTAATATTCCAGCAGATCCAAGCGGTTGGAAAAGCACATGGCGGCTGAGAGCTTCACCTTGTATTCCGGCTTATCCTCCCGGTCACGGCCCTGCCGCTCCGCCTGCCAAAACTGCACCGGGGTCAGCACATTTTCTCCGGTCAGTTCCTTGACATAATCGGTGATACCATCCGCATAAAAGAACTCCTGCCGGTTGGTGCCTTGGGGAGTAACCTGCTCCAACACAAAGGTCAAGCCCTTGTTGACCACCGCCTGACGGCGCAGAATATCCTCAAAATATTCTATGGGGATGTTAATGTCGGTGAAAACCGAAAGATCCGGCCGCCATTTGATCTTGGTGCCGGTTTTTTTGGAGGTTGTGGGTGTTTTAAGCATTTCTCCCACAAGCTCGCCCTTCTCAAAGTGAAGGTTATACTGAAAGCCATCCCGCAGAATTTCCACATCCATGTATTCGGAGGAATACTGGGTGGCACACAGGCCAAGGCCGTTGAGGCCAAGGGAATATTCGTAGCTGCCGCCATCGTTGGTGGTGTATTTTCCGCCTGCATAAAGCTCGCAGAAAATCAGCTCCCAATTGTATTTCTCTTCATTCTGGTTGTAATCCACCGGAATGCCCCGGCCATAATCCTGTATCTGTATGGAATGATCGGGGAATACGGTGATATCCACCCGGTTTCCAAAGCCCTCCCGTGCCTCATCAATGGCGTTGGAAAGAATTTCAAAAACGGCGTGCTCGCAGCCTTCCAGCCCATCGGAGCCGAAAATAACCGCCGGCCTGCGCCGTACACGGTCGGCTCCCTTGAGGGATGAAATACTTTCGTTGCCGTAATCCTGCCCTTGTTTTTTTGCTGTCATAAATCTTTATCCTCCAGACCGATGCGGTGCACCGACCGAAATTTCATCCAGACACCTGCCCCCTTCTGCGGCAAGGGGAAAGACCCGAAAGTCAGGCCTTTCCCCCTACACGGTGCCGCTAACTGCGGACAAGCTCTATGTATACTATAATATCGGCTGTCTGCGGTTTTTGTCAAGTCCTGACGGTTTTTGTGACAGCCAAAGCCGGAAAAGCAATAGGCTCTTTCTTGGTTTATCAACCTGAGAACTATAAGCATTGTAGTTTTTGATTGTTTACTTCCTGCTACAAAAGTAAACAATCAAAATGCTTATACTGTAAAAGCTTAGCCAATTACCATAATCGATAAAAAGTCAGCTAAAAAGTGCACTACCATAGGGCTCCAGAGTGATCTGCCTCTATTATATAAATATCCAAATAAAAGCCCAAGTATAAATACAAAAAAGCACTGAAAAGCCATCGCTGCCAGTGGGATTGTCCCGATCAAATAGAATTTTATAAAATATGCAGGTAAGTGTAGCAATACAAAAAACAGGGTTGATACTAAGTTTGCTGCTCTTTTGGACATAAATACAGACAGGGCATTGAGTCCCCATCCACGATAAACCAGTTCTTCGGCAAATGCCACCATCAACAGTTTCAAAAAATCTTTGATGCAATTAAATTGTGGATTCAACCAAATACCGCCGTGTGAAAACAGCATCCCAGCAAAGCAATAGAGGATGATCACAGCTGCCGCTATAATAAAAGGCCTCTTATGTGGTTTGTTTAAAAACAGTTCATTCCATTTTGTGGGCAAATCTTCTTTATACAATCGCAGCAAAACAATAGCAGGTATCGCCCAAATAAGGCGATTTACTAAATTGAATATATATTTTTCCCAGGTTCCCTTTTCTGCATGAAAGAGCAGTTCTGAATAACCCCAGGCATCTGTAACAATTGCCCAAAGGAATAAAAAGCCAACCAATGACAGCAACACTTTTAGCAGCGACAGTTTTCTTGTTTTCATCATTAACCCTGTCCAACATACAAATTTTCTCGGTTCACTTTCTATGGTGAACACAGCACAGAATCATCGGTTTTTCTTTGCCTACTTTCTTTTTCTCAAAAAGAAAGTAGGGGGATCATCACGGGCTTACGTTCCTTAAAAAAACCGTAATATTTAAACCCAGCTTCCCGCAGCACATCCAGCGCTGGTGTCAGCCCTTCGCCCACATGCTCCATGTAATGGGCATCAGAGCCAAGGGTAACCACCTCGCCGCCCAGCTCATGAAAGCGCTTTACATGCCGGGCAAGGGGCATGAATTCCTTATGGTCGGTGCGCAGGCCGGAGGTGTTGATTTCAATGGCTTTTCCCTTTTGGGCACACAGCTTGAGAATTTCCTCAATATCTTCCTCATAACGGGCCAAATCCACATGCACCTTGAATATGGAGACCAGATACCGGTGGGGCATGGTTATATGAGATAGCACATCAAAGTTGCCCCACTCCACCACCTCATAAACCTTGCGAAAATAATCGTGCATAAATTGGTTGACATAAGCAGCGGATACACCCGCAAAGTTGGTGTGATAAATCTCATCATGAGGCCCATTGAGATGGTGGATAGAGCCAAGCACCACATCCGGTCTGAGCTCATCCACAATGGCAGCCGCCCGCTGGGTATCAGAGGGGCCTTGTCCCATTTCCATGCCCACCGATATATCCAGCCTTTTGCGAAAGATTTCTTTGGCTTGGCGGATGTTGGCGGCGGATTCCCGGCACCGCTGTTCTTCATCCCCGCTGGGCACATCGTTTTCATAATGATCGGTAATGGCTATGCCGGAAAGACCACGGTCCAGCGCCGACTGGCAGAGCTGAAAAACGGAATCGTGGCCATCCGGCGAATGATAGGAATGGGTATGACTGTCATAAAGCTTCGGTGTACGCATCAATACGCCGCCTCCCCAATAAACGGTATGTTGAAGTTCTCTCGTTATACCTCGTGGTATAACTGGTTAACCTTGCTGCATAGTCAATCCCACGCCCAAGGCATGCCAGTGGGCAAAAGCCCGCTGTATCAAAATTCCATAGGATTTTGATATTGATTGACTGCCTGAAAGGATTTGCGGACACACGCCACAAATCCTTTGTGCAAGGTTTTTGGCCGAATACGGCAAAAACATGCACCCAAACAATTTAAAGACGCTGTCAACGTATTGTTATTGTTGCATTTTCAAATTATTCAGCAGGCATGATATAAAACCCATAGGCAGTATAGCACCTTCCAAAGATAATGTATATTACCGGTGTAAATTTTGTCAATGAATCAGTTTATACTTTGGCTATTTTGTGATACTATAGTGATAACTCAGAGTTGTTTCCATGATTTTTGCCATTTATTCATAGGAGGAGTGCTTATGCAATCCCTGCTGCGCATAGCTGTTGCTGTCAACAAGGTCAACAGCGGGAACCCCGCCGACTGTCTGGATGAGATAAAAGGGCTGTTGGCTCCCCTGGAAGAAACGCCCTGCGACCTGATGATTTTTCCTCGGCTGGCCTTGTGCCCAGCAAGCTGCGGAAGTCTGCTGGGCAACCCTGCTTTGCTGGATGACTGCGACCGGGCTCTTCGGGAACTGTGTGCCGCCACTGTCGGGCTAGAAACCACTGTGCTGATTGGCCTGCCACTGGCTGGTCACAATGGGCCTATTTCGGTAACCGCTGTGCTACACCGTGGTAAGGTTTTGGGCTTTGTTTCCGATTCGGAAGACCAGCCCCTGCATTACCCCGAAACCGAGCTGCTGTCCAGCTCCACGGTTTTCCGCTGCGGGCCGCTTCGCCTGTGTCTGCTGGACTGCCTGCCGCAGGAGCTTCCTATGGTGGCACCCGCTGCGGTCTCGGCAGGCTGTGACCTGCTGGTTCTCCCCGCTTACAGCCCGGTCTGGGCCGGGTATACCGAGCAGGTCTGTTCCATGGCACAGGCTGTTTCCCAATCTCTTGGCTGTGCCGTGGCGCTGGTTAACGGTGGGATAGGCGATACCTCCTCCCCCTACCTTTACAACGGTTTTTCTTCTGTATATGAATGCGGCGTGCCCTTGCACTTTGCCAAAGCCGGTTACCAGAGCGTGGTTCACTTCTGCGATCTGGATGGGGATATTATCCGTTCCCAGCGGTTACCGGGCAAAACCGTACGTCCCTTTGCGGTGCTGGCTGGCTGCAAAGAAAAGCAGGGTCTTCTGCGCTCCGTTTCGCAAAATCCTTTTTTGCCTGAGACAGGAGCCGAAGCTTATTTAGAGGAACTGTTTGATTTTCAAGTTCGCTCGCTGGTAGCCCGCATTGAAAACACCGGGCTGCAAAAGCTGATTGTGGGGGTTTCCGGCGGGCTGGATTCCACCGCCGCCTTGCTGGTAGGGGTTAAGGCTTTAGAGGTTTTGGAGCTTCCCCCCAAGAATTTGATTGGAATCACCATGCCCGGCTTTGGAACCAGCGGACGCACCCATTTCAATGCTCTGAGCCTTTTAAATACGCTGGGCGCCACCCAGATGGAAATTTCCATTCAGGCGGCGGTGCAGCAGCATTTTGAGGATATCGGCCACAGCGGCCAAAAGGATACCACCTATGAAAATGCGCAGGCCCGAGAACGCACCCAGATTCTGCTGGATATTGCCAATTCCAAGGGTGGCCTTGTCATCGGGACTGGTGATCTTTCGGAGGAAGCGCTGGGCTTTTGCACCTTTGCGGGTGACCACATTGCCAACTACAATGTAAATGTGTGCATCACCAAAACCGTTCTGCGCAGCCTTGTGACCCATCTGGCCACTAAGCTTTCGCCGGAAACCGCAGGCATTCTGGAGGATATTCTGGATACACCCATCAGCCCCGAGCTGCTGCCTTTAAGCGAGCAAGGGGAGGTTGCCCAAAAATCGGAGGATATTTTAGGGCCTTACCGGCTCCATGATTTTTTCCTTTACCATTTTGTCCGGTACCAGTTTCGCCCTTCCAAGCTTTTTGCTTATGCCTGCCACGCTTTTGCCAGCGAGCTGGCGCCTGCCTTTATCAAGGAAAAGCTGCGTATTTTCTTCAAGCGTTTCTGCGCCGGGCAGTTCAAGCGTGCCTGCGCCCCCGATGCCGCCAGCATCACCGAAATCAATCTCTGCGGCGTGAACTATTACATCCCCTCGGATTTAGACCCTTCCTCCCTTCTCCGGGAGCTGGAGGCTCTTTGATATTTGATACAACCATATTGAAAGGAATGTTTATTTTATGAAAGCAGTCGTCACCGTAATCGGCAAGGATATGATCGGTATTTTGGCCAAGGTTTCCACCCAATGTGCTGAGTCTAACGCCAATGTCTTAGAGGTTACTCAGTCTATTCTGCAAGACCTGTTCGCCATGATCATGCTCATTGATATTTCTAATCTGAACTGCGAATTTGGGGAGCTTTCTGACAAGCTGAAAAAAAACGGAGAGAAAATGGGGCTTTCCATCAGCGTAATGCACGAGGATATTTTTGAATCCATGCACAGAATCTAAATAATCCCCTCGGGGGCCTTGGAGGAGTAACGTCTTTATGTACAACACCAACGATATTCTGGAAACCATAACCATGATCCAAGAAGAAAATCTGGATATCCGCACCATTACAATGGGTATCTCCCTGCTGGATTGCGCCGACAGCGATCAAAAGCGCTCCTGCGAAAAAATATACAACAAAATCCTGCGCTTGGCCGGTAATCTGGTTGCCACCGGTGAAAGCATCGAAAAAAAATACGGCATCCCCATCATCAACAAGCGCATTTCGGTTACCCCTATTGCCATGCTGCTGGGTGCCAGCGGCGGAGACCCGGTGGAATACGCCAAAACCCTTGACCGGGCCGCAAAGGAAGTGGGCGTTAACTTTATAGGCGGCTATTCCGCACTGGTGCACAAGGGCTTTTCTGCCGGTGACCGAGAGCTGATTGCTTCTATCCCAGAGGCACTGGCCTGCACCGATTTTGTCTGCTCTTCTGTGAATGTGGGCACCACCAAATCGGGCATCAATCTGGATGCTGTGGCTATGATGGGCCGGGCCATCAAGGAATGTGCCGTGCGAACAGCCGACCGGGAGTGCATTGGCGCCGCCAAGCTGGTGGTCTTTTGCAATGCGCCCGAGGATAACCCTTTTATGGCGGGTGCTTTCCACGGACCGGGCGAGCCGGATTGTGTCATCAACGTTGGTGTTTCCGGTCCGGGCGTGGTGCGCTCCGCTCTGAGCCGGGCAGGCGACTGTGACATCACGGCTATTGCCGATCTAATCAAGAGAACCTCTTTCAAAATTACCCGTATGGGCCAGCTTGTGGGCACCGAGGCCAGCCGAGCTTTGGGTGTTCCCTTCGGAATCGTTGATCTTTCCCTTGCCCCCACCCCTGCTGTGGGTGATTCGGTGGCACATATACTTGAGGAAATCGGGCTGGAATCCTGCGGTGCTCACGGCACCACCGCCACACTGGCTCTACTCAACGATGCTGTCAAAAAGGGCGGCGTTATGGCATCTTCCAAGGTGGGCGGCCTTTCCGGTGCTTTTATCCCCGTTTCAGAGGATGCCGGTATGATCGCCGCCGCCCGGTGCGGCGCACTTTCCATCGAAAAGCTGGAAGCAATGACTGCGGTTTGTTCGGTAGGGTTGGATATGATCATTGTGCCCGGGGATACGCCTGATGAAATTTTGTCTGCCATCATCGCCGACGAAGCGGCTATCGGAATGGTCAACAGCAAAACCACTGCGGTGCGCCTAATCCCCGCCATTGGCAAAAAAGAAGGCGAGGAGCTCAGCTTCGGCGGCTTGCTGGGTGAAGGCCCTGTTATGAAAGTCAATCCCTATTCCCCAGCCAAATTCATTGCAAGAGGCGGCCAGATTCCGGCTCCACTGCAAAGCCTGAAAAATTAGCAACTGTCGCAATCCCGGAAGCTTCTAACGAAGCCTTCCGGGGTTCTTTCTTGTATGGATGCCCGGTGAAAACCGGGGTACAATATATAGCAAGTTTGTAAAACGCCGAAACCCCTATAAGCTGCAGGGATTTCCTTAAGCACTTTATGACTCAATTCTGTTCCGCATTTGGAACTCGAGCCGTTATTAAATAAATTTTATGCACTTCCAACATAACAGCGGTTTTAAAATAATTGTTTTTAACCAGTTTTGCTCTTGAATATTGGGAATCCGAGGTATAGTATTAGAAGACGCTACTCTAATTCACAAACTATTAAAAATTTCAGAATGGAGGCATGCAGATGCAAAGCATCTTTGCTCATCTTTTTGAAGCCGATCGCAAAGCAACGCAGATGGTTGCAGATGCGCAGCGCTATTATGACGAAACTCTGGCGGAAATCCACACCTCCAAAGAGCGCCTTTCTCAAGAATACCGCCAGCGATCCGACGAGCATTTGGAAAAGGTCAAAGCCACTGAATCAAACCTGATTAGTGAGGGTATTCAGGAGATTGATAACCGTTATGCCCAGCACACGGCCCGCTTGGATGAGCTCTATGAGCAAAACCACAAGAGCTGGGAAACCGAGCTGTTTGCCCGCTGCACAGGGCGGTGATGAAAATGGGAATTGCATACGCCGAAAACGCCGCCATGGCCAAAGCCAAAGCTATGTATGGCAAACGTCTGCGCATGGAGGATTACCAGCATCTTCTGCAAATGAAATCGGTGGGTGAGGTAGCCGGTTACCTGAAGAAGGAAACGGCCTATAGCGAAGTGCTCTCCGGCATTCAAGAAAATCTCATTCACAGAGGGCAGCTTGAAAACCTGATTCGCCGCCGCATGTGGGATACGCTGGCCAAGTTTCTGCGCTATTCCCGATCAGATGGCCTTTTGCTGCGGCTTTATACCATGCAGAACGAAATAGAGCAGCTGCTTTCCTTAATGAGACACCTGCGTGGTACCAACACGATGGAAAAATATAAAGTCCGCTTTCCCGGCTATCTGGCCAAATATTTTTCCTTTGATTTGTATGCCGCCGCACAGGTAACCAGCTTTGATGAATTGCTGCGGGTTTTGGATCATACAGTTTATCATCGCTTGCTGCTGCCCCTTCGGCCCAGTATTGGCAACGCAATTGATATTCCCGCCTGTGAGCGGGAGCTGCGCACCCACTATTACAGCCAGGCACTGGAGTGGATTGAAGAAGATTACGGCGGAGAGGCTCGGAAATCTCTGACCAATATTTTTCACCAAAAAATCAACTTCTATAATTTTTCTCTGATTTATAGGATGAAGAAGTTTTTTGGCAAGTCCCCTGAGGAGATCAGCCGCTATTTGATCCCCTGCCACACCAATCTGCGCAAGCGGGTAACCCAATCCTTGGTGGAAGCGCCCAGTGCCACAGCATTTTTGCAGCAGCTGGAAAAGCTCCCACATATCCGACTGGAGCATTTGGATTATGACCCCATCGGTGAGATGGATTACACCATGCGCAAGAGAGTTAGCCAGAAGGAATTTCGTTTTTCCACACAGGCTCCTGTGGTGCTGATCAGCTATATGAACCTGCTGGATACCGAAATTCACAATATTATCAATGTCATTGAGGGAATTCGCTATGGCGTTTCTCCCGAAGAAATTCACTCGCTGCTGGATTATTAGCAGCCTTTTGAAAGGCGGTGACGCAACATTGGCTATCGACAAAATGACTTTCATTGATATGCGGGGCAGCTCGCAATATCTGGATGATGTGCTGATCCGGTGTGTAAGTTCGGGGCTTTTCCACCCTGAAAATGCCGCCGGATTCAGCGAATATTCCATTGGCTCCAGTGTTCTTTCACAAAATCCCTTCGGTGAGCTTTACAGCAAAATGGGGGATATTGCAGGAACGGTGGGCATCCCATTGGAGCAGATGAGCACCTCCTGTTCTGTGCCGACCTCAAGCCGGGAAGATTTTTTAAAGGATGCGGATTCCTTTTTCACACAGCTTCAAAAGGAATATCCCACCTATCTGAATCAGAAGACAGAGTTGGAAGAAAAGCTTCTTCACGCATCTCCGCAGACCAAGGAGATGCTTCATCAGGAGCTTAAAAAGCTGAAAGAGACTACCCAGAATCAGCGTGAAGCTTTTTCCTGTTGGTTCTCGCAGCTTTCCTTGTTTCATGATGCCTATGAGCTGCGCAAATATGTGGTGGAAATTCGTGGCGTGTTCCACGTGGTGGGCTTTGTAACCACGCGAACCGAGAAGGAGTTCATCAGCCTGTTTGAGGGCTACCCGGAAATTACCATCACAGCCAAGGATGCGGGGCAAGATCGGCATCTGCCTGTGCAGGTACCGGTTAAGCTGAAAAACAACTGGTTTGTGCGGCCCTTTGAGATGTTTGTGGAAATGTACGGTTCCCCTTCTTACAACGATATTGACCCCACACCTTTTGTGGCTTATACCTACACTCTGCTGTTCGGCATTATGTTTGGCGATTTGGGGCAGGGCTTGCTTATATCTTTGATCGGGTACCTGCTCTATCGTTTCAAGGGTATGAAGCTGGGAGCTATTATTTCCCGCATTGGAATTTCTTCGGCCATTTTTGGAACCGCTTATGGTTCGGTATTCGGCTTTGAGGAAGCACTGACTCCCTTATATACCAAGCTTTTCGGTCTGCATGAAAAGCCCATCGAGGTTATGCGTCCGGCCACCACCAACACTGTTTTGATCACCTCAGTGGGGATCGGCGTGGTCATTATCCTGATGGTTATTATCTTCAATATCTGCATTGGTATCAAACAGCACAATCTGGAAAGAACTCTCTTTTCCCAAAACGGGCTGGCCGGCTTGCTGTTTTACGGCACTGTGATTGCGGCTGTGCTGCTCTCCCTCACCGGGCAAAGCGTTTCTCCCGTTTTTTGGATCATAATTGTCTTTTCTCTGGTGGTTATCTTCTTTAAGGAACCCCTTGGCCGGTGCGTGGCCCTATGGGATCACAGCACACTGATTGAAAAGGATCAGGAGCTGAAGGAAAGCCGTACTTTCCATCCGGGTGCTGTCAATCTGGTTAAGCTGTTCTCCTGCAAAAACCTTTATATCCGCTTTGGCCGGCTTCCCACCGAGAACTTCCAGAAGCTGGATTTCTTTACGCAGACACCTTTTATTGTGCATCCCCTTAAAACGGATGTGGAATATGTCTGGTGCATTTACATCACCTCCGGCCCGGATAAGGCCGAAGTGGATGCCATCTTCCACGATTTGTTTTTCGAACGCATCTATATTCCTGAATCCTATTTGGTCAGCAACGAGCAAACCGAGGAGTTCCTAACTCGCTGCATCGAGGCCGGTGGATTGCCCTCCGACATTGCCCCCAGCCCCAAATCCACTACGGTAACGATCTCCAAACACCGCACTATGCTGCAAATCATGTTCCCCGATGGAATCGGTGCCTTCTTTATCGAGACATTTTTTGAAATGTTCGAGGTGCTGCTGAGCTTTATTACCAACACCATGTCCTTCCTGCGTGTGGGCGGCTTTATTCTTTCCCACGCCGGCATGATGTCGGTGGTTATGACTCTTTCGGCCATGATGGGTTCAGGCGGCAGCCTGAACTGGGGTGTTGTAATCGGAGGCAACCTGTTTGTTATGGCCCTTGAGGGTCTGATTGTGGGCATTCAGGTGCTGCGTCTGGAATTCTACGAAATTTTCAGCCGCTTTTTCAACGCCGATGGTGCACCTTTTGATCCTATTCGTGCCGGAACCACTTCTGTATGATTGTTTCTGCATGAAATATAAAAAGAACAATGCTCATTTAATCTATTCTCTTTTTTGAAAGGACTGCTTTCTATGTCAACTATCTACACCTTATTGATTCCTGCTGCTATTATCCTTTTGATCTCCATGCCCCTTATCCCTGTATACAGAGGCATTTCCACCGGCCAGAAGGCCAAGCAGAGCCTGATCTTTAACCTGTGTGCCTTTTTCGGATTTGCCGCCCTTATGGTGATTCTGCCCATCGGTCAGGTTGCTGCTTTCGCCGCTGAGCCTGTGGCCGCCGCTGCTACTGCTGCCAGCAGCAACGGTATGGGCTATATCGCCGCCGCCTTGGCAACCGGTATGTCCACCATCGGCGCCGGCATCGCCGTGGCTGCCGCTGCTCCTGCCGCTATCGGCGCCACCAGCGAGGACCCCAAAGCCCTTGGTAAGGCTCTGATCTTTGTTGCTTTGGGCGAAGGTGTTGCTTTGTATGGCCTGCTGATCTCCATTTTGATTATTAACCGTTTGGGTTAAGCTAGGGGGATGCCCCATGAAATTCTTTTTAATCAGTGACAACACAGATACATTGATTGGTATGCGTATGGCCGGCATTGACGGCGTTATGGTTCACACCGCCGAAGAAACGCTGGATGCCTTGGCCGCTGCCCGGCGGGATAATACCGTGGCCGTTATTTTGATCACTGCCAAGCTGATGAGCCTGTGCAGGGCCGAGATTTATAAGATCAAGTTGAGCACCTCCCGCCCGCTGATTGTGGAGGTTGCCGACCGCCATGGTGACGGTGCCATTGCCGATTCTATTACCAAATATGTGGCTGAGGCCGTCGGAATAAAAATCTAAAAAACAGGCTGCCGCACAAGCGGTATGCCGTTAAGCTTCCTTTGAAGCTCGGTTAGTATCTAGTATAAGGAGATGATACCGATCGCCAGAGTGGAAGAACGCGCAGAAATGATATGTTCTTCAATACTGGCTCAGGCCAGCGAGCAGAGCCAGCAGATCATTTCAGCCGCCGACCTGCTGCGGGATCAGGAGATCCATCAGCAGGAGGAAAAAATCATTGACCTCATGTTTTCCACCATGCAAACCCAGCTGTTTGAAATTAAGCAGCAGGCTGTGCATACGATTGCTTTACACGAGCTGAGTGCCCACCGCAAGCTTCTCTCCCACCGGGAGGAGCTGGCAACCTTGGTTTTCGCCAATGTGCGGGCTAAAATTTCAGCTTTAGCCGCTTCGGATCAATACCTGGATTTTCTGAAAGAAAATTTGAGCCGCAGCGTTTCGGTTCTGGGTGCAAATGAGCTGGTTCTTGCTTTGCGGGGAGAGGATCTTCCCCTGTGGGAGCAGCTGCGTCCGCTGCTTGGTCAGGGCAGCTCCGTAGTAACGGATAAAACCATTAAGCTGGGCGGCTTTTGGCTCTTTGCTCCAAAAGCAGAACAGCTTTTGGATGAAACTCTGGATGCAAAATTCCAGGAGAATCTGCCTTGGTTTTATCAATCCTGCGGCATGACTATATAGAATAAGCGGGAAGTGCTTAAGATGAATACAAATGCAATCTATTCCATAAACGGACCTGTTGTGACCGTTCAGAATACCATGGATTTCTCCATGATGGAAATGGTCTATGTGGGAGAAAAGAGACTGGTAGGCGAGGTTATTTCCACCAGCCGCAAATCCACAGTCATTCAGGTTTATGAAAACACCACCGGGCTGCGCCCCGGGGAGCCGGTGGTAGGCTCAGGTGAGCCCATGAGCGCCCTGCTTGGACCGGGAATCCTTTCGGGAATTTTTGATGGTATCCAGCGCCCCCTGACAGCCATGGCTGAGGAAACCGGCGCCTTTTTGGGTCAGGGCAGCAACGTGCCCTTGCTGGATCCCGACCGAAAGTGGGAAGTGACTGTTACCGCTAAAATAGGGGATGAACTGGCTGCTGGTCAGATTTATGCCACCTGCCCCGAAACACCGGTTGTTGAGCACCGTATGCTGGTGCCACCGACTATGCGCGGAAAGGTATCCTTTGCTGCTCCCAGCGGTTCCTACTGCATTCACGACTGCATTGTGCGCCTTGTGGATGAACAGGGTGAGGAGCATGAACTGACTCTCTGCCAGAAATGGCCCATCAAGAACACCCGGCCTGTCCAAAAGCGTCTGCCCATTACACGGCCTCTTATTACAGGCCAGCGAATTGTGGATACCCTGTTCCCCATCGCCAAAGGCGGAACCGCCGCCATTCCCGGTGGCTTCGGCACCGGCAAAACCATGACCCAGCATCAGCTGGCCAAATGGTCGGATGCGGATATCATCGTCTACATTGGCTGCGGTGAGCGTGGCAACGAAATGACACAGGTGCTGAAAGAATTTTCCGGTCTGATCGACCCTAGAACCGGCAAAGCTTTGACCGACCGTACCGTTCTGATCGCCAACACCTCCAACATGCCCGTGGCTGCCCGTGAAGCCTCTATTTATACCGGTGTAACTCTTGCCGAATACTACCGGGATATGGGTTATCATGTAGCCATCATGGCGGATTCCACCTCCCGTTGGGCCGAGGCACTGCGTGAAATTTCCGGCCGTTTGGAGGAAATGCCCGCTGAAGAAGGTTTCCCCGCCTATCTGCCCTCTCGTCTTTCGGAATTTTATGAGCGTGCCGGCGATATGATCACCCTTTGCGGCAAGCAGGGCTCGGTCTCCATCATCGGGGCGGTTTCCCCTCAGGGTGCAGATTTTTCAGAGCCGGTCACTCAAAACACCAAGCGCTTTGTGCGCAGCTTCTGGGGCCTTGATAAAAACCTGGCTTATGCCCGCCACTACCCTGCTATCAACTGGAACAACAGCTACAGCGAATATGTGGATGATCTGGCCCCGTGGTATAAAGAAAACATCAGCCCTGATTTTCTGCGGTGCAGGCAGGCAATTTCCACTCTGCTCCAGCAGGAAAGCCAGCTCATGGAGATTGTGAAGCTGATTGGTTCGGATGTTCTCCCCGATGACCAAAAGCTGACCATCGAAATTGCCCGGGTAATCCGGGTGGGCTTCCTCCAGCAGAATGCTTATCACCAAAACGACACCTATGTTCCCCTTTCCAAGCAGATGAAAATGATGGAGGTTATTCTTCATCTTTATCAAAAGTCCAAAGAGGTTGTCTCCGGCGGACTGCCCATCTCCCATATACTGCGTACCGGGCTTTACGAGCAAATTATTCGCCTGAAATATGAAGTGGATAATGACCATCCGGAGCAATTTGACCCCTATTTTGAGGCAATTGACAAAGAGTTGGATAGCTTAAAGGCCGCTACAGCTTGATTTTCTTTACTGCGATTCTATCTAAGGAAGTGTGCCTATGAGTATACAACTGGTTGGTCTCAAGGAAATTTCCGGTTCCATCGTTTTTCTGGAGGATGTACCGGAGCTTGCCTTTGAGGAAATGGTTGAAATCAAATTAGATAACGGCACGACCCGCACAGGGCGTGTTGTTCAAATTGAAGGCCACCGGGCCGCTATTCAGGTGTTTGAAGGCACCCGCGGGCTGGGGCTGGAAACTCCCCGCACCCGCCTGCTGGGGCATCCTATGCGTATGCCCTTGGCCCGGGAGCTTCTGGGTAGAGTGCTGGGTGGTTCCGGTAAACCCATTGACGGCCTTGGGGAAATCTACCCTGAAAAAATGGGTGATATCAACGGCAGCCCCCTGAATCCGGTTGCCAGACAATATCCCCACAGCTATATCAACACCGGTATTTCCTCCATCGATTGCCTGATGACCCTAATCCGGGGGCAGAAGCTGCCCATTTTCTCCGGCTCCGGTATGCAGCACAACAAGCTGGCTGTCCAGATTGTGCGGCAAGCCAAGGTTGCGCAGGAAAAGGGCGTGGAGTTTGGTGTTGTGTTTGCCGCTATGGGTGTTAAAAACGACGTGGCCGATTATTTCAAATCCAGCTTTGAGCAGTCTGGTGTGCTCAAAAACGTGGTCATGTTCCTGAATCTTTCCAATGACCCCATTATCGAGCGTATTCTCACCCCCAAATGTGCTCTGACTGCCGCCGAATATCTGGCCTTTGAAAAAGGCATGCACATTCTGGTTATCCTCACCGATATGACCTCCTATGCTGAGGCTTTGCGTGAATTTTCTTCCTCTAAGGGAGAAATTCCCGGACGCAAAGGCTATCCCGGTTACCTCTATTCCGATCTTGCCTCTATCTACGAGCGGGCCGGTATTGTGGAGGGTCGCCCCGGCTCGGTCACCCAGATTCCCATCCTGACCATGCCCAACGATGATATCACCCACCCGGTGCCTGACCTGACCGGTTATATTACCGAAGGCCAGATTGTGCTCAGCCGCCAGCTGGATCAAACGGGAGTGTATCCGCCGATTTCAGTGCTTCCCTCCCTTTCCCGTCTGATGAAGGACAGCATCGGCAAGGATTATACCCGGGAGGATCACGCCGATCTTGCCAATCAGCTTTTTGCCAGCTACGCCAAGGTGCAGGAAGTGCGCTCTCTTGCCTCGGTTATCGGTGAGGAGGAGCTTTCCCCTGTGGATAAGCAATATCTCAGCTTCGGCAGACTGTTTGAAGAAAAATTCATCACTCAGGGTGCCAACGATGACCGCACCATTGAGCAGACATTAAGCCTTGGCTGGGAAATTCTCTCTGCACTGTCGCCCTCCGAGCTGGATCGGGTAAGCCCCCAGATTCTGGAGCGGTATCTGCCTAAAAAGGCACAGTAGTCTATATACTGTTGCTTAAACCAGTAAAAAAAGGAGCGCCTTGCGACATGGATACATCCAATATATTTCCCACCAAGGGGAACCTGCTATCCACCAAAAAGTCTTTGAGCCTGGCCCGCATGGGCTATGAGCTGATGGATCGCAAGCGCAACATCCTCATCCGTGAAATGATGGGGCTGATTGATAAAGCCAATTCCCTTCGGGAATCCATTGACGATATTTTTCAAAAAGCTTATCAATCTCTCCAGCGGGCCAATATTACGCTGGGTCAAAGCGATTCATTGGCTGAAACAGTCCCCATAGAGGAAGGCCTTTCCATCACCTACCGCTCGGTCATGGGTGTGGAGCTGCCTGCCATTCATCTTAAATGCGCCGATCAGCCACAAATGTGGTATGATTTTGGAAGCTCCAACGCTGCTTTTGATCAGGCTTTTGTTTCTTTCCACGAGGTTAAGCGCTTGTGCGCTACTCTTGCAGAAATTGAAAACTGTGTTTACCGGCTTGCGGTTGCCATTAAAAAGACCCAAAGCCGTGCCAATGCGCTGGAAAACATCATTATCCCCCGCTTGGAATTTACTGCAAAGTTTATTTCGGATGCGCTGGAGGAAAAAGATCGAGAGGAATTCTCACGGCTTAAAGTGATTAAAAGGGTTAAAAATAAAAAAGATTAGCATCTGTTCAGCGGCCGCTCACTTTGGTGAATGCGGCCGTTTTTCTTTTTTCAGAAAAAATATATATCATAAAAGGCATTCTCCCCTTGACCGGTGGGAGAAAACAGTGTAAAATATGAATGTAATGTGAATAGATCCGATATAATTTGGGGAATTGGACCCGAAGTTTCTACCAAACAACCGTAATTGTTTGACTATTGGAGTATTTTCACCATATTTTTTGTTTTTGCTTTCCGGCTGTTTTGGGCTGGGGAGGGCTTTTGTTTTGGCCCGGTAAACACATATAATATGGTGTGCTTCTTTTGTTTTTCTTTTACGGCAATCGGTAGAAACGATTGTCGTTTTTCTTTTCCCTGAATCATCCGCCCGTAAATATCATTCAGAAGGGGATTCATCAATGGAAAGGTTCTTTAAGCTCAAGGAAAACGGAACAAATGTCTCGACAGAGGTTATGGCCGGTTTTACTACCTTTTTCGCAATGTCTTATATCATCTTTGTTAACCCGGCTATGCTCTCCCAGACCGGTATGCCCTGGGGTGGCGTATTTTTAGCCACCATTATCGCTTCCGCCGTTGGCACCTTAATCATGGGCCTTTTCGCCAATGTCCCGTATGCACAGGCACCCGGTATGGGGCTCAACGCCTTCTTTACCTATACAGTCTGCTTTGGGCTGGGCTTTAGCTGGGAACAGGCTTTGGCTATGGTTTTCCTCTGCGGTGTAGTCAACGTTTTGATTACGGTCACCAAAATCCGCAAATCCATTATTAAGTCCATTCCGCTCAGCTTACAGCATGCCATTGGCGGCGGTATTGGTATTTTCATCGCTTACATAGGCATTAAAAACGCCGGCCTGCTGCAGTTCACCTCTGACCCCGGCAAAAACATTGTTCTGGATGGTGGCACCGTTATTGCGGATTCCAGCATTGTGCCCGGTCTGGTCACTTTGAATACTGCCCCTGTGCTTCTGGCACTGATCGGACTGATCATGATCATGGTTCTGCTGATTATGAAAGTCAAAGGCGCTATCCTGATCAGCATTCTGGCAACCACTGTGATCGGTATTCCCATGGGCGTTGTGGATCTTTCCACCCTGAGCGCCACTGCCGGCATTGGTAATGCTTTTGCCGATCTTGGCGTGACTTTTGGTGCAGCCTTCGGCCCCAACGGTATGGGTTCTCTCTTTGCTGATCCTGTTAAAATCCCATTGGTGCTCATGACTATTTTTGCATTCAGCCTTTCCGATACTTTTGATACCATTGGAACCTTCATTGGCACCGGCCGCAAAAGCGGTATTTTCAGCGCTGAAGACGAAGCTGCTATGGCCACCAGCACCGGATTCAAATCCAAAATGGATAAGGCTCTCTTTGCTGATTCCGTTGCCACCTCTGTAGGTGCATTGTTTGGTACTTCCAACACCACTACCTTTGTGGAAAGCGCAGCCGGTATCGGCGCAGGCGGCCGCACCGGTCTGACCAGCGTTGTCACCGCACTGCTGTTCATCGCTTCTATTTTCCTGGCCCCTGTTGCCGGTATTGTGCCCGCTGCCGCCACCGCTCCTGCGCTGATTGCAGTTGGTATCATGATGCTCAGTTCCTTCCGGGAAATTGAGTGGGAAGATCTTGAGGAAGCCATTCCCGCCTTCTTTGCCGGTATCTTCATGGCTCTGTGCTACAGCATTTCTTATGGTATTGCCGCTGGCTTTATCTTCTACTGCATCGTAAAGCTCTGCAAGGGCCAGCTCAAAACCGTTCACCCCATTCTTTTAGTTTCTACCCTGCTCTTCATTCTGAACTTCATTCTTCTGTGTTTCATCTAATCTCGTTTCATTCTTTATTGTTTCAAAAATCCCCCTGTGCCTCTGGGTACAGGGGGATTTGATGCTGTAGACTTCTGTCTACAGGCTGCAATGTAAAACGACCTTCCCTCCCCACCAGAAAAAGCACCCTGCTACCGAACGACAATTCGGTAGCAGGGTGCTTTTTTATATACTGTTAAAGAAACTGTGCCTTGGGAGAAGGCGTAAGGCTTAATTACTCGGGCAGCTTAATGCCCAGCATTTTGGAGAAAGGGCCGGGCGAGCAGAATTTCTGCCCGGCAAAATATACCCCAGCGGTTTGAATCGGCAGCATAATGGCAGCCTGCATCAGCCGGGTGGGCAAGATAGCAAGATAACCCTTGCCGGTAATCATCCACAGCCATACAGTGTTGAGCCCTAAATGGAGCACCAGTGTAATGAACAAAATCGTACAGCTCACCCGAAGCCAGCTTTTGGGACGCTTGTAAAGAGCCGTTCCATAAACCATCCCAGTGAGAAAGGCTGTCAGGGTAAAGCCGGGGAAATAGGCCCCAATAGGGAAAAGGATAGCCCCCAGAAAATCCCCCATAGCAGCGGCAAGGCCGCCATAAAAGGGGCCGTGGAGCATGGCTACAATCGCAATGGGCAAAAAGGCAAACCCGATTTTCACAAGCGGGGTGGCAATGGAAGCAAATCGGGAAAGAATGATCTCCAACCCGATGAGAAACCCGATCTGAACCATGGCTTTGATACTGAATTTCGGCATAAAAAGACCTCCTAACATGTTACGCCACATTAAGAAGCTCTCTCTTTGTGGCAGCGGATGCGAAAACACACCGCGGGCCAAGACCCTTCGTCCGATGGCGACCTCCCATCCATCGGCACTTAACGCGTGTTTCCTACTCTGACATCATATTTTCTTAAAGGCACCGGCCACTTTCTCTGTCGGCCAAAGCCTGTTAAGCTAGGTTAAAATAACGGCGGATATCCCCCACCATATAAAGGGAACCCAAAGCACAAATCACATCGTCTTCCTGCGCCTCTCTGAGGGCCGCCTCAAGCCCCTCCCTGATGCTCCCGCATGCGGTCACATGGGGATGATACTGGCTCAAGCGATCCCGAAGCTGATCCGCCGGAAGTGCTCGGGGAATATTGGGGGATACAGTGAATATTTTATCGGCAAGCGGGAAAATCGGGCTGAATATCCCATAAGAGTCTTTATCAGCCAGCACCCCCACCACAAACAGAAGCTTTTTCCCAGGGAAATAAAGGCGGCAGTTTTCCGCCACGGTCTGGGCTCCCTGTGGGTTATGCCCGCCATCCACAACCACTACGGGGCTTCGGCGGAGCACATCAAATCGCCCGGGCCAGCGTGCTTTTTCAAGGCCCCCATACAGAGCTGTCTCAGGAATTTTCCAACCCCCAGCGGCTAAAACCGAAACAGTCTCCGCCACTGTGGCGGCGTTTTTCAGCTGATGCTGCCCAAGAAGGGATATTTTAAGCCCATGCTGGCTGCCGTAATCAAAGGTTTGTCCGTTCAGATCAAAGTTTGCAGGCAATATTTCTGTAGCGGATACTTTGTGCAGAGCAGCGCTTCTTTCCCTGCAAACTGCCTGAAAAACCGCCTCCACCTCAGCCTGCTGGGGATACAGCACCACCGGACAGCCAGCCTTGATAATTCCCGCTTTTTCTCCTGCGATTTTTTCCAGCGTATCCCCCAGCTCGGTGGTATGATCCAAACCGATTGTGGTAATCACAGCGGCCTCGGGCCGGTCAATCACATTGGTGGCATCCAGCCTGCCGCCCATGCCAACCTCCAGAACCACAATATCGCAGCCGCTTCTCTGAAAATATGCCATAGCCATAGCGGTGATGACTTCAAATTCAGTGGGCGGATCTTCCATATCCTGCGCAAGCCCGGTCATCCAGCTAGCCAGCTCTTCCACCTGCTCATGAGAGATGGGAATCCCCTCTACCTGCATTCTCTCCCCAAAGTGATGAATAAAAGGCGAAGTAAACAAGCCTGTTTTATACCCGGCCTCCCGCAGCACACTTTCCAGCATAGCGGATACTGAGCCCTTGCCGTTGGTTCCTGCTATATGCACAAATTTCAGCTTTTTATGTGGGTTACCCATTCGCTCAAGCAGCTGGGTAATCCTTGAGAGCCCGGGCACACTTCTGCGCCACGAATTGCTTAAAATGCTCTGCATAACATCGCTGTGCTCCATGGGATGCTTCTTCGCTTTCTTTAATTGAATTCGCGGCTTTTTCCGCATATTTATTATAGCTTTTTTCAACCTCATAATCAATGCCTTGCAAGGAGTGACTGTGTATTATTTGGTGCATGTGCTCAGTCATGACTGACCATTTTTTAAATAGATTGTTGAATTTGCGTTCTCGGCCTTGGAACAGGGCTAAGCGACTGGTAAATGAGTGAGGTTTCCTGTATAATATACTCATATACAAATGAAATCGTGTGTTTCATTTAGCCAGAGAAAGCACTGGGCACAACATAGCGGTATAGCAATTCAAAATCTTCTGGAATGGAGGAATTAGCATATATGAACATTGAAGCACTGCTTAAATTATCCAGTACCAAGCGCCATCGGAAGGGCGCAATGGTGGCGCAGGAAGGGGATTCAACCGGAGGTGAACTGTTTTTTCTGTTGCAGGGGAATTTGGGCGCTTTCCAGAAATACAACACAGCTGAGCAAAATCAGGTGACTGCTTATGGCCCCGGCAGCTTTGTCGGTGAAATGTCGCTGTTTTTAAATGCGCCCCAGCTCTATACCCTTGTGGCACTCAGCGATGTGGTTCTTCTGGCCCTTACCCGACAGAATATTTCGGAGTTTTTCACTGTCCAGCCCGCTTTAACCTTTATGCTGATTGAAAACATCTGCCGCCGGGCCACTCATGCCGAAAGCGCCTTGTCCGAGCTGAAGGCTCAGATAGAAGCCGCAGGAAAGCCGGTTACCATACAGTCTTCTTCGCAGATAAGCCCACTTTTCCCTGAGGGGCATGGCAGCTATCTTCTCCCTCTGGATAACGAAAACCGAGAGTTCTTTTATGAGAGAGAGTATACCTGCCCGATGTGCACCAATACGTTTAAGAACATGGCTGTGCTCACCTCACGCTTAAAGGTGGAGCGCACAGACAGCGATTTGCGGGTGATATACAAAGGGGCAGAGCCTCTCCATTATGATACCATCACCTGCCCCACCTGCCTTTACAGCTCTCTTTCCGAGCAGTTTGAATTCACCTCCAGAGGCTTTGCAAACAAGCTTTATGAGATTATTGCCCCTTATAAGGCAGATACTGTAATGCATTTAAAGGCCGGAATAGAGAGGGACACTTTTACTGTTTTTGCAAGCTATTATCTCACGATGCTTTGTGCGCCTGTGTGCCTGGATGATTATCAGCTCACCACGGCCAGCATCTGGCAGAAGCTGAGCCGCCTTTATAAGGATTTGGGAGACGACAAAATGTATTTTTATGCCTCCCGGCGTGCTTTATCCGATTATCAATATTCTTACGAGCATTTCAAAATCCCCGATAAATCTCTGCAGCAGCTTTGCTACATCATGGGCGATTTAGAGGAGCGTCTGGGCAATGTGGATACAGCCCGAAACTACTTTTTTATGGCTAAAACCAACCGTTCGGGCAGCCCGCTGATGAAACGGCAGTCCGAAAACCGCTTGGAAAACATTCGGGATAGCCTGCGCAGCAAATAATATTCAGATGGACAGAAGAAAAGCTTTTCGTTTCATATTGGTATAAAATTGGAGCCGGGATGTATACTAAAATCAAGTATGCCCCGGCTTTTGCTATGCCCAAATTTCACGGCTGAGGATACTGAAAACAGTTGGCAAAGGCTTTGGATTCCCCGCCGAAAGCTGCCCTAAGGAGGTCTCGTGTGGTTATACTGCTGATTCGCACCATACTGTTATATACACTGATTATTTTCGCGCTGCGAATTATGGGTAAGCGCCAGATCGGCGAGCTTCAGCCCTCTGAGCTAGTGGTTACCATACTGGTTTCAAACATTGCGACCCTTTCCATTGAAGATAATAACGTTCCCCTGCTGGGGAGTATAATCCCCATTCTCATGCTGATCAGCTGCGAGGTGGTGATCTCGGTTGTCACTATGAAAAGCTCTCGGCTGCGCAAAATTATTACAGGCAATCCCTATGTGATCATCCGGGATGGTGTAATCGATCAGAAGGGTATGAAGGACCTGCGCTGGACCATCGACGATCTTATGGAACAGCTCCGCATCAACAATATTTTTGATATTGATGAAGTGGCCTATGCCGTGGTGGAAACCTCGGGAAAGCTTTCTTCCTACCAAAAGGCCTCTGTTCGACCCCCTTCGGCTAAAATGATGAGCATCAAGGTTAAGTCAGATTACATTCTGCCCATGGTTCTCATTAACGATGGGGAGCTGATTAAAAACGCTTTTCCTTACCTGGGGTTGGATGAAAAATGGCTGCAATCCACTTTAAAAGCAGAAGGAGTCAGCGTGGAAGAGGTCTTTCTTATGAGCTGTGATTCCACGGGCCGCTATTATATCGCTAAAAAAGAAGGAAAAAAGCCATGAAACGCTTTATAATTGTATTGTTTATTATAGCGGGGGTTATTGCCTTCAGCCTGTTTTCACTCTACCGCATCCGATCTATTAAGGAAGAAATGACAAATTCACTGTCAGAGATGGAGCAACTGCTGGATGCAGAGGATTATGACGGACTCAATCAAATGGTTAAGGATTTTACCATCCAGTGGGTAAAGCAAGAAAGCATTCTGGTGCACTATGTGCGTCACGGTCAGATTCACGATATCAGCAACAGCGTGGCCACCCTGCAAACCATGGCCGAACACAAAATGGGAAGGGAGCTTTATATTGAGTTTAGCCGCATACATTGGAAAATTCTTCATTTATGGAACTCCGAAATCCCGGTATTGGATAATATCCTGTAGGATGAAAACCGAATAAGGCTTTTACCTTTCGCATAGAATGGAGTGTGAAATCCTCGCCGAATCCATCCGGCAGGGACAAACACTCCCTTTTGTTTTTTCGCTGGAATACTATCCATCAATATTTTGAAACCCGCAGTACCCTTTTCAGAAATACCTGCCGAACTAATGGGTATTTCTATTTTTTTATACCGTTCTCCATGGTTCACCGAATAGCAATACTTCGCGACAGCGCTCCCCAAGACTCTGCAAAATAACTTTTTAAAAATTCCTTTTTTATGCAGGATTTTGGCGAGATTTTGCCACTATTAATGCAGATCGCTTTTTTTGCTTTTAGGGCATTTTATGGCATTAGCAACAAAAGGCTCTTCGAGAGCCTTGCATCTTTAAAAGAATGACATCTGCACAGTAAGGAGATCAAGCATGAAACGAATTGTATCGATAGCGCTCTGCCTAATCATTGCACTGACTGGGGCTGGCTGCGGTTCCGCCGCCACTCCCGTTCCAGACCGTGAAGCAAGCTCTCAGCCTACTTTAGAGGTGTTTGAGGACAGCGGCCCTACCCCCTCTTTTCACAGCTCCTATGCTCCTGAGTATCCAGCCATTGATGCTGAGCCGGTATTCGCCAATGCCGCAGTAGCGAAGGAAGCCACCCAAACTGCGTCAACTCCTGCCGCTGAGCCGGTGGCGGCTGCTTCTGTGGTTAAAGAAATTCGTTCTGTCTGGATCTCCTATCTGGATTTAGACCCTCTGCTGCGGGGAAAAAGCAAAAGCCAGTTTTCCACAAGCATTGGAAAGGTCTATGACAATCTGGCCGAAATGGGCTTTAACACCGTGATTGTGCAGGTGCGGCCCTTTGGTGATGCCCTGTATCCTTCTGAGTATTTCCCTTGGTCTTACATAGCCACCGGCACCGAAGGAAAAGACCCCGGCTTTGATCCGCTGGATATTATGGTTCAAGCTGCACACAAACGCGATTTGCGCCTGGAAGCATGGATTAACCCTTACAGAGTGCGGGCTACTGCCAGCAAAAATGCCCTTTGCGAAGATAACCAAGCCAAAATTTGGCTGGAAAGCGACAACAACGCAGTCGTCCGCTATGGTGACATCATCAGCTACAACCCCGCCAGCCCTGAGGCACAGTCTTTGATTGTAAACGGTGTGCGGGAGATTGTGAAAAACTATAAGATTGATGCCGTTCACATTGATGACTATTTCTATCCTGTCACCGATGCGGCCTTCGATGCTGGTTCCTACAGCGCCTATCAGGCCAACGGCGGAAAGCTTTCTCTGGCCGATTGGCGGCGCTCCAATGTGGAAACACTGCTCAAAAGAATGTATAAGGCCATCAAAGATGAAAACAGTGCGGTAAAATTCGGAATTTCTCCCGCCAGCAACATCAAAACCAACTACGATGTGCAGTATCTGGATGTTGCCAAAATCACGGCCAATGCAGGCTATTGCGATTATATCTGCCCTCAGATTTACTTTGGCTATAACAACGAGGTTCAGCCCTACGCCACTACCCTAAAGCAGTGGAGTAATGTGGTCACCTCCCCCTCTGTGGAGCTTTATGTGGGAATCGCCGCTTATAAAGTGGGCAAGGTGGATAGCTGGGCCGGCAGCGGCAAGGATGAATGGGTAGGCGGAACCGAGCTGCTGGCCAGCATGGTGGAAACTGCCCGTGGATATTCCAATTACAAGGGCTTTGCCGTTTATCGCTACGATTCCCTTTTTAACCCCGATGCCTCGGTAAAAGCCCAGGTACAGTTGGAAAAAGAAGCTCTTTCGCAGCTTATGGAAGATTAATCGGCGGTGTAAATCCGCTTTTGCCCGGCCGTTGGGAGACGAACTTCGCCTCCCTGCTGCCATTTTGGGCGGCAGATTTCTTTCTTATGCAAGGCTCTATACCCGAGCCCTCTTAAGTCGATAACCCCGATGAAATTCGGGACTGTTGTTCTCCAGCCTCAGGCTGACATGACCGTCAAACCAAGGGAGGCCGTTTATCTTGAGTGAACTGTTTAAAAATCGGCGAGTGATTGCTGTAGCGCTGAGCCTGGTGTTTATTCTAACCACTGCTCTCGCCAGTTACCTTGCTCTGGGAACCGATTTATGGGATCCGAAGGGAATATCAGCAGAGGATGCTTCTTCCTTGCCAGAGGAGGAGCCAAGTGCCTCCGATTTCGAGGAAGCGCCCGATCCGGAGACCGAGCCAGAGGAGCTGCCGGTGCATTTTAATGTTCCCGGCCAGATGCGGGGCGTTTTCTTGACCCCGGGGGTGGATTTTTTGGCTACCACCGATTCCTCCCGGGCTACCGTGGAAAAAGAAATCGATCAGGCTCTTGACAAGGCGCAGGAGCTGACCATGAACTCCATCATCGTGGATACCGCCCTCAAGGATTATGTTATCTTCAACACAGCGGATGCCCGGAGGCTTGAGCTGGATTTCGATGTGTTCAAATATATAGTGGAGGGCTGCCGCAGCCGGGGCCTTTATACCTATGCCATTGTGAATGCCCGCCATTTTCTTGGTGAAGCAGATGGGGATGCCGGCATGGTCAAGAGCCTTTCTACCGCTGATTCCACCCAGCAGGAAAGCTCTGCCGCAGGCTTGGACAGGCTTTCTGAGAATATATCCGAATTCGCCCAAAGCTATGAGCCGGATGCTGTGCTCATTGATGGATATTATAACCCCAGAACCACCAACAGCTACCCCACCTATCTCATGACAGGCGGTTCCATCGGGTTTGATAACTATATGCGCCTGACCCCCCGCTCCATTGTAAAAACAGTTTCAGATTCTCTTCGAGCCAACGCTCCCGGTGTGCAGGCAGGGCTTCTCACCGATTCCGTATGGGAAAACAGTGAAAACAACGAGCAGGGCTCCAACACCAAAGCGACCTTCACTGCACTGGGCAGCGGCAATGCCGATACCCTCTCTTTTGTGGAAGAAGGCATGGTGGATTTTGTAGCGGTTCGCATTTTCACCTCCACCAGCAACACCGCCGTTCCTTTTAAGGAAGCGGCCTCGTGGTGGGCTAAGGTTGCGGGAGAAAACAATCTTCCCCTATACATTGTCCATGCCTCCAGCAGCATCTGCACCGACGAAGCGGGCTGGGCAGCTCATGACCAGCTGGCTAAGCAGGTCATTGAGGCCACCGATTTTTCCGATTTCGGCGGCAGTATTTTCAACAATCTATCCCGGTTGGCGGCTGACCCTAAGGGGGCCACCACCACCCTCATTAAGCTTTATAAGGCCGAGGTGAAGCCGGAGCATATTCTCACTGAGCTGGCTATCACAAAGCCGGATAAGCAAACCTTCACCACCTTTGAGCCGGTGATCACCTTTACCGGTGCCTCTGACCCCAACTCCCCGGTGGTCATCAATGGGGAAACCATCCCTACCGACGCCAGCGGCTATTTCACGGTAACCTTCAACCTAAAGGGCGGTGCCAACCAATTCACCATCACCCACAAGGAAAAAACACTGACCTATAACATCACCCGGCAGGTGCAGATTCTCAAGGAAATTGAGCCGCAGGGCAGCATCTCCACCGATGGCAACATGGATGTGACCATTTCTGCCCTTGCCTATTCGGATGCAGAGGTCTGGGCCGAAGTGGGCGGCGTTACTGTGGCCATGGCAATTGACGAAAGCGTTTCGGATGTGCAGGACCGTGATTCCAACTACAAGCAGTTTGTGGGAACTTATACCGCTCCCGCCGCCACCACCTCAGAACAATCCATCGGCAACATTGTGGTGACCGCTACTTGGAACGGCGAGAAGGAAAGCAAAAAGGGCGCTTCCATCAAGGTCAACAAAAAAGCCAAGATTGAGGATGGCGTGCCGGTTGTAGTTGTAGCCGATCAGGCTAAAACTTATCCGCCAAACACTTTGAATAACATTCCCAATTCCAACTACTACCCTCTGCCTAAGGGCGCTATGGATTATGCCGTGGGCGATGAGGTGGTTTACAAGAGTGCCGATAAAACCTATACCTACACCCTTCTGGCCTCGGAAATGAGGGTGGAATCCAAGGATATTCAGGCTATTTCCAACGATTACCCCGGCGACAATGTGATCTCCGGTATGACCGTTACCTCGGAGAACGGCTTCACCAATGTGGTGCTTAAAACGGCACAGAAGGTGACCTATTCGGTGAAATATGGTTCGGAGCAGATCTCCTTTATTTTCCACAATACCAACAAAGGCACTGATAGCCTCAAGCTCAGCTCCAACCCCATTTTCTCGGAGGCCGTGTGGAACGGCAGCACTCTTACCCTGAAATTCAATAAATCCAGCGGCTTTATGGGGTACAAGGGCTACTACAACACAGACGGCAATTTGGTTCTGCGCTTCAACAACCCGCCTTCTTCCCTAAGCAATGCCCGGATTGTCATTGATCCCGGCCACGGCGGCAAAGATCCCGGTGCTTTGGGCTTTTTGGCCAATTATCCTGAGAGGGTACTCAATGCATCCATTGCTAAGAAGCTGGCGAATGAACTGACAGGCCGTGGGGCCAAGGTGCTTCTGCTTGACACCAGCAACTCTATGGATTTGGAAACTCGTGTGCGCTTGGCAGAGGAATACAATGCTCACTTTATGATCAGCGTGCACAATAACACGACTCAAAATAACGGTACTACCGGTACTGAGATTTATTATTTCTATCCGTATGTCTACAATCTGGCAATTAATGCCAGCAAAAATGTATCCAGCGGGCTTGGCACAGCA
The DNA here is from genome assembly GCA_035621215.1 of Oscillospiraceae bacterium MB08-C2-2. Lineage (NCBI taxonomy): Bacteria > Bacillati > Bacillota > Clostridia > Eubacteriales > Oscillospiraceae > Oscillospiraceae bacterium MB08-C2-2. The sequence goes on along the minus strand of CP141729.1, from coordinate 125,822 downwards.
AATCGAGGCGCCCGGTATAGCTACTATCATGTTACTCTTTCGGCTCAAGTGCCTTCTATATTGGCAGAATGCGGCTTTATGAGCAATAAAAATGAATACGAAAAGCTGATTTCCGAGGACTTCCAAAGCAGCATTGCCAAAGGCCTTGCAGATGCCGCTTCTGGCTATGTCAAGCTGGCTTACAGCGGCTCCAGCGCCTCCGGCACCGAATCGGCAGGCTCCTCGGTTAAGCCGAATACCAATGCGGGAAGCTCTTCTTCCAGTTCTTCAAGTTCCTCCAGCAGTTCCAGTTCTTCGAACAGCGGGAAAATTGAAGATATGGCCTTTGATGAATCGGATATCTCCCTGACTAAGGGTAAGACCAAAACGCTCTCGGTGGATTTCTATCCTGAGAAAAGCGACAGCAACTCCGATTTGACTTGGAAATCCTCCAAGACCTCTGTTGCCACAGTAAGCGATTCCGGCAAGGTAACGGCTGTAGCGGCGGGCACTGCTACCATTACAGCCACAGACCCCCAAAGCAAGATTTCCATCACCTGCGTGGTAACGGTCACCAATTCAAGCTCCGGCGAAAGCTCGGAGGAAGAATCCAGCGAGGATGACAGCGATTCCTCCGGATACGCCCTGAGCCGTTCTACTGGGGATTTGTATCTGGATGAGAATAATATTACCCTCTACTTGACTGCCACCTCTCAGCTAACGGTTTATGCCGATGAAGGTGCTATCCGCAGCACCGATATCACGTGGTATTCCGACAATGATTCCATTGCCACGGTGGATAAATACGGCAATATCAAAGCCCGAAAGGCCGGCAGCACCACCATCAAGGCTCGGGGCAAAAATAAAGAAGGCCTTCAAATTCTGGAATGCTCCGTTACTGTCACCAAGGATAAGGTTAAGCTGACCGGGCTTTCCCTGAACAAGGATGAGCTATACCTTTCCAAAAGCAAGAGTGAAACGCTTAAGGTTACCTTGACCCCCTCCAACTCTACCAATTCCGATCTGGTGTGGTCCAGCACCAACAAGAACATTGCCACTGTCAGTTCCACTGGCAAAGTGACCGGTGTTAACGCCGGAAAAACCACCATTATTGTTCGCAGCAAAGAGAACAGCAGCCTGCGGGCTCAGTGCACTGTGGAGGTCAGCAGCAAAACGGTTTATACCGATGAGGTCATTTTTGACGATCACACGCTGGAAATGTCGGTCAACGAAACCCATGAGCTAATTTACACCGTTTATCCCGCCAATGCCACTAACCCCAATGTGGAGTGGAAATCCAGCAACGCCTCCATTGTAAAGGTGGATTCAAAGGGAAAAATTACCGCTCTGAAAAAGGGGACTGCTACCATCACTGTTTCCACTAAGGATAGCGAGGGCTATTATTCCGATACCTGCAAGATCACGGTGTATTGAACAAACCCACTTGAGCAAAAAGAGAGACCCGGATGACGGGCCTCTCTTTTTTATTGCCGCAAGACGGAAACCTTTCTCTCCTTTTCAACATCCGGCCCTTCCCTTCATATAGTGAAACATGATATGAAAGGTAGGCGATTTCATGAATCCTCCCGCTTTATCGCCGCTTCAGCTTCATACACTATCCCAATTGGCCTATTTGGACGTTGTCCCGGCTATGGAGGAAAATGGAGTTGTAACTGTGGGCTCGATGGCCCGCTATTATTTGCGGCACCCTTTGGGCCGGGCTTATCTGGCCGCACGCTTTGGTGACATTCCTCAGGAATTTGAGCTTTGGAAACAGTTTCTGAGCATGGATCTAATCCCCTTTCGGGATTGGATTGTCACCGATATTTTGAATGACAACGCTCCCAGACAATCGGGTTTTTATGGCAGCAGCTTTATTTCTCCGGGGGGGCAGCGGGTTATTGCCTTTCGAGGCAGCGAGCTGCTGGGGAACCCCCTCTACCGCAACGACTATATGGCGGATGTATCGCTGGCTTATGTAGTGCCCACTCCCCAGCAAGCTATGGTGGATGAATATTGGCGGCGCTTTCCCATCGGGCGGAACGAGCAGATTTATCTCACCGGCCATTCTTTGGGTGGTAATCTCGCCCTCCACGGTGCCATTGCCGCACCCGCTCACCTGCAAAATAGGATTGTAAGCACTTATGCCTTCAATGCTCCCGGCTTCAGTGATGAATATATCGAACAGTATAAGGATGCCATCGAAGCTGTGCGCCCACGAATCTTTTTGGTCCAGAACGAACTGGATATTGTCTCCTCCCTGCTTCATAATGTCAAGGCTCCTCTGGTGGTGGAATCCCTGTATATTCCTTCGGAAGAAGAAAACCCCACCATCGGGCAGATTATGTATCCCCACTCCAACTTTATGTTTAAGATCAGCGAATCCGGGCAGTTTGTTCCGGCCGTCTCGGATAAGAAATGCCGTTTCTGCCGTCTCTCACATACCCTCACCAGCCTGCTGTTGCTCCTTCCCCGAACCTTGCGCAAGGGTATTGCAGAAACGGTCTTGGATGCCCTTTATGCGGTACCTGACCCCAAGAAGGCTCGTCGCTACATGCTGGAGGCCGCCACAAAATACGTGGCCCATCAGGATTTGTTCACCAAAGCCACACATGCCGGGCTGGGCGCTATGATTTATGCCGCCCAACTCATGGAACAGGATGCCACAAGCGGCCAGCTCTACCATGATATTCTGGAAAAGGAAGAGGTCTCCCCCTTCCCCGCCCTTTCCCGTGCTTTGCTTTTGCTGGTAGAAGCTGTCGAATTTACCCACAAAAAGCCCATAGAGGTTTCACTCAGAGGAACTCAGCTGGTCTAAAGCGCCAACAAAACTGCAAAATCCCGGAAGCAGGCATGCAAGCCTTCCTCCGGGATTTTCATCTTCAACTACTTATCTTCCAGCTTTTTAAGAAATTCCCTGAGCAAATTGGCCATGGCCTCCGGGTTTTCCTGGGCCAGCTTGCGCATATAGGCCTCTTTTGTTCTTTCATCGGCAGTGGGATGGGCGTTTTTATTTTGATCGGGGCGTTTTTTCTCCACCGCTAAGACCTCCTTTTAAAAATGCATATTATTAACAATTCTTGCCAACCTATTTTAAATACAGTATACAACAACGGCACCGCATTGTATAGCATCCCGCCTTTAAAACTATGCTGCTTACCCAGAAGAAGGGATATAAAAACGATCACAGAATGGAATATTCTGGGTCTGCTGGTCATACGAGTGTTAACATTTGTTTCAATAAGTGATATACTGTTTTTCAAAGGCAGTGAGAGCAGCATCACCGAAGCAAAAGGAGGATGACTTCTCAACGCCGATTAAAGTGAAAAGAGGCATCATAAAATGAGCGAGAGCTGCAACAATCAATGTGGTAGCTGCCAGCAGGATTGTGCTCAGCGCACAGAGCCTGCGGATTTTTTGGAAAAACCTCACGAGCTCAGTCATATCAAAAAGGTGATTGGCGTAGTCAGCGGAAAGGGCGGCGTGGGTAAATCACTGGTTACCTCCATGCTTTCTGTGATTATGAATCGCCGTGGGCACAGAGCCGCTATACTGGATGCGGATATTACCGGCCCTTCGATTCCCAAAGCCTTTGGCCTCTCCGAAAAGGCACAGGGCAGTGACATGGGCCTTTTCCCGGTCAAAAGCAAGACAGGCATCGAGATTATGTCCCTGAACCTGCTGGTGGAAAACGAAACCGACCCTGTGGTATGGCGTGGGCCAATTATTGCAGGTACGGTCAAGCAGTTCTGGACCGACGTAATCTGGGGCGATGTGGACTATATGTTTGTGGATCTCCCCCCGGGAACCGGCGATGTTCCCCTCACCGTTTTTCAGTCCCTGCCCTTGGATGGCATTGTAATTGTAACAACACCCCAGTCTCTGGTGGGTATGATTGTGGAGAAGGCGGTCAACATGGCTCGCCTTATGAATATCCCCATTCTGGCTTTGGTGGAAAATATGAGCTATGTTACCTGCCCAGACTGCGGGAAGGAATTCTCGATCTTCGGCGAAACCAAAGCCAAAGAGCTGGCCTGCCAGTTCGGGATCGGCCAATATGCCCGGATTCCAATTAATCCTTCCATTGCTTCGGCCTGTGATCAAGGCGTTGTGGAGCTTTTTGAGGGTGACTGGCTGGAGTCGTTGGCAGATTCACTGGAAATGCTGGATTAAATTAAAATAGGAGGAACAGAAAATGAAATTGGCTGTAGCGTGTGATGGTTCTCAGGTGAGCGGACATTTCGGACACTGTGAAAGCTTCCTCATTTGTGAAGTGGAAAACGGCAATTTGCTCCGCTGTGAAAGCTTTGCCAGCCCGGGGCATGATTCCGGCTCTCTCCCCAATTTTTTGCAGGAAAAAGGAGCTTCTCTGGTCATTTCCGGGGGTATGGGGGAAGGCGCTCAAAAGGCTCTTAAGCAAAGAAATATAGAGGTGCTTACCGGTGCATCCGGTGATGCTCTGCAAGCGGTCAGGCAATATTTAAAGGGCGAGCTGGTATCGATTCCCGTAAGCTGTACCCATGACCATGGTCATGAACATCACCATCACGAATAAACCAAACCAGCCCCTTTTACAGTATTTTCAACGCACAATTAGCAATATTTTGTTAAATATATACTTTAAGTATTAATAAAAAATGAAAAAGAGACCCGTTTCTACGATTTTGATTGCAGAAACGGGTCCCTTTTTTGTATAGAAAATTCTATTCTTAGGTATTATCTTACAGCCACTGAACAAACGCTTTTTTATCCTGAGAGTTGTATCCGGCCCTCTCATAAAATCGCCACGTGCTTTCCAGCTTGGAGCCAGTCATGAGCATGATTTTATAGCAATTTTCTTTGCGAGCTAATTCTTTCGCAAAATCTAAAATAGATGTGGCATAGCCTTGGCACCTATAACCTGGATGTGTGATGACATTCTCAATTAAGGCATATGGACGCTGATTATTAGTAAGATTAGGAACAATCAAAATAGTGCAGGAGCAGACCAGCTTATCATCAATAGCACCAACCAAGACATGATACTTTTCGTCCTGTAGAATAGATGCCCATAGTTTTTCAATACCTAAATCAATATTTGGCAAAATATTATCGTGAAGCTGTGTGTAGAGTTGCAACAAGGACTTTAAATCATGCGCTTGTGCTTCTCTGATCTTCATGTCTTATCTCCTACAACACTAGCGTTATAGATGGCTTATTCATAGTAAGAAATCAGATGCGCCTTTGCTTTGCAGTATTTTTCAAATATCTTCTCACCCTGAGCGTCAGCGGCAGGCTTATAGGTATCCCCCGGGCGCTTCATTGCGGCAAGACCTGCAAAGTCAATGTCGCCCATACCCACAGCCCCAAGGAAAGCCGCACCCATGCTGGCGCCCTCCCGGTTGGCGGGTACATAAACGGTGTTCTTCATGACGTTTGCCTTGATCTGCATCCAGTAAGGGTCACGAGAGCCGCCGCCTACTGCCTGAATGCGGTTGCAGCTGATTCCAAACAGAGTTTCATACTCTTGAGCAATGGAGCGAAATTCACAGCAAAGGCCTTCCAACAGAGCGTTGACATAGTCCCCATCTAAATGGCCATCGGAAATACCTACAAAACCGCCCCGCACGTTGGAATTATGCCGAGAGCCCCGCAGGAAAGGCAGATACACCATGCTGGGGATATCAGTAACCTCTTTAGCAGCTTTCTCGTTCATGAGTTCAAAGCGGTTACGGCCCTGGGCCTCGGCCTCTAAGACAATGGCCCGGCCGATGGTCTTGAGATACCATTCAACGGAAGCTCCACAAGCATTAAAACCGGAAATAGCCCGGTAAAGCTTATCGGTGCAGTGAGGATACATGCAAATGGCATTTTCATAGCCATGATCACTGAAATTCATTTTATCAATGGCCACCATGCAGGATTCGGCGGTGCCCATAGAATCCAGCACAACACCATCCTCCCAGATGTTTACGGTAATGGCGGCGCAGGAATGGTCATGTCCGCCTGCAACCACAGGGGTTCCTTTAAGCAGGCCGGTCAGCTCCTGAGCGGCGGTTGTGATTTCACCCCGGCGGGTAGCGCCCGGTATGGTGGGCGGGAAGATATCCGGGCTGATGCCCAAGGGCTCCAGAATCTCACGGGACCAGCACAGGTTGGTTACATCAAAGCACATGGTGCGGGATGCGATGGAATAATCGGTGAACTGCTCACCGGTCAGCAGATAGGCAACATAGTCCGGCAGAGGAAGCCATTTGTGAATCTTCTCAAATATCTCGGGATGGTTCTGCTGCAAAAAGACAATCTTGCTGATGGCAAATTTGGGGTCCGGAACCTGCCCGGTAATCTCATAAAGGCGGCGGCGCCCAATTTTGTTGTTGATGTATTCCAGCTGTGGCAAGGAACGCATGTCGTACCAAGCCATGGTGGGATAAAGCGGGGTGCCCTCTTTATCAATGGGTACAGCCGGCTCACCCATGGAGGAAAAGCTCACCGCACGAATGTTAGCGGCTCCCAGCTTGGCGGTGATGATCTGGAGGCTTTCCTGAATACCCGCCCAAATTCCATCAATATCAAAGTCACTCCAATCCGGCCGGGGATGCGTCACCCGGTTGGGACGGCTTTCAATGTGCGCGGTCTCCCCCGCAAGTGTATAGGCGGCCACTTTGATATTTGTGCTTCCAAAGTCAATACCAATGTAATAATGCATGGCAGGTATCCTCCGTATTATCCTGATTTCAGCCTCAGCTCAACTCTTTCCCACATGATCGGAAAAGGAGGCATTTGCTTTTAAAGTATAGCATGTACCGGCCAAAAAGTATAGAGGTTTTACCTCTTGGATCGCTGCAGGGTTTCGAAGAAAAGATATCAATGGATGCGTTAATTCATCAGCACATGCTTCATTTTTGCTGCCCGCTGATCAAGGACAGTTTCTGTGCCCGGGATAAGGCCTTGATGGCATGCTCCCGGCGCAGAGCCTGTGATTTCTCCGGCCAGCACTCTGCATAGACCAATTCCACCGGCAGTCTGGTGCGGGTGTATTTGGCCCCTTTGCCTTGGTTGTGGGTTTTGATTCGAGCCTCCAGCCTGGTTGTCCAGCCGGTATAAAGGCTGCCATCCCCACAGCGCAGGATATAAACCGTATGCTTTCCTTTTGCTTCTTCGCCGGATGCCATCAATAATGAACCTCTATTCCGTTTTGCTGGAACAGATTCATAAACTCCGCAGGGGGCCGCCGATCGGTGATAACCCCCTGAATGTCGGTTAATTTCGCAAAGGTCATCATAGCAGAAACATTCCATTTGGTATGATCCACCAGTGCATAAACTCGGGTGGCTTTTTGAATTACCAAACGCTTAATTGCCGCCTCCAGCGGAATGGAACAGGTATAGCCCACCTCCAGAGAAACGCCGGTAGCCGCTATAAAAGCGGTGGTGATATTATAGCGGCCAACCTCTTCCTGTGTGAGCTCCCCGGCGAAGCTGCTTCCCATCCGGTTGTATTCACCGCCCAGCCCAAACAGGTTCAAACCTGCTTGCTTGGAGCACTCCCCCAGCGCACTGAGATTGTGTGTGACGATGTTAACCTGCTTTCCGCTTAAATACTTTACAAGGAGAGGTATGGTGGTTCCGGAATCCAAAAACACCACTTCTTTTTCATGGGTCAGCCCGCCTGCAATGGAGCCTATGTAATCTTTTTCCTTCACATGAGCAACCTCGCGCTGAAAATAGGAAAGCAGCGGGGCCACTCCCTGCCGGCGGTTATGGCGCACCCCGCCATAAACCTTGTGCACCACACCCATCTCGCAGAGGGCATCCACATCCCGGCGCACAGTCATTTTAGAAACGCCCATCAGCTCACTCAGGGTATCCAACCGGCAAACCTCATGCTGAAGGAGATATTGTTCGATCCTTTTCAGTCTTTCTTCACGCATAGCAACCATCCCTAAAATATGTTGATGTTGAATCTCGAAGAAACTGATCGTATTTTTATCAGTTTCTGAATATTTGTTGAATATACAGTAACATATTTTATGTATATATTCAATATTTTTAATAACCATTCACTAAAATTTATATTAATAAAACAAATACAACGAGTTAGCAGCCGCAGTCAGGCAGGAAAAGCTCTCCGGCCAGACTGCGGCTGCTAACGGTATATAGCGATTTTAAGGCAATACACCCTACAACAGAGGGCTAAGGGCGTAGACAGAAGTCTACACCCTCTATGGGGGGCATCCAATGCCTCCCATAGCCCCCCCGGATTGCGCCGCTTTGGCGCAAAAAGTGGTATTCCTGCGTCGAAATCAATTCGACTGCGGAAAAATTACGAATCAAAACCATACCATCTTTACATACCAAACAGTTTTGCCTACAGTCTGAGCCCTATAACAGAGGGCTGTAATAGCCCCGAATCGGGGGACGCTCCAGAGCCTTGCGGGTCCCTCTTATATAATAGCCGAATATCCGTGTGGGATAAAAGATACACAAACCGAACTCATAAGCAGCACAGCATTTATCCATAAACGTGACCAAATAGCTTTCTTTATACCGGGGCAGCGAAAAGGTCATGAGCCACATATGCTTGAGGATAATATCTTCCTCCAAGGGAGTGAGATCACAAAGCTTGCGGGCATTGTGCAGTGCCACTTTGGGATGGGAAAAAATCAGCCGAAAACCACTTTCTCCCGGATGCCGCAGAAAGAGGTCATGAAGCAGACCCGCTCTGGCTACAGCAAGGGCATTCCACCCCAGCAGCCGGGCCGCAAAATAGCTCCACCGGGCCACCTGATAGCTGTGAAGCAGGCGGGTATAATTGAAATGATGAAGGCAGTGATCCAGCTCTTGAAGCGCTTTTTCTGCCATCAGAGGAGCTATGATAGCTTCAAAGTCTCTGCCTACTTCCAGCGAAAAACTCCGGTATTTTACCAAAAGCTTGTTGAGCATACAATCACATCCGTTCCAGGATTATAGCCATTTGGCCGCTGCCTAAAGGCACCTCTGGCATGCACTATGCATAGGGTATCCGAACTTCTTTAGAATAGCACAGAAAAATGACTTTTTCTATGAACTCTTTGTTAAAACCCGGCCAGTCCCTTGACAAAAACTGCCTTTCCAGCTAAAATAGAACTTGGGATTAGCACTCTGCATGAATGAGTGCTAAAAATATATAAGGAAAGGTCCGGATTGTATGGCTAAAAAACAGTTTAAAGCAGAATCCCAGCGTCTGCTGGATCTTATGATTAATTCCATCTATACTCACAAAGAGATTTTCCTGAGGGAAATCATCTCCAATGCCAGCGATGCTGTGGATAAGCTTTGCTATCTTTCCCTCACCGATGATAAGGTTGGGCTTTCCCGCGGTGATTTCGCCATTACCCTTGCGCCGGATAAGGAAAACCGTCAGCTGGTGATTTCAGATAATGGCGTTGGCATGACCCGTGAAGAGCTGGAAACCAATCTGGGAACCATTGCCAAGAGCGGCTCTCTCCAGTTTAAAAAGGATATGAAGGAAGGCGAAACCCAAACCGGTGCGGATGTGGATATCATTGGCCAGTTCGGCGTGGGCTTTTATTCCGCCTTTATGGTCAGCGATCAGGTAACGGTTATCAGCCGTGCCTATGGCTCTGAGGAAGCCTTTAAGTGGGAATCCTCCGGTGTGGATGGCTACACCATTTCCCCCTGTGAAAAAGATACAGTGGGCACCCAGATTATCATGAAGATCAAGGAAGACACGGATGACGAGAACTACAGCCAATACCTTGAGGAATACACCCTTGTGGACTTGGTGAAGAAATATTCCGATTACATCCGCTATCCCATCAAAATGGAGCGTGAAAAACACCGCCCCAAGGAAGGCGGCGAAGAGGGCGAAAGCGAAACCTATAGCGAGGTGGAAACCCTTAACAGCATGATTCCTATTTGGCAGCGCAGCCGTTCGGAGGTAACCCAAGAGGATTACAACACCTTCTATCGGGAAAAATTCTTCGATTTTGAGGAGCCTTTGAAAGCCATCCACATGGATGCGGAAGGGCTTGTTTCCTACAAGGCACTGCTGTTTATCCCTGCCAAAGCCTCTTATGATTATTACACGAAAGAGTATAAGAAGGGGCTTCAGCTTTATTCCAGCGGCGTTCTGATTACCGATAAATGTGAAGAGCTGGTTCCAGAGCATTTCCGCTTTATCCGTGGTGTCGTGGATTCTCCCGATCTTTCCCTTAATCTTTCCCGTGAGATGCTCCAGCATACCCGTCAGCTTAAAACCATTGCCACCAGCTTGGAAAAGAAGGTCAAAAACGAGCTGCTCAAGCTGCTCAGCGACGACCGGGAAAAATACGAGACTTTTTATAAGAGCTTCGGCTTGCAGCTTAAATATGGCATCACCGCAGGCTTTGGCATGAACAAAGATATGCTGGCCGATTTACTGTTGTTCTATTCCTCCACCGAGCAGAAGCTGGTCACCCTTGGGGAATACATTTCCCGCATGAAGGAAGATCAGAAAAACATCTACTACGCCACAGGCGAGACCATCCAGAAAATCGCTGGTCTGCCCCAGCTTGAGCCTATCCGTGAAAAGGGCTATGAAATCCTCTACTTCACCGATGAGGTGGATGAATTTGCTGTACAGGCTATGCGGGATTACAAAGAAAAACCTTTCCGCTCCGGCAACAGCGAAGATCCCGAGCTGGTAACCGAAGAAGAAAAGAAGCAGGCTGAAAAGCAATCCGAGGATAACAAGAGCCTACTGGAATTCGCCAAGGAAGCGTTGGGCGATCGGGTGCAGGATGTGAAAATTTCCCACAAGCTGCGCAGCCACCCTGTCTGCCTCACCGCTGAAGGCCCTCTTTCTTTTGAAATGGAGAAATACCTCAACACAGTTCAGCCTGACAGCGATACCAAGGCACAGCGGGTTCTGGAGCTGAATCCGGGTCATGAGGTCTTTGCCGCTCTGCAAACGCTTTACACTGGGAACCCCGAGCAAGCCAAAAAATATGTGGAAGTTCTTTATCATCAGGCTGTTTTGATGGCAGGGCTTCCCTTGGAAGACCCCGCCGCTTATTCCGACATTGTATTCGGTCTGCTGAAATAAAGCTTTGTTTATCCCAATAAAAACTCCCTGTCAGAGAAATCTGACAGGGAGTTTTTATTTAAGCAGGTAATTTCCTGTGTATGCAGGCAATTCAACTGAACAGCCGGGAGGCAGAAAGCTTATTCCACATCCAGAAGCCATTCATGGGCAGGCTCATCGTTGCGGGTTTTTAGCCAAGGATTGCCATCCAGATGGCGGATAACCCAAATATAGCCTAAACGGTAGCCGGGAGCGGCTACTGTGGGATGACTCTTGTTGGTAGGAATGGCCGAAAAGCTCCGGTCGGTGATCTTGTAGACATCATCCCCGATAAAAGCGGCACCAAAGCCATTGGGATGATCCATGCGGTAATAGTAAAGCTCCGGCTGGGGGTGGATATGCGGAATATACCCGGCCCAGCGTCCCCGTGCGTTGATAACCTCACCCACAACCAGATTGGAATAGGGGGCGTTGTCATAATCAAACACGGTGCTGACATCCCGGCGGGCAGCGCCATCCCACTTATCGGGGAAGGTGGTGCCGGTGATCAGATCATCGGGCGTATAGAGCTTAGAAGCAAAGGTACGGTCATTGGTTGTGGAGATCACCATAATCTCGCTGTCGGTGTTGGCAGTTACAACCACCTGAACGCCCTTGCAAACATGCAGCGTATAGGATTTCAGATCAAAAATCCATGTACGGGTAGCCTCTGCGGACTGCCCCTCCCACTGAAAGGTCACATCGCCCGCAAAAAGATGGACAGCCGTTTCCTTAGTGGGCAGCAGGAACTCCTTGCTGCTCCCTTTTTCAAGCTGATAAACAGTAATATCCATCAGCATATTCTCGTGGATTCCATCCTCACGGCAGACAATCTGCATGCCGTTTTCCATTGGAGTTTTATCAAAATCTCTGGGCATTGGCGATTCTTCCCTTCAGAAGTATTTCCCAGCAAAGAACAAAGGCGGTCAGCCCTTATTTCATGCTGAAAACCTTATTGTGGATCATAACCTGCTCGTAGGTTCCGGCAACCAGCGCCTCGTTCAGGCCAAAGAAGTTGGCTTTGGGATCAGCAAGATATTCCCGGGCATGGTGGATCATTGCCTGCCAGCTGGCGGTGGCAATGTTAATTTTGCGAATGCCATACTTGATGCACTCACGGAAATCCTCAGGAGAAATACCGCTGCCGCCATGAAGAACCAGAGGAACATTAACGCTTTTGGCGATGTTCTGGAGAACTTCAAAGTTCAGCTTAGGCTCGGACATATATACACCATGAATATTGCCGATACCGACAGCCAGAGCATCAATGCCGGTTTCTTCAACCATGCGGATACACTGATCAACATCGGAATAAACAACGGGAGAATCCATACCTTCCTCAGTGCGGCCAATGCAGCCGATCTCGGCTTCAACAGTGGCGCCTACCTTATGGGCGCGGGCAATGACATCCTTGGTGATGGCAATATTTTCGTCCAGAGGAGAGTGGGATTTATCGATCATAACCGAAGTCATACCCATATCCAGAACCTTCTGAATATTTTCGACAGTTGCGCCGTGATCAAAATGGACGCAGATATCCACCTTAGAAGCTTTTGCAGCCGAAACACACAGCGGCACAATCATATGCAAAGGCGAATGGGCAGCGCGCATCTCCGGAACCTGAATCATGATAGGGGTATTGGTCTCTTCAGCAGCTTTGATGGCTCCCATAGTCATTTCCAGATTCAGAGTGCTGTAGCAACCTACTCCATATCCACCAGCGGCTGCATCTGCCAGCATTTGCTTCATATTGACGATCGGCATAGTAATCTCTCCCTGTTATAAAGGTTTGTGTTTGTAAGCGGCAGTGTCGGCAAAGAGCTTTCTGCACATGCACTGCCTTGCATTCCCATTTTAATAAAGAATCGTTCAAAAGTCAACACAACTTTACCAAAACGTCTCCAATTAAGTTGAGCAACAATAACCAACAGGATAATTTAGGCTAAATAAAGGCCTTGATAGTCATTTTAAAGGCCAATTTAAAAGCTCCCAAATCCAGAAGATTCAGGAGCTGAAATTCAACGCTTATTGTTGAAGATGGTCATAATATCAAAGAAGCCCTGGTCGTCATCTTCATCCGCCTCAGGCTCAGCCTCAACACTGGCGGCAACGGCCTTTGCACCTGCATGTGAGAAGGAAGGCGCCGATGTGCTGGCAGCGGCAGCCCCCTTGCCGGGTGCCGAATAAGCCACGGTCTTGGTATTAACCTCATCAAAGCCGGTAGCAATCACGGTAACCACCATCTCATCCTGCATCTTTTCATCAAAGGCGGCACCCCAGATCAGGTTGACATCCGGATGTGCCTGACTGTGAATCATGGAGCTGGCCATATCGATATCTTCCAGATCAATATCCGGGGATGCTGTAATGTTGATGATAACACCTCTGGCCCCCTGAATGGAGGTTTCCAGCAGCGGAGAAGAAATTGCCTGACTGGCGGCAACTTGTGCCTTATCCTTGCCCTGAGCTCGTCCCACTCCCATGTGTGCGTAGCCCGCATCTTTCATGACCGAGGTGACGTCGGCAAAGTCCAGATTGACCACGCCGGGAATGTTGATCAGGTCACTGATGCTCTGAACACCCTGCTTAAGTACATCATCTGCCGCAGAAAAGGCGTTTTTCAGGGTAATCTTCTGATCTGAAATCAGCTTAAGCCTTTCATTGGGTATGACCAAAAGCGCATCCACACTCTCTTTAAGAGCGAATACACCCGCTTCGGCCTGTTCCATGCGCCGTTTGCCTTCAAAAACAAAGGGCTTGGTCACAATGCCCACAGTAAGTATTCCCATTTCGTGCGCAATTTCAGCCACAATGGGAGCGGCACCAGTTCCTGTGCCACCGCCCATACCGGCGGTGATAAACACCATATCGGCATCTTTGAGAGCGGCTGCAATCTCTTCACGGTTTTCCTCAGCGGCCTTTTGGCCCCGTTCCGGAAGACCGCCGGCCCCTTTACCTTTGGTGAGCTTCTCCCCGATATTCAGCCTGTGATTGGCCCGGGAAAACTGAAGTGCCTGATTATCGGTGTTGACTGAAATAAACTCGACGCTTTTCAGCCCCGATTCAATCATGCGGTTTACGGCGTTTCCGCCGCCGCCGCCAACTCCTATAACCTTTATCGATACAACCTTTTCGGTATCGTTATCCATGTCAAAATTCATCAGCATCAAAGCCCCTCCTAGAATGCATTTCCTTCTATTCCCACAATGTGGTTTGGGCATAAAACCTATACTCTCAATACTGTACCAAATTTCACAAGAAATTTCAAGTTCTATACAGGTATTTATTTGAAAAACGGCACAGCATTAAGCATCCCCTCAGCTTGCCGCCGAAGGCTGGGATTCCCCTTCTGACTGCCCATCCAGCTGGATCTCAACAGGTTCCTCCAACCCTTGACTGCCGCCTGTAATCTCTCCAGTCTGGTGAATATTTCCTGCGCGGAAAACCGCCTTTTTCTTGGATGCGGCTGTAACATCCAGCACACCCTGCTCGTCCGGCCCCAGCTTATCCCGGAGAACTGCCTCCACAAAGGTCAGCTTATAGGCCAAATCCGCCTCACTGCCCAGCTCCAAAAGAATCCGATCCTGATAGACCACCCGCATGTTCAGCCGATCGCTGAGATCCACGTTGGTGATGTTTTTGAACCCGCTTTCTTCCATAGCTGCAAAAAGATATTCCAGCATTTTCATCTGCTCGGCCGCTTCTTCTCCCAGAGGCTGTCCCACGGCTACCTGACCCACATCCACCCCGGTTATGAGGGGAATATCCACCGGTATAAACAGGATTCCTCTTTCCAAAAGCTTGCCGTTTTTGCTGATCAAAACATAGTTTTCGCCATCTGCAACCGCTCCCACCGGTGTGCTCTGAACAATTTCAATTTCCACCTTGGGAGGCAGACGCCGGCGGACATAAACCTGCTCAATATAAGGGAACCGCTCCATGAGAATTTCACGGACTGCTTTGGTATCAACCCGGAAAAGATTTTCTTCCAGTTTAAGCCCGCTGGCGGCGATGATCTCCTGGCTGGAATACTTGTCCGTTCCCACAACAGAAATTTCCGCCACTTTAAAAAACACAGTCAGAGACAGCACAGCCCCCCCCGCCAACAGAAACAACGCAATCAGTATGTAATGCAGCGTCATTCTTCCCCGCCGCTTTCGGACGCGACGTGTCCTGTTGGCAGACTGAGCGGATATTCGATTGGAACGCTTAGGCTGTGCCATATCCAGTTTACCTTCCCCGAAGTCGTTTTTATGTCGAATCACGCTTTGCGGATGCTTGCTCCCAGCAAAGTGAGATTTCTTTCAAAATCCTGATATCCACGCTCAATATGGTGGATATGGGTGATCTCGCTGGTTCCCTCGGCAGCCAGCGCCGCCACGCAGAGAGAAGCCCCTCCCCGCAGATCGGTGCATACCACGGTTGCAGCGTGCAGCTGTTCAACACCCTGAATGATGGCCACACGGCCCTCCACCTTGATGTTGGCGCCCATACGAGCCAGCTCGCCAGCTTGCTTATAACGGTTTTCAAAAATATTCTCAACAAAAACAGAGGTCCCCTCCGCCAAGGTAGCCAAAGACATCACCGGTGACTGTGCATCGGTGGGGAAGCCGGGATACGGCATGGTGCGCACACTGCGAACCGGTCTCAGCCTCTTGGGAGCGGTCAGGGAAATGGTATCGCCATTCCAGCCTAGGGTGCAGCCCATTTCCTCCAAAATCGGGAAAATGGCCATTAAATGCTGAGGGACTACATCCCGCAGCAGAACACTGCCGCCGGTAATGGCAGCACAGCAAAGATAGGTAGCCGCCGCAATACGGTCGGGGATGACACGGTATTCCAGCTTGCCCAGTTTGGGCACACCTTGAATGTGGATGGTGCCGTTTTCCCGCAGGGAAATATTGGCTCCGGCTTTGTTCAGGAAGTTTGCCAAGTCTTCAATTTCCGGCTCCCGGGCCGGATTATGGATAACGGTATCTCCCTCAGCGGTGCAGGCAACCAGCATAATGTTCTCGGTTGCACCCACACTGGGGAAAGGAAGGGATATGCTGGTTCCACGGAGTTTCCCTTTTACTGTGCAGTCAAGGTAGCCATGATCCTCGGTGATGGTAACGCCCAGCTTTTCCAGCGCTGCCAAATGCATATCAATGGGGCGGGGCCCCAGTTCACAGCCGCCGGGCAGTGAGATTCTCGCCCTTTTGCAGCGGGCAATAATCGCCCCCAAAAAAATAACAGAGGAGCGCATTTCACGCATCAGGTCATCGGGAATATCGTGGCTGGTCATTTCACCCGACCGGATGACCACAGTATCCCCCTGGCGTATCGTTGTGCTGCCCAGGTAGTTCATAATATTGCAGGCCGCCGTGACATCGGTCAGATGAGGACAGTTGTGCAGGACGCATTCATCTGTCAGCAGCGCTGCCGCCAATATAGGAAGCACCGCATTTTTTGCACCATGTACAGACAGCTGGCCATCCAGCCTGTTGCCGCCCTGTATGTAGTATTTAGCCATGGATTCCCACCCTTTCATAACATTGCAAGGAAACGAGCCCACCGGCTCCCGGTGTCGGAACGCAGAGGACAGTGCAGTCTCTCCTTAAAATTTTCCCTGCAAAACATACTATGCAAAGTAAAAGAAAGTGGTGATAATTGGCCTGTTTTTTCTTTTTTGTGTCAAATATACCCCATTAACCACGGGTTTTGCATTTAAAACCTTTTTTAACATAAATCTATAAGACATTTTTGAGAGTTCCTCCGCAGAGTTTCATTAAAAAGCCTGTACTGCCGCCCGGCAGGGATTTTATTCAACCAGTGCTTTGATTTCCGCCCAAATGCGGTCACAGGCATCCACAATCGCAAGCCTAGACGCGTTTTTCCCAAGATTTTCCAGTTCTTGCCGGTCATGCTCCAACTCCTGCACAATGCCACAGAGAACCTGCCCAGTCAGGTCTTTTTCTTCCAGCACAACAGCGGCATTCTGGCTGCCCAGAACCATGGCGTTGTGGTATTGGTGGTTCTCGGCCACATTGGGAGAGGGAATCAGGATAGACGCTTTGCCTGCCGCCTCCAGCTCGCTGATAGAAATAGCCCCAGCCCGGCAGATCACCAAATCAGCCGCCGCCAGACAATCTGGCATGTTATCGATATACTCCCGGATATCCAGATGGGGATTGCCCTCAAAGCCCACCTTGCGCTCCCGCAGCAGTGCCGGAAAAAGCTCGGTACCATACTGCCCGGTTGCATGAATATGATGTACACGGCCAGTTTTCCAGTGCCAAGCGGTCACATCGGCAATGGCCTCATTGATGCGCTGGGCACCCAGACTGCCGCCAAAGCTCAGAATACAGAGCCTGTCCCCAATTTTCATTTCCGAACGAGTTTTGGCCCGATCGGCCAAAAGGATTTCCTCCCGGATGGGGTTGCCGGTTACAACATAATTTTTCCCCTCAGGCAAATGCTCCTTAGCCTTGCCCACGGCCAACAGAACTGTATCCACATACCGGGTCAGCAGCTTGGTGGTGACACCGGGATAAGCGTTCTGCTCGTGAGTCAGGGTTTTGATGCCCATTTGCGAAGCGGTCCGGAGCACCGGCCCGCTGACGTAACCGCCGGTTCCCATCACTACATTGGGAGCAAAATCGGCGAGAATCTTTCTGGCCTTGGCGCCGCTGGTGAGCAGCAGGCAAGCGGATTTAACATTGTGCCGGATATTCTCGGCATTGATCTGGCGGCGGAAACCCTGAATTTCAATGGGTACAAAATCAAAGCCAGCCTTAGGAACCAGATTTGCTTCCATACCGTTTGGATTTCCCGCAAATAAAATGGACGCACCCGGCTGCTTACGGCGGATGTGGGAGGCAACCGCAATGGCGGGATTGATATGACCCGCTGTACCACCGCAGGCAAATAAGATTTTAACAGACATTCTAAAGCCTCCAAAACATAAAACGCATCATATTTTATACAGTTTGTATATAGTTGGAATAACAATACAGTTCATAAGCCAGATCGGCTCTTTTCTCATGGAACGTGGCTACTGTTTTTCCAGATTTGCGGAACGGGATATGGAAAGAACCACTCCCATTTGACAGAGTAGCATGATCAGCGCAGTACCGCCATAGGAAAAGAATGGAAGCCCGATACCCGTGTTGGGGATGGTGTTGGTTACCACCATAATGTTCAGCACCGTTTGCAGCCCCACCTGTGAGGTCAAGCCAACGGCCACCAGCGCCCCGAAGCGATCCTTGCAGCGCATGCCGATAACAAAACCACGCCAAACCAAAAGGGCAAAGAGAATCAAGATAAAGGTAGCGCCCACAAAACCCAGCTCCTCGCAGACAATAGAAAAGATAAAGTCATTCTGGGGCTCAGGCAGATACAGATACTTTTGCCGGGAGTTTCCGATTCCCACTCCCATAAGCCCGCCGGAGCCAATGGCATACAGGGATTGAATGGTCTGAAAGCCCTTGCCCCGGGGATCGGAAAAAGGATCGATCCAGTGCTGAATTCGGCTGGAGGCGTATTCGATAACACCGGGAATCATGATGATAATGGCAATGCCTGCAACTGCAATTAGCCCCGCCATACCAAACCATTTCAGGTTGGTTCCGCCTACAATCATCAAAATAGCCCCAATGGATAGAATCAGAATGGTACCGGAAAGGTGAGTTTCAAATACAATCAGCCCCGCCAATACAGCCAATACAGAAAGGAACGGTACAATGCCATATCGGAAGGTTTTCATGCGATCATAGTTGAGGCAGATCATATGGGCAAACAGAATGACTACAGCAAATTTAGCAATCTCAGAAGGCTGGAACTGAAAAGCCCCCAGCTTGATCCACCTTCTGGCTCCATTGACCGGCTCGAAAAAATACACCGCAATGAGCATAGGGATCGTGGCAAAGAAAATCGGCCAAGACAGCTTGCTCAGCACTCGATAATCCACTGTAGAAATAATCGCCATCAAAACCAACCCCAGAATACCGTTGACCAGCTGGCTGGAAATAAAAGCATAGGAGTTGCCGCGATTATAATAGGCATTGGCGAAGCTGGCCGAAAACAGCATAATCAGCCCGATGGTCAGCAGCAAAAGAAGCAGGATCAAAAAGGTTAGATCCACACTGCCGGTTTTGGTGTTAAAAAAGGAAAATCTGCGTTTTCCGGTCTTTTCCAAAGGCTTCACCTCGCAGGGATTTTAATTGAAAGAACGATTTACATCTTATGGTTAACTTACAGAATAATGTGCCCTAAAATCCGCTCTGTTTTGTAATATCTCGCAGGCGAATTGATTTCGCCCAAAAGTTTCTACCCTCGCCACACGACCGTGGGGCGAAACCGGGGGCACATGGGGGGCATTGGATACCGAAAGCAAACGTATCTTGCGTTTGCTGGGGATTTACATGCCTCGGACAGCTACAGCCGCCACAATGCATCCAATAAGCTGAATGAGAGAAAACACCACCACAATTTTCACTTCAGACCACCCGGACATTTCAAAGTGGTGGTGAATGGGGCTCATTTTAAAGATGCGCTTTCCGGTGGTTTTAAAGCTGATCACCTGCAACACCACCGAAAGCCCCTCGCAAATATATAGTATGCCCATAAACAGTAAAATTATGGGAATTCCCAAACTAAATGCCAAGGCAACAACCATTCCGCCTAAAAACATGGAACCGGTATCGCCCATAAAGATTTTAGCCGGGTGAAAATTCCAGATTAAAAAGCCAAGGCATCCCCCGGCCAAAGCCCCAGCCATAATTCCCACACCGGGAACCGGCAAAAGGGTGCAGAGAATGATAAAGCCCAAGGCACTCACCAAGGTTACCGAAGCGCAAAGGCCATCCAACCCATCGGTGAGGTTAACACAGTTGACCAGATACACAATGCCCACCATAGCCAGAGGCCAATAGAGAGGGCCCAATTGCAGCCATCCGAAAAAGGGAACAAAGACCATGGAGGAGCGCTCGCCCACCAGATAAAGCCCTCCCAGATAGACCAGCGCAATCAAAAACTGCATCACCAGCTTCTGGCGAGCATTCAGACCCAGATTCCGTTTTTTGACCACCTTGATAAAATCATCGGCAAAGCCCACCATACCAAATGCAAGAGCCATGAGAGCACCCAAAAGCAGCTTGGCCTTATCAGCGGCCGCCCAGAGAAGAGCCCCGCTCTGCCCACCGGCCGCCGAGGTCATATACCCGGCGATAATCGCCGCCACTGTTCCCACAATAAACATCAGCCCACCCATGGTGGGGGTTCCCTGCTTGCTTTTTTTATGCCACGCAGGGCCTATATCCAAGATAGTCTGGCCGTATTTCAGGCGGCGCATCAGCGGCACCAGCCAAAGCCCCAATACAGCGGTCACCACAAAGGCTACCAAAACCGCCGAAAGCACCGGCATTTCCTTCATTTCTCCAACACTCCTCATTTCACCGAATCGGCTGTCCCGCCGTGTTATTGCGCATACAGCCGGTGAATCACTTCCTCCAGCCGCATACCCCGGCTGGCCTTAAACCACACAATATCGCCCGGAGCCACCAGCTGGGCCAGCTCTTGAAAGAGGGCTTCCTTATCCTCATAATGCACTGCCTTGCCAATACCGGCCTCCAGCGCACCCCGGTGGTATTCCCGAGCCAGCTCACCAACACTGAGCAAAACTTCCACACCGTTTTCTGCCGCTTCCCTGCCCGCCTGAAAATGCGCTTCCTTTTCAATGGGTCCAAGCTCCAGCATATCCGAAAGCACAGCAATCTTGCGGCCGGTGCATTTGAGCTGCCCCAGCGTTTCCAGCGCAGAGCGCATGGAATCGGGGCTGGCGTTGTAGCAATCCTCCACCACTGTATAAGCCGCATGCTGCACAATATTCTGCCGCATCCCAGCCGGCCGGTAGCCCCGCAGTGCCGCTATAGCCTTTTGAGGGGGAATCTCCAAAGCGATTGCCACACAGAAGGCGGCCAGACTGTTGAGGACATTGTGCCGCCCCATGGTGGGAATTTGGGCATCATAGGCATTGCCGTCAAAGGAGATGACGAAATTCGTATGAGTGGAAAAAGACAGTATTTGCCGGGCAATTACCTGACAATCCTTGTTTTCCAGCCCATAACGCAAAACCTTGAAGTTGGGCAGTTCCGTTTGACTCAGCAGGTCATTATCCCCGCAGAGGATCACCGTGGAGCCGGGAACCATGCCATCGGTAATGGAAAGCTTCTCCTGCAGGATGTTTTCCCGGCTGCCCAGCCGCTCCAGATGAGAAACACCGATATTTGTGACCACCGCAACGTCCGGCCGGGCGCATAGGGTAAGCTGGTGAATCTGGCCGGGGCCATCCATACCCATTTCCAGCACCGCCGCCTCATGCTCCCCAGTCAGGCCCAGCACCGTTTGGGAAAGGCCGATCTCGTTGTTGAGGTTCGCCTCGTTTTTCAGGGTTTTGTATTTTTGAGCCATCACGCAGGCGATCATTTCCTTGGTGGTGGTTTTGCCTACACTGCCGGTAACACCCACAACAGGAATGCCAAGCTGGCGGCGGTAAAACCCCGCCACATCCAAAAGCGCCTGCCGGGTATCCTTCACTATAAACACCCGCCCGGCGGGGTAATCCCCCGGTTTATGGGCAAGAGCAAAGGCTGCCCCCTGCTCCAGAGCCTGTGCTATATACTGGTGGCCATCAAAGTTTTCGCCCTCCAGCGCAATAAAGAGACAACCCGGGGGAATGCTCCGGGAATCGGTGGAAACCGCACCAATCCATGCATCACCGGTATAATCGAGACTCAAAGCACCGGCAAGCTCTGCCATGCTGATTTTTTCCATATCTGTGTTTCTCCTTCCCCCGCTTTAACGCTTGGCTTCCCCTTTTTTCTTCGCCAAAAGTTCATCTACAATCACTTTTTCATCGAAAAAGATGGTTCCATAATCCAGCACCTGATAGTCCTCATGGCCCTTGCCCGCCAGAATGAGGATATCCCCCTCATGGCAATTATCCAACGCCCACTCAATGGCACTGTAACGATCCACAATCACCTCATGAGGGGTATCGTGCTCCAAAAGCCCGGGCAAAACATCATCCACCACCCGCTGGGGATTTTCATCCCGGGGGTTATCGGAGGTCAGAATGCAAAAATCCGAAAGACGGGAAACGATCTCGCCCATAATGGGCCGCTTGGTGCGGTCCCGGTTGCCAGCACAGCCAAAGAGGGTGACCACCCGGCCGGGTGCGAAGACCCTCACCGCTGTGATAATCTTTTCCAGCCCATCTGGGGAATGGGCATAATCCCGGATGATGGTGAAGGGGGTATCGGTGGGGAGAATCTCAATTCGGCCGGGAACACCTTTACATTGGTTCAGCCCCGCCACAGCTTGCTCAAAGGTGAGCCCCACCGAAATACAGCCTACGGCTGCCGCCAGTGCATTGGAAACTGAAAATTCCCCCGGCATAGCAAAGGAGACCCGGGCCAGCTGGCTGTTTGCCAACAGAGAAAACTGGCTGCCCTTGGCAGAAAAGCGAATATCCCGGGCGGTGTAATCCGCATCGTCCCGCTGGCAGGAAAAGCTGGTTACAGGGCAGGAAAGTTCTGAAATCAGCTTTTGGCCTGTGGGATCATCCAAGTTGATGACCGCACGATCCGAAAGCTCAAACAGTTTCTTCTTAGCCAGATAGTAGCTCTCCATACTGCCGTGGTAATCCAGATGATCCTGTGTGAGATTGGTGAAGATGCCGCAGTCAAACCGGCAGCCCGCCACTCTTCTCTGATCCAGCGCATGAGAGGAAACCTCCATAACCGCATATTCACAGCCTGCCTCCGCCATCCGTGCAAACATGGCGTGCAGCTGCAGGGGATCGGGGGTGGTGTGCTTGGAGGGGATGACCATATCGGCAATCTCATTGTGAATGGTGCCCAGCAGGCCAACCTTTTTGCCTGCCGCTTCCAGAATCTGTTTAACAAGATAGGTGATGGTGGTTTTTCCGTTGGTACCGGTTACGCCGATCAGCTTGAGCTTTTTGGCAGGGTAATCGAAAAAGGCACCGCAAAGAAGGCCATAGGCCTCCCGAGTATCCTCCACCAGAATCTGTGGTGAAAGCCCCAAATCCCGCTGGGCAACCACCAGCACGGCCCCTTTTTCCAGTGCGGAGGCAGCATGATCATGGCCATCAAACTTCCCGCCTGCGATGCAGACAAAAACACTGCCCGGCTCCACCTGCCGGCTATCGGCTGTAATCCCCGTAACCTGTGCATCGGTCAGCGTACCGGTATAGGTCAGATCCTTGGCAAGCTGCTGTAGTGTCATCCATTACCATCTCCCTTTCGGGGCCTCCTAAAAGGCCCCGCCCCAATATTTACAGTGTGCGCCATTTTCAAGTAAGTATATCACATTAAAAGAAAATTTAACTTCTCACGGCATTGGTATATTGGCTTGTGCATCGGCCGCACGTTCTTCGGCGGAAGCACCCTCCACAAGGGTTAAAATAACCACATCACCCGGGTGCTGAACGGTACCGGGCAGCGGCCACTGCTCACCCACCACTGTGGAAACCCCATCCTTGATCACGCCCCGAATCTGCACATTCAGCCCGGAATTGACCACCAGCTTGTTGGCTTCGGCAGAAAGCATTCCCACCACATCCGGCACGGTGATTTCTTGTTCCATATTGGCTTCCTCGGTATAAAGGATCACCTGACTTCCCTTGGGCATTTTCTGGTTGGGCAGAGGAATCTGCTGAAGCACCATGGGGCCGTTGCCAATGATGCGGGTGTTGAGGCCCGCCACTGTCAACTCAGCCTGTGCATCGTGAGGCTTTTTATACATCACGTTGGGAACATTAACTTCTCGTTCCTCCAGCTGTTCGGCAGTATACTGTGGCTCAAAGCCCAGGTAGGGCAGAGTCTCCTGCAAAATAGCACCGACTACAGGTGCGGCAATGGTGGAACCGTAAGCGTTGCCTCCCAGATTTGGTTCATCCAGCATAACCAAAACCGCAATCTCCGGGTCATCCATAGGGGCAATACCCACAAAGGAAAGAATATGAACATCTCCTGCACCGGGATCCAGCTTTTCAGATGTACCGGTCTTGCCGCCGATCTGATAGCCGGGAATGGCAGAGAAACGGCCGGAGCCGCCATTTACAACCGCCTCAACCAGCATACGCATGGTGGCAGAGGTTTCCTCAGAGATAACCTGCCGGCGAACGGTAGGCTGTGTGGTGCTGATCACGTTGCCATCCGGGTCTAAAACCTGCTTGACAATGTAAGGCTGCATCAGGTTGCCGCCATTGACAGCGGCGGCAGCAGCACTTGCCAACTGGATAGTGGTTACCTTGAAAGTCTGGCCAAAGGAGGTACTGGCCAGCTCCACGCCGCCTTCCTTATTCAGTGTATCAAAGCCGTGGAGAATGCCGGGTGCCTCACCGGGCAAATCAACCCCGGTCTGCTCGCCGAATCCAAAGCTCTGCATAGAGTCATAGAAAAGGCGGGCGCCGGTTCTTTGACCAATGGTAATGAAAACAGGGTTGCAGGATTTCTGCATGCCTTCAATAAAGTTAACGTCTCCATGGCCACCCGCCTGCCAGCAATGGATAGTTTCAGAGGCAATTTTAATGGAGCCGCTGCAATAAAAATGATCGTTGATGGTGACCTTTTTATTTTCCAAAGCTGTGGCCGCTGTGACAATTTTAAAGACCGAGCCCGGCTCATATGGATCGGAAATGGCCTTGTTTCGCCACTGATCGTATTGAAACTGCCGCTGGGCATCCTTGTATTCCTGAGAACCTACAACCATTTTGGCCAGTTGTTCCACTGCAGCAGGGTCCTGCAAAGTATACGGGTCATTGGGGTCAAAATCCGGCTTGGTGGCCATAGCCAGAATCTCACCTGTTTTTACATTCAACACAATCCCAGCCGCACGGTTTTGGATGCTGTGCTCAATAACCGCAGTCTCCAGATTCTTTTCCAGAAAGTGCTGAATGGCTTCGTCTATGGTGAGCACCACGCTGTTGCCATCCTGGGCTTCATACATCTGCTGGTATTTAAAGTGCATATCCGCGCCCCGGGCATTTTTGGTGGAAACCACCATACCGGGTGTGCCGCTGAGGGTTTTATCGTAATAGGCTTCCAGTCCATAAGCCCCATTGCCATCGTAATTGGTAAAGCCCAGCAGCGAAGAGGCCAAGGAGCCATAGGTATAATACCGCTTGGCATCCTGCTCAAAGTTGACACCGCTTACCTTGTTCTCGGTTATGTACTGGGTAACGGCTTCCATGGTGGCACGCTCCACCCGGCGGCCGATCACCTTATAGAAGGACTTGATATCCTTAGCCTGCTCAATAATACTTTCAGGGGTTACATTCAGGATTTCGCCCAAATCTTTGGCTACCTGACCGATGGTCTCCTGATTGATCTCTGCTGGCGAAATGCATACATTCCAAACCGATGCGCTTCGGGCCAGTTCATTGTTGTTCCGGTCATAGATGGTTCCCCGCTTGGCTCCCAGATTCTGTGAGCGGGTTTGCTGGCGAAAAGCCTGTGCCTGATACCATTCGCCGTCTATAATCTGGATTTTGAACAGCTGCCAGATCAAAAGGCAGAAGCCGCCAACCATAAACAGAGCCAGAATAACCCCCATGCGTCGGCGCATGCTGGCCGAGGCTGATTTTTGCATGCAAGATCCTCCCTTTGGAGCATTTTTCCTTGTTTGCCATTGCTCCATATAACAAATGGAGAGCTAAGACGATTTTCCGCTTAACTCTCGTATAAAATTCACATTTTCACCCAAAAAGGAGGGCGTTGTCTTCTCTTTTTATGTCATCCTGACCCTGTAAAAGCATATTGCTTTAATCCCCAATATATTCCTTGATTCCGTTAATTGCATCATTAACTGTATCCTTGACCTTTTGAGCAGTCCCGGCCTGTTCTGCCCCCTCGGGCAGCACAACTTTATCCTCACCGAACAGGTTGATGTATTCGGTTTGATACTTATCCATGCGCTGCAAACCCAGCTCCTCATGGGCACGGGTTTCGACATTGCGCAAAGATACAATGGATTCCAGATCACTGGTCAGCTTAACATTGTCGCTTTTAAGCTCAGTCAGCTGCTGGTTAATCTGGTTGATTTCGCCTGTCATTTCATGAAGGGTAGCCTGATTGTAAATAATAAGGGAGAGAAGAGTAACCACAATAGCGAAAGAAGCGACTGCCTTGATCGAAAAGAATGCCGAAGCCCGCCGATTATCTGATTTGTTTTCCACAACTTCCAGCCGTTTGCGGGGCAGGGTAAGCGTACGGGACTGAAAGGCTGAAAAATCATAAGCTAAATTGGTGTTGGCTGCCGACATGGTTTGTTCTCCCCTTTTCAAAGTATACTAGAGTTTTTCAAGAATACGGAGCTTGGCGCTCCGACTGCGGTTGTTCTGTTCCAGCTCCTGCTCGTTCGGCAAGATCGGCTTACGCTGCACAAGTTTTGCCCGAGGTGTCTTCCCGCAGGTGCAAATCGGGAAATCCGGCGGGCAGATACAGCCCCTGCAATACTCTGCAAAGCGCTGCTTGACCATTCTATCCTCTAAAGAGTGGAAGGTGATCACGGCCAGCCTTCCCCCCGGAGCCAACCGCTCAAAGGCCTGCTCCAAACAGCAGGAAAGGCTTTCCAGCTCGCCGTTGACGGCAATACGAATGGCCTGAAAGCTCCGCTTGGCGGGGTGCCCTCCCTGACGGCGGGCCGGCGCAGGAATCGCTTCCTTTATAATTTCCACCAGTTCCCCGGTGGTCTCGATTGGCTGTTCTCCCCGATGCTGTACAATCCGCTGGGCAATTCGGCGAGCAAATTTTTCCTCGCCGTATTCCCGCAAAATGCGTTCCAGCTCCAAAACATCGGCGGTGTTCACCAGTTCCCGGGCACCCGGCCCCTGTTGGCTCATGCGCATATCCAACGGTGCATCCTGATGATAGGAAAATCCCCGCTCCGCCACATCCAGCTGATGGGAAGAAACGCCCAAATCCATGAGCACTCCATCCACAGCGGTAATTTCCAGCTGATCCAGAATCCGGTCAAAGTCGCCGAAATCCCCCTGCACAACCTGTGCGGCGGGATAGGGTGCCAACTTTTCACCGGCTGCCCGGATGGCATCGGGATCTTTATCCACGGCGATCAGTCTGCCTCCCCCGGTCAGTTCCCGGGCAATAGCAGAGCTGTGACCGCCTCCGCCGGCGGTGAGATCCATATAAATTTTGCCGGGGCGTATATTCAGGCCCTCCACACACTCGTGGAGCAGCACCGAGATATGCTCAAATTCGAGGGGGAACCCCTCCTGATTCTTTTCCATTAAAAGCCCAACTCTTCCATAGCCATGGCCACATGCTCGGCAGTCAGCTCACTGCAGCTTGCCTCCCAACGGGCCTTATCCCAAATCTCGGCACGAACAGAAGCGCCGATGATCATAACATCCTTGCTCAGGCCGGCATAATCCCGCAAATTCTGGGGGATCAGCACACGCCCCTGCTTGTCCGGCTCCAAATCAGCCGCACCCGCAAAAAGAAAACGCTGCAAATCTCTGGATTTAGACATGGGAAGCGCCCGGATTTTGCTTTCCAGCACAGCCCACTCTTCCATAGGATACACCGCAAGGCATGAATCCATACCTTTGGTTACAATAAAGCGGGAACCGAGATCATCACGCATTTTAGCAGGAAAATTGACACGGCCTTTGCTGTCCAGGCTATGCTGGAATTCACCAATGAGCACGCATCCTCACCCTTTCCTGCTATTTGAGTGGGCATGTCCCCCACTTTTCCCCACTTTTAACCACTGAGGTTATTATACATGCCACTTTTCTAAAATGCAACCCCTCGCCGCATCACGAAAACAAAAAAACCGGCTATCCATCAGCCGGTTTTGTGTTCGGTTCTATATTTTGTTGTCGACCCGAAGGCGAGACACCAAATCTAGCGGTTTACCCCTGTTTTTTGCTTTGGTTACAAATAGTTAAAAGCATCAGCAATATCGACACGGCGCTGCAGAATATTGTCAGGATGGTGAAAATATCGGTGACTGATGACGTAGTTTCCCGATTGGAGGGAAGATAACCCTTTCTTTTGTTCCACATATTGCGGGCTCCCTGAGAAATCACCGAAAAAATACCCGCTACCAAACTGACCGAATTGGCCACAAAACCCGTGACGGCCGAAACAGCAAGTTCAAGCATTTGCATTTGCCTCCTCTATATATAAATTCCACTGTAAAACAATTTTAAAACCAGATCATTTAAGAAAGGTGGGCTTAAACCATCGGACATACAACCGGGTATAGCGTTCCAAAGCCACATCATAGCCAAAAAAGATCACATTGCCCGCTGCAATGAAAACAACAGCAGTATACCGGCCGAAATCCCCAAAATCACTAATCAGATCGGGCATACCCAATACCAAAATAATCAGAGCATAAGCGCCCACTACCGCTACATTAAAAATAACCAGCTTAACCAGCAGAGCCGATGCCTTGGCGAATGCATTTTCTATTTTGCCCTTGATCACAGGATAATAACCAAAAAAAGCCACAAACATAGCGGCGGCTTCTTTATCCGGCACCACCAAAAGAGAAAGCAGCCCCACCGCCGCATAAACCATCAAAGCGGCCCTGCGGCCGTTTTCATGCACGATGGGAATCAGCATCGCTCCGGCCATAACCGGCATGAGATAGGTTGCAAAAGGAATGAGGCCGGTCATAAACATGAGGATCAGGCACATAGCCGCCGCCAGACCACCCAAAGCGATCTGTGTGCTTTTTCTTGTCATAAAAAGTCCATTCCCTCCACATCGGTTGAGTCACAAAGATCCCCGCCCACTCTCGGCGGAGTATTCAGTCAAAAGCCGCTGAAAACTTCAAGGTGCAGCCCACAAAAATTTATACCACCTCAGAAGCAGCGAATCAGGTCGCCGCCCATACATTCGCAGCAGCAATCGGCGCACCACAGGGCACTGCAAATGTCGCACATACTGCATCCGCCGGTATTGCCGCCCATGGTATTAAAGCCACCCGCTGGGCGGGCATGCTGGCGCTGCCACAAAAGGTTGTTGAGCGCATTCCGGTATTCCCCGTTGGAGGGGTCCATAGCGCAGGCTTGGGAATAGCTTTGATAAGCCTCATCCAGCCAGCCTCTCATATACTGGATGCTCCCCTTGAGGAAATACCACTCCGCATCCCGTGAGGAAGCGGGAACGCCATCCAAAAGCTCCTCGGCCTCGGTAATGCGCCGGGCATTGATCATACGTCGAATATCGGAATACTGGGAAGCTCCACTGTAATTTTGGCGGGCAGAACTGCCCCCATAGCTCTGACCCGAGCTTCCGGAGGCTCTGCTTTTGCGCTGAGCCATGATTTGGTCGTAGGCCTGATTGATATCTTGCATACGCTCCAGTGCCAAATCGGCTAAGGGATTTCCATGGTACTTATCCGGATGATATTTCCGGGCCATTTCTCGATAAGCATCCTTCACCTGCTCATCGGTAGCCTCGGGGGATATGCCCAGAATCTGATAGGGGTCGCTCATGGATTGGGATTCTCCTTTTTTAAAACAATGGCGTCTACACTGGCTTTCAGCCCCAGAGTGACCACGTTCTCTATGATGGGTGCAAAGGCCGAAGATTCCAACAGCTCAAAAGCACGGCCAATTTCAGCAATGGTCATATACAGGGAGCCCTGTGCCTCCTCGCAAATGGAGGGAATCTCCACCGACTGGCTTTGAGCCTTCGCTCGAAGCACAAAGGGATTATAGCCTCCGCTTTTTTGATCCTGCTCAATATCGTCCAGCGCATCGCAAAGATACACATAACGACCCATAAAATAGCCCATGCGCTCCAAAACACGGCGCTGGCCCGGCTGCTCCGAAAATTCCTGAAAAATGGCAGCCATGGCTTTGGCGGTGGGCTCGCTGGCCTCATCCACACTGGAACACAAACGGGCTTCCAGCTCACGCTGGTTTTCCATACAGGCGGCAACAAGCCTGTCCTCCCGGGGAGCCAAAGAGGCGGCCTTTTTATAAGCCGGCTTTACCAACGGATACAGCGCCCGCCACAACAGGCTTTTAATCGGGCCGCTATCCGCCACATTATCCACCAGCTTATAATACAGCATAATTACCGCAACCCGGGCACTCAGGGCCAAGCTCTCCCCCGGCGCACACATGGGAACGGTTTTCAGCGGGTTGCAGCAGCAGCGCTGCCGCTCAAAAGAAGGGACCTTGCCGGTCACACTCATATGGAGCATCGCCATGAGGGTAAAATCATAGCTGAGGGTCATACGGCAAAGAGGGCCAAAGCTGCTGCCCATTTCCCGGCAAAGGCCGCAGTAAACAGCTTTGTAGCTCTCGTATTCCCGGATTTTCAGCTCCGGCTTAAAAGGCCGCAGATATCCAAACAAACCCTGCTCTCCTTAAGTTGTTGGGTGCAAGCGCCCCTGTTTTGATGAATACTTTATATTGTACAGCAAACAACCATAGATTTCGTTAATAAAATGTAAATATCCTTTTTTGGTGCGGATTCGACAGTTTCTGCTCTTTTCCCAGCAAAAACGAGCTAAAAAGTCGCTGTTCTCCTCGTCATTCTTCGTTTGACGAGCCTTTTCGGGTATGCTAAAATGAGTTTGCAAGAGAAGTCTGCAAACTCTATGGGGGGCATCCAATGCCCCCCATAGGCCCCCCGGGTTGCGCCGCAGCGGCGCAAAATGCGGTGTTCCTGCATTGAAATGAATTCAACGCCGGAAGAATTATGCGTGTGAGTATTGTGACGGTCCACAGCGGGCAACGCCTTGTGAATTTCTGTCTGTGGCAAGAAAGGGTGTGCCCTTATGACCTGCGGAATGGACATGCTGGAAATTTCCCGCATGGAAAAAAGTCTCCAAAGCGCCCATTTTATCAGCCGGGTTTTCGGTGAGCGGGAGCGGCAGCTTTTTGAGGGCCACAAGAACATGGCTGCCCGGGCTGCTGCCAATTTCTGCGCCAAGGAGGCCTTTTCCAAAGCCTTGGGCACCGGCATCCGCGGCTTTGCCCTTTGCGAGGTGGAGGTTCTGCGGGATAGCCTTGGCAAGCCCTATTTTGTCTTTTCAGGCAATGCGGCCCAGCTGGTGGAAAAATCCGGCCTTTCCTTTGATGTGAGTCTGACCCATACCATGGAATATGCCGGGGCTATGGTCATTGCCTTTCCCACTGATTTTGCCCCCAATTCGCTTTAAACATACAAATTCATAGCAGGAGGGATTCGCTGTGCGGGTTGTAACCAGCAAGCAAATGCGGGAGATTGAAGAAAACGCCGGGCAATACGATATTACCTTTTACCGGCTGATGGAGAATGCGGGCAGCGCCGCAGCGGCCTTTATCCGCCGAACCATCCCGGTGGAGGGAATCAACTGCATGATTTTCTGCTCCAAGGGCAACAACGGCGGAGATGGCCTTGTGGTGGCCCGCCGCCTTTTTGAAAATGGAGCCAATGTTCTGATTGTCATGGTGGATGGCCAGCCTAAAAGCGGCGAGGCCGCCTCTATGTACAGCATGGTGGAGCTGATGAGCCTGCCGATTCTCAGCTTTACGGAAAAATACGACGATATTGTGCGCTATCTGGATAACACCGATGTGATTGTGGACGCCATTTTTGGAACCGGCTTTTCCGGTGAGCTGGATACCATGCACCGCCGGGCCTGTGACCTGATTAACGAAGCCATTGCGGCCGTGTTTTCACTGGATTTGCCCACCGGTGTTTCCTGCGATGCCGGGCGGGTTGATCCGGGCAGCGTTCAGGCAGATTTCACCATTGTGTTTGACAGCCTCAAGCCCGCTCACATCCAGCCTGCCTGCCAGCCCTTTTTCGGCCAGATTCAGGTGGTGGATATCGGCATCCCCGAGGAGGCCCGCTATGGCTTGAGTACCATGGTCATGCACGCTGATCTTGAGGGAGTGATGGCCAGCCTGCCGCCCAGAGAGCTGGAATCTCACAAGGGTTCTCATGGCAGGCTGCTCAACATTACCGGTTCCCTTGCTTATCAGGGTGCGCCGGTGCTTTCCACCATGGCGGCTCAGCGCTGTGGGGTAGGCTATACCGTTGTGGCCGGTGTGCCCGCTGTCTGCGCCGGTGTGACACAGCGGGCCCTTGAGGCCATTATGCTGCCTTTGCCGGTGAGCGCCTCCGGGGGGATCAGTGCGGCTGGTTCCATCGAAAAGCTGCTGCCTGCCCTGGGCAAGGCAACCGCTGTGCTGTTTGGCTGTGGCATGGGCAACACCGAGGATACCGCCCAGCTTTTGGAGCTTGTGCTGAAAAACGCTTCCTGTCCGGTTATTGTGGATGCAGATGGAATAAATGCGCTGGCTGGCAATATAAATATACTGGAAGGGATAACCTGCCCGGTGATCCTGACACCCCACCCCGGGGAAATGTCCCGCCTGACCGGACTGCCTGTGGAGGATATTCAGGCTGACCGCAATAAGGCGGCTCTGGATTTCGCCGCCGCCCACAAGGTTACGGTGGTGCTCAAGGGTCATGAAACGGTCACCGCCAACGCCGATGGGCTGGCCACGGTCAACACCACCGGCAATCCCGGCCTTGCCAAGGCAGGCAGCGGCGATGTGCTGGCCGGTATGATCGGCGCATTGGCCGCCCAGGGGGTTCCCCCCTACCGTGCGGCGGTGTGCGGGGTATTTCTGCATGGTCTGGCGGCCGACCGGGCGGCAGAGCGGCTTTCCCAGTATGCTATGCTTCCCAGCGACATTCTCACCGACCTGTGCGGCATCTTTCTGGAAAACGGCCGCTAGCCGCCCCTTTCCCGGCAACAAAAGCCCGAAGCCTGTTTTCTACAACTCAATAGAGAGGACTGTATGCCCCATGCGCATTCGCCTGCTTCTGCTGGCTCTGCTGGTTTTGCTGACCGGCACAGGATGTGCAAAAAAACAGGACACTCAAAAGCCTTCCCCCGATGTTTCAGCCGCACTCAACGCTCCTTTTTCCACCAGCGCCAACATTTCCTATAAGGAGCTGGCCGCCACGGCGGTGCTCTCCCGGGAAACACCGCAGGCCTGCACGGTAACCTTTTCCTCCCCCGCCTCTTTGAAGGATATGTCCTTTATGTTTACACAGGATCTGGTTACCATCCGTTACAAGGGGCTGAGCTTTGATGTGGACCCGGCGGATATCCCCACCAGCAACGCTGCCCGAATCGCCGTAGCCGCCATCAACAAAGTCACCTCGGACCAGGGGCTGACTGTGGATTACACCGACACGGCACTGGCTTTTTCCGGTGTGATGGAAAGCGGCGCCTTCACTCTCAAGCTGGATCGGGAAAACGGCAGTTTGCTGAAACTTTCGGTTCCTTCCGAAGAATTGGAAATCGAGTTCGTCAGCTTTGAATTTTTAGCCTAGAACGGCAAAAGCATCCTTTGTAAAAGGGGTGCTTTTTTTCTGCCTGCTGTCAAGGGAGCTCATCCCGGTATAAAATGAATAAGAGCCTCCACTGAAAACGAAGCCTGCGTCTCCTTCCCGCCCCGGCGCAGTTTAAATTTTCCTGTAAAAAAATCACTCCGATGTTTTGCCGGCTGTGTTTAATCAGCAAAAGCCTTGGCAACAATAAAGATGAAAATATATTTTGGGCGGAGCGTGATAACGTGACTGTCAAACGAGGAGAAATCTATTATGCCGATCTCAGCCCTGTGGTAGGCTCGGAGCAAGGCGGGGTGCGGCCGGTATTAATCGTTCAGAATGATATAGGGAATAAATTCAGCCCAACTGTCATTGCGGCGGCTATAACCAGCCAGAAAGAGAAGTCCAAGCTCCCAACGCACATTGAGCTTCCTTCAAGCAATTGCGGACTCTCCCGTGATTCGGTGGTGCTCCTGGAGCAAATCCGCACCATTGATAAGCGGAGGCTCAAAGAAAAGATGGGAAGCATCGACGATCACTCTATGGATAATATCAACAAGGCGTTGTCCATCAGCTTCGGGTTAGGCGCAGAGTAATCCCCCAAAGGCGCTGACCTGAATCACGCCACATACATAGCGTGATCGGTGTTTGTGCTTTTGGCGCAGCTTTCCTGCGTTTAACACGGAAGAAAATCGGCACTTAGAGCTTGCTCTCTATATGAAAAAGGATACCCCACCGGAACTTTTCGGTGGGGTATCCTTTTTATTGCAGAGTGAATGTGATACAATGCTGAAAAAGAAATCTTAAAGCATAGAGGTGACAAACCATTGGAATACACAACAGCGACAGAAATTGATGTCAAACGGGTTTCGGAGCTTGTGCAACAAACCATTGCAGCCGTTTATCCAAAATATTATCCCAAGGAAGTAGTCGACTTTTTTATTGCCTACCACAATGAAGAAAATATTCGCCGGGATATAGAAAACGGCAAGGTTAACCTCTTATGGGAAAATTCCATATTGGTGGGAACAGGCAGCCGCGATGGCAACCACATAACTCGGGTATATGTCGCCCCTGCTTATCAGGGCCGGGGATATGGCCGATACATCATTCAAAAGCTGGAAGAAGAAATAGGCTTAAAGCATGGCACTGTTCGATTGGATGCTTCCCTTCCCGCAAGCGCTCTGTATGAAAGACTAGGCTACAGAACTCTCCGCCACGAAAGCCTGACTTTGGAAAATGGGGCGGTGCTGGTCTATGAGGTTATGGAAAAGGCGCTATCCTCCGGCTCAAGCTCCATTAACTACAACGGCAGATTCTTTGTGGCAAAAGAAAACTCTGAGAATGGCGAGGTCAGTGATCAGACCATATTCGCCTATCATCAAACCGGAAGCTTGCTTTGGGCCGATTATGCAGGGGGCGAAATAATGAAAGGCCATTTGATAGGCCAAGTTTCGAAGGATGGATCGCTGGATTTCTACTATCAGCACATGAATCAAAGCTCTGACATGAAAATTGGCAAATGCCACAGCGTCCCTCGCCTGTTGGAGAACGGGAAAATCGAGCTTTCAGAAATATGGCAGTGGTTAAGCGGCGATCATTCAGCGGGTACCTCCATACTAATCGAGCGATAAGGGGCTTTTGTATTGGCTCGGCCATAGGATTCAGCCAGCCCCCTGATTTTTTGTGCCAGCTGAGGGGAAGCTTCTCCCTCCAACATACGCCAGCACCAGTTACCGCCCAAGGTTGATGGAATGTTCATACGGGCCCGGTCATCCAGTGAAAGAAAATCCTGCATCTGCACCACCACCAGCTGGGCCGGGCTGTCATACAGCCCTTTAATAAACCCCCACGCCGGGTCTCGTGAGGGTTCAAGCCCCAGATACTTTCGTGCAAAGGCCGCCTCCTCCGCTGGGGCAGTGCCGAGCCATCCTTTCACAGTTGAATTATCGTGAGTGCCGATATAGGCCACGCAGTGCTCCGGCATATTGTGGGGCAAATGCTCCGAATCCCCTTTGGGGTCGAATCCGAACTGCATCACCTTCATACCGGGAAAACCACTGGCCGCCAGCATGGCTCTGGCAGAAGGGGTCAGTGTGCCTAAATCCTCCGCTATAATGGGAAGATTATCCCCTAAAGCGTTT
Source organism: Oscillospiraceae bacterium MB08-C2-2 (assembly GCA_035621215.1). Classification (NCBI taxonomy): domain Bacteria; kingdom Bacillati; phylum Bacillota; class Clostridia; order Eubacteriales; family Oscillospiraceae; species Oscillospiraceae bacterium MB08-C2-2. Next base: position 90,229 of record CP141729.1, on the reverse strand, counting down.
TGGGCCGCTTTAAAAAGCTTCAGACCCGGCCCCGGCTCCCAATGGCCGTTACGGGCATTTTCCGCTCCAAAGGGGACGCTGTAATAAGCCTCAAAGCCCCGGAAATGATCAATGCGAACGGAGTCGACCAATTCAAAAGCGTTACGCAGACGGTCAATCCACCAGCTGTATTGCTGTTTGGCATGAACCGGCCAGTTGTAGAGAGGATTGCCCCAAAGCTGGCCATCGGCACTGAAATAATCCGGTGGAACCCCGGCCTGCCCTGTAGGAATTCCATCCTTATCCATCAGAAACAGTTGAGGCGAGGCCCACAGTTCGGCGCTATCCCGTGCCACATAGATGGGGATATCCCCCATGATTTCAATTCCCCGGCCGTTGGCATAACTTCGGACAGCCCCCCACTGGGTATAAAATATGTATTGAAGCCAAATCCAGAAGTGTATATCTGCTGTATGCTGATCGGCAAAGCGTCTTAGAGCCTGCGGCTCCCGCTGGGCAAGCTCGGTGGGCCACTCCCACCACGGGCGCATCCCGGAAACGTTTTTAATGGCCATGAACAACGCATAATCCTGCAGCCAATGCTTCTGCTGTTCCTGAAATGCGGCCAGACCAGCGCTTTCCCACCTGCTTCGGCCAAAAGCCGTATACAAAAGCCGGTATCGGCTTCCAAGAAGGCTGTCATATAAAACTTCTCGAGAATCGCCGTCAAGTGCGGTTTTTTCCAATTCCTCCCGCGAAAGCAATCCCTGCTGATACAAATCCTCCAGATCAATCAGCAAAGGGTTCCCTCCAAAGGCAGAAAGCGGCTGATAAGGAGAATCACCGTAGCCGGTGGGCCCTAAGGGCAGAATCTGCCAGCAGGATTGCCCGGCCTTCACAAGAAAATCAATGAACCTTCGGGCCTCACTGCCCATGGTACCAATTCCGCCCTTTCCCGGCAGCGAAAATACCGGAAGCAGTACTCCGCCATTTTTCACCTGATCCCCTCCTGCTCGAAGATACGCATTCAATTTTACTATAATTTTAAATACATTTTTTTGGAACCGCAGCACCTTTTTCTTATAAAAACATACTACCACAAAGCACTTTTCAGCACAACCATGCCATTTATTCGGGTAATAAATTTTTTGTCAAAATTAGGTTGACACAGGCGGGGAAAATGGTGTATAATGCATTTACTGTCTTCGCAGCGCTATGCGGGCAGCTATATTTGGCCCGGTAGTTCAGTTGGTTAGAACGCTAGCCTGTCACGCTAGAGGTCGAGGGTTCGAGCCCCTTCCGGGTCGCCAAATATGCGGGTTTAGCTCATCTGGTAGAGCGCCACCTTGCCAAGGTGGAGGTAGCGAGTTCGAGCCTCGTAACCCGCTCCACATTTAAAATCCTTTTAACCATACGGTTAAAAGGATTTTTTATTTTGGCAAAATAATACTCGCTTTTTATGACTTTTTTCTATTCTGCGAATTTCTCCGCAAATATCCAATATGCCGTTTGGGCCTGGTCTGTTTCTCCCAATTGTGAAATTCCACCCGGCCTTGTCTTCTCTAAGATTGCTGCAAAGTAAGTGCACAACAAAATGATAAAACCAGACGTTGAGTTTATAGGGTCTTAAATCAATACTGAGTAACTTGGCAATTGTTGTGACGGTGACCTCCATTTATAGAATGGAGCGTTGTTAATTTTGCAGTACCCATTCAGGGTTAGCAAGACGAGCGAATCATTCTGTGCCTCTGCTTCCAGCAGGCCGTTGAGAGTTTCCTCCACACTCCCCGAACCAATTCTTTAATTAGCCCCTTGATTGCTTTCTCATTTAACTGTACAATTTTCTCAAACATGGTTTTGCTGTCTCCTTTCAGAATGGTGTGTTGTGACTTCATTCTATCAAAGGCTGCAAACCGTGTCTCTTTTTTATCCTTTATCTTTTTGATTCCTCCGGCGAGGTGTTTCAGGCTGCTGCTATTTATGCTATACTTGGCTTTATCCTATTCCATTCGGGATCATCCTTTTTCTGCTCTTTGCGGTGATTATACCAGAGAAGTGCTTTTGACTGTGGATGCAAACGATGTGCCGCTATAGAAAACAGGCAATAAACCCAGAAGCCTTTCGTTGAGGAATTCAATATGAGAAAACGCACTTTCATTTTTCTTTTTATGTTAATCGGGCTGCTGTTCCTCCTGCTGCCTTTTATTTGGAATAAGGGGGGAACACCGCAGCCGGACTTTGTGGCCCGTCAAGGAAAATTGAGTGCCGCCCCATGGGATATTTCCCGCAGCCCAATTATCCGCCTGGACGGCGAGTGGGAGTTCTACTGGAATCAGCTGCTGACACCGGAGGATTTTGAGAGGAACGCCCCAGTTCCCGATGCATATATGCAGGTACCCTCCCTGTGGAACGAAAAAAAGATACAGGGTGAAAAATTGCCCATCTTTGGCTGTGCCACCTATCGGCTTATACTGGAAGATATACCGTATCAGGGCATGCTGGCACTGAAAAAGGTTAATGTCCGCTTTTCCAGCCGGGTGTATGTCAACGGTCAGGAGCTGCTGTCCGATGGTATCCCCGCAAAGACAGCTGCGGAATATCGCTCTGGCAACACACCGAAGGTTGGCTTTTTTGAGCATAATGGCGGAACTGTTGAAATCATTGTGCAGGCGGCCAATTATGAATACATAAATTCAGGCATTCCTGCTTCCTTGGAGCTGGGACTGGATAGATTCCTAATGCTGGAACACCAGCGAAAGCATTTAACAGCGCTTTTAATTTTTGCGGTGTTGTGCACCCTTGCCCTGCTATACCTGATTTTCTTTTTCGTTACCTGGGATGGTGTTCTAAGGAATTCCCAGCTTCTTCTTTTTTCTCTATTTTGCGTTTCGTTTGCTCTGGGAAATGGGCTGGCAGATCAGCGCTCCGTGCTCATGCTTTTGCCGGATATCCCCTTCACCTTAGCCTTTAAGCTCAAAGATATCCTGCTGTTCGCATGCTTTATTGTGCTGCTGTGGATTTTTTATAAATGCAAAGCCGGGTTTCTCCCCCTGCGGCTGGCAATCATCGTTTCGCTGATATACGCTTGTTATCTGGTGGCAATTCTTGTGCTCCCCCTCTATATGTATCATAAGCTTTCCGGAGCCATGATGCTCTTGAATACAGTTGTTCTGCTGGGGCTGCTCATACGATCCGCTTATTTTTGTATCAGGGAATCCAGTGGGTTTTTACTGTTCGCCGCATTGCTGCCAATCAATCTGTATTCTATAGATGCTATCCTATTTGCGGTGGGCCGCAAGGAAAGCTCTGGCTTTCTACAAATATATATCCTGCTTTTTACGGTTGTGATGACCGTTTATTTGTCTGTTGAATACCGCAGCACGGTAGCGCACCTGCGTATCTCCATGCAACAAGCGCAGGATGCTGAGATTGCCTTTCTGCGGGCACAGATTAACCCTCACTTCCTCTATAATTCTCTCAGCGTAATTGCTGCGCAAATAATGCAGAAGCCCCAGGAAGCGAAAAATCTTCTTTATAACCTGACCGATTATCTGCGGGGCAGCTTTCATTTTAAAACACAGGATGGCCAAATCCCACTTTCTGAGGAAATCAACACGGTTAAGGCATACCTTGCCATTGAGCGGGCACGGTTTGAGAACTTGTTGCAGATCGAATATGCTATTGAGAAAAATCTTGATGCTATGGTTCCCCTTCTGTGCCTTCAGCCGGTGGTGGAGAATGCTGTCCGCCACGGCATTTTAAAACGTACAGAGGGCGGGCTTGTGTCTTTGGGCGTTCATCGAAGAGGCAGTTTTGTTGTGATTCAGGTGGAGGATAATGGCATAGGCATTCCACAAGCCCGGTTGGAGAGCATACGCCGTGGTGAAGGCGACGGTGTGGGATTGAAAAACATCCAGCGCAGGCTGAAGGCATACCAGGGCGCAGCCCTTGAAATAGAAAGCATAAAAGGCGAAGGTACAACGGTAATTCTTAAAATACCCTATGAGGAGGTATGTGATGCGAATTATTTTGGTAGATGATGAAGCGCCTCTGCTGCGGGAATTGGCGGAATTGCTTTCCTGTTACCCAGATTTGGAGCTGGTCGGCAGCTACACCGATCCCTTGCAGGCACTGGAAAAAATCGAAACGGTCAAACCCGAGCTTGCCTTTTTGGATATTGAAATGCGCACCCTCAGCGGAATTGAACTGGCCGAGCTGCTGCTGGCAAAGAATCCGCAAATGGATGTGGTTTTTGTGACAGCCTACAACCAGTATGCTGTGGAGGCCTTCGAGATAAACGCCATTGATTATATCCTGAAGCCGGTGCGCCCGGAGCGGCTGGAAAAGGCAGTGGAACGGATACGGCGAGAGCGTGGACTGAAAAATACGTCCAAAACTTTGCGGATACAATTTTTTGGTAAGTTTGCTTTGTATCAAGGCGGTGAAGCAATCAAATGGAGCCGGGGCAAACCAAGAGAGTTGCTGGCCTATTTTCTTGCAAATGAGGGGGCTTGGCTGGATAAATTTAAGATTTGCGATGACCTCTGGCCGGAAAGCCCCCCAAATCAGGCACTGCGCAATTTGCAGACGGCGGTATGGGCCATCCGAAAATGCCTGCGGGAATACGGTGTTTCGGCTATAGGCATCAGCTATTCCAGCGATAGTTATCTTCTTGAGCTTGGTGGTGTGCAGTGGGATTTGCAGCAGTATGATCAAGCGTATGCGGCATATATGCAGAGTGATGATGCCTGCACCGGTCAGGAGGCAGCCATGCTCTATGGGGAAGATTATCTGGCATATGAGGATTGGCGATGGGCCTTTCAGAGGCGGGCAAATTATACTATAAAGCAGCGCAAGCTTCTGCTGCGATTATCGGAGGATAAAATTCAGCTCTGAACCTATAAGCAAAAATCCGGGGAAAACCAGCGGGCCGCGCTGTTTTTCCCCGGATTTTTTATTTGGATAATTCTTTAGCTTAAAAAAACTTGGGGTTCAACCCCACAGTTATCCCTGCGGCACCATACCAGGTTGTCAGATTCAGCCGTTTTCAGGCAATTAATATCCCCCTTATTGTTGGGGTGGCTGTCTAACCTGTTAAACGATTTATTTCTATATGAATAAATAATTTTACCCAGCCTTTTTTTGATGCAGCTTGTTGAGAATCCGTAGAGGGGCAAATGTTACAATCACCATAGGAATATTGTCGAAAAAGGGCGAATCGAGGCGCTCTGGAGTATTCTCTAAACAGCAAAAAAGAGGAGGAATTCATATCAGAAAGCACACTTTTTACCGGCGCATAGTCGCAATGGCATTATCCGCCGCTATGACGTTGGGTATCGCTCCTATCACAACGATGGCAGAGGTCCCCATCGGAATAAGCGGGGAAATATCAGCATTTGAAAATCTGCCGGAGGCTGTTGCGGTGCAGGAGGTGTCCATTGGAGCCACTCTTTTGGATATCACCCTGCCGGAAGTGCTGAAAGCTACCTTCCAAACAAGCTCTTCAGCTCAGAACGAGGAGACTTCCGAGGCTGTGGCGGATGCATCCCTGACTTCTCTGGAAGAAGCAGAGCCTGATTCTCCATCTGTTTCCATTCCGGTAACTTGGGAATCCAATACGGAATTTAATACAGAGGCAGAGGGAGTTTTTGTTTTTACACCCCAGCTTGCGACTGCATATGCGCTGGCGGAAGATGTGGAGCTTCCTTCTATTACCGTAACGGTGAAAAGCGATTTGCCTGTGCCGGTTATGGCTACATACCGGTCGGTCAGCAACTCCAGCTGGCAGCAGGTGGCAAGCGATGTTATGAGTGGCTCGGCCCAGTCTACCTCTCTATTTGTGGTAAACGGCGCACCCTATGTATCGGCTGCCACTGGCAGTCAGGTTAAGGTATGGATGGTAAACGGCTCTAGCTGGGAGCAGCTTTTGACCCAGTCTACCACCGCAACCTATACCTCCTTGTATATAGATTATACCGGACGCCCCTGTGTGGCCTACAGCAATCCAACAACCGCAGCCAACACAAAGGTGCTGAAGTTTGGTACGCCTTGGACTTCTCTGGGTGCCCCTGATTTGGTCAACAATCAATCAGTCCTCCGGGTGTCATCCCCCACTTTGATGATGGATGAAAACAAAACACTCTATGTGGCAGGCAATCAAAACAACATGTCCGGCCGTGTATCCGTAACAAAATACAATGGCTCCGCATGGGAGTATGTGGGCAGTCCCTCTGCCGCAGGAGGGCAGGCTTTTTCTGCCTCTATGGATATCGATCAGAACACCCTCTATATAGCCTACGTTTACCCTGACGATAGCAATGCTTACAGGGGATCTTATGTAACCATGCGCACATTTGATGGCAGTCAGTGGTCCGCAGTAGGACCCCAACAAATTTCAACCCTTAAATCGTCCTATGTAACCAGCGGATGCGTTTCTATGAAGGTTTCTGACAGCGGTATTCCCTATGTAGCCTATGCGGACCCGGGCACCAGCGATCGCCTTATGGTGAAAAAACTGAGCGGGAATCAGTGGGTATCCGTAGGCAGCTACCTGACAGACGGAGCCGTGTCATACGTCTCCCTATATATAGATAACGAAACACCCTATGTGGCGTACAAGGATGGTGAATCCTCTTCAAGCAGTGGCGTTACAGTGAAGATGTTTGACGATGCTTCCGGCTGGACCGCCTTGGGCGGGTCTAAAATTATCGGGAGCAGCAGCGTTAAGGGCATCTCCCTGTTTGTGGATGACAGCACCCCCTATGTTTCCTATTCCACCAATTCCAGCGTCAAGGTGATGAAATACGCAGCAGAGCCCAAGGTGCCGGTTGCCATTTCTGCCGGCTCTGCTTCTGTTACCTATGCGGGTGCAGATATTTCTCTTTCTGATATAGACGGCCTATTCACACTGGATGCCGGAGCAGGAGATCGAACCTATTCCATTGAAGCCCCGGATTCCGCAAGTGAAAGCGATGGCGAAGGGCAAATGAGCGACGATACTTCCCTCACCGTCACCAAGGCCGGTATCTTTAAAATTGGTCTTGAGACAGCGGAATCATCCACCCATATGGCAGGCTCCAAGACAGTTGCCACTCTGACAGTGGAAAAGGGAATACAGGCTGCTCCAAGTGGTCTTGGCGCAGGAAATGCCTCTTCCTCCAGTGCAAGCGATGGCAAAATCACCGGGCTGACAAGCGGTATCGAATATGAATACAAGCTTACAGGCGCATCCGCCTACAGCAAGGTAAGCGCTGATGCATCCGGCAGAATAATGAATCTGCCGGCAGGAGCCTATGTGGTGCGCTATCCCGAAACACCTCTCTACAGCCCAAGCACCGATTCAGCCCCGATCACAGTGGGCAATGAAGCCTCCTTATCCTACTCCGCTGCATTCAATACACCCAGCTATACCTTTGCCGCAGCAACGGTCAACTATACAGAGCAGGTGGAACAGGAATTCACGATTACCAATACAGGAACCGCCACGATTTCCGGTATGTCGGTTTCCCTGGATAATGCAAGCTTTGCCATTACTTCTATGGTGTTTGTGACGCATCTTGCACCGAATGGATCGGCAACTGTCCGTGTCCGGCCGCAGAGCGGTCTGGCGGCTGGAATTCACACCGGAACGCTGACCGTCAGAGGAAGTGACGGCGTTTCGGTTTCGGTGGCTCTGTCCTTTGAGGTCAATAAGATACAAACCCTCAACTACCCTGCATTCGGCTCCTATACTTATACCATGAACAGCAGCTATACCTACGGTAATGTTCTCGCTTTTAACATGATGACTTCCTTTTCGTATGGTACAAGCAATGGCAGGCGGGTCTATACCATTGAGGAAGGGAGCACCGGCCAGGGAACATTTAATGGCAGCCATCTCTGCTTTACCAGCCCGGGCAGCTATATAGTCGGCCTTGTAACAGAAGAAACAGAGGTTTATGCCCAAACCCCCAAGGTATCGGTTATCCTGGACATAGTAAAGGGAGTAATCCCTGCCCCAACCATTGGAGCCGTGAATGCAACCGTTGGCAGCAGCAACGGCGCAATCAGGTGGCTGATTGCTTACAAAGAGGTGGAATACAAAATTGTCGGCGCAAGCAGCTACACCACTGCCACCACCGATCAATACGGCCAGATTACCGGGCTTCCCCCAGGATCCTATGTGGTACGCTATCCCGAAAACGCTCTGCATGCTGTAAGTGACGATTCGAATATAGTGACCATCGGAGAGGATGCTGTTGCCTATTCGGCTACAGTGACCCCCGCAAGCCGCACCTTTCCAGAGGCGGCATACGGTTACGGACAGCAGCAGGAGCAGGAGTTCACCATTCAGAACACCGGCACCAGCACCATTACCAATCTGGCTGCTTCTCTGAGCAACGGAGAGAATTTTACCATTAGCACACCGCTGTCTGCAACTCAGCTTGCACCCAATGCAACAGCCACTGTCCGTGTACAACCGAGCCTCGGGCTTCCCACCGGAACATATTCCGATACTCTTTCCGTTACAGGAGACAACGGTATTTCCCAAACGGTATCGTTGACCTTTACGGTGAATCGGGGAACCATTGTGAACACGGGGGGCAGCACCAATACAAAATACAAAGCGGCGGGTATCAACCTTTCCGCAGTGCCCGGGCTGTTTACGGCGGATCCCAACGGAGGCGCACCAACCTACACCATTGATTCCACCGGAACCACCGGCAGTGGAACCATTTCGGGCAGCATACTCACCGTTACCGATTTGGGAACCTTCAGAATCCAGCTTGTAACGGCGGAAACCGCAAACTATACTGAAAGCTTGCCGGTAACGGCCACCCTGCTTGTGGAAAAAGGGGATCAGGATGCACCAGCTGGTCTCACAGCAGTGAATGTAACGCCGCCCAGCCCTGTCAGCGGCCAAATTACCGGTTTGACACCCAGTGCCCGGTATGAATACAGGAATGTGCTCACTCCCGATACAGGTGAAAGCTATACCCCCTTCTATGCCGGTTTTAGCGGAGAAATTTCTGGTCTTTCCGCAGGCACTTACGCGGTGCGCTATCCTGCCACCGAACTGTTCAATGCCAGCCCGGTTACAACCGTAACCATTCGAGCGATTGAGGCTAGCAGCGGTGAGAACTCTGTGCTCTCCTCAGTGGTTCCCGCAAACGCAGCCATCACAGCAAGCACCGTCACCGCCACAGTAGCCGGCAGTGTCACCAGCCAAACCATTGATGTGACAGTGAGCGGGGGTGCAGGCTGGAAGCTCTACGGCGATGCGGCCTGCACACAAGAGATTACAAATAAAACTATAGCGCTCAACACAGGGGCCAATACAGCATACATCAAGGTCACGGCAGAAAACGGCTCCACCAAGATTTATACCCTCACCATCACCCGCCAAAACAATCCCGCCATCGTAAACTCCGATAAGGACGACGATGACCGTGACACTGGCAAAGGCAATTCCAGCGGCAGCGGTTCAGGCGACTCAGGAAACATTTCCAGCGTTCCGGTAACCGGCGGCTCAGAGAACAAAGCCAGTGTGGACAGCAATGGCAACACCAAAGCCACTGTAACCGATAAAAACATTGCCGACGCCATTTCCAACGCAAAGGCAAACGCCGCCAAGCTAGGGAAAAACGCAGGCGAAATTACGGTTGTTATCAACGTTTCCATGGGTGGCAAGGATGCAAACACTGTATCGGTAAACCTGCCCCAAACGGTTCAGCAGAAGGTGATCAACAATCAAATTGCCGCTGTGGAGCTGACCATTGATCGTCCGGATATTGTAATGGGGCTGAACAATGCAGCCATTACTGAAATCAACAGACAAGCCAAAATGGATGTGCAGCTCAGTGCCACCAGAACCAGCAGCACCATGTTGAGCGCCGCAGCAAAAACGGCTATTGGCAGCCGCCCTGTCTATAATTTCAAGGCAAGCTATCAGAGCGGCAATGGCAGCGTGACAAACTTCGGCAAGGGAACTGTTTATGTAAGCATTCCCTATACTCCAGCCGCCGGTGAAAAGGTAGGGTACCTGCATGTGGTGTATGTAGACGACAAGGGAATTGTCAGACGTGTTCCCGATTCGGCCTATGATGCTAATACTAATAGTATTATTTTTGCCACAAATCACTTTTCTGTATATGGTGTCAGCTACACCGATCCCACCGCTAAGCTGACCGATATTTCTTCCCATTGGGCGAAGGACAGCATTGATTATGTCGTGGGACGCGGGTTGCTGTCCCGCACCTCGGAAGCTGCCTTCTCGCCTGATGCCGCTATAACCCGAGGCGCACTGGTGACCGCTCTAGGCAAACTGGCGGGTATCAACGAAAAGAGCTATCAAACCAATACCTTCACAGATGTAAAGGCCGACAGCGCACTCCGCCCTTATATTGAATGGGCATATAGCAAAGGCATCCTTCAGGATATTGGCAACAAGCAGTTTGCGCCGGATAAGGTGGTTACCCGCCAAGAAGCGGCACTGATTTTTGCCAACTATGCCAAGGCCACGGGCTATACTTTGCCGGATATTCGTCAGGCTGTGTTCACCGATTCTTCCAGTATCGCCGCTTCCTATAAAACTGCTGTAACAACCCTGCAGAAGGCAGGCGTTGCAATGGGAAAAACCGGAAACAAGTTTGATCCGACTGCCAGTGCCACCCGAGCAGAGATTTCCTCCATGCTGCACCGCTATGTCAAGCTAACGATTCACAGCAACACCATGCAGAGCTGGGCAAAAAATGATGCGGGACAGTGGCTGTATTATCAGCAAGGTAAGGCACTTGTGGGAACGCACGCCATTGAGGGGATAACTTACTCGTTTGATACCAATGGCATACTGAAAACCGGCAGAGCCCCAGAGGGTGCTAACTGAAGCCATGGCTTTAACTCCTTGCGGCAACAATGTTTTGATTCAAAATTGATGCCCTTCTTGTACAGGGGGCCGCCACTAACAGCTCAAAAACAGATTCAGCCTGCATAATACAGGATAAATAAAAAGCACGGTTCAAGGGATTGGCATTGCCTCCATTTGAACCGTGTTTTATCTTGTTGTATGCTCAAACACATAGAAAACCAAAGAGGTTTTCTTGGGTAGTGTCCATCGTTGGGCCTGTTGACACTACCCTTTTGAAAACAGTTGTATTCTTAACAATATTACTCGTCTTTTACTGAATTTGGCAGCATATCCACCGCTTCCAACATTGAGAACACGCCTGCTTTAATATAGATGTTCAGTCTGTCAACAGCAGCACGTGTTCCGGCTCAATGTAAATCTTTACCGAATGTGCATCCTGCCCTAAAGGCTGCTCTTTACTGCACTCCCAGCGGATCTGCCGGCAAGCATCAAAAGTGGGCCGCAGCATACGAATATAACTAAAAGTATCCTCAATAAAAGAGCCAACTTGGCATTGGAATATATTGTCCACTTCCTGATCGCCACAAAGTTGGATTTGCTTGGCCCTTATTCCAACAAAACATGTTTCCTTGGAGACAGGGGCGGCTGAACGAAGCGTTATGCCCCAATCCTTGGCCAATACAGTATATTCATCAATTCTTTCCGCTGGTGAAATGTTTTTGCAGCCGGTAAGCAATGCCGCTGCATGGGTACGGGGATGGCCAAACAAAGCCCATTTTTCATCACTGATGCTGACTTTGCCCTTTGATACAACAGTGATATAATCGCACATACGATAGACCTCATCCCGATTATGGGAAACAAACAGTGTAGTTCCGGAAAAGCTCCGCAGCACCGCTCCCACATCCTGTTCCAGCTGCCAGCGCAGATAGCTATCCAAAGCAGAAAACGGTTCATCCAGCATTAAGATGCGGGGTTCTGGTGCCAGCATGCGGGCCAGTGCCACCCTCTGCTGCTGTCCACCGGAAAGCTGAGAGGGATAGTGGTTTTCCAGCCCTTCTAAACACAGCATTTTAATGAGTTCCACAGTGCTCCCATCACGGATTGTTTTTCGCCTGTTTCTCATACCCAGCTTAATGTTCTGTTCCACTGTCATATTGGGGAAAAGGGCATAGCTCTGGAACAGAAGGCCCGCTCTGCGCTGCTGCGGGGAAAGATTGATCTTTTTTTTGGAGTCAAACAGTGTAATCCCGTCGAGAATAATATGGCCTTCATCGGGTGTTATGATTCCCGCAATGCATTGCAGTGTGAGGCTCTTTCCACAGCCGGATGCCCCCAAAAAAGCATGAATACCGTTGTTCGCCTCAAAGGCAATGCACAATACAAACTGCCCGAAACTCTTTTTAATGTCGACGATCAGTGACATGCTTTTACCTCCCTCGGCAAGCAGAATAGCCCTCGCAGCCTCAAACAGTTTCTTGTGTGTATGACCTGAGCGGATTTTTCTGCCGCTTTTCTAAAAAATTGATGCTCACCATTACGGAAAAAGAAATCAATAGGTTTAGCAGCACCCAGCGATAGGCTTCTCCCTCCTGATTGGTCTGCCAATAATAGGCTACTGTTGTGGAAATGGTGGCTGTGCGATTGGCAATGTAGCCCGATACCATGCTTGTGGCACCGTATTCACCCAGCCCTCGTGCAAAGGCCAAGACAGTTCCGGCCAAAATTCCCTGCCGGCAGTTGGGCATCACAATGCGCCAAAATATGTAAAAATTCGTTAACCCCAGTGTTTGCCCCGCATGGAACAATCTCTGGTCAAAGTGTTCAAAAGCGCCCCGTGCAGTGCGGTACATCAGAGGAAAGGTCACGATCACCACGGCAATGACAGAGGCTTGCCATTTCATGGTCACTGTGTAGTCAACCCAAGAGCGGAGCAGCAACCCAATCGGCCCTTTGGGGCCTACGGTAACCAAAATAAAGAAGCCGATGACAGTAGGCGGCAATATCAAGGGAAGCGTGAGCACCGTATCCAGAATGCTTTTCGCAATACGGGGGGCTTTGGCAATCCAGTGGGCGCAGAATAGCCCTAGAAAAAATGTAATAATAGTGGAAATCGCGGAAATCCGCAGAGAATTCCAGAGTGGAAACCAATCCATACCCAAGAGCCCCCTTTCCAGTCTTAATCAGACAATTTGGATCAGAAATCGGATCGCTTTTTTACCATTGACAAAGCTTGCCTTCACTTGCTGGATATCTTTGTCAGGAGGCTGCGGTAAAGCCCACCGCTTCAAATTCTGCCATAGCTTCCGGACTTGTCAGATATTCCAAAAATGCCTGTGCGGCCTCACGGGAAGCGGTTGTCTTAAGCACGGCGGCTGGGTAGACTACCGGGGAATGGCTCCCGGCCGGTGCTTCTGCCACAACTGTAATGCCGCTGGCAGTAGTGGCGTCTGTGGCATAAACAACACCACAATCTACTGAGGCGCTTTCTACCTGTGAGAGAACCTCTTTTACATTGGTACCCAAAGAGGCTTTGGCGTAAATTTGATCCCATGAGCCTAATGAAGTGTAGATTTCCTGTGCGTATTGCCCCACCGGAACATCCGAGTTGCCCAGTGCAATCAGCTCTACTTTATCGGTAGAAGCATCCTCAAAGCCGGTAATGCCTTTGTCGGAACCTTCCGGCACAATCATAACCACTTTGTTTACCAACAAATCCTTGCGGGTTTCTGTCAGCAGATAGTCGCCTTCCTCCAATCCGGCCATTTGTTTTTGTGCGGCTGAAATAAATAGATCAGCCTGTGCACCTGATTCGATCTGCGTTTTCAATGTACCGCTGGAATCAAAATTGAATACAAGTGTAACCTCTGGTGCCTTTGCCTGATATAGTTTTTGAATGGCAGTTAGCGATTCGGTCAGGCTGGCTGCTGCAAAAACCTGTATCTCTACCGGTTCAGGGGAATCTTCCGATGAAAATGGCTCGGCAGAGATGGCGCTTTCTGGGGCTGAGGATGGAGTGGGCGTGTTGTTGGAGCATCCCTGCACCAGCAGCATGGCGAACATAAGAATTATACTCAGATATACACGAGCTTGTTTCATAACGAACCCTCCCTTTAATAAATAAATCGGTTTTGTTGTGTTTTGATCTGTTTATTTTAATAATCTTATCGAATCAAACCGACAAAAACAATACATCTATTTGTAAAAATCATCAAAATAACAAAGGGGATTTTTGTAGGCATTTTGCAAACAGCCAGAAAGACTTTACAGCGTTGCTTCGTTTGGTTACAATAAAGAAAATAATGTGAAAAAGGGAAGGCCTATGGAAGACTTGTTAACCGCACAAGAAACGGCTGAGATCCTGAAGGTAAAGAAAAGTACAGTTTATGAGATGATTAAGCGTGGGGATTTGCCATCCCACAAAATAGGCAAACAGCTGCGTATTCGGCAGGAGGATGTGCAGAACCTGTTTGCGCCTACTCCCCCACTCTCTTCCACCTTGCCGCAGGAGCCTGTTTTCATGCGCCCCGCTTCACCACTGGCCTCTCGCCCGACTACTCAGCTAGAGACCTTTGTTCTCTGCGGGCAGGATGTGGCACTGGATTTAATCGCCGGTGAACTCTCCATTCAACCCGGCATGCCACAAGCGCTTCGTTCCCAAAAGGGAAGCTATAACGGGTTGGTGGATTTGTACCGTGGGCATGCCCAAGCCGCTACCGCCCATTTATGGGACGAACAAACAGGAACCTATAACCTGCCCTATATTCAAAAGCTGTTGCCCGCCACCGATGCTGTTGTTGTGCGCTTGTTTGGCCGCACTGTCGGATTTTATACCGCCGAAGGGAACCCACGGAATCTGCGCAGATGGGAAGATTTGCGGCAACCCGGTTTGGTATTGGCTAACCGGGAACCGGGAGGTGGAATGCGGGTTTTGCTGGATGAAAAACTTCGCACACTGCACCTATCGTCCGATTCCCTTGATGGATACTATACGCCTAGAAGTTCGCATCTTTCGGTGGCCGGGGCAGTGGCTTCGGGAGAAGCTCATGTGGGGTTGGGCATCGGGCGTACTGCACAGCAGGTTCGTGGGGTGGAATTTGTGCCCCTGCAACGGGAATGGTATGATTTGGTGTTTTTGGCTCGTCAGCAAGATGAAATGCCTTTCCGGGTGATGCTGGATTTTATTTCTTCTGAGCGGTTTATGCTGGAGCTGTCTCCTCTAGGCGATTACGACTTTTCGGAAACCGGACGTATTTTTCGGGTATGATACAACATCAAAAAAGCAGACCGCATGCCTTTTCAGGCGCACGGTCTGCTTTTTTGATGTTTGTTCTGCTTTGTTAGTTCTTATTTGGTTTTATCTTGGCATAGGCGGCAGCTGGCGCACGCATCGGGTGAACATGTCGGTGCACCCTCTTCCTGAAAAACAATGAACCACTCTTTGCTCATAGGCAAAGGCTCGGAATCACCGATGATGACAAGATTTTTTTGATAATCGAACACGATGCGCAGAGGCATTTTCATCTGAACCAAAGGGTTAATGGGGTCGGTTACGCTTTGCTGTGTAAAGGTGGTAACTGGATACCCGGGAACAGTGGCCACAATCCGGTTGGTCATGGTTGATAAAGCGATAATGCGGCCTTCTTGATCCAGCATAAGAGAGCTGCTGTCTGCGCTGATTCCCAGTGCTTGGGCATCGTAAGCCCACAGTGTGCCAATGGGTGTTTTCACGGCTGAGGGTACAGCCGGTTCCAGCGAACGAACCTGCCCATCCTCATACAAAGAGAACCCGGTACGAACAGAAATCGTGCCCAAGCCATCCAGCGTGAGGGAAATTTGCTCACCGGGGAATAGGGTCAGGCTGCGGATAGAGCCGCTTTTGTATAAACAGATTCCCACCAGCATAGCCTGAAACGCTGCAAATGGAAACTCAAATGAAAAGGCAATATTGAGGGCACGTTCATCTTCTATGCTCCAAAATCCGCTGAGTTGGCCATCCAGCACAAAAAAACGTTTAAGCTCGCCTGTTTCGTAAAAAGTGACCAGCTCTGCGGGAAATTCACCGATTGGAGTTTGAATATCCTGCTGTTGCTGCAATGAAACACTTTTGATTGTACCGCTGGGGTGAAAGCTTATAGCGCTCTTATATTTACGGCGGGCAGAATCTGTTTTATACAGAGGAATCAGCTCTCCCACATGGGTAAGAATCACGTTTTTCTCTCGTAAGGTTACATCCTGAGGTGTACCGTTGGGATAATGCGAAACCGTAGCCACTCCGTTAAGGACACCAAAGGGGAGCACCAAAGTTGTTTCTGTCATGGCAAATACCTCTCTTTCCTATTGTCCGTGGTCGCTTTCACTAAAGAGCACTGCACATATGCCACCCTCACTCCGCTGCTGCATTTCAATGCGAAAACCGGCTCTGGCAATCCACGGCGGGAGATGATCGCAATAGAGGTGCAGCTGGGTAAAAGATGTGTCGGATAAAAAATGGGTCAAAGCCTGTTTTGAAGAAAGATGCGGGTGCTCTTGCTGCAAGCGGAGCAAATCCAGCTTGTAAACTCCAGGAATCTCGGCTTTTTCGGGGCCTACCGGTGCTTTCGATGCAAGCTTTTGGGCGGTGGCGCTTTCTGCAATATCAGAAAGAATTTGGTCAAATATGACGCTGCTGATCTCTGAAATTTCAAAAATGCTGTAGCCGGCCGAATTGAACATTTGATAAGGCAGCCCTCCCATGGAACGGCCCGCAATAATTCTGCAATCATTCAGCCGTGTAATAAGCTGGGCGATAGCCGAGCGAATATCCCTCATCGAGTGCTTTTGATAGGATGGAACATAGTATTCCTGCACGGTCTGCCAATGTAGAATATTGTCGAATAATATGCACTTCTTGGCATCTTCAAACAGGCAGAGTTGGTTGCTTTCATCGGTGTATACTGCGATTTTTTGCTGTTCCATCGGATTCCCCCTATACTTGGTTATTTATCCTATGTAAAAAATTCAGTGATTCGCTATTAAGTATGTCGCAGTTTTTCTACAATTGCAAGCCGGTTTCCTGAAAATATTTTTTGCAGGAATACATCTAGTGAACTTGCACAATTTCCAACTTGTCCTTCCTGCAATTGTTTAAAATATAGTGTATTGTGGTTTTGGCTTGGATGCCTCATAATGGATTTAAGCTAATCGAGAGGCAGAAAACTGAATATACAGCAGGACAAAGGGGTTCGCACTTTTTTTAGTGCGGGCTCCTTTGTCTTATTACAAAAGGGAGGCAAGAACTATGAGGCAGGTGGCAATCTATGGCAAGGGCGGTATCGGAAAATCCACCACTACGCAGAATTTAACAGCTGGTTTGGGTGAAATGGGAAAAAAAATTATGATCGTGGGCTGTGACCCCAAAGCAGATTCCACTCGTTTGGTACTGGGAGGCCTAGCACAAAAAACGGTTTTGGATACCCTGCGGGAGGAAGGGGACGACATCGACCTGGACTACATCATGAAAACCGGGTTTGCCGGTATTAAGGGTGTGGAATCGGGCGGCCCGGAACCCGGTGTAGGATGCGCAGGCCGGGGCATTATCACCTCCATCAACCTGCTGGAACAGTTGGGTGCCTATGAGGACGATCTGGATTATGTTTTCTACGATGTTTTGGGTGATGTGGTGTGCGGTGGGTTTGCGATGCCAATCCGAGAGGGAAAGGCACGGGAAATCTACATTGTCTGTTCCGGCGAGATGATGGCACTGTACGCCGCCAACAACATATCCAAAGGGATTATGAAATACGCAAACACCGGTGGTGTTCGATTGGGTGGCTTGATCTGCAACTCTCGTAAGGTGGATGGTGAGGCAGAGCTGGTCAGTGCAGTCGCCAAAGAAATTGGCACCCAGATGATTCATTTTGTTCCCCGGGACAATGCAGTGCAAAAAGCGGAAATCAACAAAAAAACTGTCATTGATTACAGCCCGAATGAGCCGCAGGCCGACGAATACAGAGAGCTTGCCCGAAAAATTGATGGAAATGATATGTTCGTAATCCCCAAACCGATGGATATTGACCGACTGGAAGCAATCCTAATGGAGCATGGAATTCTTGACTAAATAATGGAAAGGGGAAAAATTACTATGCAGATGATTCGAGCGATTATCCGACCGGAGAAAAGCGGAACTGTTATGTCCGAACTGGCCGCCGCAGGATTTCCCGCCATTACGAAAATGGATGTATACGGCCGAGGCAAACAAAAAGGCATTACAGTGGGTGAGGTGCACTACGACGAAATCCCAAAAGAAATGCTGATCATTGTGTGCCGGGATGAGGACAAAGAAGATTTGATTCGCATTATTATAAAAAATGCCCGCACGGGCAGTGGTACTTATGGTGATGGGCGCATCTTTGTTTCACAAATTCAAGAGGCATATACCATCAGTTCCGGTAAATCGGGATTGTGAAGGGGGCCGCATCATGAAAGAGATTATGGCTTTTATACGTGTCAATATGGTCAACCAAACCAAAAATGCGCTGGCTAAGGCCGGGTATCCCGCATTTACCTGCCGCAAATGTCTTGGACGAGGTAAAAAGAGCATTGACGCAATGGCCCTGAATGCAATTATTGAGCATGGGGAGCTTCCCACTAATGCGGTGGGGGAACATTTGACCGAATCCCATCGGCTGATTGCAAAACGCTACTTTACCCTGGTTGTTGAGGATGATCAGGTGGAGCATGTGGTGCGAACGATTATCGATACCAACCAGACCGGCAACCCGGGTGATGGAAGAATCTTTATAAGTCCCATTGAAGAAGCATATACAATTCGCACCTTTGAGACCACTGTAGAAGCCTATTAGTGAGGTGAAAAACTTGGATAACAGAGCTAGATTATTGGAAAAATATTCTTCGCGGGTGTATAAAAACCGCAAGGAGCACGTGCTGGAACTGGAAGAAGCCCCGGGGGTTCCCCAAATCGCCGCCAACACCCGGGCCGTTCCGGGCATTATGACCAATCGGGGCTGTTGCTATGCAGGCTGTAAAGGCGTGGTAGTGGGCCCTCTTAAGGATGTTTGTGTAATCACCCATGGTCCTATTGGGTGCGGCTTTTACAGCTGGGGCACCCGCCGAAACAAGGCCGTTGCACAGGAGGGCGGCCAAAACTTTATCCCCTACTGCTTTTCCACCGATATGCAAGAGCCCGATATTGTCTTCGGCGGAGAAAAAAAGCTAAAGCAAGCCATTGTGGAAGCAATGGAAATCTTTAATCCTAAGAGCATCATGATTTGCTCCACCTGCCCCATCGGTCTGATTGGAGACGATGTGCATGCTGTGGCTGCATGGGCAGAATCAGAGTTTAATATCCGGTGCATCGCATTTTCCTGCGAGGGCTATAAAGGGGTTTCTCAATCTGCGGGCCACCATATTGCCAACAATGGCTTGATGAAACGGGTAATCGGCACCGGTGACAAGATACCCAAAAGCAAATACAGCCTGAATATTCTAGGCGAATATAACATCGGCGGTGACGGCTGGGAGCAGGAACGGGTTCTGAAACGCATCGGCTATGAGGTGGTATCCATCTTTACAGGGGATGGTTCTGTGGAGACCATGCAGAATGCGCATCTGGCAAACCTGAATCTGGTCATGTGCCACCGTTCTATCAACTACATCGCCGAAATGATGCAGGCCAAATACGGCATCAGCTGGCTTAAGGTGAATTTCATCGGTGTAGAGGCCACCATTCAATCCCTGCGAGACATCGCCACCTTTTTTGGTGATGAGGAGATCAAACAGCGGACCGAAGAAGTCATTGCCGATGAATTGGCAGATATATTTGATGATATGGAGTATTACAAGGGAAAGCTGAAAGGCAAAAATGCCGGAATTTTTGTAGGCGGTTCCCGTACCCACCACTATCAGAAGCTGCTGGAGGATTTCGGCATGGAGACGATTATCGCCGGTTACGAGTTTGCCCACCGGGACGACTACGAGGGCCGAAAAGTAATCCCCACCATTAAGCTGGATGCTGACAGCAAGAACATCGAGAATATGACCGTGGAGCCAGACCCGGAAAAATTCCATACCTTCTTGGATGAAGAGACCCTTGCACGGCTCAAAGACCAAATTCCTTTGGATCAATATGAAGGCATGATTCAGGATATGCAATCCGGACATATTGTGGTGGATGATTACAACCACTTTGAAACCGAGATGCTCATCAAACTGCTTAAGCCGGATATCTTCTTCTCCGGCATCAAAGATAAGTATGTCATCCAAAAGGCGGGAACGCCCTCCCGCCAGATGCATTCTTATGATTACAAGGGGCCCTATGCCGGGTTTAAAGGGGCGGTGAATTTTGCCCAAGATGTTGTCATGGCGCTGTATACCAATGCGTGGAACTTTGTGACGCCTCCTTGGAAAACCGTGCCCATGCTAACCGGAACCCTGAGTGGAGGTGATCTATAATGCTGGATTTAACGCCCAAAACCATTAGTCAGCGCACTGCCCTGCGCATCAATCCCTGTAAAACCTGCCAGCCGGTGGGGGCTCTCTATGCGGCGCTGGGTGTACACAAATGCATGCCCCATAGCCATGGTTCCCAAGGGTGTGTATCCTATCACCGAACCTTTCTCACCCGCCATTTTAAGGACCCGGCCATTGCTTCTTCCAGTTCCTTTACTGAAGGCGCCTCGGTGTTTGGCGGAGGGAGCAACCTGAAAACCGCTGTACGCAATGTGTTTGATATTTACAATCCCGACATTATTGCTGTACACACTACCTGCCTTTCCGAAACCATCGGCGATGATCTGAACTCTTACATCACCGATATGGAGATTCCCGAAGGAAAACTGGTCGTGCACTGCAACACACCCAGTTATTCGGGTTCCCACATAAACGGATTTTTTAATATGATGAAGGGCTTTATTACCTACCTTACCAAGTCAACAGGAAGCTGCAACGGCAAAACCGCTATTTTCCCCGGGTTTGTGAATCCCGGCGATATGCGAGAGATTAAGCGCATTGCTTCTCTGATGCAGGTGCCCTTTACCCTATTTCCCGACACCAGCGGAGTAATGGATGCCCCTATGAGCGGGGAATACGAAATGTATCCCCAAGGCGGAACCACTCTTGCCGAAATAGCCGGGTTAGGAGACTGTGCCCATACTCTGGCTTTGGGGCGGCTCACCAGCACAGAGCCTGCTGAACTGCTGAAAAAGAGGCACGCTGTTCCTTTTACAGAACTGCCGCTGCCCATTGGCATTGAAGCCACCGATGAATATGTCATGGCGCTCTCCCGCCTTTCCAAAACAGAGGTTCCCCCAGAGCTGGAAGAGGAGCGTGGCCAGCTGGTGGATATTTTACTGGATAGCAACCAATACAGCAGCCAAAAAAAGGTGGCTATCTTTGGAGACCCGGATACAGTAATCGGCCTGTGTGCCTTGTGCTTGGAGATGGGCATGATTCCCAAATACGTTATCACCGGCACACCCAAGGAGGATTTTGTTCGTTTGGTGAACGAACTGCTGGGCCGGTATGATGTGGAAGGTTCCACTGTGAAAGCATCTGCCGATCTCTTTGAGCTGCACCAGTGGATTAAAAACGAGCCGGTGGATCTCCTGCTGGGCACCAGCTACGGCAAACAAATTGCCAAGGCGGAAGATATTCCCTTTGTTCGGGCAGGCTTTCCTATTTTGGATCGGTATGTTCACAGTTATCTGCCTATGATGGGTTACCGGGGAGCCATGCTGTTTGTAGAAAGAATTATTGGTGCCCTGATGGATCGATACGACCGTGACTGCGCCGACGAAGATCTCGACGTTATTATGTAACCAATAAATTACCCGCTGCGGGGATAGGAGGAATACGCTGTGACAGCTTCAAAGACATCGGTTTTGCAGGAACGAGCCGGCTCCATTTGGGAAAAAGGATTCTGTTCGGGAAACGGAAAAGGCCTGTCCTGCGAAAAAGAAAGCGTCTCCGGTGCCGTTAGCCAGCGGGCATGCGTTTATTGCGGGGCCCGAGTGGTGCTGAACCCCATTACCGATGCCTACCACATTGTTCACGGCCCCATTGGATGCGCCAGCTATACATGGGATATTCGGGGCAGCCTCACCAGTGGAAGTGAAACTTTTCGCCATAGCTTTTCCACCGACCTACGGGAACGGGATATAATTTTCGGAGGGGCAGATAAGCTCCGCCGAGCCATTGATGAGTTAATGCACGAGCGCAGGCCTCGGCTGATTTTTGTGTATGCCACCTGCATTGTAGGGGTAATAGGAGATGATGTGGAGGCAGTCTGCCGGGAAGCCGAGCAGCAGCATGGCATCCGGGTTATTCCGGTGAAGGCCCCCGGATTTTCCGGCACCAAGTCTCAGGGCTATAAGCTGGCCTGCGATGCTATTATGCGGCTTGTGCGTCCTGCTGTGCCGTTGCCCCGGCAGCAGGGAGTCAATATTCTGGGAGACTACAATTTGGCCGGAGAAATGTGGATTATTCGAAACTATCTGCAAAAGATTGGTGTTCCGGTGGTTTCTACCATTACGGGGGACGCCTCTATGGATAGCTTGATGAAATCACCCTCTGCTTCTTTAAATATTGTTCAGTGTGCCGGTTCTTCCACCTATCTGGCCAACCAGATGGAGGAGGAGTTTGGAATTCCCTACATCAAAGTGAGCTTTTTTGGTATAGAGGATACCACCAACTCCCTCATCCGGGTGACGCAGGCATTGGAGAACCGGGAGGCTGAACAGAAGGCACGTGCCTTCTGCAAAACTAAATCTGAGGAAATGAAAGGCTTTTTAGAACGCTACCGCCCCTTCTTGGCTGGGCGAAAAGCCGCTATTTTTGTAGGTGGTGGCTTCAAAGCCATTTCTCTCATTCGCCAGTTTAACGAAATGGGCATTGAAAGTGTGGTTGTAGGCACGCAGACAGGCCAAAAAGAAGACTATGACATCATCGGCTGTCTGCTAAAGGATGATGCTGTTATTTTGGATGATGCCAACCCGGCTGAACTCGAAAAATTTATGTTGGAAAAGCAAGTGGATATTCTGGTGGGCGGTGTCAAAGAGCGCCCCCTCGCCTACAAGCTGGGAATTGCTTTTTGTGACCACAACCATGAGCGCAAGCATGCTCTTGCCGGTTTTGAAGGCATTGAGAACTTTGTAAATGAGGTTAATCTATCCATTAACAGCCCGGTCTGGAAGCACATTGGAGAAAGGAGGAAACACCGTGAAGGAAAAGCCGCTGGTTAACCTGAATGTGAATCCCTGCAAAATGTGTATGCCAATGGGAGCAGTTACAGCATTGTATGGCATTCGGGGGTGTATGTCCATTCTTCACGGCTCACAGGGCTGTGCCACTTACATACGCCGCCATATGGCTACCCATTACAACGAGCCGGTGGATGTGGCTTCGTCTTCACTCACTGAGCAGGGTACCGTGTTTGGCGGAGAAGAAAATTTACTGCGGGGCATTGACAACCTGATTGCGCAATATCACCCGGAGGTGGTGGGGGTTGCCACCACCTGCCTGGCCGAAACCATCGGAGAGGATGTGGGTGCAATTCTGCATAAATACCGGAGCAGCCACCCCAATTCTAAAGTTAAACTGCTTTCAGTGGCCTCTCCCGGTTATGGCGGAACCCAGAACGAGGGCTATTTCCGGGCACTGCGTTCCGTGCTAGAGCAGGTAGAAATGGAGCGAAGTTCCCATAGCGGTATTAACATTATTACTCCTCATATTTCTCCTGCGGATACCCGGTGGCTGAAAGACCTGCTGAATTTCTCTGGGCTTTCCTATGTGTTACTGCCGGACCTGTCTGAAAATTTAGACGGTGTTCATGCCCCTGTATACGATCGGCTGCCCAATCAGGGGACTTCATTGGAGCAAATTTCTGCAATGGCAGGGGCACAAATGACCATTGAGCTCTCACAGTTTGTGGAGCCTGAGCTTTCTCCCGCTCAATACCTTTACGATATCCATCAGGTGCCGTTTGTTCGATTGGGATTGCCGGTGGGAATTGAGGCAACCGACACATTTATTAACGTTTTGGAAGATTTGGGTGCTACTTTTCCACCGGCTCTGGAGCAAGAGCGGGGACGGCTGGCAGATACTATGATTGATGCCCACAAATACTGTGCCGATGCCCGCACCGCTGTGTTTGGTGAGCCCGATCTTGTAGCGGCCTGCGTGGGGCTGTGTCTGGAAAATGGCACCATACCACTGGTAGCGGCAGCAGGCAGTGTATGCCCTTCTTTATCCCAAGCTTTATTGGAGCCCATGAGCCGTGGAGCCGCTCTTTGGTTTGAACAGGACCCAATCGTTTGCAGTGACTGCGATTTTGAACAGATAGAAGCCCTGTGCCTTTCACAAAAGGTGAACTTAATGATTGGGAATTCCGATGGCCGCCGTATCTCCCACCGCCAGCATATCCCCCTGATTCGCCTTGGCTTTCCCATTCACGATCGTGTGGGCGGGCAGCATGTGCGCATGCTGGGATACACCGCTTCACAGCAATTAGTGGAACAAATTGCGAACACGATGCTTGCACGAAAGGAAGAGGGCTTTCGCCAGGAACTGTACCAACGCTATTACCAGCAGAAGCTGCACCGTGCAGCAGAATCCCCCATTACTTTGGAGGCGATTGCTATGCCCAAAACCATTGAAGAACGCACCCTGACCCACCCCTGCTATACCTGCTCGGGAACTAAAAATGCCCGCATTCATTTGCCTGTGGCACCCAAGTGCAACATTCAATGCAACTATTGTGTGCGCAAATTTGATTGCCCCAACGAGAGCCGCCCCGGCGTTACCACAGAGATTCTTTCACCCCAGCAAGCGGCGGATAAGTATTTTGCGGTTCGGGAAAAGGTTCCGAATCTTACCGTAGTCGGCATTGCAGGCCCCGGCGATGCATTGGCCAATTTTGAGGAAACCCGGGAAACCCTGCGGCTGATTCGGGAGCAGGATCAGGAAGTAACCTTTTGCCTTTCCACCAACGGCCTGCTGCTGCCACTTTACGCCCAGGAGCTGATTGATCTGGGGGTTTCTCATGTAACCATTACGATCAATGCGGTGAATCCCCAAATTGGTGCGGATATCTATCACCATGTTAATTATCTTGGCACACGCTACACCGGAGTGGAGGCAGCTTCTATTCTAATGGCCAATCAACTTGCAGGTTTGCAGTATTTATCCCGGCGGGGTGTGCAGTGCAAGGTAAATATTGTGGTGCTTAAAGGCTGTAACCACGAGCATGTGCCACAAATTGTTCAGACTGTAAAAGAACTTGGTGCCTGCATAACCAATATCATGCAGCTCATTCCGGTGGAAGGCAGCGCCTTCGCTGATATGCCACAGGTTAGTATGGCAGAAATCCACACCCTGCGGAAGAACTGTGGAAAATATCTGCCTCAAATGCTTCATTGCCGCCAGTGCAGGGCAGACGCCATTGGAACACTGGATAACGACTTGTCCATTGCCTTTCGGGGAAAAAAGGAAGAAAATATATCCTTATACCAGCCAGACGAACCGGAACTTCCGGTGTGGAGAGTGGCTGTTGCGTCCAAAAGCGGGATGTTGGTGGATGTTCATTTCGGCCATGCTAACACCTTTTATATTTATGAAAGCGATGGAAAAACAGTCTGCTTTATAGAACGGCGGGATGTGAACCGTTATTGCGGCGGCAAAGCCGATTGTGATCAAACCCAAGAGCAGAAGGAAAGCGTTCTTGATGTGGTTGCAGACTGTCAGGCTGTAACCGCTTTGCGTATAGGCGAAGCGCCTTCCCGCAGGTTGGAGGCGGCAGGGATTATATTCTTCCCCATGTATGAGCGAATTGAAGAGGCTGTGGGAGCCTGCGCAAAGAAACTGTCTCAAACAAGTTGTGCTGTTAGGAAAGGATGAGTGAAATGGTTTCTCCCCAATATCATATTTTTGTATGTACCAGCTGCCGCATTAACGGGGTGCAAAAAGGTTTTTGCAGCACAAAGGGCAGCCCTGAGCTGGTAGAAAAGTTTATGGAAGAAATAGAAGACCGGGATCTTTCGGGCAATTGCATGGTCACCAATACAGGCTGTTTTGGCATCTGCGACAAAGGGCCCATAGCCGTGGTATATCCACAAGGGGTTTGGTACGGCGGGCTGACCGAAGAAGCCGTGGAAGAAATTGTAGAGCAGCATATTGAGGGTGGAACGGTGGTTTTACAATATCAAATTTGAGCCGGGACTCTGGTAAAATATCGTGTTTTGCCAGAGCCTGGGATAAAAGGGGGTTCATTTGTGATTTGCGTGATTGACACGACCCTTGCCTGTTTGGAACGCTATACTGTCAGTTCCCAGCAACTGGCCATGCTGCTGGAGGCGCTAATTGCAATCAAGGTGGATTACATTGAGCTGACTCCTTCTATTTACCGCAAATTGGGAACGCTGAATCCCAAAGGCAAATATATTCTGCGGCTTTCTATGCCGGGAGAAGCCTTGCAGTTTCCGGAATTCTCTCGCTTTGTATGCCCGGCCCGGGGTATGTCGGTGCCCAATGGCGTAACCACGGAAGTACAGGTCAATGATCTGAGGGAAGCCTATTTATTACGTTCCGTGCGGGAATTGCCCAGTGTTCGTATCACCGGCTTGGATGATCTTTTGCTCCATGATTGGCAGGAGGCTTTTGTGGATTTGCGGGCCCGTATGGCAGGAAGGGTAGAGTTTTGCCCGGAAAACCAGTACTTTTGTGCAACAGCCTTGGCGGTGGAGTGGGTTCTGGGCGGTGGAACGGATATTGTAACCAGTTTTGGCGGGCTGGGCCACAAAGCCCCCTTGGAGGAGGTGCTCCTTGCGCTGCGCTTGCAGGCTCACCACAAGCCCGGCAATCAATTTTCGTGTTTTCCAGCTATGAAGGCGTTAATTGAGGAAATCACAGGTCAGACCTTTCCCCATAACAAACCGGTTATCGGCAGTAATATCTTTCATGTGGAATCGGGTATTCACGTGGATGGTATCCTGAAACGGCAGCAGCTATACGAACCGTATTTTCCCGAATTGGTTGGCAGTGAGCGCCGTTTTGTGTTGGGCAAGCACTCCGGTTTGCAGTCAATTCGGCTCAAACTCCAACAAAACGGATTAAATCCGGAAGCCTTCCAGTTGGCAGAACTGTTGGATGCAGTGAGAGGCCAGAGCATTGACCAGCAGGGGTGTGTGCCAGATGATCTCTTTCTTCATCTGGCTCAGGGTTACCGAAAGGAGGAGGCAATATGAATCCGGTGTGCTATATTGTGGATACAACGCTGCGGGACGGGGAACAGTCTCCCTCGGTAGCCATGAGCATGGAGCAGAAGGTGGAGATTGCTTCGCTGCTGGAACATGCAGGTGTTTATCAGTTGGAGGCCGGCACACCGGCTATGGGCGAATACGAAATAGAAACCATTCGTGCCATTATGAATAAACGCAGCCGCATCAAGGTTTCTACTTGGAACCGCATGCGGGAAGATGACATCGCCAAATCCTTTTCTTGCAAGCCGGATATTATCCACATCAGCGCACCGGTATCGTACGCCCAGATATACACCAAGCTGAATAAGAATAAAGCGTGGCTTCTTAAAAAGTTACTGTATCTAGTGGATCTGGTGCGCCAGGAAGGCTACGAGGTAACCGTTGGGTTTGAAGATGCTACCCGGGCTGATATGTCTTTCTTGATTTCGCTATCCCACAGGTTACACGAAGTGGGAGTTTCCCGCATTCGTGTTGCGGACACAGTGGGTGTATCCGCTCCCGGACCCATTGCAGAAATGGTGCACCAATTAAAAGTGGGCTGTGGATTGCCCATTGAGATTCACTCCCACAATGATTTGGGAATGGCTGTGGCAACCTCGGTAGCAGCTGCTAAATCCGGTGCAGAATATATCAACACCACTTTGGGTGGAATTGGTGAACGGGCCGGGAACTGCCGCTTCGGGGAATTCGTTTTTGCAGCGGAAAGACTTTTTCAGCTAAGCCTGAATGCACAGCAGGCATTTGCGTTGGAACACAAAATGCAAACCATTGTAGGAACAGAAAAGATCCCCATATGCTGAGATGATTCAAGGTTTTGCGGAACTGTTGGAATATGCGCTTATATACTGTTAACCCCATGATAGTAGTATATAATTATGAGGATTAACTTAATAATTTCAGTACCGCCTAGCAGTCAATCTTTTCTCATGCTCCCACCAAAGTGTATTAAAGTATTGCTGCTTTGTCTGCCAAAAAAGAAATATCCAAATCATCAAAAATAAGCCTCATACTCCGAAGAGTATGAGGCTTATTGATTGTAACTTTGGCAATTGTTAACTATGCAGGAAGTTCTTCTTGGCTTTTCTGGCGCAGGGTTCTCATTGCGGAAACCGCAAAGATCACCGTTAGTATAGCGGCACAGACATAGTAGCGCCCGCGAACACTGTCACCAACAAAAACGGAGGAAACGCCGGAAACCGCATAGGGTGCAATGGTTTGCCCAACATTCACAACGGCACCGTTTAAAGCAATGCACAGGGTAATGGCTGCCGGAGAAACAGCGGTCAGGATGTTGGTAATCAACTGAGGAAATACCATCATCATTCCGAACCCAGTCAGCAATCCAGAAATGTATACAAACACGGGGGCTTGTGCGATTGCCATTGACAGCAGGCCCAGCGCGGAAAGGGCAAAGCCAACAGCCATTGTCCATTTTTTCAGTACCTTTGCCAGCCCACCATAGATTGCGCCGCAAACGAACCCGCCCACTGTGAGCATGGAAAGTCCAACGCCTGAAATTGCAGCGGTTCCAATTCCTTCTCCCTCAACAAAAAGAGACAAGTTGACAGCAAAGCAGTGGAGGAAGGTCATATAAACAAAAGCAACGAAAAACCAGTAGATTGCTTTTCCGGGGATTTTGATTTTTTCCTTGGTACCAGCAGCCTTCTGCGCGTGCTGAGGGCGATCCTGCGGAAGGAAAAGCAGCACACCTATAAACGCAGCAAGTCCAACGAGATGAACCCAAAATATTTGCTTATAGCTGGCCATAACCAAGATTCCGCCCAGAACTGTCATGATGACATTCCCGACAGAGCCGGAGGAGTTGATCCAGCCCAGCAGGGTATCACGCTGAACCGGCGCATCTGCAAAGCGCTCAAAGATAATGGCTTGTCCAAGGGGCTGAACCAAGCCAATGCCAAGGCCGATCAGCAGACGAGACGCATAAAGCGCCGAAAAGGAATCAAAAAAGATGGGCAGACAGCCGCTTACGGTAAAAATGGCCAAACCGATCAGTGCAACCGCTTTTTTTGAGATAAAATTGGAGAGAGGGCCTGCAATAAAGCTTACAACAATGATTACAATTGCGGGAATGGTGATCAGGGTCTGAATGGTTTCTATGTTAACCTCAGGGTATGCTGCGGCAATGCTGCTCAGTCCTGCCGAAATGCTCATGGCACCCATGGAAATAAGGCCCATCATCAATATACCTATGACGGTTTTTACATTTCCCTTAAACATAAAACAACCTCCTCAATTTTAGAAAATGGCACGTATGCTCCGCACAAAACAGCTTTTTTATATAACTAGCTGAGCCGATAAGCCTCACGGTAGCCGGCGGCGACCGCTTGCTTGATTCTGCCTGTGTTGTGAGCATCGCCGATGAAGATGACCCGATCATAAAGCTCTTTCAGTTCATTTCCCAGTGTTTTTTCAGACTTCACACCCAACGAAAGCACAACGGCATCCGCATCAATTTTGCTTTTCTTCCCGCTCTTATCTTCCACAAGAACGCCATCCTGCTGAATCTCCAGCAGCTTGTGTCCCGGGCAATATATAGGATTTGAGGGTGCAAGCTGTGCTTTGATGTCGGAGAGGGGCTGCCAATAGGCACCGGGGCCGATTTCATCCGCCATATCAATGATGGTCAGGGTATTCCCCTGCTGTGCAAGCATTTCTGCTGTTTCCATACCGGTCAATCCGGAACCAATCACTGCGATGTGTTTTCCGGTGTATTTCACGTTGCCGCACAAAATGTCATCCGCTGTACAAACATTGCAGTTATCCACGCCACAGATCGAACGTGGCACAATAGGCTGGGAGCCGGTTGCTACAAAGATTGCGTAAGGGTTGAGTGCTTTAATGCTTTCCGCTGTTGCCTCAACGCCAAGGCAAAGCTTGACACCCTTCTTCTTAAACATGGTCTCATAGTAGTCAATCATCCAGCTCATCTTTTGCTTGTGGGGAGTTCGGGAACCGAGCCAAACCTGTCCGCCAAGGTGGTTTTCCTTTTCAAACAGAGTTACGCTGAAGTTGCGCTCGGCAAGGGTCAAGGCCGCTTCCATACCTGCTGGCCCTCCGCCAATCACGGCGACCGCACGTCCATTCCCATCGCAGTCAATATCATTATAGAACCATTCAAATCCGGTTCTGGGATTCACCGAGCAGTTAATCCCGTCAAACATGGTTTCCATACAGTTCAGGCAGGAAATGCAGCGGCGGATTTCTTCTGTGTGTCCCCCGCTGGCTTTGTTGCACCAATCCGGATCAGCCAGCATGCCGCGAGCAATGGTTACACCATCTACACGCTTTTCAGAAATAATGGTTTCGGCAAACGCAGGGTTTCTAATTACGCCAACACCAAAGACCGGCACGTCAACTACCTTTTTGATTTCCTCTGCCAGATAAATCTTCCAGCCCTCGGGATAAGAAACCGGCTCCCATGCTTCATTCATGGTTTCATATACACCAGCCGAGACATTAACAGCATCAAGGCCGAAGGGAACCAGATGTTTTACGATCTCAACAGACTCATCAAGCTTCAGGCCGATTTCACCCTCGGGAATGGGGAAAATGGAGCGCTCAAGGAATTCATCCGCCGATATTCTGAGCATAATGGGATAGTCCCCCAGACGCTCCCGGATGCCGATGATAATCTCCTCTATAATTTTTGCACGCTTGATGGGGCTTCCGCCATATTTATCCGTTCTTTTGTTCGTGTAGGGGGACAAGAACTGGTTAAGCATGTAGCCATGGGCGGCATGAAGCTCCACACCGTCAATCCCTGCCTTCTTGCAGCGCTCTGCGCCATCGATAAACTGCTGAACAAGCTCTTCCACTTGTTCGGTTGTCATTTCAAAGCAGGGCCAGTTGAGCATCAGGCTTTTTACGCCGCTTGGGGTGGCGCACATGCCGCCGGGAACAACTGTCTGCCTGCCCGGGTGGTGAAGCTGGATGAAAATGGCGCCGCCGTAAAAGTGAACAGCATCAGCAAGCTGAGTAAGCCCGGGGATAAACTTGTCGTCTGATGCGGAGGTCTGCCGATCACCCATCATGCCGTGCTCATCGTTTACCCTTGTAACTTCATTGACAATCAGACCTACGCCGCCTTTTGCCCGGGCCGCATAGTAAGCGATTTCACGGTCGGATACGGTTTGATCGGGATTGGCGGTCATATTGCCCATTGCGCCCATAACCACACGGTTGCGGATTTCCAGCGAGCCTATATTTATTGGTGAAAATAAATTCGGATAATTCATATTAATTTCCCTTCTATGCATTTTGTGCACACGACAAACAAACCTTATTCGTAGAGATCAAAAACCTGCGCCATCATGCGGGCAAGAACTTCCTCGTCCTGCTGCACAATGCAGCCCATACGCATCATTTCGCCCATGGCATAGCTTACTGTATCCATAACCTGCTCACGGGTAAAGCCCAGTGCACGTATAGATGAGATGCCGATTTCTCTGTTGAAACCGCGCACCGCTTCAGCCAGCGCTTTCGGGAGAGCCTCCTCTGTGGTTTTCAATTCGAAAATCTTAGCAATCTGCATATAAACATCCGGCCGGGCAGATGCAACAAGCTCAATAACGCTAGGTGTTACCAGTGCGCATCCAATGCCATGGGGAATGTGAAGCCGTGCACCCAATGCATGCGCCATAGCATGGCCAACATTAACCTGAGAATCCTGGAATGCAATACCGGCAAAGTTGCTGGCAATAGCAAGATTGCGGCGTGCTTCTACATTGTTTACATCCTTCACTGCAACGGGCAGCCACTTGTAAATGCGTTCGATTGCATTAATGGCCAGTGTATCGGAGTGGGGATTGGGGCCAACATTACACAGCGCCTCGTTGCAGTGAGAGAAGGCATCCATGCCAGTGTAAGCAGTAACCTCTGGGCACAGCCCTACTGTAAGGTCAGGGTCAACAATGGCAGCAGCGGCAGTCACCAGACAGCCACATTTCTGGTGGGTATCCGTGTCGGTGATGACCGCCACAAAAGTGGATTCAGACCCTGTGCCGGAGGTGGTAGGAATCATGATGGATTTGATAGCGGGCTTGAGAGACTGAGGCGCAACCTCAAAATGAATAATCTGCTTGAGTGCTACGCTGTCGTTGTTTGTGGCATACAAAGAAATGCCCTTGCCGGTATCAAGAGTGGAGCCGCCTCCGCAGCCAATGATACCATCTGCACCCATTTCTTGGGCAAGCCTTGTGCCCTCGATCACGGTCGTATCAGGCGCATCCATCATTACACCATCATAGACAGCGACTTGGATTCCGGCAGCCTCAAGGCTGCTGATGGCTTTTTGGGGGATGCCGAACTTCATGATGCTTTTTTCT
Source organism: Oscillospiraceae bacterium MB08-C2-2 (assembly GCA_035621215.1). Classification (NCBI taxonomy): domain Bacteria; kingdom Bacillati; phylum Bacillota; class Clostridia; order Eubacteriales; family Oscillospiraceae; species Oscillospiraceae bacterium MB08-C2-2. Next base: position 57,806 of record CP141729.1, on the reverse strand, counting down.
GTGACAAGCAGCACCTTGGTCATGCCAAGCTCCTTGGCAATCTCGCCTGTTCTGTTAATCTCCCCATTACCAAAATACACCGGGCATAACTGTGAATACCTTGACATTAGATCGTCTCCTCACTATTATAGTAGTTAAGTAAAAAAAGATTGTTATTCCGGTAACAATCTTCAACAAGGCTAGTATATCAGTGGGCAGTGAAATCATCAACGGCAGAAATTATGAAATATTCCCTTAATGTTTGTGCCTTACCCACACCCATAGCATGTCATAAAACGACAACGAGAGAGCTTTTGATTGTTAAAAACTGAACAAAGGTCGTAAATATGCTATAAGAAAGGTATTGTTATTGGTCACTTTATATAAACGGTATTGGGGGACATATAAAATATGAAAAAAGTGAGGTTGAGGGAGTTATGATAACCGGTTTCGATTCGGTGATATCTTTGCTTAAAAACAGCTCCGCAGAAGTTCACTGCGTTGATACAGCCAAGCAGCTGGAAGCGTTCTGCATTTTTAAAGGCAATGAGGAGACTTGTTTCGAAAGGTGCCTTTACCTGCTTTCAGGGGAACTGCTTCCGCCCAGCCCACCAGAGGGTATATCCTCGCTTGTTATTTCGTTCCTTGACAGGCCCATGCCTGAAAGCTACCAAGCTGTTAACTGGATTGTTTTAAAAAAAGAAACCGACTTGCTGGCTGTGGTTTCTTCCCTTCAGACACAGTTTTCCGCCTCAGAACCGACAGATACATTTTTCAACCGCTTACTTGCAGCAACAAACGAATCCCAAAGCATTCAGAAGCTGCTGGATATCGGACACCAAGAGCTGAAAAATCCGCTGCTTTTGGTTGATATTGCACTGTGCTTTGTTGCGCATTCAGGGGGAACACAAATTGTAGATGAACCCCTCTGGGATTGGACGCTGACCAAGGGATATGTGACAGATGAGTATGTCCGTTATGTGATGAGTGGTGATGAGGGCACCCCAAATGCGCAGGAGCCTTCTCCCAATACCCACGATTCTCGCCTGATCTGGCAGGAAGGCATGCTGCAGCACCGTCAACTGGTGGCGAAAGTAAATGGAAGCGGAATGCCTCTTGGCTATTTAAAGCTGCTCGAATACAACCAGCCCATCGGGGCGGAAGAAGCACAAAAGCTTTTGATCCTGAGCGAGTTTATTGCAATTTGCATGGGTTACTGCTCCGAATCCCATGTTCGGGAAAATACATTGGTGGAAACATTCTTAACAGCGATGCTCACGCAGCGGCTGTTTGATAAGGCGGCCATCGAGGAACGTGTCAGCCGCTTTCAGCTTAAGCTTTATGACAATCTCACCGTTATTGTTTTGGGAACCAAAAACATGATGCGTGAGAAGGTTTATTTTATTATAAAGAGAGCCAAGAACTTTTTAACAAGAGAGACAATGGTGATTTTCAAGGGCAACCTTGTGATTTTATACGACCATAAGCAGCCTGAGCCTTTTTCTGAAAATGAATTAAATAATTTTGAAAAGCTGTGCAGCGATTTTGGCGTTCGGGCTGGTATCAGCAACACTTTTAACGAGATGCATTCTTTTGAATCCTTTTATCGGCAGGCTAATACAGCACTAAAAATCAGTGAGGATATGAACAGCCCTCAGCACGTTAGCTATTACAACGATACCAGCATTTTGCATATGATCAGTCTCTTTTCCGAGCACAATGATCCTTCTGTACTGATTCATCCAGCGGTGTTTCAGCTGCGCAGTCACGACGAACAGTTTGCCAGTGACTTTTTTACCACACTCAACGAATATCTAAGAAACAATCAAGACATGGCTTTGACAGCTGTTGCCCTGCATATACATTACAACACCCTTAAATACAGAATGAGGAAGCTGGTTGAAGTTACAGGATTGGATCTGACTGATCACAGTCTGACGTTTCGCTTGTATTTTTCATTTATTGTTTATGAATTCCTTGATAAAAGCAACAAACTGCCGCAATAAAACTATAGGCTTGTGCACATCCATGCTCGATATCAAAGTATATATAAGAATCACTTTCATAGTAGTAAAAAATACACTCTCGCCTTAAATGGTCGGGAGTGTATTTTTGTAATAAGAGGTCTGAGTTGATGATATAGGCACTACATGCTGTATGGGTAAAAATTTTACAGCTCCCGGATCAAAGAATTCCGAGGCCTGCTTTATTGAGGTATCCCTTTGGCAAGACAAGACAACTTAACATGCTCTTTTATTGAATTTTTTTGCATTTTATGTTGAGTGCAGACCTTTGTTCTGCCTTGTGTGGTGGGTCCCATAACAGGATCCGCCAAGAAGCACAAAAGAAATACCGTGGGAATAAGCTGTGATATACCCGCTTACGGGGAATTACTCGGTGGCTGGTGAGAAGTTAAAAGCTATCCTACTATCAACCCAGAGGAGTCAGTCATGAAAAGGTTTAAGGACTTTCGCATTTCGCACAAATTAATGACCGGTTTTTTCTCACTAATTTTGATTATGGTTATAATAGGCAGTGTTGGAATCAGCGGATTGTTCCGTGTCAATCAAACCAGCACATATATGTATGAAAATAAAACTAAGCCTATTGAAAATATGATTCATGCCATTGAAAATTTATATCAGCTTCGCTCCGATTCCAGAGCTATGGTGATTTTCGCCGGAAATATGCAGGAACTGGCAAAACTGGAGCAAGCCCTAAAATCTGAACACGAAAAGCTCATCAACTATATGGCACTTTATCGTGAAACTTTTAATGCCGATGACGCAGAACTAATTGCTCTGTATGATGAAAGCCTTGATTTGATCAACAATATTTATATCCCCGCTGTCAGGGCAAGCCTTGATGCAGCAAAAAGCGGCAATCAGCAAGCCGCTCTGAACACGCTTTCGCAGGATCTGGAAACCATCGAGAAAATATTCAGCAACTTTGATTCAATGGTCAACCGCAGTATGGATGGAGTGAAAGCCTCCAGCGAACAAAATCATCACACCGCTCTGCTATCCACCATTCAGCAGATTGCTTTTCTTTTTCTCGGAACACTCATCGCTGTATTCCTGAGCATCAAAATATCCCAAATGATTAGCAAACCCATCCAACAGGTGGTGGAAGCGGCCAAACAAATTACACTGGGCAATGCCGAAGTGCAGCTCAGCGAAACTGTCTCTAAGGATGAAACCGGCCAACTTATGGCCGCCTTTTCCGAAATGCTGGCCGGTATCCGCTTGCAGGCCGAATCAGCGGTACAGCTCAGCCATGGCGATTTTACCCATGAGATTCCTTTGCGCTCTGAAAAGGATGTCTTGGGACTTGCTCTGGAAAAAATCAGGAAAGATCTCAGCCAGACCATCCACTTGATTCGCTCCACAGCTGCACAAGTGAATACAGGCGCAGGGCAGATTGCAGATGCGGCTCAGGAGCTGGCTTCCGGAACCACAGAACAAGCCTCCAGCATTGAGGAATTGAATGTGGCCATGGCCAGTGTTGCCCAGCAGGCCGAGCAGAACGCACACAATGTAATCAGCGCTTCGAAAGCTGTTGAAGAAACCGGAACCGGGGTTCATGCCGGTAATGAACACATGCAAAAGCTCAATGCCTCCATGAAAGAAATCGCCGTAGCCTCCAAACAAATTTCCAACATCACCAAGGTGATTCAGGACATTGCCTTCCAGACCAACATTCTGGCTCTCAACGCCGCCATCGAAGCCGCACGTGCAGGCCCAGCCGGAAAGGGCTTTGCAGTGGTTGCCGATGAGGTGCGCAATTTAGCAGCCAAATCCGCCGAAGCCGCCAACCAGACAGCCGCCCTGATTCAGCGTTCTTCCGCCACTGTAGCGGAGGGCGAAGAGCTGGCCGATAAAACTGCTCAGCTATTAATCAATGTGGCCGAAAAAGCTGCCTTGGTCAACACAGCTATTAAGCAGATTGAAGCTGCCTCTTCACATCAGGCGCAGGTTATCGAACAAATTAACCAAGGATTGAATCAGGTATCGGCGGTGGTGCAGACCAACGCTGCCAGTGCCGAAGAAAGCTCCGCTTCCAGCGAGGAATTGGCGGCCTATGCTCAGGCACTGGCTCAGGAAATCCGCAAGTTCCGATTGGAGCAGCAAGATTTATTCGACACCAACAAGGCCCAAGAAAACGGCTCCGAGGATCATGAAGCATCCGGGGCATCTGCATCCAGTGCAGGCTACAGTAAGTATTAATTAACAGCACGCACAATAATCCATTAAAATATAAAACTGCTTTACGGCAAGGTTGCTTTGCCGTAAAGCAGTTTTGCTATAAAGTTTGCAAGGTATTCATTCATAATTTTCATTTTGGTCATTGCTTTTTAGGGAAATATAGGTATACTTTTATATAAGACAGGTAGTAACAAGCTGATTTGAGCATCTTATTGTATCTTAAATCAGTATAAATAAAAAAGCCTGTTGTGAGAGAACAATTCCTAGAAAATAACGAAAAGGGGTTGCTGAAAAATGTTTGATAAAAAAGTTGCTGAATTGTTGAATGAGCAAATTGTCAAGGAACTGTATTCCTCTTACCTTTACTTGCATTTCGCCAATTATTATATGGAGCAGGGTCTTAAAGGTTTTTCCAACTGGTATCAAATCCAGTCCCAAGAAGAATACGATCACGCCATGCTTTTTGTTCAGTACATGCAGAACAATGATATCAAGGTCACTTATGAGGCCATTGATAAGCCCGACACAGTACTTAACGACAATATGGATGCACTGAAAGCCGGTTTGGAGCACGAGCAGTTTGTTACCGCATCCATCCATAATATTTATGATGCAGCGTATTCCTCCAAAGACTTCCGTACCATGCAGTTTCTGGATTGGTTCGTAAAGGAGCAGGGCGAGGAAGAAGCCAACGCCACCGATTTGATCAAAAAGATGGAGATGTTCGGCACTGACTGCAAGGGCCTGTATCTTCTCGATCAGGAGCTGGGCGCACGTGTCTACTCCGCACCAAGCCTTGTTTTGTAACAAAACATCCAAAGAGCCTGAACACAAATTGTGTTCAGGCTCTTTTTTTATGCAACCGCTGTGTAACAGCTCTCAGCACCATATTGTTTTTAGGAAAGGCGCCATCCAATTGCCTGCTCTCGGACATGCAAGAACCGCTGATAAAGGCCTTCCTGCTTGGCAAGCTCCCGATGGGTGCCCTGCTGAACGATCTTACCCTCATCCACCACCAGAATCTGGTTGGCATTGCGTATGGTCTTGAGCCGGTGCGCAATCATAATCAAAGTTTTGTTTTTGGTAAGCGCCTCAATAGCCTGCTGGAGCTGGCTTTCGTTTTCGGGGTCTACATTGGCTGTGGCTTCATCCAGAATTACAATGGGAGCATCCTTAAGCATAGCCCGCGCAATGGAAATGCGCTGTTTTTCACCGCCGGAAAGGGTGGCTCCCCCCTCCCCTACCATGGTATCGTAGCCCTTGGGCAGTTCCATAATAAAATCATGGCACCGGGCCTTTTTAGCCGCTTCTTCCACCTGGGCCCGGGTTGCCTCTGAGCAGCCAAACTTAATGTTGTTGGCAATGGTATCGTTGAAAAGATAGACATTCTGGAACACCATGCTCACGCAGGAAAGCAAATTATCCAGCTTATATTCCCGCAGATCATGGCCTCCCAGCGTGATGCTGCCCTCATCCACATCCCAGAAGCGGGCAATTAAGTTGCACAGGGTGCTTTTTCCGCCGCCGGAGGGCCCCACAACCGCGGTAATTGTGTTTTGCGGAATGCTAAAACTAATGTTATCCAATATCTTGCGCTGGTCATAAGAAAAGCTGATATTCTTGGCCTCAATATCAAATGTCTTGGGGCAAATATCCGAGCCTTTTTCATCCATAACCGGGGTTTCAAAAATCTCATTGATTTTATCCACCGAAATATCCACCAGCCGCAAAAGAGAGGAATACATTCCAGCCGCTTCCAAATGAGCATATACAATGAAGGAGCAAACAATGAAGATCAGGCAGTTCTCAAGGGAAAGGCTGCCTCCAATATAAAACATAATGGAAAACAGTGTAATGCACACGCCCGAAAGCTTGAGAACAATATTCTGGAGGGATGCAAAGGGTATAAAGCTGCGCTCCAGCCCAAAGTTGACTCTTTCGCATTCGTCAATGGCGTTGTCGATCTTTTTGCCTGCCTGGTTCATCAGATTGTAGGATTTAACAATGCCGATGCCCTGCACATATTCCAGCACAGCACCCACGATGTTTTCATCCGCTATAGCCTTTGAGGGGGATATTTTTGCAGCCACTCTTTGCAGAAACCGGTTGATTCCGAAGAAGAGCAGCACCCCTGCAAGGGTAACCAAAGCGATGCGTATATCCACAAAGCAAAGTGCAAGGATAACGGCAAAGGTATTGATAATTCCCTGCAAGTACATCTGGATAACCCGTGTAGCCACTTCCTGCAAGCTTTCTGCTGTATTGGTGGTGACCGAGGTAATGTGCCCCAAATTGTGGCTGTTGAAGTAACCCATCGGCATATATTTAAGCCGATCGCCGATTTCCACCCGTTTATCGGCACACATGGTATAGCCACCTATGGTTTGAAGCATCACAGTGCGGTTGCGCATCAAAGCACTGCCGCCAATGCTCACCAACATAATCGCCAAGCAGGTAATCACCGTGCTCCCTGTCATGTTGCCCTGTATAATCGCCCGGAGCATAACAGCGATCGCACCGATACGCATAGCCTCAAACATGGCCAGCAGAAAGGAAAACACCAGAGAAATATAAAACCTTTTTTTCTGCTTGCCCGAAAAGTTAAAGAATTTACGAAAAATTCCAATCATGCCAAAACCTCCTCAACTGTATCCTTTGCATCAATGTGGGCTTCCCACATGCCCCGATAAAGCTCACATTGCTCCAACAGCTGATTATGCTGCCCGGTGGCCAGAATTTTGCCATCCTGAACCACAGCAATCTGATCAGAATCTACAATGGTAGAAAGGCGGTGGGCCACAACAATCAGGGTTTTGCCCTGTATCAGCTTGGCAACCGCCCGCTGAATGACCGCCTCGTTTTCAGGGTCGGTATAGGAGGTGGCTTCATCTAAAATGACAATCGGGGCATCCTTGAGCATCGCTCTGGCAATGGAAATACGCTGGCGCTCACCACCGGAAAGGTGGCCGCCTGCTCCACCGGCTATTGTTTCGTAGCCATCGGCCAAACGGAGGATAAACTCGTGGCATCCGCTGGCCTTAGCCGCCTCCTCAACCTCCTGATCAGTGGCGGAAAGGCGGCCCATACGAATGTTGTTGCGGATCGTATCATCAAACAGGTAGTTATCCTGCGCCACATAGGCAATGCTGTGGTTGAGCTGTTCCAGCGGGATATCCTTGATATTCACACCGCCAATGGTCACCGACCCGCTCTGGGCATCCCAAAGAGAGGCTATCAGCTTGGCAATGGTGGATTTTCCCCCACCGGAGGGGCCAACCAGCGCTGTGATACTGCCGGCGGGGATGGTCAGATTCACCCCATCCAGTACCTTCTGCTCTCCATAGCCAAAGGAAACCTTTTGCAGAGCAATGCTGTAATTGGGGAAGCTTATCCGCTTATTGGGGCGAATCAGCTCGGGCAGCTCCAACACATGGGCAATATCCGAGACCACGGTGGTGATTTTCGCCAGATCATCTGTATAGGAGAAAGCGGCTACCAACGGCGGCATAATTCCCAAAGAAAGAATAATGATCTGGATAAAGTGCTCCATGCTCAGGGTGCCGTGCATATAGAGCAGCCCGCCGATAGGAAGCACGCTCACCAATGTGGCTGGAAGCACAGCCATGGCAATGGAAAAATAAACCTGAGAATCTCGCATCCAGTTGATCGCAGAATCAGCGGCCTCCTGAGCCGCCACAGAAAACTTCTCATAAGAAGCAGCCGACTGGTTAAAGGCTTTGATAACCTCAATACCGTTGACATATTCCACCGCCGTGGCATTGAGATGCTTATTCTTGGCCACATAATTGCCGAACTTGGCCGCATAACCTCGGGTCATCATCATAAAGCAGAGAAGCCCGATGGGAAGAGTGACCAGTGCCGCCAGTGCCATTCTCCAATCCAGAACCAGCAGATAGACCACAATGGCGGCTGGCACCAAAAGGTTGGAGGTCATTTCCGGCAGCACGTGGGCGAGGATGGTTTCGATGCTATCCACCTTTTCCACAATGATATTTTTGAAAGTACCGGAGGGGGTATCCAGAATGTATCCCATAGGGAGCCGAGCCAGCTTGGCGGTCATTCGGCGGCGCACCTCCGATATGACAGCGAAGGTAGCCTTGTGAGAAAAAGTGGTGGATATGCTCAGAAGCACACACCGAAGCACCCAGAACACAGCGCATAGAACAATCCAGTGCACATAACTGCTCAGTTCCTTATTACCCCGGATCAGCTCCACAATCACCTTGGAAATAAAAAAGTAGGGGACAATGCTGCACGCCACTCCCACAACCGCCAGCAGCACAGAGGTTATGTAGCCGCCTTTGTGGGGCGACGCCCATTCCTTCAGCCAGTCTATTGTGGTCTTTTTTTCTTTCATACAAACACTCCTCAAAAGTTATATATATCTAACTTTAATAGCTTAAGATATGGGGCTTTACAGCCCCATCAGCTCATACCAGCCTGCCGTGTAAAAGATTCTAAGCTGCTCCACATAGCGCTCAGCCTTTTCTCTTTCCATGTTGTGATCCACAATTTCCGTGAATCCATAAAACATGCCGCTGGTCAGAATATGAATCAGGTCATCGTCAAGTTCCACCGCATAGCCTTGGGAACGAAGAGTCTCCAAAAAGCGATAGGTGGAGGCGTTTTCCAGATCAATAAATCTCTGCAAATAATGCTCATACTGCGTGCCTACAGCGCAAAAAAACACCAGACGAAAAACATCGAAATTCTCATAAATGTGTTTCACCATTTTTTTGAGCCCTTCTCCCGAAACACGGCCCATCTCTGCTATTTTCTGTTTTTCCGGCAAAGCATCAAAATGATGATGGGTATGCTCATAATGCTCGAACAAAACCCGGGCAGGCTCCTGAACAATTTCGTTAAACAGAGCTTCCTTGTTGGGATAGTAGCCGTAGAAGGCACCAAGAGTAAAGCCGGCCTTTTTGGCAATTTCCCGAAGCGAGGCATCTTTATAGCCCTTCTCGAGAAACTCTTCCTTCCCTATTTTTAAAAGCTTTTCTTTTGTGGAAAGCTCTGGCATACAGTCATCCTCATCTATGGTGTATTTTTTCTATCCATTCAGACACGAACTAATATAGCAGCGATATATATCACTGCTATATTATAGAGGCAATCCCCCTCTTTGTCAATATCTCCGCAACAATTCTGCCCATATTTATCGCTGCATTCTAATTCTCTGCACGATATGATATACTCATATGCAAAGGAAACAGTGTTGCGGCTTGGTTCACACTCCACTATAAGGGTATGGCAACCAAAGCCAGAATTAGGAGGGAGATTCTATGAAAACCATTGGTTTGATCGGCGGTATGAGTTGGGAAAGCACAGTCACCTATTACCAGATTGTGAATCAGGTGGTCAAAGAAAAGCTGGGCGGTTTGCACTGCGCAAAGGTGCTTCTCTACAGTGTGGATTTTTTTGAGATAGAAGAATGTCAGGCAAAAGGTGACTGGGATAAAAGTGCACATATTTTGGCTGGCGCCGCTCAAAGCCTTGAAAAAGCCGGGGCGGATTTCATCGTGATTTGCACCAACACAATGCATAAGGTGGTGCCCCAGATTCAGAGCCAAATCACTTTGCCTATTATTCATATTGCGGAGGCAACCGCCGAAAAGCTCTTGGAAGACGGTATCCGGCGCACAGCACTGCTGGGTACAAAATACACCATGCTGCAGGATTTCTATAAAGAAAGGCTGATTGCCAAAGGGATTGAGGTGTTAATCCCTGCACCGCAGGATATTGAATACATAAACCGTGTGATCTATGAGGAACTTTGCTGTGGTGTAATCTCAAAGGCCTCCAAAGAAGGGTATTTGCAAATCATTGCTAAAATGCAACAGCAAGGGGCACAGGGCGTTATCTTGGGCTGTACCGAGATCGGCCTGTTGGTGGGGCAAGAGGATACTACCCTGCCTGTATTTGATACCACCAAAATTCACGCCGCTAAGGCCGCTCTGCTGGCTATGGAGCCGTAGGGTTAGCTCCCCCAATAAAGCGCAAAAAGGCCGTCCGGTTTTCCGGACGGCCTTTTTATGTGTATAGCCTTTTTAAATGCTATTTTTTGCAGCTGCTGGTTCCGCCAGAGCAGCTGCACCCACAAGAGCTGCATCCGCCGCCCATGGCTTTGTTGCGTATGCGTCTGCGGATTTGAAAGACAATACCGCCTGCAACAAGAGCAAGCACCAGAACAAGAATAATGATATCAACAGGACTCACAAAATCATCTCCTTTTGAGATGGGAACCAAGTTCCCTTCACTGCGTTAAAAAATCCATTCTGTCAACAGCTCCAGATTTTGCCGCCTGTATCAAGGCAGGCTAAAATCAGAACCCTAAGAGCGTGCCGATATTGAAGATCAAGAAAGCCACAATCCAAGCCACTACAAGCTGGAAGCCAATGGTGAACCACAGCCACTTTCTGGAGTTCATTTCCTGGCTGATGGCGGCAACAGCAGCCATACAAGGGACACAGAAGAGGTTGAAGGCCATAAAGGCAAGAGCGGCCGGGATAGAACCAAAGGAAGCAGCCAAGCTGACACCCAATACACCGCTGGCACCATCATCCTCCAGAACGTCACCCTCTACACCATAAAGCTGAGCCATGGTGGTCAAAACAGCCTCTTTAGCAACCAATCCGGTGAGCACTGCAACAACCGCTTTCCAGCCGTTGGGGCCGCTTGCAAAGCCAAGAGGAACAAAGATAAAGCGAAGCGCATTACCCAAATAACCCAGAATGGATTCGGCGCTGTTGGTTTCAACCATGCCAAAGCCCCCATCGACAAAGCCAAAGCTGGAAAGGAACCAAATTACAACGGTAGCAGCCAGCAGCACAGTACCGGCCTTAATGGCAAAGCCTTTGATTTTCTCCCACAGATGGATTCCCAAGCTCTTGAGGCTGGGGAATCGGTAGGCAGGCAACTCCATGATAAAGGGAGCTGCTTCACCCTTAAACAGAGTGTTTTTGAAGATAACACCGCAGATAATGGCCACAATGATACCCAGCATGTACATGCCAAAGGTTACCAAATCGGCGCCCTCACTGAAAAAGGCGGGAATTACAACGGCATAAATCGGAAGCTTTGCACCACAGGACATAAAAGGAATCAGCATAATGGTAACACGGCGATCCTTTTCGCTATCCAGAGTTCGAGTGGCAGCAATAGCAGGAACGCTGCAGCCGAAGCCCATGATCATAGGAACAAAAGACTTACCGGAAAGACCAAATTTCCGCAGCAGACGGTCCATGATGAAAGCAGCACGGGCCATATAACCACTGTCTTCCAAAATGGAAAGGAAGAAGTAAAGGACGAGAATTAGGGGAAGGAAGCCCAAAATTGCACCAAGTCCTGCAAAGATACCGTCAATCACCAAGCCGGTAATCAGTGCGCTGGCACCAACTGTTTCCAGAAGAGCAGCCATTCCGTTGGTGGCAACCTCAACAAGGCCCTCCACAATCCCAGCCAACCAGATACCCGGGCCGGGCAGGTCGGTAACAAAGAAGAGATTTTCGGTAAAGGTCATGTGGAACACCAGGAACATGAGAAGTGCAAAGATAGGCAAACCGAAAATACGGTGGGTGATAATCTTATCGATCTTATCCGAAGCAGAAAGAGCTTCCAAACGGGGAGCCGCTTTCAACGCCGGACGGCAGTTCTTGGTAATAAAGCGATACCGCAGATCGGCAATTACTGCCTCGCAGTCGCCGCCATCGCAGCTTTCTCTGGCAACCCGGCAAATTTCATCAATTTCCGCCTTGCGGGAGCCAAGCTTGAGGGATTTTGTTACCTCGCTGTCGTTTTCCAGCAGCTTCACCGCATGGTAAAGAGGATGCGCAATGCCAAGGGACACAAGAATCTCCTCAACATCATCCAACGCTTTGCCTAAGGAACTATCCTTGAGTATGCTGGAAGAGGTATATTCCTCTTTAGAGGCTTTAATGGCTGCCTGCATCAAACCATCGATATTTTTGTTCTGAGAAGCGGATATTTTCACAACCGGTATGCCAAGCTGCTTGGAAAGCAAGGCGCTATCCAAAACATCCTTTTGCTTCTCCAGCACGTCAATCATATTCAGGGCCAAAACCATCGGCCGCCCGGTTTCAAGAAGCTGCGTGGTCAGATAAAGATTACGCTCCAGATTGGTGGCATCCACGATATTGATAATAACATCGGGATTCTGCTCAATTATGTAGTTCCGTGCCACAATCTCCTCAGGAGAATAAGGCGAAAGTGAATAAATACCGGGCAAATCAATGACCTGAATTTCTTCACCGATCTGTTTGTTCCGGTAGCGGCCTTCTTTACGCTCCACCGTAACGCCGGGCCAGTTACCCACATGGGCTGTGCTGCCGGTCAGTTGGTTAAACAGCGTAGTCTTGCCGCTGTTCGGGTTACCCGCCAGCGCAAATCTCAATGGCATCTTCAAAACACACTCCTTTAAATTCTTGGGGAAACTTTTCAGCTAAAAAGCCTATTTCTTATCCACCAACACCGCTTCGGCCTCAGCCTTACGCAAACTCAACTCATAACCCCGCACAGTCAGTTCGATAGGGTCTCCCAAGGGAGCGGTTTTACGCATGTAAATCTCGGCCCCCGGGGTAATCCCCATATCAAACAAGCGGCGGCGCACAGCACCTTGACCCGTGATCTGAGCCACTACCGCTTTCTCCCCAGGTTTTAGTTCTTTCAGGGTGATTTGCATACCATAATTCTCCTTTTACTTCAAATACTGAGCCGTATACAGCCAATAAAAATGAAACTGTATTAACAACGGCTAACATTCATATCACTTGAGACCGATGGCCTGCAAGTTATAACCAAAATGATGTGTTCAGCTCACGAATATCTTAGACGCTACACCCATATTAATGGCCAAACGGCTGTTTTTAACCTTAATAATCAAATTGCCGTTGTTGCAGGCAATGGGGGTAACCTTTTCCCCGGGAATCAAGCCGAGGTTATCCACATGGCGCTTAAGCTCACCGTTCATCTGGCATCTCTGGATGGTGACTTCTTTTCCCAATTCAGCAGACATTAATGGCATAACCATACCCTCTTTCATTAAGCGCTCCAGCACCTTAAACAGGCACCGAAATCACTTGTTTCCCTTTATTAACAATATCAGTGTTAACTTTCGTTAACATTATATGCCACTTGGGAGGCTTTGTCAAGATATTCAAAGGCATTTTGCAAAGAAAACAAGCTTTTCTTATGTTCACAATTGCCTTATAAAGAAAACAATTTGTCGAAAAACGCCTTTAACTATGGCTTTATTCTACCCCTTGACCGAAAAGAATATTATAATATTGCTATAAAAATCCGCTATCACTCATCCCAAAATGCGCGCCTATATTGGGGCACCGAAAAGCTTTGGCTCGCACCCAGAAAAAAACTTAAATTATTGGTAAAGATTTGCTTGACATTTTCTGAAAAAGAGATATAATAGTCTTTGTCCTGTTGCAAAGATTGTATGTCACAGCAGCGTAGACAGGCTATTGTTTCAGGTTTTAATGAGCAATAAAAACTGAATATTTATTATGGAGAGATGGCTGAGCTGGTCTAAGGCGCACGACTGGAAATCGTGTGAATGTTAACGCATTCCGAGGGTTCGAATCCCTCTCTCTCCGCCAAAAAGCCTCGCAAACATCACGTTTGTGAGGCTTTTTTTTGGTTGGACAAATGGGATTTTACTATACTACGACACCACTACGACACTTTTACCTCTAATGTGAAGTGAAAGATTAGCATAAACACATCACATCACCTGCATCACAGCACATATAATGTATTATCCTTTGCATGAAAGGAACCATTCATTATGTTTTGCGGGTATTATCGCAAGCGGCCTTTTCGCGCCCTTGGGCTCGGACCAATCGGGGGATATCAAGGTATGTATGCCCCAGATTGGATGCTCCAACGAGCGCTCACAGCAGCCGCCAATTGCGAACCATTCAATTGCAACTGCCCATGCAATCGATACAGTCGGCGGTGCTGTTGGCAGTGTAATCGATAGTCCATAAAAGATCAGTCCTCGGACACTGTGATAAACCACGGTGTCCGAGGGCTTTTTTATTTTCAGCTCGGAATACTCTTTCTTTTTCTTCTGCAAGATCATTTCAAAAAATCAATCCCCGGCTCTTGCCTGCCATAACTTGATTCTGGCAGTTGGCACCAATTGATTTAAACTTTCTCAGTATTTCATGAAAAGATCGATCACTTGATGCTCAAAAATCATAAAACAATTTGATTCGGCTTGTCAATGTATCCGCACAACAGAGATCCGCCGGCCTTAGCGCATACCCAGCAAAGACGCCGATAAATTTTATATCCGCGCTGCCGGCTATACAAAAAGCCTCCCAACGCAGAAAAGAATCCACATCAGGAGGCAGGTCTTTATAAATTTGGTTTTTCACTATTGGGCGGCAGAACCCAACATATCCACTTCATCGTCGGAAAGCACCAGCTTGCCATCCAGGATCAGCACCATACGGTCGGTCAGCTTGCCCACACCAACCACATAGCGATTGGAGCGCTCGGCAGAAAACTTGGGAGGAGGCGCAATCTGCGCCTTGGAAATATCCATAACCTCATCCACTGCTTCCACAATAAAGCCCACCTGAAGGCCTTCGATATCCACAATTACAATACAAGTACGGTCGGTGTATTCCTTCTCATGGTGGCCGAACCGCAGATTCAAATCAATAAGCGGAATGACCTTGCCCCGAAGATTGATAATTCCCTTGGCATAAACCGGGAATTCAGGAATAGGGGTGATGGCCTGAATTTTCGAAATCTCAATAACATTGCTAATGGATATGCCATATACTTGCCCGCTTACATCAAAGGTCAGATATTTTTCCGCAACATCTTCCACAAAATTTCCAGCAGCGGTTGTTTCCAAATTATTCATTCCACTCGCTCCTCTTTATCATCACCCGCAGGCCATGCGCCCGCAAGTTCTTGTCACAAATTCTATCTTTTTTTACACAATCACACCATAGTTGTAACCATATCATACCAAGTTTAACGTCAAAATGCAATATGCCAGCTGTATTTTACCGGGAACCCGTGGGAGCTGTCTCCCCTGCTTTTGCAGGCCCTTTGGGTGGAATCGGAATCCCCAGCTCCTGCCGGCTGTTTTTGGCAGTGCCCAAAATGCTCAGATAAATGCTCACAACAATCTGATAAAGCTCAGGTGGAATCTCCTGCCCCAAATCCAGCTTGGAAAGCAGTGTGGCGGCAGTATCGTCGTGATAAACAGCAATGCCGTATTCATCGGCAATTTCGAGAATTTTCTGGGCCACATAGCCGCCGCCCGCCGCCACAACAACCGGTGCGGTATCCTTTTCGCTATTGTATTGAAGAGCCGTTACCTTCATATTCTTGCTGTAATTAGATTCTGACATCAATACCCGTCCTTCTGGTTACAAGTTTGGGGAAAACCTGCGCCACACTCTGGGGCTCGGTGAACTCCTGCACCTGATACTGCCCAATGCTGTAGCCCTCCCGCATCATAATTTCTGAGAAGGTCCCACGCAGGCGGGCCAGACTATCTATTAAAATACCGGGGCACCACAAGGAAAAATCGATGCGCTTATCCACCACCCAGAAGCAGAGCTCAAAACTGCCCAGCTCCTCCGATTCAGCAGAAAGAAAAATTTTGCGTGTGCTGCTGCCGGAGCGGGATTCCCGCTCATCGCTATCCGGGTCCACATAAACCTCAGCCACCGAGCGATCCACCCCCATGCGCAGAGGCAGCACAAAATGCAGAACATTCATAACGGGGCTTTGGTTTTGCAGCAGGCTGACCAAAAGGTTTTCTGCCTGACGAACAGTGGAAGCCTTTCCTCCATCACGAAACACCGAGACAATGGCATCGGTCATTTTTTGGGCGGCTCTATCCGGGGCAAGGCGCGCTTTCTGCTCATCCGCTTTCAGAGATTCCAGCAAAAGCTTTTCAAAGTTGGGGGGCAGGTTGGCGACCTTTTTCAGCTCGCTGGCCAACCTTGCCGCCGCTTCTTCCAAATCCTCCGGCGTTCCCTTATCCACCCGCACCACATTGTGAATAATTACCATAACAATATCGCGAATTTTGGGAGCCTGATGGTATTTGCCCACCACCTCCCCAAGCAAAGGCACCAGATTGTTTTTCAGGAGTTGGGCTGCCTCCTTCTGGCTGACCTCACGCTCCGCTGGGGCAGCCAAACCGCCCTTTTCTTCGGCGGGCAGAAGAATCGCCTTGAGGCCAGCCAGATAATGGGCGAACTGCTCACGGTCAGCGGAAAACATATAATCTAAAATGTTGTCGCAATTCTGCAAAATGCTTTTAATGGATTGCTCCACATTGACATTGTATTCAAAGGTTTTGAGAACCTGCACCAGCGCATCTTTTACCTGCGGATGCATGGTAAAGCGCCCGGCCACATCCCGCAAAATATCAAAGCTCTGCCCTTTAAACAGGACACTAGACTTATCCTGTTCGGTTAAAGTCCGCAAAAGCTGTTCCGGCGAAACAAAAAGGGATTCCAACAAAGCCCTAATTTCGTTATCCAGCATAACGCCGGAAGAGGAAACCCCCATTTCCACAAAAAACAGCAGCTTGCGCAGGGCTTGTGTCAAATCGGCGGTGGGGCGTAAAGCGGGCAGAATCGCATCTCGGCTGATCTGCTCCCGCAGGCTCTGTTCAGTCTTTTTATCCCCCGCCGGGTTGCTCTCCTGCCGGCGAAACACCTTACCCGGATCGTTGAGCGCAAAGGCTTGATCGGTCTCAGGCTTGAATTTGGTTCCCATATTTTCCCGAGGAATCATAGGCTGAGTGATTTTTGTAATTTCTGCCATGCAGGCCGGCACCTCCCTTGTTGGGTCTATTTATTTAGAGCTCTTCTGAACAAGTGCGTTGGTTCAGTGATCATTTTTTGAAAAACAGTATATGCGCAATGGTACCACACAAGGGCCTTAAAATCAAGGAAAAGGCCATCACTAAGCCCATAAGAACCACTGAATAAAAAATTGGTTACAAATATGAGCGAGGTATGAATTTTATGGTAAATCTGGATTTGTGTCGGATTTTCTGTTAAACTGGACATAGTATTTGGAGGTGGATTTCATGGCACAAAAACTGTTTGGAAATCGAATTGACCCGGCCTGCCGTTATTGCTCTATGGGCTTTTGGAGCAACGACAGCAAAATGATTCTTTGCACCAGAAAAGGGATTGTTGCACCGGATTTCCACTGCCGCCGCTTTGATTATGATCCTCTGCGCCGCATCCCCAGAAGACTTCCCGCTCTGCCGGAGTTTGATCCCGCAGAGTTTGCCTTATAATATAATTCGTGTTAAATAGTTATAACTATTTAACACAGCAGCCCCAAAAGGTTGCTATGCGGCGCCTGTGCGCCGTATTAATTCATTTTTTGATCGTCATTTGAAACATTATAATTTCCGGCGCCCGGTGGGGCACAGCTTCTCACTATGTTTTATCGTTCATCTCACCGTGAGCTTTATGCCCGCAGTTAATAAAAATTCCTTGGAGGCTGATTCATGAAAATTCTAACGATTTTGGTTAGTGCCGCTTTGGTCATCGGAGCCGTTTTTGTTGTTCCTACCGTGGAGGCACGGACATCCTCTGTCACATCTGCCGCATCCGCTGTTCCCAAAGCTTCGCTGGCGGCTATGCCGGTCAGCGCCATGCTTTCCGGCAAGCTACCCATTCAAAATACAGCCGTCGGCAGCCAGACTGTGGCGCTGGATTTGAGCATTTCCACCACCTTTTCCATCACACGCCCCACCTCCACCTTGACAACTACATACAAGACCTATTTTATTACCGGCACTTCTGATCCCTCACAGCCGGTTTATATGGGCGATACCGAAATTCAGCGCACCACCTCCAACGGTCTTTTCGGTGTGCTGGTCAATTTGGAATCCGGCAACAATACCTTTACCTTCCAGCAAGGTGACAAAACACAGAGTGTGACCATTAAACGAGTGGGCGAGCCTTCTGGAAGCTCCCCCATTACCAAGATCACCCAATCCTCTATGACACCGGCGGTTATGTCTGGTGTGGAATATGGTGACAACCTCAGCGTAGGCTGTGTGGCTCCTGCCGGTGCTACTGTTACCGCCTCCTTCGGCGGGCAGAGTGTCACACTGGAGCAGGTGGCCGCTGCCTCCTCCAACGGCATACCCGCCACCTTTAAAGGTGAAATCCCCATTACCAAGGAATACGAGGCCGGAACCGTCACCAAGGCGGGGCAGGTCACCTATACCCTGAGCTACAACGGAAACAAGAGCACCTATAAATCCACCGGCGAAGTGTATGTTGCCGGTCAGGGTGCCCGCATCACTCTTGAAGTTTCCAGCTATGCAGGCTTTGTATACCCCGATGTAAAAGACCTCAGCAGCTTCCGGGAATATCTCAAGCAAGGCTCCCGGGATACGGTTAAATCGCAGGATAACAGCTATTTTGAGCTTTCCTCCGGCGGCTTTGTCCCTAAGGATATGGTTTCCATTGTACTGGGCAAGGGCGGTGTTTCCAACTCCATCGGCTCGGCGCAGCTTGCGGTTTACGGCAAGCAGGAAGTCTACACCTTAACCGGTACCGATACCCCCGCCTATTTCTCCCGCATTGACGGCAGCACCCTCAAGCTGACTCTGTTTAATTCCAGCGGTGCTCCCGCTGTTTCCGGGCAAAGCAGCAGCAAAATGTTTTCTTCCTCCTCTGTCTCGGAGGAAAACGGAGCAGTCACCTATACCTTTAATTTGAAAGAGGGCAAATCCATCTGGGGCTACAGTGTTTCCTTTGATGGTAAAAATACGCTGCTTACTCTGCGCTATAAGCCTTCCGTGGATACCTCCTCCAGCACTCCCTTTGCCAATGTAACCGTTATGCTGGACCCGGGCCACGGCGGCAAGGATGGCGGCGCTTTGGGTGTTGCCGGTAAGCTTGGCCCCACTGAAAGCACCCTGAATCTGGCTCATGCCTATGCTGTCCGTGATAAACTGGAGGCACTGGGTGCCACTGTGGTTATGACAAGGGACGATGATTCCTACGTTTCGTTGGATGACCGCTTGAAAATGATGGAAGAAACCCGCTGTGATGTGTTTATTTCTCTCCACCACAACGCCATAGCTGAAAGCACCGATGCCAACACGGTCAGCGGTCTGGAAGGCTATTACCACCAGAATCTTTCCAATAAGCTGGCAAACTCGTTGCTTTCCAGCATTTCCTCCGGAATGGGACGCACCAACCGCAAGGTTGTGCAGTCTTATTACCGTGTCACCCTGCTGCCTGCAGCCCCTTCTGTCTTAGTGGAACTGGGCTTTTTAAGCAATCCTGTGGAGTATACCAATGCCACCAGCCAGAGCCAAATGAAGCAGGTTGCAGATTCCTTGGCCAACGGGCTCAAAGCAGCACTTCAATAAGACTTGCGGAGAAAACAATCTCATTTATCGTAATAACCGGTTTACTTCCCTATTATCTGGGAGGTAAGCCGGTTTTTGTATACTGGAAGATTTTTAATCAGAGCATAATGATTCGGCCAAAATAATGATTAATTCTCGCCTTATTAACACAAAGCTCCATATTTCTTTTTAAAGCAGAATGGTATATACTATACTCAATAAAGCGCTTAGCGGCAGATCGCCGCTGTTTAGAACCGCACTGCGGTTTTGAACCTATAAGACTATAACTGTAATCAGCGGGTGAAGAATGGCTCCACGCTGTTTTCGCCCTAAACAGCAACCAAAATCCAGGAGGAATGTGCAAGTGCAGCAGTTCAGAATCGTCCCTAAAATCAGTGTGCTGGATAGCTTCAAGGAATTTCATGAAGCCTTCGCCATAGGAGAAAACGACCTGATTTTAACCCATGGCTTTTTATATGAAGCTTTTATGAAGCCTTTGGGCTGCAAGGCTCATGTGCTGTTTGTAGAAAAATTCGGCACCGGCGAGCCCAACGACGAGATGATCGACGCTATCACCCATGAGACCAGAGGCCTGCAGTTTAACCGGGTGGTTGCCATAGGCGGCGGTTCGGTTGTGGATATCAGCAAGCTGCTGGCTCTGGATTTGCCGGATCGCATTGCCACTTTATTCGAAGGCGTGCCCGCTCCTGCCAAAAGCAAAGAACTGGTGATTGTTCCCACCACCTGTGGAACCGGCAGTGAGGTCACCAATCTTTCTGTATTTGAAGTGAAGGCTCAAAACCTGAAACGAGGCTTCGGGCTGGAGCAAATGTATGCCGATTATGCGGTTCTGATTCCCGAGACCTTAAAAGGCCTGCCCCATTATGTGTTTGCCACCAGCTCGGTGGATGCGCTGATCCATGCGGCTGAATCCTGCCTCTCTCCCAAAGCGAATGCCTATACCCGCCTTTATTCTTTGGCCGCTTTCCGCATGCTGTTGGAAGGCTACAAGATTATTTTGAATGAAGGCCCCCAAGCCAGAGGCAGACTGCTGGAAAACTTCGCCGTTGCCAGCAACTATGCGGGTATTGCCTTTGGCAACGCCGGGGTTGGTGCTGTTCATGCTTTGTCTTATTCCATTGGCGGCGCCTTCCATGTCCCTCATGGCGAGGCCAACTATCAGTTCTTTACTCAGGTTTTCAAATGCTATAAGGCGAAAGACCCCACCGGCAACATCACTCTGATTGATGAAATCATTATTCAGGTTTTGGAACTGAGCAATGATGAGGATATCTATTCAGCACTGGATACTTTCCTTGGCCGCCTTATTGCCAAAAAGCCTCTGAAAGAATATGGCATGACCACCGAGCAAATCGAAAGCTTTACACAAAGCACCATAGCCAACCAGCAGCGCCTGCTGGTTAACAACTATGTGCCTTTGGATGAGGATGAGATTCGCAAGATTTTCCGGGCACTTTATTAATCATTTTAAAGATGTTTTCACACATATTTATTTCCGCGCCATGCTTCTTTAGATGGATAAAATAATGTACCGCTGCAAGAACATAAAAAAGCCGCTCACCTGCGGCAAGGGCAAAGTGAAAGCCGTGGTTTATGCGGCACTTATTTGTGAGGAAACACCTTTCAGGTGTATAATTTTTAAATCCCTGCCTTCTTTTTATAAGAGGCAGGGATTTTCATATACTTATAGTATAATATCTATATTGAGTTTTAAATAGTATAATTCGCACTGACTAATCCACATGTTATATATGAGTATATAGGGCATGAAACGACACTTTTTAATCAAGACAATTATAATGAAAGTGTAAACATTTCGGTCTCATTATAGGGAATAGAAAAAATCGGGTGCGGTTTGAAAGCTTTTGTGTTATACTGTTTCTGTGTCCTTTAAAGCAGTCCTTTATGCTTAATCTACCTTATAACCGATGCAATTTGAAGTTATCCGATTGCCTGAAAGACAGGTTTATTTGAGCATATAGCAATAAAGTGGATATGATTCCACAACAATACTGAAATTGGGGTGACATTTTGAAACTCAAACAAGTGATTCCACGCAGGCGAACAGGAACAGGCAGCCTGAAATGGGATGCGCTGAAAAAAAGGTTTGGCAGCGATGATCTCCTGCCCCTTTGGGTGGCCGATATGGATTTTGCGGCCCCTGCCTGTGTGGAAAAAGCTCTTGCAGAAATGGTGGAATTTGGCGTTTATGGCTATTATACCCCTGAACCGTCATTTTGGCAGGCCTTTATAGATTGGGAGCAAAACCGGCACGGCTATAGGGTTCAGAGGGAATGGCTGCGCTTTTCGCCGGGTGTGGTTCCCGCCATTTACTGGCTGATCGGTGCCTTGACCCAGCCAGGCGATGCCTGCGCTATTTTAAGCCCTTGCTACTATCCCTTCATGAATGCGGTGAAGGATCAGGGCCGCAAGCTAATCTGCACCGATTTAATTGGCCAAGACGGCGTTTATTCCATTGATTTTGCCGGATTTGAGCAAAACATTATTCGGAATGGGGTCAAGCTGTTTATTCTCTGCTCCCCTCACAACCCGGTAGGCCGGGTCTGGAAAAAGGACGAGCTGGAAAAGCTTCTGGATATCTGCCGCCGGCATGGAGTGCAGGTAATCAGCGACGAAATCCATCATGATTTGATCATGCCCGGTTTCCGTCATCTGCCTACGGCAACCGTTGCCCGGGAAGAGGATAAAATGATTACCCTGACCGCCCCTTCCAAAACCTTCAATCTGGCAGGCTGTCAGACTGCCTTTGCCATTATCCCCGATGCAGAGCTGCGGGCTCGCTTTGATGCTTATACCCGTTCCATTTGCATCCCCGATGCCAGCGCCTTTGGCTGCACGGCTGCTGAGGCTGTATATCGCGAGGGTACCCCATGGCTGGAAGAAGTGCTCTCCATTATTCACACCAACTACCTCACCATTAAGGAGCGCCTTGCTCAAAAGCTGCCGGAGGCTGTTGTCTCCCCTTTAGAAGGAACCTACCTGCTGTGGGTTGATTTGGGAGCCTATATCCCGGAGGATGAAATGGTGCAGGTGGTGCAGGAACGCTGCCGCCTAGCAGTGGATTTTGGGAACTGGTTTCTGGAAGCCGGTGGGGACACTCACATCCGCATCAATTTGGCCACAACGGAAGAAAATATAAAGGAAGCCCTGACCCGCCTGCTGGCCGGAATTCAGAGTTACCTCAGTGAAAAATAAAAAGGAGAATGCCTTATGCGAGCTTTTTTGGATGAAAACTTCTTGCTGCGTACCCCAACTGCCATCAATCTCTTTCAAGCGGTTAAGGATCTTCCCATTGTGGATTATCACTGCCACTTGATCCCACAGCAAATTGCCGAAAACAAACGCTTTGCCAATATCACGGAGATCTGGCTGGGCGGCGATCATTACAAATGGCGCCTCATGCGGGCAAACGGCGTGGAAGAGCGCTTTATCACGGGGGATGCTCCTGATTTTGAAAAGTTCCAGAAATGGTGCGAAACCATCGAGATCTGCATCGGCAGCCCTCTGTATCATTGGACCCACCTGGAGCTAAAACGGTATTTTGATTACCACGGCCTGCTGAGCGGTGCCACTGCCAAGGAAGCTTGGGATCACTGCAACGCCGTTTTAGCACGGGAGGATTTCTGTGTCTGGGATATCTTCAAGAAGTTCCATGTGGAAACACTCTGTACCACCGATGACCCTGCCGACACATTGGAATACCACAAGCAAATCAGCGCCGGTTCCGGCACTGACTGCAAGGTTCTGCCTACCTTTCGCCCCGGTGTGGTGCTGGAACCGGGCAATCCCGGTTTTATCCCCTATCTGGATCGGCTGAGCAAGGTGAGCGGCGCTTCCATCGGCAGCTTTGCCGCTTTGGCTGAGGCTCTTTGCGGCCGTGTGGAATACTTCCATTCTTTGGGCGGGCGCCTTTCTGACCATGCCTTGGATGGCTTTGTGTTCCGCTGCGCCACTGCCGATGAGCTGGAGGCTATTTTCAAGAAGGCTGTGGCACAAGAGTCTATCTGCCAAACGGAAAGCGCACAGTTTAAAACCGAGCTTCTGCTGGCTTTGGGACGCAAATATGCCGAGATGGGCTGGTCTATGCAGCTGCATTTCAGCGCACTGCGCAACAACAACAGCCGGATGTTTAAGGTGCTGGGGGCGGATACCGGCTTTGACAGTGTTTCGGATGAAATGGTCACCACGCAGCTTTCTGCTTTCTTGGATGCTCTGGATCAGGATAACCTGCTGCCTAAAACCATTCTTTACAGCCTCAACGCCAACGCCAACGATGCTTTGGCAACCATGATGGGCAACTTCCAAGGCGGCGGCATCAAGGGCAAAATACAGCTTGGCTCTGCATGGTGGTTTAACGATACCAAGTCCGGCATGGAGGCTCAAATGACCACTGTGGCCAACCAAGGGCTGCTGGCTCATTTTGTGGGCATGCTCACCGATTCCCGCAGCTTTTTGAGCTATACCCGCCACGAGTATTTCCGCCGCATCCTCTGCAACCTGATTGGAGACTGGGTGGAAAACGGCGAGTTCCCTGCCGATATGGAAAGGCTGACCAACATTGTAAAGAATATCTCTTATTACAACGCAGCCAACTACTTTGGCTTCTAAAGCGTTCTAAAACAGAAAACAAGGGCAAGCCTATGCTGCATGCAGAGCCTGCCCTTTTCTCCGGGGCTGTCGTATACAAAGCAGCTGCTTTGGTTCCGGTGGCTCCCAGTATTGGAAAGGTGGTTAAAAAATGTCAACTGAACTTTTTTATGAAACTTTTGACCGGATGGAGGGCTTCATGGCCGAGGCCTTTACCGCTATCGGTGTGCCTGCCGAGGAGGCTAAGATTTGCGCTTCTGTCCTCATTGAATCGGATAAGCGTGGAATTGATTCCCACGGAGTGGGGCGCTTTAAGCCGGTGTACATCGATCGCATCAACGATGGTATCCAAAGCCCGACTACTCAGTTTGAGATTGTGAGAGAGGGCAAAACCACCGCTGTGGTGGATGGCCACGATGGTATGGGCCATGTAGTCGGTGTGCGCTGCATGCAGATGGCCATTGATAAGGCCAAGGAATATGGAATGGGCATGGTGGTTGCCCGCAACTCTACCCATTTTGGCATTGCCGGATACTATGGCATTATGGCAGCTAATGCAGGCATGATCGGCATAACCGGAACCAATGCCCGCCCCTCTATTGCTCCCACCTTTGGTGTGCAAAATATGCTGGGTACCAATCCCTTGACCTTTGGTATCCCAACCGATGAGGATTTCCCCTTTGTTCTGGATTGCGCCACTTCTATCTCCCAGCGGGGAAAAATCGAGCACTATGCCCGTATTGGAAAAGAGCTCCCCTCCGGCTGGGTCATTGATAACGACGGCAACCCTGTCACCGATCCGGATGTTGCTCTCAAGGGCTTTGTCAGCGGCGAGTGCGCTTTGGCACCTGTTGGCGGCATCGGTGAGGAGTTGGCCGGCTTTAAAGGCTTCGGCTACGCCACTGTGGTGGAAATTCTCTCCTCTGCTCTCCAATGTGGCAGCTTCCTGACTGCGCTCAACGGCTTTGACAAGGAGGGCAATAAGCGCCCCTACCATTTGGGCCACTTCTTTATCGCCATTGATGTTAATGCCTTTATAGAGGTGGAGCAGTTCAAGAAAAACACAGGTGATATCCTGCGGGAGCTGCGTGCTTCCAAAAAAGCCCCCGGCCATGATCATATCTTTACCGCCGGCGAAAAGGAATATCTCGCTTTCTTAAAGCGCAGCGAGGAAGGTATCCCCATGAACAAGGCTGTTCGTGATTCCCTGGTCGCTGTACGGGATGACCTGAAAATTGACTTTAAATTTGTCTGGGAACAATAATCTGCCTATTGATCTTAAAGAGACAAGGCCCTGCTCCGAAGGTTTCTCGGGCAGGGCCTTGTCTCTTTCTATGCGGATATAAATGGGGGAGCAAAAATATACTCATATCGATTCAAAATTGTAATCCAGTTTTAAATCTGCGGGCTTTGCCCACAAACACACACTGCGTGTATATGAGTATGAATCTGGTATAGATCGCCTTTGACGGTTAGCGGCAAATCACCGCTGTTTAAAACCACCCTGCGGCTTTAAACCTATATAGCTATAATCGTATACACCAAATGCAAGCGCATTGATATATATCGAGGTAATGCATGCCGTGAAAAACTCAAACAAACTGGGGGCCTCCTGCTTCCTGGGGATAATAATCCACCAGCTGTGCTCTATCCTCAACCAAAGCAGAAGTCTGCACCCCAAGGCTGCGTGCCCGAACAGAAAGCATCCTGATCTGAGCGGCCTGTATCCCCGCAAACAGGATTAATACAGCCATATATATAAAGATGATTTTATAAAAGGAAACTCTGCTCATCTCCACGCCTCCTGACGCATTTTGCCTCTTGAATGCTTGTCTTTTTATCTTATGAGGCCAGTATATCACAATAAGAACATTTGTTCAATAGTCTTTTTGCATTATTTTTTCGTATTGTTTTTGTCGGCGGCACACAAAAAGGCGAACAGCCAGAATGCTGTCCGCCTTTTTGAATAAAGCGCTAAACGCTTGTTTATTATTCCTTGTTGGCTGCCTCGTAAATCTCACGGATATCCTTGGCCTCCAGCTGCTTGAAAAAGCCCACCAGACGCTTGCCTCTAAAGGTTGCCTTGTCGGCCATCTCGTCCATTTCAGCAGCAGTGGTAGACTTGCCAAGAAGCTGAGGGATATTGATGGGCATACCAATGGAGGAGAAGAACCGCTCGGTGGCTTCGATACCCTCCAGCGCTGTCAGCTCAGGATTCTCGAAATCCATTTCTACATTCCAAACACGGACAGCAAACTGAACAAACTTCATCACATTCACTTTGTAGACATATCGTGCCCAATGCCCCCAAATCGCCGAAAGACCTGCGCCGTGTGCCACATCAAAGGTAGCGCTCAGCTCATGCTCGATCTGGTGAGGTGCAAAATCGGTCACCTTACCCATACCGGTGAGGGTATTGTGGGAAACACTGCCTGCCCACATCAGGTTGGCTCTGGCATCATAATCCATGGGGTTCTTGATGCAGGCAGTACCAGCCTTCACAGTCGCCTGCAACAGAGCCTCGGAAATACGGTCGGTGAAATCGGTAGCGGTGGTGTTGGAGAAATAGCGGTCCATGGTATGCATCATAATATCCACAATACCGCAGCCGGTTTGATAATGAGGAAGAGTATAGGTAAGCTCGGGATTCATAATAGCAAACTTGGGCCGGTTCTGGTCAATGTTCAGCCCACGCTTGAGCAGGCCCTCTTCCTTGGTGATAACACAGGACATACTGGTCTCACTGCCGGCGGCCGCGATGGTCAACACAGCGCCCACTGGAACGGAAGGGCCGGGCTTGCGGGTTCCCAAAAAGAAATCCCACACATCGCCATCGTTCACAGTTCCCAACGCAATGGCCTTAGCAGAATCGATTACGCTGCCTCCGCCAATGGCCAGAATAAAATCTATATTTTCCTTTTTGCAAAGCTCAATGCCTTCATAAACCTTGCCCAAACGAGGATTGGGCACAACACCGCCCAACTCTGCATAAAAAAGGCCCTCTGCCTTTAAAGATTCTATAATTCGATCCAGCAGCCCGCTTTTTTTGGCGCTGGCGCTGCCATAATGAATTAGAACACGGCTGCCGCCCCATTTTTTGATTTCAGCCCCCACTTGCTGTTCGGTTTCTTTACCGAAAATAACCTTTGTTGGACTGTAAAACTCAAAATTAATCACTATTATCCTCCTTTGACCGTTGCGTATGGCGTAAATCGCTTAAAAAACATATATCATATAAAACCCTATTTTAATAATAAGGAAAGCATGGGAACTTGTCAACCCTAATTATCCTGCACTTCGCAAAGAATCGCCACCGACAGGCTTCTCCCCTTTTCGGTGACGATTGTAGCTAATTATCTTAAGAAGCAGTACCGTAATTCCGAGCATACATCTATTCTATCGTTTCTATACCTTTTCTTCGGGTACCGCGGCATCGTTCTTGATTTTGGTAAAATTCAGGGAGACACATTTCTGCTCCAGTGCCCGCTGAGGATTCTGGCGGCTCCAATCCTTGAGCCAGCCTCTCTGATAAAATGTGGTCTCATTGCCGCATTTGGGGCAGTATCGGGCGTTGCCCGGCACAGTCTGGCCACAGCTTTTGACCAGAACCACACAGTCCTCCTCATATCTTCGTGTATCGGCGCAGCGATTCATAATTTCACTTCCACAAATGATGCAAAAATCCCCCAGGCCCAGCTCCCGATTGCCGCAAATGGGGCAGACAACGATATTACCAGACTGATTCAGTGGTATGGTTCTGTAATCCATATTGACCCCCTGCGAAATTTTCACGAATGTACAGAGATATTTTACATATATATCGGTCCAAAAGCAGCTTTATGAAGGATGATCAGCGTATTCCAGACAAACTTGCAAAGGTTCAATCCAGAGCCACCCCATAGGCGCTATAGGACTCTTGCATTTTCAAATTACCGATGCTACAATGGGAATAAACTATACCATTTTTGTGGCGGAGGGTTTTGAGTGAAAAAGTTATTAGAGGAATTTAAGGCTTTTGCTTTAAAGGGAAATGTGATGGATTTGGCGGTTGCAGTGGTAATCGGCGGCGCCTTTGGCAAGATTGTTACTGCATTGGTTGAATCCATTATTATGCCGCTGGTGGGCATTCTGCTGGGTGGCAAGAATTTCAGCAATCTTTCCATCACCATCGGTGAATCTGTGATTGCTTACGGAGCTTTTCTTCAGGCGGTTGTGGATTTTATCATTATCGCTCTGGCTATTTTTGTTTTTATCAAAATGCTGAGTACCGTAACCGGCAAACTGAAAAAGCAGGAACCCGCCGCTGAACCGGAAGCACCTAAGGCGACCCCCACCGAGGAATACCTGTTGGAAATCCGCGATCTACTCAAAGAACAGAAAGCTGAAAAGACAAGTGACAACTAATCCGCTTTTGAGAATACACAATGCCTGTGAGGGAACTTCCCCCACGGGCGTTTTTTATTCCCCAGCAAACCTTCTTTTTGGCATTGCTAAAACTATTTAACAAAGTATCAATACATATTAACAGTTATACTATAGGATTTTGAAAGTTGTTTGTATAATTTTTTGGCGAAAACATATTGACAATTGCTCATATATTCAACTATACTATCAACAGAACAGTTGAGCACATATTCAATCGAAGGGAGCACCGCACAATGGATGATAAAAGCATGATTTGCGACTGCGATGCGGTTCATCAGCATATTGTCGAAATGGTTCGCCCAAAAATGCCCTCAGAATCCTGCCTTTTCGATTTGGCAGATTTTTTTAAGGTCTTTGCCGACAGCACTCGCATCCGTATTCTCTGGGCTTTGGAAGAAAGCGAAATGTGTGTGTGTGATTTAGCTTCGCTTTTGAATATGACCAAATCAGCTATTTCCCACCAGCTTAAAACGCTGCGCAACGCAAAGCTTGTGAAATTCCGCCGGGATGGCAAAGTAGTCTATTACTCTTTGGATGATCACCACATCAAGGAAATTCTCCTGACTGCTCAGGAGCATGTGGACGAATAAGGCTATTCATAATTATGCACGATAAATATTAATTTGTAATGGAGGAATGTTATCATGAAAAAAACATTTAAACTGGTGGGTCTGGATTGTGCAAACTGTGCAGCCAAAATGGAGCATGCCATTAGCAAGTTGCCCGATGTACATAATGTCACCATCAACTTCATGACCACCAAAATGGCCATTGAAGCAGCGGACGAAAAGATGGAAGCGGTTCTTTCTTCTGCCACCGACATTATTAAAAAATTGGAGCCCCAGATCGAAATAAAAAAAGCTTGAGGCGATAAAATGAGCAGCAACAAAAAATGGATGCTACGAATTCTTATAGGCGCAGCGATCTTTGCGGCTGCCCTGATTGTAAATCCTGAAAATCAGATTATTCGGCTTATATTCTTTTTGATCAGCTATTTGATTGTGGGCGGCGAAATTGTTTGGCTGGCCAT
The DNA here is from genome assembly GCA_035621215.1 of Oscillospiraceae bacterium MB08-C2-2. Lineage (NCBI taxonomy): Bacteria > Bacillati > Bacillota > Clostridia > Eubacteriales > Oscillospiraceae > Oscillospiraceae bacterium MB08-C2-2. The sequence continues at coordinate 28,117 of CP141729.1, read as the reverse complement.
AAGAAATATTCTTCGTGGGCAGGTTTTTGATGAAAACTTTCTGATGAGCATTGCCACAGTGGGCGCTTTCATTATCGGTGAATATCCCGAAGGCGTTGCGGTTATGCTGTTTTATCAGGTGGGTGAGCTTTTTCAAAGCTATGCAGTCAACAAATCCCGCAAATCCATTGCCAGCCTGATGGATATTCGTCCCGACTATGCCAATGTACGCCGGGGCAATGAAATTGTGAAACTTGACCCGGATGAAGTGCGTATCGGTGATATAATTGTCATCAAGGCCGGTGAAAAGGTTCCCTTGGATTCTAAGGTGCTTGAGGGCAGCTCCATGCTGGATACTTCCGCCTTGACCGGCGAATCGGTTCCTCGGGATGTATCGGTGGATGATCTTTTGCTCAGCGGCTGTATTAACGTCAACGGCTTGCTGGTGGCAGAGGTCACAAGAGAATTTGAGGAATCCACTGTCAGCAAAATACTCGATTTGGTGGAAAACGCCAGCAGCAAAAAATCTAATTCTGAAAACTTCATTACCAAATTTGCAAGATACTACACCCCCATCGTAGTGATTGTAGCAGCGCTTCTGGCGGTCATTCCGCCGCTGGTTGTGGAGGGTGCAACCTTCACCGACTGGGTCTACCGTGCTCTCACCTTCCTGGTGGTCAGCTGCCCCTGCGCCCTGGTTATCTCCATTCCCTTAAGCTTTTTTGGCGGAATCGGTGGTGCTTCACAACAGGGTATTTTGGTCAAAGGCTCCAACTATCTGGAGGCATTGGCCCAAACGGAGATTGTGGTTTTTGATAAGACCGGAACACTGACTAAGGGCGTGTTCCGTGTTCAGCAAATCAACCCTGTGGAAATCTCAGGCGATGAACTGTTGGAGCTGGCCGCCCATGCGGAAAGCTTCTCCAATCACCCGATTTCCCTTTCACTCAAGCAGGCTTATGGCAAAGATATTGACCACAACAGGGTAACCGATGTGGAAGAGATTTCCGGCCACGGCGTTTTGGCGAAGGTAGGGGAAAAATCAGTAGCCGCCGGTAATGTAAAGCTGATGAAAAAGCTGGGTATCGCTTCTTATGAAGGCGAAATTATCGGAACCGCTGTTCATGTGGCGGTGAATAACCGTTATGCCGGTTACATTGTGATTGCCGATGAAATTAAAGACGATGCAGCCCGTGCCATTGCCGATCTGAAACAGGAAAACATTAAACAAACGGTCATGCTCACCGGTGATACCAACAACGTAGGTCTTTCTGTGGCCCGGCAGCTTGGTCTTGATAAAGCCTATACGGAATTGCTGCCTGCCGATAAGGTGGAAAAGGTTGAAGAACTGTTTGCAGCAAAATCCTCTAAAGGTAAGCTGGCGTTTGTGGGTGACGGCATCAACGACGCTCCTGTTCTGGCAAGAGCCGATATCGGAATTGCTATGGGCGGTTTGGGTTCTGATGCAGCCATTGAAGCCGCAGACATTGTAATTATGACCGATGAGCCCTCTAAGATTGCCACGGCCATGCGTCTTTCCCGCCGTACACTGCGCATCGTGAAGCAAAACATTGCCTTTGCATTGATTGTTAAGGTGATTGTTCTCATACTGGGTGCAGCCGGTTTATCCACCATGTGGGAAGCAGTGTTCGCCGATGTGGGTGTATCGGTGCTGGCTATTCTCAATGCCTCCAGAGTCCTGAATGTCAAGAACATTAAATAGTCCTCTCGGGATTATTCATTCATAATAACCAATGGCTCAAACAAGCCCCGGCAAAAGGCATTCAAATTCCTTTTGCCGGGGCTTGTTTTGTTGTTCATTGGGTATGATCCTAACCGGAGAGGAACTGTGCTTAATTTAAATCGATGTATTTGGCTGTTATGCCCTCAAGAGCATTGAGGTCCTTGACCAGCTGCTCAATCTCTTCTTTTTCACCACAGGGCTGCAACACAATAAGACCATCGTTCGCGCAGGCATTGTCGCTCACTTCGTGGAGACCCAAGCGGGCTTTCAGCTTACAGCCGTTTTTCGTGAGAGTCTCCTGAAAGCTCAGGGCATTGCTGGTTCTGTTATCCATTCTGACACCGATCACATAGTAACAAGACATCGATTTTTTCCTCCTTAGTTTTATATTGGTAATATACGTTTTATTTGCAGCATTATACAGAGGGGGCTTATCCCTACCCGTTCAGTGTTGGTGTTACACAGTATTTTCAGTGCTTTTTGGTGTCTATATTCTCAAAAATACCACTTAATTTGAGGAGTATTTCCATTTGAATGGTTGATGTGTACCTTTGTTTCAGCCACATCATAGGTAGCACAATTATCATTCCATGAGATGCTTGTAACAGAAAAATTATACCACATATGCCTACAAACTGCAATTAGCAGGAGGGCAAATGGTTGCGGTAGAAAAGTAAAATAAAAACTAAGGCAAATGCTGCCACATCAAAGTGCCGTAGAGTTATACAACTCGGGACAGTCTTAGGATCATAGAGGAATTTTCCCCGGGACAAAAAGCCGGCAGCCGTTCCGACAAGCCCTGATTTTCTTACCACAGGAAGAAACAGGCGGTGCTCATATCAATCGCTGCCTGTTTCTTTTTAAATTGCAGTAGGTCTCACAGCTCTGCCTCAATCCTCCCGGCTATGTCTAATTCTTTGTCTATCAGCTCGGAAAAATGACCGCATACCTCTGCTTCTACTATGTTTACTTGTTTCCATGTGCACAGGTCTCTCAGTATCTTCCCTTTTTCTGCTCTCATATTTCCATAAAAGAGCTTTCTACGATACTTGGGCGCGAAAACTATGTGGTACTTGCAATTCCATTTCGTATGGGCTAGACTATTCGTGTCATTCATTTTGAATGTCCTCCTTTTGATATGTTGTTCAGTTGGCAGACCGCATATGAATTATATCAAAAGGAGTTTTTTTATCATATCCAACGCTAAAGCTTTTGCGGAACCTCCGGCACAGCCGGAGGTTTTCTCTTACAATAAAAGACCGCCGACAGAAGTCGACGGTCTTTTCTATGGTGCGGATAACAGGACTTGAACCTGCACGTCATGGACACCAGATCCTAAGTCTGGCGCGTCTGCCAATTCCGCCATATCCGCTTAAAAAAAATAGGGCCCTCTGTTGCTCTGCCACTTCTGTGCTGGAATACTCAAAATTAAAGACAGGCAGTGTTTTATAGTATAGCATCTAGGCGGATGGTTGTCAAACTTTTCATACGATCTGATGGAGAATTTGCGCGCAATTCCCATGGCAAAATGAATTCAAAACAAGCCATATCACTTCATTTTTTGACCAAAATAGCTAAGATGTTTAGGAATTTACATTTTTTCTTTATGTTGTTAAAGTTATGTCCATAAAACATGTATAATCTTAAGACCATCGAATGTGTTGCAAGGAGTGAAAGCCATGAAGAAAAAAGTAATTGTCGGTGTAGGGTTATCTCTGGCACTGGTTGCGGCAGTGGCCGTACTGATTATTCAAATTAATAAACCCTCCGGCCCTACAATCCGTACATCTGTCACCTTAGCCAAGCAGGATCTGGTGAGCTTGATCAATGTGACCGGCAGTGTAAAAAGTGCAAATGTCTCCAATGTTTATTCTACCCTCCCTTATCCCATTTCAACCGTTGAGGTTGAGGTTGGCGATGTGGTCAGTGAGGGTGATTTGCTTTGCCAACTGGATACGGCCAGCCTAAAGCTGGATATCTCAAAGCTGCAGGCCACCATCAATTCTGCGGCTCAGGCAAGCAATTTGACCCTGAACACAACCCGTGATCAATATGATCTCGCAAAGGCCAATGCCGAAGCGGAATGGTCCTCTGCTTTGGCCAAGGCGGAGCAGGCCTTTACCGCTGCGGAGCTGGAGGTATACAACACCCGTCAGGATTACCGAAATGTTCGGAATTCTGGGGGCGATGATGCAGAACGGGATAAATTGGCGGCTGTTGCCGAAAGAGCCTATTATAGCTATGAGGCTGCTCAGGATTCTTTGGAAAGAACCAAGGAAAGCATTGAGCTTCAGCGTAAAAAATGGGAAGAAGACTATGCCAACAGCATTAAAAAGGCAGAGATTTCTTCTGACTTACAGGCGGAATACATAAGCCTTCAAATGCTGAATAAAAACCTGTCGGATTCAACCATAAAAGCACCGGTTTCCGGAACAGTCACCGCTGTATATGCCAAGGAAGGTGCACCGGTCAACGGATTGCTCTTTGTTATCGAAGATACAGAAAATCTTAAAATTACCACCAAAATTAAAGAATACGACGTCACTTCCATTAAACCCGGCAATCGTGTGATTATTAAATCCGACGCAACCGGCAAAGATGAGTATGATGGCATGGTGGATACCATCGCGCCCACTTCCCTTAAGGATGTTGCGGGCAATGCAGTGGATACCAACGACATCCAGTTCTCTACCGATGTTGTGCTCCTGACAAAAGACAGCCCGCTGCGCATTGGCATGAACAGCCGCCTGAACATTGTTGTGGATGAACGGCAGAGTGTCTTTGCAATCCCCTTTGAAGTGTTGAAAGAAGATGCCGATGGTGCCAGCGTGTTTGTTGCACAACAGCAAGAAGACGGCACTTATGTTGCCAAGAAAATCCCTGTTACCTTAGGCCTTGAAACCGACTTTCTTGTGGAAATCAGCGCCCCTGAACTGACTGAAGGTATCGAGCTCATCTCCGATATTGATGGTCTGGAAGACGGCACCCCCATTCGCCTGAGCAAGGATATGGAATCCTCGTCTCTGGCAGCCTAATGGGCATGATTCTAAACAAGGGAGAGGGGGAAGCAGTGAATGCGCAATAAAATTATCGAGATGACCGATATTGTCAAGCGTTTTTATATCGGCACTCCCAACCAGCTGGAAATACTTAAAAAAGTTAGTCTAACCGTTTATGAAGGGGAGTTTGTTTCAATAGTTGGGCCTTCGGGCTCAGGCAAATCGACCCTTATGAATATTATCGGAGTGCTGGATAGCCCCACAGAAGGCGATTATATCCTCAGTGGAGAGGATATAAAATCCATGGCGGGCAACCGGTTAGCGGATGTTAGAAACCGCAGAATCGGCTTTGTATTCCAGACCTTTAACTTGATTCCCCGTACATCGGCTTTAAAAAATGTGGAAATGCCCATGTTGTATGGTGGAATGCCCCGCACACCCCGTTTAGCGAGAGCTAAAGAGCTGTTGGAGCTGGTGGAAATGGGCGACCGTATGAAGCACCTACCCAATGAGCTTTCTGGTGGCCAAAAGCAGCGTGTGGCCATCGCCCGGGCTATGGCCAATGACCCGGATATTATTCTGGCCGATGAACCCACCGGTGCTTTGGATTCCGAAACAGGGCGTCTGGTTATGGATCTTTTTCATCGCCTGAACCGGGAGCAAGGCAAAACCATTGTTTTGATTACTCATAATCCTGAGCTTGCAGCTGAAACCGGCCGGATTCTCACCATCAGTGACGGCCAGATTATTTCAGAAACCACAGGAGCCGCATCTGTATCCGGTGTAGAATCGGAAATTCCCCATATTATGGAGAGTGATTCGGAGGAGGGAAAATTATGAATCTTTTAGAGAATATTTCCCTTGCTCTCGCGAGTCTGAAAGCCGGTAAAATGCGTGCTTTGCTAACCATGCTGGGTATCATTATTGGAATCGGTTCTGTTATAGCTATTGTAACAGTGGGGAACTCACTGTCTGCCTCCATTACCAACACCATGTCTGATATGGGTGTAAACCGGATTTTTATCTGGGTGGGAAACAAAGATTCCGATTATAACATCGAGGCCGCTGAAAGCGATTTGATCTCGCAAGATATGATTGAAACCATGCAGAAAAAATTTGGCAGTAAGCTGGAATCGGTCATGATCACTCAATCAGCTGGCGGTGGTAAAGCCAAGCAGGGCCGCAAATATGCCAATGTCACCATCTATGGCACCGATGCAGGCTATATGGCAAAAAGTAAAATTGAGATTGTCAAGGGACGGGATATTAACGATCGAGACATTAAAAGCGCCAAAAGTGTAGCCGTTATTTCAGATAAATTTGCGGCTAAAATGTTTGGTGATGGTGTAGACCCTATGGGTAAAGAAGTTCAGATTCACACAACCAATTACGGCATTCTTAACTTTTATGTAGTTGGTGTGTATACCTATAAGGTTCCTACAATCGCCGCTTCTTTTGTTTCGGACGAGGATATCCAAACCCAGATGACCATTCCTATTACCACAGCAAAACGTATTGTGGGTGCTTTGGATGGTTATCAGGAAATTCAGGTTACCTATCCACCAGAATCGGATTCTTTTGCCTTAACCACCGAGCTGGAAAATTTTCTAGGCAAATATTATGAGAACAACAAGAATTTTGAGATTAAAACCCAAAACATGGAAGGTATGGTCAAGCAAATGACCTCTATGTTGGATACCTTATCCATCGCCATTGCCATCATCGCTGCTATTTCTCTGGTGGTAGGCGGAATCGGTGTTATGAACATCATGCTGGTTTCTGTAACCGAGCGTACCCGTGAAATTGGTACCCGTAAGGCTCTGGGTGCCCGCAACAGTGCTATTCGCCAGCAGTTTATCGTTGAATCCATGATTATATGCCTCATCGGCGGCCTGATCGGTGTGGGCACAGGGCTTCTTCTGGGCTGGATTGGTGCCACACTGCTGGGCTTCCCCGCCTCACCTTCGATTGCTATTATTGTCATTGCAGTGCTCTTCTCTATGATGATTGGTGTTTTCTTTGGCTACTACCCCGCCAACAAAGCGGCTAAACTTGACCCCATCGAAGCACTTCGTTATGAATAACTTTTGGTTTTTCCTGAACGTATAAAAAAGAAGAATCCCTGTGCCTCTGAGCATGGGGATTTTTTCCTATAGAGGTATCTTTTACCCCGTTGGTTGTTTTACTCAAGATTAAACTATAGCCACTTAACCTTGAAACAAAGGAGAGATGCCAAATGGATTTAATGGATGCAATTCGGTCACGCCACTCTGTTCGCAGTTACACCGATCAAAAGATTCAAGGAGATACAGCCGATTCGCTTCGTCAGTTGATTGAGGCGTGCAACGCTGAAAGCGGCCTGCACATTCAGCTTTGCCTCGACGAGCCTGAAGCCTTTAGTGGAATGATGGCCCGGTACGGCAAATTCAGCAATGTGAGAAACTACATTGCTCTTGTGGGCAAAAAAAGCGACACACTAGACGAAAAGTGCGGCTATTATGGCGAGAAAGTTGTTTTACGGGCGCAGCAGTTGGGGCTCAGCACCTGTTGGGTGGCCATGAGCTACAGCAAAGGCAAAAGTGCCGCTGTTACCCACGCAGGAGAAAAACAGCTGATGGTGATCGCCCTTGGCTATGGTCAAAACAGCGGCTCACCCCACAAAGGCAAAAGCATCCAGCAGCTTTGCCAGGTGGAGGGTGAACTGCCGAGCTGGTTCAAAATGGGCATGGAAGCTGTTCAGCTGGCTCCCACCGCTATGAATCAGCAAAAATTCAGCTTTGAGCTGACGGGCAGCAAAGTAAAGGCAACAGCAGGTTCTGGTTTTTATACCAAGGTGGATTTGGGTATCGCCAGATATCACTTTGAAGTTGGTGCTGGCGAAAATGACTGGCAATGGGTCTGAGACAAAGAAAAAGGTCTGCGTCTCCTAAAGGGAGGCACAGACCTTTTTATGTGAACCATTCAAGTCAAACGACCGATCCTCAACAAAAGATTGATAGTTTCTTTGGCATGTTTGGTGTGAAAATTCAGCAGTTCGATGACCTTTTCCCTGTTGTTTTGTTTTAACGCTTCATAAATCAGCTTATGCCCCACCACTCCTTCCAGGGTACGTTTTGGAGGCTGCTGGTCATACAGATAAAGAGAAAAGGCATGGGTGTTCAGATTATCATAAACCTGCACGGCCTTGCGATTCCCGCTGCTGACCAAATAAAGCCGGTGGAACTTGCGGTCAAGATCAAATGTATAAAAGAAATCCTTTGGGGTTTTAATCCGCTCTACGCTTTCAAGGCTTTCTTCAATATTTTGCTCAAACAATTTCTGAATGGGCATGCTGCCACTGACCGCTAGGAGCACCTGATCTACAAAGTTCAGTTCCAGCATCAGACGCAAATCGAGAATCTCGTCAATTTCCTCCCATTTCATGCTCCGAACCCGCATACCTTTACGCGGTACACTTTCCACAACGCCCTGCATCATCAGGCGGTTGAGTGCCTGTTTAATGGGCGTTTCGCTGATTCCATACTGTTGGCTCAACAGTCTGGTATTCAGCCTTTCTCCCGGCCGCAGAATGTCTTGCGAAATATCCTTGCGGATATTCTCAAACGCTATATCAACCAACATTTTCTTGGGCGTTGCATCGGGGGATTTGGTAGGCATTGGTAGGCATACTCCTTAAACTATTATTGCTATCCGGTCAGGCACCCATACTTCTGCAGCACAGCAAGGGTTGTAAAATAAGCCGTTTGAATAACCCACTGGGGGGATTTTGCCCAATATTCCGGGCGAAAAGTTTCCACAGAGACCATATCATTATAGCCTATCCTTTTCAAAACGTAAAGATAATTCTCGAGATCGATAACCCCTTCTCCACAAAAACAGCGGTGCTTTTTATCAAACTCTGCCTGCGGTATGTCACTGAAATCATTGATATGCACAGCAAAAATTTTTGAAGGCTCCACAGATGCCATTTCACTAAAATCATTCACCTTGCCGTTTATATAAATGTTGGCAGAATCAAAAACGAAGCCCACATTTTCACGGTTCACCTGTGTGACAATTTCATTAGCCTGCGCGATAGAGCGTACACTGCTTTGGTCAAGCCCCACCAGCTCAAAGGAAAGGCGGATTCCATAGCTTTCCCCGATTTCACCAAGGGCACCGAGGATTCGTACACAATCCGCATTCACCTGTGCAGTATCCGGATTGATAATGCTCTCACCCAGAGGCGGTACCACAATAAAATTCCGGGAGCCGATGGCTTGCGCTGCCTGACAGCCAAAGTGGAACTCCGACAGCAGAGCCTCCCGGCGAGCAGAATCATCCCGGTTGGAAAACAAATCCGAATAAATATAAAGGGCATTGATGGCATGGGGCTTTAAGTGGCTGCTATCAAAAAAGTGCCGAAGCTCTGCCAGTGTATGAGTTTTCAGGTATTCCCGCAGCATATCCAAGCGTATCTCGATATAATCAAAACCCGCCTTCTCACAGAGTAGCAAATCCTGCTCCAAGGTAGAGCAGCCCATGGCTGTGCCTTCATTAAAGCCTATTTTCATGGCTCTATCTCCTTTATGTCACTCCGGCGTTATGGCTGAACGGGGAACTGCACCGGCATTCCGCTTTCGGTGCTGAGGTAAATCGCTGTAAACAGCTCCACTGTTTTGCGCCCCTCCTCGATGGTCACCATAGGCTGGGTATCCTGCCGGATGGCTGTGAGAAAATCACCGAGCTGCTCCTCATGGTAAAAATATATGGGATCAGAGACGAAGAAAAAGTCTTCATCCTGCTTTTTCATCTGCTCACGGAGTTCTTCTTCACCGGGAACTGTCCACAGGTCGTTGTAAGGAGCCTCGGTAATGCCGGACATGCCGGCAATGAACATAGCGCCTCCATCGGTCTGTACACCCACCCCCGCACCGTTATCCCCAAAAATATGCACCTTACCATAAAGGGCAGGGTTCTGGGAATTGCTGGCCACAACCGAGGCAACTGCCCCGCTTTTAAAGGTAATAGTCGCAACAGCCGTATCCTCCACCTCAATATAGGGGTGGTTGAAGTTGCGCCACACACCATATACCTGCTGAATATCGCTTTTCATATACCACAGCAGCAGGTCTAGCTGGTGGGTCACCTGCGTTGGCAAAACGCCGCCGCCCTCCCCTGCCCAGCTGCCTCGCCACGGATCACTTTCGTAATACGCCCGGTCTCTCCACCCCAGCATATTCACAATACCCAGCATAGGCTTGCCGATTTTGCCGGCCTCAATGGTCTCGTTGACCCGCATACAGGGCCGGTAGCGGCGGCGCTGCACCAACATGGCCCCTTTAACCCCTGCCGCCTTCTGGGCGGCCAGTATCGCATCGCAATCCTCAAGGCTGGAAGCAAGGGGCTTTTCAATAATAATATGGCACCCACAGGAAGCAGCCTCCACAGCTGAAGCCCTGTGAACGGTATGAGGCGTGCAGATGCTCACTGCCTCTAGACCGCTTTCTTCCACCATCTGGCGAATGTCGGTATAGGCCTTCACGCCGTATTGATCGGCCAAAGCCTGCGCTTTTTCCAAGCTGCGGCTGCATACAGCGGTAAACTCCGAATTTTCAAGCCGGCTGTATGCTCGAGCATGAAGGTCTGCCACCTTTCCACAGCCGACTATACCGGTTTTAACCTTCTTCACCGACACTTCTCCTTTCGAGGTCCGAAACATACGCTAAAACAGCGCAACCACCTTTAAATATTTTTCAGGATGCTCAGCCTGCTCCACCAGTGCCTGCGGCAGCTCATCAAAAGGAACCACCAAGCTGGCAATGGCCTTTGCGTCCACATCGCCGGAGGCGATCAGCTCAAGAGCCTCGGGGAATTCATCCGCCCCGGTTCTGGCACCATAGATTTCCAGCTCCTTGCGGGTAATCAACGGAGTCAGCAGAGGCGTTTCTCCAGTGGGCCATCCGGTGAGCGCAATGCGGCTGCAATAAGAGGAATAAACCAGGCAGTTCTGCACCGATTGGTGAGCGCCCGACATTTCCAGTATCGCCTCAGCCATACGCCCAGCTGTCAGCTCCCGGATTGCCTCTTCCGCATTTTCGGTCTGCGTGTTTATAGTATAAGGAATTCCAAGCTCCTTGGCAATATCCAGCCTAGCATCCACAATATCCAGCAGAATGGGGGTGGCCCCATATTTTTTTGCCACCATAGCCGCCATAATGCCGATGGGGCCTGCGCCTATGATCACAACATGCTCCCCGGCCTTGACCTTTGCCCGGTGCAGCCCGTGAATGGCAATAACCAGTGGCTCTGCCAGAGGGGCCAGCTCCCATGGAATGGAATCCGGCAGCTTATGGAGCAGCTGGTGGGGGTGGCAGAAATATTCCTGCATGGCCCCGCCTGTCTGCACACCCAGCACCTTGAGGTTTTCGCAGCAGTTGGTCTGCCCGAGGGAGCAGGGATAGCACTGACCGCAGTATATGTAGGGATGCAGAATGACCCGGTCTCCCGGCCCAAAGCCACCGGGGTTATCTGAATCGATTTCCACAATCTCACCCACGACCTCATGGCCCAGCACCAGAGGGTATTCCACCTGAACACCCTTGCCTCGGTATGCGCTTATATCCGACCCGCAGACGCTGGCCGCTTTTATCCGAACAAGTGCCTCCCCCGGCTTTCTTTGGGGCATAGGCCTTTCCTGAATGGATACGGCTTCTTTTTGTTCCAGTACCAGCGCTTTCACAGCAGCAGCCTCCTTTGTTGTTAGATGCCCAGATACGCCTTTTGCAGCTCTTCGTTGCCCTCCAGTTCTCTGGCGGAGCCTTCCAGGACCGTTGCGCCTGTTTCAATAACATAGCCCCGGTGGGCAATTTCCAAAGTTGCCAGAACATTCTGCTCAACCAGCAGAATGGTGGTTCCCATATCTTTATTGATGGTCTGAATGATGTCAAAAATCTGCGACACAATAACCGGTGCAAGGCCCAAAGAGGGCTCATCCAGCATCAGCAGCTTGGGGCAGGCCATGAGCCCACGGGCAATGGCGCACATCTGCTGCTCGCCTCCCGAAAGGGAACCAGCCATCTGGTTGCGCCGCTCATGAAGCTTGGGGAACATTTCGAAGCACATCTCAAGGTTTTGCTTTCTTTTTGGCCGTGCCTCCTTGATATAGGAGCCCACCAGCATGTTTTCATAAACAGACATTTCAGGAAAAAGCTTTCTGCCTTCGGGAACCTGCACAATGCCCAAATCTACCCGCTGGAAATCGGGCATACCCTGAATTTCCTGCCCATTAAAAGAAACGGTTCCACTGCGCAAAGTGGTTACACCGCTGATGGTATTCATGGTGGTGGTTTTTCCGGCACCATTGCTTCCTAAAAGGGCAACAATTTCCCCCTCCTGAATATCCAGGCTGACATCCGAAAGAGCATGGAAGGAGTCATAGTCAACCGCTATATTTCTTACACTAAGCATGCTTTTTCTCCCCCAAATAAGACTTAATAACCTCGGGATCTTTCACCACATCCTGAGGGATGCCGTGAGCGATCATACTCCCTTGGCTCAGCACATAAATACGGTCAGAAAGAGTCATAACCGCCTTCATGATGTGCTCAATAATCAGCACCGTCACCCCGGAATCTCGGATCTTCTGCACCAGCTCGATAACCTCCACGCTGGCGGAGGGGTTAAGCCCGGCCATAACCTCATCAAGAAGCAGCAGTTTGGGCTCTGTTGCCAAGGCCCGGGCCATTTCCATACGTTTAAGGAATTGCAGACCCAGCTCACTGCCTCTGGAATGGGCACGTTCCTTAAGCCCTACAAATTCTAAAACCTCTTCGGCCTTATCACGGGCTTCGTGAACACTGTTGGTGTTGATCAGGGCACCCACCATGGTGTTTTCCAGCACAGTCAGGTTTTCAAAAGGCTGCACAATCTGAAAGGTTCGGCCAATGCCAAGCCTGCAAATCTGGTTGGGCTTCATTTTTGTAATATTGGTGCCACCAAAGATGACATCCCCGCTGGTGGGCTGAAAACTGCCGGAAAACATATTGAACAGGGTGGTTTTTCCAGCACCGTTGGGGCCAATGAGGCCGATAATTTCGCCTTCTCGAACCTCCATGCTGGCTTTGTTGACCGCTGTCAGACCGCCGAAGCGCTTAACTACATCCTTGCCTTCAAGCAATATCTTTTTCTCACTCATTTTCCGCACCTACCTTTGCAGTGACAGCCGCTTTCTTGTGAAACAGCTTTTTGAGAAGAGCCTGAATGTTATAGAGCAGGCCTCGGGGCAGATAATAAACAATCAGCATCAGAACCAGGCCGTAAATAACCAGCGGAAGCCCAGCCATTCTGGCGCCCAGATTGATACGGCACCACTCGTTAACAGGCACCAGCAGGAAAGCGCCCAGCACCGGCCCAAATACAGTGGAGCTGCCGCCCACCATGGCCAGCACTGTCAACTCAACGGAAAGATCGTAGCCGAGTATGCGGTTGGGGTCAAGAAAGAGGATCAGCTGGGCATAAAAGCTGCCGCCGATAGCGGTAAAAAAGCAGCTGATAAACTGCGCCTTGAGCTTGTAGTAGGTGACATCCACGCCCAGCGAGCTGGCCGCCTGCTGGTTGGTGGTGATCGCCGCCAGATAATAGCCGGTTTTGGAATGCTTGATATAAGAGGATACCAAAAGCACCACTGCCAGCATGCCAATGATGATAAAGGCGTAGTATTTTTTCTCAAGGAACTGCATATCCGCAAAACTGCCGCCTCTCCACGGAACCTTGATGCCCAGAGGGCCGCCGGTTTCGAAGCCAAAAACAGTGTCTTTGGAAAGGATATACAGCCGAACCACATTAACCAGAGCCATAGTGGAAAGGGTGTAGTAAACGCCCTTAAGCTTAAAGGTTGGGTAACCCACCAGCACACCAAATATAGCGGATATAAAGGCTCCGATCAGCATGCCGATCCAGGGGGAGATATTCATCTGTATAAACAGCACCGTGGAAACATAAGCACCAATACCCACAAAGGTGGCATGGCCGATGGACATCTGCCCCGCATAACCCCCGATGATGTTCCAAGAACTGGCCCAATAGGCATAAAGCAAAATCATGATAAAGGACTGAATGAGATAGTTATCGGTTACAAAAAGCGGTACCAGCAACAGCAGCGCAAACAGCACCACATATCTTATATTTATGTATTTTTTTAGTGCAGCCAAAATGCTTTCCTCCTTAATACTGATTCCAAAATTATACCCGATTCCGTTTACCCAGCATTCCGGAGGGCTTGAGCAGCATGACTAAAACAAATATGATAAACACCAGCATATCCGCAGTGGTGGGCCCCAGAATATAGCCAAAGACCGCTTCCACCACGCCTACCAGCAAGCCTGCCAGCATAGCGCCCGGCACGCTCCCGAGGCCGCCCATAACCACAATGATAAAAGACTTTGTGCCAAAGGTGGCGCTGAGGGTGGGAAATACATAATAAAAGGGAATTAGAATACAGGCCGCAATGGCAACAATAGAAATACCGATACCGAAAGCCACGCAATAGAGCCGTTTAACATTAATACCCATCAGGGTCGCTGTAAAGCGGTTCTGGGAAATGGCACGCAGTGCCCGGCCCATTTCTGTTTTGTAAAGCAGCAGATACAAAAGGATACAGCACACAATGGCGATAACAAAGGCGTAGAGCCGGGGCTTTGAAATGGAAAGCTCGCCCAGCTTAAAGGTTTCGCCGGTATACGGCGTCATAACGTTTTTGGGATTGGCTCCAAAAAGCATCAAAGACAGATTGCTTAAAAACCACGCAAAGCCAATGGTAAACAACCGCACATTGGGGGATTCGGTGTTGCGCTCCCGTTTGAGAATCCCATTGATGAAAAGGCGCTGGAACAAAAAGCCAACTATAAAAAAGACCGGCGCAATGATAAACATGCTCAGGTAAGGATCCATTGCCCAGCCGGTAACCACACCATAGGCCGCATACATGGCCGCCATCAGGAAATCACCGTGAGCAAAGTTAACCAGCTTCATTACACCGAAAATAAGGCTCAATCCTACTGCGATAATCGCATAAACACCACCAATAAAAATACCGCTGATGGCTGCTTGAAACAGTGCCATAAGGTCCTCCTTATACTACTCTTCTATTCAAAAGGCTTAAGGCTTTTGAATGTAACCTGTGAAACATGGTGACGGGCAAAGCCCATGAAGATATTGAGTAAAATTCCCGATCTGTAGAAACAGAATGGGCGGCAGCCACCGCTTATGTCTGCCGCCCTATTCTATTTTCCGCTTTTAGCTGAAAGGTACGTTTCTGTTTAACACTAAAGCCTTACTTAACCCGCTTGCTCCAAGTGGGGATCGGCCAGTAACCAGGGCTTTTCTCTCCGGTAAGATCCAGAGGACCCACCAGCTTGTATTCGCCGCCGATAGACTGAACGATAATCTTGCCGCTGTAGGGGTTCTGGTTGGTCATGGTGCGCACTTCGCCAAACTTGATGCCGCCAAATGCATGCAAGGTCAGCAGAGGATCATCGGCGGGAACATCCATGTTGGCCAAAGCATCACGGATAGCATCTTTATCAACGGTTCCGGCGGATTCCAAAGCTGCCAGCATAACAGAGGCATTGAGCCAGCCGCTGGCTGAGTATTCATCCAGATCCAAGCCGGAGGTGGGAGCATAATCTTTTTTGAACTGCTCGTTGAGCTTGGCAGCTGCTTCGGGCTTATAATCCAACAGGCCAACATGCCAGCCTGCGGTAGCTATAACACCTTCGGTAAGTTTGCCGCTCTTCTCGATATAATCGGGAACCGCATAGCCGCCGCCATCTGCAAACAGAGGAACATCGCAGCCCAGCTCATACATCTGATTGGTGAAGAGAACAGCATCATTGAGGTACATCATAACAAAGCACACATCGGGATCGGCTTCTTTCAGCTTCAGCACCATACCGCTCATATCCGCAGCATTGGTGGTAAAGCTTTCAACACCTTTTACTTCCAGACCGGCTTCCTTGGAGAGCTTCTCCAGTTCAACAGCCATGCCTTTGCCCCAGTCAGAAGTTTCATTTATGATGAAAACGCTCTTGACAGGATCGCCTTTTTTCTGGCTGATACCGGTGATGTATTCCACCATATTCTTAGCAGCATCGGAATTGGCGTGGTTGGCGCGAAATACATAAGTATAGCCATTCTCAAGAATGGAATCCACATTGGAGTTGGAAAGGACATAAGGGACACCGTAGCGGTCTGCAACCGGTGCAGTGGAAGCACCCACAGCACTCTGGTAAGGGCCTACCAGACAGTCAACCTTTTCCTTCACAATGAGGCGCTCGATTTCGGTAACGCCAACCTCGGGCTGGCCGGTGGAATCGGCAATCACCAGTTCCACTTTAGCGCCACCCATGGATTCGATACCGCCGGCGGCATTTTTGTTATCCACGGCCATTTTTACACCGGCCAGCTGCAAAGCACCGGTAGCTGCGTTGGAACCGGAGAGAGGATACAGGATTCCGATCTTAACAACGGATGGATTTTCTGTTTTAGTGGAAGATGCGGCTGTGCTGGCAGTGCCGCCGGAAGCAGCGGCCCCAGATGAACCAGCGGCGGGGACGCTTCCACAGGCAGTCATGGCGAAAACCAATACCAATGTCATTGTGAGTGCCAACAGTTTTTTCATTTTTTGACCTCCAGTTTTTTTAGGCGAAACAGTTCTTCAACAGGGTTGCCAGGGAAATTCTACTCAAAACAGAACATAACCTTGAGGGCCCCGGAGGGGTGAAGCATATAATCGAAGCCTTCTTGCGCCTGTTCTGGTTTCAGCACATGGGTAACCACTTTTTCGTAATCTTTTTCCTGTGCCACCAGCTTGGCGGCAATTTTGAAATCCATATCGGTGTAAACCCGGACACATTGGAAGCTCAGTTCCTTGAACATACCGATTTGCAGGTTTACTTCGGGGGGCTTTTTATAAGTTCCCACCACCACAATTTTGCCAACAGGCTTAATAATCTGGGGAATCTGGCTCATAACAGCGGGATGCCCGGCACAATCAAAAATGGTGTCAATGCCTTTGCCATTCCACAGATTTTTGATCTCTGCCTGCAAATCACCCTGCAAATCACCCTGCAAAGGATCCATAACGGTAAAGCCCAGATCCTTGGCCACCTGTGCACGCAGAGCATTGGGCTCCAACACCACCATATTCAGTGCGCCGAACTTCCGCAGTGTAAGTGCTGTGCAAAGGCCAATGGCTCCGGCACCGTAAACCACAGCGGTATCTCCCGGCTGATAGGCTCCCTTGCGGATTGCATGAACGGCAACAGCCACAGGCTCAATAAACGCCCCCATTTTCAGGGAAACATTTTCAGGCAGCGGCACAATTTTGTGAATCGGTGCCAATATGTATTCCGCCATGCCGCCATCTGCATCAATGCCCAGAAGGCCCAATGTTTCGCAGACATGGGAATCGCCGCCGGCGCAGGCCTCGCACTTTCCACAGGAAAGCAGAGGGTTTACAGCAACGGGGGTCCCGGGTGGAAGGGTGGGATGTCCTTCCACAATGGTACCGGACATTTCGTGCCCCATAATCAAGGGAGCCTTTGCCCGGGGGTGAGTACCGGAATAAATAATCAGGTCACTGCCGCAGATACCGGCATAAGCACCACGAATCAAGGCCCAGCCTTCCCGCACCTTTGGAATCTCTAAATCGGTTCTACAGGCTATGGTTTGCACATCCAAATAGGTAATTGCTTTCATGACTTGCCTCCTGAAAAATAGAGTAATTTTTCTAACGTTTGGATATTTCCTCCTTTTGTTACAACTTTGGTGACTTTTATTATCCACTGAATCCCGTGACATTTGGTGGGTTCTATTGAACAAATCTAACCAAATCAATCTATTTTGGTATATGACTTGATCCATTCGAAACAACTTCTGCACAGTCGCAACGCTTAAAATGACATTTATAGATGATTTAAATAAATAACATTCAATTAGTAAATTATTTATATTATTAATTTATATTTTCTGTGCTGATTAAGAGTATAGCATCGTAAATTATAGATTTCAATTGAGCATTTCAACAAATAAGCGCTGTTATATTTAACTACAATAACAGATTTTTCTATTTATTTATCGAATATAATATATTTAATAGATATTTTTAGATTTTTTACTTTATTATAATGAAGTATTTGTATACATCTTGTTCCACCAATATACCCTAAGAGCAAATATATACAAAAAAAGTTCAGTCAATGGCTTGTTACAAAACCCTTGACTGAACTTTTTATATTTATACAATACAAAAGGAGACCTTTATTCCCAAAAGGTCTCCAGCTTTTTTAAAAAACTCCATATTTCCGATTGATTTTCTGCGCTGCAATGTTCTAACGCTTCCAAGACGAAGCCATCCAGCCGTTTACGGTAATCCAACCTTCTGCCGTAAACCGCCTTCCCCTTTTCAGTCAGAGATAAAATGCTGCGGACACCGCATATTGGGTCATCCGCCCTGGTTATGTAGCCTTTGGCCTCTAAACGCCTGACCGTTTGGGAAACCGCACCTTTTGTAATGCGGTTTTCGGTTGCAAATTCAGAAGCACAGCATCCACTGCGGTCACCGATAAACTCCATTAGATTGATCTCAGCCAGATAGAGCTTTTGGCCTGTATCAAAATCCTGTGCTTTTCGGTCAGAGCGCTGAAACAAAGCTATTGTGCTAAGCAGCTGCCGGGCAATTAATTGAGCATTGCTATCTTTTTCCATAAAATAATAATAATACTAAGGGTTATATTTTGTCAATATATTTTCTCGACAAGGCTGCTTTTTCTAAAAGGCTGTTTTTTGTTTTTTTTGACTGAAAAGCTGTTTACTGCACAGCTTTAAACTTTTCCAATACATCCAAAACCTGCTCACGGCTTTTAACCCCTGTATTGGCACCCACGCTTTCCACCACCAGCAGCGCTACCGCACTGGCAAAGCGGCAGCATTCCACCATATTCTTTCCGTCCAGCAGTGCCGCCGCAAACCCGCCTAAGAAACTATCCCCCGCCCCGGTAGAATCCACCGCCTTGCCGGGAAAGGCCGGAATATAGCGGCTTATATGGGAATTTTTAATAAAACAGCCTTTGGAGCCCAGCTTGAGAATTACATTGCCGATTCCAAGCCCGAGGAGTGCATCGGCAATGTCTTCGGGGTGGGTCTTCCCTGTCAGCTCCTGCGCTTCCTCCTCATTGGGGAAAATATAATCCAAGCAGCCAAGAGCCTCCCTTCCCAAATCCTCCAATCCATAGGTGCGAAGGGGCGAAAGGATGACATCGGCGCAGGTGACAGCGCCTGCCTTTTTGGCTCTGATCAGAGTTTCCCGGGCGGTTTTCGCCTCACCGAAGGGAGGCATAAATAAGCTGCCCAGCGTGACAATTTTCACTCCTTCAAAGGCTTCGTAATTGGGTGTAAAAAGCATAGAAGGCTCCGGCCGTTCGCTGAAATAGTATTTTTCAGCATCCTCCTGAATCAAAAGCACATTAACGCCCGACTTAGAGGTGGGGTGATAAACCACAGTGCTGGTATCCACCCCTGCCTTTTCTGCCTGCAAGGTGACCAGCTCACCGGTCATATCCCGGCCAAGCCCGCACATCAGCTGAACGCTGCACCCCAGCTTGCCGAGAATTATAGCCTCATTGAGAGCATCTCCCCCCACTGAAATCTGGGTGCCCTCCACATAATGGATGCCGCTGATAAAGGAATCCACCATTTTATCTTCCCGGACAGGAATTCCCTTGATCAGCACATCACCCAAGGCACAGCCAATACACAATACATCCGCCGCCATTTGCGTTACCTCCGTGACTCAATCATCATATTGTGTTTTTTCCTCCCCGAAGCCTATGGAGTACGCTTTCCCGCTTCATCAGCTCCACTCCCACCAACTGTTGGAGGGAATATTTGGCGGCAGAAGGCTCCTCTATTTTTTCCACAAGTCTCTGCACAGTCCTTTTCCCGATTCCAAGTGTATTCAGGCTGACAGAGCTAAGAGGCGGTGTGAGATACCGTGAGGTGGAAAGATCATCAAAGCCGATCAGCGAAATATCCTCCGGTACCCGATACCCTTTGCTGGCAAAGGCCTGCATTGCCCCCATTGCAATGACATCGTTGCCCGCTACAAACGCAGTGGGCATTGAGGAGGCAGCCTCCAGCAGCTGCAGCACATCCCTTCTGGCCTCATAAGCGCTGGGATTCACCAGATAAGTCCATTCCGGCACATAGGGGAGCTTGAGAAAATCCAATGCCTGCCGGTAACCATAATAGCGCTGGGTAAAATTCCCGGTGGCCACCGCACTGCCGATAAACCCGATGGAACGGTGGCCCATATCAAAAAGAACCCGCATAGACTGCTGAATGCCGCTGACATTATCCATGGTAACCGTATCCACATCGTGGCAGGGGAAGATGGTATCCATAATCACCATGGGCTTCTGCACCTGCTCAAACAGCTGGAGATCATCCTCCTGCATCTCAGTTCCCAGAAGGATAACACCGGCTACCCGACTTTCCCCCAGCTGGCTGAGCAGAAGTGAAACCGGCTGCCCCTTGGTATAGTATGAAATGTTGACCTCATAGGCCTCCTGTGTGGCATAACGGTGGACCGTTTCCGTCAGTGAGACCAGAAAGGGCGTGTTGCCCACAATCATCCCGTGGCGCTTATAGGTCAGCAGAACAATCACGCCCTTGCGGGCCTCTATGCCCGCTCCTGCATCCGGCTTTTTCTGGTGGCTGCGGCGCAGGGCAAACACACGCTGGCGGGTTGCGGGGCTGACCCCCGGCTTGTTGTTCAAGGCCAGCGAAACCGCCGCTTGGGAAATATTCAGCATCTGGGCAATTTCTTTGTTCTTTAGCTCCATGGTTACATCCCCTATCTGTTTTTATGCTAATTGCGCCGCTCTCCTCACTTTGTACCTTAAAACCGCTCCTTGCGCTTACGGAACATGTCAATATAAACCGCAATGAGAATAACCAGCCCCTTGGCAATATACTGCCAGAAGGAGTTAACCCCAATCAGGTTGAGGCCGTTGCTGAGAATGCCAATCACCAAGGCACCGATAAACATACCGCCCACTGTTCCAACGCCGCCGGTCATGCTGGCACCGCCCAAAACAGAGGCCGCAACCGCATCGGTTTCGTAGCCAAGGCCCACGGCCGGCTGACCGGAAGCCATACGGGCGGCAAACACAATACCAGAAAAGGCCGCTAAAAAGCCGCTGAGGGTATAGACAAAAATCTCCACTCGGTAGGTCTTGATACCGGAAAAGCGTGCAGCCTCCCGATTGCCGCCCACCGCATAAATATGGCGGCCCAGCTTTGTCTTATTGAGGATATAGAAGGTAAAGAGCAACAGTATCGCTGTATAAATGACCGGCAGAGGAATAATGCCTGCATAGCCGGTGCCGATTTTTTCGAAGGCCTCCAAAGGAAGCCGAATCGGTTTGCCGTCTGCCACCAGATAGGCCGCCCCACGGCAGATGTTCTGCATAGCCAGCGTCACCACAAAGGGAGGCATGCGGGTGAAGGTAATAATCGAGCCGGTTATAGCTCCCGAAAGCATACCCACCAAGCAGCCAAGAATCACCGCCACTGGGATCGATACCCCAAAATCAGCGATCAGTTTGGCGCAGAGGCTGCCCGAAAGAGCAATAACAGCGCCCACTGTCAGATCAATGCCGTTGATGATAATGGCCAGCATTACACCGATGGAAATGTTGGCGTTGGTGGTAATCTGCCGCAGCACATTGATCCAGTTATCCGCCTTAAGGAAATTGGGTGTTGCAAAGCTAAGCGCAGTAAAAAGCACAATAAAAGCCAGAAGAATACCGATGTTGGTTTGCAGATAGGTAACCACCGGCGCTAGAAATGCGTTGTCCTCCGCCTTTTTTATCCATCGTTTCATGCTTCATTCCCCCCTGCGACTTGTGTGGCATACTGCATAATTTTTTCTTGGGTGAATTCATGATGCTCCAGCTCACCGGTAATACGGCCGCTGGCCATAACCAGCACCCGATCGCACATGTTGATGATCTCATTCAGTTCGGAGGAAACCATGATGATGGCGATACCCTCGGAGGCCAAACAATCCATAATGGCGTAGATATCCGCTTTGGCTCCCACATCCACACCACGGGTGGGTTCATCCAGTATCAGGATTCTAGGCTTGGTAGCCAGCCACTTCCCGATAACCACCTTCTGCTGGTTTCCACCGGAAAGGTTCCCCACCATTTGATTGGGAGAAGGGGTCTTAATGGAAAGCTTTTTAATGCTATCCTGCACAATGGCTTTCTGGATTTTCTTCTTAACACCGAGCTTGGTGATAAATTCTTTCAGCATAGTCAGAGTCAGATTAAAAGAAACGGTATTTTTCAGGATAAGCCCTTGGAGCTTGCGGTTTTCGGGAACCATCACCAGACCCAGCTCCTGCGCCCGGGCGCAATCCAGCCTGCCTGCATCCTTGCCGTATAGGATCACCTGACCACTGTCAATATCATCCAAGCCCAGAATGGAGCGCATCAACTCACTGCGGCCGGCACCCACCAGCCCGGCAAAGCCGAGAATTTCGCCGCTTCGTATACCAAAGCTGATGTTTTCAAGCACACCCCGCCGGCTGACATCCTTGATTTCCAAAACCGTTTCTCCCAAGGGAATGCGGTTGCGAGTGTAGTAATTTTTAAGCTCCCGGCCCACCATCAGGTAAACCAGCTGGTCAATATCGGTTTCGGCGGTGTTTTTGGTGTCGATATACTGCCCATCCCGCAGGATGGTGATGCGGTCGGTGATTTCAAACAGCTCAGACATCCGGTGGGAAACATAGATAATCCCAACCCCATTTGCTTTCAGGCGGCGGATGGTTTTAAAAAGGATTTCCACCTCGGTGCTGGTCAGGGAAGAGGTTGGCTCATCCATCACCAGAATCCGGGCATTCATCGAAAGTGCCTTGGCGATTTCCACCATTTGCTGTTGGGCCACACTCAGCTTGCGCACAAGGGTTTTTGCCTTCATATGAAGGCCCACCGATTCAATAATGGCCTGCGCATCCTCCAGCATTTTCTTTTTATGTATAGTACCCATCGAGCTTATGGGCTCTCGGCCGAGAAAGATGTTTTCGGCAATGGTCATGTGGGGAACCAACACCAGCTCTTGATGAATGATGGCAACACCGCTGCGCTGGGAATCCAAAACCCCATTAATGGTAACCGGCTCTCCGCCAATCGAGATGCTGCCCTCATCCGCCCTGTAAACCCCGCCCAGCACATTAATCAAGGTGGATTTGCCTGCTCCGTTTTCGCCTAAAAGAGCATGAACCTCACCGGCCCGCAATGTCAAATCCACATTGTTCAGGGCATAAACGCCGGGAAAGCGCTTGTGAATCCCCCTCATTTCCAGCAAGGGTATATCGCTCATGGTATCACCTCTTTCAAAATGCGCACAGCCGGAGGCCACAAAAGCCCCTGCGCTGTGCGCCTCGGTTCCGTCATACAAAATCGATTGCTCTCAATCAGAAGGGCATGTTATCCGGGTCAGGGGCACTGCGCTCCCCTGTTTCCAAGGCAGCGATGCGCTCCATATCCGCAGCGCTGAGCTGGAAATCATAAAGCTGGGTGTTTTCCTTCATACGCTGTGGCGTAATGGACTTGGGAATGGCAATAACCCCCCGCTGGAGAATCCAGCGCAATGCAATCTGAGCCGGGGTTTTGCCGTATTTTTTGGCCAGCTCGCCGATCAGCGGCAGGTTTCGAATGCGCCCTTCCATAAAAGGTGAGTGGGCGGTGATCACAATGCCTCGGCTTTCGCAGTAGCTTTGGGTTTCATCCTGCGGCAGAATGGGATGGTATTCGATCTGATTCACCACCGGGGTAATTTTGCAATCCGCCAGCATTTCAAAGTGATGAGGCTTAAAGTTTGAAACACCAATCGCCCGAACCTTTTTATCCTGATAAAGCTGTTCCAGCGCCCGGAAGCATTCCCCGCTGTTGGGCTTGGGCCAATGAATAATGTAAAGATCAAGATAATCGGTGCCAAGCTGTCCTGTGGTTCTCGCAAAGGCCTTCAAGGTATCTTCATAGCCCATATCGGTAACCCAGACCTTGCTGGTAATGAAAAGCTCTGAACGATCAACTCCGCTTTTGCGGATTCCCGCTCCCACTGCCTCCTCATTTTGATAGGCCGCCGCACAATCCAGATGGCGATAGCCGATTTCCAAAGCCGCCGCCACTGCATCGGGAGCATCGGCAGGGGCAATCTGGTAAGTACCAAACCCAAGCTGGGGCATTTGAACGCCGTTGTTCAGTGTGATTCGATCCTGAAAGGAAAGCGCCATGGTTTTATTCTCCTTTTGCTTTGGGGATGAGCGGATTTGCCCGCCCATCCCGCCTGTTCTGTTGGTTGTTTATTGCCAGCCGTCGATGACATAATCATCGATGTTTTCTTTGTTGATGATGAAGGTTTCAACCACGGTGTTTTCATCAAGGGTTTCGCCATCCAGATAGCGGTAGGCCGCATCCACCGCCAGCTTGGCGATGTTGGTGGGAGACTGGGCTCCTGAGCCCTCCATCTTCCCTTCCTTGATGGCCGCCTTTGCTTCGGGTGCGCCGTCTACGCCATAGACCAGAAGCTTGCCGGTTTTGCCAGCCGATTCAATGGCTTGCACCGCACCGATGGCGGAAGGATCGTTGCCGCAGAAGAAAGCGCTCAAATCGGGGTTGCCCTGCAAGATATCCTCTGCCAGCGGCATGGAAACACCGGTATCCCCCTTGCCATCCAGCTCGGTTACGATATCAAAGAATTCACCAACGGTATCACGGAAGCCGCCCACACGAAGCCGGTCGGTCTGAGCCAGCGGAGAGGCCAGAATGGCAACCTTGCTGCCTTCGGGAAGTTTGCTCATCATATCCTTGGCTACCACCACACCGGCGTTGTAGTTATCCGAGGCCACAGTGGTTTTTACATACTGGGGGTCCAGCACCGGGGTATCAAAAATAATAACCGGTACACCTTTGCCTTCGGCCGCTACCAGCGCATTTTTGATGGAGGCGGAATCAAAGGGGCACAGCAGCAGAATGTCGATATCCTGCTGGAGGAGATCCTCCACCTGAGAAATCTGTTTTTGAGGATCAAGCTGGGGATCAACGGTGATCAGCTTATCGCCCTTGCCTTCAACCACTGCCCGAACATTCTGCTCAATCCACAGGAAGAACGGGTTATTCATGGTGGGGGGGCTATAGCCGAACACAAGCTGTTCTTTTGCCTGCTCAGTCGGTGCCCCAGAGGATGCAGGTGCCGCCGCTGAAGGGGCTGCGGAAGAAGGTGTTGGGGCCGCCCCGCCTCCACAAGCGGTGCTCAGGGCTAATATCATGACCACAACCAATGCCATTAGCTTTTTCATTTGATATCCTCCTTAGTTGATTACGATTCTTTCTGCTTCGGATAGGAGCTTGCTTTTTGAGCATCATATTACTTAATTTTATTAGGTAATATCCAAATTAATTAAGTGGGTAAATTGTATTGTATTGCACAAACTACTCGTTATATGTTTTTAATTTATATGTATTTATTTTATTTTTGAGCTTCAGCTTTTTTTCTATAATAGCAAAGAGCGCCTGTCGAATTAAGCCCTTTAGGGGCCGTTTACCTATATTTAGTTCCCCCACACAAAGGACAAATTTAATTTTCGTGAAAAATCTACACAAAAAAAGGCCGACACTTTACGCGTCGGCCTGTAAAAATAAGGCTATTCTCAATAGGAGTGACTTACAAATGAGCTATATCCAAAAGCAGCTCACGATCCGGCTTTAAAAAGCAGAGTATAAAAATTCTCCCCCAGCTCGAAAGTATTTGTTTTCACCAACCCGTGCTCTTTCGCCAATTCCTCCACCCGCTCCGGGCTGATGCGATGCTCCAAAGGCCCTCCCATAGGCGTGATGCGGTAGTGGAATTCAATAACAGCAAGGGTGGCTCCCGGCCTGAGAATGCGAGCGATTTCACCCAGCATTTCTCCGGGTGCCTCCAGCTCGTGGAGGACCGTGCAGATCATGGCCGCCTCGCAGGAACCCGCCGGCACCTTAGCCACATCATCCAGAATACAAACGTTTTGGGCACCGCTCCGTGCTTTTTTCTCTTCCAAAATCTCCAGCATACGGGGAGCCGGCTCCACTGCATAAACAGTGGAGTGGGTCTGCTCCGCTGCGGCAAAGGTAAACAATCCCGTGCCTGCCCCAATGTCACAAAAGGTATCCCCTTGATGTAATCCAAGCCTTTTCAAGGTTTGCGGCGGGCTGAGCTCCTCCACCCGCTGGGGGTTTTCCAACCGATGCTCCAAAGCCATTAGACATCCTCCTCATTGCAGTAGTATTGCCGCAGCACCGCCATCACCTTTTCCACACGCTCATCGGAGATGCGGTAGGTGATGCTCTGGCCGGATTTTTCCGAATCCAAAATGCGGTGTGCTTTTAATAGGGCCAAATGCTGTGAAAGGGCCGATTGGGTGATATTCGGAACACTTTCCGCCAGCTTACTCACTGTTTGGGGACCTTTGATAAGCCGACACAGAATCAACAAACGGTTCTCATTGGCCAGAACCTTGAGAAGCTCCGCTATGATCTTCGCTTTTTCTTCCATTTAAATCGTCCTTTCTGTGTTTCAACTGGCAAATGCCTTGGGTCATGGTTCCCATAGGGCAATAAACGCACCAAGACCGGGGCTTAAACAGAATCATGGTTACCAGCCCCAACACGGTGGAGGTGAGCATGACACTATAAAATCCAAAAGCAAATTGAGCAACCCCGGGGTGTACAAAAGAGGTGTTCACCCAATTCCAAGGAAGCCGAAATACCCACAAAAGCGTCACCACCTCTTTAAGGGGTGCCCCGGCAAAAACAAGATAAGTAGAATAAAGCATAAGGCCGAACATCGTCATAAAGAAAGTCAGGAACCCATAACGAAACCACTTAGATCGGAGAAAAGCAGGGGGCGCCTTTTTGCGTGAAAGACCGAATCGGCCGCCCAACAGCTCAAAAAGCTGGCCTCTGCCGCAATATTTACCGCAATAGGCTTTGTTCCCTTTGACAATGGAAATCATCAGGGGAAGCAAAAAGCAGATCAGCCCCAGCCATGCAAACAGGATATTGAAAAAGCCCAGTGCCAGATAAACAGCGGAAAAAATCCAGAGATACTCATACCATGGCTTTTTCTTAGGCATAAGCCACTTCCTCCCGTGCAAGGATGGTAATCACTTGTGCCGGACAGGCCAGCACACATTTTCCGCGCCAACGCACCGGTCGGCACTCACTTCGGCCCGAATCCCGTTGGGAACCAGTATCGCTCCCAACGGGCAAGCCTTCACACAGCAGCCGCAGGCCACACACTGAGAAGAAACAGCCGCAATCTTTTTCGCTCTGCTCATAAGGCACCACCATTCGTATATTATTACTTTCTAATATACTTATATTATAAAGCCTTGTCAAGTGTTCCTACTCAATTATTAAGCCTAGGACACTGTATTGCAGCTTTTTCATATTTGGCCCCTTTAAAAGCGGTGATTGTTAGATTGAAAGATTCAGTTGCTTCACCCTTTTGCAGCAATTATACCATAAAAGCGAAGCGTTACGGTATAATTGCGCATCTAGGGCGGCAGCGAACAAAGTGAGCGAATCGCCCTGCACATAAGTTAGTATACTATCTGCGTTTGCAGCAATTATACCATAAAAGCGAAGCGTTACGGTATAATTGCGCATCTAGGGCGGCAGCGAACAAAGTGAGCGAATCGCCTTGCGCATAAGGCAGTATACTATCTGCGTTTGCAGATAGTATACCATGAACGCAGTAAATGGTATAATTGGCCATCGCCGTAAGGCGGGCCATAAAAATGGAACGTATAATAAGCGTTTTGCGGTTATTATACCATAACGCCCATTACCTGTCTGCCTTTTTACCCCGAAAATGGAAATGGACTGGCAAAACATGCTGCAAATGTGCAAAAATTTCTCTTTTTGCGGGGGGACACGCACCGTCCATGCTTACACAGCCATATACTATGCTGAGGTGAGAAATGTGTATTCATTGCTGATTGTACTAGCGCTGGGAAATTTGCTTTATCTGGCACTGCATGTGACCTCGGGAGGCTCCTTCCCCCGGCCGCTCTCTGCCAAGGACGAAAAAATATGTCTTGATAAAATCAAGGAGGGAGACGAGGCCGCTAAAAACAAGCTCATTGAACACAACCTAAGGCTGGTAGCCCACATCATCAAGCGGTACTATTCCAATATCAAGGATCAGGAGGATTTAATTTCCATCGGTACAATCGGTCTGATTAAAGCAGTGGGCAGCTTCAACAGCGAAAAAGGAACCCGCTTTGCAACTTACGCCTCACGGT